>NZ_AUUA01000039.1 GCF_000439085.1 Leminorella grimontii ATCC 33999 = DSM 5078 | reverse complement strand
TGGGTAAAAACGGCAAAATGTTGCAGCGTTCTATGGGTGGGCTTGCCATGTCGTTGACGCCCGACTTTGATGCTGTTAGCGCCACGATTGGGACAAACAAAGTCTACGGTGCGTTGATGCAATCCGGCGGCACATCGGGGATGCCCCCCGGCCCGTCGGCGGTTCCGGCTCGGCCTTATATGGGGTTGTCGCCGGAAGGTGTCACGCAGATTGTCGATATCATCAATGAAACGCTCTCTAAGGCATCGAACGGCTAAACCTGACATAAGCCTTGTCTAAAAATAGTTAAACGCGCCTTGAAGGTTTTAAACGGGGTTTAAACGGGGTATTGTATTCCGTGCCTGACCTTCGGCGCATTTTCTCCCCTTTCATCGTGTGAACCACCCCAAACCCAATCACTTGTCATCCTCCGCCATCATGGCGGTATGAAACGAAAAAACGCTCAACATATCGGCTTTGCCGTCCTCACTGCGACACTACAGTCCTCTTCCGATGGCTGGTATCAACTGCTGCCTGCCGGTGAGTTTCGTGCCCGAGACGGTCGGCCGACAGATGTCGAGCGCGGCTGTTGGTATATCGACGCCGATGTTGCTGCCCGTTTTATTGCCTCGACGGTGGATATCGGTCAGCCGGTATTGTGTGACTACAACCATGCCACGTTGCGCGAACAAGACCCAACGATAGCTCCACCGTCAGAAGAAACCCAATGGCGCGCCGAGGCGGCGGGCTGGTTGACTGACCCGGCGACTCAAATGCAGTGGCGTGAAGGGTTAGGTCTGTTTGTTCGCCCTACGTGGACGGATGACGCCAGCGCCGCTATCGATGCCAAAAAGTGGGCGTTCCTGTCTGCGGTTTTCCCCTACGACACCGTCACCGGTGAACCGCTTTTCCTGCGTATGTTCGCGCTGACCAACGACCCCGGATTAACCGGAATGCAATCCCTTGCCGCGCTGGCGGCAGCTTCGCTTATTGACTCCCCCCTTAAACCAACACAGGACACTGCTGTCATGAATGATTTGTTACGACTCATTCTCGTCGCGTTGGGCATCATCGCCACCGACGACCAAACCGAGTACACCGAGGAGCAGCTCAAAGAGCTGGTTGCCACCGCGACGGAAAAAATCACCGCACTGAAGACAGCCTCTGAAACGGCGGTCGAGGTCGCGGAGGTTGTTGAGTCGCAGCCCACCCCTGAGGCGGTCGCTGAGACGGTCGAGCAGGCCGTTGACGATAACGCCGACGCTATTCAAGAGGCCGAGCAGATTATTGCCGAGGCCGAGCTGCACGGTGTCGACCTGTCTGTTGCCGTACCGGTCACTGCCTATATGCGCCTGCAAAAGAAACTGACGACGGCCCAGCTAGGTAATGCTTCGCTTAGCGCCTCGCAAATCATCGCCAAGGCACAAGCCAGCGGTGCCATTGTTGCCTCTGAAGTGCCGTATTTCACGGCGCTGGCAAGACAGCACGGTGTAGCTGCCCTTAATGCTCAACTCGTTGGGCGTAA
>NZ_AUUA01000038.1 GCF_000439085.1 Leminorella grimontii ATCC 33999 = DSM 5078 | reverse complement strand
GCGACTTCACGCTGCGCCGTTGTTAGCTCCGCAAGCTTCTGCTCCATCAGCGCGGGACATTTGCGGTAGACAGCTATTTTTCCCTCTTCACGGCTTTTGATTTTAGGTGCGACGGGGGTAAGACTGGCGTCCGTTGGTGTCGCCATAAGAGCTTGCAGATGACGACTGCGAACAAACGCTTGAGCCTCTGCGGGGAGAACGTCAATGTGATATTCAAAGGCTTTAGTGCCTTGACGCTTGCGGCAAAGGGCGGCAGAGCCATTCGCGGCACGTTCAAGCGCTTGACGAATACCTTTAGTCGTTACGGGCATACCCGGCACACCAACCAACTCTTTAGCAACAACAAACATCATCACACACCCCTGTTAAAGCAACCTTTAGCCTGATAGCGACTAGGCCAAATAACCTCGGGTTGAACCCCCAGAGCATCGGCGACGATTTGCTGGTAAGGGCGGCAAGGTGTACGCAAAACGCTCTTGAGAGAATCTTTGCTATACCCAGCCTGAACGGATAGCTGACGAAAAGTAAGATCGCGCTTTTCGAGCGCTGCCTTAATGTCTGCCGGGTGCCAGTCCGTATTAATGTCTTCATTTCTTTTCATGATTGCTCTATCCTAAAAAGTTATCCGCTAGGGTATCTGATGGAGTAACCCTACGGATAAATACTACGGCACGAAAAATACCAAATCAAGGTATTTTTCGTTATTTTGGTGTTTTTGTAATTTTGTGATTTATTTCAATGGATTATATGGAAAAGAACCTATCATGAGAAAAGAACCTAGAAGTACTTTGCACTCACAGAGAAAAGTACCTGTTATTGACAGAATTTCAGAATTAGTAAGACGACATCCGTCTAGAAGCGCGGCCGCAAGGACTTGGGGAATAAATATCAATACATTGAATAGTTATTACAAGAATGAGCTATCACCTCCAATACCACGCGATAACTTGTTAGCTCGCATCGCTGAAAGTGAGGGGGTAAGTCTAGAATGGCTGAAGAATGGAGAAATGGAATCACCAAAAACACCAATCTCTAGTGATGGGTTATCTGAGTTACTTTCATTCCTAACTGACGAAGAGCGGCATCAGCTAACAATGGTATTAACCCGGAAAGGAGTTGAGACGATTCTCTATCTTCTTGATGAAAATAACTTATTGCTTTTGCAACAGCCTGATACGCTCAAGGCTCACATGATACAGGAGTACATAACTGGCACCCACCAAGAAAGGGAAGCAACAACAGCCAGCACCACGAATAAAGTGTGTGCTCGCGCAAATGAGGAGCAGGCGACATCCAAAAGCCTAACAACCACTAGGCCAAGGAAGGCAGGATAGCCATGATAGAAATAGCTACACAGTGATTCCCTAAGCGTGGCTTAGATGCCTTAACATTGGCAAGCTACAGCCTGTATAGATTTTCGACAGATGGAACTCTATAATGATTTGACACAGTAATTTAAAATTTCGTTTAAACGTTCTTTAAATATGGTTTGAATGAATAGAGCGTAGTATCAAATGTTTTGTAATTCCCCCGCTTTTGGGAGACTG
>NZ_AUUA01000037.1 GCF_000439085.1 Leminorella grimontii ATCC 33999 = DSM 5078 | reverse complement strand
CAGTCTCCCAAAAGCGGGGGAATTACAAAACATTTGATACTACGCTCTATTCATTCAAACCATATTTAAAGAACGTTTAAACGAAATTTTAAATTCCTGCGTCAAGTCATTATAGAGTTCCATTTGCCGAAAATCCATACAGGTTATAGCTTACCAATATTGAGGTATCCAAGCCACGCTTAGATAATCACTGCGTAGCTATTTCTATCATGGCTATCCTGCCTTCCTTGGCCTAGTATTTGTTAGGCTTTCAGGTGTCGTCTGTTCCTCATTTGCGCGAGCACACACTTTATTCGTGGTGCTGGCTGTTGTTGCTTCCTCTTCTCGGAGAGGGCCAGTTATGTACTCCTGTATCATGTGAGCCTTGAGCGTATCAGGCTGTTGTAAAAGCAATAAGTTATTTTTATCCAAAAGAGCGAGTAATGTGTTTATACCTTCCTTAACAAGAAGGTTGGTTAGCATCTGTTTATCTACCTCATCAAGATGACCTAATAGCTCAGACAATAGTGAACTCACCTCTCTTTTTTCGTCGTTTAGTTCGATACCAGACACCAACCACATCAAAGGAACGTTACATGCATTAGCAATCAGTGCCGCACTGTCTATACCTGGGTAGATCTTCCCTTGGAGATACTTGCGAATTGTAGCTTCAGACATTCCACTTTTTCTACCTAACTCGCTATTACTCATTCCTCCCATAGCTTTCTTTAATCGCTCGCCGAATCGGTTTATTCCTTCGCGCACAATAATCCGATTTCGGTTTATTAATTCATCTCCGGTTTTTTCCTTGTAACCACTTGATTTTGATTCTTTATTTTTTTCTTCCATACATCACCTTTATTTAGAACAAAAAACCGATTGACCTCGGATTATTGTTCGCGTAAATTTATGAATATTGATAATCAGATTCGATTATCAGTTTCGGTAAGTAAACTCATAAGGATCACATAATGAAGCCCCATAAACAAGATTTAACAGACTTGTTTGTCGAGCTGGGTAAAGACTGGCCTAGCGAAGCAATCATTGGCGCACTTAAGCGTAAAGGCTTTGATTTACGCGATATTGAAAAGGAACGCGGCCTAAAAGAAGGTAGTGTGCGTAATGTGTTCTATCGCAAATGTCCAAGTTATCAAGTCGCTATCGCACAAAAGATAGGTGTCCCACCTGCTGTTATTTGGCCTAGCCGTTATTCATCCGAACAGCCTATGACGGCGTAATGGGGGATATGGAATGTCCATTTGGTTAACTGCTAAAGAGTGCGTTGCACTGCCGGGGTTGCCCAGCATGGAGCACAACATACGCCATCGTCTCGACAAAGTAGTCGGTGGAGCTAAAGAGCTTCGCCGCCGCCGTGACGGTACTAAAGCCTTTGAATATCACATTGACACTTTGCCACTTGAAGCAAAGGAAATCGCTATACAGCGTCACCTGCAAGCCCTTATGGCGACACCAACGGACGCCAGTCCTGCACCCGTCGTACCTAAAATCAAAAGCCGTGAAGAAGGTAAGATCACCCTTTACCGCAAATGTCCCGCGCTGATGGAGCAGAAGCTTGCGGAGCTAACAACGGCGCAGCGTGAAGTCGCTGACGCCCGTATCGCGCTTGTCGTTGG
>NZ_AUUA01000036.1 GCF_000439085.1 Leminorella grimontii ATCC 33999 = DSM 5078 | reverse complement strand
GTGAAGAATGAGATGAGCGGCACGAAGAACATCGGCGAAGTAAAAATCGGCGTCGAAGGCCAGCTCTCCAAGCGCCTGAACCTGTGGGGTAACGCGGCCCAGCAGGTGGGGGATAAGGGATACAGCGATACGTCCGCGATGGTGGGCGTGAAGTATAGCTTCTGAGGGCTGTTTCTCTGTTCAAAAGGCCGGCGAATGCCGGCCTTTTCTATTGTAAGTTGAGTTTGATTCCGCCTGTACAACCCCTAAAAGGATAAATTAGATGGGGTATTCTTCGCCTGGTGTGCCATTGAAAGCGGATCTCTTTGGTTTTTATGTCCGGCGGTTAATGCAACACCTTTAGTTAATTATCGTTATATTCCACACTTTCATTTTTAAAATACTCTTATATTAACGTAGTGTGATTTTATTGTTGTCGACAAATTAATAATTTTTCATAGTTAGCTTTGTATTAATAACCACGTTTTGATTTTTTCATGTAAAAGCGGTTTTGTTAGGTGTTTATTTTGTTTTTTCGTATCTTGTCTTGTTTTTTTAGTTTTTTGTTTCGCTGTTTTAGGGAATGAATGGTTATTGTATTGTTATAATTTGTTAATTTAATATTAAATTCATTTATTTTCATGGGTCAGGGCGGATAATAACGATCTATAAAATTATCAAACACGCATTTGATGGTTATTTTATTTTTATGTATTCTAATAAGCGGAACATTATTGTTTATATAAATTAACTAATAACGGACTGTTATCATGCAGTATGGATGCCTTATGAATAAAAAGAATCTGCTTTCTTTCAGTATATGTCTTGCACTTAGCAGTACGGTTTATGCAGCCCCCGCGACGACCAGTGTTACCGATTTAGCCACTCTTATATCTCATAGCGGAGAAGTTGATGTTGTTGACCAATGGGGAATAAGTTTGCTTGATAACAACGCATTCACCTACTCCGACGACGTTAATGTCAAATATAAAATAACCGGCATTGGCCGAGGCGTTGGTATTAGCGTATTCAACAGCTTAATGACGTTGGGAAAAACAACGGTGGTGGTTGACGTAGACAGTGCGCCTAATCCTAGCGCCGGCGCCGTTACTGCCGTTCGGTTAAAAAATGGTTCAGTGACGGTGGGTCCCGGCACCAATGATAAAGTCACCGCCGAGTTTGCAGCCGGTTCGTCTTTTACCGTTAACGGAAACGGCAGTACCGAGATTACGGGGTTGGACATTGAGGCCGGCCATTCTGCTACGTTTATTCCTGAAATGACGGTCACGGTGAATGAAAATACCACGGTGACTCTCAACAGGGCGGGTGACTACTCTGTAGGCCTGTTTGCCTATCTTGGCGGCGCTAAGTTCATTACTAAAGACGGCCTGTCCATTAATCTTAACTCAGACAGCGCGGCGACCATGTATGGGATCCGCGCACAGGCGATTACGCTCGGTAGCGGCACGCCGGTGCTGGGAGGTGAAGTAGAGCTAAATGGTACGACCGAAATTCATATGCTGAACGGCGGCGACGGCACGGCGGGGATCCTCGCGCACGTGGCGGGCTCGAAGGTTTCGGCGCAAAAGGCAGTGACAATTACTAACGTCACCGACGATTCAACGGCGGCGCTGTACGGCATTTTTGCTAGCGCCGGCGAGATTGACTTTGCCGATGCGGCCAACGTGACGATTAGCGGGGGAAGTGAATATTCAGCGGCGATAGCTGCGTCTTCTGCGGGATCTATCGCGGTTACCGGCGCCAATATCGACGTTGACGCCGGGCGTGCTTTTTATGCGAGCGGCGTAGACAGCACCATTACTGGCAGAGCGGCGCAGTATACGATTGACGGCAATATGCTGGC
>NZ_AUUA01000035.1 GCF_000439085.1 Leminorella grimontii ATCC 33999 = DSM 5078 | reverse complement strand
ACCCCAATCAGCACCACAATGCTGAACCACACCGCCGGAACGGCAGTGAGTTCGCGGAACATATAGAACTTATAGAACCCCAGGTTCTTCCACCAGGAAGCCTTCATCTCACGGACATAGGGTTTACGTTTGGTCATCATCATCGTCTCCTACTCCCTTACTGGGGCTTCAGCATGGCAATCATAAAGTCTTTGGCGCTCTCGGCCTTACCCTGTTGGATAGCCGACGCCGGGTCCACGTGCTTCGGACAGACTTCAGAGCAATAGCCCACAAAAGTACAGCTCCACACGCCGTTCTTGCCGTTAAGCTGCTTCATCCGCGCCTTCTTGCCCTTGTCGCGGGTGTCGAGGTTGTAGCGGTGGCCCAGCGTAATCACGGCCGGCCCGATGAATTCGGGGTTCAGACCGAACTGCGGGCAGGCGGCGTAACACAGGCCGCAGTTGATGCAGCCGGAGAACTGATGGTATTTCTCCATCTGCGCCGGGGTCTGCAGGGTCGGGCCGTTCTCGGGCTTGAGCGCGTCATTGATGATGTAAGGCTTGATGGCCTCCAGGCTCTCAATGAAGTGGGTCATGTCGACCACCAGGTCGCGCTCGATGGGGAAGTTGCCCAGCGCTTCGACCTTCATGCCCTGCGGGTAGTCGCGCAGGAAGGTTTTACAGGCAAGCTTGGGCACCTTGTTGACCATCATGCCGCAGGAGCCGCAGATAGCCATCCGGCAGGACCAGCGGTAGGAGAGGTCGGGCGCCAGATGGTCCTTGATGTAGCCCAGCGCATCCAGCAGCGAGGTGGACGCATCGTAAGGCACATCGTAGGCCTCGAAGCGCGGCTCGGCGTCATGCTCGGGGTTATAGCGCATGACTTCTACTTTGAGGGTGTTCATCTCAGACATTCGCCTGCTCCTTCTTCAGTGCTTCTTCTTTCGCCTGGGCTTCGGCTTCAGCGCCATAGACGCGCTTGGCCGGCGGCAGGGTGGTAATCTTCACGTCGCTGTAGTCAATGCGCGGCGCGCCGCCTTCAGGGTTGTAGAAGGCCAGCGAGTGCTTGAGGAAGTTGACGTCGTCACGCTCGGTGCAGCCTTCGTCCAGACGCTGGTGCGCTCCGCGGGATTCGCGACGCAGCAGGGCGGAGTGAGCCATACATTCGGCCACGTCAAGGCTGTGGCCCAGCTCGATGGTGTAAAGCAGGTCGGTATTGAAGACGCTGGTGCGGTCGGTGATGCGAACGCGCTTGTAGCGGTCTTTCAGCTCGGTGAGCTTGTCGACGGTCTTTTGCATCAGCTCTTCGGTACGGTAGATACCGCAGCCTTCTTCCATACTGGTGCCCATCTCGTCGCGGATATCGGCCCAGTTCTCGGTGCCTTCCTGCTTGAGCAGGGCATGCAGGCGGGCTTCGATGTCGGATGCCTGTGCGTCCAGGGCAGCGCCGTTGGCGGCGTTGGCGGTCTTGGCGCGCTCAAGGGCGTGCTCGCCGGCGACGCGGCCAAAGACCACCAGCTCGGCCAGCGAGTTGGAGCCCAGGCGGTTGGCGCCGTGCATGCCGACGGAAGAACATTCGCCGACGGCGAACAGGCCGGTCAGACGGGTCTCACACTGCTGGTTGGTCTCGATGCCGCCCATGGTGTAGTGCGCGGTCGGACGTACCGGGATAGGCTCTTTCACCGGGTCGACGCCGACGTAGGCCTTGGCCAGTTCGCAGATGAACGGCAGGCGCTCGAGCAGCTTCTTCTCGCCCAGGTGGCGCAGGTCAAGGTAAACGACGTCGCCGCGCGGGGTCGGGATGGTGCGACCGGCGCGCCATTCGTGCCAGAAGGCCTGAGAGACCTTGTCGCGGGGGCCGAGTTCCATGTACTTGTTCTGTGGCTGGCCGAGCGGGGTTTCAGGTCCGAG
>NZ_AUUA01000034.1 GCF_000439085.1 Leminorella grimontii ATCC 33999 = DSM 5078 | reverse complement strand
GGTGAGGTTCTTGCCCACGTCAGCGATGATGCTGCTGCCCTTGGCCGCAGCGCCAGAGAGGGTAGTGTCGCCGCCGCTCTGGATAAACAGGGTATAGACTATCCGCCTTGGCGGCGCATGGCTGACCGAGGCCGGTTTTACCGAGGGGATGCCGCTCAAGATTCGGGTGATGCCGGGCTGTATCGTCATTACTGCTCAAAACGCTAATGAACTATGGAGCTGTTTAGAAGGGCTAAGCATTGCGCCGTTTGATGCGTCGGCGGCAGTACGATGGCTTCGAGGCTATCCCGGCGGCCTGATGGTAACGGAGTAAACACGATGAAGATAATCTACATGCACGACAAGATGTTGCCTGAGCTGATGCTAACTGGCTCATGCCTTGCCGAAAACGGCTTTACGGCCAACGTTTCCGTCAAGATCCAGCGGGAAGAACAGGGATTGAAGATTACATTGGTAACAGAGGAGAAGGCGTGGTGCGATCTTTGCCACTATGCTGATGCCAGTGTTGCTCCAGATGTAATCCACGAAGACGGCTCTCTGTACCTTGCTGGCGAATGGTTGGCGGCGTTGGGTATTACCGCTGACGCCAGGTTTGACATGGAAATTGTTGAGAAAATGATTGTGATTAAGGTGCTTGAGCAGCGGCATTAACGTCAGAAAATCCGGCCAGTTTTTGCTGGCCGGGGTTCCATTGAGCCTGTACATGTAATCATGTACAGGCTCAAGTGGTCATTTGTTAAACCGTAATTTCATAAAGAGTATCAGGAGGAGCGCGATATTTCTCAAAATCGGCATGAATGACATCATAGAGTTCAGATAAATTTATCTTTTTTATCGTTTCAATCTGGTTGCAGTCCGTCATGGCAACTACCATCTTTTTGGCATTTGTTATCTTGATCATATCAACTAGTGTATCCAGAAGGATATTCAGACGCTTCTTTGGATCGCTGGGAAAGCCGATATCACATGATTCAGGGTCGTATTCAAGATAGTCAATTAAATAGGTAGCATTAATAGAATTAGGACCATCGGCAATATCAAATATGAAAAGCTCTTTGGTTGGAATGAATTCAGATGGATAATTAAATAATTCCTTTTCAGTAATCGATTGAATATTAAGAGAACTATTCTTAATATATTCTTTTAATAGAGCTGCCTCATTCATTCCCAAAGTCGGCTCTAGATATCCATATACATCGTTTGACATAGTTATTCCTATTTCTTGTCTTCAATCCAAGGACCAATGGCTTTACCGTCTTTGTCCATTTTACGATAGTACTGCTTATCGACGTATCCTCGGTCATTATAAGTAATTTTATGTTCATGCGGAGGAACTTTATTATTCTCATCATAGCCTAACTGTCCGTGGGTTTTTTGTTGCCCATAATCTTCACGTGAGAATGTTCTTGGGGGGTTATTGACAACTCCTCGATTGAGGTGGGACTTTGTGATGGGGTCATTTGGATTCGGGTGCCGATCAAGTGGCATTAGAGCCTGTACACAGGATGGTGTGCAGGCTCATAACAGACTAAAATCCCTTTATTTTCAGTAGGCGAGCCAAAATTATTCCAAAGCCCAATATTCCTCCCCCAGTACTGCCAACCTTCAAGCCTTTTAAAATTCCAGAATATTCTAGCTCAATATACCCATAGGCTAAATATTTGATAAAAAGTAAAATAGCATATGATATTTCGGCGATTATAATCCCTGATATCATAGAAATAGCTATAGTGACGAAAACAAAAAATAATAGCTTCATTATTTTCCACCATGTAAGATTTTATCTTCAATGACTTTTTTCATTTCAGTTCCTGTCATCTCTGATGTAATAGATGAGCCCATATTACCGGTAGAGGCTGGTATACTACTCGGTGACATTTCTTTAGATAATCCAAGTAGACCTTTAATGTCAGTATATTTGAGCTGATTATAGTCAAATTTGGGATCCCATCCTCCGGTTATCCATTTTCCCGCTGAATTTACAGTAGGCTTCACGATATAATTGCCAACGCCATATCCCAGCCCAGAACCAACCCCACTAATCAATCCACCAGCAAATGGATTTTCATCTTTTGTATAGCTGGACAACGCACCGCCAGCACTATTCCAAGCAACAGTTCCCCGGAAGCCGCTGCCTGTGGTTGCCATGCCTACCCAGCTAGCGTAAACGGCATCCCTTGGATCTACCGTGTCATTAACAAAATATTGAATACCCACATTAGCTCCAGTGCTCACCGCGCCGTTAATTAAAACAGATTTGGGTAATACTGGTAAAAAGACAACCGTTCCGCCGATAAGTATCGCATCTTGACATTCTTTTATATTTTCACTGCAAGCAACGTCAAATACATTTTTCATTTCTTGGCGGATTTCTTCGTCTGTTTTGCCAACCATGGAAGAAACAATAGCATTATTGTCCAGCTCCTGCTGAATCCCAGCCGCTGCACTGGCTACATCCCCACCAGAAGCCCCAACAACCCCCGCGATAAGGCTGGATATCAAATCTTCCCGCGCCTTCTTCTCCTCCGAAGTCATATCCTCCACGGCTTTGCTTTTATCGTTCAAAATGGCATTAGCAATCACCCCCGCAGCCGTCCCCAGCCCGGCGCTGGCGCAGTCGCCGCCTTGGCCAGCCTGTGAACCGCAGGCGGCTAAGCCTTGCAGAACGGCGCGGGCGGCTTCGCCCTCAACCGTGCCTTCGCCAATGCGGTCCGCCAGCTTCTTGATTTCCTGCGCGCCCATGCCCTGCACGTAGTTCAGCACCGCCGCCTGGGCTAGTCCGTCCATACCGCCCATGATGTTGCCGCCGGTGGCGGCGGTGATAGCGGTAATGGCCTGGCTGTACGCGCCACCCGGAGCCCACTTGAGGGCGTCGAGGTAGTCGGCGTTGGTCTCCGGGTCGATACCCTGCTTTTCCAGGTCCTTCTTCAGCGCGTCGGCCTCTTTAGCCTTGTTCACCACAAAGGTACCGACTTCGTTCTGGAAGGCGCGGGTGATTTCAAACCCGGCGTCGATTTTCTTCTTATCGCGCTCGTACAGGTTATCGACGGCGTTAGTGCCGTCGCGGTCGCTGCTGACGTCGCGGTTAAGGTTGGCGATAGCCTCCGCCGCCGTCTGGCCGGTGCGGGCCTGTTGGCCCGCTTCGTCGCGAATGGTGACGTCGCCGCCGCTGATGCCCGCGCGAGTGGTGCTGCTGTCGCTATCGCTGGCGCTCATATAAATCGGCGT
>NZ_AUUA01000033.1 GCF_000439085.1 Leminorella grimontii ATCC 33999 = DSM 5078 | reverse complement strand
CCTCTCAAGCCGCTCGCGGTATTTATCCGTCAGCGCAGGCCATGACTGACCGGTGGCGGGGTCTTTTTCACGGTCAAAGGCATTTTCTGACTCACTAGCAAGCACCGCCGAGATGGCGCGCGTGATGGGCGTCATATCCTGCCCCAGCACAACCAGACGCTTGACGGCCTCATCAAGCGGCGCGCTGTCGAATTTATAATCAATTTGCATTCATTAAACCCTGTGCTAGGATAATTAAACGGTGTACGGATAATTGGTAATTCGGCGTAAACGCTATCGCGTCACACGTTTATGTGGGTTCGACCCCCACCACCGTCCAACGCCCCGCACTGCGGGGCGTTGTTGGTTAAAGCCCACCTTTGATAACAGAATAGTTCCCCCCCTCGATCCCCTTCTGAAGCTCGAAAAGTGACACTTTATAGGCGTTAATCACCACATCCAGCGCATCAGGCTGTTTGCGTACCCCATAGGGGGAGTTGACGACAATCTTCGCCATCTCCTTACCACTGTCGATAACATACAACAGGTTGTGATTTTGGTTGTCCCACAGCACCGCGCGAGGGGTGTTAAGGGATTTGGGTAACGCCTGATACTCGGCTAACGTCAGCGCAACCCCTTTCGTCTGGTGCTTGAGCGAATCCGCATGAATAACGTTCTTTTCACTGACCGCCAGAAGACGCGCAGCCGGTTGGCCGGTGCGTTTTTCGACCGCATCGGCAATATCATCACTCATAAAGCCCAGCGGCTGAATACCGTTGCCGGGACGGCGCTGGGTCAGTACCGTCCCAATCCATTGCTCAAAAGCAGCCTGCCGTGCAGGGGCGTTATTCAGCGACTGGATGACCTGCTGGCGTAACTGTCGGTTTTGCAATGAGACCAGCTTTTTCGCAATATTGACGTCCGTCCCCATTGCCGCACTGCCCGCATTCCCCGACCAACCGACGCCAGTGCGCATACGCCGTTTGCCGTCCGTAAAGGTCGTCACAGGCTGCTCGTACACCTCACCCGTGCGTTTATCAACACCGGCCTCGGCCATCCCTGTATCGAGTCGCCCAACACTGGACTCGACCTTTAAGCCCATCTGTTTGACTTGTGCCGCCGTCAGCGCGCGAACGCGACAGCGACAGCCCCAATCGTTAGGCGGGTACATGGTTTGCCAAATAGGGTCTGTGTAGTGGAATACGCGCCCATGCAGTGCCCGATGCGAGTCACGCGTATTACTGTCGAGAATGGCGATATATTGCCAGTAGGGATGCGTTTCCGTGCTGGCAAGTTGTTGCTGATAGCGACCTGCCTGATAGCTGGTTGCGAGGTTGGTGCGATAAATGGTACTCAGACGCTGAGGGCTGCCGAGTTGGACGACTTCAGCACCGCCCGCACTATCAACGACGACCTGCTTGCCGTACCATCCAGCCGCCTGCAAACGCGGCGTGAGCGTGTTGATAAACTCACGCTCAGTGATACCCTCAGAGAGCGCCCGGTCAACCTCACTCCGAATGGTGTCGAGCACATCAAGCCGGGCAGCCTTAGCGACCGTAAATGCGCGGGCGTGGGTGCTCTGTAGCGCTTCTTGCCAATTCCATGTAATTTCGTAGCCCTTAGAGCGAAAGTAATCAACAGCAAGCTTAGGCTCAAGCTTCATGGCATAGCCCAAATCAACCGGCATTGGCATTTAAGCGCCCCCATGTTTCAGCAATCCACATCGCACGTGACAGCATGTCAGTAAGCTGCTCATCATCCAGTTCAGCGTAAAGCTCAGCAGCGCGGAGCTTAGCCGCTTCCATGCCGCCAGATTGCACGGCCGCGATGATAGGCACAAGAATAGGGTCAGTGACTGCCTGCCACTCATCACCGGATACAGCGCCCGGCATAGCAGCAATCGCTTTTTGCGCGTCCGGCGCAGACACTGAGGGGGCAGCGGCAAGCGCCGTATAACCGCGAGGTACAGCCGATAGGAACGCAGGCGCTTCTGGCTGTGGTGCGGGTTTTAACACCTCGTCGCTGTCGTCTGCCATCGGGATTTGCAGCTTCTCATGCGCCCACTGCACCGGGATTTTCATCCCGATACCGGCCAACAAGGGCAGTGCTGTCGAGTAGGCGGTCAGGTCTTCCGGCGCAGACAGGTCGAACTCAAACCGACACAGACGACGCAAGCTTGAAAATGACCGGCCATTGAGCGCAACGATAGGGTGAACAATATCGCGCGTGATAGTTGGTGCCAGTTGCAGTGCGTCGCTGTCACAGATGTTGTCCGCCATGCGCTCATGCACGTTACCAAGGGCGTTTGTACTGGTCGCACCATCAGCTTGACTGGTCAGGGTGCCGCCTAAAATCACCTTGGAAATACACAAATCCCAATAGGTGACAAACGCCATATACGGGTCGCTTGACCCCTCTATCGCGTTCTTGAGTTCGATATCCATGCCGCGCGGGAAGATCCCCCCAGCGTTATGGCCGACGCTCATCACCGCTCTTAACAGGCTTTGCTTCTCTTTCTCGGTACTGCCCGCCGGGTATTTCCCTAATCGGATAGGCATCCCGTAAATCTCAAGAAACTCGGCAAGATCGCGCACGCTGTAGTTTTTAAAGATGAACGCCCACACCAGAGAGCGCACCAATCCCATACGAGCCAGATAGCCCGACTTGGATTTAGCGACGTGAACCACCCAACCAAAGGGCCACAGTTCCTGCCCCTCATGACTGCCGTCGCGCAATCGCAACTGGTTACGGTCTTGCGGGTGAGTCTGAAACCACGCGGCGTCACGAAACTCAATCGTTTTAGGGATAGTTAAACCGTCAACCTGTTCCCACTCAATTTCTTGACAGCTAAACCCCTTCAGAACGGCGTCAGTGGCATCAAACAGGCAGTCATTAAACCACGTCGCATCAGTCAAAATCTCTGTCACCATGTCGGCATCGTACTGCTCTTCCTTGGTCGGATTGCGAGGCGGGGTAATTTTCCACGGCAGAGACTGCACCGCCCGGCGACGCTTACCCAATTCAGCGGCAAGATGCAGGTCTTTCTCCTCCATATCCTCAGCCAGCTCACACTGCGCCATCAGGTCACCATCTTCCGCCGCCTTGAGTAACGCCGCTGCTCGGGCTGGCGTCAAACTCATGGAGGGATGGGTACTGTAATGCTGACGCAGAAAGCCGACTTTGGCGGTGCCGGTCTGCTGGTCATCGGACAAAACAAAGGGACGCCCTGAGGCGTCCAAAATACGGGTCAAAAATTCCATTACCAGCAACCTCTCATTGTGTCGAACTCATCATCGTCATACTCATCGGCCGCCGCAGACAGGGGAGCCGATTTTGGCGGGAGTGGGATATACCCTTCGGTCTCAAACCCCTCCATGTATGAGGCGCGAGTAAACATCAGGTAAGCCCCAGCACTGTCACCGTGCCGCTGCTTACCATCGCCCCCCTTACGGCGGGATTTGTCGATTTTGGGGATGCCCCGGATGTTCTGAATTTGGCGCTGGTCGGCAATGATATCTTCATCGCGGGGGATATCGATGTAACCCGCCTCATACAGTGCCTTGTACTTAGGCGACCACTCGCGATAAAACAGGTCGGTGATGTGGATGGCGTCCACCATTTGGTCACCGTAACGCAGCAGTAATGCCTCACCGAGATAACCGCCGTTACCGGTTTTATCAACAGCGACACCGACGAGGCGCGGCAGGCGGTCGATAATGAAAAAAGCAATTTCTCGCTGCTGATTGTAAGGGACATCGTGAAGCTCTACCGTGACGGGAATGCGGCGGCAGGTGTTTTGCTCAATGCTGCCAATAGCTATCACAGACAGGTCAGCCGAGCGGGCAAAGTCCTGCCCATAGGCGTGGCGGGTATCCTGTTCAAGGTTATCGAGCAAGGGAAGCAATTTCTCGCGACAGAAGGTCAGAGCCGTATTAAAACGCTCCTCTTCTGTCCAATCCATATAGCCTTTGGGCATCTTCCAACGCACCACTGTGCAGTCAAGACTCGTTGCCCGGTCAAGCAATACCCGAGGAATATACGCACCGCTACCGTGTTTCGGCACGCAGTAATACTCCTCAAGCGCATCGTCCTCGGTCTCGGTGCCGCCCAGCAGGTCAGCCTTCCATTCAGCCTCAGCAGCAGGTGACCACGCCTGACGCGTCACCTGACAAATACGCTGATAAAGCCCCTCAGCACACGCGTCGTCGAGTGTGATGGTGTGAACCGTTCCCTTTCGGCGACCGGCACGAATATCTTGGATCAGGGTATTGAACAGGTTTTCATTCCCATTATGCGTACTGATAATGCGGATTTTCGCGCCCCACATGGTGAGTGCCATAGCCGCTTTCATCAGCTCGCCAAGCTGCTCATGGAATGCGGCCTCATCAATAACGACGTTACCCTGCATTCCTCGCAGGTTCTTCGGATTAGAGGACAGCGCCTGCACCTTAAACCCAGAAGAGAAGTAAACGACAAAGGTGAGAATATCCTGTCTTTCGTTGTCAATGACGGTTTCAAGAGCTTCCTCAACGACCTCGCTCGCCGCGCGATCATAAGCCTTGGCCCACATGGCAACGGCGT
>NZ_AUUA01000032.1 GCF_000439085.1 Leminorella grimontii ATCC 33999 = DSM 5078 | reverse complement strand
CCCGCCGCGTCAAGGAGATTTAAAAGCTCAGCCTGAACAATGTTGAACCATGCCGCGCCGGGATAGCTTGGCGGGCTTTCTGTAAACCATTTTGGCGTAGCGTTACTGACTTCGCCGACGGGCGGCATTGTGCTGACGCCGGAATCGTTATCAAGAAAATACATCTCTTACTCCTCAAAGATATAGACGAAGTGGATATGAGCCGGGCGATAACGGTCGAGTAAGCACTCTAAATCGCCGTAATCGTAGACTTTCAGTCGTGTAGTCACGCCATCAAGTACAGTCATGTTGTGCAGGAACGGCGCACCGACATAAACATACGCCGTCCACCAGTTCGACTCGGGATAAAGCGGATAGGTACAGGGCCGCAGGCAGTGATGTGGGTAATGGTCGCGGATCTGGATGCTATAGCCGCGATCGGCGGCGAGCTGTTCAAAAAATTTTGTACACAGCGTACCGGTCATCTTCAGTTTGGCCGCCAACGCCAAACGACGATTATCAATCGTAAGGTCGTTATCTGCCGGACAATCGGGTAAGCCTGCGAACGCTTCCCAATCCGACAGGAGCATAAACGCATTATCGGCAAACATTTCATTGAGCAATCGGTCACCGACCGCATCAATGCGCGCCAGTTCGTCACCAAGCCCCAACATCAGTTTGCCAAGTTGGCTATCGGGGGCGCGCGACCATGCCCGCCCCAATGGCAGCAATGCAAGCCCCGCCTGTTGATAGTGCTCTGCCGTCATTGCCATGTGATATTACCTAAAACAATCAGCTCATTTTCCTGTGCATAGATATCATCGCTCAGGGAGATGATACGTCCGTCAGTAACACCACTGGCGATTGCTACGGCGGCATTCATTTTAGACAGGTACGCTTTCCCGCCCGGTTCGGCGTCAACCAATAAATCAGTCAGCGCTGCTGTCACTGCTGCCTGTGTGTCAGGCGTTTTAGGAGAGATACGAATGGTCGGGTTTAGCGCCAGTTTTTGCGGGCCGGAGACTATCAGCTCAACGGCGGGCGCTTTTCCTTCCCACTGGTTGGTGAGCGGGTTCTGGTGAGCGGTGATATAGTCCTGAACGCGTTCAATATCAGAGGCGGTCGGGAAAATGTCTGGTTGGCCGTCGAGCACAAACAGCACGGTAACAACGTTGCGACCAATAGCAGAAAAGCACCACGCACGCGTCACACCGGCACACTCCAGCGCCCAACGCACATAATCGTAAGTGTTACCGCCACTCGGCGGATATTGAACGCGAAACAACAGGCGAGAGCGCAGCGATTCAATGCTTTCAATCTCCGCGCCACCGCTTATAGCAGCCGATGAGACAAACGCAGCGCTCTTGACGTTCACCACCGGTGACAGCAATTCAACTTTGACATCAGCCAGCGTATTTCCCACTGCGCCGACGTCTTCAGCTTCGACGGGGATAGTGACCGTTCCTGCGGTAGACGTCATCACCGCCGACATGGAGGCGAAGATAACCCCATCCTGACGCTGCCAGCGCGTCCCCGCGTCAATGACGGCCTCGCCGACAACCTCAACAACCAGCGTGCCTGCCGCCGCTGTGGGTTGTTTACGCCATACGCCCCAAAACTCGCAATGTCGCAGAAGAATATCGTCATCGGCAAGATGAGGGATGATATTACGGGCTATCCAGCCAAGCCGACCGTGCAACCCGTACGCATTGGCCGCCGCAGATTTTGCGACGCCTTCCGTCGCGATGTTTGACGTCCCTGTACGGGTTTCAATATCCGTACGGGTTCGCGTTATAAGCTCGCTCAGTGTGGGTGAGATATATGGCATTTAAACCCCGTTTAAACTGGCTTTAAACGACATGGGAAACTGTGAACCGTCGTTTAATAAAATGATGACCGTCAGCAATAAAACCCCGCCTGACGGATTGGTGGCCGTGACGCGGTAGTCGCGAATAAGCCCAGTTTTTGGCATCCATGCGAGCGCCTCGCTGGCGTAGCTTTGTGCTTTGGAAAGCACTGTCTGCATCTGCTTTTCGCGAGACAGTAACCACAGGCGAGAGCCGAGCCGCTCCTTGCGATAAGCGTCTCCCCACCATCCTCGTCGGTCAGTACCACCGTCCGGCAACTCATCCGACGGTTGCGCACGACGGTCAGTAAAGAGACTCGCGATGACGTTCGTTGTGATGTTATCGCCCGTCAGGCTGTCGAGTACGATGTCTGCGACCAAGGTTTGCCATACCAGCGATATCATTGCGGTCTCCCCGTGGTTGGGCCATCATGCTCGCGGTGCGTATGGTCTTTGCCGCTGATACCGGCGCTAATGTGGTCGGCAGCCTCACTGGTGCCGGTCGTGTTGCTGCCACCGAGTATAGTGGCATGACCCGTCATGCGGGTTTCGGGTGCATCAATCACGACCTCTTCAGCCTCGATGATATAGCGCTTGCACTTGAGACGGACTTCACCCTCTTCGGTGAGAAGAAAGTAGTGTCCCTCCATATGATAAAGGGCGCTGTCCCCGGGTTTGCCCGCGTTAAGCCGGGTGCCTTTATTATCGACCACCACCGCAACAAGCTGCTGACGCATCCCTCCGACCGACAGGACAATCGCCTCGCTACCCGCAGGAGGAACGCTGCTATGACCGTAATTTTGAAAGCGCTCGACGTCGTCGGCATCATCATCGGCCAACATGCTGATTTGCAGGTTCTGTGTCTTCAAGCTGTCATTAATGACGTTGACCACGGCGCGAGAGACCAGCAACTGCATACGTCGCTTGAGTGAGTTAAAAGCCTGTTTCATCAGTACCAAAGCCCCCCGGTTGTTTTGGTTTCGCGCTGCGCAGGCTCATCGAAGCCCGCCGCAGGCATCAAGGTTAGTTTCGTTGTCGTACCGCCGTCATTGGTCAATGACAGCTCCATTTGCACGATAAGCAGCTCACGTTCGACATAACCTTCATCAGGCACATCCAGCACCACAAGACGGTTCGGCATCCACAGCTTTTTATCGCGAGTGAACCAATCCACTACTTCAACGACCACCGGCTGACCGTGAGCCATCGCCCGCCTGCGCTCCCAATCCGCCCGAGCACGACTTTCGTCGGCACGCTGGTTACTGTCGGCAACGATTACCATTGGGCGATAACGGGAGATTTCCGGGTCGGTGATGTTGACGCGGACGCGGGTTGATTGATGGGCGGTTTGTTCATCCCCCCACAGGCCGCCTGCCGTTGACGACCCTAGGACAATGTAGTCGCTAAAGCGCTCCGTCCATGATGAACGGATATTGATAAATTTGATGTTTTCCCCAAAACGCAGCGTCTCAAGCCGTTCAGTGCCTGCCGTCGTAAAGACCAAATCCCCGGAGGCGTTACTGTTGACCATCACGCCCCGATGGCGGGCCGCGCGAGCAAGGCACTCAAAGACCGTTTCACCCGGCTCAAGCTTCCACACTCTAAACGGTTTGGCGGCGTCAGCCGCGTCCACCGCCCAGACGACGCCAATACCGAAGGGCTGACACAGGTCGCGGGCGATGGTTTCAAGGGTAGCGTTTCGCCACTGCCCGGACTGATAGCGCGCCGCGCAGTCAACGAGGTCGCCGGTTTTGTCCCGCCCCTCGGCGATGATGGTGCGATTTTCGGCGTCAATGGTTCTGTCCATCGTGTCGATATAGCCGCTGATCACCACCTGCCCGTTGATTTCCACCCGGCACGGTTGCCCCTCTTTAAGTGATACATCCTTGTCGGTACGAGTACGGGTCAGACCGAGGCTAAACTGACCGCTCAGCTCCTCAATGCTGCGAATGACGGTAATGTCTGTCCAGCCGGTGTATATCTTGTTACCGACATAAAGCTCGATGGTGTTATTGGTCATCAATGACCTCCACCGCCTCGCTACCACGCACGAACGTCGGATGCTGTAGGGCGTTACGTTGAATAAAACGCGAGATAAGGGTACTGTCGCCCGTCTCACGATAGAGGATTACGAGGGCGGGTTCGGTGATGTGAGGTGTCACTTTGCGTGCATTGGGCAGCTCTGCCGCCGCTTTTTTCATCTCGTCAAGGAATGTCAGGCGCAGACGCTGTAAACGTATCGCAGTATTAAACCAGAAGGCATCTGCTGCGCGGACATACTCATCCGCCAGTTCGTCACCGAGTTCGTCAGCCAGACGTTCGCAATCATCCAGCGTCTCAACCAGCGGGCGGTCATCGGTGAGCAGCTCTTCGCGGTCGGTATCAATCACAATCACTTCACCGTCAAGAGTGACCGCAACCTCATCATCGACGCGTCCTTTGATGATGTCATTAGCATCGCTGACCGCACTTTGTGCAAGCTCTGTCAAGGCGGCAATCACCACCGCCGAACGTATCGCCTCTTGCATTTTTGCGGCGGCCGGTCGTTCACTTAACGGCATGTTCTCAACGCTGACGATAATCGAACGTAACGCCCGTTGAGCACTGGATTTTGAACCTTTCCCTCCGGACGAAGTGAACCCCTTAAACAGGTTGGTCAGGTTGCTGATAAGTTTTTTGGGGGACTTTATCAGGTTACCGATAGCCCCCTGCAATCCCTGAACGCGTCCAAGAATCGAGCTGAACCCGCCCAGGCTGCTAAGACCGGTTATCATATTGGTGATGTTGTTCACGACATTGGTCGCAAACGTAATGGCCGCTTCGATATCGGCAGCGACAGCGTTAATGGTTTCCCATACCTCAGCGACGTCGTTGGCAATTTGCTCAAGCAGGCTTTCATTTTGGTCGAGCAGGTCAGCTTCGCCGTCGGTGTCGGCCTCGGGAGACTCTTCCTTTTCAGCAAGGCTAAACGTAATCTGAAACATGGCGATACGCTGCTCATGCGTTGATACACGGCAATTCCATGTCTCAACCTGAACGTACAGCGTATCGTGAAACGGATGTTCAAGGTCAGCCGGTTCCGGCTCTCGCAAAGCGGCTATCAAGGTCTCTTTTTGTTCGAGGTAGTCATCACCGATAAGCACGCAATAAATGGAATACTCATCGGCCTGCGCGCCCATGTTCTCAATTTTGCCGGTTTGACGTCCGGGGAACATGTGCTTGACGACGCGATGACCGCCTGACTGGTTGCTGTCGTCGATGATGTAAAACGGCACGCCACGAAACGAGCCTTTACCTGTCGGCGGCTGGGCGGTAATTTTGTCCCACAGGTCACTGAAAAATCCCATCAGTAGCCCCCTGAATAGGTGTTACCGGTGTTGACAGATACGCCGACACCTTTTGACTGCACTTGCGTCGCACGCACAGAAACGCCGTCAGCGGTTTTGACTTCGAGCTGGATCTTCCCTTCAGGTGGTGTTTGTGGCCGCTGCTCTGCGACGAGCGGCTTATCGTTGTTATTTTTGAAAGCGTTATCCCAAGCAGAGCTATTCCCGGTAAGAGGATCTAGGTCTTCACTGCCGTTACCAACCTTAGGTTCACGCCCTATAATGGCATTACCAAAGTCACTCCACGTTTCGGCTGACCTGATTTTATTAAACCGCTCAGAGTCACCAAAAACAGCGACTAGAGCGTCGTCAACATAAGGGGTAACTGCGGCCGTCATCATGCCGACAAATCCTGCCTTAGCGACCATTCCGCCACCACTACCGCCCATCATTGGCGAACCTTTAGCGCCGCCCCCCAATCCGCCTATAGGCCAGTTGGTGACAAAAACCGGCTGCGCGCCTAACGCCCCCCCCAAACCACCTATAGCACCGCCCCC
>NZ_AUUA01000031.1 GCF_000439085.1 Leminorella grimontii ATCC 33999 = DSM 5078 | reverse complement strand
ACCGGCATTCAGGTGGAAGAGGGCGCGGTAGGCGGCAACAGCGGCAACATCACGCTGAGCGGCGCGGGCAGCGTCGGTCTGTCGGCCACGGCGAACACCACCGAGACCCGGCTCAGCTCGACGGGCAACATTACGCTCAACGGCGACTGGGACGGGGCGGACAGTCAGACCCGCTCGGCCGGCGTTCTGGCCAAAGGCAGCCAGGTGGAAGTGACGGTCGGCGACGGCGTCAACGCGGCGTCGGTCAATTTGAACGGGGCCGGAACGGTAGGGGTGCACGCCTCTGAAGGCAGTAAGGTGACGCTTAATGACAACGTGGCGGTCAATTTTGACAGCGACAAGTCGGACCAAATCGCCTTCTGGATAGACGGCGCCGGTTCAGCGATTGATACGCTGGCGGGCACGACGCTGACGCACGTCCACGGCGACGGGGCGACGCTGTTTTACGTGACCGACGGCGCGAGCTTAAGCGGCGACCTGAACCTCAACCTGTCGGGTAAGGTGGGTAGCGACAGGGTGACGTCGGGCATACGGGTGAACGGCGAGGATTCGCGGATAACGCTTGCCGGCGGCAGCCAGCTGACCATCGGCACCAACGCCACCGGCGTGCTGGCGGAGAACGGCGGCAAGGCCAATATCGAGGCGGGCGCGGCGTTTAACGCCAGCGGGATTAACGCGGTGGTGGGCAAGGCGACCGGGGAAGGCAGTACGGTGGAGAACCACGCGACGGTGACGTCGCTTGCGGGAAGCGTCGGCTCCACCGCCTTCCTGGCGCAGGATGGGGGCACCATCAACAACCAGGGCAACGTGAACCTGTCTTTGGGCGCTGGACATACGGCGATAGACCTGGACGGCGGCCACGTGGTGAACACCGGAGACATTCAGGCCAGCGGCACCGCCATTCATATCAAGGGGGCGAACGGCACCATCGACAACTCCGGGACCATTGCGGCGGTGGACGGGGTGGCGGCCATTCACGTGGACGCGGGGGCGGGGCTTGACCTGAGGGCGGTATCGGGCAGCGGCACCATTGTGGCCAAGGGCTCGGCGGACGGCATACTGCTGGATAGCGGCGCGACCGGCCTGAACGTAGCGGACACCGTGATTGATATGAGTGACGCGTCGTCCAGCGGTATCGGCATTCACAACGTGGCGGGTATCGCCGGCATTCAGTTGAGCAACACGGATATCAACGTTGGCGGTACCGGCATCGGCATCAAGACCGGTGCGACGCTGGCTAAAACCAACTCCGGCACCATTAACGTCACCGACGGTACCGGCATTCTGTACCTGAACGAAGACGGCAGCGGGTTGGCTTCGGATATCGACTTCTCCGATTCAAGGGATTTGACTATCAACGTGGCCGGCAGCGGCATTGGCGTAAAAGCGACGTTGGACGGCAATGACCGGGTGGTGAACACCGGGGTGAGCGTCAACGTCAATGGTGCCACCGGCGGTTCGGCGATAGACGTGAGCGGGGCGAAGACGGTGTCGAACTCCGGCAACCTGGTCTCGCAGTCTACGGTGGCGACCGGCAACGTGCTGAACGTGCACGATGCCGACACGATTGCCAACAGCGGCACCATTACGGCATCGGACGCGGAGCTGGCGGCGATTGCCATGTCCAACACCGGCAACAAGACCTTTACCAACATCGGCGACATCACCGGCTCGCTGGACTTCACCTCCGGCGATAACCGCATCAACCTGACCGGCGGCACTCTGACGGGCAACATCGCCGCCAGCGGCGGCGCGAATACGCTTACCGCGACCAACGGCTCGGTTCACACCGGCGACGTCACGCTCCTGGGCAACAAGGCCAACGTAGTGACGGTAAGTGAAGGCTCACAGCTGGGTAACGTCAGCCTGGGTGATGGCAATCACCTGATTACGGTAACGGACTCCACGGCAGGCAATATTGCCACTGGAGACGGTAACAGCCTGCTGACGCTGGCGAAGGCGGTCATCGGCGATATCGCGCTGGGCGACGGCGACAATACCCTGAATGCGACCGGCGCGACCACCACCGGCGTAATGGCAGCGGGCAGCGGTAAAAATGTCGTGACGCTGAAGGATTCGGCCCATCTGGGCGGTTTTGTTGGCGGGGCGGGCAGCGAGAACCATATTACGGTCAGCGACAGCGCGACCTTTGGGGCGCTGGACGCCGGAACCGGCGGCAGTCACGATACGCTGACCTTTGACGGCATCGACTATACGCTGGCGGCGGCGAGCGACGCGCAGCGCTTTGACATTATCAACCTGACTAATGGCTCAACCTTGACCACCGGTCAGCATATTCTGATGGGCGACACGGCGGCCTCTTCGGGGCGCATTGCCATCGATGCGGACTCGTCGCTGAACCTCAACCCGACGGCAGGCTACAGCCTGAACCATGCGTTGAGCGGTTCTGGCGTTATCAACGTGACCTCCGGTTCCCAGTTTGATTTCGGCTCTGCGGCGGGTAATCAGTTCGCCGGTCGGGTCAATATGAACAGCGACAGCTTCGCGCTGTCGGGCTTTAACACTACGGCGCTGACCAAGGCTATTTTGTCGGTGATGGGCGATAACGTCACCACCGTGGGCAGCGGCGTGCAGACCATCAGTGGTCTGGCCTTTAGCGGCGGTACGGTAGACTTTGGCGTCAGCCTGCCGAACGCGTCGGTGGCGAGTAACCGCATTGCGGCGACGTCACTGGACGCCAGCGGCACCGGCAGGGTGATGATTGACCACGGCGGCTTTGACAACGCCACCGCGCCGGTTGTTAATCAGACCAAAGGCCTGCTGGACCAGCAGACCGAGACGCTGGTGCAGTTGGCCTCGGCAACGTCCGTCACCGGCGAGGGGGGCAACCTTCAGCTGGTTGACGAAAACGGCAATGCTATCACCAACGCCAGCTCGACAGCCCTCTCTCAGAACGGGACGCACGCGGCGGACGCCTACTACGACTACCGTCTGACCACCAAGGACAACGGCGGCACGGCCAACGGCCTGTACGTGGGCTACGGCCTGACGCGCGTTGACCTGCTGGCAACCGGCAGCAGCGAACTGGTTATCAATACCGCCAACAGTAACGAGAAGGTGCTGTCGGCCAAAGTCACTGGCAGCGGCGACCTGGGCATTGCGGCGGGCAACGGCGCCAACGCGCTGACCCTGAGCAACCTCGACAACAGCTATACCGGCGAGACCGACGTGCAGAGCGGTACTCTGATAGTGGGCACCAACAATGCGCTGGGCCAGACCGCCAACCTGAAGCTGGCGACGGCCACCACCGTTAACCTGAACGGCAAGACCCAGACCATTGGGGCGCTGAACGGCGCGGCCGGTTCAACCCTCAGCCTGAACGGCGGCAGCCTGACGTTGACCAACGGCGGTACCTCATCCGGCTCGTTAACCGGCAGCGGCAATCTGACGGTGGCGGGCGGCTCATTGACCGTGACCAACGCCAACACCGGCCTGAGCGCCACGACGACGGTGAATGCGGGCGCAGAAGCGCTGTTGCAGAACGTGCAGGCTCTGGGAACGGGGGCGATAGTGGCGAACGGCGACCTGACGCTGCACGGTGCGGACGGCACCTTTGCCAACGCTATCAGCGGCAGCGGTACGCTGAGTAGTCGTAACGGCAGCGACGTGCGTCTGAGCGGCAACAACGCGGGCTTTACCGGCGTGGTGGACATTGACATGGCCTCGACGCTGACGGTGAGCGAAACGCAACACCTCGGCGGGGCCATCGCCGTGCTGAACTCGAACCGGTTTATCGTGGATAACGCGGCCGCGATGGCGCTGAATGCCCTCGTCAGCGGGACCGGCGACCTGATTAAGCAGAGCGCGGGCACGCTAACGCTCGGCGGCACCAACGTTTACTCCGGCAAGACTGACATTCAAAACGGCACGGTGGCCATCTCTGCCGACGCCAATCTGGGCGACGGCTCGGCCACCAACCTGACGGTGCTTAACGGCGGCAATCTGCAAATCACGGCAGACCTGACCTCCGCTCGCGACGTCACGCTGGAAAAAAGCGGCAGCGTGATTGTCGATAGCGGCGTAACGGCGACCATGAACGGCTGGGACGATACGGGCAATGCGGCCAACGCCATCACCAAGGCAGGTGACGGCACGCTTATCTGGACCGGCAACAACGGCGCCAATACGGCGGCTGTAAATGTGACCGGCGGTACGCTACAGGTAGAGAGCCTGGCTCACCTGGCCAGCAGCACCGGCGTCGTGAACCTGAGTGCAAGCGGCACGCTGTCTATCCTTAAAGACGGTGTGTCGGCGGACGACGTGGACTTTACCCGTACGCTTACCGGCAGCGGCACGCTTGCGGTCGACCTGGGCGACAGGGACAACGACTTTACCTTTAATACCTCGGCTGCCGGTGGCAACTTTAGCGGTACGGTGGCGATGGACAACGGCCGCTTCGTGCTGGACGCCAGCGCGCAGACGATGCTGGCTCGGGGAACGTTGGCGCTTAACGGCGACGGGACCCGGCTTGGCAGCGTGAAGCTTGACGGCAGTCACGCTATCGGTGGCTTGACCCTGAACGGCGGTCGTATCGAAGTGGATTACAGCGGTTCGGACCACCGTCCGCAGGGGACGCTCACGGTCAACACCCTTGACGCGGCCGGCGGCGGCCAGTTGACGATTACGACACCGGCCAACCTGCCCAACCCGATACCGACCAGCGGTATGTCGCTGTTTGACCAGGATGACAACGTCAGTGACCAAATTGTCATGGCGTCAACCGTCAACGGCGTGGGCAGCCAGATACAGGTGACGCAGGCGGACGGCACGCCGGTCGTGGCGGACACCCTGGTTGGTCTGGTGCAGGACGGGGTGGCAGCGGGCAACGCGCACTATAACTACTTTGGCGCAGTGAAGAGCGACGGGCTGTACCTGGGCTACGGCCTGACCCAACTGGACGCCTTTGCGGGCCAGTCGGTGATATTGAGCAACGCGGGTGCAACCGACGATAAGCTGGGGGCCAGGCTTACCGGCGACGGCGGCTTTACCGTCAACGCCACTGGCACGGTACGCATCGGCAACGCGGCCAGCGACTATCTGGGGGCGACGGACGTCAACAGCGGTACGGTGGTGCTGATTACCGATAACGGCTTTGGGAAGACGTCGAGCCTGAACATGCAGTCCGGTAGCGGGGTTGACCTTAACGGCAACGCGCAGACGGTCGGCCAACTGAATACCGCCGCTACCTCGATGCTCAACCTTAACGGCGGCGAGCTGACGGTGACTGACGGCGGGCAGGTTGACGGTAATCTGAGCGGTGCGGGCCAACTGACACTGACCGGCAATACTCTAACGCTCAGCCAGAACAGCAGCGGCTTTACCGGCACGACCAACATCAACGCCGGGGCGACGGCTCGTCTGACCGCGCCTCAAGGGCTGGGGCAGGGCATTATCAATCTGGCGGGCACGCTTAATCTGGATACGGCCCGCGGTACGCTGTTCAACAATCTTAGCGGTAACGGCGAAGTGACCTTGACCAACGGCGCGAACATGTACCTGGGCGGCAACAGCCAACACTACACTGGCCTGTTTACCGTCAATGCCGATACCACTTTAACGGCGACGACCGCCGCCAACCTGGGCGACGGCACGGTGAACAACGACGGTACCTTGGTGGTGGAGACCGACGGGCAGTGGACGCTGACCAACGCGGTGAGCGGCAACGGTTCGATGGTCAAGCGCGGCAGCGGCACGGTGGTGATTGACGGCGACAACGTACAGGCGTCACAAACCACTATCGAGAACGGCGTGCTTCAGCTGGGCAAGGCGGCCGAAACGCTGGCCAACCTCCAAAGCAACGTGACCATCGGCCAGTACGGCGCGCTGGGCGGCTACGGCACGGTGACGGGCAACGTGACCAACGCGGGTAATCTGGTGATGGGCCA
>NZ_AUUA01000030.1 GCF_000439085.1 Leminorella grimontii ATCC 33999 = DSM 5078 | reverse complement strand
CCCCGCCGAAATCGACCGTCAGTATCGCGTCCCTGTCTGCTCAGGAAAGGGCGGTATGTGCGGCAACGGGCATTTCTGAGGCTAAATACCTCGCCACCAAAAAAGCACAAATGAAGGGTTAATCACGCTATGGAAATTTCACAAGCCGCGTTAGCGGCACTCTATACCGCCGTCAATACGGCATTTAACACCGGGCGTGGTAACTACACCCCGCTTCATGAGCGTATCGCGACTATCGTTCCATCGACGTCCGGCTCCGAGAACTACGCGTGGCTGGGGGAGTTTACTCGCCTAAAAGAGTGGGTGGGTGAGCGTGATGTTAAAGAGATGTCCATCAGCGACTACACGGTGAAAAACGTCAAGTACGAAGCCACCGAAGGTATTCTCGCTGAGTATATCGAAGATGATACCTACGGCGTGCTGATGCCGAAGTTTGAAGATATGGGTTATGCGGCGGCCTCGCACCCCGACGAGTTGGTCTTCCAACTGCTGGCAAACGGCTTTACACAACCGTGTTACGACAAGCAGAACTTCTTTGATACCGACCATCCCGTCGGTGAGAAGATGGTCTCCAACATGCAGGCGGGTGAAGGCTCTGCATGGTATCTGCTGGACACCTCACGTCCGTTAAAGCCGCTGCTGTTTCAAAAGCGACGCGACTATCGCCTTCAGGCTAAAACCGATCCGGCTAGCTCCGACAAAGTCTTCATGACTGACAACTTCCTTTACGGTGTTGATGCTCGTGTCGCCGCTGGTTATGGCTTTTGGCAACAGGCGTTTGCCTCCAAAGCTGAGCTTAACGAGGACAACCTCAACGCCGCTATTACCGCCATGATGCTGTTGGAGTCTTCTCAAGGCCGCCCGCTAGGGATTGTGCCTAACCTGCTGGTTGTTGGTCCACAAAACCGTGCTGCTGCCAAGCGTGTGGTTGAGGCGGAGAACAAGGCGGGAGGTGAAAGCAACATCAACTACAAGGCCGTCGAAATCGTCGTCGTTCCGTGGCTGCGTTAACGCGCGTTTAAACCCGGTTTAAACGGGGTTTGCGCCCCGTTTATCACGCACTTAAAGGACTCGAAATGCTATGCAAAACGATATTGAACATGCTGAGGCGGTTGAGGTGGTGGGCGTGTTGGTGGTCAACACGGCTCACGACGGCTATTGCCGCGCGGGTTTCCGCCTTAATCGCGGTGAAAACACGCTGCCGCCGGTTACCGCGCAACAGTGGGCATTACTGGAGGGCGATCCGCGCCTGCACGTGTCGGTTATCGCCGATGATATTCCGCCCGCTCCTTCCGGTGAGGAGGGTTCGGCGTCGGGGTTCATGGTTGATAACGTCTTACCATCCAGCCAGTTAACCGCGATGCGCGATGACGTTCTGTCAGCGGTGGCGGAGAGCGGCGGCGAGGACGTTGTGAGTACCCCTATCCCTGAAAACCTTGAGCCGGTCGGCGAGCAAGTCCCACCGCCTGTGGATGAGCGCCTGCTTGCGGCAGTCATGGCCTGCAAGATTGAGCCGCGCGAGAAGTGGTTTACCAAAACCGGCACGCCGCTTCTAAAGCAATGGCGCGAGTTCGTGCGCGCTGACTTGAGCGCGGATGACATCAAGGCCGCCTTAGATGTGCATGGGGTGAAGTAATGGCTTACGCGACCGTTGCTGACATGAACGTCCGTTACGGTCGCGACGTTCTTCGCGATTTAGCGGAAGAGAAGATTGACTGTGACGATAGTGGACAGCCGCTACAGACCGTCGAGCAGGTGATTGAAACCGCGCTTGCCGATGCCTCTGCTGCTATCGATGGCTATATCGACGTTCGGCTCCTGTTGCCGCTTAAAAAGGTGCCTGCGGTACTTATCCGCCACACCTGCATTCTGGCGCGTTACGCGCTGGAAAGTGGCGCGGCGACAGAAAAAGCCGAGAAAGAATATGAGGCCACTATTCGTTTTCTGGAAAAGGTCGGGGCGGGTGATATCAGCTTTGGCTTAACGGCTGATGACCAAGTACCGGAGTCTGGTGATGTGGTCGTCTTTGAGTCGGCAGGCTCGGTCTGGACGCGTAAAGGTTCAAAGGGGTTTATCTGATGGATATCGTTGTTCCGCGCACTGCCGCCATTCAAGCCGAATTGATAGCGCTCGTCAAAAAGGCGTTTGGCAAGACCCTTAAAAAAGTTGAGGGTCTTCCCGGAGCGTGGACGGAGACGACCGTCAGGCGAATTGTGATGGCCTCGCCCGCCGTTTACGTGGCGTGGATAGGCAGTCGCCCAAGTTCCCGCCCCGATACCGTTATCAGCTCATGGGCGCTGTTTTCCGTGGCCGGTGCGCTTTCGGCGCAGCCACGCGACCCGATTGCCGCACATGACATTAACGACCGTTTGATTGGGTTGTTGAATAACCGTCGCCTTGAGTCTGCCTGCATGGGGGCGGTGTTCACCCAAGCCGCCAACCTCTACACCGACACCAGTGCCAAAACGGGCATTGTGGTCTGCGGACTCTATTTTGATATCCCTCACGTCCAGCCGGTCAGTGTGGATGAGGGTGATATCGGCAACTTTGATACCTACTTCCACCAATGGGCGGAGCCTGACGGCACACCGGAGCAGGAATCGCTTAATACAGGGCTTTATGACCAATGAACGAACTGCATATCAAACCCGTTTCAGGGCGCGTCGTGCGTGACCCTGAAACCAATGAACCGCTGAAAACCGAGGGGGAGCGCAAGCCCAATCTCGGTTACTGGCAGCGCCGCTTACGTGACGGTGATGTGGTGTTGGTTGATAGCGACGCCAACCCGGCACCCGCAAAAACACAAAAGGGAGTCAAGTCATGAGCATCGCTTATGAGACTATCGACAATACGGTACGTGTTCCGCTGGCGTATATCGAATTCGATAACAGCGGCGCGGTAAAGGGGACGCCTGCGCTGCAATACCGTACGCTGATGTTGGGCTTGCGCCTGTCATCTGGCCGCGTATCAGCCGGGGAGCCTATGCGCATTACGCGCTCTGATGCAGCAACAGACGCCTTTGGTCAGGGGTCGCAGTTGGCGACTATGGCCCGTGCGTTCATCAACGCCAATCCGACCGCTGACCTGTGGTGTCTGGCCGTGGATGATGATGAAGACGGCACCCGTGCCACCGGCACGATTGTCTTGACGGGTCCCTGCACGACCGCTGGTCAAATCACGCTGATGATTGCCGGAGTAAAAGCCTACGTCAACGCCAAGGTGGGTGACACGGCCGCTGCGCTGGCACAGAAAATCGCGACAGTCGTCAATGATGATGCCTCGCTGCCCGTAACGGCTGGGGTGGTTGATGCGAAAGTGACCTTCACAGCTAAATGGTCGGGGCTGACCGGTAACGACATTGACCTGCGCATTAACTACTACACCGGTGAAATGCTCCCCGAAGGCGTGGGCTGCACCATTACCCCGATGGCGGGCGGTGTAGGTAATCCAGATTTGGGGGCGACCATTGCCGCCTTTGGTGAGACGTGGTGGCAGTTTGTGGTTAACCCGTTCACCGATACGGCCAACCTTGACCTGCTGTCTGCCGAGTTCGTCAGCCGCTGGGGCGGGATGCGCCAAATCGACAGCACCTGTTTTATGGCCTATCGCGGCACTTACGCGCAGACATCGGCCTTTGGTACGGCGCGCAACGATTACCTGTTCTGCACGATGGGCACCAACCGCGCCCCCGAACCGGCGTACATCTGGGCGTCAGTGCTGGCGGCGGTGTCGGTGAAGTCGCTCGCCATTGACCCGGCGCGACCACTACAAACGCTGACGTTGACCGGCCTAAAACCACCGTCTGTTTCCGACCGCTGGACGTGGCAGGAGCGCAACCTGCATCTGTATGACGGTGTCAGCGTCTACAGCGTAGATGCGGGCGGGTATGTCCAGATTGACCGCTGTATCACCATGTACCGCGTCAACAAGTACGGCAGTCCTGACCCGAGCTATCTGGATGTGGAAACCATTGCGACCCTGTCATACATCCGTTACGCCATTCGTACTCGCATTACGCAGAAGTTTCCGCGTCATAAGCTTGCGGACGACGGTACGCGCTTTGGCCCCGGTCAGCCGATGGTGACACCGCGCATCATCACCGATGAGCTACTCGCGCTCTTTACTGAGCTTGAGGAAAAGGGGCTTGTCGAGAACTTTGAGGCGTTTAAATCGACGTTGATTGTCGAGCGCAATGCCGACGACCGCAATCGTCTTGATGTGCGTAGCAACGAGGATTTGGTCAACCAGTTCCGAGTCTATGCCCATGCAATTCAGTTTGTACTTTAAGGGGGCCTAAATGGCTGGAAGTAATTTGCAGTATCAGGGGAAAGCCTTTGTCCGTGTCAACGGGCAGGAATACCCCACCCTTGACGGTGCGACCTTCACTATCGGCGGGCAACAGCGCTCGCCGGTGATTGGTTACAAGGTGTACGGCTTTAAAGAAACGCCGCTACAGGCCACCGTACAGGCGACGTTTCCCAATCATACCACGCTGTCGCTGGCGGATATCAACGGTATGGTGGATGCCACTATCATTTTTGAAACCGATATTGGTAAGCGTCTTTTGATGTCGCGAGCTTGGAATACCGGACAGTCTACCTTGTCCGGCGGTGGGGATATCTCAACTACGTTTGAAGCTACGGAGGCGCAAGAACTATGAGTACGACCGTGACCTTAACCACTGGTCTGAAGGTGGGCGAGGAATACCACCGTGAGGTGGATATTCAGGAGCTGACGGCGCAACACATGATTGATGCGGACGCGGCCAGTGAGCGCGTGGTGGAATCCCGTAACGGCCCCGTTCTGGTGAAATCCCCCTCTCGTATGACCTATGAGCTGATGCGCCGCGCGGTTAAACGCATTGGGCCGATTAATGGCCCTATCTCTATCGCCGAGCTGGGCAAGCTCACCATAGAGGATTTGTCAGCGCTGGAGTCGGCCATCTTTAACCACCAAGAGCAGTCGTTGTCGTCTGCGGTGGAACGCGAGGGGCGATAGTTTGCGGCGCGTTCGTAATATTGAGCGCGCTGCTCTGAAAGTGGGGATGCGGTTAAACGGTGTTGAATGGGCGTTTAACCTGCCCCTGTCCCGTCTGGTACGTTATTTTACATGGTTGGAAGCCTGATGAGCAGCCAGAACCGCGCAAGATTTATTGTTGATTTGACCGGGAACGTCGCCCAGCAGGCGCGCCGCTTCGGGGCATCTATCCGCTCGTTGGGTGCGGATGGCTCCCGGTCTATGCGCGTCTTTCGGGGAGCGATGGGGCTTGCCAATGGCGCACTGGACAAGTTTGATAACCGCCTGACCGGTCTTGTGACCGGCGGCGGTATGATGATGCTCGCCAAGAACGTCGGTAATACGCAGCAGCAGCTCACCGAAGTCAGTACGCGTTACAACATGGTTGCCGACCAAGCGGCCGCGTTTGACAGCGCGTTGTGGAAAAATGCCGCCGACTACAAGATGGTTCAGGGGGAGTTACTTTCCGCCGCCAATATCTTCCTTGAAAAAACCAATAGCCCGGACGCGGCCATCGCGCACATGGATAAAATCGCGGCAGCCATCAAGGGCATCGGACTCAGTTCCGAAGCGTCCGGCCAGCTCGTGGCCTCCATGTGGAATGATGGTATTCGCTCCTCTGAGGAAATGATGAAGGTGCTGGATGGCGTTGCGTCGCTGTCGGTCGTCGGCACCGGCAACATCAATGAGCAGGTCAACGGCATTTTAAGCCTGACAAAGGGCACGTCTTGGAACCGTTCCGGCGAGATGCTTGAACTGCTGAAAATGCAGCGTTTGGGTAGCTCGGAATTTGGTAGTGACGCGCAGGTCACGGCCGCTTTGCAGCAGGTGTATGCCGCCACCAAAGACCGCGAAAAACTCCGCACGATGGAGCGCAACGGCGTCAAGGTCTGGAAGGACAAGTCAAAAGGCGAGCTGGTCTCACCTAATGAGTTGATGCTGAGTATTGGTGAACGGTCAAAGTACAAAGAGCGCAACCTGAAAACCATCTTCGATGGCGATACGTTGAAGTTCGCGAAGTCATTCGCTGACCCAGAAAAGCAGGCGCAGCTTAAAGCGCCCGTTGACACCATCGACGGTCTGGTCAACGAAAAGGCCACCCGCAACGTACAGACCTTTAACGGCGCACTACAGTCGTTGATGACAGCCGGTGAGCGCTGGGCCAACCTGAAGCTGGCGAGGCCGCTACAAGAGTTTGCGGACGCTATTAATGCCCTGTCACCGGAAGAGCTTCAGAGCTATGCCAAAACGTTAACAGTGACGGCAGGCGCGATTGCTGGCGCAGTGGTTGCACGCAAGGGGTATCGCCTCGGTAAAGCCGGTTATGACTTTCTGAAGGGGCCTAAAGGGGG
>NZ_AUUA01000029.1 GCF_000439085.1 Leminorella grimontii ATCC 33999 = DSM 5078 | reverse complement strand
GATGAGAGTAGTCTGGCCGCCGCTATTGAGGGGTTATCACGAGGAGTTATATCAAGTACGTATTCCTAACTTTTGTTTAATTAAGTCCAACACACTTGGAATATGCTGTTGATACGTTACCCCTACAACGCAACCACAAGTGCGGCATTGAATGAAGGCAAGGCTGCGATTGTAATTATAAACATTGTCTTTAACGACGGCTTCAAATAAAAGGCCATCGCATTTAGGACACTTAGACATAGCCATGGGAACAACTCCTTATCAAGTGATGGAATTGGATCTATAGCTGGTTATTAATCATTAAACAATAGCTTTATTTGGCGTAAACCCGCCGGGGCGCGGCTACGCCTAAAACAGAGGAAATGACAATGAAAGCTGAAAGTACCAACGCACTAGGTAATAAACAAATGGAGTCAACAAACTGGTTCTTCCTTCGGGAGGGATATAGCGACGCTGTTGAGTTGCCCGTCCCCCTGTCTTGCCCAATTGGGGAGGCGATAGGTAGCGCTGTCACCATTCATCAGCCTGAGCATGACGAGCTTTGCTATGTGGGTAAACTGACAACCGGCCATAGTTATAGCGGCTTAATTGACGCCGATAATATCATCACAAGCATTCGCGAGGATTTATCTTGTTTCTTGGCTGCGGGTTCCGCTCAGGATGAGTGCGATCTTCGAATGAGCCAGTTGGCTCAATTGGAGGAATTGCTTGCTGATTGGTTGGATGAGCGTTGTCCAATAAAAGGCTTGATGTTTAAGGAGGAGGTGAGCTTTAAGGTTATTACCCCCGACACTTGCAATGCCATATTCGTTGAGGTCATCCCACTATGAAAGCGACCTTAAAACCCTGTCCGTTCTGTGGCAGTCACGATATTCATTTATATGCCCCAAAAGGCTGCCCTGAAGTCTCCATTCGCTGTCGTTCCTGCGGCGTGCTCCTTGTTGGGTTAGAAGAATTATTTGACCGCTGGAACCGCCGCGACGGTATTGATACCCCCTCAATGGAAACGCATATCGCTCCCCTAGTTTCCTTGCTTGTGGGCGAGTTAACCCGCGCGAGTATCGCTCATCCCAAGTGGCCGACTGATGCCGTGCACGCCTCAGCCATCCTCAATGAGGAAGCCGGAGAGCTGACGCAAGCCGCTATCGACTTTCATTTCTATGTCGATGACCGGGAGCGTATGCGCGAAGAGGCTATTCAGGTTGGTGCGATGGTGTTGCGTTTTCTGATGAACCTCGACGGGTACAAGCCCGAAGGCGGTGCGGTATGAAATATTCATTAGGTGCAAAGCTGTTTATCGCGGGATGGGTTCTGGCCTTTGTAGTGAGCGTGGTCTGGTTGGGGGTGCTGATTTATGAATAAGCCCCAACTGATCCGCCTTATCCATGTGGCAAAAACCAAGCTCGGTCTGGATGATGAAACTTACCGCTCAAAACTCGAAGCGCTGACCGGTAAAACCTCCTGCTCTCAGATGAGTCTCGACAAGTTAAACGCCGTTTATCAGGCATTTAAAGATGCCGGATTTAAACGCCAGTTTAAAAAGAAAGGCGGTGCGCGCGTCACGCCTAATGCAAAAGGTCAGAGCAAAGCGCCGGAAATCCCCAAAATCCGCGCTATCTGGTGCGTGATGGCTAAGCAGGGTTTTGTGAAAAGCGCCTCGGAAACCTCGTTAAACGGTTTCGTTAAGCGCATGACGGCGAAGCTTAACGACGGCGCCGGCGTGGCGGAAGTTGGCTGGTTGGACAGTCGCCTTGCTTATCAGGTGCTGGAGACCCTCAAGGGGTGGCATCTGAGGGAAATGAAGAAGGCGTTAAAGGCGCGTCGCATTAATTTCCCTCGGGACAGGTCAGGTAGAACGTTGGAGTCTTACGAGCCGGTGTCTTCACTGTATGCGCGCATCATCCAGCATGACAACTACCTCGCACGGCATCACGCGTCAGGGAGCCATATGCTTGACACCTATTGTCCGTTTTGTGGTTACCGGTCTGAAGTACCTGCACCAACGGATTGCTCAGAAGCGTGGGACTCGCTTGCCATGTGCCCCGCTTGTACAAAGCAGGTCTTTCGCGTCATCACCAAAAATCGGATTTTTTACGGCAAAGGGGGCGTTAGGTTATGAAAATCGCTCGCTGTCCGGTCTGTCACTCAGACCTGCACCTTGATGCGCTGATGGAAGATGATGCCGGTCGTGAGCTTCTGGCGCTTATTCTTCCTCTGCCGGGAAGTTGCGCTCGTCACCTGATAGCGTACATCGGACTTTTTCGGCCTGAAAAGTCCAACCTGAGCAATGCCCGCGCCCTGAAACTGGCGCGGGAAGTCCTTGACCTGTACCCGCCGGGGCGTGTTCTGGCGCACGCCTTAAGCGAGACGGTTGAGCGCCTTCGCGCCAAGCGTAATGCTGGTGATAAAAAGCCGCTCACCAATCATGCCTATCTGGCGACAGTCTACTCGACGTCTAAAGAGTTGTTTGCCAAAACCAGTACGGTTGACGCACGGGAGCGGCAGCAAGGCGAGAAGCCCTCACCCGGCCGCGATTCGGAAGATGCCTACTTCGAGAACTTTCAGCGCATGGGGATAGACCTGAACAAAGTTCACGGAGGCCCGGAGTGGCTGGCTAAAAAAGAGAGGGAAAAGGAGAAGCGCGATGAATGACAACCTTGACCTGTTTACCACTGAGCATAACGAACTGGCTCAGCTCCTCGACCGACTAGATACCATCCCGCCGGAAGAAATCAGGGATAAGTGGCCTCGGTTTCTGGTTGATTTGGTAGATGTTCTAGCGCACGAACTGGCGCGTCTGGATGTCTCTGAGGCTCAGCTTGTCGCGATGAAGCTCGCTATCTGCATTTCCAACTACTTTGGCGGTCGTGCGGTTTACCTGCCAACGGGGGAAGTGCTCCGTGCTGCCCTACGGGATTATGAGATTTACGCACAGTTTTGTGGTAATAACATCGACGAGCTGATTGAAAAATACGGGCTTACACAGTCGCATATCTATGACATCCTGCGAAAACAGCGGCAGTTACATCGTCGTCGCTATCAGCCGGATATGCTTGATGCCTTGGAGTGAATGAAAAAGCGGTAGTGATGACTGCCGCTTTTTTGATACATTGAGTATTCTTTACCCCGCCATCATGCGGGGTTTTTGTTAGAACCACCCCAAACCCACTACCACCCCGCGCCCGATTACCCTAAACCCATTATCAATTATTGGGAATTGGGGCCATGTCCACGTATCACACTGACTCTGCATTTGTTCGCGCTATCAACTACCTATTGAGTGTTGAGGGCGGTTATGTTAACGACCCTGCTGACCGGGGCGGCGAAACCAAGTTCGGTATCAGCAAGCGGGCCTATCCGCATCTGAATATCGCGACACTGACCCGCGAGCAGGCCGCCGAGATTTACTATACCGACTATTGGCTTAAAGCCCGCTGCAATAAGCTCCCTTTCCCCATTGCGCTGATGCTCTTTGACGCGGCCGTCAATCACGGTCTTAAAGCGGCCGTTCAGCAATTACAGCGTGCGGTACGCGTCTCTGATGACGGCATTATTGGCACAAAAACCTTCGAAGCTGTGCGCGTGACGAACTCCATGCAGCTCATGATGCGTCTGGCTGTCGAGCGTAGTCGCTCGTACGCCAAAATCATTGCCGGTAATCCCAACCAGAAGCGTTTTCTCGATGGCTGGTTCAACCGCCTCATTGCGCTGGTGAACGAAGTATGTCTCGATTTTTAGTGCCTGACGCCATCCCTGAGCGGATTTTAAAGCGCGCTATCCCTGAGTTGCGTAATCCGCGCTATGCGCGCGCCTACCGTGATGGGTACGACAAGCGTCTGAGCGCTGAGCTTGCGGGGCACCCTAGTGACCGAGTGCCGCTCTACAGCCATAACGCCACCTATCAGTCACTGTTTGCGCGGGGCTGGTTAAGTGTTGACGCCCACACTATCCGCCTGCACTGCGATATCGCCAAGGGGGCGTCATGTTTGCCTCATTAAAGCAGCTTATCTCCGCCCCTTCGGGGCGTTTATCACTGTCCGACACGACGCTTGCTGGGGCGTTTGTCGCCTCGACGGTGGTGCTGTTCTGGTACGCGTATCTGGGGCGCATGGATGAGTGGCTTTTTATTGGCTACCTCGGTGCATGGGTAGCCCAGAATCAAGCCTCTAAACAGGCATCTATCAAGCGCGCACGCGAGGTGCCTGACCATGATTAACTTTTTGCGCGCCTATGGTTGGGCGCTGTTTTTGGGAATATCGGCGGTCGTATTCGGTTACGGTCTCGGTGCAACCGTGACCGAGGGGCGCTTGGGGCGCAAGGTCACTCAAGCCGAAAAGAACCTTGTCACGGCCTCTCTGGCCTTTAGTGAAGCCCGCCGCCTTGCCGCTGAGAAGTACAGCGACGACCTGAAGGCTGAACAGCAACGCTATCGAGAGCTGAGCGACTTTTCCGAGCAGCTTCTCGACGAGTATCACCAGACGTCCGACGAGCTGGACGCCCTCAAACAACAACACGAACGGAGTGTTTCCTATGCTGTTACTCACGATGGTCAGGCTTTTACCGGCCTTGGCCCTGATGGGTTGCGCCTCTACCGTGCCGCCCTCGGATATTCAGCCAAAGAGGGCGGAAAGATATTGCCCTCAGATACCGGGGGCACTGTTGCGCGTCCCACCGAAACCCGCGCCGCCGACGTCGGGAGAGCCGAAGGCGCTACTCACTCACGCGACGGCGTACGGAACGTGGGCGCAGAAGCTGGAGCAGCAATTGATGCTTATCGACCAATGGAACCGGAAGCAAGGGGAGCGCCGTGAGTGACGTTATCGACCGGGGTAGTGCGCGCGAAATCTTTATTCGGGAGCTGGCTATCGCCCGTCACCAAAACCGCCCTAAGCCCGCTACCAGTGATGGGGTCTGTGTGGATTGTGACCAGCCTATTGAGGTGGCTCGCTTGAAGGCCAATCCCTGCGCCGAGCGTTGCATCGACTGCCAACTTTTATATGAACGCCGGAGGCGTCACTACCGTGTTTGATTTTATTGCGACCCATTGGTCGATGGTTTGGTCTATTGGCTCGGCCATTGTGATTTGCGCGTTAACCGTCATGGCTCGCACCTATGCCAAGCGTGACGACGTTGAGCTGTTGAAAACGCGCATGAATGCGTTAGAGAAGTCGCTGTCATCGCTGCCGAACCAGAAGGAGCTGCACGCGCTGCAACTGGACATGGCGAACTTGCGCGGCGACCTAAAGGCGGCGCTGCCTGAGCTTCGCAATCTGCGCAATCTGAGTGACCTGTTACTGCAAAACGAACTGAAGGAAAAGAAATAATGGGGCTTAAACACCTGTTGGACGAAGACCGTCGCTTAGTGCTGCTGCGCTCTATCAGCGACTGCGGTGGTAAGGCGAACGAGTCTATTCTGCAAACCTGCCTTGACTCCTACGGCCATTACGTGAGCCGGGATGAAGTCCGCCGTCATCTGAGCTGGCTGGATGAAAACCGTTTGGTCTCTCTGTCTGACGTCGGCGGCTGCATGGTCGCCAGTCTGACCCGTCGCGGCACGGACGTCGGTGAAGGTCGCGTTCGCGTACCCGGCGTCAAGCGTCCGAGGTTTGGTGATGAGTGATAAGCGCACGCGCGGCCGCCCGTCAAAAATCGACCTGCTGCCGGATGTTATCCGTGATGAGCTTCATCGCCTGCTGCGCGATAAGCGCAACACACAGGAAGATATCCGCGACGCCGTCAATGAGTTGATAGACGCCCACGGCCTGAGCGATGAGCACAAGCTTAGTCGCACCGGCCTGAACCGCTACGCCTCTCGCATGGAAGAGATTGGCGAGCGTATTCGTCAGGCGCGAGAGGTGTCTGAGATGTGGGTTGCAAAACTCGGCGATGCCCCGACGTCGGATGTCGGCAAAATGGTACAGGAGCTGGTCAGGACGCTGGCGTATGACACCACCTTAAAACTCAGTGAGGGAAGAGAAACCGTCAGTCCAAAAGAGCTTAATCAACTGGCGTTGTTTTCCCAGCGCATTGAGCAGGCTGCGATGGTGAGCCACAAACGCGAGAAGGAGATCCGCGCGGCGTTCGCTGCACAGGCGGCTGAGGTGGTCAATCGCGCGGTGAAATCTGCCGGGATATCGAAAGAGACGGCAGCGGAAATTAAACGCGAAATTATGGGGCTATCGTAATGTCAACGCTCAACGCTCAACTGCTGTCAACGACGTCTGCCTCCGTTAACGCGGTGCTCGGCAACACCTTCCAAAAAAACGATTTACTGTTGGGCTACCAGAAGCGCTGGATAGCTGACGCCTCAGTGTTGAAGGTCGCAGAGAAATCCCGCCGCACCGGCCTTACGTGGGCTGAGGCTGCTGATGCGGCGCTGAATGCATCGCTGGCTCGCGATGCGAGCGGCTGCAATACGTTTTACGTCGGCTCCAATAAAGACATGGCTC
>NZ_AUUA01000028.1 GCF_000439085.1 Leminorella grimontii ATCC 33999 = DSM 5078 | reverse complement strand
GATAAACAGGGTATCCCCAGCTGTCAGGTGGCTGTTGGTGCGATATACGTCATCGCCTTCGGCCTCGCCGCGCCCCAGGCTGCCGTTGGCGGTAAAACCGATAGACCAGCCGTTAGAACCAAGCGCGATGCCGACGCCCGCGCCCCAGCTCTGGCTCTCGCTGTCGCGCCGCAGGCTGTTGGTGTTGTCGGCGGCGTTGAGCAGGATGTCGCTTTCGGCGATAAGGCCGAGGTTTTTACCGGCGGTAATGTCGCTGCCGGTGACGCGGATATTGCCGGAGCCCTCTCTGCCATCTTTGGTATTGGCGTTGAGGATAACGTTGCCGCCCGCCTGCACGGTGCTGCTGGTCTGGTTGACGCCCCAGCTTTTGGTGACGTCCTCCGAGCGGCTCTGGCCGTAGGTGATGCTGATATTGATGCCGCCCGCCTGCTGTGGGTTCTGCGCTACCGCGCTGGCCGCGTTGTAGCCAGCCAGCGCGGTAGTGGCTCCGGCCAGGGCCTGCATGCGGGTGTCGTCGGTATTTTGGCTGGCCCTGTGCATGTCCTGCGCGGTCTGGATGGCGCTGATAACCGGGTTGGAGACGCCCATCGTCAGGCCGTCCTGCTTGAAGGTGTAGATGCTCTTCTTCTGCCAGGCGTCGGCGGAGGACTCAATTGTGATGTCGCCAGCGGTGATGCCGATATCGCCCTCCAGCGCCTTGACGTGGCTGCCGGTCTGGCGATAGCTGCCGCCTGCCCATTGAGCAGAGTATCACTCGCCAGTCGCTGCTCGGCGAAATGAGGAGCGGTTTCCAGATGAGCGTTGACTCTGTGATATAGCGGCAACATTGGTCGCTGCCGCTATTATCTATTTCACCAACAAAAAGATTTTTGAGTTTCTGATTAACGATAGCGAGAAGGCCAGATTTCCTCTGGAGGGATGCCGAGCACTTCTGCAATCAACCTTTCCCCCTTGGGCCATCGACGCATTAGGGCATTAGCCAGTGTGGAAGAGGCTAATCCCGCATTGCGTGAAACGGCGGCAAGCGATGTGCCGCGCTTTTTTAGCGCTGCGATCACGTCGGCAGAATGCCAGTCCTGTTGTTTCATTGCGCATCCTCCTCAATCAGCTTCACGCCATCGGCAGTTCGTATCCAGCGAGGGGCTTTAAGTTCAGCGGCGAGGTAGCCGATTAGCCCAAATAGCAGATCTGAGAGCGTTTGCTCTGACGCGGGTGACAGAGTTTGGCTGGTTAAAAGCGGTGTCAACGTCAGACAGTAGCCGCACAGCTGCTCAGTGTCTGGCTTAAAGCTTGGCGACGTCGTAGGAAGTGCGTTAACGGTTAGGCGCTCAATCAGATGAGGTGGTATGGGATCATTCTGCATGGCTTGAAGCCAAGTAAGGCAGGCGATGAGCCGCCCGCAGAGTGCAAAGCGAAGCGTCGCATCGTTGCTTTCGGTTAGGGTTTCAGCAAACTGTTCGTAGCAGTCGGCCAGTGAGATGAAATCTGTTGCGGCGCTGACAGGGATAGAAAGCAGCGGGTGTGTTTGGGTAGGGGTTGTAGCCATAAGGCAGCCTCCAGGGGGGGATTGATATTGCCACCACTGGAGAGGCTAATCTCGCGGGTGGTGAACTGGACGAGGTTAGCCTTACCGGCCCCACTGGATACCGGCGCACCTTGCGGCGCCCTCATCCAGCCCACCATAGAGAAGCGACAGTATATCGCTTCCAGAGCTGGACGCACGACATAATAATCATATGTCATCAGGGGGGTTATAGGCAGGAGGCTAATCCCGGTACCCGATTTCTCAGGCACGGCAAGACGATATCGTGTAGATCTTTGTACGACAACGAGGTTTATTTGAAGTGTGGAGATGTCTCGCAGAAAATGGGATGTAACAGGGACTAATTATGCAAAAAGTGGAACAAGGCGCGATGAAAATAAACTATACGCACGATAGTTTGATGCCTGAACTGACCCTGAGCGGCCCCGCGTTGGCGAATAACGGCTTTTTGGCGCAAACGCCCGTTCGGATTTTATTGCGAGATAACACCCTGTGGGTGACGCCGATTCAAAATGAGGTTTTATGGGAGTCTTTGCTCGACAACTCAGACGCGGACGTGGCTGCCGATAGGGTTCAGGATGATGGTTCTTTGTATCTGGCTGGACGATGGCTTAGCTCGCTGGGGGTTATTGGCAACCCCTCGATTGAGGTGGGACTTTGTGATGGGGCCATTTGGATTCGGGTACCGATCAAGTGGCATTAGAGCCTGTACACAGGATGGTGTGCAGGCTCGCTGAGCTAATACAACTAAGGTTCAGTTAAGAGCTGTAATATCCTTTTAAACCATTCAGTAACACTTAGGCCGTCAGTGTTAGGGTTGTAGTTTCCATCATTTTCATAGATAAAATTTTGGCCTATTTCTTGATTTAGTAATAACAAGTTATCTACTTCATCCCTCAGTTTTTCAACAGTTTTTGGAGACTCAGACTTCTTGAAATTGATTATTATTTCATCAGCGCTATTTGCATCGCAACGCCAATCTTGATGAAAATATGCGCTTAATAGGTAATTGATGTTTTCCTGCCCCACTATTATTTCTCCTTGTCTATTTTGGATAAGCAGTATGTATGCGATAGCCTCCGGGTAGTGAAGGATCTCTATCTATAACAATTGTTAGTTTATTAGAACTATGCGATTGAGTAGCACCATTCGGGATCACTCTCCCCACTTCAAAATTCTCTGTGTGTTGTATGACTAATCTATTCTTATCGCTGTTTAACCAATTAGCTATTGTTTTTTGATTAGCTGCAAGCCCATTTCCTATGGCCTTATCGGCAGTATATAAATCTTTAAATGTTGAAGATGCAGCAATATCAGGTTCGGTTTTAAATCTGTCTAGTAATTGAGCATCAGATTTACCTACATGTTTCTGAATTGTATGTCCTCCCCAGTTCTCATGATAGATAAGAGTCTTATCTGTCACATCTTTTACACTTAAAGCATTTTCCTTCGAAACATGTTGCTCAAAGTTCGACGATTCACGTGCATTTTTGCTGGTAGCAACGTTTTCCTTAATTCGGTTAATGTCAGCGGCGGATAACTCTGTTTGTTCAATAGTCCCAGTTGAACTTTTCGTCGATTTCCAAGTTGCGTAACCTCCGGCAATGTTCAGTGCGGCATCAACCGCCCAGGCAGCTCGTTCCGCATCGGTCGGCTCCTTACCATCAACTGGGTTGGCTCCACCCGCGGCCCGATATGTCTGACAAATCGTCGACGCCGCCCCCGGCAACCCACAGCCAGCATTGAAATAGGCCGCGCCGAGTTCCTTGATAAAGTCTTCCGCATTGCCGTTCTGATGCTTGGCGGCTATCGCCTGAACCTCATCTGCGTCTGTTAGTACCCACTCACGGTCATTGTTTGTCGATTGATCGGTAACGACGCAGTAGCCGTTGCTGGAGTTCACGCACTGAACAACGTCTCCCGGCTTATGCTCGGTTTGCTCTGTGCCTGCGAGCTGGAAGTCCGGGCCGAATTCACTTTCTTCAACTTTATCAATACTGCCGCCTTTTTCCTTAAGCTTGTCGATATCCTGCTTAAGTTCCTGGCAGGTGCTGCTTCCGGCGCTTTCTCCTTGGCAGGTGGCTGCATATTTCTTCTCCTTACCCTGAAGTACCTGCTTTTCGCCGGTGGTAAGGTGGTTGAATTCTTGCTCGATCTGCATCCCAGCCGCCGCACTTCCCGCATCTCCGCCGGTTGCTCCAGCCGCTCCGGCGATAAGGCCGGTTATCAGGTCCTCCCGCGCCTTCTTCTCCTCGGAGGTCATGTCTTCTGGTTTTTTATCCCAGTTATCCAGAATGGCGTTGGCGATAACCCCCGCCGCCGTCCCCAGCCCGGCGCTGGCGCAGTCGCCGCCTTGGCCAGCCTGCGCCCCACAGGCGGCGAGGCCTTGCAGAACAGCGCGGGCGGCTTCGCCTTCAACCGTGCCTTCGCCAATGCTGTCCGCCAGCTTCTTGATTTCCTGCGCGCCCATGCCCTGCACGTAGTTCAACACCGCCGCCTGGGCCAGCCCGTCCATGCCGCCCATGATGTTGCCGCCGGTGGCGGCGGTGATGGCGGTAATAACCTGGCTGTACTCGCCGCCGGGTGCCCATTTGAGGGCTTCAAGGTAGTCGGCGTTGGTCTCCGGGTCGATACCCTGCTTTTCCAGGCCCTTCTTAATCGCGTCGGCTTCCTTGGCCTTGTTCACCACAAAGGTGCCGACCTCGTTCTGGAAGGCGCGGGTAATTTCAAACCCGGCGTCGATTTTCTTCTTATCGCGCTCGTACAGGTTATCGACGGCGTTAGTGCCGTCGCGGTCGCTGCTGACGTCGCGATTCAAATTGGCGATGGCTTCCGCCGCCGTCTGGCCGGTGCGGGCCTGCTGGCCCGCTTCGTCGCGAATGGTGACGTCGCCGCCGCTGATGCCCGCGCGAGTGGTGCTGCTGTCGCTATCGCTGGCGCTCATATAAATCGGCGTAGTGGCGCTCCAGCCGCCGGTTTCAGGTTGCTTGGTGGACGGGTCTGCGTTGGCGCCGGTGGTGGCGTTGCCCTTTTGGTCCTTACCTATGCCGGAAGAGGCCGTGGAACTGCCGCCGCCGCCGCCGCCTATTTTGCTCATGCCGCCATCGCCGACGCTGTAGCCGCCGCCGATGCTAAAGCCGGAGGCGTCATAGCTGGAGTGGTTTTTGATGTCTTTGGTCTCGATAGTACCGGTGCTGAACTGGTTGTTGCCGTCCTGCGCCGCTTTGTCGCTGCTGGCAATCACCGCGCCGGTCAGGCTCGTGTGCTCGCCAACGTAGACGTTGAAGCCGCCGTCACCGGCGAACAGGCCGCTTTGTTCGGTCACGCTCTTGAAGTCGGCATCGACCTTGTTCTGACTAAAGTTGACGCTGCCGGAAGCACCGCCAAAGCCGACGGTAACGCTGCCGCCGACGTTCCAGTCGTCGCTCTTGTAGGAGCTGGTGTCCTGCAGGCTTTCGATGGTGAGGTTCTTGCCGACGTCAGCGATGATGCTGCTGCCCTTGGCCGCAGCGCCAGAGAGGGTAGTATCGCCGCCGCTCTGGATAAACAGGGTATCCCCAGCTGTCAGGTGGCTGTTGGTGCGATATACGTCATCGCCTTCGGCCTCGCCGCGCCCCAGGCTGCCGTTGGCGGTAACGCCAGCAGCCCAACCGCTGGAGCTGATGGCAATACCTATTCCCGCGCCCCAGCTGTAGCTCTCGCTGTCGCGCCGCAGGCTGTTGGTGTTGTCGGCGGCGTTGAGCAGGATGTCGTTTTCGGCGATAAGGCCGAGGTTCTTACCTGCATCGATGTCGCTGCCGGTGACGCGGATATTGCCGCTGCCTTCTCTGCCGTCTTTGGTGTTGGCGTTAAGGATGACGTTGCCGCCTGCCTGCATTGTGCTGCTGGTCTGGTTAACGCCCCAGCTTTTGGTGACGTCCTCCGAGCGGCTCTGGCCGTAGGTGATGCTGATGTTGATGCCGCCGCCCGCGCCCTGACTGGCGACGGCGCTGGCTGCGTTGTAACCGGCCAGCGCGGTGGTTGCTCCGGCCAAGGCCTGCATGCGCGGGTCGTCGGTATTTTGGCTGGCCTTGTGCATGTCCTGCGCGGTCTGGATGGCGCTGATAACCGGGTTGGAGACGCCCATCGTCAGGCCGTCCTGCTTGAAGGTGTAGATGCTCTTTTTCTGCCAGGCGTCGGCGGAGGACTCAATGGTGATGTCGCCAGCGGTGATGCCGATATCGCCCCCCAGCGCCTTGACGTGGCTGCCGGTCTGGCGATAGCTGCCGCCCGCGTTGATGTTGACGTTGCCTTCAAGCGCGCCAATCGTGCTTGCGTAGCTTTCGGTGCCGGAGGCGGTGTTGTCGTAGCTTTGCGACTGGCTGCCAAAGGTGACGGTCGCGCCGCTGGTGAATGCGCCGGACTTTTTCTCCTCGCGGAAGTGGCGGTTGCTGTACTCCTCGTGGGCCGCCTGAATGGTGATATCGCGCCCGGCGGACAGGTCAACGTCCTTCGTCGCGACGGCGTTCGAGCCGGTGAACGAGATATCGCGCCCGGCGTTGAGGGTGACGTTCTCGGCAGACAGCTGGCTTCCAATGGCGCTGTTTTCATCCACCGTGTCTTTTAACGTGAGCGACACGCTGTTGCCGCCGCCGCTCTTGCCACTGCTCTTATGAGCGGCGTCGGTGTGGTCGGTTCTGCGGCCAGACTCAATGGTGATGTCGCTGCCAGCGTACAGCGCGATGTCGCCTTTGTCCGACGTCATGCTGGCGGCGCGGGCGTGAATATCGTTGCCCGCATCAAGGGTGATGTCGCCCTGCGCCTTGATGACGGTGCCGACCTCGGCGCTGCCGCTGCGGTTGAGCCAGTTGTCTCCGTCGAATTTGTTGTTCTGTTCGAACGATTCGGTCACGGTGTTGAGGGTGATGTTTTCTGCCGACAGATAGGTTTGACCGCCTTCAGCCTGATTGCTGATAGCGGCTGCGGTCAACGTCATGTCGCCACCGGCAATCATGGTCAGTTCGCCATTGCCTTTACCCGTTTCGGATGGCTGACCGTTGCCGTTAACGCGAATTTCGGCCACGCGGCTGATGTTTTCCACAAAGCCCTGTGCGCCTTCGGTGCGAACGGTCTGACTGGCGGCGTAGATGTTGCCGCCAGCGACTATGGTGACGCTGTTATTGCCCGCCAGCAGGCCGCCGAGGTGGTTGATGTCCCCTGCGGCGTTCAGCCACAGGTCGTTTGCCAGCATGCTGCCGCCGAGGTTGCTGATGGCGCCCGCATCAACGAATAGGCCGTTGGCGGCGGACAGGGTGCCGCGGTTGGTCAGTTCGCCGCTTACGGTCAAGTCAACGTTGCGCCCGGCGATGAGGGCGGAGGAGGGCGCTTTTTGGCTGCCGTCATCAACGATATACACCTGCGGCACCAGCGCGGTCACGATGCTGCCGTCCGGCAGCGTCACCTGCTGTTCGACCAGCCAGACGATGTTGCTGGTCAACTGCGCCATTTGTTCAGCGGTCAGCGCGACGCCGGGAACCAGGCCGTACTGCTTGGCAAAGTCGACGCCGCTGTCGATCAGGGCGCGATACTGCGCTTCGTCGTTTTCATAGCCGTCAAGGAAGCGGTTTCCCGTGAGTTTGACCACCTGCTCGCGGATCATGCGCTGTTCGATAAAACCGTCGCCTAGGCGCTTGTGCATGGTGTTGGGGTCGGTCGCCATCAGCTCGAGCATGTAATCGGAGCTGAGCCACTTGCGGTAGTTGGCAAAGCGCGGGTCGGTCTCCAGGTAGTAGCCGGCGGTCGGATCGCCGGTTTGCTGCATCAGGCCGTTGTCCGGCATGCCGGGGGTGACGGTGCCGATGCGCAGAGTGCCGGGGCCGTTAACGTCGACACCGGTGTTGGCATTGATGTAGGTGATGACGTTCTGGCCGACGCTTAGGCCGCTGCCCGTGGGGGCGGTGTTACCTAAGTATGTGGTCGGCTGTAGGTCGATTTCGGTGATGACCGGTGCGGGCAGGTAGTTGTTAGTCCGATGTCCTTGGCTGTCGCTGCCCTTGCGCTTTTTGCGGTAGTACTCGTGCAGGATGCCGCTGTCGGTCAGAACGTTTTCGCCTTTCAGCTCGGTATTCACCAAATCGGTAATATTGCCGACCAGCGTGCCGCCCGCGATGATTTCACTTTTGTCGTTGAGCACCCGGTCAGCGTTGATAATCATATTGCCGCCCGCCAAAATTTGGCCGGGATCGCTGCGCAGGATCTGGTCTTCGGTGATAACGCGCTCGTAGTCGTACTGATAGAAATGGTCATCAGCCCTGCCGGGGCCATGCAGCATTTTCAGATGGTTGCTGGCGCTGTTGTCAACATAGGCCTCATCGCTGCTGTAGATGGGGCCGCCGTCGCGATCGGGATAGAAGCTGTATTCATCGATATGCCTACGTTCGATTTCAACGACGTGGGTCGCGAAGTCGAGGTTGCGGTTGTTGAGCGAATCGACCGACATGTGAGGAAGGAAAAGAATTGATACTAGGGATTAGATTGAAAAAGACGGGAATTCGCGGGATTTTTAAAGGGTTAGAGGAAAACGCTTATTTGATACCAGTCTCCCAAAAGCGGGGGAATTACAAAACATTTGATACTACGCTCTATTCATTCAAACCATATTTAAAGAACGTTTAAACGAAATTTTAAATT
>NZ_AUUA01000027.1 GCF_000439085.1 Leminorella grimontii ATCC 33999 = DSM 5078 | reverse complement strand
ACACCTGCGCATCGCCGGACACCCACGCATTGCCGTCTTGATCTAGGGCGCTTTCTTTTTCAACCCAGCCACCCAAATCACCTACTGAAACATCACTAAAAGAGATGAGTGCGCGAATGCGGAACAGCTTTTTACCGAAAAATTCCTTAGTCATTTCAGCGACAAGTTCGAACTTTTTCATTTTCAATCCTTATTTCAGGTACAAAAAAAGCCGCTTTCGCGACTGTTAGCATTAAGAAGCGCACTCCGGCGATGAAAATCCCCATTTATCAGAATAGTGAAGTTAAAGTTGGAGTGCGCTTTTGAATGGGTGCCGGTTACGGTTCCGGCCATGCCTCTTCCTCAACGGGTGTTCCCCTTACAGGCTGCCGTTTGTTGGTTGTTCATGCGGTTTGTTGTTGTGACACCGAGGCGCTACCCTCGCTTATTTCCCGCCGCTCACTTTTTGTCTTGGCCGCCAGTTGCTGCGGCTCAGCTGATTTTCGGGGCTTTGCTCTTTCCAGCGTTGCATCGTGCTTACGAACATCACAAGCGGCTGAGAACTGGCCTCAGAGTCTGGGCGTGAAGGCTTGCCATAAACCCTGCAATTCTCATGCGGTTGTGCGCTCCCGTAGGAGCGTCACTTTTGCTCTTGTTATGATGGGCCTACCACTAATTGGCGCGCTTATTCCACCTGTCACAAACCGCTTTATACAAATCATTCGTATAGCGCCCACCTGGTGAGAATTCACTACCTGACTTAGCGCAGCAACTTGAACAGCTGACATAGTAAAAACTACCGGTTTCATCATGTAGAGAGCCAGCAGTTCTGGTAATGTGGACATTATCGCTACCACAAAATGGACATGGTTTTAATTTTTCGCTCATCTCTGAACCCTCAACGACTAGTAATCAAGTCGTACCCTGAACCAAGGCGGCTATCTGTATATCTGCCGCTAGGGCGGTAATAGGCAATTCGGTCAAAACTGCCATCCTGATTAAACACCTCGCCGAAGAAAGGCCAACCAGGGTCAAATTGAGTCCTGTCTTCGGTATATTCGAAGTATTGGCCGTTCTTTGTTTCGTATTTTTCGCCGATGGTAAGCATGCTTAACCCCCTATAGCCGCTAGTCGTTGCTCACATAAAAGGATACCGTCAGTCAGCACCTCTATTTCTTCTTCAAGGAATTCGCTCAGTGATGGTGTTCCTACTGACTGAGCGAGTTTCATGAGTTGCTTACGGTCTTCTAACCGCTCTTTAGCCCACGGCAGCACATAAGTTTTCATGGTCAGTACAGTGCGTGAGTCTGTCGTGCAAAAGGTACTTAATAGCCGGATGTTTTCCTGTATGTAGCTCATGGCTCTTCCGCTCCAATTAGTTAAGTTCACTAATATCTATACCTTGTCGGGCTAACCAGCTAAGAGCGCCTTGCTCTGTTTTAAAGTCCTTTGACTTGCTAAATGTCATAGCTGTGTAACCATTTTCATTCTTAAATACACCGATAGATGATGATTCGTTATTTCCAAAATCTACTTGCTTAAACATATTTTTCTCCCAATTATTTTTATACTCGGTGCCACTCTATGAATGGCACCTGGTATAACTTTTGACCAAGAACTCATACGCCACTATATCCCTCTCGGGGGTGGGGCGGATTTACAGGGCATCCACCGCGCCGCGCATCTCTGCGAATGTAGGAAAGCTGGTCTGGCTTTCGTGTACTGCGTTGTGCTTCGATGGGGTAAATATAGCTTTAGATATATTCATTGTAAATAGCCTTGGTTATATTATTTATTTCTTTGGGTATATTTTATTGATAATAAAAGTAATTTAGTCAGAAAAAATTTTCACTTCGCCCGGCTGAGCCTGTTAAAAAAACAATTGATCGTTAATAGCGATCAATGTCTTGTTATCGATCGTCACAATGAATTTCCATCATTTCGCCGTGGTTGATAGCCTCATTCTTATTTTTGGCGAGGGTTTAGCTGTGGCGGTGAGATGCTCTGAAGGCGTGAAAGCGTTTATGTTTTCTATGGTGTTTTTGTTTGTTGCTTGCGCCGTTGGCATATATTGGGCGGCAAATGGCGGGTTCCCTTCTGCCGGTAATAAATCGCCGTCACAGAGACAGCCAAGCGAAATTAAGGTGAGTGAGAAGGGGCTAGAGCGCGAACTTAATGCTATGCGTCCTGGGCAAGAGTTGACAGTCAGAAAGTCAGAGAAGCGCGGAGAGTGGATTGTTAGGGCGAAAAAAATCCCCGACTAGCGGGGATAAGTAGAGACAACTCCATTAATATGAGATAGAAAATACTGCTGATGGGAACATAGTTAGCTTATGGAGTGTTGCTGAATGGCGCAAGCTGGTAAAGTTGACAGGTGTGAAAAAGCCCGCGCGGGGCGGGCTGGGTTAATTACTTTCCTCTTGGTTTACTTTATCGAAGATATCAGAGCCAAGTTTCTGCACTTCTAAAAAATTTATTATAAAGTAGATGATTGAATAAATAATAAGGATGCAGAAAAAGACAGAGAAGCTAAAGACGATATTAAATCCTTTAATTTCAATATAATAATTTATTTTTTGGAGATATTGACTTAATATCAGGCAAATAGTTGATACACTAAAGTATATTAGGAATGAATTTCTTACTCTTGTTAGGGAGCGTCTTATTTCACTGATATACCCTTTGTTCCTCACTCCAGACATATTAAATGTGACGATTAAGCCGAGACCAATAGAAAACATAATGCCAGAGACGGTGTATAGTGTGGAGATCAAAAAAGTATCTGGCCGTAGCTCAAAAAAGGAGGAACAGACTAAGTTAAAAGTAAAAACTGCTGTAAAATTAATGAGTTTCTTCTTCACTTTTTATTTCAATGAGGTATTTGCTCATCTCCTGAAAAACCATTTGCTCGACCAGTTTACCAGTTTCAGTAATCTCAATGTCAACTGTTTTTGTCTTGAGGAGCTCCTTTCCTTTAACTTCTGATTTTCCATCTTTTCTTTTGAATGTAATGTTATCAAGATCGCTAACTGGCTTAAGTGTTGCCCCTAGTATTTTAGCATATTCCTCATTGGTCATTTTTCTTGGCTTGTTAAATTTGATTAATAACTCTGCGGATACTATTTTATTATTAATCAAATCACTATAGGTGGTTGTATCTGACAATGCCGATTTTATTATATTCATTATCATATCTGGTATCTTAAACGTCTTGCTCTTTTCTTCAGAAACTACTGGTGGCTGAGCTGTGTCATGTTCTTTTTGTTTCTCTTCAGTTTCTTCTACTTCTTTTGATTTACCCGGATCTTTAACCTTAATGAAATCTAAGTCTTTTAGTTGTGTCTGGTTTTTTTTATCAATCATTGGCGTGAACTCTATGAGTTCGTTGTTTGTTAACCAGCATACATATGTCTGAAGGGATGAAATTGTTTTATTTAAAGGGAGATTTGTTACTAAGTAATTATCACTAATGCAAAAGTAAAAATGACTTTTGCAGACGACAGATGATTCTATTCCTGAGTCTTTGAGCTCATCCATAGTAAAAGACTTTTTGTTAAATAACTCATTTGGTATCTGTTCCACCTCATTGCTAGGGGATATCCTTATCATTGTACAAAATATTGACTTACTTTTTTCAGAAACTTGATGAAATGAGATCAGATCTTGTTCTTTCTTGGAATCTTCTGGACTAAGAATCATGCATCGTTCTTTGACACTTTCTGTACTATCCAGTCTTGAAAGTATGAGCGATTTAGCAGGACTTGAGCTCTTAGATAAATCATAATTCTCTACCCTAAAAGCTCTCATTCTTACTTTTTTAGGCTTTGATTTTTTACTTTCCTTTTGCACTTCATCCCGAGACATAGGTAATCCTTTCAACAATTAAGATTTTTAAAGTATATGTCAAAACAAAACCCCCCAACACCTGACAGATCTACCAGCCCCACGGGGTCAAAATCAAAGTAGCCCCCGCGCCAATAAAAGCACAGATGATGGCTAGAGCGATGATGTATAGAAGAGTATTCATGTTCATCCATTCAATCCACTTGAGGTATATCCATCATGTGACTGCTCCCCGCCCGCATTGGACGAGGGTTTACGGCGCATCATCTAAAACCTAGTAAATCTACCAGTCCCAGCCTAATGACGGTGTAGAAATGCAAAACGGTAACCATGTAGCACCCAACAAGAAAGGTGCAAGCGATGAACAGAATGATGTATATAAAACCTTTTATACCTATCTCTCCTACCATGCCGCTTGTAGGCTTGGGATTGGCTACCAAGTATGTGAAGACCAGAACACGCGGCCAATAACTTCAACGCCGTCAGAAAACTCTTCTTTTGTCATCGTTTCATCTGGGTATTCTTCACGGTTTATTGACCGAATTATGACAGTTTGAGGTGTTGCTATGAGAATTTTCACTCTCAGCAGTTCACCTTGCCTTATAGCGTAAGTTTTGCCATCTCTAATGACTGTGTCCTGAGTGTTTACACCAACAACATCACCATCATGTAGTGTTGGCTCCATGCTATTTCCCGTCACTCTAACTACTCGGGCTGCGGCGATCGGGACGCCGACTTTTTTTAGATAGTAATGTCTGAATGTCAAGCCAAACTCTGATGATTCATCGATTACATAACCCCCATTCCCCGCTGACAAAGAAATGTTCAGTAGAGGGACTTCTACATACTCGTCTCTTTCTTTTTCATCTAGGCTTTCCCATTCTTTTACTTTCAAGTGGGAAAACTTAAATGTTGACGCGTTAGGGCTCTGCTCCGTTGCTGGCCCTTCCCGCATTGGTCCGCTACCTTCCTCTAGCCATTCAGGTCTGACGCCAAGAACTTTCGCTATTTGGTACATCTTCCTAGTGTTCTGAGTTTTACCTGTGGTCAATTTCCAAACGCTTGGCTGAGACATACCAATAGCTTGCCCTAGGGATGCTTGCGTATAGCCCCCTTCATTCATCGCGAAATTTAATCTGTCTGCAAAAGTTTCTAGTTTCATAAAGTTAACTTATATAGCCACGGCTATAAGAAATCAAATATCCAAAGATATTTACTTTTTGCATAGCTTTGGCTATTCTTGCTGTAATTAATAACTGGAGGTCTTTTATGAGTAATAAAGCTATCGGCCTAGCTATCGAGATTGTCGGTAGCCAGCAAAAATTAGCGAAAGCTTGTGGTGTCAAGCAACCGTCCGTGTGGGCTTGGTTACACGGAAAGAAAAAAGTATCAGCCGAAAATGCAAAGCGCATTGAGATAGCCACCAATGGCGGCGTTCCTGCTTATCAAATTCGCCCAGATCTCGGAGATATTTTCCCTCACCCAACCAAAGCCGCTTAACCATGCGTACACAGTACCGCATTGATATCGATAGGGATACTAGACGATGAGCAAACCATGTTTAGGCCGCGTAGAGATGATTAACAAGATGGTTGAACACATTGATGGTGGTCGATCTGTTGCAGCTCATCGCCTCGGCTTGACTGAAATGCAGTTTAAAAACCGACTGTATGAGATGAACGGGACTCGGTTCTTTTCTATCGACGAACTCGAATCGCTACAGGACTTTAGCAAGACACACTTTGTGGCCGACTATTTCGCCCAGCGGGCAGGGTGTGCTGCATATCAACTTCCTGAAGTTAGCGAACTGGATAACGTTGAGTTACACGCTTTGAGCCTTTTTGCTGATGTCGTTCGTGGCGAAGTGGACAAGCTTATTCATGAATCTATCAACAATGACGGCGTTATTGACAAGGCCGAGAAGAAGCTCATATGGGAGGCCATCTACAAAGAGATCGCCGCTCGTATTGCTGAGATATCCGCCACCATTCGCGTTAACTCACGAGATCAGTAATTAAGGTAAGGACTTCATGATATGAGAAAGATCATAGCCATTAAAGCTAGACGACCATCCGCACGTGGGGCAATAGAAAGGGAAATCATCAAAACTACTTCCGACCTGTTTAAGACAGTTGGGGCAATACGCCGCCAAGATGTAGCCGCCAGCGGGATTTTTTCTAAAGGCCGCTCCCATGTGTTGGACAAACTCGTCTTTTTCTCGGTAAGCCGCTATTTGCTTCTCAAGTTCTACAAGCTTTTCTTTCGTCTCGGACAGTTCTTTTTGGGCCGATTCGTAGGATTTCAGAACTACGTCCATTTGCTCATAGATGAAGGCAATCCTCTCTCTAAGGACTTCGTTGCTTTGAATTGCGGAAAGGGCGCTGACGGAATTTTTAATGGTGGAGATGAAGAGAGCAACGTCCATGGCAAACCCTTTAAACAGATAAAAGTTAAAGAAAAACCGTGAAGCTGCAACTTCACGGTCTGTTAACCATTTAAAAATAGTTGAGGTTCTAAAACATTATGAACATAAATCAACCAAATAACAAGCCTGTTACCCAGCTTCAGCGCGTTATTGATATCGCCACTCGCGGTTCATTCACTCTCACAGAAATACAGCGCCAGATAAGAAAAGAGTTCGGCCTACACGACCAAGAGACGTCCATCAGCGCCCGCATTCGTGAAGCCACCCAATGCGGCTACAGGAAGACGCGCCAGGCGTTCAAGAACGAGAAAACGGGTCGCGTCCACTATCGCTATCAATTGACGAAGAGGGCGGACCTATGAAGCGCTTAGAAGAACAAGAAAGGCTGCATAAGCACATTATCAGAGACGCCGTTTTATTCCCCCTTGCTAAGCAATGTGAGAAAGCGCGAAAGGCGTTAGAGGAAGCGAAGAAGTCAGTGAAGGAGCATCGACATGGGTAATGTGCTTCAGTTTAAACAAAAGCCCGCGAGAGAGCAGGATAGCGCTGCTAAGGGGTTTGCATTGCTACATCGTAAAATAACTGATGTGCCGTTTTATAAGACTGATTCAGAAGCCGTTCACATGTGGCTTCATGTGATTCTGATGGCTAATTATGCTCCAAAAACAGTTATGACTCAGCTGGGAGAGATTAGCATTGGAAGAGGGCAGTTTATTACTGGCAGAACGTCGCTAGTTACAGAGACCGGCATTAAGTCAGATCGCGTTAAATATCTACTAAATAAGTTCGTAAAACTCGGAATGATTCACATGGAGTCAACCAAGTTTTTTACCAAAATCACGGTCATAAAATATGACGATTATCAGCTAAATTTAGTGCCAACAGAATGCCAACAGAATGCCAACGTTAAATCAGGTATAGCAAGGTGTTCAGAAGAGGTTGTGCCAGCAGAATGCCAACAAAGTGCCACAACTAATGAAGTACTTAATATATCTATTACTAACGTAATAGATTGTGATTCAGCTGGCGCTGATACACCTTCCCAGCAAGAAGTAATTCAACAGACAAATCCGGCCAAGAAAAAATCATCACTAAGCTGCGAGGATGTAGTTTCTGTCTATCACGACATACTGCCTGAGGCTAAGGGCGTTCGTGCGCTGACTGATAGGCGCCGTAACATGATCCGCACGTTTTGGGCGAAGGCTTCAAAAATTACCCGCCAACTTGATGGACAGCCGTTCACGCTGGAAAGCTGGAAGTCATATTTAACTTACGTTGCAACAAACTGCCGCTGGATGTTGGAAGACCGTCAGGACAATCGTTCAGGGAAAACATGGCATAAAAAAGGATTAGATTATTTCCTGAACGATGAGGTCTATTTGCAAGTACGTGAAGGGGGCAAGGATGACCGCTGATTTTATGGTTCCCCCGCATAGTATCGACGCAGAGCAATCAGTGATCGGCTCTGTGATACTTGATGCTCAGAGCGACAGAGTGCAAAAGGTTTTTTCATTCCTGACCCCTGAGATGTTCTACAACCGCCAGCATCGGACGATTTACGGCGTAATGCTCGACATGAATCGAGCAAATCAGACAATTGACTGGCAAACAGTTAGCGGCCGCCTAGAAAGCATGGGCGAAATTGATAACGTTGGTGGTTACGCTTACTTGGCTGAAGTCTCTAAAAACACGCCAAGCACTGCGAATGTATTGGCCTACGCCAATGTGGTGAAAGATAAATACGCTGAACGCACAGCGATAGAGCAGGCCAATAGAATTCTGGAGGTTTTTTATACACCCAGCAGCATGACGACGGCGCAAAAACTTGAACAGTTTCAGTCGCTGGCTATGCAGCTTGATACTAAAACCAAGGCCGGATTTTCACGCGGAGCCGTGCCTTTTGCTGAAGCTTTTGGGCGCTGGGTCGATGTTGTTGATAAGCGTCTGGATGGGGATTCATCGGCCAATGGCCTGACAAGCGGTATTCCATCGCTTGACGCCATGCTTGAACCAAAGCGCATCGTTAAAGGCTCGCTGTTTGTTGTCGGCGCTCGACCAAAGATGGGTAAAGCAATGGCGATGGACGCTAAGATTTTACTCTCAGATGGCGAGTGGACAACTCACGGCGAAATTCAAGTTGGTCAGGAAATCGCATCTGTAGATGGATGTAGATCCGTGGTTACCGGCGTTTTCCCTCAAGGGGTACGCAGAATGTACCAGGTGACATTTGAAGATGGCCGGGTGGTAAAAGCGGCTGATTCTCACTTATGGGAGATCTTATCTTCAAAGTTTAATGGTTCCCGGGTTGTTGATACCGACAAACTAGCGGACATGTTGGAAAAAACTCGTTATCAAGGAAGGATTTGTGTTCCTGCTGTGAGTGGTGACTTTGGGAAAAATACTCAATTAATTGATGGATGGGTATTAGGCGCGCTGTTGGGTGATGGGTCATTAACCAGAGGTGTTAAGTTCACCAACTCAGAAGATTATATTCTTAACAGAATGGCTAATAGCATTTCGCCTCTTAGATTTGTGAAAGTGGCGGAAAATGACTATGTGATCACTAACAAAAAAGGCTGTAAAAATCCACTTCTTGAACGACTGCGTAATTTCGGTCTGATTGGCAAAACGGCATCTCAAAAAGAAATCCCTGAATTTATTTTTTCATCAAACAAAGAAACCCGAATTGGCGTTATGGCTGGACTGTTAGAAACAGATGGCTGGGTTGAAAAATTTGGCTGCATTCGATTTTCATCATCAAGCAAGGCTCTCGCGGAAGGATTAGTTAGGCTAGTTCGCTCTCTCGGTGGAGTAGCACGTGAAACGTTGCGTTCTGACATTGCTTACACCTACAAAGGTGAGGTGCATCAAGGACTAGACGCACACATGGTAAGTCTTCGACTGCCAGATTCAATTTTGGCAAGGATCGAATCTCCTCGCCTCCGTGAGAATTTAGGTGTCAATAGACTAGGTAATCGTGGCGTTGGAATTAAGTCAGTTATAGAAATTTTACCGGAAGAATGCCTTTGTATCATGGTATCTCATCCTAGCCACCTATATGTGACAAATGACTATATTGTTACTCACAACACCACCCTGTATCTGAAGATGGCTATTCACTGCGCCACTGAAGAAAACCTACCCGCAATTATGTTCAGCCTTGAGATGCCAGAAGAGCAGATTGTAGAGCGCTCTGTGTCTCAAATCTCAGGCGTTAGCCCTTCAAACTTCTATCTCGACGGATACGACGATAACCGCTTTGCGTTGGCCTCCGCTAAGGGGCTAAGTCTCGCGGAGAACAGGAATCTCTACATCGACGACACGCCGGGCTTATCTCTTGCTCATATCGTCTCTGAAAGCCGCCGAATCAAGCGTGAGCGTGGTGCAGTAGGAATGGTTCTAGTTGACTATTTGACCCTGATGAAAGCCGAGAAAGCCGAGCGTAACGACTTAGCATACGGAATCATTACGAAGGGCTTAAAGGCTTTAGCAAAAGAGCTTAATTGCGTTGTCGTGCTGCTAACGCAACTTAACCGAGACCTTGAGAAACGAACCAACAAACGCCCATTACCCAGCGATTCACGCGACACAGGACAGATAGAGCAGGACTGCGACTACTGGCTGGGCATTTACCGAGAGGGCGCTTACGACGAGAACGCGAACCAACAAGACACGGAATTACTCCTTCGCTTAAACCGCCACGGCGAAACCGGTGTTGTGTATGCCGAGCAGAGGAATGGTGCGATTTATGACGTAGACCAAGCAACAGCAAAACAAGCAAGAGAACAGAGCCAAAACGAGCAACCGAGGCGTTACGCGAAGAAAGGGGGATTTTGATGAACAAACAAACCTTTTATCTAGTAAGCGAACAGGTTCGATCTAATGCCATCGATTCAATACGCAATCAGCCACTTGATAGCAAGAGTCCGCTTGAAGTGGTCATTCAGGAGCCTAAAAGAACCAAATTACAGAATAGCAAGATGTGGCCGTTGCTAAAGGACATTTCAGAACAGGTTATTTGGTTTGGTAATCGCTATGACGAGGAAGACTGGAAAGACCTGATTACTGATTTAGTGGCAGAAACAAAGAGACAGGAACGCCGACAAGCACCAGGCATCACGGGCGGCTATGTCAGATTCGGCCACCGAACCAGCAAAATGCGTAAGTCAGAAATGATAGAGGTAATCGAGGCTGCGTATTGGTTCGGAACAGAGAAAGGTGTCGTTTTCAGTGAAAAGTCAAAACAAGAGATTGAGTGGGCTAAACGGTTCGGCGATCGGAGGGCTGCGTGATGAAAACCAACGCCGAACTGAGCAGAGAAATCGACTATACGCCGCTCGGATATCGTGATTGCAGTGAAAAGGAATGGTGCTTCAGAGGGACTAATGACTTTTTCGATACGTGCCGGTTAGCGCTGAGCCACGAAAAGCGTGGGTGGTATCGCCGAGCGATAAAACTATGGGAGCAGGCCGGAGTGATGACAAAGAGCTTAAGAGGGAAGCAGTACGCCATTAATCACAGCATCAGGCTTAGCGCTGCTCTTGATGAAAGGGCAAAAATGATGGAGGTTGAGCTGTGACAGATATAAAGCGGAGTCTAAAGCCAAGAAAAGAATACGACTGCCCCATTTGCGGCAACAAGTTCGTAAAAATGCGCATCGGTCAAAAGGTCTGTCAACGTGGACAGTGCGCCTTAAAGTTCGTCAGGCAAGAGAAAGCGCGGAAGGAAGAGAAAGAGATTAGGAAGGCGTTAAAGGCTCGCAAAGCCGCGCTGAAGCCGTACAACGACCACGTAAAAGCGACGCAGAAAGTTTTCAACGAGTATATCCGGCTGCGCGACGCCGATTTTCCCTGTATCAGCTGCGGACGCCATCACGAAGGCCAGTATCACGCTGGCCATTTCAAGACGACGGCGGCGCGGCCAGACCTCCGATTTAACGAAGATAATGTTCATCGCCAATGTCAACCCTGCAATCTGTATCTATCAGGAAACATCGACAAATACCGGCCTGCATTGATTGGAAAAATTGGGCTCAAAAGGGTAGAGGCGCTGGAGGTGGTGCCGAAGCCGCACAGACCGTCGGTGGAAGAGTTGAAGGGTATTCGCGAGTTTTACCGGCACAAGATTAAACAGCTGAAAGAGGTGAGGGCAGCGGCATGAAAGATATCAAAGACCTGTTGACCGCCTGGGGCAACACGAATAGCGACAAAACAGGGACTGAGTATGCATCTAAGGCCGTCGGAATCGAAGGCGCGGACAGGGAAAGCGAATACCGACCAACGCTTGGTGATGATGAGTTTCAGAAAGTAGACGCCGCTGTTTGCCATCTCAAGCAGTACAGCATTGAAGAGTACAACATCGTTTGCCTGACCTATGTTCACCATATTTCTATCAAGGTTATTGGTAAACACATGGAGCGTAGTAATAGCTATGTGAAGGAGCGGTTAGGTAAGGGGGAGTACTTTATCGCGGGAATGCTTCAGATGATGAAAGCAGCCGCATAGTTGACTAATTCAGATGTTCGGGGCTATAGTCACCAAACGCCAGCAAAATCTGGCGTCGGGATTGAGACCCCGGATATCTGAAAAGCGCACAGCCGCGCTAAGCGGTTTTTTTGTGCACGATGCATGACCATATCCAAATAATGGTGGGGCGTGCAGGGGAGCCGAAAGGCTCGCCGGGTCCTTTTCAGCCGGTAGTCTCAACCCTGTACGTCTCACCACCCTAAGATTGAGACCTGACGGTGGTGATAATTCTTTACTGAAGAGGAATATCCCCATGACGACGCGAATTACTGCTGAAACTCTTTCTCCAATCGCCTATAACCAAATCCCAGTCATCACTACTGAATTGCTGGCGCAGCTTTATGGTGCAGATGAGAATAACATTCAACAAAACCATAAGCGCAATGCAGGGCGCTTCATCGAAGGAAAACATTTCTTTAAAGCCACTGGCGAAGGGCTTAAAAGTTTGCGACTGACAATAAGTCAGTTACAAATCTCCCCCAAAACCCGCAGCCTCATCCTCTGGACAGAGCGCGGAGCAGCCCGCCACGCTAAGATGCTTGAAACCGACCAAGCATGGGAAGTCTTCGAAAAACTTGAGGACTGCTACTTCAATCAGCGTCAAGAGTCACAGGTTGCTGTTGTCGCAATTACCCAAGAAGAACGCGACGCTTACAACATCAATGCGCTGATGTCCCACTACCGGCTCATCTACACCGAGTGGAAGGAGAGCATCTACCCAGCACTTAAAAAGATGGAATCCCCGCTCGCCAGCCGCTTATGCAACCACTACCAAGATGGCTTTGCCTTTCTCATGCATCTTGAGAAGAGCCTGAACAGCAGGCTCACCAGCGGCCAACGGCCACGCATCTACTAAATGCTTGACGCTCGAACGTTCGCACGGTATATTCTGTTATAGTGAACTAGTTGTATCGGTTGCACTAACGAACATTTCAAACCTCGCTCCGGCGGGGTTTTCTTTTTTGGAAGGTGCCGCTCAGGAAGGGCGCATTGTCAGAGCCCACACCTCCCCAGTCGCAGGCAATCGTTAGTACCTGCATACCGGCGGGGGCGTGGCATTATAAAAAGGCCGCTCATAGGCGGCCTTGGCTCTATAGTTTAATGTAGCGTTATGCGGCCATTCTCTGTGCCATGCTCATTACAAAGTCGTAACCTGCACAATAAGCTGAAAATGCATCTCTATGTCGAACTGAGCCAGCTTGGCTGTAGGGAAGATTGGCAAGAACTGAATCGTCCTTTGACTTCTTGATTCCTAGCATGGCGTGTTGTTTTCCCAGCTCGAAGGCGCAGCCGGCGCATTTATCAGGTGCGCCGTAAAACCCCGTCCTTCAGGGCGGGGAGGATGTCAAGTAAATGACGAATTTCAAGCCCTGACACCTGTCGGGGCTTTTTCGTATTTAGCCCCAGCCAAACGCCAACACACACCCTCATATACTCAGTGGCTACGACTGAGGGCTAACCCTATTAATCAAATGGACGCCTCTTGTGAATGGGAGGTGCGTATATGCGTATGCACAACAACTATCGCGACTTTTTCGCGGCTATGGCGGCGTGGTACTCGGCGAACTCAAGCTGGGTAAACGGCGGAATAATTGCCGCCACCCTGACGTTTTCGCGGGTCATGTACGGCGGTGGAAAAATAAAGGCGGCGTTTGTTGATGCCGCCATTACCGGTGTCGTTGCTGTCACATCAACGCCTGTAGTTACACCGATGATTGTCAGGGTAATAGAGAGCTTCCCGTTGATGAGCGGCGTTCTGACGCCCGTTGACCAGCGAGACCTTGAGCTTTTTGTCTTTGCCGCTATCGGCGGGTTGGGGGCGAAAGTTATTCGCGAAATCGGAATGGCGCTGCTGAGGCGCGGTAAGTCTATTTTGCTGGCGGTAAAGGGAGAGCGTGATAATGGGTAGCTTCAAATTCAGCAATCGCAGTGAAGAGAATTTACGCGGCGTCAATCCTGAGCTTGTTAAAGTCGTCCGTCGTGCACTGGAACTTACTGAGCGAGACTTCACTATCATTGAAGGTAAGCGAACAGAAGCCCGCCAGCGCCAGCTAGTGATGAATGGCTCATCAAAGACAATGAACTCGCGCCATCTAAGCGGGAATGCTGTTGACCTGCTGCCGGTCGGCGCTAACTGGAATAGCCATAACGACTGGATGCCGGTACTCAATGCGATGCATAAAGCAGGTTGTGAGCTGGGTGTAAATTTGCGGTTCGGTATTACGTGGACAGATAACCCGAATGACCCGCCAGCTAAGTTCCTCGACGCTCCGCACGTAGAGATACCGGCATGACGAGTTTGCGAGCAATGTTGACGCTGGCCGCCACTGCGGCTTTTTTTATTCTTATCTCGGCCATCTGCTATCTCTGGTCTGTCAACGGACAGCTTGAAAGCGATAACACCGCGCTTACTGCTGAGCTAAAAGCTGCGAACGGCACTATCGAGAAGATGAACGCAGCACAGCGCCATGCGGCGGAGCTGGACAAGCGAGTAACGGAGAAACTACATGCTTCCGAATCTGAAAATGACCGTCTTCGCTCTGAGCTTACCGCTGCTAATAAGCGGCTGCGCATCAAAGCCAAATGTCCAGCCACCTCCACCGGCAGCGTGGTCAATGACACCGCCGTCGAACTCTCTCAAGATGCTGGACGAACTGTTTTCGATATCAGGGCAGAAATCATCAGAGACAGGGCAAAAATAGAGTATTTGCAGAGCTACATCACAAACGTTTGTCTATCTCAATAACGGGGGTGGTCAATCTTAATGGCTGTGATGACAGCAAGTCAGCTATCACTGTTGAGAAACAGCGGGAAGCTGGCGAACACAACGCCTCGCATTAGCGGGGCTTTTTTATCAGAAGACGAAGAAGGAAAAGAAGAATGTTTACAGTAAAAACGATTATCAATGGTGTGACGCACATCTGTGAGTTGCCAAGCATCACTATAGCTAGAGCTGACTCAGAGCGATTTAATGACGTGCTGGCGCAAACTAACGACCATTCGAACCCAGACTTTGCAATTTGGCTACCGGCGGTATACGAAGATGCTGAGGGCACAAAGCCGCTACAAGAAGAAGAACTAATCGTCAGCGAACGCGCCGACGTTCTTGATGAAGACGCTATCGCCATTCTGATCAAGGACTATGAAAGTCCTATTAGTGCTCGGCATCAGGCGTTCGATGGGGTTCAGTATCAATATATCTATCCAGGCGACCAAGTGTATGTCATGAACTCCCACGGGGCCACGATTGAAGCAGTGAAGTAAGCCAATAAAAAGCCCCTCCGGAGAGGGGCGATAACTAATCTATTTATCGCTGTATGAAAACGACATGGTGATGATATCGAATGCAGGCGAATGAACAAGCTCCGTCGTTCAAATCTTCGAGACGTTACGCAGTTTATAAAATTCTATAGCGCCTGGGTGTATTGCGGGAATTTTAGAATTTTATATAACTCTGATGGCTTCGTGGTCTCCAAATTCCCCAGTGTTTTATTTTATCACCCAGCACAATATTCCATTCAGGCCGCTTTCGCGGTCTTTTTTATGTCCAGAGGTAAGCCATGGCTACGGGTTCATTGATTTACAAAGTATCGGTAAAACCAAAAATGAAGTGGGTTTTTGTTGCTGAGTCGCTCCTCCACTTCAACTGGCTAATTTATAAGTGCCTCACGATGGAGTTGGTGTTTGAAAGATGCGCTTCTTTGGAGGCTAGTCAGTGAAGCTATCAATCATCCTCCTGGCTGCTCTTCTCGCAGGATGCAACGCTGCGTCTTATCGTCACGCCGAAGGCAATAATATCACACTAATTAACGTCAAAGCCGGAGCCGTGGCAACAGTCACCGACGGCGAAAAGACAATCACGCTCGATGCTATGGGTGTGTGTAAAAGAGAATGAAAATGGCGACCATGGCCGCCAGGCTCGCTATTGTATCTTTGAATAAGATAGGGACGCATTAAATGGCGGATGAATTGAGGTAGATGACTCAACCTCGTATTTGGCTACGGTCTCCCCAGATTCGTTTACTTCTTCAAATATATAGACGTCAGTATCCTGGCCTCTTCTTGAGCCTTTCCAGTTAACGGAT
>NZ_AUUA01000026.1 GCF_000439085.1 Leminorella grimontii ATCC 33999 = DSM 5078 | reverse complement strand
AGCGCGGTGGTCCCACCTGACCCCATGCCGAACTCAGAAGTGAAACGCCGTAGCGCCGATGGTAGTGTGGGGCTTCCCCATGCGAGAGTAGGGAACTGCCAGGCTTTTAATTAGAAGAGGCCACTCGAAAGAGTGGCCTTTTTGCGTTTGTTGAATATGACTCTTTTCATATAGCGGCCTTCCTTTCTTCTTTTAGTTTCCAAGCTATTTAAAAGTCCCTTGCCCACAATATAGATAACAAAAACTAGCAACCTATGGCTGCTTAAAAGTATTTAGATGAAAAGAAGGAGTTATGATCTCTAGGATTATCCCACCTATTTAAAAGTTTCTTTCAATCTGGCATCCCGCGTTTATTGTGGTATACAAAACGTCATTATGTTATCCATTCTTCATCATCCTTCGTTGTGGCACAGATGCTTTAGTGAATCGAACAGGCGGTGACTTAAAAACAGTGACAAAAAAAGCCCGCCGAAGCGAGCTTTGCCATTTAACGTTTTTATTAATCTTTGCTTTCTAACAGGCAGCGATAAATCAGCCCACCAATAATACCGCCGATAAGCGGCACTAACCAAAATACCCACAGTTGCTCTATTGCCCAGGTGCCCTGAAAAATGGCGACGCCGGTACTACGGGCCGGGTTTACTGACGTATTGGTGACAGGAATGCTGATTAAGTGGATCAGCGTCAGGCCCAGACCAATAGCGATCGGCGCAAAACCGGCCGGAGCGCGCTTGTCCGTAGCTCCGTGAATAATGATAAGGAAAAAGGCCGTTAATACCAGTTCAGCTACAATTGCGGCCTGCAGGGAAAAGCCATCCGGAGAGTGTTCACCAAAGCCGTTAGATGCAAATCCGTTGGCGGTGGCGTCAAACCCGGCTTTTCCGCTGGCGATAGAGTAAAGAACCGCAGCTGCGGCAATTGCGCCAATCGTTTGAACGATGATGTAGGGAATAACGTCTTTTGCGGGGAAACGACCGCCGGCAAACAGGCCAACCGTTACGGCTGGGTTGAAGTGTCCGCCGGAAATGTGTCCCACGGCGTAGGCCATCGTTAGTACGGTAAGGCCGAACGCCAGGGCTACGCCGGCAAACCCAATGCCTAGCTCGGGAAACGCCGCAGCTAAAACAGCGCTACCACAACCACCAAAAACTAACCAAAAAGTACCGAAAAATTCGGCGCATAACTTTCTAAACATGATTTATTTTTCCTTAAAAAAGATAAAGAAACACAAAGCATGGCAATGTGTTTCATCTAACTATAGTCCATTACGAACTTCGGGATGGAGTGTAGCCTGAATGGCCATACTTATTCAAATATGCGATATAGATCACATGCTAAGGTATGCGTGTTGGGTGAGGCCTTTTAATGTGGCAATGCATTGATCTATTAGAACAATCTCTATTATTGATGTCAAAACGTATAAGATTGGACTAATATAGTTAGACCAACTTATTATTTAAAAGCGTGTTTTTAAATAGAAAATTTTATTAAACGCTAACCTGTTGGCCGCACCCAATCCAAAGGTGCAGCGTAAACGGCACCGTTGAATGATTAACTATCGCGATCAGGGAGAGAATGCATGAAGTGTCCAAAATGCCAAACCGTTGAACTTAAAGCTGAACGTTTAGACGGTTTTTTACCCGTACAGCATTGCCCAAACTGCGGGGGAAACTGGCTGATGCTGGAAGATTATTTACGTCATAAACATGAGGTTCCTGCGGCTTCACCTTCGCTTGCAAACGCGGCTTTAGAGGCTGAGGAAACGGAGAAGGCGCTTCTATGTCCAATGACGGGGGCATTGATGACGAAGTTTCGTATCTCAAAAGACACTGCTCATCGATTAGATCTCAGCGCCAGAGTTAACGGCATCTGGTTGGATAAAGGGGAGTGGGAACTATTGAAGACGCACGGTCTTGCGGGAAGACTAAATACGCTGTTTACCGATTTTTGGCAGCGGCAGGTGCGCGAAGCGCAGGCGGACGACAGGCTTGATGAAATGTATCGTTCTTTGCTGGGAGAAGACGATTACGAAAAGCTTAAGGAATTACGCAACTGGCTGAAGCAGCATCCACAGCGAGAGAGAATGAGAGCGTTTTTGCTGGCTGAAGGTCCTGCATCATCACTCAATAGCTAATTATGCAACACTTTTAGTTAGAGAATAGCCCGGCCAAACTATTGGCCGGGCTTTTGCTTGCGGAAGATGCCTAAGGCAATGTTGAAAGCCTTTGGCGGAAAGCGGAACCTAGGGGGATTCGGTTCCGGAGAAGGCTCCCGCCCTCACGCCGCTACGGTATGGCTCTTTGGCAATCATAGCGATCGCTTTTGTTGGTATATGCGCGACGTTTCGACGTTTTTCTCTGATAGCTAATTGTTTTTCAGCGGCATTGCGATCCTCTTCCCAAATAACCGTCCCAGTCTTTCCATACTGGCTGAAGGCCTTTCTGTAGCAGCGCTGAGGCGACCTGCTGTGGTGAACGATTGTCGTGGGGTGAAAACTGCTCCAGTTCCGGTTTATCGTCCGCATATCCGCCCGGCTGCGTTTTCGATCCCGCGCTAACGCTGTTGATAGCCATGGGGACGACACTGTCGCGAAAACGGGGCGATTCTCGCGTGGATAGCGACAGCTCGGCGTCGGGTGCGAACAGTCTGAAGGCGCAGATAAGCTGAACCAGCTGTGCGTCGCTGAGAACGGCTTCTGGTTGAATCCCTCCAGCGCAGGGGCGTAAACGTGGAAAAGAAATCGAGTAGCGGCTTTGCCAGTAGCGATTTTGTAAGTATCTCAAGTGTTGCGCCAAAAAGTAGCTGTCAGTACGCCACTGTTCGCATAACCCGAGTAACACGCCCAAACCTATTTTATCGATCCCTGCAGCGCCTAGCCTTTCAGGTGTCGCCATACGCCAGAAAAAGTCCTGCTTTTTCCCTCTAAGATGGTTTTTTTGGTATGTCCGTGCATGATAGGTTTCCTGATAGACCATAACCGCGTCTAATCCCAGCGACTTAAGCTCTGCGTAGTCTTGAGTTGCTAAAGGCTGAACTTCCATCATCAGCGAGCTGACTCGTTGGCGTATTAGCGGTAGGCTGCGTCGGAAATAATCCATGCCGACCTTTCCCTGATGTTCACCGGTTACCAGCAAAATATGTTGATATCCCAGATCGTTAAGCGCTTGGCACTCGCGCAATATTTCCTCTTCCGACAGCGTTTTGCGTTTTATTCGGTTACTCATAGAGAAACCGCAATAGGTACAGTCGTTGGCGCATAGGTTTGAGAGATAAAGCGGCGCATAAAGCCCTACCGTATTTCCAAAGCGTTGTCGGGTTAGCCGTTGGGCTTTTTGGGCCATAGGCTCCAGATAGGCCATAGCCGCGGGAGAAATCAGCGCCATGAAGTCGTTCAGGTTGCATTTTTCGGCCTGCAGAGCGCGCTCAACGTCAGCGGAATTTTTTTCGTAGATAGAAAGCGTCGTACTCTCCCAGTCGACGGTTTGCCAAAGAGATTGAAAATCGGCGCTCATTGCGGCTCCTTAACGGAAGCAGGGGAACCTTCATGAAGAAATGCCGTTAGCGGACTGGACGCTTCTGCCGTGGCGTCTTGACGAATGGCTCCCAGGCCGCATTGATAAGCCTGTCGACCGCTCTCTACCGCCAGGCGAAAGGCGTTAGCCATGCCGACGGGATCGCGAGAAACGGCAATCGCCGTATTGACCAATACGGCATCTGCGCCCATCTCCATCGCCTGCGCCGCGTGGCTGGGCGCGCCGATGCCGGCATCGACAATAACCGGAACGTTGGATTGCTCAATGATAATGCGAAGAAACGTCTGCGTTTGTAGGCCCATATTGGAGCCAATAGGCGCTCCGAGCGGCATGACCGCCGCGCAGCCTGCTTCCTCGAGGCGCTTACATAAAACCGGATCGGCGCTACAGTAGGGAAGAACGATGAAGCCTTCTTTAACCAACTGCTCCGCCGCTTTCAGCGTCTCAACGGGATCCGGCAGTAGATAACGGGCGTCGGGATGAATTTCGAGCTTTAACCAGCGGGTACCCAGCGCTTCTTTTGCCAGACGGGCTGCAAAGACGGCCTCTTGCGCGTTTTTGGCGCCGGAGGTGTTGGGTAGAAGGCGAACGCCAAGTTGGCTAAGCGGAGAAATCAGGTTATCTGAGTTTTTCCCTAACGAGACGCGTTTCATCGCCATCGTTGCTAACTGAGCGCCGGAAGCGTCAATGGCCTGCGTCATCAGGCTCGAATTGGCGAATTTTCCCGTGCCGATGAACAGGCGTGAAGTAAAAGAAGTTTCTGCGATTGTTAACATATTAGCCTCCTGCGATGGCCTGAAACATCAGCACGCTGTCGCCGTGGTAGAGCCGATGCGTTTCCCAAGCGGTTTTGGGTACAATAGTTTGATTGACGGCGATGGCGATGCCCTGAGTGGGATGTCCTAATTGCACCAAGAGATCGGACAGCGCTGCGCTGTCTTGTAGTTCCATTGGGGTATCATTCAGCGTGATTTGCATGTTGCCCTCCGCACACGGAGCAGAGCGGATCTCGCCTGAGTTTGAGGCTGGTCCACGCGTGCTGCTTTCCGTTGAATAGACGCAGCTGACCGCTAAGGGCTGAGGGCATTCCTGCTAGCATTTTGACCGCTTCCAATGCCTGAAGCGAACCGATAGCGCCGACCATCGGGCCAAGCACGCCGGCCGTTCGGCAATTGCGGGACGGTTCTTCTTTGTCGGGGTAAAGACAGGCGTAGCAGCCTTCGGCAAACGGCGGCGTGAGTACAAACAGTTGGCCGCTAAAGCCAACGGCGCTGCCGCTTATCAACGGCAGCGAGCGAGAGACACAGGCTGCGTTGACAACGTGGCGCGTCGCCATGTTGTCACAGCAGTCAATCACTAGATCTACGTCGTGAAGTAATGTGGGCAGACTGTCCTGAGTTATTCTTTGGGTTTCAATCCGACAGCTAATAGACGGATTTAGCCCCTTGAGGCGCTTGGCCGCCAGTTCCGCTTTCGGCTTTTTAACGTCAGCGCTATCAAACAGTATTTGGCGCTGTAGGTTTGTCTGATGAAGCGTATCGTCATCCGCCAGAATCAGCGAACCAACGCCAGCGGCGGCCAGATAAAGCGAAACCGGCGAACCTAGCCCTCCAAGCCCTACGATCAGCGCCGTTGAGCGCTTAAGGCGACGCTGCCCCTCTTCGCCTATCTCTTCTAGCAGCAGCTGGCGGCTGTAGCGCAGAAATTCACTGTCGCTTAGCATGACGATGGCTCCATATCTTCTATCATGGAAAGCAGCGCTTCCGTTGCCTGGCGCCAGTCCGGCGCTTTAGTGATGGCGCTGACGACGGCAATGCTGCCCACGCCGCAGTTTAGAACGTCTTTTACCCGGTCAATGCTGATACCGCCAATGGCGACGGTCGGGTAATTGGGGATCGACGACACGTGTCGCCTGAGCTCGGCGAGGCCCTGAGGGGCTGACGGCATCTCTTTGGTTTGCGTTGGAAAGATGTGTCCAAGCGCGATATAGGACGGGCGGACGGCGACCGCGTTGGCAAGTTCTTCATCGTCATGCGTAGAAACGCCAAGGCGCAGTCCAGCCTGGTGGATAGCCTTCAGGTCGGCCGTCAACAGATCTTCTTGGCCCAGATGGACGCCATAAGCATTGTGTTTGATAGCCAACCGCCAGTAGTCATTGATAAAAAGTCGGGCATTGAAGCGTTTTCCCAATTCAACGGCCAGCCGTACGGTTTCTTCTACTTCGTCGTCCTGGCAGTTCTTTATTCTCAGTTGAATAGTAGTGACGCCGACGCCAAGCAGCTTTTCTATCCATTCCAGCGTATCGACGACCGGGTAGAGGCCGAGTCGTTTTGCTGTTGGAGGAAACGGCGTCGGCGGCAGGGACACCAGGCTCGCTGTCTTAGTCATTGTTATTCTCCTCGGTGACGATTTGTGAAACGGCGGAATGATAGAGCTCGTTTCCCCGCTCTCGAAAGCGCAGGGCCATTTCAGCCATGCCGCCAGAGGCGGTTTGCTCTTTAGCAAAGTCGCGAACCTCTTGCGATATCTTCATTGAACAGAACTTGGGACCGCACATGGAGCAGAAGTGGGCGATTTTACCGGACGCCTGCGGCAGCGTTTCATCGTGGTAGGCGCGGGCCGTTTCTGGATCCAGCGCGAGGTTAAACTGATCTTCCCAGCGAAACTCAAAGCGCGCTTTTGACATGGCGTTATCGCGGATTTGGGCCCCTGGGTGTCCCTTGGCCAGATCGGCGGCATGAGCAGCGATGCGATAGGCGATCAGCCCTTGTTTAACGTCCTCTTTATTTGGCAGTCCCAGATGTTCTTTCGGGGTGACGTAGCACAGCATGGCGCAGCCAAACCAGCCTATAAGCGCTGCACCGATGCCAGAGGTGAAGTGGTCATAGCCGGGGGCGATATCCGTCGTCAGTGGGCCGAGCGTGTAGAAGGGCGCTTCATGGCAATGTTCTAATTGCTCGGTCATGTTACGGTGAATCATTTGCATCGGAACATGGCCGGGGCCCTCGATCATGACCTGAACGTCGTACTGCCAGGCTATTTTCGTCAGCTCTCCCAGCGTATGAAGTTCAGCGAACTGGGCTTCGTCGTTGGCGTCTTGCACGGAGCCTGGCCGCAGGCCGTCTCCTAACGAGAGTGCGACATCGTATTTGCTACAGATTTCGCAGATATCGCGGAAGTGCTCATACAGAAAGTTTTCTCTATGGTGAGAGAGGCACCACTTTGCCATAATCGCTCCGCCGCGTGAGACGATGCCCGTCAGTCGATTGGCCGTCAGCGGCACGTAGCGTAAAAGCAGACCGGCGTGAATAGTGAAGTAGTCCACCCCCTGTTCAGCCTGTTCGATAAGCGTATCTTTAAAGACCTCCCAGTTCAGGCTTTCAGCGATGCCGTTTACCTTTTCCAATGCCTGGTAAATGGGAACGGTGCCGATGGGCACCGGGCTATTGCGGATTATCCATTCGCGCGTTTCGTGAATATAGCGCCCGGTGGAGAGATCCATAACGGTATCCGCTCCCCAGCGGGTAGCCCAGACCAGCTTTTCCACCTCTTCCTCAATGGAGGAGGTTAACGATGAATTACCTATGTTGGCGTTAACTTTTACCAAAAAGTTTCGCCCGATAATCATGGGCTCTGATTCCGGGTGGTTTACGTTGGCGGGAATAATCGCACGGCCTGCAGCTACTTCCGCGCGGACAAACTCCGGCGTGATGTTTTCCGGCAGGCGAGCGCCGTAGGATTGCCCAGGATGCTGGCGCGTCAGCGCCTCTGAACGCAGGCGTTCTCTGCCTACGTTTTCTCTCAAGGCGATAAACTCCATTTCTGGCGTGATGATGCCCGCTCTTGCGTAATGCAGCTGGGTCACGCATCGGCCCTCTTTGGCGCGCCTTGGCGGCGGAAGGTGCATATAGCGCAGGTGATCGAGCCCCTCGTCGGCAAGGCGCTGCTGGGTAAAGTGTGATGACGCCTTCGTCAAGGGCTCGGTGTCGTCGCGCTCTTCTATCCAGCGTTGACGCAGAGGCGCTAGCCCTTGGTGAACGTCTATGCAGGCCGACGGATCGCCGTAGGGGCCCGACGTATCGTAAACGGGAACCGGCTCATTTTCTTCATACTGGGGGGCGCTTTGCGTGCCGCCGACGAGCGTCGGGCTGAGGCATATTTCCCGCATGGGAACTTGGATATCGTCGCGGGAGCCTTGAATATACACCCTGTGCGAATTGGGGAACGCGTGTCCCTGTAGTTGAGCGATAAACTGCTGCGCCTGAGCGCGTTGGATTCTTCGGTTAGACATAGCAAACTCCAAAAATAACAAGTGGGGATTGCTTGTCCGGAGTTCGAGGAGGGAGTAATGGATAGCGAAAATTAGCGCGGTGGCCTTTTTCCTATCCGAATTGAATTACTCTTGTTCCCTTCGCGGGTATTAGCCCGATCAGGTTCCGCGGATCCCGAATTAACGGTCTCAGCCCGCACCATAAAGGTCGCTGGGCACTCCGACAAGATTAGCCGCCATAAAGGCGGTAAAGCACAGTATAGGTAAGACGATAAAAACGGCAAAGGGATTTTTGTCCGCTTTGCCGTTATGACTGCTTGGTTGAGCTGTGGTGGCTTTCCCAGTTTTTAGTTGCTTCTACAATCAGCTTATCTTCCAGCATAAACCGATTTGCCAGCAGTTCGCCTACCGTTGAAAGATCTTCATCCAGCTGTAATATGGTGTCGTCATTAATGCCTTTTTCAACATAGCTATCGTAAAATGCCATGATTTTTCTAGTATTTTCTTCTAGCAACGGATAAATTTTTTGACCCGGGGCGAGATTGGGGCTTGTAGCGCCTTCATCCTGAATAATGATTCTGTCATAGATATGAAAATGGCAAGCGGAAAGGTAGTCCACCAGGTGATGGCCAAAGTCGATCAGCGCTTTTTCATTAAGAGGGATATTTTTCTCTTTGTTTGGTTTAATACCAACCAGACGATAATAAGTAACGAGCAGGCTTTTGCGCGACTCTAACCATTGGTCAATCAATTGATGGTTACCGCCCACGCGCTCAGTTAGAGTTTCAAGTCGGTTTAGCATAGGATGTCCAGAGTCATTAAGTTGGTTGGAAAAGTTAAGATAATGTAAAAACCGTTGTTAGATTGCCAGTAAATAAGAGGTTTAGCAAGACGGTCATGGAACAACAGTTACGCGGTGATGAGTCTGGCTGGTGGTTATTGAGCTATGCCGGTAAGTTGTGGCTTCCTAAGGGGGAGCTGCCTTTTGGTTTTGCAAAGGATTTTCAGTTAAGCGGCGAGAGGGCGTACCGCATCGGTGAGTGGCAGAGCCACCCCGTGTGGTTGGTGCGTCAGTCGCGAGCGCGGGATATGGCGTCGGTGCGCCAATTGCTCAATGAGGATCGTGGTCTGTTTCAACTGGCCGGCCGAGCCGTTCAACTAGAGGATTTTTATCGCGCACACCGCTTTTGCGGTTACTGCGGGCACGCCATGACTATTAGCGACAGGGAGTGGGCCTGCCTGTGTCCCAACTGCCATCAGCGCTATTATCCGCAGATAGCTCCCTGCGTCATTGTCGCTATTCGTAGGGAGGACAAGATACTGCTGGCCCAGCATAATCGACACCGCGGCGGCATCTATACCGCGCTGGCTGGCTTCGTCGAAGTGGGGGAGACGCTGGAGCAGGCCGTTGCCCGCGAGGTTCACGAAGAGAGCAACCTGTCGATAAAAAATCTGCGCTATATCTCCTCGCAGCCGTGGCCGTTCCCCCATTCGCTAATGGTTGCCTACCTAGCCGATTATGACAGCGGAGAGTTGAAAATCGATAAGTCCGAGCTGCTTGACGCCAATTGGTTTGATTACGACCGATTACCCATGTTGCCGCCGCCTGGGACGGTCGCTCGCCGCCTTATTGAAGACACGGTTGCCCTATGTCGGGCGGAACGAGAACACGGACAATAGCGGTGTGGCCTGTCAGCTGTAGGAAGAAGCCCCTGCATGTTACAATGCGCGCAATTATCGAGGATAAAAATAATGAATGAACTAAAAAACGATCGCTATCTGCGCGCTTTGCTGCGCCAGCCCGTTGACGTGACTCCCGTATGGATGATGCGGCAGGCAGGGCGCTATCTGCCGGAATATAAAGCAACCCGCGCGAAGGCTGGCGATTTTATGGCGCTGTGTAAAAATGCCGAACTGGCCTGTGAAGTCACCCTGCAACCCCTGCGGCGCTATGCTCTGGATGCGGCAATCCTGTTCTCCGATATCCTTACCGTTCCTGACGCCATGGGGATCGGGCTCTATTTTGAAACGGGAGAGGGGCCGCGCTTTGAGCGCCCGGTAACCTGCCGCGCTGACGTAGAGAAACTGCCGGTGCCCGATCCCGAGCAGGAATTGGGCTACGTTATGAACGCCGTACGCACTATTCGTCGGAATCTGAAAGGGGAAGTCCCCCTTATCGGCTTTTCAGGCAGCCCGTGGACTCTAGCGACCTATATGGTCGAAGGGGGCAGCAGTAAGGCGTTCACCAAGATTAAGAAGATGATGTACGCCGAGCCTGAAACGCTGCACCTGCTGTTAGACAAGCTGGCCGACAGCGTGGTCCTTTATTTGAATGCTCAGATCCGCGCCGGCGCACAGGCGGTAATGATTTTCGATACCTGGGGCGGCGTACTGACTGGGCGCGACTATCGTGAGTTCTCTCTGGCTTATATGCATAAGATTGTTGATGGTCTGATGCGGGAAAACGAAGGCCGCCGAGTGCCGGTTACTCTGTTCACCAAAGGGGGCGGACAGTGGTTGGAGGCAATGGCTGATACTGGATGTGATGCGTTAGGACTGGATTGGACAACGGATATCGCCGATGCGCGACGTCGGGTTGGCTCTCGCGTGGCTCTGCAGGGCAACATGGACCCCTCAATGCTGTACGCCTCGCCAGCAAGGATTGAGCAGGAGGTCGCAGAGATCTTGGCCGGGTTTGGCCAAGGCGATGGTCACGTGTTCAATTTGGGACACGGTATTCATCAAGACGTACCGCCCGAGCATGCCGGGGCCTTCGTTGACGCCGTTCACCGTTTATCCCGGCAGTATCATGATTGATACTGCCTCGCTCAGGGCTGAGCAGGTTGAAAAAGCCAAGGCGGTCGTTAAGCAAGACCGCCTTGGTTTTGATGAGCCTAAGTGGATTGCCGGCGCCGACGTTGGTTTCGAGCAGGACGGTAAGATCACGCGCGCGGCGATCGCCGTACTCAGTTACCCTTCGCTTGAGCTGGTGGAATATCGAGTTGCCCGCGTGCCCACTTCGCTTCCCTATATTCCCGGCCTGCTTTCGTTTCGTGAATACCCGGCACTTCTCGCCGCCTGGGAACGGTTAACCATCGTTCCTCAACTAGTGTTTGTTGACGGCCAAGGAATCGCTCATCCTCGGCGGCTTGGCGTGGCCAGTCACTTTGGTCTGCTGGTAGATGTGCCGACGATAGGCGTAGCTAAAAGCCGCCTGTGTGGGCATCATGACGAGCTTGAGCCTTTTGCGGGTGCCGTTTCGCCGCTTATTGATAAAGAAGAACAGATAGGTTGGGTTTGGAACAGCAAGGCCCGCTGCAAGCCGCTTTATATTTCTATCGGCCATCGCGTTAGCCAAGAGTCGGCCCTGTTCTGGGTTGAACGCAGCATGCGCGGCTATCGGCTTCCAGAACCTACTCGCTGGGCAGACGCGATAGCGTCGCGACGCCCGGCATTTATGCGTTGGCTTGCAGCGCACCCGGAAAAGAACGTCGACGAAGGCTGAAAGGCTCGTTGACTCACCGCTTTTAATTTTGATGAGACATTTTCATGTTGCGTAATCCGATTCATTTACGGCTGGAAAAATTGGCCAGCTGGCAACACTTCACCTTTATGGCCTGCCTGTGCGAGCGTATGTACCCAAACTATCAGGCCTTTTGCCTTGAAACCGGGTTTGCCGAGCCTCAGGTTTATCGCCGAATTCTGGATCTGGTCTGGGAAACGCTGGTCGTTAAGGATGCAAAGGTCAATTTTGATAGCCAGCTTGAGAAGTTAGAGGAAGCGATTCCCGATGCGGACAGTTTTGATATTTACGGCGTTTATCCGGCAATTGACGCCTGCGTTGCGCTAAGCGAAGCGATCCATGCGCATCTTAGCGGAGAGACGATTGAGCATGCCGTTGCCGTCAGCGAAGCCTCGATTCGTACCGTTGCAATGTTAGAGATGACGCAGGCGGGAAGAGAAATGACGGACGAGGAGCTAAAAGTCCTTGCGCCAATAGAGAACGAATGGGACGTTCAGTGGGAAATTTATCGCCTGCTGGCCGACTGCGAGGAGCGGGATGTTGAGCTGATCAAGGGGCTTAGAGCGGACCTGAAAGAGGCTGCTGTAAGCAATATTGGCATAAATTTAGCCTAAACAGTGATAAAACGTGACTTAGAGCTTAAATAATAGCTTGTCAAGGCTTCACAGCCGTGTCCGATTGGTCTACATTTGTGTTGCCTTTAAAAAGTGGCTATCGATAGCGTCTGGGCTGGGGTTAACAGAGACTTTCTTTACCCATCCGTATTCGATACATTGCATGCAATAAAATACATTGTAAGGATAATTTATGAACAAGACTCAACTGATTGACGTAATTGCAGACAAGGCTGGTCTTACCAAAACTCAGGCCAAAGCGGCCCTGGAATCAACCTTAGGCGCAATTACTGAGTCTCTGAAAGACGGTGACCCAGTACAACTGGTTGGTTTTGGTACATTCAAAGTGAATCACCGCAATGCCCGTACGGGTCGCAACCCTCAGACCGGCAAAGAAATCAAAATTGCGGCGGCTAACGTTCCGGCATTCGTTTCAGGCAAAGCGCTGAAAGACGCCGTTAAGAAGTAATTAAGCCACGATTACTGATATAGTAAGGGGCATGTTGCCCCTTTTCTTTTTTGTACAATGATAAAACGCAGCCTGATTGTTTTTCCTTTCCTTTTGGCGCTGGCGGGATGCGGTTCAACCAGCCAAGAGCCAACGCTGGCGGCGTCGGGATATATTGCCGACGGCGGAATCGTTCGTCTTTGGAGCAAGGTAGACGGCGAAGGGCAGCCCATGCGCTTGATGAGCGTGTATACCCCGTTTTCCGGCGATACGGTCGCTACCCACTATGAGTTTATTGACGGTAAGCTAAGCCTTATTCGCAGTGAGGCTCAAAATGACGCGTTGATTCCCCAAACGCAGCTCAGGCTGGATCCTAAAGGGAATCCTAGCTTTATGCAAAGGCGCTTGGCCGATCGTAATGAATCCCTGTCAGAAGACGACATTCTGCGTATGAAGTATGAATCTCAGCGGGTTTTGGCGATGAGTCGTTCGCTTGCCGCCGGAAAAATTCGACTGCATCAAGGCTATATTCAGGACAGGGACATTATTTCCTGCGGTGGTGAAGCTGAAAATCCTCGCTTTTCACCCAGCGAGCAGCAGTGGTTGGATAAGCGCATCCGTAACGGCGGCTTTGTCAGCTTGGCTTGGCTTTCCTCATCCCGAGGGATTCAACTTCTGCTGGTGGCCAACGAGAATTTTTGCCAGTGGGAACCGAAATTGAGCAATTTCTGATTTCAGGCGATAAGGCAAAGAAAAAGCCGCTGTTCATCGTGTGAACTGCGGCTTTTTTGTTAACGCCAGATAGAACTATTGAGCGTCCCGTTCTCTGGCGACGGCGCGATAGCCAATGTCTTTACGGTAGGTGCAGCCGTTCCATTGGATCTTTTCCGCTAGCTTGTAGGCCCTTTGCTGAGCCTGAGCTACGCTTTCGCCTAACGCTGTGACGCAAAGTACTCGCCCTCCTTGGGTCACAACATGGCATTCCCGTAGCTGTGTTCCCGCGTGAAATACTTTTTCGCCTTCTACTTCATCTGTCGGTAATCCGCTGATGACGTCGTTAGTTCTATAGTCTCCCGGATAGCCTTCGGCCGCCAGGACGATGCCTAACGCTGCACGAGGATCCCATTCTGAAGTTTTTTCACTCAGACGACCTTCGGCTCCGGCCAGGCACAGCTCAACAAAGTCGGACTTCATGCGCAGCATGATGGGCTGAGTTTCCGGATCGCCAAAGCGGCAGTTGAATTCAATCACCTTTGGCGCGCCCGCGTCGTCGATCATCAGGCCGGCGTATAAAAAGCCGGTATAGGGATTTCCTTCAGAAGACATTCCGCGAACGGTAGGATAAATAACTTCATCCATAATGCGTTGATGAACTTCATCGGTGACGACCGGTGCGGGAGAATAGGCGCCCATACCGCCGGTATTGGGGCCCCTGTCGCCGTCATATGCGCGCTTATGGTCCTGGCTGGTCGCCATCGGAACGACGTTTTCACCGTCTACCATGACGATAAAGCTTGCCTCTTCACCGGACAGAAACTCCTCAACCACGATACGGTGGCCCGCGTCGCCAAAGGCATTGCCTTCCAGCATGTCTTTTGCGGCAGAGACGGCTTCTTCTAACGTCATTGCCACCACAACGCCTTTACCCGCAGCGAGCCCGTCGGCTTTAATTACGATTGGCGCGCCTTTGGCTCGGATGTAGCTTAATGCCAGATCGAGGTCGGTGAAGTTCTTGTACTCAGCGCTGGGGATCGCGTGGCGGGCCAGAAAGTCTTTAGTGAACGCTTTCGAACCTTCCAGTTGAGCTGCTGACTGCGTTGGACCGAAGATTTTTAACCCAACTTTTCTGAAAGCGTCAACGACGCCCTCAACCAGCGGCGCTTCTGGACCGACGATGGTTAGACCGACGTTTTCTTTCTGTGCGAAGTGTACTAGCGCCTCAATGTCCGTTGCGGAGATGGCAACGTTAACCAGATTAGGCTCAAGCTGAGTGCCCGCGTTGCCGGGGGCGACAAAGACTTTATCGGCCAAAGGCGACTGGGCCGCTTTCCACGCCAGCGCGTGCTCCCTTCCCCCGCCGCCAATAATTAAAATATTCATCGTTTCTGCTCCAAGGCTCCGGAAGAGTGAATTAATGACGGAAATGGCGCATGTCGGTAAAGATCATGGCAATACCGTGTTCGTTAGCGGCGGCGATAACTTCATCGTCGCGAATAGAACCGCCGGGTTGAATGACGCACGTGATACCGGCGGCTGCGGCGGCATCGATACCGTCACGGAATGGAAAGAACGCGTCGGAGGCCATCGCGGAACCTTTTACCTCAAGCCCTTCGTCGGCGGCCTTAATACCGGCTATTTTCGCTGAGTAAACGCGGCTCATTTGTCCCGCGCCAATGCCGATAGTCATATTGTTCTTTGCATAAACAATGGCGTTAGACTTTACAAATTTGGCCACTTTCCAGCAGAACAGCGCGTCGGCCAGCTCCTGCTCCGTCGGCTGGCGCTTTGTAACCACCTTCAGGTTTGCCGGCTCAACCATGCCGAGGTCGCGGTCTTGAACCAGCAGCCCACCGTTGACGCGCTTAAAGTCTAATCCTGAAACGCGAGACTGCCATTCGCCGCAGACCAGCACGCGGACGTTTTGTTTTTCGGCAGTAACCCTTAGCGCATCCTCACTGGCAGAAGGTGCAATGATGACCTCTACGAACTGACGGGAGATAATGGCGCGTGCAGTTTCTGCGTCCAGCTCGCGGTTAAAGGCGATGATGCCGCCGAAAGCGGACGTCGGGTCGGTTTTATAGGCGCGGTCGTAGGCGTCCATAATAGAATCGCTGACGGCTACGCCGCACGGGTTTGCGTGTTTGACGATAACGCAGGCCGGCTCGTTGAAGGCCTTAACGCATTCCAAGGCGGCATCGGTGTCCGCAATATTATTGTAGGACAGCGCCTTTCCCTGCAGCTGCTGAGCCGTTGCAACGGAGGCTTCCGTCAGGTCTTCTTCTATATAAAATGCGGCTTGCTGGTGGGCATTTTCGCCATAGCGCATGTCCTGTTTTTTTACATACTGCAGGTTAAGCGTGCGCGGGAAGCGGCCTGACGGTCTGTCGGTCTCTCCATAATAAGGAGGAACCATTGAACCGAAGTAGTTGGCAATCATGCCGTCATAGGCAGCAGTATGTTCAAATGCGCAGATGGCCAGATCGAAGCGAGTTTCCTGGCTGAGCGCGTTCTCTGATGTATCCATCTCCTGAATAATGCGCTCATAGTCGCCGCTGTTAACAACGATAGCGACGTCCTTGTGGTTTTTAGCCGCAGAACGAACCATCGTTGGTCCGCCAATATCAATATTCTCTACCGCATCGGCTAACGTACAGTTAGGGCGAGCGACGGTTTGTGCAAAGGGATAGAGATTCACGACCACCATATCAATAGGCTGTATGCCGTGCTGTTCCATGATTCCATCATCGGTACCCCGGCGGCCGAGGATCCCGCCGTGAACTTTAGGGTGAAGCGTCTTTACTCTTCCGTCCATCATTTCAGGGAAACCGGTATAGTCAGAAACTTCCGTTACCTTTAGCCCCGCCTGAGAGAGAAGCTTTGCGGTACCGCCGGTAGAGAGCAGATCTACGCCGCGTGAAGAGAGCGCATTGGCAAATTCAACAATGCCGGTTTTATCAGAGACGCTGAGTAAGGCGCGACGGATAGGACGATATGGTTGCATGGCTGATCATTTCCTGTTGGCTTTCAGAGTGAAAACTCGAGTCTGTGCAATTGAGAATAAAGATATGTGTAAGGTAACAAAATTTTTGTCGTAAGGACGTTTCATCGTCGACAGTTTATGATTTTTTAACGGCCTCTGATTGTAACGAAAACGTTTGCGTCATGCTCGCGATATTTTCATGTTTTTCTTGGTTGTGGATAAGTCTGTGTAAAAGTCGGTATAAAGCGGCATTTTGCTGTGTAAATCGACAAATGAACTATTTTTCTCTATTTAGCTGTTGCAGAGCGCCAGAAAGAGCCTATAATTCGCATCCGTTGTCCCGGAATAACGGGGTAGCCAGACAGACATCTAAAAGTAATATCAATCAATACTAAGATGCTTGACTCTGAAGTGGATTTGCGTAATATACGCAGCCCGCGTCACGGGAAGTTTTTCCCTGACGCACGCTCTTTAACAATTTATCAGACAATCTGTGTGGGCACTCACAGGACACTATCCAACAGCGCTTCGGCGCAAACGATAGATAAAAGTCTTGAAGAGTGAACATCAGTTAATTCATTACGAACTAACAGTAAAGATTCTTTGAGCATCAAACTTTAATTGAAGAGTTTGATCATGGCTCAGATTGAACGCTGGCGGCAGGCCTAACACATGCAAGTCGAACGGCAGCGGGAAGTAGCTTGCTACTTTGCCGGCGA
>NZ_AUUA01000025.1 GCF_000439085.1 Leminorella grimontii ATCC 33999 = DSM 5078 | reverse complement strand
GAAGCGGAAAAAGCCCAGCGGCTACGTAATGCTGACGTTGAAATCGAGCGCTTGAAAGACGCCGTAAATCTTGATATGGCGACAGACGAAGAATCAGCACTGTATACCGAGTGGCGTAAATATCGTGTTCTTCTCAACCGGGTAGATACATCGAAAGCACCTAACATTGAGTGGCCTACACCCCCAATTGCTGGCTGAATTTCAACCAACGACAAACGAGGGACTACTCCCTCGTTTTTTTTTGATTTCTATTCCCATTTTAGTATCAAATGTTTTTAAACACACGACTCGCGTTCGGTATCAAATAAAATCTAAATCGGTATCAAAAGATTTCGCGCGCTACACCCGTCACACAAAGAGCCACATTCTTTCTTGACTTAGAGTGCACTCTAACCCTTAGAGTCATTAACCCAGCGGCAAGAAGGCAATATCCTATGAAAATCGGCACATTAGCAAAAAAGGTCGGGCTGACGCCCCATACGCTGCGCTACTATGAACGTATCGGGCTGTTACCGCCGGTCTATCGCGACGCCGGAGGGCAGCGTGACTATGACGAAGTGACGCTTCAAAGACTGGAGTTTCTCGGCAAAATGAGAACGACCGGTATGCCCCTTCGCCAAATGCGGCGCTACGTATCGCTTGTTGTCTTGGGTGACGCGACCATCGCTGAGCGCAGAGCGTTACTGGAAGCGCATCGTGATGACGTCCACGCCCGCATGCTTGAACTGGAAAACTGTCTCGCCGTACTAGATAAAAAAATCGAGGGCTATTGCTCTCTCCCTATGTCTGACACAGCAGGAGATCCCAAATGAAATACGTACGATTTGGCTCAACCGGTCTTAAGGTGTCCCCCATCTGCCTGGGCTGTATGACCTACGGCAGCCCGCAGTGGCGAGAATGGGTATTAAATGAGGAGCAAACGCGCCCCTTTATAAAAAAGGCGCTGGACCTCGGCATTAACTTTTTTGACACGGCAGATATGTATTCCAAAGGCGCCAGCGAAGAGGTGCTGGGCAATACGCTGCTTAAGATGGTTCCCAGAGACGACGTCGTTCTCGCCACTAAGGTGTTTAACCCGATGAGCGATAATCCGAACGATCGCGGCCTGTCGCGTAAGCATATCCTTGCAAGCATAGACAATTCGCTAAAGCGGCTGGGCACTGACCATGTCGATCTCTACATCATCCACCGCTTCGACCCTGAAACGCCGATTGAAGAAACCATAGAGGCGCTCGACACCGTCGTTCGCTCAGGAAAAGCGCGCTACATCGGCGCATCTTCCATGCACGCATGGCAGTTTATGCGCATGCTGGATTTACAGGAGCGCTACGGGTTGGCCCGCTTTGTTTCCATGCAGAACCACTATAACCTCATCTACCGAGAGGAAGAGCGGGAAATGCTGCCCCTGTGTCGGGAAATGGGCATTGCGGTAACGCCGTGGTCGCCGCTGGCGCGAGGCGTGTTGACGGGTTCCAGAAAGAGCGCCACTCTACGGGCGACGACCGACGCACCCGCGCATTCGTGGTACAACCATCAGGAAGAAGAAGACGCCATCGTGGCGGCAGTAGAGCGCGTCGCAGCGGCCCGCGGTATCCCGATGGCACAGGTGGCGATGGCCTGGGTTCACGGCAAGCAGGGAATTACGTCGCCTATTGTCGGCGCTTCTAAGCCGCACCATCTGGACGACGCCATCGCCTCGCTGTCAGTTGCCCTGACAGCAGAGGAGGTAGCAGAGCTTGAGGCCTCTTACCGCCCCAGAGAGCTTGCCGGCCACGCGTAAGCGGAATATACCGACGTAATAATAACGACAAAGGCGGCCAAAAGGCCGCCTCTCTTTCAGATATCCCCGCCGTCAGGCGTCCTTTCCCGAAACAAACGTCAAGGCTTGACGCAGCACTTCAACGTCCGCCCCCGCCTTATGGGCATTTTCGCTTAAATAGCGCCGAAACTGCCGTGCGCCGGGCACGCCCTGAAACAGGCCCAGCATGTGTCGGGTAATATGGCCAAGGTAGGTCCCTTTAGAGAGCTCTTTCTCGATATAGGGGTACATCGCTTCAACGACCGCAATCGGTGAAAGCGGCTCGGCGTTTTCGCCAAACAGTTCTGCGTCAACCCGCGCCAAAATGCCCGGATTTTGATAGGCCTCACGCCCCATCATCACGCCATCGACGTGTTCCAGATGCGCCTTAGCTTCTTCTATACTTTTTACGCCGCCGTTAATCGCAATAGTCAGATGAGGAAGCTCCTGTTTGACGCGATAGACGCGTTCATAGTCAAGCGGCGGGATCTCCCGGTTCTCTTTTGGGCTAAGCCCCGACAGCCATGCCTTACGCGCGTGCAGCGTAAAGCTTTGGCAACCACCCCGTTCGGAAACAATCTCAACAAAGCGCTGCAAAAAGGCGTAGCTGTCGCTGTCGTCGATGCCAATTCGCGTTTTCACCGTCACGGGCACGCTAACGGCCTCTTTCATCGCCGCAACGCAGTCTGCCACCAGCTCGGGCTCCGCCATCAGGCAGGCGCCGAAGCGCCCGTTTTGAACGCGATCGGACGGGCAGCCCGCATTCAAATTAATCTCGCTATAACCAAGCGTTTGCGCACGCGCTGCGCACTCCGCCAGCGCGGTAGGATCGCTGCCTCCCAGCTGTAGCGCAACCGGCTGCTCTTCCTGGCTATAGCCTAAATAGTCCCCCTTACCAAACAGAATGGCGCCCGTAGTCACCATTTCGGTATACAGCAGCGTCTGGCGCGTCAGCAGGCGATGGAAGTAGCGGCAGTGCCGGTCAGTCCAATCCAACATAGGAGCAACGGAAAAGCGGTGCGGGGGAAAATTGGCCATCGTGATGCGATTCACTCTCTTAACTTAAATCTGCGTTAGCTCGAAACGCGTTTTCCACATTTGAAAGCGCGATAGAAGGTCGGCGATTATATCACAGGTAAAAAGGGAGAATGCCGAAGCGTAAAAGAAAGCGCGCCGGGTTTATTGATTTACATCCGGCAAGTCACAGTGCATTAAGCTCCCTCTCGGCGTTCTCGCTCAGGCGTGGTAATATCGGCTTTCTGTTTATTGGGAGAGAAGTGAGATGTCCTCAGTCAACGTCGCGTCAATGTTAGCCAAAGTGCAAAAGCTGTGCGAACAGCGGGCTGTGCGCCTGACGCCACAGCGTCAGTTGGTTTTACAGCTGATGGCTGAACAGCCGAACGCTATCAGCGCTTACGATCTGCTCGACCTGCTGCGGGAATCAGAGCCGCAGGCAAAGCCGCCGACGGTCTATCGTGCGCTCGACTTTCTACTCGAACAGGGCTTCATCCACAAGATCGAATCCACCAATAGCTACGTCGTTTGCCACCACGTCGGCGAACCGTTGCATACTTCCGCACTGTTTATTTGCGACAGCTGCGGCCTGGTCGCTGAGCACCATGCCGAAGGCATAGATCGATTGCTCAAAACGCTGGCGGACGAAAGCAGCTTCACCATTCAGCACAGCGTGCTTGAAACGCACGGTACCTGTGGGCAGTGTAACCAGCGCGGCGCATAGCCATTACGCTTGGTACAATAAAGCCAATATCCTTCTTCGATGCCAAAATCAGGGCGTAAAAAAACGCCATAAGGCGCTTTTTTACTTAGCATTCTCACCGGAGATAGCGGCAAGACGCGACGCTATTTGATCCGCTACATCCAGTCACCGTTGCGAATAACGCCAACGGCCAAGCCTTCAATGGTCAAGCTCTGTTCGCGCAGATCGACGACGATCGGGGCGAACTCTTCATTCTCCGGCAGAAGGTGGACGACGTTGCCCTGCTTCTTAAGGCGCTTAACCGTCACCTCATCGTCAATGCGCGCAACGATTACCTGCCCGTTGCGAACGTCCTGGGTCTTATGCACCGCCAGAAGATCGCCGTCGACAATCCCGATGTCCTTCATCGACATTCCGCTTACCCGCAGCAAAAAGTCCGCATGTGGACGAAACAGCGACGGATCGACGCGATAGTGGCTTTCAATATGTTCCTGAGCAAGCAAAGGCTCTCCCGCAGCCACGCGGCCAATAAGCGGCAGGCCCGCTTCTTCCACCTCTTCCATTAGAAGCCTGATGCCTCTGGATGCGCCGGTGACGATTTCAATAACGCCCTTGCGCGCCATGGCTTTCAGATGCTCTTCAGCCGCATTGGGCGACTTAAATCCGAGCGTTCTGGCAATTTCAGCTCTGGTCGGCGGCATGCCGGATTGGCCGATATGCTCGCGAATCATGTCATAAATCTGTTGCTGCCTGGCGGTTAGCGCTTTCATCTCTCGATTCCTTCAGCCTGTCTTTTTATACAGTAATGCTGTGAGTATATACAGGTATTGTACATATGGAAACCTCTAAACGGCATAATTACGAGATGTATCGAAAAATAGAATTAAAAAATGTCTGGCCGTTCTCAGGCACGAAATGAAGCAAGAGATAATTATTCAGTTCATTATTTGTACCGCTGAATAAAAATCCGTCGCATTCCAAAATACAAAACGCCGTATCCGCCTCGGCTAACGCCGCTTACGATGGTATCGACGGCTGAATCTGGAGAAGAAATGTAAGAAAGTGAGTCATCATTTCAAATTAGCCAGATAAAAACATCAACAAGAACTAAGAATACAATCTAAAAAACCAAAAAAAATAAAAAAACAAAAACAACTCATCAGATTCTCTCTATATGAGACTTATTTCTCAAAATAAAATAATTTCCCCTCTTAATTAATTGACAACGAATTATTAAGGTAGCAAAATTACGAAACACGACTACATGCTCCAACTGTATTAGTGTAATAATAAATACTGCTTTTCCAATTTAATGGGAGAAAGCCTTATCCCTTTCTCCCTCCTTTTTTATTATTAAAATTAAAGTTTTAGCAGGTCTTTACCGCGGCGTTATGCTTAATTTTCAAAGGCATATGTTTATTCCCATGGTTACCGTATTTATTTTTTATAAATGAACCAATACGACATGGTAATAAATAATTATAGGTTTAATTAATATGGGGAATGCCGTTATGGAATATATCCGTTATGGTGCATTTATTACAGGAAAAAAGAACTGCGACGGAATACGCGTTATTAATCCCAAAACGTTAGAGTGCCAATGTACCGTTTGCAGCAGGCGATTTTATCTCTCGACGCCATATCAGCAAATAAAAAAGCGAGAAAATGCAGCATGTCCGCACTGTGACTGGAAAACGCTTCACTCTCACGTCGTTATCAGCTTTAGCTACAAAGACGAAGAAGGCGCCTTTAGTTATGAAGTTTGGGGAGACGAACGAATCTACTATATATCAGACGAAACGCATCCCCTTCATAAATGGCTGGCAGAACAGATAAAACAGGAACGCCGCTTTACACGCCTTGCCTATATCGCCACTATCGCCACTCGACGTGAACGCGCGCTGGAATAATCAAAGACGTTAAATAGTTAAACTTCCGTCTATTAGGCGTCAGGCGCCTCCCCAAAAGTGCTGATAAAGAATGCTCCCCCAGGCGAAAAGCGCTAACAGCCCCGTAATTAATACGGCGGCGGACCCCATATCTTTCGCCCTACCGGAAAGCTCATGCCGCTCAGTGCCGATGCGATCGACAACGGCCTCTATTGCACTATTTATCAGTTCAAAAATCACCATCAGCGCAACCGAACCAATCAGTAAAATACGTTCAATTGTGGATACGTCCAGCCATAGCGCGACCGCTACGGCGGCAACCAGCAGCACGCTCTCCTGACGAAAGGCCGCTTCGTGTTTCCACGCAGCGCACAGCCCCTTCCATGAATATCCTGCCGCTTTTACTATGCGCGTTAATCCCGTTGCCTGATTCATTTATCCACCATCTCCTTAAAAAATTATCATCAATTTTAGCAATTATCCGTTATCACATCATCACAGATTGCTTACAGTTCTGGTATTCTTGCGTTTCATCACTCAGTAAGAGGCACTTATTATATATGTCCGGTTGGCGAAATCTTTACTATAAACTCTTGAATATTCCAATAAAAATGTTGGTTCGTAGCAAATGCATCCCTTCCGATCCCGTCGCCGATTTGGGGCTGGATACCACGCGCCCGATACTGTACGTTCTGCCCTATAACTCAAAAGCAGACCTGCTGACGCTGCGCGGGCAGTGCCTGGCGCAGGAACTGCCCGATCCGCTGGAACCATTCGAAATGGACGGCCAGCTGCTTCCTCGTTACGTGTTCATTCACGATGGCCCGAGGGTATTTAGCTACTACGCGCCAAAAGAGGAGTCGGTGAAGTTGTTCCATGACTATCTCGACCTGCACCGCAGTCACCCTCAGCTGGATATTCAAATGGTGCCGGTCTCCGTTATGTTCGGACGCTCACCCGGGCGCGAAGGCCACGATTCTCACGACGCGCCGCGCCTGCGGCTGTTTAACGGCATCCAGAAGTTTTTCGTCATCCTGTGGCTGGGGCGAGACAGCTTCGTTCGCTTCTCCCGCATCGTATCGCTGCGCCACATGGCGGATGAACACGGCACGGACAAGACTATCGCCCAGAAGCTGGCCCGCGTAGCGCGAATGCACTTCGCCCGCCTTCGCCTTGCAGCCACTGGTCCGAAGCTTCCCGTTCGTCAGGACTTATTCAACAAGCTCTTGACCTCTAAAGCGATTGAAAAAGCGGTAGAGGAAGAAGCGGCATCCAAAAAAATTCCTCTTTCCAAAGCAAAACAAAATGCCGTCGAGATGATGGAGGAGATAGCCGCCAACTTTACTTACGAAACGCTGCGCGTAACCGATCGCGTACTGAGCTGGACCTGGAACCGCCTCTATCAGGGGATCAAGGTCCACAACGCCGAGCGCGTCCGCAGGCTGGCGCAGGACGGCCACGGCATCGTTTATGCCCCGAGCCACCGCAGCCACATGGACTACCTGCTGTTGTCCTACGTGCTCTATCATCAGGGGCTGGTACCGCCGCACATCGCTGCCGGCATCAACCTTAACTTTTGGCCAGCCGGGCCGATATTCCGTCGCCTTGGCGCGTTCTTCATTCGTCGAACCTTTAAAGGCAACAAGCTCTACTCCACCGTCTTTCGCGAATATTTGGGCGAGCTGTTCAGCCGCGGCTATTCCGTTGAATATTTTGTGGAGGGCGGACGTTCCCGCACGGGTCGCCTGCTTGAGCCCAAAACCGGCACGCTGTCGATGACTATCCAGGCCATGCTGCGGGGCGGCAATCGCCCGATTACCGTTGTTCCCGTCTATATCGGCTATGAGCACGTAATGGAAGTGGGCACTTACGCCAAAGAACTGCGCGGCGCAACGAAGGAAAAGGAAAACCTCTGGCAAGTGGTTCGTACGATGCGCAAGCTGCGCAATCTGGGCATGGGATACGTCAACTTTGGGGAGCCGATCCCCCTGATGACCTACCTCAATCAGCACGTGCCCGATTGGCGAGACGCCATTGACCCCATCGAAACGCCGCGCCCAAGCTGGTTGACGCCTGCGGTCAATCAGATAGCCGATCGCCTGATGACCAACATCAACAAGGCCGCCGCCGCCAACGCCATGAACCTGTGCTGCACCGCGCTACTCGCTTCTCGCCAGCGCGCGCTGACCCGCGAACAGCTACTCGAGCAGCTTGACTGTTACGTTCAGCTTCTGCGCAACGTGCCTTACGCGCAGGACGCCACCGTCCCCAGCGATACTCCAGAGCAAATGCTGGAGCACGCGCTGAAGATGAGCAAGTTTGACGTTGAGAAAGACAACGCCGGTGAAATCATCATTCTGCCGCGGGAGCAGGCGGTGTTGATGACCTACTATCGTAACAACATTCACCACATGCTGGTGCTGCCGTCGCTAATTGCCAGCATCGTGATGCATCACGATAGCGTTTCTCGTGAAGAGATAGTTCAGAAGGTGTCTCTGATTTATCCGCTGCTGAAGGCCGAACTCTTCATGCACTACGATGAAAAAGAGCTGCCGCAGGTTATCGAGACGCTGATTAACGAACTGCTGCGACAGGCGCTTATCAAACGGCGCGACGACGGCCAACTGGCGCTAAACCCCGCCAAGATCCGCCAACTGCAGCTGCTGGCCGCCGGCGTGCGGGAGACGCTGCAGCGCTATACCATCACGCTGTCGCTGCTGCGCAATAACCCCAGCATCAGCCGCGGCGTTCTGGAAAAAGAGAGCCGCCAGCTCGCCCAGCGTCTGTCGGTGCTTCACGGCATCAATGCGCCGGAGTTTTTCGACAAGGCCGTGTTCTCCACCCTGGTGGCAACGCTTCGAAGCGCAGGCTATATCAGCGACAGCGGCGACGCCATCCCGGAAAACATGCAGTCTATGTACGACATCCTGACTCACCTGATGACGCCGGAAGTGACCCTGACCATCGAGAGCGTGAGCCAGTCTCTCGGCGAGTCTTCATCCGAAGCGCAGTAAGCGCTATCTGGAAATAAAAGCAAACGGGCCGCAGTTCACACTGTGGCCCGTTTTTTAATCAGTAAGTGGGAATTAGCGCATCAGGATATCCATCAGAACGCCCAGAAATACCACCAGCCCGACGTAGTTATTGTTCATAAACGCCTGAAAACACCTGTCCCTTTCGCGATCCGCTATCAGCTGTTGCTGGTAGACGAACATCGCTCCCGCCAGCAGCAGCGACCAGTAAAAAGGCCCGCCCAGATGGTTAAGATAGCCTACGGCGTAAAGCGACAGCAGCGTTCCAAACTGCAGCAGGCCGATAATCAGTTTGTCATAGCGGCCAAACAGGATAGCCGTCGACTTGATGCCGATTTTCAAATCGTCGTTACGATCCACCATGGCGTACTGCGTATCGTACGCTACCGTCCAGAAAATATTTGCCAGCAACAGCAGCCAACAGCTCATCGGCAGCGCGTTGCTAACGGCGGCGTAGGCCATGGGAATAGACCAGCCGAACGCAACGCCCAAAATAACCTGAGGGAAATGGGTGAAGCGCTTCATGAAAGGATACATCCAGGCCAACAGCAGCGCCGCAAAAGAAAGCCCGATGGTCAGGTGGTTGAGCATCAGCACCAGCAAAAAGGAAACGGTCACCAGCGCTAAAAACAGGACCTTACTCTCTTTTTCCGTCACCGCACCGCTCGGCATTGGCCGCGCTCTTGTACGCTCAACGTGTCCGTCAAAATGGCGGTCGGCAAAATCGTTGATCACGCAGCCCGCTGCCCGCATCAAGAAAACGCCGGCAACGAAGATCAGCAAAATAGACACGCTTGGCGTTTCTCTCCCCGCCAGCCACAGCGCCCACAGCGTCGGCCAAAGCAGCAGAAGAGCGCCAATAGGCTTATTAATACGCATCAAACGGCAGTATGCCAGCCATTTGGTTTGAGTCACCTTCTCCCCCAGTCAGTATAGCGGCGCCGCCGGTAAAAAAATCTCAGTCAGCAGCAGCGGTCCCCCCGACAGACGAAAGCGTGAACGTCTGCCCCAGAGACCGTCATCCAACGACACGTGAATATAGTCCCGCACAAGCTCTTTATGGCTAAACAGATAGCGCCCTAACGGCGTTTCGCCAAGAGAGGCTACGTCCGCCAGCGGCCCGCTAAGCGTTCGAGCGGGCACTACCGTGCGCGCCCATATCCACGGAATATTATCACCAAACAGGAAGATTTCACGAATCCAATAGCGATCGTCCTTCGGCAGCTCAGCCTCTTCGCGCCCAAGGCGCGGAGCGGTAACGTAGCCCTCGAACTGGGGCTGCACCGTGACCCGTTGGCAAAAACGCTCGCATCGGCGGGTCATTGAACCCGGCTCTAAAAGCCAGTCGGACTGCCGCTGGCTTAATGAATCACACTGCGGAGACGTCCAGTTTCTCTCTTTCCAGTGCGGTACGGAGAGTGTCTGTTTCATTGTGCTTGCGCCTTCATTTAGCCCCGACCTTTAACGATAAGAACAAGGGGCCTTTGACGATAAAAACGCGCCTATTGTAGCGTAAAATATGCCTCATAAAATACGGTGGGCCGTATTCTACAAACCATTATTTAACATTGTGTCAATATTCGGCGTTTTTCACTCGCGCTTTAGCTTGTCGGTATTCGCAAGATACAAAGCGATGACCAGCACTAAGATGGCGCAGGCATAGATGAACGTATCCATCGGATCCTTATGATCGACGATGATAAGCCTGACGATCGCGGTAATGCCGATGTAAATAAAATAGCGGAGCGGAAAGTGATATCCCGACTGAAAGTATTTGACGATCAGCGCAATAAACTCAAAGTACAGGAAGTAAATGACGATGCCTTCAATCAGCAAGTAGCTGGATGACTTCGCAGAGTTAATGAACAGCACCTGAATCAGCGCGTAGGTTTCTTTAGCCAGAAACACGATGAGAATAACGCCCAGCAGCAGCAGGCCGATATTCAGTACGGTTTGCAGCACCCTCGCGACCCAGGCGCCGCGCTTAACGTTATCCGGCATATCCTATACTCCCAGAAAAATACGTCATTAAACGGGAGGACAGGGCCTCCCGTTAAATACGCGCGAACTAACGCCAGCGCTTATAGGTATTAATCAAACCGTTAGTGGAAGCGTCATGGCTGCTGACCTTTTCATCTCCCACCAGCTCCGGCAAAATGCGGCCGGCCAGCTGTTTGCCCAGCTCTACGCCCCACTGATCGAAACTGAAGATATTTAAAATGACGCCCTGTGCGAAAATCTTGTGCTCATAAAGCGCGATCAATGCCCCCAAACTGTAGGGAGAAATCTCCTTAAGAAGAATCGAGTTGGTCGGGCGATTGCCTTCGAACACCTTAAAGGGAACGATTGGCTCGGCCTCAGTGGCGCTTTTTCCGGCTTTAGCGAACTCGGCGCGCACCTCATCGGCTGACTTGCCGAACGCCAGAGCCTCCGTTTGGGCAAAGAAGTTCGACAGCAGCTTGGCGTGGTGATCGCCAAGAGGGTTGTGGCTCTTGGCCGGCGCGATAAAGTCGCAGGGAATCAGCTTGGTTCCCTGATGAATCAATTGATAAAACGCGTGTTGGCCGTTAGTACCCGGCTCGCCCCAGATAATCGGCCCGGTTTGGTAGCCGACCGCTTTACCGTTACGGTCGACATATTTACCGTTGGACTCCATGTTTCCCTGCTGGAAATAGGCGGCAAAGCGGTGCATATACTGATCGTAAGGCAGGATGGCTTCCGTCTGTGCGTCGTGGAAATTGCCGTACCACAGTCCAATAAGCGCAAGCGTAACCGGCAGGTTCTGCGCAAGAGGCGCGCGGGCGAAGTGGTTATCCATCGCATGAGCGCCGCACAGCAGCTTTTCAAAATTCTCAAAGCCAATGGAAAGCGCAATCGACAGGCCGATAGCGGACCACAAAGAATAGCGCCCGCCGACCCAGTCCCAGAACTCAAACATGTTGTCGGTATCAATACCAAATTCAGACACGGCCTTCGCGTTGGTCGACAGCGCCGCAAAGTGCTTGGCGACGTCTTCCGGCTTGCCTGAACTTAAAAACCAGTCTCGCGCGGTATGGGCGTTGGTCATGGTTTCCTGCGTCGTAAACGTTTTTGACGCCACTAAGAACAGCGTAGTTTCCGGGCTTAGGTCTCGCAGAACTTCAACAATATGGGTAGCGTCAACGTTAGAGACGAAGTGTACGTTAAGATGGTTTTTATACGGACGGAGCGCCTCGGTGACCATGTAAGGCCCCAGATCGGAGCCGCCGATGCCGATATTTACCACGTCGGTTATCGCCTTCCCGGTATATCCTTTCCATTCGCCGTCGATAACGCGGCGGCAAAACGAACGCATCTTCTCCAAAACGGCGTTGACTTCCGGCATGACGTCCTTACCGTCAACCAGAACGGGCGTATTGGCGCGATTGCGCAAAGCCACGTGCAGTACGGCGCGGTCTTCCGTACGGTTAATTTTTTCACCGTTAAACATGGCCTTGATGGCGCCGTTTAAATCACACTCTTTCGCCAAATCTCTCAAAAGAGAAAGCGTTTCATCCGTAATGCGGTTTTTAGAAAAATCCACCAGCATTTGGTCTTCAAACTCCGCAGAAAAGCGAGAAAAGCGCTCGCCGTCCTGAGCAAAAAGAGCGCCGATGGTGATGCCCTTCATTGCGTCAAAATGGGCCTCAAGCGCTCGCCACGCTGCAGTTTCCGTTGGATTAATGCTCTTCATCGTGGATCCCCCTGAATTCATAAAACAAAAAGTTATGCGTCGCCGATTGTATCCCGTTTACGCTTCGGGATTATGACTTTCATCGATAGTCGTTTTCTATCGTTCGCATTAACGCTGGCTGGATTCAGCCGTTTTACCAATCTTTGAATTATAGACACGAAATAGGAGAAAAAACCGTTACTATGCCTCACTATCCCTCGTTATTTTGCCAAAACGCATCGGTGCTGAACTTTACCTCCAGAAAGTCCAGCAGAGTGCGCAGCGCGACCGGCATATATTGGCGAGAGGTATAGACGGCATGAATACCGAGCTGTGGCAGCGGCCAGTCCGCCAGCACGACCTCAAGCTCACCGGAAACGATTTCACCTCGAACCAGATAGGTCGGCAGCATGGCGATACCCACGCCCGCCAGCGCCGCCTGTTTGAGAACCGTAACGTCGTTGGCCCGGATCGGCCCTTTCACCGGCACCTTTATCCATTCATCGCGCTCCGTTGACTGAAAGCGCCAGCTGTGGGTTTCAAACTGCGCATGCATTAAACAAGCGTGGTTCAGCAATCCCTGTGGGCTATCCGGTCGTCCTCTTGCGTCTAAATAAGCAGGAGAGGCGCAAATAACGGAGCGGCAAACGCCCAAAGGTTTAGCGATAGTTCCCGGATCGAGCGTATTGGTAATCCGGATAGCTAAATCGATACGCTCCTCCACTAGGTTTACGCTGCGCTCCAGCAGTTGGATATCGATACTGACCTGAGGGTAGCGCAGCGCGTACTCGGCAATGACGTTTGCTAAATAGGACTGGCTAAAAGACTGGCTGCAGGTAATTCGCAGCTCGCCTTTCGGCTCCGAAGCGCGATCGTGCCGCTTGGCAAGCATTCTTTCCTGAACATCCAGCATTTGGCGACAGTCTGCCAGCGCCTGCTCGCCTTCGCTCGTCAGGCTAAGGCTTCGAGTCGAGCGATGCAAAAGCCGAACGCCCAGAATATGCTCTAAAAATGCCAGATAGCGGGAAGCTTTCGCCCGCGACAGCCCCAAACGTTCTGCTGCGGACGTGAGGCTTCCTCGCTCGGCCGCCTCGACGAACACTTTCATCGCAGTTAGTTGATCCATGGATTCGCTCATTTTTTGCAACAGAGAATCATCAAATACTCTATTTTTAAAACAATGGAAAGAGCATAGGCTAACTCAGGTAACGACAAACGGGCGATTAGTCACAAAATACACAACGAGAGAAAACATCATGAATATCGCAATCATTGGCGCTGGCGGCAAAGCCGGTCGCCTCATCGCACAAGAAGCGCTAACCCGAGGACACAAGGTGACGGCCGTCGTCAGACATGCCGAAAAGGTTGCCGATTTGCCGGTCGAGGTTTTGGAAAAAAGCGTTTTTGATATTACCGCCGAAGACCTTAAGCCTTTTGACGCAGTCATCGACGCATTCAATGCGCCGGCCGGGCATGAAGAGCAGCATCAAACGTCGTTAGCCCACCTGGCGGACCTGCTGGCAGGCCGTCCTCAAACGCGTCTCCTTATCGTTGGCGGCGCGGGAAGCCTGTACGTCGACGATGCGCTTTCTGTGCGCGTAATGGATACCCCTGATTTCCCAGAAGCCTACAGGCCTACGGCCAGCAATATGGGAGAAGCCTTTCTCAAGCTGAAAGGCCGCCAAGACGTTAACTGGACCTACTTCAGCCCCGCTGCGATGTTTATTGCCGACGGCAAGCGTACCGGCAGTTATACCGTAGGCGGCGACCGCCTGCTGGTTAATGGTCAGGGAGAAAGCGTCATCAGCTACGCAGATTACGCTATTGCGATGGTGGATGAACTGGAACAGGGGAAACGCCAACGTCAACGATTTACCGCCGTATCTAACGGATAAAACGCATCTCTTCCTATTTCATATCAAAGATTAAAATCACCGTTTGTGAAACCGACTGACGGTGATTTGTTTTTCTCACTACCTACGCTTTAGCACCCTAGTTTAATTAATAATTGTAAAAATCACGTAAAAGCCAGATTCTCATATCGAAAACGTACGGCTGCTTAACGCTTTCAGCTGGAGGTCAAGCCGAAATCAGCCAAAACCGATTCAACTTCTCCTAAAAAAACAAAGATAAACAACGCAGCATCATTGACACCGACGCCATAACCCGCTATTTCTTAAAGCCTACTTGCGTATTCTGTACGTAAGCCAGAAGAGGCGCGTCATTCAGGCAGAGTGTCAGAGGATTCGGCATCCAAAGAAGACACTTCAGGGGATATGACGCCGAGGCGATTTTCCTGCCGAAGGGGAAATCGTCGACCACAAGGGCTGAATCCCTTGGGTTGTCACCAATGTAATCCGCAAACATATTGCGGAAAGTAGAACCCGCACAGTGAGCGCCCATGCGCTATCACAGGGAAGGTTCTAGGCAAGGTGGGGCGCTTCTGGGTGTATCGTAGTGCTTCCGTCCTACGCCTGCTCCCTGTTTACCGCGCTTCCTTTGTGCCAAGGCTGATGAATATTAAGGGCTCATTTCGGCCCCACCTGACACGAGGAATTTTTACATGTCTCAAATCGTTATCGCCAAGTTTGGTGGAACCAGCGTCGCAAACGCCGACGCGATGAACAACTCCGCCAATATCGTTCTGTCGAACTCAGAAGTCCGCGTCGTCGTACTGTCGGCATCTGCGGGCGTCACCAACCTGCTGGTTGACCTTGCCAACGGCTGTAATCCCGACCTTCGTTCTGAAAAGATAGCCCAGATTCGCGCCATTCAGTCTCAGATTCTGGACGCCCTGCCGAACTCCGCCGTCGTACGTGAAGAAATCAACCGGATGCTGGAAAACATCACTACGCTGTCCGAAGCGGCAAGCCTTGCTACCTCCGACGCTTTGACGGACGAACTGGTGAGCCACGGTGAACTCATGTCGACTCTACTGTTTGTCGAGCTTTTAAGAAGCCGCGGCGTCAGCGCCGAATGGTTCGACGTTCGCCGGGTCATGAAAACCGACGATCGCTTCGGCAAAGCTGAGCCGGAAGTCGGAGCGCTGTCTTCACTGTGCGCAGAACACCTGGCGCCAAGGCTTAATGCCGGCGCGCTGGTGATCACCCAAGGCTTCATCGGCAGCGAAGGCAAGGGAAGAACTACCACCTTAGGTCGCGGCGGCAGTGACTATACGGCAGCGCTTTTAGGCGAAGCCCTCAACGCCAAGCGGGTAGACATCTGGACCGACGTGCCAGGCATTTACACCACCGATCCGCGTATCGTGCCCAATGCGCAACGTATTGATGAAATCGGCTTTGAAGAAGCGGCGGAAATGGCCACCTTCGGCGCCAAAATCCTCCATCCGGCCACGCTTATTCCGGCCGTTCGCCACGGGATCCCGGTTTTTGTCGGCTCGAGCAAAGACGTCGCCGCCGGCGGTACGCTGGTGTGCGACAAAACCACCAATCCCCCGCTGTTTCGCGCTCTGGCGCTGCGGCGCAAGCAAACGTTGCTGACGCTTCACAGCCTGAATATGCTGCATGCACGCGGCTTCTTGGCGAGAATTTTCAGCATTCTGGCAAACCACCACATCTCCGTCGACCTGATAACGACTTCAGAAGTCAGCATTGCGCTAACGCTGGACACGGCCGGCTCGTCCACCTGCGGCGCAAGTTTACTGACCAGCGCGCTGTTAACCGAGCTGTCGGCCCTTTGCCGGGTCGAAGTGGAAGAAAATCTGGCTCTGGTGGCGCTTATCGGCAACCAGCTTGCTCAGGCGCGCGGCGTGGGTAAAGAGGTATTTGGCGTACTGGAACCGTTCAACATCCGCATGATCTCTTACGGCGCCAGCAGCCACAACCTTTGCCTGCTGGTTCCTGGGGACGATGCCGAGCACGTGGTGAAGACGCTGCACCGTAATCTGTTTGAATAATTAAGCTCTTTTGCAATAATGCCAAATGGGCAACGCCACACGTTGCCCATTATTTTTACCAACGCGTTCAAAGAAACGAATAGCGCAATTAAAACCAGAAACAGGGCCGAACTGCGCCCAATAAAGCACAACACACGTCTCCACCAAGGAAATACATACAATATGTTAGCCAAAATTACACGCCTGTTCCCGCTATGGGCTATCCTACTGTCCATTGCGGCCTATTCCACGCCGTCGGCCTTTACCGGGATTGCGTCCTACGTCAGCTATCTGCTGATGCTTATCATGTTCGCTATGGGCGTTACTCTAAACGTCGGCGATTTTAAACGCGTCGTCACTCGCCCGATGCCCGTCGTTGCCTGTACGCTGCTTCACTATCTAATTATGCCGCTGGCAGCCTGGATGCTTGCCAAGATTTTTAGCATGCCGGCAGACCTCGCGGCGGGCATGATTCTAGTGGGCAGCGTCGCCAGCGGCACGGCGTCTAACGTGATGATTTACCTGGCTCGCGGAGACGTCGCGCTTTCCGTCACCATATCTTCCGTTTCAACGCTGGTCGGCGTTTTCGCCACGCCGCTGTTGACCTATCTGTACGTTGACGCCTCTATTAACGTCGACGTAATGGGCATGCTGATGTCCATTTTGCAAATTGTCGTTATTCCGATTGGCGCGGGCCTGATTATCCACCACACGCTGCCTAAGGTTGTAAAGCGCATCGAGCCTTTCCTTCCTGCGCTGTCGATGATGTGTATTTTGGCGATCATTAGCGCCGTGGTGGCCAAGAGCCAGAGCCATATTGCGTCCGTCGGATTCGTGGTCGCCATCGCCGTAGTGCTCCACAACGGCATCGGCCTGCTGGGCGGATACTGGGGCGGCAAGCTGTGCGGTTTCGATGAATCCACCTGCCGCACGCTGGCTATTGAAGTCGGTATGCAAAACTCTGGCCTGGCAGCCACGCTGGGAGCGCAATACTTCTCCGCCGTCGCCGCGCTGCCTGGGGCCCTGTTCTCCGTCTGGCACAATCTGTCCGGTTCGCTGTTAGCCGGTTACTGGCAGGGAAAACCAACTGAAAGTGTAACAAATAGCCAAAGCTGAAGCGTTTCACTTACCCGAAGTGAGTAGGCGTCATTGCTCACTTCGGAGCCAACAACCACCCCCAATTATATTTACATTTAGTCACAACCCTCTAAACGAAAAAATCCCACTAAGTGACTATCCTTAATAAAGATGGACAAAGGTGAATGCCTTTGTCCTTTTCTCGTTTCCTTTCACTGTAAGGACGTCCTGTGGCCTCAACTAAACTTTCTCCGGTCAATTGGCTTCCGCTCATTATAATTACCGTTTGTGCCGCTATCTTTTGGCACATATCGCCCCCTGAAGGGCTGAGCGTACACGCCTGGCATTCGGCCATCGTATTTATTGCTACCATTGCCTGTATCGTCGCCAAGGTGCTGCCCATCGGCGCCGTCGGCCTTATCGGCATTACCGTTTTTGCCTTAACCTATGCAGCCGGTTCTAAAACCGCCTCAGACGCAATTCTTGTTGCCCTAAGTGACCTCAACAGCTCGCTTATCTGGCTTATCGTCGTTGCGTTTATGATAGCCCGAGGGTTTATTAAAACCGGCCTTGGGCGTCGCATCGCGCTGCAAATGATCCGCCTGTTGGGAAAAAGAACGCTGGGGCTGGCCTATGGATTGGCGGTCGCCGATCTCATTCTCTCGCCGGCGATGCCAAGCAACACCGCCCGCTGCGGTGGCGTTATTTATCCTATTGCCGACTCATTGGCGCGCAGCTTCAATTCCAATCCGGAAGATGAATCGCGCAACAAAATCGGTACCTTCCTGATTACCTGTATTGGTAACGTCAACGACGTCACTGCCGCCATGTTCATGACGGCCTATACCGGCAACCTGCTGGCCATAAAGCTGGCGGCCAACGCCGGTGTCACGTTGACCTGGGGAAGCTGGTTCGTCGCTGCCATCGTTCCGTGTCTGGCATCGCTTATTATTGTCCCGCTGCTGGTGTACTGGCTGACCAAACCGGAAATCAAGCATACGCCAGACGCCCCGAAGCTTGCGAAAACCGAGCTGGCCAAAATGGGCAAGATGACGCGCAGTGAATGGATCATGGGCATAACCGTCGTTCTATTGCTGGTTTTGTGGATTTTCGGCGGCCCCCTTGGCGTTGACGCAACCACCGCCTCCTTCGTCGGCCTCTCTTTCCTGCTGCTTACCGGCGTATTGACGTGGGAAGACGTAAAAAGCGAGAAAGGCGCGTGGGATACGCTTATCTGGTTCGCCGCTCTGCTGATGATGGCCGACCAGTTAAAAGCCTTGGGCTTTACTACCTGGTTCGGCGGTGAGATCGGCAAATACGTCGGTATGGTGATGGGCGACAGCAGCTGGATCCTGGTGCTGCTGATGCTGAATGCGGCCTATTTTTATACCCACTATTTCTTTGCCAGCGGTAACGCACAAATTGCGGCACTGTACGCCGTGTTCCTGGGCGTAGGCATCAATCTGCACATCCCCGCTGCGCCGATGGCTCTGATGTTGGCCTTCACCAGCAGCCTTTACTGCTCTTTGACACAGTACTCTCACGCCCGCGGGCCGATTCTGTTCGGCGCAGGCTACGTGCCTACCGGTACCTGGTGGAAAGTGGGCTTCGTCGTCAGCCTCATAAACCAGGCAATTTTCCTGGTTCTGGGTCTGGCCTGGTGGAAAATCATCGGTCTCTACTAACCATAAGAGCGATAGCCTTCGGGCTATCGCTTTTTCGTTCGATTCCCCACTCGACGCTTTTCTATTTCCTGATAAATCAGCGCGCCCATAGCCATCGCGGCAACGAATATATACCCTTTTGGCGAACCAACGCCGAGTAAAACTACGCCCGGTCCCGGGCAAATTCCGGCAATCCCCCAGCCAATGCCAAACAGCGCGCTACCGCCAATAAGACGGCTATCAATTCCCCGCGCCGTCGGCCACTGAATTGCGCCGCCGAGTAATGCTGACTCACGCAGTTTCCCCCAGCTAAAGGCCAAAAGGCCGACGGCAACGGCCGCTGCCATGACTATCGCTAAAGAGGGGTCCCATATGCGAGTAACGTCGAGGAAAGAGAGCACTTTCGTCGGGTTTATCATACCGGACAGCAAAATCCCCAGGCCAAAAATCAGGCCGCTGATAAAAGCAAAGAAGCTCTTCATCTTTTATCCTCCGGACAAAGGATTGAGAACAAATACGGTCATGGCGCCGGTAAAGATAAAAGTCAGCGTAGCCGCCAGAGAGCGTAAAGAGAGGCGAGACAGGCCGCAAACGCCGTGGCCGCTGGTGCACCCGGAACCATATCGCGTACCGAGCCCCACCAGCAGGCCGGCAACAATCAGTTCGGGCACGCTCGCGGCAATCTCTATTTTCGGCAGCGTAAACAGCAGGCCATATAAAGACGGAGCGGCAAGCATTCCCAAAATAAACATCACCCGCCAAGGCGCTTCCCTTCTTTCTCCGCGCAGTATGCCCGCCAGGATCCCGCTGATCCCGGCAATGCGCCCGTTAAAAAGCAACAAAAGCGCGGCGGCGATGCCTATTAGCGCACCACCTGCTAGCGATGAGGCTGGCGTAAATGACTCCCATGCTATGTTCACATTTCCTCCTTCGGCTGAGGACAGTAAAGAGCGTAGAGGGTATCCAAAAGCGTCAACACCCTTGCGTCAGAGACCGAATAGTATATGCGCTTGCCTTCGCGGCGCGTTTCAACCGCGCCCCCGTTACGCAATACGGTGAGCTGTTGCGATAACGTCGGCTGACGAATGTCCAGGCCTTCTTCCAGTTCGCTAACGGAAAGCGCTCCCTGGCTTAGACGGCAAAGAATCATCAGTCGGTCTTCATTCGACAAAGTGCGCATAAGGGAGGCAACCTGAGAGGCGGCCTCCCTTATGGCGTCAAGGTAGGAAAGTGAGGTATTTTCCGGCATACGTTTCTCTCAGTGATAACATTATATAAATTTATATAATATATAGTCTGATAACGTATGCTTTGCCAGTCAGCGAGAAAGTTTAATCCGCATCGTATCCCAAATTGGGCGCTAACCAACGTTCGGTATCCGATATGCTCATGCCCTTACGCGCGGCATAGTCCTCAACCTGATCGCGTTGGATCTGCGCTACCGCGAAATATTTACTCTCCGGGTGGCTAAAATACCAACCGGATACCGATGCGCCAGGCCACATGGCGTAAGACTCCGTCAGCTTCATGCCGATACGCTCTTCCACCGACAGCAGCTGCCAGATAGCGGCTTTCTCGGTATGCTCCGGGCAGGCGGCATAGCCGGGCGCCGGCCGAATACCGCAATAGTTTTCGCGGATCAGCTCTTCGTTGCTCAGCGACTCATCCGGCGCGTATCCCCATATCTCTTTGCGCACCCGCTCGTGTAGATATTCAGCAAACGCCTCTGCCAGCCTGTCCGCCAGCGCCTTCACCATGATCTTGTTATAGTCGTCATGCGCCGTTTCATAGGCCTGCGCCAGAGCGTCTTCCTCAAGGCCGCCGGTAACGGCAAACGCGCCGACATAGTCCGCTACGCCACTCTCTTTTGGCGCAATAAAGTCAGACAGGCAGTAGTTGGGAAAATCCGTTTTTTCCGTTTGTTGCCGCAGATGGTGGCTAACGACCGATACGTCGCGTCGATCTCCATCTGCATAAATTTCAACGTCGTCGCCTACGCGGTTCGCGGGGAAGAGCCCCAAAATGCCGCGCGGCGTTATTGCTTTTTCCGCTGCCAGCTTGTCTAACATCTGATTGGCGTCGGCAAACAGACGCTTGGCTTCTTCACCGACCACCTCATCTTCAAGAATACGGGGATACTTGCCCGCCAGCGACCAGGTCATAAAGAATGGCGTCCAGTCGATGTAGCGCCTCAGCGTATCGATAGATGCCTCAACCGTTTGTACTCCCAGCGCCTTTGGAACGGGCGGCAGATAGTTAGCCCAGTCGCACTGCCAGCCGTTATTTCTGGCCTTCTCCAGCGTAACGGGGGGCGTCCTCGGCTTTTTACGCCCATGCTGAAGCCTGACGGTTTCATACTCTTTACGCGTTCTTGCCACAAAGTCATCACGCTGAGCGTCAGAAAGCAACGCAGAACAAACGCCAACGCTTCGCGATGCGTTTTGCACGTAGACCGTCGGCCCGCTGTAGTTTTGCTCAATCTTGACGGCGGTGTGAGCCTTAGAGGTCGTCGCGCCGCCAATCAGCAGCGGCAGCGTGAATCCCTGCCGCTCCATCTCTTTAGCTACGTTAACCATTTCATCCAGCGACGGCGTTATCAGCCCGGACAGACCGATAATATCAACGTTCTCTTCGCGGGCGGTTTTCAGGATCTTCTCCGTCGGCACCATAACGCCAAGATCGATAATCTCGTAGTTATTGCACTGCAAAACGACGCCGACGATGTTCTTACCAATATCGTGCACGTCGCCCTTCACGGTCGCCAGCAGGATTTTACCCGCCGTTGCGCCCTTCTGCTTGCTGGCCTCAATGTAGGGTTCAAGATAGGCGACGGCCTGCTTCATCACGCGAGCGGATTTCACAACCTGCGGCAGGAACATTTTTCCTTCGCCAAACAGATCGCCGACGGTGTTCATTCCTGCCATCAGCGGCCCTTCAATCACCTCTAAAGGAAGCGTAGCCTGTTGACGGGCCTCTTCGGTGTCGGTCTCAATAAACTCCGTAATGCCTTTCACCAAGGCATATTCGAGCCGCTTGTTTACCGGCCACTGGCGCCACTCTGCCTGCTGCCGGTTTGACTCTTCATCACCCGCGCTCCCGCGGTATTTTTCCGCCAGCGCCAGCAGGCGCTCCGTTCCGTCTGGGCGACGGTTTAACACCACGTCCTCTACCGCGTCTTTTAACTCGGTGGGTAAGTCGTCATAGATGGCCAGCTGGCCTGCATTGACGATGCCCATATCCATACCGTTTTTTATGGCGTAATACAGAAAGACGGCGTGAATAGCCTCGCGCACCGGATCGTTGCCGCGAAATGAGAACGAAACGTTAGAAACACCGCCGGAAATCAGCGCATGGGGAAGCTTGGCCTTAATGTCGGCACAGACTTCGATAAAGTCGAGGGCATAGTTATTGTGTTCCTCGATGCCGGTCGCAATGGCGAAAATGTTCGGGTCAAAAATAATGTCTTCAGGAGGAAAACCGACAACCTCCGTTAAAATGCGATAGGCTCGGCGACAGATTTCGATTTTACGCGCTCGGGTATCGGCCTGCCCCTGCTCGTCAAAGGCCATCACGACCATCGCCGCACCGTAGCGGCGTACCAGCTTAGCCTGATGGATAAATTTCTCTTCGCCCTCTTTCATCGAGATAGAGTTGACGATCCCTTTACCCTGAATGCACTTAAGCCCTTTCTCAATAACTTCCCACTTGGAAGAGTCAATCATAATAGGCACGCGTGCGATGTCTGGCTCGCCGGCAATCAGGTTCAGGAAACGTACCATCGCCGCTTCGGCGTCCAGCATCCCTTCATCCATATTGATATCGATAATCTGGGCGCCGTTTTCAACCTGTTGAAGCGCAACTTCCAGCGCCTCTGAATACTTATCTTCTTTTATCAGCCTTTTAAATTTCGCCGATCCCGTCACGTTAGTTCGCTCACCTACGTTCACAAACAGCGAGGAATCGCTGATATTGAGCGGCTCAAGTCCTGACAGGCGACAGGATACGGGAATGACTGGTATCGTACGGGGAGAAATATCGGCCACTGCCCTCGCAATCGCCGCGATGTGGGCGGGGGTGGTGCCGCAGCAGCCGCCGACGATATTCACCAGGCCGGAGCCGGCCCACTCTGCGATCTGCGCAGCCATAGCGTCAGGCTCCAGATCGTAACCGCCAAAGGCGTTCGGCAAACCGGCGTTGGGGTGAACGGAAACAAAGCATTCGGCAATGCGGGACAGTTCAGCCACGTATTGACGGAGTTCCTCCGGCCCAAGAGCGCAGTTCAGGCCAAAAGAGAGCGGCTTTACGTGGCGCAGGGAGTTATAAAACGCTTCTGTCGTCTGCCCCGACAGCGTGCGGCCGGATGCATCGGTAATTGTCCCGGATATCATGACGGGCAAACGTACGCCGAGAGTCTCAAAAACGCTTTCTACGGCGAAAATGGCGGCTTTGGCGTTCAACGTATCGAATATGGTTTCGATCATGATGAGATCAACGCCGCCCTGAATCAGCGCCGTCGTCGACTCGGTATAGGCCTCAACCAGCCCATCAAACGTCACATTACGAAACGCAGGGTCGTTAACGTTAGGCGAAATGGAGGCCGTTCGGTTAGTTGGTCCTAAAATACCGGCGACGTATCGAGGTTTGTCGGGCGTTTTAGCCGTCCAGGCATCGGCACAGGCGCGCGCCAGACGAGCGCCTTCATAGTTGATTTCAGCCGACAGGGATTCCATCTGATAGTCGGCCATAGCGATAGCCGTAGCGTTAAAGGTGTTTGTTTCAAGAATATCCGCGCCCGCTTCAAGGTAAGCGTTATGAATGGCGGAAATAACCTCTGGCTTGGTCAAAACCAACAGGTCGTTATTTCCTTTCAGATCGCACGGCCAATCGGCAAATCGCTCTCCCCGATAGTCCTCTTCTTCAAGACGATAGCTTTGGATCATGGTGCCCATGCCGCCGTCTAAAATAAGAATACGCTTTGACAGTTGTTGCGTTAACGCCTCAGTATGATTTGCCAAAATGACCTCTAACGATGAATTAATTGTTTCAAACCTAATAATAATCCGCTTATCGCCAATGAAAAACTAATCCATTGTCGGATTCATCTGGCTTAAGTCATACGGCGTTCTCTGATACACAAAGTAGTTCAACCAGTTGTTGAACAGCAGATACCCGTGGCTACGCCACGTAGCTTTAGGCGCCGACCCAATGTCATCATTAGGGAAGTAATTGACGGGCATCGCGGGGTTTATCCCGGCATTCAGATCGCGAAAATACTCCGCGGATAGCGTGTGGGCGTCATACTCAGGATGCCCTGTAACAAAAGCAAAGCGGCGATCCCGGCTGGCGAACAGATAAGCGCCGGTTTGTTCAGACTCCGCGTAAATATCCAGATCCGTATGTTGACGAATCGCTTCCGTAGGGAACCCCGCATAGCGAGAGTGAGGGGCAAGAAAGCGGTCGTCAAACCCGCGGGTAAGCAACGCCAACGGCTGAGTCACTGTATGCCAGTAGACCCCGGACAGCTTTTCAGACATGGTAATTTTAGGAATGTCGTAGAGGATATTTAACGCCGCCTGTACCGCCCAACACACGAACAGCGTCGAAGTCACGTGATCCTTGGCCCAAAGCGTAATCCGCTCAATCTCGTCCCAATAAGAGACGTCCTTAAACTCAACCAATCCCAACGGCGCGCCGGTCACGATCAGGCCGTCAAAGTTCTGATCGCGAATGTCTTCGAAGTTACAGTAAAAGCTATCTAAATGCTCGGCAGGCGTATTTTTAGACTCATGGTTATCAATTCTTAGCAGTTGAATATCCAACTGCAGTGAAGAGTTAGAGAGCAGGCGCAGGAACTGATTTTCGGTCTCAATCTTTTTCGGCATCAGGTTGAGGATCAAAATCTTTAGCGGACGAATGTCCTGATGGCTTGCGCGTGAAGACTCCATCACGAAGACGTTCTCATCACGCAATACGTTAACGGCGGGAAGTTCATCAGGAATACGAATTGGCATTACTAGATCCTCAAATATCCATTTATACGTTTATACATTTAGACTTCTATACCGCTAAAGATAGCGTCTTTTAAACCGGCTGTCGAGAGTCAAAACGCTTCCATCGTTCTATTTTCTCCGATGTTAAAAAGCAAAAAGGCCGCTGTATCAGCGGCCTCTCTCTATTCTCATCCTAATTTTCAGTGATAACAAACGCAAAAAGGCCACTCTTTCGAGTGGCCTCTTCTAATTAAAAGCCTGGCAGTTCCCTACTCTCGCATGGGGAAGCCCCACACTACCATCGGCGCTACGGCGTTTCACTTCTGAGTTCGGCATGGGGTCAGGTGGGACCACCGCGCT
>NZ_AUUA01000024.1 GCF_000439085.1 Leminorella grimontii ATCC 33999 = DSM 5078 | reverse complement strand
GACCGGCGCGCCATTCGTGCCAGAAGGCCTGAGAGACCTTGTCGCGGGGGCCGAGTTCCATGTACTTGTTCTGTGGCTGGCCGAGCGGGGTTTCAGGTCCGAGACCGTAGTCCTGCAGGTAGCGGTAGCCGTCCTTGTTGACCATGATGCCGCCTTCGCCGCGGCAGCCTTCGGTCATCAGGATACCGGAGCCGGGCAGGCCGGTAGGGTGATACTGAACGAACTCCATGTCGCGTAGCGGGACGCCGTGACGGAAGGCCATGCCCATGCCGTCGCCGGTGACGATACCGCCGTTGGTGTTGTAGCGATAGACGCGACCGGCGCCGCCGGTGGCCATAACGACGGCGTTGGCGCGGATTTGCACCAGGGTGCCTTCCATCATGTTCATGGCGACGAGGCCGCGGACGTGGCCTTCATCGGAGAGCAGGTCGAGGACGAAGTGCTCGTCGAAGCGCTTGATGTTGGGGTACTTGAGCGAGGTCTGGAACAGGGTATGGAGCATGTGGAAGCCGGTCTTGTCGGCGGCGAACCAGGTACGCTCGACCTTCATCCCGCCAAAGCGGCGGACGTTGACGGCGCCGTCGGGCTTGCGGCTCCAGGGGCATCCCCACTGCTCGAGCTGAACCATTTCGCGGGGGCTGTTCTCGACGAAGTACTGGACGACGTCCTGCTCGCAGAGCCAGTCACCGCCGGCGACGGTGTCGTGGAAGTGAAGTTCGAAGCTGTCGTCGTCGCGGATGACGGCAGCGGAGCCGCCTTCGGCAGCGACGGTGTGGCTGCGCATGGGATAGACTTTAGAAATCAGCGCAATGGTAGCGTTGGGGTTGGCTTCGGCGGCGGCGATGGCTGCGCGCAGGCCTCCGCCCCCGGCCCCGATAATAGCGATGTCGGCGTTAAAGGTTTGCACTGCATTCCTCCAATTGTTCCGGTTTAAGTGTTAAATAAAAGAATTATTTTTGTATGTAAATGACCATAATGAACTGGAATATTATAGCCGAGGTAAAGTGCTTAATATGGCATTCAGGTCACTCTTTTGGCGTATAAACTGTAAAATATCGTGTAATTTACCATATTAAGCATAAGGTTAATTATTTTAATTTATTTTATTGATTTCTACTGGCGCTATTTTTTTACCATAGTCCCAACGCTTTCCACCAGATGGAGCCTACGCCGACCCAAATGGCGAGGTTAACAACGGAAAACAGAAAGCCTATTTTCCACCAGGTTCGCAGATCGATGTAGCCCGCGCCGTAGTAAATTGGGCCCGGTGCGCCGCTGTAATGGGTGATGGGTAAACAGATGTTCGCCGTAAAGGCCAGCGCCAAAGCTACCAGGTAAGGAGGCGCTCCCGCCGCGACGGCTACGGCGATAAATGCGGCGTACATCGCGGAAATATGCGCAGTCAGGCTGGCGAACGCATAGTGGGAATACATGTAGATGACGACCAGTAAAAACAGCGTCGTAATCCACGAGTAGCCGCTCATCGAATGGCTGGCGACGTCGGCAAACCAGGGAATGAAGCCCTTAGTGGACAGCTGTGCTGCGAGCCCAACCAGGCTGCCCATCCAAATTAGCGTATCCCATGCGCCGGTTTCCTTAACGACGTTTTCCCACGTCAGCACCTGAGTCACCAGCAGGCAAGAAACGGCGAGCATAGCGACAGTCGTCGCGTTAAGCCCGTTCCATCCCGACGTACACCACAAAAGCAGCGAAACCAGAAAAACGACCGCCAGGATCTTTTCGTGCAGCGTCACTGCGCCCATTTTTTCCAGCTCTTCCCTTGCGATGACTTTGGCCTGCGGGATCTTTTTCAGTTCGGGTGGATAGACGACGTACATCAACCAAGGGATAACAATGAAGGCGATAAGCCCCGGCACGCAGGCGGCCAGCGCCCAGGTGCCCCAAGTGATTTCAACGCCGATGGTTTTAGCCGCCAGTTCCACGATCATCGGGTTGCCCGCCATGGCGGTCAGGAACATGGCGCAGACGACGGCTTCCGTCTGGTAAATCACCTGTAAAAAGTAAGCGCCCGCTTTACGGCTGGTCGGACCCGGTTCGGAATCCAGCGCCGAAGAGAGGCTGCGGGCAATGGGGAATATGATGCCTCCCGCTCTGGCTGCGCTGGAGGGAGTGGCCGGCGCCAGGATTAGATCACTGAGCGCCAACGCGTAGCCGACCTTTAGCGTACTGTCGCCGATGGCCCGCAGGATGATATAGGCAATACGACGGCCCAGCCCCGTTTTAATGAAGCCGCGGGCAAACAGAAAGGCAGCGACGATAAGCCAAATGGCGCTGGAACTGAAGCCTGACAGCGCTTCAGAGAGCTTTAACGTATCGGTTAAGACAATGGCGGTGATGCCGATAAATGCGACGGCGCCGACGGGAACGGGCTGAAGAATAAATCCGATGATAATGGCGACCATCAGAGCGAACAGATGCCACGCCTGAGGCGTTAGCCCCTCGGGTACGGGAATAAACCAGAGGATAAGGCCAATGAGGACGGTGATCGCACCTTTTATTATATTGTTAGACATATGACGGAGACCTCCGCAGTGCGGGGCGCGACCCGGCCTATTGCCACAGCGAAGATGTACAAATCTCCGGGGGAAAGGCGTCAGGCCTTTCTCCCGCTGCGGCGGTTCGGGTAACGACAACCCGCGAGTGATATAGAGACCCCGCTCCGTCGTGCGTGAGAACGAGGCCCCGGTGGGTTACTTCACGCTTGGGCGTTTGGCTAACACGCGATCGACGAAGGTGGTCGCAAGCCCGATATAGTTATGCGGGTTGAGCATGTCTTTGATCTCTTCCCTGGTGAAGAACTGCATAACTTCAGGGTGGCCCATCAGCGCGTCTTCCATTGCTATGCCTTTTTCGAAAGCGTCCATGCAGATGGTGTAGACGATTTCATGGGCGGTCAGGCGGCCCATCTTGGCGCCAAGGTGCATCATGACGGACTCGGACAGCATCAGGCCTTTCAGACAGCTCAGGTTTTTCTCCATTTTTTCCGGATAGACAATAAGGTTCTCCAGAATGTCGACGCTCTTTTCCAGCGCTGCGTCCAGCAGATGACAGGCGCGCTGGACGAAGTCCCATTCGGCGATTTCACAGCTCCAGTCACGCTCGTTTTCACAGTTCATGGCTTCGACGGCCAGCGGCGCTAACGCGCGAACGCTGCGGGTTAAGGCGATGACGTTTTCACACACCTGAGGGTTGCGCTTGTGCGGCATGGTGCTGCTTCCTACCTTACCCATGAAGAACGGCTCTTCCAGTTCACCGATTTCGGTGCGCTGCAGCGTCAGAACTTCACGGGTTACTTTGCCGATCGTTCCGGCAACCAGCGCCAGTACGCTGATAAATTCGGCAATATTATCGCGAGAGGAGTGCCAGGCGATGTCCGGTGCGGTAAGGCCAAGCTCTTTCATCATGCGTTCTTGAACCTTGAGCCCCTCGGTTTCCAGAGAGGCGAGAGTGCCAACGGCGCCGGAGAACTGACCGACGAACAGGCGCGGCGTGATTTCATTCAGGCGAGCGGTATGGCGGGCAAACTCGGCGGCCCAGCCGGCGGCCTTGAATCCCATGGTGATGGGCAGCGCGTGCTGAACGTGTGTGCGTCCGGCCATCACCACGTCGCGGTATTTTTCCGCCAGCCCGTAGCAGGCCTCTTCACACTGGCGCACTTTTTTCAGCAGTACGGCGTGAGCTTCGCGAATCTGCAGCACCAGTCCGGTGTCTACGATGTCCTGACTGGTTGCTCCCCAGTGAACGAATTCGCCGGCGTTGTTGTTAAGCACGGCTTTAAATGCTTTAAGCAGGGGAACGATGGTAATAGAACTTTTATAAAATTCGCCGATGGAGGGGATGTCCAGCAGGTCGGCGTTGGCCTTGCTGCAAATTTCGGTCATGGCGTCTTTGGGGATAATGCCCAGCTCGCCTTCAGCCTTAGCCAGTGCGGCTTCGGTATCCAGCCACTTTTGCACCAGGTTGCGATCGCTGAAGATGTCGCGCATCTCTTTTGTGCTGAAAAGAGGGCCAAAAACCTGACTGTCGATTACCGTTGAGTTCATTATATTTCTCCGTGTTATCGCTAAGTTTAACGTTAAAGTTGAGAGGGAAAAATAATCAGGAAGCGGTGGGGAAGGAAGTCGCAGGGTGATGACAGCGGCTTTTCTACCTCTTCCTGATTACGTTGACTTTAACGTTAAACTTGTTAAAAACAGAAAGCCATACAAAAATTAGGGTTTGTGATCCCCTTAACAAACTATTCATTTTTATCTATATAAATCAATTCAATATATTTTGTTTTGCAGTAGCTATCGGTGGATGAAGCAATACGCAGATTACCGTATACTAGCCGCCTGCCATTTTTTATGACGACCCAGAGCCAGCCATGAGTGAGAAACGTAGCCGTCGCATTACGGTAAAAGACATTGCCAAAATCGTGGGCGTTTCCGCTACGGCGGTTTCTATGGCGCTGAATAATCGGGGTTCTTTAACGCCTGCCCGCAGGGAAGAGATAAAGCGCGTCGCCGCCGAGCTGGGCTACGTGCCTAACGCAGGGGCTCGCTCGCTGCGAGGGAGCCACACGCGGGCGTTTGGCGTGGTGATTAACTACTTTAACAACCCCTTTTTCCGCGACTTTTTTACCGGCATGGAAGAGGTAACTAACAGGATCGACTTCTCCTACTGGGTATCTCAAACCCGGGATGATTTGGAAAAGGAGCAAGAGCAGGTAAGAAAGCTGGCGCAGTTGGGCGTTGACGGTATTATCATTTTGCCGTGCTCTAAGGAGACCTCCCACCTGACGGAGCTCACGTCTCGCTACAATATCCCTCTGGTGCTGATAAGCCATGCGATGGATGAACTGTTTCCCGCCGTGGTTGCAGATAACGCCGTGGGAGCAAGGATGGCGACGGAGCATTTGCTGTCGATCCCTCATCGCCCGGTGCTGCACATCGCAGGCCCGATCGCAGCGAAGTCGGGCATTGAGCATCGCTATCAGGGGTACTGCGATGCGATGAAAAAGGCGGATAAGAACTTTAATCCACAGCACAGCATTTTTTTTGTAGAAAAGCTTCGGGCAGAGGATGGCTATGCCATGATGCCGGAAATTCTAAAGAACTATAAATTACCTGTATCGTTATTTGTTGTTAATGATGAAACCGCATTGGGCGTTCTAAACTATTGCTATCACCATAATTTAAGAGTACCGGAAGATATTTCTGTTGTCGGTTTTTCGGATATTGATTTACTTGAAAGTTTAAATGTATCCTTATCTAGTATTTCGATTCCCAGACAGAAGATGGGAGCCTGTGCGGCTAATAAGTTATTGTCACAAATGGAATTTTACTCAAAAGAGGAAAGCGCCGATAGCGAGATGGGAATTATTACAACGCTTCCTGTTTCTTTAATCGTCAGGGACTCGTCAAAAATAAAATAAGTTTTTTTTACTTACATTTTTCTTTAATAGAATAACGATATTCCGCTTATTTTATAATCCATTTATATTTTGTTACTTATTATTTTTTCCCGCTCTGACGCTTCCTGATCGATATCAAGAATCAGGGATGTTGGCCTACGGTATAATATTTCCGTGGTTATATATTGTGGGTTGTTGTTATTTTTTATTGATATGTTGTTAAGTATTTGTTTGAAATATTCTGCGGCTGAATCGTTTTTAGTCACATATCAATGAAAAACTAGACTGTTATTCCATAGCTCTTGATCTTTATCAAGAGTCGTCGGCTACACGGACTTAACATCTGCCCACCATATCCTCATTCATGAATGAACAATGTCGTTAGTCACCGTAAAGGAATAACTATAATGATAGAAGATAACGCTCTTCTTCCTTCCCACGGTATTAATCGCCGTGATTTTATGAAGCTGTGTACCGCGTTGGCCGCCACCATGGGACTGAGCGCGAACGCAGCCGCAGAAATTGCGGAATCGGTTAGTAACCCGCAACGCCCGCCGGTCATCTGGATCGGGGCGCAGGAGTGTACTGGATGTACAGAATCACTGCTGCGCGCGACTCACCCTACCGTTGAGAACCTGGTGCTGGAAACCATTTCTCTTGAGTACCATGAGGTGTTGTCCGCTGCGTTCGGTCATCAAGTGGAAGAGAATAAGCACAATGCCATTGAGAAATACAAAGGCCAGTACGTTTTAGTTGTGGATGGTTCTATTCCGTTAAAAGACAACGGTATTTACTGCATGGTTGCCGGTGAGCCTATCATCGATCACATCCGCAAGGCGGCTGAAGGCGCTGCGGCAATCATTGCCATCGGCTCCTGCTCCGCATGGGGCGGCGTGGCCGCGGCGGGCAGCAACCCGACTGGCGCCGTTGGCCTGCAGGAAGTTCTGCCGGGCAAAACCGTTATCAATATTCCAGGTTGTCCGCCTAACCCGCATAACTTCCTGGCGACCGTTGCCCACATCATTACGTTCGGTAAAGCGCCCAAGCTTGATGCGAAAAACCGTCCGACCTTTGCCTATGGCCGCCTGATCCACGAACACTGTGAGCGTCGTCCCCACTTTGACGCGGGCCGCTTTGCCAAAGAGTTCGGCGATGATGGTCATCGCGAAGGCTGGTGCCTGTATCACTTAGGCTGTAAAGGGCCGGAAACTTACGGTAACTGTTCAACGCTGCAGTTTTGCGACGTGGGCGGCGTTTGGCCAGTGGCTATCGGCCATCCGTGCTACGGCTGTAACGAAGAGGGCGTAGGTTTCCATAAAGGGATCCACCAGTTGGCTAACGTTGAAAACCCAACGCCGCGCTATGCCAAGCCAGACGTGAACAGCAAAGAAGGCGGCAGCATTTCGCCTACGGCCATCGGTCTTCTCGGCGGCGTTGTCGGGGTAGTTGCCGGCGTGAGCGTAATGACGGTTCGTGAACTTGGACGTCAGCAAAAGAAAGATGATGCTGGCTCACGGGGAGAATAACCGTGAATAGACGCAACTTTTTAAAAATCGCATCAGGCGGTGCGCTGCTGGCGGGAAGTACTTCCACCAGCTTTGCTGCAGCGGAAAACCGCCCGCCGATTCCGGGTTCGCTGGGAATGCTCTATGACTCAACGCTGTGCGTAGGCTGTCAGGCCTGCGTTACCAAGTGTCAGGACATCAACTTCCCTGCGCGCAATCCGGAAGGGCCGCAAACGTGGTCGAATAACGACAAGCTCTCTCCTTATACCAACAACATTATTCAGGTATGGAGCAGCGGTAACGGTGAACATAAGGATCAGGAAGTCGACGGCTACGCCTACATCAAGAAGCAGTGTATGCACTGCGTCGATCCGAACTGCGTTTCCGTATGTCCGGTTTCCGCGCTGAAAAAGGATCCGAAAACCGGCATAGTTCACTATGACGCAGACGTCTGTACCGGCTGTCGTTACTGCATGGTCGGCTGTCCTTACAACGTACCGAAGTACGACTATAACAACCCGTTTGGCAAACTGCACAAGTGCGAGCTGTGCAACCAGAAGGGCGTTGAGCGCCTGGACAAAGGCGGTCTGCCGGGCTGCGTTGAAGTCTGCCCTGCCGGTGCGGTGATTTTCGGCACTCGCGAAGATCTGCTGGCTGAAGCCAAAAAGCGCCTTGAGCTCAAGCCAGGCTCGGAGTACCACTATCCGCGTCAAACCGTGCATTCAAATGACCCCTATCTGCATACGGTGCCGAAGTACTATCCGCACCTGTACGGTGAGCATGAAGGTGGCGGTACGCAGGTTCTGGTATTGACCGGCGTTCCTTACAAGAACCTGGATTTGCCGGAGCTGGCTGACCTCTCTACCGGGGCGCGTTCTGAACACATCCAACATACGGTGTATAAGGGCATGATGTTGCCGTTGGCCGTTTTAGCGGGCTTGACCGTGCTGGTTCGTCGCAACACCAAGAACGACCATCACGAAGGAGGAGACGATCATGAGTCATGATCCTAAACCGCTGGGCGGGAAACTCATCAGCAAACCTGTTTTGATTTTCGGGCCGCTGGTTATTCTGTGCCTGATCTTCATCGTCAAGCGTTTGGTTTTGGGCCTGGGCTCGGTATCCGACCTGAACGGCGGCTATCCCTGGGGTATCTGGATTGCCTTTGACCTTTTGATCGGCACCGGCTTTGCCTGCGGCGGCTGGGCGCTGGCCTGGGCGGTCTATGTCTTTAATAAAGGCGAATATCACCCGCTGGTTCGTCCTGCGCTGTTGGCCAGCCTGTTCGGCTACTCGCTGGGCGGTCTGTCCATCACCATTGACGTAGGCCGTTACTGGAACCTGCCGTACTTCTACATTCCGGGGCACTTTAACGTGAACTCGGTGCTGTTTGAAACGGCAGTGTGTATGACCATCTACATCGGCGTGATGGCGCTGGAGTTTGCTCCTGCGCTGTTTGAGCGCCTGGGGTGGAAGGTTTCGCTTAAGCGTATCAACAAGGTGATGTTCTTTATCATCGCGCTGGGCGCGCTGCTACCGACCATGCACCAGTCATCAATGGGTTCACTGATGATCGCAGCCGGTAACAAAGTGCATCCGCTGTGGCAAAGCTACGAAATGCTGCCGCTGTTCTCTCTGTTTACGGCGTTTATCATGGGCTTCTCGATCGTCATTTTCGAAGGTTCCTTGGTACAGGCCGGGCTGAAAGGCAACGGGCCTGAAGAGAAGCACCTGTTTAACAAGCTTATCGGAACGCTCAGCGTCTTCCTGTTGCTGTTCCTGGTAGCTCGCTTCGGTGAGATTATCTATCACGATAAGCTTTCCTACGCGTTCGCGGGTGATTTCTACTCTGTGATGTTCTGGATAGAAATCCTGCTGTTGGCGTTCCCTCTGGTAGTGTTCCGCATTCCTAAAATGCGCAACGACTCTCGTATGCTGTTTATCGGCGCGTTGAGTATGCTGTTGGGCTGTGCGATGTGGCGTATGTCCTACTCGCTGGTTGCCTTCAATCCGGGTGGCGGTTATCACTATTTCCCGAGATGGGAAGAGCTGTTAATTACAATTGGCTTTGTGGCTATTGAGATATGTGCCTATATCTTACTCATTCGTCTACTGCCGATTCTTCCACCGTTAAAAAAACAAGTTAATAAGCATCAAGAGGCGAGTAAAGCATGAGCCAACGAATCACTATTGACCCGGTAACTCGTATCGAAGGTCACTTACGCATTGACTGCGAAATTGAGAATGGAGTTGTCTCCAAAGCCTGGGCGTCAGCAACCATGTGGCGCGGTATGGAAGAGATCGTGAAGGATAAGGATCCTCGCGATGCCTGGATGATCGTGCAGCGCATTTGCGGCGTATGTACGACGACCCACGCGCTGGCTTCCGTTCGCGCCGCTGAAAGCGCACTGAAAATCGACGTGCCGCTTAACGCGCAGTACATCCGTAACATCATTCTGGCCGCGCACACTACGCACGACCACATCGTTCACTTCTATCAGCTGTCCGCGCTGGACTGGGTGGACATTACTTCTGCGCTGAAGGCCGATCCGGCCAAAGCGGAAGCGCTGCTGAAGGGCGTGTCTAGCTGGCACCAAAACAGCGCCGAAGAGTTCACCAAGGTGCAGAACAAGATTAAGAGCCTGGTCGCCAGCGGTCAGCTTGGCATTTTCGCCAACGGCTACTGGGGTCACCCGGCGATGAAGCTGCCGCCTGAAGTGAACCTGATAGCAGTAGCGCACTACCTGCAGGCGTTGGAATGCCAGCGTGACGCTAACCGCGTTGTAGCTCTGCTGGGCGGCAAAACTCCGCACATCCAGAACCTGGCCGTTGGCGGCGTTGCCAACCCGATTAACCTGGACGGCCTGGGCACGCTGAACCTTGAGCGCCTGATGTACATCAAGTCCTTCATCGATCGCTTAAGCGACTTCGTTGAACAGGTGTACAAAGTGGATACCGCCGTTATCGCCGCCTTCTATCCTGAGTGGCTGGCGCTGGGCAAGGGCTCGGTAAACTACCTGAGCACGCCGGAATTCCCGACCGATCGCAAAAACGGCAGCTTCCTGTTCCCGGGCGGTTATATCACCAACAGCGATCTGTCTACGTTCCGCCGCATCGACTCTCAGTCCGATGAGTACCTGATCAAGGGCATCGAAGAGAGCGCTAAGCACGCATGGTATAAGGACGAAGAGCCGCAGGCGCCGTGGGAAGGCACCACGATTCCTAACTACACCGGTTGGGACGCTGACGGCAAATACTCCTGGGTTAAGTCTCCGACATTCTACGGTAAGGCCGTTGAAGTGGGTCCTTTGGCCAACATGCTGTGTAAGCTGGCCGCGGGTCACGAAGCGACCAAGACCAAGCTTGAGGAAATCGGCGCGCTGTATACTAAACTAACCGGTAAGACTATCGGCATTGACGACCTTCACTCTACGCTGGGCCGCGTCGTTGGCCGTACCGTTCACGCCTGTGAGCTGCAGCAAGTGCTGCAGGATCAGTTCAATGCGCTTATCACCAACATCGGTACCGGCGATCACGTGACCTTTGTTAAGCCGAACATCGATCCTAACGTTGAGTACAAAGGCGTTGGCTTCCTGGAGGCTCCGCGCGGTATGCTGTCTCACTGGATGGTCATTAAGGGCGGCAAGATTGCCAACTATCAGGCGGTTGTACCGACGACCTGGAACTCCGCTCCGCGTAACGCGAACGGTGAAATCGGGCCGTACGAGCAGTCGCTGATTGGAACGCCGATCGCCGATCCGGCGAAGCCGCTGGAAGTGGTTCGTACCATTCACTCCTTCGACCCTTGCATGGCTTGTGCGGTGCACGTAGTTGATGCTGATGGCAACGATGTAGTTACAGTTAAGGTTCTTTAATGCGGATATTAGTATTAGGCGTCGGCAACGTGCTGTTGACCGACGAAGCGATTGGGGTTCGTATCGTTGAGGCGCTTGAGCAGCGCTACGACCTGCCGGAATACGTGGAAGTTCTTGACGGCGGTACCGCCGGAATGGAACTGTTGGAAGTGATGGCTGACCGGGATCACCTGATCATTGCCGATGCCGTGGTTTCCAAGAAGCGTACGCCGGGAACGATTATGATCCTACGCGACGAAGAAGTTCCGACGCTTTTTACTAATAAGATCTCACCGCATCAGTTAGGCCTGGCCGACGTTCTGTCGGCCCTCCGCTTTACGGGGGAATTCCCCCGTAAGCTGACGCTTGTCGGCGTGATCCCTGAGTCTCTTGAGCCGCATATTGGCATGACGGCGACGATTGAAGCGATGGTTGAACCTGCCCTGCAGGAAGTGCTCGCCGCTTTACGTGAGTCCGGCGTGGAAGCGATACCCAAGGAGCAGTAAGAATGTCCGACGAGATTTTAGGTTACGAAAAAAGCCCTACGCCGCTGGTTCAGGCCGCCTTTGAAGTGATTGCCGAACGGTCGATGCACGATCTTTCTTTCCTTCATCCCAACATGCCGGTCCATGTTTCCGACTTTACCCTGTTTGAAGGACAGTGGGTTGGCAGCGTCGTCACGCCCTGGATGCTCAGCGCACTGATTTTTCCCGGCCCCAATCAGGTTTGGCCAAAGCGTAAGATCAGCGAAAAAATTGGGCTGACGATGCCCTATGGCACCATGACGTTTACCGTCGGCGAGCTGGAAGGCGTTTCCCAATATCTGACCTGCTCACTGATGTCTCCGCTGGATAAAAAGCTTTTGCCGGAGCAGGGCGTTCAGCTGGCGAACGACTGCGTGCGGATGCTGCTGTCTCTGCCGGTCAGCGATCCCGATGCGCCGACCCAGTTAGCCCGCCGAGCTCTGCTGCTGGGCCGCAGGAACAGCGGCGATGCATGAGCTGTCCCTCTGCCAGAGCACCGTTGACATCATTTCGCAACAGGCTCTTCAACACGGCGTTAAGCGCGTCACCGGCGTCTGGCTGGAAGTCGGCGCGCTTTCCTGCGTTGAAGAAGGCGCGCTGCGCTTCGGTTTCGACGTTGCCTGTCGCGGTACGGTAGCGGAAGGCAGTCAGCTGCACATCATTCATAAAGCGGCGCAGGCCTGGTGCTGGGACTGTAGCCGAGAAGTGGAAATCACCAGCCACGAAGCGCAGTGTCCTCATTGCCAAGGCTTTCGACTCCGCGTCGATAACGGTGATACACTACAGATTAAAGAAATCGAAGTTGAATAAGAGCCTACCTCATTAGGCTATTTTATTTGCTATTTTGACCCCGGCAGCGCTCACTCATCCTCGCGTACTGCACGTACGTTTCGGTTTTGCACGTCGGCCGAGCTCAAACTAGCGGCAACGATAGCGCCTAATGAAATAGGCTCTACACTTAGGCTTTGACCGTCATTCCCGCCTATCGATTCAGGGGCGTGTGCGGCCTGGCCTCCAAACCGTGACGGGATATTTCCCGAGGGAGACTTTATGTGTACTACCTGCGGATGCGCCGCCGGCGAGCGGCGAATTGAAGGCGACGATCGCGCCCATCACCATGAGCACGGACACCATCACGCTCACGGACACGATTACCATCACGAGCACGGCCATGGCCACCATCATGCCCATGAGCACGATCACCACCACGAGCACGGCCATGACCACCATCATGCTCATGAGCACGACCATCACCACGCTCACGAGCACGGTCATGATCACCACCATTCTCACGGCCACGGCCATCACCATTCCCATGATCATGACGGCACTCTGTCGCGCACGGTGATTATTCATCACCACTATCACCATCAGGGGGACGTTCACCATCACGTGCATACCGCGATCGCCAACAAGATGGGCGACGTCGAGTTTGAACTCGAGATGGAAAACGAAGCCGCGGAAAAGCCTAAAGAGACTTTTGCGCCGCGCGAGGTGGAGAACGAGCAGGGCGGCAGCTCTCTGGACTACGGCCACGGCGAAGCGGGAACGCACGCGCCCGGCATGGACCAGAAGCGCATGCTGCAAATTGAAATGGACGTGTTGAGCAAAAATAACCATTTGGCCGAGCACAACCGCGCCTATTTTACCGAGCAGCACATTCTGGCGCTGAATTTGGTTTCAAGCCCCGGTTCCGGTAAGACGACGCTGTTGACCGAAACGCTCACGCGCCTGCGCGACAAAGTGCCCTGCGCGGTGATTGAAGGCGACCAGCAGACTACGAATGACGCCGAGCGCATTCGCGCCACCGGCGTACCGGCGATTCAGGTGAATACCGGTAAAGGCTGCCATCTGGATGCGCAAATGGTGCAGGACGCCGCGGCTCGCCTGTCTTTACAGAAGGACAGCGTGCTGTTTATTGAAAACGTGGGTAATCTGGTTTGCCCGGCCAGCTTCGATCTGGGCGAGCGCGCCAAGGTTGCGGTGCTTTCCGTGACGGAAGGGGAAGACAAGCCGCTGAAGTATCCTCACATGTTCGCAGCGTCGAAGGTGATGCTGCTTAATAAGATTGACCTGCTGCCTTACCTGAGCTTTGACGTTGACGCCTGTATCGCCAACGCACGCAGGGTTAATCCTGAAATTTTGGTTATTAAAGTATCCGCGACCAGCGGTGAGGGTATGGACGCCTGGCTGTCGTGGTTGGAGAGTCAACAATGTGCTTAGGCGTACCCGGCCAAATCGTTGCCGTAGGAAACGATATCCATCAACTGGCGCAGGTTGACGTTTGCGGCGTAAAGCGCGACGTCAACATTGGCCTTATCTGTGAAGGGGAACCCGCCGATCTTCTCGGTCAGTGGGTTTTGGTTCACGTCGGCTTTGCGATGAGCATTATCGACGAAGAAGAGGCTCAGGCGACGATTGAAGCCCTGACGGCGATGAGCGCGTTAGAGCACGAGGTCGGCGACTTCCTTGGCATCAATGCCGGAGCTGATGATGCAGTACGTCGATGAGTTTCGCGACCCGGAGCTGGCTAAGGCGCTGCTGGCGCGCATAGCACGCACCGTTTCACAGATTGAGTGGGCGAAGCAGCGCCCGCTGCAATTAATGGAAGTCTGCGGCGGCCATACGCACGCGATTTATAAGTTTGGCATCGACCAACTTCTGCCGCCGGAAATCGAGTTTGTTCACGGCCCCGGCTGCCCGGTGTGCGTGCTGCCGATGGGGCGGATCGACGGCTGTATCGAGATTGCCGAACGGCCTGACGTTATTTTCTGTACTTACGGCGACGCCATGCGCGTGCCGGGGCGCAAGGGTTCGCTGCTCGATGCCAAGCGAAGAGGCGCCGACGTGCGCATCGTCTATTCGCCTCTGGACGCCTTAACCTTTGCTGAGCAGAACCCTGGCAAGCAGGTGGTGTTTTTCGGCCTCGGGTTTGAAACCACCATGCCGAGCACGGCGATCACGCTACAGCAGGCGAAGCGACGCGGGTTGAACAACTTTTCTATTTTCTGCCAGCACATCACCATTATCCCTACGCTGAGAAGCCTGCTTGAGCAGCCTGACGTACGCATTGACGGCTTTTTGGCGCCGGGCCACGTCAGCATGGTGATAGGAACCACGCCCTACGGCTTTATCACTGAGGATTTCCACAAGCCGCTGGTGGTGACCGGTTTTGAGCCGCTCGATATCCTGCAGGCGCTGGCGATGCTGGTGGAACAGCTCAAAGACGGACGCTGCGAAGTTGAAAACCAGTACAAGCGGATCGTTCCCGCTCAGGGAAATACCCTTGCTCAAAAGGCGCTGGACGAAGTTTTCGAACTGAAAGAAAGCAGCGAATGGCGCGGGTTGGGCGAAATCGCCGGTTCAGGCGTGCGTTTGACGTCGGCCTATCGCGAATTTGACGCCGAGCTGCGTTTTAATACTCAGGAACATAAGGTGGCGGACGATCCTCAGGCGCGCTGCGGCGACGTGCTGACCGGGCGCTGCAAGCCCAACGACTGCCCGCTGTTCGGCACTCGCTGTACGCCGCAAAACGCGTTTGGCGCGCTGATGGTCTCTTCCGAAGGAGCCTGCGCGGCTTATTATCAATATCGTCGGTAACGGGTTTAAGCATGTCATTTAGTGAAAAAGACGTCGTGACTATGGCGCACGGCAGCGGCGGTCAGGCCATGCAGCAGCTGATTGAAAGCCTGTTTTTGCAGGCGTTTTCCAATGCGGCTCTCAATGAGCGTGAAGATCAGGCCCGCATTCCGCTTTCCAAGCTGACCTCGCTGGGCGATCGTCTGGCGTTCAGCACCGACAGCTACGTCATCGACCCGCTGTTTTTTCCCGGCGGCAACATCGGCAAGCTGGCGGTGTGCGGTACGGTAAACGACGTAGCGGTGAGCGGCGCGGTGCCGCAGTATCTCTCCTGCGGGTTTATTCTTGAAGAAGGGCTGCCGCTTAAAGATTTGGAGCAGATCGTTACCGCCATGGCGAAGACGGCCGCCGACGCGGGCGTTGAGATTGTCACCGGCGATACCAAAGTCGTGCAGCGCGGCGCGGCGGATAAGGTGTTTATCAACACGGCCGGTATCGGCACCATTTCTTCCGCCATTCAGTGGGGCGCACAGCATATCCAACCCGGTGACCGCATTTTGGTCAGCGGTACGCTGGGCGACCACGGCGCGACGATCCTCAACCTGCGCGAAGGGCTGGGGCTTGAGGCCGAACTCAAGAGCGACTGCGCGGTGCTGACGCCGCTGATCGCGCCGCTGCGCGATATACCGGGCGTTCGCGCCCTGCGTGACGCAACGCGCGGCGGCGTTACCGCCATTCTGCACGAGTTCGCCGCCGCCAGCGGCTGCGGCATGTCGATTAGCGAAGGCGCGCTGCCGGTGAAAAACGCCGTGCGCGGCGTGTGTGAACTGCTGGGGCTGGAGCCGCTTAACTTTGCTAACGAAGGCAAGCTGGTGATTGTCGTTTCGCCGGAGGCCGAACAGGAAACGCTGACCCGGCTCAGAGCGCATCCTCTGGGGCAGGACGCCGCCGCCATCGGCACCGTAACCGAGAATAAGCGCGTTCAGCTGACCGGAATATTTGGCGCAACCCGCCTGCTTGACCTCCCACACAGCGAGCCGCTGCCGAGGATTTGTTAAATAGACGGTCGTTAAGAGCGTTGTAAAAACGACCCTTACCAAGGCTGAACCGGATATACTTCCCGTTCAGCCTTTGTTTTTAGACGAAGTGGTTCATGCCGTCTGTGAGAGGAATAAAATGGATTTTATAAGCGTTGGCAAGAGCGTCCGGCGTTGGTTGAGCGTGAATATTTAAACTGTATATAACCTGTACAGAATCGGACTTCGTTCTTATCAATGGATGATTAGCGCATGGCAAAGAATAACGATAAGGCCCACCAGCGGGCGTTGAAAAACGCATGGAAGCAGCAACAGCAGGAGGCTTTTGAAGCCGATTTACCGATGACTCGGCCCTTGTTTCAGCTCCTGTTTGACTATTTGGACCGCGAGGTTGATAAAAAGGGATGCGACCACTCGCTTACCCTGACGAAGAGGCTTCTTGCCGAGCGCGGTGTAGAAAATGCAGAAGCCGTCATCGCGTGGCTTAACGACAACGGCGGCTACTGCGACTGTGAAGTTCTCTTTAACGTTGAAGAGAAGTTTGAATAGCCCAGGAATGATAGGCCCGTCGTTCTGACGGGCCTAAATGGTTTAAAACAGCTCAACCACCATTGGCGCATCCTGCGTCAAGCGGTATAGCGGTACTATGTCAGCTCCTTTTGTTCCCTCTTTTGGCAACGTGATGATGCCGTTTGCGACAAAGCTGCTCTGCGTTTCCGGTTCCAGCGCGGCGACCGCCAGGTTTGCCAGCGGCTGATTCATCGGCACGTAGTAATAGCCTGCGATGTCGGTGAGCACTTCGCCGCTCAGTTTGGCCGTGACCTGCACCATTTCGTTGCCCGTCTTTCCAATTTTGCCGGTCACGTCGGTCTTGCGGTTTGCCTTGCGCTCAACGATGTCGTAGCGTTCAACCGGCGCACGCTGTTCGGACTTGACGACGTAAACCTCGATGCCCAGTTCGCGCAGCTTTTTTGCTGCGGCTTTCTGGCTGACCGGCAGAAGATAGCCATAGGGGCGAGGGCGGGTCAGTACGGGTTCAATCGTTAAAGAGGAGCGCCAGTCTGCGTCAAAGGTTTTGGGCTCGCCGGTTTTGGCGTCTAGCAGCGTGACTTCTTGCGTACCTTTAGCCGCCTTGCCCTTTACGGTGAGCTCGCCTTTACCGCTGGCCTCAATGACTTCATTGCGTACGGCGCGTCCCAGAGCCAACAGCTGTTCCGGCTGCTTGGCAGCCGCGTTGACCATGGCCCGCATGGCAACGAACTGCGTCCAGACCCTGCGCTCGAAGTGTGCCTTTCCTATGCCGACGCCGCGCGTTTCCAACAGGAAGGAAACCGAATTGCGCAGGCCGGCGACGTTGCGCATGGCGTCAGCGCCGACGCCGCCCATAGAGAGCGTTTTATCCTCAAGGTTAATCTGGTTGGTCGTGTAGTAAACGAAGGCGTTCAGCGAGTTTTCTTTGAAAGCGGCGAAGATGGTTTCGTTGTAGGTGGACTTCATCGCTTCACTGAGCGAAGCCGGGAGGTTGGTCGTCGTGGCGTACTGCACCAGCGCATCGTACCCTTGCACCGCGTCAAACTTCTTTACCCAGCGCCCGGCGACGCTGAACTCATGGGCGTCCAGAACGACGTCAGGCTGATATTGAGTCATTAGCTGATTTATTGCCCGGCTTTCCGGCGAGGCTAAAAGCAGGTGATCGCGGTTGAGGTTGACGCCGTTGGCGAGGTCGCGCGTAAAGTGCTCGGCGCCGTCTGGATTCGCGCGCGGGACGATCAGCACGTTAATCCGAGACAGAACGTCCCCTTCTTTATTTTCCGCCAGGCTTTTAGCGTATGCCAGAGCCGCTTCACCGGCAGCGGGCTCATTGCCGTGCTGTAGGGCAACGATGAGTACCGTCGGCTTGCCGTTTTTCATCAGCGTCTGCGCGGAGGCCGCCCGTTCGGCGGAGAAAACCAGCATAGGGATCGCTCGACCCTGCTGTGAACGCCCGAGCGTTTTAACACGCAGATGGGGAGAGGACTGCGCCAGCCGCTCAATAAAATTCTCCATTTCCTTCTGCGAAGTAAAGTCGACTTTCCCTTTTTTAAATGCGGGCGTATCAAACTGAACGCCCTTGGGCTCTGTGAAGCGCTCGGCTACCGCTGGCGGTTCCTGAAACTCTTTTGTGGGATCGAACTTGGCGTAAACGGATGATATCGGGCTAGCCAACGCAAGGAACAGTGCGGATAGAATAAAACGACGGGGGGACAACGGCATGCAGCCTCCTGAAGGGTTAACGGTATTATTGTATGAATAGCGAGCCTGACGGTGGCGGCTTAGCCTGAACGATTGACGCCAAGCAGAGTTGGATATCGTTAAGTAAGGCGCCTGATAATTATTGTAATAACTAACATTTGTTACTATTAGTTTACATCATCAAATATATGGATGTTTGTGGCGCATTGGAGGTGTATCACATTTTTAGATAATTGTCCGATCCTTCGCGATAGCGCCCGAGATGTAGTATTTATTGACGATAACACCATGGTTTTACGATTAAAAAGAGCAGAGAAGCGCGAAGAGAGAATAAACCAGTGTGAAAGGCGGCGTCTGTTTGCCGTTTATGATGAGCGTGCTTTATTCAGTAAACTGCTGCGAAAGGAAATATAAAAGAGCCGCCGCAGTGCGGCGGCTCAACAAGGGGCTATCAGTTCAGACGTTCAACGATCATCGCCGTTCCCTGACCGCCGCCGATGCACAGCGTCGCCAACCCGTAGGTCTTATCGTGTGCTTTAAGCGCATGCAGCAGAGTAACGAGGATGCGCGCGCCGCTGGCGCCGATCGGATGGCCTAGCGCGATAGCGCCGCCGTTGACGTTGACTTTGGCCGGGTCGAACCCGAGCACTTTGCCGACGGCCAGGAACTGGGCGGCGAAGGCTTCGTTGGCTTCGATAAGGTCAATGTCCGAAAGCTGCATTCCCGCCTTTTTAAGCGCGTTCTGCGTTGCCGGCACCGGACCCATGCCCATCAGCGATGGCGCAACGCCGCCGCTGGCATAGCTCTTGATACGAGCCAAAGGCTTGAGGCCGAGCGCCTTGGCACGGCTTTCCGTCATCACGACCAGTGCCGCGGCGCCGTCGTTAATACCTGAAGCGTTACCGGCGGTAACGGTACCCTCTTTGGTGAAGGCCGTACGCAGCTTCGCCAGCCCTTCTGCCGTGGTGTCCGCCTTAGGGAATTCGTCGGTATCAACTACGGTCTCGCCTTTACGGGTTTTGACCGTTACCGGCACGATTTCTTCTTTAAACGCACCGCTATTGATGGCGGCAACGGCCTTTTGCTGAGAGAAGAGCGCCAGAGCGTCCTGCTCTTCGCGACTGATGCCGTATTCTTTAGCGACGTTCTCAGCGGTGATACCCATGTGGTAGTCGTGCGTTGCGCACATCAGACCGTCTTTCAAAATGACGTCCACAAGCTTGCCGTCGCCCATGCGATAGCCCCAGCGGGCCTTGCTGTCGAGCAGGTAAGGTGCCTGACTCATGTTTTCCATCCCGCCAGCGACCACGATCTCCGCGTCGCCTGCGGCGATGGACTGAGCTGCCAGCGCTACGCTCTTAAGGCCGGATCCGCAAACCTTGTTGACGGTGTAAGCGCAGACGGATTCGGCAATGCCGCTTTTCAGCAGCGCCTGACGTGCCGGGTTTTGGCCCAGACCCGCTTGCAGCACGTTGCCGAAGACGACTTCTTCAATCAGCTCAGCGCCAATCCCCGCACGGGCAATGGCTTCGCGAATGGTTAAAGCGCCCAGATCGACGGCCGCGACAGAGGACAGTGCGCCGTTAAAGCTGCCGATGGCGGTACGAGCGGCGCTGACGATGACTATATTATTCATCACTTAAATTCCTTATATGCTCGTCATACTTCAAGCTGCGAGTGCGTTGGCTGTAAATACTCGGCCCATCCATGGGCCTCGCCCTTGCGGGCCGCCGCAAACGGCGTTCAAATCTGTTCCAGACAGATTTGTCGTTCACCCCAGTCACTTACTTATGTAAGCTCCTGGGGATTCACTCTCTTGCCGCGTGATTCACCCCTACGGGGTTCCCCCTTTCAGGGCCAGCGCTAGCGCTGTTCAAAACGCCTTAGGCGTTTTGTCCCGCAACTCGAATTATTTAGAGCAAAGTTGTAGTTATCAGAATACCGTAAGGCCGATAACGAATATCAGACCAGAGAACAGCAGGGCGGTAACGCAGTAGCCCATGATGTCGCGAACGCCCAGGCCCGCAATGGCCAGAGCCGGCAGAGCCCAGAACGGCTGAGCCATGTTCATCCACTGTTCACCGTAGGCGATAGCCATGGCGGATTTACCCAGGTCAGCGCCCAGCGCCTGTGCGGCAGGCATAACGAACGGACCCTGGATAACCCAGTGGCCGCCGCCTGACGGAACGGCAAAGTTAATGATGGCCGAGCTGAAGAAGGTCATCACCGGGAAGGTGTCCTTGTTGGCGACGTTGATGAAGAACTCGGTGATAAGCCCACCCAGACCGGAGTGTTCCATCATCAGTTGGATACCGGCATAGAACGGGAACTGCACCAGAATGCCCGCGGTGCTTCTTGCCGCAGCGGAAATGGCGCGCATGTAGGCCATCGGCGTCTTGTGCAGCAAAATACCGGCAATCATGAACATCATGTTGACGGTGTTGATGGTGATATTGAAGCCCTTCTCATAGAAGTACATGCCCAGATAGGCAATGCCGAGCGCGCCGATAATAAAGGCGATAATGCGGCTTTCTTCCATTTTCTCCGCGACAGGCGCATCGGCAGGCAGCTTCTTCTGGTAGTCCGCTTCTTCTTGCAGCAGCGCCGGGTCGACGGTAATAACATCGCCGGGCTTTGGCATCATCATGCGGGTGACAAAAGGCATAATGACGATAAGCGCCAGAGTGATAAAGATGTTGTAGCCGGTGAAGATAGTCTGGCTAACCGGGATCAGGCCGGCAATGTGCTCAACCGGGTTGCCGGGCGTCGCCGCCAGCAGGGGCATAGAGCCGGAAAGGCCTCCGCCCCAGGTCAAAAAGCCGATGTAGGCACAGGCGATAAGCAGCGGATAGTCTGAACCCTTAACGCGGCGAGCCACTTCGCGAGCGAACATGGCGCCGACCACCAGGCCGAACCCCCAGTTGATAACGCAGGCGACTGAACCAAAGAAGGTGACCAGCATAACGCCCTGAGCGGGCGTTTTGGCCGCAGAGGCCGTCAGGCGCAGTACGCGCTTGACGGGCGCAGAGCTTGCCAGCGCGTGGCCGGTAACGATAATCAGCGCCATCTGCATGCCGAAGCCGAGCAGGTTCCAGAAGCCGTTACCCCACATTTGCACCATGTCGACAGGCGTATGCGGCGTCAGCGCCAGCGCGATGACAAACGTCAGCATGGTCAACAGCATGGCAAAAATTAGCGGATCTGGCAGATAACGGCTTACAAATCCGGTTAAGAAGCGGGAAATACGACCGATCATGCGACACCTTCCTCAACAACGATCGGCATTTCCTTCACGTTGGCTGCAACAATGTAATCTGCGTCGGTCTTCTCACGGATAGTTTCCAGAGAAACGCCCGGCGCGCGTTCTTTCAGCACCAGCTTGTCGCCTTCAAAGGCGAATACGGCCAGTTCGGTCACTATCATGCTGACCTTGTTTTTGGCCGTCAGCGGCAGGGTGCACTGCTTTAAAATCTTGGAGGAACCGTCTTTAGCGCAGTGTTCCATCGCAATAATAACGCGCTTGGCGCCGGTAACCAGGTCCATTGCGCCGCCCATTCCCGGAACCATTTTCCCCGGTACCATCCAGTTGGCCAGGTTTGCGTTTTGGTCGACCTGCAGGCCGCCCAGTACGCTTGCGTCAACGTGGCCGCCGCGGATCAGCGCAAAGGAGAAGGCGCTGTCGAACATGGCTGCGCCAGGAAGCAGGCCGCAGGGCTGGCCGCCGGCGTTAACCAGGTTTGGATGCGCTTCGGTAACCGGGCCCAGGCCCAGAAAGCCGTTTTCAGACTGAAGCGTGATGTGGATGTCCTGAGGCAGATAGTTCACCACCTGCGTCGGCAGGCCGATGCCCAGGTTTACGATGTCTCCATCATGTAGCTCAAGGGCTACGCGGCGAGCGATAAGTTCTTTAGCATTCATGATTAGCACTCCTGGGGGGCAACGATGTAGTCAATCAGGGCGCCGGGGGTCATCACGGCGTCGGGGGCGATGTCGCCAACTTCGACCTGAACGTCCGGTTCAGCAATAACGACGTCTGCCGCTAGAGCGATAAGCGGGTTAAAGTTGCGGGCGGTCAGCTGATAAACCAGGTTGCCCTGCTTGTCGGCAATGTGAGACTGAACCAGCGCAAGGTCGGCGCGCAGCGGAAGTTCTAGCAGGTATTCAACGCCGTTTTGAGTAATCTTTTGTTTGCCTTCTTCAACCACGGTGCCCACGCCGGTCGGCGTCAGGAAGCCGCCCAGGCCTGCGCCGCCGCAGCGGATGCGCTCAATCAGCGTACCTTGAGGAACCAGTTCGACGTCCATTTCGCCGGCGATCATGCGTCTGCCGGTTTCAGGGTTGGTGCCGATGTGAGAGGCGATAACTTTCTTTACTCTGCCGTTAACGACCAGAGGGCCGATGCCGGTATCTACAAACGCGGTATCGTTAGCAATAAGGGTTAAGTCTTTGACGCCAGAGTCGAGCAGAGCCTTGACTAAACGCGGCGGTGTTCCCACACCCATAAAACCGCCAACCATGATGGTCATGCCATCACGAAAGTGTTCAGCAGCTTGCTGTATGTCAATCTGTTTGTTTTTCATAATTATTCCTTATAGTTGATGCCCGAGGACGAGCTCGCATAAGGAATTGCAAGGGGTGTGCCAGCCGCATGCTTACGGGGCGATTTTCACCGTAAGTCCAGGTAACATTTTAATAATTAAAGAGTTAAACAGGCTTTGCAGCGGTAGCTGAATCGAGAGCAGGGATGAAACAGGCGGTCAGAGAGTGCAATTTTTTGCACAGGTGTGCATTTTTTGTTTCACCATTAAGATGGGAAAGGGCCTGAAGCGTCGGGCCCTTTGAGTCGATATGACACAGGTATAACTATTCTATTTCGTATTCCTGCAGCTTATACATCAGCGCTCGGCGGCTGATGCCCAGCGCTCTTGCGGTTTGAACTCGATTGCCCTGATTGCCGTTGAGTGCGTTACAGATAAGCTCACGCTCGTAGGCCTTCAGGTTCTCTTTTAGCGTATGCCCCGTCAGCGTATGCACGGTTTCGCTGATGTGGGGGACGTTTTGCTGCCGCTGCAGGTGTTCGGGCAGTTCGTCGGGGAAGATAATAAAGCCGTTGCTCATGATCACTGCCCGTTCAATGGCGTTGGAGAGCTCCCTGACGTTTCCCGGCCATGGGTAGGCTTCCAGAATCGCCAGCGTGCTGGGATCAAGTTCGACGATTTCTTTGCCGTTTTCCGCGCTGAATTTTTGTAAAAAGTGCTGCGCTAACAGAGAGATATCTTCAGGGCGCTCCCGCAGGGGAATCGGGGACAGGTGGATAACGTTCAGGCGATAGAAGAGGTCCTGGCGAAACGTTCCCTGTTCAACCATCTGCGCCAGGTTGCGGTTGGTGGCCGCAATAAGGCGAATATCGGTTTTGATGGTCTGGCTGCCGCCGAGCCTTTCAAATTCACGCTCTTGCAGAACGCGCAGCAGTTTAACCTGTAGGTTATGGGGCATTTCGCCGACTTCATCCAGCAGCAGCGTTCCCTGATTTGCTCGTTCAAACAGGCCCTGTCGCTGGGTTTGCGCGCCGGTGAACGCCCCCTTCTCGTGGCCGAACAGCTCGCTTTCCAGCAGCGACTCGGGCAGCGCGCCGCAGTTTATTTTAATAAATGGCCCTTTGGCGCGGGGGCTGTTGTAGTGGATGGCCTTGGCGATAAGCTCTTTTCCCGTCCCGCTTTCGCCCGTGATAAGCACGCTGGCGCTGCTTTGGGCGATTTTAGCGGTATCGCGGCACAGCTCCATCATTTTGGGACTGTTGGTTAAAATGCGATCCCACTGGTAGCTGTCCGACAGCGCGCGGTGCAGCAAGTTGATCTCCTGCTTCATTTCGCACAGCTGCATGGCTCGGTCCACCATCAGCTTTAGCTCATCGAGCTCAAAGGGCTTGATGACGTAGTCGAAAGCGCCGAGCCTCAGGGCCTCGACCGCCGTTTCAACGGCGGCGTAGGCAGTCATCAGGATAACGGGGGTATCCTTATTGGTCTTACGCATCATCTGCAGCGCGTCGATGCCGCTGAGCCTGGGCATGCGGATATCCATCAGCACAACGTCCGGCGACTGCTGTTTGAACAGTTCAACGGCCTGATGGCCGTCCTGCGCGCAGATGGGCTGGTGGCCGTTGTGTGAAAAGAAGGCCATCAGCATGCGTAAAACGCTCTCTTCGTCGTCAACGAGCAGAATGCGGTACGATTTTTTCATGGCAAGATTCCTTCGCTGTGCGTCACCGGCAGAATAATAATAAAGGTTGAGCCTCGGTTGAGTTCGCTTTCCACCATGATATCACCTCCGTGGGACGCAATGATGCGCTGGCTGATAGAAAGCCCAAGCCCGGTTCCGGATGACTTGGTGGTGTAGAACGGATCGAAAATTTTCGCCTTGATGGCGTCAGGGATGCCGCAGCCGTTGTCCTTTATCCGGATTTCCTGCCTGTCATCGGAGAGCGTGCGCGTAGAGATGTCGATTTCCCCTTTGGCGTTGATGGATTGGACGGCGTTAATCAGAAGGTTAAGGATGACCTGCTTAAGCAGCTCTGCGTCGGCGTGGATCTCCGGCAGCTCTGCATCCAAATTGACGTGGAAGTCGATTCTGGCCTCAAGCCCGCGGGTTTTCACTAAAATCAGGCTTTCGTTAATAATCTGATTAAGCATGATTTTCTGGTGAAGGCTTGGGCGAGGGCGGGCAAAGTCCAGCAGTTGCTGAATAACGCGGTTAATGGAGCGAACCTCTTTGAGTACGATATGCGTGTACTCAAGACGCTGCGGGTCCTGCTCCCCTTCTTTAAGCAGCTGAACAAAGCCGCTGATGGCCGTCAGCGGATTTCGCACTTCGTGGGCCACGCCCGCCATCAGTTCGCCCAGCGTGGCGAGGCGCTCGGCCTGTTCGATGCGCCGCTGAACCTCTTTGGCCGCCGTCAGGTCAGTGAAGATAACCAGCGCGCCGACGGTTTCGCCCTGAGCGTTGTGCAGCTGGCTGGTGCTGACGCTGATTTGAATAGTACGCCCCTTGCCCGGGAAGTTGACCTCCTGCGCGACGTGGTCGATGCCGCGCTCCAGCGTATCGAGCACCGGACTGTCGAAGTCGGTATGCACGAAGATTTCGGCATAGGGGCGACCGATAAGCTCTTTCTTTTTGTAGCCGGTGATGGTTTCACCCGCCGGGTTTATCATGGTGACACAGCCGTTGATATCGACAGAGATAACCCCATCCGCTGCGCTTTCTACGATAAGCTCATTGAGCGTCTTGGCTTCTCGAAGCGCCCGAGAAAGGGCGTTGACGCTGCCTGCTATCTCCCCCATTTCTCCTTTCATCGGCGGAATGACGGTATTGAGATCTAACGGAAGTTCGTTGAGCCCTGCCTTAATTGTGTCTATATCGGAAGCGAACCGGCGAGAAAATGCGGCGATAAGCCAAACGCTGAGCAGCATGCCGACGGCGATGACCGTCATGATTTTGATATCCATTGCCAAGGCTTGGCGGTCAATGTCGTTTGACAGCTCGTTGGCCCAGATGTAGCCGATGACCTGACCCTCCCGCTTAATCGGGATCATGGAGTTCATGATGTTGCCGCGCACCTGTGAACCCCACTTAACCAGAGGTTCTCCGCTGGCCATGACCTCGCGGCCGGGGTGGTCCGGCTTGATGGAAACGCCGACGGCGTAGCCGTATTGCGCCTGCGGCCCGTAGGTCACGATGGCGTCGAGTTCGCGGTGATAGTAGCCCGCCCCCACGCCGGAAAATGCTTTGGTGATCCGATCGGTTCTCTGCGCCAGCAGGCGGTTTAGTGCCTGGATCCTGTCTTCGCGCGACAGGTTGGCATAGCGCTGAAAATCGTCTCCCAGCGCTTCGTCCAACAGGTGAGTGACGGCGAAAAGCTTGATTCTTTTCTCTTCCAGCAACGCGTCTCTGCCCTCGGTTTCAACAAAATAGCCGATAACCAGCGTGGGCACGGTGACCATCAGGATGGCCAGCATCATCATTTTATTGCGCAGCGTGTGTGGGAGACATGTCGACAGAGCGCGTTTGGCCGTGGATAAAAAAGCAGGCATGGTAACCGGGTCCTTGGTGCTTCGAGATAAGGTAACTAAAGTGTCGCCAGAGCGTTGGCCCACGACTATAGGATCTTATTCTTTTGGAACAAGAAGCAACAGGGCAAAATGTGAAGAAGCTCTAAAGGATTATCGGGCCGCTGCCCGCGAGTCGGGTTCCCAGACGCGGCTGCAAACGTTTCTCAACAGCGCGCGGCTGTGGCTGATGACGACCATCGCCAAGGGGCGGCGGTCGCTTATCTCTAAGAGAAAGCGCCACACTTTAGCCTGAATGAAAGGGTCCAATTGGGCGGTGATTTCGTCGGCGATCAGGTAGCGCGTTTGGGGGGCCAGGGCGCGCAGCAGGGCAATGCGCGCCAGCTCTCCGCCGGAAACCTCATCAGGGTAACGCGTTAGCAACCGTGGATGGAGCGACAGCGCTTCAAGCCATTCCTCCTCCGGCTGCCAAACGTCGCGCAGCGCAGCGCCGACGGTGCGCGCGGGGTTAAACGTGCGTTCAGGGTGCTGAGGAACCAGTTGAACCGGGCAGTAGCCGCTGGCTGGAAGCGGCTCGCCGTCCAACATAACTTCGCCTGCGCTCGGCCGCTGCCAGCCGGCCAGGACTCGCCCTAACGTCGTTTTCCCATATCCGCTGGGCGCAAAAATGCCAAGCCGCTCCGCTGACCCAATGGACAAATTCAGCGAACGCCACAGCTCAGCGCCGCCCTGATGGACGCTCAAATTATGCGTTTGCAGCATGAACCGCGTTATCCTTAGGCTCGTTGAAAAAATCAAACTCCGGCAGCGAGCGCCACAGCGACTGTATCCATGGGCTGCCGCCGCCGCTGCGAAGCTGGCGGGCGCAGAGCGTCTCTTTAAGTTCGCCCTGGTGGAGAACCGCGATTCTATTGGCATAGCGGGAAGCCAGATGCAGGTCGTGCGTAACCCACAGTACCCCGCGGCCCTCCTCACAAAGCGTTTTTAGATGCCCCATCAGGACTTCCGCATGTCGTTCGTCAAGCCAGGCCGTTATCTCGTCGGCCAAAATAAAGCGCGACTGGCTCAACGTGGCGCAGCTTACAAGCACCCGCTTGGCCATACCGCCGGACAGCGAAAGGGGATAGCGATTGAGCAGGTCGGGCGACAGGCGATAGCGCTTCAGCCTCTCCACTATCTCGTCATTGCAGGGCATATCGCCGCTCAGGCCTGCGGCTCTCTGGATCTGCCTGCCGGTTTTAATCAGTGGGTTAAGGGCGCTGACGCTCTGGGGAATATAGCCCAAAACGCGCCCCCTTAGTTCTTGCAGCCGCTCGTGGGGAACGTCGTGGCCATCGAGCAAGATGCGGCCTTGGGCGCTGATGGCGTCAGGCAGCAGGCCAAGCAGGCTTTGCAACAGCAGGCTTTTTCCTTCGCCGCTGCCGCCGACCAGCGCGACCAGCTCCCCACGTTGAAGCGTAAGGTTGATATCGCTCAGCATCGGTTCAAACGTCGTTTTTCTCAGCCAGCGATGTTTGCCCTGGAGCAGGGTGACGTTTTTTAGTTCTAACATGAGGTTCTCCTCAACCAGACCTTTTGCAGGCTGCGTGCCAGCAGGTCGATAGTGAGCACCAGCGCGACCAGCGTTAAGCCGGGGTAAAACGCCAGCCACCAGTCGCCGCTAGCCAGATAGCGCAGCGCGTCCGAAAGCAGTAGCCCCAGAGAGGCTTCGTGAGGCTCCAGGCCGAATCCAAGGAAGCTCAGGCCCGCGCTGTGCAACACCGCGTGGGGGAAAATAAGCAGCATGCCGACGACGAGCTGGGGCAGCAGCAGGGGAAGAAAATGCCGGTAGCAGCACTGCCAGTACGTCGATCCCGTTCGACGCGCCAACAGCACGTAGTCCGCCGTTCGAATGCGCATCAGTTCGGCCCGCAGGATCAGCGCAAGCTTGGGCCAGTGGGTGAGTGAAACGGCCAGAATCACGCCCCACTTGCCGCCGCCGAAGGTAAAGCAGATAAGGATCAGCAGCAGAAGGTGAGGCAGGGCAATAAAGGTATCGGTTAAGATTTGAACCAGCTGCTCCAGCACTTTGCCGAACTGGCCGGTAGCGGCGACGGCCAGCGCAATCAGCCCGCTCAGCAGGGCGGACGTAGCGCCAATCTGAACGCTGGTCATCATGCCCTGAAGGCAGCGAAGCCAGAGGTCGCGCCCCAGGCCGTCGGTTCCAAACCAAAATTGGGAAGAGGGCGCGGCGCGGCGGGCGAGCAGGTTTAAGGTTATGTCCTGATTTAGGGCGTAGGCGCCCGCTCCGAGCAGGGTAACGAGTATCGCTAGCGCTAGCGCAAGCCGCAGCGCTGCGCCGTTAAGGGAATACCTCATTCCTCCCTCCTCAGCGGCGCGTTGAGGTGCTTAAGGATTAACGAAGAAAGCGTATTGCCAATAAAGACCAGCAGCGCGGCGAACAGGCTAATCCCTAGTAGCAGAGGGACATCGCCACGCAGCCCTGCGTCGATCGTAGCCTGTCCGAGCCCGGGATAGGCGAATACCTTTTCCGCCAGCAGCGCGCCGCCTAACAGCTCGCCCAAAGAGGCGAACTGGAGACAGACGGCCGGCGTGAGGGCATGGCGCAGCAGGTGAAAGCGGAGCATAGGCCACCCGCCGTCACCCTGAGCGTAGGCATAGCGAATGAATTCGCTGCTGCTGGCCTGCTCAATGCGGGCGCGGGTGTGCAGCGCAATGTTGCCGACGCCGAGCAGGCTTAGAGTGAGGGTGGGCAATATCAGGTGATGAACCCGCTCGGCAAACGTCGCATCTTCCTGCGTAAGCCCTGGCGGCCAGGCGCAGCAAATGGGCGCCCACTCAAGCCTGACGGAGAAAAATGCCAGCATCAAAAGGCCTACCCAGAACGTAGGTAAAGACGAGAGAAGATAGCTGAGCGAGCGAATAAGCGTATCCGGCCAGCGGTTGAGGTAGCGCCCGGCCGTCAGGCCAAGCGCGATGCCGAAAACGCCGGAAAGAAGCCAGGCGCCGGCCAGCAGGGCGAAAGAGGTCGCGAAGCGCTGGGCGATGACGTCAACCACCGGCGCGTTGTAGACCATGGAGTACCCCAAATCACCCTGAAGGGCCTGCTTTAGCCACAGCAGAAAGCGCTGCCAAAGCGGCTGATCCAACCCCCAGCGGGCGGCTATTTGCGCGTACTGTTCTGGCGGAACGTGCAGTAAATCGTTGCCGATATAGGCGCGAACGGGGTCGACCGGTGAAAAGCTCAGCAATATGAAAATACCTGCCGTTACCGTGAACAGCAGGCAAATGAGCCTAAGCGAAACCGACGGTCGCGACGTCATTACTTGCAGGTCCAGCGCCAGCCGTCGAGGTTGTTTAAGACCGTCCAGTCTCCGTGCGCTTCCGGCGCGCCTTCGCCCAGGCTGACGCAGGGGTTTACCAGATAGGTATGGTTGAGGTTTAGCAGCCAAACCCAGGCGGCATCTCCTCGTACGCCGGCGCCGGTCGCGCCGTCCCAGTCCACCTTTTGCCAAAGGGGGATGGCTGCCTGCCAGTCTGGCGCTTCAACGGCTTGCTTCAGGCGTTCGTCTACCACGCCGTTGGCATAGTAGCCCGGGTTAAAGTAGCCTTCTCCTCCCAGCCTGCTGGCGTAGTGATGATAGAGCTCCATTGGGTCCAGGCTGCCCCAGCCAAACAGCGTGGGGTTGGCATGCATATGGCGTTCGACGGTTTCCCAACTGCCCGATTTCAACGACACCTCGATGCCCAGCGGCTTCATCATGGCGCTGAACGCCTGAGCCAGATCTCGCCGCGTGCTGTCGCCGCTGGCGTACCACAGCGTGACCTTGGCCTGAACGCCGTTCTTCTCCCGGATGCCGTCCGGCGTTTTAGTCGTCCATCCGGCCTGATCCAGTATTTGTTTGGCTTTGTTCAGATCGCCGTCTTTAAATTTGGCGTTTGGATTGTCCCACGGTAGGCCGTCTACGGCGGTAAAGGCCGGGCGGGCCTGGCCGTCCAGCAGCTGCGTGGCCAGCAGTTCCCTGTCGACAGCGTAGTTAATCGCCTTGCGAATAGCCGGGTCGGCGGTGACGCCGTTGCCTACGTCATTACCCTGAGCGTCCTTTTTCCCCGGCGGCGTCATCGGAAACATAATCCCGCGGTTTTCCACGCTCTTTTGTACCAACAGCTTCATATTAGGCACGGCCTGATTGGCCATCGTTTGCGGGATCCTTATTAAATCCAGACTGCCGCTGGCTGCCGACGCGTAGGCGCTGTCCTGATCGAGAAAGACGAACACCAGCTTTTCAAAATCGTTCTTCTGCCCGGCGTAGTAAGGGTTCGCTTCTACTATTAGCTGTTGGCCGGGCTGCATGCTGCTAAGCCGATAGGGGCCTGCACCTATGGGGGACTGTGCGAAATTTTTTCCGTATTTCGCTTCGGGTACGATGCCCAGCGCGCCGAGTACGTTGATAAAAGTGCTTTCAGGGTGTTTCAGCGTAATTGCGACCGTGCGCTCATCAAGCGCTTTGGCCAGGCTGAAGCTGCCCATATCGGCCTTACCGCCGCTAACGGCGGCCTGATTGTAGGAAAACGCAACGTCTCTCGCCGTCAATGGCGAGCCGTCGGAAAACTTAAGGTCAGGCTTCAGGCGAAGCGTCCAGGTCGTGCCGTCATCGCTTAACGAGTAGCTTTCGGCCAACAGAGGCCGAAAGGTGAGATCGGCGTTTTGCCGCAAAAGAGGAGCGTGTAGTAAAACGTAGCTGCCGTGGCTCCAGCCTAGCAGAGGGTCGAACCCTTCAGACGGCTCTGCGCCAATGGCTAGCTTGAGCGTGTGGGCCTCTGATGCGGCTACAGGAATGAGCGAAAGGGCAGCGGTAAGGCAAATGGCCATAGAGGAGAGCTTTATTTTCATAGGGAGTCGGCTCCTTTTAGTCAACCGGGCGGTGTGATGAACGCGCGTGACTCATAACTTTTAATGAAAAGTTCATACTTTGGTTCGGGCGAATTTATAGCAGGGGCAAAAGAGCGGCGCTTTGATATAGATCGAATTATTGAAAGTCGATGAAAAACGAAGAAGAAATGTCGTCGTCTGAGAACTGTTTAAAAGTTCTTCAAATTTGGTGTGGGAATTGGCTACAATGTATACTTCGTTGGTGAAAAAAAGATTGCTTTGACCAAAAATTGAGCGATAGCGCATTAAACTGAATTTTTTTGTTGCATCGCGCTTCATGTCTCCCTAGAATGCGCAGCACTTGATGCCGGCTTAGCTCAGTAGGTAGAGCAACTGACTTGTAATCAGTAGGTCGCCAGTTCGATTCCGGCAGCCGGCACCAGCCAAGCGTCAAGAAAAGAAAATTAGGTGGGGTTCCCGAGCGGCCAAAGGGAGCAGACTGTAAATCTGCCGTGACTCACTTCGAAGGTTCGAATCCTTCCCCCACCACCATTATTCACCACAGCGATGTGGTAAAACCGGTAGGCAGCTTCATTCTGGAGCGCCTGTTGGAAAGGTAGAGCGACAAATTGTCCTTTACCGATATAGCTTGATTGTGTTGACGCGAAGTGGCGTTAATACAGTGTCTGAAAAGACACCTGAAAGGGGATGAGTAAGAGCTCTGTTGGAGTTCAGCACTCAGCAAGGCGAGAACGACTACTCAGGTAGTTACCCGGAGGGTGTTCCACCCAAAGCGTTATCGCAGCGTATCGAGTTATTCTTCCCCCACCACCGAGTTTAGAGTGTTGAAGCACCAGGTCGCTGAGTTCGGAACTGCGGGCATCGTATAATGGCTATTACCTCAGCCTTCCAAGCTGATGATGTGGGTTCGATTCCCACTGCCCGCTCCAAGTGCTGATATAGCTCAGTTGGTAGAGCGCACCCTTGGTAAGGGTGAGGTCGGCAGTTCGAATCTGCCTATCAGCACCACTTTCCTTTCTCCGTTTTTATCCCCTGACTTCCTCTATAACTCAATACCGTTGTTGTACAAGCTTTTGCTTGGTTAATGTGGTTTAACCACGATCTATCGTGTTTTAGAGGGACTATCGATGTCTAAAGAAAAATTTGAACGTACAAAACCGCACGTTAACGTCGGTACTATCGGCCACGTTGACCACGGTAAAACTACGCTGACGGCAGCAATCACCACCGTTTTGGCTAAGACCTACGGCGGTAACGCTCGCGCATTCGACCAAATCGACAACGCGCCGGAAGAAAAGGCTCGCGGTATCACCATCAACACTTCTCACGTTGAATATGACACCCCGTCTCGCCACTACGCGCACGTTGACTGCCCGGGGCACGCCGACTACGTTAAGAACATGATCACCGGCGCCGCTCAGATGGACGGTGCAATCCTGGTAGTAGCAGCGACCGACGGCCCGATGCCTCAGACTCGCGAGCACATCCTGCTGGGTCGCCAGGTAGGCGTTCCGTACATCATCGTATTCCTGAACAAGTGCGATATGGTTGATGACGAAGAGCTGCTGGAACTGGTTGAAATGGAAGTTCGTGAACTTCTGTCTCAGTACGACTTCCCGGGCGACGACACTCCGGTAGTCCGCGGTTCTGCGCTGAAAGCGCTGGAAGGCGACGCCGAGTGGGAGGCGAAGATCATCGAGCTGGCGGGCGCTCTGGATAGTTATATCCCAGAGCCTGAGCGTGCGATTGACAAGCCGTTCCTGCTGCCTATCGAAGACGTATTCTCTATCTCCGGTCGTGGTACCGTTGTTACCGGTCGTGTAGAGCGCGGCATCATCAAAGTCGGTGAAGAAGTGGAAATCGTCGGTATCAAAGATACCACCAAGACCACCTGTACCGGCGTTGAAATGTTCCGTAAGCTGCTGGACGAAGGCCGTGCGGGCGAGAACGTGGGCGT
>NZ_AUUA01000023.1 GCF_000439085.1 Leminorella grimontii ATCC 33999 = DSM 5078 | reverse complement strand
ATGGTGATCGCGTGCTCGCCCTCGTCCAGCGGGGTATCCGGCGTAAAGCTCCATTCGCCGTGCTCATCCACCGTCGTCGAGCCAATCACCTCATCATTGTCATAGAAGGTGATGGTGTCGCCCGGCTCGCCCTCGCCGCTGAAGGTCGGCTGGGTGTCGTCGGTATCGCTGCCGTCGGTGATCTCACCGGTGATCGGGCCGACGTCGTCAATGATGCTGTCGAAAGTTGGGCTATCGGGCCTTGCCGTATTCACGTCGAAATCAAACGTCGCAGATTTTTCGCTGACGTTACCCGCTTTGTCCGTCTGGGTTACATACACCTGATAGTGTCCATCAGACAAATCTTCTGACGGCGTAAAACTCCAGTTTCCGTCGCTGTCAACGGTTGTCGAACCTACCGCAACGTCGTTGATGTAAAACGTAATTATGCACCCAGCTTCGCCGGAACCGCTGAACTCCGGACGCGTATCGTCCGTCATCGCGCCATTGGTCAATGCGCCCTGAACGGCCCCTGCGTCGTCTAATACGCTGGTAATAAGCGGCTTTTCTGGCGCCAGAGTGTCAACAGTAAATGCAAAGCTGTCAGAATGCTGGCTGACCGCTCCGGCTGAGTTGGTTTGCGTCGCGGAAATCTCATGCTTACCGTCAGACAGGTTGCTGTCTGGCGTGAACGTCCATTTGCCGTTTGCATCGACGGTTGTTGTACCAATAATCGTACCGTTGTCATAAACGGTGATAATGCTACCGGCTTCCCCAGACCCCGTGATGACCGGACGCTGTTCATCGGTAACGCCGTTATATTCTACGCTGCCGGTTATTGCTCCTGTGTTATCGGCTATGTCCGTGACCGCCGGTACGGAAGAAGGAGCTGGCGCTGGGGAATTACCGTCGTCGTTATCCTGATTTGCAATTATAATGCCAGCGGCGGTCGCAATTGTAGCAACGCCCAGCAGCCACGGCCATATTCCAGCCAGGATGTTATCATCGCCGTTTTCAACCTGCTGAAACAGATAGGAGCCGCTGCCCAGTGCGTTTCCACCTAAAGCAGCTTGAGAATATTGTCCGTCCGCCAGTAAGTATCCCGAATCAAACGCCGTTCCATCAGCAGACATAAAGGCATACAGCTGACCATCTTCTGCCATACCCAAAAACTGCATGTCGTTGCCGGTAGAATAATAATCTTCAACAACAAGCGAAGGCTCTGTCTCATCTTCAAGCGTCACATAAAGATCGTTGCCATTACGTTGAAGCGTTACGTTTTCCGGTGCAAAGTCGTCATCATGATTTTTAAGAAGGTACTTAGTACCAAATTGAAACTTAATTTTGACGGGCTTTTTAGAATTTAAAGAAAGAACTTGGGAAGTCGTACCGCCTGAGTTCACGAGCAAACTTGCGCGATCGTTCATTTTAGAATAGCTCCTTTATTCTCTAGCTCCATTCTCAGAGGAACACCAACTAAATATACTGAGCACTTGCTTAGCTAGACGTTGATTTAATAAGAAAAAACCAAAAAAAATTAATAAATAAATATAAATAATCCTTGAGATTATATGACAAAAAAACCCATTAACACCAATAATAGATCGCTATAAGATCAAACAATCAACTCGAATTCTGATAATTTAAATATTTTTAGCATAAAAAACTAAAAATCTTGGGAGATGCAATACAAAAACAGAAAATAACAAAAAATAATATTCAATAATTTAAAGTCCATATTTAGATTAAATTATTTTCAAGGAGTATTAAAAACAAACTTCCAACGTTATTTTAAGAAACAAAGTAACCACAACCTGTATAACCATATAAAAAACAAATCATCGCCAATTCATTTGATCTGATAACATGAAAATACCAAGAAAGGAAATATTTTATATATTATTGATATAAATGGAATTTTCTACGACCCCCCCTCATCAATAAAGATGATTAATTACACAAACAACACTAACAAGTAGATAAACCCCATCCATACTTCGAGTTGATTAAAGTTCATATAAAAGTTCTAATTAACTAATCTATAGCTATCTTAAGCCCTCCAAAATTTACACCACCATACTTTGACAAGTTAGCGGCACGACCATTACTAACATTTAATAAGCTAATGAATAAATATACACCACCGTTTACTCCGTTATAGACCTTAGAGTCAATAGCCTCAAAAGCTCAAAGACAAGCAGAACACCCGTAGGAATAGACTAATGATTTACACTGATTAAGAAAAATTAAAGAAAATAAGTATGGGCTTAGAATCATATCCCAAACCATTAACAACAGGAGCAAGGCCATATTAAAAAAGGCTCACTTTATACGCGATGAAATACTACTACTATGAGAAAAAAACGATACACTTAGAATTAAATATCTATATTACCAATTTTTCAGCAAAAAAGATCGACCATGCTGTCAATAGGCATCAATTTGCATTTTTATACCAATATCCCGCAAGCTTCAGGCCTCGATGAGTTTTTTCAAAGGCAAACCCTTCTTCGATACCGGAACGCTTGGAAAAAGCAGAGCCATAGGTTAGCCTGACGAGCCTTAGCCCTTTTGCATAGGTCGTTAGCTCACGATCGCGTAAATTCGCGCTTTGATAGGAGCCTAAGTCGAGCTTCGTCGCTTCCAGCATTTCGGCCAGCTGCACTTCCGTCAGCTTTTTCCTCAGCATATCGGAAGAGGCCAGGTAAATTTCATGATATTGCGCGGCGGCGAGCTTGGTTCTGAATTGTTCTACGGCGCGCTGTTCCAGCTCAGATTCGGACGGTTTGCAGCCAAACAGCGCCGCTGAGGCGCTCATAGCCAAAAGAAAACAGGTTAAACGTTTCCATTTCATTTTATTTTCACTGCCTGTGTAACGGATGCGTAGACTCGATGGATTTTGCGTGAACGATAAACAACTTCTTTGCGGAAAAATGTGAGGGCAGTGAGGAAATGAAGAAATGTTGCGCGGTAAAAATCGACCTGTCAGAGATGGGCAGCTAGCGCCGCCTGACGCATCCCCCGACAAAGGCTTACCTCTGCCGAGGGAATATACCGTTTACCAACCGTAGCGCACGTTCAGGCCGAAGTTGGCATCGCCGTAGCCGTGGCTGCCCTTCTGGCCCGAGGCTTGAGCAGTGACGCTTAACCGACTGCCGATATTCGCCTGTATGCCCACTTTCAGCTCCGCCCGATCGGACGGCATTTCCTGCCTCGTTTGAGCATTATCGAAAGACACCGTTGTCCCGTCGCTGGCGTGCAGCCAGCTGGCTTCGACAAACGGCTGAATGACGTTGGCGTCCTTGCGCAGCCGACCGTCTACTCTCAGACCGAGGCGGGTGGTCCAATCGTCGCCGTTCTGGCCGTCGATACGCGAACCGTTACCGTCTTTCACGCCGTCAGCGCTGTAGTTCTGCCAAACGGCCTGCGCCTGCGGCGTCAGGCCTATTGAATTACCGCTATTGAGCGCAATGTCGTAACGATAGCCGACCTCCAGCGAGGCGGCGTTGGCCGTTGAGTCATAGCGGGTGGAGCCTGCGTCGCCGTTATCCACCGAGTTATCGTACATGCCGTACTGATACCAGCTGTCGACGTACATGCCCCGATGAGCCTGCGCGTCGGCAAACCAGGTGGCGTAAACGCCAAGATTATAACCGTCGACGTGACCGGAGGCGCTAAACCGGCTGCCGTCGGCGCCCCGGTTGCCCGTACTGTCGGTATCCGCGGTGATATAGCTGCCCATCAGGCCGACGTCCAGGCTCTGTTCGCCGTAGCGCCATGCCAAAACGTCGCCGCCGAGCTGGATCTGGGAATAGCGGCTGTCGATATCAACATAGCCGCTCGCCGCCGTAGAGTCGGCCGCACCAGACTTAAACCGCATCCACACGCTGCCGTCGTCAGAGCGAAGCTGGCTGCCTTCGCGATCGTAGAGGGACTGCATCTGCAGGCTGCGCGCCATCCACTGGTTGCCAAGGTAGGCGCCGGTATCCGCGCGATACTGGGGTGTGACCGGCTCCGGGCCAGACGCCTGCGAGCGCAAATACCAGTCGCCGCTGTTCGCGTCCTGATACAGACGGTACTCGTACAGCCCGGCCTGCACCTGATTACTCTGGGTAAACACGCCGCTCGATGCGCCGTTAACGTCAATCACTTCAATGCCGTTGACGGTTTGTGCCCCCAGCCCGCCGACGTTGTTGATATGCACGCTGGTCGTACCGGAAGTGTCGCCGTTGACCACCAGCCTGTCGCTCGGAGAATCATCGCCGCCGAGCGCTACGTTCATTAACAGCTGACCGTTACCATGGTAATCGCCGTTGACAGTCAGCGTGCGGAACGCGCCGCCAGCGGCGGGCGAGGAATATACAATCGCTCCCGCATTGTTAACGGCGCCGGTCAACACGACAGAAGAATCAACCTTCACCAGACCGGTGTTGTTCAGCGCGCCAAACGAGGAATCGCCGTTAACCAGCCACTGGCTGGCGTCGTCAATCTCTATCTGGCTAACGTTCTTCGCCGCTCCCTGCCACGCCGAACCGTTTTTCAGGCTCAGCGCCAGTGAGCCGCTGCCGTCGCTGCTGCTCTGTATCACGTCGCCGTTAATAGTCGATGCGTCGGCATTCACCACGACGCTGCCTGCTGGAGTATAAACGTCCGGAACGGGAGTTACGAAGCTGAAACCGATATCATACCCATCGGAGGCTAATATCGCCGCGTTGCCGTTTTGTGCGTTCAGCGTGGTGCCGTTGGTAAGATTCAGCGTAAGGTCGCCGGTCGCCTTAACGACGGCCGCATCGCGTGCGGCGATCGCACTGCTGTCAACGGTTAGTGCGTTGCCGGTACTCTGCGCTTCATAACTTGTATAGATAGCCGACGAATCTGCGCCTGCCGTAGAAATAGATGTGCCGATCACCGTGACGCTGGCCCGATCGCGCAGCTTTAGGCCATACGCATTGCTGCCATCGGTCGTCGCGCCGCCGCCGGTAATCGTTAAACTGGCGCCGAGGCCTGAGGCGTTGTAAGCATAGGCCCGCTCACCCTGCATCGTAACGTCAGTATTGGTCAATATGACGTTGGGTAAACTGGTATTACCGTCCTGCACAGCAGATACGACACCAAAGACGTTCGTGCCGCTGACGTTGACGCTTGAGTCTGACAGCTCAAGGAGTATCGGACTATCCGATAATGAACCCAGCGCAAAAACGCCCGCGGACAGTTCACCGTTTTGCAGATCGATGCTGCTGTTACGCAGCGTAATCGTACCGCTCTCAGTCCAAGCTCCCACACCCTGATAAGAATTACTGTGGGTAATATAAACACTATCGCCGTCAATCACCCCCGAACCATAAGTTGACAGAGCAAAAGCGTATCCACCATTACCGCCGCCATCAATGTGAGTATTAACGATACTTACTGTACCAACGCTTAACACGCCGCTATAGCTATCACCGGAATGGATAGTTGAATTGATAATTGTCGCTTCACTATCCGCACCAATGGCAACACCGTAATTTTGAGTGATTAAATTGACGCCTGACAGCGTCAACGAGGAATTTCCTTGTATATATCCCCCTCTCAGTGCCGTAATGGTCATGTCAGTAAAGGAGACCCTACCGTCCACCATATCAAGCAGCTCACCGTCTGCCGTAATGCTGCCGCCATTAACAACTACGCTACCGTTACCTACGATATTGAAGAGCCCATTAAGATTTCCCCCCTCACTGTGCACCGTCACGTTATTCAACGTAAGGCTGCCCTGCGTATCCACTTCAAACGTGTCGCCTGAGTGTCCAATAAGGGTACTATCGGAAATATTCAACGTGCCCTGGTCGTATACGCGGACGATATCAGCAACGAAGTTAGCTTGGGCTTCCGCAACAATTTGGCTGGCGTTAATCACGCTGTTTTCACCGTCGACCCAAAAAACGACGTCTGCGCCGCTGCTGGTTTCGTTCGTGATGGTTTGCGTCTGGCCGCTGCTTTCCTGCCAGGCAACAGTTATTGCAAAGCCGTCGGCCGCATACAGCGACCAGCTCAGAAAACAGAGCGGCTTTAATAAAAAACGGCCGGCGAGCGTCGCCGTGGAAGAAATGACCTTTATCATAAAGTGATGATTCCTTTTCAATTAAGCCAATGGCTAAATATCCCTTTGATTCTAATAAGGCATTACAATAGAGAAATATTATCTCATCCAATTATATTGATATGGAAACAAGACCGTAATTCAGATTATGTAATTATTTATTTTACAATAACAGAAATAAAATAATTATAGACAAGAAAAACTCAAATGACACATTACCGAGCTGGCTAAATGCCCTAAGCTGACGCGGTTCTCAACGCGCAATCTGTTCTGCCGTCAAAAAACACCGGGGGCCTACGACAGATAACTCTATACGTAGAATGATACATCTGGCAATAAAACCAACCTCGAAAGCATTGCGCTCGACAATTCGAAAATTACGGCTGACGGCGAGTTGCTTTATTTTCGTATTCAACAATCACTTGAGCGTTTTCCTTTAATATAAAGACCATCATATAAAATTATCTACAAACTCTAAAATAATGATTTATTTCAGATGGACACGTTTTATCTTTCGATCGGCAATAAAAAAGCGGCGAGGATCTCCCCGCCGCTTTTTTCACGATGCCACGATAGACAGCCGCTACTTGTTTTCTTTCTCTTCCTTCGCTACGACCTCACGGTACCAGCGCGGGTGGTGCTTTTGCGCCCACTTGCGGCTGACCTTGCCTTCGATCATGCCGGTAATGGAGCCCTTCACCCAGAACGCCATATACATGTGAACCAAAATCGCGTGGATAAGCACAATGGCCGCCACCGCGTGGATCATCAGGCACATGCGAATAGCCCACATCGGGAACAGGTGAGCAAAGTACGGACGCCAGATAACGACGCCGGTCACCAGCAGCACCAGGATCAGGCTCATGATGCTCCAGAACATCGCCTTTTGACCGGGGTTGTATTTACCCACGTCCGCGACCTTATGCTCGTTGCCCTTCAGAACCTCAACGATGTGGATGAACCAGGAGATATCTTCTTTCTTCGGAATGTTGTGCTTCACGAAGCGGAAGAACATCAGGATCAGCACAAAGAAGATCAGTACGCCAAAGAACGGGTGCAGGATGCGCCCCATCTGCGGCGTACCGAACGTCTGGGTCAGCCAGCTCAGCGTCGGGAAGAACATCGCGATACCGGACAGCGCCACCAGGAAAAAGCAGATGACAACGGTCCAGTGGCACGCCCTGTCGATGAACGAGTTACGCTTAATCATCTTATTTGGCTTCATGATGTTCCTCCTCGTCCTCGTCTTCATCGACCTTGTTCGGTCCCATACCTACGTAGTGATAGATAAGGCCGGTGAAGGTGGCGATAAACGCGGCGGCAGACAGCGGCTTGAGAATGCCTTTCCAGAAGCCGACGACCGGGCTGATGACCGGATCCTTCGGCAAATTGTGGTACAGCTCAGGCCGGTCGGCATGGTGCAGCACGTACATCACGTGCGTACCGCCGACGCCCTGCGGATCGTAAAGACCCGCGTTCTCGTAGCCACGCCCCTTCAGCTCAGCGATCCGCTCTTGCGCCAGCTGCTTCATCGCTTCTTTGGTACCGAAGTGAATAGCGCCGGTCGGGCAGGTCTTCACGCAGGCCGGTTCCTGACCGACGGTAACGCGGTCAACGCACAGGGTGCACTTGTAAACCCGGTTGTCCTCTTTGTTCAAACGCGGAACGTTGAACGGACAGCCGGCGATACAGTAACCGCAGCCGATACAGTGCTCGGACTGGAAGTCCACGATGCCGTTAGCGTACTGAATGATAGCGCCTGCGGACGGGCAGGCCTTCAGGCAGCCCGGATCGCTACAGTGCATACAGCCATCCTTGCGGATAAGCCACTCCAGCTTGCCGTTCTCTTCCACTTCGGAATAACGCATCACCGTCCACGACTTGGCGCTCAAATCGGCGGGGTTATCGTAAACCCCGACGTTATGGCCCACTTCATCGCGAATGTCGTTCCACTCGGAACAGGCTACCTGACAGGCCTTACAGCCAATACAGGTAGTGACGTCAATCAGTTTCGCCACTTCTTCCTGGTGATGACGCGCCTGAGGAGGCGGCGTCAGCGAGTTGGTGGCGGAACGCTTAATAATGTCTTGAGATTGCATTGACATATTTTCTCTCCGTTACACCTTTTCTACGTTAACCAGGAACGCCTTGTACTCCGGCGTCTGCGTGTTGGCGTCGCCGACAAACGGCGTCAGGGTATTGGCGAGGAAGCCCTTGCGAGCCGCGCCGACAAAGCCCCAGTGGATCGGAATGCCGACAGTTTCCACGTCTTGGCCATGAACCTTCAGCGTGCGAATACGCTTGGTCACTACCGCCTTGGCTTCGATGTAGCCGCGCTGGGAGCTGACCTTCACCGTATCGCCCTGAACGATGCCCTTCGCCTTCGCCAGACCTTCGCCGATTTCGACGAACTGCTCGGGCTGCGTAATCGCGTTAAGCAGCGAGTGCTTGGTCCAGAAGTGGAAGTGCTCCGTCAGACGATAGGTGGTGCCCACGTACGGGAAGTCCTTCGAGCTGCCCATATTGTCCAAGTCAGCCTTGAACACGCGGGCTGCCGGGTTAGACACCACTTTTTCATGCAGCGGGTTGGTGCCCAGCGGCGTTTCAAACGGCTCGTAGTGTTCCGGGAACGGACCTTCAGCCATCTTATCCACGGCGAACAGGCGACCTAAGCCCTCGTTCTGCATGATAAACGGCATCACGTCGCTGCCCGGAGGCGCTGCGCTGAAGTCCGGAACGTCGATACCGGTCCACTTGGCGCCATCCCACTCGATGAGCTTGCGCTTTGGATCCCACGGCTTGCCCTGCATATCCGCAGAAGCGCGGTTGTACAGGATACGGCGGTTAAGCGGCCACGCCCAGGACCAGGCCAGCGTGTTGCCGAGGCCCGACGGGTCGGAGTTATCGCGACGCGCCATCTGGTTGCCGGCTTCGGTCCAGCTACCGGTGTAGATCCAGCAGGCGCTGGACGTCGTACCGTCATCGCGCAGCTGAGCAAAGCTGTCGAGCAGCTGGCCCTTCTTCAAGATGACCTTGCCGGTAGCGTCGGTAATATCCACCAGCGCATAGCCGTTGGACTCCTTCGCCATCTCTTCGGACTGCGGATGCATCGGCATCTTGTAGTCCCAGGTCATGTTCATTAGCGGCTCTTTACCCACGGCGTTATCGCCGTCTTTAGCGTAAAGCTCGCGCAGTTTGAACAGCAGCCCGGCCAGGATTTGACCGTCGGTAATCGCTTCGCCCGGCGCTTCGCCGCCCTTCCAGTGCCACTGCAGCCAGCGGCCGGAGTTGACGATAGAGCCGTCTTCTTCGGCAAAGCAGGTGCAAGGCAGGCGGAACACTTCCGTTTGGATCTTGGACGGATCGACGTCGTTCTGCTTACCGTGGTTCTGCCAGAACTCGGCGGTTTCGGTACTCAGCGGATCGATAGTCACCAGATACTTAAGCTTGGACAGAGAACGAACGACCTTATTCTTGTCCGGGAAAGACGCCACTGGGTTAAAGCCCTGACAGATGTAGCCGTTAACTTTGCCTTCATCCATCATGGTGAAGTACTTCAGAACGTCGTAACCGGCGTCCCACTTCGGCAGCCAGTCAAAGCCCCAGTCGTTTTCCTTCTGGGCCTTGTCGCCGTAGAAGCTCTTCATCAGGCTGACGAAGAATTTCGGATAGTTGCCCCAGTAGTTAACCTGGTTGGCTAGCCCTTTCTTCGGCGTGTTGGCGTCCAGATAGGTTTGCAGCGTCGCCTGCTTGTCTGACGGCAGCGTCAGGTAGCCCGGCAGCGACTGCGACAGCAGGCCAAGGTCGGTTAAGCCCTGAATGTTGGAGTGGCCGCGCAGCGCATTAACGCCGCCGCCCGCCATGCCCATGTTGCCCAGCAGAAGCTGGATCATGGCCATCGTACGGATGTTCTGAGCGCCCACGGAGTGCTGCGTCCATCCCAATGCGTACAGGAACGACGTGGTTTTATCTACCGCGCTGGTTTCGGCAATCAGCTCACAGACTTTAATGAAGTCTTCCTGCGGCGTACCGCAAACGTTGCTGACGACTTCCGGCGTGTAGCGATCGACGTGCTGCTTAAGCAGGTTCCATACGCACCTAGGGTCCGTCATGGTCATGTCGCGTTTGGCGTAGCCTTCCTCGTCAACCTGATAGTTCCAGGTCGTCTTGTCGTACTGGCGCTTTTCTGCGTCATAACCGCTGAACAGGCCGTCTTCAAAGGTGAAGTCGTCCCTTACCAGCAGCGTTGCGTTGGTATAGTGTTTGACGTATTCCGCGTTAACCTTGTTATTCGCCATCAGGTAGCGAATCACGCCCGACAGAAACGCAATGTCGGTCCCGGAGCGCAGCGGCGTATAGAAATCAGCCACGGACGCCGTACGAGTAAAGCGCGGATCGATAACGATAAGTTTGGCGTTGTTATGGATTTTCGCTTCCATCGCCCAGCGGAAACCGACCGGGTGAGCTTCAGCGGCGTTGCCGCCCATAACGACGACCAGGTTGGCGTTTTTAATATCCACCCAGTGGTTGGTCATCGCACCGCGACCAAATGTTGGAGCAAGACTTGCTACCGTTGGTCCGTGTCAGACGCGCGCCTGGTTGTCTACTGCGAGCATGCCGAGCGCCCGCGAAAATTTTTGTGTGAGTAAACCGTTTTCGTTACTGGCCGCAGAGGCGGCAAGCAGGCCGGTGGTCAACCAGCGGTTAACGGTAACGCCGTCAGCGTTCTTCTCCTGGAAGTTAGCGTCGCGGTCAGCCTTCATCAGCTTGGCAATGCGCTCGTAAGCTTCATTCCAGCTGATGCGCTGCCACTTGTCGGAACCCGGCGCACGATACTCCGGATACTTCAAACGGCTGTCGCTGTTGATATAGTCAATAAGCCCTGCGCCTTTCGGGCAAAGCGCACCGCGGCTGACCGGATGGTCCGGGTCGCCTTCGATATGAAATATGCTGGCTCTGGCGTTTTTGGCGCCGTCCCCCATGCTGTACATTAACAGCCCACACCCCACCGAACAGTAGGTACAGGTATTGCGGGTTTCTTTCGCGCGCAAAAGCTTATAGCTGCGCGTCTCCGCCAGCGCCGCGCCCGGGGTGAACCCCAGAACCGCCGCCGTTGTACCTGCCATACCGCCAGCGCAGATTCGGAAAAACTGCCTTCTGCTGACCTGCATGGTTTTCTCCTTCTTATTAAACTGCTACATTGCTCTGTATACTGCGTATAACATTCCGTTATAAGTCTAGTCTATCCGTTATAAAGGCCGTTTGTTACCACTCATAATTGGTAGAAAATCTCGCCAGATTGGACGAATTTAGTATCGCCCCGCCATTTAAACCTCAACGAACCAAACGATTAAACGATCAAGTCAAAGACAACTTTATTATACGAATATAAAATGGTCTCAAAATTGATCCACGTCCTAAATGTTACGAAAATTAACTTAATGTTGGACATTTTTGCACCATTTGTACATTCAATGTTAACTTTAAAATAATTTCCATCAAGCCCCTAACATCCGAAGGCCTATAGCGTGAACAGTGAAAAAATCCATAAAAGTGATGATAAAACGCCCATCGTTGGCGTAGAGTCTCTAACGGTTCGCCGGCACAACGCATTGACAAGCCCAGAGCAGGACTGGGTTGCGCAGGAAGTCCCCGTGGCGCTGGTCTATAACGGGATTTCCCATGTCGTCATGATGGCGACGCCGAAAGAATTGGATGAATTTGCGATCGGCTTCTCATTAGCCGAAGGGATTATCGAATCCCCAAGCGAGATTTATGGCATCGATGTTAACGTCGGCTGTCGCGGCATTGAGGTAGACGTCGAACTCTCAACGCGCAGATTCTCCGGCCTGAAAGAGCGCCGCAGGGCGATGGCGGGCCGCACCGGCTGCGGCGTATGCGGCGTGGAGCAGCTGGGCGAGGTTCTTCGCCCGATACCGACGCTGCCGTTTACCCAAACCTTCGATCTGGCGCTGCTGGACGGCGCGCTCCCCGGCCTGAACGACGTACAGCTGGTCGGCAGGCTGACCGGCTGTACCCATGCGGCAGGCTGGATTTCACCGGAAGGGAAAATGCTCGGCGGGCGCGAGGACGTTGGGCGACACGTGGCGCTGGATAAGCTTTTAGGCGTGCGGGCCAAGGCCGGCTGGAAGGACGGCGCGGTGTTGGTTTCAAGCCGCGCAAGCTATGAAATGGTTCAGAAAGCGGCGATGTGCGGCGTGGAAATCCTGTTCGCCGTTTCCGCGGCCACTACGCTTGCGGTGGAAGTCGCCGAGAAATGCAACCTGACGCTGGTCGGCTTCAGCAAGCCGGGCCGGGCGACGGTCTACAGCCATCCGCAGAGGATTGTTGGGGTGTAAAGATAAAGAAAAGGCGCGGATTACACCGCGCCCTTTTCTAATTTATGGCTTCCGCCTTATTCCCCTGACGGAAACATAAACGGGTTAATGCTGCTGCGGGCAAAGCCCTCTTCTTCAACTTTCGCATCCAGTACCAGCGACGCCAAGTCGTCGGCCACCGGCTCAACGTACTGATCCTGCTCCTGATACAGAATTTTCAGATAGCTGCCGCAGTCGCCGCAGCTTTCCGCTTTCACCGCCGCCTTTTCCGAGTCCAGCGACCAGTAGTCGAGCTTACCGCCCTGTTCGCAGTTGGTGCACTTCACCCGAACCATGTGCCATTCGCTTTCGCACAGGCTGCAGTGCAAATAGCGCAGGCCCGTTTCAGCGCCGATATGCACCAGGCTAGCTACCGGCGCGCTGCCGCAGACCGGGCAGAAGTGGCGGCCTTCGCCGTACTCGGTGCGCGCCTTGCCGGGAATTTGGCTGGCCATCTGCGCCCAGTACAAAGAAAGCGCCGCCCACAGGAACGTCGCCTTATCGCTGCCGACCTTGCCGTATTCGCCGGCCAGAAGCGCGGTCGCCAGCGCTTCCCGCTCCTGAGAACTCATTTTTTGCAGCGATTCCAACACCGGCAAGACGTGTTCCGGCGCATCGGGCTGCAGCTCGGCGATAATGGACAACAGCAGCGTCTGCCAGTGTTCGCTTCTCGGATAAGTATCGGTCGCCAGCGGCGGCCTGTCGGAAGCGTTTTTCAGCACGTCGGTCAGGTCCAGCGTCAACGGATGGTCGTGACGAGCCTTATCCTGGGCGTCTACTACGCTTGCGGCAAATTCCAGATAGCTCCCCAATGGGCTGTCTTTAGCCAGTTGGCGCATGCGCTCAGCGCGGCGGGAATAGAGGCTCTTCAGGTTGGCAAACAGGAGCGGCGGGATCGCCGTAGGGTTTTTGCCCACCTCTTCCGGTGAAACAATGCGGATACTGCTCATGCTTTTGCTTCCTTAATCATTATTACTCGGTCAATGCAACAGAGCTTTGACATTTATTTAACTAAAGACTTTACCCGTAATCGAGGCGGAAGTCTCCCCCACCGATAGGAATTAACCATACAAACGATAATGATAATCAATTGATTAACGGTGCTATACTTGAAGGCGTTAAAGAAACCCGGCCGCTCGTCTTTGGTCTATGGCGGCATAACGTCCATTTTAAGGAGCACGCAATGAGCTACACTTTACCCTCGCTTCCCTATGCTTACGACGCCTTAGAACCCCACTTCGATAAGCAGACGATGGAAATCCACCACAGCAAGCACCATCAGGCTTACGTCAACAACGCCAACGCCGCGTTAGAGAGCCTGCCCGACGAGCTTAAGAACCTTTCCGCCGAAGAGCTGATTGCCCAGTTGGACAAGGTCCCGGCGGAAAAGCGTACCGCGCTTCGAAACAACGCGGGCGGCCACGCCAACCACAGCCTGTTTTGGAAAGGGCTGAAGAAGGGAACCCAGTTAACTTCTGAGCTCAAAGCGGCCATCGAGCGCGACTTCGGCAGCGTCGACGCGTTTAAAGAGAAGTTCGAACAGGCGGCCGCCACGCGCTTCGGTTCCGGCTGGGCCTGGCTGGTTTATAAAGACGGCAAGCTCGCCGTCGTCTCTACCGCCAACCAGGACAACCCACTGATGGGCGAAAGCGTTTCCGGCGCCTCCGGCTATCCCATCGTCGGTCTGGACGTCTGGGAGCACGCCTACTACCTGAAGTACCAGAACCGCCGCCCGGACTACATCAAGGCCTTCTGGGACGTCGTTAACTGGGACGAAGCGGCAAAACGCTTCGCCGACGTGAAGAAATAACCTTTGTCGTAACGTCTCCACGATGCGGCGGCGAACCTTTCGCCGCCGCTCTAGCAAAAACTTGGCTTTATGCCCTTCTCTCTTTGATTTCCCTATTCTTTGCGCCAAAAATAACGCTTTTCTCCTCGCATTTTACCGTTTTTCTCAAGGAAAAATGGATACGCTCTTTTTGGTAGATGAGCAAGAAGGCTTGGTTTTCCTGCTACTCTGCCTCAAACGGGTGATAAAATCGCCGGTTTATGCTAGGATGTCGCCTTACTTTTTGATTAGCTATTTTTAGGGAAAAATCATGAACTCTATTCCAGCCTGTCCGCTGTGCGCTTCAGAAAACACCTATCCGGACGGCGCGATGCTTATCTGCCCCGACTGCGCCCACGAGTGGAACCCCAACGAGCAGCAAGCAGTAGACAGCGATGAGCGCATCGTAAAAGACAGCAACGGCAACGTGCTGGCCGACGGCGACTGCGTGACCCTGATTAAGGATCTGAAGCTGAAAGGCTCCTCCACCGTGCTGAAAGTCGGCAGCAAGAGCAAGCCTATTCGCCTGGTAGACGGCGACCACGAGATCGACTGCAAAATCGACAACACCAGCGTGATGCTGAAAGCCTGCTTTGTGAAGAAGGTTTAAGGCCTGATATATCGCCGCCTCTCATGAGGCGGCCCTATCTTTAAGGCTAGACCGTCTCACTCTGCGCCGCTATGCTAAACTTTTCCTAGCTTAGCCAAGGCGGCCCACCATGAACTCCCCCAACGTCTTTATCGGAAAAATCAGCCCTTACGATGACCACGCCCCCAGCGCCATCGCCAAGCTGGCCGTTGACGGCGAACTGACGCTGACGTCGCTCGGCTTCGTGGGCGACGAACAGGCGGAAAAACGCCATCACGGCGGTGCCGATCGCGCGCTGTGCCACTATCCACGCGAGCACTATGCCTATTGGAAATCACGCTTCCCACAGCAGGCGGAACAGTTCGCCGCGCCGCTGTTTGGTGAAAACGTTTCAACGCTGGGGCTGACGGAAGACAACGTCCATATCGGCGATATCTTTCGCTGGGGCAAGGCGCTGATTCAGGTGACTCAACCGCGCTCTCCCTGCTATAAGCTCAACTACCACTGTGCTATCGATAGCTTCGCCCGCGTGATGCAGGACAGCGGCCGCTGCGGTTGGCTCTACCGCGTGCTGGCGGAAGGCAAAGTGACCGCCGACGACCCGCTGGAACTGGTCAGCCGCAATAGCGATATTTCCGTCGCCGAGGCCATCTCGATTGCCTTCCACGCGCCCTTTGACGAAGAGCGCTATAAGGCGTTGCTGAGCGCGCCAGGGCTGTCGGCCAGCTGGAGCAAGAATATGCAAATGCGGCTCCTGACCGGAAAAATCGAAGAGATGGAAAATCGCCTGACGGGCCCAAAGCCGGCTAAATAGCCGCTTACGTCCTACTCCGGGCCGGCGCCGTCATTACGATTACGGCCGGTTGGCCCACGCGCCTTGTATCGGTTTGGCCAAGAGAGCGAGTACGGCAATCATGCTGATTTCAATCGAGAACGACCAGCAGATATGCCCAAGGATTTCACTCCACAGCTCGTAGCCGTTAAGGTTCCACAGCCACCCCGTCTCCCCGTTTAAATAGGCCGGATGCCGGAAGCCCAGCGCGGGAATAAGAAAGCCATGCATAGCGATAGTAATAATCAGGCCGTAGGCCGCGCCGTACCAAAGCCTGACCTTCGGCCAGTAGGCGGAAGCAAGCACATAAACCAGCGCGAACGCAAAGCTGAACAGCCAGTGATAGAGCATGACCGCACCGGGAATGGTAATCCCTTGGTAAACGTAATCCATTGAGTGCGAGTTAATACCAAGCCACCCAAGCCATGCGTCGATGTGCGCCGCCGGAGGGGAGATTTCTCCCGCAACGCGGGGCGGCATATTGGCTTCCGTTCCCGATTTAACCAGGGAGCTAATAAAGCCGCCGATAAGCGTCGTCCAGATAATGACCTGGAGATTCGTCTTATTTTTCAACATAACGGATGTCCTCTTAGATATCGCTTATAACAACGGGCCATCTCAGTTTTTTCAACTAAAGAAGTCGATGAAAACAGTATTTTCATTAACTAAATCTAGTTCCTGTTGAGTATTGCTGCAAATACTGGGGTGCCATCGGCTCACGCCGCAGCGGGTTATCGGGGAAGAGAAGGGCATGGGGGAGAGATCTTCTAGTCAAGGTGATAGAAGGAACAGGAAGCGGTTTATTGGGCTAAAGCCGGGTTACCGCCTCATTACTATTTTAAAGCGTTCTTTTTCCACTTGCGGATTTTCGGCCTGAAATTGGTAAAGGGCGCGACGGAATTGATATGAACCCACTTATAGACCGGCCACATCGCTTTGGTTGTCGCCCAGTTGCGTTTGCCCGGCTCAAACAAAACGTCGTCAGAGAGCATCTCAAGCCAGTTCGTTAACGCTGTAACCAGCTTATCCAGTCGCTCTTTTTGCTCGCTCAGCGTCGACTGCCCGTACTGCTGATAAAAAGACTGATAAAGCGCCCCCAGCTGATTCCATTTGAAATCTGCCGACGGGACGGCTGCGCGCCTTCCCGCTTGCTCTTCCTGTTCCCATAACAGCAGCGAGGATATCCAGCCAATTTGGTAGGACAGCATCTCTCGCGGCGTTTTGTCTACGCCTTCCACTCTTGTGGCCGAAACCTCGTCTGGGATGTCTTCAAACTCTGCGATGAATCGTTGATAGCAGGCCTGAATCCGTTCAATCAGCGCCTTCTTATCCGCATATTCCTTCATGGCCATAGCTCCATAATGAACGAGGCCGCAAAAGCGGCCTCGTTTTAATGACGTTTAGGCTTACATCAGCTGCGCAATCTTACGCGCAACGTCCATCAGCTTCTGCTGCTTCTTCTGCAGCTCGCCGTTCATTTCGTTGAACTGATCCAGCGCTTTTTGTTCAGTAAACTGAACCATGTGGCCGCTGTACTCGATCTTGTCGCCCTGCGCTTTCAGGAAGTCAGAAAGCTTCAGAACGTCGCCAAAGGTCTCGTCCAACAGAACCAGCGTTTCTTTAGCCAGGTCGCCCTGCTGGGTTACAACCTTCGCATAGGCCTTGTCATAAACGGCCTTCAGGTCGTCCGGCATTTTCACTGCCGCGTAGCTATCGGCGGTTTTCTTGATGATCTCATCCAGCTTGGCGGTAGCCGCGCGGGTTTCAGTTTGCGCTTTTTCCACCTTCGCGCGGTTATCAACCATCGCCTTCATGGTGTTCAGCGTTCTAAGCTCGGTCATTGACGATTGCATTGAGCTAGAGAACGCGCCGTTAAGGTCGTTGGTAAAACCGGTCAGCAGGTCATAGTCTTTAGCGTAGTTGCCAAAGGCCTTTTTCTGTTCATCGGTCAGGCTCGGCAGGCGAACTTTAGCGCCGTCGACAATTTTAGTCTGAAGAAACTCGCTGAAGGCTTTACGCTGCTCCGGTTCGTTGTCGCCACAGGCGGTCAGTTGGAAAACTAATCCCAGCATCAGCAGGGGGGCGAAAAAGCGCGCCCATGATTTTTGCTTAACGAAAGACATATCTACTCCCCAAAACGGTATCCATTAAATCCATCTAAGTATCCGGCGCAGCGCGAAACTATCTGAACGCCAAGGAACCGGCATACGTTATCATCCGAGGCAGGGGGAATAAAGCACTTGTGCCAAAAAACGCCTCGTTGGAACAAGCATAGTTGAAAAGGAGGAATCGTTTTCAGAAAAAAAACAGCGGGGCTCGGAACAGGCTCCCCGCTGAAGTGGCGTGACTCAGAGGTATTTATTATTAGTGGTTATGTCAAAATCTTTTCAACTCTATTTCTTAAACATCACCGTTGGATCGATGATGGATGAACGATAGCCCAGCATGGTCGGACGGTTGCTATGAACCTTCAGCTCCAGCATCACATCCTGCGTACCGTCTTTCACTTCGTTAAGTACGGAGACCAGCGGCGTAGTTCCCGACATTCCTGCCGTTGCGGAATACATGAACATCGTTTTGGTTTCTGGCCGATACTGCGTTACGGAAGTGATCGGGCTATACCACTCAAAGCCGCGCTCTTTGCCGTATTCCCAGGATTGATACACGGTCATGTTCTTCTCATCAACGACGAATTCTACGCCGCGAGAGTACTTCATCGTCGGCAGCGCCGGCTGCTCCATACCCCGGGCGTCGCCGTTGTCGAATACCGTCACGACGGACTTGCCATTGGTACTCTTTGACGGAACGATGTAGCCGGTATGCTGCGTCCAGGTCCAATCGAAGTCGCCTTCGCACTTGTGATTTTCACACTTGAGCGCCTTGCCCGACTTATCGACCGGCTTCAATACTTTTTTCGCCAGTTCACCCTTCCAACCGGTAGGATCGGCAATAATCCACTTCACCTGCTTGTCGCGGCCGATTTTGATAACGGCGGACTGGTGGCGTGAACTGATGATAATGCTGTCGTCACGCGCATCGTAGCTGATGGAGTTCACGTGCGCCCAGTTACGGCCCGGCCCGGAGCCGGTGACGTCGCCGAACGGCAGCTGCGCCAGCTGCTCTTTCGTCATGGTTTCACCAGAATGAGCGGTATCTACGCTCAGGCAGACAGCCCCCTGATCCATCGCCAGCAGTACGTTATCGCGGAACGGATCGAGGATCGTGTTCAAATCCCAGTAGTCCACCGTATCGCCGTTTTTATCCACTTCCAGAATATGATCGCGCACGGTGTTAACGGTGTAGCCGTCCTTCAGCGGATAATCTTCTTTAGCGACCCGCAGCAGATAGGTGTCGTTAGGCGTTTCGATAATTTCGTGCGAGAAGTCGATGAAGCCCTTCGGCAAACGCTTGTCGGCAATATTGCGCCCCAGGAAATCATACTTGTAGTAGCGTTGGCCCTGGCCAAAGATCAAATTGCCGTCCTTTACCTGATGGAAGCTCATCATCGAGCCAATGCGGGTAATATCGTTTGGATTTCGCAGCTTATCGATGTTCATAAACCAGCGCACGTCGCCGTTGGTATCGCTTATCCAGTTTATCCCGGTGTAGTCCCAGTTCGCCGCGCCGCCCTTCACGTGCATGATGTGGCCGTTTTTAGACGTTCCGACGATATGGTTAAACAAATACAGGCGATTTTTCAGGCTGCCATCAACTTTCACAGGCTCTACGGTAGGAAGCGCGGCGGTTTGTCCTCCCGTAGCGGGAACGGTGACCGGTGCGGCATAGACGGACCACGTATAAGTTTGCGGCTTGCCGCCTTCTTCCCAATCCACTTTCACCTTGTTGACGTAATCAGGGTAGAGGCCGAATACGGGAATGCCGTTGTGCGTATTAATCGCCTGAGGGCCTACGTCGTAGCTGATGGGGATCCCTTTATCACCTTTGCCAAGTACGGTCACTTTGACTTTGCTAATGTTGTGATTGGCCTTGTTGATAATTGCCGTCAAAGGAAAAACGCCGTCATAAGGCGCTACGTCAACAACGCCCAGCGGCCCTTCTTTCATCGGAACGATATCCGTCGTTGCCACCAGCGGGCGTTCTTTATCAAGCCCCCCGGCCGCCAGCGCTGTTCCGCTGACGCAAAGACAGCACAACAGGGATAGCGTTATTCGCGTTAATTTCATGATTATCTCCTTTAGCTGAATGCAAAATAAAAATAAATAGTGACTACGCGCGAAGCGAGCCAAGAAAAATAAAGCGTTGCAATATGTTTTTAATTCGGAGGTAATCTAAATTAATAAAAAGGTCTTTTGCATGATTCACATCACATTTAGAAACATTTACTAATACTTTAAAATATATCCATTCTGATAAAATCAGAATTTATTCATAAAATACAATCAATTAAAAACATTGCGAGATATTGAATATTTCAAGTAAGTCGCGAGGAAATACTTTCCATTTATTCCTTAATGTGAAATATGATTATTCATTAAATGGAAAGTAAAAGTGGATGAATAATATATATACCGATGGGCCACAGCCCAAAAATATACAAAAAATGCTATTAAAAAAGCCCCGCTTATTCAGCGAGGCTTTATCAATAAATACGACATTACTTCTTATTAAGCAGGAACTTTACGACGTTGCCGTATTCACTGATGAAGCTATCAACCGAATCTGCATCCAGACCGTCGGTCTTCACCATATACTTGCCGTTCACGACGACGGAAGGCACGCTTCTAAGCTCCACTTCTTCCGCCATCTTGCGCTGACGCAGCGTCAGAGACTTAACGACGAAGCTGTTCCAAGCGCTGTCGAAATCCTGTGCGGAAACGCCGGCTTCAATAAACGCCTGACGAATTCCGTCAAGGTTTTGGATAGCGCGCGTCTTTTGAATACCGTTAAACAGCAGCGGAGCCACTTTATCCTGAACGTTCAGCATGATGGCGACAGACCAGGCCTGCGTCAGCTGAGAGCCCAACTCGCCGCCCATGAAGTCCACGTGGTACTTAACCATCTTGCCGTTAGGCGGCAGCTGCTTTTTAAACACGTTCGTCATATGGTAGACGTTTTCGAAGTCATAGCAGTGCGGACAGAAGAAAGAGAAAAATTCCATCACCTCCGGTTCTTCGGTCGCAGAGCGGGAAAGCGTGGTGTACTGCTTACCGTCTTTGTAGTTGGCGGTAGCGGCCGCTGACGTTTCCGCCGCGCTTGCCGTAATAATAGGATTGGACAGCATTAAAAACGCACCTGCGGCAATCGCAGCGTAAACCATCTTTTTCATAACAACACTCCGTGACAAAAAAATCAGTACATCGGCGCCAGCCGCAGCGGCGGAGCCTCTAAGCGTTTAACTTGTTCAAACAGGGCCGCCGGCTGCGTCTGCCAAAAATCGACGTCGGCTATCCAGGGAAAGCTTTTCGGAAATGCGGGATCGTTCCAACGGCGCACAACCCAGGCCAGGTAGTGCACCATCCGCATACCGCGCAGCGGCTCGATTAACGCAAGCTCTTCTACAGGGAAATCGGCGAACTCGCCGTAGGATTCGGCAATCAAGTCCAGCTGCATTAGCCTGTCTCGTTCCTCTCCCTGTAAGAGCATCCAAACGTCCTGTATTTTCGGGCCGTTGCGCGCGTCGTCTAAATCAACGAACGTTGGCCCGTCTCTCCACAAAATATTGCCGGGGTGGCAATCCCCGTGCAGTCGGCACGGCGCCCAGTCTATGTGCCAGTGAGACTCAACGGCCTGAATCAGGCAGTCGAGTGCGGACAGAAAGTCTGCCCTTACGGCATTTGGCACCAGCGCGCTTTCCGCCAGCGTTTCCCGAGGTTGGTAAAGATATTCGTCCAGCCCAAACGTGGGGCGATGAGCAAAGCTGCCGCTTTCGCCCACCTTATGAATGCGCCCTAAAAAGCGGGCCACCCACTCAAGATGGTCGAGGTTATCCACTTCAAACTGACGACCGCCGACGCTTGGGAACACGGCGAATAAATAGCCCTGGTGTTGGTGCAACGTGCGCCCATCAAGCGAGAGCGGCGCAACGACCGGGATTTCGTCGTTTGCAAGCTCCAAAGCAAAGTCATGCTCTTCCTGAATCTGCGCTTCACTCCAGCGCTGGGGACGGTAGAACTTCACGACGAAGCGGCGTCGCTCTTCGTCCATAAATTGATAAACGCGGTTTTCATAGCTGTTTAGCGCCGTCAGGCCGGAGTCTACCCGCAGCCCTACGTCAAACAGCGCGTCTAAAATAGCGTCCGGCAGCAGGGATTGAAAATTGAAGGCCGGCATGGTTGATCCACTACACATCGCGTTAATCTATATCCGTTCAGGCTAGTCTTTCAGGATGCCGCGGGCGCGCAACAGCGCGGTTTTGAAATCTTCTTCGTAGTCCTTTTTCAGACCGGGAATAGCGTCAGTGCTGGATGAATCACGCATCTTGAGATGATAGATCAACACGTCGTCCGTCAGCTCGCCAAGCGGCCCTTTATATCCGGCTTCGTCAGCCAGCTTTTGCAGAAATTGAACCAGATTCAGATCCGGGTCTTTCTGCCACGCCGGGTGAATCAGTTCAATAAGTTCATTGACGCGATGGCATTTCATAACGCCTCTCCCTTTAGTCTTGATTACAAACGGGGCAAGTATGTAACGACGCCCCAATCGCCACCAGCGTGATTTACGCATAAAGGCTTTTCAAATGTAGAAAAAGCGGCGGCAGCGGGCACAGCCTATCAGGGTTAATAAAAATTTAACAGCCCATTATTTCATCATCCGCGCCATGTTGATGGCCTCAATCAGCCTGGCGCGATCGACGCGGGGATCCTCGCTGTCAAGCAGCCGCTGCCAGATGTCGATCGCCTGTTGATATTGGGCGTTGAGGAAGCGATCGGAGGCTAAAAGCATGAGTGCGGTAATTTGATTAGGGTCGAGCGCCAGCGCTCGCTGAATCAGCAATTCGGCCTGCGGCGTCATGCGCTGGCCAGCCTGATAGTAGAGCGTAGTCGCTTTGGCCGTTAGGACTTCGGCGTCGTCGCCGCGAATTTTGGCCACTCTGTCGAAAGCGACCAGCGCGTTTTCAAACGCATTGCTGTTCAGATAACGTTGGCCGAGCAAGAACCAGGACTCGCTGTCGTTGGGCGACGTGCGAATGCGCTGCATCAGCTCGGCGACCACCTTGTCCTGCATCTGCTCTTCGCTCATACCCTCAAACAGCGCGTTGCCCCCCTGACGCACAAACTCGGCGGACGACGAATACTGGCCGTACGCTACGTAGCCGCCTATCGTTAGCACCAGCGTAAATACCGTCATCAGCACCGGCGTCAGAAGCGTCGAACGCTTGCCGTCCATCGCTGAAGCCGGGGCGTCCTGCGCGTTTTGCAACAGACTCAGCGCCAGCTCTTCCTTTAACGCTTCGGCCTGACGGCGCTCGCTTTCCTCGCAACCAAACAGCCTTTCGGCCAGGGCGGACTCCTGGCGGTACAGCGCAACGTTAACCTGCTCGCGCAGCGTCTGCGGCGGCGCTTTCCCGGCGCGACAAAACGGCAGCCAGACGATAGCTATCGCCAGCAGAGCCAGAATGCCGCTACCAATCCAAAATGCCGTCACCGCTTTTTCTCCAACAGTTGTTCAAGCTTACGGCGCTGTTCGTCGCTCATTTCGGGCAAAGGTTGAGCCCGGCGACGAACGTAGCGCCATGCCGCCACTGCGGCGAAAAGCAGCAGCACGAGCGGGCTGAGCCACAGCAGGGCCGTCTGCACGCCAAAGCGCGGCTTATACAGGACAAAATCGCCAAATCGGCTGGTCATCACGCTCACGATCTCATCGTTCGATTTACCTTCGTCCACCATGCGATAAACCTCAAGGCGCAGATCGCGGGCTATCGGCGAAGTGGACTCCACCAAATTCTGATTCTGACACTGCGGGCAGCGCAGCTGCTTGGCGAGCGTCACGGCCCGCTCCTGGTTTTCCGGCGTTTTAAACTGCCAGGTATCGACAATCTCAGCCCGTAGAGGCAGCGCGAAGCACAGCAGCAGCAACAGGCGCCAGCAGCGAATCATGGCAGCGGCTCCCCCTTCATCAGCGAACCGATTTTCGGCTCGAACTCCACTTTCCAAACCTCGGCGTTTAATTCACCAGAATAGCGGTAGCGGATCGCGCCCCGGGCGTCGATAAGATAGGTTTCCGGCGTGCCGTAAACGCCGAGCTCCATCGCAAGCTTGCCCTCGGGATCGTAAATCGAGCGGAAGTAGGGATTGCCCAGCTCGTTAAGCATCTTGACTGCCGCGCTACGGGTATCGCGATAGTTGAGGCCGTAGAGCTTGAACTCCGTCCGCTGCCCCAGCTTGCTTAAAAACGAAAACTCTGACTTACAGGAAGGGCACCAGCTGGCCCAAACGTTGAGCACCGTAATGTGCCCCTGAAAGTCCCGTTCGGAAAATGTCCGGTTGCGTAGCAGCAGGTCGTCTGCCGCAAAGGTCGGCATCGGCTTATCCTGCTGGGTCAATCCGAGCTGATGGGGATCCTGACGCAGGCCAAACAGGAGCGCGATGCCCAAAGCGGCGACCAGTAATAGAGGAATAAACAGCTTCAGGCGCGTCATGACGTCACCTCTTTTCGCGAGCGTATCCGGCCGGCAAGCAGCAAAATGCCGCCTAGCATCATCAAAAGGCCGCCGCCCCACACCCAGCGGATAAAGGGCTTATAGTGAAAACGCAGCGCGTAGCTGTCCCGATCCACCTTCTCCCCCATAATCGCGTACACGTCGCCGAAAATTCCCCAGGAAATGCCCGGCTCGCTCATCAACATGGTTCTTACCGTATAGTGACGCCGTTCAGGCATAAGCGTCGCCACGTTCTTGTCCGCTTTTGTCACCGAAATCACCGCCTGTTCCGACGTATAGTTCGGCCCCACTAGCAGGCGAGTTTCCTGATAGTTAAAGCGGTAGTCGCCAAGCCTCGCCTCACTGCCTTGGGCCATTTTCACCCCCGTCTCGATGGAGTAATAGCTGGAAATCACAATGCCCACCGTGGTGACGGCAACGCCACAGTGCGCCAGCCAAACGCCGCACCGCCTCAAGGACAGTCGGCGAACCATCGACAGGTTGCTCAGGCAAACCCACGCGGCGAGCGCAAGCGACAGAGCGACCATCGGGTAAAACCGGTCAAACAGCAGCGCGCCGCCAACGCCGACCGCGGCGGCTAACAGAGCTAAAACGGCCAGACGCCTTCCTGTACCCGCTCCCATGCTTTTCCAGCGGCTTAGCGCAGAGATCCCCATAACGGACAGGGCCAGCAGCGCGGGCGGAACAAAGGTGGCGTTGAAATAAGGCGCGCCGACGGAAATAGAACCCAATCCGAATGCGGTAAACAGCATCGGATAAAAGGTGCCGATAAGCACAATCAGCGTCGCAACGCTCAGCAGCACGTTGGCCGCCAACAGCATTGTCTCTCTCGACAAAAGCCCGAAGCGCGCGGCGGAAGGCTGGGTATTGGCTCTTAGCGCAAACAGCGTCAACGCGCCCATCACGGCCAGGCCCAACAGAAGAAGCAGCATGATGCCGCGATCGGGGTCAACGGCAAAAGCGTGCACGGAGGTCAAAACGCCGGAGCGAACGATGAAAGTGCCCAGCAGGCTGAGCGCAAAAGTGAAGATGGAAAGCAGCAGACTCCAGTGGCTGAACGCGCCCCGTCGTTCCGTCACTATCAGCGAGTGCAACAGCGCGGTGCCTAAAAGCCACGGCATCAGCGAAGCGTTTTCTACCGGATCCCAGAACCACCAGCCGCCCCAGCCTAACTCATAGTAGGCCCACCACGAACCAAGAATAATGCCGCCGGTCAGGCAAATCCACGCGGCCAGCGCCCAAGGTCGGCTCCAGTGGGCGACGGCGGCGTCCATTTTACCGCTCGCCAGCGCGGCAATCGCCAGCGCAAAGTTAACGGCAAAGCCAACGTAGCCTAAATAGAGCAGCGGTGGGTGAAAAATCAGGCCGACGTCCTGCAGCATCGGGTTAAGGTCTCGCCCTTCCATCGGTGCGGCCATCGTTGAAGAAAAGGCGCGCTCAAACGGGTTGGAAAGAAACAGGATAAACAGGCAGAACCCCACCATGATAAGGCCGAGCACCGCCAGCGCCGCCGCGCTGACCTGCGGGTCCATACGGCGACTAAATGCCGCTAATAGCGCAGTCCAAACGGAAAGCGAGAACAGCCAGAACAGCATGGAGCCTTCGTGGCCTCCCCACACCGCCGCAACCTTAAAAAAGACCGGCAGCTGAGAATTTGAATGCTGAGCGACGTACATGACCGAGAAATCGTCGGTGGCAAAGCTATAGCCCAAAAGCGCAATGGAAAGCGTGATAAATAAACATGCGCCGTAGCTTAACGGCGCACCGTAGCGAGTGAGTAACGACCGCCGGCAGAACAGGCCCACCGGCGGTACAATACTTAACAGAAGTGAGAGCGCCAGTGCGCCCAGTAGGGACAGCAGACCCAGTTCTGGAATCATGCCGTTCCCTTTTCTTTTACGCTCATTAAGCTACCGTCATTTGGCCCGCGTACAGGATGAAGAATCTCAACATAAGTACACCACAAAGCCCCATGCAGGCAACCGTCACGAGATAGCCCTTGCTGTGCTGAACGCGATGGCTGCACACGGCGCCCATAATCAGCGGCAGCAAAATGCCAAGGCCGATAATGCCAAACCAGAAGACGTTGGACCAGAATCCGCCGCCAATAGCCGCAACTGCAGCGACCTCTTTCTGGCCGCCGCCGAAGAACAGGCCGACGAACAGCGCAAACAGCAGCAGCAGTTCGAACAGTACAACCGGTTTTTCGATCTGATGGACAAAGTGAATGGAGGGGCTGTCCGTCGGCTGCTTAAACCAGGTTACGCCAAACAGCACCGCCGCCGCCGCGCCGGACGACACGCCCGAGAACAAGAACAGAACGGGCAGAACCGGGTTGTTCAACATGGGATAGGTTTTCAGCGCCGACAGCAGAAAGCCGGTATAGACTCCCAGCAGCACCGCCAAAAGCACCATCAGCGGCTCCAGCACCTTCTCAAGCCGCGCCAGCGAAGCGATAATGCCGTTCACCCAGCTAAACGCCGTCAGACGGGTTTGGGTAAATTGACGGATCTCTTCACGAAACAGCACGGCCAGCCAGACAATCAGCACGACCATATAGACCTGGAACAGCATAACGCCCATCGACATAACGGAGGTCGGGCTGTAGAAGATCATCAGGTACCAGAAGGTCCATGGCTTGGTCAGGTGGAAAATCAAAATGGTCAGACCGACGATAATGGTCAGCGGCGCGATAATCGCCGTAGCCTTAATAACGCCGTCGCGGCTGGCTTCATTACCCAGGATCCTGCGCTTAAGGAAAATGGCGATGGTCACCATCCCCGCAGAAATGCCTATCAGAAACAGGTAAATGGCGATCGGCCAGTCCCAGACCAGAGAGTCAAAGTGGAAAGCGCTGCTCATCCTTTAATCTCCCCGTGTTTGCTTGGAATGCGATACATCTTCGGCTCAGTGCCCAGATGTACCTTGGAGCGGTAAGTGGTCTTATCCGCAATCAGCTTCACGATATCGCTGTTAGGATCGTCCAGATTACCGAACGTCAACGCCTTGGTTGGGCAGGACTCTACGCAGGCGGGCAGCTTGCCCTTGGCCAAGTTGGTATCGCGACAGAAGTTGCACTTGTCGGCGCTCTTTTTCACCGGGTGAATAAAGCGCACGCGATAAGGGCAGGCAGCGATACAGTACTGGCAGCCTACGCAGCGGTCTGGATTCACGTCAACGATACCGGTAGCCGCATCTTTGTAAGAGGCTCCCGTCGGGCAGACGTCCACACAGGGCGGATTGTCGCAGTGCTGACAGGAGTGACGGTCGAACTGATATTTTGCCTCTGGAAACTCCCCGACGGGGCCGGTGCGGATAATATTGAGCCGCGATACCCCATCAGGAACGTTATTGACCTCCCGGCAGGCATCCATACAGGCGGTGCATCCGATACAACGAGTTTCGTCATACACCATGCCATAGCGAATACCGTTAACCGACATCGTTTGTGCCAACACGCGATGCGCGGCGCCGGTCGTCAAAATAACTGCTCCCATACCGGCAATAAAATGACGGCGTGAGCAACTCATGGCGTTTCCTTCTCTTTTTGATGCTGCTTTTGCTGTTCGCTATGACAGTCGACGCACAGCTTGATTTGGCCCTTCTTGTCCAACCCTTTCACCGGATCGACGGCTGGGTGCAGCTGGTGGCAGCTGGCGCAGGACGTTTTCAGAATGTGCACGTCATGAGCCCACAGCGCGGCGCGCAGCTTCTCAGGCTGGTGACAGGTCATACAAACCTGGTTCTGCTTATCCACCGGGAAGGTATCTTTGTTAAAGCGCATCGCATCCGCAGCGCCGTCACGGTGCGCGGGCGAGATCGTGCCGTGACAGTTGGTGCAGGTCACCGGCGTCCCGGTGTTGGGATTCGTCGCCTTGGCGTGAGCGCCGTGCATCCCATCCTTATTTTCTTTATGACACTGAGTACAGGCGTAGTCGCGATTACGCTGTAGCTCAACCTGATAGCCGGACGAAGCGGCCGCATCCTGCTGCGACGCCGCCGACGCCGGCATGGCCGTCGCAGCAAGCATGGATGCCAGCATTAATAGCCCGCCTTTGAATAGCAAACGTAAACTACTCATGAGATTTCCACCTTTATTGGGCCCCGCCAAACGCGGGGCCAGTCGCATTTATTGGTTTAACAAGCGGCCTTCTTTCTTGGCTTCGTTGTCCCACTCAACCACGCGGGTTTTCAGGAACTCTTGTTTTTCGCTTTCCAGCTTCTGCATATCCATGCCTAGAGCCTTTTGAGCGTTTGCTTTTGTGGAAATATCCGGCAGAGCGATCGGCGTCGTTATCCCTTTGGTCGCCAACAGGCGAGCCAGCTTGGTGCGAGCCTCAGCGGACTTGTCGAGAGACGTGCCCAGCACTTTCAGACCAACTTCCGGCGCGTGCATATGGATGCCGTGAGACGCGATAGCGTAGTCCCAACGCCACTGAGCGTGACGGATATCCTGAAGGATCGGCTTCATCTCTTCTTCGGTCGCGCCTGCGTCCCATGCGGCCTTGGCTTCAAAGTGCGCGTGAACCAGCTGACGCTCGGCCTTCTTCTTAAGCTCTCTTACCGCTTCTTTTCTGCTGGCGACGATGTCCTGCAGCTGCTGCTTGCTCTGCGTGTGGCAGCTTGAGCAGCTTTCAGCAAACCTGTCGAAAGGATTGCCGATCTTGTGGTCGGTGTAGAGCTTACCGTCGGCGTTCTGTACCTTCGGCATGTGGCAGTCGATACAGGTCACGTTGTTCTTGCCGTGAACACCCTGGCTCCAGGTCTCATACTCTGGGTGCTGGGCCTTGATCATCGGCGCTTTGGAGAGCGCGTGCTTCCAGTCGGAAAATTCGATGTTGTCGTAGTACTCTTCCATTTTCTCAACCGTCATACCCCCATCCCACGGGAACTTGACCGCTTTGTTCTTGCCGGAGAAGTAGTACTCAACGTGACAGTTGCTGCACACCATAGACTGCTGGTCTAAGCGGCTGGCCTTATCAAACGGCTTGCCGATAGCTTCCAACGCGCGCGCGGTGTAAGGACGAGACATATAGAGCGCAGGCTTGCCTGCGGCAAAATCTTTTGACGCCGTATCGTGACAGTCGGCGCAGCCGATGGGGTTAACGACCTGAGAGCCGCCGCGCGCCCACATGCCTTCGAAGTAAGCGTCTTCGCCGCCTTCATCGATAAGGCGGGCGACGTCCGGGCTCTTACAGCTCCAGCAGGCCATCGGCAGCGGACCGTCCGTATCTTTCATCGGCGCAGCGGTACGCAGCGACTGACGGATATCGGTAATAGCGTAGAAGTGCCCACGCGCTTTTTTGTAGTCTTTAGCGAACGGATAGCCCGCCCAGAGGATAACCATGTCGGGATATTCATCCAGGCCGCCGCCCAGCGTGTCTAATTCGCTGGTTGCGCGCCAAGAGTCGTACTGATCCTTATGGTCTTTCGCAAATGCTTCATTACGAGCTTCAACATTAAGCTTGTTGGCGCTTGCCGTATTGATTGCCAGAAGCGATGCAAACAATATCAGTAAGCCAGCTGATAACCTTGCCTTAAATTTGCCCACGGTAATAACTCCCAATTTATTATATTTTCGACCTTTACTTCGCCGTTTGAGAAAGAAGAAATACGTCCCTTCGCACTGATTTATCACGCCAGAAACATACTTAAAAGGTAGTATTTTATTATCCGTTTAAATATAACGAATTGAAGGAAAAATGAATATCTTGCCTAAAGAATACTTGTTTTAGATCAACGAAAAAGTCATTGAAAATTCAGTTTTTTGACAGGCTTCAAACTCTATTTTAATTCACTCTTCGAATATAACTATTTAGGGTTATAAGCAATTAATACCTCTTTAGAGTTATAAACTACACACACCTTAATTAATAAGGGAAGAAATATACTTTATGAATACCAAAATAGATTACGTCTTTAATAGAAATAAATAAAGAGACGTTTGTTTAATATAAAATGAAAATCATTATCAATTAATTCAATTAAACGGGGCGAGCGTTTTATAAACGCGTTAAAATGGGCGCCTGTTCCGGTCGAATGTCAGTGAGGTTATAACATGTCGCTCCCCACGCTTACCGGCGCCGTACTGTCGGGAGGTCAAGCAACTCGTATGGGCGGCCTTGATAAAGGGCTGGTTAATATCGGCGGAAAACCGCTCTATCAACACGTTCTCCAGCGGTTGGAAGCGCAGGTGAACGGAGTCATTATCAGCGCCAACCGCAATATCGACGAATACCAAAAAAGCGGCTATCCGGTGCTTTCTGATACCATCAGCGGCTTTAAAGGCCCCCTTGCCGGCATCTTAACCGTTTTAGAAAATAGCCCGACAGAATGGGTTCTGTTCGCCCCCTGCGATACGCCGTTTATCCCTACCAACCTGGCGGAAGTTTTATGGAACGGAAAGCAGAACGCTTTGGCGGCCTACGCCGACGACGGCGAGCGATCTCATCCTACGGTAGCGCTTATCAGCACTCGGCTGATAAAGCCTTTGCGTGACTATCTCTTGGGAGGCGATCGCAAGCTGATGCTCTTTATGTCCGCGCAGAACGCGATACCGGTCAGGTTTAATGACGATCCCCGCGCCTTTCGCAATATCAACACGCTGGACGACGCCGAGCAGGAGAGCCGCCAAAAATGATCAACGCCCCTCTTCCCCTACTGGCCATCACTGCCTACAGCGGTACGGGAAAAACTACGCTGCTAAAAAAGCTCATCCCAATGCTTGCGGATATGGGCATTCGCTGCGGCCTGATAAAGCATTCACATCATGACGTGGACGTCGACACGCCGGGAAAAGACAGCTACGAGCTTCGTAAAGCGGGCGCAGTTCAGACCATCGTCGCCTGCGACCAGCGGTGGGCGTTAATGACGGAAACGCCCCAACGGGCGGTTAACCTGCCCGAGCTGGTGGGTAAGTTTGATCCTCTGCTTATCGATTTAGTGCTATTGGAGGGCTTTAAGCAGGAACCGGTTCCTAAAATAGCTCTGTACCGTGCCGCCGTCGGCAGGCCGTTAGACGACCTGCTGGACGAGTATGCGATAGCGCTGGCGACGGACGAGGCGCTCGATGTGGGTATCCCGGTCCTGAACATTAACGACTGCTCGCAGGTCGCCGAGTTTATCCGCGCCTGGCTGGCCGCTAAACGCTAACGCTTCGCTGGCTATTGACTCGGGCAACCGCTGTCGGTATCTGGCCCAATGGTTACGCTCGGGCCAAGAAACTTGGGTTGCCGGTGCAGCACGCGGCTGTCCAACAGCGCGCTGACGCGGGCCAGCTTCTCCCGCATGCGGGTATACTTCCCGCGCCCGCTGGGCAAGTCTTTTGCATCGTAGGCAATGGCATCAATGCCGTACTGTCGCGCCAGGTACAGCGCCCGCTGGTTATGAAATTGCTGGGAGACGATGATGAAGTCATTTTCCCCAAAGACCTTATTGGCTCTGACCACCGAATCAAGGGTTGAGAACCCGGCGTAGTCGCAAAAAATAGCGCCTTTCGGCACGCCTTTTTCCATCAGTGCCCGCTGCATGGCCGACGGTTCATCATAGTGCTTTTTGCCATTGTCGCCGCTGACCAACAGCCACTGAATCTTTCCGGCATGGTACAGCTCGGCGGCGGCGTCAATGCGCCGGGTGAAATAGCGGTTGTTGGGCTTGGCGCCGAGCACCAGAGCGACTTTCCGAGCGGGAATGTCCTCAACGCTGTCGTAGATCTGCGCCTCGGTAGCGCCGACGATTTCACGCTCCGCGTAATGAATCAGCCCCAAGGAAATAGCGGCAGACAACAGATAGAGGAAAATAAGCCTTCGGGAGAAAAGCTTTCGAAATACGACGTTAATAACCCGAAACAGGGCCTTGAAAAACCGAACAATCACCGTTGTCTTCATCCATGAAAGAGAATCAGCGCCCTTTTTAACGCAGGATTATGAACTTTGTATGAGGTGGTGCGTTATTTCGCCGATAACCCGACGTTTATCGTCACCTCGGCAATACGCAGAAAAAGGCAGCCCCAGTCACTCAACCGGGGCATACAAAGCGATTACCGCACTTTATTCGCCATAATTTCAATGATCTGCCGATCGGTTTCCTGCATTGACCGGCAGGCTAACGCGCACAGGTTGGATATTGAACGCTCTACGTCATCTGCAACAATGCCCTCATTGCCCGTCACAGCGGTATCGTCCAGCGCCATCAGCACCGCTTTCCACGCAGAGGAGACGCTGGTAGACACCTTCATCGCGCAGCTGTTCGAGGCTCCATCGCAAATCATGCCGCTAACGTCGCCGATCATGCTGCCAATCGCCATTGAAATGGTTTGATAATCGCCATCAACCAGCCAGGTCATGCCTGCCGCCGCACCCATTGCCGCCGTTGTCGCTGCGCACAGCGCAGACAGCTTCGGCAGTTGATAATGGATATAGATAGCGCTCAGGTGCGACAGCATTAACGCTCTAGCCAAGCGTTCTTCATCTGCGCCAAAGTATTCGGCAACGACAACGACTGGCATCGTGGCGGCGATCCCCTGATTGCCGGAACCGGAATTACTCATGGCGGGCAGCGTCGCGCCGCCCATGCGCGCATCCGACGCAGCGCTGGTGCGGATCAGAATCTCTGACAAAAGGTCTTTTGCCATCAGCCCGCGCTCACACTGCTTCTCTAATGTTGCGCCAATATGCAGCCCCCAGCGCCCGCGCAGGCCTTCTTTCGACAGGGCGTCGTTAAGGTGCGCCGCTTCAAGGATAAAGCGAATATCCTCAAAGGGAACCTGATTCACAAACATCAGGATCTCCGCCAGTGACGAGTGCGACAGAACGGCCAGCGGGTCGTCTGCTGACGCATCCTGCGAATCCTCAGCAAGGGTAAAGCAAACGCCATCCTGAGTTTCAATCCGTACGATTCGAGTATGTCCGCCAACGATAGTAACGCTTGCCCATTCGTCACCAGCAAACGCCTTGGCCTGGGAATAAAGGATATCTTCACACGGCGACTTCAGCATTACGCGAACTCGTCCTTCATCCAGCATCATTTTGGCGTGCGCGACATCCTCTTGTGAGGCCGCTTTTAACACCTCCAGGCCTGCGTGAGCGTCACCACCCACGGCGCCCAGCGCAGCCGCGATGGGCAGGCCCACCATTCCCGTACCCGGAACGGTTACGCCCATTCCGTTTTTCATCAGGTTTGGTGAAACCCATGCATCAATTCGCTCTGCCGGACCCGACAGGCGGGACGCGGCAACGGCGCTCGCTAACGCCAGAGAGATGGGCTCGGTACAGCCCAGAGCAGGCTTAACCTCTTCCTGCACGGCGAGAATAAAAAGCTTCCACAACGGATTCATTTCAGGCTTGGACATAATAACAACCTTAAGGCTTAGCGTTCGTCAGCATCAGGAGAATGCCAGGAACGGAGAAACGCACAACAACAGACCGGTAAAGATAATCAGCATCAGCGAAGCGCCCTTGTATTTGTGAAGAGAGGGAACTTTGTAGACCAACCACGCGGGGATCAGACAGCCAACCATACCGAAGATCGGGCTGCAGATAGAGGTGAAGCTCAGCACCGGCGCATTCAGGACAATCGCACTCCAGGACAGAAGAATGGCGAACACCATAATTCCACGCTGAACCAGAGTCTCGTTGATCTTATCGGCCGGAAGCTTACGGCGAAGCAGGTTCATCACGATGCCCTGCGTCGCTTCGCGAAAGCCGAGATACACGCCGAAGAAGGCGGTCATAACGGCAAATATATTCAGAATAACGCTGACGATTTTGACCCAGGCGGCGCCGTCGCCGCTGATAAACTGCGCAGCAATCGCCAATGCGGAAATATTCTGCTCATAGGCCTTTACCGCTTCGTCATGGCCCATCGCCAGCGTAAAAGAAACGGCATAGAAGAATACGGTGACGAACAAAACGCCAAATGCAATATTCATGGCGCGCAGCGCCTTGTGGCGGGCAACCTCGATAGACTTCGTGCGTGAACGATAAGAGATGACCATCGGGCTCAGCGTTTGGATAAACAGGATGGACGTCAGCGTAAACGGAAGCGTGATTATCGCATTCTTCACCAACAGGCCCGCTGGTGGCAGTGAACCAACGTTATACAAGTGCCACATGCCTATCATGGATAGCCCCAACAAAGCCACGACCAGCAGCTTGGTCAGCACCATCAGGCTGGAAACCTTAAACAGCAGCTTCTCGCCGCGCGAGGAAATAGCCACTAAGATGCAGATAAGCGCCAGTCCATAGAAGGGGCTCTCGGACAGCAGGCCTTCCGTTATGCCGAAAGTATGTAAATAAGAGGCGCTGTCATTGGTAATTGCCGTGGAATATACGAACATCCAGATAACCAGCATAACGAAGTAAAGCGCACCTAACAGAATGCCCCAGTTTTTTCCCAGGTAGCCGCTGATAACGCTGGGGTAGTCTTTACACTCGGGAGACTCTGCCAGAGTATTAATAAAGAGGCGCTGAAACAGATACATTGCCGGATAGCCAATAATCGACGAGAGCAAAAACACCCACAGCCCCATCAATCCCACCTGAACGGGTAAAAACACGATGCCGGCGCCGATCGCCATGCCGATGCTCATAATCACCCAACCGACGTCAGTACCGTCGAACTTGGTCGCTTCACGCCATTCACTTTCCGTCATGGTTGCCCGACCGGCAGGTAAGGAGCCTTCCAGCGTTACGCTTGCACTTGATGTTGATTCCATAACATTCTCATTTAGTAAGTAGGGTAAGTTAGATTTGTATTTTTCTAGCCGCAGAGAAACACTCGGCGGCGAATGTGATAAATCATACGCATGATAATGAAGAAAAAAATTGCATTTATTGCCATGCAATAAGCATGGTTATAGAAATAATTTCCAACCATTCGCATATAAATCAAAAATTATTCTACAGATTTCTAAAATGAGAGGTAGTTCACATCCATATAATTTTAATCGTTATTTTCCTGTGGCATAAAAAAGGCCACTCTTTCGAGTGGCCTTCTTCTAATTAAGAGCCTGGCAGTTTATGAACCTCTTCGAGGCCGTCCTCCGGACGTTTCGGCAGATTTGTCCCTATCAAGTAGCGAACTGCCGTTAGACAAAAGCAAAAAGGCCACTCTTTCGAGTGGCCTCTTCTAATTAAAAGCCTGGCAGTTCCCTACTCTCGCATGGGGAAGCCCCACACTACCATCGGCGCTACGGCGTTTCACTTCTGAGTTCGGCATGGGGTCAGGTGGGACCACCGCGCT
>NZ_AUUA01000022.1 GCF_000439085.1 Leminorella grimontii ATCC 33999 = DSM 5078 | reverse complement strand
AATCCCATCTGGGCACATCCGATGGCAAGAGGCCCTAAGGTCCCCCTCTTTGGTCCGAAGACGTCATGCGGTATTAGCTACCGTTTCCAGTAGTTATCCCCCTCCATCGGGCAGTTTCCCAGACATTACTCACCCGTCCGCCACTCGCCGGCAAAGTAGCAAGCTACTTCCCGCTGCCGTTCGACTTGCATGTGTTAGGCCTGCCGCCAGCGTTCAATCTGAGCCATGATCAAACTCTTCAATTAAAGTTTGATGCTCAAAGAATCTTTACTGTTAGTTCGTAATGAATTAACTGATGTTCACTCTTCAAGACTTTTATCTATCGTTTGCGCCGAAGCGCTGTTGGATAGTGTCCTGTGAGTGCCCACACAGATTGTCTGATAAATTGTTAAAGAGCGTGCGCCAGGGAAAAAACTTCCCGTGACGCGGGCTGCGTATATTACGCGATCCTATTTTGGAGTCAACGTCTTTCTACTTTGCCGCTATCGAATATCAAGTGTGAGCACGCTCACATCCCGTTCGATGGAGGCGCATTATAAGCGGCGGATCTTTTTGTACAAGCCTTTTTTTTACCAAACGATTTAGATGCTTGTTTTTTGTTCTACTCATACGCCAAACGGTCTCTTTTTAAGCTAAAAAAGACAATAAACGATCCTTTCTATCTGAAAAGGATCCAGATAACCTTAAACTTCCTTTTTGTATTAATAATGAGTAAAGCTTTCATTATGTCTAAAACTCTCCGTCCTTATCTTCAGCATTCCCCTAAAATCGGCGAGCGCGTTATGCTTGACGAGAGCAGCGTTATTATTGGTCAAGTTGAACTGGCTGATGACGTCGGCATTTGGCCTATGGTTACGATCCGCGGTGACGTTAACTACATACGCATTGGAGCAAGAACCAATATTCAAGACGGCTCAATTCTTCACGTTGCCAGCGAAATGGAGCATAGTCCTTCCGGGTTCCCGCTGATTATTGGAGAGGAAGTGACCGTTGGCCATGGAGCAATCCTCCACGGTTGCCAGATTGGAAACAGAACGCTAATCGGTATGGGCTCTCGCGTTCTTAACGGTGCCATCATTGAAGATAACGTTATGCTGGGCGCAGGGAGCTTAGTCGGCCCAGGCAAGCGTTTAGAAAGCGGCTTTCTCTATTTAGGCAACCCGGCGAAAAAGGTCAGACCCTTAACGGAAGAAGAAATGGCCTACTTCGCAACCTCCGCCAAACACTACGTTAAGCTGAAAGATAATCATATGAAGAGCTAAATCACGATCCAACCGTCCGCATTGAAGTCTTGATCTTCAATGCGGGCTACCAGCTCCTCTTCCAAATCCCACCGATGGCGTTTAAACAAAGAAAGGCATGATTCCGGATCGCCTGCATCGGCAAAACGTTGCATTAGAAAGCGCCGAGTTACGCAGCAGTTAATCTGAAATCCGCTGACAAAGGCAACCACATATACGCCAGAATAGTTCTCATCCCAACGTTCGCCTTCGGAAAAAAGGATCGCCTGGTTCACGATGACAGCTCCTTTCTCAGTTCAACCATTACGGACTCAACTTCCGGCATTACACCATTCCAAAGATAAAAAGCGTGGGCGGCTTGCCCCACCAGCATGCCTAATCCATCTGCATAGCGGGTAACGCCAAGAGAGATAGCCCACTCGATAAAAGGCGTATGGCCCACCTGATAAAACATGTCATAGCAGGCAGTCTCGCGGGAGAGTAACGAACCGGGTATAGGGGGAAGCTCCCCACTAATCCCCGTTGACGTAGCGTTAACGATAAGATCGAACGCCCCCCCTTCCAGCTCGATAAACTCCCGACTGGATATATTCCCCAACGAGGAAAACTCATTGGCTAAAGCCGCAGCCTTCGATGCCGTACGGTTAGCGATGACTAACTCACAGCCGTACGCCAAAAGAGGCTGAATGACGCCTCGCGCAGCGCCACCGGCACCAATTAGCAGAATTCGTGAATCACCTTTAATCATTTCAAGACGAATAAGATCGCTCAAAAGCCCAATGCCGTCAGTGTTATCCCCTAATAGCCGACCATCATCAGTACGGCGGATCGTATTCACCGCGCCGGCACAGGCCGCTCTTTCAGTGAGCTCATCACACAGCGCGAAGGCCCGTTCCTTAAACGGCAGGGTAATATTCGCACCTAAAGCGCCAGCAGAAAAAAAGTCTCTCAATTCCTGCTCAAACCCTTCCAACGTTGCCAGACGGGTTACGTAATTCAAAGGAATTCGAGTGCTCTCACCAAATAACCCATGAATTTTCGGCGACTTACTGTGTGAAATCGGGTTTCCAAAAACGGCAAAGTCTCGCATACGTCTCCTGTTATTTATCCTTGACGAAACAGCTTTCCAGTAAGTGCATCCCGAATTTCTGAAGGGTTCTGCCGCCCACCGACCTGCCCAACCAGTACAGGGAAATCATCACCAAACTGCTCGCGCACGCCCTGAACCGTTCGGCAAGGTTCCAGGCCGCTTAGATTGGCGCTGGTAGAGACCAAAGGCTTGCCGAAGGCCCGGCACAGTTCACAAACGAGTAAGTGATCGCTCACTCTTACCGCTAACGTATCAAAACGCCCCGTTAACCACTTGGGCGTCGTCACCTTAGCGGGCATAACCCAGGTTACTGGCCCCGGCCAGCAAGAGAAGATCTCATCTTTTTGTTCTTGGGTCAGCCTTTCATCGTCGACATAGGGCCGAAGTTGTTCATAATCGGCAGCGATAAGTATCAGGCCTTTCTCCCAAGATCTCTGCTTTATTTTAAGCAAATCCATTACCGCAGATTCAGAATCGGGATCGCATCCCAACCCAAATACCGCCTCAGTTGGATAAGCCACTACCTGCTGCTGACGCAGTCGATCAACTATCGTGTCTAAATTATCTGTCATTTTCTGTCGTAACTTCTTTACCGCATAGTTTGCTGGCGCAAAACAGGCGAGGCCCCTTTGCCGTTCGCTTCTCAAAAAGTAAAGGATAGCCGCAAACCGGGCACGTGGCCGCAATGGGCGTATAATTAAGCGTAAATTGGCATTCTGGATACCTATCGCAAGCATGAAAAACCTTACCGTATCGCGATTTACGCTGTAGCAAGCGTCCCGTTTTACACTGCGGGCAAGCTATCTGCGTCTCATCAGGCTTATCAATAGAGGCAATATATTCGCAACCGGGATAGGCGCTACATCCTATAAACATACCGTAGCGCCCCTGACGCAGCACCAAAAGCTCACCGCACTGCGGACAAAATTCTCCATCCAGCACTTTGACGATATGACCGTCATTTTGAGGCTTAAGAGAGTGAATATACGTACACTCTGGATAGCGGGAACACCCTTGAAAAGGCCCCTGCTTTCCGCTGCGGATGACTAAAGGCGCACCGCAGTCGGGGCAGGCCTCTTCACTCTTGGCAGTAAATAATGTCGTCTTGCTCATCCCACAACCACCCATTATCTGTGCTTAGCCCTAATATCATTTCGGCTACGGAATAACGATGCCAACAGTCTACCCGATCGGGGACATTTTCCCATCGGCTTATTTATCGGTTGATAACATACCCCCCGGAAACGCTTTTTATCCATTCAGACAATTCCAAATCAACAAGCTGCACCGTAACCTCAGCTATCGATAGATTGGCCCTTTGCGCAATGAGATCAACGGGAAGGGGCCTACTCCCTATATATTGCAACAGCGGCGGTCGCTCTTCATTTAGTCCCGGTGCACCGCCGACGGTTATTGACCGCTCAGGCGGAGTCAGCGCTAACCAACGTAAGGAACCGTTCAGGTTTTCAACAATATCGGCAGGGCTGGCCACCAGCATCGCGCCCTGCTGAATCAGGCTATGTGTCCCACTGCAGTTTTCATTATCTAAAGGCCCTGGGAGCGCAAAAACTTCTCGCCCCTGTTCCAAAGCATATTTCGCCGTAATCAACGAACCGCTCTGTGCTTTGGCTTCAACGACCAAGACTCCCAGACTTAGGCCGCTCACTATCCGATTTCTGCGGGGAAAATTTTCCGCTTTCGGGGCTTCAAACGGTAAAAACTCCGATACCAGCGCCCCTCCTCGCTCAACGATCTGTCTCGCTAAAGAAAGGTGGCTTTTGGGATGCAACTGGTCAAGGCCGCTGCCCAAAATGGCCGCCGTTGAGCCGCCAACGGCCAATGCCCCACGATGGCTAATGCCGTCAATTCCCAACGCCAGCCCGCTTGTAATAACAAAACCACAGCCGGCAAGCTCACCGGCGAAATAGTTGGCCCACTGTTCGCCATAGCGGCTAAAACGCCGGCTGCCAACCATGGCAATTTGCGCCTGATGCAAAACGCTGGCATTGCCTTCGACAAACAGGGCGATTGGCGGTCTGGAAATCGCCCGGAGCAATGGAGGATAGGCCTCATCGCAAAACGCGATCAGTTGACGATCGTCACCCTCCAGCCAGTCAAGCGACTTGGCTAAATCGTATTTATCGACTTGACCAAATTGTTCACACTGTTCAGCGCTAAAACCAAGATGTTGCAGCGTACGTACGTCAAATATCATTCCTTCCGTTGCCGTTAGTTGCTTAATGTGGGGCCATTTATGCCCTGAGATCATTAAAAGGCGCAGCCACCATTCTTCTTTCGTCATTACGTCCGCCGTTACCGCTTTCTCACATTTAAGCGAAGGTTAAAAAAGGCGACTGTTATACGCCAACTCGCAATCAGTAAATCTGACGTCGTTTCGCCATTTTTTTCTTTGTTTGCACAAACGTGTTCTTTTTTCTCGAGGCATCGCGCATAAGCGTTCAAGTAACCTCAGGCGACCGTGAGGCTATCGCTCCAATAGTTGACTGATACTGTCAATCATCGGCAGAAACGACTAGAATAGAGGCGAATTAATCTATTTATTAAGCGGCGACGTAACGATATATGGCAGTATTACCCGTATTACATTTTCCCGATGAGCGGTTACGCACTAAGGCAAAACTCGTTGAGGAAGTGACCCCAGAAATCCAACGCATTACTGACGACATGTTGGAAACAATGTATGCCGAAGAGGGTATTGGCCTCGCTGCAACGCAGGTCAATATTCATCAGCGCATTATCGTCATCGACGTGTCGGAAAATCGCGACAGGCACTATGTGATTATCAATCCTGAGGTGATTGAAAAATCGGGCGAAACCGGTATCGAAGAAGGATGCCTTTCCGTTCCGGAATCTCGAGGCTTTGTTCCCCGCGCCGAGTCTATTAAAATCCGCGCGCTGGGCCGCGATGGCAAGCCGTTTGAACTGGAAGCGCACGATCTTTTAGCTATCTGCATTCAACACGAGATGGACCATCTGGAAGGAAAGCTGTTCGTTGACTATCTGTCACCCCTCAAGCGCCAGCGTATTCAGCAAAAGCTGGAAAAGATTGCCAGACAAAAAGCGCGAGAAGCGCGTTAATCTACGTCAGGCTTATCTCGATTTTATAGGAATTGCCCGTGTCTGAACCTTTGCGAATCATTTTTGCCGGCACTCCCGATTTTGCAGCGCGTCATCTTGATGCGCTGCTTTCGTCTCGCCACACGGTTGTCGCTGCGTTTACTCAACCAGACCGCCCGGCAGGACGTGGTAACCGGCTTACGCCAAGCCCGGTTAAAGAGTTGGCGCTGCGACATCAGGTGCCCGTATTCCAGCCCGCCTCATTGCGCCCGGAAGAAAACCAGCGTTTGGTCGCTGAGCTTAACGCGGACGTCATGGTCGTCGTAGCCTATGGTTTGATTCTTCCTCAGGCCGTGCTCGACATGCCGCCTCTGGGATGCATTAACGTTCATGGGTCCCTGCTGCCGCGCTGGCGCGGTGCGGCGCCGATTCAGCGTTCACTGTGGGCTGGCGACGCCGAAACGGGCGTGACCATCATGCAAATGGACGCGGGTCTGGACACCGGCGATATGCTGTATAAGCTTTCCTGCCCAATTTTAGCGGAAGACACCAGCGCCACGCTGTATGACAAACTGGCGGAGCTTGGGCCACATGGGCTTCTGGAAACGCTTGAACAGTTAGCCAGCGGAACCGCCGTTGCGCAAAAGCAGGACGATTCTCAGGCAAACTATGCGCAAAAGTTGAGCAAAGAAGAAGCTCGATTGGATTGGACGCTCAGCGCCGCCCAGTTGGAACGCTGTATTCGCGCCTTTAACCCATGGCCGGTAAGCTATTTCACTATTGACGAACAGCCGGTCAAAGTCTGGGCCGCTACGGTCATCGACAAAAAGATTACCGAAGCGCCGGGAACGATTATTGCGGCCGATAAGTCGGGCATTCAAATTGCGACAGCCGAAGGCGTACTTAACATGACCCAGCTGCAGCCGGCGGGTAAAAAGGCGATGTCCGCACAGGACATCCTGAACTCTCGCCGGGAGTGGTTTATCCCGGGCAACCGTATATCCTGACGCGCGCGCCGGTCATCACAGCTGGCGCGGTTACGCTTTCCCGTTTCGCAGGCCAACTGCCGCAACCGGACAACCTTCTATCTATGAAGAATAATAAATACAACCTTCGCGCGATCGCGGCAAACGCCATAGCGCAAGTTCTGGACAAGGGCCAGTCCCTTAGCAACGCTTTGCCTGAACTACAAAAACCGCTATCGGATAAAGACCGCTCTCTGCTACAGGAACTCTGCTTTGGCACCCTTCGTACGCTGCCCGAGCTTGAGTGGTACATTCACCGGCTAATGGATAAGACGCTGACCGGAAAGCAGAGGCCGTTGCACTATCTGCTGCTGGTCGGCCTTTACCAACTGCTCTACACCCGGATCCCCCCTCACGCTGCCGTTGCTGAGACGGTAAACGGAGCGATCGCCCTAAAGCGCCCGCAAATGAAGGGATTGATTAACGGCGTCATGCGCGAATTCCAACGCCAGCAGCAGGCGTTAACCGAACGACAGCAGCAGCAAAAAAGTCGCTTTCAGCATCCGTCATGGCTATTGCAGCGCATTCAAGAAGCGTATCCCGATAAGTGGCAGCCGATTGTCGAAGCCAATAACCAAAAGCCGCCTATGTGGCTAAGGGTTAATCGCCAACATCACAGCCGTGACGACTATCTGTCGTTACTTCAACAGGCGGGCATAGAAGCCTTTACACACGTCGACTATCCTGACGCCCTGCGTCTGGCTACGCCGAATTCGGTCAATCAGCTTCCCGGCTTTAGCGAAGGCTGGGTTACCGTTCAGGATGCCTCGGCGCAGGGCTGTATTCCTTTTCTTGCTCCTCAAGACGGCGAAAACATTCTGGATCTGTGCGCTGCCCCCGGCGGGAAAACAACGCACATCCTGGAGGCAGCTCCACAGGCTAACGTTACCGCAGTTGACGTTGATGAAACGCGCCTTAAGCGCGTCCATGAGAATCTGGCTCGGCTGGGGCAACGCGCGAAGGTATGCGTCGGCGACGGAAGGGACCCGCAGTCCTGGTACGAAGGGCAGACTTACGATCGCATACTCTTGGATGCCCCCTGTTCTGCGACCGGCGTTATCCGCCGCCATCCCGATATCAAGTGGCTCCGGCGCAGTAGCGATATTGACGAGCTGGCCTCGCTGCAAAAAGAGATCCTCGATGCCGTTTGGCCGATACTGAAACCCGGCGGCACGCTGATTTATGCAACCTGCTCTATTCTTCCTGAAGAAAACAGGCTACAAATAGAAGAGTTCATCAAGCTCCATCCCGACGCAAGGCCAACGGCGATCGACGCCTCTGGGGCGACATATCGCCAGAATTTGCCCGAGCCGGAAGGCGGAGACGGCTTTTTCTATGCCAAGCTGACAAAAGCATTAACGTAACGATCGCGGTGAGGGGCTATAAAGCCCGAAAGAGAGCATCATGAAAATTATCATTCTCGGCGCAGGCCAGGTCGGCGGAACGCTGGCTGAAAACCTGGTGGGAGAAAACAACGACATTACGCTGGTAGACAGTAATATCGTTCGTCTGCGTCAGCTGCAGGATAAGTTCGATCTCAGGGTCGTTCAGGGACACGCCTGCCATCCTCGCGTACTGCGGGAAGCGGGCGCTGACGATGCCGACATGCTGGTTGCGGTGACTAACTCCGATGAAATCAACATGGTCGCCTGCCAGATTGCCTATTCCCTGTTTAATACGCCTAACCGCATAGCCCGCATTCGCTCTCCAGAGTATCTGCGTGAAGAAGAAAAGCTGTTTGAGCCTGAGATTATCCCGGTCGATCACATTATCTCGCCGGAAAAGCTGGTGACGGACTACGTTTATAAGCTGATTGAATATCCCGGCGCGCTGCAGGTGGTTAACTTTGCCGAGGACAAGGTCAGCATCGCAGGAGTAAACGCTTACTATGGCGGCCCTCTGGTCGGTAACGCGCTTTCGTCGCTGCGTGAACACATGCCCCACATTGAAACCCGGGTCGCCGCCATCTTCAGGCAGGATCGTCCTATTCGTCCGCAGGCGTCGACCATTATCGAGGCAGGAGACGAGGTCTTCTTTGTCGCCGCAACCGAAAACATTCGCGCCGTCATGAGTGAACTGCAGCGGCTGGAGAAACCCTACAAGCGCCTGATGATCGTCGGCGGTGGCAACGTCGGCGCGGGGCTGGCCAGGCGGCTGGAAAAAGACTATAGCGTCAAGCTGATAGAACGAAATCCGGAACGCGCGGCAGAACTTGCCCAAATTCTACAGGATACCGTCGTTTTCTGCGGCGATGCGTCCGATCAAGAGCTGCTGTCCGAAGAGCACATTGAGCAAATCGATCTGTTTATCGCGCTCACTAACGATGACGAAGCCAACATTATGTCCGCGATGTTGGCCAAACGGCTGGGCGCTAAAAAGGTTATTGTTCTTATCCAGCGCCATGCCTACATCGATCTGGTTCAAGGCAGCGTCATCGACATCGCGGTTTCTCCTCAGCAGGCCACGATATCCGCACTGCTAGGACACGTACGTAAGGCCGACATCGTCAGAGTGTCGACGCTGCGCCGCGGCGTAGCTGAAGCTATCGAGGCCGTTGCTCACGGCGATGAGACAACCTCCAAGGTGGTGGGAAGGCAGGTCGAAAACATCAAGCTTCCGCCGGGAACAACCATTGGCGCGTTGGTCAGAGGGGATGACGTTATTATTGCCGACAGAACTACCGTTATTGAACAAGGCGATCACGTTGTGATGTTCTTGGCCGATAAGAAATACATTTCCGACGTAGAGCGTTTGTTCCAGCCCAGCCCGTTCTTCCTATAAAACGTACGGCGCCGCCTTTTACGGCGGCGCGTTCTTCGCTCTATTTATCATTAACATGATGGCAAAATATGCATGCCTTGTTATGCTTAGAGCATTGGTTTTAATAAAGGTACTTATTTATGAGCTTACTTAAAGAGTTTCGCGAATTCGCTATGCGGGGCAACGTTGTCGATCTTGCCGTCGGTGTTATCATCGGCGCCGCTTTTGGCAAAATCGTCTCTTCTCTGGTTTCTGACATTATCATGCCGCCGCTGGGCCTTCTGATTGGCGGAATTGACTTTAAACAGTTTTCGCTGGTGCTACGGGAAGCCAGCGGGGACGTTCCCGCCGTCGTCATGAACTACGGCGTATTCATCCAGAATATTTTTGATTTTATCATCGTTGCGTTCGCCATTTTCATGGCTATCAAGCTTATTAATAAGCTGCGTCGCGAACAGCCTAAAGAAGAAGCCGCACCGCCGGCGCCGAGTGCAGAAGAAAAGCTGCTGACTGACATTCGTGACATTTTAAAAGAGCAGAAAAGCAAATAATAAATAACCTCACCATATCTGAAGCCCCGTTCACTCAACAGTGAGAGGGGCTTTCTCTTTTACATCCAACGCATTCTTCTTGAGCCTCCTGCCTTTTCACACATTTATTCATTTGCACAAAAATAAATGCTCAAAAAACGGCCTACAGAATAGATTAACCACACATTAAATTATTTTTAACAAAATATGACAGCTGACACGCAACACCTGACGTAAAAACCATTGCTTACCGTTGGCATTTTTCACAACGCGCCCCCAACAGAGAGCAGAACAGGATGTGAAACCTTCCTCGTTTTTCCTACGGTCCGATTTTCTATACTTTCCCCGGTCAGAAGTCGAACAGTAGGGGTATCGGTCATGGGCACGTCATCGTTGGTCGTTCAAAACTTGTATCAAAGCTTGGAGCATAGCGTAGAAAGCAGGCCTGACGGCACCGCACTGTTTTTTGAAGGCCATAAGTATAGCTATCGACAGTTCCAGCACAGCGTGCAGGCGAGCCTGTTTTGCCTTACCGAACGCTTTAAACTACAAAAAGGCGACGCTATCGTACTCGCGCTGGGTAACCGCCCTGAGTTCTGCTTTCTGTTCTATGCCGCAATGGCGCTGGGCGTCGTCGTCGTTCCGCTAAGCACCAAGCTAAAGTCGGACGACAGCATGACGGTTTTGGAAAGCGTAGATGCTAAAGTCGTATTCTACGACCCGGACAGCCAGCCCTGGCTTAGTACTATTGCCAGCGAAACTCAGAAATCTCTGCGCGTCTCATTGTCCAATTGGCAGTTTATGGTGCGTAACGTAGACAATCAGGCCGTTGAGCGCTCACGGCCCCAGACGGCGGTGAATGCCGACGACGTTGCGGCGATTATTTACACTTCCGGCACCACGGGCTCTCCTAAGGGTGCGGCAATTACTCACAGTAACTTTCTGCACGCTATCAATGCTTATCGCCTTGCGCTTGGGCTTAACGAAAATGACAGTACCGTGCTGCCGATCCCCATTTGTCATATTACCGGCCTGTCCGCTCTGCTATGCCTCTTTGTTCACATTGGCGGTACTATTCATTTGCACCAACGCTTTAGTGCCGATGAGATCTTGCGGGCTATTGAACAACACGGCATCACCTTTTTACACGGCTCTCCCACTGTCTTTATCCTCCTGACTCAGGAGGCCGAAAAGCATGAGAAAAGCTACGACTACGCCAGTTTAAGAATGATTGCCTGCGGGGCCGGCCACTTAAATACCGGAATTATCGGAAGGCTGTCCGCGCTTTTCCCTCATACCGAAATACGCCCTATTTATGGGCTGACGGAAACCACGTCGCCGGCCAGCATATTTCCAATGGACGTTCGTCGAAGCGATAAAATAGGAAGCTCCGGACTCCCTATCCCTGGCCTGGAGTGCCAGATAAGAGACGACGGCGGCAGGCCGCTTTCTGCCGGAGAAACGGGGCACCTATGGTTAAAAGGTCCTGTAGTAATAAAGCGATATTGGAATAATGAAAAAGTTAATCGGCAATATTTTAACAACGGCTGGTTTTATACCGGAGATATTGCCTCTATCGATAAAGATAATTATCTCTTTATTAAAGACCGCAGCAAGGACATGATAAATCGCGGCGGTGAGAAAATTTACTGTATCGAAATAGAAAACCTTATATCTAATTATCCTGGCGTTAAGGATATTGCCATTGTTCCAAAGCACAGCGATATTTACGGGGAAGAGGCCGTCGCCTTTATTATTGCAGACAGAATGCGGCCGCTAGTCAGTGATAACATAACGCAATGGCTCTCCGAGAGGATCGCCAAATTTAAAATACCTTCAAAAATTATATTTGTGTCTGAACTACCCAAGAATGCCAATGGGAAAACGGATAAGGTCGCGCTGCGACAGAGAGCCAACTGTAGTTAATAAATAAAAGGACTCATACGCATTAATAAAAAGGAGAAACGTTCCTAGCTCTAACGTTAGCCTAAAAAGATAAAAACGCGTTTATTCAAGCGTAGGTCGGCTACACCCGAAAAATAATGAGGCTAATAACACCCTACACAGATTAATAACCTCTACACCGAGGGGAGAATATTAACCATGTCAAATATACAGTCAAAAGTCGCCTCGCTTAGCCAGGCGGCAATAACCAACGCAAAAGTGTATAAGCACTTAATGCCGCTGCTGATTATCGTCTACATCGTCAGCTTTATCGACCGTACTAACATCGGCATTGCCCGAGCGTCGATGTCTATCGATCTTGGGCTCTCCGCTACGGCCTACGGCCTTGGCGCCGGCCTGTTTTTCCTGACGTATTCCACGATGGAAATTCCCAGTAACCTGATTATGGCCCGCGTCGGGGCGCGCTTTTGGATCACCCGCATCATGATCACGTGGGGATTGATCTCCGCCGGGATGGCGTTTGTCACAGGCCCCGTTTCATTTTACGTTATGCGCCTGCTGCTTGGCGCCGCAGAAGCGGGCCTGTATCCGGGCATTATTCTTTATCTGACCTATTGGTTTGGCCGCCAGGAAAGAGCGCGCGCCGTGGGCATGTTCCTGCTCGGCGTCTGCATTGCCAATATTATCGGCGCCCCGCTGGGCGGCGCGCTGCTGATGCTCGACGGCGTCGGTGGGTTACACGGCTGGCAATGGATGTTTATCGTCGAAGGTGTTCCCGCCGTACTGCTAGCGTTCTACGTTTACGCCGTCTTGCCCGACAGGCCTCGCGATGCGAAATGGCTGACGCCGGAAGACGTCAACTATATTGAGACGACGTTGGAGTCCGAACGTCCCGTCGGCGTAGACAGGGACCAAAAATTCTCTTTTAAAACGGCGTTCACCAATAAGACTTTCTTGCTGATCGTCGCCATCTACTTTACCCACCAGATTTCCGTTTACAGCCTGACCTACTTTCTGCCGAGCATCATTCGCAACTATGGAGAAATGAGCACCTTCACGCTTGGGCTTTTAACCGCCATTCCGTGGATTGCCGCCGCGCTCGGAGGGTTTTTCCTGCCTAAGTACGCAAATACCGCTAAGCGTTCTCAAACCATGCTGATCTCCGGCTTTATGTCTATGGCTATCGGTTTCGTCATCGGTGCGCTGGGCGGACCAGTGCTTGGGCTTATCGGCTTTTGCATCGGCGCCTCTATGTTCTTTGTCGTTCAGTCGATCATTTTTACCTACCCGGCAACGCTGATGAGCGGAAATATGCTGGCCGGAGGGCTTGGTCTGCTGGCCTGTCTGGGGATCACCGGAGGCTTTGTCGGCCCCTACGTATTTGGCCTGCTGGAAGATATGACCGGCTCCCCTGGCGCCGGGCTATGGTTCGCCGTTGCGCTTTTAGCCTGTGCCACGATTGGTGCAGCCGTAGTGAAGCAGCCTCCCAGCGCTAAGGAAAACCAGAACGAGAGCGGAAATGCCCCTTCGGTACCAAACGACGCGCCCGTAACCGAACAACGTGGATAGTGAATAAACGCAGCTACACAGCAGAGGATTTATGAAAAGCAAAGTTATCACGGCACAGCAGGCCGCAGAACTCATCAAGGACGGCGCTACCGTCTGTACCATCGGTATGACTCTCATAGGCGCAGCCGAGTCTGTACTTAAAGCGCTGGAGAAACGCTTTCTTGAAACAGGTTCACCGCACGATCTGACCTACATTCACTCAGCAGGTCAATCTAACCGCGACCGTGGTAACCAACACTTCGTCCACCATGGAATGGTAAAGCGCATCATCGGCTCCCACTGGGGGCTCGCCCCCAAGTGGATGGAGCGAATCGCCGCCAATAGCGTTGAAGCGTTTTGTCTACCTCAGGGACAAATTGTCCACCTCTACGCCGCAATGGCGGCCGGTCAGCCGGGCTATCTGTCAAAAGTTGGGCTGGGCACGTTCATCGATCCCCGCCAGGAAGGCGGCCAAATGAACGACAGAACGCGCAGCCTGCCTCACTTAGTTGAGGTTGTGACAATGCGTGAAGAGGAATACCTGTTCTATCCCGCTATTGCGCTGGATGTCGTCATTATTCGCGGTACCACCGCCGATACTGACGGCAACCTGACCTGTGAAGAAGAGGCAATGAAGCTTGAAGTCATTCAGGCCGTTCTTGCCGCCAAGCGGTTTGGCGGCAAGGTTATCGCCCAGGTAAAAAATCTGGCGCAGAAAGGAACGCTTCACCCCAAACGCGTCGTCGTTCCCGGCAACTTTATCGATGCCATCGTCGTCTGCGATAACCCCCAAGAGGATCACCGCCAGACGTCCTCCTGGTACTACGACCCGGCCTACTGCGGAGAACTGGTTTCCCCGGTTGGAGAAACGGAAAGGCTGTCGCTGAACGTGCGTAAAGCTATCGGTCGCCGCGCCTGTCAGTTCCTCTATCCGGGATGCGTTATTAACTTGGGTACAGGAATACCCAACGACGTTATTGGCGTCATCATTCACGAGGAAGGCGCAGCCGAAGACGTCACTATCACCGTTGAATCGGGCATTTACGGCGGCGTACAGGCCGGCGGCATTGACTTTGGCATCGGAAAAAACCTGACGGCCATGATTAATCATCAGGAACAGATGCTCTATTACAACGGCGCCGGCGTCGACATCACCTACATGGGCGCGGGAGAAATGGACGCTAACGGACATATCAACGCAACCAAAATGGGTGACCGCTGTACCGGTGCCGGCGGCTTCATTGATATCACGCAAAACGCTCGCCACGTCGTGTTTTGTTCCACTTTCACAGCCAAAGGACTCGAGGTCGAGTTTCGTGACGGCAAGGTCAACATCGTGCAGGAAGGCACGGTGAAAAAGCTGGTAAAGGATATCAACCAGATTTCCTACAACGGAGAAATAGCCCGCGCCAAAGGGCAGAAAATGCATCTGGTCACCGAGCGCGCGGTTTTCGAGCTTACAGAACGAGGTCCGATGCTGATTGAAATCGCCCCCGGCATCGATCTGGAAAAAGACGTCCTACAGCAGATGGAGTTTAAGCCGCTGATCGCCGAACCGCTCGCGCTGATGGACCCCGCACTGTTCAAAGAAGAAAACTTCGGCCTCACGCAGGCGCTGGCCGCGGCAGCCAACCGCTAAACAGATTCAACATACTAAGGAGTACCCTATGTCATTAAGTAATAAAGTTGCCATCGTTACCGGCTCAAGCCGCGGCCTGGGTCGCGGCATCGCTCAGGTTCTCGCCGAGCGCGGCGCGGCCGTCGTTATCTGCGATGTCGATAAAGAGGGCGGAGAAAAAACGGCCCAAGCGCTCATTAAAGCTGGCCATAAGGCTATTTTCATTCCCTGCAACATCGCCAAACGTGAAGAGGTCAACCGTCTGTTTATCGAAGCAGAAGAAGTACTGGGACCAATAGACATTCTGGTTAACAACGCAGGTATCAACCGGGATGCCATGCTGCACAAGCTGACGGAAGAAAATTGGGATCTGGTGATGGACGTCAACCTTAAAGGCACCTTTTACTGCATGCAGGAAGCCGCCGTTCGCATGAGGGAGCGCGGAAATGGACGCATTATAAATATTTCTTCCGCCAGCTGGCTTGGCAACATCGGCCAGGCAAACTATGCCGCATCAAAAGCCGGCGTAGTGGGCCTAACTAAAACCGCCTGCCGCGAGTTGGCCCGTAAGGGCATAACCGTTAACGCCATTTGCCCAGGCTTTATCGAAACTGACATGACCAAAGGCGTGCCGGAAAAAGTCTGGGACATCATGGTAAGCAAAATCCCCGCAGGATACGCAGGCGATCCAAAGGACGTTGGCCAGTGCGTTGCGTTTCTAGCCTCCGATGAAGCTCGCTATATCAATGGCGAAGTGATTAACGTCGGCGGCGGCATGGTGCTTTAAGGAGATAGAAATGAAAAAGCCAAACGATATTGTAGTTGTTAGCGGCGTTCGCACCGCCATTGGTACGATGGGTGGAAGCTTTAAAGACATTCACCAACACGACCTCGGCGCTGCCGTCATTCGCGAAGCGGTGCAAAGGGCCGGGCTTAAGCCGGAGCAAATCGACGAAGTCGTGGTCGGCAACGTCGGCCAAATAGCCGAAAGCGGTTTTATTGCCCGCGTGTGCCAGCTACGAGCAGGGCTGCCCAACGGCACCACCTCCTACTCCGTTAACCGTCAGTGCGGATCGGGACTGCAGGCGATTGTCGACTGCATGATGGCGCTGCAAACCGGCAATGCGGACATCACCGTCGCCTGCGGTACGGAGAACATGACGCAGCTCCCCTTCTACATTCGCAAAGCGCGCTATGGCTATCGCCTCGGCGACGGCGAACTTCAGGACGGTATCATTTCCATTCTGACCTGGCCGGAGGGGCCTTACCACAACGGTATGACCGCTGAATTCGTTGCCGAACGCTTTAATATCACCCGCGAGGAGATGGATGAATTCGCCTGGAGCAGCCAGCAAAAGGCCCTGGCGGCCATTCAAGCCGGCCATTTTGAATCGCAGATCCTCCCTATCGAAGTGCGTGAAGGTAAAACGACCCGAGCCTTTAGCGTAGACGAGCATCCGCGCGATACGCCAAGGGAAAAATACGCACAGCTGAAGCCTGCGTTCAAAAAGGACGGTACGGTAACGGCGGCCACCTCATCAGGCATCAACGATGGCGCAGGCGCTTTGGTTATCACGACCAGAGCAAAGGCTGAGGAACTAGGGCTCCCGATCCGTATGGTCATACGCGGCTGGGCCGTTGCCGGCTGTGAAGCCGAAATCATGGGCTTCGGCCCGGCGCCGGCAACCAAAAAGCTGATGAACAAGCTCAATATGTCCGTACATGACGTTGACCTGATTGAACTCAACGAGGCCTTCGCCGCGCAGTCGCTCGCCGTTATCAACGATCTCAAGCTCGATCCCACCAAAGTGAACGTTAACGGCGGAGCCATCGCGCTAGGACACCCGGTCGGCGCCAGCGGGGCGATCATCTCCGTCAAGCTGATGTATGAGATGGAGCGCCGCGGTGTTAATACCGGTTTAGCAACCATGTGCATTGGCGGAGGCCAGGGCATATCAGTGCTGTTTGAACGCGAACGGTAACGCGGTCGGGGGCGAAAGCCCCCGCCTATTCCCATTTCTGCCCCTAAGGATGCAAGATGAAAATTGTCATCGCCATTGATTCATTTAAAGGAAGCTGCAGCGCACTACAGGCCTGCCAAGCCATCGCCAGCGGCATCATGCGCTACCGTAAAGACATCGGCATCTATCAGCTTCCCATCGCTGACGGCGGAGAAGGATTACTACAGATCTTGGATGAGAGCCCTTCTCTCCCCGGAAAAGTAAAGCGCTCTCTGAACGTCATCGGTCCCTACGGGCAGGCGATTCAGGCCGAGTATTTCAGCCTTGAAGGACAAAAAACCATCATCGAAATGGCTCAGGCCTGCGGCCTTGAACTAACGCCTAAAGCACAGCGCAACGCGTCCAAGGCAAGCTCATTCGGACTGGGGCAGTTAGTAAGGCATGCGCTCGATGAGGGAAGCGCCCATATCATTATCGGCCTGGGCGGCAGCGCAACAAATGACGGCGGGATCGGCTTCGCACAGGCGCTTGGAGCGCGTTTCTATGACAAAGACGAACGGCTAATTCCTACACCGGCCTGCGGCGAAGACTTGATTCGGGTAGCGCGCATTGACGTTAGCCAACTGCATCCTGAAGCTTCAACCGTACGCTTTGAAGCCTCCTGCGACGTAAATAACCCACTGTTGGGTTCCACAGGAGCGACCTGGATTTACGGGCCACAGAAAGGCGCAAATACGGCTCAGCTTACCGAGCTGGAACGGGGAATGGAAAATTATCATCGAGTTCTTACGCAGGCGTTAGGCAGAGACGTTAATTCTACGCCTGGCGCAGGAGCCGCAGGGGGCATGGGCGCAGCCCTGCTTTGGTTCACGAACGCCACGCTAAGGCCAGGCATTGAACTGGTGTTGGAGCTACTAAACGCAAAGAAAATTATTAGCGACGCAGATCTGGTCATTACTGGAGAAGGCAAGCTGGATGAACAAAGCAGCTACGGTAAAGCGCCGGTTGGCGTCGCGGCATTGGCTGCGGCTAACAACAAACCGGTTATCGCCATCGCCGGTTCGTTGGGTGAGGGCGCAGCCCTACTCCATCAGCACCATATCGACGCCATGTGGTCAATCTGTCCGCGACCTATCTCGCTGGATGATGCAATGCAAAATGCACAGGCGCTGCTGGCCGATACGGCCGAGTCCTTAATCCGAACTCTGACGGTCGGTTCAAGACTTTCATCTCAATAATGAGACAAGCTCCGCGCCGGCTCGCGATTTCGCATTATGATTGAATAATGAACACTCACAGGACATACGCATGCTGATTTCGCCGGAACTCGCAAACACCATCGTTAAACGCGCGATGGGGATTATTCATCATAATGTAAACGTCATTGACCATCAGGGGATCATTATCGCCTCTGGTGAAAATCATCGGATCGGCGAGCGCCATGAGGTGGCCTATGAGGTAATCAAGAGCCGCCAGCGAATGACGATTGAAACGCCACAGCAGGCGGCAAAGTATCAAAACGTACAGCCCGGTATTAATCATCCGATTATCGTAGACGATCGGGTGGTGATGGTCATTGGCATCAGCGGCAATCCGGTCGCAATCGGCCGCTACGCCGAACTCGCTATTCTGGCCGCGGAACTGCTAATCAAACAGTCGCTGGATATTCGAGAAATCAACTGGCAGTACCGCATCAGAGACCTCTTGATAAAACAGTATATTGAGCTAAATGACGCGGAGCGCGAGAAAGATATCCTGTCTCAACTGGAACAACAGGACATCAGCCTGGAAGAAGCCCTCGTACCGCTGCTTATCAACATAGAAACCGGGGGCAACCTGCAGGGCAAAACGATTGATAACATCCTCAATGAGATGTCCAAGATCCTACAGTCCCAAAAGGTTATCCTGCTCAGCCATGACGAGATCTTGCTTCTTGTCTCCAACCCCAATCGTTCGGATCTGGCCGTAGACAAAATCAATGCATTTTTGGAAACGCAGCTCAGCCACTATACGATTGCCGTCGGCGTGGAATCAAACGGGCCGGGGGCATTTCGCCAGTCCATTTTTATGCTTAAAGAGATGCTGAGCCACGCAAGATCTTCCTACCCTGATTTGCGGGTCGTCTCCGGAAAGCGGCTGGCTTTTTGCGGCCTGTTAAGCGAGGCTAAGAGCAGCCACTTCACGCTCTACTACCATCATCATCTAAACAAAATGCTGGCTCAAAACAGCGGGCAAACGCTGCTTAAAACGCTGGCTGCCTATATAGACAACAATGCCGAAATCAACGCTACGTCGCAAAAACTCGGTATCCATCGCAATACGCTAAGCTATCGCCTTCACCAAATAAAGGAGATCACGTCGCTGGATCCTTTTGTGTTTAAAGAGCTTTGCCAGTTAACCATCGCCCTGCACTACTATCAGGAGGATAGCCGTTCAGAAAGGAATAACAGTTAGGCCAGAGCAGAAAGGCAGAAGGCTGGAGATAAAAGGACGTTTTCCCTCGTTTTATCTCCAGCCTCCCAGCCCGCTTTTCCTGCATGTTTTTCTTTACGCCGATAGCTGCCTTTCCCCTTTTCTGCTTTTTCTATACGCTGATGAAACAGCGGATCGTGGAGCAGCGCTTCCAGCGCGTTATGCCGGATTTTCCCCTTCTTGTGCTTATAGCTTGACATAGACACCTCATTAAGTCAGTCAGACGGTTATAAAACGCGCGCATCATAGATCAAAAAAAACAAACTGGCTATCGTTTCTTACGCAGGTCAACGCGGGGCAAATTGCTGGTCGCCCCCTGTTCCAGGGCCTCAAGAATAGAGCAATAGGCTGAGCTATGGGCCTTACCGCAGCATGCATCGCTGAGCCGCCTTAGGGAAGTCCGCATCTTTTCAAGCTCTTCGAGCTTTTGTTCAACTTCTGCCAGCCGAGCTTCAACGATCGATTTTGATTCCTGACAGGTATGCTGTTCGGGTTCAACCCGGATAGAGAGCAGCTCGGCTATCGACTCCAGCGTGAACCCAAGCTGTTTAGCATAGCGAATGAACTTCAGCCTCTGTAAGTCCTGTTCGGTGTACAGGCGATAGCCGCCTTCAGTACGAACGTCGTGAGACATCATATTCTGTTTTTCATAGTAGCGAATAGTATCCGGCGTTACCCCTGCCAGCTTGGCTATTTGTCCAATACGGTACATTGCGTCCCCCCGCGCTATCGTGAATCGGCATTCCCCATGTTAGGATGATGAGAGCCGTGGGAATAGCATACCATTACCCCACTTTCGATATTTTGAAAAGGTGCGCTTTCCCCAAATAGCGCCGTAAATGACCACTTACTTAGATAGGGATATCCATCTATGCGGCCAGTTCAGAATAACAGAGCCAAGCAGGAGCAACGCTTTCTCCAGTTAGCCTCTCAGTTTAAAGAAGCCATGCGGCAAGCAAACTATCAGCAAGGTAAAGCGCTTGCCGAAGCCACGCTAAAAATAATGCCCAAAAACCCCGACGTGCAGGCCAGCTACGCGCTTTGCCTGATGCGCACGGGCGAGTATGAGAAGGCATATAAAATCTACAGGCGCCTGATCGATACAACGGCCCCTGAACGTTTACCCACAACTACGTTAGACGGAATGGCGGAAGCTAGCGGTTGGCTAAACCGACTGGAAGATGTTAAGCGATACGGCCTCATGTCGCTTGAGCGGGCGGACTGCGTCTTTGGGCGCGGAAAAGCCTACACAATCCCCACTGAAGCGCCGCCCACGTTCAATCCAAACAACCCGGAAGAGAACGTCATCTCCTTTACGCTATTTGGTGCCGCACCCCGCTACTGTGAAACGGCCGTCATGAACGCAAACGTCAGTAAAACGCTGCTTCCGAGTTGGCAAAGCCGCTTCTATCTGGACGATACCGTACCTGAGAGCGTCCAAACTCGTTTACGGCAGGCCGGCGCAACGGTCATCCGCGTGGAAGAGGAAGTAAAGAAAGCGCTACCGCCCCTGATGTGGCGCTTTTTGGTCATCAACGATCCGAAAATAAAGCGTTATATTATTCGCGACGCTGACTCTTTACTGTCGGAGCGCGAACAGGCAGCAATAGAGGAATGGATACACGGCGACAGCTGGTATCATCATATCCGCGATTACTTTACCCATACCGAGCTTATACTGGCAGGACTATGGGGCGGCTGCCATAACGAAAATATACCCTCAGTTGTCGAGATGACGCGCGACTATTTGGCCAAAAGGCCAGCTCATGAGCGCTTTGTTGACCAGTATTTTCTGCGCGAATACCTCTGGCCAACGGTTAAACAAAGCCTTCTTTCTCATGATGATATTTTCGGCTTTCACCATGCCAAGCCTTTCCCCGCACATCCCCCCATCCGCTGGAAAACAAAAAGGTTTCACGTTGGCAGCAACGCCAGCTATCAACTCGCGGAAGTAAACAGCCCTCTGGCCGACGGTGAAATGCAAACGTGGGAAATACTGGATGAAAACGGCGTCAGGCAGTGTGTCTATCGCTCAAAAGTCCACAGCGGCGCGTGGAGAGAATATCTTCCATTTTTTATACTGGAACATATCAACGACGGGAAATGGTCCATCCGAAATACTGGCACATAAGGAAATGTCTAAACGGTCCTCGTGGGGCTAACGATAAGCGTAAAAAAGCCGGGATAAACCCGGCTTTCTCATACAGCGACAGATTACTCTGCTGCTGCTTCTTCTGGAGCTTTTTCTGCACGGTCAACCAGCTCGATGTAAGCCATCGGAGCGTTATCACCAGCACGGAAGCCACACTTCAGAATACGAGTGTAACCACCGGCACGGCTCGCAAAACGCGGGCCAAGCTCATTAAACAGTTTTGCCACGATTTCGTTATCACGAGTACGGGCGAATGCCAGACGACGGTTAGCAACGCTATCAGCCTTGGCAAGTGTAATCAGTGGTTCAACCACGCGACGCAGTTCTTTCGCTTTAGGCAGAGTCGTCTTGATGATTTCATGACGAACTAAAGAACCTGCCATGTTGCGGAACATGGCTTGGCGATGACTGCTGTTGCGGTTCAGTTGACGTCCACTCTTACGATGGCGCATGACCTTATCCTTCTCAGTAAAACCTTAACCTGCGATCCGGTTACTCGTCAGCAATGCTAGCCGGCGGCCAGTTTTCCAGGCGCATGCCCAGAGACAGACCACGGGAGGCCAACACGTCTTTAATCTCGGTAAGAGATTTTTTACCCAAGTTAGGCGTTTTTAACAGCTCAACTTCGGTACGCTGTACCAGATCACCGATGTAATGGATAGCTTCTGCCTTGAGGCAGTTAGCGGAGCGGACAGTCAGTTCCAGATCGTCAACCGGGCGCAGCAGGATCGGATCGAATTCTGGCTTCTCTTCTTTAACTTCCGGCTGACGTACGTCACGTAGGTCAACAAAAGCTTCGAGCTGTTCGGCCAGAATGGTTGCCGCACGACGGATCGATTCTTCCGGATCGATCGTGCCGTTGGTTTCCATCTCGATAACCAGCTTGTCCAAGTCGGTACGCTGCTCAACGCGCGCTGCTTCAACGTTGTAGGCAATACGCTCTACGGGGCTGTAGCAGGCGTCAACCAGCAGACGACCGATTGGGCGCTCGTCTTCTTCCGTATGAATACGGGCAGAAGCCGGCACATAACCACGACCACGCTGAACCTTGATACGCATGCTAATAGATGCGTTTTCATCGGTCAGGTGACAGATCAGGTGCTGAGGTTTGACGATTTCAACATCACCGTCATGGGTGATGTCGGCTGCAGTCACAGGGCCAATGCCAGACTTATTCAAGCTAAGAATAACTTCATCTTTACCATGAACTTTCACCGCCAGCCCTTTCAGGTTGAGCAGGATCTCCAGGATATCTTCCTGGACGCCTTCTTTGGTGCTGTACTCATGAAGTACACCATCAATCTCAACCTCAGTCACCGCACATCCCGGCATGGATGACAGCAAAATGCGGCGTAGTGCGTTACCTAGAGTATGGCCGAAGCCACGCTCTAACGGCTCAAGGGTCACCTTGGCGTGAGTCGAACTCAGTTGTTCGATGTCCACCAGGCGTGGTTTTAGAAACTCTGTCACAGAACCCTGCATTGTGTCCTCTCTTTGGTACTAAACTTTACTTAGAGTAAAGTTCGACGATCAGGTGTTCGTTAATGTCCGCAGACAGATCGGTGCGCTCAGGATTACGTTTGAAAACGCCTTCCATCTTTGCAGCATCAACTTCGATCCAAGTCGGCTTTTCGCGCTGTTCAAACAGCTCTAAAGCAGCCTTAATACGTGATTGCTTTTTCGCTTTCTCACGTACGCTGACTACGTCATTCGGAGATACCTGAAAAGAAGCGATGTTAACAACGCGGCCATTAACCATTACGGCTTTATGGCTAACCAGCTGACGTGCTTCTGCACGAGTGGCGCCGAAGCCCATACGGTAAACTACGTTGTCCAAACGGCCTTCCAGCAGACACAGCAGGTTTTCACCGGTGTTGCCTTTCAGACGGGTTGCTTCTTTATAATAATTACGGAATTGACGCTCCAGAATGCCGTAAATACGACGAACTTTCTGCTTTTCACGTAACTGTACGCCATAGTCAGACAGACGAGGCTTGCGCGCACCGTGCTGACCAGGAGCTTGTTCAATTTTACACTTGGTATCGATCGCGCGAACGCCGGACTTAAGGAATAAGTCGGTGCCCTCACGACGGCTCAGCTTGAGCTTAGGACCCAAATATCTAGCCATTTTCTTTCTCCAACAAACCTAGAAACGAGGCGTTATACGCGGCGTTTCTTAGGAGGACGACAACCGTTGTGAGGGATCGGAGTCACATCAGTAATATTAGTGATGCGGAAACCAGCCGCGTTCAGAGCGCGGATAGTCGACTCACGACCAGGACCTGGTCCTTTTACCATCACTTCCAGATTCTTAATTCCGTACTCTTTAACTGCTTCTGCGCAGCGTTCTGCGGCTACTTGAGCAGCAAACGGAGTGGATTTACGAGAACCACGGAAACCGGAACCACCGGCCGTTGCCCAACCCAGCGCATTACCTTGACGATCGGTAATGGTTACGATGGTGTTGTTGAAAGATGCATGGATATGAGCCATACCGTCAGAAACTTGCTTTCTTACACGCTTGCGTGCACGAACAGGTGCTTTTGCCATTATTCAATCACCCCGATTATTTCTTGATCGGCTTGCGCGGACCCTTGCGGGTACGAGCGTTAGTCTTGGTACGCTGACCGCGAACCGGGAGACCGCGACGATGACGCATACCACGGTAACAACCAAGGTCCATCAGACGCTTGATGCTCATGGTAACTTCACGACGCAGATCGCCTTCGACGGTGTACTTGGCAACTTCGTCACGCAGTGTGTCAATTTGCTCTTCAGACAGTTCACTGATCTTAACATTTTCGGCAATACCAGACGCTTTACAGATAGCCTGTGAGCGGGTTTTGCCGATGCCGAAGATCGCAGTTAATGCAATAACGGTATGTTTGTGATCAGGAATGTTAATGCCTGCTATACGGGCCACTATGCACTCCTACAATTTAATATCACAGCACTACTCTGAAAAGCCCGTTTTCAGGATACTCAAATAGTGCTGTGGTTACACAACAAAAGATTGGCTGGCTAATCTAGCCAGCTCAACCATACTTTGCAAGAAAAAAATGCTAAAAGCTTAAATCAGCCTTGACGCTGCTTATGCTTTGCTTCAACGCAAATCACGCGCACGATGCCGTGGCGCTTGATGATTTTGCAGTTGCGGCACAGTTTCTTGACGGAAGCACGAACTTTCATTTTAACTCTCCGTAACTTCTCAAGCTAGCCCGAATTAACGGCCGTAGCCTTTCAGGTTTGCTTTCTTCAATGCAGACTCGTACTGACTTGACATCATCAGAGTTTGCACTTGAGCCATAAAGTCCATGATGACGACGACGACAATCAACAGAGAAGTACCGCCAAAGTTAAAGGGTACTTTCATCGCATCACGCATGAACTCCGGGATCAGGCAGATAAAGGTAATGTACATCGCGCCGACGAAAGTCAGACGAGTCATTACTTTATCAATGTATTTAGCCGTTTGCTCTCCCGGACGAATCCCTGGTACAAACGCACCGGACTTCTTCAGGTTATCCGCTGTTTCACGAGGGTTGAAGACCAACGCCGTATAGAAGAAACAGAAGAATATGATTGCGGCCGCATAGAGTAACACATAAAGCGGTTGACCGGGTTGCAAATTCATAGAAATTGTTGTCAACCAGCTCCAACCGGTACCACCGCCGAACCACGAAGCAATAGTTGCCGGGAACAGAATGATACTTGAAGCAAAAATTGCAGGAATAACGCCCGCCATGTTTACTTTCAACGGTAAGTGAGTGCTCTGAGCTGCGTATACGCGACGCCCCTGCTGGCGCTTGGCGTAGTTAACGACGATACGACGCTGACCACGTTCAACAAACACAACAAAGAACGTTACTGCGAATACTAAAACAGCAACCAACAGTAGCAGAAGAACATGTAGCTCACCCTGCCGAGCATCCTCGATAGTCTGCCCAATTGCGGTAGGCAGCCCCGCTACGATACCGGCGAAAATGATGATCGAAATACCGTTTCCGATACCCCGCTCAGTCACTTGCTCACCCAGCCACATCAGGAACATGGTTCCCGTAACCAGACTCACAACCGCAGTAAAGTAAAACGCAAAGCCCGGGTTAATCACCAGGCCAGGCATTCCCATATTCGGTAAACCGGTAGCAATACCGATTGATTGGAATATGGCCAGAACTAACGTGCCATAACGCGTGTACTGGCTAATCTTGCGACGGCCAGACTCTCCCTCTTTTTTCAGCTCTGCTAACTTTGGATGAACCACAGTCAGCAGCTGCACGATAATAGAGGCAGAAATGTACGGCATAATGCCCAGCGCAAAGACAGAGGCACGACTGAGGGCGCCACCAGAGAACATGTTGAACATGTCAATGATGGTCCCTCTTTGCTGCTCGAGTAACTTGGCAAGCACAGTGGCGTCAATACCAGGGATCGGAATAAAAGAGCCGATGCGGAAAACGATCAAAGCACCAACCACAAACAACAGTCTGCGCTTGAGCTCGCCTATACCGCCTTTCGCACTTTGAAAATCTAATCCTGGTTGCTTAGCCATCTGCTACTTATTCCTCAATTTTCCCGCCAGCGGCTTCAATCGCAGCGCGAGCACCTTTAGATACGCGCAGACCGCGAACGGTAACCGGACGCTTGATTTCGCCGGAAAGCATAACTTTCGCAAACTCAATCTCGATACCGACAACGTTAGCCGCTTTCAGCACGTTCAGGTCAATCACGTCGCCTTCAACGCGGGCCAGATCGGACAGACGAACTTCTGCCGTCACCATCGCCTTGCGAGAAGTGAAACCGAACTTCGGTAAACGACGGTATAAAGGCATCTGGCCGCCTTCAAACCCGCGACGTACGCCACCGCCAGAACGAGACTTCTGACCTTTGTGACCACGGCCGCTGGTTTTACCCAGACCAGAACCGATACCGCGACCTAAACGCTTAGGAGCGTGTTTTGAGCCTTCGCCCGGAGCCAGAGTATTTAAACGCATCTCTTACTCCTCCACTTTAAGCATATAGGAAATACGATTGATCATACCGCGAACGGCAGGAGTATCCTCGCGTTCTACAGTGTGACCGATACGACGCAGACCTAAACCGACCAGCGTTGCCTTATGCTTAGGCAGACGGCCGATTGAGCTGCGAACTTGAGTAATTTTGATAGTCTTTGCCATTGCTGATTACCCCAGAATGTCTTCGACGGTCTTGCCACGCTTAGCGGCGACCATCTCAGGAGACTTCATATTTTCCAAAGCGTCCATAGTTGCACGAACCACGTTGATCGGGTTAGTAGAACCATAGGCTTTAGCCAATACGTTACGTACTCCGGCGACTTCCAGAACGGCGCGCATTGCACCGCCGGCGATAATACCGGTACCTTCAAATGCCGGCTGCATGAACACGCGAGAACCCGTGTGAACACCCTTAACCGGATGCTGCAGAGTACCGCCATTCAGTGCAACGTTGATCATATTGCGACGGGCTTTTTCCATCGCCTTCTGAATCGCTGCTGGAACTTCACGCGCTTTACCGTAACCAAAACCTACGCGACCGTTGCCATCACCCACTACAGTCAGTGCGGTGAAGCTGAAAATACGGCCACCCTTAACGGTTTTAGATACGCGATTTACCGCGATCAGCTTTTCCTGCAGTTCTCCAGCCTGTTTTTCGATGTGAGACATCTTACACCCCTACCTTAGAACTGAAGGCCAGCTTCGCGGGCAGCATCTGCCAGCGCCTGGACTCGACCATGATATTGGAAACCAGAACGGTCAAAAGACACCTTAGAGATCTCTTTCGCCAACGCGCGCTCTGCAATAGCTTTACCCACTAATGCGGCAGCGTCTTTGTTTCCGGTATATTTCACTTGCTCTGCAATCGCCTTCTCTACGGTAGAGGCTGCAACCAGAACTTCAGAACCGTTCGGTGCGATAACCTGTGCGTAAATGTGGCGCGGAGTACGGTGAACCACCAGGCGAGTCGCACACAGTTCTTTAATCTTACGACGTGCGCGGGTCGCACGACGGATACGAGCTGCTTTCTTATCCATAGTGTTACCTTACTTCTTCTTAGCCTCTTTGGTACGCACGACTTCGTCGGCGTAACGGACACCCTTGCCTTTGTAAGGCTCAGGACGACGGTAGGCACGCAAATCTGCAGCCACCTGACCAATTAACTGCTTATCGGCACCTTTCAGTACGATTTCAGTTTGGCTCGGGCATTCAGCAGTGATGCCTGCAGGCAGAACATGCTCAACGGGGTGAGAGAAGCCTAATGCCAGGCTTACTGCATTACCCTTAATCGCTGCGCGGTAGCCTACGCCTACCAGCTGTAGCTTCTTAGTGAAGCCTTCAGTAACACCGACAACCATTCCGTTAATCAGGGCGCGAGCGGTACCAGCTTGGGCCCACCCGTTAGCGAAACCTTCGCGAGGAGCGAACGTTAACGCACCGTTATCCTGCTTAACTTCGACGGCGTCATGGACTGTACGCGACAGCTCGCCGTTTTTACCTTTAATTGTTATAGCCTGACCGTTGAGTTTTACCTCTACACCAGCAGGAATAACGACGGGTGCTTTAGCAACACGTGACATTTTTTCCTCCTGATTAAGCTACGTAGCAGAGAATCTCGCCACCAAGACCTGCCTGGCGAGCTGCACGATCGGTCATAACACCTTTAGAGGTAGAAACAACAGCGATCCCTAAACCGGCCATAACTTTTGGCAGCTCATCTTTTTTCTTATAGATGCGCAGACCAGGGCGGCTTACACGCTGGATGCTTTCTACGACCGGCGCGCCCTGGAAGTACTTCAGTACGAGTTCCAGTTCGGGCTTGGTGTCGCCAACAACTTTATATTCTTCGATATAGCCTTCTTCCTTCAGCACATTGGCAATAGCCACTTTAAGCTTGGAGGAAGGCATAGTGACCGCAACTTTGTTCGCGGCCTGACCGTTTCTAATACGGGTCAGCATATCCGCGATCGGATCTTGCATGCTCATCTGTCTTTACTCCCGTGATTCAATGGTGAAATTACCAACTAGCCTTCTTCAGACCCGGGATCTCACCGCGCATAGCGGCTTCACGGACCTTAATACGGCTTAACCCAAACTTACGCAGGACGCCGTGAGGACGACCTGTTTGACGACAACGGTTACGTTGACGACTTGGGCTGGAATCACGAGGAAGCGTTTGCAGCTTGAGCACTGCATTCCAACGGTCTTCGTCAGATGCGTTCACATCAGAGATGATTGCTTTCAGTTCAGCGCGCTTAGCGAAGAACTTATCAGCCAATTTTACACGCTTAACTTCGCGTGCTTTCATTGATTGCTTAGCCATGAGTCAACCCTACCTTACTTGCGGAACGGGAAGTTAAAGGCAGCCAGCAGAGCGCGGCCTTCTTCGTCAGATTTCGCGGAAGTGGTGATGGTAATGTCCAAACCACGTACACGATCGACTTTGTCATAGTCGATTTCTGGGAAGATGATCTGCTCACGCACGCCCATGCTGTAGTTACCACGGCCATCAAATGACTTGGCGCTTAGGCCACGGAAGTCACGGATTCGAGGTACAGCAATAGAGATCAGTCGCTCTAAGAATTCCCACATACGTTCGCCACGCAGGGTTACTTTACAGCCGATCGGATACCCTTGACGGATTTTGAAGCCTGCAACAGATTTACGGGCTTTGGTGACAAGCGGCTTTTGACCGGAAATCGCTGCCAAGTCAGCTGCTGCATTATCCAGCAGTTTCTTGTCAGTGATCGCTTCACCAACACCCATGTTGAGGGTAATCTTCTCGACCCGAGGGACTTGCATGACAGATTTGTAGCCAAACTGTTCTACCAGTTTATTTACTACCTGTTCTTTGTAGTAATCATGCAGTTTCGCCATCGTAACTACTCCAACTTACTTAATAGTTTCGCTATTAGATTTGAAGAAACGGACTTTTTTGCCGTCTTCAAAACGAAAGCCTACACGGTCAGCCTTGCCTGTAGATGCATTGTAGATTGCAACGTTAGAAACCTGAATTGCGGCTTCTTTTTCAACGATGCCACCCGGTTGGTTCAGAGCCGGTACAGGCTTCTGATGTTTCTTAACCAGGTTGATACCTTCAACAACAATCTTACTGGAAGACAGGACACTCTTAACTTTACCGCGCTTACCTTTATCTTTACCGGTTAACACGATAACTTCGTCATCACGACGGATTTTCGCTGCCATGGTTCGCTCCTTACAGTACTTCTGGCGCTAATGAGATGATTTTCATGAACTTTTCAGAACGAAGTTCACGAGTCACCGGCCCGAAAATACGCGTACCGATCGGCTGCTCGCTGTTGTTGTTTAACAACACACAAGCATTGCGATCGAAGCGAACGACAGATCCGTCAGGGCGACGAACACCCTTTCTGGTGCGCACCACTACCGCCTTGAGGACATCACCTTTTTTAACCTTACCGCGAGGAATTGCTTCCTTGATGGTAATTTTGATGATGTCGCCCACGCCAGCGTAGCGACGGTGCGATCCACCCAGAACCTTGATACACATTACGCTACGCGCGCCGGAGTTGTCAGCGACGGTCAGCATAGTCTGTTCTTGGATCATCTTAGTGCTCCGCTAATGTCAACTACTTAGGACCCTCACGGGTCGTTTAAAATCCCCCATACATCAGGGCGCGGCATTATACCACCGCTTACCGACGTTGGGTAGAAAAAATAAACGGCCCATTAACTGAGCCGTTTATCTTATGAGGAAAGCGATACTTTATTACAGAACCGCTTTCTCTACAACTCGAACAAGCGTCCAAGACTTAGTCTTAGACAGCGGACGGCATTCAGTGATTTCCACCAGATCGCCGATTCCACATTCATTGTTCTCGTCATGTACGTGCAGCTTAGTCGTACGTTTGATGAACTTACCATATACCGGGTGCTTCACCATACGCTCAATCGCTACAACAAGGGATTTCTCCATCTTGTCGCTAACAACACGACCTTGCAAAGTACGGATTTTATCAGTCATTACGCACCCGCCTTCTCAGTCAGTAAAGTTTTCACACGTGCAACGTTACGACGCACTTGCTTCAACAGGTGAGACTGTTGCAGCTGGCCGCTCGCCGCTTGCATGCGCAGGTTAAACTGCTCACGCAGCAGGTTAAGCAGCTCAGTGTTCAGCTCTTCAACACTTTTTTCACGCAGCTCTTTTGCTTTCATTACATCACCGTCTTAGTTACAAAGGTGGTTTTAATCGGCAGTTTTGCTGCTGCCAGCTTGAACGCTTCGCGGGCGATTTCTTCCGGAACGCCGTCCATTTCATACAGGACTTTACCCGGCTGAATAAGGGCTACCCAGTATTCTACGTTACCCTTACCTTTACCCATACGAACTTCAAGCGGCTTTTCTGTGATAGGTTTGTCTGGGAATACGCGAATCCAGATTTTACCTTGACGCTTAACTGCACGTGTCATGGCACGACGTGCCGCCTCGATTTGGCGAGCAGTCAGACGACCGCGGCCAACAGCTTTCAGACCGAAAGTGCCGAAGCTCACATCCGCACCGGCAGCCAGACCACGGTTGCGGCCCTTGTGCACTTTACGGAATTTTGTACGCTTTGGTTGTAACATCAGCGACGCTCCTTATTTACGGCCTTTACGCTGCTGCTTTTTAGGTTGAGCAGCCGGTTTTTCCGGTTGTTCAACTGCAGCCATACCACCCAAGATCTCACCTTTGAAGATCCACACTTTAACGCCGATTACACCATAAGTGGTGTGCGCTTCAGAAGTGTTATAGTCGATATCCGCACGCAGAGTGTGCAACGGAACGCGACCCTCACGGTACCATTCGGTACGCGCGATCTCAGCGCCGCCTAAACGGCCACTGACTTCCACTTTGATACCTTTAGCGCCAATACGCATTGCGTTCTGAACGGCACGCTTCATCGCACGACGGAACATCACGCGACGCTCCAGTTGAGAAGTGATGCTGTCAGCAACCAGCTTTGCGTCCAGTTCTGGTTTACGAACTTCGGCGATATTGATTTGCGCAGGCACGCCGGCGATAGACGCCACAGCGTTACGCAGCTTTTCTACGTCTTCCCCTTTCTTGCCGATAACGATGCCCGGACGAGCGGTGTGAATAGTCACACGGATGCTCTTAGCGGGACGCTCGATAACGATGCGAGAAACGGAAGCTTTATCCAGTTCTTTATTCAGGAACTGGCGAACTTTAAAGTCGCTGTCCAGGTTATCAGCGAATTCTTTGGTATTGGCGTACCAGGTAGAGTTCCAAGACTTAACAATACCCAGTCGAATACCATTCGGATGTACTTTCTGACCCATTGCTATTCTCCAGAGTCTCAGCGATCGGACACAACCACAGTGATGTGGCTGGTGCGCTTCAGGATGCGATCTGCACGGCCTTTTGCACGAGGCATAATGCGCTTCATGCTAGGACCTTCGTCGACAAAAATCTTGGCGACTTTCAGATCATCAATGTCAGCGCCATCGTTGTGTTCTGCGTTTGCAATGGCAGACTCAAGTACTTTTTTAACCAACTCAGCAGCTTTCTTGTTGGTGTAGGTTAAAATTTCCAGAGCTTGCGACACTTTCTTACCGCGAATCAGGTCAGCGACTAAGCGAACCTTCTGTGCAGAAGAACGAGCGTGGCGATGTTTAGCGATAGTTTCCATCTCTTCCTCCTACTTATTTCTTCTTGGCTTTTTTATCAGCCGCGTGGCCGCGATAAGTACGAGTCGGCGCGAATTCGCCCAGCTTGTGGCCGACCATTTCGTCGGTTACAAAGACTGGTACGTGCTGACGACCATTATGGACAGCGATGGTCAAACCGATCATATTTGGAAAGATCGTTGAACGACGGGACCAAGTCTTAACAGGCTTTTTGTCTCCGCTTTCCACCGCTTTCTCTACCTTCTTCAGCAAGTGCAGGTCAATAAATGGACCTTTCTTGAGAGAACGTGGCATGGCTTATCCTCTAATTATTTTTTACTACGGCGACGTACGATGAATTGATCGGTACGCTTGTTGCTACGAGTCTTCTTACCCTTGGTCTGTACGCCCCACGGAGTAACCGGGTGCTTACCAAAGTTACGACCTTCACCACCACCGTGCGGGTGGTCTACCGGGTTCATCGCCGTACCGCGAACGGTCGGACGAATACCGCGCCAACGGCTGGCGCCAGCTTTACCCAGTACGCGCAGCATGTGCTCAGAGTTGCCTACTTCACCTAAGGTGGCGCGGCAGTCAGCAAGCACTTTACGCATTTCGCCGGAACGAAGACGGATAGTGACGTAAGAACCTTCACGGGCAACGATTTGAACGTAACCGCCGGCAGAGCGAGCCATTTGGCCGCCTTTACCTGGTTTCATTTCAACGTTGTGAACCGTAGAACCAACGGGAATGTTGCGCATCGGCAGGCAGTTACCTACCTTAATGGCTGCATCAACACCGGATTGGATTTGGTCACCGGCCTTCAGGCCTTTGGGCGCAAGAATATAACGGCGTTCGCCGTCTTTATACAGAACCAGCGCGATATTCGCGGAACGGTTCGGATCGTATTCAAGACGCTCAACAACAGCTGCGATACCGTCTTTGTTGCGCTTAAAGTCAACTAAACGATAGTGCTGCTTATGACCGCCACCAATGTGGCGAGTGGTGATACGGCCATTGTTATTACGGCCACCTGTTTTGCTGTTCTTTTCCAGCAATGGGGCATAAGGTTTGCCCTTGTGCAGCTCAGGGTTAACCACTTTAACGACGTGGCGACGACCCGGAGACGTTGGCTTACACTTAACAATTGCCATGGTATTTCAATCCTCCGCTTACTCTGCGCCGCCAATGAAGTCCAGATTCTGGCCTTCTTTTAACGTGACGTAAGCTTTTTTCCAGTCGCTACGACGACCAACACGCTGACCATGACGCTTCACTTTACCCTTAACGATCAGGGTGCGAACGTCATTGACTTCAACCTCAAACAGCTTCTGAACGGCAGCTTTCACTTCCGCTTTTGTCGCATCTTTAGCAACTTTCAGCACGATAGTATTGTGCTTTTCCATTGCGCCAGAGGCTTTTTCAGAAACGTGTGGTGCGCGCAGGACTTTCAGCAGGCGTTCTTCACGGATCATGCCAGCATCTCCTCTACTTGCTTCACAGCATCAGCAGTCATCACCACTTTATCGAAAGCGATCAGGCTGAACGGGTCGATACCGGCTACGTCGCGAACGTCAACCTTGTGCAGGTTGCCTGCAGCCAGGTACAGGTTCGGTTCGACTTCGCTGGTCACGATCAGTACGTCATCCAGATCCATTTCTTTCAATTTCTGTACCAGCAGCTTGGTTTTCGGTGCTTCTACAGTGAACTTCTCAACAACAATCAGACGCTCTTGACGTACCAGCTCAGACAGAATGCACTTCAGTGCACCGCGGTACATCTTTTTGTTCACTTTCTGGCTGTGATCTTGCGGACGAGCGGCGAACGTTACGCCACCAGAACGCCAGATCGGGCTCTTGATTGAGCCAGAGCGTGCACGGCCGGTGCCTTTTTGGCGCCACGGCTTTTTACCTGAACCGGTTACTTCAGCGCGGGTTTTCTGAGCACGGGTTCCCTGACGAGCTGCCGCTGCATAAGCAACAACAACCTGGTGAACCAGAGCTTCATTAAAATCACGTCCGAAGGTAGTTTCGGAAACAGTCAGCGCGCCAGGCGCGTCTTTAATTACCAATTCCATTCCTATCTCCTCGACGTTACGCCTTCACAGCCGGTTTAACGATCAGATCGCTACCGGTAGCCCCAGGAACAGCGCCTTTAACCAGCAGCAGGTTGCGCTCAGCGTCAACACGAACTACTTCCAGGCTTTGAACGGTTACGCGCTCATCACCCAGGTGGCCTGCCATTTTCTTACCTTTGAACACTTTACCCGGCGTCTGGTTCTGACCGATAGAACCGTGACCGCGATGTGACAAAGAGTTACCGTGGGTAGCGTCCTGAGTACGGAAGTTCCAACGCTTAGTAGTACCAGCGAAGCCCTTACCTTTAGAAGTCCCGGTAACGTCAACTTTCTTAACGTCGGCAAAGATATCAACGTTAATTTCTTGGCCAGCGGCGAATTCTTCACCGTCGTTCAGACGGAATTCCCACAGACCACGACCGGCAGTAACGCCAGCTTTAGCGAAATGACCCGCTTCCGGCTTAAGAACGCGGTTAGCTTTTTTGCTACCGGTAGTTACTTGTACGGCACGGTATCCATCGTTAGCCAGATCTTTAACCTGAGTAACGCGGTTCGCTTCAATTTCGATAACAGTAACAGGAATAGACACACCCTCTTCGGTGAAGATACGGGTCATTCCTACTTTACGTCCGACTAAACCAATCATTGTTTCAACCTCTCAATCGCTCAATGACCTGATTAACCCAGGCTGATCTGCACGTCAACACCGGCAGCCAGATCCAGACGCATCAGAGCATCAACCGTCTTTTCAGTTGGCTCAACGATGTCAACCAAACGCTTATGAGTACGAATTTCGTACTGATCGCGCGCGTCTTTGTTAACGTGCGGAGAGATCAGAACGGTAAAACGCTCTTTGCGGGTTGGCAGTGGGATCGGACCACGTACTTGAGCGCCAGTGCGCTTAGCAGTCTCGACGATTTCCGCGGTTGACTGGTCGATCAGACGATGATCAAACGCTTTCAGGCGGATACGGATTCTTTGGTTCTGCATGAGACCAGAGCTCCAATTGTTTTATAAACGTAAAAAATTACTACTCGCACCCATTTCGATTGATGGGGGAGTGTAATCGTTCTTCATATAACCCCCATATCGGGAGTATTGTTGCCACTTGGCATAACGAAAAGCGTCGTGGACACGGCGCTCAATTGAACACCGTACCGCACCGACATGCGATGCAGGCCTGAGCATTGTACAGATTTACGCCCACATCGCAAGTGCTATGTAGAATTAATTACCTACTGCGGAACGGGTAGACATATTTCAGGCAGCAAAAAGGGCGCCGAAGCGCCCTTTTCTAATCTTCAAGTAAAATAAATTACTTAACGATCTTGGCAACAACGCCCGCACCAACGGTACGGCCGCCTTCGCGGATTGCGAAGCGCAGACCTTCGTCCATTGCGATCGGCGCAATCAGACTTACGGTCATCTGAATGTTGTCGCCTGGCATTACCATCTCTACGCCTTCCGGCAGTTCGATGGTGCCTGTCACGTCAGTCGTACGGAAGTAGAA
>NZ_AUUA01000021.1 GCF_000439085.1 Leminorella grimontii ATCC 33999 = DSM 5078 | reverse complement strand
GGATCCAGTTAGCTTCGATAAACGGCTGGAACTCGCGGTCTTTGCCCTCATCGATAGCGCTGTGCCCCTTCATGTAGGCCCGCACGCCCAATCGGGTCATCAGGTTGCCGTCGGTGTCATCGCTTACCTTCACTCGGCTGCCGTCAACGCCTGCCGCCTCATAGTGATCCTTCGCGTTCACGCCCATCCAGACCACCTGAGCTTTCGGTTGGATCCAGTAGCTCTTGTGCTCGTTTTCTCCCACCTTAAAGCTGTAGCCTCCCTCGACGGAAGCGGTAACGCCGCGTGACTTGTATTTCTCCGTCTCGCGCTCTTCGCCCATCACCTTGTTGTCAAACCGGCTGTACATCACCCAGCTGTCCAGATAGGCGCCCGACTTATCCGCCTGATTGGCGTACCAGGTGCCGTACAGGCCCGCACTGTAGCCGGTGGTCTGGCCCTTGGAATCGCGCGAGTTAACGCTGGACACCGTCTTGCTGCGATCGTTGCCGTAGCCGACCATGGCGCCGAGGTGCCAGCGGTCAAGGCCGTCGCTGCTCCACTGGGCCAAATCGCCGCCGAGCTGCAGCACGTAGCGGTTGCTCTTGGTTCTCAGCTGCTCGCTGCTGTCCCTGAAGCGCGTGTGTCCGCCGACGTTGCGCATCCACATGCTGGTCACCTTCTGCTCGCCGGTCAGCACGTCGGTGTACTGGGTCTCGCCCAGGCGATCGTGCAGGCGCGTTAGGAACATGGTGTTAGCCGCATAGTTGTTGGCCAGATAGCTGCCGAATTCAGGACGCAGCGCACTTTCGCCGCCGGGTTGTTCAGGTCCTTCAGGTCCCTCCGGACCTTCGGGGTCGATCGGCGTCACTTTACTGGTCAAATACCAGTTTTCGTCAGACGCGCCCTTCACCACAGAATAGTCGTAAGCCCCCGCCACGATGCGGTTTTGCTGCTCAAACGTACCGATGGACGTGCCCTGCACTTCGACGATTTTTATCCCGTCAACGGTCTGCTCGCCGGTTCCGCCGACGTTCACAACGGCTACCTTGGTCGTACCGGCCTCAACGTCGCCGTTTACAATAAGCCTGTCCGTTAAGGAACCGTCACCGCCCAAAACGGTATTCAACGTCAGCACGCCGCCGTTGCCCGCGTAGTTGCCTTCCACGGTCAACGTTTTGGGCGTAAACGCGCCGCCCGCCGCTACCGGCGCATAGGCCAGCGTCGCGCCGTTATTTAACGACAGCGTCGACAGCACCGAATCGCCGCTCATATTCCAGACGCTCTGGCTGCCGTCCATAGCCAAATCGATCGTTCCCGGCGTCGCCCCCAGGCTGGTGATGCCGTTAAAGCGAGAGCCGTCCGCCATGCTGACGTTAATAGCGCCGCCGTTAGCCGCCAGCATATTGCCGTCAATCGTATACTGCGCCGCTCTGCCAGTAATGGTGCTGTCTACGCCGCTCGCATAAAAAGCACGCCCGGCGTCAACGTCAATATTGGCGCCGGTCAGCGCAACAGAGCCCCCGGCAGAGGCAATCACTGCCGCCGAACTTGCACTGCCCCCGCTAATCGTCAGATTAGCCGTATCGGCGAAATCAATTGCACCACCGCTGGCATAGAGGCCGTACAAATTCGCCGTAGCGTTGTTGGTGACGTTAGTAACGGTTACTGCCTTTTGCGCCGAAACTTTCGAGCCCGTCACGTGCGCGAGGATCCCCGCCGTGCCGGTACCGCCGTTTAGCATGTGAATTTCGGTCGTGCCGTTTAGTTCAACTTCTGCGCCAGGCAGGCTTGATACAGGAGCGCTGCTGCTGGGAATAATCCCCTGTGCCCGGATGCCATACATGGTCGCCGCGCTGTCGGAATTCAGATTGATAGACAGCCCGTCTTTAGTAATAAATTTCGCGCCCGAGATATAGGCATATAGGCCAACGGAATAGTTACCCGCTCTGTTAAGCGTGACGGTGGTATTCTCATTTAGCGTTATCGTCATCTCAGGGATCAGATAGGCTGAGGTATAGGGGCCAGCCTCAATATCCAGACCGGTGATTTCGGTACTGCCGTTTCCATTGACGGTAAAAGACGAACCTGCGCCAAATTCAGCGGTGACTTTGTCATTGCCCGCAGGGCCAACCGTAACCGAACCGTTCTTTAATCGAACGGCAGTAACGGCGTCGGCGTTAGCATTCGGCGCGCTGTCTACGTCAACAACCACCGTCGTTTTTCCCAGCGTCATTAAACTGTTGAATACGCTAATACCAATACCACGACCAGAGCCGGTCGTTTTATATTTAACGCTAACATCACCTGAATAATTAAATGCGTTGTTATCAAGCAAAGTTATTCCCCATTGATCGACAACGTCAACCTCTCCGCCATGGGAAGTCAAAGTAGCCAAGTCGGCAACGCTGGTCGTCGCGGGAGCCGCATAGGCCGCGCCGCTCAACGCGAGGCATATGCTAAAAGAGAGCAGGCTTATCTTATTCATAAGGTATCCATACTGTATAATTACAGTCCGTTATCAGAAGTTTTTGGATAAAAATCTTGTAAAAAACAGGATACATAAAAATAAAATAACATCAAATAAGTGTTTTTAAGTTTTATAGATCGTTATAGTGGATATTAGTCGCTGAATTTAAATAGATTTAATAATTTTTAAACCTAAATACATCAAAATTAACATATAAAAGATCTGAAATTTTATATTTCATAGAATTTAAAGCCAATATATGAAATTAAAAAAACAAAAAAACTAACATCCATTTTTGGACAATGTGTTTATTATCAATTTTTATTAAAAAATAAAAGAGTGTTTATTCGTATAAAAATAATTATCAAAGGTTATAAATTTCACAGAAAAAACAAAAAAATTGAATTGATAGTTCATATTTTAGATAAGAAATTGTTAAAAATAGCGCTACGCAACGTACGCTTTAGGCATGCCCGTCCGTTACACAATAAGAAAAAAGAGCCTTGTCCAACGGCTCCTTCTCTTCTGCATCAAAATTAACCTTGCGCTTATTAGCTTGCACCCTTTTTCAGCCTTAGCATAAACGACTTAAAGCCGTCTCTCAGGGGCTCAAACAGCCAGTGCTTACGGTTTCTCATCATGACTTCGGAAAACAGTTTTAACCCGACGATAAACTCTAACGTCGTTCGTTCGTCAAAGCCGATGTCTTTTCTGCCTTTAAGCGTTTCGACTATCTTAAGGATATCGTCATGATTTTCGACCTCAAACGCCACTGGCGCTTTCACCGCCTCCCCGCCTTCGGCCAGAGGTTCTACCGTGATACGGTACTTATAGCTGGGCATCGTCATTTCCTCTCACTGGGCTATTGCACTAAGTGTACTGGGATAACGACGATTTGCCCCCGCTTTCCGTGCGTTAGGCTGCGCTGGCGCCTCGCACGTCCTTCCAGGTCTTGGCGCTTTTTTCGACGGTCACTTTATAGGCGCCGCAGGAATCGGCAGTAGAGAATACAACGCTGCCATCTTCAAACCACTCCAGGTGAAAGTTTAACGACTCTTCATTCAAAAGCTTTACCAGCGTTTCCCTTATATCAATGGGCATCTCACTTAAGTACTGCATGACTGACTCCTTCTCTGTCTAATCCATCCCGGCGCCGGTTTTCTCGCATTCGCGATAGTCCCACGTTTTAGATATGCGCCGTCCCTTATGGATAGTAAGGGCGGAAGCAAAACGGAAAAACCTTAATAAATTATAAAAATTATTCGAATAATCGCCCCAGAGCGGCGGGCGATTTTGTCATAACGAATATAACTCTACCAACTGATTTTTATGATAAAAATGAACTAAAAAGAAAAGCGTCAGAAAAACTAATGACGAACTGAAGGAGAGGCGATAAAAAGGCCCGCCGTGCAGACCGTACGTTTTCTTCTTTCACCGTAATTTAGTGATATTCATCACAAAACTTGGCCGACTTTAGTCGTAGAAAAACCGTTCGATGTTCCAAATAACCGCTTAACCCGTTATACAACCGCTCAACCAATTCCTCCTCCTCCCGTAGTGCGATTCCGCCATCATAGCTACCGTGGTCGTAGTTTTTAGACTGTGTCCTGAATTTCCAAAAAATCGCAAAAAAATTCCCAAATATAACGACTACATCGATGCGGCTTCGGCCGTTTGCGTTTGTCTGACAAGTAGGTCTTTTATGAACAAAAACAGCTTTCTTAAGCATATACCGTGGGTGGTCCTCGGGATCATCGGCGCTTTCTGCCTGGCGGTCGTCGCCTTGCGCAGAGGGGAACACGTAAGCGCGCTGTGGATCGTCGTCGCTTCCGTTTCCGTTTATCTGGTCGCCTACCGCTACTACAGCCTCTACATCGCCCAAAAGGTGATGAAGCTGGACTCCACCCGCGCGACTCCCGCCGTTATCAACAACGACGGCCTTAACTACGTTCCTACCAACCGCTACGTGCTGTTCGGCCACCACTTTGCGGCCATCGCAGGCGCTGGCCCGCTGGTAGGCCCGGTGCTGGCGGCGCAGATGGGCTATCTGCCCGGTACGCTGTGGCTGCTGGCCGGCGTCGTGCTGGCGGGCGCAGTGCAGGACTTCATGGTGCTGTTTATATCTTCTCGCCGCAACGGCGCGTCTCTGGGCGAGATGGTAAAAGAAGAGATGGGCTCTGTACCCGGCACCATCGCGCTGTTCGGCTGCTTCCTTATCATGATAATCATCCTCGCCGTACTGGCGCTGATTGTGGTAAAAGCGCTGGCGGAAAGCCCCTGGGGCGTCTTCACCGTTTGTTCAACGGTACCGATCGCGCTGTTTATGGGTATCTACATGCGATTTATCCGCCCTGGTCGGGTGGGTGAAGTTTCCGTTATCGGCATCGTGCTGCTGGTCGCCTCCATCTACTTTGGCGGCGTTATCGCGCATGACCCGTACTGGGGCCCGGCGCTGACCTTTAAAGACACCACTATCACCTTCACGCTTATCGGCTACGCTTTCGTGTCTGCCCTGCTGCCGGTATGGCTTATTCTGGCGCCGCGCGACTATCTGGCGACCTTCCTGAAGATCGGCGTTATCGTCGGCCTGGCGCTGGGGATCGTTATCCTCAACCCGGATCTGAAAATGCCGGCGGTCACGCAGTACATTGATGGCACCGGCCCGCTGTGGAAGGGCGCGCTGTTCCCGTTCCTGTTCATCACCATCGCCTGTGGCGCCGTTTCCGGCTTCCACGCGCTGATTTCTTCAGGCACTACGCCGAAATTATTGGCGAACGAAACCGACGCCCGCTTCATCGGCTACGGCGCCATGTTGATGGAATCTTTCGTCGCCATCATGGCGCTGGTTGCCGCTTCTATCATCGAACCGGGCCTGTACTTCGCCATGAACACCCCACCGGCCGCGCTGGGCATCACCATGCCTAACCTGCACGAGCTGGGCGGCGACAACGCGCCGATGATTATGGCTCAGTTGAAAGACGTCACTTCACAGGCGGCGGCTACCGTCAGCTCCTGGGGCTTCGTTATTTCTCCGGAGCAGATCCTGCAAACGGCGAAGGACATCGGCGAACCGTCGGTACTGAACCGCGCAGGCGGCGCGCCGACGCTGGCCGTCGGTATCGCCCACGTGTTCCACAAGATCATGCCGATGGCCGACATGGGCTTCTGGTACCACTTCGGCATTCTGTTTGAAGCGCTGTTCATCCTGACCGCGCTGGACGCGGGCACCCGTTCAGGCCGCTTCATGCTGCAAGACCTGCTGGGCAACTTCATTCCGTTCCTGAAGAAAACCGACTCTCTGGTCGCCGGCATCATCGGCACCGCAGGCTGCGTGGGCCTGTGGGGCTACCTGCTGTACCAAGGCGTGGTCGACCCGCTGGGCGGCGTTAAGAGCCTGTGGCCGCTGTTCGGCATCTCCAACCAGATGCTGGCCGCCGTGGCGCTGGTGCTGTGCACCGTGATACTGGTGAAGATGAAGCGCACCAAGTACGTCTGGGTCACCGTTGTACCGGCAGTCTGGCTGCTTATCTGCACCACCTGGGCGCTGGGCATGAAGCTGTTTAGCACCAACCCGCAGCTCGAAGGCTTCTTCTACATGGCCAGCGAATACAAGGCGCGCATTGCTGCCGGCGGCGAGCTGACGGCGCAGCAGATTGCCAACATGAACCACATCGTGATCAACAACTACACCAACGCCGGCCTGAGCATCCTGTTCCTGGTGGTGGTGTACAGCATCATCTTCTACGGCATTCGTACCTGGATGAAGGCGCGCAACGGCACCGAGCGCACCGACAAGGAAACGCCGTACGTCCCAGTCCCCGAGGGAGGCGTTAAAACCTCTATGGGACACTAGGTTCAGTTTGGTTCCGTAGGTCTTAGATAAATTTGACCTACGAAATCCAATCGGAGGGAGAGTCTTCCGTTGGGGTCGACTTGGCGCAAGCCAACGAAGTGCCCCTAGGAAGGCTATGCCCGACGCGCTCCTAAAGCTAATACAAGCGCTCTTCCGACCGAGCACTGTGGTTATATAGGCACATTGTCCTTACGGTCGGAATATCCACTGAGGTCGATTTAATAGGTTTGCCATCAGTGCTCGTCCACATCTAACGGGCTAATTCTTATCAGGAAATCTCCCATGTTCGGTCAATTAGGCGAAGCAACAAAGTATCTCGGTCAGGCGGCCCGCATGCTGATAGGCATACCGGACTACGATACCTACGTTCAGCACGTGAAAACTACCCACCCCGACCAACCCGTAATGACCTACGCCGAATTCTTTCGCGAGCGCCAACAGGCGCGCTACGGCGGAGACGGGAAAGGCGGCATGCGCTGCTGTTAGGCCGCGTAGCCTGTCGGTACAGGAGACATCGAATGAAACCCATAGCAGTAACCCTACTCACCGGCTTTCTCGGCGCAGGAAAAACCACCCTGCTGCGCCATATTCTCAACGAACGGCACGGCTATAAGATCGCCGTGATTGAAAACGAATTCGGCGACGCTCCCGTTGACGCCGAAATCATCGGCGACCGCGCCACCCAGATTAAAACGCTGACCAACGGCTGCATTTGCTGCACCCGCTCAAAAGAGCTGGAAGACGCACTGCTGGACCTGCTCGACGGGCTGGACAAAGGCTCCGTTGCCTTCGACAGGCTGATCATCGAATGCACCGGCATGGCGGATCCCGGCCCGATTATTCAGGCGTTCTTCTCCCACGAGGTCATCTGCCAGCGCTACCTGCTCGACGGCGTTATCGCGCTGGTCGACGCCGTACACGCCTGGCAGCAGATGGACCAGTTCACCATCGCCCAGTCGCAAATAGGCTACGCCGACAGGCTTCTGCTAACGAAAACCGACGTCGCCAAAGACAACGACGAGCTTATCGAGCGCCTGCAGCGCATCAATGCTCGAGCGCCAATCTATAAGGTTATTCACGGCGATATCGACCTGGCGCAGCTGTTTAACACCAACGGCTTTATGCTGGAAGAAAACGTGCTGCCGCAAAAGCCGCGCTTCCACTTTATTCCCGATAAACAAAATGACGTTTCGTCCATCGTCGTCAATCTCGACTACCCTGTAGCGCTGGAAGAAGTGTCCAAGGTGATGGAAAACCTGCTGTTGGGCTTTGCCGACAGGCTGCTGCGCTACAAGGGCATACTGTGGATCGAGGGGCAACCCAAACGCCTGTTGTTTCAGGGCGTTCAGCGCCTTTACAGCGCCGACTGGGACAGAGAGTGGGAAACGCAGGAAGCGCGCCAAAGCACGCTGGTGTTTATCGGCGTTCAGCTGCCGGAAAGGGCGATTCGAGAGACGTTTGCAGGGTTGAAAAAGAGCGCGTAGCGCCGGTGCGGGAGCGGCGCGTTGCCAAAGCGCCGTTAATTCTCCGGCTCCCGTTTGCCATCCGCCACCAACTTCACCAACATCGGCCCGGCGTTCGCCAACGCCTTCAGCCCTCCTCGGATCCAGACGCCCTTGCCGCTGTACTCTAGCCTGGCCGCGTGATCAAACTGGTCGTAATCGACCGGGTAAACCAGCGCGGGAACGTTCTTCTTCAGGCAGTGCCACATAATCCCCGCGCCGCCGTGGTGAATAACCGCGTCATAGCGGGGCAGCCAGAGGTCGTAATCAATCCAGGCGACGCGGCTGAAGTTATTCTGCCTCAGGCTTTGCTCACCCGCCGGGTTGCCGTCGGTAAAGTGAAACTCCCAGTCCGGAAGCCCGCGAGCGAGAGAAATCACCGCCTTTGCGACGGCGTCTTTGTGCCAGTCGAGGTGCGTACCCAGCGTCACCAGCACGTGGCGTTTCCCCTCGATAAAGGGCGGAGCCTCTCCTCTGGTCGGCGGCGTATACAGCGCGGGGCCGATAAACGTGACGGAGGCAGGCCAGGTGCGCGGAAATTCAAACGCCTCTTCGCCAAGGGCGAGAATACGGGTGGGCGAGTAAGCGGCTTCGCTGCCGTCAGGCCGATAAAGCCTGGCGATCCCCGTTTGGCGAATGACGTCTCGAAACAGCCAGAACGCCGCGCGTTTAAATAGCCGCACCTTTTTGCGATGGATAAGGTGCCATAAGCGCTCGCCGCGCCCCGTTGCCGGCATCAGCCCGCCGCAATAGGCGGGCGCGCCGTCCGGCGCTTCAAGCACGCAGGGCGAAGGCAGGCTGCTCCACCAGAGAACGTCAAGCCTGCGGCAAACTTCCCCCACCACCGGGAGAGTAAAGTCGGCGATCGCTAAATCCGGCTTCCCCTCGCTTCGCCACGTCAGCTCCAGTTCGTCTGCAAAACCTGCCAGCAGTCTGACGACGGCGCGAAACTGCCGATAGAGCCTCACGGGATGGGACTTCACCGCGTACTTCGGGTTCACTACCGACAGCAGCGGCGTGTCGTAATCCCCTTTCAGCGTCAGGCACTCCAGGCCGGCGGCCTCAATGCGGGCGCGGGCTCCACAGGTGCTGATAATCCGCACCTGATAACAGGCGGAAAGCGCCCTGCCCATCGCCAGCACCGGATGCAGGTGGCCGGAAAACGGTGGCGCCAGCAGGTCAATGCGGGTCACGTTCGGCGGAATAAGGTCGAGTAAACGCTGCATCTAGGAATTTCTCTCCCGTATCTGACTGATAAACCGCTGGCACAGCTCAAGTAGTTCAGGACGCGGGAGATAGTCCATATGGCCGCACGGTATGCACGCATCCGGACGGGCGAACCAAAGGCGAGAAATCCGATCCTGCCGCCCCTGCACCAGCAGGTGGTGACAGTCCGGACGACGGCGGGCGACGGGGCCGTAGGCAAAAACGCTGACGCGCGGCATAAGCGATGCGGGCAGCCGCAGATTGTTGAACAGCTCCAGCCCGCAGCTGCCGGAAAGCAACAGCGTGTGGTCCGCCGACTCAAGCAGCGCAATGGCGGACTCCCGATAGCGCGCTACGAACCTCGGCCTGCGGGAGTTAAGGTACTCCAACGCGTTGTTCACGCTGGCGCGCAGCAGCCCTGTTTCCCGCCAGGGCCCTGACTGAGGCGACCAGGGAAAATTTACCGCCACCGGGCTTCCCCCCTCCACCGACAGGCTCTCGAGAAAACCCCGCTGTGCCGGGCTTAGCGCCGGGTTATCGGGTCGGCTTCTGCCGGTGATAAAGGCAACGTTCAGGCGAAATTCGGTCATAGTGAAGTAAATCGGTCATTACTGAAAATGCGATAGCGCCGCGAACGCCAGTAAATGGTGCGGTTAAGCAGCGCGTTCAGTAAGTGCAGCGGCTGCAGCAGCTCTGACAGCACGGAAAGCGCCGGGCGGGCGGGAATGTCCGCCGATACCGCACGCTGAACCCGACGCAGCGCGAAGTGGCGAATTAGCAGCACCACCGCCAGTACGCCGGCGTTAGCCGCACCGCCGAACGCCAGCGCGATCATCGCCCAAAGCAGCAGCGGATGAAGCCCCTGAAGAACAAAAATAGCCAGATTCGTTGCGATGCTCTTCTCGCGCATTAGCAGCGTGGCAAACAGGAACCAGCGGTGCATCTGGCGGAAATAGCGCCTGACGTCCGGCACGCTGGTCTGCACGCCCACCGTTGCGGCAGACTGCACAATCTCCACGCCTTCATGGGTCAACAGCGTCGCCAGAGCGAGATCGTCCGTCAGGTGATGCATAATCGGCAAAAATCCGCCGACGCGCTCAAGCGAGCTCAGGCGCAGGGCGTAGCACATGCCGTTTAGCGTCAGAGGCTTGGCAAAGGGCAGCAGCGGCAAATAGGTCAACGCCGAGTTGTCGTTAACAAACTGCGCCAACAGGCGCGACGGCGCGTTTTCCGCCGCTCGATACCAGGGTAAGGCGGTGACCAGCGCATTATCGCCAAGCTCGCCGAGCATCGTTTGAAGCGATGACGCGGTCAGGGCAGCGTCATCATCCAGTATCAGAACGCTCCGCGTGTCGACCAGCGCCCTTCCCTGCTCAAGCTTAAACAGCTTTGGGTTGATCCCTTCCGGCGCCTGAGGATAAGAACACACGCGAACGTCGCTCTGCGGATAGCATCGCAGCAGGCGCCGCGTCACCCTCGCGGCCTGCGCGTCATCGTCGTCTATCAGCCAAAGAAACTTCGCCCCGCAAAGATTCCGCAGGTTAGAGGCTAAAACCGACTCCAGCGCGGGATCGCCGCTGAGTATCGGCTGCATAATCGTAACGTCGTCAAAGCTGCCGTGAGTTTGGGTTCCGGGGGCACGCAGGATCCTGAGGGCAAAATGCACCTTAAACAGCAGGATTGCCAACCAGAGCAAGACAATGGCTACCATCAGCGCGCCTCCCTATATTGTTGTAAAAACGCCCGCAGGCTAAGAGTGAAATCCACCGATGGCGGGCCGAAGTCGTCCAGCATGGGGGTAACGTCAAGGGTGGAGGCATAGCCGAACACCGCAACGCCGAAGCGGGTAATCGGCGGTTCCCCCGAAAGCGGCAGCCATCGCCAAAGCAGCTCCAGCGCGCCGGCAAAGCGCAGGGCCGAACGCAGCCGCACCGTTTTTTCCGGCTGAGGCAGGCCGAGCTGCTGCAACGCTTCGCAGAGCAGCCCTTCCGTCTCTACGGGACGATCGGCGGAGATGTTATAGCACGCTCTGAGCTTCGGATAGGTCGCCGCACGCATAAGATAATCGCACAGCGCGTCGACGTGCATAATATCGGCCTGCGCCTTTACGCCCTCGGCAAGCAGCTTTACCAGCTTCCCCTTTTTGGCAGCAGCCAACAGCGGAGGAAACAGCAGTCGGTCGCCATCGCCAAAGGCCGCGCACGGGCGAAAAATCGTTTTTTCGCCGCAGTAGTCCTCCACCAGCAGCTCTGCCCGCCGCTTGCTTCGTCCGTATTCGCCGGTAAATACCGGGCCGATGGGATCGCTCTCCCGCAGGCCAAGCCTGTGCTCAAAGCGGTAATAGACCGCCGCGCTTGAAATAAATATCAGCCTGGGAAACCCACGGCGGCGACAAAAATCAATCACCTGCCGAGTCGTCTCGACGTTGTCCCGGTAGTAGTCCCGTTTCGTTCCCCAGGGCGACGCCCTGCCCGCCGCGTGGATAACGACGTCGGGCGTGAAATCCAGCTCGTCCAGCCTGTCGAGCGCCAACGCGCAATAGCGCACTGACGAGGGAAAATCGACATGCTCGCGTCGCCCTACGCCGCACAGAGAAACGCCCTCCAGGGCCGCGAAACGCCGCAAAAAAGCGCCGCCGATAAAGCCGGACGCGCCGGTAATCAGCACGTTCACCGCGCCTCCTCCGTACGCTCGGGGCGATCGTCCATGCGTTCAAAAAAACGCTGCAGCAGCTCGCTCATTCTCTTCCCCACCGGCGTACGATACGTCGGCGCTTGGCGTCGAAGTTCGGCGATAAAGCCTGCGACTCCAGCGTCCATACCAGCTGCGACGTATCTATTCCCTGTTGGCCAAACAGGCCATTGAGCGCGTCGCGGCATCTCTTAAGCGTCGCCGAGTCGCAGTCGGCCGTCAGCAACAGGCTGTCGGCCTGCGTTTGCACCAGCCGATAGTCTGCCGTGAGCGGCAGCGTCATCGCCAGCACGCGGCTACAGGGATCGGCAAAAATGACCTGAGCCTTGCCCGACTCACCGGGCAGCAGCAGCTGATCGTCCTGGCGCCCCTCGATGCGCTCAATCGCGCGCGCCGCGCTGCCGCAGGGGCAAGGGCGAGCGCTTGCCACCAGCACGTCGTCGAGGCGGTAGCGAACGATGGGCTGCGTACTGCGGGTAAAGTCGGTAATAATTGGAATAAAGCGCCGCTCGTCGAGCCACTGCGGCTCAACGTGAATAAACTCTTCGTTCAGGTGCAGCGTACCGCAGGCGCAGGTCGAGGCCAAAAAGCCCTCCGTCGCCTGATAGATTTCCCCGACGTTGCCGAAAACGCGGTCCAGCAGATCCCGGTCCTGCGCTTCGAGCACTTCCGCCACCGAGATAACCTTTTTGACGCAGAGCGTCAGCTTGCCCGCCTCTGCAGCCAACGCCAGCGCGCGCAGCACCTGCGCCGGGGCGACGATAATCGTCGGGGAGAACTGTTCCAGCCGCGCTATCTGTTCCTGAAACGGCGCGAGCAGGTCGTAAAAGTCCAGGCTCAGCCAGCGGCTGTTGACGCTCTGATAAAGGTTGTTGTCCGCTCGAAGAAACAGCGCCACCCGCTCCCTGGCGAACAGGCCGTCCGGCAATGCCTTGGCCAGCACGCCAGCGGCCCAAATCTGCTGTTCCTGCGGGCTGACGACAAACAGTCCCCGCCTGCCGGAAGTGCCGGACGACAGGCCGACGCTGAATCGCCCTACTTTTGGCTTGAAGTCCCGGCTTTGCTCGCTTTGCAGCGCACAGGCCATCAGCGCGTCGCGCTTGAGGCCTTCGGTATTCATCTCGTCGAAGTGCGCCATCATCAGCGCCTTGTCCATCGTTGGCCACTGGTTGAACGGCAGCGAAAGGTAGCGCCGAAACCACGGGCTTTTAGACAATACGTTCTGCCTAAAGGCGTGCAGCCTTTTGGCCTGCCAGTTTTCAAGGGCTTCGCGATCGGTAAAGCGCCGCCTCCGGGTGGAAAAATAGCGCCAGAGCAGCGTCAACGGATTCACAGGTCCCCCTCATGGCACAGGCGAATGTCCACTTCGCCCTTTTGCCAGAGCCGGTTGAGCCGTTCAAGGGTACGGTAATAGGCGGCGGGTTCCGACATCACCAGATGAGCTAAGCGGGATGGGCCGCGCAGCTCGCGGTAGTTGTCCGGCGACCAGGCGGCATCCGCCGCCAGCAGCGTCCAGCCGTCGTCCGTCAGCACGAACGCGCCGATGTGCCCGACCGCGTGGCCAGGAAGCGGGACCAAGATGATTTCTCCTTGGCTTTCAGGCAGCACGTAGCCCCACTCAAACGGCGCCAGCGCCTCGGGCAGCGTCAGCGGTTCAAAGTTTTCAATAAAGCGCAGTGAAGACTCAAAGTCCGGCGGGATTAGCCCCGGCACAAACGCCTGGCGCAGAGCGGCAAACCCTCGAAGCCGTCTCACCTGCCGCCAGCCAACGCCTGAGCAAATGCAGGCGACGTTCGGGAAGTCGCGCAGCCCGGCTACGTGGTCAGCGTGAAAATGGGACAGGATGATGGCGCTGACGTCGCCGCCGGCCAGTCCTTGGGCATATAGCTGCTGCGCTAGAGACGCCTTCGGATTAAAATAAACCGGCGTCACCTGACGATAGAGGCGAAAAATGCCGGAGCGCGTATAGTGCTCAAACCAGGAGGAATAGCCGGTGTCCCACAGCCACTTTCGGGAGCCGGCTTCCAACAAATAGGCTCGGGAAGGAAACTTACACACCCTAAGCCCAGACCCCTTAAGCGCCATGCAGCCGATATGGGTACAGTACCCTACTTCAAACGCGGTGATCTTTGCCATTTGCCCTCAGCCATTCTCCCGTCAGCGCAATCCCTTCCTCCATGGAGAAACGAGGGCTGTAGCCCAGCTCCTCAACGGCCCTTTTGGCGCTTAACGTCATGTCAAAGCAGACCGTCCCCGCACTGTAGCGAGTGACCGGCGGTTCCTTACCAACGCACTTGCCCACAAGCTCCATGCCGCGCGCCGCCAGCGACAGCACAGACCAAGGGACAGACCTGATTTTATAGCTCAGCCCCAGCTGTTGACGCAGCAGCGCGTCGAGCATGTCGGCCAGCCGCTGCGGCTGGTGGTTGGTCACGTTATAAACGCTGCCGGAACGCAGCCCTTTACCGTACGTCGCCAGTTCCATCGCGTAGACCACGTTTTGCACGAAGGTCAGATCCAGCAGCGCTTCGCCGCCGCGCGGCAGGCGTAGCACGCCGCCGTCTCGATGAAGCTGCTGCATCAGGCGGGGGATGATGACGTTATCGTGCGGGCCGAACAGCCCGCGCGGGCGTAGCATAACGAAGGTCGTTGAATCAAAGCGGGCAACCGCGTCGGCAATCGCCCGTTCGGCCTCATGCTTACTGCTGGCGTAATGGCTGGAGAACGCCCGCGCCAGATAGGTTTCCGGCAGATCATAGTGGTGTTGAAAGTCAAAATAGACCGCAGGGGTCGAGATATGAACAAAGCGCGGTATCCCGGCGCTGCCGGCCGCCAGAGCCAGCGTCTGCGTCGCCTTGACGTTAGCCCGCCAGAACGACGCTCTATCTCCCCATGGGGAAGACTTCGCGGCGCAGTGCCACACCGCATCGCACCCGTCCATCAGCCTGACGCAGTCGTCAAGGGTCGCCTCGGCCAAATCGAGAGGAATAAAGGCCGCGCCCGCGTTTTTTAGCCGCACCCCTTCCGCCCGATTGCGGCCGGTGGCGACTACGTCAAATCCGCACTCCAGAAGGCGTTGGGCGGCGTTGCGCCCAAGGCCGCTGGTCGCGCCCGTCACCAGGATCTTCATGGCAAAAGCACCATGCCGGCCAGCGTTAAGCCTGCGGCGGTGCCGATAAGCATCGCGGGCTTTTCCGGCGTGAACCGGCCGCTGATGACCGCTTCGTGCAGCGCGGTCGGAATAGACGCCGCCACCTGGTTGCCGTAATGGCGATAAACGTCAATCAGCGCCGACTCCGGCACCCGCAGGCGCTTTCGCATGTGTTCAAGCGAGAGATGGCTGGCCTGATGCGGCACCACCGTGCCGATATCCGCAAGCCGCAGGCCGCTTTTTTTTAGCAGGCGGGCAAAGTAGTCCTCTATCAGAGAGGAGGCGTAGCGAAACAGCGGTTTTCCCTGCATGTGGAACAGGAAGTCGCTGTCGTTCATGCCCGCTCTGGGGTTGCGGCGGGTTCCGCCCGCGCGGATCTCGCACAGCTCGCTGCCGTCGGGGTACATCTCTATCAGGCTTGCCAGAATGCCGCTTTTGCCGTCGCCCCGCTCAACGATGGCGCACGCCGCGCCGTCGCCGAAAATCAGCGACGACTCTTCGTGGTTCCAGTCGATGCCGCGCGACGCGATGTCCGCCGAAACGATGGCGATACGCCGATAAGCGCCGGTACTGAGCAGCCCGGCGGCCACTTCCAGCGCGGAGATAAAGCTTACGCAGCTGCTGTTGATATCAAAACCGGCCACGCCGGCGGGCATCTTCGCCGCTTTAAGAATGTGGACCGCGCTGCACGGCAGAGCCTGTACGGCAATAGCCGAAGCGCAAATCAGGAGGTCGATGGAAGACGGCGAGAGCGCGCCCGCCTTTAGCGCATCATGCAACGCCCCAGCGGCCAGCTCTGCCTGGCTGGCGTCGTGCGCCGCGTGGTAGCGCCAGGCAATGCCGGAACGTCTTTCAACGTAGCCCTGCGGCTTGCCGAGCCTTGCATCCAGCTCGGAAGAGACAATCTTTTCGCCCGGCAGAGCGATGCCGGTCGCAACGATCTTTATCGCCGCGACGGGCGCGCCCACGGCGCGATTTTCCATTGAAGTAGCCAATCGTTATCCCTATTGTTTAACGCCAAAAGCTGCGCTTTACGATGGTGCTCTTGAGGCATCGTAAAAGATGCCGCGGGCGGGGGGAAATGTAAAAATGTAATTCTTTATTATTGAATGCGTTAATAATGTTTCCCCCACAGGGCCTTAGCGGTACGAAAATACTGAAGCAATGAGAGAAAAGGCCTCGCCGGTCAATCGTTCTCATCGACAAAACTCCCCCACAGCCCCTCCACCGCTAAAGACATCTTATTTACTGGCCGATACAGGTGAATCTCAACCGGGATCCACAGCCCGCTTTCCTGCCCGGCCGCAGCGACAATTTTGCCGCTTTCGGCGTCCGGCTCGGCCAGCGTTTGCGGCAGCCAGGCGACACCGTCTCCGGCTCTGACCATAGCGAGCAGCGTGGCGGCTAAATCCGAAGTGAAGGCGACGTCCATGCTTTTTCGCAGGCGGCTAACCGCCGGGCTGTTGGCGATAATGCGCCCCAGCCCCGACGCATTGCTGAACGACAGGTAGGGAAACCTGGTTTTGCCGTCGAGCGGCCAAACGGGCTCGATTGAGCCGGGCCGTGCGGCGCTGTAGGGGATAAGCACGTCCTGCCCCATGCGTATGCTGGTAAAGCGTTCGGGATCGAGTTCGCTGTGCATGTGGGCGTGGCGATGGCAAAGCAGAAACTGCGCCTCTCCCTGCATCAGCATTCTTTCGCACGCCCGCATGGTGTCCGACAGCAGGCGGAAGGCGCCGAACCTGGCGATGTGTTCATTGCGCCTCATAAGCTGGGGGAAGAAAGAAAATGACAGCGCATGAGTGGCGCAAAAGACAACGCTGGACTGCCCTTTTCCTGCGGCGTCCCGCGCTTCGTCTCTCAGGGCGAACAGCGTTCTTAGCAAGTCCGGCGCCTGCTTACAAAACAGCTGGCCCGCGTCCGTCAGCTGAACGCCCCGGCGATTTCTGGCAAACAGCGCCGTTCCCACCCACTCCTCCAGCGACTGAATGCGTCGACTAAACGCGGGCTGCGTCACATAACGCAGCGCCGCCGCCTTGGAGAAGTTGAGCGTGTCCGCAAGCGCAACGCAGTCCTCAAGCCACGTCAGTTCGAAACGATGCATATCTTGCATTACAGCAATCCGCATTGGCATTAGATGAACAAACTTTAAACGCATAGAGTGGGGGTTAGCAAGGCTCTATAAAACTTTTCAACGCTGTCGTTACCAAAGAAAACGGCATAACAGGAGATAACCATGCGCATCGTTGACGTACTCGAAATTACTAAACCCATCGCCTCACCCATCAGAAACGCCTATATCGACTTTAGCAAGATGACCACCAGCCTGGTGGCCGTCGTGACCGACGTAGTGGTCGACGGTAAGCGCGTCGTGGGCTACGGCTTCAACTCCAACGGCCGCTACGGCCAGGGCGGGCTTATCCGCGAGCGCTTTCGCGACCGCATTCTCCAGGCAGATCCTGAACGCCTGCAAAACGATCGCGGCGACAACCTCGATCCCCACCGCATCTGGGACGTCATGATGTCTAACGAAAAGCCCGGAGGCCACGGCGAGCGCTCGGTGGCCGTCGGCACGCTGGATATGGCGATTTGGGACGCGGTGGCGAAAATCGCAGGCAAGCCGCTGTTTCGCCTGCTGGCCGACATGAAGGGCATTGAAGCCAACCCGCGCGTTTTCGTCTATGCGGCGGGCGGCTATTACTACCCCGGAAAGGACCTCGGCGCGCTGCGCAAAGAGATGCGCAGCTATCTGGATCGCGGCTATAACGTGGTAAAAATGAAGATTGGCGGCGCGACGCTTGAGGAAGACCAGCGGCGCATCGAAGCGGTGCTGGACGAAATTGGCGGAGAAGCCCGGCTGGCAGTGGATGCCAACGGTCGCTTTAATCTGGAAACCGCCATCGCCTACGCCAAAATGCTGCGTGAATACCCGCTGTTTTGGTACGAGGAAGTCGGCGATCCGCTGGACTACGCCCTGCAGGCGTCGCTGTCCGAATTCTATCCGGGGCCGATGGCGACCGGGGAAAACCTGTTCTCCCATCAGGACGCCCGCAACCTGCTGCGCTACGGCGGCATGCGACCGGACCGCGACTATCTTCAGTTTGACTGCGCGCTCTCCTACGGCCTGGTGGAGTACCTGCGCACGCTGGACGTTCTTGAACAGTTCGGCTGGTCGCCGTCGCGCTGTATTCCCCACGGCGGGCATCAGATGTCGCTGAACATCGCGGCGGGCTTGGGGCTAGGCGGCAACGAAAGCTATCCGGACCTGTTCCAGCCCTACGGCGGCTTCCCCGATTCGGTGAAGGTTGAGGACGGGCACATCGTCATGCCGGAGCTGCCCGGCATCGGCTTTGAGGGCAAATCAGATCTGATTAAAGTGATGAGAGAGCTGGCGCAGTAGCGGTGGGAAAGGCCCGCGCTAAGGCGCGGGCGAATACGTCGGCATTGCAAATGCATGAGGGTCAGCGCCTGTAGCTGTACCTTTTTTCCAATTTTCCGGTTTTATCAAACTTCTCAATGAGAGAAATATCGCCGCCGTTGGTATAAACAACCCGCTCTTCTCGCGTGCCGTTCTGGCGCCACGTCTCACGCTCTTTCCAGCTGTCGTTGACAAAAGTCGCCCTTTCCCTCAGTTTTCCATTGTCGTACCAGGTTTCCTCTTTGGCCTTCTGTCCGCCGTTATACGTTTTCCGGCTCTTCCGCTTGCCGTTGTCAAACCAGTTTTCACTGCTGAGCTGTCTGCCTTTGCTATCGTACGTTTCACGGTATGAGAGGTTCCCGTCCTTATTCCAATGCGTCATAGTTACTCTGACGCCGTTGGCACGGTAACGGGATTCGCTGTTCTGCTTACCGTTTTCATACCACTTTTTGTGCGTCCCGATGCTTTGATAGCGTTCGTTATAAAAAGATTCCGATTCTTTCTGGCCGCTTTCATACCAGTTTTCTTCTGCTATTCGGTGGCCGTTTTTATAGGCCTCTCTCAGCTTGATTTTACCGTTGGGCCAATAGTGTTCTTGCCCTGCGGCCGAACCGTCGACATAGTTTTCCCGCGATTTAACCTTTCCGTCTGGATAATAGCTAACCTGCGGGCCATCCTTATTGCCCTTGTCGTTATAGTTATATCGCTTAAGAACTTCGCCATTTGGGCCGTAAACCACGCCGTTTTTAGTGACGTCCTTGCCATCCTGAAACAGGCTCTTCTCCGCCAGAATGCCGTTTTTATTGTAGGAGACGTACTCTCCGTCCAGCCTGCCGTTCAGGTAGTGGCTTACGCTGCTGATTTTCTCGGGCGAATCATAGTAATGAACGACCTTTCCCTGCTCCTTACCCTGCCGGTCGAAAGCGCCTTCCCTATAGAGGTTGCCGCTGAGATAGCGCGCCTTATAGTCAAGAATAAACTTCCCCAGCAGAAAGTCCGGACTATCGACGTAGGCGTCCATTGCGATAACGTCCGGATTTTCGGCATAGCGGATTTCCGCTTTCCAGGCTCCTTTTTCCGGAACCTCCTTCAGCGGTACCTCTATAAAGTACTGCGCCAGACTTTTTTCGCTTGCCGACGTATATTGACCATTGCGGGTCATCGGTATGTCGTCACCGGCCCAGGCCCAGGTGTTAAGCCACAGCTTGCCCGTGTCGGTCTTATAGTCTTTGCCGCAGGCGCCTTCTGCACAGTCGACAATCTTAGTGACAAACACGCCATCGTCGACGCACTCGCCGTAGGTAAACTTATAAAACCACTCCTGGCCGGTATTCTTACGAAGTTCCAACCACTTTTTGTCGAATTCGCCTTCGGTGATGCCTAAAGAGGCGGGGGACAGCATGGCGCGAGCGGGGCCGCATTTGGTTTTTACCGATAGATCCACAACGTTATAAACGTCAGGGCCGTTCCTTTCTGAATGACTGCGGATAGGGTAAAAATCTTTAATCTGAACTATCTGAACGTTGTGCGAATTTTCTATCACACCACAGGCAGACAGGAGCGGAATAAGACAAAGGCAAAAAAGAGAAAAAAACGTCTTCCCTAACTTATTCATTAGCTATCTCCATTATTTATTTCTTCTCAAAAGGCGAACCAATCATAAAGCAAAATGCCCGCGCGCTGTCTAAAAAGCGCTATCAAAGGTCTTTCTGAAGAGTCGACGACAAAACGTCCTGCACCAGCCAGTCGTGAAACAGCTTTACCTCCGGTCGCATTCTGGACTGCTGCGGCGTAACGATATAGTAAGACCACGACAGCAGCCAGCGGCGGTCGGGGTGAAGCTGCCGAAGCTGGCCTAACTCAATCGCCTGCTTGACCAGCGCCCTTCGCACGATGGCCACGCCGCGCCCGCTGAGCGCCGCCAGAATAACGGCCGACGTCGAGTTGATGTGCAGCCCGCGTTCTTTCGCCTTTGGCGCGCCGATCGACGCCAGCACGTCATCCCATGAGGGAAAATTCGCTCCCGGATGCGGCGTATCATCGTGGATGAGCTTTTGCGAAGACAACCACTCCGCGCAGCTCTCTTGCTCCGGCGGCAGAAGCAGCGGGCTGCACACCAGCACCGCCTCTTCATCCATCAGCCAGGTTTTATCCAGGTTGGGCCAGTTCCCGTTACCGCAGCGGATCCCCAGATCGGCCTCTCCGTGAGAGACGTCCATCAGCCTTTCGGTGACGTTCAGGCGCAGATCGATATTTTCATAAGCTTCGGCAAAGCGGTTAAGGCGCTCCATGAGCCAGTTCATGACAAGAACCTGAGACGCCGTCAGCACGACGACGGAGCGCGCTCTTCGTCCACGAAGCTTGTTCAATCCGGCCTCCAGGTCGTCCAGCCCCTGAGTGATGTCCTCAAGCGCATCCCGAGCGTCGCTAACCAACGTCAGGCGCGCCCTGCCCGAGCGGCTGCGCTGAAAAAGAGGATGCCCTACCCAGTCCTCCAGCGCCCTGACCAGCTGCCCTACGGCCGCGGGCGTGACGTCCAGCTCTCTGGCCGCGCCGGTAAAGCTGCCGTGGCGCGCCGTAGCCTCAAAGGCATGAAGCCATTTTAATCTGTTGAGCGATCGCACCCGTCACTGCCTCCTACTTTCCGCACGTTGCGTACAGTATACCCATCACGAGAAAGATTTTCTTTCTCGTATCGCTATTTCTTCTGAGTCGTCAACGCCCTCTCTGGATGACACTATGCGCCTATGCAATGGGGTTTCCGGGGAGACGGGCCTCATAAAATTCATTACGTTAAAGAGGTGGAAAAATGGGCGCTCTGTTTACAGGAAAAAAATTATTAGTCGTCGGCGGCACCAGCGGCATGGGATTTGAAACTGCCAAAATGGTTCTCGACGGCGGCGGCAGCGTCGTGCTGGTCGGCAACCGCAAAGACAAGGCCGAAAGCGCCCGCCAGGCGCTGGCTGCTCACGGTCAGGTCTCCGTTATCGTTGCGGACCTGACGACGGCCCAAGGGATGAAAAGCGCGATGGATAACGTCAACGCAGAGCATAAAGACATCAGCCTGCTGGTTAACGCCGCCGGCGTGTTTTTCCCCAAAGCGTTTATCGAGCATGAAGAAGCCGACTACGATCTTTATATGAACCTCAACCGGGCCGCCTTCTTCATTACCCGAGACGTGGTGCGCAATATGACCGCTGCGGGAATCAAAGGCGCTATCGTCAATATCGGCTCGATGTGGGCGCAGCAGGCTATTGGCGCTACGCCCTCCTCCGCCTATTCCATGGCCAAGGCCGGCCTTCACGCGCTGACCAAAAATCTGGCCATTGAGCTGGGTTCAAAGGGTATTCGCGTTAACGCCGTTTCTCCTGCGGTCGTCCATACGCCTATCTATGAAGGGTTTATTCCGAAAGATGAAGTTAAAAATGTGATGAACAGCTTCGACGCTTTCCACCCGATTGGCCGCGTAGGCGCGCCGACAGACGTCGCACAGGCAGTAGCTTTTTTACTTTCCGATAGGGCCAGCTGGGTCACCGGCGCAGTTTGGGACGTCGACGGCGGCGTAATGGCGGGCCGCAACGCGTAATTTAACGTTCCGCACGGGGAAAACTCCCCGTGCGGCAGGCAGGACAAGTCATCAATATCCAACGGCATCCTCTAGCGCAGCAGTTGCCATTGGAGGGAACGTAGCCACCGAGAAAAATAGCCCAATCAAGGGAAAATTCATCATTCTCAAACTAAGAAATGACCTTATAACTAAATTTTCAAAAGAAGCAAACCTTTACAAAAAATAGGCAATTCACCAATATTTCTTAATAACACCCCTCATTAAGACTCTGGTATCATTCAAACCATAAACACGATTAAGCGAATATTTAATATATATTAGCAACATAATTAATAAACTATATAAATAAACATTTACTTAGCAAACATCGCTTCGTTTAATCCTCAAGAAAACTCACATCCGCCCCCCAGAAATGGCCATTGTCGCTGGTAACGGTGGTGTAGAGAGCCAGCAACTCGCCGCGGTTGATCCGAGGCTATTTAGTGGCTATTGGAAGCAATAGGATCTCAGAACATGGATATTCTGCTTTTTTGTAACACTCTTTCTTTTCTAAAGTTAACCAAATGAAAAAGTATATTTCAGGAGTGATTTGGTCACAGATCCTGCTACAGGCTTTTTTGCCTATTTCTGGCTGTACCCGTATGGAAAACGGTGCTTTCGCCTCATCTACCGCCAGTAACGTTCAGCATTCTGAAAAACGCAGCGAACAAAACGTAGCGCCGCAGTCATCGCTTGCCGCTGCTCGCCAAAGCGCTAACGATGCCGCAATGCTCCCTTACGCGGCTGAAATGGGCCAGGCGGCTCGCATGCTGGCATCCGGTAACGCCTCTGATTCGGCCCGCTCTCTTGCGGTCGGCGCCGCATCGGGAGAACTACAGCAGTGGTTTAGCCAGTTCGGCACGGCCCGCATCCAGCTGAATATGGACAGGCACGGCAGTTGGAGCAGCAGCAGCGCGGATCTGCTGGCCCCCATTTACGACAACAAGAAGTCCCTGTTATTTGTGCAGGGCGGCATGCGCAACCCGTCCGATCGCCTGACGGGAAACCTGGGATTCGGCGTTCGCACTTTCTGGCAAAACGGCTGGATGTACGGCGGCAACGTCTTTATGGACAAAGACTTTACCGGCGGCAACCGCCGGGTTGGCATGGGGGCGGAAGCGTGGCGCGACTACCTGCGCCTGTCTACCAATATTTATCTGGGAACTACGGATTGGCATAAGTCGCGCGACTTTGACGGTACCTGGCAGGAGAAGCCCGCCGACGGATACGACATTCGGGCGGAAGGATGGCTCCCCGCCTACCCGCAGCTGGGCGCCAAGCTGAGCTGGGAGCAGTATTACGGCAATCAGGTCGCGCTCTTTAACAAAGACAATCTTCAGCGCAATCCCTATGCGGCAACCGTCGGGCTGGAATACACGCCAATACCGCTGATTTCGCTGGGCGTTAACCAGAAGCAGGGAAAAGGCGAGCACGATACTCAGCTCGCGCTGGGCGTTAGCTGGCGCTTTGGCAGCAGCTGGGGCTGGCAAACCAACCCAGAAAACGTGCAGACCACACGTACGCTGGCGGGAAGCCGCTATGACCTGGTCGATCGTAATAATGAAATTGTGCTTCAGTATCGCAAAAAGCCGGAGCAAGGCGTAGCGCATCTGGCGCTTGCCGTGGTAACGGATAACAGCCCGGCCGACGACGCGACTCAAAACGTGCTTCAGGTGCTGGCGACCAACCGCGACGGCCAACCGGTAGGCAACGCGCCCATAAACTGGAGCGTCCCAACGGACAGCGGCGTAAATCTGACTGCGTCTGCCGCTCAAACCGATAGCAGCGGGCTGGCTACCGTCACGCTGACCAGCGCAAAGGCGCTGACGGTTCCGGTTACGGCGCAAAGCGGCGGCGTCAGCGCCTCACAGGACAGCCATTTTATTGCCGTGGCCGTAAGCCACATTGCTCTCTCGATTACGGAGGATAACGCCGTCGCCGACGGCAGTAGCACCAATGCGGCGTTAGCGACGCTGACTGACGGCAATAATCGCCCGGTCACCGGCCAGAAAGTGACGTGGAAGGTTCCTCAAGGCGTCACGGTTAAGGAAGATCAAAGCCTTTCTGACGGCAGCGGCAAGGTCACCGTGCATCTGACGTCCACGACGGCCGGCGATATCGCCATCAGCGCCACTGCCGGCAACCAAACCGCTAACGGCACGATGCACTTCACGGGAGACATCGCCAGCGCGAAAATCGCTAATCTGAGGGTAACCACAGACGGCAGCCCGGCAGATGGAACAACGGCCAACGTGGCGCAGGTGACCGTTACCGACATCAACGGCAACGCGCTGAGCGGCCAGGCCGTCACCTGGCGCCGCGACAAACCCACGGTCGCCTTCGGCCCGTCGACCGTAACCGACAGCAGCGGGATAGCTACCGTAACGTATACCGATACGTTAGCGGAATCATTAACGCTTACGGCGACGCTGGCAAACGGCAATAGCGCGACGGCCTCCAGCCTGTTCGTGGCGGATCAAAATTCCGCTCGGCTAAAAGATTTTGTCGTCACCAGCGGCGCAACCGCTAACGGAAGCGATGCCAATACGGCCACCGTGACCGTCACCGACGCCAGCGGCAATCCTCTGGCAAACGCGACGGTCACCTTCACCGTAACGGGTAGCGCAAGATTAAGCGCAACGAGCATAAGTACCAACGGCAGCGGCCAGGCACAGATAACCCTGACCGACACGCTGGCTGAGACCGTTCAAGTGACGGCCAAGCTCCCCTCCGGCAGCAGCATGACGAAAGACAGCAGCTTTATTGCCGACCTGAACAGCGCGACGCTGACCGTACAGTCCACCACCGGCACGCCGGCGGACGGCAGTTCTACCAGTACGGTTACCGTCACGTTGAAAGACAACGCGGGCAGAGCGATAGTGGGAGAACCGATCACGCTTACCGTGACCGGCAGCGCTGCGCTGTCCGCCGCTTCCGGCACCACAAACGGCAGCGGGCAGGTTGTCGTCACGCTGACGGATAGCGTTGTAGAAACGGTAACGGTCACCGCCGCCATCAGTAGCGGCAAGCAGGCGACGGCAGAAGTGGCGTTCCTTGCCTTTAGCGTGACCAACCTGACGGTAAATACGGACAACGTGAAGGCCAACGGCGTTAACAGCGCGACCATAACGGCCACGGTAACGACCAGCAGCGGACAATCCGTAAAGAACACGCCCGTCACGTTTAGCGTAACCGGCAGCGCCACGCTGAGTTCCGTAACCGCCACTACCGACAGTAACGGAACGGCGCAAGTTTCCGCCACCGACAGGATGGGGGAAACCGTCACCATTACGGCAAAAGCGCAGAAAAGCGACGTCGACATGGGGAAAACGGTAACGCTGACGTTCGTAGAAAGCCGCATTACTCATATTAACGTGAAGAATTCGACGCAAGCATATCCCCGCGTTTTCGAGCCGAACAGCGGATTCCCGGAAACGGGGTTCATCGGCGCTTCATTCATGCTAACGATCGATAGCGGAACAACGCCCGGCAGCGACTATATCTGGAGCAGCAGTCAGGGATGGGCAACCGTCAACGGCGACGGCGTTGTTACGCTTTCAGGGACGCCGACGTCGGGAACGAAAAACGTGACTATTACTGCCGTGCCGAAAATAGGTACGGGAACGCTCACCTGGTCATTCAGCCCGTCGCACTGGTTTACGTTCAGCGCCGGAACGATGACGCCAGCGGATGCCGACGGCTATTGCTCCAGTATAGGGCAGGTGGTGCCGTCAAAAGACCTGTTGGACTACACCGATTACGGAACAACCCGGGTCGGCAGCCTGTGGAGCGAATGGTCAGACAGCCTGCAGAGCAGCAATAGTTATCAGGCCGTCTGGGCATCAGAAACCGGGCGTTACTCGCGCTACTATATGTTCCTCTATAGCGGCCATATTTACGATAATGCGCCGGGCTATCGATTTGGCGCGGTCTGCCAGACCGATCTCTAAATCGAAAGCGCCAACGGCAAAGCCACGGTCGGGCGGTTACCAGAATCAGCAACCGGTAACCGCCTGATGGAGCCTTAGCCGCTCCTCGCTTTTATCTATAATATCGCCAGCGGCTCGTTATTATTTCCAAAAGGTAAACTGATTTTTAAACCCCGAAAACAGGCCAGAAAAAGTCCCTTCAACAAAGCCACCCAACGCATAGCCGGCTAAACGACCAACCGTTGAGCCCGATGCGCTGCCTGCGGAACTGAGAAGCTTAATACCTTCCCCTAACGCAGGAGAAAACTTGTTGGCGATACCCTGAACCACGCTTAAGCCGACGCCGCCAAAAACGCTTCCCGCAACTTCACCTACGGAAGCAAAAGCGTCCTGAACGAAGCCGGCCCCGTTAACCTGTTCGATTTCAGCTGAGCTTAACTCTCTCACTTTTTTACCCTCAGTGTCGGTTAATTAATCACTATTTATTAAATAAGGAGTAAATCCAGTTGATAGGCGCAGCGACAATTGAACCAATCGCTCCGCCAATTTTATCACCGATAAATTTACCCGCTGAGCGAGACGGAAAATCAACGACGGCATATACCGCACTCCATATAGCGTCGGTAACAACTCCTCCGCCGTTGACGCACTCAATTTCTTTAGAGGAAAGCTCTCTCATTTTCTAGTCCTTAAGTTAAGGTATATTTTCAAAAAGAAATGAAGACTCATTTCCCATTTCAAAATATATAAAGATAAAAAATGATAAAGTTGTTTTTATAAAAATTAGACTTTTTATATCTCTATTTATTAATTAATAAGAGATAGCCTTAACCATCAAATCCATTGCTTACGGTCGTCTTTATTTAAAATAAGTTTTCCCTATTTTTTAGATATTGAATAAAAGAAATAAGGCATTTTTCGACTTATACGAAACCGAGGTTATTAAGAGCCTATCCCAGTAGGTGATATAAGTATATGGCTAACCCATAACGAAAGGTCACGCAAGGCGGTGAACGCCAAGCGCGCCTACTTTAATGTATCCAGATGAAACGGGCGATCCTGCACAACGGTCTTCATCACTAGCGTAGAGCGAAGATGCTGAACGCCGGGCATGGCCGATAGCTTTTGATCGTACAACTTTTGAAACGCATCAAGATCGCGCGTCACGACGTGCATCAAATAGTCGGGATCGCCAAACAGGCGCTGCGCAAGCACAATCTGGGGAATGCCTTCAACTGCCTCTTCAAAGGCGCTCACCGCTCGCCTGTCGCCCTCTTTCAGAGTCGCAAAAACGATAGCGACAAAATTGAACCCCATTTTCCCCGGATCCAGGTTAGCACGATAGCCGGTAATCACACCATCCTGCTCCAGCGCACGCAGGCGCCGATGGCAAGACGAAAGGCTTAAATTCACCCGCTCCGCCAATTCGGTTATCGAAAGGCGGCCATCCGACTGCAGCTGTGCAAGAATTTTTCGATCAAAGCCGTCCATTTGGAAAATTCTCTCTCTTAGACACGGCTTGAAGCATAACATTGAAAACCTATTTCGGTGTAGTGACGATATTCTTTCTGTTCTAATAAACTCACTTTTCAAGAAAGAGAGCACATGAACCGGCGACTGCAAAACGAGAGGAGGCGATAACAGTGGAAGTAAGTTACATAGCAGGCTTTTGGATCGTTTCCTTCCTGCTGATCGTTACTCCGGGGGCCGACTGGGCTTACGCTATCAGCGCGGGGATCCATGGACGAACGATTATCCCTGCTGTAATGGGGCTGATGTCCGGGCATTTGCTTGCCACAATTATCGTCGTCGCGGGCGTTGGCGTGCTGATCGCGGGCTACCCGTTGCTCCTGTCGGCGATTACGCTTCTGGGAGCGGCCTACCTGCTGTGGCTGGGCGTCAGCCTGCTACGCCATCCGGCAAGCGTATCCGCGGCGAAACAGCAGAGCGGCAATTGGAACGTATGGGCAGTTAAAGGTTTATGTATTAGCGGTCTGAACCCTAAAGTGTTCCTCCTGTTTCTTGCCCTGCTGCCGCAGTTTACCGATCCAAACGGGAAATGGCCCGTTACGATACAAATGGCCGCTCTCGGATTAATGCATCTGATAACCTGTACACTGGTCTATTTATGCGTTGGCTACGGTTCCAGAGCGGTATTATCTACGCGCCCTCAGGCCGCCCGGATAGTCAGCATGACGTCGGGGGGAATGATGATATTCATTTCAACGCTACTGCTGTATGAACAAATAAAACCATAGACCAAAAACATAAGGCCCCTTGAGAAAGGAGATCGCAATATGGCGTCATCCTTCAAGTGGCCTTTGTTGCCCGCATTCCGTGTGAGATCACACTTTTCAGCTTTAACTATTCCCCCATAAGAAACGTGTGTTACCATGCGCCCCGTAAAACCCTTTCAACCCTCATCGAGGCTTTGATGCTGGAAAATGTAATCATCAGATAATCAGTTTGCCGACCTTTCAGGCCGGACTGGTTATCGCTGCGCTTAAACCTTACGCAAACGCCTGCGGGCGTTGGCACGTTTTTGCACATGATGATTAACAGGTTTTCCAGTATGAATTTATCCCGTCAGGAACAGCGTACCTTACACGTTCTCGCCAAAGGTGGACGCATCGTTCACGTTCGCGACGCTTCAGGCCGCGTCACATCCGTTGAGTGCTACAGCCGCGAGGGGCTCTTGCTCAGCGACTGCACGCTCGCCGTTTTTAAAAAACTCAAAACCAAGAAGCTTATTAAGTCCGTCAACGGCCAGCCGTATCGCATCAATACCACCGGGCTGAACAACGTTCGCGCCCAACCGGACAACCGCTAAGGAGCAGGTGATAAATATGACTATCAGTACCCCTTTTACCGACGGCTATGACAAAGCTTTTCTTCTGGACACAATGATGGGCCCGAACGCCATGCGCATTGCGGAAGAAATGGCAAACCGGCTCCCCATGACCTCAGGCATGCGCATTCTGGATCTGGGCTGTGGGAAGGGCATCTCTTCCATTATGCTGGCGGAAAAATACGACGTTACGGTATTCGCCGCCGACCTGTGGATCTCTCCGACGGAAAATGCGGAAAGATTCGCAGGCCTGGGGCTGGATACGAAAATTTTTCCCCTGCTGGTGGACGCCACCAAGGAGATCCCGTTTGCCCACGAGTACTTTGACATGATTGTCAGCGTGGATGCCTATCAGTACTTTGGCGGTAACGACGAGATGCTGGCAAAGCTGCTGCCCTTCGTGAAGAAAGGCGGCCTGATATCCGTCGCCGTGCCGGGGTTTATTGGAGACTACTCGGAGGGCAATCTGCCTGAAGTGGTTAAACCCTTCTGGACGCCGGACTGGTATTTCTACTCCTGCGACTGGTGGAGAACGCTGTGGGAAAAAGAGACCGGCATCGAGCTTATCGAACTTCGTGAAATGGATTCATGCCAACAGTCGTGGGATGAGTTTATGGAGTGCGAAATGGCGCAGGAAATGATGGTGCCCATTATGGAGGCCGGGGCCGGTGACTATTTCAATATAATCCAGCTTGTAGGGCGGAAAGTTTAACGACGGCCCGCATTTCACCGTCTCCCCGCCCTTGAGGGCGGGGAGATTCTCTCGCGAATAGCTCACCCAATAAGTACGAATCTATCTGTATTTCGTTATTAAACGAAGAGTCAGTCAAGTACGCTGCACTTAAATTCCTACACACATATAACACGCACATATAAAAGGAAATTCTATGAAGCTATGGCCTATTATCACCGGAGCCACTATCACTCATCTACAACCCCCAACGTCGCCTAATGATCAAGCCGGCAAAGTGGCGGTTAAAAAAATGATCCTATTACTTGGTTATAACACCCACACTGGACGCCCTGATAAAAAAAGTATCTTTCCTTTTAAAATTAGCTTTCGCGATCAGGCCTTTCTGGAAAATAATTTTTTCATTATTGTGAAATTTATCCTTATTCCACCAGGTTATGTCCGTGCATCCCGGTTTCTGACAAGACGAATCATTCTTAATATAAATGTCGGCCTGCGCGGAATTGATAGAATTATCTTTTATTTTCCTATAGTTAAATGTTATGGAGATGCTCTCTAATGTATAATCATTATAAACAGGTATCTTTATAATCGTTTCGCCGTTAGTGAGCGTTACGGGAAATGCATAAATTGCTGTATTTCCCCCATTCACAAATTTTTGCGTTAGCCTTAATGAATCTATTTGTAATTCTTCTCCGGGCAAATTTTTATAACTTAAAGCGAGTCGCCCTTGGATCTCCGCATTGGCTACATCCTTCTGTTCTATTTCCTTGATTTCGTATCTTGATCTAAAAGCATAATTTGGTATGCCGTTCGTACACCCATAAAGACCGGAAACAACTATAGTCATGAGGAACGCAGTTCTTATTGTTTTTCCCTTTATCAACACGCTAAAACTCCTTATATTTTCAACATTAAGTAAATACATCCACGTTATGCAATTTCGCCAAAGTATTCTTGCGATTGCCACAGCTCTTTACGTACTGAAGACTTGGCTACCTCAGCGAAAAACGGTTCTACATCATAAACGATAATTTTGAGACAAGGCGGCTTGATGAAATTGAGTTCCCATACAGGATCTTCAGTATGTCCTTCGACTATTCATCCAATTGCGTGCCATGGAATAATGGGTTAGGAATCAATACCAAACCCGCCATACGTTCGCGACTATGCACATTAACGCAGCCTAAACCCGTTTTGGCTTTCGTCTCAAACGGGCCATAGTGCCCGAAATGCTTTTCAAACACTATGGCCGCTATCTGAAAGAGTAAGACGGCCAGACTCAGAAAAAGTTAACTATTTTATAGTTGCTAAAAAAAATGGCACGCGACCTTTTTGATAATGTCACGAGCCGAAAAACGTGTCATTTAGCGTATTTGTGGTGCATGCACGGTGTTTTTTTTAGTTATTTTTTAACCAGTAAGTTACATAATCATTTTATTTTATTGAATATTTTATGGAGCGGGTGAAGGGAATCGAACCCTCGTATAGAGCTTGGGAAGCTCTCGTTCTACCATTGAACTACACCCGCAGCAGGTAGGCTTACTGAAGCGGGAAAATTATAATCCTCTCATTCAAGAGGAGTAAAGCCAGAAATGCGCCCGCGGCGCATTATTTTTATCAACAGGGTTCATCTCGCATCGGCCTCTTTCGCCGACTTCAATTCGCCGCTTAAATATGACTTTTACGTGATAAAGATCACATATAATGTCCGTTATATAAAAAAACGCTCACTTCTCTATAAAAAAACCAAAAATAAAAACCATAAAAAAATAAAGAAATTTAAATTCTATAAGCTATTATTTTCCACCATTAATAATATAAAATAGATAAATAACATGAATTCATCTATCTCATTGAAATATTAGATTCTTGCTCGTTGGCAAAAATCTATTTCCCAGTTATGCAATTCCATTTATGCAAAAATGATTTTCCATAGCTGGAAAATAAAAACGATTCAGCATTATCAAAAATACAATCAACCAATTGATATTTAACATTTATTTTAATTGTTAACAAAACCCTTTCTGTAGCTTTATTGCAGTAATGGTTGTTTACTGATGGAAGAACGCTGATTAATATCCGCATCCACAGGGAGTCACCTTTTTCCCTGAAAAATATTTAACACAGGTCAAAAGACTATTTATCTTTCTGACGAAGAAAGAACAAATAAAGCCAAGCGGAAAGAAATATCCCTCTATTTCTCATCTTCTCGTCAGAAAAAATTTAAAACCTTACCCTATTTTGTTTGAGGAGAAACGTATCGATGGAGTTCATCATTGTTCTCGGCGCACTGTGCTTTTTGATGTTTGCCGCCTACCGCGGTTATAGCGTCATCCTGTTTGCACCCATTGCCGCCCTCGCCGCCGTTTTACTGACCCAGCCCGCCGCCGTAGCGCCGGTATTCTCCGGCCTGTTCATGGATAAGATGGTCGGCTTTATCAAGCTTTACTTCCCCGTATTCCTGCTCGGCGCCGTTTTCGGTAAAGTCATCGAGCTGTCGGGCTTCTCCAAGTCCATCGTTGCCGCGGTTATTAAGTGGGTTGGACGTGAACGCGCCATCATGGTTATCGTTATCGTCTGCGCCCTGCTGACCTACGGCGGCGTATCGCTGTTTGTGGTCGTATTCGCCGTTTACCCGTTTGCCGCAGAAATGTTCCGTCAGGGAAATCTGCCCAAGCGCCTGATCCCCGGCGCAGTAGCCCTCGGCGCGTTCTCATTCACCATGGACGCCCTGCCCGGTACGCCTCAGATTCAAAACATTATCCCGACCACGTTCTTCGGTACCACTACGCTGGCCGCGCCTATTCTGGGCTGCCTCGGTGCGGTGTTCGTTTTCTGCGTCGGTATGCTTTACCTCAATTGGCGTCTGCGTACTGCCATCCGTAAAGGCGAAGGCTACGGCACCAACCTGCTGAACGAACCCGCTCCGGTCGACACCAGCGATCTGCCGTCTCCATGGCTGGCCATCACGCCGCTTATTCTTATCGGCGTAGCCAACATGGCGTTTACCAAGCTTATCCCGATGTGGTACGGCGCTCAGCACGTTGTCGATCTGCCCGGTCTGAAAGAGCCGCTGGTAACAAAAGTGCCTTCCGTCGTCGGCATCTGGGCCGTTGAGGCCGCGCTGATCCTGGGCATCATTTTTGTACTGATCACCGCGTTTAAAGTCGTTAAGAAAAACTTTGCTGAAGGCACCAAGACCGCTATCGGCGGCGCCATGCTGGCGTCAGTCAATACCGCATCCGAATACGGCTTCGGCGCCGTTATCGCCGCGCTGCCTGGCTTTATGCTGATCCGCGACGCGCTGACCAGCATCCCGAACCCGCTGGTCAACGCCGCAATTACCGTTACCTCACTGGCCGGCGTCACCGGTTCCGCTTCCGGCGGTATGAGCATCGCGCTTGCCGCAATGGGCGATCAGCTGCTGGCGGCCACTCACGCCGCAGGCATCAGCCCTGAAGTGCTGCACCGCGTAGTCGCCATGGCGTCCGGCGGTATGGACACCCTGCCGCACAACGGCGCGGTTATCACGCTGCTGGCCGTTACCGGTTTGACCCACAAAGAATCTTATAAAGACATCTTTGCCGTTACCTGCATCAAGACGATGGCAGTGTTCTTCATCATCGCCGTCTACTACATGACCGGACTGGTTTGATTTTCAGGACATAAGGCTAAAAGGATAACGATATGGCAGTTCAATTTGTTTCACTTGACGAGTTCTCCCGCTCCATTCAGGACGGTGACCGGCTGGTGCTCGGCGGCTTCATCGGCGCCGTGGTGCCGGAAGCATTGGAAAAGGCGATCGGTTCCCGCTTTAGAAGCGAAGGCCACCCACGCAATCTTTCCCTCTACTTTGCTGCCGGCCAAGGCGACTCTGCTGAAAGAGCGGTTAACAACCTGGCTGAAGAAGGTTTAGTCTCGTTCGCCATCGGCGGCCACTGGGGGCTGATCCCCAGGCTGCAAAAGCTGGCCAACGAAGGGAAAATTACCGGTTATAACCTGCCGCAGGGCGTTATCGCACACCTGATGCGCGATACCGCCGCCGGCAAGCCCGGAACGCTTAGCCACGTAGGCTTGGGCACCTTTGTCGATCCGCGCATTGAAGGCGGGAAAATCAACAAGGAAACCAAAGAAGACTGGGTTGAAGTTATCACTATCCACGGCAAAGAGTATCTGTTCTATAAGCGCCTGGACGCCAACGTTGCCCTGCTTCGCGGCACGACCGCCGATGAAAACGGCAACATATCTATGGAAGACGAATGCCTGTTCGTAGAGAACCTGGCGGCCGCTCAAATGGTGAAAAACAACGGCGGGCGCGTCATCGTTCAGGTGAAGCGCAAAGTTAAAGCCGGTACGCTGGAACCGCAAAGCGTACGCATTCCTGGCATTTTGGTAGACATGGTAGTTGTCGTAGAAAACGAAGCCGACCACATGCAGACCTTTGCCGAACAGCAAAATGACGCTTACTGCCGCCTGACGCCGAAGGTCGAACAAGAAGTTCAGCCTATCAAGCTGGACGCTAAAAAGGTGGTTGCACGCCGCGCTGCGCAAGAGCTTAAGCGCGGGGCCGTCCTCAACTTAGGTATAGGCCTGCCGGAATACATTTCTGCCGTGGTGGCGGAAGAAGGCCTTGCCTCCGAGCTGAACCTGACGGTAGAGCCTGGCGCCATCGGCGGAACGCCGGCTGGAGGCCTTAGCTTCGGCGCATCGGCCAATCCGGAAGCCATCGTCACTCAGGACCAGCAGTTTGACTTCTACGACGGCGGCGGCATCGATCAGGCGTTCTTAGGCTTGGCCGAATGTGACAAAACCGGCGACCTCAACGTCTCCCGCTTTGGCACTAAAATCCCCGGCTGCGGCGGCTTTATCAATATTACTCAGAACGCCAAAGAGGTGTTCTTCTGCGGAACCTTCACCGCCGGCAAGTTCGATATTCAGGTTGCCGACGGCAAGCTTTCTATCAACAAAGACGGTGAAATCAACAAGTTTATCGACAAGGTTCAGCAGATCACCTTCTCTGCCAAAACGGCGAACGAAAACAAGAAGCCCGTGCTGTACATTACCGAGCGCGCGGTATTCCGCCTTATCCCTCAGGGGCTAGAGCTGATTGAAATCGCTCCGGGCGTTTCGCTCGAGAACGACGTTCTGGCGAAGATGGATTTCGTTCCCACCATTAGTCCTGATCTAAAAGTGATGGACGAAGCGCTGTTCCACGACCGTCCTATCGGCCTGCAGCTGAAATAAACCGAAATCGCCGCTTTTGCCCATCGCGAAAGCGGCGCTAACCGACTTACTTTTTATTTTTAACAGGAGAAGTGCGATGTTAAACAAAATTTGTGTGGTTACCGGCGCAGGCCGCGGCATTGGTCTGGAAATCGTCAAGAAGTTCTCTGAAGCCGGCGCTGGCATGATTTTCGCCGTCGACATGAGCGAGCAGGATTTAAAAAATCTGGAAGGCCAATTCCCTAACGTGCGCCCGGCTAAGCTGAACGTCTGCGATCGCGCAGGCATCGCTGCCTTCGTTGAACAGGTTAAAGCCGAGTTCGGCCGCATCGACGTGCTGGTTAACAACGCCGGCATCACCCGCGACAATATGATCGGCAAAATGACCGAAGAAGACTGGGACGCCGTTATCAACGTAAACCTGAAGGGCGTGTTCAACATGACTCAGGCAATCGTTGCGCTGATGACTGAAAACGGCAAAGGCTCCATCATCACCATGTCCTCTGTGGTCGGCACCGACGGCAACGTTGGCCAAAGCAACTACGCGGCAACCAAGGGCGGCGTTATCGCGATGACCAAAGGCTGGTCTAAAGAATTTGCTCGCAAGGGCGCACAGATCCGCGCTAACTGCGTAGCGCCGGGCTTCACCGAAACCCCGATGACTAAAGATCTGCCGGAAAAAGTGCTGGAAGCCATCAACGCGAAGACGCCTCTGGGCCGCATGGCGACAGCAGAAGACATCGCCGAAGGCGTACTGTTCCTGGCGTCAGAAAAAGCCAAGTTCATCACTGGCCAAGTCCTGAAAATCGACGGCGGCCTGACGCTGTAATTCGTACACCGAGGTGACTTATGACGAGAAAAGTATACATCGTTGCCGCCAAGCGGGCGGCTATCGGTAACTTCTGCGGCTCACTGTCTTCCATGCCGGCTTACGACATCGCAAGCCAGGTCATGCGTAAAACCATGGAAAAAGCGGCCATCAAGCCTGAGTGGCTGGACGAAGCCATCGTGGGTAACGTACTGACGGCCGGTCAGGGCCAAAGCCCGGGCCGCAACGCGGCGCTCAGAGCCGGGATCCCCGATGAGGTTCCTGCCTACACGCTTAACATGCTGTGCGGCAGCGGTATGAAAACCATTATGGACGCGGCTTCACACATCAAAGCGGGCGACGCCGAGATGGTGATGGCGGCCGGCATGGAAAACATGTCCTCCGCGCCGTTTCTGATGCCGAGCAAAGTGCGCCAGGGCGTGAAGATGGGCGGCATGATGATGGAAGACTCCATGCTGCTTGACGGCCTGACCGACTCCGTTCACCACATCCACATGGGCGTGACCGCTGAAAACATTGCCGAAAAGCATTCTATCAGCCGTCAGGAGCAGGATGCCTTTGCGCTGGCCAGCCAGCAAAAAGCCGCCGCCGCTCAGGAGCAGGGCAAGTTCCGCGACGAAATCGTCCCGGTCGTGCTTGAAACCCGCAAAGGCCCGGTGACGTTTGATTCCGACGAGTACATCAAGCCGTTTACGACGCTTGAAGATATCGAAAGGCTGAAGCCGGCGTTTAAGAAAGAGGGCGGCACCGTTACGGCGGCCAACGCTTCCGGCCTTAACGACAGCGCCTGTGCAGTTATCGTCGCCAGCGAAGAAGCCGTAGAGAAGTACGGCCTGAAGCCTATCGCCGAGATCGTCGGCTATGCTCAGGCGGGCGTCGATCCGAAAGTGATGGGTCTGGGCCCGGTTCCGGCTATCTCTAAAGCGCTGAAGAAAGCCGGCAAGCGCCTGCAGGATATGGAGCTTATCGAGCTGAATGAAGCGTTCGCAGCACAGTCTCTTGGCGTTCTGCGCGAACTGGCCGCTGAGCACGACACCACTATCGAAGAGATCATGGAGCATACCAACGTTAACGGCGGCGCCATCGCTCTGGGGCACCCGCTGGGCGCCAGCGGCGGCCGCATCGTCGTTAGCCTGATCCACGAGATGAAGCGCCGAGGCAATCAGTTCGGCCTGGCTTCACTGTGTATCGGCGGCGGCATGGGCGTTGCAATCGTTATTAAAAACGTCTGATCAAAACATTACCTTTAACGTTAGTTCTTTCGGCCGCGCTACGCGGCCGTTTTTTTGCGCAATTGACATTGGCCAATCGGCCTTTATCCTTATTTTGTGATGTACCAAAATGTACTAAAAGTAAATCGAATGTAAAATTTGTACCCTTAATAACTCGGCGGCAACGCTATCTATACACTAAATAATTCAAGTGAGCGAACGCAGCCAACGCGCCTGCAATTTGGAAACGTGACGTGTATACATCTAATAACAATAAAATAGGAGAGCCTTCGTGTTCGATAAAATCATCTTCTTTTGCGCCGTGGTCAAATCCGGCTCATTAAGCAAGGCGGCCGAAGAGTTCAACATTTCCGTTTCCGCTGCCAGCCGCTGGGTGGCCGAACTGGAAAAAGAGATGGGCGTAAGCCTGCTCAAGCGTTCAACGCGACGCGTATCCCCCTCGCAGACGGGGATGCACCTGTATGAAAAGTTCGAACCGCTGGCGCGCGAAGCCAGGGAAATGATTGAAGAGGTCGTCAGCACCGGCAACGACTATGTGGGGCTTATCCGCATTGCCTCTACGCCGCTGTTCGCTACCGACTATCTGGTTGATATTATTTCCGAATTCTTGATCGAATATCCTAAAATAAAGGTAAAGCTGTTTATCAATCCGTTCCCGGTCAACCTGGTGGACGAAGTCGACTTTTCCATTCGCGCCGTCGCCAGCTATAAAGGAAAAATCGATCACGACTCTTCCGACGTGCGCAAACGCCTTATCAGCGAACCGCTGGTTACCGTCGCTTCGCCAATCTACCTTAGCAAGCACCCTCAGCCGGATACTCCCGAGGATCTGCTCAACCACCGCTGCCTATATTCAAAGAGCCTGGTCGGCGGCAACAAGTGGCAGTTTTTCTTTAACGGTAAGATGAGCATCTATAACATCCCCAACTTTTTTGAGTGCGATAACTCGGAAATCTTAAAGCGCCTGGCGCTCAACCACGCGGGCATCGCCTATCTGCCGCTGTCAATGGTTTCAGAAGATATCGCCTCGGGCCGGCTGGTTAGCATGTTGGAAAACTATATGGCCAGCACGTTCGACATTAACCTGTTTTACAAACGCCGCGAACACTACCCCGCCCGCCTGTCCCTGTTTAAGGACTATCTGATAGCTAAAGTCGAAGCCAAGCTGGCTAAAGGGGAATAGCGCTTTTCTGGCTATACCCCAGCGCCGACGCGCAAACGATATACCCGGTGGTCCAGACAGCGATCGCCGATCTTTTCCGCATTGGGCATGATGTCTTGGAACTGAAAGCCCAGCCTCTCGGCAAGCCTGGCGCTGCGCTCATTTTCCGTCGAACAGCGGATGATGAACGAATCAATAGCGCCCGCCTCGGCGTACCATTCAATCAGGCAGGAAACGGCGGCATAGGCTATGCTCCTGCCCTCAAACGGCGAGGCTATCCAATAGCCTATCGTGCCCTCTTTGCCAACGATGGTATTGAACGATACCAGGCCCGCCAGCTCGTCATCCCAAAAGATCAGGTAAACGGCGGATTTCCGCTGACCAAACAGAATGCGGTTTTGCCGGATGGTTCTTAGAGAATCTTCGACGGACGTCACCGAATCAGGCCACGGCAGCGTTTTCCTCAAGCGTTCCCGCTCGGCCTGAACCAAGGCAAATACGGCTGGCGCATCGCGCTCTTCCTGAATAGACAGGCGTAAATGCGGCGGCTTGGCCCGCCGATAAAAGTGCTGTTGCACAACGTTTCTCCTTATAAAAAGCCCCGGCATCACGTCCGCCGCCGAGGCTTTAAGCCACCGATAACAACAGGCTACGCCATACGGCGCTCGTTAAACAAAAACGAACTGTTCCGGCATCAACATATCGCTTTGCACGTTGACTAACAACAGAGAACTGCCTTCGCCGTAGCGCAGCGTCACTCCGCGTTCATCGCTGGTCACATTATCAAACAGGCTATCGACATTTTTCACCGACTTCAGACCGACCAGCTGAATGAGATCGCCTCCGCTAAACCCATGAATGACGTCGTTGCCGTCGCCTTCATTAAATATGAAGCGATCGTGACCGTGGCTGAAAATCTCGTCATCTCCCTTGCCGCCGTAGAACAGCGTGCCCTCGCTGCTGCCGGTTAGCCTGTCGTTTCCATCACCGCCAAACATCCACCCCTTTTCGGACAGCGTCAGGACGTCATCCTGCTCCGTTCCCTTTGCCGTATTGGCGTAGTAGTTGAACTTCGCCCCTTTTTCCTGGCTCAGCAGTCCGTTTCCGGTTACCTTCCAGCTGTCACCGCTCGTCATGTCGGTCAAGAGCTCTACGTTATACAGCGTATTCATCGTTCCCAGCTCTTCATCGTAGAGATAGACCGTTCCTTCGCTGTCCCGGCTCACGGAGTAGGAAGCCAGCGAAGAGGACAGCATAACTTCGTCATGCCCCTCTCCGCCGTCGACGATGTTGTTGCCCTCGCCCGGCTGAATGCGATCGTTGCCGCCAAAGCCCTCCAGCCTGTCTCCGGACGCGCCGCCTTTTAGCAGGTCGTTATACTCACTTCCCAGAATAAACGCGCTTTGCCCGTAATGGCTGGAAGAGGCTGCCGCAAGATCTTCTACCCACGTGTTGCCCCGCGTTGCGTTAGACAGCGCGGAAACGACGATAACGGAGTCCTGCTCCGTCAGGTCATAGAACCGGGATTTCACGATCGCATTAAACATCCCCTCATAGGAAAATGACATATGCGCGACCCAGTGGGCAAAGTTGGCAATGCTGTATGGAAGCAGATTAAGCAGGCCCGCCTTGCCTGCATAGAGGTCGTGAAAGCTGACGACGTTGTCCATCGCGGTAGCGTATTCTTTATCGTGCACAAACAGAGAATCAAACAGCATCAGCCTGCCGCCGTCCGTCGCCCGATAGACGGGGTCGTTTTCAAGCCCCATATTGAACACGCTCTTGTCCTCATCGTTAATGCGCGATGACGCAGAGGCGAGATACAGAGAGTCCTTAAAAAAGCCGCCCCAGCCGGAAGCGCTCAGAGAGGCCATATTGCTGACCAGTGAACCGCCCATGCTGTGGCCGGTAAACGTGACGTCTTTTCCTTCAAGCCCGTTTTCTTTCGCAAACTGCGCAACGGCGTCCAAAAGCTGGCCAAACGCCTTGGGGATATAGTCAGGGTCATCTTTCAAAATGGTGTTATAGATGTTGACGATATCCATCACCGTGTCGGCTATCAGATTTTCGCGCTCGCCGGTGACGCCGCGAAACCCAACGGTAATCCTGGTCAGATTGCCATCGGCATCCCACTGCCCCAGCACGTCAGCCTGCGCGGCGCGAAATAGAGGATGCTCTCCGACAAAGGCGTTCCACTTGTCCTCTTTTCCTGAGTAGTGCAAGTCGTCGGCGGAAATTCTTTTCCATCCGGCCTCCTGTACGGCCTGATAGCTGCGGGTTTCGGCGCCCGGTTTACCGCTCCAGGTAAGCAGCCCTTGAGAATCGCGAGAGCCAAAAACGCCGGTCCATATCATCGGTATAATCCCGGAAGGCGTCATGCCGTACTGGCTATAGCCTTCCTGCAGCCCTTCATACAGGTTGCGAAACGTATAGTTATTGATGATTAATGACTGTCTGATTAAGTCAATAGAGGTATCGCTGTCGTACCCCTTAATATCGAATATGGCCATAATATTATTCTCTTGGATTAAAAATGAATGTAAAAAGAAAATGAAGCTTTCAGGCAGCTTATTTATCGGAGGTTAGCGTAAGAAAATAGGCGACAGGCATAGTGGATCTACAATATCCCATATGCAAAAATCAGACAATAAATCAGGCCATTACAAAATAACGGGAGAAATAAGCGATCAAATATTAAGAAATAAGGAGTTACCCTAAAGAAATAAATTGAGATATCTGCCGATATTACCTAACTTCGCAAAATTAAAAGAAAAACTAAAAAATACGGAAACGATTAAGGAATCGATTGGATGCCCCATATAAAAGAAAGGCTCCGGCAATAAAATATTGTCGGAGCCTTCAATGTGGTGATAGCAGGTTATTATGCCAGGTGTGCCTCAAGGAACCACAGGAACTTATCAAGATCTCGCGAAGCCGCAGTAAACATGTCCGCTACGTCCTCATCTTCCGCTTCGGTGATCGCCTTGCGCATTTCATTAGCCACGACCGCGTAGCGATCGGCCAGCGCCTTCAGGTGTTCTTCAACGGTATAGATATCGGTCGGATAGGCCTTCAGCGTGGTCGCTACCGCAACCGCCTGCAGGGTACCCATGGCCGTACCGCCAAACTGCACGACGCGCTCGGCAAAGGTATCCTGATGCTCCAACAGCGTATCGCGGAAGCCGTCGATCATCTCATGCACGCTGATGAAGTTAGCGCCCTTCATGTTCCAGTGTGCCTGCTTGGTAACCAGCGCCAGATCGGCCAGCTGAGCAACCATATGGTTCAACGCTTTGATTGAAGAAATTTTTACGCTGTCAGCCACATCGTTACGAGTGAATGCCAATTTGGAGTCTTTTGATTTTAATGATTTAACCGTGCTCATTATCCGTGTCCTCGCTGTCATTTAACGTTGGCGTGTTATTTAATATGCATACAGTATAGCACTCATAAAAAATCTTTCAGATAGTATGTACCTATTATAGGCATAGGCTATTTTCTAAAAAATAAAAAGAATGAAGAATCATTCTCATTCAAAGAGTAAATAGTCAGGCCTACCGTTTATTTCATTCCTAATTATATAAATGGCAGGCGCTATTTTAAGGAAAAATAAATATCCTCCGGCATAGCCGGAGGTTTTTCATATGCGCCTATAAGGCTCTCCTACCAGCCGCGCCCTAACAGGCGCATCGCGATCTGACATTTGCATCTATGGGTTACTTACGGCCCGTAAACGGGCTGCCTGGATATGGGATCGATAACTGTTCCCCCATTTTATCCTCTTTCAATTGATGCTTTATGTACTCTTGTATTCGGGATGTATTTTTCCCCACCGTATCTACATAGTACCCTCGGCACCAAAACTCTCGATTGCGATATTTGAACTTTAGATCTCCAAACTGCTCATAAAGCATCAGGCTGCTTTTACCTTTCAGATATCCCATAAAGCCCGATACACT
>NZ_AUUA01000020.1 GCF_000439085.1 Leminorella grimontii ATCC 33999 = DSM 5078 | reverse complement strand
GACCAAAACCCTAAGCGTTCTGACGAACCGGTATTCTGGGGCCTGTTTGGCGCGGGCGGCATGTGGAGCGCGATTGTCGCACCCGCGATTATTCTTCTGGTGGCGATTATTCTGCCGCTGGGCTGGGCGCCTGAAGCGCTGAGCTATCCGAGAATACTGGCCTTCTGTCAGAGCTTCATTGGCCGGGTGTTCCTGCTGCTGATGATTATTCTGCCGGTATGGTGCGGGCTGCACCGCATGCACCACATGAGCCACGACCTGAAGCTGCACATCCCTGCAGGCAAGCTGGTGTTTTACGGCATTGCCAGCGTGTTGAGCATTCTGGCGATTGTTGGCGTGTTTATGTTGTAAAAGGCATGCTGTAACAGGCCGTCAGGCTTTATCTGAAGACAAGGCGCTCCGCATTCGGGGCGCTTTTTTATGTTTAAACAACTGGCCCCCAAAATTGTCCCCTTATGAGTAAGAGCTATCCATAACAAAGGGTCATCATCTTATTCCCCGACCAAAGTTAAAAATGCTATCCATCGTCCAATTTTCTTTTGACGAGTTGCCAAAAGAAATGTTTCTGGTATCAATATCGTATAAATAAAGTACTCGCTTTCTTTGACTCCCAAGTCAACTAGCTTTACACTTCATACAAATAGCACCCCATAGAGTACGAGCTCACCAAATAGTGAGCATTCCGAAATATGGGGTTTTTTATTTCAAATAAAATAGGGACATTTTATTGAAGACAGCAATACTGGTAGACGGTAGTTTCTTCATTAAGCGTTATCGAACGCTTTATCCCAATTGGCGAGATAAAAGCGCTAATCAAATCGCCCGTGATTTATACGCTGGCCTATTGGGCGATCTGCGCAAAGCAAACAGGAAACACATTACCCCGGATCTATACCGCATCTTTTTCTATGACTGTCCGCCATTAGAGAAGCGCGCTCAGAATCCAGTGTCAAAACAGGGATTTAATTTCTCTGACACTCCTGAAGCCCATTTTAGGAAAGAATTTCACAATGAACTACGGCAATTTAGAAAGATTGCCCTTCGAATGGGGCGCATAGCAGATGAAGGCCAGTGGGTTATTACACCAGCGAAAACTAAGGAGCTGTTAAATGGCAAGATCCTCATCGAACAGCTCACAGAAAATGACGTCAGGTATGAAACCAGACAAAAGGGCGTCGATATGAAAATAGGCCTAGACATATCATCACTGGCCCATAATAAAAACGTTGAACAAATTATTCTGATTGCAGGAGACAGTGATTTTGTACCAGCAGCCAAACTGGCAAGGCGTGAAGGCATTGACTTCGTGCTCGATCCCATGTGGAACCACATCAATCCAGATCTGCATGAGCATATAGATGGTTTGGTATCTTCATGGCCAAAACCTTCTCTCCAATCCCAAAAACATAAACCCCAGTAGCCCTTTACTTTGACGGCTACTGGGGTAATTGTTGACAGGAAAAATAGCAACAACGCTTCTATCAGAACGTAAACGTAAAGCCCATATTCACAGAGTTCACGTTCTGCGCATCGCTGAAGTACTGTTCATAGAGCAGGTTCAGCATCATTTGGTCGTTTAGCAGCCATTCAAAGCCGCTGCCCACCATCATGACGTCTCTCGGCAGCTCGGCGCCCCGTAGAGGCATGTACTGATTAACGCCGGTGAAGCTGGCGCTGTAGCGCTCGTTGCTCTGAGCCACGGCGCGCTGGTAGTGCGTTTTCGCCGTCAGGTTAACGCGGCCTTTATCCCCCATGTCCCAGCCGTAGCCGGCGCGTATGCCCATACCAGCCTGCAGGCGATCGGTCGTTTGGGACTTGGCCTGTAGGCCAAAGCCGGAAGCGCCGTTCTCTTTAAATCCGTCCTGCTTCAGGTTGATATATTGCGTATCGACAAAGGGCGTTACCTGCCAGTTATCGCCTTTCACCCGATAGCCCACTTCGCTGCCGACGGTAAAGTAATTGCCGCTCTGATCGCTGCTGACGCGCTCAGAGTTCGTACCCAGCAGCAGAGTGCGCTTCTGGCGACCGTCGTAATACCCTGATGCGACGCGCCCGGTCACATAGTAAGCGTCAAACATCTTGCCGCCGTACAGGGAGGCTTCGCCAACGGTTCCGCTATTGTATTCAGAACCGCGGCTCAGGCTGCCGTAGGTATCGCTGCGCGTTAACGATGAGCCGATGAAGGTGTTTTTATCCAGGAAAACGTCATTTCCCATTACCCAACCGTTCATGGAGTAGTTCACGCCGGAGAAACCGCCTCCCGTCATGCTGCTCTGGTAATTGACGTTCTGCGTCCAGCTGCTGCTGACCGGCGCATCCATAAGCTGTGCGATATGGTCGGAAACCTGGCGACTGTTTACGTTTACCGCCTGCAACGTCATAGCGCGGCTAGCGGCAGGCAGCTGCCCGGACAGGCTTTCCAAAGAGGCCTGCGCTATCTGCGGCGTAGGTGACTGCTGCAGGCTGGCGGCTGCCTTCAGGAACTCGCTATCCTTCACGCTGCTTGGTGATGGAGATGCGCTGTTCTGAGCATCCAGAAGGGTAAACGCCTGTTCTACCCTCGCAGCGCCAGAGCTGGCTGCCGCGGTATATTCAATGCCGGAGACGCTGGCGGTGTTTACCCGCTGAACGTTCAGCCATGCCTGATTGCTGTTGTAACCCACCGTCGCATCAAGGAACACGCCGGATGCCTTGGTAAAGGTATTAAAGGTGCCCTGGAGGCCGCCCTGAGCGTAAAGCACTTCCTGCTGGGTTTTCGTCACATAGCCCTGAGGAACGCTCAATACGTGCAGGTTGCCGGCAACGTTCGCCGTTCCCTGTACGTTCAACGTGGAGCCCAACACGATCGCCAGCTGGCCATCAGACGTTTGCGTATAGTTGCTGCTAAACGTGGTTACGCCGTTTCGCAGTACGACGCTGCCCTGATTATAAACATTTCCGCCAACCTGCCGTACGTCCAGCGCGCCAAGTCTCCCAACGTTAACGGCAGAGGCAATGCGCTTTTCAGAAGCCAGCGTACCGCCCAGAACGTTTGTCGTTCCTCTGTAGGTCGCATTTTCCGTCAGAACCAGCGTACCAGAACCGTCTTTAGTCAGACCGCCGTTACCGCTTATCGGGTTACTCCAGGTTGAGGTGTAGCCGTTAAAGCTTACGGAGACGTCACCCCAGTCAAACTTGGCCGGGCCTTTTACCGCCGCTGCCGCATTCAACAGACCGTAGCCGAAAGTGCTGTCAACGCCGGCGGAACCAATGTCGGTCGCCGTTCCCAACAGCGTCTGGCGAACCAGATCGTTGCTAAAGTAGGGAAATGCCTGCCAAACCAGTGCCGCTGCGCCAGATACCTGAGGCGCGGCAAAAGACGTACCGGAGACGGTGGTCATGTCGCCGCTGGCGGTCGTCACGGATACCGTACCGGGCGCCACCAGACAGTAGTTCATACTGATGCCGCAGGCGTTGGCGTAGGCAGCGAGCTTACCTGGGTTATTGGTGTCTACGGCGCTGACCACCAGCCACCCCTTTTCCAGCTGAGCCGTCGGCGCCAGCGTCGGCAGCGTCGCTATTTGAGTAGGATTAGCCTCGCCGTCGTTTCCACTGGCGAATACCACCAGGCCGCCTCGGGTTTTCACAAAATTCTGATAGGCGTTAACGTAGTTATTGGTCGTAACGGTATCGGAAGCGCTCCACTCAGGCATGCTCCACGAGTTATTGAGAATTTTCGCCCCGGCGTCGGCTACGTCATAGTTGACGCGAGTCAGCGAATATCCCTGAGTCCCGGCTGACGTCGGCGTATCGGAAATGATTCGCGCACTAACGATGGATGCGCTAGGCGCAGTGCCGCCGGAAAAGTCGCCGACGCGCTGACCGGCGATCACCTGAGCTACCATGGTGCCATGGCCGCGAACGTCTCCAACGCTGGTATTGTTCGTTGCAGGATCGACGTAGGTCAACGATTTGATTACGACGCTTTGAAGCGCTACGTTACTGGTTGATACGCCGCTGTCGATGAGGCCAACGATGACGCCCGCGCCGGTAAACCCAGCCTCTCTGGCCGCAGCGGCCTGAGTAATGAAAAGATTTCGGTTATAGGCGTTTGGTGTAATCGGTGCTGTAGGCGAAATAATACCGTCTCGGTTTGACACTGACTGGTTTCCCGAACCGACATTACTGGAGTTGTTATTCCCGCCGCCGCCACCGCCGCCGCCACCACCGCCACAGGCGGAAAGCGCCATAATGAGAAGGGAAGAGCCGGTAACATAGAACGTTTGCTTTAATAGTGGTCTTTTTGAGGACATAATAAGCCCTTAGCGACCAACGGAGGGTCGTCTATAAGCAATTAAACAGTCCTTGAATTCCGCAAATAATAGTTGTTATTTCGGCTTTCAAATATAAGTCATCCCTCCCCCAGAAGACCTTCCCGCCGGTTTTTTGGAGGTAATACTTATTGAATAACGATGTTAAGTTGCTTATTGACTAACCCTATCAAACTCCTGGCAACGACACTTTTATTAATTATCCTTAATTAAAGATTAGATGTCTCTTATTGTAACGTCAAATTTCCAAGCGAAAAAAGTAACAAAAAAATAACATTTCTTTCTATTCAAACAGTTACATTTTGAAATAAAAATACACCATTTTAACACATTGATAAATAAATGTATTTTTCAAAATTCATTCGCACAAGAAGGATATTAAGGTATCTTTTATTTGTAATGAAAACATAAAATTTAACAAAAAATCAAACTTACAAATTATAGAAGCCCCAAAAAGTGCTCATTATTTCTATGGTTTTATATTTTTGAACACAAATTACTTTATGGACTTAAACGGCTAAACTCAGGATATAAGGAAAGTTTTATAGAAATAGTTTATTGTCGATCAAAAAACAACCAACAATAATAGTGGCAAAAGAAAATACTTTTCAGATTGTGATGCGTTTCATCCGAACTGAAAATAGTTACAAAAAGGGTAGTTAATCAGAGAATGAAAACCGTCCAGGATGCCGTTTAATTTCTCGATAGGGGATCGTCGCCCACTCGGGATATTCGCAGGAGCGCGCTACACGAGGGAATGAAGGACTAAAGAGAATTCCTTCCGACGTAAAATGCCAATTCACAAATGCCCAATACTCTTGCGTATGATAATCACATTCTTCATTTTTCAACATGGATTTTGGATGTAACTCCGACATCTTCTTGACTAACCAAGGAGCGAGAATGTGAGAACGGTAATCGGAAAAATCGCTGAAAGTAGAATTTGAGCTTCCCTGAGCGTCATAATAAACGGGTTCCCCCTTTCCCAGCCACAGCACGTCTTCTAAAGAGAGCTCGCGGGCCTGCTTCACGTCAAGATTAATCGGAAAATCGCCAAAGTCAGGGTGCGCTCCGCCGCAGTAAAAGTGGGTGAACACCTTGGCGCTGAGCACATTTTCCGAAAAATAGGTTGGGGTTACGGTTTGAGTGAAATCAGCCTGGCCGACGCTGGTTTGCAGTCCGCCGTATAGGCAGCTGTGGTAGTTAACGACCTCTTTCCACAGGCGATCGCGCAAGTGCGCATTGATCTTTTTAAGAGACGCCTGTGGGTATCCTGATAAAACGCTAAACAGGCGAATGCCGGACACCGGCTCTCGCCACCACTGCAGCCGATATCCCATAAACGTCTGCTCCCGCTCTTTCATCAAAGATGAAGCAGCGATGCGCTGGTAGTCATAGGGATTTTCACGGCGCAGCGCCTGAAGATAAAGCGTATCGTCTTTATGACCTTCGAGCTGCGGTTGTGGCGTTAAGTTCACCACTAAGCGTTTACCGCCAACGCCGCGCCATTCCCCCTTCAGAGAGCCGTCAGAACCAGGGGATAGCGTCATAGCAGAAGGGTTCTTTTCTACCTGTCGATTTTCATACAGCGTGAAGCTGCCGTCCGCGCTTCGAACGCCCGACAGGGCAATATCGTTACGATAACGCTGATAAAAATAGCGGCCGGTGACGTTAGGCTCATCTTCAACGGACAGTTCCACCACCACGGACTGAGCGCCAATGGTGCCGAGGTACACGTCACGGTGCTCACCGTCAGCATAAGCCGGGAAGAAAGAAGATAGCCAAAGGCATGCGGCGAATAACGCCAACGCTAAATTTTTCATAATACATTGTTATTTATAGTTAAAATAAATATTAGCTCTGCCGTAATCAAACGGTCAGATAAGTATAGACGCTTAACGGCGAGACGCTGCAACAATAGCCTGCCCTAACGCCAAGCCACCGTCGCCCATCGGCAGCCGTTCGGGATAAATAACCCGTAATCCCTCAAGACGCTCAACCAATAGCGTCCGCAGCAGACGGTTGTGAACAACGCCGCCCGCCAGCGCAACGGTTGAAACGCCGTGCCGCTGCGCGAAGGCTCTGGCCATGTCCGCCATGCCGTTCGCCAGCGCCTGGTGAAAGGCGAATGCGCGGTCGGCCATCGGTGCGCGATAAGCTAACCATTGCCGCCAGAACGTCGCCAGATCCAGCGTTTCCCCACTAAACGGCATCGTTACCGGATGGTTCCGGTTACAGCAGCACTGGCGGGCTATTGCCTCCAACCGGCAGGCCGCTTCCCCTTCCCAGCTAATACCGTTCGGCGAGACAGACATCGCGGCCGCGACGGCGTCGAACAGTCGACCGCACGAGGACGCTTGCGGGGAGTTCAGCCCCCGCTCGATAGCTACGGCCAACGGCTGCCAGGGTTGCGCCAATACGACCGATGCCTCCGGATAGCTTTGCCAGTCGGGCACGAAACGCAGCCACTGGGCGAGAAGGTTGCGCCACGGCTCTTGCGACGCCCTGTCGCCGCCCGGCATCGCGACGGCGGGCAAGCCGCCGAGGCGCTGACACTGCCGGTAGTCCACCAGCAGGCACTCGCCGCCCCATAGTTGCCCGCTTTCGCCGTATCCCAGCCCGTCCAGCGCCAGGCCGATCGCTGCCCCATCCTCTTTGCGCCAGCCGTGCTCCGCCATCGTTGCGGCGATGTGGGCGTGATGGTGTAAAACCTCTATCAGCGGCAGGCTTTCTTTTTCTGCTAGCTCACGCCCCAGCCGATGGCTAACGTAGCCCGGGTGGGCGTCGACGGCAATAGCCGAAGGCGTAAAGCGGTAGATATCCTCAAACAGCGTTAAGGCAGAGCGATACTGTTGCTCAATATCGACGTCGTCCAAATCGCCAAGGTGCTGGCTCAGCACCGCCGCGTTGCCTCGCAAAAGGCAAAACGCATTTTTTAAGTCCGCCCCCATGGCCAACAGCGGAGGAAGATCGTCAAATCCTGCCGGTAGCTCAATTGCATCAGGCACGTAGCCGCGCGAGCGGCGCAGCATCTCCGCGCGACCATGCTGCCAGCGAACTACCGAGTCGTCAGCGCGCTGCACGATGTCCCGATTGTGCATTAAAAACAGGTCGGCGATATTTCCCAGATCCGCCAGCGCCTGTTCATTGGACAGCGCCGGGGGCTTGCCGGATGCATTGCCGGACGTCATCACCAGCGGTCTTCCCACTTTTGCCATCAGCAGGTGCTGTAGAGGATTTGCAGGCAACATCAGGCCGACCTCATCCAACCCGGGGCAAACGGCGCGACTTAAGGGCGAACCTAGCGACGTTTCTACCAGCACGATGGGCGCCGGGCCGCTTTGCAATAGCTGACGCAGAGCGGGCTCGTTTTCCCGACTGCAAAAGCTCAGCCAATCCGCCGAAGGCAGCATCACCGCCAGCGGCTTGGTGGGACGGCGCTTGCGCTTGCGTAAAAGGTTAACGGCATCATCGCTGGTCGCGTCGCAGGCCAGATGAAAACCGCCCAGCCCCTTAATCGCCAAAACGCCGCCGTTAAGCAGCAGCTCCGCCGCCTTTTCAATGGCGAGATCGCCGACGATGCCGGTCGGCTGAACGTCGCTTGCTTTGCTCAACCAAACGTACGGCCCGCAGACCGAACAGGCGTTAGGCTGCGCGTGAAAGCGCCTGTCCGCCGGAGACTCATATTCCATACGGCACTGGGGGCAAAGGGGAAAAGAGGCCATCGCGGTAAACGGGCGGTCATAGGGCATTTTGCGAATGATAGTGAAACGCGGCCCGCAGTGGGTGCAGTTGGTAAAAGGATAGCGGAAGCGCCGGTTGTCGCCGTCAAACAGCTCCTTCAGGCAGGCCGGACAGGTGGCCGCATCGGGGATAACCTGCGTATCCATCGGTCCTTCTCCACTGCTGCGGATCGAGAAGTCCGTCGGTGGAACGGGCCAGTCAAACGGCATTGGCGTCACGCTTTCAATGCGCGCCAGCGGCGGGCAGCGAGCATAAAGCTGTTCCAAAAAGCCGGCAGGAACGGCATCGGCCAGCAGGCGAACCAATACGCCTTCAGCGTCGTTGCAGACATCGCCCAGAAAGCGCATTTCGTGGGCCAATTGCCAAACGTAGGGACGAAAGCCAACGCCCTGCACTTTGCCTTTAATCCTCAGCTGAATTCCACCAGGCACTTTGTCGCCCCCCTAAAAACTGTACGCAATGCGAACTATTTTGCCCCCCGAAAGGCGTCGCCACCACTAAAAGATCCAAAGAAATTATGAACAAGGTGCGAAAAAAGCTGCCCTCATCGTCAAGATGTCTATAATAACTCCTTACGTCGGCTGATTTCCCAGTTCGACTCGTCGTGATATACGAGCAATATGGCCCTCAGGATGTAACGGTTTATGAACGACAAACAACAACTATTTGGCTTAAGCCCCTACATGGAATTCAGTCGTGAGCAGTGGGCGACGCTTCGAGACTCTGAACCGCTTACTCTGACCGAAGAGGAAATCATCAGCCTCAAGGGCATCAACGAAGACCTCTCACTGGACGAAGTCTCTGAGATTTATCTGCCTCTTTCTCGCCTGCTGAATTTTTATATCGACAGCAACCTGCAAAACCACGTTGTATTGGAAAAGTTTCTCGGCGTCCAAAAACAGCGCGTTCCCTATATCATCAGCGTCGCCGGCAGCGTCGCCGTGGGCAAAAGCACCAGTGCGCGCGTGCTTCAGGCGCTGTTAAGCCGTTGGGCGAAAGGGCGGCGCGTAGAGCTGGTGACCACCGACGGCTTTTTGCTGCCGAACCAGACGCTGCGTGACCGTGACTTGATGAAGAAAAAGGGCTTTCCACAGTCCTACGACATCATGAATCTGGTGCGCTTCGTTTCAGAAATCAAATCGGGAAAAGCGCAGGTTGAGGCGCCGGTTTATTCTCACCTTATTTACGACATCATTCCCGGCGAAAAGCAGGTTATTGAACAGCCGGACATTTTGATTATTGAAGGACTAAACGTGCTGCAAAGCGGCATGGACTATCCGCAGTCGCCCCACCGGGTTTTCGTTTCGGACTTCGTCGACTTCTCGATTTACGTCGACGCTGAAGAAGAGCTACTGCGCCAGTGGTACATTAACCGCTTCCTTAAATTCCGTCAGGGCGCATTCTCCAACCCGGACTCCTACTTTCACAGCTACGCCAAGCTGTCGGAAGAACAGGCCATCAGCATTGCCGACGGCATCTGGCGAGAAATCAACGGGCTTAATCTACTGCAAAACATTCTGCCGACCCGTGAACGAGCAAGCCTCATTCTGACCAAGGGCGCGAACCACGCGGTTGAGCAGGTGAGACTGAGGAAGTAAACTCGCCATGAAAAGCAGGGAAGCCATTGAGCGCTTTGTAGGTAAAAGAGGTTATATAAACCATCCTGAATACCGCGGCTTAATGATTGAGATGAGGTTTGAAGACTTTTCAGCCGATGACGTCGCGTATTTTGACAACCTCTATTTCTCAACAAAAGACATCTTCAGCCGTAAGCAAATTCTGAACGCCTTCGTCCTACGGTGTTTACAATATGATCTAAAAGATTTCTTTCTGTCTGCTTTTAAGAAAGAGCGCTATCTGGATATGCGGCTTACTGCGCTACGAGGCTATGCGGCCTACGCTATAGAGAAAGAGATCGCGCCATTAATGAAGCGTTTTCACGAAATCCTGATAAAAATCCCCGAACACACGCCCTACAACTACCAAGAATACGAAATGCTGCGCTCGCCCTTTGGGTTACCCTATCTGGTTGAACGCTACGGATACAGCTGCTTTAAAGAAACGATGGCGCAGTTGGATAAGCAATACGACGACATGCCTGATGCATGTAAAGGCTTTTTCACCCTGGACGAAAACGGGATACATATTTCTTTACTTACGCCAGGGGAATGCAGCAAACGACTCGACAAACTTTTCGGCAGAAAATAGCTGTCAGTTCTATTTCCTGTCGTCGAGCCTTAACGAAATCTCACCGCCGATAAACGGCGTAATTTCACCATTCTGCTCCAGCAGGAGCGCCCCCTGCTTGTCGATACCGCGCGCGATGCCGAAAATCTGGCGCTCTCCCATCAGAAGCTTTACCGGACGATCGATAAAGTTGTCCAGCGCGCGCCAGCGGAAAACAAACGGCGCAAGCCCCTGCTGTTCAAACTGGCCCAGCGTATTTCTCAACGCCGTAAGCAGTCGGGCAACTAACAGATTGCGATCGATATTCAGGCCCCCTTCCATCAGGTTGGCCCAGCGCTGATTCACCACGCTGCTGTCCGGATCGCGCATAGCAAGGTTGATGCCCGCGCCTATCACTACGTTGGCCGCATCGCCGGTTTTACCGGTCAGCTCAACCAGTATTCCCGCCAGCTTGCGGTCATTTATGTACAGATCGTTTGGCCATTTGACCTTCACTTCTTTAGCACCCAGTTCGCGCAGCACTTCGGCCATAACGATTCCCACCGCCAGGCTAAGCCCCACGGCAGCCGCCGGCCCCTGCTCCAGGCGCCAATACATCGAAAGATAAAGGTTAGAACCAAAGGGTGAGAACCACTGTCTGCCGCGTCGCCCGCGCCCGGCCTGCTGGAACTCGGCCACGCATGCCTCGCCGGAGCGAAGGGAGCCGATTCTGTCCATTAAATACTGGTTGGTAGAATCCACCACCGGCAGCACCGTGACGCCCCCTTCCGGTAGATTTTTGGCAATGGCTTCCGTATCCAAAAGTTGAAGCGGCGCGGCCAGGCTGTAGCCTTTGCCCGTTACGGTGAACACGTCCAGCCCCCAGTCGCGCAGGGTTTGCATATATTTATTAATCGCCGCGCGGCTCATGCCCAGCGCCTGACCAATCTGTTCGCCGGAATGAAATTCGCCGTCGGCAAGAATTTTCACCAGTTGAAGAGGTACAGCGATATTCTTCATGACAGCACCTCCACCGCGTTACGCTCGCCTTCGCGACCGATAAAGCGCACCTCTGGCTCCAGCCAGACGTTAAAGGTCTCGCCAACGCGGTTTCGAACGTAAGCCGCTAATTGCACCACGTCCTGCGGCGCAGCGTCTTGCTGGTTCACTAATACCAGCGCCTGCTGTGAGTGAACCGCCGCGCCGCCAATGGCATATCCTTTTAAATGACAGCGGTCGATAAGCCAACCGGCCGCCAGCTTTTCCTGACCGTCAGCCTGCGGATAGTGCGGCGCATTAGGATAGCGCGCCAAAATAGCAGCGAAGTCCGACGCACTGACCACCGGATTTTTGAAAAAGCTGCCCGCATTCCCTGTTATCGCCGGATCGGGCAGCTTGCTGGTGCGCATGGCGCAAACCGAATCAAACACCTGTGAAGGCGTTACCGTCGCTGGGTCTAGCGCACGCAGGTCGCCGTAGCTCAACACCGGCTGCCAGCGTTTCGGTAGCCGCAGTCCTACGGCGGTGATGGCATATCCATCGCGATAGCGGTGTTTGAACACGCTCTCACGGTAGCCAAACTCACATTCGTTCGCCGCCAGCCGATGCGTTTCACCGCTTTCCAGATTGAGCACGTCAACGTAGTCGCAGACGTCCTTTAACTCTACTCCGTAAGCGCCAATGTTTTGAATCGGCGCGGAACCTGCACAGCCGGGGATCAACGCCAGGTTTTCAAGCCCGCCTATCCCCAGCGAGAGCGTATGACGCACCAGTTCGTGCCAGTTTTCTCCGGCGCCCACGTGCAGCAGCCACGCATCAGAGGATTCCTTAACCTCAATCCCCTTGATGCGGTTGAGAATAATCCAGCCGCCGAAGTCTTCCAGAAACAGCATGTTGCTGCCGCTGCCCAACAGCAGCGTCGCTTTCCCCTCTCGCTTCGCGTCCCGCCAGGCGTTTTGCAAACGCGAAGCGGAATCGGCCTCAATAACGCGCTCGGCGTGGACCGGCAGCCCAAAGGTGTGCAGACGTTGGATAGAAACGAAGGAAGAAGACATAGCGAGTTCCAGATTGTCGTTTATGTAAAGCAGTGCGCCGTATTGGCGCCTAGTCTACCCGATCGGGGGAATTAATGACTAGGCTCAATATCTAATGCTGAAGCTCGCGCAGTCTCGATAAGGGCGCGGCTCTGTCAATACGCGCTCGACCTTGGCCGAACGGGGCCCCACCTTCAGCCACGCCAACAGCTTTTCTACCTGTGCCTGCTCGCCACAGGCCATTACTTCCACCCGCCCATCGTCCATATTGTAGGCATAGCCATTCACTCCGAGTGCCTGCGCCTGCCGCTGGGTGAAATAGCGAAAGCCAACGCCCTGCACGACGCCGGACACGTAGGCAACATAGCAGACGTTCATACCTTTCCCTCCGTTTAGAATTCCCCCTATAAAGAAGACTAACGTCAATTTGACAATATCGCTATGATGGCGACAGGATCGCCAAATACTCATCTATTTGCCCAAAAGGAGCCCGGCATGTTTAAAAATCTTTTCGGTAAGAAAAAACAAGAACAACATTACGTTACCGTCACCCTAAACGCTCGACTTCAGCCGACGCATCGCGGCGATTTAGAAGATGCGCTTGGGAAAGTTTTAGAACAGTGCGGCATCGGCCACGTTAGCGGCGGTGGCTCGCTTTTAACCGACGAGGGCGAAATCAGCGAATGCGACATCGAGATTGACGCCACCGACGTCAGCGAACGGGCGATAGGCCACATTCTCGGCTTTTTGGAAAAAGCGCTGGCCCCCAAAGGCTCTCGCCTTCGGGTCGACGATCGCACCATTCCCTTCGGGCATCAGGAAGGCCTGGCGCTCTATCTCAACGGCACCGATCTGTCGGATGAAGTTTATCAAAACAGCGACGTCAACGTGGTCTGGAGCGAAGTAGAAAAGGCGCTCGGAGAAGAAGGTTCCATCCACAGCTACCATCAGGGCAACAAAGAGACGGCGCTCTATCTGTACGGCAACAGCTTCGACGTCATGCGGGCGCTAATTCAACCGTTTCTCGACAACTATCCGCTGTGCCAACGCTGCCGGGTTGAGCAAATAGCCTGATGCGCGATGCGTTGGAAAAATCGCACTATAGTTAAATCGTCATGTCGCAAACAACAAGGAACAGCAACCGATGAAGAAATATGCCTCTCGCGCCCTGCTGGCGCTGGTGATGGCTGGCTGCGCGATGGCCGCTCAGGCTTCGGCGCCGGCAAAGCAGGAAACTCAGGTTCCCGGCTACTACCGCATGCCGCTCGGCCAGTTCGAAGTCACCGCATTGTACGACGGTTACGTTAAGCTTGGTACGAACCTGCTTAAGGATATCAATGCTAAAGACGCGAAAACGCTGCTGGACAAAATGTACGTCAACAGCGACAACGGGGTGCAGACCGCCGTTAACGCATTCCTTATCAATACCGGCGAACACCTGGTGCTAGTGGACTCCGGCGCGGCGAAGTGCTTCGGCCCAACGCTGGGGGCGATTAAATCAAACTTGACGGCGTCCGGCTATAAGCCGGAGCAGGTAGACACCGTGCTGCTAACCCACCTGCATGCCGATCACGTCTGCGGCATTACGGATAACGGCGCAATGGCGTTCCCTAACGCCACCGTCTACGTCGCCAAGGCCGATGCCGACTATTGGCTAAGCCCGGAGCAGGCGGCAAAAGCGCCAGAAGCCGCCAAGCCGATGTTCGCCACCATTCAAGCAGCCGTTGCGCCCTATCAGGCTGCGGGGAAATTTAAGGTTTATCAGCCAGGAGACAGCCTGCAAAAAGGCATTTCCGTGATGCCTACACCGGGACACACGCCCGGCCACAGCTCGTACCTGTTTACTTCAGACGAGCAAGGCCTGCTGGTTTGGGGCGACATCGTTCACAGTCATTCGGTGCAGTTTACCCGCCCGGAAGTCTCGATGGAGTTCGACGTCGATAATAAAAAAGCGGTGGAAACTCGTAGGAAGCTGTTCGCCAACATAGCAAAAACCGATCTCTGGATAGCGGGCGCACACCTGCCGTTCCCCGGCATCGGCCACGTTGGCGCGGACGCTCAGGGATATCGCTGGGTGCCGGTGGAGTATAGTCCGTTTAAGTAAGAGTTAATGTAATTTATTAAAGGGGGAATCGGCTTCCCCCTTAAGTGCGTTTCAATCCGTGAATTACTTCAACAAATCAATCAGCCGCAGCAGAGCCAGCAACAGCTCCAGCACGGCGATGAGCACAACCAGCTTATGCGTCAGTGTGTCCATCCGCTCTCCTTCTATGAAGGAGCGTAACCCCAGCATCTTACCCTTACGCCGCCTGTCAACGCTGGTTGTACAAATGCTAGCTTGTACAATCACGCTCCAGATCGGGGCACTGCCTGCGGCACCACCCGTCCAGCAGCCAGGGCTTGAAATCGGTTTGATCCAGAGCGAGAAAAAGCCAGCGATTCGCATTATAAAGAGCCGAATCATACAATTGCAATGAGAGGTAAAGGGGGTTAAAATCGCAATGCTAGCTTGTACAGTCACGCATCGCCGCTCAGGGCGCTACTCGCAGCCTGAGGGCGAAAAACAAAAATCCCCGTCTCACCAACGGGGATTTTTGTTTTCTGCGATATGCCTCCAGAAATGACGGCAAAGCCTTCAGCATCAAAAGTGCCTCCGGCCTCTCTTCCATACTCGAACCACCTCTATGCCCCGCGCTATCGTCTCATTCGCCTGCTGAAACAGCATCGTATTCCCCTGAGTCAACACCGCAACCTGACGGCGTTTTTCTCCTAAGTAGCCTTCGGCAAAGGCAGGGTCAAAGTCGGCCACCGTACGGCAGTTGTCGATAATGTCCGCCAGCTTGATGGTTTTCGCCTGCGGACAGGCGAGCGCGGTGTGCCGGAGATCGATAAGAAAGCGCGCCTCTCTGTCGCCGTCTCTCTCGACGCTGACCTTGGTCACCATCGCCACGTATTGAGCGACCGATTCGCCAAACAAGCGAAAAATATCGTCTATGCGAACGTCTGTATCTTCCACCGTATCGTGCAGCCAGGCGGCGGCCAGCATTTCCGGCGTGTGGGGCACCGAGCGCACCAGCTCCGCCACCGCCGCAGGGTGTACGATATAGGGCGCCAGCGTATACTTCCGCCGCTGGTTGGCTTCAGCATGAATGCGAGTGGCAAACTCCCTGGCGCGTTTTTCAAGATCGCTCATCATCTCTCTCCCCACGATCAGGCCAAATCATAACGCTTAATTTTGCGATAAAGCGTCGCAATACCGATGCCCAAATGTTCCGCCGCCCGCCTTTTCCCTTCTACGCCGTGACCAAACTGCGTTAAGGCTTGTGCGATAACGTCCTTTTCTGCTGGCGCGGTAAAGCCCTTTTGTAGCGAGTCAGGCCTGTCCGTTAGCGGCCTTTCCATGACATGAAGCAAATGAGGCGGCAGATGACTGGCATTAATACCCGACGCATCCCCCTGCATCACATAAATATATTCGATCACATTGCGCAGCTCGCGAATATTCCCCGGCCAGTGGTAAGCGTACAGCAGGTTGACGACGTCAGCGGGCAGCTTCTGCCGCGGCCTTTGATAGCTGTCGGAAAACTCATCGGCAAAGTACTGCGCCAGCATGGCGATATCCTCTTTACGTTCACGCAGCGAAGGCAGCGCCAGCGGAACTACGTTCAGGCGATAGTAGAGATCTTGCCGAAACTGACCGTTCTCGACCATGTCGTAAAGGTTTTTGTTAGTAGCGGCGATAATACGCACGTCGATATTGATTACGTTGTTGGAACCTACCCGCGTAATAGCCTTTTCTTGCAGCACCCGCAGCAGCTTGGCCTGAAGGTGCAGCGGCATATCGCCGATTTCATCTAAAAACAGGCTTCCGCCGTGGGCCAGCTCAAACTTCCCTACCCGCCCTTTGGGGTCCGCGCCGCTAAATGCACCGCGCACGTAGCCGAACAGTTCACTTTCCAACAGCTGTTCGGGAATAGCTGCGCAGTTGATGGTGACAAACGGCTGAGCCTTGCGCGGGCTGTTTTGGTGAATAGCAAACGCTACCACCTCTTTACCCACGCCGCTCTCGCCGGTGATAAGCACGCTGGCGTAGCTGTCCGCCACTTTGCCGATAGTATTTCGAAGCTGTTCCATTGGCCGGGAGTGACCTACCAGCCGGGCGCGCCCGTCGGACTCATAGGCGGGAAGCGTCACCTTGCTCATATAGTCACGCGCATCGTGGAAAATCACCATCGTCAGGCTGTCTTTATCGAACGACGACAGGGAAATCTGCTTGCACAGTACATGGTAGCGTTGCCCCTCCAGCGTCAGCCACGCCTCTTCATCGCCGTACAGCACGTCGCCGGTCATTTCGATATCAAGCGTACGCCCTACCACTTCCCGGTTAAACAAACGCTCAGCCGACAGGTTAGCGTGCCAGATGCGGTTCTTGCCGTCGATCGCCACTACGCCGCGATCCATCGCGTCAATCAGCCGTCGAAACGCTCCCAACGTCTCCTGCGCCCGTAAACGTTCGAGACACTCGAACACCTTGCTGGAAATCATCTCGGCAATCTGTTCGATAAAGGTGATGAACTTGTCTATCTGGTTAAGCAGCGCCTGACGCTGTTCCATCGAAGAGCAAATAATGCCGATAACGCCAATGACGCGATCGTTAAGAAAAATAGGCGCGTTCAGATCCAGCACTTCGGAGCAATAGAGGTGCTTCTCACAGCTGCGGCAGAGCGCGTTTTCTCCGGGGTTTTCTATCAATACGGTTTTCTGCACCTGCAAAACGTGGCGGTAGATATAGCCGTTTTTAGCCACGTTCTGGTTGAGCATGTGGCGGTATTTCCCCGTACCTGCAATGCGCATTAGCGACTCATCAATGATTTCAACGTCGGTGCCCGTGATGCCGGAGATAGCATCCGCATAGTTACAGATATCGTCCTGAATGTTACTCAATACTGAAATCACGGCGGTTCCTCCAATGGCATCGCTTGTTTATCAAAAAGTGATAATCATTAAATAAAAAGTCAGTGATTTTATAATTCAATAAATTTATTTAATTGTATTTAAATAATTATTTTTATTTATCCATGCAGATCACACAAATTATCAAAAATGATAATTTATCATCTCAATGATAATCAATTTTCCTTACCCGCCTTATACTTTCTAAAAAAATCACACAAAATACATTAAAAATCAGACAATAACGATTTTTAAGCTTTTTTATAACCAACATGGCACGCCGCTTGCTCCTCTATGGTTATCGACAGATATGCAACTAACGCGTTGCATTTGGTTAAAAACAATAACGAGGCTTCTTCATGCAGGACATATTGCAGTGCTTTATCAACCGTACTTCGTTCACTGAACGCCCTACGGCGCCGCTCGCGTCGTTTAGCCATCAGGAGCTGGTAAAAGCGTTGAACTTTCACCGTTCTATGCCGGGCTATGCGCCAACGCCGCTTTATCACTTACCTATGCTTTCTCAAATGCTGGGCATAAAAAGCCTGTGTCTTAAAGATGAATCACAACGCTTTGGATTGAAAGCGTTTAAAGTGCTCGGCGGCGCTTACGCCATGGCCCGGCACATTGCAGACCTGATGGGAAAAGATATCAGCGAGCTGCCCTTTGAGGTCATGACCAGCGACGCTGTGAGAAAAGAGATTAAGGAAGTCACTTTCGCCACAACGACCGACGGCAATCACGGCCGCGGCGTGGCGTGGATGGCTCGCCAGCTAAAGCAAAACGCCGTCGTCTATATGCCAAAGGGGTCTTCACAGGAAAGGCTGACAGCCATTCGTAATGAAGGCGCGCGGGCGGAAATCGTCGACATGAACTATGACGACGCAGTGCGTATGACTGCGGAACAGGCAAAAGAACACGGCTGGGTCGTCGTTCAGGACACGGCTTGGCCGGGCTACGAGAAGATCCCTCTGTGGATTATGCAAGGCTACGGTTCGCTGATGCTGGAAGCGATGAACCAGCTTCATCAGGTGCCGCCGACGCACGTTTTCGTTCAGGCCGGCGTTGGCTCGTTTGCCGGTATGGTGCAAGGCATGCTGACCGCCGCCTACGGCGAAAGCCGGCCGAAGGTCATCGTGGCGGAAGCGCTGATCGCCGACTGCCTGTATCGTTCCGCTCTTTCGAAGAAAGGCTCGGCCATTCCGGTCGGTGGAGACCTGCAAACCGTTATGGCAGGGCTGGCCTGTGGCGAAGCCAACACCATCGGCTGGGAGCTGCTGCGCGACTACGCAAACGCGTTCGCATCCTGCCCGGACTTCGTCGCCACGCTCGGCATGCGCACGCTGGGCAATCCGCTGCCAGGCGACCCGCACATCGTTTCCGGCGAGTCCGGTGCGGTGACGACCGGCCTGCTCAGCATCCTGATGCGTTCGCCGGAAATGGCACAGCTTCGCGAACAGCTGGGCTTGAATAAAGATTCCCGCGTTCTGGTCATCAGCACGGAAGGCGACACCGACCCGCAGCGCTATCGCGACATCGTGTGGGACGGTGAAATTCCCAGCTTTAAAAAATATTAATTGCCCGTAATTGCGGCTATCACGGAGAAAAAACATGTTATCAGCAAGTCGTTTTGATGAAGTGGTTAAAAACTGCCAGACCCTGATCCACGAAAAGAGCTACTCCGGTCAGGAAGGCGATGTAGTCAAAGCCATCGAAAAAATGATGAAAAGCTATGAATTTGACGACATTCACGTAGATAAATACGGCAACATCGTCGGCGGCATCGTCGGAAACCGTCCGGGCAAGACGCTGGTGTTCGACGGCCATATCGACACCGTACCGGTAGACGAAGAGAAGTGGAGCCGCAACCCTTACGGTGGCGACATTGAAGACGGCAAAATTTACGGCCGCGGTACCACCGACATGAAGGGCGCCGTCGCCGCCATGATTTCCGCCGTCGGTTTCTACGGTCAGGACCACCAGCGCGACTTTGCCGGCAAGATTTACGTCGCCTGCATCGTACACGAAGAGTGCTTTGAGGGCGTTGCCGCTCGCCTGGTGTCCGAACGCTATAAGCCGGACTACGTCATTATCGGCGAAGCTTCCGAGCTGAATCTGAAAATCGGCCAGCGCGGCCGGGCGGAAATCGTAGTGGAAACCTACGGCAAGCCTGCCCACTCCGCTAACCCCCAGGCGGGCATTAACGCGGTGTACAAGATGTCGCAGCTTATCGACAAAATTCGCACCGTCACACCGCCGACGCACCCGGTGCTGGGGCTGGGGATCCTGGAACTGACCGACATTAAATCTTCGCCGTACCCAGGCGCTTCCGTAGTACCCGACTACTGCCGCGCGACCTATGACCGCCGCCTGCTGGTGGGCGAAACCAAAGAGAGCGTCATCGCTCCGCTGCAAAAGGCGCTCAAAGAGCTGGAAGCTCAGGACCCGCAGTTTAAGGGCAAGGTATCCTACGCTTTTGGTCAGGAGTCCTGTTACACCGGCTCTACCATCGAAGGCGAGCGTTTCTTCCCCGGTTGGGTATTTGAAGAATCCGACGAGTTCGTACAGGCCGCGTTGGCGGGCGTGCGCTCCGTAGGCATTGAGCCAACTATCACGCAGTATTCCTTCTGTACTAACGGCAGCCACTATGCGGGCGAAGCGGGCATCAAAACCATCGGCTTCGGTCCTTCGCGGGAAAATCTGGCCCACACCATCGATGAGTTTATCGAGATTTCCCAGCTGACCGGTTCGGCAAACGGCTACTACGGCATCATCCAGAGCCTGTACGGAAAATAAGAATTATTGTTAAAAAATAGAACATTTACCTAAATAGCAGCGCGTCGGGACTCGGCGCGCCGCGCCGGAGAATAACGATGAAAACCATATTTAAAAACGGAAAAGTTATCGACGGAACCGGTAACGACGCGTTTATCGCCGACGTCGTCGTTAACGAAGGGCGCATCGTCGCCATTGGTCAGGCAGCCCCGGGCGTCAACGATCAGGTGATCGATGCTACCGGCAAAATCGTCTGTCCCGGATTTATTGATACCCACACTCACTCAGACCTTTCAGCCATCGTTAACCCCGCGCTGTCGGCCAAAATCCGTCAGGGTATTACCACCGAACTGCTGGGGCAGGACGGCGTCGCTCTCGCGCCGCTGCCGGAGCAGTACATCGCCGCCTGGCGTAAAAACATCGCCGGTTTAGATGGCGATACCGATAAGATCGACTGGAAGTTTAAAAATACCGAAGGCTATCTCAAGCTGCTGGAAGAGCACCATCCGGCCACTAACCTCGCCTATCTGGTGCCCCACGGCAACGTTCGTATGGAAGCCATGGGCCTGGACGGCAAGCCCTCCACTCGTGAAGACGTAGCGAAAATGTGCGAAATTCTTGAGCGAGAGCTGAAGGCCGGCGCGTTTGGCCTGTCCACCGGGCTCATCTATATGCCGTGCGCGTTTGGCGATACCGCTGAGATGATCGAGTTATGCAAGGTCACGGCCAAGCACAACGGTATCTTCGTCGTCCACCAGCGCAGCGAAGCGGACGACATCATTACGTCAACTCAAGAACTTATCGACATCGCCAAGGCTTCCGGCGTTTGGCTGCACATCTCTCACATGAAGGTGTGCGGCAAGAAAAACTGGGGGCTTATCGACCAGATGCTCGGCATGTTGGAGCAGGCGCAAAAAGAGGGCATTCGCATCTCTTTCGACCAATATCCCTACGTGGCGGGCAGCACCATGCTCGGCGTTATTCTGCCGCCTTGGGTTCATTCCGGCGGCACCGACAAGCTGCTTGAGCGCCTGGAGTCACCCGAGCTGCGCGCCAAAATGATTGAAGACATCAAAAACGGCATCCCCGGCTGGGACAACTTTATCGACTTCGCAGGTCTGGACCAAATCTTCGTCACCAGCGCTAAAACGGCTAAAAACCAGGACGCCGTGGGCCTCAACCTGGTTCAGCTCGGCGAGCTGCGCGGTAAAGATCCCTACAACGCCACCTTTGACCTGCTGTACGAAGAAGAGAACGCCGTCGGCATGGTCGACTTCTACGGCACCGAAGAACACGTCATCAAGTTCCTTTGCCGTCCGGAACAAAACGTCTGCACCGACGGCCTGATGGGCGCTGGTAAGCCCCACCCCCGCGTTTTCGGCGCTTTCCCTCGCGTACTGGGCAAGTACGTACGAGAAGAAAAGTGCCTGAGCTGGGAAGCGGCCATTCGCAAGATGACCGGCAAGCCGGCGGAAGTCATGGGCCTAAGCGATCGCGGATTACTGAAGGTAGGCTACGCCGCCGACGTCGTGATGCTGGACCCGAACACGGTGGCCGATAAGGGCACCTTTATCGAGCCAAACCAGTATCCGGAAGGCATTGAAGTAGTCATGGTTAACGGGCGTTTGGCGTTAATCCACGGCATAGAAAGCTATGCCTGCAGCGGTAGTGTCATTAGAAAGCAATAAGAACCATAACAAACAATAACAAAGGTCCAGTCCTCGCGGGTACGACGTGCCCGCGACGGGCGCCTCTACCCTAAGGACATCACGATTATGAGTTTACAATCCAACGCCTCGGGCGCGGTCAATGCGGCCAAGCCCAAAACCTGGAAGGCCAGATACACCGTCCTTTCTCTGATTTGGCTCGCCTGGCTGCTCTCCTTTCTCGACCGCATGGTCATGAGCGTCTCTCTCCCCTTCATCGGCAAAGACCTGAATCTGGACACCGCCGAGCAGGGCCTTATCATCAGCGCCTTCTTTATCGGCTACGCGGCCTTCCAGATCCCCGGTGGTTTTCTGGCGGACAAGTTCGGCGCGCGTAAAATCATGGCTATCGGTATCGCGTGGTGGTCAGTATTTACCAGTCTGACCGGCGCCGTACTGACCCTTCCGCTAATGCTGGTGGTTCGCTTCCTGTTCGGCATCGGCGAGGGCTGTTTCCCATCTGCATCGTGGAAAATGATCTCGACCTACTTCCCGTCCAAAGAGCGCGGTCGCGCAACGGCCATTCAGTCTACCGTCAACACCTTAGGCCCAGCCCTGGCGGTAGTGGTTGCCGCAGGCATTATCGGCGCCTTTGGCTGGCACATGGTGTTTATCGTGCTCGGCCTGCCCGGCCTGTTCATTGCGGCGGCGATTTACTTCTTCACTCGCGATAATCCGAAAGATCATCCCAGCATTACGCAGGCCGATCTGGACGAACTGGCGGCCGACGGTACGACCGTAAGTACTTCCGAGCCGCCGATGCCGTTCAGTCAGGTGCTGAAAATGCCGGTTCTATGGCAGATGGCAGCAATCTGGTTCCTGTTTGATATCACCTTTTGGGGCTTCTCCACCTGGCTTCCAAGCTACCTTATCACCGTACGCGAGTTCTCTCTGGCCAAGACCGGCGTCATGGCGGCTATTCCGTTCCTGTTCGGCGCGGCGGGCACGCTTATCGGCGGCTACTGTTCCGATAAGTTCAAGCCTCAACGCAAGATGCTGTACGTAGTGACGGCCGTTATCGCAGCCGCTTTCCTGTACATGACCTTTACCGTTGTCAGCGCCGATATGGCGGTGGTTTATCAGTGTATCTCCGCTCTGTTTATGTTCTTCGCTATGGCGACCTTCTGGGGCATCCTGATGGACACAATTCCGAATAAAATCATGGGCCGCGCGTCCGGTATCGTCAACTTTGGCGGCCAAATGGCGGGCGTAGTCTCTGCTCCTATCATGGGCTGGCTTATCAAGAGCAGCGGCGGCAGCTATAACAGCGCCTTTATCTTTATGATTATCGCGCTTATCGCTTCCGCGGTTGTAACGCTAACCGTAAGCAACGCCCGCGCCAATGGCGCGGCTCAAAAGGCATAAGAGTTAAATTGGTGGATTCAACGGCCCCGGCTTTGGCTGGGGCCGTTGTTTAATAAATATATTAAAGGGGGAAGCGGTACCTCCCCCTTAGGTGCGTTTCAACCCGAGAGCTATCTCAACAGGTCAATCAATCGCAATAGGGCTAACAGCAGCTCTATAACGACGATGATGACAGACAGAATGTCCATTTCACCCGCTTCTCCGTGCTTGCGGAGTACGACGCCGACACCTTACCCTTACGCCGCCTGTCAGCATCGGTGTTCAACCGTCAGATAGAAAAGCCGCACTCCCGATCGGGGCACTGCCTGCGGCACCACCCGTCCGGCAGCCAGGACTTGTAAACCGAAATAATCCAGAGCACGGCAAATCTGACGCCTCAAATTATAAAACGCCTTTCCTTCCATCCAATGGCGAATATCGTTTATTGCGAGACATCTCCATATAAAATATATAAATAACAGAATCCTAGCTTATTATTGCAATAAAAAACGGAGAACGTTACACTTGCGAAGTCAGATAGAAATGCCGTACTCCATTTTTAAACAGTGGCCTGTTCACTGAGAGTATAAAAGTAGAAAACCTCGCTACCAACGAGGTTTTTTGCTTTTTACGCTTCGCCCCAAGAAAACGCGTTTTTCCATTCCGGCTAACGGAATACCGCTCTCCTTTCACGCTATTTAAGACCTATTGAAATCACGTAAGAACTAATGAGGTTTAATATATTATTTCCCTCCTCATCAACGCTGGCTTTTGACAAAAAGAAAGAAAAAACGAGAGCGTCTAAAAGATCCTGCTTTCACAAAGCCTAAACTACTGTGCCATTCATCCAAAACGATAAATCATACCCCTATGTCAGCTAATTCAACGCGTTTCGGTAAAATGATAAAAGACCAACACGGCGTCACCGCGCTGGAGTATTCGCTTATCGGCGTCGCTGTCGCCATGCTTTTGGCCATTGTGTTAGGCGATGGGACTGGCAGCGGAATGCTGTATGAACTCAAAACAACCTTCGAAAAAATCATCGAGGCAATCAGGGCTGCGGTACACCACTAGCGGCCTGACGCCACGTGTCCGAATCTACAGCCATCGAGGCCTCCGCACCATAGCGCCTTACCGTCAGCCACCGCGAATGGCGTCGTCATTTCTGTCGACGCCGACACTCTACTCGCTTTTCCATATCGTCACTTATAAAAACCAATCATATAAATCAAATAATTATATTAAAAATCAGTCTGGCATGATTCCTGCTATACCACCGTTAACCGTTTAGAGGTACAGCCTTAAACACCGTCGGACGATTGTCTGGACATCGGAGGGATGGTAATGAACCGCTTTGTTATTGCGGATCCAAAACAGTGCATCGGGTGCAACACCTGTATGGCAGCCTGCAGCGAAGTGCATAAGGCCGAAGGCCTGCAGTCTCACCCGCGATTAACCGTGATGCGAGACGCCGGCGCCACCGCGCCCATCTTGTGCCGCCACTGCGAAGATGCGCCCTGTGCGCAGGTTTGTCCGGTGCAGGCCATTACGCACGCCGAAGACGCTATCGAGCTGAACGAAAGCCTGTGCATCGGCTGCAAGCTTTGCGCCATCGCCTGCCCGTTTGGCGCCATCACGCCGCACGGAAGCTGCCCCGTTTACGCACCGGTAAGCTATGAACGCTTTTCTCAAGCCGATGCTCACGCGCGCGAGGCGAGAACTGCCCCGCTCAACGGGAGGCTAAACCCGATGCTGGCCTGGAGGCCAGGCATGCGCGTTGTAGCAGTTAAGTGCGATCTGTGCGGCTTCCTGCCGACCGGCCCCGAATGCGTGCGCGTTTGCCCAACAAAATCGCTGTTTATCATTGACGATGGTGCGCTGGAGCGCGCCAGTGCAGCCAAGCGGGCCGAGGCGATGAACGTTTTCCAGACCGGCGGTTTCACCAACGATGCGCCAGTGGGCCGCGAGGAGAAAAGATAATGACTGGACCGCTTTCATGGCTCTTTTTGTCCCTCGCCGCTTACGTCGTCGGCGCAGTGTTGCCGCTGCTGATTGGCCGCTGTGAACGCCTGACGTTTCGACTGTCGGGCCTCCTTTGCGCGATAGGCGGCGTACTCGGACTCATGTCGGCTATTTCTGCACTCTGTAGCGGAGATGTTTATCTGCTTGCGCTCGACGGACCATTCTCCTTTGCGCGATTCTCCGTACGTCTGGACGGGCTAGCCGCCTTCATGGTGCTGGCGATTTCGCTGCTGGTGGTAGTGACCTCCATTTATTCCCTGTCCTACGTTGAGGAATACGTCGGTAAGGGGGCGAGGTTTATGGGCTTTTTCATGAACCTGTTCGTCGCCTCTATGGTGGCGCTGGTGGTGATGGACAACGCCTTCTACTTTCTGGTGTTCTTCGAGATGATGTCGCTCGCCTCTTACTTCCTGGTGATCACTGAACAGGACGATGAGGCCATCAGCGCCGGCCTGCTTTACTTTCTGATTGCGCACGCTGGCTCGGTGCTCATCATGATCGCCTTTTTCATTCTCTATGCCGAAAGCGGCAGCATGGACTTCGCCGCTTTCCGTCAGTCATCCATTTCCGCGCCGCTGGCGTCCGCCGTGTTCCTGCTGGCGTTCTTCGGCTTCGGCGCCAAAGCGGGGATGATCCCGCTGCACGGCTGGCTGCCCCGCGCTCACCCGGCGGCGCCGTCCCACGCGTCGGCGCTGATGTCCGGCGTGATGGTGAAAATCGGCATCTTCGGCATTATCAAAGTCGGCGTCGACATTCTTGGCGCTTCAGAGGCCTGGTGGGGCGTCGTCGTGCTGGCGTTCGGTTCGGTGTCCGCGGTGCTGGGCGTCACCTACGCGCTGGCTGAACACGATATCAAAAAGCTTCTGGCCTACCACACGGTAGAAAACGTCGGCATTATTTTAATGGGCGTCGGCGTCGGCATGATCGGCATCGCTACCCATCACCCGGTGTTGGCGGTTATCGGCCTGCTCGGCGGTCTCTATCACCTGCTCAACCACGCGGTGTTCAAAGGGCTGCTGTTCCTCGGCGCGGGCGCAGTGATGTACCGTCTACACACCAAAGACATGGAGCGCATGGGCGGGCTTGCCAAACTGATGCCCTACACCGCTCTGGCGTTTTTAATCGGCACCATGTCCATTTCCGCCCTACCGCCGCTTAACGGCTTCGTCAGCGAGTGGTTTACCTATCAGGCGCTGTTTACCCTAAGTCACGACGGCTCGCTGATTATGCGCATCGCCGGCCCCGTTGCTATCGTCATGCTGGCCATTACCGGCGCGCTGGCCGCGCTATGCTTCGTTAAGGTCTACGGCATCAGCTTTGCCGGAGCGCCGCGAAGCCCAAAAGCCGCTCAGGCGAAAGAAGTTCCCTGGCCAATGGTGATAGCTATGGGCCTGCTGGCGCTGGCCTGTCTGGTGCTGGGCATCGGCGCGCCGTTTATTTCCCCCATCATCGCTAACGTTGCTGCCGCGCTCGGCGGGCAGCAGTCAATGGACGTTGCGGCCGGAACGCTGGTCTATCCGGGCGAAGGGGCGCAAACCGTGCTCTCTACGCCGCTGGTGGCGATTTTGTTGATTGGCCTGCTGTTCTTGCCGCTGTTTATTTACGCGCTGTTTGAAGGCAAGCGCCTGCGCCACCGCCACGGCGGCGAGCCTTGGGCGTGCGGCTACGGCTATGAAGAGCAGATGTCGGTTTCCGCCGGCGGCTTTACGCAGCCTCTTCGCACTATGTTTGCGCCGCTCTATCGGCTACGCAAAATCCTTGACCCTGCGCCCGCCATGGCGAAAGGGATGGCGCTGACCGTTCAAGGCGCCGCCAAGGCTGAACCCTGGTGGGAAGAGAAGGTTATTCTGCCCATCGCACGCGGCGTAGTCAGACTAGGAGAGCGCATTCAGTGGCTTCAACACGGCGACTTCCGCCTTTACTGCCTGTACGTGGTGGTAGCCCTCACCGCGTTAATGCTGGCAATAGCGCTATAAGGAGACGAACATGACTACTCTTCACTCCTCCGTTGACGTTCTCTCTTCGCTGTCGCTGCTGCCGCTGGCTTTCATTCAGGCTCTGGCGCTGTTGGCGCTGGCGCCGCTGCTGTCCGGCATCTCCCGCGTCATTAAGGCCAGAATGCAGTCGCGCCGGGGGCCAGGCGTGCTTCAGGAGTATCGAGACCTTGCAAAACTGCTTAAGCGTCAGAACGTTGCGCCCGAGTCGTCCGGCTTCATTTCCCGCCTGATGCCCTTCGTACTCATCAGCTCAATGCTGGTAGTCGCCATGGCGCTGCCGCTGATTACGCTAGCTTCGCCGTTCGGCGCTGGCGGCGATCTGATTACGGTTATCTACCTGTTTGCCCTTTACCGCTTCTTCTTTGCGCTGGCAGGGCTGGACTCAGGCAGCATTTTCGCCGGCATCGGCGCCAGTCGCGAAGTGACGTTAGGCGTACTGGTTGAGCCGATTTTGGTACTTTCGCTGTTGGTACTGGCGCTTATCGTCGGCTCAACCAACCTCGGCAGTATCAGCACTTCCTTAGCAACCGACCCGCTGCAGTCGCCAAGCGCTACGCTGTTGGCCATCGGCGCCTGCGCCTTCGCCGTCTTTATCGAGATGGGAAAAATCCCATTCGACGTGGCGGAAGCGGAACAGGAGCTTCAGGAAGGCCCATTGACCGAATACTCCGGCCCTGCGCTGGCGATGGTCAAGCTGGGACTGGCGCTTAAGCAGGTGGTGATTGCATCAATGTTCGTCAGCGTGCTGTTGCCCTTTGGCGGCAGCGAGACGCTCGGCGCAGGCTCGCTGATTGCGGCTACGGCGCTGTTTCTCGTCAAGCTGCTGGTGGTCTTTGTTATAGCGTCGCTGTTTGAAAACAGCCTGGCGCGAGGGCGCTTCCTGCTGACTTCTCGCGGCACCTGGGTCGGTTTCGGCGTAAGCGCGCTGGCATTCGTGTTTTATCTCACCGGTCTGTAAGGAGCTGAACACCGATGATGGAAAATATCGCTCTAGCAACCGTTCTGGTTCCCTTTGTCGGGGCCGTTATTGTGGGGCTCGCGCCCGCAATGCGGGCTCGGACGCTCTGCGGCGTATTCTCAGCCGCCGCTACGCTTCTCTCGCTCGCGCTGGCGCTCAGTTGGCTGAACGGAGGCAGAATCGACGCCGCCTATCCGCTCGTTAGCATAGGCCAAGCCGAACTGTTTGGGCTGGTGGTGGACCGCATCAGCACGCTTATCACCTTCGCCGTCGTATTCCTTGGTTTTTTAGTAAGCGTTTACTCCGCAGCCTACTTAACCAAGGGTAACAAAGAGCATCCCCACGAAGGGCTCCCTCGCTACTACGCGCTGCTGCTGGTATTCATCGGAGCAATGGCCGGGCTGGTGCTTTCTTCTACGCTGGTCGGCCAGCTGCTGTTTTTTGAAATCACCGGCGGCTGCTCCTGGGCGTTGATCGGTTATTACCAAAAGCCAAAGCCGCTGCGCTCCGCCCTGAAGGCGTTGCTTATCACTCACGTCGCCGCCGTCGGGCTTTATCTGGCCGCAGCCTATCTGTTCGCCGAAACGGGCACCTTCTCACTGTCGGCGCTGGCTAACCTCAACGGTGACGCCAAGACGCTGGTGCTGTTTGGCATCATGTTCGCCGCCTGGGGCAAGTCCGCCCAGCTGCCGCTGCACGTCTGGCTGCCGGACGCCATGGAAGCGCCTACTCCTGTGAGCGCTTACTTACACGCGGCATCAATGGTGAAGGTCGGCGTCTATATCTTCGCTCGCGGCCTGATGTCAGCCGGAAACATTCCGGAAATTATCGGCATCGTCGGCATAGTGATGGCGATACTCACGCTCCTCTACGGCTTTATCATGTATCTGCCGCAGACTGACTTAAAGCGGCTGCTGGCCTACTCCACCATTACGCAGCTCTCTTACATTTTTATAGCGCTGTCGCTGTCCGCCTTTGGCTCTCAAATGGCCTTTGACGGCGGTATCGCCTACATCTTCAACCACGCGTTCGCCAAGAGCCTGTTCTTCCTGGTCGCCGGTGCGCTCAGCTACAGCTGCGGTACCCGCATGCTGCCCAGGCTTCGCGGCATTATGCGCCGCATGCCGCTTTTGGGCGTAGGTTTTTGCGTGGCGGCAATGGCGATTACCGGCATTCCGCCGTTTAACGGATTCTTCAGCAAGTTCCCGCTGTTTGCCGCCGGCTTTGAGCTTTCTAACGCTCACGTGTGGATTATGCCGATCATGATTTTGGCGCTGGTGGAATCCGTGGCCAGCTTCGGCTGGTTCCTCTACTGGTTCGGCAAAACCGTGCCGGGAGAACCTTCAGAGGAGGTGGCTAACGCCTCCCCGGTTCCCCCTGCCATGCAGGGAGTGCTTCTCGTGTTGATTGTGATGTCCCTGTGCTCGAGCTTCATCGCAGCCTGGTGGCTAGGATAACGGAGTTGATGATGACCGGAACGCTTATAGTAAACAACCTGGCAGGACTGCTGATCGTCAGCTCACTGCTCGTTATCGGCGCCAAACGTCCGAAAAACGCTGCGCTATTTTATGCGCTGCAGTCGCTTGTCCTGGTGCTGACCTTTATCGCGCTGGCCTGCACCATGAAGGCCGAAGAGCTGTACTGGTGGTCGGGCACCGCGTTTATCACCAAAGTACTGCTGGTGCCGTGGATTATGTATAAGGCGCTGGGCAAGCTGCAGGACCCACAGGCAGATACGCCGGTTATCGGGCTTGGCCTGCTCATCCTTATTGCCGCCGTGATTATCGTGCTGAGCTATCTGGTGGTCGACGCCGTTCGCCTGCCGATGGTAGAAGCGCTCAAGCCTGCGCTCAGCGTATCTTTAAGCCACTTCTTCCTTGGGCTTTTGTGCATCGTCAGCCAACGCAACATCCTCAAGCAGATTTTCGGCTATTGCCTGATGGAAAACGGCGCGCACCTGACGTTGGCGCTAATGGCCTATAAGGCGCCGGAACTGGTGGAAGTCGGCATTGCGACCGACGCCATTTTCGCCGTTATCATCATGTCCTTCATGGCGCGCAGGATTTACCACACGCTGAAAACCCTGGACGTTCGGCAACTGACGGCATTGAAGGGGTAACGGAAAATGACGAATACGCTATGGACTTACGCTCTGCTCTCAACGCCGCTGCTGATTTCACTGCTGTGCTTCGCCTGTCGCTGGCTTGGTAACGCCCGCCAAGCCGTCACCGTGCTGCACTCCATCGGCATTATTGCTACCTGCGGATTTTCTCTGTTGACGGTTTGCGGCGTGCTTCAGTCTGGAGCGCTGCTGGCGCTGCACCAGTGGATCTATATCGACAGCCTCGGCGCGCTGTTTAGCGCTATCATCGGCGTGATTGGGCTGCTGGCCGGGCTTTACTCCATCGGCTATATGGGGCATGAAGTCGAGCATGAAGAGGTCAGCGTTACGACGCTTTGTAGCTATTACGGCTTCTTTCACCTGTTTTTGTTCACCATGCTGCTGGCCGCCACCGCCAACAATATCATCATGATGTGGGTCGCTATTGAGGCTACCACGCTAAGCTCGGCGTTTCTGGTCGGGCTCTATGGGCAACGCTCTTCACTGGAGGCGGCCTGGAAATACATCATCATCTGTACGGTCGGCGTCGCCTTCGGGCTTTACGGCACCGTACTGGTTTATGCCAACGCCGCGGGTGTATTGGCAGACCCGAGCCAGGCGATTTTCTGGACGGTCCTGCATCAAAACGCCAATCTGCTCGATCCGACGCTGATGCATCTGGCCTTCGCCTTTGTGCTGATAGGCTTTGGCACCAAGTCAGGCCTGTTTCCGATGCACGCCTGGCTGCCAGACGCCCACAGCGAAGCGCCCAGCCCCACCAGCGCCATGCTGTCGGCCGTGCTGCTCAACTGTGCGATGCTGGTGGTTATCCGCTACTACATTATCGTCAACAAGGCCATCGGCTCCGAATTTCCGCAAATGCTGATGTTGATTTTCGGCCTGCTGTCGGTGGCCGTCGCCGCGCTGTTTATCATCGTTCAGCGCGATATCAAGCGGCTTTTAGCCTACTCCAGCGTGGAAAACATGGGGCTCATCGCCCTTGCCTTCGGCATCGGTGGGCCGCTGGGTACGCTGGCCGCGCTGCTGCACACCGTTAACCACAGTCTGGCGAAAACTCTGCTGTTCTGCTGTTCAGGCAACGTTCTGTTGAAGTACGGCACGCGAGATATGGACGCGGTTAAGGGAATTATGCGCGTAGCCCCGGTAACGGCGGTGCTGTTCGCCGGCGGCGCGCTGGCGCTCGGCGGCATACCGCCGTTCAACGTGTTCGTTAGCGAGTTCATGCTGGTGACCGCCGGCATTCAGGCCGGCAAAGTCGCCGTTATCGTCGTTTGCCTGCTGCTTTTAACCGTTGTACTGGCCGGGCTGGTGAAAATGGTGGCCTCAACGGTACTGGGGCCAAGCCCTGAAGCGTTGGCCAAAGGCGAGCTGGGAGCAATGACGCTGTTGCCCATCGCCCTGTTAATGGTGCTGATGTTGATAATGGGCCTGCACATTCCGCAGCCGGTGCTTCAACTTTTACACAACGCCGCCGCTATCGTGATGGATAACGGCAGTTTACCGGTCGGCGATTCGCTGACGTTGCCCTGGCAGAGCGTCCAGGCTGCGGTCGTCCACGGTCAATAGTCATGAACGACAGGAGAAACAAAACGTGAATACCCTTAGTGAAACTAAAGTCGGTCATGGCTATGTTGAAGGCGTAAGGCAGAAGTTCCCGTCGGCGGTGCTGGAAGAGAGCTGGCAAACGCACAATCAGGTTACCCTGACGGTAAAAACCAACGCGCTGCCGGAGATCGTCGAATGGCTTTACTACGTACAGGGCGGCTGGCTGTCGGTGCTGTTTGGCAACGACGAGCGGCCGCTTAACGGCAGCTACGCCGTTTACTATGTACTATCGATGGAGGCCACGGTGAAAAGCTTTGTCACCGTCAAAGCCATGGTCGATGCCAATACGCTGGAATTTCCTTCCGTTACGCCCCGCGTTCCCGCCTGCGTATGGGGCGAACGCGAGGTACGCGACATGTACGGCCTGCGCCCGGTAGGTCTACCCGACGAGCGCCGCCTGGTACTGCCGGACGACTGGCCGGACGATCTCCACCCACTGCGTAAGGACGCCATGGACTACCGCGAGCGTCCGGATCCGACTACCAACACTGAAACCTATCGCTTTGTGAACGAAGGCGGCGAAAGCCGCGTCGTCCCCATCGGGCCGCTGCACATCACCTCTGACGAACCGGGGCATTTTCGCCTGTTCGTCGACGGTGAAGACATCGTCGACGCCGACTATCGCCTGTTCTACGTTCACCGCGGCATGGAAAAGCTGGCGGAAACCCGCATGGGCTATGATGAGGTCACGTTCCTGGCCGATCGCGTATGCGGCATCTGCGGCTTTACCCACAGCGTGGCCTACGCCAACTCGGTTGAGAACGCCCTCGGCATTCACGTCCCCGAGCGCGCCCAAATGATCCGCACCGTTTTGCTGGAGGTAGAACGCTTACACAGCCATCTGCTGAACATCGGCCTCTCCTGCCACTTTGTCGGTTTTGATACCGGCTTTATGCAGTTTTTCCGCGTGCGCGAAAAAGCGATGAAGATGGCGGAAATGCTAACTGGCGCGCGTAAAACCTATGGCTTAAACCTGATAGGCGGCGTACGCAGGGACATCCTGAAAGCCCAGCGGCTAGAAGCGCTTAAAACGTTGCATGAAATGCGCACGGAAGTCACCCAACTGGTCGAGATCCTGCTGGATACGCCTAACATGCAGCAGCGCACGGTCAACGTCGGCGTGCTGGACCGTAAGGTCGCCAGAGACTACAGCCCGGTAGGGCCCGTGGTTCGCGCCAGCGGCTACTTCCGCGACGTGCGTAAGCTACACCCCTTCGCTGGCTACGCCAACGTGCCTTTTGAAGTTCACGTTAAGGACGGCTGCGACGTTAACTCCCGCGTGATGATCCGCATTCAGGAGTTTTACGAGTCCATCGCCATCATCGAATACGCGCTGGACAACTTGGCAGATGGCCCGCTGCTGGTAGAAGGTTTCCGCTATCAGCCCCACCGCTTTGCGCTGGGCATTACCGAGGCGCCGCGCGGTGAAGACATCCACTGGAGCATGCTGGGCGACAATCAGAAGCTATATCGCTGGCGCTGCCGCGCCGCGACTTACGCCAACTGGCCGCCTCTGCGCTACATGCTGCGCGGCAACACGGTGTCCGACGCGCCGCTGATTATCGGCAGCCTCGATCCCTGCTATTCGTGTACCGACCGGGTCACCGTGGTCGACGTACGCAAGCGTAAGGCGCAGACCGTGGCCTACAAAGAGATCGAGCGCTATGGCATTGAGCGCAAGAACTCTCCGCTGAAGTAACGCCGAGGTGAATCATGTTTAAACTGCTGAAAACCATACTGAACGTCGGTGATACCACGGTTAAGTATCCCTTTAAGCCCTACGACGTCTGTCAGGATTTCCGGGGCAAGCCGGAGTATAACGCCGAGCAGTGCATTGCCTGTGCGGCTTGTACCATGGCCTGCCCCGCCAACGCGCTGACCATGAGTACCGATACCGCAAGCGGCGAACGCACCTGGTCGCTATTTCTCGGACGCTGTATCTTCTGCGGTCGCTGCGAAGAAGTGTGCCCAACCAGGGCGATCCGGCTGTCGGAAGAGTTTGAGCTGGCGGTGTTCAACAAACAGGATCTGTTTCAGGAGGCGGTATTCCAGGTCGCCTCATGCCGCATTTGCCATAAACCATTCGCGCCGCAAAAGTCTATCGACTACGCGATTTCGCTGCTTATCCAGGCCGGCATGAGCCAAGAAGAGGCGGAAAGCCGTCGTTCCCAGCATGAAACCTGCCCCGAATGCAAACGCAAGCAGAGCGTCGCCCATTCAGACAGCGTCGCGCTGGGCCTGCATCTTAATCAGGAGATGACAAAATGAGCAGTCAACTCGAAACGGTGGTTAACGGCATTTCCAAGCCGCTGTCGGTCGAAGAACAGGTCGCTAAGCTTAAAAAGACGCTGCTTAAAGACATTCAGCGCTCGGCTTACGTTTATCGGGTCGACTGCGGCGGCTGCAACGGCTGTGAGATCGAGATTTTCGGCACCATTACGCCCGTGTTTGATACCGAACGTTTCGGCATCAAGGTCGTGTCGTCTCCGCGCCACGCCGACATCCTATTGTTTACCGGCGCGGTAACGCGCGCCATGCGCGCCCCCGCGCTGCGCGCCTATGAATCGGCTCCCGATCCCAAAATCTGCATTTCTTACGGTGCCTGCGGCTGCGGAGGCGGCATCTTTCACGATCTGTACTGCGTCTGGGGCGGAAGCGACCAAATTGTGCCGATTGACGTTTACATTCCCGGCTGCCCGCCGACGCCAGCGGCTACGATTTACGGCTTCGCCATGGCGCTGGGGCTGTTAGATCAAAAGCTAAAAATGCCTAACCATGTGCAAACGGCAGGCGAACATCCTGCGCTACGTTTCCCAACGCTGCCGACCTCCGTACGCGTCGAACTTGAGCGGGAAGCTCGCAGAATGGCAGGCTACCGTCAGGGCGGCGACATTGCCGACGAGTTTATGCGGCTACTGACGCAAAACGTTCCGCACTCCGTTGATGAACGTATCGCTGCCTATCTCGACAAACATGACGACCCGCGCCTGCGGGAGATTGTCGGCCGCTTGCATGCTATTTGCGCGCCGCGCCTGAAAGGAGAGTAGAACAATGTCGACCGATAACGTGGTGTTCTACACCCTAAACCAGAAATTTCTCGACAGCGACGACGACGTGCCGGAGCAGAGTCAGCAGGTCATGTACTATTCCTTGGCTATCGGCCACCACGTCGGCGTCATTGACTGCTTAAAAACTTTGATGCACGTTCCGACCGAAGACTACCGAGACTGGGTAGCCCAGCTGCCAGAAGGCGGCGAAGCGCGCAGAAAAATGGAAGGCCTGCTGAGGTTTGGCGAGATTACTATCGACAGCAGCCACGTCCAACTTTTAGCGCAGGCCTGGTCTGCAATAGGCGAGCGCCTGACGAAGATTCAGTCAGAATGGACGCAAACGCTGATGAAAGCGCTACACGCTATCGACAAAGAGCCGGCGATTTATCTGATTGTCAGAAGGCGCGACGCATGACGGTTTCAACCGCTTCCCGCGTTGTGCTTACCGTGGGCAACGCCATGATGGGGGACGACGGTGCCGGGCCGAAGCTTTATGAGATGATGATGAACTCGTCGATCGCAGGCTGGGAAGCCATCGACGGCGGCAGCGCGCCTGAAAATGAATCACACAGGGTCAAAGCGCTTAGGCCAAACACGCTTGTGATTGTAGATGCAGCCGATATGGGGCTGGAGCCGGGAGAGATTCGCCTGATAGACGCAGAAAGCATCGCCGACATGTTTATCATGACAACTCATAACCTGCCGCTGAACTTTCTGATAGACCAGCTAAAAGAGGACATCCCCGAGGTCTTTTTTATCGGTATTCAGCCCGACGTGGTGGCGTTCGCCTTTCCCATGACGCCCGTCGTCTCTGAAGCCGTGGACGCCGTTTACCAAAGCCTGACTCGTTGGCGGGGTGAGCCGGAGTTTGAGTGGCTGTAGGGCTTGAGCATATTCACAAATTGATACTCATCAAATAAACAACTTTGCTGAATTTCAGTGAATATTGCGGCACGTCAACATGGAGGGAATCTATCTGGTGTATCACTGCACGTTGGGAAGTTGCCCCCAAATATGAGACAGCGGCATCGACATATTTGACGAGCCGATGTCGACACGCCATCTGGTTCACAGAGAAACTACGGCAAAGCAAATAAAATCAGTGAATTATAAAAACAAAAAGCTGGCATAAACCCTGCTTATCTCTTTTAGGGCAGTAGCATGAGATAAGCCTTTTGGAAGGCCAGCCTTTGAACACAGTCTTCCTCTGACCGCGCGGCGGTCGATACGTGAGTAATGGAGATGTATTTATGAACCGGTTCGTTATCGCCGATCCCAAGAACTGTATTGGATGCCGCACTTGCGAAGTCGCCTGTGCCGTCGTCCACAGTGCGGGTAACGATGTGGCAAACCTGTCGGCCAAAAGCTTTTCTCCCCGCATTCGGGTAATCAGAGGCAGCACGGTCAGCACGGCTATTCTTTGCCGCCACTGTGAAGACGCGCCCTGTGCGGAAGTTTGTCCTAACGGCGCCATTGTAAGAAGCAATAGCAGCATTCAGGTGATCCAGGAAAAGTGCATCGGCTGTAAAACCTGCGCGATTGCCTGCCCTTATGGAGCAATGAGTATTGTAACCAGCCAGGTCACCGTACCGAGCGACGGCGCTATTGTCGGTTCTCGCCTTAAGGCGCAGGCGCTCAAATGCGATCTGTGCGAAGGCGTAGCGGAAAGCCCCACCTGCATAAAAGTGTGCCCAACCAACGCGCTGCGTCTGGTAACGCCTGAATCATTAGACGCCTTAATGCGGCAGAAGCAAGAACGAGCCGCACTGGAAGAGGCGGGAGAAATTCATTTTTAGCTATCCGTTCTTGACTATCCGTTTCTGGTGAATGGGTAGATCCATGGACTTGAGGAGCAATGTGAGCATGAAAAAAGTCATTACCGTCTGCCCGTACTGCGCGTCGGGCTGCAAAATCAACCTGTTGGTTGAGGGCGGGAAAGTCGTTGGCGCTGAAGGCGCAAACGGGGTCACCAATCAGGGAGAGCTCTGTTTGAAGGGCTACTACGGCTGGGACTTCCTTAACGACACCAAGATCCTGACCCCTCGCCTGACAAAACCGATGATCCGCCGCCAGCGCGGCGGTGAGCTGGAAGCCGTTTCGTGGGACGAAGCGATAGAGTTCGCCAGTTCCCGTATGAAAAAAATCATCGAAGAACACGGCCCTGACGCCGTGATGACTTCAGGTTCATCTCGCGGCCCAGGCAACGAAGTGAACTACATTATGCAGAAGTTTGCTCGCGCCGCTATTGGTACGAATAACGTAGACTGCTGCGCTCGCGTCTGACACGGCCCTTCGGTTGCAGGTCTGCACCGCTCGGTCGGCAACGGCGCAATGAGTAACTCCATCCCCGAGATGGAAGATACCGATTGTCTGTTTATCTTCGGCTACAACGCCGCGGATTCACACCCTATCGTAGCTCGCCGCATTCTGAAGGCGAAGGCGAAAGGGGCTAAAGTTATCGTCTGCGATCCGCGCTATATTGAGACCGCGCGCATCGCCGACCTTTGGCTGCCGCTAAAAAATGGCAGCAACGTGGCGCTGCTCAACGCTTTTGCCAACGTACTGATTAACGAAGGGCTGTACAACAAAGAGTTCGTCGCTAACCATACCGAAGGCTTTGAGGAGTACTGCAAGGCGGTTGAGAAATACACGCCGGAGTACGTTGAAGAGATTACCGGCCTGTCGGCTAAGCAGATCCGCGAAACGATCCGCATGTACGCCGCTGCGCCTTCCGCCACCATCCTGTGGGGGATGGGCGTAACCCAGTGGGGCCAAGGCGTCGATACCGTTCGCTGCCTGACCAGCCTGGCGCTGCTGACCGGCAACCTGGGGCGGCCAAACGTCGGCGTCGCTCCCGTTCGGGGCCAGAACAACGTTCAGGGCGCCTGCGACATGGGGGCGCTTATCGACACGCTGCCCGGCTATCAGTACGTTAACGATCCGGCCGCCAGAGAGAAATTCGCCAAGGCTTGGGGCGTTGAGTCGATTCCAGAGAAGAAAGGGTATCCTCTCAGCGAGCTTCCCCATAACGCCATCACCGGTAAAGTGAAAGCGTTCTACGTGATGGGGGAAGACCCTTTGCAGACGGAGCCCGATCTGTCCGTCGTCCGTCAGGGCTTTGAGGCGCTGGACTTAGTCATCGTACAGGACATCTTCATGACGCAAACCGCCGAAATGGCGGACGTTATCTTCCCAGCTACGTCCTGGGGCGAACATGAAGGGGTTTACACCAGTGCAGACCGCGGATTCCAACGTTTCTATAAGGCCGTTGAGCCGAAAGGCGACGTAAAAACCGACTGGGAAATCATCTGTCTTATGTCGAGTGCGATCGGCTATCCAATGAAGTACAACAACACCAAAGAGATCTGGGATGAACTTCGCGAGCTGTGCCCGATCTACTACGGCGCCACCTATGAGAAAATGGAAGGCCTCGGCTACGTGCAGTGGCCATGCCCAACCCTTGACCACCCCGGCACTCAGTATCTGTTCGCCGGCAGCAAGTTCAACCGACCTAACGGCAAGGGTGCGCTGTACGCCTGCGAATGGCGTCCGCCGATGGAGCCAACGGATGAAGAATATCCGCTGGCGTTGGCGACGGTGCGCGAAGTAGGCCACTACTCCTGTCGTTCAATGACGGGCAACTGCGCGGCGCTGCAGACCCTGGCCGACGAGCCGGGCTACGTTCAGATGAATACGCAGGATGCGGCCAAGCTTGGCGTTAAGGATCAGGAGCTGGTCTGGATCTCATCCCGCCGAGGGAAAGTCATTAGCCGTGCGGCAGTCAGCGATCGCACTAACCAAGGTGCGGTTTACATGACTTACCAGTGGTGGATTGGTGCTTGCAACAGGCTAACGTTGGACGAGCTGGATCCGATATCCAGAACGCCGGAGTTTAAGCATTGTGCGGTGAAGGTTGAAGCCATTTCCGATCAAAACTGGGCGGAAAGCTACGTTCAAAAAGAGTACACGACGCTGAAGGGACGACTGCGCCAAGCAGCCGAAGCCTGACGCATCGGTATTCCATAAGAAAAGGGGCCAAATCGGCCCCTTTCATTTTTATACTCGTTAATCGCTTTCTAAAATATCCTTTACCGAGATCCCTAAGCGCTGCATGCGCGACAGTAGGGTCGTGCGCTTAAGCCCCAGCTTCTCCGCCGCGCCTTTAGGACCGGCAACTATCCCGTTAGTCTCTTTCAGCACGCGAATGATTTCCTGCCTCTCGGTTTCGCTGTCATCGGCCAAACGGACGGGCTTAGGCTGCGGCTTTTGTTTGGCAGGCTCTAAAGCTGGCCTGCCGTTCATCGGCGCTAAATGATACTGCAACTCCTGAGGCCGAAGGTTTAACACAGAGCCTTTGGTTAAAATCACCGCGCGTTCGATAACGTTCTGTAACTCCCGTACGTTGCCTGGCCACGGTAGCTTTGCCAAAAGTTCAATAGTTTCCGCCGGCACGCTTTCAATATGGCGGTTCATTCGTTTGGCAATGCTCTTGGTAAAGAACTTCACCAGCGACGGAATGTCCTCTGGGCGCTCGCGTAGCGGAGGAATAACGATGGGAAATACGTTCAGACGATAATAAAGATCGCTGCGGTAGGCTTTATCAATCACCATCTGGTGGAGATTGCAATTTGTTGCCGCAATCAGCCGCACGTCGACGGGAATAACCCGGCTTCCCCCCAAGCGTTCAATCTCTCTTTCCTGCAGCACGCGCAAAAGCTTGGGTTGTAAATCCAGCGGAATATCACCTACCTCATCTAAAAACAGCGTGCTGCGATCGGCCTGTTCAAAACGACCTACGCGCTGGGCAGTAGCGCCGGTGAACGCGCCCTTTTCATGACCAAACAGATCGCTTTCCAAAAGCCCAGATGGAATCGCAGCACAGTTTACCTTTACCATCGCTCGCGAGCTGCGCTGGCTTAGCTTATGGATCGCACGAGCGATAAGCTCTTTTCCGGTTCCCGTTTCTCCTAATATCAGCACGGTGCAGTCGCTGTCAGCCACCATCGCTACCTGATCCAATACCGCAGACATCGCCTCGCTTTGCCCAATAATTTCGTCGAACGATTCAAAGTTGCGGATCTCTTCCGACAGATACTGGTTTTCATGAAGCAGATTGTCTTTCAAACGAGAAATTTCTTCGTAGGCCAGCGCATTATCCAACGCTATCGATATACGAGCAGCAATGTGGCTAAGCAGTGCAAGGTTTTGGTCTGAGAATACGCTGTCATCTATGCTGCCTAAGCACAATACTCCCAGCGTTCTTTCATTGAAAACCAGAGGCAACAGGCAAAATGAAGGAAGAGTGGTTTGAGAGAGCGCGGCAATATACTCATCCTGTGCGCTGGCGGTTTTAAACGTGCTGCTGTACAAAAGGCGGGGCTGCGTTTGATTAAGGAGCGACTTGAGCACTGGGCTTGCAAGAGAGCAGTAGTCGTGTCGATGAAGAACTTTTTCTTTGTTCTTAAACTCTGCGCTAAAGCGGCTTAATCGCGCTAAATGCGCGTCGGGGAGATCGAGACTTATATAGCTGATATTGAAAAAATGATGAATTTCGTCAGAAAGCTCGGCGGCCAGCTCGCTTAATTCTCGTTTAGCCAGCACGGTATTGGTGACGTCGACCAGAATACGAAAGTTCTCCAGCTCTTGCCGGAGTGAATTTTCGCCGTCAGAATAAATCGATTGCTCAAGCCGTAATAATGCCATAACTCAATCGCCATAAAGTCAGAAACATAGTGCCCAATCAGCGCTGAGATTTATTATCGTCTATTGGTCTATTGCGGGTTCTCTATCGCTGCGAGAAGCGGGAATGCTCAGTCAGGGCATGCGTAGTACTTATTTAGTGTACGATATTAACCCTTGCGTTTGTATGACTTTCCAATATTGAATGGATAAAAGTGAACGCAGATCAAATTTAGTAAAAAAGAGTAATAGCAAGCAACAACGCGTTAGAGACAACCATTCAAAATGATGTTTAAAAGCAGTAAAAATATATTAATAGGAAATATGTTAATTAATTTTAATAACTAAAATTATATAACTTCTACTTTAGAAAATGACTCTCGGTTTCGGCTAACCGGCAATATCAAGTTCATATACTGAAATGCAAAGAGGCCACTCTCTCGAGTGGCCTCTTTTAATTAAAAGTCTGGCTGCTTATGAACCTCTTCAAGGCCTATCCTTCGAGCCGTTGCTTTGTAACGTTCAAAAGGCGAAGCCTTTTTGTCTATAGCTAGTCTCATCGAGGCCGTTCTCCGGACATTCAAACTTGCTCCCGGCAGGTTTGTGTCCATCAAGTAGCGAACCGCCGTTAACAAAAGCAAAAAGGCCACTCTCTCGAATGGCCTTTTCTAATTAAAAGTCTGGCAGTTCCCTACTCTCGCATGGGGAAGCCCCACACTACCATCGGCGCTACGGCGTTTCACTTCTGAGTTCGGCATGGGGTCAGGTGGGACCACCGCGCTATCGCCGCCAGACAAAACTTTCTACGTCTAACGTAATTCAAGTGGTGCTGATACCCAGAGTCGAACTGGGGACCTCACCCTTACCAAGGGTGCGCTCTACCAACTGAGCCATATCAGCGCCGAATTTCCTACAGTGCTCGTATGTATACGCTCACTTCTAATTAAAAGCCTGGCAGTTTATAAACCTCTTCGAGGTTCACCCTTCGGGCCGTTGCTTCGCAACGTTCAAAAGGCCTTGCCTTTTGTCCTACTCTCTATCGAGTAGCGAACTGCCCGAACATCTGCGTACTTCTTTAAATTAAGAGCCTGGCAGTTCCCTACTCTCGCATGGGGAAGCCCCACACTACCATCGGCGCTACGGCGTTTCACTTCTGAGTTCGGCATGGGGTCAGGTGGGACCACCGCGCTGTCGCCGCCAGGCATATTCTTTGTGCTCTGTCCTGTGTCTTTCACGCTGATGCTGCGTTGGCCGCTCTCCGTCGTCACAGTCACATACCTATGTATGTTCCCGTGCCGCCCTCGTTTGCCGCCTTGCCTCACCGCGAAATCCTTCGGACTTTAATCCGCAGAACAAACTGAATAATTCTTCGTCTCTAAAACGCCTTCGGCGTTGTAAGGTTAAGCCTCACGGTTCATTAGTACTGGTTAGCTCAATACATCGCTGCACTTACACACCCAGCCTATCTACGTCATCGTCTTTAACGTTCCTTTAGGG
>NZ_AUUA01000019.1 GCF_000439085.1 Leminorella grimontii ATCC 33999 = DSM 5078 | reverse complement strand
GTGCGTGAGTTCGGCATGTCGGCCATCATGAACGGCATTGCGCTGCACGGCGGTTTTATCCCCTACGGCGCGACCTTCCTGATGTTTATGGAATATGCGCGCAACGCGGTGCGCATGGCGGCGCTGATGAAAATCCGCAGCCTGTTTGTTTACACCCACGACTCGATTGGCCTGGGCGAAGACGGCCCGACCCACCAGCCGGTAGAGCAAATGGCCAGCCTGCGCCTGACGCCGAACATGCGCACCTGGCGCCCTTGCGACCAGGTGGAATCGGCCATTGCGTGGAAGGCGGCGCTGGAGCGTAAGGACGGCCCGAGCGCGCTGATATTCTCCCGCCAGAACCTGGCGCAGCAGCCGCGTACGGCCAAGCAGTTGGAAGACGCGGCCCGCGGCGGCTACGTGCTGAAGGGCTGTGAAGGCGCGCCGGAGCTGCTGCTGATTGCTACCGGTTCAGAAGTGAGCCTGGCGGTGGACGCGGCCGAGAAGCTAACGGCGGAAGGCCATCGCGTGCAGGTGGTATCAATGCCGTGTACCGAAGCGTTTGACGCTCAGGACGCCGCGTACCGCGAATCGGTGCTGCCGTCGGCGGTGACGGCGCGCGTAGCCATCGAAGCGGGCATTGCGGACTTCTGGTACAAGTACGTGGGCCTCAATGGCCGCATCGTCGGCATGCGCTCGTTCGGCGAATCCGCCCCGGCGGAGCAGCTGTTTGCCGAGTTCGGCTTTACGGTGGATAACGTGCTGACTCAGGCGCGCGAACTGCTGAAGTAATGGCGTTTTAACGGCGCGCACACGTTGCGCCGATGTGAACGCTGTCTTATAACGCTCCCACGGTTTTCCGCCGGAGGAGCGTTTTTTTATGCGATAAGCAAAAGAACCGGTAGTAATTTTGCAGAGATTTTCGTAATCTTCTTATCTCCTGCTGAAGCGTTTCAGTTTGCGCAATGGGCAAGGGATCAGTGAGATATATACAGGCCGGAATGAGCGGGTGAGCGAAGCGGTAGCCCAGTCATACATGAAGTGGGCCGTTGGGGTTAAAACTGAAGGCTAATCTCAACTATACTTTTCGTGTTATCATTCATCGCATTGTTTTATCCGGCATGTTAACGGTTTTTTGATTCTGTGTTAGTTGCGCTCAGGGATTTCCCCCTGATTTACCGCGCTGAGTGAAAAACCGTTTAATTGGAATCAGCCACGGTCTGACGACAAGCGTTGCGCCAGGCTATGCTCATATTGAAAAAGAATGAACAAGAGGATTCACAATGACTGTAATTAAGATGACCGATCTGGATCTGGCCGGTAAACGCGTTCTGATCCGCGCCGACCTCAACGTTCCTGTCAAAGAGGGTAAAGTGACCTCTGACGCCCGCATCCGCGCTTCTTTACCGACTATTGAGCTGGCGCTTAAGCAGGGCGCTCGCGTCATGGTGACGTCTCACCTTGGCCGCCCGACTGAAGGCGAATACAACGAAGAGTTCTCTTTGCTGCCGGTCGTGAATTATCTGAAAAATACGCTGAAGTCACCGGTTCGTCTGGCTAAAGACTACCTTGACGGCGTAGACGTTGCGCAAGGCGAGCTGGTCGTATTGGAAAACGTACGCTTCAACAAGGGCGAGAAGAAAGACGAAGAGTCTTTGTCCAAGAAGTATGCCGCGCTGTGCGACGTGTTCGTCATGGACGCTTTCGGCACCGCCCACCGCGCCCAGGCGTCAACCCACGGCGTAGCGAAGTTCGCGCCGGTAGCCTGCGCCGGCCCTCTGCTGTCTGCCGAGCTGGAAGCGCTGGGTAAAGCGTTGGACAAGCCCGCGCGCCCGATGGTGGCTATCGTCGGCGGCTCTAAGGTTTCAACCAAGCTGACCGTTCTGGACTCTCTGTCCAAGATTGCCGACCAGCTGGTCGTCGGCGGCGGCATCGCCAATACCTTCATCGCCGCGCAGGGCCACAACGTGGGTAAATCTCTGCACGAAGCGGATCTGATCCCAGAAGCGAAGAAGCTGATGGAGAGCTGCCACATTCCGGTTCCAACCGACGTGCGGGTCGCGACCGAGTTCTCTGAAACCGCGCCGGCGGTGATGAAGTCCGTTTCTGATATCAAAGACGACGAGCAGGTGCTGGATCTGGGCGACGCTTCAGCCCAAGAGCTGGCCGATATTCTGAAGAACGCCAAAACCATTCTGTGGAACGGCCCGGTTGGCGTGTTTGAGTTCCCCAACTTCCGCAAAGGCACTGAAATCGTTGCTCAGGCTATCGCCGAAAGCGACGCATTCTCTATCGCCGGCGGCGGCGATACTCTGGCGGCTATCGATCTGTTTGGCATTGCCGACAAGATTTCTTATATCTCTACCGGCGGCGGCGCGTTCCTTGAGTTCGTTGAGGGCAAAGCGCTTCCTGCGGTCGTGATGTTAGAAGAGCGAGCAAAAGAGTAATGCAGTAGAACACGGGAGCTTAGCCTCCCGTGTTTTTTATGTTCTTGCGCTGAATCGATAATGTTTTAAAAGACTTATATGTCTTCCTGTCACTCGATGCGTACAGAGTATATGATTAACGGGTAAGCGTTTTTATCCATCACTAGCTAAATGAAAAATAGGGCGAGTAGCATGTCTAAAATTTTTGATTTCGTAAAACCAGGCGTTGTGACTGGTGATGATGTTCAGAAAATCTTCAGTGTTGCTAAAGAAAATAACTTCGCGCTGCCCGCAGTGAACTGCGTGGGTACAGACTCCATTAACGCCGTTATTGAAGCGGCCGCAAAGGTTCGCGCCCCGGTTATCATTCAGTTCTCCAACGGCGGCGCACAGTTTATCGCCGGTAAGGGTATGAAGCTGGAAGGTCAGGGCGCTGCCATCATCGGCGCAATTTCCGGCGCTCATCACGTTCATCAGGTGGCTGAATACTACGGCGTGCCGGTTATTCTTCACACCGACCACTGCGCTAAAAAGCTGCTGCCGTGGCTGGACGGCCTGTTAGACGTCGGTGAGAAGCACTTCGCCAAGACCGGCAAGCCGCTGTTCTCTTCCCATATGATCGACCTGTCCGAAGAGTCTTTGGAAGAAAACATTGAGATTTGCAGCAAGTATCTGACCCGCATGGCGAAGATCGGCATGACGCTTGAAATCGAGCTTGGCTGCACCGGCGGCGAAGAGGACGGCGTTGACAACAGCCATCTGGATAACTCCGCGCTGTACACTCAGCCGGAAGACGTTGACTACGCTTACCAGAAGCTTAACGCCATCAGCCCCCGCTTTACTATCGCGGCCTCTTTCGGCAACGTTCACGGCGTATACAAGCCAGGCAACGTTAAGCTGACGCCGAAAATTCTGCACAACTCTCAGGAGTATGTGTCTAAGAAGCACGGCCTACCGCACAACAGCCTGAACTTCGTGTTCCACGGCGGTTCCGGCTCCACTGCCGCTGAGATTAAAGAAGCGGTCAGTTACGGCGTGGTCAAAATGAACATCGACACCGACACCCAGTGGGCAACTTGGGAAGGCGTGTTGAACTACTACAAGAAAAACGAAGGCTATCTGCAGGGCCAGCTGGGTAACCCGGAAGGCGAAGATAAGCCGAACAAGAAGTACTACGATCCGCGCGCGTGGCTTCGCGCAGCTCAGTCTACGATGATTGCGCGCCTGGAGCAGGCGTTCAAAGAGCTTAACTGCGTAGACGTTCTCTGAGTCGCCAAACTGGCGTGATAAAAATACCGGCCCAGGGGCCGGTATTTTTTTACCTGATAAGAGGTGCAGGAAGTGATTAAAACTCGTCCTGCATCAGATAGTTATAGGCATACTGCGCATACAGCTCAGCGCCCGCCACCATCGTATCCTCATCGATGTTAAAGCAGCCGTGGTGATGCGCCCAGTCGCTTCCTTTTTCAGGGTTGCCGGTGCCGACCAGCGCAAAGCAGCCCGGAATGTTCTCCATATAGAAGCTGAAGTCTTCTCCGCCGGTGGTCGGTTTGCCCGTGATAAGCGCCCCGTCGCCAAACGCCTGACGGATAGTGGACTGAGCCAGCAGCGCGCTGCGCTCTTCGTTGATAACCGGCAGCGTGCCGTACGTGTAGTCGACCTGTGCGCTGGCGCCGTAAATCGCAGCAGTGTGCTCCGCATAGCGTTCGATGGCGGCCTTGATGCGTTCGCGGCTTTCTATATCGAAGCAGCGAACCGTGCCGTCCAGCACGGCGTTTTCAGCGATGACGTTAAAACGGGTGCCGACATCCATTCTGCCGATAGAGACCACGGCTGATTCAAGCGGCGAGGTTTCTCTGGCGACGATAGCCTGTAGGTTCATCACGAAAGACGAGGCGACGACGGCGGCGTCGACGCAGGCTTCCGGCATCGAACCATGGCCGCCCCGGCCTTTAAACGTTACTTTCAGCAGGTCTGCGGATGCGAACGAACGGCCGACGTTACAGGAGATCTTGCCGGAAGGGGCGATAGACCAAATGTGCATACCGAATACGTTGTCGACGCCTTCGATCGCGCCCTGCTTGATCATTTCGATGGCGCCCTGAGCTATTTCTTCCGCCGGTTGGAAAATCAGGCGCACGTTGCCGCGCAGCTGGTCCCGATGCTCATGCAGCGCTTTGGCTGCGGTTAACAGCATGGCGGTGTGGGAATCGTGCCCACAGGCGTGCATCTTACCGGGCGTCTGTGATTTATAGCTTAGCTGGTCGTTGAGCTCTTGAACCGGCAGGGCGTCCATGTCGGCGCGCAGCGCGACGGTTTTTCCCGGCTTGCCGCCCTTGATGTCCGCGATAACGCCGGTAGGCTTGGTGAGGCGATAAGGAATACCTATCTCGGCGAGCGCCTGGGCGACTTTCTCAGTGGTGCGGAACTCTTCCCACGGTAGCTCCGGGTGGGCGTGCAGGTCGCGGCGAAACGCAATCATCTCGTCCTGATGCTTCTTAACGGATGCCGCGATGTCTGTATTACTCATGTGTTGCCTCTGTCATTTCTAGTACAGTTTGGAAAATAACGTCTACGCCCTTTTTCAGCTGTTCATAGTCGGTCCACTCATCCGGGTGATGGCTTAATCCGTCGCGGCTGGGGACGAAAACCAGCCCAACGTCGGTAACGCCGGCAAAAATCATGGCGTCGTGACCAGCGCCGCTGACCATCGTACGGTAGCTTAGCCCCAGCTTTTCGCTGCTTTTTTGCAGTGATTCAAGAATGGCGGCGTTAAGCGGCGTAGGCGACACGTAAAGCGGCTGCTCTATTTCTGCCGTCACGCCGTCGCGGGCAAATTCTTCAATGCAGGCGCGGGTAGCGGCGATCGTTTGGCGAAGCTTTTCTTCGCTTTTCGAACGAATGTCTACCGTAAAGCTGACTCGGTGGGGAATAACGTTCGCGCCGTTCGGGTATACCTGAAGCTTCCCAACGGTCGCAACGGTGGCCTCGCCCGCTTGGCGGGCAAAGTCGCCGATTCGGCTGACCATGTGGCTGGCGGCGACCAGCGCATCCTGGCGGCGGTCCATTGGCGTTGTGCCCGCGTGGCCCGCTTTCCCCGTCAGAACGACGTTCATCTGAGTAATGCCGACGATAACGTCGACCAGCCCGACGTCGGTACCGGTTTGTTCCAATACGGGGCCCTGCTCAATGTGGAGCTCGATAAACGCCTTCAGGGAAGATGGCGGAATGACGACGCTTTCGACGTCGTCGGCGTTAAAACCGACTTCCGCCATACGAGCCGCGGCGCTGACGCCCTGCGCATCGCAAAGACGATGGAGTTCTTCCGCGTTGACTTTTCCCACTATGGCGCTTGAAGCCATCAGCCCGCGGCCAAAGCTGCCTCCCTCTTCTTCAACCAGCGCGACGACCTCCAGCGGATAGCGGGGCGTCAGCCGGTTTTCGTGAAACAGCGAAGCGATTTCCAGCCCCATCACTACGCCAGCAGGGCCGTCGAAGGCGCCGCCGTGGGGAACGGAGTCGAAGTGCGAGCCAATCATGACGGCGGGACGCGCGTCGTCGTCGCCAGACAGGCGGCCAAATATATTGCCGATGGCGTCTTCGCGAACGGTGAGCCCGGCTTCCTTCATCTGTTCTTTAATATAGGCGCGCGCCTGTTGCCCCTGCGGGCTGTAGCTCATGCGGGTAGTGCCCGCACCGGGCGTTGCGGTAAATTCGGCCAGCGCCTCGATGCGGCGCTGGATTCTGTCCGTTTTTGCGTAAATAGCTGCGTGAATCATGTTTTATCCTGAGATAGGCGTGATGTAGCCAACCATAATGCCTGCCAGCACGACGGAAACCATGGTGACGGAAATAAAGCCGCCGACCAGCATCGGGCCAAGCATGTGGTTAGTTAGTACCTGACGTTCTTTCTCATCTCTGGTTAAAGAGGTGATGGCTTCGTTGGTAATAATGTAGTCCGCGGGGAAACCGTACAGCGCCGTCAAAGAAATGGCAAACGCCATTTCCATGCTGATGCCTAAAATCTTGCCCACGATCCAGGATACGATAAACATGCCGATGACGGCGGTAGCGATAAGCACAACCATCGGAAACAGCAGGCGCATCAGCATCTCCGGCGTCGCCTTGTTGAGCGTATCGAAGATAAACAGCATCAGCACCATCACGGCGAAACCAAAGCCGTTAGCCTTTTGCAGCGGGTGCCTTTCGAGGAAGCCCAGGGAAGAGGCGATAACGCCAAACAGCAGGCACAGCACGAACGGGCTGATGCTGACTATCGGCGCAACGGCGGTAGAGGCCAAATAGGCAAGCAGTGAGACTGCCGCCAGGCGCAGAAACTTGAAGTAGCTGGTGTTGTAGTGTGAAGGAATGCGGCTAAACAGGCGAGGCATTTTATCTTCAGCGGCAACGGTCGACGTTTCGTGCTTGTCGGCTGCGGCATCTGCCGGGGAGGCGTCTTCCCACTCTCCCGCTCGGTATTTAGCCAACACCCGCTTGCCTTCGCGCTGAAGCATGATGGCAGTGAGCGGATAGCCCGCAAAACCCTGCATGACGTAGATAAGAATGGCGAATACCGATAGATCGACCAGCCCAGCATTGGCGGCGCCTTTAGACATGATAAGCGACGATACGATGCCGCCAACCAGCGGCGGGATAGTGACTATCGCCGTGTTCATATCGAACAGAACCATACATACGGCAAACACGGCGGCAATGATGCCCGCGATGCCGGCCAACGAGATCACGATCGTTTTCCACTGGCGCCCAAGCTCTTTCATTGAGAGCAGGGTGCCCATGTTGGTGATCAAAAGATACATCATCATTACGGCGACCGGCGTAGTGATGCCGGCGACGCTGATAATGTCTTTGGGAAAGAAGGTCCAATAGCCGATGAGAAACAGTACGGCGCAGACAAAAACGGACGGGATCCAAGCCTTGGTTCTGACGGAGACGGCGTCACCGACGTAAAGAATAAAAACAATGATTAAAAGCGCTAACATCTGCGACATAGAGAAGTTCCATTTATATGTTTTAGATTATCGTATTATTTAGTATTTAATTTCATTAATTGGTTTTATTTTGGTTTATAACTCCAATCATTGCCCGACGCATGCGCGAAAAGCAGAGTATAAAGCTACTTCTAACTTAATATGACTGTCAAGCTTGAGTGACGGATATGGCAATAAAAATGGACGGTTGAGGAAGAATTGAGCATTTCAGAACGCAGGGATAATAACGAGGTGTAGAAATTTATTATATTATTTTTATTATTAAACAATGTATTGCGTTATTTTCAGAGTGAAATGCTTTCACGGAGGAATTTATTCGAATAATTATTCGATCCGAACGGCAAACTTCGTTTACTATTTTTGTTCCGTTTCACTCTGTTAAGAGGAGCAACTCGCTATGGAAAATATTGACGTCAGCAGCCAGCTGTCTCAGTTTGAAGTCTGGCTGTCCGCCAATAAGAATCTGCTCATAGACTATTCAATCAATCTTGTTATTGCGTTCATCATTCTCCTTATTGGCTTTTTCATTGCTCGGATCGTGCATCGACTGGTCATGAGGGTTTTGAACGCGCGTTCGGTAGATAAGACGGTGAGCCAATTTGTCGCTTCTTTGGCGCGCTACGCTATTATCGTCTTTACCATAATAGCCGCCCTAAGCCACGTTGGCGTGCAGACCGCGTCGGTCATCGCAGTTCTCGGTGCGGCAGGTTTAGCCGTTGGTTTAGCGCTGCAAGGATCGCTGTCCAACTTTGCCGCCGGCGTTATTTTAGTGACCTTCCGGCCGTTTCGCGCTGGTGAGTTTGTTACGTTTGGCTCCGTGAGCGGAACGGTAACCAGCATCCATATATTCTCAACTACGCTGGATACCGTGGACGGTAAAATGGTCGTAGTGCCGAACAGTAAAGTGATCGCCAGTGAGATTATCAACTTTTCTCGCGATCCGAACCGCCGCGTAGACATCACCGTCGGCGTGGGCTATGAAGCGGATATCGACGCCGTAAAACGGGTGCTTGGTGAGGTGGTGGAGAAAGACTCCCGTATTTTAACCTCGCTGGGAGTGACTATCCGACTCAACGAAATGGCCGCTTCTTCTCTCAACTTCGTCGTTCGGGTTTGGGTAAAAAATGGCGACTTCGCCAACGTCTACTTTGACCTGATGGAAGGCTTCAAGCGCGCTCTGGACGCCAATCAGATCTCCATTCCCTACCCGCAGATGGACGTTCACGTTCGTACGCCCGCTGCCGGTCAGTAACTTTCTATCCTCCGTTAATCGGGGAACGTCCCCGATTAACGCATCCTATAAGCTACGCTAATGGGCAATTAGAATTATCCATTTCCCTGCGCTGAATCAGCCGGTTAGTCTATCGCGTCATTAAACGGTTCATAAGCGAGGCGTAAAGTGCTGTTGACCTATTTTCAGGGCATCGTGTTGGGCATGGCGATGATCTTGCCCATAGGGCCCCAGAATGCGTTTGTATTGTCACAGGGTATGCGTAGGCAGTATCCGGTGATGGTTGCGGGGATGTGCGCGCTAAGCGATGCGGCATTGATTTCCCTCGGCGTTTTTGGCGGCGGTGCGCTGTTGGCGCAGTCGCCGCTGGTGCTTCAACTGGTGACCTGGGCCGGCGTGCTGTTTCTTATATGGTACGGCTGGGGCGCGTTTAAAGACGGGCTTCGCGCAGGCGGCGAAGCCTTTAGCACTCAGGAAAACGGGGTTCGCAGCCGCTATCGCATTATTGCTACGGTGCTGGCCGTGACCTGGCTCAATCCCCACGTCTATATTGATACGGTGGTGGTGCTCGGCAGCCTGGGAGAGCAGTTTGGTTCACTGCGCCTGTGGTTCGCTATGGGGGCGGTAACGTCGTCCGTCGTTTGGTTCTTTTCTCTGGCGCTGCTGGCGGCCTGGATGTCGCCGTGGCTACAGAAGTCTTCGGCTCAGCGCGTCATCAATTTCGGTATTGGCATCGTTATGTGGGTGATTGCCTTTCAGCTCGCCAGGCATGCATTAGGACTTATGGCATAAACGTCAATATGGTGTAAATTTTGTTGTGATTCAGTTTCGGTATCCTATGATACGGTCGTTATGCACTCTTCAACGGAACACACGGGCTTAAGGAGACACCATGAAGTTGAAAACGTTAGCCATTGCCGCGGCCTTTGCTGCCATGCCTTTGACCATGCAGGCGGCGGAATTGCCAAATGGTCCTCATATCGCGACGTCGGGCAACAGTATCGTTAAGGCTAAACCCGATATGGCGACGCTGTTTATTGAGGTTAACGTATCGAACAAGTCCGCGGCGGAAGCCAAGAAAAAAAGCGATGAGCGCGTAATGAAATACATCGACTTTTTGGAAAAGAGCGGTATCGCTAAAGCTGACATCGACTCGGCCAATATTCAAACCCGCATTGAATATGGCGACGGCAGCTACGTCAGCAGCGCGAAAAGAACGATTAAGGGCTATATCGCGACCCGTCAGGTTAAAGTCACCGTACGCCAGTTGGATAAGCTTAACTCGCTGTTGGACGGGGCGTTAGCCAACGAGCTGAATGAAATCAACGACGTTCAGCTGGGCGTTTCAAAAGATGACGCTTATCGCACCGAAGCGCGCCAGAAGGCGGTAGAGGATGCGATAGCGAAGGGCAATGCGCTGGCGAAAGAGTTTGGCGTGAAGCTGGGGCCAGTGTACAGCGTTCGCTATAACACTAGTGGCGTAAGCGGCAGCGGCGCGATCCCGGCCATGCAGTATCGCGCTAAGACGATGGCCTATTCTTCCAGCGCGGATGAGAGCTACGAGCCGCAGAGCATCAGCTTTAGCGATAGCGTAGACGTCGTGTTCGACATCCAGCGCGAACAGAAAGCCAACTAGGCGAATACCTTAAACCTGCCTTAATACCTGACGCCCGTATCCCAAAAGGGCGTCAGTCACTTCCCTCATAATCTTGCTTTCCGGCGAAAAGCGATGCCAGTAAAGCATGCGCCGCTGGCACAGGCCGGGCGTCAGGTCCATTAGTTCTCCGTTAGCCAGCTCCCTTTCGATTTGCAGGTGCGGGATCATACAGCAGGTGGTTCCCTGCTTGGCGAGCTGAACGAACGCCTCTGACGAGCTGACGATATGGCAAGGTACGCTGCCCGGCGGCAGGTCGAAGTTTTGCTGTAAAAAGGCCTGATGCATGTCGTCCAGGTGATCGAACGCTACCGCAGGCGCCTTTTGCAGCGCGCTGCGAGTGACGCCGTTGGGGAAATAGCGGTCGGCAAACTCCGGCGAGGCGACGAAAATGTAGTCCAGCGCGCCTAATTGATCGACTAGGCAGCGCGGCAGCGCCTGTGGCTGAATACTGACGGCGCCGACGACTTCTCCTAGCCGCAGGCGTTCCTGCGTGCGGGTTTCGTCCTCAACCTGTAGATTAAGGCGTATGGGAGAATCGGAAAGCACCGGCTTAAGCGCGGGTAAAAGCCAGGTAGCCAGGCTGTCGGCATTAACCGCCAGCGCGAGCTGAAGCGGGGAATCTGCGCTGCCTTCGTCGTTAAGCCACTCGTCTTCTAAAAGCTCTACCTGATGCAGCAGCGCCAGCAGCTTTTGCCCCTGTTCGGTCGGCTTGGGAGGGACGGTGCGGATTAGCAGCGGCTGGCCGTAAAGGTATTCCAACTGCTTGATGCGCTGGGATACGGCCGATTGCGTAATGCATAGCTTTTGCGCCGCGCGCTCGAAGCCGCGTTCGCGAATGACCGCGTCCAATGCCTGAAGCACTCGATAGTCTGGGCGTTTCATTTCCAGTGTATTCTCCGTTTAGCCAAGCCACAGCCTAATCGGCTTAAAGTTACTACCCGACACTATGCCATACTTTTATTATCGCCGTACATTTCTTGAGGGTTAGGCTGTATTGGCGCCGCCGTTACTTTATACAAGTCATCCTTCAAGCTGCCTCTTCGTTGGCTACGCTCGCTCACCCTAGTCACTTACTTATGTAAGCTCCTAGGGATTCCCTCGCTTGCCGCCTTGATGCAACTTGAATGATTTTTTGTATATAATAATTGCATTTTTGGCAAGGCAGGTAGATTTCACCATGACGCAAGATGAATTGAAAAAGGCCGTCGGCTGGGCGGCGCTTAAATACGTGCGCCCGGGAACCATTGTGGGCGTCGGTACCGGCTCGACGGCGGCGCACTTTATTGACGCGCTCGGCACCATGAAATACGACATCAAGGGCGCGGTGTCCAGCTCAGTCGCCTCCACCGAGAAGCTGAAAGCGTTGGGCATTGAGGTTTTTGACTGCAATGAGGTCGACGAATTGGACATTTACGTCGACGGCGCCGATGAGATTAACGGCCATATGCAAATGATCAAAGGCGGGGGCGCGGCGCTGACGCGTGAAAAAGTGGTGGCTGCTATTGCTCATCGCTTTATCTGCATCGCTGACGCCTCCAAGGAAGTCGACGTGCTGGGCGCGTTTCCGCTTCCGGTGGAAGTTATTCCGATGGCGCGTTCTTACGTCGCCAGAGCGCTGGTTAAGCTGGGCGGCCGCCCCGTATATCGCCAGGGCATTGTGACCGATAACGGCAACGTGATTCTAGACGTACACGGACTGAGCATCGTCGATCCGATTGAGTTGGAAAATCGTATCAACGGCATTGCCGGCGTAGTGACGGTAGGGCTGTTTGCTAATCGCGGTGCGGATATCGCGCTTATCGGAACGCCTGGTGGCGTTAAGGTTATTGAAAAATAAACCTTTATTTTACGTTCCGGGCAGTCGGCGCCAGACCGTGCTCGGGGCGTAAGGTAAAATATATTTCATATAACTAAAAAAAATTAAATTTGGTGATATCCGTCACGGTTGTTTCATTTGTGTTGTTTCTTTCAGATATTCCAGCGTCTATTAGTGAAATATGTCTAAACTCCCCGGTTATTCCGCCTCTTATCCTGAATGGTTAATCGTTTGCTCCTGTTGCCGTAACGTCTATTTTTGATATGTTGACGAGAGTAGTTATATAAAAAAATAAATCATGGGGCAAAGTTCAGGAAATGGTCAAAGTATCATTAGAAAAAGAGAGAATTAAGTTTCTCCTGGTCGAAGGCGTACACCAGAGCGCCGTAGACAGCCTGCGCGCAGCGGGCTATCACAATATCGAATATCATAAGGGCGCGTTGAGCGATGACGAGCTGAAAGAAGCCATTCGCGACGCACACTTTGTCGGTATTCGTTCACGTACTCACCTGTCGGAGGACATTCTGTCCGCAGCGGAAAAGCTGGTCGCTATCGGCTGTTTCTGCATCGGCACCAACCAGGTCGATCTGGCCGCAGCGGCCAAGCGCGGCGTTCCGGTATTCAACGCGCCGTTCTCCAACACGCGCTCCGTTGCCGAAATGGTGCTGGGCGAGATCCTGCTGCTGCTGCGCCGCATTCCGGAAGCGAACGCGAAAGCGCATCGCAACGAGTGGTGCAAGCTGGCGGTCGGTTGCTTTGAAGCGCGCGGTAAGAACCTGGGAATTATCGGCTACGGCCACATCGGCACTCAGCTGGGCATTTTGGCCGAGTCTATCGGTATGAACGTGATGTTCTACGACATCGAAAACAAGCTGCCGCTGGGGAACGCACAGCAGGTTCACCACCTGTCCGACCTGCTGAACAGAAGCGACGTTGTGTCTCTGCACGTGCCGGAAACGGCCAGCACCAAGAACATGATGGGCACCAAGGAGCTGGCGATGATGAAGCCAGGCTCAATATTAATCAACGCCTCGCGCGGTACGGTAGTGGATATTCCCGCCCTGTGCGACGTGCTGGAGAGCAAGCACCTGGCCGGCGCAGCGCTGGACGTCTTCCCGGTGGAACCTGCGACCAATACGGATCCGTTTGAATCGCCGCTGTGTGCGTTCGACAACGTTCTGTTGACGCCGCACATCGGCGGTTCAACGCAGGAAGCCCAGGCCAACATCGGTATGGAAGTGGCCGGTAAGCTGACCAAATACTCCGACAATGGTTCTACGCTCTCGGCGGTTAACTTCCCCGAAGTGTCGCTGCCTGCGCCGCAGGAGCACGTCAGCCGCCTGCTGCACATCCACGAAAACCGCCCGGGCGTGTTAAACCAGATTAACCAGATCTTCGCTGAGGAAGGCATCAACATTGCCGCGCAGTTCCTGCAAACCAACAACGAAATTGGCTATGTGGTTATCGACGTGGAAACCGACCGCGCCGACGAAGCGCTGGAGCACATGAAGTCAATTCAGGGCACCGTCAGGGCAAGGCTGTTGTTCTAAGCGTATTAGTCAGATAAGGCGACCTATGGTCGCCTTTATTTTTTTCAAGGAGGATGAACAGTGGGAAAACTGTACGATCAGCTAAAAGAAATATTGCCGAAAAAGCTCTGGATCCCTGATGAGCTGGCGATGCTTTATGACTGGATTGAGCAGCGAGGCACGTTTATTGATAACGAAAGCGGCTTTCGGTCAGGGTTTTTATACCCTGTAGATGAGCTCGAGAGTGTCGACGATGAGCGCGAAGGAGGAACGATTGTCCTTTTCACAGGTGCAAGGAATCAAGGGATAGAGCAATGGTTTGGCAGAAGTGAGCGCGATCCTGAGATCGTTGATCGGTTATGCGTGTTTGCTCGTACCGGAGGCGATGGTTCAGAAGCTGCGCTTTGGTTGGACGACAGTGGTGAACTGAAAATTGTCCATATGGGATCGGGTTCCGGCTCGCTTTTAAGCTGCGTGTTGGCTGACAATATGGTCGATTTTCTACGCTTGATTGCTATCGGCTATGATGAAATCTGCTGGGATGAGTGTTTTGCCTGGCCGCCCAATGATGAACGGGCCGACTCCTATGAGTATATACATCCCAATCTTGCCTTTCAGCTGTGGGTACAGGATACCTTTAACACTACAATCCCGGAAACCGCGCTGGAAATTATCAAACATCCCTCAAGTATGGATGATGAATCGAGCGAGGACGCCTTCTGTCAGTGGTTACAGAAAATAAGGCTATAGCCAACGCCAGTGCCTGGACGGCGTCAAAATCTCCGGCAGCGGCACGTCCCAGCTCTCATGGGTTAATTCCTCCACCTGCTGGCAGTCGTGAGCGATGCCGATGGGATATGAGCCGTCTTGGCGCCAGTTTCTGAGCGTGCGGTCGTAATAGCCGCCGCCCATGCCCAGCCGATTCCCCTGCGCGTCAAAGGCGACCATCGGCGTGACGATAACGTCCAGCTGGCTTACGGGAAGCACGCGGCGCACGTCGAGCCTGGGCTCCAGAATGCCGAACGGATGATGAGTCATGACGCTGTCTTTTTCATAGCGCAAAAAGAGCAGATGGCCTTTGCTGAAAGGATGAAGAACGGGGAGGTATACCTCTTTTTCCTGCTGCCAGAGCGTATCTATCAATGGCCGCGTATTGATTTCACCGTCAAAAGAGAGAAAGAGTGAAATGCGTTTAGCGGCGCGTACGCGAGGATGTTCAAACAGTCGTTCATGAACTCGGCGAGCCGCAAGCTGCTGCTCTCTTGGCGAAAGCGCATTGCGCCGCTGGCGTATCTCTTTACGCAAGGTTTGGCGTTGGGGAAAGGGCGTCGTCATGAATAATAAGCGTCAGGGATGTTAGACCGCTGATGAAGGGGGAACTCCGAGGTGCCGTCTCAGGCTGTAACCCTTGAACCCTTGGTTCAAGGTGAACGCGAATATACCGTTATCAGGCTTCCCGGACGGACCGGGCATGCTCACAAAAGGTAGGACCCGCATTCTTTTGGTTTGAAATATCGGCTCAGGGGACTGGCCCGATAACGCACACCTCAGAGAATTCTGTTTAGAACCCGTACAACACGTTTTCTATAATCCTTAGTTAGCCATAACCTCTCAACGCTTGGCAATGGCTTAAAATGATTATAGGGAATTTATTCGAAGTTTGCACTCCGGCGCTGAGAGATTTGACTCTGTTCGACTAATGCTTGCTCAATTGTATCCTGCAGCATGCGGATGCGCATTTCCATGCTCTTGGCGTATTCATCCGTTTTGTCTTTTTCCTGAGTCAGCTCATAGCTGATATTCAGCGCGGCGGTGAGGATAAGCTGTTCGCTGTTCGTGACGCGGGTTCTTTCTTTTAAGTCCAACAGGCGCTGGTTAAGGTCGGCCGCCGCCCGGCTGAGAGCTTCACGCTGTTCCTGCGGGCAGTTGATCCGCAGAGACTTACCTAAAATCTGTATATCTACAGGTTGTGCTGACATGTTACCTTCCTGCCGGGAGCGGGGAACGCCCGCTGCGCCTAACCAATGAAAAAACGCCTATACTCGTCGTTTTTCAAGCTGCAGGCGCGTTGGCTGAGTTCGTTCACCCGAATCACTTACTAGAGTAAGCTCATTGGGATTCACTCTCTTGCCCTCTTCCTGCAACTTGAAATTCATAGAGTATAAGCCCGAATGCCAATGCGCTCGGACGGCTATAATTTAACAAACAATAGCGATTATACCAAACACTCGCCCGCTACGGCTCAAGTTTCCCGATTATGACGTTGGTGGTAGCATAGCGGTAACTCATTCTTTTTTGACGGTGGTAAACGCAATGGCGTCCGAAAACTCACTTCCCTCTTATCAGTCTATCAATGCCGCACTGGCGCAGCAAAACGTCGCGTTGACCGCCGCCGAGATGCACGGCCTGCTGAGCGGCCTTCTGTGCGGAGGCTGCAACGACGGCAGTTGGGTCGTTATGGTGCACGACCTGACCAATGACGGTCTGGCCTTTGGTTATCCTTTGGGCGACTTGGTGAAAGGGCTTTACGAAGAGACGAAGGAAGAGTTGGAAGAGGACGGTTTTAGCTTTGAAATGCTTATCCCCGATGACGACGCCTCTATCTACGAGCGCATCGACGCGCTGGGCGGCTGGGTAAACCACTTTCTGCTAGGGCTGGGCATGATGCAGCCGAAGCTTGGCCAGGCGAAGGGCGAAGTCGGTGAGGCGATTGCCGATTTGCGTAACATTGCGCAGCTCGGCTACGAAGAGGACGACGACGCCGAAGAGCTCGAACTCTCCTTTGAGGAAATTCGGGAATACGTTCGAATGGCCGCGATGCTGTGCCATACCGATTTCGCCAAGCTTTCCGCCTCCGGGGCCCAAAACGGCAAGCCGACGCTGCATTGAAAAAACATTGAACGTTGAAAGGGCAAACACGTGACTATTTCATTACCTGAGTTTCAGCGCCGCCGTGAAAAGCTATTAGCTAAAATGGCGGCAGGCAGCGCGGCGATCGTTTTTGCCGCGCCGGAGCGCACCAGAAGCGCTGACACCGAATATCCGTTTCGCCAAGATAGCGACTTTTGGTATCTGACGGGCTTTAACGAACCGGAAGCGGCACTGGTGCTGATAAAAAGCGATGAGTCTCACAGCCACAGCGTTCTGTTTAATCGCGTTCGCGATCTGACGGCCGAGGTTTGGTTCGGCCGCCGCCTGGGGCAAGAGGCGGCGTTAGATAAGCTCGGCGTCAATCGCGCGCTGCCGTGGGACGATATGCCTCAGCAGCTGCATCTGCTGCTAAACGGATTGGACGTGGTTTATCACGCCCAAGGGCTGTACGACTTTGCCGATCGGGCGGTGTTTAGCGCATTGGAAAAGCTGCGCAAGGGCGCTCGTCAAAATCTGAAAGCGCCGGCGACCGTCACGGACTGGCGGCCTTGGCTGCATGAAATGCGCCTGTTTAAGTCTCAAGAAGAGATAGCCGTTATGCGAAAGGCGGGGGAAATTACCGCCAAGGCCCATACCCGCGCCATGGAGCGCTGTCGGCCGGGCATGTATGAATACCATCTTGAAGCCGAAATCCACCACGAGTTTACTCGCCACGGCGCCCGCTACCCGGCCTATAACACTATCGTCGGCTCGGGAGAAAACGCCTGCATTCTGCACTACACGGAAAACGAGTCGCTGCTGAAAGAAGGGGATTTAGTGCTGATTGACGCCGGGTGCGAGTATCAGGGCTACGCCGGCGACATTACGCGCACCTTTCCCGTCAGCGGCAAATTTACGCCCGCCCAGCGTACGATTTACGACATCGTGCTGGCTTCCCAATATAAAGCGCTGTCGCTGTTAACGGCCGGAAACAGCATCCGTCAGGCGAACGAAGAGGTTATTCGGGTCATGCTTACCGGGCTGGTTGAAGCCGGCGTACTGACCGGGGACGTGGAACAACTGATAGTGGACAAGGCCCATCAGCGTTTTTACATGCACGGCCTGAGCCACTGGCTAGGCCTGGACGTTCACGACGTGGGCGACTACGGCACTTCTAATCGCGGTCGCCTGCTGGAGCCGGGCATGGTACTGACGGTTGAACCGGGCCTGTATATTGTGCCCGATGCTGACGTGCCCGTTGAATTTCGCGGCATCGGCGTGCGCATCGAGGACAACGTGCTGATTACCGAGCAGGGAAGTGAAATTTTGACCTCCGGCGTAGTGAAAGAGCCGGACGATATCGAAGCTCTTATGGCCGGAGCCCGTCGATGAATGCGGTAACGATCGTCGGTGGGGGAATGGCGGGCGCAACGTTGGCGCTGGCATTATCCCGGCTTGGCGAGGGCCGTATCGCCGTTACGCTTATCGAAGCGCAGCGCCCCGATGAACTGGCCCATCCCGGCTTTGACGCCCGCGCTATCGCGCTGGCGCAGGGTACGTGTCAACAGCTTGAACGCATCGGGTGCTGGTCTTTGCTGTCGCGCGAAGCGACGCCGATAAAGACGGTGCAGGTTAGCGATCGCGGTCACGGGGGGATGGCGACCCTGAACGCCAGCGACTACGGCCTGTCTGCGCTGGGGCAGGTGGTTGAACTGCACGAAGCGGGCCGACGGCTGTTTTCCCTGTTGGAACATGCGCCTAACGTTACGCTTCGCTGCCCGGCAAAGGTGGTTGCCAGCGAACACGATGGCAATTCGGTCACCGTTGAGCTTAACGACGGCGAGCGTATTGCCTCTTCGCTGCTGGTTGCGGCAGACGGCTCGTTTTCCGCCGTCGCGGCGTCTCTGGGCGTGGAGTGGGATGAAGAAAACTACGGGCAGACGGCGCTGATTGCCAACGTGACCACCGCAGAACCTCATCAGGGCCGCGCGTTTGAGCGCTTTACCGCACAGGGCCCGCTGGCGCTGCTGCCGATGTCAAAGGGGCGAATGTCTCTGGTCTGGTGTATTGATGAATCAAGGCGCCAGGAGGCTATGGCTTGGAGTGAGCGGCGTTTTATTGGTGAACTACAGTCGGCGTTTGGCTGGCGGTTAGGCGAAATTTTGTCGGTCGGGGAGCGGCACGGCTATCCGCTGCGACTGAGAACGGCGCGTCAGGAAGTGAGCCATCGGCTTGCGCTGGTTGGCAACGCCGCCCAAACGCTGCACCCCATCGCCGGTCAGGGCTTTAATCTGGGGCTGCGCGACGTGATTTCTTTGGCTGAAACGCTGGTGGAAGCGTCAAAACAGGGAGAGGACGTTGGCGGCTATCGTACGCTGCGCCGCTACCGCCTGCGCCGCGAGTCGGACAGAAAGGCGACGATCGGGCTGACGGATGGTTTAGTCCACCTGTTCGCCAACCGCCACGCGCCTTTAGCGGTCGCGAGAAATCTGGGCTTAATCGCAATGGACAGCTGCAAACTGCTTAGGCTGCCCCTTGCATACAGAACCCTTGGTTGGGTTAAACGATAGGGCAACGGTTTATGCATGCTTATGACATTATTATTGCCGGCGGCGGCATGGTGGGGCTTTCACTAGCCTGCGGCCTGAGCGGCAGCGGGCTTAGGATCGCGGTTATTGAACATCAGGTGCCGAACGATGAACTGCCGGCCGATCCGACGCTTCGGGTTTCAGCGATCAACGCCGCCAGCGAGCGATATCTCTCTCGCCTCGGCGTATGGCAAGACGTTGTCGCCAGGCGCGTTAGCCCTTATGCGACCATGGAAGTCTGGGATCGCGACAGCTTTGGGCGCATTACGTTTCGCGCCGAAGACTCAGGTCACAGCCATCTGGGGCACATTATTGAGAATGCGGCGATCCACGGCGCGCTGTGGCAAAAGGCCAAGGCGGCGGCGGACGTGAGCCTTCTTGCTCCTGCCCGGCTTAAGCAGGTCGCCTGGGGGGAAAATGAAGCGTTTATTACGCTTGAGGACGGACGTATGCTGAGCGGGCGGCTGGTGGTCGGCGCCGACGGCGCGGACTCCTGGTTGCGCAAACAGGCGGACATTCCACTGACCTTTCGCGACTACGGTCACCATGCCCTGGTTGCTACCGTTTCAACCGACGAAGAGCACGGCGGATGCGCGCGTCAGGCGTTTCATTCCGACGGTATTTTGGCGTTTCTTCCGCTATGGAAAAGCAACCTCTGTTCCATCGTCTGGTCTCTGCCGCCGGAAAAGGCGCGTCGGATGCAGGAGCTGGATGACGAGCAGTTCAACCATCAGCTCGGCATTGCGTTTGACAACCGGCTTGGCCGCTGTCGCGTCGTCAGCGAGCGCAGAGTGTTCCCGCTCGTGGCCCGCTATGCCAGGAGCTTTGCCGCTCAGCGGCTTGCGCTGGTGGGCGACGCCGCCCACACCGTTCATCCGCTGGCGGGGCAAGGGGCCAATCTTGGCTTTATGGACGCCGCCTGCCTGATAGCGGAAGTAAAGCGCTTACAGAAGGAAGGAAAAGATCTCGGCAACTACTTCTACCTGCGGCGCTATGAGCGCAGCCGTAAGCGCAGCGCGGCGGCTATGCTGGCCGCGATGCAGGGGTTCAAAACGCTGTTTGACGGCGATAACCCGGCGAAGAAATTGCTTAGAGACGTCGGCCTGAAGCTGGCCGATACCCTGCCGGGCGTGAAGCCTCATTTGGTTCATCAGGCAATGGGGCTTAATGACCTACCCGAGTGGCTTCGTAATGGAGAATAGCCCAATATCTCATGTGTAAACTTCTCCGCCCCGTCGTAACGGGGCGGCATTTCTCTCCCCGTTCGAACCAGTCTGCGTTCAGCGATGAAAAATTCTAATCCCTACAAACTTTATTCATTATTTTTTCTAATCCGAAATCGCGGTTAAAAACTTTTTTATCAATAGATTAACCACGATGGGATAGCCGTTTCTATTTTTACCTGTCGAAGGCAATGGCGATTTCTGTGCAGAAAAACGCAGTATGGTCAGCAAAAGTACTGCATGATAGCAATTGTTTACATGTTGCGATAATAATTAACAAATTCTTCAAAATATCATTACACGCATCGCAGCGGTTCCGACGGCCGCTGGCGCGTTTAAAACGGTAAAAGAGGATATCATGACGAAGCAAACCCCTCTGTATCAACGACATCTGGCGTGCGGCGCCCGCATGGTCGATTTCCACGGCTGGATGATGCCCCTCAACTACGGTTCCCAAATTGATGAACACCACGCGGTTAGAAAGCATGCCGGTATGTTCGACGTTTCACATATGACGATAGTCGACCTGCACGGCGCCCGTACGCGTGAGTTTTTACGTTACCTGTTGGCAAACGACGTCGCTCGGCTGACTCAGCCGGGGAAAGCGCTCTACAGCGGGATGTTGAACGCCTCCGGCGGCGTTATTGACGATCTGATTGTCTATTTTCTGGCGGAGGACTATTTCCGCGTTATCGTCAATTCGGCCACGCGTGAAAAAGACCTGGACTGGATAACCGAACACGCTCGCCCGTACGGCGTGGAGGTTCAGGTAAGAGACGATCTTGGCATGATCGCAGTACAGGGGCCTGAGGCTAAAGAAAAGGCCGCCCGAATCATGACCGAGGAGCAGCGCAGCGCCGTTGCCGGAATGAAGCCGTTTTTTGGCCTTCAGGCCGGCAGCCTGTTTGTGGCGACCACCGGCTATACCGGCGAAGACGGCTATGAGCTGATGATGCCGACTGAGGCGCTGGATGGCTGCTGGCAGGCGCTGATGGCAGAGGGCGTTGCGCCCTGCGGCCTCGGCGCACGCGATACGCTGCGTCTTGAAGCGGGCATGAACCTTTACGGGCAGGATATGGATGAAAGCGTTTCTCCGCTGGCGGCGAACATGGGATGGACCATCGCCTGGGAGCCTGCCTCCCGCGACTTTATCGGGCGAGCGAGCCTTGAGGCCCAACGCGAGCGTCAGCATGAGAAGCTGGTTGGGCTGGTAATGACCGAAAAGGGCGTTCTGCGCGCCGGCCTGCCGGTGACGTTTGGCGACGGTCAGGGAAACGTTCAGGAAGGCGTGATCACCAGCGGTACGTTTTCGCCGACGCTAGGCTACAGCATCGCTTTGGCGCGCGTGCCCTCGTCCATCGGAGAGTCGGCGATTGTTCCCATCCGCAGCCGTGAGATGCCGGTGCGGGTCGTGAAACCGGGCTTTGTCCGCCACGGCAAATCTATATTGTAATTATTAACCCTGAATCACCCATGAACGCGTGGAGCGTTGAACTTTAAATAGTGGACCTTAAATAACGGAGAACGACATGAGTAATGTACCTGCTGAGCTGAAGTATGCGACGTCTCACGAGTGGATTCGTGAAGAACAGGATGGCGTTTATTGCGTGGGAATTACCGACCATGCGCAGCACCTTCTGGGGGACATGGTGTTTGTTGAACTGCCGGAGGTGGGCAGGGAAGTTTCCGTCGGCGAAGAGTGCGCGGTCGCTGAATCAGTGAAGGCCGCGTCCGATATTTATGCGCCTATAAGCGGCGAAATAGTTGAAGTGAACGGCGAACTGGAGTTATCGCCAGAGTTAGTGAACAGCGAACCCTATGAGGGCGGCTGGCTGTTTCGCATTAAGGCCAGCAACGTAAGCGAAATCAACGAGCTGCTGGACGCGCAGGGCTATCAGTCCACGCTTGAAGACGAATAGGGCCCCTTACTCTGGAAGGTTATGCAATGAATCAAACAATTAGACAGCTTGATTACGGTGAGTCATTCATTGAACGCCACATTGGGCCCTCTTCAAAAGAACGTCGACAAATGCTGGAAGCCGTCGGCGCGGGCAGCCTTGATGAACTTATCGGCAAAATTGTGCCGGCAGACATTCAGCTTCCTCATCCGCCCGCAACCGGCGACGCCATGACCGAACACCAGGCGCTGGCGGAGCTAAAGGCTATCGCCGCCCAAAATCAGCGCTATAAGTCCTACATCGGCATGGGCTACTGCCCGACGTTCACGCCTCCGGTTATTTTGCGCAACGTGCTGGAAAATCCGGGTTGGTATACCGCCTATACGCCTTACCAGCCGGAAGTCTCGCAGGGCCGGTTGGAGGCGCTGCTAAACTTTCAGCAGATGACTCAGGATTTAACCGGGCTGGATCTGGCTTCGGCGTCGCTGCTGGATGAAGCGACCGCCGCGGCAGAGGCGATGGCGATGGCCAAGAGGGCAGCCAAGCGCAAAGGGGCGAATACCTTCTTTGTCGCTGACGACGTGCATCCGCAGACCGTTGACGTCGTAAAAACGCGCGCGGAAACCTTCGGCTTTAACGTCGTTGTCGCGCCGATGGCGGAAGCGGTAAAGCAGGACGACCTGTTCGGCGCGCTGTTTCAACTGACCGGTACCGAAGGGCAAATCAACGACTGTCGAGGCATTTTTAGCCGACTGAAGGCCGACGGGGTAATTACCTGCATAGCGGCGGACATTATGTCGCTGGTGCTGTTGGAATCTCCCGGCAGCATCGGAGTGGACGTCGCGTTCGGCTCGTCGCAGCGCTTTGGCGTTCCTATGGGGTACGGCGGCCCTCACGCCGCGTTTTTCGCCTGCCGGGATGAATTCAAACGCTCAATGCCGGGACGGATCATCGGCGTATCCCGCGATGCGGCAGGCAAAACGGCGCTGCGCATGGCGATGCAAACCCGAGAGCAGCACATTCGCCGGGAGAAGGCTAACTCAAATATCTGTACGTCTCAGGTGCTGCTGGCCAATATGGCGGGATTCTACGCCGTATATCACGGCCCTGAGGGGCTTAAGCGTATCGCTTTACGCATTCACCGCCTGGCGGACATCCTGGCCGAAGGCCTCAAGCAAAAGGGACTGAAGCTTCGCTACGACACCTGGTTTGACACGCTGTGCGTAGAGGTCGAGGACAAAGAGGCGCTGCTTACGCGCGCGCTAAGCTTCGGCGTTAACCTGCGCGCCGATCTGCACGGCGCGGTGGGCATTACGCTGGACGAAACCACAACGCTGGACGACGTCAATACGCTGTTTGACGTGCTGATCGGCGACAGCCGTGCGCTGGATATCGACGCGCTTGACGCACGGTGCATGGCGCAAAGCCGTTCGATGCCGGCGTCAGCGCTGCGTCAGAACCCCATTCTGACCCATCCGGTTTTCAATCGCTATCACAGCGAAACGGAGATGATGCGCTACCTGCACCGCCTGGCGCGTAAGGATTTGGCGCTGGATCAGGCCATGATCCCGCTGGGTTCTTGCACTATGAAGCTGAATGCGGCGGCGGAAATGATCCCGATTACCTGGCCTGAGTTCGCCGAGCTGCACCCGTTCTGCCCGCCGGAGCAGGCGCAGGGGTATCACATCATGCTGAACCAGCTTTCCCAGTGGTTGGCGCTTATTACCGGCTATGACGCCGTGTGCATGCAGCCAAACTCCGGCGCGCAGGGCGAGTATGCGGGGCTTCTGACCATTCGCCGCTACCATGCCGCCCGCGGTGAAGGGCATCGTCACGTTTGCCTCATTCCAAGTTCCGCGCACGGCACTAACCCTGCCTCGGCGCAGATGGCGGGGATGACGGTGGTAGTCGTAGCCTGCGATAAGCAGGGCAACATTGATTTGGCGGACCTGCGGGAAAAGGCGTCTCAGCACGGTAAAGCGCTGTCCTGCATCATGGTGACCTATCCCTCGACTCACGGCGTTTATGAAGAGACGATCCGAGAAGTGTGCCGGATTGTCCATGAGTTCGGCGGTCAGGTATATCTCGATGGCGCCAACATGAACGCGCAGGTGGGGATCACTACGCCCGGCTATATCGGTGCGGACGTATCTCACCTCAACTTGCATAAAACGTTCAGCATCCCTCACGGCGGCGGCGGCCCGGGCATGGGGCCCATTGGCGTGAAGAAGCATCTTGCCCCCTATCTCCCCGGCCACAGCGTGGTGCAACCAGAGGGCGTCTCCCGGTTAGGCGCCGTATCGGCGGCTCCCTTTGGCAGCGCTTCTATTCTTCCCATCAGCTGGATGTACATTCACATGATGGGCGCAGAAGGGCTGAAAGCGGCCAGCCAGGTGGCGATTTTAAACGCCAACTACGTAGCCAGACGCCTGAAGGACGCCTATCCGGTGCTCTATTCAGGCAACGACGGGCTGGTGGCTCACGAGTGCATTCTGGACATTCGCCCGCTGAAAGAGGAAAGCGGCATTACGGAAATGGATATCGCCAAGCGGCTGATTGACTACGGATTCCATGCGCCAACCATGTCTTTCCCCGTCGCCGGTACGCTGATGGTGGAACCGACGGAGTCGGAGAGTAAGGTCGAGCTTGACCGCTTTATTGAGGCGATGCTGGCCATCCGTGAGGAAATTCGTCGCGTTCAGGACGGCGAATGGCCGCTGGATGACAACCCGCTGGTCAACGCGCCGCACGTACAGGAAGAGCTGGTTTGCGAGTGGCCGCATCCCTATAGTCGAGAGCAGGCGGTTTTTCCGTCTCTGGCCGCGCTGGACAACAAGTACTGGCCGACGGTTAAGCGGCTGGATGACGTCTACGGCGACAGGAATTTATTTTGCTCCTGCGTGCCGATATCTGAATACCAATAAACCTCAGCGTTTAATCATAAAATGGCGATCCGTAATGGGATCGCCATCATATTTTTTCTGTTGGTAAAATTTAACCGCCTCCAACCCGCGCTTTATGACAAACGACAGCCCGGCCGAGCGCTATAGAGAAAGCGCCCCGATAAAGCCCTCCGTTTACGCATGAGAAAAATTTATGGGTATATGTACAGTATCCCGTAATTCGTCTAAACGCCGTATCCAAGGGCATTTTGTTGATGCTATATTCCCGATCTCGGTACGACATCGCCCTCTTATATATTCATTTATTACTATGACTCTGTGCGCCTTTGGCTCGTTGAGGTCGTTTCCCTTTGCCGAATGAGAGGCGAATGAATAAGTGGCTGCGCGTCGAACCGTTATTCAATAATTAATAATTTATCCGCAAATAAAAATAATGCGGTTGTGAAAAGCAAACGCGAATAACTATAGAGAACTTAAGGTATGGAACTACTGGAACAGCTGGTCGATTTTGTTAATAGCCTGCTCTGGGATCACGTATTAATTTTCTTACTATGTGGAACCGGGATCTACTTTACCGTCCGCCTGGGCTTTATTCAGGTTCGCCACTTCGGCAGCGGTCTTAAAGAGCTGTTCGGCGGTATGTCCCTGCAGGGGAAAAAGGCGGATAAAAGCGGGATGAGTTCCTTTCAGGCGGTGGCGACGGCCATTGCTGGCCAAGTAGGTACCGGTAACCTGGCCGGGCCGGCGACCGCCATTCTCGCCGGCGGTCCGGGCGCGATTTTCTGGATGTGGGTTTCCTCTTTTCTGGGGATGTCCACCATCTATGCAGAAGCCATTCTGGCTCAGAAGTTTAAAACTAAAGATAAAAACGGTCAGGTCGTCGGCGGCCCGGCTTACTACATAGAGCAGGGGCTCAAGTGCAAGTGGCTGGCCTGCGTGTTTGCGGTGCTTATTATCTTTGCTCTGGGCTTTATCGGCAATATGGTGCAGTCAAACGCGATCGCTTCTGCGTTTAACAGCTCGCTGGGCGTGCCCTCCTGGGTAATGGGCGTCGTGATGGCGGTCATTGCCGGCGTAGTGGTGATTGGGGGCATTCGCAGCATTGCTTCATTCAGCGAGAAGGTGGTGCCGGTTATGGCCTGCCTGTACCTGATTGGCGCGTTCGCCATTCTGGCGATTAACTATGAGTACGTGCTGCCGGCGTTTAAATCTATCTTTGTCGCCGCGTTTAATCCTCAGGCCGTGGTCGGCGGCGGCGTGGGTATCGGTATCCAGCAGGCGATGCGTTTTGGTATTGCCCGCGGCCTGTTTGCTAACGAGGCCGGCATGGGGTCGACGCCCCATGCGCACGCCGTAGCCCGCGTAGCCAGGCCTGAGCAGCAGGGTTTTATCGCCATGATGGGGGTCTTCGTCGTGTGCCTTATCGTTACGCTGACGGCGCTGGTGATTATTACCTCTGGCATGAAGGAATGGGATGCTGGTGGCCGCATTGGCGACTCCTTCCTGAGCATTTTCCACGGCCAGGGCATCACGGTGACCCAGCAGGCATATGTCTACATCTTCGGCCACTTTGGCAGCCTGTTTATCTCCGCTTCGCTGTTCTTCTTCGCGTTTACCACCATTATTGGCTGGTACTACTACGCGGAAAACAACGTGCGCTATCTGTTCCAGTCTACGTCTGCCGTACGCGTCTATCAGCTGATGGTGGTCTGCTTTATCTTCATCGCGTCGCTGTTTAAGGTCGAGCTGGTATGGAAAATGGCGGATATGTTCAACGGCCTGATGGTGCTTCCCAACCTGGCGGCGCTGCTGCTGCTGTCTCCTGTCGTTATCCGGGTAGGAAAAGCGGCAGGGTTTGGCTCCAGAGTGCCGGATGCGGAATTGGAGTCTGGTCGGTAGTCGAACGTTATTTTAGCCGCATTTTCAAAAGCCTCGGGATCCGAGGCTTTTGCTTTCTTCTTGTTGTGCAATCCTTTTCCCATTTTTACATAAAAATTTCAGCTTACATGTGTACACTGAAATAATTCTCATATAAGCTGGCATTCGTTTCCTGCGCGTCGGCCGCTGTTGCGACCGTCGTTTTTCTTCCGGCTTGAGGGGCATCTCTATGTCTTCAACAGTTAAACAGGGGTATTCGGTTGCCGAAGAGATTGCCAACAGCATAAGCCACGGCGTTGGTCTTATTTTAGGCATCGTCGGGCTGGTGCTGTTATTGACCCAGGCCGTTGCCAATGAGGCAGGGTCGCTTGCTATCACTAGCTACAGCCTTTACGGCGGCAGCATTATTCTGCTTTTTCTCGCCTCTACGCTCTATCACGCCGTTTCCAATCAGGCCGCCAAGCGTCGGCTTAAAGTTTTTGACCACTGTGCGATTTACCTTTTGATTGCAGGAACCTACACGCCTTTCCTGTTGGTAGGGTTGAATTCTTCGCTGTCGCGAGGCCTGATGGCCGTTATCTGGAGCCTGGCGCTGATTGGCGTGATTTTTAAGCTGGCGTTTACCCATCGCTTTAAGGTGGTATCGCTTGTTACCTATTTGGGTATGGGATGGCTGTCGCTGGTCGTGATTTATCAGATGGTGACGACGCTATCGGCGGGGGCGGTTAGCCTGCTGGCCGTGGGTGGGATCGTTTATACGCTGGGCGTAATTTTCTATGTCAACAAGCGCATTCCCTTCAATCACGCGATTTGGCACGGTTTTGTGCTGGGGGGCAGCGTGTGCCACTTTTTGGCGATTTATCTCTATATTGCCTAGCAATGCAAAAGTAAAGGAAGCGCCGCGATTTTTAACCGGCCAAAAATCTCGGCGCAAGGCGCTACTTTTTCTCTTCTTCCAGCGAATAGGGAAGGGCGCGAATAGCCAGGCTGCTGGTGGCGTCTTCCCTCACGCGAAGCACTGAATCGGCTTGCAGATCGTTATTCAACACCGCCTGAACCCGCAGCGAACCGTCGGCCAGCTTTACTGACGCCAGTATCGTACCGGTGCGCCGCCAGTTTTCCCCCAGTTGAAGCTCCAGTTCGTCTCCAACCTCGGGCTGAGAAAGCGCTTTCCCTTCCAGCCAGTACATAGCGCGCTTGTTAGCGCCGCGGTACTTGGCTCGCGCCACCATTTCCTGACCGGCATAGCAGCCTTTGGTAAAGCTGATGGCGTCGAGCGCCTGCAGGTTGACGGCCTGGGGTAAAAATTCGCCGCTGGTGGCCGCGTCGATAGCGGGCAGGCCGGCTTCGATGTCCAGCGCCAGCCACTGGCGGCTGTCGTTCAGCGCCGCTTTGCCCAAAAGGGCTGAGTACAGGCGATCGGCTTCCTGCTGAGGAGCGACGATAAGGAAGCGCTCTGACGGCGTGGGGATATAGAGCAGCGTTGCGTTACCAACGGATATCGACGATGACTGCGCGTCCGGCAGGGTTGGATAAAGCGCGCTTAGCGCTTCTCGCGCGCCTCTGCCCGCAATCCCCAGCAGTAAAAGGTCATTGCGCCGTTCAATGCTGACCTTTGAGAAAACGGCGTACTTCTTCAGTTCGGCCATTTGCTGTTCACATACGCTGGCGCGTTGGATGTAAGCGAGGGTTTCACCATAGTGGAACAGGCGCAGCGCGCTCCAGGTTTTTCCCTTGGCGTCGCAGTGGGCGCTGAGTTCGTGCTTTTGAGGCTCCAGCGCAAATACGTCGGCGGTAATCTGCCCCTGAAGATATTTACGGTCGTCTTCTCCCGCGACGGCAACCAGCGCCCAGTCTTCCAGCGATATTAGGGTCAACGGCAGGTCGGATGAAGAAGATGCGAACTGTGACGGAAGCGGGGATTTATAGATCATGAGAACTCCGGCATAAACAGGTCTGGGATACGGGCCGAACCTTTGAGAACGCTGTTGAATCAGGGCGTTGGTTCGGACGTTTCAGAATGCTTTCAAGATAAGCCAAAACGGTCGCCGACGCCAGCGTCGTGGCGACGGCCCTTTGCCGTTTTTAGGTAAAAGCGCTGCTATTTCGAGCAAATCCGCAAATATAGGCTAAGTTTTGTGTGTACTCTTTCACTAATTCTAAGCAAATTGTTAAGCTACGCCTTCGAGCGATAACCCTATAAGAGTATGCATTTATGGACATTAATAACAAAACCCGTATCCACTGGGCCTGCCGTCGCGGTATGCGCGAACTGGATGTCGCCATTATGCCCTTCTTTGAACATGACTACGACGCGCTGTCTGAGTCCGATAAGGAGACGTTCGTCAGGCTTCTGGACTGTGAAGACCCTCAGCTTTTTCGTTGGCTGATGAATCAGACCGTTCCCGAAGACGTAGACTTTGCGCGAATGATCAAAATGATCCAGGTAAAAAATGCAGAACGCCGTTCTTTGGAAGAGTGATATTCGAATATCTTGGAAAAGCCAATGCGTTTCGCTGTTAATTCACGGGGCGCTGATACTGCTGGTGCTTTTATATCCATGGAACGACGGCTATTGGCCCGTCTGGCTCTCTTTAGTGACGCTGGTCATCTTTGACTGCCTGCGCAGCCAGAGGCACATCCAGCGGATGCAGGGGGAAATGGCGCTGCTTAAAAACGGCGTTTTTCAATGGCATCGCGAAGAATGGCGCATCAAGGGGCGTCCGATGATGCTAAAGTGGGGCGTTTTCCTCACGATTCAGGCCACCGCAGGGAGGCGAAACAGGCGTCGGCTTTGGCTGGCGGTGGACAGCATGGATCAAGAGTCGTGGCGCAGCCTGCGTTTTCACCTGCAGCAGCTTGAACGGCAGCACGATAAACGGTAAAACATCGGGTTGGGAGACTCACTGCCTTATGCCCGTAATGAAGGATCGCGTTTATGTCCGTAATTTGGCTCGTAGAAGATGAAGTAAGCATCGCCGACACGCTTATCTATACGCTGGAAACCGACGGTTTTGAGGTTCGCTGGTTTGAGCGGGGCGAACCCGCGCTGGCGGCGCTTAATCAAGGGCGACCGGCGCTGGCCATTTTGGACGTCGGCCTTCCCGATATCAACGGCTTCGACCTGTGCCGCAGAATGCTGGGGCAGGTGGCGGACCTTCCGCTGATTTTTCTGACCGCGCGCAGCGAGGAGCTTGACCGCATCGTCGGGCTTGAAATCGGCGCGGACGACTATATTCCCAAACCCTTCTCTCCCCGTGAAGTGAGCGCTCGAGTGCGCACTATTTTGCGCCGTCTTGAAAAACAAAAGCGGCTTTTGCCCAGCTACGGCGCGTTTGAGCTGGACGAAGAAGGGGCGACCATCACCTTCCACAGTCAGCCGCTTTCGCTGACGCGCTATGAGTTTCTGCTGCTCAGAACGCTTTTAAAGGCGCCTCGCCGCGTGTTTTCCCGCCAGCAGCTGATGGACCTCGTTTGGCAGGATGCGGAAGAGAGCCTGGATCGCACGGTGGACACTCATATCAAAACCCTGCGGGCCAAGCTTCGGGCGGTCAACGAGAACGCGAATCCTATTCAAACCCACCGCGGGTTGGGATACAGCCTGAGCCACAACGAATGAGGATTGGCTTTCGCCTGCTGCTGGGCTTTTTCATGATTGTCGCCGTCGCCGGCTATTTCATCATGAACATCTTCGTGCAGGAAGTTAAGCCGGGCGTGCGCCGCACGACGGAAGGCATGCTGGTAGACACCGCCAACCTGCTGGCCCAGATAGCCGAGCAGGATATCCGACACCACAGCCTGAGCCAGGGCTATCTGATCCAGGCCTTTCGCGATATCAACAGTACGCCTATTGGCGCGAAGATAGACAACGTCGTAAAAAACCGCATGGAGTATCGGGTTTACATCACCGATGAGAAAGGCATTGTTATTTTTGACTCCACCGGTGAGGCGCTGGGGCAGGATTACTCGCGTTGGAACGACGTCTATTTGACGCTAAGAGGAAAATACGGCGCGCGAAGCACTCGTCTGAACCCCAACGATGAAAGCAGCACCGTTATGTACGTGGCGGCGCCGATCCGCTCCGAAAGCGGCAAAATTATTGGTTCGCTGACCGTCGCTAAGCCCAATGAATCAATGCAGCCGGTTATCCGCCGCAGCGAGCGGCGCATTGAAATCGCCGGCGTGATGCTGCTGGGCATAGCGTTGACGATAGGCGCTATTTTCGTCTGGTGGATTAACCGCTCCATTTCCCGGCTGGTGCGCTACGCCAAAGAGGTAGCGGACGGCGGCGCGCCGACGCTTCCCCGCGTGGGCAGCACCGAACTCAACAGCCTGGCGCTGGCGTTGGAGAGCATGCGCGTCAAGCTTGAGGGCAAGGACTATATCGAGAAGTATGTCCATACGCTGACTCATGAGCTGAAGAGCCCGCTGGCGGCGATCCGCGGCGCGGCGGAAATCCTGAAGGAGTCGCCTCCGCAAGCGGTGGCCCAGCGCTTCGTCAACAATATCTCCCAGCAAAACGATCGCCTGCAGCTTTTGGTTGACCGCATGCTTCAGCAGGCCCAGGTGGAAAATCGCATCCGTCAGGAGCTGTCGCTGGTGGATTTAGCGCAGGTGCTTAACGGCGTGATAGCCGCCAAAGAAGCGCAGTTTACCCATCGCCACGTGACGCTAAAAGTAGATATCGCCTCTCCGGTCAGCGTGCGCGGCGATAAGCTTCTTTTGGAGCAGGCTTTCAGCAACCTGTTGGATAACGCGTTGGACTTCACGCCGGAAGGCGGCGCGATCTCGGTGCTTGGCGAGGTTATTGATAAACGCTATCGGGTGGCCATTGTCGACAGCGGTCCGGGGATCCCTGAATACGCGCTGGATAAGGTGTTCGATCGCTTCTATTCGCTGCCCCGGCCGGACAAGGGGAAAAGTACCGGGCTTGGGCTAAGCTTCGTTCGTGAAGTGGCTACGCTGCATCAGGGAACTATCTGTCTGGAAAACGACGAGAGCGGCGGCGCCAGAGCGGTATTTGTTCTGCCGATTAAAGAGAAATAGCTAAAGGCGCGCTTCACGCCGCCTTCACACAACGACATCTTCCTTTCACTTTGAGCTTTTACTCTGCGCGCCATACTTGGAAAACGGAGTGACTGGGGATGTCCAACCATACCGCGCTATTTTTAAAACTATTTGCACTGTTTATTTTTACTCTGATGATGCTGATCCCTATCGGCATGATCCTCAGCCTTATTGACAGCCGTAACGACTATCAACAGAGCGTCATCAACCGCATTCAGGACGGCACCAGCGCGGAACAGACCGTCGTGGGGCCGGTTATCGCGGTTCCCTATACCCGATATCAAAAAGGGCTGGACGATAAGGGCGTGAGTAAAACGGTGGCCGTAGAAGGCGTTCGCTACTATCTTCCTTCCCTTCTTACCGTAGACGGTAACGTCAACGTTGAGCCGCGTAAGGTCGGTATTTATCAGGCGCAGGTATACCAAAGCGAATTGGTTTTTAAAGGCGCGTTTACGCCGCTTGATCTGACCAGCAATAAGTCCGTCAGCTACGGGGCGCCGTACGTCATCGTTGCGCTGTCGGACTCTCGGGGCATTACGCGCGTGCCTGAAATTCAGTTTGCCAAAAAGGCGGTCGCCTTTGAGGCCGGAACAAACTCTTCCCGCTTCTCGCAGGGGGTCCACGCGCCGCTGTCGGGCGATATGCTAAGCGGCAGCGAGCCGATAAGCTTTGAGTTTACGCTGGCCCTTCAGGGTAGCGGCCATCTGGCCGTGATGCCGGTAGGGGAGTCCTCAACGCTGAACCTGAGCGGAAACTGGCCCCATCCCAACTTCCTCGGGCAGTTCCTGCCGAAGCAGCGGGTGGTGAACGAAGATGGCTTTACGGCAACGTGGGAAAGCAGCTGGATAGCCAATAATATCAACAACAATTTTATCGGCTATGACTATCAGTCTATGGATGCCAGAAAGTATAGCGAAGACGCTTACGGCGACGCTCAATATGCCAGAACCTCACTTGTCAGCTCGGGCTTACCGGCATTCAGTACCAGCTTTATTGAACCCGTTAACCACTATCAGCTGAATACGCGCACGGTGAAATACGCCGTTTTATTTATCGGCCTGACGTTCGTCGCCTTTTTCCTGTTCGAAGTGCTGAAGTCGCTGTCTATCCACCCAATACAGTATCTGCTGGTCGCGGCGGCGCTGACCGTTTTCTACGTTATCCTGTTGGCGCTGTCAGAGCGCATCGGATTCGCCTGGGCTTACTGCATTGCCGCCGTTAGCTGCTGCAGCCTGATTGGCTTCTACTTAAGCGCCGTACTTCGCGGCGCGGTGCGCGGGATCGGTTTTGCGCTAGGGCTGCTGCTGCTCTACGGCGTGCTGTACCTGCTGCTGCAGTCGGAGGATAACGCGCTGCTGCTGGGAGCCCTCCTGCTGTTCGTCACGCTGAGCGCAGTGATGGCGCTAACCCGCCGCCTTGACTGGTACCAGGTTGCAGGGCGATCTTCATCGCCCTCATTGAACCGGAGCCCGGCGCCTTCCGGCGGAGGAGCGTCAGCACCGCAGGAGGAGACGGCTTCCGAGGGGGAGCGGGAGAAGGGAACCCACTGCCATAGCGAAGAGCTGGCTGAGAGAAGAAAGTATCGGTTATGGAAATAAAGGAAAGATTACGCCATTTGCATGTAGCGTAAACGGCGCCCCTCCCGAATGGGAGGGGATTCAAACGGCACTACAGGAGCGCCGCCGCTTCTTCCAGAATCTGCTCGCACCAGTCGGCGATCCGCCCTTCGCTGAGTTCGTACTGAACCACGTCGTCAAGCGCCAGCCCTACGAAGCGCTGCCCGTCGGGCGCGACGGCCCTTTGGCTGGTAAACTGATAGCCTTCCGTCGGCCAGTAGCCGACAAACTTGACGCCCAGAGGCTGTAGATGGTCGTGCAACATGCCCAGCGCGTCCAGGAACCACTCGCCGTAGCCCTCCTGATCGCCCATGCCGTAGAGCGCCACGATTTTTCCGTTCAGATCGAGCCGTTCGATTTGCGACCAAACGCCGGCCCAGTCCTCCTGAAGCTCTCCGAAATCCCAGGTGGGAATCCCCATAATCAAAATGGGATACTCTTCCATCAGGGTAACGGGCGCGTCTTTGACGTTGTGTAAGTCAACCAGCTCTTCGCCAAGAACGTCGCGGATTTTTTCCGCCGCCATTTCCGTATAGCAGGTGCTAGAGCCGTAAAAAAGGCCAATTTTCATCGTTGGTTTCACTTAACTGTCATGACTGAACGGTGGGAAAGTATACCAGATAGGGTATGATCGGACATATACTCGTCATACTTCAAGTTACAGGTGCGTTGGCTGCGCTCGCTCACCCCAGTCACTTACTTATGTAAGCTCCCGGGGATTAATGAGAGGCTCCTGCCTCTCACCGGAGGCCAGCCTTCGGCTGGTCAAATTCGTTCCCGACGAATTTGTCACTCCCTTGCCGCCTTCCCGTAACTCGAATTATTTAGAGTATAATGAACAAAATCGTTTGTAGCAGTAGGGGGAAACGTGTCGCAGGATAACGCGATGCTGACGGAGCAGTTTCTTGATGCTCTCTGGCTTGAAAGGAACCTGGCGGAAAATACGCTGGCGTCTTATCGTCTGGACCTCCGGGCGCTCAGCGAATGGCTGGCGGCGCACGATCTGTCGTTTATCAACGCTCAGCCGGAAGATCTGCAGGGGTTTCTGGCCGATCGCATGGACGGCGGCTATAAGGCAAGCAGTTCGGCCAGAATGCTTAGCGCCATGCGCCGATTTTTTCAGTATCTGTATCGTGAAAAGGTGCGCACTGACGATCCGTCCGCGCGGCTGTCGTCTCCCAAACTGCCCCAGCGCCTGCCCAAGGATCTGACGGAAAAGCAGGTCGAAACGCTGCTGCAAACTCCCGGTACGGAAGATCCGCTGGAGCTTCGGGACAAGGCGATGCTGGAAGTGCTCTACGCAACCGGCCTTCGGGTCTCTGAACTGGTGGGGCTTTTAAACGGCGACGTCAGCCTTCGTCAGGGCGTAGTACGAGTGACGGGGAAAGGCGATAAGGAGCGGCTGGTTCCACTTGGCGAAGAGGCGGTTTATTGGCTGGAGCGCTATTTGGCTTACGGTCGCCCCTGGTTGATCAATAACGGCTCTGTGGATATTCTGTTTCCCAGCCGACGCGGACAGAAGATGACGCGCCAAACTTTTTGGCACAGGATAAAGCACTACGCCTTACTGGCGGGAATTGACAGCGAGGCGCTTTCCCCGCACGTGCTGCGCCATGCTTTTGCTACGCACTTATTGAACCACGGCGCTGATTTACGTGTCGTACAGATGCTATTAGGGCACAGCGATCTGTCGACCACCCAAATTTATACGCATGTCGCAACCGAACGGTTGAAACAGTTACATCAACAACATCATCCGCGCGCTTAGCCGGATGTCGAAGGGATTCGAATTTCTTAAAGGAAAGAAAATGAAAAAAGGTTTCTTACTACTCACCCTGGCGCTGACGGCGTTTTCATATACCGCTTCGGCGGACGACGCGGCCATCAAGCAGGCGCTGGGGCAGAAGCTTGGCGCGACGGAAGTGGATATCCTGCCTTCTCCTATTGCCGGCCTGCAAACGGTGCTGACTGAAGGCGGCGTGCTGTACGTTTCCAGCGACGGTAAGCATATTTTGCAAGGGCCGATGTATGACATCAGCGGGCCAATGCCGGTGAACATCACCAACGAACAGCTGGCTCCGATCCTGACTAAGCGCTTAGATGCCCTGAAAGACGAAATGATCGTGTATAAAGCGCCGCAGGAAAAATACGTCGTGACGGTATTCACCGATATCACCTGCGGCTACTGCGCCAAGCTGCATAAAGAAATGCAGGGCTATAACGATCAGGGCATCACGGTGCGCTATCTGGCCTACCCGCGCCAGGGCGTAGATTCGGAAGCAGAGAAAAACATGACCTCCATCTGGTGTGCGCCGGATCGCATGGCGGCATTCGACAGCGCCATGGCGGGCAAGGCGATTAAGCCTGCGACCTGTAATATCGACCTTAAGCGCCACTATATGCTGGGCTCCCTGTTCGGCATTCAGGGCACGCCGGCTATCATCCTTGACGGCACCACGGTGCAGCCGGGCTATAGCGCGCCCAGCGAACTGAAGGCGACGCTGGATGCTTATGCGGCCCACAAGAACGCGAGCAAGGCTCAGTAATCGAGACAGTACGTTACATTTATCCGCCCGTCGGTCAGCCTTTTGGCTTACGGGCGAGATGCTTTTGAACACCACATTAAATCGTTGTAGCCAATGACCAATAAAACCCAGCTTCGTCGTCGTCCTCAGGTGGACGGCAGCTTTCTGCCGTCGACGCTCTCCCCGCTGCTTAAGCGCCTCTATGCCTCTCGCGGAGTGACCGACGCCGGCCAGTTGGAAAAGGGGGCCAAAGGCCTTCTGGGCTATCAAAGCCTCGTCGGCATAGACAGAGGCGTAGAGCTGTTGGTCCAGGCCCTTCACGAACAAAAGCGGATTGTGATCGTCGGCGATTTCGACGCCGACGGCGCAACCAGCACCGCGTTAAGCGTGTTGGCCTTGCGCAGCATGGGCTTCTCGCACGTTAAGTATTTGGTGCCCAACCGTTTTGAAGACGGTTACGGCTTAAGCCCTGAAGTGGTTGAGCAGGCCGCCAAACTTGGCGTGGATCTTATCGTTACGGTAGACAACGGCATCTCTTCCCACGCAGGGGTGGACTGTGCGCATGAAAAGGGCATCCAGGTGCTGGTGACCGACCACCACCTGCCCGGCGATACGCTGCCCGCCGCGGAGGCGCTGATTAATCCCAACCTCAACGACTGCGAGTTTCCGTCAAAGTCGTTGGCGGGCGTCGGCGTCGCGTTCTATTTGATGCTGGCGCTGCGCGCCCGGCTAAGAAAAGACGGCTGGTTTGAGCTTAAGGGCATTACAGAACCGAACCTGGCCGAGCTGCTGGATCTGGTGGCGCTGGGCACCGTGGCCGACGTAGTGGCGCTGGACGCCAACAACCGAATTTTGGTCCATCAAGGCCTTAATCGGATCCGCGCCGGGCAGTGCCGTCCGGGGATTCGGGCGCTGCTGGAGGTGTCCGAAAGAGACGCGCGCAGGTTGACGGCGAACGATTTGGGATTTTCTTTAGGCCCCAGGTTAAACGCCGCGGGTCGTCTGGACAATATGTCCGTCGGCGTGGAGCTCCTGCTGTGTGACTCCATGGCCGACGCCCGCGCGATGGCAAGCGATCTCGATGCGTTAAACCAAACCCGGCGTGAGATAGAGCAGGGGATGCAGGTTGAAGCGCTGCAGCTGTGCGAGGAGCTGGAGCAGCGGGAAGAATCTCTGCCCTACGGGCTGGCTATTTACCATCCCGAGTGGCATCAGGGCGTGGTGGGCATTCTCGCTTCCCGCATCAAGGAGCGCTTCTATCGTCCGGTTATCGCTTTTGCGCCCGCTGGCGACGGCGTGCTCAAAGGCTCCGGCCGCTCCATTGCCGGTCTTCATCTGCGCGATGCGCTGGAGCGTCTGGATACGCTTTATCCCGGGCTGATGTTGCGCTTTGGCGGCCACGCCATGGCGGCGGGGCTGTCGGTTGAGGAGAAATGTTTCGACGAGTTTCGCCAACGCTTTGCCGAACTCATCGCCGACTGGCTTGAGCCTTCCGCTCTGGAGGGCGTTATCTGGACCGACGGCGAGCTGGAAAGCCAGCTTTTAACGCTGCAAACCGCCGAAGAGCTGCGCGAGGCTGGGCCATGGGGGCAGGCCTTCCCCGAGCCGACGTTTGACGGTTCGTTTAAAATACTACAGCAGCGCCTTTTAAAAGACCGCCACCTGAAGGTGACGGTTGAACCCGTCGGCGGAGGCGCGCTGCTCGACGGCATTGCCTTCAACGTCGATACCACCCTGTGGCCGGACCCGAGCGTGAAGGAAGCGACCATCGCCTACAAGCTTGACGTTAATGAATTTCGCGGCAACCGCAGCGTACAGCTGATGATTCAGCACCTGTGGGCGAAGTAGCTGCCGACGGCCCGCAGGGCGGGCCTTTTTATCCCCTTTCTTACCAACTTACGCTAAACCCTAACTGCCCGCCCCACGAGGTGGTTTTTGGATCGTCAAGGGAGTGCGCGTAGCTGCCGGAAGCGGAATATCCCAGGTTTTCATTGGCCTGATAGGTGATGCCAACGGTGGCCTCACCCCAGGTGCCGCCGGAAGGTTGGGTCAGCTTGGCCGAGTATTTTCCACTGCCGTCGACGGAATAGGTTGCCGCATCCCCCATAAACTCATGCCATACGTCGGTTCTGGCCCAGGTCCGCAGATAGTGCGGCTTTTCGTCGCCGCTTTCGGCAAACGACCAGTCGCGTCTGAAGTGCAGGCCGGTGCGGGCGCGAAGCGAATCGTTCTGCTTAAAGCTAAAGTTGCCGTATTCGTCCTTGGCATCGTCAAGAGAGATGTGCTGATAGGCTATTTGTGCCTGAGGTTCTATAAGCAGCCCATTGCTGAAAGTAAACGAGTACCCTCCTTCGACCGAGCCCAGAAGGCCAATACCGCTGGTGGAGAAGGATTCACCGTATTTAGAATCAGCGTCGATATCGTAATAGGTGGTTTGTAGTACCGTATCCGTATACCAGCTCTCCTCCCCAAGGTGCGTCCAGTATAGTCCCGCGCTGTAGGCCTTCGTTGTGGTTGAGCCTGCGTCCAGACCGCTGTCGTGGCTAATTGTCGTATCGATATCGCCATAGCCCAGATAGAAGCCGACGCGATCTACCGATGCGTCAATTCCTTCGCGATGGTAAACGTCGTAGCCCAGCTGTAGCCCATATAGCGTGGAATCATAGGCGGGGCCGTTTTTATTAATGTTGGTTGAGTCGCGCTCGGTTTTTTTGCTCAGAATGCGACCCCAGCCGTCGGAGAGATAGCGGGCGCGTTCCTGCATGACAGAAGGCGCAGAGGCTTTCGGGCGACACTGGCCGGAAATCAGCAGGTCGACTTCTTCTTTGGGCGTTAATCCCTCTTTTTGACACAGCTTTCCTCCTGCCTGCGTTATCTGAGGCGGGGGCGCATATTCACGCTGCGACCCGAATCGAGTATCGAGAGAGCCCAGCATGGTATAACCATAGTCGTTGGCAACCGAAAAGACCGACGAAGCAAGCACAATCTCCGAACGGTAGTCGGTATTTAAATACCAGTTGTTATTTGTCGGATTGTACTTCAGCGCGTAGTCCGATACGCCGAACAGCTGGCGCTCGCTGGACAGGCGGAAAGCGTTAGGGTCGGAATTGCCGAGACTTTCAACGACCAGTACGGTATTTTTGGGGGCAATGGCGGTATTTTCACCTATATGATTGATCTCAATCGTCGTTGCGCCACCGGCGCCCAGCCTGGCGGAATCTATCACCATAACGTCGGAGAAGGCGGTATTTTGGGCGTCGTCAATTTTCATGTTGGCAATAATCCGACCGCCGTTGGCAATGAAAATGCCGCCGCCGTTTTTTCCCGGCGTATTTCCGCCGGTAATGACCAGCGAGCTGCCGACGTTTTTAGTGCCGCCCGTAAGGTCAATGACGCCTGAGTTATCGAACAGGCTAACGCCCAGCAGTTGGCCCTGCGTCAGGATCTCCGTGCCTGCATAGCTTGAAGACAGATCCGCCGGGACGTAAATATCGCCTGCGCTGCTTGGCCTGACGGCATAGTTGGCGACGTTTGCCAGCGTGAGCGTACCTCGATTAATAAACGCGTTGTTGCCGCTGCGGCCCATATCAACGGTGGCGATGCCCCAGCTGTCCCGCGCTCCATCTCGATCGCTATCGGCGTAGTTTCGAAGCAGGAAATCGCCGCTGTTGTTGAGGATATTCGCGGCGGAGCCGAACTGCGCCGAACCGGTAAAGCGGCCATAGTTGTTGACCGTTACGCGTCCCGCGTTTGCCGTGGAATAAACGACGCGATCGCCGGTGGCATCGACCAGGCCGTAACTATTGACCGTGAGCCGCGTTTGCTCGTCGTCGCGTGAACTGCCAAGCCCAATGCCGAACGAGTGGCCGCCGTGAACGGTCGCCGACTCACTGATGTAGATGTTGCCGACGCCAGACAGCGACATTCCAACGCCTCCGGCCCCTTGCCCTGCATCGATAAAGCCGCTAGCGAGATTGATTTCCCCTACGACGTTTTCATTGCCGGTAGTCAGGTCGTCAACCCAGATGCCAACGCCGGTGGGCGCAACGGTGGAAGATACCGGGGCAAGCGTAATCGTCCCCATGCCGTACGTTACGCTGGCTTTGCCGTTTGCCCCCGCGGCGGCGTAAATGCCGTGATGCGTTCCGCTGCTGGCGATTTGTCCGGCGAAAATATTATTGGAGGCTGAAACCGTCAGGTTTCCAGCGCCGGCCGCGGCGTGTATTCCGCTGCCGTCCCGGGCGTTAATGATGCCGCTGCTGCGAACCAGATAGTCATCAACCGCGTAGTCGCTTTCAGAAAATATCCCGTGCCCCTGAGAATTAATCTGGGCGACGTTTTCTACTAATAACCGTCTTGCCGAAGCGCCTGAGGTTGACTGCAGCCGCGCGCTCATGCCGCGCGCGCCGTCGCCGCGGGTATCTATCGTACCTTCGTTGCGCATTTTGATATCGCCCACGGCCGTTTGGGCGTGCATGCCGTGGGAAGATTCGCCCTCTGTTGCGATCGTGGCGCCGTTATAAAGCCAGCTGGTTCCTCGGTTTGATGACGTCGCAATGCCGTAAGCGCCGTCGCCTTCGGTCATTATCTGGCCTTCGTTCATGGCAGACAAACCGCCTCCGTCCATCTGGGCAAAGATGCCGTGACCGACGCTGCCTTTGGTGGCGATCTCGCGTTGATTAAGCGCTTCGCTTTTACCGTTGAGGCCGATAGCGGCAATCCCGACGGATGACGCGCCGCCTGTGGCTACGTGGCCTTGGTTAACCGCCGTCGCCGTGCCGCTGTCGGTTTGCGCAAGCATGCCGTAGGCGCTGTCGCCTTCCGTAATCACGGTTTTGTCATCCAAATTTATCGCCAGCGCCTTCGACTGCTGGCTAAAGGCAGACAGGCTGTTCGCGCCGTGGCCGTAGGTGGTCACGCCGTTCTGATTTTGAGCCAGCGCGTCGCCCTGAACGCTGAATGCGTATGCGCCGCCGCCGCCGTTTCCTTTGGTCGTAATTTCACCGTCGTTAACGGCTTTTGCATCACCGTATTGGTTTACCGCGCTTAGGCCGTACCCACCCGATCCAAACGTTTCTATGCTTTGGCTGTTATAGGCTAGCGCATGTCCGCTATCGCTTTGGGCGCTGACGCCGCGAGAGCCGTCGCCGTGGGTGATTACGCTGCGATCGTTTATCGCCCGAGCGCCGTTGTTTTTGCTGTAGGCGTGGATGCCGTAGCTGTTATTGCCTTTGGTTTCAATGGCGTTAGCGTTTTTCGCAAGCGCTTCCAGGTTTGAGCTGGCGACCAGGCCATAGCTGTTGTCGCCATGAGTGATAATAGTGCCTGCGTCATCGTTATAAGCGTAGGCATTAGCGCTTTGCGTGACGGCATTAACGCCGTAGGCTTTGTCACCTTGGGTTTCCACGCTGCTTTGATTTATGGCGTTAACTTCATCGAGCCGGCTTTCTGCATTCAGACCGTAGCCGCCGCTTCCGTCCGTGAGGATAATGCCTTTATTAAGCGCCTGAGCCTCGCCTTTATCGCTGAGCGCGTTGACGCCATAGGCGTTCTTGCCGTGGGTTTCCACACGGCCTTCATTGGTTGCCAGCGCTTTGGCATTAGTGCTGTGCGCATGCAGGCCGTAGCCTTCCTGGCCGTACGTTTCTACTTTGCCGTCGACGTCGTTGTAGACGCTCGCATCGCCGTCCTTGCTAGACGCGCTGACGCCGTGAGCGTGTGTTCCCTCTTTTGCCGTAGAGGCGCCGTTAGCCAGCTCGCTGCCCGTAAGAATATTCCCTTTATTGATCGCGACTGCTTTATTGCTCTGGCTTTGGGCGTTAAGACCATCGGCGTTGTTACCGGCGGTAGTGACTGACCCCGCGTTTTCCGCCTGAGCTTCACCGCTGACGCTGCGGGCCGTTGCGCCCATTGCTCCGTGGCCTGTTGTGACTATTTGGTTTAGGTTCTGGGCAGCGGCGGTTTTTTGCGTACTTTGGGCAAACAGGCCGTGAGCGTTACGGCCTACCGTACTGATGGCGCCGTTGGTATCGTTGATGGCATATGCCTCGGCGTTTTTGCTGACGGCATAGGCGCCAACGCTATCGTCTCCCGCCGTTGTTATTGAACCAAGGTTATTCGCAAATGCCGTTTGATGCGTGCTTTGAGCGTATGCGCCGTGAGCGTTTACTCCTCCGGTTACGATAGTCGCGCCTTTATCATTTGTTGCGCCGGCTTTCTCATAGGCGCTGACCGCGTTAAGACCGCTAGCGTCATTGCCTAACGTTGAGATTTTTCCCTGATTGAGTGCGGTCGCTCGCGAAGTAATGCTAAAAGCGTTGACCCCGTGCCCTTTATCGCCGGAGGTATTTATTTCTCCGTCCACGGTGTTTACGCCTTCGGCGTCGCCCAGCAGGCTAACCGCGCTGGCGCCGTGAGCCTGCCAGCCCTCCGTTTTGATAGAACCGGCGTTAGCCACGCTGGCCTGTGACGTCAGGCTGAAGGCCAGCAAACCGTGAGAGAGGTGGCCCTTGGTCGTGACGTTGGCGCTTTTGGCATTGAAGGCGCTGGCGGAAGAAAACAGAGATACTGCCTTTGCCCCTATTGCGGCAGTACCGGCGGTGTTGATATTGCCCTGATTGGCGGCCGTTGCGCTGTTGATAAGGCTAATGGCGCTTAGTCCGTGGGCCATCAGGCTGGCGGTAGAAATACGGCCCGTAGCGGCGTTAGTGGCCGTTGCGCTCCCCGTCAGGCTAAAGGCGCTGGCGCCGTGCCCTAAAACGCTTAGCGGTCCGGTTGAAATTTCACCGGCGTTTTGCGCAGTAGCAGAACCTATCAAGCTAACGGCGCTCAGGCCGTGGCCGAGCGGACCGTTAACCGAAATTTTACCGCCCTCGACGTTAGAGGCCGAGGCGTTGCCCAGCAGGCTAAAGGTCGAAACGCCGTGCCCCAGCACGCTTAGCGTTCCGGTTGCGATCTCACCGACGTTTTGTGCGGTAGCGGAACCCGTCAGGCTGACGGCGCTCAGGCCGTGGCCGAGCGGGCCGTTAACCGAAATTTTACCGCCTTCGACATTGGAGGCCGAGGCGTTGCCCAGTAGGCTAAAGGCCGAAGCGCCGTGCCCTAAAACGTTAAGCAGGCCGGTGGTTATGGTTCCCTGATTGGTCGCTGTTGCTTCTCCGAGCAGGCTAACGGCGCTTAGCCCATGGCCCAGCGGGCCGTTGACGGAAATAGTTCCCGTCTCCCCATTCGTGGCGTTTGCACGCCCCAGTGCGCTGAAGGCGCTAACCCCGTGGCCTAAAACGTCGAGTACGCCCGTGCTAACGTTACCGTGGTTTTCTGCCGTGGCGTTTCCCGCAATACTGATGGCGCTGGCTCCATGGCTAAGGGGGCCATTGAGGTTCGTTTCAGAACCCTGTTCATTAACGGCTTTCGCGTTTCCCATGATGCTAATCGCGCTGGCGCCGTGGCCGAGAACGTTTAATATGCCGGTAGAAACCTTGCCGCTGTTTTTGGCCTCAGCGCTGCCTAAAATAGAAATGGCACTTGCGCCGCTGCTCAGGGAGCCGTTGAGGCTGGCGGTGCCGCTGTTTTCAGCGCTGGCGTTGGCCATAATGCTGATAGCGCTGGCGCCGTGGCCGAAGATATTCAGTACGCCGGTGGAGACGCTGCCGCTGTTTTTAGCCTCGGCGCTGCCCAGAATGGAAATCGCGCTTGCGCCGCTGCTCAGGGGGCCATTGAGGCTGGCGGTACCGCTGTTTTCAGCGCTGGCGTTGGTCATAATGCTGATAGCGCTGGCGCCGTGGCCGAAGATATTCAGGACGCCGGTGGAGACGCTGCCGCTGTTTTTAGCCTCGGCGCTGCCCAAAATGGAAATCGCGCTTGCGCCGCTGCTCAGGGGGCCGTTGAGGCTGGTGGTGCCGCTGTTTTCAGCGCTGGCGTTGGCCATGATGCTGATAGCGCTGGCGCCGTGGCCGAAGATATTCAGTACACCGGTGGAGACGCTGCCCTCGTTTTTGGCTACGGCATCGCCCAAAAGGGCAATAGCACTGGCGCCGCTGCTCAAGGGGCCGTCGAGGTTGGCGCTGCTATAGTTCGTGGCGGTCGCTTTGCCGGTAAGGCTGACGCCGCCCGCTGCGTGGCTAAAAATACTGGTTACGGGATGGAAAACCGGGCTTCTGTTTTCCTCATTAGCGTCGAGCAGGTAAACATTTCTAATGGTGATAAAACCAAGATTGATGTCCGTTTTTAACAGGTCTAAGAGCGAATTGCCGTATGGCGCCGCGTGAGGGGCCGTCTCCATTTGATTTTGTATTTGTGCCGCGTCTGCACAGACGCCTGTCGACGATATTGCGGGAATACACTCTTCGGCAATGGCTTTTAGCGGAAATAGACTGCCGGCTATAGCGATGGTTAACGCTTTTTTTAAATGGAGGTGCGCCATAATAGGGTCCATCCTAAAATAAAGTTAATTTGGTTATAAATATTGGATTCGTGTTATTTATAGGCGTTTTGATGAAATTTAATAACGATGATTAATAATTTAGAAAGTATGCTTTTTATGAAATTAAACTGCTGTGGCCCGTACGGCAAGGCCGTGTGTGTTTTATTGAAAGTATATTGAAAGGGATGTTAGCGGTTTAATTATTAAATGGAAAGTGAGATGGTTTCCTATTTATTTTATTCTCCCCTTGTTTTATTTCTTATAGGCTAAAATTTCTAATTAATTAAGTTTTAATTTATTTATTTTTAAAATCAATCCGGCTGATTGTTTATAATATTCGACGTTTAGGTATTAACCTTTCGCTATACGCCGCTTCCCGCTGGGGCGGTTTGTATAGGCAGCGGCAGAGCCCGTATTTTTTCTTTCGTTTATCCGGCGAAAAGGGCGCGGCGTTTGGAAGGAAGGCCGTAAAAATCTGGGAAAACGGCTATATTCCCCAGGCCAGATCCGCTAGAATTACACGTTTGTAGAAAATCCAGTCAACGCAGCGATTAACGGTAGCGACAAATCATGTTTGAAATTAATCCGGTAAAAAACCAGATACAGGACCTGTCTGAACGAACGGCCGTTCTTAGGGGGTATCTTTGACTACGATGGCAAGAAAGAGCGCCTGGAAGAGGTTAACGCAGAGCTAGAGCAGCCTGACGTTTGGAACGAACCCGAGCGAGCTCAGGCGCTGGGTAAAGAGCGTTCCTCGCTTGAGGCCATTGTCGAAACGATCGAACAGATCGAACAGGGCCTGGAAGACGTTTCCGGCTTGCTGGAGTTGGCCGTTGAGGAAAACGACGAAGATACGTTTAACGAAACGGTGCAGGAAGTTGAACAGCTAGAAAATCGTCTGGGGCAGTTGGAGTTTCGACGCATGTTCTCCGGCGAGTACGACAGCGCCGATTGCTATATCGACATTCAGGCGGGATCCGGCGGTACGGAAGCGCAGGACTGGGCCAGCATGCTGGTGCGGATGTATTTGCGCTGGGCCGAGGCCAAGGGCTTTAAAACCGAAATGATTGAAGAGTCCGACGGCGACGTCGCCGGGACCAAGTCGGCGACCATCAAAGTGATGGGCGACTACGCCTACGGCTGGCTGCGTACGGAAACCGGCGTCCATCGCCTGGTGCGCAAGAGCCCGTTTGACTCAGGCGGCCGCCGCCACACCTCGTTTAGCTCTGCCTTTGTTTATCCGGAAGTCGATGATGATATCGACATCGAGATAAACCCTGCGGATTTGCGTATTGACGTTTACCGCGCCTCGGGCGCCGGCGGTCAGCACGTTAACAAAACCGAATCCGCCGTGCGCATCACCCATATGCCAACCAATATCGTGGTGCAGTGCCAAAACGATCGATCTCAGCATAAGAACAAAGATCAGGCAATGCGTCAGCTAAAGGCCAAGCTGTATGAGTTTGAGATGCAGAAAAAGAACGCCGACAAGCAGCAGATGGAAGAGAACAAGTCGGACATCGGCTGGGGCAGCCAGATTCGTTCTTACGTACTGGACGATTCTCGCATTAAAGATCTGCGCACCGGCGTTGAAACTCGCAATACTCAGGCCGTATTAGATGGCGACCTGGACCGGTTTATCGAAGCCAGCCTCAAGGCTGGACTATAAGAAAGGGTAACGTTAAAAATGTCTGAACAACCTCAAGCGCACGACGTTGCGCAATCCGCCGCCGAGTTAAATAACGAACTTCAAACTCGCCGCGAGAAGCTGGCGCAGCTTCGTGAACAGGGTAATCCGTTCCCGAACGATTTTCGCCGCGACGCGATCTCCGGTCAGCTGCATGCTGAGCACGATGAAAAGACCAATGAAGAGCTGGAAGCGTTAGGTCTGGAAGTGGCTATCGCCGGCCGTATGATGACCCGTCGCATTATGGGCAAGGCCTCTTTTGCCACGCTGCAGGACGTTGGCGGTCAGATCCAGATTTACGTTTCTCGCGATGACTTGCCCGAGGGCGTATATAACGAGCAGTTTAAAAAATGGGATTTGGGCGACATCATCAGCGCGCGCGGCAAGCTTTTTAAAACCAAGACCGGCGAGCTGTCCGTTCATTGCCATGAAGTGCGTCTGCTGACCAAAGCGCTTCGCCCGCTGCCGGACAAGTTCCACGGACTGGCCGACCAGGAAACCCGTTACCGCCAGCGCTACCTCGATCTGATCACCAACGAGCACTCTCGTCGTACGTTCGTGATCCGCTCCAAAATAATGGCCGCGATCCGCAGCTTTATGGTGCAGCGCGACTTTATGGAAGTAGAGACGCCGATGATGCAGGTGATCCCCGGCGGCGCAACCGCGCGTCCGTTTATCACCCACCACAACGCGCTGGATATCGATATGTACCTGCGCATCGCGCCGGAGCTGTACCTTAAGCGTCTGGTGGTCGGCGGCTTTGAGCGCGTGTTTGAAATCAACCGCAACTTCCGCAACGAAGGCGTTTCTCCGCGCCACAACCCTGAGTTCACCATGATTGAACTCTATATGGCCTACGCGGACTATAAGGACCTGATTGCGCTGACAGAAGACCTGTTCCGCTCTCTGACGCAGGACGTACTGGGTACCACGACCGTTGAATACGGCGACCAGACGTTTGATTTCGGCAAGCCGTTTACCAAGATGACGATGAAAGAGGCTATTTGCCACTATCGCCCGGAAACCAACGTCGCCGATTTGGACGATATGGCGAAAGCGACGGCCATCGCACAGTCTCTGAACATCAAGGTTGAGAAGGGCTGGGGCCTGGGGCGCGTACAGTGCGAGATCTTTGAAGAGGTGGCCGAGAGCCACCTTATCCAGCCGACGTTTATTACCGAATATCCGGCTGAAGTGTCGCCGCTGGCTCGCCGCAATGACGATAATCCGTTTATCACCGACCGCTTTGAGTTCTTCATCGGCGGCCGTGAAATCGGTAACGGCTTCTCGGAGCTTAATGATGCACAAGATCAGGCACAGCGCTTTGCCGACCAAGTCAGCCAGAAAGATGCAGGCGACGACGAAGCGATGTTCTACGATGAGGACTACGTCGTTGCGCTGGAGCACGGCCTGCCGCCAACGGCGGGCTTGGGCATCGGCATCGACCGCCTGGTGATGTTGTTGACCGACAGCCATACTATTCGCGACGTCATCCTGTTCCCCGCCATGCGTCCGTTGAAGTAAGCCTCTGCGGCTGATAAAAAAAGAGAGCTTAGGCTCTCTTTTTTTATCCCCTGTTTTTCTTGTTAATCCTCTATTTCTATACTTTCTTAACCCATTCATTATCAAAGTGATGATTGTCAGTCTAAATTCATAATTATTTATTTATTTTCAATTTATTACTATTTAAGTTATAAATAGTAAATATAGGTTAAACGTGTTTTTGTCATAGTTAATAAAGTAAAGGAATCAAAGGAATGTTCAAAAAACTGGCCGTAACGACAGTGCTCAGCAGTGCAATTCTTTTGACTGGCTGTGCCACTGAGTCTTCTCGAACTGTTGAAGTTGCAAAAGTTGCCTCTTACAACACCGCCTATCAGGGAGTCAAAAGCCCTGTTTCAGTAGGAAAGTTTGATAACCGCTCCAACTATATGAACGGCATTTTCTCCGATGGGGTAGATCGCTTAGGCAATCAGTCAAAAACTATTTTGATTACTCATCTGCAGCAAACGGGGCGTTTTAACGTGCTCGATCGCGCCAATATGGATGAGATTAAAAACGAAGCCAACATTAATAACAAAAAGCAGAGCCTGAAAGGCGCTAACTATGTCATCACGGGCGACGTGACCGAGTTTGGCCGTAAAGAGGTTGGCGATCGCCAGCTGTTTGGCATTTTGGGCAGGGGAAAAAGCCAGATTGCCTATGCCAAAGTGAATTTAAACGTGGTCAATGTTCAAACGTCCGAAGTGGTGTTTTCTTCACAGGGCGCAGGGGAGTATGAGCTGTCTAATCGCGAAGTAGTCGGCTTCGGCGGAACGGCGAGCTATGACTCGACGCTAAACGGGAAAGTGCTGGATTTGGCCATTCGTGAAGCGGTGAATAATCTTGTTTCAGGTATTGAAAGCGGCGCCTGGACGCCAGAGAAATAATCACGGTAGATAGTTACTATACACATGGATATGAAAATGAAGATAGCTCACTACGCTGGCATACTGCTGGCCGTTGGCGCTTTAAGCGGGTGTATGAACAGCCCAAAGCCTATTTATAGTTGGGACAACTATCAGGCGACGGTTTACGAATATTATAAGATGGACATCGGCGTTGAAGAGCAAATCGCAGCGCTAAAGGAAGACATCGAAAAGGCCAAAGCGAAGGGGCTACCCGTACCTCCGGGGCTACACGCGCATTTAGGAATGCTGTACGTCAATTCAGGGCGTCCTGAGCTGGCAAGGACTGAGTTTAGTGAAGAAAAGGCGCAATTTCCTGAATCCGCTCCGTTTATGGACTTTCTGTTGAAGAAAATGCAAGGAGGCGCGAAATGAGAAAGTTTTACGCGCTGTGTGGCGTGATTGCCGCACTGTTGTTGAGTGGCTGTGTGCAGAAAAAAACGTACGACTATACGGCATTTCGGCAAAGCCAGCCTAAAAGTATTCTGGTTTTGCTGCCGACGAATGAATCGCCCGAGGTTAATGCCGGGTACGGCGTTTTGTCTCAGGTTACGCTGCCGCTGGCCGAAGCAGGTTATTACGTTTTTCCTGTTGCTCTGGTGGAGAATACGTTCAAGCAAAACGGAGTGAGTAACGCTGCTGAAATGCACGCTGTCAGCCCGCAAAAGCTGCGTGAGATTTTCGGTGCGGACGCCGTACTTTACATGAACGTGACCGACTATGGTTCATCTTATATGGTGATTGCCAGCGATACCCGAGTAACGGTATCTGGCCGACTGATTGATATTCGAAACGGTCAACAGCTGTGGAGTGGAAGCGCGACGGCTTCAACTAATGAGAATAATTCTGGCGGCGGAAATATATTTGGTATGTTGATAAGCGCTGCCATCAATCAGATTGGCAATACGCTAATGGATAAAAGCTACGATATGGCAGGAATTGCGGATGCTCGTCTGCTTTCAGCGGGAAGGCCTGGTGGGATTTTATATGGCCCCCGTTCGCCAAAATATGGTAAAGACCTGGAGTAATATTTTTCTCTCTCGTCTAACGTTATATAAACCCTGCTGATTTTGGTAGGGTTTTTTATTAGCCTAAGAACGGGGCTGCTAATATATTATTTTAGAGATTTGTTTCTTATTATTAACTGTATTTTAGTTCAGTTAATCTGGCCTATCTATAATACTATGACATACATCACAGCGACCTTTCTTAGTCAGAACAATACTTAATTTCGTAGTAAATATGTATTTTCTTTAATGCAATATTTCTTTTTCCTTAATGGATTAATAAGGAGTTCGTATGACTAAGGCTATCCCAGGTGGTTGGAATATTAATCCCGAGCTCGCTCCCTGTAAGCTGCCTAAAGACGTAGACGCTATCTTCTCTGAGACTTTAGGCAGCCTGCTTGGCGCTCGATATGAGCCTCTGATGTTCTGCGGTTCTCAGGTCGTCGCCGGAATGAATTATATGTTCATCTGTAAGCAGACTATAGTGACCCCGGAATCACCGGTACATCTGGTTAAAATGACGATACACAAGCCAATTAATGCGAAGGGCGTTATTTTGGATATTATGTATCTATTCTAAATAGAAGATTGCATATATGGCCGTAGAATGTCTCACTTTCTGCGGCCTTTATTGTATATAGAAAACCCCCAGCTAGGCTGGGGGTTCTGGAAAGCTTTCAGCTTTAAATCAGTTATATAAACCCCTTTTGATTTGTTAAAA
>NZ_AUUA01000018.1 GCF_000439085.1 Leminorella grimontii ATCC 33999 = DSM 5078 | reverse complement strand
ATACCCTGTTTATCCAGAGCGGCGGCGACACTACCCTCTCTGGCGCTGCGGCCAAGGGCAGCAGCATCATCGCTGACGTGGGCAAGAACCTCACCATCGAAAGCCTGCAGGACACCAGCACCTACAAGAGCGACGACTGGAACGTCGGCGGCAGCGTGACGGTGGGCTACGGCTTCTCTGCCAGCGCCAACTACAGCCAGAACAAGGTCGATGCCGACTTCAAGAGCGTGACCGAACAGAGCGGCCTGTTCGCCGGTGACGGCGGCTTTAACGTCTACGTTGGCGAGCACACGAGCCTGACCGGCGCGGTGATTGCAAGCTCTGACAAGGCGGCGCAGGACGGTAAAAACCAGTTCAGCACCGGAACTATCGAGACCAGAGACATCAAAAACCACTCCAGCTATGACGCCTCCGGCTTTAGCATCGGCGGCGGCTACAGCGTCGGCGATGGCGGCATGAGCAAAATAGGCGGCGACGGCGGCAGTTCCACGGCCTCTTCCGGCGTAGGCAAGGACCAAAAGGGCAATGCCACCACCGGCGCCAACGCCGACCCGTCCACCAAGCAACCTGAAACCGGCGGTTGGAGCGCCACTACGCCGATTTATATGAGCGCCAGCGACAGCACCACCACGCGCGCGGGCATCAGCGGCGGCGACGTCACCATTCGCGACGAAGCGGGCCAGCAGGCCCGCACCGGCCAGACGGCGGCGGAAGCCATTGCCAGCTTGAATCGCGACGTCAGCAGCGACCGCGACGGCACCAACGCCGTCGATAACCTGTACGAGCGCGACAAGAAGAAAATCGACGCCGGGTTTGAAATCACCCGCGCCTTCCAGAACGAGGTTGGCACCTTTGTGGTGAACAAGGCCAAGGAAGCCGACGCGATTAAGAAGGGGCTGGAAAAACAGGGTATCGACCCGGAGACCAACGCCGACTACCTTGAAGCCCTCAAATGGGCACCCGGCGGCGAGTACAGCCAGGTTATTACCGCCATCACTGCCGCCACCGGCAGCAACATCATGGGCGGCATGGACGGGCTGGCCCAGGCGGCGACTGCGCCAGCGCCGGGCTGGGGACGGCGGCGGGGGTGATTGCTAATGCTATTCTGAACGACAAGAGCAAAGCCGTGGAGGATATGACTTCTGAGGAGAAGAAGGCGCGGGAGGACCTTATCACCAGCCTTATCGCTGGCATTGCTGGAGCTTCTGGTGGGGATGCGGGGAGTGCGGCGGCGGGGATGCAGATCGTGCAAGAAAACAATGGCTTGAGCACCATTGTTAAGGCCAGCGAGAAGGCTCTAGAAACTTGCGTGAAAAATACAACATGCCGTGCGAATATGAACCAGATGGGAGTAACTATCGGTTTAACCAACGCACAGATAGAAGAGGCGATGAAGGTTGGAGCCACCAGAGATCCAGCGCTAATTGCGCAACTGACCCCAGAACAAATTGAATATTTGGATAAGCTGATCCGGAGTGGCAACGGAATGTCTGGTCTTATCCTCGGAAAGGTGACCTGGGGAGACCGGCTGAATCTGCCTACTAATACCGGGGGGACCAGATAGCTGGGTCTGGCCCGACAAATACGGGCGGAAATCAGATAACAGATAGTTTGCCGACAGATACGGGCGGAAACCAGATAGTTGATGGTTTATCGGCCCATACGGGTGGTAACCAAATTGCAGAGGGTTCGCAAAGCAATACTGGTGGAAGTCAAATTATTGAGCAGGACTGGCGTGATAGTGCATATCTATCTGAAAATACTGACGAAATAAACAAAAAATGGCATGGCGGAAATAGAGGAAGTTCAGAAGCTTCGCTGATAGACCATTTTAATAAGCATGGAAAGGAAGTTAAAGCTGAAACACCAGAGCAATATCTCAATAAAGCAAAAGCCTTTGCAGGAAACCTAAGAGGTGCAAGGGTTGTGGAAAATATTGGTGGTTATACACAAGGTGTGACGAGATATTATAAAAATGGTAAATATATTGATATCGGGCCAGATAAAAGAATAGTATCCTTTGGTAAACAGTAAGGTGGAATGTTATGTGGCATAAATTAAAAGTAGATAATGTCAGTGGTATAGATAAAACAGTAGGTGAGTTTACCGTTTGGATGGTAGGTATTTTACCTTATGCTAAAATGAAAATTAAAATACATGAAGATCAAAATGGATTTTATTCTGGAGTAACAGATGTCGCCATAAAAAGAAAATATGACGGTTATCCAGAATGGGCGGGAGGAAGTGGAAAAACAATCGAAGAAGCGCTAGAAAATACAATAAAGGCATTTAACGAAATGTTAAAAGAAGATTGTATAAGCATACTAACAGAGGAAGATATTGAATATGCCGAGTGGTCTGACTTTTAGATGATAATAGTCATTTATAGTGTGTAATTGCAGTTATATAACAAGCGTTAGTAGCCCCACCTAAGCAGTGGGGCTTTTTTTATACAGGAGTTCAACCACCTTACTGTAGTCCCTCCGGTTTTTAGTACCACCGCCAATAAGAATCTCCAGCCAGTTTTTTCCTCGTATAGATAACTGGACTCACCTGCCAGACGGGAAAAATAGTGATGATATGCATCGACGGTACAGGCCCAAGAAATAGGAAATTACATATATTGATATACAGGCTTAACAATAAAGCGGCCGGTGTTTAAATCTAGCGTAAAAGGCACCCAATCGCTGCTTGGCGGCTCCCAATCTCCAGAACCAGAAATGATATTTTCATTAATATCATGAATATTGACGCCATCTACAGCACATGGTTCCGAACGCCATTTAATCCCCGTTTTGATATTAATGAAGAAAGTGTACTCAAACGTCGTAACAATAAAGTTCTCCGTAAGCTCATCAGAATAAACATCAGGGATTGAATATAAGTTCCCAACATAGTCATCTAAGCTGATGCTGGTGACATTATGCGTTTCCACATCAAACAGATGAACATGCATTCCATGAAGTATGGCAACGGTGCTCTGGTTTACTTTTATTTCTTTAAAACACTGCTCAAGTATCCAGCCGTCAGTATCAAGGGCAGCGTATATGTTAAGGAATAGTTGAGGCTTTTCATTTACGGATACAAGAACCCTACGCCTGAAGAGTGTTCTTTCAGCAAATTGGTTAACGTCTATAACAGGCAAATCTATGCCCAGAGATAAACTTGAATTCTTTTCAGGCTCTATGAAAATGGCTGTTACGGTCATCAAGATAAACTCTTTTTTGTAATAAGATAAAAATTACTCAAGAGGTAAGATGACTTAACTAACCATTATTTTCAATTGATACACCGAAAAATATATAGAACTCAACATAAGGTGTTTTATTGTGGCACCTCGTAAATTGAAATACCGCAAGTGGCGCCCGCATACAGGCGCCATGCATATCCTCAATCTTAATGCTTCACCAACGTCGCAAAATAGTAAACCAGCGGCACGGCAAGTATCCACAGCCCCAGCGGGATTTCCCGCCACTTGCCGGCGATGGCTTTAATCACGATGTAGAACAGCAGCCCACCGGCGATGCCGGTGCCGAAGCTGTTGGCTATCAGAGTAATCATCACCATCATCAGCACCGGCAGGCCGTCGGTGAAGTTGCCCAGATCGACTTTGCGCAGGCCGCTGAACATATTCAGGCCGATGAGGATCAACGCAGGCGCGGTGGCCTCTTTGGGGATCATTAGCGCCACCGGGGTGAACAGCAGCATCAGCAGGAACATCACCGCCGCGGCCAGCGCCGTAATGCCGGTTTTACCGCCCGCTTCCGCCGCCGCAGAGGACTCAATCAGCGCAGTGGCTGCCGGGATGCCGAGCCACGGACCTACTGCCGCCGCAATCGAGTCAACCACAAACGGCCGGTTGATGTTCGGCATATTGCCTTCTTCATCCAGCAGGCCCGCTTCACCGCCGACGGCCAGCGTCGTGCCCATGGTCGAGAAGAACTCCGAGGCGAAAAAGACGAACAGGAACGGCAGGAAGGCGATGTTCAGCGCGCCGATCATGTCAATCTGCCCCAGTACCGGCGTTAGCGAATGGGGCATGTCGATAAAGCTGCTCGGCAGCTTGGTGACGCCCATAGGAATGCCAATCAGGGTAGCGACCAGGATGGCCCACAAAATGGAGCCAGGGATCCGCCGCGCCTGCAAGGCGATGGCGAGGAACAGGCCGCACAGCGCCACCAGCGCGCCGGGAGAGAGGAAGTCCCCCAGCATCAGCGCGTTGGTTTTGGCATTGGCCAGCACCAGCCCGGCGTTGCGAAAGCCAAGCACGGCGACGAACAGGCCGATAGAGGCCGTCAGCCCCAGCTTGATGGACTGCGGCACCGAGCGGGTGACCACTTCTCGCAGGCCGAACTTGGTCAGCAGAAAGAATAAAATCCCGGACCAGCAGGCGATGCCAAGCCCGACCTGCCAGCCGATGCCTTCGCTGCCCGCCAGCGTCACACCCACCAGCACCGAACCGCCGATGCCCGGCCCGACGATAAACGGCAGGTTGGCGTAGAACGCCATCAGCAGCGTGCCGCCGACGAACACCAGAATGGTGCCGGTAGTCGCAGCACCCTTGTCCATCCCGCCGACCGCCAGCAGGCCGGGGATGACCACCAGCAGATAGGCGGCGGCGAGAAAGCCGGTGATGCCCGCAAGGCACTCGGTGCGCACCGAGCTGCCGCGGGAATACAGGGCAAAGCGGCGCTCCAGCCAGCTTCCCTGCGTGGATGTGGTCGAATAAAAAGTATTGTCGGCCATGCTCAAGGTTCCTGATGATTAATTATTGTTGTGATATGTGTTCCGGGGTCTCCCGGCAGTCAAGCAGCGGGTCGACAATCTGGCGAGTGCTGCCGTCGGTCAAACCCAAGTCGGTCAAATGCGGCCCTGCGTTGCAAGCAAGGCAGGTGCCTTCGATAGCCTTAAAGACGCGGTACGGCGGCTCCCAGTCGGCCACTTTCGCGCTCAGATCGCGAAGCTGGCGGAACTGCTGGGCCAGCTCGGCCGCCGGCAGGTCGGACAGCATTCCGGCAATCGGCATAGCCACGTGAGCCAGAATTTCGCCCCGCTGCGCCAGCGCCATGCCGCCGCCGGAAGCGATAAGCCGGTTAGCCGCCAGCGCCATGTCTTCTGCATTACGGCCCAGCACCACCAGATTATGCGAGTCGTGGGAGTAGCTGGTGGCAATCGCGCCGCGCAGCTCGCCCCAGCCTTCCAGCAGTGCGATTTGCGGCGTCGCCTCGTGGCGGCCGTGGCGGTGCTGAACCCAAATCAGGCTAAATCCGTCGGGCAGTTGGACGATGCCGTCGCGAACCTGAACGTCGATCTCTCCCCACTGGGTAAAGCGCGCGCCGCGAATGTGCCGCAGGCGGGCGACGCCGTGACGAATGCCCTTCACGCGCAGAGCGAAATCTTCGGCGTTAAGCGGCGCAATTTTCATCGTGTCGCGCGGAGGAATGCTCTCCGCCGCTGCAACAATCGGCTGTAGCAGTGCGCCGCCTTGGGCAATCAGCTTCCCGGCGACGTAAACTTCTCGCGCCTTGAGCTTTTCCAAAGAATCAAACACCACCAGATCGGCACGGCGACCGGCGGCAATCAGCCCAAGGTCGTTGCGCTGCAGGCGAATAGCCGCATTGAGCGTCGCGAAACGCAGGGCGTCGGTAGCCGACAGGCCGTGCTCAATCAGCAGGTTGAGCAGCGCGATGATGCCGCCCTTTTCCAACAGCATGTCCGGCGGCACGTCGTCGGTGCAGACGGTAATTTGCGACGAGAGATGCGGCAGCGTTTTGAGCGCCTTAACGATGTCCGGCAGCAGGTAGGGGTGAGAGCCGCGGATTTCCAGCGTCAGCCCGGCGCGCAGCTTCTCCAGCGCGTCGTCTGCGGAGACCAGCTCGTGGTCGGAGGTAACGCCTGCGGCCAGATAGGCCTGCAAATCCGCACCGCTCAGCCCGCGGGCGTGGCCTTCAATCACTTTACCGCTGTCGAGGCCGGCCTGAAGGATTTCCTCCATTCGCTGGCTGCCGTGCAGGATGCCGTGCATGTCCATCACTTCCGCGACGCCGCGCACTTCCGGCCACGCCAGCATGGTTTCCATTTCCGCGCCGGCGAAGTCCGCGCCGGACATCTCCAGCCCCGGCGTCGACGGCACGCAGGAGGGCGCGGCGACCATCACCCGCAGCGGTAAATCGCGGCTGGCGTCAACGGCGTAGCGCACGCCCTCGACGCCCAGCACGTTGGCCAGCTCGTGCGGATCCCAGAAGACCGCCGTGGTTCCCTGAGCGAGAACGACCTCGGCATAGCGCTCCGGCGACAGGTGTGAACTTTCAAGGTGGACGTGAGTGTCCATCAATCCCGGCGACAGATAAGCACCAGCTAATGAACGGCTCTCGCGGGCGTCGGTACGACTGTGACGCGGGTGAACGCTGGCAATCATGTCGCCGACGATGCCAACGTCGGCTTCGCGGATTTCGCCGGTGACCATATCGACAATGCGCGCGTCGGTCAGTAGCAGATCGAAGGGGGATTTACCGCGAGCGGCCTGTACGGCGCGGCGGCGGATTTCAACATTGCTGGACATAGCAACTCCGACACAAGGATAATGTGGGTACTCTAGTGGCATAGCAAACGTTTGCCCAGATGATAAAATTTATCGCCCGATAAGCTCGGGTTATTATGCGTGACTATCGTTTTACCGTTGGTGAACAATAATATGGCCGAACCCTGGCAGCGCCTACCCGCGCTCTCTTTGAAGCAGCTACAATATTTCGTGACGCTGGCGCAGCTGCGTCACTTCACCGACACCGCCAGCCGCCTGGCGATCAGCCAACCGGCGCTGAGCAGCGCCCTGCGCCAGATTGAAACGGTGCTGGGCGGCAAGCTGGTTAACCGCACCGCTTCCTCCGTCACGCTGACCGAACTGGGCGCCGCGATTTTGCCGCACGCCCAGCGTATGCTGAGCGTGGCCCAGCTGGCGTTTCAGGATATGCAGCAAATTGTGGAAGCCGGCGGTGACGGTACGGTGCGCATCGGGCTGGTGCCGTCGGTCAGCTCTCTGCTGTTCCCCCTGCTACCACTGACTCTGGCGCAGGCCTTCCCTCGTTTACGGCTTGAGTTTCACGATCTGACCAACGATGCGCTGTTTCAGCAGTTGCAAAGCGGGCAGATTGATTTCGGCATTGGCGCTATCGACAGCTCCCTTCCCCCTGAGCTACAGGTTTATCCGCTGCGTGAAGATCCGTTTGTCGCGGTGCTGCACCGCGACGACCCTCTGGCCGACAGGTCGCACCTACCGTGGAAGCTGCTGGCCGGACGCGATATCGCGGTGTTCTCGAAGGGCAATATCCGTCGCCTGGTCACTGCGCTGGCGGAGAGCCATCGCCTGACGCTGAATGCGCGCTATCAGGTAGACTACACCGAAACCCTCTACGGACTGGTGCGCTCGCGGCTGGCGGTGGCTATTCTGCCTGAGCTTTATACCACCCACCTACAAGACCCGGATTTAAAAACGGCGCACCTCCAGCAGCCCGCGCTGACGCGCACCGTGGCGCTCATGCGCGGGCCGCAGACGCTGCCGCCGCTGATAGAGGAGAGTTTTGCTTTGCTGTTGGGGGCGTTGAGGGAAGGGGTATAAAGATGATATATAATAAATTTGATGCCTGCATATTCGATTTTAGCCATGGGCGAGAGCCGGATGACTATTGGCATGATGGCGCCATTCTTGAGGCAGCTGAATCACTTAAAAATTTTACCAAAGATGATTGGGAGGCGCTGTTAAAATAATTAAAACGTAACCCCCCTATTTTGGCAAAAAAGGCTTGTGGAGTATTTAGGTGATTTACACAACTCATATGAGCTGGAAGCCATTTTAAATCTCATCAATACAGATGATGAAGACCTGTTATTTATCACTTGCGTTGATTCATCAAGATCCTCAAATTTATCGACGCGGAGCCAGAACAGTAAGAAGCAATTATTATCCAAGGCAGAGGGTATATGGCCTCCCTAGAGAAGCACGCCTTGGAAAAGTTAATTATAAAGCTTAATTGAGCTATTAATTATTTTCTGCTTTTTAAGTTTCTATTTTGTTTCTATTTTTATTAAATTTTGTAACCTCCCTACCATAAGGCCATTTATTTGCCCCCCGTTCAAAAAACCAAGTAAAATGATGGAATTATAGATCCAATAAGTCTAAAATTAATAAATTATGCAGACGGCCTATAATTCAGCATATCCGGCGCTAAGAAAATTATATTAATACTAACCTTACTTGAGTTTGACTTTATTATGTTTATTCAATGGAAGAAGATAACGCTCTCAAACATGATTGCAGGCATTTTTTGTTTCTCGATAAGCTTTGCAACTCAGGCTTTAACGTTCACCTATTATCCGACATGGGGTTCAGGAGGCGGCGTTGCGGGGACCTGCACATTTACATTACCCGAACAAGCACCGCTGTCGATCCCCCGAACGCTGATTGTCAATAACAGCCTGCCAAACGGTACAGAGCTGTTTAGCTGGAATTACAATGAATTCATACCTAACATCAGCGGAAGCTGTAGCGCAAATGGTTCCAACACTAGATCATCATCGGCAAGATTCTTTTTTATGCCCGCAGGTTCGGTCGGAGGAACGGCCATGACGTCTGGTGCCTTCAAGACAAATATACCCGGTATAGGCATCAAGTTTTACTATACTTACACGGCTACAGGAATGAGCGCATATCAAAGCGCTACCAGCTCATCGACCACGAGAATAACCACCGAAGACGGCTGGAAGATTGGTGTAACTCCACTCAATATCGAATATTCAATGAAGAACGATACCTCTATAGGCGTTTGGTTCACTACGGACTACCGTATGACTCCGCCCCCAACGACTTACTTTTATTCCTACAACGCTAACAATGCCGCTTATTCCGTACGTGCCGCATTGGTTAAAACAGGAAGTATCACCTATACCTCAACGCCACTGTCATTACCGCAAGCAGCTACTTTCGGCACGCCCGATGCCGGTGGGTATACTCCAATTCCTACCGTGCTAGGAGGAGGAGGCATCACCATCATTCCCCCTACTTGCCGCCTGCATACGCCAGAGGATTACGTCGTCAATATGGGGGAATGGACAAACAAAGCCCAGCGCCCCGCCTACAGTACGCCAAAGGGCTTTAATATCAATCTGGAATGTTCCGGTAGGCCTGACAACGTATACTTTCGCTTTGAGGACACGGGCATCTCACCCGGCGGCAATAAAAACGTCAGCCTGTATGACGGCAGCGGAAATAAAATAGACGGTTTGGAAATTGAAATGCAGTACGGCGGCTCGCGCATTGACGTCGATAACACGACTATCACCAGCGTAGGGCCGCACGGCGCGACCAAAACTAACACGCAAGATTTTTCGTTTAACAGCCAAAGCAGCGTTGGATTTTCGGCTCGTTATGTACAGCGTAACAATATCCAAAAAGCAGGAACGCCTTATTTTGGTCCCGTGACGGGAATGGTGAATATGTACGTCATCTACCAGTAACAGAATGGGGAATTAGTTTTTGCGAGCCGTTTCCAGACCCTATATTCCCTTTCTTACTACGGACGCTGGTCGCTGTATCATCGCATTAATGCGCTGCCGCCGCTGATAGAAGAGAGTTTTTCTTTGCTGTTGGGGGCGCTGCGGGCGTCGGCGTAGAGGTTGCCGATACGATTACAGATAGCGCTGATGACATAAAAATAGAACCTAAAAAACGCAGTTCTAAAATTGTTCATAACTCACGTAGAACAATACCCTTTATGTTGAGGATATATATGGCTTCGCATCCATTTTTCTCGTCAACCAGCGATAGCGCAATGACGATTCGGGGCTACGAGCTAAGGTCAACTGAACGCGCTTATGGTTATTCCCTGAGGACAATCTTCGATGAGCTTGAACGTGTGGATTTTCTCGCATCGGCCGAAACGAGAATTTTTACCTGCTTTCGCTTTCTGGATGCAAAGTCTGACTGGGGAACCGTATGGCGCAAGATAAAAGGCGAAGATTGCATCGGACTCGATCTCGTATTCCTGAACGACGTCGACTTACCCTTTTATAACACCACTCTCGCCGCGCTATCCAGTGGCCTTCAACGACTGGCGATCGGGCTTACAACAAGAGACGTTTTCATCGAAGTGCTGGACAGCTGCGCCCACAGATTCAAGGAGTGGGGGCACGACCCCGCACAAATTCATGCCCGTCTGGAAAGTTGGTTTCATAATGAAGGTTACAGCCAAATCTGGAAGCTATTCGACCTTTTTGGACAAGACACAAACTTGAGCGACTGTGAGCGCCTCATACCATGGCTCACTTTCGATGACGTCGTCTTTTTGTATGAACGATGGCATGCGTCTCAGGGGAAGAACTTCGTCTCGACGTTGGATTCTCGATGCCACTATAAGCAGATTGGCCTGATACCTAAAAACAAGAAAAAATCAGCGTAACTTCGCGTGTGATAAACCTATTTGATACGGCACCCAAGAAGCGTCAGTCCTCTTATTGGAAGCGAAGTATTAATGTGTAGGTAACTCACTCATCTTTTGCGGCCAACCTTCCATAAATTATCTTGCCGTTTGTCATGTGTCGGCGGTTATCAATAATATTCTGCACGAACATCAATTAATCCTTTCATTTGATTTGCTCCCCCGAAAACAATTGTATAAAATTTTATACACAGGGAAAACTCAATGTCCGAAAAGGCAACGATGCCTGAAGAAAAGGCAATCGTATGGATGGGCACCTCATTTGAGGATGTACTAGCTTTCCCCCGAACGGTGCGTAAAGAAGTGGGTTATCAGTTACACCGAGTACAATATGGCATTGAGCCTAAAGACTGGAAACCTTTCTCGGAAGTAGGCGCTGGCGTTAACGAAATTCGGGTACGCGATGCCAGTGGGACTTACCGCGTAATGTATGTAGCAAAGTTTGATGAGGCTATCTACGTTCTACACGGCTTTCAGAAAAAAACGCAGCAAACGGATAAAAGATATCGCCAGAATGCGTTACAACCTGGCAATCCAACAGCGGGGAAACGGTAAATGACCACAAAAACGAACAATGAATCTCGCCATATCACGCCCTCCGGCGGCAATATCTTTGCCGATCTGGGCTTTGACGAACGGGAAGCCAAAGCGCTTCATGCGGATTCCTTGCGCGAAATAGAAAACACGCTGGCCATCAAGGAAGCGCTAATGGAAGAAATCGCGGTCTGGATTACAGACAGAAAGATGAAGCAGGCGGAGGTCGCCGCCATTTTGCATATTTCGCGCCCGCGCGTTTCCGACGTGGTAAATAAAAAAACCGGCAAGTTCACGATTGATTCGCTGGTGAATATGCTGAGCCGCATGGGTAAATACGTTCAGGTTTCTGTTGGGTGAGCTTACACGCCGATTAAGCGACAGCGGGAAGGCAAAAGGCCCCGCGCCAGTATTGATATAGTGAAACGTGTCGATATCGTCAAAATACATTCTTTATATTCGCCATACATAAATCTATAATATTGTGAGTTATCTACTCAATAACGACTTCCCGTGCTGTTATTCATAACAACACGGGAATTTTAATGGCTTAATAGGAGGAAATATTAAGAGTAGTAAAAATAAAATGGCTCCGTTTACTTTATTTCGAACGCTATCCTTACAACATCGTCACTTATTATTTCAAATATACTCTTCGATACCACCACTTAATCCCCCAAGCGACACCTCCACCCAATCCCCCCAACGCAACGCCGGCGGCCAGCGCGTAAAGTATCTCCCTATAGCTCATTAATTCTGTATTTAGGGTAAAGGCGCTAAGCATAACGCCAATAACGGTAACGATCGAAGTATGAAGGATGCTCTTTTTTTGTATCAGCAAACCTGCAAAAAAGCCGCAGAGGCTCGTTAAAAAACAGGCAATTAAATTGAAATACGTCAAACTCTCGCCCACGGGTCCGAGAAACTCATAGCGTATAACGAGATAGAGAATATTCCTCGCAAGAAGGTAGATATTGATACATACCATATAAGCCAGAAACACTTTGTTTTGGAGCCGTGATTCAAAAAATTTAATCATTTTATCTGCCAACATGGCGCGATATCCCTATTCACTAAATTATTCCCTACATCCCTATTTTTTAATACTAAGGAATATATCCATTTTTCGAACTAACCGATACCGAAAGAATAACGTTATCTTTCACTCGTATATCAACAAAAAAATCCTTTTTACAGTGCGGGCATTCAACATAGCCTTCTGCCGTAAAACTTTCTTGTAGCCTGTTTTTAGTGACGTTTATTAGCTCATCCTTCAGTTGATATTGGCATAAATTCCCTGAAGGGAAGAAAGCTTCAATCTCATAGACGTCTGATGCCTCACATCGAGGGCAAACGCAGACTGCGTGTAGGATGTCATGCGTTGACATGGAATTTCCCTTAACGGCATACCGTGCCCTTAAATGTGCCGGCGTCTCGTTCCAAACGCAACTGAAGTGATGCCATAGGTAGTAGCTACTCGAACCGTAATTCCCACTTAGAAAGAATATTTTCATATTGTTCACGGTCTGGGATCGTAAATGAAACCTTCTTCACAACAGCGCTTAATATCGAAAAAAGATCTTTCTTTAACTTCATATCATCGATAAAGGTGTCAATACCAACTACGTACTGAAATAATGCATTATTGTTAGATAATTCTTTTATTTCATTAGGTAATAATGTGCCTTCATCGCTAGCTATTATTAATACTGCATCACCAAAGGGATGGATCATTTCCACACACTCAAGTTCGTCGATTAACAGACGTACCTCCTCCATTACACGGCGATATGCTTTTGTGTACATTCTATTTTTTGATACTAAAGATAGTGAAAATCTCACAACTAATAGCTCCCAAAACGATAAGATCATATTTCAATAAGATGATGCTGGATCTGACATGCCGCATTTATCCATAAAATAGAGATAGATAGTTTTTTTCTTATAGGTACATGCAATAAATTCTGGAGTGGAAAAAGATCCGGCAACGAGAAATAAAGAAAGCTTATATATTGCCAGTTCAATAGATTCGTATGATAAGCGCAGTTCCATCGATAATCGGCTCATAAAAATATCGTCATCCTCTGGATGCCCGGAGCATGACAATAATAAGGTGCGATAAGGCGCTGAGCCTGCGCATTCTAGCGCTATCTCCGCCGTTTTTTGCGTGTCTAATAAGGTGGTAAACGCAAGCATTAGCTCTTGCGCATCCTGCTCGTTAAGAAAAAAGTGAAAACCGCTCAGGCTTTTATTAATAAACACGTTATTTACCTATATTCGGCCTATGTGAGATATCCCATTATCTTTCGTTAGCATGGCGCTCGCCCCTCTTACGAAAAAACGGTTTTGCGCGAGCGGTACCATCGCGCAAAACCAGTAAGATATTCTCGTTTAGCCAACCACCCTACAGCTTCATCGAATCCAAATACTCAATCAGCCGCGCGCGCGCCGAGTCGATCTCCTCTACGCGGTGTTCGCTTAAAAGCTCGTCGAACTCGTTAAGCCAAATGCCGATCTGGATGCGCTCGTTGCCCAACGACTGCGCCCAGGCGCGTTCCAGGCGGGCGCGCAGGGCGCGGTTGGGCATTTCGTCGCGGGGGTGGATCTTGAGCGCCTTAAGCCGCTCGTGGCTGCTCTTTTTCTGCTCTTCGCTCAGCCCGATGGGGCTGTGGTCGATAACCTTGGTGTGGGATTTACCCGTTTCAAGCAGGTCGACGTCCACTTCCAGCAGGCCGTTGATGTCGTAGCTAAAGCGTACGTCCAGCGACTGAATGTTGCCGTTCGGCTCTACCGGCACTTCGAACTCGTCCACCAGAATGTTGTTCTCGACGCGGGGATTTTCCCCCTGATAGACGGCGATGCGAATAGACTTCTGCTCCGGGTGGCCGGTGTAGAACGTCTCTACCCGCGAGGTCGGCACCACGGTGTTGCGTTCGATAATCGGCGAGAACACGCCGGACACCTTGCCGTTGTTGGTGGAAATACCGAGGGTATAGGGGCAGACGTCGGTCAGGATAACCTCGTCGATCGCCTCATCGCGCAGGCGGCAGGCGGCCTGCACCGCCGCGCCCAGAGCAACGATGGTGCTTGGGTCCAGATGCTGATGGGGCATTTTGCCGAACAGGCGCACCACTAAACGCTGGATGATCGACAGCTGAGACGCACCGCCCACCAGCACCAGGTTGTCCAGCTCGCTCGGCTGCAGGCGGGCGTCGTTCAGCGCCTGCTCGATCGGCGCCCGCAGGCGGTTGAGCAGAGGCAACCAGACCTTCTCCGCTTTCTGCATGTCCAGCTCATAGCGCCACTCTTTGTCCTGCCAGTGCCAGACGATATCGACGTCCTGCGCGCCCATGCGGCACTTGGCCTCTTCGGCGCTGTCGTTTAGGCGCGCCAAGGCATCGGTCGTAACCTCGCCTTCGCTGAGCTTCCACTCCTTCAGGCAGTCTTTCACCAGCGCATGGGTGAAGTCTTCCCCGCCCAGGTAGTTATCCCCGGCGGAGGAGTGAACCTCAATCAGCGGCAGGGCGAATTCCAGCACCGTGACGTCAAACGTGCCGCCGCCGAGGTCAAACACCAGCGTGCGGCCAAACTCCTGAGTATGCAGACCGTAGGCCATCGCGGCGGCGGTGGGTTCGTTAATCAGGCGTACCGCGTTAAGCCCGGCCAGCTCGGCGGCGAATCGCGTCTGCTTGCGCTGCTCGTCGCTAAAGTAAGCGGGTACGGAAATCACCACGTCGGAGATCTCCTGCCCAAGCCAGGCTTCAGCGTCTGCCTTCAGGGATTTGAGCACCAGCGCCGACAGCTCCGGCGCATTAAAGGTTTTCTCCGCAAGGCGATAGGTCTTGTTGCTGCCCATAAAGCGCTTAAACAGCGCGGCGGACCGGGTTGGGTGCGTCGTCAGGCGTGAAAAGGCCGGGCGACCGACCAAAATAGAGCCGTCTTCATCGAGGCTGACGACGGAAGGAGTCAGGTATTCGCCCAGCGCATTGGGAATAAGCTGTGCTTTTCCCTCCTGCCAGACGCTGATAAGACTGTTGGTTGTCCCTAAATCAATGCCAATCGCCGGCACTGACGCACGTTCTCCATTCATGACCCGCTCCCATTAAATTGCTCACTAACCCTGCATAATATAGGGGTAGCTGGCGGCGATCAAACGTTCAGGCCGTGTTCCCGTCCGATCGCCTCAAGAAGCGCTCTCGCCCCGGCCTCAACCAGCCGTTCGGTCTGTGCAAAGTCGCCCGTATAGTACGGGTCGGGCACGTCCGCGATGTCGGCATTCGGCACAAAGTCCATCAGTTTGTACAGGTGGTCGATAAACGGCGTTCCTGCAATGTCGCGAATATCGTCGATATTGCCGCTATCCATTGCGATTAGATAGTCAACCTTCCCAATATCGTCGCGCTTTAACAGTGACGCCCGCATAGTGGAAAAATCAATGCCCCATCGACGCAGCACCTCTTGCGTACCCCGATGAGGCGGGTTGCCCACGTTCCACCTTTCCGTCCCGGCGGAACGGACCTCAATTCGTTCGCTTAGCCCCACCTGCGCCACCAGATGGCGAAAGATCCCCTCCGCCATCGGAGAACGGCATATATTGCCTAAACAGACAAATTCAACGACGATGACCTCTTTCTTTCCTGCTTTTTGCTTCATATCGCCCCATTTTTCGCATCGTTTTAATGCTAAAACGTAAATACATTTTTCAGCCAAACCAAAATCCGTCCTGTACTTTGCCCGGTGAACCGTCAGCCAGCGGGCGTGCAAGAAACCGTAACCCGGCTTTACCTCTTTGCCAGAAACCATTATGGTTGGTAAATCATGCAGCGCGCTTATTGCGCTTTCCTACACGTGCCGCAACGGCTTCTATCTCTGAACGGGAGGCTTCGTGAAAAAGGCCTTTGGCGTCTTCTTCCCCCTGTATACCACCACGCTCATCATGCTGCTGGGCTCAGGCCTGCTGACTACCTATATCTCTCTTCGGCTGGCTTCGGCCAACGTCAGCGGCGCGCTTATCGGCGCGCTGACCGCCGCCAACTATGTCGGGCTAGTGCTCGGCGGCAAGGTCGGGCACTACCTGATAGCCCGCGTCGGCCATATCCGCACCTATGTCGCCTGCGCGGGCATCATCACGGCGGCGGTGCTGGCGCACGGGCTAACGGCAATGCTGCCGGTCTGGGTCGGGCTGAGGCTGGTTATCGGCATGTGCCTGATGTGTCAGTACATGGTGCTGGAAAGCTGGTTTAACGATCAGGCGGAGCCCAATCAGCGCGGCGTGGTGTTCGGTTTCTACATGGCCGCGTCGTATCTCGGCATGGCGCTGGGTCAGTTGGTACTCATCCTGCTGCCGGACCTGGAAATCCAGTCGCTGCTGATTATCGCGCTTTGTTTCTCGCTGTGTCTGGTGCCCATCGCGTTAACCACCCGCAGCCACGCCCGGCAGATGTCGCCCGCGCCGATGGAGCTGCGCTTTTTCGTCGGCGCTATCCCTAAGGTGTTGGCCTCGACGCTGGTGGTCGGCATGGCGATCGGTTCCTTTTACGGGCTGGCGCCGGTTTATACCCAGCTACAATCTTTATCAACCGAGCAGACGGGCCTGTTTATGGCGCTGTCGGTCTGCGCCGGCCTTATCGTACAGTTACCCTTCAGTTGGTTATCCGATCGCTACAACCGGCTTACGCTGTTAAGGGTGATTTCCCTGATGCTAGCGGCAGCCGCACTGCCGCTAGCCCTGCTGCCCCACATTGACTTTACGCTGCTGCTCGGCATTGGGTTTATCGTCGGCATGCTGCAGTTTACGCTCTACCCGCTGGTGGTGGCGCTGGCCAACGACCTGATTGAGCCGGAACGCCGGGTTTCGCTGGCGGCCTGCCTGCTGATGGCGTTCGGCGTTGGCGCAAGCATCGGCCCGCTGCTGGTCGGCGCGGCCATGATGCCGCTGGGGGGCAACATCCTGTACGCCTTCTTTGCCCTGTGCGGTATTATTTTGGCGCTGCTTAGCAGAACGCCCAAACAAGAGGAGGTGCAGTTTGTACAAGACGCGCCGCTGCCTCACGTCGCTATGCCGGACAGCCTGATGAGTTCTCCTCTGTCCCCTGCGCTTAACCCCAGCTTTGACGAGCAGATGATTCAGGAAGTCATGCCCTCGCCGGAACCAGCGAGTGAAGAAGACACCGCTTTGCAAAGCGACGCGGAGCCCCCGGAAGAAGCCGAAGAAGACATGGCGCAGAGCAAAGAACGCAAAAATGACGAAGGCCTGGAAAAGGCCTACACCATGCTGCCCTGATGCCGTTTAGAGATGAGATGACTGAAATGACCGAAATAGTGGAAATAACGACCGAACGCCTCAGGCTGCGCCAGTGGACGCCCGCCGATCGGGAGCCGTGGGCCAACATGCTGGCCGACCCGCGCGTAATGGCCTACTTTCCCGCCCCGTTGGACCGTACGGCCAGCGACGCCTTTGCCGATCGCTGCCAGGCAGGGATTGTCGAACGCGGCTGGGGATTTTGGGCGGTAGAGCGCCTAAGCGACGGGCGATTTATCGGCATGGTCGGGCTTAACGTGCCTCCCGCTGCGCTGCCGTTCTCCCCTTGCGTGGAAATCGGCTGGCGACTGGCGCACGACTGCTGGGGCAAAGGCTATGCGTTTGAGGCGGCTAACGGCGCGCTTGCGGCGGGATTCGAACGTTTGGGCCTTTCAGAAATCGTTGCGTTCACTACGCTGCAAAACCGCCGTTCCCGTGCGCTGATGGAAAGATTAGGCATGCGGCCCTCGCCGCAGGAGGAATTCGACCACCCAATGCTTACAGCCGACAGCCCGCTGCTCAAGCACTGCCTGTATCGGCTTTCCAAAGAGGCCTGGATGACGCGCTCTGCCGACGCGAACAAACGCTGACGGCAAAGCGCTATAGGAAGAAAAAGGTCCGCTAACCGTGTCAGGGACTAACGGACGAAGCACTACAGGGTGTAAAGAACCTGTTATTACTCAACGTCGCTAGGGCTGCAACGTCAGATCGTGAACGGTGGCATCCGGTGCGTTGTGGCTTACGGACTGAATGCCGGCGTCTCTTGCCTGCTCCGTCGTATAGGTTTGGCTCGTGCCAATCACCTGACCATTGACCGCCTTCAGGTTAAATGAGAACTTTCCGTTGGCCGTCGCTTTTTTCTCGAAGTGTTTCACATCCTGCGAATGAGTTTTTACTGACTTCACGCCGTTCTGGCAGTTAGCTTTGGTGGTATACCCTTCGCTGCCGAGAATAATCTGCCCGTTTCCTGCCTTCAGGCGAAAATAAAACTCATCGTTTTTACCTAGGAAAATTTCGAACTTCGCGCTCATATCCGTCCACCTTCTGTCTGTTCGCTACGCCTTCACGGCGCTGTTCGGTAACTTCCTTAAGCATAGTCGATAGCGCTCACGGCGGTGGCAGAAACGCGTTTATTTTTTCACCTCACGGTACGTCGTCCCTATTCCTCGTCGATCGCCGCAAACCGCTCGGCAAGAAAATCAATAAGCGCCCTTACCGACGGCAGCAGCCCTCGCCGGCTGGGAAACACAACGTGGATAATTTCCTGCCGCGGCGCCCACGCGGGCAGAATATCAATCAAAGCGCCCTGCGCCAGCTCCTGCTGCACCATCAAAAGCGGAAGCTGAACCACGCCGACGCCTGCAACGGCGGCGCTGCGTAGCGCTATCATGTCCGTTGTGACAAAGCGCGGCGCGTAGTCGACGTCTACCCGCTCGCCGCCGGGTCCGAACAGCGTCCAGCAAAACGCGCTCTGGGGCAAACCAAGCCCCAGCGTTGGCCAGTCGGCAAGCGACTGCGGGCTGAACGGCCGCCCAAGGCGGTCAACCAGCGCCGGGCTGGCGACCAGGCAATGCCTGCGCTCGGCCAGAACCCGCATCACCAGATCGCTGTCCTCCAGCGGCGGCGGACGTACTCGAACGGCAACGTCAACGCCTTCACCCAGCAGGTCTACCTTTCGGTTAGTCGCTTCCAGATGGACGGTCACCAGAGGATAGCGCGCCATAAAGTCAGCCAGCATCCGGCCAATGTGAACGTGCAGCATCGCCACCGGGCAGGTAACCCGAATAACGCCGCGCGGCGCCGCCCGGTTTGTTTCGATCACCTCCTGCGCCGCATCCGCCTCTACCAGCATGGCTTTACAGCGCTCGTAATAATCTCGACCGACGTCCGTCACGACAAAGTGGCGCGTAGAACGCTGGATCAGGCGAACGCCGAGCCGTTCTTCCAGCATGGCGATGCGTCGACTAAGCTTTGACTTGGGAACGCCCAGCGCTCGTCCGGCCGGCGCGAAGCCGCCGTGGTCTACGATCTGGACAAAGTAATAGAGGTCGTTCAAATCCTGCATGGCGCTTCACCATCGTTCTTAAAATAGGACGCTGAAGTCCAATTTAGCAGACTACCGGGCTTTTTGTCCTGAAACTATGATTTATCTATCGACGCGCTGCGTGCGCTTTCAGCCCACACAATCACCAGAGGATAAACTCATGACTATACCCGCCAACTTCCACAATCAGCGTCCCGTCATTGATGCCGACGACGCCGTAATGCTTTTAATCGACCATCAGAGCGGCCTGTTCCAGACGGTAAACGACATGCCGATGCCGGAACTGCGCGCCCGCGCCGCCGCGCTGGCGAAAATGGCCACGCTGAGCAACATTCCGGTCATCATCACCGCCTCCGTGCCGCAGGGCCCCAACGGCCCGCTGATCCCGGAAATCCACGCCAACGCGCCGCATGCCAAGTACGTCGCCCGCCGGGGAGAGATCAACGCCTGGGACAACCCGGAGTTTGTCGCCGCCGTTAAGGCCACCGGTCGCAAAACGCTGATTATCGCCGGCACCATCACCAGCGTATGCATGGCCTTCCCCTCCATTAGCGCGGTTGCCGACGGCTATCGGGTGTTTGCGGTCATCGACGCATCGGGAACTTACAGCAAGATGGCGCAGGAAATCACGCTGGCCCGCGTGGTTCAGGCCGGCGTCGTACCGATGGACACCGCCGCCGTCGCCTCCGAACTGCAAAAGACCTGGAACCGGGACGACGCACAGGAGTGGGCGGAAGTTTACACCCAGATTTTCCCGGCCTACCGGCTGCTGATTGAAAGCTACCAGAAGGCGCAAGAGGTGGCTAAAAGCAACGAAAAGCTGGACTCCGCGCGTTAATACGTATGACACCCCGCCATTGGCGGGGTGCTTTTTGACTGAATAACCGTAAATAGGGACGAAATCAGAACCGCTTCTTCACGCCCAGCATGCCGCCGTAGCTTCGGTAGTCGTTCTCCCCTCCCCGACCGCGAATATGGCCCCACGCCTGCCACCCGCCGGCAACCTCGCCCTGTAGGCCAAGCTTTAATTCATAAGTGCTGCTCGGGGTATTGTCATTGATGGTTTTGCCGTTGAAGCTCAGATCGTTCTTCGTGGTGTCATGCCACCAGTTGGCTTCAATAAACGGCTGCACGCTTCTGCCCTCCAACATGCTCCGGCTGTGCAACCGTACGCCCAAACGCGTCACTGCGCTATCGGTATCACCGCCGCGCACTCGGGTGTCATTCGCTTCTCTATGGTTGTCCGTTCGATAGATGTTGTAGGCGACTTGCCCCTGCGGCTCGATAAACCATTCGCGGCTTCTGTTTTCTCCCAGGCTAAAGGCGTAGCCGCTTTCGACAGAAAAGATCCAACCGCGGCTGTCATAGCTTTCCTCCTGGTGGCCCTTGCCCTGTACGCGGTTATCGTACCAGGCGTATTGCCCCCAGACGTCAACGTATGGGCCGACCAAGCCGTCTTTCTGACCGAACCAGGTGAGGTAAACGCCGGCGCTATAGCCGTCAACGTCTCCGCTGGCGGCGCGCTCATGGCCGCTAGCCGTGATGCCGCTGTGGGCTACGTCCGCGTCGATATGGCTTTGGCCAAAGGCTCCCATAACCCCCATGTGCCAACGATCGATACCGCCTCGGCTCCAGCGAATAAGATCGCCGCCAAGGTGTACTATTTCCGTATTGGTTTTCATATCTATATAGCCATCGGCAGCGTGGCTGTTGGTGCGCTCCGCAACAATGCGCACCCAAGCTGCGGGTTCGCTGTCGGCATCGCTGTGCGCATCGCCCGAAAGCTGCTCGCCGCGGCGGTCGTGCATAGTATGCATAAACATCGTGCTGGCGGCTCTGAGGTTGCGCAGATAAACCCCCGTTTCCGGGCGCGGCGTCTCCAGCGTGCGCAGATACCAATTGCCGTCACCGGCGCTCGCGCCGACGCCGCCCTGATGCAGGTCGTATTCATGAATGCCCGCCGTAACCCGGCTGGCTAAAGAAAACTGGCCGTCGGACTGACCGCCGACGCTGACGACTTCAATACCGTTAACCGTAGGCGTTCCCTCCCCATCGAGGTTATTGATGGTAATGCGGGTAGCGCCATTCGTATTGCCAAGGATGACGAGCCTGTCCGTTTGCGAAACATCGTGGCCCAGTCTGGTGTTGAGCGTCAGCTGGCCATTATCACCCACATAGTCGCCGCCGACTGACAGCATGCTGGTAGCTGCCGGCCCCATCAGTCGAATCTCGCCGCCGTTAATCAGGCTGCCGCTGATGGTGAAATGTCCATCGCGCCCGCCGCCAAATCCTGGCGCGGCGTTGGCGACAACCAGCGTTCCCCTGTTAGTGACGTCGCCCACCACGCTGCCGTAGCCGCCCAGCGTGCCGGAGGGGTGTATCGTCATCCCGCCTCCGCCCAGCAGCCGAGCATTATTGCCTAAAATAAGCGCGCCTGCGTAAACGTCCGTTGCGCCGGTATAATCATGATCGCCGGTAAAGACTAAAAGGCCGTCTCCTGCCTTGATTAATGAACCCTTACCGTCAATAACGCCGTTGAATACGGTATCCGTCGTCTGGTTCACGGTTAATGCGGAGTCCGTTAAATGGACCGTTCCCGCACCCGTTAGGTTATTGACCCGCTGCGCAAACCCGTTGAGATCAAAAACGCCGCTGGGGCTTAACGACAGCATATCGCTATCGTTAATGATATTCGCAGCACCGGCCCGTAACGTACCGGCATTGACCACCGTTGGCCCCGTATAGCTGCTGTCAGGGTTTGTTAGAAGCAAAACCCCCTCATCATCTTTGAACAGCGTACCTACCCCACTGATTTTTCCGGCAAACGTTTTGTCGCTAATATGGGCAAAAGCGAGTACGCCATCGTTCGCTACGTCTCCGTTCAGCTCTCCCGGCGGATGTATCCACAGGCTGGCGCCGGACGCAATAGCCGTGCCCCCGCCGACGCCGGCATGCGTCAACGCGCCGTTTAAGACCAAAGCCCCGCTTTTAACGTTCAGCGCCGCTGAATCTTCTGCGGTTGTGCTCATCGCGCTACCGCCAAGCACCCACGTCCGATCGTGCCCGGCCTCTACCACAACTCGCTCCAGACCGAAGAAGTCACTCGTCAAAACGCCGCTTTCCCGTAAAGTCAGCGTATTGCCTCCACCAAGGCTGACAATAGCGCCGTCAATAGAACTGCCCTGCGTCAGAACCAGCACATTATTATCACCGCTGACGGAAACCGCGATGCCCGAGCGCCCCACGACGCTGCCGCCGTTGGTGAAGGTATGATTATCAGTATTGATAAACACGCCGGTGCCTCCAATAATCGAGCCTTGGTTATTAATTTCAACGGTGCCGTGGCTGTTGATTAAGACGCTATATTGCGTACTGGCAGTACCTGGAGTAACGATCGTCCCGCCCTCCTGATTAATAAGTTTTCCACCCGAACCGTTGCGAAACCAAACGCCATAGTTTTTAACGCTAATATTGCCGGCATTGATAACTTCGCCATAGCCCGCATTCGTGATGACGCCATAACCGCCGCTAAGCGTGGATGAATCGCTGCCGACATAAACGCCGTTGCCCCCCTTAAAATACACCGCCGTCAACGACCCTCCGCCTTGAATAAGGCCATCGTTAACCACCTTACCGCCGTTCATCACAAATATGCCGTCGCTCTGGCTATTAACGACCCCCGACCTTGAATTGGAGACAGTTCCCCCCGCCTGTAGCCGAACGCCGAATGAATCGCCGTTATTGCCTCGGCCAGAGCTAATAATATTTCCCGAATTATTCAAAACGGATCGGCCGTTCTGTGAATCTAAATAAACGCCGTTTTCGGCCCTAATTCCTGCGCCGTTGTCTATAACCAGCGCCCAATCAGCGGTATTGCGGCCAACGATGCCAACTTGGCCCGGCGCGTTGATAACGTGTGGCGCCGCTAAAATAAACGGCCCAGAACCGCTGAGCGTATAGGTTCCCGTTTGTGCAAGAATCTCGACGTCAGCAAAAGCATACGGGGTAAATCCGACCAGCAGCGATGAACACGCTAACGATATTCTTTTGTAAGGCTTACCGGTAGGTTCAGAGCAATACTCATAGGGTGAACACGTTATATTTTTCATAGAAAACCTCTGTAAAAAAATAAAAAACAGGGCTCCGCGCTGCATTTATTAATAACGCAACGCTGTCAGAGAAAGAGAAAGGTGCAGGAGTTCTCCTAGATGAAAATATGAATCCTCATCCACGCATTGATAATAATTATTAGACTCAGGCCATATTCCAAATATTTTCTTAAAATAGATTATACGCAAATTCTATTTGAATAATGCGTAAAGCAGATCTGTCCCTTTTCAGCCTCAGCGCCTCCTTTAAAGCTCCCGCCTGCAAGATATTTCTCCCTACTATTAACAATAGCAGAGGCATTAGTAATAACGATGGACACAATGTGATCCAGATTGCACCATTGAAGATAAGTTTAAAATAAGTGCCATTACTATTGCGACGGATTACTTCAACCATTAGTAGAATAGAAAATAATAATAACGTAGTTTTACACAAGAAAAGGCAATTTGCCTTTCATGGAAAAATAATAATATCGTTTTATCTTTGAGTAATTAAAATGAAATTATTTTAATAATGTTCCATTACTAAATAATTCATTAAAAAATGTTCCATTACTCATAATATAAACATTCAGAATTATGCTAATCAAGAAATAAACGCATTATTTAATCTCTAAATATAATCAACGTTCGCCTGTGGGAGGCTGTTATAGAGAACCCGGTTTTACGCTATCGCACCGCTGTACGTACGCTTCCTTACGATGAGCTCATTTTCAAACCGCTTTTCCCTATTGCAACAATCGCTGAGATAACGTGACCGAGTTTGCATCATCAAATATTAAATTGATGTTAAGATTGTCATCCAACTGTGCGTTATTTGGGTGACGGTCGTAAATAAAGCGTAATAACAATCCGTTATGCGGCGTTCCCCCAGCTAACCCCCGGTTTACAAGATCCCCCACACCTGAGAGGGGCCGCCTGCGGCGTGCCCGTATCCAAAAAGGACATAGCGATGGACGAACAGTTAAAACAAAACGCGCTTGATTTTCACCAGTTCCCGGTTCCGGGAAAAATCAAAATAGTCCCTACCAAGCCTCTGGCGACGCAGCGCGATCTGGCGCTGGCCTATTCGCCCGGCGTTGCTGCGCCCTGTTTAGAGATAGCCGAAGATCCGCTCGCCTCATACAAGTACACGGCTCGCGGCAACCTGGTGGCGGTTATCTCTAACGGCACCGCCGTGCTGGGCCTCGGCAACATTGGGGCGCTGGCGGGTAAGCCGGTCATGGAGGGTAAAGGCGTTCTGTTTAAGAAATTCGCCGGCATTGACGTATTCGACATTGAGGTCGACGAAGCCGATCCGGACAAGCTCATCGACATCATCGCATCGCTGGAGCCCACTTTCGGCGGCATCAACCTTGAAGACATCAAGGCTCCGGAGTGCTTTCGCATTGAAAAAGAGCTGCGCAAGCGCATGAAGATCCCGGTCTTCCACGACGATCAGCACGGCACCGCCATCATCTGCGCCGCCGCCGTTCTTAACGGCCTGCGCGTGGTGAACAAAAAGATTGAAGACGTGAAGCTGGTGGTTTCCGGCGCGGGCGCGGCGGCAATCGCCTGTCTGAACCTGCTGGTAGCGCTCGGCATGAAGAAAGAGCACATCACGGTGTGCGACTCGCGCGGCGTTATCTATCAGGGCCGTGACGAGAATATGGAAGAAAACAAGGCAATATACGCCGTGGTCGACAGCGGCAAGCGCTCGCTGGGCGACGCCGTCAGCGGCAGCGACATCTTCCTCGGCTGCTCCGGCCCGCGCGTGCTGACGCCGGAAATGGTCAAAACCATGGCCGACAGCCCGCTGATTCTGGCGCTGGCCAACCCGGAACCTGAAATCCTGCCGCCGTTGGCGAAAGAGGCCCGTCCGGACGCCATCGTCTGCACCGGCCGTTCGGACTATCCGAACCAGGTCAACAACGTGCTGTGCTTCCCGTTCCTGTTCCGCGGCGCGCTGGACGTAGGGGCCACCGTCATTAACGAAGAAATGAAGCTGGCCGCCGTGCGTGCCATCGCCGATCTGGCGCTGGCGGAGCAGAGCGACGTCGTGTCTTCCGCCTACGGAGACCAGGAGCTTTCCTTCGGCCCTGAATATCTGATACCCAAGCCGTTCGACCCTAGGCTTATCGTCAAGATCGCGCCTGCAGTCGCCAAGGCGGCGATGGACTCCGGCGTAGCGACTCGCCCCATTAGCGACTTCAGCGCCTACGTCGAGCACCTGACCCAGTTTATCTACAAGACCAACCTGTTTATGAAGCCGGTCTTCTCTCAGGCCAAGTCGACGCTTAAGCGCATCGTGTTTGCCGAAGGTGAGGAAGAGCGCGTGCTGCACGCAACTCAGGAAGTGGTTTCTCAAAACCTGGCCTTCCCGATCCTGATAGGCCGCCCGAGCGTAATTGAAATGCGCCTGAAAAAGCTTGGCCTGCAGCTTCAGATTGGCAGGGACTTCGAGGTGGTCAACAACGAGTCCGATCCGCGCTTTAACGAGTACTGGAGCGAATACCATCACATGATGAAGCGCAAGGGCGTGACTCGCGAAGCGGCCCGCCGCCGCATCATCAGCGATCCGACCCTTATCGGCGCGCTGATGGTCAAGCGCGGCGAAGCCGATGGCCTTCTCTGCGGCGTTATCGGCAACTACCACGACCACTACGACGTCATCCAGACGATGTTCGGCTATCGTGACGGCACCTCAACTGCCGGCGCTATGAACGCGCTGCTGCTGCCCAGCGGCAACACCTTTATCGCCGACACCTACGTCAACGACGACCCGACGCCGGAACAGCTGTGCGACATCACGCTGATGGCGGCAGAAACCGTACATCGTTTTGGCATTGAGCCGAAGGTGGCGCTGCTGTCCCACTCCAGCTTCGGCACCTCGGACAGCCCGAGCGCGGTAAAAATGCGCCGCGTGCTGGAGTTGGTGAAAGAGCGTGCGCCTAATCTGGAAATCGATGGCGAAATGCACGGCGACGCCGCGTTGGTGGAAGCCATTCGCAACGACCTGATGCCGGACAGCCCGCTTAAAGGTGCGGCCAACGTGCTTATCATGCCGAACATGGAGTCTGCCCGCATTAGCTACAACCTGCTGCGCGTCTCCTCTTCCGAAGGGGTCACCGTCGGCCCGGTGCTGATGGGCATCTCAAAGCCGGTGCACATCCTGACGCCAGTCGCCTCGGTGCGCCGCATCGTCAACATGGCGGCGCTGGCTGCGGCGGAAGCGCAGACTAAGCCGATTTAAGATTGACTGCGGTAGATATGACAACGGCCCCGATTGGGGCCGTTTGAATTTCTGAAAACCTAATTAGATATTCCTTAGCTCGCTGATAATGTTTGGATTTTTCTCAATCATCAACAACAGATTGAGTGGAATTACACCATATCGCGGATGTCCTCGGCATGGTCTTCAACTTTCCTCAACTGCGGTTACAACGCTGGACCAAAAGGCATTGATGAGTTGTTCGATTTCTACTGAATTATCCGCAACAGACTGCCGCACGATGGCATCAATTAGGCATTCTTTATCAAGGAACGTTAATTCCGCAGGTGATCCCTCCTGATACATGGTCGCAACATCGTAACCTAGTAATGCAGCCCCCATTCGCACCGGATCCCAGCCCAGCCGCTCGCCTTCAACGGGTGGCTCATAGATTCGGTCATCTTCAATAGCGCCATATTCACGAACAATATTATAAAAATCGACCGCATCTTTAGCGTTACCAAATCTGCGATCGCGCCAAGCAAACAGCTTTAATAAAGCAAGCCCCGCCAGAGAGCAAAAGGGCAACGTTTCGCCGTTATCCAGTCGTACCTGCACGGTATGCCTAAACGCTTCGTCAAAACCATCCACGTACATAATAATTTTTCGATCTGGCGGCCAAGCGATTTGGTTATCCTCGGCAATTGCGCCAAATGGGATAATATCTACTTCGATACCCGCTACGACGATACGATGAGCGTTATTTCGCACAACCTGAGCATCTTGCGCAAGAAAAGCATTCTTTAATTCATCAAAGCGCTGCCAGCCATCCACAAATACGGCAATGTCTATATCGCGAGTACGGCGTCCTACACGTCTACCGTGTACATGGTGAAGCAAAATTTCACGCGCCGTCGCGCCCGCAATGAAGAAAGATATATCCTGCGCCGTACAAATCCGCTTTATCTGAACCAACAGTCCTTCAATAGTCAAAGAGAGCGGATTCGTTAAGGTGGAGATATTTGTCATTGATTATCCTTGCCGCTTCCCAATTTCGGGCGTCCCCACTGGCCAACAACTCTGCCGTGCACAGCATCGCTTTGGCTTTAGGATTAATCGCCAACTGGCCCCAAAAGCGGGAAACCAGCTGGAGTTTTCCGTCCGAAACGGGTTTCAGTCCCAATTCTTTTCGCCTTTGCAACAGAGAATAAGGCGTAAAAATCACCCCGCTTTCGGGTATCAGGTATCCTTCGCTCAGCTCTGCGGCCGCTATTTCGCTGCTCCAGTGTTCACCTGCCGCAAGCGTGATTTCATTCCATGACGTCGGCGCGGCTAACGGAAGAAAATTCAGCTTCGGACGCAAAGCCGTGGCGTAGTCCCTCAACCACAGCGCCAGCAATTCTTCCTCGTTCATCAGGCGTCGTCCATTCTCCGATTTGCGAAAATAGCGCTGCGCCGCAAGATAGGTGAAAGCCTTGTTGACCATGCCTAAAGAAATGCCAGCCTTCTCGGCTAAATTGCGGTAGGTATCGTTCAGGGTTTCAGGGTGAGACAGCAGAACAAAAAGGAGTTTCATCACCCCTTCGGCAAATCGGCGGTTCGCGACAACGGGTTTCTTTTCGTATTTGCCTTCAATCAAAAGATACAGCCCCGGCGTCTGAATTCGGGCGTTTCCTGTGGTATCGATAAAGTTAATCTGGTGAACGGCGCAATATTCCGCCAGAGCGGGCGTTAATGAGTTGCACACCAAAAGCGCAGGGAGGTCGGTTGAAATACCGGACATCTGCTCTCGCGCCGCCAGCAGGGACTCCTTACGATGGACCCGCCTGACTTCCAGTGCGAAAGCCACCGCTTCGCCGTTTGGTACAATAAGCTTTCCCCATCCATCGCGCGCGCCATAGCCGGGGCCAAGCTCGTACTGTAACTGAAACCCTTTTGGCAAGTTCTCCGCAGCGGTAGATAGGAATTGTTCTTCTTTCATTTGTTCACGCCTTTATTTTGTTCATGAATCATGAACAAAATAATTTTATGAACAAAGAGGAGAGATATGCAAGGGAAAGTTTTATGTGAAGCAGCCGGGCTGTGAGAACAACGAAATGACATCGCCGTACTGTGCCAGCGCGGTGACAAAATTGAACACGGCGCCCTAAGGCGCCAACGTTGATTATTGGATACGAAACGATCTCATACTACAGCGCTTACCGGGGCTTTTCAGCCCCGTCAACAGCGAAGAACAGTTATCCCCCCGTCTCATCCGCCAACAGCAGCCCCTTCCCTTTGGCGTAATACGCCTCCCTAACGTCCCCTGGCACCATGTTACCGCCGGTAGCCCACACCAGGTGGGTAGCGTTTTCCATCGACGTAATCCCGTGGGCCGACGCGTAGCATTTTCCATTTTCGCTGCCTTCCAGTAGGGAAACGCCCCTAAAGCCGGCCAGCGCGCTCGGTTCCAGCTCGATATTTTCCAAATCTACCAGCGCGGCAAGGTAGCGGTACATACTGTCGTCGGTCAGGGTATAGGAGCCGCTAATCAGGTGCTCTATCGTTTTACCGACAAAGCTCGACGCTCTGCCCACCGCCAGGCCGTCGGCGTCGGTTTTGTTGTCGATACCGAAGTCCTGCACGCAGACCCTATCGTGATAGCCGGTCGCCAGCCCCAGCAGCATGCAGGGGGAATGAGTGGGCTCTGCAAAAAAGCAGTGGGCGTTCTCGCCGAACACCGACTTCAGGCCAAACAGCACGCCGCCCGGGCCGCCGCCGACGCCGCAGGGCAGGTAGACGAACAGCGGATGCGCCTTATCTACCACCACGCCGCGCGCCTCAAACTGCTTTTTCAATCTTAGAGCGGCAACCGTATAACCGAGAAACAGCGACAGGGAGTTTTCATCGTCAACGAAGTGGCACATCGGGTCGCCCTGCGCCTCTTTGCGCCCGGCCTCAACGGCCTTGCTGTAGTCGTCCGCATACTCCTTCACCGTGACGCCCTTGCTTCTGAGCATCGCCTTTTTCCACTGTTTGGCGTCGGCAGACATGTGAACGGTGGTCTTAAAGCCCAGCTTGGCTCCCATGATGCCGATAGACAGCCCCAGGTTGCCCGTTGAGCCGACCGCGATCGAGTACCGCTCAAACAGGCTTTTGAACTCATCGTCCGCCAGTTTGGCGTAGTTGTCCCCTAAAGAGAGCCTGCCGCTCTTTAAGGCGATGTCTTCCGCAAGCGCGAGCACTTCATAAATGCCGCCCCGCGCCTTGATAGAGCCGGAAATCGGCAAATGGCTGTCGCACTTTAGCAGCACCTGCCCTTTCACCTCTTGCGACATCTCTTTGGCGAGATAGCGCTTCATCTCCGTTAGCGCAATCACCGGGGACTCAATAATGCCGCCGTGCTGCTGGGTTTCAGGGAAAACCCGCTCAATATAGGGGGCAAACCGTTCAAGCCGACGAGCGGCATCCTGAATGTCCTCCATCGTTACCGCTGAATGGCGAAGAACTTCTTCGCACTCTCCCAGGCGGTCGTTCAGCCAAAACGTTTCTTTCAACGCGGCGAGCTCCTTCGTTATCGGAAACTCGTCATGCCACTCTTGCAGCGTTTTTCCTGCGATCATTTTTTTACCTCTGGCATAAATAAGTTTTTCCCAATAGCCCGCGTTTAGAACATGCCCGGAAGCACGCCTGCGAACGTTTGCAGTATCAGAACGACGGCAAATCCGACGAGGCTGGCAAGCGTCGTACTGTAAGTCGTTGCGGTAAAGGCTTCCTTCACCTCCAGCTGGTTGTACTTGGCCGGCAACCAGAAGGCCGCGTCGGTGGGCAGCGTCATGCCGACGGTGCCGCAGCAAATGGCCAAACCAACCACCACCGGCGAGTAGCCCATGGAAACCGCGGCGGGCCCAACGATAGAGACCACCGTCAGCATGGCGACCGTCGCTGACCCCACCGCCGCACGGATAATCATCGCCAGCAGGAATGCCAGCAGCACTATCGGCAGGTTCCAGCTGGAAAGCAGCTCCACCAACGCGTTGCCCAGCCCGCTCTTTTGCAGGATAAGGCCAAAGCAGCCGCCGGTGCCGATCACCATCAGGATGTTGCCCAGCCGGTCAGACGCGGCGTCAACGAACTTCATAATGGAGGAGTCGGTGTTTTTAACGATGTACTTTCTCAGCACGAAGGCCGACAGAAGAAGCGCCAGAAACAGGGCAATATTGTTGTTGCCGCAGAAGGTCAGCACGGTGTACATCAGGCTGTCTTTCGGCAGCAGCCAGGTGGCGATAGAGCCAGCAATGATTAGCGCAATCGGGAACAAGATCAGATTGAATGCCGTCATGGCCGAAGGCTTTTCCGGATCCGGCGCCAGCAGCTCGCTGTTGTTCACCAGTTCGGAAACTTCTTGCCGATAGGCGGCCTTTTCTTCCGCCGTCAGCCGCGAGTTGATGAAGTTTCCATACTGCCAGCCGCACAGCAGGCTTGCCGGCAGCGCGACGATAAGGCCGTAGGCGATAAACCAGCCGAGATCCGCGCCGATCTGTGTGGCGACGGCCACCGGGCCCGGCGTCGGCGCCACCACGCAGTGTGTCAGCAGCAGGCCGACGAACAGCGATGCGGCGTAGGCGCTCTTCTTTTTGTTGGTGAGCTTGCGCAGCGAGTTAATCAGCGGGGAAAGCATGATATAGCCGGAAGCGAAATACACCGGAATAGCGACAATAAAGCCTGCCAGGTTCAGCGCCAGCAGGTCGTTTTTCTGACCAAATTTGCGCAGCAGCCCCTTGGCCATCTCTTCGGTTGCGCCCGAGGCCGCCAGCATTTCGCCGAAGATCCCGCCAAACAGAATCACCAGGCCCAGGCTTGCCATGGTGTTACCAAAGCCTGTCCCCAAATAGCCGAGCAGCTCTCCGGTCGGCATACCGCACAGCACCGCCATCATAATGGCGGAAACAAACAGGCCGATCGCCGGGCTGACCTTAAACTTGATAAGCATCAGCAGCAGGACGACCATGACTGCCAAAAAGGCGACTAAAACGCTCATTAAAACCTCCGTTTACTCTTTTTATTGTTATTGCGCGCCGTTTGAAAAGTGTCGAAGAACCCTGCCTGAATGAACGCCGGTAAGCTTTTTGTCGCGATAGACAATGCCGCCGTTAACGATGACGTATTCAATGCCGTCGCTCAGTTCGTTCGAATGGGTATACGTCGCCTTGTCCTGCAGCTTTTCGTAGTTAAACACCACCAGATCCGCATCGTTGCCGTCCTTAATCACGCCCTTGGTCGGCATCCCCAAACGCGCCGCCGGCATCGAGGTCATTTTTCGTATCACCTCTTCCAGCGTCATGACGCCGTTTTCCTTGTGGTAGTAGCAAATCGCCCGCGGGCAGGTGCCGTAGGCACGAGGGTGGCCCTTTTCGTCCAGCGCGCGGGTCAGGCCGTCGCTGCCGACCACCGTATGGGGGAACTGCGCTATCTCGAAAACGTCTTCGTCACACATGCTGCTGTACACCGCGCTGCTGACGCCCTTGTTCTCCACCATGATGTCGAAAAACGTCTCGAACGGGTCTTGCCCCAGCTCTGCCGCATATTCCGCTACGGTTTTTCCCACCACGCCCGGCGTGTTGGGCGATGAGGAGACAAACACCCCTTCCCAGCCGCCAGCGTTAATGTAGTAGTTGTCATATTCGGATTTGGGGTCTTCCATTTCCCGGCGGATTTTTTCGCGCATCGCGGGGCTCTCAAGCCGTTCGGCCATCTTCGCCACGCCCTCGGTAAAGTGCCACGGCGGTACGCAGGCGTTGAGGTGGGTCATGTTTCTCGGGTAGGGGTACTGGTCGCAGGTGACCTGCACGCCTTCATCGATCGCCTTTTGAATAACGGCCAGCGTCTGTTTTTGCAGGCCCCAGTTGGCCTTGCCCAAAATCTTGTGGTGGGAGATAAACACCGGCACGCCCGCACGGCGGCCGATTTCGATCGTCTCTTCCACCGCCTTGACGCTGTCGTAAGATTCATTGCGCATGTGGGAAGCGTAAATGCCGCCATAGGGCTTAATCACCTTGGCCAGCTCGACGATTTCATCGGTGGTGGCGTAGCAGCAGGGAGTATAAATCAGCCCGGTGGAGAAGCCGGCGGCACCGTTTTCCATCGCCTCTTTCAGCAGGCCTTTCATGGTTTCCATTTCCTGCTCGGTCGGCTCACGGTTATCAAACCCCATCACCGCGATGCGCAGGGTGCTGTGGCCGACATAGCTCTTAATGTTCGCCGTTTTAGGCGCGGCGTCGGCGTAGTGCAAATAGCGCCGATAGTTCGTCCAGCTTTGCATATCTTCCGGGAACGCCAAGGCGCCGACGGACAGTTGCCCTTGAACCAGAGCTAGATGCTCCGGCGTGACCGGCGCAGCCGACAGCCCGCACTGGCCGCCGATTTCCGTCGTTACCCCCTGCGAGGTTTTACAAAGCCGGGCGCATTCGTCGCCTAATATGAGATCGCCGTGAGAGTGAGCATCGATAAAGCCGGGGCTGACGTAAAGCCCTTCGCCCTCAATCACCGTTTTCGCCGCTTCTGTTCCGTCAGCGTGGACTATCTTATCGCCGACTACCCCAACGCTTCCCCGATAGGCGGGCGCGCCGGTGCCGTCAACGACCATAACGTTCTTTATCAAGATATCGATCATGACATTTTTCTCCTGAATCAAGGGGGCCGTGTCCTGCTGCAGTCAGGAACCGTTAAACCGTAATTGTTCAGGGGATATTGGATAAAAAAGGCTGGTGGCTGACAAACGATAAAAACGGCGCTTCGCATGAACCCAATTAATTCAAATGAGTGATATCCGTCAAATAACCGAAAATACGAGACGATTGCATCATTTAAATTCACACAAAAGATCAGGCTTCAGGGTACTCTTTAACGCAGTCGAACTCGTTTTATGACAGAGGAACGCCGTGTACACCGAAGACCACTACCTTGCCGGCGGCAAACGTTTGAGCAGCTATCAGCTATCGAAACTGCACACGTTTGAAGCGGCCGCGCGCCACAGCTCATTCGCGCTGGCAGCGGACGAGCTGTCGCTGACGCCCAGCGCCGTCAGCCACCGCATCAACGGGCTGGAAGAAGAGCTAGGCTTTAAGCTGTTCCGACGATTTCACCGCCGCATTGAGCTTACGCAGGAAGGCCAGCGGGTATACTGGTCTCTGAAGTCGTCTTTGGAATCGCTCAATCGGGAGATACTGGAGATTAAAAGCCGGGAGCTGTCCGGCAGCCTGACGGTATACTCTCGCCCGTCGATCGCCCAGTGCTGGCTGGTGCCCAAGCTGGCGCAGTTTAGCCAACAGCACCCGGCCATCAGCCTGAACGTTTTGACCGGCAATGAAAACGTCGACTTTCGCGGCTACGGCATCGATCTGGCTATCTACTTTGACGATAAAACGCCGGAAAGGCTGGTCTGCCGCCACCTGATGGACGAATCGATCGTGCCGGTCTGCAGCCCGGAGTACGCCGAGCGCTTCGGCCTGGCGGGCAACCCCGACGGCCTTAACCGCTGCACGCTTTTGCATGACCGCCAGGCGTGGAGCTACGACTCCGACACCCACGAGTGGAACTCATGGGCGCGGCACTTTTCCATCGAACTCAATGCGGAACAGCACAGCATCGGCTTTGACCGCTCCGACCTGGCGATTATCGCCGCCATGAACCACGTCGGCGTCGCGATGGGAAGAAAAAAGCTGGTGGAAAAGCGCATCGCCAGGCAGGAGCTGGTCACGCCCTTCCCCGATATGGAGCTGCTCTGCGCCCAGCGCTACTATGTCGCCACCCTGCCTGAGCGCCAGAGCCCGAAGGGTGAGGCGTTTATTCAGTGGCTACTGTCGGCGGCGCGGTCGGGGATTTGATAACGAACGCCTCCTGCTCCGGCGGGTGCGGCGGAGCACTGTCGCGAAGGGGCGCTAACCACGCATCCTCACTCGTTGTCTGATATTCAAGCGCGCTTGATTCCGGCAACAGCTGAATAGGAAAAGCGTAATTTGTGGAGTATTGCCCCACCCAGCGCCGCGTTTTATATCCTTGGGCCGATACGGTGACGACGTTGCACCGTTTTGAATCATAGGGAGCCTGCCCGGCCATAAAGGGCACCATCTCCCAATCTTTGATTTCGGTAATATGAAACGCGCCGTTCTCATCGGTTACCGCAGAGCCTGCTTTGTGGGCGTCGACCGTCACCAACGCGCCGCCGATTGGCTTATGCGTCATGGCGTCAACCACCGCGCCGGAAGTTTCTCCGCGCGGGTAGATGGTTCTCGGCAGGCAGCCGTTGAGCAAAAATAAGCATAAGGACAAAAGCAGCAGAAGTGGTCTGACGTTTTTCCCGTTCATCACAATGCGCCTCGTTAAGGGCTGTAAGCCGACGCTTCGCAGTTTATCCATCCTGACGCCTCTTTTCATGCTAACTTTCGCCGAAAAAAATATCCTTCGGCTACACTAAGGAAAAGACTTTTTACCCACAAAGAGCAAATCCACCATGAAAAAAACGATGCTTACTCTGCTGTTTTTGCTGCCCTTCACGCTCGCCAGCACGATGGCCGTCGCCGATAACGATAAGGCGAAAGGCAATAAGGAACATCAAAACAGCGCGCACCAAAACAACGGCCTGAAGTCTAACGGCAAAGACAAAGGCAACGGTAAAGGAAACAGTGGAAAAAGCGATAAAGGAAACAGAGGCAACAGCGGTAAAGGCCACGACAGCGGCTCGCCGAACATTACCATTACCTTCGATCAGGCCAGAGGGCTGGCCGTCACTCACGGCCTGACGGGCTACTCGGCGCTGCCGCCCGGCATCGCCAAAAACCTGGCGCGCGGCAAGCCGCTGCCTCCGGGCATTGCCAAAAAGGCCGTTCCGGCCGGCATGCTGAGCTCGCTGCCCCACTATCCGGGCTACGAGTGGTACATCGCGGGCGACGATCTGGTGCTGGTGGCGGTGACGACAGCGATTGTGAACACCATTTTGACGGGGGTGTTTAACTAGCGCTTCTTCCGCTTACCTTCCCTCACTTAATCCTCCAACGCAGGTGAGGCATTTTGCCTCACCTCCCGCAGCGTATTCCCTCATTTTTTCGCTCCGGCAGCCCGCCGTATATACCAAAGCATTATAAATCAGCTGATTAAAAAATGGCACGGTTATTGATACCTGTTTGAGTGATTTACTCACCCATAAGGATCGCGACATGAAAAAAAATGCTGTTGTCATTCACCCGCAGGACTGCGTCGCTACGGCCATTATGCCGCTGGCCGCCGGCGAAAAAGCCGCAATGTTTATCGGCACGGAGGCCAAGGAAGTCACGCTGCGCAACGCCATTCCTGCCGGACATAAGTTCGCCATTCGCGCCATGGCGCTGCACGACGAAGTATACAAGTACGGCGAATCTATCGGCAGGGCGACGCAGGCCATTGAGCTCGGCGAGCACGTACACGTTCACAACGTGGAAAGCGAGCGCGGGCGCGGCGACTGGAACCAGTAATCTTCAATAACGATAAAAAATCACTAAGGAATATTCATGAGCAACGATACTTTTCCCGGCTACCGCCGCCCGGACGGCAGCGTAGGCATCCGTAACTACGTGCTAATTCTTCCCACCAGCGTCTGTTCCAACAAGGTCGCGCAGGATATCTCCCGCCAGGTGAAAGGCTCTACCTGGGTCAACAATACCTTCGGCTGCTGCCAGGTCGCCAGCGACGCCCGCCTGACGGAAAAGACGCTGGTCAACGTCGCCAAGAACCCCAACGTCGGCGCTATCGTGGTGGTTGGCCTCGGCTGTGAAGGCGCTGAGCCAACCCGCATCGCGGACGAAATCAAGAAAATCGGCAAGCCTTCCTGCTGCATCACCATCCAGCAGGAAGGCGGCACGCTGCAGTGTCAGGCCAAGGGCATCTCGCTGGCGCGCGAATATGCCCAGCTGCTTTCGCAGCAAAAAACCGAGATAACCCCCGTCAGCAAGCTTATTCTGGCGATGGAGTGCGGCGGCTCCGATACCACCTCAGGCCTGGCCTCCAACCCGGCCTGCGGCGCAGCGTCTGATATGCTTATCGCCAAAGGCGGCAGCTCGATTCTGTCGGAAACCACCGAATTTATCGGCGCCGAACACATCATGGCCAAACGCGCGGTGACGCCGGCAGTCGGTCAGCAGCTTATCGATCTGGTCGTCTCCTGCGAAGCGCGCGCCAAGGCGCTGGGCGAAGACATTCGCGGCGGCCAGCCGACGCCGGGCAACATTGAAGGCGGCCTGACGACGATTGAAGAAAAGTCTCTCGGCTGTATCCATAAAGCGGGCCACGCGCCGCTGCAGGGCGTGCTCCAGTATGCCGACGCGCCGACCAGCCCAGGCCTGTGGGTGATGGATACCCCGGGGCAGGACATTGAGTCGATGTCCGGCATGGTTGCCGGCGGCGCACAGGTGATTATCTTCACTACCGGTCGCGGTACGCCGAGCGGCAACCCGATCGCGCCGGTCATCAAAATCACCGGCAATAAGGCAACGTTTGACAAGATGAAGGACAACATCGATATCGACGTTTCGCCCATCATGACCGGCGAAGCCTCTATTTCCCAGATGGGCGAAGAGATCTATCGGGAAGTGGTGCGCGTCGCCAACGGCAAAACCACCAAGTCGGAAGATCTGGGGCACGCGGAGTTCTCTATTTATAAAATCGCCCCGACTTTCTAAATCGTCTCTTTCCGGGCGGCGTACCTCGGTCGCCCGTTTTTCTGGAAGCTAACTATGAAAATTAAACAGGCTTTAGAACGTTTTCCCGGCGGGATGATGGTTATCCCTCTTATCATCGGCGCACTGTTCAAAACCTTCGCCCCCGGCGCGTTGGAAATAGGCGGCTTCGTGTCGTCAATCTCCCACGGCGCGATGGCGATCCTCGGCGTGTTTTTAGTCTGCATGGGGGCCGACGTACAGTTTAAGGCCGCGCCCAAGGCGTTAAAAAAGGGCGCGGCGATCACCCTCGCCAAATTCGCCAGCGGCGTAGCCGTCGGCCTGCTGGTGGGTAAGTTCTGCGGCGCCGACGGGCTGTTTGGGCTGTCCGCGTTGGCCATCATCGCCGCTATGACCAACTCCAACAGCGGCCTGTATGCCGCGCTGGTCGGCGAATACGGCGACGATACCGACGGCGGCGCCATCGCCGTGATTTCTATCAACGACGGGCCGTTTTTAACCATGCTGGCGCTGGGAAGCGCGGGGCTGGTGACCATTCCGTTTATGGACCTGCTGGCGGTGATTATTCCCGTCGTCATCGGCATGGTGCTGGGCAATCTGGATGAAGAATTGCGCACCTTCCTGAAAACCGGCGGCGCGATGCTTATCCCCTTCTTCGCCTTTGGATTAGGCTACGGCATCGACTTCGCCCGCCTGCTGACGGCAGGCTTCTCCGGTATTCTTCTGGGCCTGATGACGGTATTTATCGGCGGCGCTTTCAACATCATGGCCGACAGAATGTCGGGCGGGACCGGCGTCGCGGGGGCGGCCGTTTCCTCCACGGCAGGCAACGCCGTCGCTACGCCGGCGGCGCTGGTGCTCATCGACCCAAGCCTGGCGGAGACCGCCACCAGCGCAGCGGCGCAGGTGGCGGCGTCTACCATCGTCACCGCCCTGCTGGTGCCCTTCCTGACCGTATGGGTAGCCAAGCGCAATGCCCAGCGCATCGCGGCCCGAGCGGTCGGCTAACAAAACGCGTTCGGCGCTCTCGTTATCCAAGAGCGCCGAATTTATCCAGCCGATGTCACGATTATGCGCCCACGTTCACCTTTTCCCTGACGCCAAAGGTAAGATAGCGCATCACGGCTCCCCCGTTTTGTAGGTCCATGGTTATGAACACAATTCCTTTCGAGACTGCGCCAACGCCGCTTTGTCTGGTCGCCCCCTACCCCGCTCTGATTGAGGAAGCCAAAAGCCTGCTTCCGGGATTCTCAACGCCGCTGGCGCTGCACCTGACGGATTTAAACCGCGTTATCGAAGAGCTGCCGACGCTGGAATCCCGCGGGCACCGCGTGCTGATAAGCCGGGGCGGCTGCGCCGACCTTCTGCGTCAGCACAGCCGACTGCCGGTGGTCGAGATAAAAACCTCGGGCTACGACGTGCTCAACGCGCTAACGCCGTTTATCGGGCAAAAGGTCCGCATCGGCATCGTCGGCTTTCGAAGCGTCGTCGAAGGCTGCTGCCGCGCGGCGGAACAGCTGGGCATTGAGCACGAATCCTTTTTGCTGACCAGCAACGACGCTAAAGAGATCGCCGCCATGCAGCAAAGGCTGACGGCCCAGCGGCTGGACTGGATTGTAGGGGACACCGTCTGCCAGGACTACTTCGCGCCGCTGGCGACCCGCTTTCGCCTGCTTAACTCCGGCATCGACTCCGTGCGCCAGGCGCTGGAAGAAGCGCAGACGCTCTATCAGGCCTTCAGGCGACAGGCGCTGGAGCGCGACCACCTGCAGCTGATTTTGGACAAGTTCGACAAGGGCGTGATCTCCGTTGATGAACGGGGCAACGTGCTGCACGTCAATCACTGCGCCCGTATGCTGTTCGACCTGAAAGCGACGGCGGAAAGCGACACGGGATCGCTGACGCTGTCCCAGCTTAGCGCGGCCATCCGCCCCGACTGGGACTCGCTGCGCCGAGGGAAGCCGGTGCTAGCGCAAATCATCGACAGCGCGCAGGGGGTGTTGGTCTTAAACCAATATCCGGTGATCGCGGACGACAGGCTCATTCGCGCCGTCTTAACGGTGCAAACCGCCGCCAGCCTGCGGGATACCGAATATCAGGTTCGCCGGCAGGAGCTGGCGCAGCGGGGCCTGAACGCCCGCTACCGCTTTAACGACATCATTACCGAAAACCCCGAAATGAGGCGACGCATGGATATCATGCGCACCTACGCGCTGACCGACGCGACCATTCTGATAAGCGGAGAGAGCGGTACGGGAAAAGAGCTGCTGGCGCAAAGCCTGCACAACGCCAGCCGACGGGCAAACGGGCCGTTCGTCGCCATCAACTGCGGCGCCGTCGCACCGCAAATTCTGGAAAGTGAACTGTTCGGCTACGTAGCGGGCGCGTTTACCGGCGCGTCGCCTAAGGGGAAAACCGGGCTGTTTGAGCTGGCGCATCAGGGCACGCTGTTTTTGGATGAAATCGGCGAGCTGGATAAGCCGCTGCAGTCGCGCCTGCTGCGCGTGCTGCAGGAGCGGCAGATTATGCGCCTGGGCTCCGATCGGGTTATCCCTATCGATATTCGCATCATAGCGGCCACCAACAAGAAGCTGCCTCAGCTGATAGAACAGGGCGTATTTCGGGAAGATCTCTACTATCGGCTTAACGTGCTCAAAGCAACGACGCTGCCGCTGCGCGAGCGCCCGGAAGACGTCCGCGCGATTGGCACCTACCTGCTCAATGAATACAGCCAGCGCTATCAGTTGCCCGAAATGACGCTGACGCCGGAACTGTGGCGAACGCTGCAAAGCTACTCCTGGCCGGGCAACGTGCGCCAGCTGGGCAACATCATTGAAAGGCTGGTGCTTTCGATACACACCCGCCCCGCGACGCTGGCGGAAGCCCGCCTGCTGCTCGACGACCTGGAGCCTGCAGCCGTGCCGACGCCCTCCTCCTGCCCCCGCTGCCGCATGTTGAAGGGCGATTTTAAGGCCATCCGGCTACGCATGCTGCACCAGCTGCTGCACGCCGAACAGAACAACAAAAGCCGACTGGCCAAGCGGCTCAACGTGGACAGAACCTCGCTGAACCGCTGGTTGAAGGAGAGTGCGGGGGAAGAGACTTCTTTTGACGGGTAGATTTCAACAAATTAATAGAACGTTATTATCTTGAACTATCGCTATAACAAAATAAATCAACAACAATTAGTTGTTGACTATATCATATTATTTGATATAGTCCCCATGGTAACTTCATAAAACTCTAACAAGTTTCGTTAGATATCGCATCATCTAAAAAGGAAACCAACAACTTTAAATAGTCAACCCTAACCTACGCCGCTCTCGGCCAATCACATATTCCATTTTTCACCCCGCAATTCGCGGGGTTTTTTATTTTTCGCCACCGCGAAACGGCTTTCTATAGCCCATGACGTCACCGCGCACGTAAAGCGCGCAAACGCCTTTACTCACACACTGATTAACTAACTAAAGAGATAACCTATGAGTTCCAACCGCCCATTTATTTATGATGAACAAGGACGCGTCCTGATCCTGCACGGCACCAACACCGGCGACGCCAAATGGACCGAAGACGGCATGCCCGGCAAAACGGGCGCTGACGACTACATCGATAGACATATCAAAAACTACGGCATGAACGTGGTGCGCCTGCTGGCGTTTTGGGCTCGAATTGAGCCGCAAAAGGGGGTTTATGACAAAACGTATCTGGCTCGCCTGGAAAAAACGGTCAAACGCTATACCGACAGAGGAATGTATGTCCTGATTGATTTCCATCAGGATCTGTACGGCCCAGGCCTCGACGTTCCGCCCGATCCGAACGGCAACAACGGCGCGCCGCTGTGGGCGTGTTACACCGACGGTCTGGAACCCCAAACGCACCCGCTCACCAAGTTCGACTGGAGCATGCAGCATCTGGATCCTGCAATGATGGCCGCGTTCAAAAACTTCTTTAACTATGAGAAGTACCCTGAACTACAGGACTGTCTGATTGGGGCCCAAACGGAGGTCGCTCGCCGTTTCAAAGATAACCCACGCGTTATCGGCTACGATCTGTTCAACGAACCGTTCAGCGGTGACTTAAACACTACGCTGAGCGGCAGCTTCCAGGCACAGCAGCTCTCGGACTTTTATCAAAGGGCCATTGATCGGATCCGTACTGTAGAAAGCAATAAGTATATCTTTGTTGAGCCACAGGCCGTCGGCCCTAATCAGGGCCTGCCGGGCGCCTTGCGGCCACTGAAAGACCCTCGCTCAGGCGAAGCGCGTCTGGTCTATGCGCCGCACATCTACACGCTGGGCGCCCCTACCGGTAAGGCCTATACTCTGGTCGACGCGCTGGAGATCGCCGCATGGGCTAAAAACCGCGCGGAAGAAATGGAGGCGCTGAATATGCCAATGGCGGTGGGAGAGATCGGCGCGCCGGAAACCTCAACCGTGGCTAAATATTTCGACGCGGCCATCAACAAGTTTGATGAGCTCAACAGCGGGTTTATGGTGTGGATTGACGGACAAAACACTTGGAGCATCGAGGATAAGGACGGCCAACCGTATTCCAAGGTAGACAGCACTGTCCGAACTTATCCGCAGGCAATTTCCGGTAAGCCGATTAAGTTTAGTTTTGACCGCCACAGCGGAAAGTTTGAACTGGCTTTCAAACAGGACAAGGGCGTCACCGCACCAACGGAAATATTCGTACCGGAGTCGCAGTATCCTAACGGCTGGAACCTGGACATCAAAGGCCAAACGTTAAGAAACTGCCGCTGGAGCTTTGACGGCGCCACTCAAATCCTGAGCGTTTATATGGACTACTCTGAGAGCGAAAAGGTTATTTGTATCGTTAAGAAATAATCCTTACGAATCGTCTTCCCAATAAATAACCGAATATACCCCTATGTTGACGGCACGACGCACCCATGCGTCGTGCCGCTACCATCGACGGATATAACACGAACATCCTATTCGTCTGCAGCCACGCAGAACGAACTTCGTGAATATGACTTTGCACTGATTAACAAGCCACAGGCGACGGCCTCAGCTTGGGCAAAAAAACACGCTAAATTTTTCCAAATTCAACAAATAAAATAGGAATATAACAATGGATTTTGACAGTAAATACATTTTCGATGAACAAGGACGCGTCCTGATCCTGCACGGCACCAACACCGCCGACGCCAAAGAAACCGTAGACGGCATGCCAGGCCCCATGGGCGCTGACGATTATATCGATCGCCATATTTACAACTACGGCATGAACGTGGTGCGCCTGCTGGCGTTTTGGATGCGAATCGAACCGGAAAAAGGCGTTTTTGACGACGTTTATCTGACCAATCTGGAAAAGACGGTTAAACGCTACACGGATAAAGGGATGTACGTCCTCATCGATTTCCATCAGGATCTGTACAGCCCTTCATTAAGTTCGTCTCCCATTCCGAACGACAACAACGGCGCGCCCGCATGGGCGACCTACACTGACGGTCTGGTACCTAAAAAGCAGCCGCTGTCTAAAATCGACTGGAGCCTGCAGCATTTGGATCCCGCAACGATGGCGGCATTCAGAAACTTCTTTGATTATAAAAAGTATCCTGAGCTGCAAGATCACCTGATTGGCGCTCAGGTAGAAGTGGTGCGTCGCCTGAAGGATAACCCGCGCGTTATCGGCTACGACCTGTTCAATGAGCCGTTCAGCGGCGATATATGCAATACGTTAGACGGGAGCTTTCAGGCGAATCAACTTTCCGATTTTTATCAGCGAGCTATTGATAGGATCCGCGGCGTCGACGACAAAAAATACATCTTTCTTGAGCCTCAAGCCGTTGGCCCTAACCAGGGGCTACCTGGCGGACTGCGGCCATTAAAGGACCCGATCCAGAGCGCACCGCGTTTAGTCTATGCACCGCACATTTATCCGCTGGGCGTCACTGCCGGTATGCCTTACACCCTTATTGACACAGTGCAAATTGCCGCTTGGGCGGATAATCGCATTAAGGAAATGAAAGCGACCAATATGCCGATGGTAGTTGGTGAAATCGGAGCAACGGAAACGGCGAATATAAACGAGTATTTTGACGCCGCTATCGGCAAATTTGATGAACTTAACAGCGGATTCATACTATGGACTAACGAAGAGGCTGGCTGGAGCATTGAAGACCGGGGCGGTAATATTTGCACCAAAGCGGCCAGCATCGTCCGCCCTTATCCACGCACCATTTCGGGCAAGCCGGTTAAATTCAGCTTCGTTCGAGGAACCGGCAAGTTTGAACTAACATTTAAACAGGATAAAGACATCACCGCGCCGACTGAAATTTTTGTACCGGAATTACAGTACCCGAACGGTTGGACTTTAGACATTAAAGGGCAGAGCCAAAGAAACTGCAGGTGGAGCTTTAACGGCGCAACACAGATTCTGAGCGTGTATATGGATTACTCCGAAAGCGAGAAGACTATCCGCATTATGAAGAAATAACCTTTCCTTGCATTTTGGTCGTAAAAAGCGGCGGGTATTTTCCCGCCGCTTCAAAAAACAAACTCAAGCGCCAAGATTTTTCGCGCGCTTATTTATCCCCTACGGGTTTGCTGAAACCTACTTTACATCCCCCATTGCCACGTACCCCACGTCCTCCACCAGCTTCTGCCCCTGCGGGCTTAAGAACCAGTCGATAAGCGCCTGAGTATTGGCCGACGGCTTGCCGGTCGTCACCATATACACGTCCACGGTAAACGGATAGCTGCCGTTGCGGATGTTCTCCACCGTGGGTTCGACGCCGTCGATGGCGAGCAGGCGCAGCTTCTCGTTTTTATCCATCTGGCTTGCGTAGTAGCGGAAGGAATAACCCAGCGCGTTAGTGACGTTCTGATAGTTGGCAACGCGGCGCACCAGGCCACCCATGCCGCTGGTGCGTTCGGTCTCTAGCGGTTTACGCATCTCAAGATCCTGCATCACCTTTGACAACATTACGGTCTGGCTGCCGGAGTTCACCGGGCGCTGGAAAGGAATAATGCTTTCGTCCCTGCCGCCCACTTCGCGCCAGTTGTTGATTTTTCCGCTGTAAATGCTGCGGATCTGTTCGACCGTAAGGCCGGTTACCGGGTTGTCCTGACTGACGACGAAAACGAACGCCTCGCGGCTAAAAGGAGTCTGCGTCAGCGTAACCCCCTTGTCGGCAGCCGCTTTCTTTTGTTCCGCCGAAGGTTCGGCGGCGAAAATCAGGTCAACCTGGCCGTCAATCAGAGACTTATAGGCTTCCGGCGTCCTGCTACTGGTAACGTACTTGCTGGCGGAGCTTGCATCCAGCCCTTGATAAATGGCCTGTACGGCGGACGCATAGACCGGATAAGCCGCCGTCGCACCGTCAAGGCGCGGCCAGTCTTTACCGATATGAAGCGTTGGTTTTTCCACCGGCGTCAGCAGATTGCCTTCACTAAACGGCCTGTAGTCGTAAAGCGAAATGGTTTCATCGACAGTTTTCTCACTGTCTTCTTTAATTAAATTGCTCTCGCGGTTATACCCCTGACAGCCCACAACCAGCAGTAGAGCGCAAAACAGCCCTAGCGACGCCTTGAGCCCCTTTTTATCCACCAGAGGCTTACCAGCGCGCTTCGCGCCGAAGGCGAACGCCAGCGTGAACAGTGCGTAAGTCGCCGCGGGAATCCACAGCATCATCCAAAACTCCCCACTGAAGACCGCAATAAAAGAAGAAACAAAGAATGGGATCGTGCCAATTCCCATCCAGATAAAGGCCTCGTGAGTGAAATCGCCCCCGCTGATAAACATCGCTAGAATCCAGAAAGCCAAAATATAAAAAATGGCGATCAGCATGGGCGCATAGCGCGGCCAAAAGCGGTCAGGCAGTTGGATATGCTTTCCCCACACGTATCCCACGAAAGCGATACCGACGGGAGCCGCTATCAGCCCGAAACCAGAGAGTCCTCTCAGATTCAGCGACTCAATCAGTATCATAAACAGCATCGCCCCGCCCTGCGCCACCGTCGGCAGCACTAGGAGGATCATAAGAAGAGAAAGCAGTAGATATTTAAGGTTCATGGTCGAACATCCCTGTAGCGCTATGCGCGTTGTCCTGAATAAAAGATCAAAGATAGCGTTATATCGCTGCTCGATAAAGGCATCATTTGACTATTTTATGAAAAAAGCGAGGTTTAGGAAAAACCTTGGCGTCTATGAGAAAAGGCCCGCCGCCTAAGCTGTATTGATGGCGGGCATGCGAGATAAACCGTATTGTTCTATTGCATTGAAATACTGAGCCAGTCCAGCAGCAGCGCAGACTCCGCCAGGATGTTGATATTGGCCGTGTAGCCGTCAAACTGCTGATTAATCGCCGCTACCTGGTTGTTAAAGTGGTCGTTTTCCGCCGTCAGCACGTCGAGCAGCGAGCGTTTGCCCAGGTAGTACCACTGTTCATAAAACATGGTTCTCACCCTGTCCGTCTCGGCGGAGAGCGCTCGATAGTCTTTCGCACGGGCAAACGAGGAGTTGCGCTGCTCCACCATGCTGCGTATGCGGTACTTCAGCTCCAGCACCGTCGCCTCAAACTCCTTTCTGCTGGCCTGCGCCCGCTGCAATGCCGCCTTCTGCGACGCCGAGGCCGAGCCGCCGGTAAACAGATCCCACTCCACGTTAATGCCCGTGTACCAGGCCTGCTCCACCCCCGAGCTGTCCTTGGCGTTGCTCTTCGCTACCACCCAGTTGATGTTCGGGTACATCGAAGACTCCAGCGCGTCGGCGCTGTGCAGGCTGGCCTGCACCTGCGCCTTGGCCCGCAGGATCTGCGGATGATCGTTGAGCGCATACAGCACCGAGCCTGCATCAACCTGAGAGTCGTCCCATTTCAGGTTCACGGGCAGGTTGACGTTGCGCCCTAAAAGACGCGTCAGCCTGATTTGCGTATCCCGCCACTTGGTTTCGATTTGTTGCACGTTGGTCTTCGCCTGTAACAGCTTGGAACGCGCCTGCACCAGCTCGCTGCTGCGACCGACGTCGGTTTGCACAATCTGCTGGAGCATGTTGACCAATGACGCCATGCGCGCCTCATAGGCTTTCGCGACGTCGATTTCCTTACGGTACTTATCAAGCTCAAGCAGTCCGCTGATGGTTTCAAACGCAATCTGGTTACGCGTCAGCCGAATGGTGTGCTGCGACGCGTTAAACGACTCTTCAGCGCTGGATATCGTGCTGCTGGTTTTACCGAAGTCATAAATCCTCGTCGTGACCGAAACCGAACCGCTGGTATCGCCAACGTCCGACGCGTAGTCGTTGCGGGTTCCTTCACCAAAGCTGGACATCGGAGAGCTGACGCCAACCTTCACCTGCGGCCAACGCTGCCCTTTCACCTGATCGATATCGTATCTGGCCGCCGTAGACGACGCCATGGCGTTCCCGACTTCAGGGCTGAAGTTCAGCGCCTGAACGACGGTTGTCCGAATAAATCCCCGCGACGGAGAATCCCCGCCCAAGCCGCCTTTGCTTTTGGACGATGGGGAAGCGGAACGGGCTGGTTTAGCGTTCGCAGTCGGCAGCGCAGCACTGTCTTCCGGACTAAAAGACGCTGAATCAATTGCGCTCCAGCCGACGGCGGCGTCGGTGGATTGCACATACGCGCCGTCCTCGACGTCAAAACGGATAACGTCATCGTCCAGAACGTCGCTTTTGACGTACAGGCTTTGGCGCGGGAGCACATCGCTTTTCTTGTTTGTTTCCGAGCCTTCGGCGGTATCAATGACGGTCCACTGTTTTCCATCCCGCCCGGTAGTGGTAATGGCCTTACGCGGACGTTGAGCGGCAGGAACCGCCGACGCCTTCCGGCTATCGCGTTTCGCTGCCTGCTCCATCTCCCGACGCTCTGAGACGCTGAAGCCGCCCTCTCCTAGCTCAGACTGTTCAAACACCGCCAGCTCGTCGAGCTCCGCTGCGGCGAGCGGCGCGCCAGAAAGCGAACTTATCAGTAAAAGCAGGCCATAGCGTGTCGATTTTTTTTCCATTTCTAGCGCTCCCTGAACGCTTCGCGCGCTTTTAAAACTGGCTTCAGTATGTAATCGAGAATGGTTTTTTCCCCGGTTTTTATTTCAACGGTGGCGATCATGCCGGGAATGATAGGAAACACGCGGTCTTTTGCCATGAGCGCCGCTTTGTCCGTCCGCACGAAGACGCGATAGTAGGTACTGTCTCCCCGCCCTGCGCGCGCCTTCTCTTCATCCTTCAGCGTGCCGGAACTGATATGCTCCAGCGTTCCCTGAAGGCCGCCGTAGATGGCGTAGTCATACGCCGTGATTTTTACCGTTGCCGGCAGCCCCGGCCTCAAAAAGGCCACGTCCGACGGCTTAATTTTCGCCTCCACCAGCAGTTGGTCCTCCAGCGGCGTGATGGTCATAATTTCCCCGCCCTGCTGGATGACGCCGCCGACGGTGGTCACCTTGATGTTGTTAACCGTACCGCGCACCGGAGCCACAATAGTGGTGCGGTTCATCACGTCTTCCCGAGCGGTAACGCTTTCCACCGCCTGCGCTAGTTCGGTTTCCATCCGCGTCAGCTCCGCGTTGGCGTCCGAGCGAAACTTGTTTTGCCGCTCGACGATTTGCAGCCGAAACTCGTTGGCCTGTCGCTTCATGCGCAGCAGTTCAACCTCCGACATCAGCCCCTTGAGCATCAGCGGCGTCGACAGGTTGATTTCGCTCTCCGCCAGCGCCAGGCTTTTTTGCAGCGTCTTTACGCTCTCGCCCAGCGTTTGCCGGCGGGCGTTGTAGGCCTGGGTTTCATCCCGCACGATGGAGGTCGCGCCCTGCACGTCCGGAGGGAAGACCAGCGGCGTATCGTAGGCCTCCGCCCGCAGCCGGGCGATGGAGCCCCGCAGGCCAAGCACTTTCGATACGCCTTCGCGATAAACCGCGCCGGCACGAGTCGGGTCTATTTTTAACAATACCTGCCCCTTCTCGACCATATCGCCTTCACGCACGTTCAACTCTTCCAGCAGGCCGCCCTCCAGGCTTTGGATCACCTGCTCGCGGCTGGCGGGAATAATCACGCCTTCACCGAGCGTGATTTCCTCTACGCGCGCAAAGTGCGCCCACGCGATGGCGATAACCAGCACTGCGGCAATGATGTACAACATAACCATGCTGTACGGCGTTTTTTGCTCTATCAGCGCTTCCTGCAGGTCGCGCATAAAGCGTAAGTCGCCGTTCTTGATGGCGCCCGTTGGGCTATTCGCCCGCTTTTCTTTATCCATCACCGTACTTCCCACTCTATTTCGCCTTACCGCTGGCCTTCAGGGCCGCGATAACGTCATCCTTGGGTCCATCGGCAATGACTTTCCCTTCATCCAATACAATCAGCCGCTCCACGTTGTCCAACAGGGAAAAACGGTGGGTGACGATCACCAGCGTTTGATCGACGATCGTCTTTTTCAACTGATTGATAAACATTAGCTCGGTCATGGCGTCCATCGCGCTGGTCGGTTCATCCAACAGCAGAATTTTAGGCTTCAGCAGCAGACAGCGGGCCAACACCACAAGCTGCTTCTGGCCGCCGGAAATCCCCTGCCCCATCTCCCCTATCGGCATCTCCAGCCCCAGCGGGTGCTGAGCCGCCACCTTGTCCAGCCCGGTCATTCTGACGACCTCAAGCAGCGCTTCCGTCGTTGCCGACGGGTTGCCCAGCAGGATGTTTTCCCGCAGGGTACCGAAGAACAGCCGACTGTCCTGCCCCACGTACCCAACCGCGCTGCGCCAGTCCGCCGGGTCGATTTGCGTCGCGTCGACGCCGCCGGTCATTACCTGCCCCTTGGTCGGCAGGTACAGGCGCGCCATGATTTTCAAAAGCGTCGACTTGCCGCTGCCGATGCTGCCCAAAATGGCCACCCGCTCCCCCTGTCGCAGGGAAAGGCTTACTCCCTCAAGCACCTTCGGCGCCTGGATCATCTGGGTTTGCGGGTAGCTGAAGCCGACCTTTTTCAACATCAGATCACCGCCAAGGTTCGGCGAGGAGAGATAGCGCACGTCATGATGGCGCTCGGTGGGCATCTCCATCAGCTTGTTCAGGGAGGCTAGCGCCGTTTTGGCCTGCTGATACCGAATAGCCAGCCCAACGACCGACGCCAGCGGTGCAAGCGAACGGCCCGACAGTATGACCGCGCCGATCATTGCTCCCATAGTCAGCTCGCCGGCATGAATCAGGTAAACGCCCCATATGACGATGGCGACGGTCGTTAGCTGTTGAATAAAGGTGACGAAGGTCCCCGTCGCGCTCGACAGCGCCTTGGTCTTCATTGACGAGGACGCGGCCAGAGCGCTAAAGTCCTCCCAACGCTTTTGCATCACCCCTTCGCCACGCACGGCCTTCAGCGACTCCAATCCGTCCAGCGTTTCGATAATCAACCCCTGCTTGAGCGATATCTCGCGCATGTTTTCTTTCATGTGCTTGGACAAAGGCCACTGGATGTAAAGGCTGACGGCAAGAATAATCGGGATAGCCGCCAGAGGAACCAGCACCAGCGGACCGCCGACCAGGTAGATAACGAACAGGAACAGCAGGCAGAAAGGCAGGTCAGACAGCGTGGAAAGCGTAGCTGAGGTGACAAAATCCCGCACCGATTCAAACTCGCGCAACTGGTTGGCGAACGCGCCGGACGACTGGGGCTTGTTTTCCATCCGGATAGACATCACCTGGCGAAACAGCCCCGCGCCAACCAGCAAATCCGCCTTTTTACCCGCGACGTCAAACAGATAGGCCCTCACCAGCCGGGAAATAAACTCGAAAATGATGGCGATAATCACGCCTACGGCCAGCGACCAAAGCGTCACATAGGCATGGGTCGGTACAACCCGGTCGTAGACGTTCATGGTGAAGAAGGTAGACGCCAGCGTGAGCACGTTGGCCAGCAGCGCCGCTAACGCCGCGCTGAAAAAGTAGTGCCGGTAGCGCCACAGCGTCGAGTAGAGCCAGTGCCCCTCTTTATTGGCTTCGGGCAGGCAGTCGGCGTCGCGATCGTCCAACCTGGGCTTCGGGCTGCACAACAGCGCCGCGCCAGAATAGGTTTCGGCAAGCTCGCCGTGCGTCATCGTTACTGCGCCACCGTTGGTTTCCGGCAGCAGTACCGTATAAGACGCCGAACTGCCTTTTCCCTTGCGTTCGGTAACGATACAGGCGCCACCGTCCCTACGGGCCAGCACAACGGGGAAAAGGTAAGAGAAAAATTCGCTCAGGTCGCGTTTAACCCAACTGGCACCGATGCCGATTTGCTCAAGCATCCTCAGCGTCACCTGCGGAGATACTCTCCTTTCCCGAGGTAGCCCCGTATACAAGGCGGCGGTGCTGGCCGAACGCTGGTAATAAGCCGCAATCCACTGTACGGACCACAGTAAACCGTCCTGTTCATCCGTAATGGGGTCGATATCCAAACTCATCGCTATTCCTATTGTTGGGGCTTTTTATACTCCAAAGCGCCGCGTCACAAACGTGACGCAGCGCTATAGATAAAAGCGGGTGTAATGACTAGTCGGCCGGATTGTAAGCGTGGATCAGCACGTCTACTCGTCGGTTCGTCCGGTTACAGGCGTTACGCTCCGTTACCGACATTTTCCCTTTACATTCAATCACCGGATCGCTGCTGCCCTGCCCGTTGGGGAACAGCACGCCCTCGGATACGCCCTCCGCTACCAGCAGTTGCTTAATAACCTCAGCCCGCTGAAGCGACAGCTTGCGGTTGCTGGCCGGGTTGCCCACCGGATCGGCGTGCCCAACAATATTGACGCGCGTCAGGTGCGGCTGGCCTTTAAGGTAGGTCGCCATCTTGCCGATCACATCCTGCCCGCCAACTTCCATATCGGCAGCAGATTTGCCGGAAAATTTAAATAATGCGTTGCCCAAAGAGATCATATTGCCGCTAAAGACGCACCGCTTTACTGAAGACGCGCGGTTGACGATCGGGCTGTGGGTATAGCCCAGAAGCCTGTTTTCCGCATCGATGCGCTTAACCGGAGTTGGTATTCCCTTACCCGGTTTGTCGCTGGTTTCAATAAAATAGGTTTTTCCGCCCGCCAGTTGAGCCTTGGACTGTGAAGACGTTTTGCCTGCATAAAGAGGATTGTCGTCAAGATAAGACTCTATAGCGTGACGCCCTGGAGATACGCAAAACGTACTGAACTCCCCGGGTTTTAGAATGCTTTGCAGCTCGCCGTCTACATAAATATCGGAAACGCCGGCGTGAGCCGCATCGTTAACCTGAGGCCGGTAAATAACGACCTGGCTATAGTTTTTTTCTACGTGGGGAACGGGAATATACTGCGTTCCCGTGTGCTTTATTTGTACCAGCGGCAGGGTATCCATGTGCTCAGTATCGGCAACCGCACTCTTTGGCGCATCCTCTGCCCAAGAGCTAAAAGCTGACAGGCTTAGCGCAGCGCCAATGACGAGGCGACGCGATAGCGAAAACAAGTTACTGCTTGAAAGATCCATTTTTTTACCTCAACGATATATCCGTCAGACCCATAAAACCAAAACGCGCCCTGACCGGAAAAGGTCAGGGCGCTGTTGAGATTACATAATCACCGTCTCGACGCGAGTCTCAACCAGTACTTCGGTTGAGCCGCCGATGGTATAGGTGTAATAAGACGCGCCGTTAATCGTCGTAATGTCGGCCTGGCCGTTACCGTCCAGATCCACAAACGACCAGCTGTCTGAACCACCTTCTCTTGAATTGACCAGGTTCAGGTGGCCGTTTTCACCGTTCACCACCAGCTGACGCTTACCGTCCTGCAGGATCAGGTTTTCCTCGCCCATACGCAGCACGTCGTCGATCGATACCGACAGCGTGTTGTCGCCAGAGCCCAGGTCAAACTTCTCCATCGACTGCAGTTTGTCCTTCATGGCGCTCAGATCGATAACCAGATCCTGACCGTCAAATACCAGCGTATCCACGCCGTCACCGCCGATAACGCTGGCGAAGTCGGTCGACGTAATCTTGATCACATCGTTACCATCGCCACCCATGGCCACGTCGTTAGTACTGATATTGGCGATCGTGTCATTACCGTTGCCGCCCATCAGGTAATCCTCACCAGACGTACCGATAAGCACGTCGTCACCGGTAGTAAACACCTGAGTCACCGACTGAAGCAATTGCTTAGCCGAAGCGGCCATCGCGGTGGCTAGCGTATCGTCACCCACTTCTATCTGATTATTGGCCAGCAGAGTCACCAGGTCGGTGCTGACTCCCTTGAGCGTTAACAGCTGTTGGAAGCCGTAAGTACCGCCCAGGCCGTCCCGGTCAATGCTGATCACCGTATCGCTGCCCACCTGCTCTACTTTCAGATAATTCAGTATGCCTAGTGAGGAGTAATCCAGCTTCATCTCGCCGTTGTCGGTATAAAGAGAGAATGGGCCGGAGTAATTCAGCAAATCGCTCAAATCGATCAGGTCTGCATTGCTGTTGGTCAGCCGGTTTCCGACGGTAAAGCCATAGACCGTGTCGTGGCCGTTGCCGCCGGTTCCGTCACTTTCTTGCCCCTTCTGCACCTTGTACATCAGCGTATCGTTACCGCCGTGCGTCAGGTTGAAGGTATCGTCACCGCCGCGGCCTTCGAACAGGTTGTTCGCCGCGTTGTCAGTGAACGTATCCCCCCGATCGGAGCCGATCAAACCTTCGATGCTAATCAGCCTATCGTTACCGTCTCCGGTTGCTACGCCTGTCGTCAGGTTGGCGTTAACGGCGGACGTTGTGCGACTGTAGTCGACAATATCCATTCCTTCCGTAGCGCTCCAGACCTTATCGCCGCTCACAACCAGGTTCCAGCCACCGCCGCCGGTATAAGTATCGTCACCTGCCGAGCTGAAGAAGGTGTCGTTATACCCTGTGCCGATAATGCCGCTCTCACCCGTCGTATTGTTGACAGCGTCATCGCTCTCCGCCGTCAATACGTAGGCATTATGCGCCTTACTGGTCTTCAGGCCGCCCCAGTTGGCGTTAACCGTGCCGTTGGTATAACCGCCGATACTGGAGGTTGCGCCAACGTGGTTGGTTACGCCGTTGGTGATGCGCAGCAGCTGTACCGAGTAAACTTCATTCGGATCCAACCCGAAGAAGCTTACCAGGCCCATACTGTTGCTGGAGCCGGACGCCTGCGGGTTAATCAGCTGCGTCGCGACGCACTCGCCGGCCGAGTTATATAGCTTGACGGTGTTGCTGTAGAAGGTATTGATGCCGTTACCATCAACAATACGGATCTGCAGGCTGGTTCCGTCTGCCGCGATGTTGGTATTCTTCACCAACAGCGTCGGCGCAGAACTGTCGCCGGAAACAACGCCGGAGTCGCTACCGGAGCGATACATCACCAGATCCATCGAACCGTCCCAGTCGTAATCGAGCGCTACGGCACCGGTGATGTTCGTATACTTAGTCGCACCGGTCAGGCTCTGACCGATACCGGACCACTGGTTGTTGCCTTGATTCAGGTACAGCGTCGGGCTGTTCGCATCGCCGAGCTGACGCGGCACTTCGATGATGTCCATCTTGCCATCGTGGTTCCAGTCCACGGCTAGCGAGCTACCGCCGTCCATGCTGTCGCCAAACCACAGCGCCTGTGCATCGGTTGCCAACAGCTTGCCCGTCCCGTCGTTCAGATAGATACGGCTCTCATTGCTGTTGGAACCGCTCTTCGAACCGCGGCTCAGGAACAGGTCCAGCCAGCCGTCGCCGTTGAAGTCGGCGTAGGTCATAGAGATAGACAGGTTGCCGTAGTCGTCCTCACCATCGTTCCTGAACACGTTGGAGTAATATCCCACTTCCCCGAAGTTGGTTTTCCCCGTACCGGTTAGCTGGTTATAGAGAATACCCAAGCCGCGCGAACTGCCGCTTTGCCCCCCTGAGGCCGAGTTACGGTCAATGTGTGCGGTAATATCTACCGTACCGTTGTTATCGATATCTACTGCCCCGATTTCATGCAGGAGGCTCAGGTTAGCCGGCAACGCGCCGCCGGGGTGACCATTATCGAATCCGGACACCTTCTCATAGGTCAGCGTTCCATTAACGTTCTTAATGAACGAAATGGAGTCCGGCGCAGAGTCAGCCAGCACAAAGTCCAGATAGCCATCGCCTTCACGGTCGTAAGCAATCACGCCGCCCAGATGGTTCAACGTTCCCTGATCCAGCACCTTCGGCGAGTAACTGCCGTCCGCATTCTGCATCCAGTAGGCGGTACGTCCGCCGTTGCCGTATGCGCTGATTTGCGACATCACGTCGGTATAACCGTCGCGGTTGATGTCGGCGAACACCGCCGAGTTAACATAGCGGCTATAGGTGTTGCTATCCAGATTATAGCCCGCCCCGTTGCTGGTAGAGGGTTGCGCCAGATAGGTGGACTCATAGTTCTCGCGATCGGTTGCCGTGTAAACACGGCCCGAGTTAGCCGTCGTGGTGCCTGAAGTGCCGCGGGCGCTCTGGAAGAACGACCACAGGCCATCCTGACTGATGGTCACCGCCGCCGCGTTTAGACCGCGGTTATCGGCGTCCGTCGTACCGCCCCACGACTGCTCAATCAGCGTACTGCCGCTACCGTCGGTTACCCCGGTACTGGTACTGGCGCTCATGGTTGAACGGTTACCCGCACTGTCCCAGACGACGAATGCCAGGTTATGCGCTCCGGCTGGCAGCTTAGTGGTAATGCTCCACGAGCCGTCAGCATTCGCCGTAGCAAAGCCCAGCACCTGATCCAGCCCTTCCTGATAGGTACCGTTGCCGTTCACGTCGCTAACCAGTGAAACGATTGTGCCGGCTTCAACGGTACCGTAACGGCTGCTGTCAAAGACGAACGTTTCCGTGCTGCTGACAATAGAATCGATAACCGGCGCCACGGTGATGCCGTCCGGTACGTCCAGATCGATAGTCACCTTATAGCTTTCAGCAAAGCCGGTATTGGTGCCCACGTTGCCCGCGACATCAATTACCTGCAGCTTAAAGTTATATACCGTGCTGGCGGTAACTTCCGGCAGCGCATAGCTCCAGCCGTTGCCGCTCATCGTGACGGCCGCCCAGGTTGCTCCGCCGTCCAGCGATATCTGCAGGCGTTCTCCCTCAAGCAGCGCCGCGCTCAGCATACCGCTAACGGTGACGGTATAGTCGCGAGTGACCATATCACCGTTGAGCGTCGTCACGCTGTGGCTATAGAGATCGCCGTTCACCAAACCGTGGCTGGTGTCGGTAGAGATCTGCGACGTCGTGCTCAGGCCGTTCATGTCGCGACCTTCTGACGAGATGGTCAACGCATGAGTGTCCATGCTGCCAATGTTATAGGCATTGTCCACCACGCGAGCTCTGATGGTGTAATCGCCATCGGCCAGTACCGTGCCCCGCAGGTCAACCGCCCAGTCGGTACCGGAAACCGTTGCCGCGCGAGTCCAGGTTGTGCCGCCGTCCATGCTGACTTCCACCCATTCGTCCGACAGCAGCGCCTTATCCAACGTACCGTTGATCAACAGCGTATTATCGTTGGTGATAAAGTCAGCGTCGGAGTAGCCGCGGTCGTCAGAAATCGACGTAATGGTTATCTTCGCATCTGATATAGAGGTATCCAGAATAATGGTGTACGGCGAGCACGGGTCGGTCGCATTGCCTACCGGGTCGATTTCCACCGCCGTCAGGTCATTGTTGCCGCTGCTTAGTGCCGTCGCCGGGCGCAGGCTCCAGGTGCCGTCTGCCGCTACCGTCGCACGGCCGATTTCACGCGTGCCTGCACCATCGGTGGTATACACCACGATGGTATCGCCCGCCGTGCCGGTACCGCTGATAGTTGGACGCGTATCGTCGGTTGCGCTGCCGCTAGCAACGTTGCCGGTTTTCTCACCCACTTGGTCGTCTACGCCGGTAATAGCCAAGCTATCCGCGTTTGGCGCAGTGTAGTCAGTCGTCAACACGAACTCACTAGAGCTTGGGCTAACGTTGCCCGCCGCGTCGGTCGACGTCGCACTGAAGCGATGTTCGCCCTCTGTCAGAGGCGTAGTTGGCGTATAGCTCCAGTTGCCGCTGGCGTCCGTTACCACCGATCCCAATAGCGCGCTGCCTTCATAGATCTTCACGACGCTGTTGGCTTCCGCCGTACCGCGCAGGGTCGGCGTTGGATCGTCCGTTATGGCGCCGTTCGCTAAATCGCCCTGAATCGAACCGACGTCGTCAATCGCCTTGTCGATAGTTGGCTTCGCTGGCGCAACGGTATCAACGTTAAAAGTAAACGCAGAGGTTGCAGGTGAATCGTTGCCGGTTAGATCGGTAGCCACAGCGGTAATGCTGTGCGAACCCTGAGCCAGATCGGACACCGGCGTAAAGCTCCAGTTTCCGCTGCTGTCTGCCGTAGTGGAACCTAGCAGTACGCCACCGTCATAAACCTTGACGACGCTGCCACTCTTCGCCGTACCGATAATTTCCGGACGCGCATCGTCCGTCACGCCGCCAAAGTCGATTGCGCCTTTAATGCTGCCTACGTCATCCATCAACTTGGTAAGAGAGACCGTAGCCGCTGACGTATCAATAACCAGATTGAAAGCGTTGGCTGGCGTGCTTTCATTGCCCGCTGCATCCTTAGCCGTAAAGGTAAAGGTATAGCTGCCGTCAGCCAACGCCGTCGACGGTGTAAACGACCAGCTGCCGTTGGCATCCGCCTTCACGCTGCCGATAACGTCGCTGCCGTCGTAGATAGTCACCGTGGCGTTTGCCTCGGCCTTACCGCTAAAGGTCGGCTTATTGTCATCAGTGGTATCGTGGTTAGCCAGCTCGCCTTTCTTCGTACCCACATCATCGATCACTTTTAGATCGGTAATGTCTGCTGGCGCAGCGGTGTCGACAGTGAAATCGAAGGCGTTGCTATCATCACTCACCTGACCGATACTGTTAACCGCTTTCGCCGTCAGATTGTGCGTTCCGTCCGCCAGCGCGGCGGCTGGCGTAAACGTCCAGTTGCCGAAGGCGTCTACCGTGGTAGAGCCCAGCAGCGTACTGCCATCATAAATACGCACAACGCTATTCGCTTCTGCCGTACCAACAATGGTCGGCTTACTGTCGTCGGTGACGTCGCCCTTGTTAAGGGCGCCGGTAACCGTACCCACATCGTCCGTGACGCTAGCAATAACCGGAGCTACCGGCCCCGCTAGGCTGACGGTAATGGTATAAACCGCACTCGGCGCCGTAGCGTTACCGACCGGGTCGATCTCCACCGCCGTCAGGGCATTGCTGCCGCCGCTCAGCGCCGTCGCCGGACGCAGGCTCCAGGTGCCGTCTGCCGCTACCGTAGCGCGGCCAATCTCATGCTTGCCGCTACCGTCGGTAACGTACACCACGATGGTGTCGCCGGCGGTGCCGGTACCGCTGATGGTCGGACGGCTGTCGTCGGTCGAACCGCCATTGGCGATATTGCCGGTGACTTCACCGACCTGGTCGTCCACGCCGGTAATAGCCAGGTTGTCCGCGTTCGGCGCGGTGTAGTCGGTGGTCAATACGAACTCGCCGGACTTGCCGCTAACGTTACCCGCTGCATCAGTCGAAGTCGCGCTGAAGCGGTGTTCGCCTTCCGTCAATGGTGTGGTCGGTGTAAAGTTCCAATCACCATTCGCGTCAGCCTTGGCCGACCCCAACAGCGTGCTGCCGTCGTAGATCTTGACGATGCTATTCTCTTCCGCCGCGCCGCGCAGGGTTGGCGTCGGATCGTCCGTAACGCTACCGTTAGACAGAGAGCCCTGAATAGCACCCACGTCGTCCAGCGCGCTGTTGATAACCGGCGCCGTCGGCGCCACGGTATCGATAGTAAAGGCGAACGCCGAGGTCGGGTTGGACACGTTGCCTGCCAGATCGGTCGCGGTCGCAGTGATGCTGTGCGCCCCCTGCCCCAGATCGGATGCTGGCGTAAAGCTCCAACTGCCGTCGCTTGCCACCGTGGTTGAGCCCAACAGGGTCGCCCCGTCGTAGATCTTGATGGTGCTGCCCGCCTTGCCGCTGCCGGTGATGTCTGGACGGGTATCGTCGGTGACGCCGTTCGGCGCGATGTTGCCGGTGACGTCCCCGACGTCGTCGATCAGCGCCGTGATGGAGACCTCCACCGCGGACGTATCAATCGTCAGGTTAAAGGCGTTAGCCGACGCGCTCTGATTGCCCGCCTTGTCAGTGACGGTGGTGGTAAAAGTGTAGCTGCCGTCCGCCAGCGCCGCGCTTGGCGTAAACGTCCAGTTGCCGGAAGCATCCACCGTCGCGGAGCCAATCACCGTGCTGCCGTTGTAGATAGTCACCGTACAATTAGCTTCCGCCTTGCCGCTAAAGGTCGGCGTGGCGTCGTCGGTCACGTCGCCGCTGGTCAGTTCGCCCTGCACCGCACCCACGTCGTCGATGACCTTCAGGCCGTTGACGTCAGCGGGAGCCGCAGTGTCTACCGTAAAGTTAAAGGCGTTGCTTGACTCGCTGACCTGACCTATCGCATTAACCGCCGTCACCGTCAGGTTATGAGCTCCGTCAGTCAGCGCGGCAGTCGGCGTAAAGGTCCAGTTGCCGGAAGCGTCCGCCGTGGTGGAGCCCAGCAGGGTCGCGCCATCATAGATGCGCACAACGTTACCCGCATCCGCTTTTCCACTTACGGTAGGCATGCTGTCGTCAGTGACGTCACCCTTGCTAAGGGCTCCCGTAATCGTACCTACATCGTCCATTACGCTGACAATGGTCGGCGTCGCAGGTCCAGTCAGGCTAACCGTAATCGTGTACGGCGTACAGGGGTCGGTCGCATTGCCGACCGGGTCGATCTCCACCGCCGTCAGAGCATTGCTGCCGCCGCTCAACGCCGTAGCCGGACGCAGGTTCCAGGTGCCGTCTTCCGCCACCGTGGTGCGGCCAATCTCATGCTTGCCGCTACCGTCGGTAACGTACACCACGATGGTGTCACCGGCGGTGCCGGTGCCGCTGATGGTCGGACGGCTGTCGTCGGTTGAGCCGCCGCTGGCGACGTTGCCTTTGATTTCACCGACCTGGTCGTCCACACCGGTAATAGCCAGGTTGTCCGCATTCGGCGCGGTGTAGTCGGTGGTCAGCGTGAAGTCGGCGGACGGCAGGCTGACGTTGCCCGCCGCGTCGGTCGCCGTGACGTGGAACTCGTGCAGCCCTTCGGTCAGCGGGGTGGTTGGCGTGAAGCTCCACTTGCCGCTGGCGTCGGCGGTGACCGAGCCCAGCAGCGCGTCGCCGTCATACACTTTCACAACGCTGTTCGCTTCCGCCCGACCGCTCAGGGTCGGCGTGGAGTCGTCCGTCAGGCCGCCGTTCGCCAGGTCGCCCTGAATGGCGCCGACGTCGTCAAACGCCTTGTCGATGGTCGGCGCCGTCGGCGCCACGGTGTCGATGGTAAAGGCGAACGCCGAGGTCGGGTTGGACACGTT
>NZ_AUUA01000017.1 GCF_000439085.1 Leminorella grimontii ATCC 33999 = DSM 5078 | reverse complement strand
ACTTGTCGCTGTCAAAATTGACCGCCACGTTGTCGTTAAGCGTCACCTTACTGCCTTCAGAGGCGTGCACCCCTACCGTTCCGGCCCCGTTCAAATTGACCGACGCCGCGTTGACGCCGTCGCCGACCGTCACTTCCACCTGGCTGCCTTTGGCCAGAACGCCGGCCGAGCGGGTCTGACTGTCCGCCCCGTCCCAGTCGCCGTTGAGCGTAATGTTGCCCGTCGAGCTGAGCCGGGTTTCGGTGGTGTTCGCCGTGGCCGACAGACCGACGCTGCCCGCGCCGCTCAGCGTGATGTTGCCGCTGTTGCCGCCTACCGCGCCCTCTTCCACCTGAATGCCGGTTGCCCCTTTACCGCTGAAGCTGATATTGCCGGAGTTGGTCAAGGTCGCCAGATTGCGGGCGATATAGCCCACCACGCCGTCCAGCGACGAGGTGAGGTGCGCGCCGGCGGTCAGGGGGGTTGCGCGCTTCTCGTCGTCGGTCATTACGCGCTCCACCCCCGCCAGGTCGTGGCCCTGCCCGTCGGCGATACCGGCTATCGCGCCTTCGCCGGAAAGATTAATCGTGGCCGTCGCGCCAATGGTGCCGGTCGCGCCGCCTTCCACCAAAAAGCCGGTGGCGTTCTTGCCGTTCACGTTCACCGTCATGCCGCCGGAATCGACGGTAGTGTCGGCGCCCGTCGCGACAATCACGGTCGAGCCCTCGCCGGACGCCGACATGGTCGACGTCGCCGACGACGAGCCGACAAACGCCGCGCCGCCGTCCAGGCGCATCAGGGTGGAGTTGTTGGTGGTGACGTCCTGACTGCCGGTGCTGGTGTTGGTGATTTTGGAGCCCGCGCCGTAGACGTAGTAGCCTATCTGGTTTTCGCCGTCGGCGAAGGTGACCTGACCGTTACCGGATAAACTAATCGTGCCCTGTTCGCGAGCATGCAACCCTATCGCGCCGTCGCCCTCAAGGTTGACGGTGCCGGAGATATCTACCAGCGAGTTAGCGCTGCTGGCCCATGCGCCGTAGTTGCGCAGGTCGGTAGACGGATCGGCGCTGCCGGTCACGTTGATCTGGCCGGAAGAACTCACTTGACCGCCGCTATAGGCTTTTATTCCAATATTATTGATGCCGCCAACGTTAATCGCCCCCGTATTGGAGATGCCTTTAGCGTTGTTATAGGCATAAATCCCGATATTCTGCCCCGGCAGGAAGGTGCCGTCTCCACCGTTACCCTTAATAGCGATCGTGCCGCTGTTGATAATCCGAGCTGACGCCATGGTCGAGTTTGCAGCGATGCCGTATACACTATTACTCTTCGTCCCTAGCGTAATCAGCCCCTGGTTGTCTACCGTACCGCTGCTCAACGAGCTTACCTTGATAGCCGCAGAGCCCGCGGCGGCAAACATATCCTTACCGTCCTGCGAACGGCCGACGTACATCTCGCCATCGGCGCTATTGATAAAAGAAGCGCTCGCTGAGGCTAATGATACGCCAACAGTCGGTCCCAAATATTCAGTCGTTCTGGTTCCTTCAGTAATGCCGAGATTTACCACGCCATTATTAACCACCTTGGCGCCGTTGAGGACGGTAACCATCACATTATTGCCCTGGTTTTGGGAAGCTAAATTGGACCAGAACATGGGAATAACGTTAAAAATGCCGTTATTGATGAATTCCGTTCCAGTGCCGGAGGCATAGATACCATAACCTTCTCCTCCTCCTGTCATCGAGCCCGTGATCATGGTTCCGTTATTCGTCAACCGCGACCCGCTGTACAAAACTCCAATGCGAAATCCCGTACTAATATAACCATCGTTGACACTATTAGCGCCGTTCTCTAAACGAATAAGGCTGGAGCTAAGACCACCATTATCCAATCCTCTCAAGCTGGTTGACGTTAAATAACTGTCGGAAGCCAGATTAATATTGGCTCCGCTGCCGGAACCGTATAAAAGTACGACCGTTCCGGGGGGACTTAGCAGAATGGGATCGGCATCGGCCGGAAGCGGGTTAATGACATAGGTCGTTCCCGTATTTTGGTAGGCTTTGTTAAGCTCAGAAGTATAGGCGCCGGTGCTTAAGTTACCGGCCTGAACCTGAGAGACCAGCCAGGCGTTATACGCCTTCAGATCGCTTAGATTGGTTACGCTCTGGGTAGAACCATCAAAACCGGAAAATTCGCCGACGTAGGTGGTTTTTTTCGCGGTGTAGGTCGTGGAAGAGGTTGAACTGGTTTCCCAGCCAAACCCTATGGTGCTGGTGCCGTGCCAGTTAATCGTCGCATTGTTGGACGAGCCGTCGGCATAAAACAGCTGACTGTCGCGAAAGTTGGCGCTAATAGTATTATTGTTGTTATAAACGTCGGCCTGGCCGTTAGTCACCGCGACAAATCGCGTATTATAATAAACGTCAACCGGGCCTGATGGAAAAACCTTAATAGCTCCGCCGGGACTCGCTGTAGATTTATACTCTCTAAAGTTATTCTCGTCATAAACGGTAACAACCAGATTACTGTTGGTTATCGGATCGAATACGGTAATATTCTTATTTCTAGCACTAAGTTCTACATTGGTATCAGTTTCTGGAACCAGCGGCCCCGTCGCATAGCCGGCGTTTATCGCAGTATTTATCGAGTCAATAGATACCATGGACCCCTTTGCTGCCGTAATGGAAGAAAGCATGTCTATACGATAGGCCTGACCGTCAGAAATAACCGCCGTGCCCACGCCGTTATTGTTGTTCGACGCCGACCAGACGCTGTCGAGCTGGCACTCAAGAGCAACGTTGTCGCAGTCGGTCGCCAAACCGGCGGGCGACAGTACCGCCAGCGTCAGGCCCGCCAGCGCTCTGTTGGTCGCCCGCTTGATCCGCCCACGGCCCAGCTCGGAAGTTACCACCCACAGCCCTAACGTACAGTTCCAGATCACACGGTATATTTTGTTCATAACACATAGTCCATTACTTAATAAGATTTGCTTTCTTTATGGAATGGAAAGCAAAAGTCACTATTTTGATTTTTATTGAGTGTCTAAAAAATATATTTACGGTGCTAAAAAACGGGATATGCCCCTTTGGGGGTATTCGAAGCATGAAGTAATTAATAATTACCGACCTCTAGAAAAATCAACTTTTTTCACCAAAAACAAATACTATATAAATGACGATAAAATCGGAAACTTAAACTTAAATTACCAAAAATATAGTTTTTTAATTTGCACAAATGCTTTATTACATTTTTAACTAGCGAATAATACCCATCCACGATCTCATTATCCACTCTTTATGTGAAAGCCATAGGAGTAGCAGCACTATAGAAATCACCTTCAGACAACCTCCCAACCAACTGATTACAATGAATTTTATATAAATAGCATTAAACGGGCGCCGCTTGCCAAGAAGATAAAGTTCCCCATTCTCGGCGCTTCAGCCTAAAAAACAGTCAAAGATAAACCGTTTTTCGAACGGTAAAACAAGACAGATCCGCTAATAACTACATGCACAATATTCAAATAAACAAATTAAAAAGCAGGCGATAAACTCCAATAAAAACAATACCTATCCCCATCATACTTTAAATTGCCTGTGATTTTGCCTATTTACACGGGCCTCATCTCTAACGAGGCTGCCGCAAACGCTTTGTCATGCAGCTCGAATTATTTAGGGTATTAATGAGAATAAAAAAAGAGTTTTAAAAAAATATTAACAAAACATTCTAAAGTGGTGAAAATAAAAAACATAAATAGATAACCGCCAAAAGCGGTATCAAAAAACTTATCTTTAGCGCCAATAGCTGATAAAAAACAAAAATAACCCCGCCAAACCCATAACAGATAAATAAATCAACAAAAACTCATAAACCGGCTGCAAAAACCATACAGATGCGGGATAATCGGCAAATTCGTTCAACATAGATCACCGATACACTACGACATGCTGCTATACGTTCTCTACATCATCGGCATCACGGCCGAATCCATGACCGGCGCGCTGGCGGCCGGTAAAAGCAAGATGGACATTTTCGGCGTCATCATTATCTCTTCAGTGACCGCCATCGGCGGGGGAACGGTAAGGGATATTATTCTCGGCCACTACCCGCTGGGCTGGGTCGCCCATCCGGAATACGTACTGATCGTCGCGGCCGCGTCGGTTATGACGGTCGCAACGTCAAGCATCATGATCTATCTAAGAAAGTTCTTTCTGGTGCTGGACGCGGTAGGGCTGGTGGTGTTTTCTATTATCGGCGCGCAGGTGGCGCTGGGAATGGGGCTGCCGATGCTTATCGCCGGCATCGCCGGGCTTATCACCGGCGTATTTGGCGGCGTGCTGCGCGATATCTTCTGTAACCGCATTCCGCTGGTGTTTCAAAAAGAGCTGTACGCCAGCGTCTCTTTCGCCGCCGCCATGCTCTACGTTGGGCTCATTCACTTCAAAATAGCGACCGATATCGCCACTATCGCGACGTTAGCTTTCGGTTTTACCTTCCGCATGTTGGCTATCTGGTTCAAAATCGGCCTGCCGGTATTTAGCTACCAAACGGACGATTAAGACCCGACAGACTGGCGCTCCACCAGCCTCGGGGTCAGCGCCAGCGTTTGCGGGCTGCTATGCAGCCCTTCCAGACGCCGCATCAGCGTGTCTATCGCTAATCGCCCTAATTCTCCCGTCGGCTGATGAATAGTCGTCAGCGGCGGCGTCAGGTACTGCGCCAGTTCGATATCGTCGTAGCCGATAACCGCTACGTCCTCGCCAACCTTAAGCCCCGTCTGGTTCAGCGCCAGATAGACGCCGACCGCCATGGCGTCGTTACAGGTAAACACGGCGTCCGGCGGTTCGGGTAGCGCCAGCAGCCTGCTCATCGCCTCAAGACCACCGGAAAACTCAAAGTTGCTGAAGATCTGATAGCCATCCGGTGAGTTTAACCCCGCCTTTTCCATGGCTTCCCGATAACCCGCCAAACGCCTGCGCGCCTGTACGTTATCCTTCGGGCCGGTGATGCAGGCAATGCGGCGATAGCCTTTTGATATCAGGTATTCGGTCGCCGTGAGCCCGCCCTGGAGAGAATTGTCCTGAATAACGTCGCACGCGCCGTTAAACGGCCCCCAGTCCATCATTACAATAGGCAGATTAGGATAGCGAGAGAACTGATTTTCCGAGATGGGGTGGCGCTCATTACACATCAAAATAAGGCCGTCGACCCGCCTCTGTAAGAGCGTTTCCAGATTGCTGTTCATCCGCTCAGGATCGTTTTCCGTGTTGCACAAAATCAGGCTATAGCCGCGTTCGTAGCAGCTTTCCTCTACGCCCCGCACCACTTCGGCAAAAAACGGGTTGTTGCTGGACGTCAGCAGCATCCCAATCGTGCGCGTCGACTGCGCCTTCAGGCTGCGGGCGACGGCGGAAGGCGAGTAATTCAACGCGGCAACGGCAGAAAGAATTTTATCGCGGACGGACTCACTGACGAACCGACTGTTATTGATGACGTGAGACACCGTAGAGGTGGATACTCCCGCCAAACGAGCGACGTCTTTCATGGTTGCCACGGTACAGCTCCTATTGGCCCGCTAAAAATGCATCGATCTCTTTGCGCCAGGGCACTGACGGTTGCGCGCCCGGCCTGGTTACGGCTATCGCCGCGGCGGCGTGGCCAAAGCGAACGGCGTCTAACAGCGCGCCCCCTTCAAGCAGCGCGGTCATCATCGCGCCGTTAAAGGTATCGCCCGCAGCGATGGTGTCCACTGGCTCAACGCGAAAGCCCTTTACCAACTGCCCTTCGCCCTCAACGCTAACCCACGCTCCGCGGCTGCCGAGCGTAATAATCACGGTGCGAATGCCCTTGGCGTGTAGTACTGCGGCGGCGCGATTGGCCTCTTCCTCGCCGGTGACGGCGATGCCGGTCAGGCGCTCCGCTTCGGTTTCATTTGGGGTGATAATGTCAATACGCGACAGCAGCTCGTCAGGCAGCGCCTGCGCGGGCGCAGGGTTCAGCGCTACCGTCGTGCCGTGCTCTTTTGCCAGCTTCGCCGCCGCAACGATGGTTTCAAGCGGGGTTTCAAGCTGCATCAGCAGCGCATCCGCCTCGACGATCCGCTGACGATATTTATTCAGATAGGCGGGAGTCACCGCCGCATTGGCCCCGGCGTCGATGGCAATCACGTTCTCGCCGTGACCATTGACGAAAATCATCGCTACGCCCGTGTGGGTGCCCGCTATTGCTTCAACCGGCGCAACGTCGATGTTGTCCTGCTCAAGCTGACGACGAACCTGTCTGCCCACGTCGTCTTCTCCCACGCAGGCGATAAACGTAATATCGGCCCCGCTGCGGCCCGCAGCAACGGCCTGATTCGCGCCCTTGCCGCCGAAAGAAATACGATAGCCCTGCCCGGTGATAGTCTCTCCCGGACGGGGAAATTCCTGCACGTTAAGGATGTGGTCAGCGTTGATGCTGCCCAGCACCGCCAGTTTTTTCCCTGACATCGTTGTCTCCTGTCAAAACGCGCGGCAAGCAGAGGCCCGCCGCGCAAAAGATAGAATAAAAAGCCGAAACAAAAACCCGAAATAAGATGAAGGTTTTACTTGGTAATCAGCTTCAACTCAACAGGAATGTTAGCGTCGACCTTCTCACCCTTCAGTACTTTAACCGCCGTTTCAACGCCGACGCTGCCGATAAGCTCAGGCTGCTGGGCTACGGTCGCGCCCATCTGGCCGCCCTTCACCGCATTCATGCCGTCTTTGGTGCCGTCAAAGCCCACGATCAGCACGTCTTTTTTACCGGCGGTGCGCAGCGCTCTCAGCGCGCCCAGCGCCATTTCGTCGTTTTGAGCGAACACCGCCTGAACGTCAGGGTGCGCCGTCAGCAGGTTCTGCATTACGTTTAGCCCCTTAGTGCGGTCAAAGTCCGCCGGCTGGCTGGCCAAAAGCTTAAAGGGGTGAGCCGCCATAGACTGCTTGAAGCCCTCGCCGCGCTCGCGGGCGGCGGAGGTGCCGGTGATGCCCTCAAGCTGAATCACCTTTGCATCGTTGCCCAGCTTCTCGGCGATGAAGTCGCCCGCCAGCTTGCCGCCGGCCACGTTGTCAGAGGCGACGTGGCTGACCACCTCCCCTTTATTCGCTGCACGGTCCAGCGTGATGACCGGGATATTGGCCTTGTTGGCCATCATGACCGCGTTGCCTACCGCGTCAGAGTCGGTCGGGTTAATCAGCAGCAGCTTAGTGCCGCGCACGGTGAGGTCCTGCACGTTGCTCAGCTCTTTTGCCGGATTGTTTTGCGAATCCAGTACGATCAGGTTGTAACCCAGCTCGTCGGCCTTCTTCTGAGCGCCGTCCTTCATGGACACAAAGAACGGGTTATTCAGCGTGGAGACAACCAGCGCAATGTTCTCTTTCGCCATCGCGCCAACGCTGACGGAAAGGGTAAGAGCGGTTGCAGAGACTATCATTGCCAGCTTTTTCATATTCATCGTCATCGTCATCGTTCCTATTATCAGTAAAGTGACTCGGCCAGTGAAGTTACTTGCCGCTTCGGTTTTCAACCAGCACCGCCAGCAGAATGACAGCGCCTTTTACAATCATTTGGAAGTAGGCGGAAACGCCCAACAGGTTGAGCGCGTTGCTTAAAAAGCCCAGGATCAGCGCGCCGATAAGCGTACCGGTAATGCGCCCCTTGCCCCCGGCAAGGCTGGTGCCGCCCAGCACGACGGCGGCGATGGCGTCCAGCTCATAGCCCAGTCCCGCCGTTGGCTGCGCCGAAGAGAGGCGGCCGACTTCAATCACGCCTGCCAGCGCCGTCAGCATGCCGCACAGAGCGTAAACGATAATCTTGACCCGATCGACGCTGATGCCCGACAGGCGGGTCGCCGCCTCGTTGCCTCCCAGCGCATAAATGTAGCGGCCAAGGCGAGTATGGTTAAGCAGGTACCAGGCAGCGATAAATACGACAGCCATAATCCAGATCGGTGCGGGAACACCCAGCGGCGTGCCGATGCCGAACCACTCAAACGCCTCGGCGGACTCATTAAAGCCCAGGTTAATCGGGCTGCCTTCGGAATACACCAGCGTCGCCCCGCGCAGCATCAGCATCATCACCAGCGTGGCGATAAACGCCTGCACCTTACCCTTGGCGACAATCACGCCGGAAACGCCGCCGATAGCGGCCCCCAGCAGTAACGCCCCCGCGACGGCAACGAAGACGTTGACCTCCAGCCCGACGATAGACGCCGCCACCGCGCCGGTCAGCGCCAGTACGGAGCCGACGGACAGGTCAATGCCGGACGTCAAAATCACCAGCGTCATGCCCACGGCGATAATCGCGTTCACCGAGGTCTGCTGCAGGATGTTGAACATGTTGTTGAGCGTGAAGAAGTTGGGGCTTAGAAACGACACCACGACAATCAGCACGATAAGCGCTATCAGCGACTTCTGCTCAAGCAGCCACTCTTTGCCGAACCGCTTGGTGGAAGGGGAATGGTTTAACGTATTCACGAATTATGACTCCTGCTCTACGCGGTTGCTGTTTATCAACTTACCTACGGCCGCCGCCATCAGTACTTCCTGCGTGGCCTGCGCTATGGGGAACTCGCCGCTGATGCGGCCTTCATGCATTACCAGAACGCGATCGCTCATGCCGATAACTTCAGGCATTTCCGAGGAGACGAGGATGATGCTTAGCCCCTCGCGCTTGAACTGGTTGATAAGCTGATAGATCTCTTTCTTGGCGCCGACGTCCACGCCGCGGGTGGGCTCATCCAGAATCAGTACGTTGGGCCGCGTCATTAGCCCGCGGGCGATCGCCACCTTCTGCTGGTTGCCGCCCGACAGCAAACCGATCGGCTGCATCATGGAGGGCGTTTTGACGTTGAACAGCTGGATAAAGTCGCCTACCGCCTGCCGCTCTTCGCCGTGCTTGAGGCTTCCCCACCGCCGGCTGAAGTAGCGCAGCGCCGTCAGGGACATGTTCTCTTTTACCGACATGCCGAGCACCAGCCCGTCGCCCTTGCGGTCTTCCGAGATGTAGACAATGCCGTTTTTCAGGCCGTCCTGAGGACGCTTAATCGCCACGGGGCGACCGTCGAGCAGGATTTCCCCCTTACCGTGGGGCAATGCGCCGTAAATCATTTTCACCAGCTCGGTGCGCCCTGCGCCCATCAGGCCGGAAACGCCGAGGATCTCGCCGCGATAAAGCTCAAAGTTGGCGCTATTGACGCCGTTGCCGGAAAGCCCCTTAACCTGAAGGCGAAGCGAGCCTCTGGGCAATTCCAAACGCGGATAGCGTTCATCGAGCTTTCGGCCCACCATCATTTCAATCAGCCGGTCTTCATCCAGCGACGAAACCGGACGTTCGCCGACAAACCCGCCGTCGCGAAGCACCGTTACGTCGTCGCAAATTTCGAAAATCTCTTTCAGGCGGTGGGAAATATAGACGATACCGCACCCTTGGGTGCGCAGCTCGTTGATAACGTTAAACAGCGAGGCGGTTTCCGTGTCGGTCAGAGCGTCGGTCGGTTCATCCATAATGATGACTCTCGACTCGAAGCTCAGCACCTTGGCGATTTCCACCATCTGTCTGTCGCCGATGGACAGCTCGCTCACCGGCATATGGCTGTCAAAGCGAACGTTCAGCCTTGCCAGCAGGCGGTTGGCCTCCGCATAGGTCTTCTTCCAGTTGATGCGCCCGATGGCGTTGACGAACTCCCGGCCTAGGAAAATATTTTCCGCCACGCTCAGCTGGGGGATCAGGTTCAATTCCTGGTGGATAATGCCGATCCCCGCCTCCTGAGAGGCCTTGGGGCCGTTAAACGCGGTCGGCTGCCCTAGATACTCGATGGTCCCCGCGTCTTTGGTATAAATGCCGGTCAGCACCTTCATCAGCGTAGACTTGCCCGCGCCGTTTTCCCCCAGCAGGGCCATCACCTTACCGGGATAAACGTTCAGGCTGGCGCCCGACAGCGCCTTTACGCCGGGAAACGATTTCTCTATTCCGCTGAGCTTAAGCAGAGGCTGCATCTTCATCGCTCCTTTAAAAAACCACGCCGGAGCACAAAATGACGTTGGCAAAAGGCGAGCACTCGCCGGTGCGCACCAGCGCCCGGCTGCCGGCGGTCAGCGCCTTAAACTCCGCGTGCGGCACGTATTCGACGGCAATGCGGTTGCGCTGGTTTTCCTCCAGATCCCGCAGTCGCGCCAGCAGTTGGAGGTGCAGCTCGGCGTTTTTCTCTTTAATTTCCGAAGCGATAATCGCTTTTTCTACCTGCATTTCTTCAACTACTGCGTCGAACACCTGTAAAAAAGAGGGAACGCCGTGAGTCAGGGCGAGATCGATACGCTCAACCAAGGCGGGAACCGGCAGGCCGGCATCGCCGATAGTCAGCGTATCGGTATGGCCGAGCCGGGCTATCGCAGAGGACAGCGGGGCGTTAAGCAGGAGGCCTTTTTTCATATGTTCCTCTCTATTCCTCTTAATCAGAGCACTGTCGATTCAGGTTAAAAAATCGACATCGAAACGTTTCGCTATTGAGCCGAGTTTAGGAATGAACGAAAAGAAAGCAATTTTTTTATTGGAAAACTGTGACAGTCATCGAAACGTTTCGATTTAGGCTGAACGCGGAATCGTGACAGCTGGAAAGGCAAGAAAAACTCGTTCGAAGTGAAGCTTCAGATTAATAACAAACACTGAAAACAAGCGCTGAACTGAGTGCGAAGTCAATCGGAGGGAGAGGTTACTCGCTTCGCTCGCCCTACGGGCCAACACGTTGTGTTGTTCAACGCCTAAAGGCGTTGTCCGTTGGGGTCGACTTGGCGTAAGCCAACGACAAACCGGCAAAGCCGGTTTGAATAGCGCTTGCGCTGGCACTGATGGGTGAAGCCCTTCGGGCTTCATAACTGCCCCTAGGAAGGCTATGCCCGACGCACTCCCAAAGCTAATAAAGGCGCCCTTCCGGCCGAGCACAATGGTAATATAGGCAGATAGTACTTTCGGCCGGAATATACACAAAAGGTAATTAAGACAATTCCTGCTCCATCACCAACATCTCCCGCAACTGCGACGAAACCACAAACTCCGCCTCCGTCTTTTGGCGGATCTGTTCAACGCTCACGCCCGGCGCGTGCTCGGTCAACGTTAGTTGGCCATTGATAAACTGGAACACCGCCAGTTCGGTCACCACGGTAGACACGCAGCCGCACGCCGTCAGCGGCAGCGTACAGCTACGCAGGATTTTAGACGCGCCGCTCTTGGCGCAGTGCTCCATCGCCACGATCACCTTTCGCGAACCGGTGACCAGATCCATCGCGCCGCCCATGCCGGGCACCATCTTGCCGGGAATCATCCAGTTGGCCAGATTGCCGTGCTGGTCAACCTCCAGCCCGCCCAACACGCAGGCGTCCACGTGGCCGCCGCGAATAAGCGCAAAGGAAAACGCGCTGTCAAACGTCGCGCCGCCGGGAATAATCCCACACGGCTGCCCGCCGGCGTTGGCGACGTCTGGATCGGGGTTTTCTTCATCCGCCGGGCAGATGCCGACAAAGCCGTTTTCCGACTGCAGGACGATGTCTACGCCGTCCGGCAGATAGTGGGCCACCATGGTCGGCAGGCCGATGCCGAGGTTGACCACGTCGCCATCTTTTAGCTCCAGCGCCACGCGCTTGGCGATAAAGGCTTTAGGGCTCATAGCGCGCCTCCTTTAAATACGCCGCTGACCAGCAGGCCCGGCGTCATGATGCTGTCAGGATCCATTGCGCCAACCTCGACCAGCTCCTCCACTTCGGCAAACACCCGCTCGGCCGCCAGCGCCACCAGCGGGTTAAAGTTTCTCGCCGAGCGACGATAATAGAGATTGCCCGCCGCGTCGCCGCGCTTGGCATAGACGATCGCCAAATCGGCGCGCAGCGGCATTTCCAGCAGGTAGTGACGACCATCGATGGTCATTCTCTGCTTACCTTCTTCCACTACGGTACCAACGCCCGTCGGCGTCAGAAAGCCGCCCAGCCCGGCACCGCCGGCGCGAATTCGCTCCGCCAGCGTCCCCTGCGGCACCAGCTCGACTTCCATCTCGCCGGCAATCATTTTACGGCCCGTTTCCGGGTGCAGGCCGATATGGGAGGCAATCACCTTGCGCACCCTGCCCGCCTCCACCAGCGGCGCCACGCCAACGTCCGGTTTGCCGGTGTCGTTGCCGATAAGCGTCAGGTCTTTGACGCCGGAATCCAGCAGCATTTGCACCAGCGTCGGGGGCGTGCCCTGCCCCATAAATCCGCCGAACATCACGCTCATGCCGTCGCGAAAGTGGCGGGAGAGGTCCTCCCGCGCGGTGACTTTAGACTTCATGACTCATCCTCCTTGGCAAATTACAGGCGTTCAACCACGACGGACACGCCCTGCCCGCCGCCAACGCACAGCGTCGCCAGCCCGAAGGTTTTGTCCCTAGCGCGCAGCGCGTGCAAAAGCGAGACCAGGATGCGAGCGCCCGAAGCGCCGATCGGATGGCCCAGCGCGATCGCGCCGCCGTTGACGTTGGTCTTTTCCATATCGAAACAGAGTTCGCGCCCCACGGCGATAAACTGGGCGGCAAAGGCCTCGTTGGCCTCAATCAGGTCGAGATCCTTAACGCCAAGCCGCGCCTTTTCCAACGCCTTTATCGTCGAAGGTACCGGCCCAATGCCCATCACCGACGGGTCGACGCCCGCGGTCGCATAGCCGCGGATGCGGGCCAGCGGCGTCAACCCAAGCGACTTCGCCTTCTGCGCCGACATCACGATAAGCGCCGCCGCGCCGTCGTTAATACCGGATGCGTTGCCGGCGGTCACCGTTCCCTCTTTGGCGAAGGCCGGGCGCAGCTTTGCGAGCGCCTCGGCGCTCGCATCGGCTCGCGGATACTCGTCGCAGTCGAATACGACCTCCTTTTTCCTCTGCATCACGGTCACCGGCACGATTTCGCCTGCAAACGCGCCGCTTTCCGTCGCCGCCACCGCGCGCTGCTGGGAACGCAGCGCCACTTCGTCCTGCTCTTGGCGGCTGATGCCGTAGCGCTGGGCGACGTTTTCCGCCGTAATGCCCATGTGGTATTGGTTAAAGGCGCAGCTCAAGCCGTCATGCACCACGCTGTCGGTCAAGGTGCCGTTGCCCATGCGGTAGCCCCAGCGGGCCTTGTCCAGCAGGTAGGGCGCGGCGGACATGTTTTCCATGCCGCCCGCCAGCACGACGTCGGCATCACCGGCAGCGATCGACTGCGCCGCCATAATGACGCTCTTCAACCCTGACCCGCAGACCACGTTAATCGAGGTGGCCGGAACGGCTTCGGGAATGCCGGCCCGAATGGCCGCCTGCCGCGCCGGGTTCTGTCCAAGCCCGGCCTGAAGCACGTTGCCGAGCACCACGTCGTTTACCGCGTCGGACGTAATCCCCGCCCGAGCGATGGCCTCTTTCGCCACGATAGCGCCCAGCTCAGGCGCGCTAACGCCCGCAAGCGAGCCGCCGAAGCTGCCGATGGCCGTGCGTACGGCGCTGACGATAACGATATCGTTCATCACTTTGCTCCCCGCAGGTTCAGGATCTGACGCGCCTCATCAGGCGTCGCCGGGTCGCGACCGGCCTCTTTCGCCAGGCGCACCGCGCGCTCGACGAACTCGGCGTTGGACTTCGCCAGCCGCCCCTTGCTGTAGTAGACGTTGTCCTCCATGCCGACGCGCACGTGCCCGCCCAGCGCCAGCGTCGCCAGCAGCACGGGCATATGGCCGCGGCCGATGCCGAACGCCGACCAGTGGGCGTCCGCCGGCAGCAGGTTCCTGAGGTAGACCAGGTTTTCCACCGTGGCCGCCGTGCCGCCCGCAGCGCCCAGCACCAGCTGATAGTAAGCGGGCGTTTTAATCAGGTTCTTTTTGATGTAGTGGAGGGAGTTATAAAACATCCCGGCATCGAAAATTTCGATCTCCGGCCGCACGCCGTTGTCGATCATCAACTGACCGAGCTTTTCCAGAAACGCCGGATGGTTGATAAACAGGCCGCTGTGGGCCCAGTTCATCGAACCGCAGTCGTAGGAGGCCAGCTCCGGCTTCAGCGCCGCCACGTGCATCATGCGCGTTTCGTCGGTCGCGTTCAGGTCGCCGGAAGTGGTGAGGTTAATCACGATGTCGCACTTCTCGCGAATAAGGCCTACCGTCTCACGAAACTTCTCGATGTTCATCGTGCCCTTGCCTTCGTCGTCGCGCATGTGCAGGTGGGCAATGGCGGCGCCCGCCTGCCAGCATTCGTAAACGTCGTTGGCTATCTCTTTCGGCGTTAGCGGAATGTTGGGGTTGTCCTGCTTGGTCGGAAAGGCGCCGGTGGTGGCGACGGTAATAATGGTTTTGTTATTCATTTCAGCTTTCTCCCTGTACTTCAGCGCCAGGCTGCGCCGCGGCAGCCGGTCGTTTTTCTTTGTCGATATCGGGCAGCGCGAACATCATCAGCCCGGCCAGGCAGAAGAAGACGGCGCAAATCATGATGCCGGTCACCAGACCGTAGCTCTGGGCGATAAAGCCCATGGCGAATGGAGCGAAGGCGGAAACGCCCCGGCCGATGTTGAAACAGAAACCCGCCCCTAACGTGCGAACACGGGTTGGGAACAGCTCGGGGAAGTAGGAGCCCATCAGTCCGACGAACGCGGTGAAGAAGGCGTAAACCGGCCCCATCACCAGCAGCGCGGTATGGCCGGTCATGTTGACGTAAATGGGCAGCGTTATCGCCGTGCCGATAAACGAAATCACCAGCGCTTTGCGGCGGCCGGCCTTGTCGGCCAAAATGCCGAACACGTTATAGCCGACGAACATGCCCACGTTCAGCACCACGAAGAACAGCGACATGGTTTCAATGCTCAGACCGCGATCCTGCGTCAGGAACAGCGGCAGCCAGGTGGTACAGCCCCAGTAGCCGATGAGGCCGAAGCTGGCGACCACGGTGGCCAGCAGCGTGTTGCGGGCCAGCTCTTTGGAAAAAATTTCGCCAATGCGCACCTTCTCACCCTTGCCCTTCTGCGCCTCTTTCTGCTTTTTCCAGCTTTCGGACTCCGGCACGAATATCAGGAAGTAGACGGCGGCGATAATCGCACCCGCGCCGCACAGGAACAGAGCGCGCCAGCCGTAGGTCGGAATGATAAGGTAGGCTAAAAACGCCGCAAGGCCTGCGCCCGCAGGGAACGAGCTCAGCACGAAGGAGGCTGCTCTGCCCCGCTGCTTCGGCGGCCAGGTCTCCGCGATGTAGGCCACGATGATGCTCCAAACTCCGCCTAAGCCCAGGCCCGCGAGGAAGCGCAGCACCAGAATTTCAAACCAGGTGCTGGTAAAGGCGATGGCCGCCGTCAGAACGCTGAATACCATCAGGCTCCAGAACAGGGTTTTACGGCGCCCGTAGTTGTCGGCGCACCAGCCTACGACGATGCTGCTCAGGCCGATGCCGACCATCGTCGCCGTCGCCAGCAGGCCGCCGTCCGCCTTGGAAATACCCAGATCGGCAATAATCACCGGCATGGATACGGCAAGCAGTAGAATATCTACCGCGTCGAACATGTAGCCAAAAAAGCCGCCGAACAGAACGTGCCACTTTACCCGGGAATTACCGGCGGTCGCAGCGGCGTTGTCATGAGATTGCTTCATAGCGTCGTCTCCCGTCAGAGGTCGAACATGGCGACCGGCCTGCACCATCCGGCGCTGGCGGCCTTAATTTTGATGGGGAAGCAGGCAATCTTGAAGCCAAACGGCGGTAGCTTATCCAGATTGTTCATCTTCTCCATGTGGTAGTACTCGCGCTCAATGCCGGCGAAGTGCCCTTCCCAAATCAGGGAGGAATCGCCGGTTTCTTCAAATTCTTCGGCAATCAGCGACAGCGGGCGATCCCAGCTCCAGGCGTCGGTGCCGACGACCTTTATGCCGCGCTCCAGCAGGTAGAGCGTCGCTTCGCGAGTCATGCCGCAGCCCGCGCTGGTGTAAGCGGCGGTGCCCCACTGCTTCATAGCGCCGGTGTAAATGACGACGATGTCTAGCGGCTTTAACGTATAGCCGATGCGAGCCAATTCCGCCTCCAGCAGCTCAACGGTAATCTTGCCGCCTTCACCTGGAACCTCGGAGAAGTCGAGCTTAACGCCGTCCGAGAAGCACCATTCAAGGGGAATGTGGTCGATAGTACGGGCCGGTTCGCCCTGATTCATGGTCGGGTGATAGTGCCACGGCGCGTCCAGATGGGTGCCGCTATGGGTAGTCAGTTGGATATACTCAATCGACCAGCCCAGCCCGCCGGGTAAATCCTTCTCGGTCGCCGTCGGGAAAAACTGGCGCATGTGTTCCGCCCCCTTGTCGTGCCCCCAGTAGTCAATGCGGGTCGGCATGGACGGCGGGTCGCAGGGGGTTTGGTCTTCAATCGTTACGCTCAGATCGATGATTTTCATGTTGGTTCTCACTGTTGCTTTTATATTTGGTCGTACGTCCAACCTACAATAATTTAGACAGTCGTCCAAATTGATTTATCAGGATCGTGAACGAGATCGAAAAATGGCGGGATAAGTAAATAAAGAGTTTGTAAGATGCTAATTAATTGTGTGGATTTTCGGCCTATTTAGGCGACAGCGGCACAAAACTTAACGCATTTTTACCCGAGCGACTTATAATGCCGCTTTAATGGAATTAAGAAACGGCGCTTTGACGGTAGCCCTAACGGTACGAACATGCAGATATCGACATCCGAAAAAATCCTGAACGCCGCAGAAGAGCTTTTTGCCCAAAGCAGCTATGACGCCGTCTCTATTCGGCAAATCACGCAAAAGGCCGACGTGAAGCTGGCGCTGGCACACTACCACTTTGGCACCAAAGAGTCGCTGTTCGACGCGGTCATCAAGCGCCGCATCGGCCAGCTTAGCCAGTCTCGCCTGCAGCTGTTGGACTACTTTCGTCAACAGAACGACGGCAATCCTCTGCCCCTTGAAAAAATCGTCCACGCCTTCGTGATGCCCTACCTGTTCTGGCACCTGAACGGCGGTGACGGCTGGCGCAGCTACGCCCGCATCGTATCAACGCTGCTCGGCTACAACCTGACGCTGCTTCAGGAGCAGTTTGACGGCGGCGCCAGAGCGTTTCAGCAGGAGATGCGCCGCTCGATGCCCAACGCCGACGAGGCGAGCGTTCAGTGGGGGTTCGACTTTATGGTCGGCGTGATGTGCAATACGTTCTCCGAAGTCGACCGCATCGGCGGGCTGTCGGGCGGGCTTTGCACGACGGAAAATAAAGAAGAGGCCTGCGAATACCTGCTGGCGTTTATCATCGCCGGGCTGGAAAAGCTGGCGGACAACAAAAAGCAGGATCTGAACGGCAGTTTGGACGTGCTGAAATCATTAACTATGTGTGAATGAAAAGCGGCCCTCGATCGCTCAAGGGCCGCCAGCCGATTTGATTATGAACTAAACTTCAGCCCGATGATGCCGCAAATAATCAGGCACAGGCTGATTATCCGCACGGCGCTCGCCGATTCCCCCATCAGCACGATGCCGGTGACCGCCGCGCCAACGGCGCCAATGCCGGTCCATACCGCATAAGCCGTGCCCATCGGCAGGGTTTTCATGGCGTTGGCCAGCAGCAAAAAGCTTGCGGCCATCGCCACCAGCGTAATGACGCTCGGCGTTAATCGAGTAAATCCGTGACTGTATTTAAGACCAATCGCCCATACCACTTCGAGCAAACCGGCAATTAACAGAATAATCCAGGCCATGTGGGTACTCCCCTTAACTTACGTTGGGGTCGTCCCCTGAGTGATGACGCCCGCCGGGTCGTCCCGATGGGCCAAAGAAATAAGCGTTGCACGATAACGTCACGCGCCGCACGCTGACTCTATTGTAGCCGAATCGACGCGATTTTTGCCAAAAAAATAGATTGACGACTTCCCGTTCCTCATCTTAAATGATGTACATACACCATTTTGAATGACGAGCTCCCCATGCAAACGCCGCTGCCGACAGAACCCTGCCTGTGTACTCGCGCCCGACGCGCGGCCCAGAGGATGACCGACTATTATGATAAGGCCCTCTCGCCCAGCGGCGTTAGCGTCAATCAGTATGCGCTGTTGATAAACATCGCTCGCCTCGGCGAATGCGGTACGGGGGAGCTGGCGCAGAAGCTTAAGCTTGAAAAAAGCACGCTGGTGCGCACCCTCAAGCCGCTGCTGGAAGCGGACCTGATTGTCGACGTCTCCGAAGCCAAAAGCCGAAAGCGCAAAATGCGCCTGACGCAGGAAGGTGAAAGCGTGCTGCAAAAGGCCATCCCTCTGTGGCAGCAGGTGCAAGACGAGCTGAAAGACCGGCTCAGCGACGACTATGAGCGCCTGATTCACTTTTTTGACACTGCTAACGACCTCTAGCGATTCCCCTACTCCCCCACAACATAAAGGAACACTCCGTGGACAATCATAACAACGCCGAGCGCCGGGCGCCCGGCCTGTGGCTCCCCATCGCTCTGGCCAGCGTCATCCTGATGGTGACGATGGGCATCCGGCAAACCGTCGGGCTGTTCGTCCATCCGATCATGGAAAATACGGCGATGAGCATCGCCGAAGTCAGCATGGCGCTGGCGATAGGCCAGCTGATGTGGGGCGCCTTCCAGCCGCTGTTCGGCGCCTGGGCGGATAAGAAGGGGGCCTTTTCCGTTCTGGTCGTCGGCGCAGTGCTTATCGCGCTGGGCCAAATCGGCACGCTGTGGGCGTCTTCGTTTCTTCCCCTCTCGCTGGCGCAGGGGCTTTTAAGCCCGGCGGGCGCGGCGGCGGGGAGCTTTTCGGTGCTTATCGGCGTGGTGGCGAGCCGCCTGCCCACCGATAAGGGATCGGTCGCCAGCGGGTTAATCAACGCGGGCGGCTCCATCGGCCAGTTCGTCTTCGCGCCGGTGCTTCAGGCCCTTATCAGCCTGCGCGGAGTGGCTTCCGGGCTGATATTTCTGGCCACTGCGGCGCTGGCGACCATCGTTCCCTCCTGGTTTTTGTGTAAGGACGACAAAAGCCGCGTTCATCGAGCTCCCGCTCATGCGCAAAGCCCGGCAGAATCCATGGGGCTCAAAAAGCAAATCGGCGAGGCGTTCCGCAATCCGAGCTATTTATTACTGCACGCGGGCTTTTTCACCTGCGGCTTCCACGTTGCGTTTCTCACCACCCACCTGCCGGGAGAAGTCAGCCTGTGCGGGCACGAAGCGTCGGTTTCGGCTATCAGCCTTTCTCTTATCGGGCTTTGCAACATTGCGGGCAGCATCTTTGCAGGCGTTTTAGGCAAACGCTTCCCGATGAAGTACATCCTGACGGCGCTCTACGGTTCTCGCGCGCTGATGATCGCCGTCTATCTGATGTCGCCTAAAACCGAGCTGACGTTCTACATCTTCGCCTGCTCCATCGGCTTCACCTGGCTTGCCACCGTGCCGCCGACGGCGGGCATCGTCGGCAAGCTGTTCGGCACCCGCTACCTGGCGACGCTGTTTGGCTTTACGCTGTTTACCCACCAAATCGGCGCATTCTTCGGCGCATGGTTAGGGGGCGTTGCGATGCAGTATGAAGGGAATCTGCTGTGGGTCTGGTACGCCGACATCGCGCTGGCGCTGCTGGCGGCGCTGGTCAACCTGCCGATTAAGGAGAAGAGCGTGGCGGTGCCGATTAGGGCATCAGAAGCCTAACATCATGAAGGCGGGCGGCAACGCCCGCTTACCCCATAATCTTATGGCGAAACATAAAGAACACCGCGCCCAAAAGGCACAGGCCGGCCCAGATGTAGTCGGTCCGGAAGGGTTCTTTCAGAATGTACATGGAGAAAGGGATAAAGACCGACAGGCTGATGACCTCCTGAATGATCTTAAGCTGGCCTGCGCTCGCCACTTCATAGCCGATGCGGTTGGCCGGCACCTGAATCAGGTACTCAAACAGCGCGATGCCCCAGCTTATTAACGCCGCGACGACCCAGGTTTTACTGTGGAAATACTTAAGATGGCCGTACCAGGCAAAAGTCATAAAGACGTTGCTCAGCGTTAAAAGGCCGATAGTAATGAACAGAGATGACATGACTGCTATCCCTTGATAACAGAAACTTGATAATGAGAAAAATCGGCTAGCGCCGAGTTAGCTTGCCCCGCGCTGGATAGCGCCGCCCACGTGTTGAACGTCTTCGCCAAAGCCGCGTACGGTATTACAGCCGCCGAGCGCCGCCGTCAAAGCTAAAACCAACAGAATTTTACCGGTGAAATTCAGCATATGACCTCCTTTTAGTTACAACCTCTAAGTACAAACAGGGCCGCATCACAACGGCCCTGTTTTAGCTTACGGCAATTACTTTACGCGAGAAACGTATTCGCCGGAGCGCGTATCAACCTTGATAACTTCGCCGATCTGAACGAATAGCGGCACTTTCACCACGGCGCCGGTAGTCAGCGTCGCAGGCTTACCGCCGGTACCGGCGGTATCGCCCTTCAGGCCCGGATCGGTTTCAACGATTTCAAGCTCAACGAAGTTCGGCGGCGTTACGGCGATAGGCGCGCCGTTCCACAGTGTAAGAATACACTCTGCCTGCTCAACCAGCCACTTGGCGTTGTCGCCTACGGCTTTAGCATCGGCAGCCAGCTGTTCGAAAGTATCGTTGTTCATGAAGTGCCAGAACTCACCGTCGGTGTACAGATAGGTGAGGTTCATATCCATCACGTCTGCGCCTTCTGCGCTGTCGGTGGATTTGAAGGTTTTTTCAAGCAGCTTGCCGGAAATCAGCTTGCGCAGACGTACGCGGGCAAAAGCCTGGCCCTTGCCGGGCTTAACGAATTCACTTTCAATAACGGCGCAGGGTTCTCCGTCCAACATGATTTTAAGACCCGGACGGAAATCGTTGCTAGAATAAGACGCCATGATGGTCCTCTTTCTTAATTAATTTAGGTAGTACAGCAAAAAATGGCGCACATTGTAACCCAAAACACCGCGGATAGAGAAGAATGGTTACAGCAGTTATCGGACGTTATTACCGATCCCGAAGAATTATTGCGCCTTTTATCGTTAACGGATAACCCCGAACTTCGCGCCGGCATGGCGGCGCGGCGGCTGTTTCCGCTGCGCGTTCCCCGCGCGTTTGCCGCCAGAATAAAAAAAGGCGATGCCCGCGATCCCCTATTGCTGCAGGTTATCGGTCTGCCCGACGAGTTTACCCTAACGCCGGGATATAGCAACGATCCGCTGGAGGAGCAGGCTCCCGCAGCCCCTGGGCTGCTACACAAGTATCGCAATCGCGCTCTGCTGCTGGTAAAGGGAAGCTGCGCGGTCAACTGCCGCTACTGCTTTCGCCGCCACTTTCCCTATCACGATAACCCGGGCAACAAGGCCTCCTGGAGCCAGGCGCTCGATTACGTTCGTCGTCACGACGAGCTGGACGAGCTGATTTTCTCCGGCGGCGATCCGCTGATGGCGAAAGACAAAGAGCTGGACTGGCTGCTTGGCGAAGTCGAATCCATCGCGCACATAAAAAGGCTGCGTATCCATTCGCGCCTGCTGGTGGTCATCCCAGCCCGAGTCACCGACGCGCTCTGCGAACGCTTTTCCCGTTCGCGCCTTCAGATTGTTTTGGTCAGCCACGTTAACCACGCCAATGAAATCGATGAGCCGGTAATAAAAAGCATGGGCAAACTCAAACAGGTGGGTGTAACCTTGCTAAATCAAAGCGTGTTGCTGAAGAATGTAAACGACAGTGCGGACATTTTGGTAAATTTGAGCCTTGCGCTATTCAACGCGGGAATAATCCCTTACTACCTTCACGTATTGGATAAAGTACAGGGTGCAGCCCACTTTATGGTGGACGATGCGCAGGCTAAGCGAATTATGGAACAGATGCTGGCAAGCACGTCGGGATATCTGGTTCCAAGATTAACCCGCGAAGTCGGTGGTATGCCCAGCAAAGTACCCCTAAATCTCGATATCATGTCGTGAGCAGCCTAACTTAAAGCGTGTTAACAGGGGAATAGGCATCGAGAGAATATCTTATTTGTTTTCATAAGCTAAACCAAAAGCACACCGTTAGCCATGAAACTCGTTTGCCTTTTATGACGATGATTTGTTAGTTTAATGATTAATAAACGCGTTTCAAAAAAGAGAGCGCGACGGGAAAGCGCAGCCAAAGATCACTATGAACATTATCACGATTTATGAACCTGAATACGTAAGGCGTTTTCAGTGCAACGGTGGTGGCTGTTTATGTACTTGCTGTATAGGAAAGGCGATCCCGTTAGATAAAACCAGTACGCGTTCCTATCTCAAAAGCCCCGACGTCACGATACGCAACATCGCCCAACAAAACATTCAGGTGGAAAAAGTCGACGTTGACAACTGGAGCACCATTGCGCTCAACGGCGACAACTACTGCCCGTTTTTTGATAAATCGCGTTCTTGCACCTATTGTCGCATCGGCGACCGCGCCGATCTGCACACGCGCCCGCCCTTTTGCCTGGACTATCCCTACGTCAACGTGCGCTGGCAGAATGAAGTCCGCAAAAGTTTGGCCATTGAATGCCCGGAGGCCTGCGGCCAGATCCTGATGAACCAGACGTCAATCTGGATGGAGTCTCAAAAGCAGATCGCAAGCCACAGCCAGTCGCCTCTCAATAACGTCTATCAGGCCGTCAACGCGGCCTGTATGTCACAGGCGCTGCGCCCGGAAATGTCGCCTGCGGAAAGGCTGTACGCGATAGGCCGGCTAATGCTGTCCATCCCGGCTGAACGCTATGGCGATCGCAGATGCGCCGCACAAATAAAAGAAGAACTGAACGAACGAGCGGCCGCGTTTAGCCTTGATGAAATCCAGCGTCAAATGCAAAACGTCGTCTACGATCGGGGGGCGCGCTGGAAGCTGTTTGCTGAAATCGGCGCGCGCGTGGCGCAGCTTGCGAACTCGGAAACAACGCCGTCGATGGCCAGCTTCTGGGAAAGCATCTATCGGGACATAACCCAACAGACGCCGGAAAGCGGCCCTGAAAAGATGTCAATGCTGGAAGATGCCTGGCAGCGCAGCGTGTTGCCCATATTTAAAGACTATCCGCACGTGTTCACCAACTATCTGTTCTATCGTCTGTATCACGACGGGTTTCCTTATCATCCTAGGATGTCCACTTACGAGTGCTACTATCAGCTAGTTACCGACTGCTTTGTCATTCGCAATCTGATTGCCTATTGGTCTATCACTCACGTAAGAACGAAAAAGGCCAGGATGATAGACATCGTGAACATCTATCACCGCTGGCGCCGCCAGTACTCGGATGCCTATCAGCAGTCGGCTGACAGCCTCAAGGCGTCGGGGCTGTATCACCCGGAAAGGATTTATACGCTGTTGAACCACTGGTAGAACGTGCGCGTCAAAACGAGTCCAACGCGCCTTACGCCCTACTTTGTCTTACGGTCTGGCGGCCGTACCGTCAGGCAGGCGAGCGTTGGTCCACGACGGCAAGCCGCCCTCCACCGGGTATTTCTTCGCCTTCTCTTCATCGATATCGATTCCTAGTCCCGGCGCATCATTCAGGTAGGCATAGCCGTTATCAATCTCAGGGCAGCCGGGGAAAACTTCCCTCAGCGCATCGTTCATCGGCGTGTATTCCTGAACCCCCAGATTTGTAATGCTTAAATCGATGTGCATATTGGCCGCTACGCCAACCGGAGAAATATCCCCCGGCCCGTGCCAGGCGGTGCGCACGCCGTGGAACTCTGCCAGCGTCGCCAGCTTTTTCGCCGGCGTAATGCCGCCTATCATGCTGATGTGGCAGCGAATAAAGTCTATCAGGTGCTCCGTAATCAGGCGCTTATACTCCGCCACGTGGACAAACAGTTCGCCAATGGCGATGGGCGTTGACGTTTGGCTGCGCATGACGTTAAGGAAATCAACTTGCTCCGGCGCCACCGGATCCTCAAGGTAAAACAGGCGATAGGGTTCCAGCGACTTGGCCATTTGCAGCGCGGCCACCGGCTGTACGCGCTCATGCACGTCGTGGATAAACTCCACGTCAAAACCAATTTTATTTCTCAGGTGGTCAAAAAACTGCGGAATGCTTCTGGCGTAAGCGTCCGGATCGAAGTATATCCCAGGCGTGCGGGAGCGAGGGGAGCGCTTGGGCCGAATGTCCTTCGCCCGGTTGAGCTGAGTTGCAATCAGCTTCAGGTCGTCGGTACCGGCTCCGCCGTACATGCCCATTTGGCAGCGAACGTACTGATAGCCCTCTTCCATCGCGGCCAAAATATTGTCTTCCGCTTCAACCGCATCGGCGCCATCGCAGTGGCGGTAGAGCGGGATGCCGTCCCGGCACTTTCCGCCCAACAGCTGGTAAACCGGCATGTTAGCCATCTTACCTTTGATGTCCCAAAGCGCCATATCGATGGCGGAAACGGCGTTGTTCATCACCGGCCCGTTGCGCCAATAGCCGCTGACGACCGCGGACTGCCAGATATCCTCAATGCGCTCGGCGTCTTTTCCTATCAAAAATGGGCGAATGTAGTCATCAATAGCCGCCTTTACCGCAAAGATCCGCTGCGTAAACGTGGCGCAGCCGAGCCCGTATAGGCCATCCTGATTGGTTTCCACCTTAACGACCACCAGATCGATTCCCCCCGGCGCCGTCAGGATCGTTTTGACGTTTGTAACTGTAACCATTAATGACTCCTGAAATTGAGATTAAACACCTTCACGTTATGCTGAATACAATTATGTTGTATGACATCATATATCAATGAGGTATTACTACCAGAGGAAAATGGCAAAATCAAGCGGCTTTAAAAATAAAGATAAGTAGAAACGGTAAGCGGGAAAAGCGCCGACCGGGCTCAAATCGCCCGGCGTCAGGGGAAGGTAGGGTTAACTCAGATGTTTTCCAGGCTGTTGATCATCACGACGTTTTCCGCCATTGCCTTGTCCAGGCACTGCTTCGCCGTTTCAACATCGTGGTTCTTGATGGCCATAAAAATCTTGATGTGTGCGTCGATGCTTTCCAGCGTAATGCCGAGCACCCGGTTCAGCTCTTCAAGATAGAAGTAATACATGTCCTTAATGTATTTGATGGTATGGGAGAACACCTTGTTGTGGGCGGCATGAATAATCGCCATGTGAAAATCCAAATCCGCCTGCGAGTACTTTTTATAGTCGTTTTTACTCACCAGCATGCGGTTAAGCGCGTCCTCAATAGCGAGGATATCTTCCGGCGTAGCGTTCTCTACCGCCAGCTCTATGCATTTGAATTCAACGCTTTGGCGGAAAAACATCATATCCATAAACTCTTTCTTGGTCAGGTGCAGGATAGGCCGGTTTTGATAAAGCATTTCAAAGCTGTCGAACTCGCTGGAAACGAAGGAGCCCTTCCCGTGCTTGGTATAAATCAGTCCCAGATTCCTGAGCTTTTGCACCGCGCTGCGGATACTGGTTCTGCTAACGTTAAACATCTCGCTAAGCTCAAACTCTGACGGCAGCTTATCTCCTTTAGGCCACTCGCCGTCGAGAATTTTTTTCTGCATTTTCTGATAGACCGCTTCGGCAATGTTATTGCGCGTTATTACGTCGTCGTTATCCATAGCGCCTCATAGATTTATTGCAAGCAAGATCACAAAAAGGAAGATTCGATATTGTTGGAAGTATATCAAGAAGGTATTACTGTTGCCAGTTATGTGTTGTATGACAAGTTGATGTAATACAACATTACCACGTGAAATTGGTTTTATTTACGACAGTCAAAGCAAAGGTAATACACAATGGATGCTCTTAATCTCTTTAATTTAAAAGGTAAAACGGCCCTGATTACCGGTTCGGCGCGAGGGCTCGGCTTCGCTTATGCGCAAGGCCTGGCCTCTGCCGGCGCGTCGATTATCCTCAGCGACATTAGGGAAGACACCCTCAATGAAGCCGTTTCACAGCTGCGCGGTCAGGGCTACCAAGCGCGAGGCTGCGTACTGGATGTGTCAAAAGAAGAGCAGATCGTCGACGCCTTTAACGCCTTCGACCGCGACGGCGTACAGGTAGATATCGTTATCAACAACGCCGGCATTCAACACCGCCAGCCGATGGTGGAGCTTGCGCTAAAAGACTGGCAAAAGGTGGTAGACATCCATCTTACCGGTTCGTTTCTGGTGTCCCGCGAGGCGGCCAAAAGAATGATTGCGCGCGGCACCGGCGGGAAGTTCATTAACATCTGTTCACTGACCAGCGAGCAGGCCCGCCCGACCGTAGCGCCCTACACTGCGGCCAAGGGCGGTATCAAGATGCTGACCCGTGCGATGTCCGCCGAGTGGGGACAGCACAACATTCAGGCCAACGCCATCGGCCCCGGCTATATCCTGACAGACATGAACGAAGCGCTGATTAAAGACGTCGAGTTTGACGCCTGGGTGAAAAACAGCAACCCGGCCAAGCGCTGGGGAAAGACCGAAGAGCTTATCGGCACCGCCGTATTTTTATCATCGCGCGCCTCCGACTATATCAATGGGCAGGTAATTTACGTGGACGGCGGCTGGCTGGCGGTGCTTTAACGCTCTCATTCCCGACTATCTCCAGTTAACCCGGCTTACGTTAAGAGAGTTATATCAAGATGGAAATAAAAACCCTGACGTTCGAAGCCTGCATGATGCATGGCCAGAAGGCGGTCAAAGTCGAACCGCAGTCGCTCACCTACTCACCGCAGGATACCGTCGTCAAAGTCGAGTGCGGCGGCATCTGCGGCTCCGACATTCACTACTATTACGAAGGTCGTGCTGGCCTGTCGGTCATTAAGCACCCTATGACGATCGGCCACGAATTTGTTGGCCGGATCCACCAGGCGCCAGAGGGATCGCCCCTCAAAGTCGGCCAAAAGGTCGCCGTCAATCCGTCCCAGCCCTGTAACCACTGCGCCTTTTGCCTCGAAGGCAAACAAAACGAGTGTCCCAATATGCGGTTTATGGGCAGCGCTCAGTTTAACCCGCACGTTGGCGGCGGGTTCGCCCAGTACGTTAGCGTCTCTCAGGCCCAGTGCCACCCTTACGATGAGAGCGTCGCGGCGCGGATAATGGCGTTCGCCGAACCGACCTCTGTCGCCATCCATGCGGTTAACGTCGCGGGCAGCATTGTGGGTAAGCGCGTGCTGGTTATCGGCGCCGGCCCTATCGGCGCGTTGACGATGTCGGCGGCAAAAGCGGCGGGCGCAGCCGAGGTTATCGCCTCGGACCTCAGCGAAAGGTGCAGAAGCATTGCGCTGGAAATGGGCGCTGACGGAAGCTTCGACCCGCGTGATGCCGAATCAACCGAGCGCTATTATCGGGATCGCGGCTATTTTGACGTGGTTTTTGAGGCCAGCGGCGCACAGGCCGCCGTTGAATCCGCCGTTTTCGCAACCCGCCCTAACGGCGTTATTGTGCAAATCGGCATGGGCGCAAGCCCCGTTCAGTTCCCGGTGGCTCAAATGCTGGCAAAAGAGCTTTCGTGGAAAGGCTCGTTCCGCTTCATCAACGAGTTCGCTACCGCGGTTGCGTGGCTGGAAAAGGGCATTATCGATCCTCGCCCAATCATCTCTGCAGAGTACGACTATCACCAGATTGAAGAAGCGCTGATTAAGGCCAGCGATAAAAACGTCTCTTCAAAAGTGCTGGTCACCTTTTAATTCATAGTAGGCCATTCGTAACGAAGCCTGATGGATGTGAATAACACATTCATCAGGCCAATCATACGGTTAACTTTAACAATCTTTATCGTCACGGATAAGGAGCAGGCTTCGTGACGCTAAAATTCGCTAATGTGATGGTGGAAACATGAGTCAATCTTCAAATAAAAATGAAAGAAGCGCTTCCGACCTGATCCGGGCCTCCGTCTCGGGATGGCTAGGCACCACGCTGGAATTTATGGACTTTCAGCTTTATTCCCTCGGCGCCGCATTGGTTTTTCACGAGGTGTTTTTCCCCGAGCAGTCCGGCGCAATGGCGCTAATACTGGCAATGGGCACCTACGGCGCAGGTTACGTCGCCCGCATCGTCGGGGCAGTCATCTTCGGTAAGATGGGCGACCGGGTCGGAAGAAAAAAAGTGCTGTTTATCACTATCGCCCTGATGGGGGTTTGTACGACGCTCATTGGGGCGCTCCCCACCTATCAACAGGTCGGGATTCTGGCGCCGATACTGCTGGTCGTGCTTCGCATCATTCAAGGGCTGGGCGCAGGCGCAGAAATCTCCGGCGCCAGCACCATGCTGGCCGAGTATGCCCCCGAGGGCAGAAAGGGCATTATCGCGTCGCTGGTCGCCATGGGCACCAACTGCGGTACGCTGAGCGCGACGGCTATCTGGGCATTTATGTTTTTCGCCTTCAGCAACGAGGACATCGTTTCCTGGGCCTGGCGCATTCCCTTCCTGGCCAGCTTTATCGTCATGGGTTTCGCCATCTGGCTGCGTATGAACCTGAAAGAAAGCCCGGTGTTTGAAGGCGTTCACGGTGAAAATGCGCCGTCGGCGGTAAAGCAGGAAAGCACTCCGGTTCTACAGATGCTGAGAGGGAAATCGTTCTGGATTGCAACGGGCCTACGCTTCGGTCAGGCAGGCAACTCGGGCATTATCCAGACCTTCCTTGCTGGCTATCTAGTACAGACGCTGCTGTTTAATAAGGCCATTCCGACCGATGCCATGATGCTAAGCTCAATCATCGGTTTCATCACTATCCCTCTCACCGGCTGGTTATCCGACAGGTTTGGGCGACGGATCCCCTACATTATACTGACGCTGGGTTCCATCATTCTGGCTTACCCCATGCTGTCCGTTGTCGTTGACGGCGCGCAGTCGGTCGGCACTATTACGCTGTGTCTGATCTTAATTCACAACGTCGCCGTACTGGGGCAGGCCGCGATTGAAGGCATTACGATGGCGGAGATGTTCGGCGCTAGGAATCGCTTTGCCCAGATGGCTATCTCCAAAGAGATCGGCGGCCTGTTTGCTACCGGCCTAGGGCCGCTGCTGGCGGGTATTTTCTGTCAGATGACGGGAAGTTGGTACCCGATCGTCATCATGATTATCGTTTACTCCTGCATCGGCCTAATATCGGCGCTGCTTATGCCGGAAGTCGGCGATCGCGATCTGCAGGACTTAAGGGACGCAACGGACTGTGAGGCGCTAAGCCTAAGCCGCGCTTCGTAGCGACAGCCTTTCATCGAAGCACAAAAAAACGGGCAGGATGATTATCCTGCCCGTTTTATTTTTTGGATGCGGCTCCCGCGATGATGCAAGAAGCCGTCGGCATTTATGCAGCTTTCGCTACATTACATCATGCCGCCCATTCCACCCATGCCGCCCATACCGCCAGCAGCGCCTAAATCAGGTGCGTCGCCTTTCGGCAGGTCGGTAACCATGCACTCGGTAGTGATCATCAGGCCAGCGATAGAAGCCGCGTACTGCAGCGCAGAACGGGTAACCTTGGTCGGGTCCAGGATGCCCATTTCGATCATATCGCCGTACTGCTCGGTTGCAGCGTTATAGCCGTAGCTGCCTTCGCCCGCCTTCACGTTGTTAGCAACAACGGACGGCTCTTCACCGGCGTTAGCTACGATTTGACGCAGAGGCGCTTCCATCGCGCGCAGCGCTACGCGAACGCCCACGTTTTGATCTTCGTTATCACCCTTCACGCCGGTGATCTTGGCCGCTACGCGAATCAGCGCAACGCCGCCGCCGGCAACAACGCCTTCTTCAACCGCTGCGCGAGTCGCCTGCAGGGCGTCTTCTACGCGGGCTTTCTTCTCTTTCATTTCGATCTCGGTCGCTGCACCCACTTTCAGTACGGCAACGCCGCCGGCCAGTTTGGCCACGCGCTCTTGCAGTTTTTCGCGATCGTAGTCAGACGTTGCTTCTTCGATTTGCTGACGAATCTGAGCCACGCGGCCTTTGATTGCGTCTTCTTCACCTACGCCGTCGATGATGGTGGTGGTATCTTTATTGATAACCACGCGCTTGGCCTGACCCAGATCTTCCAGAGTCGCTTTTTCCAGCTCCAGACCGATTTCTTCAGAAATTACGGTACCGCCGGTCAGAGTAGCGATGTCTTGCAGCATGGCCTTACGACGATCGCCGAAGCCCGGCGCCTTAACGGCCGCAACCTTAACGATGCCGCGCATGGTGTTAACCACCAGCGTAGCCAGCGCTTCGCCTTCAACGTCTTCAGCAACGATAGCCAGAGGCTTGCCGGCTTTAGCAACGGCTTCCAGCACCGGCAGCATTTCGCGGATGTTGGAGATCTTCTTGTCTACCAGCAGGATGAACGGGCTTTCCAGCTCAACGGCGCCGGTTTCAGGCTTGTTGATGAAGTAAGGTGACAGGTAGCCGCGATCGAACTGCATGCCTTCTACCACGTCCAGCTCGTCTTCCAGGCCGGTGCCTTCTTCAACGGTGATAACGCCTTCTTTACCTACTTTCTCCATCGCTTCAGCGATCAGTGCGCCTACGGTCGCGTCGGAGTTAGCGGAAATGGTGCCGACCTGAGCAATCGCCTTGGAGTCAGAGCACGGAACGGACAGCTTTTTCAGCTCTTCCACGGCTGCCACTACGGCTTTGTCGATACCGCGCTTCAGATCCATCGGGTTCATACCGGCGGCAACGGCTTTCAGGCCTTCGGTGATGATGGACTGAGCCAGCACGGTTGCGGTTGTCGTACCGTCACCGGCAGCGTCGTTGGCTTTGGAAGCAACTTCCTTCACCATCTGCGCGCCCATGTTTTCAAACTTGTCGTCCAGCTCGATTTCGCGGGCGACGGACACGCCGTCCTTCGTAATGGTCGGAGCGCCGAAAGACTTATCCAACACTACGTTACGGCCTTTCGGGCCCAGAGTTACTTTTACCGCGTCTGCCAGAACATTCACGCCGCGCAGCATCTTGGTGCGAGCGTCATTACCAAATTTTACGTCTTTAGCTGCCATCTTTAGGTATCCCTTAACTTTTAATTCAGTTCAAAAAAAAGAGCGTTCTAAATTACGCTTCAACAATCGCCAGGATGTCGCTCTCGGACATGATCAGCACTTCGTCGTTATCGATCTTTTCTGATTTAACGCCGTAACCATCGTTAAAAATAACGATATCGCCGACTTTTACGTCCAGGGCTTTTACTTCGCCGTTTTCTAAAATACGACCGTTGCCGACCGCCAGTACTTCACCGCGAGTAGATTTTCCCGCTGCGGAACCGGTCAATACGATGCCGCCAGCTGATTTGGTTTCTACATCTTTACGCTTGACGATCACGCGGTCATGTAATGGACGAATTTTCATTGATAGCTCTCCTTTGAGAAAGTCCTTACCAGGTTTAGGGTTAAGCGGATAATCGTTTTATCCGCCTTGTGGATTTCATAATGGGGGCAGAACCGAAGGCTTCAAGGGGGAAAATGAAAAAAAATTTACGCCTGCGCGATATATCGCGGTTTAGCGGCAAATTGCGCGCAAACATAGCAGACTATTTGTCGTTCTTGTCGTCAATACGCCGATCGCTATCGTCGTTTTTCCGCTCAAACTCGCCTTCTACGGTATAGCCGCCCTGAGACCCTGCGCCGGCGTCGCCGGCAGAAAAGCCGGAAGGCGGACGAAAAACGTGAATATAGGGCATCATTCGCAGCGTAAGCAGCTTTTGCACCGGCGGCAGCAGCAGCAACAGGCCGAGAAAGTCGGTAAAAAAGCCGGGGATAAGCAGAAGAAAGCCGGCAATAAATAAAGAAACGCTTTTAACCATTTCCGCCGCAGGATTTTCCCCCTGCGCCAGCTTGGTTTGCATTTGAATTAGCGTACGAAGCCCCTGCTGACGCACCATAGAAACGCCCAGGCATGAGGTGGCGATAATCAGTATTAACGTTAGCGCAACGCCAAATACATCGGAAACTTTAATAAATAGCGTAATCTCTATATAGACCAGCAAGAACAATAAAATAAGCGGAAACCAACGCACGAGAGCTCCTTAATGCAATAAAATCATTATGTTTTATGTATTTATGTTAAAGATTTCCTACCGAAAGTAGGCAAACGTTTAACATCACATAGACCCTTTATTAACCCATCATTAAAAAACGATATTCCAGTTTAATATCCTGCCATAAAGGCAATCATACAGTGACGTTATCTTTAAAATTCTCATATGACGACAAAAACACCAACTACCTATTTAGTGTGATTTAAATCACGTTTATGCCATTTAAATTTCTTATGATGTCAATTATCTGATCTAGGTTCATACTTTTGGTGAAAAGGAGCTTATGATCTTCGGCATCGAAAGCTACAACGCTTTTGTGATAGAAGTCTTTTTAGTAGCTTGTTTTTCACTGTTTATTCATCTTGGTATAAAAAGAAGGTTTACATGTCAAATAATATCCGTATTGAAGAAGACCTGTTAGGCACACGCGAAGTTCCTGCCGAAGCATACTACGGCGTTCACACTCTGCGTGCTATCGAAAACTTTTATATCAGCAACAGCAAAATCAGCGACGTTCCTGAGTTTGTTCGCGGCATGGTAATGGTGAAAAAAGCAGCGGCAATGGCGAACAAGGAGTTAAAAACGATTCCTCGCGCAATCGCTGACACAATCATTCAAGCCTGTGATGAAGTTCTGAAAAACGGCAAGTGCATGGATCAGTTCCCGGTTGACGTTTACCAAGGCGGTGCCGGTACATCCGTCAACATGAACACCAACGAAGTTATCGCCAACATCGGCCTGGAGCTGATGGGCCACCAAAAAGGCGAATATCAATACCTGAACCCGAACGACCACGTCAACAAGTGCCAGTCAACCAACGACGCCTACCCGACCGGTTTCCGCATCGCCGTTTACGCTTCTCTGATGAAGCTGGTTGACTCCATCGAAGTGCTGCGCGCCGGTTTCGACCGCAAAGCGGAAGAGTTTAAAGAAGTCCTGAAAATGGGCCGTACTCAGCTGCAAGACGCCGTTCCGATGACTCTGGGTCAAGAATTCCACGCGTTTAGCGTACTGCTGAAAGAAGAAGTGAAGAACATCCACCGCACCGCTGAGCTGCTGCTGGAAGTTAACCTTGGCGCTACCGCTATCGGTACCGGCCTGAACACGCCGAAAGAGTACTCTCCTCTGGCAGTGAAAAAACTGGCTGAAGTCACCGGCTTTGCCTGCGTTCTGGCTGAAGACCTGATCGAAGCGACCTCTGACTGCGGCGCTTACGTTATGGTTCACGGCGCGCTCAAGCGCCTGGCCGTTAAGATGTCCAAGATCTGTAACGACCTTCGTTTGCTGTCCTCCGGCCCGCGCGCTGGCTTAAACGAAATCAACCTGCCTGAACTGCAGGCCGGTTCTTCCATCATGCCGGCTAAAGTTAACCCGGTTGTTCCTGAAGTCGTTAACCAGGTTTGCTTCAAAGTCATCGGTAACGACACCTGCGTCACCATGGCGGCGGAAGCCGGCCAGCTGCAGTTGAACGTAATGGAACCCGTTATCGGCCAAGCCATGTTCGAGTCTATCAGCATCCTGTCTAACGCCTGCCATAACCTGGTTGAGAAGTGCGTTGACGGCATTACCGCTAACAAAGAAGTCTGTGAAGCGTTTGTCTTCAACTCAATCGGTATCGTTACCTATCTGAACCCGTTCATTGGCCACCACAACGGTGACATCGTCGGTAAGATTTGTGCCGAAACCGGTAAGAGCGTGCGCGAAGTTGTTCTGGAGCGCGGCCTGCTGACTGAAGCCCAGCTGGACGACATCTTCTCCGTGAAGAACCTGATGCACCCTGAGTACAAGGCTAAGCGCTACGACGACTAGTCATAAGGTCTATAAGACCAAACCTGTAGATGTTGAGTTGCCGCCTGCGGCAACGGTGTAAAGCCCAGGCTTGACCTGGGCGGCCGAAACGGCAAAAAACGCGACAACGTTAACAACCACGGGTATAGGAGACAAAAGGCATGTTATCGCACTGAAAACATGCCTTTTTACTATCCGCTGGCTTCTGTCAGCCCTTTATTTTGTGTTATCCCATTTTTTTAACACGCTTAAATCAAGGAAATAATAATATGTTAGCAGTGCAATTTGTGATCGTTCTGCTCGCGATATATCTGGGCTCCCGCTTGGGTGGTATTGCGATAGGCTACGCAGGTGGCCTTGGCGTGCTGGTGCTGACGCTGTTTTGTCAAATCAAACCCGGCAACATTCCTTTCGACGTTATTCAAATCATCATGTCCGTTATCGCAGCGATTGCCGCCATGCAGGTGGCCGGCGGTATGGACTATCTGGTTAGCCTGGCGGCCAAGCTGCTGCGCAAACACCCCAAATACATTACGTTCTTAGCCCCGGTCGTCACCTACGTCATGACGCTGTTCGCGGGTACCGGCCACACCGCATTCTCCACCATGCCGGTTATCGCCGAAGTGGCCAAGGGTCAGGGCATTCGTCCTTCTCGTCCGCTGTCTATCGCCGTTGTGGCGTCGCAAATCGCGATTACGGCGTCTCCAATTTCCGCCGCCGTAGTCTTCACCGCGGGCATTCTGGAGCCGGTGGGCGTTAGCTACCTCACCCTGCTGGGCATTTGTATCCCAACCACCTTTGTGGCCGTGATGCTGACCGCCATCGTCAGCAACTTCCTCGGCAGCGAGCTGAAGGACGATCCGGTGTACAAAGATCGCCTCGCCAAGGGCCTGGTCAGCGACGCCAAGGTTGCCGACATCGTCATTAAACCGGGCGCCAAGCTGTCGGTCGTGCTGTTCTTAATCGGCATCGTCGCCGTTATGGGCTACGCCACCGCCATCAGCAGCACCGTTGGGTTGATTAAGGATCCGCTCCTTGGTCGCGACCACGCTATCGTGACGTTCATGCTGACCATCGCTACCGCTATCTGCATCTTCTGTAAAATCGACACTAACCAGATCCTGAACGCCGCGACGTTCAAATCCGGTATGAGCGCCTGCGTCTGCGTACTGGGCGTTGCGTGGTTAGGCGATACTTTCGTACAGGCTCACATCAACGAGATCAAAGAGTTCTCTGGCGGCCTGCTGCAAGAGCACGCCTGGATGCTGGCTATCATTCTGTTCTTCGCCGCAACGCTCCTGTACTCTCAGGCCGCGACGGCGAAAGCCCTGCTGCCCGCCGCGCTGGCACTGGGCGTATCACCGGTTGGCGTTGTAGCGTCCTTCGCTGCGGTATCGGCGCTGTTCGTGCTGCCAACCTACCCCACCCTGCTGGCCGCCGTACAGATGGACGACACCGGCTCAACCCGCATCGGGAAGTTCGTGTTCAACCACTCCTTCCTGATCCCCGGCGTAGTGGCCATCGGCCTGTCGGTACTGTTTGGCTTCATCGTGGGTAATATGGTGCTGTAATCAATAAAAGTCTCTGGGAACCCACTGGGGGCGCTATATGCGCCCCCAGTTTTCTTTCCACTCTCTCCCTACGTTTACTGACAATCCCCCGTTCTGCCGGTATAGTGTTTCGCATGCGTCATGTGTTTCCCCCCACTCTCGAGGCAAACATAATGAAATCAGATGGTTCTGAAGCACCTTCCGCCCGTGCGGTTCTCGTCCTCTGTACCGCGCCCGATGAGGCCAGCGCGCAAGAGCTGGCGGCTAAAGCGCTGAACGCAAAGCTCGCCGCCTGCGTCACGCTGCTGCCCGGCGCAACCTCCCTCTACCACTGGCAGGGAAAGCTTGCGCAGGAATACGAAGTGCAGATGCTGCTAAAAACCAACCGGCAGCATCAGGAGGCGCTGATGGACATGCTGAAACAGAATCACTCTTACGAAACACCGGAGCTGCTGGCTATCGACGTCAGCGGCGGCAATAAAGACTATTTATCATGGCTAAACGGCTCTCTAAACTGATTGCACTCTTCTGGCTGGCGTTTGTTTTCAGCACTTTTAGCGTACAGGCCTCTCCGTTTGACGGCCTGTCCGGTAAGAACAAGTTTCTCAGCGTCGACAGCGCGTTCGCCTTTGATTTCCAGCAAAGCGGCCAGAAATTAACGCTCAAGTGGGACATCGCTCCCGGCTACTACCTTTACCAGCATCAGATAAAGATTGAGCCCACGGGCGCCGAACTGGCGCCGTTCACCCTGCCGCAGGCGCAAACCCATCACGATAACTTTTACGGCGACACGCTGGTGTACACCAAAGCGCTGGAAGTCCCTCTGACGCTGACGCAGTCCAGCAACGACGCCATCGTTACCGTCACCTATCAGGGCTGCGCCGAAGCGGGGTTCTGCTATCCGCCGGAAACCCGTAAAGTGCCGCTCAGCGCGCTGACCGAAGGCGGGCAACGGGCCGCGCCAAGCGCCGCTCAGGCTAACCTGCCGACCGGTGCGCCGCAAAGCCAGACGCAGGAACTGCCGTTCTCCCCGCTGTGGGCGCTGCTTATCGGCATCGTCGCCGCAGCGACGCCCTGCGTGTTGCCCATGTATCCGCTGATTTCCAGCCTGATCCTCGGCGGCAAGCAGCGCATGAGCCTTAAGCGCGCGTTCTTTCTGGCCTTCGTTTACGTTCAGGGCATGGCGGTCACCTATACCGCGCTCGGCATCGTGGTTGCCGCCGCCGGCATGCAGTTTCAGGCCTACTTCCAGCACCCGGCGGTGCTAATTGGCCTTTCCGCGCTGTTTATTTTGCTGGCGCTGTCGATGTTCGGCGTCTTTACGCTACAGATGCCCTCCTCCGTTCAAACCCGGCTTACCGAGTGGAGCAACGGCCAGAAGTCAGGCTCAACCTTCGGCGTCTTCGTGATGGGCGCGCTGGCGGGCCTTATCAGCTCGCCCTGCACTACCGCGCCGCTGACGGCCATTCTGCTGTACATCGCCCAAAGCGGCGACCTGCTGGTCGGCGGCGGTACGCTGTACCTGTATGCCTTGGGGATGGGCCTGCCCCTTATTCTGGTCGCTACCTTCGGCAACCAGCTGTTGCCCAAGAGCGGGCCGTGGATGGAGAGCGTTAAGGTCGCCTTTGGCTTTGTTATCCTAGCCCTGCCGGTGTTCCTGCTCGAGCGCGTCGTCGGCGACGTTTGGGGGCTTCGCATGTGGAGCGCGCTCGGCGTCGCCTTCTTCGCCTGGGCGTTTATCACAAGCCTTAAAGCTAATGCCGCCTGGGCGCGGGTCTTACAGATTATCCTGCTGGCGGCGGCGTTTATTTGCGCCCGCCCCCTGCAAGACTGGGCCTTCGGCGCGCCGACGGCTTCAGTGGCTCCTTCACAAAGCGGCTATGCCTACGTTTCCGACGTTGACGAGCTACAGCAGGCGCTTGTGCAGGCCAACGGCAGGCCGGTCATGCTTGACCTCTATGCCGACTGGTGCGTAACCTGCAAAGAGCTGGACAAAAAGACCCTTAGCCACCCCGACGTGGTTCAAGCGCTTTCCCGTGCGATGCTGCTTAAGGCGGACGTCACCGCCAATGAAGACCGCCACGCGCAGCTGTTAAAGCAGCTTAACGTGCTCGGGCTGCCCAGTATTCTGTTTTTCGACGCGCAGGGTAAAGAGATCGTCGATGCGCGCGTTACCGGCTTTATGGACGCGCAGGAATTCAAGGAACATCTGAAACACTACGGCATCGCCCCTTAGGGGCGATAAACGCTTATATATGGAGATAATCATGCGTACCCTATTGGCACTGACGCTAACTTTGCTTTTCACCCCCTTTATCTTCGCAGCTCAACCCGAAGGGATGTCGTTTAGCTATAAAGACTGGGAAATGACCTGTGACAATACCCGCACCTGCCGCGCGGCAGGGTACGGCGTTGAAGAAGGCGAAGTGTCCGTTCTGCTGACGCGCGAAGCAGGCGCTGGAAAAGAGGTGAGCGCCGTCGTCACCTTCGGCACCTTTGACGAACAGCCGGCGAGCGCCGAAAGCGTCACGATGGTTATCTACAACAAGCCCAAATTTACGCTTACGCCAGGGAAAGAAGGCGAGTGGCTTCTGACGCCCAAACAGGTCCCTGAGCTCATTGAGGCGTTGATCCAGTCTTATCGCATCGTGTTTTATCAAGGCTCAAAGGCGCGAGAACTTTCCAGCAGCGGCGTTAACGCCGTGTTATTGAAGATGGACGAATATCAGGGGCGGCTGGGCACCGTTGGCGCGCTCATCAAAAAAGGCAATAAGGACGAAAGCGGCGTTCTGCCCGCCGTTACGCCGCCCAAAATCGTTGCGGCGCCTGTTTACGTCGAAAGCGAAGAAAAGCCGTTCCCGCAGGACAGGCTGGCAGCTCTGTGGCCCACGCTGAGCAAGACCCTGCTCGACGAAGACTCCTGCTTCTCATCGAACAAAGACGAAGCTTCCAGCAAAGAAAACCTGCGAATCATTGCGTTAGATAAGGAGCACTCGCTTATCAAAGGCGCGTGCTGGATGGCGGCCTATAACTACGGCAACGCCTACTGGCTTGTCGACAGCGAGCTGAAAACGACGCCAACGCTGATTAATACCGACATCACGTTCTATGGAAACGGCGTGCTGATGTCTAGCCAGAAGGGGCGCGGCGTTGGCGACTGCTGGTCGCACGATGAATGGGTATGGGACGGCGAGAAATTCCAGAAAAGCCAGTCTTACGACACCGGCGCATGCAGAGCCATCAGCGCCGGCGGCACCTGGCAGCTGTACAGCTGGGTGACTGACGTAGTAAAACCCTAACGGGCTTTTCGCCATCGATGACAGCGCCCGCGACGCGGGCGCTTTTTACTGATGCGACGCAGCAACTTCCTTCTTTATCCAGTCGCGAAATATCTCCATGGCGGGCGTCATCGGCTTCGATTTCAGGTGCGTTAACCAGTAGCTCCCCACGTCTATCTCTACGTCAAACGGGCGAACGATCTGCGCCGTTTCCAGCTCGCGGGCAAACATCCTGGGCGGCGCCAGCGCCACACCGCCGGTATGAATGGCGGTTTCAACCATCAGGCGCGATGAGTCAAAGACCAGGCCGTTAACCCTTTCCGCTACCACGCCCGCGGCGGCAAACCAGCTGTCCCACTCCTCAACGCGATAGGATCGCAGTAAATTCTCCTTAAGGAGATCGGCGGGGCAACTGAGCCGCTCTGCCGTTTCCGGCGTACAGAGCGCGCTCAGCGGCGCATTCAACAGCATTTGGTTATGGGTTGACGGCCACGTCCCGGCGCCAAAGCGGATGGCGAAGTCCAGCCCTTCCGCAGCGAGATTGACGACGTTATTGTTGGTGCGCAGCCTAAGCTCAACAAACGGGTGCTCCTGCCTGAATTTTTCGATACGGGGAAAAAGCCAGCCAACGGCGAAGGTGCCTACCGCCGCCACGGAGAGCACTTCACGATACCCTCCGCCCTCAAACTTCCTGAAGACGGCGTCAATCTGGCCGAAGACGTCGGTCAGCACGGCGAACAGCGCCTGCGCCTCATCGGTCATTTCCAGACCTCTCGGCAACCGCTTGAAGAGCGTCATACCGAGGCGGTCCTCCAGCATTCGCACCTGCTGGCTAACGGCTGCCTGCGTGACGTAAAGCTCCAGCGCGGCCCGCGTAAAGCTCAAATGCCGGGCGGACGCCTCAAAGGCGCGCAGCGCATTAAGAGGAAGATTAGAGCGCATAACGTATTACCCATTAGATTTTCTTTAGGCTAGGGGAAATTCTTCTCGCTTGTTAATTAAGGCACAGAAGCGGATAGTTCTGCAATATGAAAAGAGGCAGTGCGTATCCGTTATTTAATTTCCTTATTTTTCATAACAATGAATACCTGTTTTCTATTTTTAGTTATGGCCGAGTAAGAATAAGGAATGATGCCCGCAACGCCTCTGGCAATACATATTCTTTTGCGTCCCACCGTTTTACAACACATTAATCATTCAAGGAGTTATACGTGATGAAAAATACGTTTCGCCGCACGGCGCTGATGGCCGCCGCCGTGGCACCACTACTTTTGGGCTGCGCCCCCCTGTGGGCAAGCGCAGCATCGGACGCAGCCGGCATCCAGCAGAAGCTGGCCAATTTGGAAAAAAGCGCCGGCGGGCGACTGGGCGTCGCCCTTATCGATACGGAGGATAACTCGCGGGTCCTTTATCGAGGAGACGAACGCTTCGCCATGTGCAGCACCAGCAAGGTTATGGCAGTTGCCGCCGTTTTAAAGCAGAGCGAAACGGATAAAGGCGTACTGAGCAAGAAGATAAAAATCAAAAAGGCGGACCTGGTTAACTGGAACCCCATCACGGAAAAGCATGTGAATTCGAGCATGACGCTAGAGGAGCTTAGTGCCGCAACCCTTCAATACAGCGATAACGTCGCGATGAACAAAATTATCGCCCACCTCGGCGGGCCGAATAAAGTGACCGCCTTCGCCCGTTCTATCGACGATACAACCTTCCGTCTGGACCGTACCGAACCGTCGCTCAATACCGCCATTCCCGGCGACGAGCGCGACACCACCACGCCGCTGGCGATGGCCGAAAGCCTGCGTAACCTGACGCTAGGTAATGCCCTTGGCGAAACGCAGCGCGCCCAGCTTGTCGAATGGCTGAAGGGCAACACTACCGGCGGAGAAAGCATCCGCGCTGGCCTGCCGAAGGCGTGGATCGTGGGCGATAAAACCGGCAGCGGCGACTACGGCACCACTAACGACATCGCCGTTATCTGGCCGGAGAACCGCGCTCCGCTGATTCTGGTGACCTACTTCACCCAGCCGAAGCAGGATGCTAAAAGCCGCAGGGACGTGTTGGCCGCAGCTGCGAAAATCGTGGCCGAAGGGCTTTAGGATTTGGCAAAAGCCGCCTGCGATGCGGGTGGTTTCCTGCACTAAACGGCAAAACGCCGCAATGTTAAGCAGTCGAGCGCGCTTTTGACGATTTACCATTGACGAAGCGAACCGGATCGGGTTTAATGCCCGCCGTTGCCCGGATAGCTCAGTCGGTAGAGCAGGGGATTGAAAATCCCCGTGTCCTTGGTTCGATTCCGAGTCCGGGCACCACTATTTAAAGAACCCGCCCACAAGGCGGGTTTTTGCTTTTTGGTGAATCCACCTTAAGTGCTCCCTGTAAACAGCAGGCTCCCAACACCTAACCCATACTCCCCTACCCTATCGATATCCCGGCTTTCGATAACGAGAAGGCCAAATCTGTTCCGGTGCGATACCCAGCGCTTCGGCAATCAACCTTTCACCTTTCGGCCAGTGGCGATTGAGGGCATTTGCCAGCGTGGAGGACGCCAGCCCGGCCTGACGTGAAACGGCGGCGAGCGTTGTTCCTTTCTTCTTTAGCCCGGCGACAATATCAGCCGGGTGCCAATCCTTATCCGTCATTTCCATTATCCTTAGTTTGTAGAGTTTCAAATAAACGCCAACATTAACACTACTAAGAATTCTGGTTGCTTAGACATCCTGAACAAGCCGCATGATGCACACCTCGATAAGCCCCTCTTCTGCCGCTGCCGGAAGGATTTTCCTGAAAGCAACTCGCAGAAAAGAAAAAAGAGCAACTTAAATACTCCTCCATAAAATCACTTAGCATTACCATCAGCCGAACATATCACGCCCAAGTCAGAAAAAATCAAACATGGAGAATTACAGATTGATGCCATTCCTCGCCATTGAAAAAAAACCGCCCAAAGTTATACTTTGTATAAACAACGTAGGAGCATCTATGAGTATAACGATCAAACGGTGGGGCAACAGCAATGGCGTTATACTGCCAGCCCTGCTTCTAAAACAGCTAGGCGTGACTGTCGGTCAATCGTTGGACGCAGAAATTCGAGACGGCACGTTGATCCTGACACCGGTACGTCCACGCTATACGCTGGAAGAGCTGGTTGCACAGTGCGACCCCAACGCTCCCGCCATCAGTGAAGAGGAAGTATGGGGTAAGGATGCACCGGTGGGGAATGAAATATGGTAAAGCGCAAGCAGGGATGGCAGCGCGGTGATATCGTGATGGTCGACTTTAACCCGTCAATCGGCAGTGAGCAGCGGGATGCTCGTCCGGCGTTGATACTGACTAAAAAGTTGTTTAACGATCTGGGCATGACGTTTGTTGCGCCTATCACCCAAGGAGGCAACTTTGCCCGCAACGCCGGGTTTACCGTTTCGCTTTCCGGCTCCGGCAGTAAAACACAGGGCGTAGCGCTGCTGAATCAGGCCCGCATGATCGATCTTAATACCCGTAATGCTCGGTTTGTTGAGACGTTGGATGAAACAATCGTTAACGATGCGTTATTGAAGTTTTCCGTACTGGTAGATGTCAATTAATGCCTGCAGAAGTCATTTTAAAAACGTATAACGAATGGTCGGACAAGCTTTAGATATCTTAATTAAGAGCACCCAGAATAACAGCCATGAACAACATATCCCCCGATAACGCCATACGTTCATTCCTCGAAGCCGCCATCGTTCCCGGTGATATGGTTCTGCCTTTCAAGTATCCACGGCCCGAGCAGTGGGAAGAGTGGCAAAGCGGTTTTCGTTACGACGGCGTATCCGGAGCGAGTCTGGTCGCCAGTACGCCCGGCGAGTGGCAACCTGGCTGGTACGTCGTAGCGCTTAACTATTTCGACGATCCCTTTTTCATCGATCTGAACGAGGTCACACAGGGCTACCCGGTTTATTATGCACCACACGGCGCAGGCCGCTGGGACGCCGAACATATCGCCTCCAGCCTGCAAGAATTTTCCAACCTGTTGGCCGCTCTGCGAGACTGCAGTGAGGATGACGAAGCCGCCCTGAGCCATATCCGCTCGCAGCCCTATCTACAAACAAAATTCTGGAACGAAGTATGTGAAAACCGGCTGGCTCGTGAACCTGCCGAGGATACTGCATCCAAACCGCTTAACCCGCTGGATTGGCAGCGCGGCAGCCTCGTCATTACGGCGATTGGAGAACAGAAGCTCAAGGTTATTCAGTTTCTAAAAAAGATGCTGAATCTCCCACTGCCGCAGGCGCTGGCTTTAGCCGCTCAACCAAAGATTACCGTGGCGGAAGGCTATCGCATCCAGCTGCGCGACACGGAGGAAGAGTTACAGGCGCTGGGAGCGACGGTGGAATTTCAGCATGACGGCCAACCGAGTCTGAAGATCTTTAGACTAGATACATTTTATGCCATAGAAGATCTGATTGACTGCGTTAAGGCAGAGGTAGAAAGCAATACAGATTATGCGGTGTATTCAGCAAACGATGATGACTTTTGTTCCAACGCCAGCTTCTTTATTGCCGCAGGCGTTGGAATTGATGACCATGACAACGAAATCTACCCTAAATCCGTCCGTCAGCGCGGTCTGCAATATATGTGTTCCTGCGGGCTAATTCAGGACGTAGTGAGCGTAGCAATTAGACAAAAGGCCGACGCTAGCCATGAAGAAATCATTCAGGCGCTTAATCATTACAGTAAATATGACAACTTCTTAGAGTTGAAATAGCGAATCAAAGAAACTTCTTCATACCCCAACGCCCCGTTCTAACAGAACGGGGCGCAAAGAAATTCAAATGCGAATGTTACTTCTCCCGCTCCCACGGCGCCAAAGTCTGCATCGTTTTCCGTAACTCAGCGCTTGGCGCAGGCGATTCGTCCAAACGGTTGTGAAACGCCCTACAGGCTTTCAGTTCCCCCATTTTCACTCGTAAAAATCCCCCGCCCAATCTCAAACGCCGCCTCAAGGCAGGCCTCCGGCGTCCCCAGCTCCGGCATCAGCAGCATCTCGGAGGTCACCACCCGCGCGCCGCAGTAATCAAAAATCCCATGGGCGATTTGCGCGTTAAAGGCGTCGGAGAATCCGTGCTTCTCGTACGTTCTTTGCCCGGCGGCGCCCAGCGCAACAAGGTGTACCGGCAGGCGCCCCAGCTTCTTCACAACGTTGCCGTCAGCGGTTTCTTCATAAGCCCAGCCGTTTGAAAATACGCGATCGATCCAGCCTTTCATTATTCCCGGCATTGACCACCAGTAAACCGGAAACACCAGCACCAGCGCATCCGCACTGTCAATGCGGGCCTGTTCCGCCGCGACGTCGGGCGGTATTGCCCCCGTCAGCTGAAAAGCCGCCATGTCTGCCGCAGAAAAAACCGGATTAAAGCCTTCCTGCGTGAGGTCCACTATCTCAGACGTATTATCCGGGTTTACTTCAGCAATCCCGCGCGCAATGGCGTCGGCGGAGCCGTGGGTAAGTGAGGTATTAATAGGGTGAGAAACAACGATCAGCGCATGCATTTCAGATACTCCCTGTTGCTATAAAACGGTATCATACTTAGTCTAATATGTACCAAAGGTAACTTACCATTAGTAAGTTACCTTTGGTACATAGCCATGTCAACAGGAGAATGCTTGCGATGCCTAACTCACTCACGCGGCAACGTTTATCAAGAGAAGAGCGCCACATACAGCTGGTGGAAACCGCATGGCAAATTATCCGCGAAGAAGGAACCGAGGCCCTGACCCTAGGACATCTGGCAAAGCGGGCGGGCGTCACCAAGCCCGTGGTTTACGACCATTTCATTAGCCGTTCCGGGCTTTTTGCCACGCTATATAAAGAATTTGATCGTCGCCAAACGAGGCTGATGGACGACCTTATCCGTAAAACGGAGCCGGTGCTTGATAAGCTGGCCTCGGTTATTGCCGACGCATACATCGAGTGCGTGCTGCTTCAGGGGCGCGAAATGCCCAGCGTGATGGCGGCGCTTGCCGGAACTCCCGAGCTTGAACAAATCAGGCGGGATTATGCCGCCGCTTTTACCGAAAAATGCCGCAGTCTGTTTGCGCCATTCTGCGATCGGCCCCTCAGCGACGCAGCGATCCGCGCCATGATAGGCTCCGCCGAAGGGCTCTCCTGGGCCGTGGTGAACGGCGTTATTACGGAGCAGCAGGCAAAAGACGAGCTGTTTCAGGTCATTATCGCTATGGTGCAGAGGTGCTGCGGAGCTCATTAGAGCAGCCATCGTAACTCACAAAGGCATAGTGGGGAGCGCCCGGCGGCTTAACGTAGCGTTCTAATATGGAAATGTTCAGGTCGCCCGGCCCTGACCTCCTTCCCCCTAAAAATATCCCAAGGCTTTTCCCTATCCTACCCTCACCCCACATCCTCAAAAAAGACTAATTTATTTATAAGCAGCAACTCATCTAGTTGAAGTTAAAAGGATAAAGACAACATTTTACAATAACCACAAATTAACGCCTTCTAATAGACTTTGGTAAACTTAAAAAAACTCACTCTGGCAACGAACCAATGAAACCTACAGAACATCTCGTTAAACTCATAGACGCCGTTTCAGATAGCGATCGTATTCAACACGGCAGGGAGCGCCAGATAATCTCCCTGCAGCAATACGTTGAGCCAATGAGCTTTATTCTTCATGAGGGGTCCGCCGGCGTTTATCGCACCAGCGATAACCTACTTATTTTAAATATAAAGGCTCCGGTCATCGTAGGCTTAAACTTCCTGGAGAAAGAGAATAACGATTTCTACCTGCAGGCCCGTCAGGCCATCCGATATGAGATCGTGCCGCGCGAGCTTTTAAAAGAAAAAGTGATAAAAAACAACATGTGGGAAAGCATAAGCTACGCCTATATGCACGTTGCACACAGATTCCTCGAATATCATTTTGTCTCTGTCGGCGTTCCTACCTATAGCCTTATACGTAACAACCTCATAGAGCTGATGAAGGAGAACGATGACATTCGCCTGTCCACCAATGCCTGTGACTACATTCAGGAAAGAACGCTGCTTTCACGAAGCGGAATAATGAAAATATTGGGCGATCTGAAAAAGGGAGGACATATAGAGATAAAGCGGGGCGTACTTATGAAGATCAACCATTTGCCTGAAAAATACTAATACGTTCATATTGCCAGAATCAGCCTTGTCGCTTATTGAAACAGCCCCGTCGCCGCAGTCGGCCTCGGGGAAGCCAGCGCAAAGGAGTCAGCGATGGCAAACCGTTCCTACCTCTACAGCCTCAGCAATCGGCCCTCCGCCTATGCCGACCGTCCGGAAACCATCTCAGGGCTTTCCGAATGGGCATACTGCGTTCCCTTTTCCTACCGCGTGCTGATGTCAGGCAATCCAACGATGTGCTCGTCTCTGATATCCGACGGCTTTGCCGCTGAAGAAGACGGCGACGGCGAAAAGCCCCGCCTTTATGCCATCAGCAGCGGCTTTGACGCCGGCTTTGCGCGGCTAAAGAAATTTTTTACCGTTCTGAACGCGGCAGTTACCGATGCCCCCTATCTGGCTGAAGAGATAAAAGATGGGCTCGCGTTTCTTGAAGCGCATCGCGACGGCTACCTTCTTCTGGAAACCATCGAGCTGGACGTCATGACTGAAAGTGAAGAGAGCAAGCTTCGCGCCTGCGTTGAAGCTGAAATTGAACAATGTCGCCATGCCGGCGCTGCCGTAGATGCCCTACCGGAAAACGTAGAAGAGGCAGCAGAGCTGTTAAAACAGGCGGCCCGGCGGCCAAATGGCTCTGTGCTGGACGCATTCTTTGGGTTACAGCTTAACGAAAGCTACGATCACTCCCGTTTCGACTATCCGATAGGCGTTTCAGAATGGAGCGAGATCCTCTACTTTGGCCTATGGAATCGAACGGAATTTGAGGCCAACCGTTAATCGGAACGCCCCTTGGCTCAAAGGCGCTATCACCTTCGGTGGACGGCTTACCCTATTTTATGCCCACCGAAGGGCCTACGGTTCGAACGGCCTACGATCTGATCTTCTCACAGTAAAACATCCGATCGTCCATTATCGAACACAGCGACGCAGAGGATTCGGCGTTGACGTTCATCATAATAAACTGCCCATCGGCACAGAGAATGTCCCTGTTTTTCATCAACAGCTCAATCTCTTTCCTTAAGCTACCGGGGCTCGCCTGCCGCTGAGAGAAAGTATAAACATGGCACTCATGCTTAAATGAGAGTATCGCATCTTTACTTTTTACTTCTCCCTTCCATACGTAGTAAGCGCCCAGCGCCAGCGCAAAAATCAGCGAAGCAAGCAGTAAAAAACTAAAGCGCTTAGAGCCGCCAGACAGCCGTTGTGGACGCCCATTATCCACCTTTATAACCGCTGGCTCTGGGGTCGATATCGTCGGCTGCTCGGACTCTTCATCTTCAGATGAAGCCCTGCCGGCCGTTTTGGTCAGTATTTCGGATGCCAGCTTATCGATTTCCCTATCTACGGAATACGTTGACGGCTCATCCTCCTTGGCTCTGGGCGAGTCGCCCTCTTCGCTGATGAGAACGACCGGTATCGTATCGCTAAACCGAAAGCCGACCTTCGGAACGGTAATGATAACCTTGTCGTTTAAGCCAAAAGAAGTGAGGCTTTTTCTTAACTGGCTAATATAGTGGTTTAAGTTACTATTTGAAGAAACCAGCCCGTGCTTATCCCAAACGTTTTGAAAAAGTGTATCTCTGGAAACCGTCTGCCCATAGTCATATAAAAGTTCGTACAATAAACGATTAGACGAATTGGATAAGACAACCACAGACATTTCATCCTGCAGCATTGCCAGAGTTCTATCTTCCGTATTGAAGACAATATTTTTATTTATTAGATAAAGCATATAAAACCCTATAGCCTCATGAATTGAATACACATCAGGAAATAACGATACTACCAGAACCTAAGGCGTGACGATCAATTCACACTATGAACGACATTCTTTTAACGCTGAATAACAAACCGGTTATCTTTAATAACCAACAGGGAAGCCGCGATTATATTAATAAAAAACAAATAATAAACCTTAATAGACAAAAATCATAGGTAAAGTACATTTAACTAATTTTATGTAATTTTACAGGTTATTAAGCCTGAAATTTACTATAAATTATGTTTTCAACCCAAGGAAGTGACTGCTATAAAAAACATTATCTATCAGTAAAATACGAGATTAACGCCTAATCTCCTTTCAAATAATATCTATAACCTCGTAGAGGCGTTTAAAAATTGACACAAAAAGAAATCAAACCAAATATAAAAACTTCAGTTTCCCTATAGGAAAATCCATTTCCTATAGGGAATAAAATTCAAAGAGATTTAAAACACTGCTATATCCATAATAATGCAGCGTTAATTATTGTATTTTACTATTATATTCAGGCGAGGCATCTCTTCCAACGGCGCATAGAGACTCCGGAGCGGAAGAAGGAAAGCAGCTTTCCTCTTACCTCAATAATAGCGCTACGGCGCCACCAGAATGCCTATAAATCAAACCATCAGGGAATGAAGGAGGAATAAAAAAGCCGCTTGATGAAAGCGGCTAAAGGGTGGTGTTAAAATCCAAGCAAAACGATAGAACCGTCTTTATTCACCTTCTCTACGCGATGCCAGGAAGCGGCTGAAATCCTCTTTATTGCCGTCAAAAACCACGCTGCCGCCGCTGAGCATCACAATCCTATCCACCAGCGCCACCAGGTTTGCCCTGTCGGTCGCGATAATCATCCCCTCTCCGGCATCGGCCCGCTGCTTTAAGTGCTCAATCAGCACGGACTCCGACGCAGGATCGAGATGGGCGGACGGGTTATCCAAAATGCAGCAAGAACGCTTGGACAGCAGCAGACGCGCCAACGCCAGCTGCTGCTTTTGCAGTGAGGTCAGAGGAACGGCCAGACTCTGCCACCGGCTGTTTAGCCCCTGGTTTAAAAAAGGCATTAATCCAGTTAAGTTGGCTTTCTTCAGCACGGACAGAATTTCTTCCGCACTCTCGGGCAGCGGGTTATCAAGAGAAAGGTAGTCAAACACCGTCTCACCAATCACGTCACCGTCCTGCCAGGCGTAGTGAACGCCACGGCGAACGGCATCCGCGCTGCGGGCCGAGAGCAGCATGCCGTCCCAGGTAACGTGCCCGCCGTTGGGCATCAGGATCCCCAACATAAGCTTAAGCAGCGTGCTTTTCCCCGCTCCGGCGCCGCCGACGATCGCCACGCGCTCTTTCGGTGATATGTGCAGGTTTATTCGGTTAATGCAGGGCAGGGAAGGATGGTAGTTAAAGTCCAGCTGCGACGCGCTCCATCCGCCGTTAGGGCCGTGGTACCCCACCGGCTCTTCGCTGTCCTGCTTGTGCTGTTCCTCAACCAGCTGATTGATTTCAGCCATCGAACGACGCATTTTTTGCAGGCTGGGAAGCAGCTGCATTAAGGAGAAAATTGGCTGACCCAGCCGCCCGGCGATAACCACGGTAACAAACAGCCCGGCCGGTGACATGCCGCCGCTCTGCACCAGATAAAACGCGCAGATAACCGCCAATACGGTCTGGAAGTTCATCAGCGCCATCAGCGAGGCGCTGCACCGGTTCTGAAGAATAAAGCGGTTTTGTTCCGCCTGCTGCGCCTTCTCGTTGGCGCGCAAAAACTGCAGCGTCGCGGCCTTATAGGCCACGGTCGCCCGGTAGTTATCAAGCGTTCCGGTGGAAAACGGCACCTGCGCGCCGTGGCTGGGCAGCCTTTCGGTTTCCAGATAAAAAAGCACGACCCGCACGATGGCGCAAATAAAGATAAATAGAGGCACCAGCACCAGCCAACCGGCGATAGCGGCAATCACCACAAAGTAGAGCACGCTGAACGCCAAATCCAATGCCGAGCTGGAAAACAGCCCCAGACACTGCATCCTGAAGCGGTTCCAGTTGTTCATCGCCTCCAGAACGCCGCGCCCCCATTTGTTATCCTGCGACGGTACGGTATGAATCAGGTCCTTTATCAAGGCGGGTTCAAGACGCTGCTGCATCGACGATAAAAATCGCCCGCCGGTTTTAACGCGCTCGACGCGAAAGACGTACTCTACCAGCAGCGCCAGCACCACCGCGGCGGACAGCGTCCACAGCGATGAATCTGCATGGCCGGGAATTATCCTGTCGTAAACGGCGTTCAGATACAGCGGCATCACTATCGCCAGCAGGTTGATAATCAGGGTCGACCACAGCAGGCGGCTGACCGTCTTTCCTTCCTGCTCGCCCAAGCGAAACAGCGCACGCCAGCTCAGCCGCTGTGCGCCATCGCGCACAACGACTCGCCAGGCTTTGCGGCGCTGGGCCAGTTCAGAAAAGGGCGCTGGAGACAGGTGACGATCGGCGGTTAAAACGCCCCATCCGTCCCGAGCCTGAAGCAGATATACACCGCCCTTCACCGGCTGATGCTCCGGCTCGCAGGGCAATACCTCCACGCCGAGCGCTCTAGCGGCCAGCTCAAACCAGGCGTCGACGGGAGCATCAGGCGTCAGCGTTTGCGCCAGCGACTGCCACTCCCAGCGGGCAACGGGGACGGACAGCGCGTCGGCCGCCGCCGCCAGGCCGTCGCCTAACGTTAAATACGCCTTTGCAGCTCCCAGAGCGTTAATCTCTATGTCCTGCGCCGTCTGCTCTTCTGGCGACGCTTCTATTTCCAGTATCGTCATGGCACTCCCCGTTAAGCCCAGGACCAGGTAAAGGTCTGGTCGCCGTTGCTCCAGGTTTCACTTTCCGCGCCGCTGGAAGTCATGCTCCAGCCGCCGCCGGCAGTGATGTTGACGACGTCGGACGCATCGGTATTCAGCAAAATCGACGCGTTACTACCGTAGTTGCCGAATAGCCCGCTCAGGTTGACGTTCAGAGTGTCATTCTGGCCGTCGGAAAAGTCTAGCTTCTCAATGTTGGAAATGTTGAAAGCCGCGTCGCCCAGCGTAAACAGGCCGCCGCTGCCGCTTTTTCTAATTACGTCGTTGCCTGCGCCGCCGTCCAGCGCGTACTGGTGCAGGCTTAAGTTGTTGGAGATCTCAAAGACGTCGTCTTTTGCCGAACCGGTGATTTTGGAAATAGAAATTAGCGTATCCTGCGTGCCGTAGCCGTCCTGAACCTTGCCGGTGGTCAGATCGGCGACGATGCCCTTGGGTGATACGCTATAGTCTGCGGTGACAAATCCGTCGCCGCCGATCAGCGTATCGTTGCCACCCAGGCCGATAAGCGTATCGTCACCGCCGCCGCCGCGGATCACGTTACTACCGCTGCTGCCCTTCAGCACGTCGGCATAGGCGCTGCCGGTAATATTTTCGATATTGCTTAACGTATCGGTGCCGTTAACGCCCTTATTCGCTCGACTGGCGGAGAGATCAACGTTAACCGCAGCGTTCATCAGGCTGTAGTCGATGGTGTCAGTCCCCCCTTCACCGTTAATCGTGTCGTTGCCGCGGCTGCCGTAAATATAGTCATCGCCCTCTCGAGTCGAGATGATATTGTTGGCGTCACTGCCGTAAATGGTATCCGCATAAATAGAGCCGATAACGTTTTTGATACCGATAAGCGTATCCTGACTGCCGTATCCGTCTTCGCTCGTCACGCCCAGCGCCAGGTTAACCGTTACCCCTTTGTTTTTATTGGCAGAGTTGTAATAGGCGTAGGCCGACGCGCTGTTGCCGCCGTCCAGAATATCGTTCCCTGCGCCGCCTTCCAGATAGCCGGTTCCCGTCAGAACGTCATTATAGTTCGAGCCTCTCAGGTGTGAGATGCCGTTTAATACGTCCTGCCCGCCAAAGCCGTTGTCGGAGCTAAAGCCTTGCCCTGCGCCGTACAAATTGAGGTCTACGGTAACGCCGTGAAGAGCGCTGACGTACTCCACCCAGTCGCTGCCTCCGCCGCCGGTCACTACGTTGTTGCCGCCGTTAGTGCGAAATATGTCGTTACTGGCGCCGCCAACGAACTCATTCCCTTCGGTCAGGCTGCCGATAAAGGCGCTGCCAGTGCCGCTGGTCATGATCACTTTTTCAATATTGCTCACGGCTAGCGAACCGAGGGCCTGGTTAGTGCCGTTGCGCCCAGTAACGACGCCGGATGAAAGGTTAATCGTCAGCGAGCCGCCGAGAGAGCCAAAGTCGAGAACGTCAAATCCCTCGCCGCCGTCGACGGCGGCAACGCCGCTGGTTACCAAAAAGGTATCATCCTGCGACGTACCGACAAAACGATTAAACTGTGTAAAGGCGTCCGCGCCGTCCGCGCCTTTAAGCACCGTACCGGCCACCATATTGACGTTAATGCCTTCCGCCAGTCGGCTATAGTTAAGCGTATTGCTGCCGGCGCCGCCGCTGAGCGTATCGTTTCCTTTCGAGCCGTAAATCAGGTCGTCTCCGGCGCCGACGCTGATAACGTTATCGTTATCGTCGCCTTCAATAACGTCATTCCAGGCTGACCCGACAATATTTTGAATGTTAGCCAGCGTATCCTGCCCGCCAAAGCCGTTATCCAGCGCCTCGCCGTCTTTCAGGCTCACCACGATGCCCGACACCGCATTACTGTAGTTCAGGGTATTGTTCCCCGCGCCGCCGTCAATGTGATTGAGGCTGCCACCGCCCGCGACGATCAGGTCGTTCCCCTCGCCGGCGTCGATCGTGGCGCCAGAAGATCCCAGCTCGATATAGTCATCAAACTTGGAGCCGATGATGCGTTCAATGCCGGAGAATCGATCGATGCCGCCAAAGCCGTTGGCATAGGCGCGTTCGTCTTTCATGCTGATATTGACGCTTTCCAGCGCGTAGCTGTAGTCCAACGTATCGAAGCCGCTCCCGCCGGTAAACGCGTTATAGCCGTAGCCGGCGATGAACAGATCGTCGCCCGCACCGCCGTCCAATACCGCCCGGCTGCTGGCGTCTCCGCCAATGATAAGCGTATCGTTGCCAAGCCCGGCCTCAATCGATGAACCGCCGTTGCCACTGACGATGCGATCGTCAAAATCAGAGCCGATAATATTTTGAATATTAATAAGCGTGTCAACGCCGCCAAAACCGTTGTTTACCCGATTAGTGGTCAAATCGGCATCAATGCCGACCAGTGCGCGCGCATAGCTGGCGGTATTGACGCCCGCACCACCATTAAGCACGTTATTACCGCCCATCCCCATCAGCGTATCGTCACCGCCGCCGCCGTACAGCGCATTATCGGCAGCATCGCCAATAAGCAGATCGTTATGGCTGCTGCCGACGACGTTTTGAATATTTAAAATGCGATCGCTTCCGCCGAGCCCGTTGTCAGACGCAACGCCCAGGCTGAGATCGACGCTGACGCCGGAAGCGCTGGTGTCATAGTTCAGCGTGTTTATGCCGCTGCCGCCGTCAAGTACGTTATTGCCGCCACCGCCGCGCAGCACATCGTTTCCAGCTCCGCCCTGCAGGTAGTTATCCTGGCCGTCGCCCGTTAGCACATCGTCGAAGTCCGTACCGATAACGTTCTGAACGTTAGTCAACGTATACTGACCGTCGCTGGACGCCGTGCCGTTGGCCAGGTCGACCGTCAACGCGTTTTTCATGCCGCTGAAGTCCACGGTATTGCTGCCGCCACCGCCATCATAGGCACCGTTTCCGCTACCGGCGATGATAACGTCATCCCCGCTGCCGCCCGTCACGCTGACGCTGTTGGCGTGTGAGGCAAGCTGTATTTGGCCCTGGCCGTTAATAAGTGATGTCGGGTTATCTACCACCACGAACGTCATATTCTCTTGACGCAGCTCACCGCTGGAATCGGTAAAAGAGACGCTTGCGGTAAACATGTCGTACTGCGACTGCGGATAGATAAGCAGTATTTCACCCGGCATCAGGCCGTACTGATTCCCCTCCGGCGTTCCGCCGATAATGGCCTGATAGCTCGCCGGCAGCCCGTCAATAGACACGGAGCTGACGGCTTCATCAAAGCGCACAATCCGCGCAACCGTATTTTCCGGGAAGTATTCCGCATTTCGGACGTCGATCGTCCAGTTCGCGCTTTCGGCGGACAGGTCCGCCGACGTTGCCCCGTACTGAAGCACAATGTTTCCGTCAGTACGCGCAGCGTTGCTGCCGCTGCCGACCTGATAAACATGCGAACCTGCGTCGCGCCAGGCGCTAACCTGGAGCAGAGTCACCTTTGGATAGGTCACCGTCGGATCCGTCGAATCAGACGGCGCCGGGGACGGATCCGTGGCGTCGTCCGGCACGGTGCTAGCCTGAGTATGCTCTACCGACGGCGCGCCCGAACTCTTTTTAACCAGCGGGATGCTGTCATCAATGGTCGCGCGCTGGGCCAGTTCGGTCATGGTCGGCGTTTCCAGCTCGGCATAGGTGGAATGCTCCTCCACGTCGGTCTGGCCGCCGCCTTTGCTGTCGACAACGATGATGTCTTCAACCACCACTTCCTTTACGGTAACGTCGCCTTCGTTGCGCGTCTCCTTACCGATGCTCTCCGGAGCTCTGTCGCGCTCGGGAGATATTTCCTGCACCTGAGCTTCGCGAAGAATTTGCGCAGCGTCCAACGACTTGCCGTCGGTAAACGTGATGCGAAATATGCCCTTATGCAACGAGGCCAGTTCGGCGCCCATGGTAAAAACCAAGTTCTCACCGCCTGCGGTTTCAATAACGAGATCCGGCCCGTTAACCCTAAGCTTCACGCCGTCCGCACTCCACGAATACGGCACGCGGTTTTCCGCATAGGTAAAGGGAACGACCGATTTCATGGCGTGTTCCGGCTGCGGTAACTGATTGTTCATGTTCTTATTCCGTTAGTTGCTGTCGTACTCAATTCGACCTGCCCGTTAAGCCCAGGTGTGGCTAAACGTTTGGCTTCCGTTGCTCCACGTTTCGCTGTCGCTGCCGCTGTCTATCATCGACCAGCCCGCGCCGCTGAGGTTGACCGTATCAGACGCATCCGTATGGAGAGACATCGAGGCGCCTCCCACCTGACCGGTAAACAGCGTATTAAGGTCGATATGTACGTTGTCCGACGCGCCGTCGGCAAAGTCAAACCGCTCAACGTTGCTAATGTGAACGCCCGCACCTGTCAAATCAAAGGCCTGCCCGGCGCCGCTTTTCTTCAACGTGTCTATCCCCGCTCCGCCGTCAATCCAGTAGCTTAGGAGATCCGCGCTGCTGGAGATTTTGAAGGTGTCGCTATAGGAAGAGCCCAGGATCTTGTCGATTTGAACCAGCGTATCCACGCCGCCCAGGCCGTCGTTGACCGACCCCGTACTCAGGTTTGCGACAATGCCGGACGTCGACGTCTGGTAGCTTGCGGTCACAAAGCCGTTGCCGCCGATGAGCAAATCGTTGCCCGCCCCACCGATCAGCAAGTCGTTACCGCCGCCGCCGGTCAAAATATTGTCGAGCGCATTGCCGGTCAGCACGTCGTCAAAGGCCGTTCCCGTCAGGTTCTCAACCAGAGACAGCGTATCCTTGCCGTTTACGCCTTTATCCACCGCCCCGGTTGACAGGTTGGCGTTAACGGCGGCGTCCAACAGGCTGTAGTCCACGGTATCAATACCGTCACCGCCGTTGATCGTGTCGTTCCCCTTACTTCCGTAGATCAGGTCGTTGCCGTCAAAGGTAGATATTTGGTTGTCCTTAGAACTGCCATAGACGATGTCGCCGCTGTTGCTGCCTTGGATATGGTGGACGTTGATAAGGGTGTCCTGACATCCGTAACCGTCGTTGCTAACAATACCCGCCTCGAGGTCGGCAACAATCCCGGTGCCGACTTCTCGATAGTAGGCAATCGCGTTATTGCCCGTTCCTTCCAGCGTGTCGTTGCCGTTACGGCCGTTGAGAATGCTGTTCCCCGCCAGATAGTCATCATAGTTCGAGCCTTGCAGGTAGGCGATACCGTTGAGAACATCCTGACCACCGTAGCCGTTCACCGTCGCCATACCGTTATGGTTCGCGTCAACCCTGACGGTAACGCCGGAACGTGCTGAGGAATACGAGACCCAGTCCCAGCCGCCGCCGCCCGTAATGGTATTACTGCCGCCCATCACGTAGAACGTATCGTTGCCGTTGCCGCCGACAAACCAGGTGCTTCCCGAGGTGCTGGTATAGCCAACGCTGCCCGCGCTGGAAACGCCCTGCGGGAAAATGATTTTTTCAATTGAAATCAGCGACTGATCGAGGAAGCTGGCGTTACTTGCGTCATACTTCGTCGCTTTCCCCGATCGTAAATCAACGGTTATCCTGACGCTAAGCTGGCTGTAGTCCACCGTATCCATGCCCGCGCCGCCGTTAATCGTCAACGCTGCTTTGGGCGAGATAAAGACGTCGTTGCCGGAGGTTCCGGTAAACTGAGTGAATCCGGAGAAGATATCGATGTCGCCGTTGGATTTTGTCGTGCGCCCGTTGATAACGTCTACCGTGACGCCTCCGCTCACGCGGCTATAGTCCAGCCGATTATTTCCGGCGCCGCCGTACAGCAGGTCGCTACCCAAAGAGCCATAGATAACGTCATTGCCAGCGTTGCCATAAATCACGTCGTCGCCGTTCCCACCGGCAATTTCATCGTCAAATGACGATCCCAGGATCCGCTGAACGTTGGTCAAGGTGTCTTGACCGCCAAAGCCGTTACTCGTCACCGCGCCGCTAACCAAATCGACGTTGATAGCGGACAGCGCCTGACTGTAGTCGACGGTATTGGTCCCCGAACCGCCGTCAATGCGATGGTTCCCGGAGCCGGCGATAATCTCGTCATCGCCATCGCCCGCATTAATCGTGCTGTCGCCGTTGCCCAGAGTAAAGCGATCGGCAAACCGCGTGCCGACGATGGCGGAAATGCCTTCCAACGTGTCCATATCGCCAAAGCCGTTGTTGTACACCTGACCGGTTTGGAGATTAACGTCAATTCCGCTAAGCGCGCGGCTGTAGTCAACCGTATCGAAACCGCCACCGCCGATGAATTTGTTAACGCCGTAACCGGCGATAAACAGGTCGTCACCCGCGCCGCCGTCAAGGATCGCGCGGCTGGCGGTGTCGCCGTTGACAATCAGAACGTCGTTGCCGTTTCCGGCGCGGAGATAGTAAGAGCCGCGTCCGGTTATCATCTCATCGTCAAACGCGGAGCCTATCGCCTGCTGAATGTTGATAAGCGTATCCGTTCCGCCGTAACCGTTAGTCGCGCTCCCGGTAGAGAAGTCGACCCGAACGCCGTTGGCGCCTCTTTCATAGCTGACCGTATTCGTACCGGCCCCACCGTCAAGCACGTTGTTGCCGCCCAGGCCCATCAAAACGTCGTCGCCTCCACCGCCCTGAATGTGGTTGTCCGCGCCGTCGCCAATCAAGACGTCGTCATGAGCGCTGCCGATAATGTTTTGAATATTGAGTAGGGTATCTTGCCCGCCGAGGCCGTTGTCGCTCGCCGCGTTTGCGCTCAAATCGACCGAAACGCCACCGCGGGCGTCCGCGTAGGAAACCGTATTCACGCCGCTGCCGCCGTCAAGGGTATTGTTGCCGCCTCCGCCGCTGAGGCGATCGTCGCCCGCACCGCCGCGCAGCACGTTGTCGTTCGCGTCGCCGATAAGCACGTCGTCATAGTCAGAACCAATCACTTCCTGAATATTTACCAGGCCGTGCAGCTTTTTGTCGCTGCCCTGAAGTGAAGACGCCCCCTCAGACAGGTTGACGTTCAGCGCACGCGTCGCCTGCGAATAGTCAACGATATTATGCCCTGCGCCGCCGTCATAGGTTCCACGCTGGGAACCGGCAATGATGCGATCGTCTCCGGCCCCGCCGATGACGTTCACTTCGTTCATTTCGCTCGACAGCTGGAAGCGGCCTTCGTTATCAATATTGGTGCTGGGGTTATCGACAATGACGAACTTGGCGCTTTCGCTGGTCCGCACGCCGCCGGTGGAGGTATAGGTAAAGGTAAGTTCAAACGACGCCTTGTGCCCTTCAGGATAAATAAGCAGCATTTCATTAGGCTGTAGCTGATACAGCCGGCCTTCCGAGCTGTCGGCCGTAATCAACCGATAGCCGCCGGGCAGGCCGCTGACGGTAATGTCTCCCGCACCGCTATCCAATCTCAATACGCGTCCAACGTAGCCTTCGGGGATAACCTGCTGATTGTTCACCTGCACGGTCCACCCTTGCGTCTGAGACGACAGATCGATATTTGTCGCCGCATACTGAACGCTCCAGTCGCTGGAGCTGGCCGCTGCAGCGTTCCCGGTTCCGCCCGTCCACACGCGTCTGGCCTCATCGGCGATGCCAGACGTTTGCAGCAGCGACATCGGCATCACTGTCACATCGTTCCCTGAAGAGTCCGAGGGCGTAACGGGATTTGAAGGCTGTTCGGAAGCGCCAGAATAGTCTCCAGGGCCGGGCGTTTCGGGCGCCGTTCCCGACGATGAGGACTTCACTAAAAGCGATTCGACCAAGGGCTTCTTCGGCAGCGGCTCTATGCTGTCAGCCGAGATAACCGCCGTCGCAGACGTCCCTTCGCTCTCGTCGTCCACTTCACCGCCGAGGTCCTCTTCGATGATGACCTGATTGATCACTTCTTTAATCACCACGTTCTCTGGCAAACTCTCTGCCACTGGCTTGGCCTTCACCTCTTTACCGGCTCGGTTCATCCCCGGAGAGTCGAAATCCACTTTCGCGACCTGCAGCAGATCGTCGGAGTTAATCACCTTTCCATCGGCGAAGCTCAGCGTATAGAGGTTATTGTTGAGCGAAGCAAGCTTAGCGCCGAGCGGCAGAATCAGCCGCTTGCCATCGTCGCTTTGGACGACCAGATCTGACCCGCTGATTAACAGCTGAACCTGTTCATAGTTGAGCGGAATGTGGTTATCCGCATAGGTTACCGGAATGACCGATACCGCCGGCGACGCCGGTAATGGAAGTTCGTTCGACACGTTTTGTTCCTTTTATCCTGTCTACCGTATTCCGCTACGGTTCTGAAAGCGCTAATTTGGCGTTGTTTAATAAGGGTTTAAAGAAATACTCCAGCGGCGTTCTCTTTCCCGTCAGCAGATAGGCGTCCACCCCCATGCCGGGGTATATCGCTTTCTCGTACTGGCCTTCCGGCACCTCAATGCTGACCAGGTAGTAGCGCCCGTTTTGCTCGTCGCTGACGGCGTCGGCGCTGATGACCGTAATCTTGCCGTCCAGCGTATCGGCATACGATGAGCTAAAGGCGCTAATATGCAGGCGGGCAGGCATCTTTTCCCAAATGCGGTCACGGTCTTCCGGACGCACTTTGACTTCCGCAATCAGCGGCACTCTGGTCGGCGAAATTTCGATAACCTCTCCGCCGGACTTAATCACCGCGCCGCTGTGGGCGACAAACAGCTTTTGCACTACCCCGTCAACCGGGCTAATGATGCGCGCATTGGCCTTACGCCCAACGCTTGCGCTGTTTTGTACGTCGACCCGGCTCAGGTCCACTTTGGTTTGGCTCAACTGCTTTTGCGTCTCTGACATAAAGTCCGCCAGAGCCTGATTGGTACGTGCCTGATATTCATCCAGCTCGCTTTGTACTTTGGGCAGCCGGAGCCTCGCCTCGTTAAGGGAGGTTTGAACCTGCTGTAAATCGGCTCGTTTTTGCAAAAGCACCGCCTCTGCGGCAGCGCCCTTCGCGACCATAGCGCTGTAAAGATTGACCTGGCTTTGCGACAGCGACAGCTGTTTGGTTAGATCGTCGACTTTGGTGGAGAGCTCAACCAACTGGGCCTTTCGCTGCTCAACCTGCGCACGGTTAACCTGCTGCTGCTCGCGCAGCGCGGTTTGACGAGACAGATAAAGCCGATATTCGCTGTCGGCGATTTTGTCCGTTTCAGCGTTGCCGGTAGGCTCGGGGTTAAACGCCTCACCCGCCAACTCCTGCTGTAGACGCCGCTCGCGAATAAGCAAGGCCTGGCGCTCAACCTCGCTTTTGGCAAAGTCTTCGCTCACCAGGCTGTTGTCGATAATCGCGATGAGCTGTCCCTGTTTTACCGTTTCGCCTTCGTGTACCAGCAGCTGGCTCACAACGCCGCCCTCCGGATGCTGTAACAGCAGGTTGCGGCTCTCAACGCGAATAACGCCGCTGCCCTTCACCAGTACGTCAAGCTCAAAGCAGCAGGCCCAAACGATAAACAAAAAAAACGCCAGCAGAGTGTAGCCCGCAATTCCCTGCGGGAACCACCTGCTCAGCGAGCGGACGTGCTTCAGCCCGCTCAACATTATTGCCCTCCCGCCGCAGCGGGCGCGCTGTTTACGGAATGACTGGGGATCTGAGCGTCGTTCAGATCCTCATTTCCAACGCTATTGTCGACTTTCCCGGCAGAAATGCTGGGGTTCTTGACGTAAATCGCCACGAACTCGTCCTTGGCAACGTTGACCGAAGAGTTATTGATCGTGACCCGCGCGGTTGGAATGTCGTGCTGCTGCATAATCCTCAGCACTTCCAGACTGCGGTCGTACTGCACCGTCAGGTTAACGCCTACCTGAGTATCGTTTTGCACCGCCGCGTAAATAACGGCGCCGTTTTTACTGATGCCGTCGCGGTGCGCCTCTAGCCACTTCACCAGCTCCTGCTGATTTTTCGTTCCGAGGTAGTTTTGATTGGTATCCAGCGCCAGGCGCAGCTCATTCGCCAGCGGATCCTGACCGACCGCACGGATCTCTACCTGCCGCTGCTGGCTAAGTTTCACGCCCACGTTTTGCTGAGCAACGATAAGCAAGACCTGGAAGATCATGGAGATAAGAAGATAAACCAGCAAAAGCACGGTCATCATATCTACATACGCAGGCCAAAAGTGTCCATTTGATTTCATAGCCCGTTCCTCTTAGCGCAGGTTAAGCGTCTGAATGCCGCTGTTGACCTGTCCCAGCAGCATGTAGAGCCCCATAACGGAGAGATAATAGTCATACTGAGACGAGACCCGCCCTACGCTTGCGTTGAAGAAGTCCGTCTGTACGCTGATAAGATCGTTCAGGCTGCGGTTCCCCAGTCGAAACTCCTCCAGATAGAGCGACTTCGTCCGTCCGGCATCCAGCTTCGCCTGCCCTTGGATCTTCCAAAGCTCTCTGGCGTTGACGGCGTCGTTAGAGAGGTTGAACGCCATTTCGTTGACGTCGCGCTGAAGCTGACCATAGCTTGCCTCAGCAACCCGCAGTCGAGCCATCGCCTGGCCAATGCGGGACGAGTTAATTCCGCCGTCCAGAACCGGCACGCTGACCTGAAGCGCGACGTTCCCGCCGAGGTAGTTATTGTCCAGGCCGTCCGGGCGCTGGAAAGGCCGCTTATAGGCGCCAACAACGTCCACGCTGGGATAGCGAGCAGCCTGAGCGACAGAGACGTCCTCTTTGGCGCTGTCGAGCTCGGCCAGCTTTGCCTTGATGCCCGGGTTTTGTTGCAGAATACTGGCGACCATTGCGTCAAAGTTCGTACCGCCGGGAATATCCGCCAGTTCGGCCATTTCAACCGCAACGTCGATCCCCAGCAGGCTGCGCAGCTTCTGCTTTGCTTTAGCCAGCTGAAGGTCTATCGTTTTTTGCCGGTTTTCTGCATTCGTCAACGCCAACTTGCCGCGGATCAACTCCGACTCGGGGGAACCACCGCCGGCGACCCGAGCGGTCAGGGTATTGACCAGATCGGACGTCACCTTAACGTAATCTTTCGCCGCAGCCTGAAGCAGGGTATAGCGGCGCACGTCGAGGTACGCCTTGGCGGCGTCAAAAGAGACCGAGTTAATTTCATTCTCAGCGCCCAGCGTCGCCGAGCGGTGAACGTTCTCAGCGCTGCCGACGGCATGGCGGGTCCGCCCAAAGTCCATCAGGTTATACTGCAGCGTTAGCTGCATTTGGGAGTATTCGTCGTAAGAGCGCGACACCTGAGAACTGCGGTCAGAAATCCAGTCCGCTGTCTTTACCATCGCCTGCAGCTTGGGGTAATAACCGGCCTTCGCTTCATCAATCCGCTGCTCCGCTTCATCCACCCTGGCCATGCTGATGACCGTTCTTAAAGAGTATTCGTGCGCCCTGTTGAGCGCGGCCTGCAAAGAATAGGTTGTCGACGCGCCGACGGACGCCGAAGCGCTCGGTGCGATTTGCGAACGTTTATCTTCGCTTTTCTTACCTATAGTTGCGGAAGAAGAGAGGCCTATGGCCTCTCCCTCGCTCATCGTCCGGGGCGCGCTGTCTTCATCCTTTTGGTTTAAAGCTGGCGTCGCCTGCGTTTGCGTTTCATCCACGTTGGAACTGCACCCCGTTAACCACAGCGCGCAAAGCGCGGTGCTAACGAGCATCCCTTTTTTTATTTTCATTTTTTTACTTATTTCTTTTTATTCAAAAATCTGCGTTCAATAACCAATGCGCGAGCCTCAAGCCGGCTCATCGACGTGTAATGGCTTGGCATGCGCCGTCTCAGCCTTCTCTGCGTGCAGCGCTTTGCGGCACTCTTCAATCAGGGCACGGCTGGCGGAAGAAACGGAAACTCCGGCTTCCGTTATCTGGCTTACGCATTCAAGCAGCGCCCCGTTTTGAGATCTGACCGCCTGAACGATACTCTCGGCGTCGCCGCTTCCGGCGCGCAAAACGGACTCAAGGGTCAGCAACTGTTGACGTCCGCCCTGCATTTCCACATGCAGCCCCTTCAAGCTGTCCGCCACCTGTTCAAAGGTGCCGCTGACCTGAATTCGGTTAGCGTTAAGATGACCGGACTGCTCAACCAAAACCTGGCGCATATGCCCCATGGCGTGATTGATTTCATCAAGCGTCGCGTTCTGTTCGCTCAGTTTTTCACTCTGTTTGCCGGCGCATTGGTTCAGCTCGCTGAGCTCATAGTGAACGTTCTTCAATCCGTCGGTCCCGCGTTCCTGAACGATGAGGGACTGTTCCAGAAGTTCGCCGTTCGCAGACAGCCGCTGATTGGTGCTTTGCAGCGCGGTCACAATGCCCTGCTGCTGGTTAACCGCGCCCTGCAAAAGCTCGATAACGCGCAGATTATGGGCGTCAACGGCATTCATCGTCTGTTGATGGTTGTTTTCCAGGCTTTCTAACGCGCGACGCTGGCTCTCAGCGATCGTCTGCTGGCTTTCAAATAGCTTTTCCTGGCTATGAAGAAGCTTGTTCAGATAGCTCACGCTTTCATGCTGCTGGGCCTGCTGAACCTCGGTAAACTTCAAAATGGCCCGCAGCAGGCGCTCGATCTCATAGTTCTGGCCGATCCCGGTCGGCACGCCCTGGCTGGCAATGCCGACGCGCCCGTCAGTCAGCGCACACTCACCGCTTGAATAGGCCGGTTCGGTATTGGCCAGATGGGTGTGAACCCAGCCGTCAACGTCGGAATAGAGGTGATCGGAGGCGGTGCTCAACATATGGGCGATAAGTCCCATAACCAGAGAGCCAAGCAGACCCAGTAAAGAGGCGGTAAACGCGGCGGACATGCCCCCCAGCGGCGCGGCCAGTCCGTCGAGCAGCGCGGATATCTCGCTATCGCCGGAACTCATAACGCCAATCGCGGCCTTGATGCTGCCCATCGTCATGATAAGCCCGATAAAGGTTCCCAAAAGCCCTAAGCCGACGAGCAAGCCGGAGATATATTCAGCGCCGGTAACCTTACGCATCAGCGACTCTTTAAAAGACTGCAGCAGCGCGTTTCTCACTTCATTATTGGAATGAATCAGATCGGAAACTCGGCTTTCCAACATCTTGGTCGCGCCCCGTAGGCGAGCCGGCGCTTCGTCTGAAATGCTGCGCTGTGAGAAGCGCCGCCAGTCCCTGATGGCTAAAGCCAAAGAGAGAGACACGAACAGAGAATAAAGAACGCCGATTATCTGAACGCCAATGATGCTTGCGTTGACCAACGGCGAGTGTTCGATAGTCACCAGCAGATCTTTTGCGAAAAAGAAATAGCCACAGATGATGATAGTAATAATGATAAATACAAATCGTAGCGATCGATTTGCTAACGTTAACGACATGAATACAATCCCTTAATAAACTGACCTATATTGTTTTTTTATTAAAAACGTTGAAATTTACCTTCCAGAAAATATCAACGCATAAAGAAACAACCGACTCATCCACACAAAACTTAACGACGACCGTTCATTTAATTGATAGGGCCTTATCCCTCATCAAAAACGGTTCCCTTTGTTCCTGCCGCGCCCTGTCAAAGCGGACCTATACAAACAGCAGTTACGCTCCTCCAAAAACGGCTAGCGTAATGCAGCATCAAAACCTGCGCTTTTTCCGACGTTCAGCTATGCGCCACGCCGGTCCTTGGGCTGGAGCTCGGTGCTCCACTTTAACAACGGACCTCTGAAATCAGCCTATGAACCCTAACTACGCGGTATACGTTGCTCATAAGCGGCCTATCATTTAATGATTTTTATTTTCTTTAACAGAATGAATGGATTATTGATCGCCGCTTTTTTATCTAAAAAACGATAACGTTCAGCTGGCTGATAAAATATGAAAGGCTTTAAGTAATCCATATTTATTCAGATGATGAGTCCACCGCTATTCTTAATGATATTCCGTTATATAAATTCAGCTTTTACTGCAAATCTGGCCACTAAGAAAAATAAGCCTTTACCCTAAGCACAAATGAATACTATCAATAGACGGATAAGAACAGAAGCTTAGCCTCAAATATCACAAAATATAGTTTTTTAATCTAGATAAATGCAGATTCACATGTTTAAAAAACAAATAGAGGCGGTATGCGATCTCATTACCCGGCTAAATTTTGATATCAGCGTGATTAAATATTAACCAACTTTGTTTTAAAAAAACAAGTAACACAATGATATTATTATATTTTTATTTTTCTATGTTTTAGCCATTTACGCAACACGCAAAACGTCGAGCATTTGCAGCACCGTTTCCCCTCTCGTTAACAGAAAATCACGGTTTAATCTTTATTGGAGTAACAAAGCGGCATGCTCAGCCCATGGGCAATGTACCAAAAGCGATTGAGCGGACTTAGCACCATCACAGGAGCCGGCCTTACGCCGGCCAAACGCGCCATCAGGCATGCCATATTCCAATTCTTAGGGTATTTACGGTTGGTAATAACATTATTCATATAGGGATATTAAACAGAAAATATAAAACCCTTTTGAATAAATATTCAAACAGGTTGTAAAAAAAGCACTAACGTGAATATTGAAAACAAGGAAAAACTAGATTCCTTTAATACAAACGGAGGGTCAAAAAATAACGCATAGAGCAGTAATCCACCGTGCATCCCTACTTCCGTTATAGCTACGCCCCTCCAAAAGAGGAGAGGCGTAGCATATCCTTGCTTTCGTATTAGAACCGGTACTTAACCCCCAACGTCACCGCCGTGTCGCTGTAGCCCTTGTCGCCCAGCTGCTGCGCCACGTTGCTCCACAGGTTCAGATTGCGGTTCAGCTGCCCCTCGGCCCCCAGCTTCAGCTCGCCCACGTT
>NZ_AUUA01000016.1 GCF_000439085.1 Leminorella grimontii ATCC 33999 = DSM 5078 | reverse complement strand
AGCCATGATCAAACTCTTCAATTAAAGTTTGATGCTCAAAGAATCTTTACTGTTAGTTCGTAATGAATTAACTGATGTTCACTCTTCAAGACTTTTATCTATCGTTTGCGCCGAAGCGCTGTTGGATAGTGTCCTGTGAGTGCCCACACAGATTGTCTGATAAATTGTTAAAGAGCGTGCGCCAGGGGAAAAACTTCCCGTGACGCGGGCTGCGTATATTACGCCATCCCGTTTCAGAGTCAAGCGGTAAATCACCGATTTGCGCGTTTAATTCTGAGGGCTAACCGGCTTGTGCCGTGTCAGTGGAGGCGCATTATAGGGGTTCGCCGCGGGCTTTCAAGCGCTAATTGAGAAAAGTTGACTGAATGGTCTATTTTTCACCAAAACGATGCATTACGCACCGCTGGCGCCTATTAAACGCGCAAAATCGTGACCAAAACGCCGCACCTGTTCCCAGTCGGTATATTCGATTTCTTTACTGCTGTCGGTTTCACCACCGCTCATTCTCATAATGAGTTGGATCATTACCCTATCCAACCAGCCGTAGCGAGGATAACGAAGCGCGCCGGCGAAAACGCCGCAAATGGAGGGCTTCCAACGGGTAGAGAGCAAATACTTGCGGGTATAGCCGTTGGTTTGCGGGGACCGTTTTTCCGCCTTTCGAGCGATAAGATTTACGGAGACGAATGCGGTAGGCATGCCGTTAAGCGTATCGCAATTGCGTTCGACAAAAGACTTAAACGCTTTGCTAAAATGGCCGTAGCGAATCGACGCTCCAAGCAAAACGCCGTCATAGTCGTTGAGATTAATCTCCGGCATTTCATTAATGTTATACAGGCTAACCTGGGCTTGCCCTTGCAGCTCTTGAGCAATTGTTTCAACGATAGCCTTCGTTTGTCCATCACAGCTCGAATAAACTAACAGCGCTTTCATGCTTTCATTCCTTACTCGATTTTGTATTTATTATTCTCGCCAAAAAATTGGCGTAAACAGAACCAGAAGCGTAAAGACCTCAAGACGACCAAACATCATTGTTACCAGCAAAATCCACTTCGCCGCATCGTTAACGTCAGCATAGTGGCCACCGAAGTCGCCAATGCCAATCCCCACGTTGTTTAACGCAGAAACCACGCCGGTGAACGCCGAAAAGGCATCCAGCCCAGTCGCCATCAATAGCAGCATGCTAATGATAAAGACCAGCGCGTAGGCGGAAAAGAATCCCCAGACGGCTTCAATCACCCGTTCGGGCAAAGCTCGCTGCCCAAGCTTAATCGTATAGACCGCATTAGGATGCACCAGCCGCTTTAATTCACGTACGCCCTGCAAAAACAGCAGCAGCACTCGAATAACTTTAAGTCCCCCGCCGGTCGATCCCGCACATCCGCCGACAAACGTCGCCATCAGCAGCATCACGGGAATAAACGTCGGCCAGTTAGCGACGGGTTCAATCGCGCTCCCCATCGTAGTACTCATTGATATCACATGGAAAAACGACTGGTCCAGCGCCTCTAAAAACGACCCGTAAACGTTCTTATACCAGAGCGTAACCGCACAGATAGCGATAAGCGCCACCTGAAAGAAGAAGTACATCTTGAACTCGGGATCGCGCCAGTACACCTTCAGGCTTCTGCCGCTCAGCACCGCAAAGTGCAGGCCGAAGTTACAGCCGGCGATAAACAGAAATACGCCGGAAATGCCGTTGATCAGGGAACTGTTATAAAACGCTAATCCATTTTCGTGAGGAGAAAAGCCGCCGATCGCAATCGTTGAAAAGCTGTGGCTTATAGCGTCAAACGGCGTCATTCCCGCCGCCCAAAACGCCAGCGCGCAAAGCGCCGTCAACAGAACGTAGATAAACCACAGCGTTTTTGCCGTTTCGGCAATGCGTGGACGCATTTTGCTATCTTTTAACGGCCCCGGGATCTCGGCCCGATAAAGCTGCATGCCCCCGACGCCCAACAGCGGAAGGATAGCGACCGCCAGGACGATGATCCCCATACCGCCTAGCCACTGAAGCATCTGGCGATAAAACAGGATGGCCTTAGGCAAGCTATCCAGCCCGACTAACGTCGTCGCGCCAGTGGTCGTCAGCCCAGAGAATGACTCAAAGAACGCGTTGGTGACGCTCATGCCTAGTGAATCTTCGAACAAGAAGGGCAAGGCTCCGACGCTGCCGAGCACGGTCCAGAACAGGACGACGATCAGGAAGCCTTCCCGGGACTTCAGCTCCTGCCGCTGATTACGGTTCGGGAGCCAGAGCATCAGACCGATAATGATAGTCACGATAAACGTTTGGGTAAACGCACGCCCGGCGCCGTCACGATAGATTAACGCCACAATTCCGGGAATAAACATAAGCCCGGAAAAGAGGATAACCAAAAGCCCAACGATGCGGGTTATTGTGCGAAAGTGCATTCAGGTACGACCTTATTTCAATAAAAACCCGAGAATTATTACTCAATTGAGGACAAAAGCAACGTTCCTCGACTCGCGTCACGCAACTTACCGGCGACGCGGTCAACCTCCGCAAGCGGCAGCTGCAGCGTTAGTTGAATATTAGCTTCATATTGCGCATCGACAACTTTCCCGCCCGCCTGCTGCACCAGCGTTTCAATCATACTCAGCTGCGCGTATTCACAAGACAGACGGTATGCCGCCAAAGGAACCTTAAGCCGCGTCGGCAAAATTTTAAGCGCCTGCTGTACGCCGTTGCCATAAGCTTTAACCAGCCCACCGGTACCCAACAGAATGCCGCCGTAGTAGCGTACGCCTACCGCTACAATTTCACCCACGCCGCTGCCCATCAGCTGCGCCAACATCGGCTTACCCGCCGTACCGGAAGGCTCCCCGTCATCGGAAAAGCCCAACAGCTGGGAATCATCAGGCGCTCCTGCGACAAACGCCCAGCAGTGATGCCTGGCGTCCGGATGCTCATCCCGCATTCGCTGAATAAACTGTCTGGCCGCCTGAATGCCGTCTACCGGCGCAAGATAGGTAATAAACCGGCTCTTTTTTATCTCTTCGCAAAACGACGTCGTTTCGGCAGGAATAAAGTAGGGTTTCATTAGGCCAGCTTTAAATCTCGCGTCATATTCTCAATCCGATCCTTACGGACAATAACGTTATCTTCAATACGAATGCCGCCATAAGGCCTGAGCGCATCAATGCGCGACCAGTTAAAGTTGGCCGAATGACGGCCGACGCGCCAAGATTCAAGCAATGAATCAATAAAGTAAAGCCCTGGCTCAATGGTCATCACCATGCCTGGTTCCAACGCTCGAGTACACCGCAGCGCCGGATATTCCGGCGGCGGCGCCAGGTGCGCGCCAGACTCATCTTGCATGAAACCGCCTACGTCATGCACCTGTAGCCCAAGCGGATGGCCAAGCCCGTGAGGGAAAAAGGCGCGGCTAATGCCAGAACTCACAATATCCTCTTCACTCAGGCGTGTAATGACATCAAACTGCTTTAACAGTTTCGCGATGCGATGGTGCATCTGTATATGGTAGTCAAGGAAGTTCACGCCTGGCTTTAGCGTTGAAATAAGCGCCTGTTGTTCAGCATTAAGCGCCCGAACCATCTGGCTAAAATCGCTTTCTTTATCCCTGGCGTAAGTGCGGGTCAAGTCGGCCGCATAGCCGTTATATTCCGCTCCGGCGTCAATTAAAAAGCTGTTCACGCTTTCAGGCAAGCGCGTTTCAAGGCGGGTATAGTGCAGCACCGACGCGTGTTCATTCAGCGCGATAATGTTGTCATACGGGACGTCAATATCGCGATGCCCGGTTGCCGTCAGGTAGGCCAAATTGATATCAAACTCGCTCATATCCGAGTAAAACGCATCGCGAGCTGCCCGATGGCCGTCTACCGCCACCTTTTGGGCTTCGCGCATGCAGGCCAGCTCATAGTCGGTTTTATAAGAGCGGTAGAAGTGGAAGTAATCAACCACGGATTTAGGATTCACGTTTTCTGGAGCGATCCCCAACCGAAGCGCGCTCGACGGTGCGGGGCCGATGTACGCCGTACGGTTGAGCGGTTGCGCCAACATGCTGTCGATGTCGCCTGCGTTTCGTAACGGGCAAATATCAAAAGACGAAGTCCAGAATCCCTCCGGCATAGGCTCAACGCTGTACCAGTAATCAACGGGAGAATAAAACCAAAGCTTGGGCCTGTCGACGCCGTTAACCCATAGCCAGCAGTGGGGAACGTTAATCACTGGCGCCCAGGCCTTAAAGTGAGGATTAACTTTAAAAGGGTAGTCTCTGTCGTCCATAAATATCCCGACTGGCTCGCCGGAATGGATCAGCAAAGCGTCCAGGCCGCTTTTTAGCAACGCTTCTTGTGCGCGATGCTGTAACGCGGATAGATGAGATAAATACAGCGCAGTCAACTTTTCCATTCCCCCTCCCGAAGCCCAACGGCCTCCCGCTACCTTAGCATGATAACCAGCGGGTCGACGACCAATAAAATAAAAACAAAATTTACTTATCAATAAAAATAAAATTAATAAATAAAAATAAGAAAATACATATTAACAATAAATACACCAGCACCTTCCTTGAACCAGAAAAATCTTTGATATAGTATTAATCGTTATTATTTAACTTATTTACAACAAACGAAATATTATAAATATTTCAATCAAATTCAGTTAGTTAAAATGAATTCAACGCGATGAAATTGCGTTATCAGCTTCACTTAAGAACAGTGTATGTAATATAGAAAACCATGAACTAATAGCTCTATTTATAAACGTCAATAGACATATAAATATGAACGTTTCTATTTTAAGGAGAGAAAATGCGTGAAATCAGCCAAAAAGAAGCGCTTGCCGTAAACGGAGGCTTTATGTTCCTCGAAGGCGGTATGGAAGGGAAAGCTGCCGGTTATGATATCGGCATGCAGGTAGACGCCGACAGAGCAGATAAGTATGCCAAAGCCGGCTTCTGGTTGGGCATTTTTGTGGGCGGAGACATGGCCGCAAAAATACTGACCTCTATGTTTCAAGACAACATTTCTTAATCGCCATTTATAATGCAGCAAAAGGCAGAAAGAGCGCTCTTTCTGCCTTTTATTTGCACAATTAATATTACGCCTCACCTCGCAACCGGCGCGCCGCCAGCACCATATTCGCCAACGCCAGCCTCGTTTCCGGCCAACCGCGAGTTTTTAGGCCACAGTCAGGATTAACCCACAGCCTCTCAACGGGGATCCGGCGGGCAGCTTTACGCAACAGCGCTTCAATCCACTCTACGGTCGGCACATTCGGCGAATGAATATCATAAACGCCAGGGCCAATTTCATTCGGATACTCAAAGCTTTCAAACGCATCCAGCAATTCCATATCAGAGCGGGACGTTTCAATGGTGATCACGTCCGCATCCAGCGCCGTAATGGCCTCCATGATGTCGTTAAACTCACAGTAGCACATATGGGTGTGGATCTGGGTTTCATCCTGAACGCCCGACGCGTTCAGGCGAAAAGCCTCCGTCGCCCAGCTAAGGTAGTCCTCCCACTGCGCTCGCTTCAACGGTAGCCCTTCTCTTAGCGCCGGCTCATCAATCTGAATAATGCCAATGCCTGCATTCTGGAGATCCAGAACTTCATCTCTAAGCGCCAGCGCAATCTGTCTGGCAATCGTCTCACGGCTGACGTCCTCGCGCGGGAAAGACCAACATAAGATCGTCACCGGCCCGGTCAACATGCCTTTCACCGGCTTTTCCGTTAAGGACTGCGCGTAGCTTGCCCAATCAACGGTAATAGGAGCAGGTCGGCTGATGTCCCCCACGACAATCGGCGGCTTAACGCAGCGAGAACCATAGCTTTGGACCCAGCCGTTTTGAGTAAAGGCAAAGCCGTCCAGCCGCTCGCCGAAATATTCCACCATGTCGTTGCGTTCCGCTTCGCCGTGAACCAGAACGTCCAACCCGAGCAGCTCCTGTTCAACGATAGCCTGACGGATGTGTTCAGCAATGCCGGTTCGGTATTTTGTTCCGTCAAGGCGCCCCTGCTTGAAGTCTAGTCGCAGAGTTCTGATGTCCGTCGTCTGGGGAAACGATCCAATGGTCGTTGTCGGCCAAGCGGGTAAACGATACTTCTCTTTTTGGCGCATTGCTCTCTGTGCATATGGGCTTTGGCGCCGGCTGTCCTGCGGCGTAATTTTCGCCAAACGTTCGGCAACCGCTGGGTTATGCACCCGGGAAGAGTGACGGCGTGCGTGAATCGGCGCGCTGTATTCAGCCAAGGCCTGACGCAGCTCGACGTTTTCCGGTGCGGACAACGCGTTCGACAGCCGGCTGATTTCTTGGCACTTTTGCAGCGCAAACGCAAGCCAGCCCTTCACCTCATCGTCCAGCCGCGTTTCACGTTCCAGACTGAGAGGGCTGTGCAGTAAAGAACACGAACTGGCTATCCAGCAGATTCGCTGAGCCGCCAGCGGCTGCAGCTTATCAAACCACGTATCCAACTCTGCCCGCCACACGTTACGCCCGTTGATGACGCCTAATGAAAGCACCCAGCCTGCGGGCAGGGCTTCATGTAGCGCATTGAGATCGTCTTTTCCCGCCGTCAGGTCTACATGCAGCCCCTGAACCGGCAGCCGTCGAATAACGTCCAGGTGATGCTCAATGCCATCAAAATAGGTGGTCAACAGCAGCTTCACGTGGCCGCTCAACGCCCGGTAAGTGGGTTGATAGGCCGTTAGCCACGCCTCTGGCAGGTCCAGCACCAGCGCGGGTTCATCAATTTGTACCCACTCTATGCCGCGCTCGGCCAGTTTTTTTAGAATCTGTTGGTAAACCGGAATGAGCGACTCCAGCAGCGACAGGCGATCAAAGTTATTGCCTTTAACTTTCCCCAGCCATAGATAGGTTAACGGGCCAAGCAGCACCGGCTTAACGCGATGGCCCAGCGCAATAGCCTCATCAACTTCCTCAAACAGCTGATTCCAAGAAAGCTGAAAGCGTTGCCCCTCGATAAATTCAGGCACAATATAGTGATAGTTGGTATTAAACCATTTAGTCATCTCTGCGGCGGCAACGGGCTCTCCCGTTGGGGCCCGCCCCCGTGCAATGCGAAACAGCGTATCAATATCGACGTTTCCGTCCTGATACCTCTCGGGTACGTTCCCCAGCAGCAGACTCGTTGTTAACACGTGATCGTACCAGGCAAAATCACCAACCGGCAGTAGCTCAATGCCGGCCTCGCTTTGCTGTTTCCAGTGACGAGCGCGCAGCGCTCTGCCCTCTTCAAACAGGCTTTCACGAGAAATATCCCCTCGCCAATAGCCTTCCAGCGCTTTTTTTAATTCTCGGTCCACGCCGATACGTGGAAATCCTAACGTATGGTTTAAAATCGTCATATTCACCTCATTTAGCCATCTAGATGTTTACACATCTATAATTGCCAGCTATGGTATTTGCCACAAGCGCATTCTTTTCATACCCGAGGTGAGAGATTTTCATGATCGAATTAAAACATCTGAAAACGCTGCAGGCCCTACGACATGCAGGAACGCTGGCCGCGGCCGCCGCATCCCTTCATATGACTCAGTCCGCGCTTTCCCACCAGCTAAACGAAGTTGAACAGCGGCTTGGCTACCGGCTTTTTATCCGCAAAAGCCAGCCGCTTCGTTTTACCACCCAAGGGGAAATCCTACTGAATCTGGCTAATCAGGTTATTCCCCTGGTTCAACAGGCGCTTCAGTCGTGCAGCGCGCCGACAAAAGGCAGTCTGAAGCTGGCCATCGAGTGCCACAGCTGCATTCAGTGGCTAACACCGGCGCTTAACGCCTTTCGCCAGCATTGGCCCAGCGTGGAACTCGATTTTAAAAACGGTGTGATTTTCGATCCACAGCCGGCGCTACAGCTAGGGGAACTGGATATTGTGATGACGTCCGACATTCAGCCAAGTTCGCATTTACACTACAGCTCACTGTTTGACTTCGAAGTCAGGCTGGCGGTTGCGCCCGAGCACCCTTTAGCTCAAGCTGACGTTATACGTCCACAGGATCTGGCGCAGGAAACAATGCTGATTTATCCGGTACAGCGACAGCGTCTGGACGTATGGAAACACTTCCTACAGCCCGCGGGGATCCAGCCCACGCTGAAAAGCGTAGACAATACGCTGCTGTTGATTCAGATGGTCGCCGCCCGGATGGGCGTCGCAGCTCTGCCGCATTGGGTGGTTGAAAGTGCAGAACGCCAGGGGCTTATAGTTACCAAGCCGCTGGGCGACGGACTATGGCGTCGACTGTATGCCGCCGTACGCGACGGCGAGCAGCGGCAGCTGGCCGTTAGCGCCTTTATTGATGCGGCCAGGGCGCATTCAGCGACGCTCCCGTTCGTGAAAGCCGCCTAGGCTGAAACAGGGCGGGAAACCACCCACTTTTTATGAACCCACAGCGAAGCAAGAATAATTCCGCCGCCGATGATAAGCCTTATCCAGTCCACGTTGTGCTGCCATAGGGCAAAATTGACCACCAGCCCGGCGGGAATCAGCGCGTTATTCATAATGGCCAGCGTGCCCGCGTCTACCTGCGTAGCGCCGTAGTTCCACATAAAATAGCCCAGCCCTGAAGCGCCGATGCCCAACCAGACCAAGATCCCCCACTGCAGCGCAGTGGTTGGCATTTTACTAAAGTCGCCGAACAGCAGGCAGCCGATGCTCGCGACGCACAGTGCGCCAAGATAAAACCAGGAAAACGCATTGCGCTGAGGCATAGGGTAAACCTCCATCAGCCGCTTATAGCCAACCTGGCCAACGGCGAAACAGACGTTTGCCGCCTGAATCAGGCCCAGTCCTACCCAAAATTGAGCGCTCAACTGGTTATAGCGAATAACGGCCGCGCCGATAACCGCCAGCAGCGCGCTAAGGAAGTACCCCCAGCGCAGGCGATTTCCGGCCAGAATGTCGTACAGCAGCGTGACGTAAATCGGCGTCATAATGGTGAACAGCAAGATTTCCGCTACGCTAAGGTATAAAAAGGCGTGATAGTAAAACAGATACATCACCCCCAGCTGGCACGCCCCCATGCTCATATAAAGCAGAATCTGACGCAGCGTAACTCCGCGCAGGCGCAAAAAAGGAAGAAAGACAAGAAAAGCGAGTGCAACGCGGATAAAAACGGCGAACCAGCTGTCTACCTGCCCGGCCAGATAAACGCCAATAAGGCTAAAAGAGAAGGCCCAAAGCAGGGTTGTGGCAATTAATGACGGCATAGGCAGTAGCTCACAAACGACTAACGAATTGGCGCCATTATAGGTAAGCCCCGTTATCCATTCCATAAAAATAAAGTTTACATATGGTTAATTAACAAGCTTTATTCTTTTTAGCCTCAAGGCTTGACTCTGGAGTAGACTCTAAAGTGTAGAGTCATCATCATCAGATGAAAACCGAGGGTTCAGTTTATGAGCAACCATACTCACACCAACCAAACGTCGCAAAGCTGCTGTGACGGACAGTGCGCATCTTCCCACGAAGAGCACTCGCATGCTCATGAGCATAATCAGGAACATAGCCACGATCGTCACCATGATGAAGGCTGCTGTGACGCTCAGGCATCTACGGCGGAGGAACCTCTTGCTGCCGCCTCACGGGGAGAAATCCGTCTTACCTGGCAAATTTCCGGTATGGATTGCCCCAGCTGTGCCAAAAAGGTTGAAACGGCCGTTGCGCAGGTCGAAGGCGTTACCCGATCGCGGGTTCTGTTCGCAACAGAAAAACTGGTCGTGGATACGCCAAACCGCAACGTTACGGCCCATATTGAACAGGCGGTGAAAAAAGCAGGCTATGCTCTCAACGCAACGAATGCTGCCGTAAACAGTCAAGCAAACAAAACCTCGCGTTTCAGGGACTATCTGTTCCCTGCCGCGTTGGCGGCGCTTATTCTTTTCAGTTGGGGCATTGAGTCCTTCTCGCCGTTCTACGGCAGGCTGGCCTTTACGCTGACGACGGTCGTCGGCCTTTTCCCTATCGGCCTACAGGCAATACGCCTCACCCGCTCAGGAACCCCTTTTGCAATTGAAACCCTGATGAGCATTTCAGCCATCGGCGCGCTGTTTATTGGCGCCACGGAAGAAGCCGCCATGGTTTTGATGCTGTTTATGATAGGCGAACTGCTGGAATCCTATGCGGCCAACCGGGCGCGGCAGGGCGTTTCGTCGCTGATGGCGCTGCTGCCCGACGAAGCGGTGCTGTTGGTCGATGGTGAACGTAAAGTCGTTACCGCAGACAGCCTGCGGCCCGGCGACGAAATTGAAATCGCTCCCGGCACGCGCCTGCCGGTAGACGCTACGTTAGTCAGCGACAGCGCCAGCTTTGATGAAAGCGCACTGACGGGCGAGTCTATCCCAGTAGAACGCCTGCAGGGCGAAAAGGTAGCTGCCGGCAGTTTGGCGGTCGACAGCGTCGTGCACCTTACCGTGCTTTCCGAACCGGGCAACAACGCCATTGACCGCATTCTGTCCCTGATTGAAGAGGCTGAGGAGCGTCGCGCGCCGATAGAGCGCTTTATCGATCGCTTCAGCCGCTACTACACGCCAGCCATCATGCTATTTGCGCTGCTGGTCGTTATCGTTCCGCCCCTGCTCTTTAGTCAGCCTTGGGAAACCTGGATTTACCGAGGGCTGACGCTGCTGCTGATCGGCTGCCCCTGCGCGTTGGTGATTTCCACGCCGGCGGCGATTACTTCTGCACTGGCGGCGGCAACGCGCCGCGGAGCCTTGATTAAAGGCGGTGCCGCACTCGAACAATTAGGAACTATCAGCCAGGTCGCCTTTGATAAAACCGGCACGCTGACGGAAGGCAAACCGACCGTAACCGACGTCATTACGCTCGACGGCATAACCGAAGCCGAGCTGCTCGCCCTTGCCGCTGCCGTCGAAGCAGGCTCACACCACCCGCTGGCACAGGCGGTTATTCGCTACGCCAGCGCCAGCGGCATTAGCTACGTTCAGGCGCAGGAGCGCCGCGCTATCGCTGGCGTCGGCGTACGCGGAACGGTCAACGGCGCAGACGTGCTTATCAGCTCTCCGGCTAAACTGATGGAAGGCGCGCTTTCCGTCGGTTGGAAAGATCGCGTTCTACGATTGGAAGAAGAAGGGAAAACCGTTGTCGTTACTCTGCAAAACGATCGCGCCGTAGGCCTTATCGCGCTGCGAGATACGCTGCGCGACGACGCAAAAGCCGCTCTCAGCGCGCTGCGCCAAATGGGCGTCAATGGCGTAATGCTGACCGGAGATAATCCGCGCGCGGCGGCGGCAATAGCGAAAGAGCTCAATATCGAATACGAAGCCGGGCTGCTGCCGGAAAATAAGGTAACCGCAGTCGCCGCCCTGAATCAAACTCAGCCGACCGCCATGGTGGGCGACGGCATCAACGATGCGCCGGCAATGAAAACGGCGACCATCGGCATCGCCATGGGCGGCGGGACCGACGTCGCGCTGGAAACGGCAGACGCGGCGCTAACGCACAACCGGCTCGTTGGCCTGGTGGATATGATTACGCTATCGCGCGCTACCCGCAGCGTTATCCGCCAAAACATCACGATTGCGCTGGGGCTTAAAGCGATATTTCTGGTGACCAGTCTGTTAGGACTGACCGGCCTGTGGCTGGCGGTGTTGGCCGACTCGGGCGCAACTGCGCTGGTGACGGCTAACTCGCTGAGGCTGCTGCGCAAAAAGAACACATCGTCATAGCGTTATTCGGTACGGGTCAATGATATAAAAAAGGGATACCAAGTATCCCTTTTCATATTTAAAACTTAAAGCAGCTCGCCCCTTCTTCCGCGCCGGAAATCTGCTCTCTGAGCGCGGAGAACAGCTCTCTGCCCGTACCGACGTGAGACGCCTGCAGGTCGGGCAACGCCGCTTCGCGCAGGGCAAGCTCTGCGTCGTCAACCAGCAGGCTGATTTTGCCGCTGACGCCGTCAACTTCAATAAGATCGCCGTCGCGCACCTTAGCCAACAGGCCGCCAACGTAGGCCTCCGGCGTAACGTGGATCGCCGCCGGCACTTTACCCGACGCGCCGGACAACCGTCCGTCCGTCACCAGCGCTACGTTGTGCCCACGGTCCATCAGCACCCCCAGCGGCGGCATCAGCTTGTGCAGTTCGGGCATGCCCAACGCTTTCGGCCCCTGGAATCGAACAACCACCACGCAGTCGCGATCGAGCCGGCCGGCATTAAAGGCGGCGTCAATATCGTACTGGCTGTCAAACACCACCGCCGGTGCGACTATTTTTTGGCGCTCTTCCGGCACCGCGGACGTCTTCATCACCGCGCGACCCAAATTTCCGGCCAGCACCTTAGTACCGCCGTGCTTGGAAAAAGGCGCGTCCATGGAGGCGATAACTTCTTCGTCCAACGACGCCGTCGGCCCTTCGCGATACACCAAACTGCCGTTCTCAAGGAAAGGTTCCTGCGTATAGCGTCGCAGGCCGAAACCCGCCACGGTGTGAACGTCTTCATGCAGCAAGCCGCCGTCAAGCAGCGTGCGCACCAGCAGAGAAACGCCGCCCGCAGCCTGGAAGTAGTTAATGTCGTTCGGGCCGTTTGGATAAATGCGGCACAGCAGCGGCACCGCTTCGGACAGTTCGGAAAAGTCGTCCCAGGTGATGATAATGCCGGCCGCTCTCGCCATCGCCACCAGATGCATGGTGTGGTTGGTTGAACCGCCGGTCGCCAGCAGCGCGACAATGCCGTTAACGATGACCTTTTCATCCACCAGCCGCCCCGCAGGCAGATAGCTGCCGGAACTTTCCGTCATGCGCGTCACCTGACGCGCAGCGGCTTCGGTTAGCGCTTCACGCAGCGGAATATCGGGGTAAACGAAGGAAGAGCCGGGAAGGTGCATCCCCATCACTTCCATCACCATCTGGTTTGAGTTCGCCGTGCCGTAAAACGTACAGGTGCCCGCAGAGTGGTAAGAGCCCGCCTCGGATTCCAGCAGCGCGTCACGCCCCACCTTGCCTTCGGCGTACAGCTGGCGAACGCGCACTTTTTCCTTATTGGAAATCCCGGTGCGCATCGGCCCGGCAGGGACAAAAACGGCGGGCAGATGGCCAAACGACATCGCGGCGATAAACAGGCCAGGAACGATTTTGTCGCAAACGCCCAGATACAGCGCGCCGTCAAACATATTGTGAGACAGGCCAACCGCTGCGGACATCGCTATCAAATCACGGCTGAGCAGCGAAAGCTCCATGCCGTCCTGCCCCTGCGTCACGCCGTCGCACATGGCAGGCACGCCACCGGCCACCTGGCCTACGGCGCCAACCTGATGCAAAGCGCGTTTAATGATGTTCGGATAGTGTTCATAGGGTTGGTGGGCAGAGAGCATATCGTTGTAGGACGTCACGATGCCAATATTGCTCTTCACCATGCTTTTCAACGACGCCTTATCGTCCGGCGAGCAGGCGGCAAAGCCATGGGCCAGGTTGCCGCACGACAGCTGCGAGCGGTGGACGGTCGTCCCCTTGGCCGCGTCGATTTTAGCCAGATAGCGCGCCCGGCTCTCTTTAGATCGAGAAATGATATTTTGCGTAACGCGCTCAACGGTAGAATTCATGTTATGCCTCACAGTCATACAAGCTTCGCCAAATTCTTAGATAAACGGTTGCGATGTCCTCTGGGAAAACCGCTTATATAAGAAATCTATCGCTTAATGATACCGGTAACAAAATAAACCTGATTCGATTCAGCATCAACTAAAAGCGCAAGAATTGTTCAAAAATAAAATGGGAAAACGATACGGAACAATCAACGACAGACGATGAAAATCAGAAAGCGCCCCCGGTAGCTTGGCTACGCGAGGGCGTTTATCAGTAATTACAGCAGGGAGAACGCTATCATACCTACGATAGCACCCGTAGTTCCCAGGATGGTCTCCATCAGCGTCCAGGTTTTCAGCGTTTGCGCTTCCGTTGCGCCGGTAAACTTACCGAACAGCCAGAAGCCGGAGTCGTTAACATGGCTTAGCACAATCGAACCACCGGCAATACAGACGGACAGCGCAGCCAGCTGAGCGCCGTTATATCCCAGCTCGCCGATAACGGGAAGCACCAGACCGACCGTCGTTAAACAGGCGACCGTTGCCGAGCCTTGGATAACGCGAACCGCAGCGGCCAAAACAAAGCAGGCCGCAGCAATCGGAAGACCCGCGCCAATCAGCGCATTACCCAGAGCTGGGCCCACGCCGGAATCAACCAGAACCTGCTTGAACACGCCGCCGGCGCCCGTCACCAGTAGGATAATACCCGCCGGTTGGATAGCCGCAGAACAAACGGACATCACCTTTTCACGGCTCATGCCGCGACGCAGCGCCAGGCCATAAATTGCTAACAGACAGGCCAGCAGAATAGCGACAAACGGATGGCCGATGAATTTAAACCATTCAACCAACGGAGAATCCGGCGCAACAATGCGCGTACCGATGGTGTTTAAGCCAACCAGAATCAGCGGGAACAGCACCAGAACCAGACTAAAGCCGAAGGACGGCAGCGCGTCTTTATTAATGCTAGGTTCATCAATGTCTTCCGGCAGATCCAACGTAACAAAACGGCTAATGAAGCTGCCAAAAATCGGCCCGGCCAGAATCATACCCGGGATCGCCGCGGCGAGGCCGATGATAATCATCCAGGTGAAGTCAGCGTTCATTTGTGACGCCAGCAGCATAGGCGTCGGCCCCGGCAGTAAGAACGCGGCGGCGGCGGCAACCCCGGCAAACAGAGGAACAACCAGCCTGACCAGGTTTCCTTTTGTACGACGCGCAACGGCAAACGCGATGCCGATGAGCAGAACGATGGCAACGTCAAAAAACAGCGGCAGCGCACAGATAAGCCCGGCAAGGCCCAGCGCGTAGTTGGCGCGCTTTTCGCCAAAGCCGTGCAGCAGCTTCACGGCGATCTGATCCAGCGCGCCGGTCTCATGCAGGATTTTGCCGAACATAGCGCCTAACGCAACGACGATGGCCAAAAAGCCGAGCGTACCGGCCATCCCCTTTTGCATCGTCTCTACGATTTTTGTTAAGGGCATGCCGGAAAACATGCCGGCGCCCAACGACACCAGCATTAGTGCGATAAACGCGTGCAGGCGAGCATACATCACGAGAAACAGCAGTAGTAGTACAGAGCCTACCGCCGTTAACACGAGGGTTAACGTATCCATTATTATTATCCTTAAGCAGTTTTGGATTTTATGTGCCGAATAACGTCAGCAACAACGTCATCAAGCGGTTGGTCAATATTGATAGCAGCAACGTCATGTTCTTCCAGCCCAGGCTCTTCTAGCGCCGCGAACTGAGACTCCAACATTTTGGGCTTTTGGAAGTGACCTTTACGCGCCATCAGGCGTCGTTCGATAACGTCAAAATCCCCTTTCATATAGATAAACGAAAGGTTTTCATTACCTTCCCGCAGGCAGTCGCGATACTTCTTCTTCAGCGACGAGCAAATAATTAAGGAAACGTCGTTGGTTCTCTGCATGGCGTAAGCCGCGTCGTTCAACGCCTTCAGCCAGGGCATACGGTCATCATCGTTTAAAGGGTTTCCCGACGCCATTTTTTCAATGTTTCTACGCGGATGTAGGAAATCCCCATCAAGAAACGCCGTCTGGAGTTCGTGAGCGACCCGAGCAGCGACCGCCGATTTGCCGCTGCCTGATACGCCCATAAGGACAAAAACGCGGCGCGGCTGAGTTTGATTATTCATTAGATACGATCCCCAATGCTTTATGTTACTGGTAACAAGTTATCGGTAACATTCTGTTGGCAGCAGAATAAATAAGCAATAGGGAAAAAGAAGCGGATAAGATATTTGTGAGGGAGTTCAAAAAATAGTGCAGAGATACGCGCAAAAAGAGCTCACGTTCGCCTCTTTCGTTTAGACAAAACGCTGTCTAGATACTGTCGCCAGCGATCAGGGTGAAGCCAACGTCAACCACGCGGGAAGGCACGGCTTCTCCGCGCAGGCGAGACAGCAGAATTTCTGCGCCGATCTTTCCCATTTTTTCACGCGGCGTTAATACGCTGGCAAGCTTAGGCTGCATCACACGACCAATATCATGACCGTGGAAACCGGCTACGCCCATATCCTGAGGAATACGAATTCCCTGACGCTGGCATTCAAAAATGGCCCCGACCGCCAGGTCGTCATTGGTACAGAAGATGCTGTCAATTTTAGGATATTGCGTCTGAGCCTGAAGCAGCATTTCGGCACCGGCGGAATAGGAAGAGGCTTTTGCCGTCATCACGCTAAACGGCGTAAGCCCGGCTTCACTCATTGCCTGTTCATATCCCCTTTGTTTGATTATCGTTCTCTCATCGTGTCGTGCGCCGAAATAAACGACGTGCCGATGCCCCCGGGAGATAACGTCTTTTGTCATTTGGCGCGCGGCCTCATGGTTATCAAACCCTACGGCCATATCAAGGCAGGGGGACACGCTGTCCATCAACTCGACGACGGGAATTCCGGCAACTTCAATCATTTTCAGCGTTCGAGGCGTGTGCTGGCGTTCGGAAAGAATAAGGCCGTCGATGTTATAAGACAGCAAAGAGGCCAACCTCTGCTCTTCCTTTTCTGAGCTATAGCCGTAGTGGCCCAGCATGGTCTGATAGCCATGGGCGTCCGTCACGCTTTCTATTCCGCGCAGCACTTCAGCAAAAACCTGGTTGGTCAGGGAGGGAAGTAAAACGCCAATAGCATGGCTGGTCGCATTAGAAAGAATATCGGGCGCACGGTTTAGAATGTAGCCAGACTCCTCCAGAGCAGCAGCAATTTTCCCTCTCAGAGACAGGGAAACCAGCTCCGGATCGCGCAGATAGCGGCTGATGGTCATTTTTGTGACGCCAACGATATCGGCGACGTCCTGAAGGACGGGTCTTTTTTTCTTCATTATCGGCTAACTAGATAGAGAACTTACCAAAACAGAAGAGCCTATAGCTCCTGATGAAACGTTTCTCAGGTAAAGTACCTTATCTTTTGGCATAAGGAAATCAATAATTTCCCCTCTCCCTGTCGCTAAAAGAATGCTAAAGAGACAGTCTGGAAATAATCAGATTCAAACCGAACCCTGCAAACAGCGCGCCCGCAACGCCGTCGATCCACTTAGCCGCACGCTGATAGCCTCTTCGCATGGCCGGCAGCGCAAAAACAAACGCCACCAGAGAAAACCACAGTATCGTTTCAACCGCGATCAGCCCGAAAATTCCCCAGCGCGCGCCGCTTGCAACGTCGTCGCCTACGAAAACGGAAAATACGCTGCCAAAATAAATCAGCACCTTCGGGTTTGACAGGTTGGTCAGCAGCCCTTTAACAAAGGCATGGCTTGCGCTGACGGCCGCAACGTCATGCTCCGGGTCATGGCTTAACATCTCTTTTTTCATTACCGAACGAAGCAGACAAAAACCCATCCAGCACAGATAAGCGCCGCCGCAAACTACGATAATGCTGTGCAGCCAGGCCATTTTTTGCAGTAAAAGATGCAGCCCCATCAAGGCGACGGCGGCCCACACCATAACGCCAACCGTAATGCCTATAGCACCGAATATAGCCTCGCGCCGAGAGCGGCTTACCGCCGTCTGGGAAACGAAGAAAAAGTCCGGTCCCGGCGTCGCCAGCGCAACAAACTGCACAACGGCGACGGTTAGAAATAACGTCATAGCACTCTCTCAAAAATATCAGCGTATACCCGCCGAGCCTCAAGTAGCAGCTACGTTGGCTGCAAGTACTCGAATGAGTCAGGGTATAAACAAAAAATAGAAACGAACAATAAGCGACGAGGAATACTATTGTACTCCCGTTTGTTAAAGATAAAAGACGATGTTTAAGCCGTGGCGCTGGCGATTACAGGACACCGCCCGAATTAGGGCTAATCAGGTGCTCGCGGATCAGCGCTAAAAACGCCTGGCCAAAGCGTTCCAGCTTGCGATGCCCCACGCCGTTGATGGACAACAGCTCGCTTTCACGCGTCGGCTGCTGCTCGGCCATTTCCAGCAGCGTCGCGTCGTTAAACACCACGTAGGGCGGCACGTTCTCTTCATCGGCAATAGCCTTACGCAAATTGCGCAGCTTGGCGAACAGTCGCCTGTCGTAGTTGCCGCTAAAGCTTTTTGCCGCGCTGGCGCTGCGGGACTTCATCTTCAGATTCAGCACTCTCGGCACGGCAAGCTGTAGTGCGACCTCCCCTCTCAGCACCGGCCTGGCAGCCTCCGTTAGCTGCAGGGCGGAATACTGCGCGACGTTTTGAGTCAATAGCCCTAAATGGATCAGCTGGCGAAGTATGCTCACCCAGTGCTCGTGGCTTTTGTCCTTGCCGACGCCGTACACCGGCAGCTTGTCGTGGCCAAATTCGCGAATTCGGGCGTTATTGGAACCCCGCAGGAGTTCCGCGATATAGCCGATGCCAAAGCGTTGACCGGCGCGATAAACGCAGGAGAGCGCCTTTTGCGCGTCCAGCAAGCCGTCGTACTGCTGCGGGGGGTCAAGGCAGATATCGCAGTTGCCGCACTGCTTTTGCTGGCTTTCGCCAAAATAGTTCAACAGCACCAGGCGGCGGCAGGTTTGCGCTTCGGCAAAGGCGTTCATCGCGTTGAGCTTGTGGCGTTCAATTTCTCGCAGCTCACCTTCCGGCTTTTCATCCAGACAGCGGCGCAGCCAGACCATGTCGGCCGGATCGTAGAACAGCACGGCTTCAGCGGGAAGGCCGTCGCGCCCCGCGCGTCCGGTTTCCTGATAGTAGGACTCAATATTGCGCGGGATATCGAAATGCACCACGAAGCGCACGTTGGGCTTGTTGATGCCCATGCCGAACGCCACGGTAGCCACCACGATTTGCAGATCGTCGCGTTGAAACGCTTCCTGCACTCGGTCACGGCTTTCGTTATCCATGCCGGCATGATAGGCCGCGACGCTCATCCCCTTCGCCCGCAGGCGCTCGGCGGCGTCCTCGACCTTTTTGCGACTGTTACAGTAGATGATGCCGCTCTTGCCGCGCTGGCTTTGCACAAAGCGCAGGAGCTGATCGGTTGGCTTGAACTTTTCAATCAGGGTATAGCGAATATTGGGCCGATCGAAGCTGCTGATATGAATGAGCGGATTGCGCAGCGCAAGCAGGCGCAAAATATCCTGACGGGTAGTTTCGTCCGCCGTTGCCGTCAGGGCGATAAAGGGGAGCGAAGGAAAGTGGTTGCGCAACGTTCCAAGGGCCCGATACTCCGGCCGAAAGTCGTGCCCCCACTGTGAAATACAGTGGGCTTCGTCCACCGCCAGTAAAGACAAATTCCAGCCGCTGAGCTGCTCAAGAAAGTTGTCCATCACCAAGCGTTCCGGCGCAACGTACAGCAGCTTGATTTCCCCTCGGCGGCAGGCGGAGATCACCTCGTACTGCTGCTCACGGGTCTGGGCAGAATTCAGATAGCCCGCAGAAATGCCGTTGGCCGTCAGCTGGTCAACCTGATCTTTCATCAGGGAAATGAGCGGTGAAACCACCAGCGCCATACCGTCCATCAGGAGCGCAGGAAGCTGATAGCACAGGGACTTGCCGCCGCCGGTAGGCATAACGACAAGGCAGTCGCGACCGGACGCAGCCTCGGTCACAATTTCCAGTTGACCCGGTCTGAACTGCTGATAGCCAAAGGTGTCACGCAGAACCCGTGCGGCCAAAGCTTCTGAATCTAATAAAACCGCCGTTGACACCTTTACCCCCTGTAACTTTTGATGTCGGCTATTCTAGGCCTATTCCCGCCGTTTGTCCTCCCTGTAGGGGGAAAATCCCCTAAACGAGGCGGAAAAATCGAGGTCGGCCGCAGCGCTTTTACTTTTATACATTCGTCTTTAGGTAAACTTGCGCAACGCCGCCAGCTTATCTCTCTTTCCTCGCGATCCGGTGCTTTACGCTGCGTCAGCGGGAAATTTAAGCAACAAACGGCTAACGAAATGAAGTACACTGTCAGACTATATTTTTCAATTCTCTACTCTTACTTCGGTCACGTTTACTCATGGAATCTCAGCAAACCCGTTTAGGCATAATCTATGCCTTGGCAGCCTATCTTATTTGGGGGATCGCGCCCGCCTACTTCAAAGTTATCGACTTTGTTCCAGCGGACGAAATTCTGACCCATCGCATTATCTGGTCATTCTTTTTCATGATCCTGCTGATAACCGTTGGGAAGCAGTGGAGCAACGTGCGCCGAGCCTGCGCGGATAAAAAGAAACTGTTACTCTTGGCCGTCAGCGCGCTGCTTATCGGCAGCAACTGGCTGACGTTTATCTGGGCGGTAAACAATCACCACATGCTGGAAGCCAGCATGGGCTACTTTATCAATCCGCTGGTAAACGTGCTGCTGGGGATGCTGTTTCTCGGCGAACGCTTTCGCCGCATGCAGTGGGTAGCCGTGTTTCTTGCGTTTGCCGGCGTCGTGATTCAGCTGTGGCAATTCGGCTCGGTGCCTTACATCAGCCTGATTTTAGCGTTCACCTTCGGCCTTTACGCGCTGGCGCGCAAAAAAATCGGCGTTGACGCCCAAAGCGGAATGCTGATGGAAACCCTGTGGCTGCTGCCCGTCGCGATCGTCTATCTGTTCTTCATCGCCGATTCGTCGACTAGCCATCTGGGGCAAAACAGCCTGTCGGTAAACCTGCTGCTTGTCGCCGCCGGCGTCGTCACCACCGTCCCGCTGCTGTTCTTTACCGCGGCGGCGACCAAGCTTAAGCTGTCAACGCTGGGCTTTTTCCAATATATCGGCCCGACGCTGATGTTCCTTTTGGCAACGCTCTTTTACGGTGAAAGCGTTGGTGAAGACAAGCTTATCACCTTCGGATTTATTTGGGTCGCGCTGGCCATTTTTATTCTGGACGCGCTTTACTCGCAAAAAAGGTTACGCTGACGGCGCTTTTCTCGGCGCATGGCGGGAAATAAACTTCGCCATCGCCGGGCCGGTCATCAGAATGCTGAATAGCCTGAGCGTCTGCATCGCCATCACGAACGACATGTCCGCCCCGCTGCCCGCAGCAATAATAGCTACCGTATCCAGCCCGCCGGGGCTGGTCGCCAAATAGGCGGTCAGGAAGTCCATATCCAGTACGTGAGTCAGCGCCAGCGCCATCAGGGCGCACAGAGACATTAACCCGACGATGGAAAGTATAATCTGCGGCAGCGTCCTTATCGCCAGCATAAACACCGCACGGTTAAAGCGCAGCCCCACGCTCCAGCCAATAAACGCATAGGCAACGGCTAATAGCCATTCGGGAAGCTGGATAGTCAGTACGTCGCCGGCGTGTAGGCCGGCACCGATAAGCATAGGAAACAGCATGGTGCCGGACGGAAAGCGCAGCCGCCGTCCAAGCCAACCCGCGACGGCTGCCAGCAGCAGCGTTGAGGCGAAGTCCCATCCCAGATGCGGAAACCAAACTATCTCCTGCGTCATGGCCTGCGCATCGCTGCCCATCGCGATGCGCACGACCAGCACCGCCGAGCCCGCAACAAACAGCACTCGCATATACTGCATAAACGCAACCAACCGCACGTCAGCACCGTAGTCTTCCGACATCGCCACCATCGCCGCCGCCCCGCCCGGAGACGATCCCCATGCGCCGGTAGTCCCCGGCAGTTGGCTAAAGCGCACCAGCAGCCAGCCTGACAGGCCGCTGGCGAACAGCGTAGACAGCAGAATAAAAAGAACGATCGGCCAGTTGGCGGCCAGAGAAACCAGGATAGAAGAAGACAGGTTTTGCGCGATCATGCAGCCGATGATCGCCTGAGAAGAGATAAAAAAGCGATTATTGATACGAATAGCCGCGCCGCACAGGCTCATTACCACGGCGACAACCATCGGCCCAAGCAGCATGGCGGCCGGCAGATGGAAGTGCAACATAATCAGCGATAGCGCTAAGGAAAGGGTCAGTAATATGGTCCACTGAAGAACGAGCGATCGCTTTGCCACGGTTAAGTATCCTGCCTGGAGAATAATGCACTCAACGACGGACGCCCGTTTTATTTTTAGACCGTAAGTCTATATTTGCGATTAAAGCTAAAACGAGACGATTAATGATAGAAAAATAGAGTTCCCGTCGACGACTATCAAGTTATTTATGGTAAAACGCACACTTTATACCAATCGAGCAGTAATTCTTTGACAAAAACAGGGTATTACGCCGCATTCTGTAAAGAATGCGGCGTTAGGCAGGGCTGGGACTATCCGAACACAATGACGGGAACAGCCTAAGGTCAAAGCCAGTTGCGGCGCTTAAAGTAAAGGTAAGGAGCAACCGCGGCGGCGATCATAAGACCAATCGACGCGGGATAGCCGAAGGTCCAGTCCAGCTCGGGCATAAACTTGAAGTTCATACCGTAGCTTGAAGCGACCAGCGTCGGCGGCAGGAACACCACGGATACCACCGAGAAGATTTTGATAATGCGGCTCTGCTCAATGTTGATAAAGCCCATCGCGGCCTGCATCAGGAAGTTGACCTTCTGGAACAGGGATTCATTGTGCGGTAGCAGAGATTCGATATCTCGCAGCACCTCGCGCGCCTGATCCAGCTGGTTGCTCGGCAGGCGGGCCTTGCGAACCAGGAAGTTCAGCGCTCGCTGGCTGTCCATCAGGCACAGGCGAACCTTCCAACCCGTATCTTCAAGCTCGGCCAGCGTTGACAGCGCCTCGTCATAGCCTTCTCCCGGATGCCCTTCCATGATGACGCGGCTGAGGGATTCCAGATCGCTATAGATATTCTCGATTTCATCAGCCAGCTGTTCGATTTTGGTTTCAAACAGATCCAGCAGCAGCTCATAGGCGTTGCCGTCAATCATGGCTCGATTGCGGGCGCGCATACGGTAGAGACGAAACGCAGGCAGATCGCGTTCGCGCAGCGTAAACAGCCGGCCTTCACGTATGGTAAACGCCACGGTGGCGTTACCGCCGCGGTCTTCCGCATCTTCGTAATAAAAGAAGGAGTGGATGTGCAGGCCGTCTTCGTCTTCAAAGAAGCGCGCTGACGCTTCAATGTCGTCCAACTCTGGTCGGGTTGCCAACGACTGCCCAAGCTCGCACTGAACGCGATCCCGCTCTTCATCTTCCGGTTCAACCAGGTCTACCCATACGGAAGAGGTTAAGTTATCGCCATCGTCCAGTTCCAGACGAGACAAACGGCAGTCAGCTAACTGAAATGCGCTTAGCATAGCGTCATCCCTCTTTTTACAGTAGTAACGACACGAGCAACGCGTTGAACAATTTGAGATACACATCGCAGACCTAACGTCTGGATGATAAGACTCAGTAGCGACGACGATGAGTAAGAGGTCGCTGACAACCACGAAGGCTATCAGCAAAAGGGAATAGCCTTAGAAGTTGAACTTAGTTAAAAGATTCTTGAGCCAGTATCGACTGGGAATGTCCAAAGCTGTTGCCCCCGTAGGAAAATAGTGCGCGCATGTTACGCCTAGTAGAAAAAGGCTGTCAACTGTTGAACAACATTTAGAGACGCAGCCTAACAACCACCGAACGCAATTGCAGGACAAATGATAGCTGGGAAAAATAATTTTTCCATCAGGTCGTTAGATAATTCGCCGCTCGCGGAGAAAACGACTGCCGCTGACCGACTGCTGCAACACAATCGGGCCTCGGCGGCGTTTTATAACAAAGAAAAACGGGCGAATTAAAGCGTTTCAAGGCGAGCGTAGGAAGCCACCAGCCACTTGATGCCCTCACCCTGAAAGGCTATCTGTAAGCGCGCGTGTTCGCCGCTGCCTTCCAGATTGATAACGGTACCCTCGCCAAACTTGGGATGGCGCACCCGCTGGCCCAGCCGATAGCCGCTGTCGTTCTGGCTGATGGGCGTTCCCATGCGGCTGTGATTAACCGGTCGAGAAACGCTGGCGCGCAGCCGAACCTCCTCAACGCACTCCTGCGGCAGTTCGCCGACAAAGCGCGATGGACGATGATAGACCTCTTTGCCGTACAGGCGTCGGGTTTCCGCGTAGGTGAGCGTCAGCTTCTGCATCGCGCGAGTCACGCCTACGTAGGCCAGTCGGCGCTCCTCTTCCAGCCGCCCACCTTCGTCCAGAGACATCTGGCTGGGAAACATGCCTTCCTCCATGCCGACGATAAACACCTGCTGAAACTCCAGCCCCTTGGCCGAGTGCAGCGTCATCAGCTGCACCGCATCCTGATAGGCGTCGGCCTGCCCTTCGCCCGCTTCAAGCGCGGCATGGGATAAAAACGCCTGCAGCGGCGTCAGATCCATATCTTCATCCTGGAAGCTGAACTGACGAGTGGCAGTGACCAGTTCCTCCAGGTTTTCAACCCGCGCCTGTCCTTTCTCTCCCTTTTCCTGTTCGTACATTTGGCGCAGGCCGGAATCGCGAATGACGCGATCGGTCTGAACGTGCAGCGGCAGCTCGCCGGTTTCTCGGGTCAGGGCTTCGATCAGCTCAATGAAACGCTGTACCGCAGCGGCGGCGCGCCCGGCCAGAACCTTCTCTGAAAGCAGCGCAACCGAGGACTGCCACAGCGTAATTTGCCGGTCGCGGGCCGCGTGGCGGATAACGTCAAGAGATCGGTCACCGATGCCGCGGGTCGGCGTATTGACGACCCGCTCAAACGCCGCATCGTCGTTAGGGTTGGAAATAAGCCGCAAATAGGCCAGAGAATCCTTGATTTCCTGCCGTTCGAAAAAGCGCATGCCGCCGTAGATGCGATACGGCATCGACGCCTGTAGCAGCGCCTCTTCCAGCACCCGCGACTGGGCGTTGCTGCGATAGAGGATCGCACAGTCGTTCAACGCTCCGCCGCCGTCCTGATAGGACTTAATGCGGCTGACGACGAAGCGGGCTTCATCAAGTTCGTTAAACGCGCAGTACAGAGAAATCGGCTCGCCCGCGCCGTCTTCGGTCCACAGCTCTTTCCCCAAGCGGCCATCGTTGTTGGCAATCAGGGCGTTGGCGGCGGTAAGAATGTTCTTGGTGGAGCGATAGTTCTGTTCCAGACGCACCGTCTGTGCGCCGGGGAAGTCGTCAAGAAAGCGCTGAATGTTCTCCACCTGAGCGCCGCGCCAGCCGTAAATGGACTGGTCGTCATCGCCAACGATCATCACTTTGGAAGCGTCGCCCGCCAGCATGCGGATCCAGGCGTACTGAATGCGGTTGGTGTCCTGAAATTCGTCCACCAGAATGTTGGTAAAGCGCTCGCGGTAATGATTAAGGATCTGCGGCTTGTGCAGCCACAGCTCGTGGGCGCGTAAAAGCAGTTCGGCAAAGTCCACCAGCCCAGCGCGATCGCAGGCTTCCTGATAGGCCTGATAGATGCGCAGCCAGGTGCCTTCCGTCAGGTTGCCGTACGTTTCGATATGGGAAGGGCGCAGGCCGTCGTCTTTTTTATTGTTGATGTACCACATCGCCTGGCGGGGAGGCCACTGCTTCTCATCCAGGTTCATCGCGCGAACGATGCGCTTGAGCAGGCGAAGCTGGTCTTCACTGTCCAGAATCTGGAAGTCCTGCGGCAGATTGGCGTCAAGATGATGGGCGCGCAGCAGGCGGTGGGCCAGCCCGTGGAAGGTGCCAATCCACATGCCGCCCTGGCTGGTGCCGATAAGCTGTTCAATGCGATGGCGCATCTCTGCGGCGGCCTTGTTGGTAAAGGTCACCGCCATAATTGAGTAGGGCGAACAGCGCTCGACGGCTAACAGCCAGGCGATGCGGTGCACCAACACTCGGGTCTTTCCACTACCGGCCCCGGCCAGCACCAGCATGTTGGTACGGGGAGCCGCAACGGCTTCGCGCTGTTTATCGTTCAAGCTTTCAAGCAGAAGGGAAACGTCCATTATTGCGCCATATACTGGTAATTTATACAGAGGATGGAGCGATTATACCAACCGACACAGTGAATCCAATCTAGAAATTTCAATATGGGGTAATAAACGGGCGTCGGATACCTGAGTCAGGCTCTTCTTGCGATCGTTAATCCAACACGCCTGAAGGCCGTGACGCACCGCGCCGGCGACGTCGGTCGTCAGGTCGTCCCCCACGTGCAGAATGTACTGAGGGGCAATATTTAACCTGCGGGCGACGTTCAAATACATATCGCCGAACGGCTTGGCCCGACCGTCAGGCCCGGCGCGAAGCACCATTTGAAAATAAGGGCTCAGGCCAAACAGCTGTGGGTTTGCGTTGCCGTTGGTGACCGCCACCAGAGGAAAGCGCGTCGCCAGCAGGCTTAGCGTAGTATGCGTCGCTTGTGGCACCTCAATGCGGCTGCGCCAGTAGCTGAAGTGCTCCATCGTCCGCGCCGCGCCTTCTGCCGCGTCGCATTGGCTATAGCCGTGCGCCAGCAGCGTAGCTTCAAACGCCCGGCGGCGCCATTCGCTGACGTCGTGGTAGATGTCCGGCTCTCGCGCCAGAAGCTCGCCGCGAATGCGGTTAAAGCCGTCTCTATCCAACAGGGCAACCCGAGGGAAATTCTGCTGCATAAACTGGATGACTTCCGTTTCCGTACGTTCGATTACCGGTCGGTTATCGTACAGCGTGTCGTCCAGATCGAACGTCATGGCCTTGATAGGACCAAGCGGCCGGTAAATACGCATCAGGATTTCCCCCTTTTCGCTCTCGGATGAGCAGCATCATACACAGAACTTAAGTGCTGGAAATCCAAATGCGTATAAATTTGCGTAGTGGACAGGCTGGCGTGGCCAAGCAGTTCCTGAACGGCGCGCAGATCGCCGCTGGATTCCAGCATATGGGTGGCGAAAGAGTGACGAAGCTTGTGGGGATGCACGTGGCTGCTCACACCCTGCTTAACGCCCCACTGCGCGAAGCGTTTTTCTACATTGCGCGCCGAAATCCGACGTCCCAACTTGGATAAAAACAGCGCGTCGTCCTGCGGTTCGTAAAACTCGCGCATCGGCAGCCAGCGGTTCAGCCATTCAAGGGCCATTCTGCCAATCGGCAACTTGCGTTCCTTGCTGCCTTTACCCAACACCCGCAGCTCGCCGGCGTCAAGATTGACGTCGCGGCAGTCGAGACCAACCAGTTCGGACAGGCGCAGGCCGCCGCTGTACATCAGCTCCAGCATGGCCCGGTCGCGAACGGACAGCGGATCGTTTAGGTTAATCTCCAGCAGGCTGCTAACCTCATCGACGTCCATATTCTTCGGCAGGTGGCGCCCTTGCCGCGGCGCAGAAATCCCCTTTGCCGGGTTAGCGTTCAAATCGCCACGACCGACCATCCAGTCCAGGCAGCGTCTAAGCGCCGACAGTCGCAGCGCCAGGCTGGCTGACTCCAGGCCTGCTCGCTTGCTGCGCGTTACCAGAGAACGCACGCCGGCCGCATCGAGCTTCGCCCATTCGGTGATATTAGCGTCCGCCATCAGCGCCATAACGGCCTGAAGCTGGCGGTGATAGCTCGATAGCGTATGGGGGCTTAGCCGTCTTTCAACGCGGAGGTAGCGCAAAAAGCCGTCAACCGGCTCTTGCAAAGCGGCAGGCAGGGAGCGTTCATCGCCGCCGGTCATTTCTGCTCAATCCAGTGCGCCAGCAGGCCGGGCAGCAGCAGGCTCAGGTTTTCCAACAGCAACGTTCCCATGCCCTGTTGATAATGTTGGGGATCGCGGCTGATAAAAATCACCATACCCATGTCGCCGCGCTTGCCCAGCATGGAAATGGCAACCGACCCCACCATTTTGGCTTCCGGCATCAGCAGCAAAATCTCAGGGCCATTAAGAGGCCCCAAATACTGATTAGACTGCCCGAAACGCTGAATGCGCAGCGGTTCGAAAGACTGGCGAGGCAGGGCTAAATGGGTAAAGTCGGAGGGCGCATCGAGACGCCATTTTTCACTGAACAGGCGCAGCGCTACGCCCACCAGGCCAAGCGATTTCGCCCACTTTTGCAGGCGGTTCAGCAGGTCCTGTAGGCTATCGGACTGCACCAGATCGCACTGAAGGTTAATCAGCCGATTGAACAGCGCTTCATTAGCAGACGCCTGCTCCATCAGCAGAGTAATCTCTTCTTCCAGCTGTTGAATGTGGTGCCTCTGTCGCCCCAGTTGCCACTCAACCAGCGAGACGCTGTCTCTGACGGGATGAGGAACGCGCATTTGTTCAACCTGACGCGCGTTTCGAATGAAGAAGTCAGGGTTATTCAGCAGAAACTGACTAACCTGTTCATCGGTTAACTCTACGCCAATCGTTGCTCCGCCTTCAGCCCGCTCGCTCATAAATGAATAAATCCATCATAAACATGTGTCGCCGGCCCAACCATAAACAGCGGGTTTCCCGGCCCCTTCCAGCTTATTTGCAGCTCGCCCCCCGGCAGGGCTACGTTAACCTTATTGTCCAACACGCCCTGAATTATGCCGACGGCCACCGCCGCGCAGGCGCCGCTGCCGCAGGCCTGCGTTTCCCCCGCGCCGCGTTCGTATACCCGCAGGCGGATACTGCCGCGATGGAGCACCTGCATAAAGCCGACGTTAGCCCGCTCAGGAAAGCGCTCATGATTTTCCAACAGCGGCCCCAGCGTTTCTACGTCAGCGGTAGTTACGTCATCTACCTGCAAAACGCAGTGAGGATTGCCCATCGATACCGCACCGCACAGTACGGTACGCTCGTCAGCGCGCAGAATGTAGGTTTTTTCCATTTTTGCAGCGCGAAACGGGATCTCGCCGGGCTCGAAGTTGGGGATACCCATATTGACCGTGACCAGGTCGTCTTCACCGACGGTCAGCGTCATGCGGCCGTTTTGCGTGCTCACGCGGATCTCGCGTTTATTGGTCAGCCCCTTAAGGCGAACAAAGCGGGCAAAGCAGCGCGCGCCGTTGCCGCACTGCGCGACTTCACTGCCGTCTGCGTTAAAAATTCGATAGTGGAAGTCCAGATCGGGGTCGTAAGGCGCCTCGACGACTAAAAGCTGATCGAACCCCACGCCGTAGTGGCGGTCCGCCAGGCGTCGAATCAGCTCCGGCGAAAAATAGACGTTTTGGGTGACGGCGTCGACCACCATAAAGTCGTTACCCAAACCGTGCATTTTGGAGAATTGCATCTGTTACCCCACTGATGACGACCGGCACTGGGCCGCCGTCGCTAAAGTTTTATTCGGGCCGCGAATATCGGCGAAGCCCTAAACCCAGGCTTCGCCCAATCGTCTATTTTAACAAACGTTCGCCGCGCCACAGGTCCTCAAAGCGCTCACGCTCACGAACCAAATGCGCCTGATTGCCGTCAACCATGACCTCCGCGGGGCGACAGCGGGTGTTATAGTTAGAGCTCATGGTAAAACCATAGGCGCCCGCGCTCCTGACCACCAGCAGATCGCCCTCATTGAGCGTCAAGTCGCGCTTTTTACCGAGAAAATCGCCGGTTTCACACACCGGGCCGACAACGTCATAGCTCTGGCGATGCCCCTGCGGATGTTCTAGCGCGGGAATAATCTTCATCCACGCTTCGTACAGCGCCGGGCGGATCAGGTCGTTCATGCCGGCGTCAACGATGGCGAAATGGTGGTCATCTTGGGTTTTCAGATATTCCACCGTTGTCACCATTATGCCGGCGTTGGCCGCAATCGCTCGACCGGGCTCGAAGCAAAGCTCCAAATTTTCCCGCCCTTTAAGCTTGGCCAGCAGGGCCGAGGCGTACTCCTTCGGCTCTGGCGGCGTTTCGTCATCGTAACGAACGCCCAATCCACCGCCCAGATCCAGATGGTGAATATGAATGCCGTCCTCTTCCAACTGGTCTAACAGCAGCAGCAGCCGATCGGCGGCATCGAGGAACGGCGAAAGCTCCGTCAGCTGTGAGCCGATATGACAGTCGACGCCGCGGATCTCGATGTTCGCCATGCTGTTAGCCAGCCGATAGACTTCTCGCGCCGTTTGATAGCTGATGCCGAACTTATTTTCTTTCAGTCCGGTAGAAATATAAGGGTGCGTTTTAGCGTCAACGTCCGGGTTAATGCGCAAAGAGATCGGCGCCTTGAAGCCCATGTCTCCGGCAACCTGATTAATGCGGTGCAGCTCCGGCACGGACTCAACGTTAAAACAGCGGATCCCTACCTCCAGCGCCCGGCGAATTTCTACGACGGATTTCGCCACGCCGGAAAACACCACCTTATCCGGGGAACCGCCGGCGGCAAGAACGCGCTCAAGCTCGCCCTGAGACACAATGTCGAAACCGGACCCCATACGCGCCAGCAGGTTTAAAAAAGCCAGGTTGCTGTTAGCCTTAATCGCATAACAAATAAGGTGAGGATGCCCGGCCAGCGCATCATCGAACGCGCGCCAGTGCCGCTCGATGGTGGCTCGGGAGTAAACGTAAAGCGGCGTTCCGAAACGCTCTGCAAGTGAAGCGACCGACACGTCTTCTGCAAACAGCTGCCCGTCTTTGTAATTGAAGTAGTCCATATAAGTTCACCTGACCTTATTTTATTGCGGGCATAACTATAATAGCCGTCCCATCTTCTATAACTCGATTTCCGGACGGTGTCGCCTCGGCTATCCTTAAAAATGCAGGTTTGTTACTGCGATGCGTTCATACTGGAACCACCCTCGCTCACCGCTTGGGAGACGCCCTGATCCGGTACGGTAACATCCTGAGTCGGCTCATCCGGCGGCATGTAGAGAGGCCCCTTAAGGCCGCAGCCGCTAAGCCAGAGGGTTGCTATAACAACGAGTGAGCAGCGTAAAGTTTTATTCATGCATCTATTCACGTAAATAGGCCTATGATTCATTTTGTCTAGCCCTCTATAATCGCAGCTGGATCACGAAAAGCAATAGGAATTCTGATTATGAACGACACCGAGTTTCATCGACTGGCCGACACGCTTTTTCATCACGTTGAAGAATCCCTCGATAATTTTGACGGTGACGCCGACATTGATTATGAAATCAACGGCGGGGTGATGTCACTGTCTTTTGATAATGGCAGCAAAATTATCATTAATAAACAGGAAGCTATGCATCAAGTTTGGCTGGCGGCCAAGGGCGGCGGCTACCATTTCGACTACCGTGACGGCCAATGGCTGTGCGACCGCAGCGGCAGGTCATTCTTCGTTGTGCTGTCAGAAGCCGCGACGGAGCAGGCGGGAGAGCCGGTAGAGCTGGCGGAATAAAATCCTCAATAGCCATCGGCGGCTGCACGGTGTTATGATTTTTTTGCCTGCGGTAGCAATAGCGTTTTCAGACGTTCTCGTTTGAACGGGTCGGCGAATCGCCGACTTTACGCAAGCAGCTTGGCCCATATACCCTAAGCCGCGTCAAAGTACATCAGCACGCTTTGCGTGCGACGCGCTTACGCGCTAGGTACGTTTCCACGCCTTAGGGATCGCTTATCGTATTGCCGCCGCAGGCGCCTTTAACCACCGATGCAGCAAGGAGCACTCATTGGACGCAGCCAGGGCCTGTCTGATAGCGTTGGAATTAACCGGCAAAACCGCTTGTCCCGCCGACAAAGAAATCCAATGCCTTTACGCTCTCAGCAACCGCAGCGATCGCCACTATCGAAAGATCGTATTGACCAAGCGCAGCGGCGGCCTGCGCACGCTGTATGCGCCCGATATTTTGCTAAAATCCGTGCAGAGAAACATCCTTCGCAACGTGCTTTCTCTCTTTCCCCTGTCTCCTTTCGCCACCGCCTATCGAGAGAAATGCTCGACGTTAGACAACGCCAGTCCTCACGTTGCGCAGAGCAACGTCTTAAAGCTCGATATAGAAAACTTTTTTGACAGCATCACGTTCTTCCACGTCCATCGCCTTTTTAAAAAGACGGAGCTGCCCGCTGCCGTAGTGACGCTACTGACACACCTGTGCTGCCATCGCGACGTTCTGCCGCAGGGGGCGCCTACTTCGCCGACTATTTCCAATCTTGTCATGAAGCGCTTTGACGACGTCATAGGCCTGTGGTGCCAAGAACGAGATATTGTTTATACGCGCTACTGCGACGACATGACCTTTTCCGGCGATTTTGACGCCCGGCAGGTCAAAAACAAGGTTCGCGGCCTGCTCTACGACATGGGCTTTACGCTTAACGCTCGTAAAAGCCGACTGATAACGGCGAACCAGCGCCAAACCGTAACCGGCATCGTTGTTAATCAAAAGCCGCAGCTTACCCGCGATATCCGGCGAAAGCTTCGGCAAGAGGTCTACTTTTGTCAGCGGTTCGGCGTAGCGTCACACCTTGTGCAAACCGGTGATTTCAACCCACAGGAAAGCCCACGGGAGCAGCGCCTGCGCTACCTTCAGTCGCTTCAGGGGAAAATTGCCTATTTGCTGCAAATCAACCCGGACGATGCAGAGTTTCAGAACGCGCGCAGCGCTGTCAGGCAATTATTGAAAGAAGAATCAGCGTCGGCCTAGAACGTATTGCTTAACAAAATATCTTTCTTAGTGAGCGGCACCGTCGGCGCGCTTAAAGGGGAAATAGAGTTGCTGTTGAAGGGAATAACTTTTTCTACCTCGTTTTCCCGAATGATTTGATAAAACTGCGGCAGATTAAAGTTCACCGAGCCGGAGCCGTAGGTAAAGCGCTCGTGAGAAGAGGCATAAAAGCGGCTGACGTCGCATACCAGTTCATCAATACAGCCCTGACAGTTCAGATAAACTTCCACCCGGTTAAGCTCGTCAAGAATATAGATATTGAAGCCCTTCTCCGTATCCTCAAAGAAAAACTGAATGATGCCTTCGCTGGCAAAGCCGTCGATAATCTCCGGCAGGTGCTGGTGTTCAGACTTCGGCTCCATCGAAATGCCGTTGAGCTTGTTATTGGAAATCGCGCCGTAAAACTCCACGGCGTTTTCCAGCCGCTGAACGGAAACGCTAAGCCGTTCGAAGAACAGGCCCCAGGTCTGACCGGCGACGCGAATTGCCTTAAAGCGGTTTGATTCCTGACGCGTACTTGACAGCCGCAGGCTGATGCATTCTAAAACCAGCTGCTGAAGCCGAGTCTGAATCAGTCCTCGCAGATGCTCGCTGTAACAGAACACGTCCACCGACTCCGGCGGTTCAGCGTCCTGATGCATTTTACCCAAAATAGTTTTCAACGCCTCAATGACGGCCTGGCTGCTGTTAAAGTGCAGCGTACGGATCTCATTCCACGAGTTACGATACAGCAGGTCAACGCTGCCAATAAGGCACTGCTCCTGGCTGCCGAAGCTGAGAACGTCCAGCTTGCCGAGGTCAAACGATGGCGTATTTTCTTGCAGCAAAGAGGCCGTTGGGTCGTTTTCAAGATTGACTATCAGCGCCAAATGCCGAATTTCACAGGGGCTATACAGCGCCTTGGGCGTCGGCGCCGGAACCCGCAGAGGGAAATGCTTGGCGATATCGGCCACAAACGCCTGCAGCTTATCCGTGTCGCAGCACTGGCCGTTTTTAACGTGTATGTGCGTATCGGGCGTCAACAGGCCGTTGAAATAGCTCCAGGCTACCAGCTTGCTCAGATAGCGGTTATATTCCAGCGGCTGATGCCCAATGATGGAATTAATCGTCGGCGACTGATTATAGAGATACCAGCCCGCGCGGTTGGCGCGATCGACCGGCACCTGAATAAAGGTCAGATTTTTTTCGGACAGGTCCGGCGATATTTGCGGGTTAACCAGCGTCACTTTCCCCGGCAGCGCCTCAAACGCCGCGTAGAGCTTGCGGGTCAATACGCCGATATCCTGCGGGCTGGCGCTGACGCTCAGATTATTTCTGCGGGCAAAGCGAATAAGGTTGCGATAGCTCTGCATCAGCGCGTCAAGCAGCTCGTTGTTGGCTTCGCGCACGCGCTCTATCTTCCAGCAGGCCCGATTGTCCAATACCTGAATTTGCTCGTGGCTCCAGCCCCACTCGCGAACCAGCTGATGTAATATTTCCCGCCGCCAGTTGCCCTGTTCCGGTATGCTCTGTGCCGGAACGGAAAGCTGTTCGCAGACTTTCATATAGAAGCAGCGGCGCGCTAAATCCAATCGAGCATCATCGCCGATGGCAACCAGATAGGTCGTCACTCTTTCCAGCATCATGTAATAAGAATCGAGGCTGAAGGAGTCCAGATCGCCGTTATGCAGCCGGCGCTTAATTTCCAGCGCCAGCAGCTGCGACTGGGGATATTCCCACGAATAGGCCTCCAGCAGCAGAGTTTTCAAAACGGCTTTATAGGGGGAGTCGATGCTCTTATACAGCTGCCACAGGCTGGCGCCAAAGTATTCTTCCGCCGACAGCGCGCCCAGGCCGCCCAGATCTATCCACTCATCGCGCTTTAAAGAACCGTCGGCAAAAAGCGCCGAGACGTACTCTTCATAATTCATCTCCCGATCGCCAGGAACCATGTTCCACAGGAGCGGCTTGCCGGCTAACCTGACGGCGCTGCGGTAAAACTCATCCAAAAGAAGGATGTGCAGCGTCGAGCCGCAGTCTTCTGCATCAAGTTTGCCGCTCAGGTTTTGACGAAAGCGGTTTTCGTCAATCAGAAAAAAGTTAACTTCCACGCCGAGCGACGCGGCCCACTGTTCCAGCAGCAGGCACTTTGCCTGAAGGATCGTACGTTCGTTGCCGTTTAGCCAGGATTGGTGACAAACCCAGATATCCAAATCGGAAAAGCGGCTTTGGCCGGAAGAGGACGTGCTTCCCATACTATAAACGCCGGTAATGGGAAGATTGGCGCCGCTATTGGGCGACAAAGAAATAGGGGTAGATTTGCAAAACTCTTGCAAATACTGGCGCTGAACGTCAGTCGGCGCGTAGGAACATATGCCGTAGGGAACGATCCCGCCCTGATAACCGGGCATGCTGGGATGGTGATAGTGTAGAAAAACAGGCAGCAGAGTATAGACCTGCCGGAACGCAGATCCCATATTCGCCATAGCACGTTCGATACGCAGTTGATTTAACGTATCCAAACGCTGCTTTAATAAAGTGATATTAAGATGCAAGACGATTTGCCTGATTCATTCCTACGGTATAATGGAACCGCGTTCTGGCTGCCGCTCCGGACTGCAATATCACTCGCTCAATGAATGACCAGAAACGTGATCAATGTAACACCTTGCGCTCAGGGCGTAAAGATATTGCCCTCGACGTAGACCGCTATCGCACGATATTGTTCATAAATTAAACGGCGGCATTCCTCTTTAACGACGGTTCCATAACTGAAATGTTATATATTTCAGCGAAAAGCGCTGAAAATAATTTGCCGCCGCCGCCGTGATAATCTTTCCATTGCGCTGACACTTTACGCACCAGCTGGTAGAATGGCGGCACAATAAAAAAGGTAACGATAAGCCATGTCTCAAAATACGATCCGCATTGCTACCCGCCAGAGTCCCCTTGCCCTTTGGCAAGCCCATTACGTTCGCGACCGCCTGTTGGCCTGCCACCCCGGACTTACCGTTGAGCTGGTCACGATGGTCACGCGCGGCGACATCATTCTCGATACGCCTCTGGCGAAGGTCGGCGGCAAAGGCCTTTTCGTTAAAGAGTTGGAAACCGCACTTCTGGAAGGACGCGCCGATATCGCCGTTCACTCAATGAAAGACGTGCCGGTCGCGTTCCCCGAGGGGTTGGGGTTGGTCACTATTTGTGAGCGTGAAGACCCGCGCGACGCCTTTGTTTCCAACCGTTTTAATTCTCTGGACGAGCTGCCCGCCGCAAGCATCGTCGGAACGTCCAGCCTGCGCCGGCAGTGCCAGCTGAGGGCCCGCCGTCCGGATCTCACCATTATCGATCTGCGCGGCAACGTGGGCACCCGCCTGAGCAAACTCGATAACGGCGATTACGACGCCATTATTTTAGCCGCAGCCGGATTAAAACGCCTGAATCTGGAAGAGCGAATTCGCAGCTATATGGCTCCGGAAGAGTCGCTGCCCGCCGTAGGCCAAGGGGCCGTGGGCATCGAGTGTCGGCTTGATGACAGCGAAACGCGCGCGCTGCTGGCACCGTTAAATCATCAGGAAACCGCCGTACGCGTACTGGCGGAACGAGCCATGAACGCCCGCCTCGAGGGCGGCTGCCAGGTCCCAATCGGCAGCTACGCCGTTTTAGAGGGCGACACGCTTTGGCTGCGCGCGCTGGTCGGCGAACCGGACGGCAGCCGCATCGTTCGCGGCGAACGACGCGGCCCCGTGAGCGATGCGCAGCAGATGGGGATCGAACTGGCCGATGAGCTCCTTGCACAAGGCGCTGACGGCATTTTGAAACGCCTCTATCAGGACAACGAACCAAAATGATTTTGGTCACGCGCCCCTCCCCCGCCGGTGAGCAGCTGGTCGACCAGCTTACCGCGCTGGGAATGGACGCCTGCCATACGCCGCTTATTTCTTTTGCCCGCGGTAAAGATCTTGATAGCCTGCCTCACTGTTTAGATAAACTGGGCCCGGGAGATATGGTTGTCGCGGCCTCCCAGCATGCGGTTTACTACGCTCAGGAAGCGCTGCTACAGCAAGGCTACGCCTGGCCAGAAGAGGTTGCCTATTTCGCTATCGGTAAAAAAACGGCTTGCGCGCTTGAGGAAGCAACGGGTTTTCCAGCTCTCTATCCTCAAGGTCGCGAAATCAGTGAGCAAATGCTAAAGTTACCTCAATTACAACACGTTGCCGGTAAGAATATTGTTATTTTGCGCGGCAACGGCGGTAGGGAGCTTTTAGCGCAAACGCTAACGGCGCGCGGCGCAAAAGTCAGGTTTTGTGAATGCTATCAGCGCGTTCCTGTCAACTATGACGGCGCTGAACTTTGCGAACGTTGGCGAAAATTAAGCGTAAATACGCTGGTGATTACCAGCGGAGAAATGCTACAACAGGTTTACAATTTGGCGCCCGAGCGCTATCGAAGCTGGTTACTCAATCTCAAGCTGCTGGTCGTAAGCGAACGCTTGGCCGAGCAGGCGGAGGATTTAGGCTGGTTACGGTGTCGGGTTGCAGATAATGCAGACAATGGCGCACTGCTTCGTGCGCTGCAATCATTTTAACTACGGGATGTGCCAAGATGACGGATTCAACGACCCCATCAGCACCAGCTGAACAGCAAAACGGCGGTTCAACTGAAAAAGAAACGGTAACAAAGACCCCCAGCGTCAAGCAGGGCGGCCGGGCGGGCGTCGCCCTGGGCGCTATCGCCATTGCTTTAGTCATTGCTCTCGGCGGCGGTCTGTACTACCACGGGCATCAGCAGGTAGCATCCCAAAAGGCCACGATTGCCCAGCTCCAGGCTCAGATTGACGCCCTGAAGTCAGGGCAGTCGAAAGAAGACGATCGCCTGCTCGCTTCTCAAAATGCGTTTACCGAACAGCTCAAAAGTACGGAGAAAAAGCTGGATGAACAGCGCCTGCAGCTGAGCTCCCAGTCCGCCTCTCTGGAAGCGTTGCAAAGCAGAGTGTCTACCATTGCGGCCAGTGACGACGCGAAGGTCTGGCATCTTTCCGAAGCCGATTTTCTGGTGAAAATGGCGGCTCGTAAGCTTTGGATAGAGCAGGACGTCGCCACTGCGGTCAACATGCTCAAAAGCGCAGACAAATCTCTGGCCGAGCTTAACGATCCGACGCTGAGCGAAGTTCGTCAGGCTATTATTCAGGACATTAACGCCATTTCCGGCGTCAGTCAGATAGACTTTGACGGCATCGCCCTGACGCTGAACGAGCTTTCCGATCAAATAATGAACCTGCCTTCCGCCAGCACCGATTGGGACAATACGCCAATCAGTAAAGAGAGCACGGAAGTCAGCGGTGAGCTTAAAGACTGGCGCCAGAATCTGCAAAAAAGCTGGCACAATTTTCTGTCTGAATTCATCACCATTCGGGCGCGCAACGTGCCGGAAAATGAGCTGACGAGCCCGCTGTTAACGCCGGATCAGGATACCTATCTGCGCGAAAACCTGCGCCTGAAGCTGCTGATTGCAGCCAGAGCGGTATCCCGCCACCAGGGTGAAATTTACAGCCAGTCGCTGGACAGCGTATCAACCTGGATCCGCGCTTACTTTGATCCCGACGCCGCGTCAACCAAGGCGTTCTTAAGCCAGTTGGACGAACTCAGCCAGCAGTCAATCAGCCTCGATTTACCGAAAACGTTGAAGAGCCTGCCGCTGCTGGATGCAACCATCAAGTCGCGTAGCCGCGACGCGATGAAGTCCGCACCTGAAGCCGCGCCGGCTCCGACTCCGGCCGCTAATCAGGAGGGCTAACCATGGTTCGCCTACTCTTTTTACTGGTAGTTCTGATTGCAGGAATCGCTCTGGGCCCAATTATTGCGGGCCATCAGGGGGCGGTACTTATCCAGACGGACAACTACGACATTAAAATGAGCGTAACCGGCCTGGCAATGATGATTGCGCTGCTGGTTATCGTTCTTTTTTGCTTGGAATGGGTTCTACGCCGCCTCTTCCACACCAGCGCTCGCACCAAGGGCTGGTTTATTGGCCGTAAAAGCACCCGCGCCCGTCGGCAAACCCGCGCTGCGATGCTTAAGCTGACGGAAGGCGACTTTGGTCAGGTAGAAAAGCTGCTTATCCGTAACGCCGACCACGCCGAACAGCCGGTAGTAAACTATCTGCTGGCGGCCGAAGCGGCACAACAAAACGGCGATACTCAACGTATCAATGACTATCTCAACCGAGCGGCAGAGCTTGCCGACACCGATCAGCTGCCGGTCGACATCACCCGCGTACGCATTCAGCTGGCACAGGGCGAATATCACGCGGCGCGCCACGGCGTCGACAACCTTCTAAACGATGCGCCTCGCCACCCTGAAGTTCTTCGCCTTGCCCAGCAGGCCTACCTGAAAACCGGCGGCTACGCTTCTTTACTGGAGATCATTCCATCGATAGAGAAAGCGAAGCTTTACGATGAAGATACGGTAGAAAGCCTGAAGCTTGAAGCCTATACCGGGTTGATGAACCAGGCGATGTCGGAAGGCGGCAGCGAAGGCTTAAGCCAGTGGTGGAAAGATCAGCCTCGGAAAGTTCGCAACAACAGAACGTTGCAAATAGCCTTGGCCGAGCACTTTATTGCCTGCGACGATCATGAACAGGCACAGAAAATCGTTCTGGAAGGGTTGAGGCATCAGTATGACGAAAAGTTGCTTCAGCTTGCACAGAAGTTAAAAACCGGTAACCCCGCGCCGCTGGAAAAAGAGCTCAGGCTGCAAATTCAAGAGCATGGCGCAACGCCTTTGTTAAGCGAAACGCTGGGGCAGCTTTTAATGCAGCACGGAGAATGGGAACAGGCCAGCGATGCGCTTCAGCAAGCCGTTGAGCAACAGCCTAACGCCAAAAGCTATGCGCTTCTGGCTGACGCGCTGGATAAGCTTAACCGTACACAGGAAGCCGCTCAGGCTCGCTGTCAGGGCCTTGCCCTTACGCTAAAATAGCTGCTAGAAAGCAGCCCCTTCAGGCGAGCCAATATGGCTCGCCTTTTTTATGTGCTGAATGCTTATGCCTGAATCTGCTAAATTTCAGATAAAAAAAACACTTGCCTAAAAAGACAAGTGTGAGAAAAAAATCAGGTCAAAGGACAACATGGTGGTGTCTCACTCAACGTTATGCCTGATGTTTGATGAGGTCATCATCATAAGCCAGACCATAGACACCCTAACTCGGCTCTGCATCATTCGATAGCTTATGAAGCGACTTGGATCGACTGTCATAAATGGGTGAATGAGCATCTACAGTTTAGCTATTGCAGCTATCGTGCCAACCTCCCCAGAAAACGCCGAAAATGTCATCAACACATTGATATAATAAAGTTTCCTGCAGATTAGCCGAAAGAATCCCCCTTATTACTCTCTTTCTGCCAATCACACAGCGACATTAGGCGTCGCCAAACGGAGACGGCAAAAGGGCTATAATATTTTATTTATTATTATCAGTATATTGAGTGTCTTTGGATAACGACAGCCATTCAGAGAGGCGTTGGAAATTGGCGACATCGCTTTAAATCACTTCGTGAGAAAGCCTGACCAATAGAAAGGAAAAACATGACGACTCTAAGAATCCAGAAATAGAAAATGGTTAGCGCCACGGTGCAGATAAAGCGTTAAAGGAACAAAGCGGATGTAGACAAAAGCAATGGACTAGAGATAATTGGTTGGAAAAACTGGGGAATAAAAGTGGTCGGCGAGAGAGGATTCGAACCTCCGACCCACTGGTCCCAAACCAGTTGCGCTACCAAGCTGCGCTACTCGCCGATTACATAGATAGGTACTGGCTTTGATTACTAACAGACAGTTTGTGTGGTGCGAAGAGAGGGACTTGAACCCTCACGTCCGAAGGACACTAACACCTGAAGCTAGCGCGTCTACCAATTCCGCCACCTTCGCAATGTACACAAAACTCTTTAGATTAGTGGGGTGGCTAATGGGACTTGAACCCACGACAACTGGAATCACAATCCAGGGCTCTACCAACTGAGCTATAGCCACCATAAATCTTTGCTCAACCCGGTATTTTAATCACCTTGGATCTTATCACGCCCTGCGCACTTTTAATGGCGCGCCCGACAGGATTCGAACCTGAGACCTCTGCCTCCGGAGGGCAGCGCTCTATCCAGCTGAGCTACGGGCGCGCAGCGCGCCGTTGCGGAAAGGATAGTACGGATTTAATCATCTTCTGTCTAGCCCTTTTTTCACTAATTTTTTCGTTTGCTCACTTCATCAGCGATTAGCGCATTTTTTTATCAGAAAATGGTGATAAATCGGCTTTTCCCCAGAATTAATTCATATCTATGCCTATTTTTTGCTTCCAGAAATCCTCAACCTCTTTTAAAGTCTCTTTTAGCGGATGGAAACACATTCGCATATAAGTAATGCCCCCCTATCCCGCAGTCTATCTTCTGTATGGTAAGGACAAACGGTGCGATTTAATCCTAAATGTTTTTTCGCGTCATTCTTTGCCGTTTAAAGAAGTGGACTGGGAAGCTATGGCATAACCAAATAGCAAACGCACTCTTCTTGTCAAAACGTCGACGCACTCAATAAAACAGAGCGTTGGCCGGCTTGAAGTTCAGGCTTGGAAAACTACATTAGTCAGGGATTATTTAACCGTGAGTACATTACATTCACCGCGCCCGGCGCGTTTTAGCCTCGTGGTCCAAATACTTATTGGACTCATCGCCGGCGTCATACTGGCGTATATTTCGGCGCCAGCTGCCGCTGCTGTGGGAATTCTGGGCAGTTTATTCGTTGATGCATTAAAAGCCGTAGCGCCTATTTTAGTTTTCATTTTAGTCGCTTCTTCAATCACCAATCATAAGCGCGGCCAAAAGGCCAACATTACGCCAATTCTCGTCCTATACCTGATAGGTACGTTCGCTGCAGCCCTTATCGCCGTGTTGGGAAGCTTTATGTTCCCTTCAACGTTAATAATGACGACGGGAGACGCGACTCTGACACCTCCCGGCAGCATCATGGAAGTATTAAAAACGCTGCTATTCAAAATGGTAGACAATCCGGTAAGAGCGCTGATGAACGCTAACTATATCGGTATTTTGGTATGGGGCGTCGGGCTAGGCGTTGCCCTACGCCACGCGTCTGATGAAACCAAAAAAGTCGTGAGCGATCTTTCTTACGGCATCGCATTCATTGTCCGTTTGGTTATTCGTTTTGCGCCAGTTGGCATATTCGGTCTGGTTGCGGCGACATTTTCCGATCCAGCGGCAGGATTCGACGCCTTTGGCAAGTACGTTCACGTGCTGCTAGTACTGCTGGGCTGTATGCTGATTGTTGCGCTAGTGCTCAATCCGCTGATTGTCTTTGTTATCACCAAAAAGAACCCTTATCCGCTTGTGCTGACCTGCCTGCGCGACAGCGGCATCCCCGCTTTCTTCACCCGCAGCTCCGCCGCTAATATCCCCGTCAACATGGCATTGTGCAAAAAGCTAAACTTGCGAGAAGAAACCTATTCCGTTTCGATTCCTCTTGGCAGCACCATCAACATGTCCGGTGCGGCAATTACCATCACGGTACTCACTCTGGCCGCAGTGCAAACGTTAGGCATTGACGTTGATATCCCTACGGCGCTATTGCTTAGCATCACAGCTTCAATCTGCGCCTGCGGCGCTTCCGGAGTAGCTGGAGGCTCCCTGCTGTTGATCCCCGTTGCCTGTAGCCTGTTTGGCATTCCTAACGATGTCGCTATGCAGGTCGTGGCTATCGGCATGATTATTGGCGTACTGCAGGATTCCGCAGAAACCGCGCTAAACTCATCAACGGACGTTGTTTTCACAGCGGCCGTATGCCGCGCAGAGGAACAAAAGTCGTCAAGTAGACAACCCATGACCGTTAGTGAAGAGTAATTGCAGATTGGATTCAGAAGAAAACAGGCCGCTTCTGCGGCCTGTTTGCTAAGAATTAATAAAGATGTGAGACAGAACCCGCTACGGCCCTACAGGCGACCGGTATAGTGATATATCACATACTTAAGCAGTTTGACCTGACGGCGCCAGCGCGTAGGCTGAGCCAACAGCCGATAAAGCCATTCCAGCCCCATATTCTGCCAGGCCTTGGGAGCGCGCTTTACGTGGCCGGTAAAGACGTCATAGGTACCGCCAACCCCCATAAACAGCGCATCCGGATAGACTTTTCGGCAGTCGCGCATAAAGATTTCCTGTTTCGGCGACCCCATGGCGACCGTCACAAACTTCGCGCCGCTGTCGCGAATTCGCTCAAACAGCGCGCCGCGATCTTCCGGCTTGAAATAGCCGTCCTGGCTGCCGACGATATTTACCTGCCATTGGCTTTTCAGCTTCTGCTCCGCCTGCGCTAATATTTCCGGCTTACCTCCAACCAAAAAGACCGGAATACCCTTTTCACCGGCCTTTTCCATCAGCGCTTCCCACAGATCGGCGCCGGCAATACGCTGTATGTCGACGTCAGGATACTTACGGCGGATAGAGCGCACAATGCTGACGCCGTCGGCATACTTATACTCTGCCGCGTCAATCAGTTCGCGCAGCGCCTTATCCTGCTCCGCCGTCATGACCTTTTCAGCATTGATAGCGATAAGCGTCCCGGTTTTCAGAGAGCCTTCGTCAAACAGGTGGTCAACAAACTGGGCCATATTGCGAAAGCCCCAAATATCAATACCGCGAATACTGTACTTAGGCGTACTCACTTCTCTCTCCTACACCACTTCCGCTTTATTAACCTTTGTCTGCCCGGAGGGCGAAGCGCCGCGAACCCGCTGGCGAATCATGCCACAGACGTCAAAAGCCCAGTACATCAACTTTGCCATAATCAGGCAAAGCGCAAAAATAAGGCCAAAAAACACTACGCGCGAAACGAAAGAATCCAATCCTTCTCTGGCCAATACGATGATATTAAATACGGCCCCGAAACAGAACGCCTGCATGATGGCGCCCTTGTAGCGATTGGTTTCCGCCTTGCCTTTCTCATAAATCCAGTCAAACCATTTGACGATAAGCCCAACCAGCACGGCGCCTAACGGGATAAACCAAATGCCGCCCATGACCACCAGCGAACCGATAAGCGTCGGTGAAATAGCCAATCCAGCATGGTAATCAAGCACTTCCCAAGTAAAGTAGTTAGCGGTGTTGACCACGAGGTTAGGCCGCTCCGGCCACAGCCAGCTGGGAATGAACACGTAAAAGTCGCGAACGATGGGCGCCAGCCCCTGAAACTCTATCTTGTCGTAGTTTTGCAGCAGCAGCGCCAGGTTCTCCCAGGGAGAAAACGTATCGCGCGTCAGGTACAGAAAAGTATAGAACGCTTCTGCGCCGGTAACGTTCATACCGTAGCGTTTTAACGCCAGCCAGAACATGCCGACGACGCCGACGACGCCGGCCATCACCAGCATCCACAGCGTAATATGGCCACGCGCAATGCCTATAAATAAAAATAACGAGAAGGCGATCAGGATATTCGCCCGCGTACCGCCCACCACAACGTAAGTCAGAATACCGAACGCAACGGTAGTGAACAAAAACAGAAACCAGCTGCGGGTATTTTCCTTAAGGAAGTAGACAACCAGCATGGCCGGAATGAAAAAGTAGAAAAAGCGCTTGAGCGCCACGCCGGAGACGTCGCTGGAAAAGATTTGGCTATATTTTTCCAACTTAAACAGCAGAAAGCCGTTTTGTAAAAAGAAGATGCCCACCGTTGCAATCGCCACCAAAGCCAGCAGCATCCACGTCAGGTTGGTTTCCACCCTGTTCATCGTAAACAGCGCCGGACGAGGCGCGGCCGTCGGCTTCACCAGCCGGGTTTTATAGCAAACATAGTAGACGGCATAAAAACAGGTAGACGACAGCAGGGCGTTAAGCAGCGAATCCACTTCAACGACCTGCACGTCAAACTGAAACACCAGCAGGCAGGTTAACGGGAAACCGAAGTAAAACGTCAGCAGATAAAGCAGAGAAAACAGCACGTTGAAGTTAAACCTCACCCGCCTGAACTCTTTATAGGTCAGCGTCAGGATAAAACCCAGCGAGATAAGATAAACGACGAACAATCCGCCAAACTGTGCCAGATCCATTATCCCTCCCCAGCCGCTATCGCCAACGCGCGTTTCCAACCCTCAACATAGTTTGGATTAAAAAACGCGATTTGGCTCTTATCTATCTCAGACATACGCCTTTTGGCCTCATAGGCTTTATCCACGTCTAACTCGTCGCCATAGAACAAAAACGGCACGTTCTGCTCCCGCAGGTCGCGCCAAAACGGATTATTACGACTGACAACAAAAGGAACGCCGCTTTGAATCAGCAGGCACAGTGTACCAATCCCCTGTTGGCGATTAAAAATAAAGTAGCCGAGATCGCAGTTAGCCAGCATAGTCAGATAGTCATCAAACGGGATTTGTTCCGTCAACAGAGTAACCTGCCCCTGCGGAAAAAGCGCCGCCGACTTTTCTGCAATCTCATCGATATAAACCTGATTGTTTTTCGGATAGCCAAGCGGAACCAGCACGTTAAGCTCCTGCTGCCGAAAGCGGCGGTGAACATCCTCCAGCGCCTCAACGTGTCTGTTGGTTCGATCGCCAGAGTTACCCACTAAAATCGTCAACCGCTTACCGCTATCGCCTGCGGGCGGTCGATAGTCAGGGTTCATTCGGGTTGGAAAATAAAGCAGCGTGCCAGGAACGTCGGGGTGACTCGCCTGATAGTGAGATAAATCCCCTCTTGTGGCGAACACGTGACCGACTTTTCCCTGCGCCAAGCGGCGAAGGTGATAAAACAATTTAAACTTCAGGCTATTGGAGTCTTCATACAGATCCGCTCCCCAGACGTGCCAGCTTACCCGATAGGCAGCTATCTGGTTGAACAGCAGCGCCAGCCAAAGCCGGACATTAAACTGTCCGTGAAATAAAAAGCGAGCGCCTTTATCCGCTCTAGCTCGGGTAATTACCGCCTTGGCCAGATTGGCTTTATTCTCGTAACGCTCAATCGTTAAGCGTTCAAAATCGGCAAACGGCGAGCCGTCCTTTGCCGCCACCATAAAGCGCGTCGTGATTTCAGACGGAGCCTGAAGCGCCAGTACGTCGTTGAAAAAGCGCAATACCGTCACGTTGTGGTGGGGAATATCGGAACCCAGAATGTGAATCAACGTTGTCATGACCGCCCACGATAAATAAGGAAAACGCAGCTACAGAGGGTGAAGTAGATAATATAGGTCGCCATATAGGACTGCGCAGCGCCGACGGCGCCGTTCATTGGGATGAGATAATGGGAAAAGCCGACCAACAGCGCAAACTGGCTTACCTCAGTTAAAACGTAAAAGCGCAGCGACGCTTTGGCGATGACCAAATAGCCAAATACGTAAGAGCCCACTTTCAAAACGTCACCCACCAGCTGCCATGCAAACAGATCGCGCATAGCGACAAACTTGCTTGAAAACAGCAGCCAGATAGCGAAATCTCTCAAAAGCCATACGGTAAAGCTTACCGCTGCGACGGCAGGCAGAACGAAGCGCAGTGAACGGAAAATCTCTCTGGAAATATCCCGCTTTTCCGTCAGCTTTGAGAGCGTCGGCAGCAGATACACGGTAAATGAGGCGGTAATAAACTGCAGATAGGCATCGGAAATGCTGCTTACCCCCTGCCAGATACCGACGTCATCCCAGCTATACCGCTCGGCCAGCAGGTTTCGCATCATGACGTAGGCCACCGGCAGCGTCACGGACGTGATCAGCGCCATAACGGTGAATTTACCGAGGCTGCTCGCCATGGCCTTATCCCATGCGGGCTTCAGATAGCTTAGCGGCATCGGGCTGCGCTTATACAATATTATGCCGGCAGGGATCGCCGCCAGCGCGGGAACCAAAGCCAGCCCGGCCAGGGCGCCTTCATAACCCCCAACCCAATAGCACGCAACGTAACCAATAACCCCAAGCAGGCTGCCGCCGATAACGCCCAGCGCGTTGCCCATCGCGTCGCGATAGCCCTTAAGAATGGCTAAAAAGAAGTTCGCGTATGCAATGCCCATCTGAATGAAGGCCACCGCCCAAACTACGTCAAGATAGCGGGTATGGCCAAACAGCCCCTGGCTTATCGGTTCGGCAAACAGAATAAAAACGACGGCCAACAGGGTCGAAAAGCCCAAAATCAGGCTGGCGGAAGTCCCTACGGCTTTACGCAGCTGGGACGGGTCCTGTTGATACTGAGCAACGTAGCGAGTAACGCCGTTAAAAATGCCGGCGCCGGATAAAACGCCAAGCACCGTAATAAGCTGCCTGAAGTTCCCTGCCTGGCCTACGCCGCTGGGGCCAAACGAAACGGCCAACAGCTTGACCACCAAAAGCCCTACGCCGATCTTTATCAGCGTAGAGCCTGCGGTCCATATTGACGCTTTAGCCAGAGACATATCAGGCAAAGTAGCTCAGAATAGTGTTGATTACAGTACGCTGAGTAACGTCCGTCATGTTATAGAACATCGGCAAGCGCACCAGGCGGTCGCTTTCTTTCGTGGTGTAGCGGTCTTCACCGTGGAATTCACCGAACTTCTCACCCGCCGGGCAGGCGTGCAGCGGAATATAGTGAAATACCGCCATAATTTCCGCCTCTTTCAGGTAGCTAATGAAACGCGTACGGTCTTCAACGTCGTTCAGCTTGATATAGAACATATGGGCGTTGTGTACGCAGTCGGCCGGGATGGTCGGCAAAACAATCCGCCCTTTGTCAGCCAGTCCTTTAAACGCGCTGTAATAATTATTCCACAGCGCCAGGCGGCGATGATTGATTTCCTGCGCAGCCTCAAGCTGAGCCCACAGATAGGCAGCCTGCAAATCGGCCATCAGATAGCTGGAGCCGATGTCACGCCAAGTGTATTTATCTACCTGTCCGCGGAAAAACTGGCTGCGATTGGTGCCTTTTTCGCGAATAATCTCGGCCCGCTCAATCAACGTCGGATCGTTAATCAGCGTCGCCCCACCTTCACCGCCGGCGGTATAGTTTTTGGTTTCATGGAAGCTATAGCAGCCGATATGGCCGATGCTGCCCAGCGCTTTCCCCTTGTAAGTCGACATTACGCCCTGTGCGGCGTCTTCCACCACGTAAAGGTTGTATTTTTTGGCCAACGCCATAATGGTATCCATTTCACACGCTACGCCAGCGTAGTGAACGGGAACGATGACGCGCGTTTTTTCCGTGATCGCCGCTTCAATTTTGGTTTCGTCGATATTCATCGTATCCGGGCGAACGTCAACAAACACGGCCTTGGCGCCACGCAAAACGAAAGCGTTCGCCGTTGAGACAAAGGTAAAGCTTGGCATGATCACTTCATCGCCCGGCTGAATGTCTAACAGCAGCGCGGCCATTTCCAGTGATGCGGTACAGGACGGGGTCAAAAGCACTTTGTGGCTGCCGAAGTTCTGCTCCAGCCACTGCTGACAGCGGCGGGTAAACCCACCATCACCGCAGAGCTTACCGCTGCCCATGGCGGCCTGCATGTAGTCCAGCTCTGTTCCAACAACCGGGGGCGCATTAAACGGAATCATGTTCTTCACCTAATAGTTATCTGTATAGCCAATATGCCGTGCTGTGAATTGAAGCACCGCTTCGAATATAAAGGCGTAAGGCGGCAATATTTCCCATCTGAGTGGCGACATAAAGCGTCTTCAGCTCTTTTTGTACGCACCAGCGCTTTGCCGCGTTCATCAACGCCAACCCAGCGCCCCGTCGGCCACGTCCGGGCCAGGCGGCCAGCAGGCCAATTCTGGCCTGCTGTTCATCTAATTCTCTTAACGTCACGAATCCCAGGGGCTGGCCAGCCTCATCTTCAACGATAAGACAGCAGCGATCGAAGGTACCCAACACCGCTTTTTCTGCCCACAGCGCATAAAAACGGCCGCTGTCGCCTTCCTGATACCACGGAGTTCGAAAACGGCTTTGGCTAAAGGCGGCCGATGCGGCGTCGCGCAAAGCGGGGATGTCCTCTTCAACAGCCAAGCGGCAGGAATACCTCGAATCGGACTCAGCTATCAATACGTCATCCAGCGTCAGGCTGAAGTCCACTTCGCCTTCCACCAGCCGAAAACCCAGCGTATTCAGTCCATCAATTATATCCGAACGCTCTGCGGGCACTTTAGCTTGAACGCGCTGATAGCGGGACAGAGAAGCAGCCTCCAGCAAAGGCGCTTCACTGGAAAAGTTCAACTTCGCGCTGGAAAGCGAGAAAAACTCGCTCTCCCAGGCCAGCTCATCAATATTGGCGAAGACGGACATTGAGTAAATCCTGCAGATACTTGCCGTAACCGGTTTTAGACATCAGGCTAGCGGCCTTCTGAATTCCCTCATCGTTCAACCAGCCGTTGCGCCAGGCGATTTCCTCCAAACAGGCAACCTTAAATCCCTGACGCTTTTCCACCGTCTGTACGAACGTACTGGCTTCAATCATGCTGTCGTGAGTGCCGGTGTCCAGCCAGGCAAATCCGCGGCCGAGAAGCTCAACGTTCAGAGCGCCCTGCTCCAGATACATCTGGTTAATACTGGTAATTTCCAGCTCGCCGCGCGCTGAAGGCTTGACCTGCTTGGCCAACTCAACTACCTGACGGTCATAAAAATAGAGCCCGGTCACCGCCCAGTTGGATTTGGGTTTGGTCGGCTTCTCTTCAATGGACAACGCACGGAAGTTTTCATCAAACTCCACAACGCCAAAGCGCTCCGGGTCCATTACCTGGTAGCCGAACACCGTCGCGCCGTGCTCGCGGGCCACAACGTTGCGCAGCTTAGGCGTAAAGGACTGACCAAAAAAGATGTTGTCGCCCAGCACCAAACAGCAGGCATCGCCGTTGATAAACTCTTCGCCGATAATAAAGGCCTGTGCAAGCCCGTCCGGGCTCGGCTGTTCGGCGTAGCTTAAGCAGATGCCGAACTCCTCTCCCGTCCCCAGCAGGCGCCTGAAAGCCGGTAAATCATCCGGCGTGGAAATAATCAGAATATCCCGAATACCCGCCAGCATCAGTACGGAAAGCGGATAGTAAATCATCGGTTTGTCGTAAATCGGCAGCAGCTGCTTGGATATGCCGCGGGTTATCGGATACAGGCGCGTACCGGAGCCGCCCGCCAGAATAATGCCTTTCATTGTTTATACGTCCTCAATTGACTCCAACAGCCCGTCGGATCAATAAACTTAACTTAATTATTTCGTCGACTGTAACCCGATACGCTCTCTGGCATAAGAGCCATCCTGAACGCGCTGGCACCATTCCCGATGGCTTAAATACCACGCCACCGTTTTACGAATACCGGACTCGAACGTCTCCTGCGGTTTCCATCCAAGCTCACGCTCAATCTTTCCGGCATCGATGGCATAGCGCATATCGTGGCCAGGCCTGTCCGTAACGTAGGTAATCAGGTCTTCGTACTTGGCAACGCCAGACGGCTTCTGCGGCGCTAGCTCTTCTAACAGGTGGCAAATGGTGCGCACAACGTCGATATTCTTACGCTCGTTATGCCCGCCGATATTATAGGTTTCACCGATTTCGCCTTCCATCACCACCTTGTACAGCGCTCTCGCGTGGTCTTCGACAAACAGCCAGTCGCGGATCTGGGCGCCGCTGCCGTAAACGGGCAGCGCTTTCCCCTCCAGCGCGTTCAAAATAATCAGCGGGATTAGCTTCTCCGGGAAGTGATACGGGCCGTAGTTGTTAGAACAGTTGGTCACAATGGTCGGGAAACCGTAGGTCCGAAGCCAGGCGCGAACCAAATGGTCGCTGGAAGCCTTTGAGGCGGAATAGGGGCTGCTCGGCGCATAGGGCGTCGTTTCCGTAAACAGGTCATCCGTACCGTGCAGATCGCCATACACTTCATCAGTTGAGATATGGTGGAAGCGAAACGCTTTTTTGCGATCGCCTGACAGCTCGTTCCAATAGGCTCTGGCCGCTTCCAACAGCGTATAGGTGCCGACGATGTTGGTTTCAATAAACGCGGCTGGCCCGTCAATCGAACGGTCTACGTGGCTCTCCGCCGCCAGATGCATGACCAAATCCGGACGATGCTGGGCAAAAGCTCTGTCGAGCGCGGCGCGATCGCAGATGTCTATCTGCTCAAAGGCATAGCGATCGCTGTCAGAGACCTCAACCAAGGAATCCAAATTACCGGCGTAGGTCAGCTTATCAACGACGACAACGCTGTCGGACGTATTGTGAATAACGTGCCGAACGACCGCCGAGCCGATAAATCCGGCACCGCCGGTAACTAAAATTTTTCTCACCGCCATACTCCCTTGGTGTCAATAATCCACTGCTGCTTCACCTGCTCTGGCGCAATCGCCTTAAACTGACGGTGGTCCACCAGCATTACGACAATGTCCGCCTGTTCCAGCGCCTGCGCCGTATCAAGCAAAGTTACCTTATTGCCCAGAATGGCCGGCAGCTGATGTACGTTAGGCTCAACGGCCAGCGTTTGACCCACGTGCCAATCGGCAATCATATGGGTAATTTCCAGCGCCGGGCTTTCGCGCAGGTCGTCGATATCCGGTTTGAACGCCAGACCAAAGCAGGCTATTTTCACCTCAGCGGCCCGCTTGCCGCTGTCGGCGAGGCAGTCGGCTACTGCGGCCTTCACTTTATCCAGCACCCAGTAGGGCTTTCCGTCGTTAACCTCACGGGCCGTGCGAATAATCCGAGCCTCTTGGGGGTTTTGGGCAACGATAAACCACGGGTCGACAGCAATGCAGTGCCCGCCGACGCCCGGTCCCGGCTGAAGAATGTTCACGCGCGGGTGGCGATTCGCCAGACGAATAAGCTCCCAAACGTTGATGTCCTGATGGTCGCAAATCAGCGACAGCTCGTTGGCAAAGGCGATATTAACGTCGCGATAGCTGTTTTCCGTCAGTTTACACATTTCCGCCGTACGGGCGTTGGTCACTACACATTCGCCCTTGAGGAAAATTTTATACAGCTGGCTTGCGCGCTCAGAACAGCGCGGCGTCATTCCACCGATAACGCGGTCATTTTGCAAAAGCTCAATCATCACCCGCCCCGGCAACACGCGCTCTGGGCAATAGGCAATGTTGATATCCGCCGCTTCACCCGCGCTTTGGGGAAAAGTCAGATCGGGACGAGCTTCCGCCAGCCAGCCCGCCATCTGTTCCGTTGCGCCAACGGGAGACGTCGACTCAAGAATGACCAGATCCCCTTTCTTCAAGACGGGCGCTATCGATTTGGCCGCAGACTCAACGTAAACCATATCCGGCTCATGATCGCCTTTAAACGGCGTAGGCACCGCGATTAAAAACGCATCCGCCGGCTGGGGCTTGGTCACCGCCCGCAGAAAACCACCCTCTACGGCCTCTTTAACCACTTTGTCCAAATCAGGCTCAACGATATGAATAGCGCCGCGGTTGATGGTATCAACGGCGTGCTGATTAACGTCAACGCCGATCACGTTCTTCTTATGCGATGCAAACGCAGACGCGGTTGGCAAACCAATATAGCCAAGGCCAATAACGGAAATCGTTTCAAAACTCATAGCTTCACCTGATTGTTTTTTAAAGCATCGAGAATACGCTGGCAGGCTTTCCCGTCACCGTATGGGTTGTGCGCACGGCTCATGATGTGATATTCGTTCTCATCCTCCAGCAGCCTGCCCACTTCTTTTAAAATTAAAGCAATATCCGTACCAACTAATCTCACCGTGCCGGCAGAAACCGCCTCAGGACGCTCGGTGGTATTACGCATAACCAAGACAGGTTTACCTAAAGAGGGAGCTTCTTCCTGAATACCGCCGGAGTCCGTCAAAATCAGATAGGCATGATCCATCAAGTAAACGAAGGGCAGATAGTCCTGTGGTTCAATCAGCGTCACGTTGTCAATATGGCTTAGAATGCGCTTTACAGGCTCACGCACGTTGGGGTTTAGATGTACCGGGTACACAACCTGAACTTCCGGATGCGTACGGGCAATTTCTGCCAAAGCGCTACAAATTCGTTCAAAACCGTCGCCAAAGCTTTCCCGGCGGTGGCCGGTCACTAAGATAATTTTTTTGTTTTGATGTAAGAACGGGTAGCGCGTTTCCATTTCCTCACGCAGCGCGACGTCGCGATGAATGCGATCCCGCACCCAGAACAACGCATCGATCACCGTATTACCCGTAACAAAAATCCTGCCGTTAGGAATGGCTTCTCTCAACAGGTTTTGCTTTGACGTTTCCGTAGGAGAAAAGTGATACATGGCCAAATGGCCAGTGAGTTTGCGGTTTCCCTCTTCAGGCCAGGGAGAATAGAGATCGCCCGTGCGCAGCCCTGCTTCTACGTGCCCTACGGGGATCCGCTGATAAAACGCCGCCAGGCTGGTAGCCAGCGTCGTTGTCGTATCGCCGTGTACCAGCACCACGTCGGGCTTAAACGACTCAAGCACCGGCTTTAAGCCTTCCAGAATGCGGCAGGTGATCTCCGTTAATCCCTGTCCCGGACGCATGATGTCCAAATCGTAATCAGGTTTAATATCGAACAGCTTAAGCACCTGATCCAACATCTCACGATGCTGCGCCGTTACGCACACCTTGGACTCAAAATTATCATCGTTAGCCAGCGCATGAACTAACGGCGCCATCTTTATAGCCTCAGGACGCGTGCCAAAAACAGTTAACACTTTCACAGGTTTTCTCTTTCCAGTCTGTCGTTGCGTTTATCAACATCCATAAAGGCGCCCGAAGGCGCCCAATAATTATTATTCTTTTTTACGCTTTTCGCCTGCGGGTCAGCGCTACTCCGGCGCCAATCAGGCCGCCAATGCCGCCCCACATGATCAACAGGAACACTCGACGCGGCTTATCTCGAACGATAGGATCTTCCGGCGTACGTAAATAGCGATATGCTCTAAAGTCCGCATCCAGCTTTACGCCCTCTTCTAAAGAAGACAAGATGGCACGGTTGTGATCGTAATCGATATCAAAGCTGGGCCCCGTTGCCTGCAGCGCCTCATATCGGGCTACTAGCTCTGGTTTCCCTAGCATAAACAGCTCAGAGCTGGACAACTGCTCGGCGGGCGTGTCGGTTTTAGCGCGATCGATACCCTGTTTTTCGGCAACCTCAAGCGCGTTCTTCACGCGCTTGAGTTCGCGCTGATAAACGGCGTTCGCGATATCTTCTTGACGTTTAACCTGATAAAACAGCGTCGTTTTACGCGCAGACCAGGTGCCGGAAAGCTCATCATTGAGCGCAGCGATAGCGCGCTGATTGGCAAAATTAACGTACTGACGCAGAAGCTGGTTGGCATCGCTTGGCGTTTCCGCCGTCAGCTTGACGCTGTCGTTCATTCCCTTCTTGTCATCTTTAGGCGTAAACGAAATATTGTTAATAAGCTCGTCGAGCAGCACGGCGTCGGCGCGCGCATCCCCTTCCTTACGCTTATTGTAATAGTCGGAAGTCATCCAAAAGTCCCGACGCGTATCGTAAGAAGAAAGCTGCATAACGAATTCATCATACACGTCTGCCGCTATCGGCGTTTCGCTGGTCGATGAGTTCGCGTTGCTGTCGCGCATCAACCCCCTCAAGAACTGCTCTTGAGAATAGTAGCCGCCCAACATGCTGACCGTAGGTTTGTCCGTAATGGCCGTCGCGCTCCACTCCTGCTTTACTACGTAAGAGTAGGCCAACGCAACCAGCGCAAACGCAATGGCGATACCGACTATCCACACTTTGCCATACCATAATGAATAGCACAGGCTGCGAATATCTAATTCATTATCAATGGACTGAATCTCTGGTTTCATACTGATGACAAAGCCTCTGTTTAAGAAATATGCCGTTCTTTATGAGCCTTACGCATCCGACGCTTAACGCGTTTAATAAAACGGGCAACTCGCCAGGCGCGCTTGATGCAAAAGCCATACACAAGAAAAACAAGCAAAAATAATGCCATCATCATCCATTCGGAGATGAAAGAAATATGTTCGCCGGCGACCCCAATAGCAGCCAGGACGGCAGCTGAAAGCGTAATAAGCACAAAGGCCTGAGGGGAAGTAAACCCGGCGCGCATGATGAGGTGATGGATATGCTGGCGATCTGCGGAGAAAGGGCTCATTCCCTTACGCAGACGGCGATACATAATGGCTATCATATCGACCAGAGGAATGGCAATGACCCAAAGCGCAGTAACCGGATTCATAGGATGGCCTGCACCCTGCGTGCTTTGCATCAAAATCCAGATAACGGTGAAGCCGATAAGCGTACTGCCCGCGTCTCCCATAAACACCTTATAGCGTTTACCGAAAGCGCCAAGATTCAGCAGCAGGTAAGGAATGATGGCGGCAATAATGGCAAAGCACCAATAGCCAAGGCGCGCCTGACCGTCGATCATCAGCAGGATGCCCAGCGCGCCAAACGTCACGCAGGCCAAGCCTCCAAGCAGGCCGTCAATACCGTCAACCATGTTGAAAGCGTTAATTGAGGCCCAAACGGCAAACAGCGTAACTAAATAGCCGAAAGGACCGAGAACAAGCTCAAACGGCCCAAGGATATAACCCAAGCTGTGAAGATAAAGACCGGCAAAATACATCATAGCGACGGCAACCAGCGCCTGCACCGATGCCCGAAACTTCACGCTAATGTCAAACCTGTCGTCAATTGCGCCCACAACAACCAGTACGCCGGCACAGATAAGATAAATGCCGGGCTGTTCTATCTCTTTCCAATTAATGAAAAGATATAAACAAATCCCGGCATAAACGGAAATTCCTCCAACGAGAGGTATTACCCCCTGATGGCGCTTTCTGTAGTTAGGCTTATCAACCAACCCTATCTTTTTCGCCACTTTACGAGCGACAAACAAAAAAGCCAGAGAAAACAAAAAAACGATAATAATATCGCTACTCATAGTGAGTGCATTCACGATTAACGGCTCTCAATAAAACGGATGAGTATCAGGATATTACCCTAATACTCACCTCGGTTTAACTTTAATTACGAACGCTTCATCATATCGAAGAATTCATCGTTCGTTTTCGTCATCGCTAACTTGTTAATCAGGAATTCCATCGCGTCAATTTCACCCATTGGGTGGATAATGCGGCGCAGGATCCACATCTTTTGTAACTCTTCTGAGGTTGTCAGTAGTTCTTCTTTACGGGTACCGGAACGGTTGTAGTCAATGGCCGGGAAGACGCGCTTCTCGGCAATCTTACGAGACAAGTGCAGCTCCATGTTGCCGGTGCCCTTGAACTCTTCGTAAATAACTTCGTCCATTTTAGAACCGGTATCCACCAGCGCGGTAGCGATAATGGTCAGGCTGCCGCCCTCTTCTACGTTACGCGCGGCGCCGAAAAAGCGTTTAGGACGGTGCAGGGCGTTAGCATCAACGCCGCCGGTCAGCACTTTGCCTGATGCCGGTACAACCGTGTTATAGGCGCGGGCCAGACGGGTAATTGAATCGAGCAGAATAATAACGTCTTTTTTGTGTTCAACCAGACGCTTGGCCTTCTCAATGACCATCTCGGCTACCTGAACGTGGCGGGAAGCCGGTTCGTCAAAGGTTGACGCGACGACCTCACCTTTCACCAGACGCTGCATTTCGGTCACTTCTTCAGGTCGTTCGTCAATCAACAGCACCATCAACACGCAGTCAGGATGGTTATAGGCGATGCTCTGAGCGATGTTTTGCAGCAGCATGGTTTTACCCGCTTTCGGCGGAGCGACGATAAGCCCGCGCTGGCCGCGGCCAATCGGCGAAGCCAGATCGAGTACGCGGGCCGTCAGGTCTTCCGTAGAACCGTTGCCGCGCTCCATGCGTAGGCGTGAATTGGCATGCAGCGGCGTCAGGTTTTCGAACAGGATCTTGTTACGAGCGTTTTCCGGCTTATCGTAGTTGACTTCGTTAACTTTCAGCAGCGCGAAGTAGCGCTCGCCCTCTTTCGGCGGACGAATTTTGCCGGAAATGGTATCACCGGTACGGAGGTTAAAGCGGCGAATCTGGCTGGGGGAAACGTAAATATCATCGGGACCGGCGAGGTAGGAGCTGTCTGCGGAACGCAGGAAACCGAATCCATCCTGCAGTATTTCCAGCACGCCATCGCCAAAAATATCTTCACCGCTTTTTGCGTGTTGTTTAAGGATAGCGAAGATAATGTCTTGCTTACGCATCCGGGCCAGGTTTTCCAGGCCCATATTTTCGCCGAGAGTAATTAACTCAGAGACCGGCGTATTTTTTAATTCGGTAAGATTCATAGTGGTGGGTTCTTTAACTCGGGGTCTGTCTCGAAACGTCTTGATGATTATGATGGCGAGCTCGCCACGCCCGTAAAATATTAGAATACTCAATCGCGCCGCACGTCAATGATGAAAGACATGACAAGGTCTGAAACTATTGAAGAAAAATCAGAAAAACGCGCCTGAATATAATTCTAAACCTGCTTCAAAATCATAGCACTATTGCGTGCACTTAAACTGTACTGAAGAACATATAGGCTATGGATTTAAATTGGATACATCTATAGATAAGATTGCATGAAGCGTAAATAAAGGTAGCACGCTTTATCCATGCAGTCTATGGATCGATAAAGAAAATGCAAAATTTCCGCATGAAAACGCGTTGACTCGGCTCCAGCGGAAATCGTCTGAAAACCAAACGCAATTCGCCGAAGCCTGCACCAAACGCCGCCTTAAAGCGATTAAAGGCTATTGTCTAAAAACTCTTTCAGCTGGGACTTGGACAGTGCGCCAACCTTAGTTGCCGCCACCGCGCCGTCTTTGAACAGCAGCAGAGTCGGAATACCGCGAATGCCGAACTGAGGCGCAGTCGCCGGGTTTTCATCAATATTCAACTTCGCGACGGTGAGTCGTCCTTCATACTCGGAAGCGATATCATCCAGAATAGGCGCAATCATCTTGCACGGACCGCACCATTCAGCCCAAAAGTCTACCAAAACTGGCCCCTCGGCTTTCAAAACGTCACTTTCAAAACTGCTATCGGTTAAGTGAATAATTTTTTCGCTCATGTTTGACTCCGCGGGATTAGATGTGCTTCATTGGTGCCTTATTGACCAACAAAACGGTGAATAGACGTTGACTTTATTTCAACGGATACGCATTCGTAAAGCAATACTTTCGTGAATACAAGGTTAACTGCTATTCTACACCACTATGAGCAAAACACACTTAACAGAACAGAAGTTCGCCGACTTCGCACTGCACCCTTCGGTTGTCAAAGCGCTTGAAAGTAAGGGCTTTCACTACTGCACGCCAATCCAAGCGCTGGCGCTGCCTTATGCCGTAGAGGGAAAAGACGTTGCAGGACAGGCGCAAACGGGTACCGGAAAAACATTGGCTTTTCTGGCATCGACCTTTAACTATTTATTAACTCACGCGTCCGACGAGCAGCGAAAAACCAATCAGCCGCGCGCGCTTATTATGGCGCCGACCCGTGAGTTAGCTGTCCAAATCAGTAACGACGCTCAGCCGCTGGCCGCCGAAACGGGCTTTAAAACGGGCCTGGCCTACGGTGGCGACGGCTACGACAAGCAGCTTAAGGTGCTGCAGGCTGGCGTTGATATTTTGATTGGCACCACCGGGCGTCTTATTGACTACGCCAAGCAGGGCCATATCGATCTGAGCGCTATTCAGGTCGTCGTTCTGGATGAAGCCGATCGCATGTTCGATCTCGGCTTTATAAAGGATATTCGCTGGATCTTTCGCCGCATGCCCGCGGCAGAGCAACGCCTGAACATGCTGTTTTCAGCGACGCTCTCTTTTAAAGTCAGAGAGCTGGCGTTCGAACACATGAACAGCCCTCAGTATATAGAAGTGGAGCCGGAGCAAAAAACCGGACACCGAATCAAAGAAGAGCTCTTCTATCCCTCTAATGAGGACAAGATGCGCCTTCTGCAAACACTGCTAGAAGAAGAGTGGCCGGATCGCTGTATCGTTTTTGCCAACACCAAGCACGTTTGTGAGGAAATCTGGGGCCATCTGGCCGCCGACGGTCATCGAGTCGGGCTGCTGACGGGTGACGTACCGCAGAAAAAACGACTGCAAATTCTGGATGAGTTCACCAAAGGAAATTTGGATATCCTGGTTGCGACAGACGTCGCCGCACGCGGATTACATATCCCTGAAGTGACGCACGTCTTCAACTACGATCTGCCGGACGACTGCGAAGACTACGTTCACCGCATCGGACGCACCGGTCGCGCCGGCGCAAGCGGCAATTCAATCAGCCTGGCCTGTGAACAGTACGCCTTAAATTTGCCGGCGATTGAACAATACACCGGGCACGCAATCCCGGTAAGCCGCTATAATCCGGACGCACTGCTGACGAACCTCCCTGCCCCCAAGCGGCTACCTCGCTCAAGAGCGGTCGGCAGCCAACGGCGCACCGGAGGGGGACCGCGCAGAAGCGGAATGCCTCGCGGCCGTAAACGTTCATCCTAACGCGCCGCCAGCATGCTTGAAGCCAAGAGCCCAGAAAAAGGCCTGATAAGCGAATCTTCGCTTTACGCCGCCGTCGACCTGGGCTCCAACAGCTTTCACCTGCTGGTTATTCGAAACACCGACAGCGGCATACAGGTTCTCGACAGACTGAAGAAAAAAGTGCGCCTGGCTGCCGGATTAAGCGATAGCGGCTATCTGTCTGAAGAGTCGATGGAGCGGGGCTGGCAGTGCTTGGCCCAGTTCGCTGAACGCCTTTACGGCATTCCTCCTGAGCATATTCGCATCGTCGCCACGGCGGCGCTACGCGCGGCTCAAAATGCTCAACGCTTTATTTCCATTGCACAAACGATATTAAATCTTCCCATTGACGTTATTCACGGCGAAGAAGAAGCTAAGCTTATTTATCAAGGCGTTAACTATACTACCGGCGGCAATCCGTCACGACTAGTAGTTGACATCGGCGGCGCCAGTACGGAGCTCATCGTCGGCAATGGGGATACAATCAATAGTCTGGTCAGCTTACCGATGGGGTGCGTTACCTGGCTTGAGCGCTATTTCGCCGATCGTTCTCTCAACGTCAAAAATTTCCACCAAGCTGAAACCGCAGCTCGTGAACAGCTGGCTCTGGTTGCCCATGGCCTCACTTTATACGGCTGGAAAGCCTGCGTAGGCGCCTCTGGCACCATTCAGGCGCTGCAGGAAATCATGCTTGCACAGGGCATGGACGAAGCCATTACGTTGGATAAGCTCCTACAGCTAAAAGCACAGGCCATTCAGTGCGGAAAGCTTGAAGAGCTGGAGATCGAAGGGCTGACGCTGGAAAGAGCACTGGTTTTTCCCAGCGGTCTGGCCATCCTTATCGCTATTTTCGATACGCTGAAAGTAGACGGCATGGCGCTTTCCGGCGGCGCGCTGCGAGAAGGGTTAGTTTACGATATGCTTCCTCGACCATCCGATCGCAGCGTACGTCAGAGAACCGTCAGGGCGCTTCAGGCCTTATATCGAATCGATCTCCTTCAGGCAGATCTGGTAAGCCAACAGGCTGGCCGGCTATGCTCCCAGTTAGAAAACGATATCACCTTGAATAGCGATACAAGGGAATTGCTGTTCTGGGCCTGCCAGCTTCATGAAATCGGGCTTAGCATTGCGTTTAAAGACGCAAACAGGCATGCGGCCTACCTGCTCAACCACATTGATGCTCCCGGATTTACGCCGTCGCAAAAAAGGCTGCTGGCCACGCTTCTATTAAATCAAACCCATGCGTTAAATATTCAGGAATTAACGCAACAAAATGCCCTTGAATCACACCAGGTTATCCCAATCGCTCGACTACTCAGGATAGCTATTTTACTCTGTCGAACGCGCCATCCGGACGCCATTCCCCCGTTCTCACTTAGCGCGTCGAATGAAACCTTCCAGCTAAAGATTGATGCCTTAGAGCTAAAAAAGCATCCTCTTTTAGCCGATGCTCTACATCAAGAAAGCCGCTGGCAAACCAACTGCCGCCTGCCATTAAATATACAAAGTTAACGTCCACTTTTTCCTATACGTAAGACGGCTCTTCGCTATACTATCAAGCCAGCGAAAGGATGCGTTATCCATCGCAGTAACCAATTTACCTAAGAAAAGACGGACAAAAGGAAGGACCCTATCAATGAACAAACTCTCGATGACAATTTTGGCTTCACTGATTGCCGGGTTATTAGTCGGCTGCGACGGAAAAGAAAAAGACGCGCCGGCAGCTGATGCACAGAAGCAGCCTCAGACAGTCCAGACGGTTCAAACAGCCCAAACCGCACCATCACCTGCTCAAGCCAAGCCAAAGGCGACAGAATCCGCACCAGCGAAAATCAGTGCAGAAGAAGAAGCCTCTCAAGCGGCTCAGAAAGGTAACCTATGGCTGGACGTCTTTAACAATAGCTCTTCGATTAAGGTTAACGGCGAAGATGGTAAGCAAATCGGTGGCCTGATTCAGTTCACTAAAATAAGCCAGGCTAGCAATTATGCCGAAAAATATATGGATATTGCGGAAAACAACGGAAAGTTCACGCTGAAAAAGATCCGCAAGCAAGAGAACACGTTGGACCCGTTCTTTACAATGAAGTCCTTCTACACCTTAGGCAAAGTCAGCGATAGCGAAATCCAAAATTATCAGAAAGTTGGAGAAGCGCTTAGCAACATGAAGCCGCCGATGCCGGAGCTGGACAAAGCGGGCGTTGCCTATATGAACAGCATTATCAACATAGCAAAAGCGTCAAACGCTATGTATGACTATTACGTCACCAGCGAAGAATATAAGCTGGACGACTTCAAGAAAGCGCCTGAACTGCATAAAGTGATGGCTGAAGCCTATAAGCAGTATGAAGCCGCTAACGAAGTCGCCCACACAGCTCATAACAACCTGTACAAAGAGTTTCACCAAAAAGAATTGGAAATCATGAAATCCAAAGGATTCGATACTACCGTTATCGTCTATACCAGCGTGGATGACGTTTCCGACTTCTTTGGTGGACTGGTGGACATATACAACGCTAATAAGGGCAGCCTGAAGAAAGCCGATAAGGCGTTCTATGAAGAAAAATCAAAGCGCATCGAAGAAGCTCTGGAAGCGCTGAAAAAAGCTAAAGAGAATGCGGAAGGTTTGGCTAAAGAGGGCTTAAAAGAAGGTGAGCTTAATTCCTACATTGAAAGACTGAACGCCTTTAGCATTTCAGCCAAAGTCACACTGCGCGATATGGGGAAAAGCAAAGACCACAGCCTGTTAAACGATCTGCAAAATAAACAGGAAAACGTAACCAGCGCCTATAACCGCATAGTTATGAAGTAATTTCTGAAAAGTGCGTGAACTACAAGCGGGCGCAAAAAGCGCCCGTTTTATTTTGGCGAGCGCGCCTTGGCCAGCTGCTCGCGAATATTGGCAAGATGGCTCTTCCCCTTCTCCATCCGCTCTTCGGCAGAAACCGCCTTGCGCGCAGTTTCCCACACCAGGTCGTCCTGAGGCAGTTCGAGCAGAAAACGGCTGGGTTCGGGGCGAACCAGCTCGCCGAACTGGCGGCGTTCGCGGCAAAGCGTGAACGTGAGCTCTTTCTGCGCGCGAGTGATCCCCACATAGGCCAGGCGCCGCTCTTCGTCCACGTTGTCTTCATCAATGCTGCTTTGGTGAGGCAGCAGGCCTTCTTCCATCCCCACCAGATAGACATAGGGGAACTCCAGGCCTTTTGAGGCGTGTAGCGTCATCAGCTGTACCTGATCGAGCTCCTCATCGCTCTCTCCTCTCTCCATCATATCGCGCAGGGTAAAGCGCCCAACGACCTGACTCAGTGTCATCGGTTCATCCAGATCGGAGCCTTCCAGCATTTCCGTCATCCAGCTAAACAGCTGGTTGACGTTTTTCATCCTCATCTCGGCCGCTTTCGCGCTGGGAGAGGTTTCATACAGCCAGCTTTCATAGTCCATACCGTGAATAAGGTCCCTGACGGCGGCAACGGGTTCCCTTTCAGACGTTTTAGCCACCGAGTCAACCCAGTGGGTAAAGCGTTGCAACGCCTCCAGCCCCCTTCCCGTAAGGTGTGAAGACAGCCCAACGTCAAAGCTGGCGCGATAAAGGCTGACGCCGCGCCCAAGCGCCCAATTTCCCAGCTTTTCCAACGTTGCGGCGCCAATTTCCCGCCTTGGCGTATTCACAATGCGTAGAAACGCGCTGTCGTCATCCTGATTGGTCAACAGACGCAGATAGGCCATCAGGTCTTTGATTTCCGGGCGAGAGAAGAACGACGTCCCGCCGGAAATACGGTAAGGAATGCGGTTTTGCATCAGCATCTTTTCAAAGATGCGCGACTGGTGGTTGCCGCGGTACAGGATGGCATAATCCTTATACTGCGTCTTATTGATAAAGTGGTGGGCGATAAGCTCCCCAACTACGCGTTCTGCTTCATTATCTTCATTATTCGCAGTCAGAACCTTAAGCTCTTCACCGTAACCAAGCTCAGAAAACAGATTCTTTTCAAACACGTGAGGGTTATTAGCGATCAGTATGTTAGCCGCTTTAAGAATGCGCCCAGACGAACGGTAGTTCTGTTCCAGCTTGATAACCTGGAGGCTTGGGAAATCTTCCTTAAGCAATACCAGATTCTGCGGCCGTGCGCCTCGCCACGAGTAGATAGACTGGTCATCGTCACCCACCACGGTAAACCTGGCCCTTGTGCCGACCAGCAGCTTTACCAGTTCGTACTGGCTAGTGTTGGTATCCTGATATTCGTCCACCAGCAGATAGCGTAGGCGATTTTGCCAACGCTCTCTCACTTCTTCATTACGTTGAAGCAGCAGCGTTGGCAGCAGAATGAGATCGTCAAAGTCAAGAATGCTGCAGGACTTAAGCTGCTTATCATAAAGGTCATAACAGTGGGCAAACAGCCTGTCTCGCTCGGACTTGGCGCCCGCCGCTGCCCCTGCCGGGCTAACCAGATCGTTCTTCCAGTTAGAAATGGTGGATATCAGCTGAGACAGCAGGGTTTTATCATTTTCCAGCCACTTTTCCGTTAAGTCCTTAAGCAGCGCCATCTGATCCTGATCGTCGAACAGCGAAAATGACGACTTCATGTTAAGCGCAGCGTGCTCGCGCTTAATAATCTCAAGCCCCAGAGTATGAAATGTCGATATCGTCAGTCCGCGGGACTCCTTACGCCCCAGCGTTTGCGACACCCGCTCTTTCATCTCCCTGGCCGCCTTATTGGTAAACGTCACGGCGGCAATGTGGCGCGCCTGATAGCCGCATTCGCGAACCAGATAGGCGATTTTATTGGTGATGACCCGCGTTTTTCCCGAGCCTGCACCGGCCAGCACCAGGCAGGGCCCGGTAACGTATTCAACGGCTTGCTGTTGGCGGGGATTCATTCGCATGACGAAGACGGGCTCACAAAACAAAAAAGGGATGGGGATTATAGCAAAAAACGGCCCGGCCGATAGAACGAGCCCTAAAACTAAAAAACCCGCACTCGGCGGGCTTTTCATCACGGAAAAAAGCGTTAGATAGCTTCTTTCGGTGAAGGACCGTAGGCGTTCTGGCCATTTGTGCTGTCCAATACGGTAAACACAAATAGGACCAAAGAACCAAACGGAATAAAGGCAAGCAGCAGCCACCAGCCCGTCTTATCCGTGTCGTGCAAACGACGAACGGTAACGGACAGCGCAGGAAGCAGGATTGCCAGATAAAAAATACCAACCAATAGTAATGAAACCACGCCGTTAGATCCGAACATTGAGTCCAGAATAGAACCAACGATCATCAATACCACGGCAATAATGACAGTGAAGAGTTGGAACATCCAATATTCTTTACGACGAGCGCGGCCAGAGAAATCAGCGTACTGTTTTAAACACTTTTTAAACCATTCCATCGAAACGAGATCCTTTAAGATTTTAATGAATAAAAAACAAAGAAACCGGATTATATATAAAAACTAAACGCCATCCAACGCAGATAAGCATACTATTTAAAAAAACAGATAACCTAAAACGTTAATCATCAATGGGGCGCTCTTTCGCCCCGTTGATACTACTGATTAACCGGCAACCGCAATGCGCTTCATGTCCGTCATGTAGCCGCGCAGCTTTTTACCAACGACTTCAATCGGGTGATTGCGAATCGCTTCGTTAACGTCACGCAGCTGCGCGTTATCTATTTCAGACGCAGCAACCGGCTTACCCAAGTCGCCCGCCTGCAAAGACCCCATAAACTTCTCGCGCAGCAGCGGCACTGCCGCGTTGGCGAACAGGTAGTTACCGTACTCAGCGGTATCGGAAATAACCACGTTCATCTCATACAGGCGCTTACGGGCAATGGTGTTAGCGATCAGCGGCAGCTCGTGTAGAGACTCGTAGTAAGCGGACTCTTCAATAATGCCGGATACCACCATAGTCTCAAACGCCAGCTCAACGCCCGCTTTAACCATCGCAATCATCAGCACGCCGTGGTCAAAGTACTCCTGCTCGCTGATTTTTCCTTCCTGCTGTGGAGCATTCTCAAACGCCGAGCGACCGGTCTCTTCACGCCATCCCAATAGCTTAGCGTCGTTGTTTGCCCAGTCGGCCATCATGCCTTCAGAAAACGCGCCGGAAATAATATCATCCATGTGCTTTTGGAACAGCGGCGTCATCAGGGTCTTTAACTGCTCAGACAGCGCAAAAGCGCGCAGCTTAGCTGAGTTGGACAGCCTGTCCATCATAAGCGTGATGCCACCCTGCTTCAGCGCCTCGGTAATAGTTTCCCAGCCGAACTGAATCAGCTTTTCCGCATAGGCAGGAGAGGCGCCGTCGGCGACCATCTTATCAAAGCACAGCAGAGAGCCTGCTTGCAGCATGCCGCACAGGATGGTTTGCTCGCCCATCAGGTCAGACTTAACCTCGGCAACGAAAGAAGACTGCAGAACGCCGGCGCGATGACCGCCCGTCGCCGCTGCCCAGGCTTTGGCGATCGCCATGCCTTCGCCTTTCGGATCGTTTTCAGGGTGGACGGCGATAAGCGTCGGTACGCCGAAGCCGCGCTTGTACTCTTCACGCACTTCCGTACCGGGGCACTTCGGCGCCACCATTACAACGGTGATATCGGAACGGATTTTTTCGCCAACTTCAACGATGTTGAAACCGTGAGAATAGCCCAGAGCGGCCCCCTGCTTCATCAGCGGTTGAACCGCCTGAACAACGGAGGAGTGCTGCTTGTCCGGCGTTAGGTTAACGACTAAATCCGCCTGAGGGATAAGCTCTTCATAGGTGCCAACCTTAAAGCCGTTCTCAGTCGCCTTACGCCAGGAAGCGCGCTTTTCATCAATAGCGGCTTTACGCAGCGCGTAGGAGATGTCCAGACCGGAGTCGCGCATGTTCAGCCCCTGATTGAGCCCCTGAGCGCCACAGCCAACGATGACAATCTTTTTACCCTTTAAAAAACCGGCCTCGTCGGCGAATTCATCGCGCGCCATAAAGCGACACTGACCTAACTGAGCCAGCTGCTGGCGTAAGTTTAGCGTATTGAAGTAGTTAGCCATTCTTATTCTCCGTATTGCACCGATGTGCCGTGTTGTTTGTTGTGTAGGCGCTCGTTTGCGCACTTGTATTTCATAATAAGACAAGACCATCATTGCTTAAATTGATATATTGAGAAGATGATATTGCAATTTACGCAACGTTAAACAGGTAACTTATCTTGGACCTTCGAGACTTAAAGCTTTTTCTCCATCTGGCCGAAAGCCGCCACTTTGGCAAAACGGCCAAGGCCACCTATGTGAGCCCCTCAACGCTTTCCCGGCAGATACAGCGCATGGAAGAAGAACTCGGTCATCCACTTTTTCTGCGGGATAACCGTACCGTTGAGCTCACTCAGGCAGGACAACAGCTAAAGGCCTTCGCTCAACAGACGCTGCTCCACTATCAGCAGCTGCGCAACGCGCTGTCGCAGGAGGACGAATCTCTCAGCGGCGAGCTACGCCTGTTTTGCTCGGTAACGGCCGCCTATAGCCACCTGCCGACGGTACTGGACCGATTTCGCGCCCTGCATCCCAGCGTTGAAATCAAGCTAACTACTGGCGACGCCGCCGACGCGGTCGAAAAGGTTCAGTCCAACGACGCCGATTTGGCCATCGCCGGTCGGCCTGAAAACCTGCCCACCAGCGTAGAATTCCACAAAATCGGCGAAATCCCGCTGGTCATGATAGCGCCGTCGCTTCCCTGCCCGGTTCAAAGCCTGATGGCGGTAGACAAACCTGACTGGGCGTCAATACCGTTTATCCTGCCGGAGCATGGCCCTACGCGACGCCGCATAGACCAATGGTTTCGCCGCCATCACATCAGCAACCCGATGATTTACGCCACCGTCGCCGGCCACGAGGCCATTGTCTCTATGGTCGCGCTGGGCTGCGGCATCGCGCTGCTGCCGAGTGTGGTGCTGGACAACAGCCCGGAAAGCGTTCGACGCCGGATTACCGTCGCTGAAAACGTTGCCCAGACGTCCGCGTTTGATTTAGGCGTCTGCGTACAGAAAAAGCGTCTGAATGAACCGCTGATCCACGCCTTCTGGCAGCTGATATAGAGAAAATCTAGAGCGACTCTTCCGGATTACGCTTCATCATCTCGACGCGCATCAAATAGTGATACAGCGGCGCCAGCTGCTTGAAGCCTTTAGCCAGAAGGTCTACCAGGCCTTCGTCAAAAATTTGTTCCATATCCTGAGCCGTGCGCATTACCGCAAAGCTTTTACGGTTATACCAGTTGGCGATTTTAGGGTCCTGTTCTTTGATAAGCGGCCGCTTATAGCTATCTCCCACCAGTTCGAACGGCGGCTTACAGCATTTAGCGACGGCCAGAAAATCCTTAGGCTCCGTACGCATCAAAAGGCGCAGGATGTCCATCGTTTGTCGAGTGGCGCAGTAGTAGCCCAACCCGTAACGATAAAAATCAGGAGCGATTTCAAAAAAATAGACCGGCGCATCCGTCCAATCCTTGCTGTAGCGTTTAAACGTGAGCCACATATGGCTGCGATAGCGCGATTTGTCGTGGCTAAAGCGCGTATCCCGATGGATACGCGAAATGGTTTTACCAATTGCCGGTCTCGTTTCTACTTCAGGATCTATCATCAGCATCGTTTGGCCTAGCGCCTCCACCAGCCGGCGAAACGGCGTGACAATTTCGTCGTCATAAGTCGATCGGTGGTCGTCAAACCACTCCTTGCTGTTCTGGATCCTGACGTCCTGTAAAAACGTGAGCGCCTCTTGGTTAAATCCGCTAAACGTTGTCATACATTTTCCATCCATAAAATCAAAACGCCGCTGAAGTTAACTCCAGCGGCGTTTGCAGGCTATCCGGCCAGGAAGAACCTGAACGCCGGGTTCTCCGTTTCGTCGCGATAGTCGTATCCTAGCTTTTTCAGATGCTGTTCAAACGATTCATCGTGCTCCGTTAGTTCAAATGCCGCCAGCACCCGGCCATAGTCGGTACCGTGGCTGCGGTAGTGAAACAGAGAGATATTCCAGTATGCCCCGAGCGTTTGCAGAAACTTCAGCAGCGCGCCGGCAGATTCAGGAAATTCGAAGCTATAGAGCCGTTCACGAATAGGCTTAGCAGGGCGGCCGCCCACCATATAGCGAACGTGCAGCTTGGCCATTTCGTCATCGGAAAGATCGACCACCCCGTAACCGCCCTTACGCAGCTCTTCAACGATTTCGTTTCGCTCCGCCTCACCGCGCGTCAGCCGGACGCCGACGAAAATGCAGGCATTTTTATCGCTGGCGTAGCGATAGTTGAATTCGGTGACCGAACGCCCGCCCAGCAGCTGACAAAAGGTCAGGAAGCTGCCCTTCTGTTCAGGAATAGTAACGGCCAGCAGCGCTTCGCGCTTTTCCCCCAGCTCGCAGCGTTCGGAAACGTAGCGCAGGCCGTGGAAGTTCAGATTTGCACCGGAAAGAATGCAGGCCAAGCGTTCATCCTTAAGGCCGTGCTGTTCGACGTACTTCTTCAGCCCGGCCAGCGCCAGCGCGCCGGAAGGTTCGGCAATCGCCCGCACGTCCTCAAACAGATCCTTCACGGCGGCGCAAATAGCGTCGCTGTCAACGGTCACGACGTCGTCCAGATAGGCGCGACACAGCCGAAAGGTCTCATCACCAATGCGCTTGACCGCAACGCCGTCGGCAAACAGCCCCACGCGCTCAAGCTCAACCGGATGACCGGCCTCAAGTGCAGCGGCCAGGCAGGCTGAATCCTCGGCCTCTACGCCGATCACCTTAATGTTCGGCATCAGCTGCTTAATCAGTACGGCAACGCCGGCGGCCAGCCCGCCGCCGCCAACCGGAACGAAAATGCGATCGAGATGGGCATCCTGCTGTATCAGCTCCATGCCGATAGTACCCTGGCCTGCAATCACCGCCGGATGGTCAAACGGAGGAATAAAGGTATATCCCTCTTTTTCCGCCAGCTCGATAGCCTTAGCCTTGGCCTCATCGAAATTAGCGCCGAACAGCAAAACCTCGCCGCCAAAGCCGCGTACGGCGTCAACCTTGATGTCAGGCGTAGTCAGCGGCATGACGATCAGCGAACGAATACCCAAACCGGTTGCCGACAGCGCCACGCCCTGCGCGTGGTTGCCCGCCGATGCGGCGATAACGCCGTTGGCCTTTTGGCTATCGTTAAGGCCTGCGATCATGGCGTGCGCGCCGCGCAGCTTAAAGCTGTGCACCGGTTGCCGGTCTTCTCGCTTGACCAACACCGTATTGTTTAAGCGGGCAGAAAGCTTGTTCATCGTCTGTAAAGGCGTCACCTGAGCGACGTCATATACCGGCGAGCAAAGCACCGCGCGCAGATATTCTGCGCCAGAGGGCGCTTGGGAGAGCGGTAGTGGAACGGCCATCGTCATCAGCCTCCCAGCTTGCTCTTATCGCGCACCGCGCCCTTGTCGGCGCTGGTTGCAAGGCTTGCATAAGCGCGCAGCGCAAAAGAAACCTGACGATCGCGATTTTTCGGCGTCCACGCCTTGTCGCCGCGAGCCAGTTCCGCCTGCAGGCGAGCCTCAAGGTCAGCGTCAGAGACGTCCAATACCAGCTTACGCTTGGGAATATCGATATCGATAATATCTCCATCCTGAACCAGACCAATCAAGCCACCGTTCGCCGCTTCGGGAGATATGTGGCCCAAAGACAGGCCGGATGACCCGCCGGAGAAACGTCCGTCGGTAATAAGCGCACAGGCTTTGCCTAATCCCATAGACTTCAGGAAAGAGGTCGGATACAGCATTTCCTGCATGCCCGGCCCGCCTTTCGGGCCTTCATAGCGAATAACAACAACGTCGCCAGGCACCACTTTTTTACCAAGAATAGCCTCAACGGCGTCTTCCTGGCTCTCATAGACCTTCGCCGGGCCGCGGAACGTCAGAATGCTTTCGTCAACGCCCGCCGTTTTAACAATACAGCCGTCCTTCGCCAGGTTGCCGTCCAGCACCGCCAAGCCGCCGTCCTGACTGTAGGCGTGCTCAAGGTTTCGAATACAGCCTTCTGCGCGATCGGTATCCAAAGACTCCCAGCGGCAGTCCTGAGAAAATGCTTCAGTCGTGCGAATGCCGGCTGGGCCAGCGCGATAAAACTCTTTTACCGCGTCGTCCTGCGTTTGCATAACGTCAAACTTTGCCAGCGTTTCAGGTAGGTTCAGCCCCATCACGTTACGGGTATTGCGGTTTAAAAGCCCGGCGCGGTCCAGCTCGCCCAAAATGCCGATAACGCCGCCCGCACGGTGAACGTCTTCCATATGATATTTTTGCGTACTTGGCGCCACCTTACACAGCTGGGGCACCTTGCGGGAAAGCCTGTCGATATCAGACATGGTGAAATCAACGTCACCTTCCTGAGCGGCGGCCAACAGGTGGAGAACGGTATTTGTCGAACCGCCCATGGCAATATCCATGGTCATGGCGTTCTCAAACGCCGCCTTATTGGCAATAGAGCGTGGCAGTACGCTCGCATCATCCTGCTCATAGTAGCGCTTGGTCAAAGACACAATCTCTTTACCCGCGTTAAGGAACAGCTGCTTGCGATCTTTGTGAGTGGCAACCAGAGAGCCGTTGCCCGGTAAAGCCAGGCCCAGCGCTTCGGCAAGGCAGTTCATCGAGTTGGCGGTAAACATGCCGGAGCAGGAACCGCAGGTTGGGCAGGCTGAGCGCTCAATCTGTGCGCTGTCTTCATCGCTGACGTCTGGGTTAGCGCCCTGGATCATGGCATCAATAAGGTCCAGCTTAATCAGCTTATCGGAAAGCTTGGTTTTCCCCGCCTCCATTGGGCCGCCGGAAACGAAAATCACAGGAATATTCAAACGCAGAGAGGCCATCAGCATCCCTGGGGTTATCTTGTCGCAGTTGGAAATACACACCATGGCGTCAGCGCAGTGGGCGTTGACCATGTATTCCACCGAGTCAGCGATAAGCTCGCGGGAAGGAAGAGAGTACAGCATGCCGCCATGCCCCATGGCGATACCGTCATCGACGGCGATGGTATTAAACTCTTTAGCGACACCGCCAGCGGCCTGAATCTGATCCGCCACCAGCTTGCCCAGATCGCGCAGATGCACATGCCCCGGAACGAACTGCGTAAATGAGTTAACCACCGCAATAATAGGCTTGCCGAAATCGGCGTCCGTCATGCCCGTTGCGCGCCATAGGGCGCGGGCTCCCGCCATGTTACGGCCGTGGGTGGTTGTCGCTGAACGATACTTAGGCATGCTGTATTCACTCCCGTTGTTTATCGACGGGCGGAGAGCCTCCGCCCGCGTTTCATTATGTTTGCTAACGCTATTTTATTGATTTACCAGGTCCAACCAGCCGTACTTGTCTTCAGTTTGGCCGTTGAACAGGCCAAAGAAGCTTTGCTGAATCTTTTTAGTGATAGGACCACAGCGACCGATACCTACCTCGATACCGTCAACGCTGCGTACCGGCGTAATTTCTGCCGCAGTGCCGGTCATAAAGACTTCATCGGCAAGATAGAGGGATTCGCGGGAAAGCACCTGCTCACGGATTTCCAATCCCAAATCTTTAGCCAGCTTGATAAGCGCATCGCGAGTAATGCCCGGCAGAGCGGCTGAAGTCAGCGTCGGAGTAAACACTACGCCGTCTTTAACAATGAAGATGTTCTCACCGGCGCCTTCAGACAGATAGCCGTGGACATCCAGAGCAATACCTTCCGTATAACCGTGACGGCGCGCTTCGCTGCCGACCAGTAGAGAAGACAGGTAGTTGCCGCCGGCTTTGGCCGCTGTTGGTATGGTATTAGGCGCGGCGCGGTTCCAGGAAGACACCATCGCGTCAATGCCGCGATCCAGCGCTTCTTCGCCCAGATAGGCTCCCCACGGGAAAGCAGCGATAATAACGTCAGTTTTATAGCCCGGAGGCGGGTTAACGCCCATGCCGACGTCGCCAATGAATACCAAAGGACGAATATAGGCGCTGGTCAGGTTATTTTTGCGCAAGGTTTCGCGACAGGCAGCCATCAGCTCGTCAACGGAGTAAGAGACCGGCATGCGGTAAATTTTTGCCGAATCGTGCAGGCGCTGCATGTGCTCACGGTGACGGAAAACGGCCGGCCCCTTATGGGTGTCATAGCAGCGAACGCCTTCAAACACGGAGGTTCCATAGTGTAGGGCGTGGGACATTACGTGAACTTTTGCTTCGGCCCACGGAACCATATCGCCGTTAAACCATATGTAGTCAGCTTTTTTTGTGCTCATTTCTTTCTATATCCTTGTCGCGCTAGGCGCGTATTTGTTGTGATGCTTGAGTGAGGATTTCAACGCTGTTGACATCCACAAGTTTACGTAACTGAGAAGACAATAAATTCACCGGTCTTTCACTAGAAACGGTCAAGTGAATGCTTATGTTATCTCCATTGGCCGTTTGATTCATATTCATTTTGCACACCTGAAATCCGCGGTGGCGGACGACGCGCAGCAGGCGCTCCAAGACTTCTGAACGAAAGCGAGTTTGAATAAATAATTGGTGTTCTGTCATGATACTTTCTCCAGCATGGTTTCATTACCGGCGCCCGGCGGAACCAGAGGCCAAACGTTTTCCAATTCATCAATAGAGACGTGAAGCAGATAGGGGCCATCGCTTGTAAACAAGGCATTTAATGCCTCATCTACCTGATCCTTACGGGAAATACTCTGCCCGGGGATGCCAAAGGCGCTGGCCAGCACCAAAAAGTCGGGATTATCCGACAGGTTGGTTTCACTGTAGCGCGCGTCAAAAAACAGCTGCTGCCACTGGCGCACCATTCCCAGGCGCTGGTTATCGATAAGCACGATTTTTATCGGCAGACGCTTGCGCTTAATGGTGCCAAGCTCCTGTACGTTCATCATAAATGAGCCGTCTCCCGACACGCAGATAACCATATCGTCAGGCCGAGCCATTTGTGCGCCAACGGCAGCGGGAATGCCAAATCCCATCGTTCCAAGCCCGCTGGAAGTAATAAAGTTTTCAGGACGACTAAAAGACATGTGCTGCGCGCTCCACATCTGATGTTGACCGACGTCGGTCGTCACAACGGCATTTTCGGGTTTTCTTTCTGAGAGCTGTTTTAACAGGAGAGGAGCATAGATGGGTTGACCTGGGTGATCGTAGCGAGCGGCGTATTCGGCTTTCATTGCGGTAACCTTATTGCGCCACTCAGCTATCGCCATCGATTGCTGCAACTGCGGCAGCATCTGGTTTAAGTCACCGCGTAGCGCAACGTGCGGCGTGCGCAATTTCCCCATTTCGGCCTGATCGATATCCATATGGATAACCTTGGCATGAGGAGCAAACGCGTTCAGGCGGCCTGTAACCCGATCGTCAAAGCGAACGCCAATCGCAACCAGCAGGTCGCACTCTTGAACCGCCAAATTACTGGCTTTGGAACCGTGCATCCCCAGCAATCCCAGATAGCAAGGGTCGTCTGCATCGCAGGCACCCAGCCCTTTCAAAGTAGAAACGCTCGGCATGCCCGTCGTTTCAATAAAACGGCGAAGCGAGTCAACGGCGTCGGCCATCCCAACGCCGCCGCCAACGTACAACATCGGCTTACTGGACGCCGATAACATGCCGTACGCAGCCTGAAGGTCTTCAGCCGTAGGCTCCGGCATATCCTCGACGGACATCAACGAAGGCTTAAGGTGCTCGCCTTCGGCAAGTTGAATATCTTTGGGAATATCGATAAGAACCGGGCCGGGGCGACCGCTGCGGGCAATTTCAAACGCTTGTGCGATAACGGAGGGCAGCTCCTCCAGCGACTCTACCAGATAGCTGTGCTTGGTACAGGCGAGAGACAGCCCCAGTACGTCAACCTCCTGAAAGGCGTCTGTACCAATAAGTGATGAAGCCACTTGGCCGGTAATAGCAACAACGGGAACAGAATCTAAAAGCGCATCGGCCAGTCCGGTAATCAGATTGGTCGCCCCAGGGCCAGAGGTAGCAATACATACGCCGACTTTCCCCGTTGCGCGCGCATAGCCTAACGCTGCGATTGCGGCCCCCTGTTCATTACGACACAGCAGATGCTCAACCCCTCCGTCATATAGCGCATCGTAAACCGGCATGATGGCGCCGCCAGGATAGCCAAAAACGGTATCAACGCCCTGTTCACGTAATGTTTGTACTACCCACTGCGCCCCATTCATCATTCTTACCCCATACTCTTGCTTGATGTGTTTTATGTCGTTTTGTTTGCTTATTTCTGCGCCAATGACGCTATTTGTTTTTATTGGGCATAAAAAAACCCCCGCCTTTTTCAGTGCGGGGGTTCTTGAATTTCTGACCTCTTATCAGGTCTTTCTTCGTCCAAGCGATGCCCCGCACGGTGGGAGAATAATCACCACCACGCTAATAATAATGAGGCTAATCACTTGGCTTATGGACTTCATTTTTTCAATACGGCTCTTCATCTATCGAAGGAATGCATACAGAGTTATCACAGTTTTAAATCGAGTTACAACCCATTTTTTTATTTTCATTTTTACTTACCATCAAAAAATTCGATTAATATTTTTATTTTTCAATAAATTAACAATAAAAAATGGTCCCATAATATTTTTTATGCGAAAAGTCGCACAATAAAAGACTGGTATTTGACGATGTAATCACCAATTTTTGGAATGTATCCCTAAAAATATAAAATTAGTCAAAAAAATAATCTAGGAAAAAGCGAAAGCTCTGACAGGATAATCTGAAAATCAGAACGGATAATCCCTATGTCATTAGCTATTGTCTATACCCGAGCGTCCATCGGCATTCATGCTCCTCAGGTCAGCGTTGAAGTTCATATCAGCAACGGTATGCCGATGTTTACGCTCGTCGGCTTACCGGAAACGACGGTTAAAGAGGCCAAAGATCGAGTAAGAAGCGCGCTGATAAACAGTGGCTTCGCCTTTCCACCAAAGAAAATTACCGTAAATCTTGCGCCTGCGGATCTGCCTAAAGAAGGAGGCCGGTTCGATCTTCCGATTGCTTTAGCCATTCTGGCTGCGTCTGAGCAAATATCTCCCACTCTGTTAGAACGCTTTGAATTTTTAGGCGAACTGGCGTTATCCGGCGAAATAAAGCGAGTAAACGGCGCCATACCGGCGGCGCTGGCGGCGGCTGATGAAGGCAGGGCGCTGATCCTTTCACTGGAAAACTCAACCGAAGTGGCGCTAATTGAACATGGAAACCACCTAACGGCAGGCGCTCTCATCGACGTTTGCAGCTACCTTGCCGGGGACGCCAGTGCGCTCTCTCCGCCTGCAGGAGAGCCCATTCCCGAAACGACCGATGCATTACCCGACCTTCAAGATATCATCGGCCAAGAGCAGGCTAAAAGAGCGTTGGAAATCGCCGCAGCGGGTGGCCACAATCTTTTACTGCTAGGCCCGCCGGGAACAGGAAAGACGATGCTGGCAACGCGCCTGAACGCGCTGCTTCCTCCATTAAGCGATAGGGAGGCCCTAGAGAGCGCAGCAATAGGCAGTCTGGCTCACACACCTCAGAACGCCAAAAACTGGCGTAAACGGCCTTTTAGGGCCCCTCATCACAATGCTTCCATGGCGGCGCTCGTAGGAGGAGGGAGCACTCCTCGACCCGGTGAAATATCGCTGGCCCACAACGGAGTACTGTTTCTCGATGAACTACCTGAATTTGAAAGGAAAGTATTAGACGCTCTGAGAGAGCCGTTAGAATCTGGAGAAATCATTATTTCGCGAGCAAACGCAAAGATCGTTTTTCCCGCCCGCGTTCAGCTGATAGCCGCAATGAACCCCAGCCCCACAGGGCACTATCAGGGAATACAGAGCCGCTCTAATCCTCAGCAGGTTATGCGATATCTGAATCGCCTGTCCGGCCCCTTCCTTGACCGTTTTGACTTATCAATAGAGGTCCCGCTGCTGCCGCAGGGCGTATTAAGTCAAAACAGAGCCAAGGGTGAGTCCAGTGATGAAGTACGAAAGAGGGTATTCAAGGCCAGAGAACGGCAAATACGGCGAGGTTACAAAATAAATGCGCATCTAAACAGCAAGGAGGTAGAAATTTTTTGTACGCTGGAGCAAGAGCTTGCGCTGTTTCTTGAACAGGCGCTGACAAAGCTGGGGCTGTCGGTTCGAGGGTGGCACCGTATTTTAAAGGTCTCTCGGACTATCGCGGATTTAGCAGAGAGTGAGAGTATAAAAAGAGAGCATATAGCAGAAGCCTTAAGCTACAGAAGCATGGATAGGCTTCTACTCCAGCTGTATAAAGCGATTTGATAGGTTGTATAAAAGAAACGGGGCTAAAGCCCCGTCTAATTACTCGTCCGCGTCGCTAAAGTCTTCCATACTATCTACCTGAGGTTTCCCACCAGACAGCGTATGGAAACGTTTAGGACGACGAATTCGGGTAATATATTTAGACCAAATCTTTTCGGATTCTGTTTGAGGTTCGCGTTCACCGCGACAAACGGCGACAAACAGCTTTTCTTCTTCTGTCGTCGGCTCACGTTTGCCTGAATCAAGATCATTAAAGGCGTGTCCCTGACGCTCCAGGATCTGAGCTTCCTTAATGGTAAAATCTCCGTGGCGGGAAAAACCGCGCGGGTAGTTTTTATTGTCAAAAAAACGATGCGTCGTAGAGAAGCTTTCCGCCATCTGACATACTCCTAAGTATCTAAATTAATGCCGTTATGGCGCGGAGTATTAGTGAGGCTTGCCACGCTGTAAAACAAAAAATTATAATCGTAACGATTAAATTTTTTGGAGGTTAAATGGATATCGATTTATTAAAGACTTTTCTAGAGGTAAGTAAGACTCGGCACTTTGGCCGAGCAGCAGAATCACTCTACCTTACTCAGTCAGCGGTAAGCTTCCGTATCCGTCAGTTAGAAAGCCAGCTGGGTGTAAATCTGTTTAGCCGCCATCGCAATAATATCCGCTTAACTCACGCCGGCGAACAGCTAATCTCCTATGCAGAGAATATGCTTTCTCTCTGGCTGCAGGCTAAAGGTGCTGTGCTAAAAGGTGAGCATAAGGATAATGAACTCATCATTGGCGCAATTCCGGCAGTATGGGAATCTTGCTTAACGGACTGGATAGAGCCTCTCTATTTGCAAAATAAAAACTTACACATTAATGCCCGCATGGGATCACGAAGTCTTCTTGCCCCTCAGCTGCATGAACGAAATCTGGATCTTCTTATCGCAACAACGCCGTCAAAGATGGATGAAATGACAAGCCAAAAGATAGGAGAAATGTCATTAACAGCATTTTCATTTGATAAAAAAATCAATGAAAAAAGAAAGTGTTATATTGATATAGAATGGAGCCCAGAGTTTTCTCAAAGGGAAGATATTGGAGATGAATATGACGAGGCCGTACTTTCAACCTCGTCGGCCATAATGGCTTTACAGCTGCTAAAAAACACCGGAGGCTGCGCCTATCTCCCCACGCATTGGCAAAAGAAGCACTCAGGAATAAAGGTTGTATCTTCACTTCCCAATATAAACCTACCGATATACGCAATATGGTTACAAAGCGGAGAACGCGAGTCCCTTATTCGAGATCTGATCGATAGGCCATTATTAGCCGAATATGAATAGGCCATTTTCTAAAGACAAAAAAATAACCCTTTGCAAAGCAAAGGGTTATTCTCTCTATCTATGGCAGGGGCGGAGAGACTCGAACTCCCAACACCCGGTTTTGGAGACCGGTGCTCTACCAATTGAACTACGCCCCTAGAATAAGTGGCGGAACGGACGGGACTCGAACCCGCGACCCCCTGCGTGACAGGCAGGTATTCTAACCAACTGAACTACCGCTCCACCGAATTTTTATCTCACCAGAAGCGCTCTGGCTTACTTCTCGTACTTCTTTAAATTAAAAGCCTGGCAGTTTATGAACCTCTTCGAGGTTCATCCTTCGGGCCGTTGCTTCGCAACGTTCAAAAGGCCTTGCCTTTTGTCCTACTCTCTATCGAGTAGCGAACTGCCCAAACATCTGCGTACTTCTTCAAATTAAAAGCCTGGCAGTTCCCTACTCTCGCATGGGGAAGCCCCACACTACCATCGGCGCTACGGCGTTT
>NZ_AUUA01000015.1 GCF_000439085.1 Leminorella grimontii ATCC 33999 = DSM 5078 | reverse complement strand
GCGCCGCCGTCCAGGCGCATCAGGGTGGAGTTGTTGGTGGTGACGTCCTGACTGCCGGTGCTGGTGTTGGTGATTTTGGAGCCCGCGCCGTAGACATAGTAGCCAATCTGGTTTTCGCCGTCGGCGAAGGTGACCTGGCCGTTGCCTGAAAGGCTAATGGTTCCCTTATCGCGGGCGTGCAACCCTATCGCGCCGTCGCCCTCAAGGTTGACGGTGCCGGAGATATCTACCAGCGAGTTAGCCCCTTCCGCCCACGCGCCGTAGTTACGCAGGTCGGTGGACGGATCGGCGCTGCCGGTCACGTTGATCTGGCCGGAAGAACCGATCTGGCCGCCGCTCAGGGTCTTAACGCCGACGTTGTTCACTCCGCCGACGTTAACCGTACCCGTATTGGATACGCCTCTAGCGCTGTTATAGGCATAAATCCCGATATTCTGCCCCGGCAGGAAGGCGCCGCCGCCGCCGTCGCCTTTGAGGGTGATGGTGCCGCTGTTGATAACCTGAGCGGGCGCCTTGGTCCAGCTGGCAGTAATGCCGTAAGCGCCGCTGCTTCTTGTACTTAAGGCGATCAGCCCCTGGTTGTCTACCGTACCGCTGCTCAACGTGTTTACCTTGATAGCCGCAGAGCCCGCGGCGGCAAACATGTCCTTACCGTCCTGCGAACGGCCGACGTACATCTCGCCGTCAACGCCATTGATAAAAGAGCCGGCCGTTGCGCTTAACATTGCGCCAACAACCTGCCCCAAATATTCAGTCGTTCTGGTTCCTTCAGTAATGCCGAGATTTACCACGCCGTTATTGACCGCTTTCGCGCCGTTAGAGATGGTAACCATCAAGTTATTGGCCTGATTTTGCGACGCTAGGCCCGACCAAAAGCGAGGAATAACGTTAAAAGTGCCGTTATTGATGAATTCCGTTCCTGCGTCATAGACATTGATACCATAACCTTCGATGCCTCCGCTGGTGCCCGTGATCATGGTTCCATTATTCGTCAGCCGCGACCCGCTGTACAAAACTCCAATGCGAAATCCCGTACTAATATAACCATCGTTAACAGCATTAGCCCCGCTCGTTAAGCGAATAAGACTAGTGGTAGTCGCCCCACTATCCAATCCCCTCAGACTGCTTGACGTTAAGTGACTGTCGGAAGCCAGATTAATATTGGCTCCGCTGCCGGTACCGTGTAAAAGTACGACCGTTCCGGGGGGGCTTAACAAGATAGGATCGGCATCGGCCGGAAGCGGATTAATGACATAGGTCGTTCCCGTGTTTTGGTAGGCTTTAGTAAGTTCGCTCGCGTAAGCGCCGGTGCTTAAGTTACCGGCCTGAACCTGAGAGACCAACCAGGCGTTATACGCCTTCAGCTCGCTTAGATTGGTTACGTTTTGAGTAGAACCGTCAAAACCGGAAAATTCGCCGACGTAGGTGGTTTTTTGCGCGGTGTAGGTCGTGGAAGAGGTTGAACTGGTTTCCCAGCCAAATCCTATGGAGCTGGTGCCGTGCCAGTTAATCGTCGCAGTACTAGACGAGCCGTCGGCATAAAACAGCTGACTGTCGCGAAAGCTGGCGCTAATAGTATTATTGTTGTTATAAACGTCGGCCTGGCCGTTAGTCACCGCGACAAATCGCGTATTATAATAAACGTCAACCGGGCCTGATGGAAAAACCCTAAAAGAACCGCCGGGATTAGCCGTAGACTTATACTCTCTAAAGTTATTCTCGTCATAAACGGTAACAACCAGATTACTGTTGGTTATCGGATCGAATACGGTGATGTTCTTGTTTTTTGCGCTCAGCTGTAAATAGCTATCGGTGTCTGGAACCAGCGGCCCCGTCGCATAGCCGGCGTTTATCAAAGCATTTATCGAACCATAAGACGTCGAGGTTCCCTTTGCTGCCGTAATGGAAGAAAGCATGTCTATACGATAGGCCTGACCGTCAGAAATAACCGCCGTGCCCGCGCGGTTGTTGTTGGTTGACGTCGACCATACGCTATCGAGCTGGCACTCAAGGGCGACGTTGTCGCAGTCGGTCGCCAAACTCACAGGCGACAGTACCGCCAGCGTCAGGCCCGCCAGCGCTCGGTTGGTCGCCCGCTTGATCCGCCCACGGCCCAGCTCGGAAGTTACCACCCACAGCCCTAACGTACAGTTCCAGATCACACGGTATATTTTGTTCATAGCATATAGTCCATTACTTTAATAACCCTTGTTTTCTTTATAAAAACAAAAGTTAATTTTTTATTGAAAAGTTGTTTTTATTCTATTTGGCGTCTAAATATTATTTTCACGGCATAAAATAATGAACGATGAGCCTCGCTGATAAAATTGAGGTCGCCATCGAGATGAAGATTTTTTGATGACCTTTCAGAACCAAAGAAACAACTCTTTTTATGACAAATAAATACTAAATAATTTAATATAGGATCGGAAGCTTAAACTTAAGTTATCGTAAATATAGTTTTTTAATTTGCACAAATGCTTTATTTCATTTTTAACTATTGAATAATTCCTATCCACGATCTCATTGCCCACTCTTTATGTGAGCGTTATGAAGGCTATAACGGCATAGAGCCCTACGCTAAATGGTCATTCAACTAACTGATTAAATTATATTTTTTATATGCAACATTAGACAGGCATCGCCTTTATAGCAAAAAAACACCAACGTTCGATGCCTAGACCTATAAAATTGCTAAAGACAGACCACTTTTGGACAAATTAATAGGGCTAAAATCGATAATCAGTGTATAAAAAACACTCAAATCAATGAATTCAAAAACAGATATAAGAAATGTAGTAAAAATGAAAATCCAATGATAATAAAAAAAGAGTTGTTAAATACGGCAATTTACATACCCAAATAGGGGTAGATAAAATAGAAGCTAACGAACGCCAGGATCGGTAGCGGGCGAAGCCAATTTTTGTCGCTGAGGTTTTATAAAAGACAATGCCGCGCTCCGAAACGTCGAACCGCGGCATTCTCTATTTATTTATAAAAAGTCCTTATCTTTAAGGACGATAATCGGCTCAATGTCGCTCTCTTTTTTGATAACCAACGACTCGTCCCCGCGCAGGCACGTCCCGCCGTAGTTACCGCCGACGGTAAAGGTGCACACCTGGATGTACTTGCCGTCGACGTTTGGCAAACACCAAAGCTGCTGGTAGACGTTCTTTTGCTCGGAAAAGCTGCCGCTTGTTTGATCCAGCAGCTCTTCATGGCGGCTGATAAGGTCGATGTTGTTACCGCAGCGCCCGGCGATCGGTTTTATTGCATAGCCGGTTTCGATCAGCTCGTCGTTAATCTCAAAATCCGTATCCAGCAGATAGCGATGATGAGGGAACAGCGACCATAGCACCGGCAGTATCGCCTTATTGCCGGGGATGACGGTCCAGAACGGCTCAAACACCATCACCTCCGGGCGCAGCAGTACGTCAATCAGCCGCACCTCGTTTTCCGGATGGCCGGTGCGGATGGGCACGGCGGCATATTCCGTTTCGCTGACTTCACGCACCTGCTCGATAGCCGTCTCCCATGCCCAGGTTTTCCACACGCAGTTAACGAGGCGGCCGTCGCCGTCAATCAGCTGGCCGGTGGCGTCCCAGCGCAGTTCGCTCAGGCCAAACAGCACTTTGCTTTCAAAGCCGGCCTTAGTCAGGGCGCTTTGCATAAAGCGGGCGTGGTAATTTTCCTCGGCGTCGTCGGCATCCTGCATGATGTGTACAAACGGGCGGGCGCGGCTGTGTTTCCAAGCGCCAACCAGCTCATCAAACAGATCTTCGCCCGGATTGTGGCCGGGGCCGCGATAGCCGTGGCGCTTCCACTGCTCCAAAACGATCCCCGCCTCGGTATGGCAGGAGGCGGAGTCAGCGTTGTACTCATACACCTTCAGCCCGCGCTCATCCATGCAGAAGTCCATTCGGCCGGTTATCATGTCATGGCGACGACGCTGCCAGGAGAGCCGCAGGCGCGGCCAGAGAATCTTCGGTATATCAAACAGCGCCAGCAGGCTATCGTCTTTCAGCACTTTATCGGTGGCGTGCAGGTACATCAGATGCAGCTCGTTGGTTGCTTTGATAAGCTCCTGTTCTGCGCTTTTGGATATAGTGAAATACTGATACGGATCTTTATTGATGAAGTTCCCGTTAGCCTCAACGTACGCAAGCTGCAGCGGATCCCGCTCGTTGAGCCACTTGCCGTCGAACTGCCCCTCATTATTAATGCGTTTGCCGCGAATGACCAACGCCTCGGGCGGAACCGACGGCTGGGGCAGGCTATCCTGCGCCTTCTCTGTCTGGATCATCCAGCCCAAAATGACCGTGTCGTCAAACGAATCACGGATCGTGTACTTACCGTCCTGAACGGTTAAAGGAAGCTCCCGCGTCCACTGCTGCCCCGGAGGCAGCGGCGAATCGATGACGTTCTGCTCGGCGATCCTCACTCTGTCATTAAGGAGCTGAGTAATAACCGCCACGTGGCCGGTATCCTTAAACTCGCCGCCCTTCTGCCAAATAAGCAGCGCCCCAGCAACCGGCGCTCTGGAAGAGCCGTTGGCAAAAGCCTGCAGGGGGAGGAGGTTATCGTTAACCACTTCGCGCAAAAAGCGCAGGGAAAATATTTCATAGGCCATGCCGACGTCGGTAAATACGACGCCATAGTTCAGATACAGGAAGCGGCGGGCAAACTCAACGCACTGCCACTTGTGCCCCATGTATTCATTGCCGATGTAGCTACGAAAGGAGGCTTCGTCCGGATAGTCGCGAAAATTTAACGAGCCGTAGTTTGATGAATAAATTGCTACGCCGCCCGGCGCATAGCCTAACAGCGTCCCGAAAGGCGCATCCTGATTTTTAGAGCGTTTGCTCATGAGACTGACTCCAAAGACGGCAGGATGGCACTAGGACGCCTGCCTTTTGACACAGAACTACAGAAGTGAGCTAATGATAGCACTCAAGCGAAGGATGGCTAATACATTGGATAGCGTTTGTGCCTTCCCTTTCGATATGCTGCGAACCTACCGGCGGCTTCTAACGTTTAGAGGCCGTTTTTTATACCCAGTCCTCGGTAAAATATGTTCTTCTTATAAAAATCAATGAGCTAAAAAACAATAAAACATGCATTTACAAGGCACAAATCAATTTTTAACCGCCGCATGCGTGGTAACGTGGCCCAACTATCCCCTCCGGCGCGCCGACAGGCGGCGTTGAAAAAAGATAATCACGCGGGGCAATTGAAGAGCAATGAGTGAAAAAAACGTAAGTGAAAAATCCGTAAGTGAAAAAGCAAGGCAGCGCTGGCAGCGCAGGCCGGGCACCACGGGCGGTAAGCTCCCCTGGAACGACTGGCGAAACGCCTCAACCTGGCGTCGGGCGACGCAGTTTCTGCTGCTGGCGTTCAATATCTATATCGGCGTCGCCTTCTACTTTTGGGTGCGCTATTTTGAGACCGGCGGAGCCAGTATTTACGTGCCGAGACCGGGCGGCATCGAGGGCTGGCTGCCGATCGCAGGCCTGATGAACCTGAAGTTTGCCTGGGAAACCCATCAGCTTCCTCCGGTTCACGCCGCCGCCATGCTGCTGCTGGTCGCGTTTATCCTGATAAGCCTGCTGCTGAAAAAGTCGTTCTGTTCCTGGCTCTGCCCGATAGGCACCCTTTCCGAACTGGTGGGGGCGCTGGGCAAAAGGCTGTTTGGGCGTAATTTCACGCTGCCAAAATGGCTGGACATTCCCCTGCGCGGGCTGAAATACCTGCTGCTCGGTTTCTTCCTCTACATTGCCCTTCCCATGCCGGCGCAGGGCATCTATATGTTCCTGATGTCGCCCTACGGCCTGATCGCCGACGTCAAAATGCTCGACTTCTTTCGCAACGTAGGGGCCATCACGCTGGCCTGCGTATTCGCCTTCACCTTCGCCAGCCTGCTTATCCGCAACTTCTGGTGCCGCTACCTCTGCCCTTACGGGGCGCTATTGGGGATTTTCTCGCTGTTTTCGCCGTTTAAAATCCGCCGCAACGCCGCAAGCTGCATTGACTGCGGCAAGTGCGCCAAGGCCTGCCCGTCCAACATCCCGGTGGACAGGCTGATTCAGGTGAGAACCGTTGAATGTACCGCCTGCATGACCTGCGTTGAATCCTGCCCGGTAGCCTCAACGCTTCACTTCTCTCTCGTTAAGCCTGTGGGCTCGCGGCCAGAGGCCGGCGAGCGGGCTAAACCCCTGTGGCGACAGGCCGCGCTGTCCGGCGCTGCAATGACTGTTCTGGTACTAGGCATCCTTTTCGGCATTATCGGTTACGCAATGTACATCGACGGCTGGAACAGTCCAGTCCCCGAACAGATGTACTTCAGGCTGATCCCCGGCGCACAGATGATGGGCCATCCATAAAATTGACGGGCGGTCGCATAAAAAGCGCGATCGCCCTCGAATTATCGGCAATTAAATTAATATAGAACCCTACCCAGTGATAAAATAGCGAGCTCAAAAAAGAATTAATATTTGAGCGCTAGATAAATAAATTTTCATTTTATTAACATTGCTGAAAAATATAATTAAATAACATTTTTGTTTTTTTATTTCCAAACCGATTCGTAATGGAACATTGATTCGATGTTATATCTTAATTTTGCTCTTTATGGATGACAGTAAGTAATACTTCAATAAAAGTGAGCGCACTATGAGAAGCATTTTTACCACTCAAGATATTCCTGACGCAGAAAAGTTCGGCGTATTCAGAGACACCGTAAAGGGGCGCTTTTTATCTTCTTACGAGTGCAATCAGGTAGAGCTACCCTCCCACTCGCGTTTTTATGCCAATATCGTCGAGCAGCGGGTGATGGATCTTCGTTTTCTTCAGCTGGAATCCAACGGGCACAGCGCCAAAAGCAGGCCGGCGGCGCAAAAGCAAAGTCAGGAAGAACATTTTCAAATTGAGCTGCAGCGTTCCGGCACCGGTTACCTGTCTCAGGACGGAAGAACCGCATTTTTACGACAGGGCGATTTCTGCTTTTTTGACATGGCTCGTCCCGCGTCCTGGTCTTTTGACGACGACTATTCACTGTTCAAAATTCTTATTCCGAGAGAAAAGTTTGCTAACCGCTTGGGCAATACCCAGAACCTGACGGCCAGGGCCATCCGCGGCAACAGCGTCACCGGCGCGCTGGTCTATGGCTTTATTATGAAATATGTTCCTTTTCTGGACTCAATCCCTCAGCAGCATTCCCAGCAGCTGGCGGACATTCTGCTTAATCTGATAACCTCGGCGCTCAGCGAGCTGAGCATGGCGATGCCGCCCCAAAGCGCGGGGCGCTCAACCATTTTTTATCTTGCCCAGCAGTATCTCGAAGATAGGTTGTCAAACCCTGACCTGAATATTAGCGACTGCGCCAATGCCTGCGGAATATCCGTCAGGTATTTACAAAAACTCTTTCACGAACAGGGCACTTCCGTTAATCGCTGGATACATCAAAAACGCCTTGAGAACTATAAGGCCGCGTTGATGAATCCTCTTATGGCGGACCGAAATATTACCCAACTCGCCTACGACTGTGGATTTAGCGATATTTCAAATCTGAGCCGTAAATTTAAATCCGAATATTTAATGACGCCGTCGGAATACCGCAAGGTGCACTCTTTTCGGTAATAGCTTTCAGGCCGTATCCCGCTAAACGATCCCCCTCGGCCCGGGCCGAGGGGAAATCGAGGGTGTATCAACTAACCGTACCGAAACTCAATGCCTAAAGTGCCGCAGGGGTATTCCCACTTTGCAAGAATAGTATCGCCGCACAGCACGCGGCAGGTTCCACATTCCAGGCATCCCGCGTAGTCAAACAGGTACTGCCCTTTTTCGTCCTGCTTATACAGCCCCGCAGGGCACGCGGTCATCAGCTTTTTAAACTCAGCCGGATTGATGTCGTCCGCCAGAACAATATGGGGGTTGCCCTCATCGACGTTGAACTTATTGACCCCCAGCTTAACGTCTACGTTGACCTTAGTCATATCGCTCGCACTCCTTTAAATCCGTCTTTGATCAGATTCATTACGCCGACTTTCTTAACGCGAGATATCAGCTTCTTGCGCAACGGGCGCTCCGGGCCGCTAATGACGAACATGTCCCGCATCGCGCCGGCGGCCATCGCCGGATAGTCCACGAAAAAACGTGAGTTATCCAGAAAAGCGGGCAGATCTTTATACAAGCGCATGTCTTTCATCACAAAGCTGTCGTCCAGCAGCGTCCGGTAGGCTTCGAGCCCCTTGCGGCTAAAATCATTCCTGTCTTTCGCCAAAAGCACCGCCTTCGCGGCCGCCTCGCCTGAGGCAATCGCCAGATCCATGCCGCGCACGGTATAGCCGACGTTAAGGCAGAAGCCCGCCGCGTCCCCGGCGACGACGACGCCATTGCCCACCAACTCCGACACCATATTCATACCGCCTTCCGGCACCATATGGGCCGAATATTCCAGCAGCTTTCCGTCCTTAATGAGCGGCGCCACGGCGGGATGATGCTTAAAGTCTTCCAGCATTTGGGGAACGCTGCGGCTAAATTTGTCTACGTTGTGCAGCCCTAAAACCAGCCCCAGCGATACCGTGTTTTTGTTGGTATAAAGGAAGCCTCCGCCCATATGCCCGCCTGACGGCGTACCGGCAAACAGCCAGGCCAGCCCTTCATCGCCCGAGCAGCCAAACCGCGCTTCCATCTGCTCGGGCGTAAACTCCAGCAGCTCTTTTACCCCTACGGCCACCGTATGCGGGTTAACGCGCTGGGTCATTCCGAGCTTCTTGGCCAACAGGGAGTTAACGCCGTCCGCCAGGATCACGGCCCGCGCCTCGATTTCATCGTCTCCGGCCTTGACGCCGCAGACCTTGCCGTCTTTCACAATCAGCTCGTCGACGCGAACGCCGGTAATTACCTGTGCGCCGGCCTCTTCTGCTTTGCCCATCAGCCACTGGTCAAACGACGAGCGCAGCACGGTATACGAACGCGCCCCCGCATCCTCCAGCTGGGAACTTTGATAGTCCAGCGTCACGCTGCCGTCGTCGGTCAGCATGGAAATTTTCTCTCGCGTTACGCGCCGTTCTACCGGTGCCTCATCCGCAAACCCAGGGATGATAGCTTCCAGGCTGTGGGAATACAGCCGACCGCCGGTCATATTCTTACTTCCGGCAAAGTTGCCGCGCTCTACCACCAGCACGTCGCACCCGGCCTTTGCCAGCACGTAGGCGGCCGTGCCGCCTGCAAGGCCGCCGCCTACGATAATGGCGTCAAAGAGATCGTCTGCCATATGTTTTTATCCTTCTATTCTCTATTGATGACAAACCTATAAAATCAGCTCCCGTGAATATTCCGACCGAAAAAACGCTGTGCTGATATCACCATCGTGCTCGGTCGGAAGAGCGCCGCATGTAGTCTGGGAGGAACCTGCGTCAGCCACCGAGTCTGGCCGTCAGCGCGGGCAGGATCTTGTAGAGATCGCCTACGATCCCATAGTCGACGAAGTTGAAAATCGGCGCATTTTTGTCTTTATTGATAGCGACAATCGTCTTCACGCGGCTAACGCCGACCATGTGCTGGATTTGCCCCGATACGCCCGTGGCAATATAGACGTCCGCACCCAGCGCCACGCCGGAAACGCCGATATAGCGCTCGTGCTCCATCCAGCCCTCGCCTTCGGCGATAGGCCTTGAGCATCCCACTTCGCCGTGAACCGCCTTCGCCAATGCGGCGGCCAGCGCGATGTCCTCCTGCTTGCCGAACCCGCGCCCTACGCCCACGACGCACTTGGCTTTGCCGAGGTCTACCGAGCTGCCCTGCTTAGGACGGCGCCCCACCAGGCGAAGCGGGTGCGCGGGTGCTATGAACTCACCCACAGTGACTTCGGCCGCCGCCGCGTCGGTTACGGGCGCTACGTCATGGCCGCTGCCGACCGTCACCACCGAATAAGGCGAGCCGATCTGCGCCTGCGCGTGGGCCAGGCCGCCGTAAAGCTGGTGGGTTACGCACACGGAATCACCCTCTACGCTCAGGCTAAGCACGTCGCTGGCAACGCCCGCTTCAAGCTTCGCCCCCAGCCGGGCCGCTATCGCTTTGCCCCGCTTTGACGAAGCCAGCAGCACCAGAGCGCGCGAGCCGGACTCTTTAATAATTTGAGCAAACGAAGGAACGTAGTCTTCAACCACCGTTTCCTCCCGCTGCGGCAGGTGATACACCCGATCTGCCCCCAGATTCACGCAGGCGCTGACGTCCGCATCGCCGCCGACAAACAGGACGTTAACCTTTTCGCCCCACTGTCGGGCAAGGGCAATCAGCTCGGCAAGCCTTTCCGCTTTATCTGCATAAACAAAAACGGTGGGTAATAAATTAGCCATGTTGGATCTTCTCCCCTATAAATTATTGATTAAGCGCCTGCCGGAGGTGGTCGGCGAAAGCGGCAATGTTGTCGTCCGAATCGCCCTCGAAGATCACTCTCAGACGGTCCGCCTGCTCCGGCGCGCGGGCGCTTATCAGCGAAGTGGTCGGCGCAGAGATATCGACGCCGAGATCCGCAAGGCCCCACTGGGTCACCGGCTTTTTGTTCGCCGCCAGAATGGCCTTCATGGAAGGCAGCTTTGGAGTATTAATATCGGACGATACCGAGACGACGGCGGGCAGCGTGAGCTCCAGCTCTTCCACCACGTCTTCAAGATCTCGTTCAACCACAACCTTGCCGTCGCTCACCGTGATTTTGCTGACGGCGTTGACGCACGGCAGCCCCAGCATTTCCCCCACCAAAAGCCCGGTTTGCTGTGCGTACAGGTCGCCTGAGCCTTCGCCGCAAATAAGCAGATCGAAGCCGATTTTTTGCGCCGCGGCGGCCAGCACTTTCGCCGCTTCCGCCGGGTATAGAGAAGTGCAGGCGTCGTCGGCTATCGACGTCAGGTCGTCCGGGCCGCGCGACAGAATGTCCTTACGGACCTTGGAGTTTTCCTGCATGGCCTTTGCGCCCGCGCTCAGCGCCGTCACGCTGCCGCCGCCGGCCGCTGCCGCCAGCTCTACCGCCGCCTCTATGGCGTTAAGATCGTATAGGCTGATTTTTAAACCGGCATTTTCCGTCGCCAACGAGCGATCCGGGCGGGTTGTGATGTCCTGTTCATCGTGAACAACCTTACAACAGGCAATAAGTTTCATAGTTCGTACTCTCCATTCTGGTGAATGAAACGGTTAATAGAAAAAACGCTCTGACTCAGGCCAGAATGTGCTTGGCGATGACCATGCGCTGGACTTCGCTGGTGCCTTCAAAAATTTCGGTAAGCTTGGCCTCCCGCATCAGGCGCTCCACGGGATACGATTTGGTGTAGCCCATACCGCCGTGCAGCTGAACCGCCTTTTGAGTGACGTAGGTAGCCGCCTCTGAGGCGTAGAGCTTGGCCTGTGCGGCTTCGCGGGTATAATCACCGCCCGCCATCTTGGCCGCCGCCGCGCGATAAACCAGCATGCGGGCGCAATCCACCTGGTTTGCCATCTCCACCAGCATCCACTGCACGCCCTGGTTGGCGGCGATAGGCTTGCCGAACTGAATGCGCTCTTTGGTGTAGGTGATGGTCGCATCCAGCGCGCTCTGCGCAATACCCAAGGCAATGGCGGAGCAGCTCAAGCGGCCGCCGTCGAGGGTTTCCATCGCGATACTGAATCCTTGCCCTTCCGCGCCCAGGCGGGCGCTTTCGGCTACCACGCAGTCACTGAAGCTGACCGAACAGGTATCGGAGCCGTTCATGCCCATCTTCTCTTCCGGCAGGCCAATGCTGATGCCGGGGTTGTCGCGTTCTACCAGGAAGGCGCTAATGCCCTTCACACCCTTGCTCTTGTCGGTCATGGCGAAAACGATATAGAAGGCGCCCTGCGGCGCGGCGGTGATCCAAAGCTTGGAGCCGTTAATCACGTATGAATCGCCCTGACGCACGGCGGTCGTTTGCTGGCCGGCGGCATCGCACCCTGCGCCGGGTTCCGACAGGCAGAAGCAGCCGATCTTCTCGCCTGACACCACGCCCGGCAGCAGGCGCGCTTTGGTTTCTTCATTGGCGTATTTCTGAATGATGGGGCCGGTTAAGGAGCACTGTGAGCCCATAATCATCGCGTGAGCGGCGCTCACCTTGGCCATTTCTTCCGTCGCCAGCGCGTAGCTGAGCACGTCGGCTTCGCTGCCGCCGTAAGCCTCATCGATATTGAAGCCAAACAGCCCCAGCTCGCCCATCGGCGCAATGCTTTCGCTGGGGAAGCGGTGTTCTTTGTCTATCTCGCCTGCGATCGGCTTAACGTCGTTCTCAACGAATTCTCTGACCATGTCCCGAATAAGGGTCTGTTCTTCCGTCAGTTCAAAATTCATGCTTTTTCTCCCTCTGATGATATTTATCTGATAGTTATTCGCTATTTCGTCGGCGCCAAAGGCGACCGCGTTTTTGGTTTGGTGAAGCTACCCGCCCAGCGACGTGATGGACGCGGGAAGGAACGTGTACAGAAGCAGCATGAAGACCATCGCGATAAGCGGGATCGCCAGCGTCAGAATGCCGACCGGCCCATAGGCCTGCTTATGGTTGACGCCGCACACGCTCAATACGGTGATAATCAGCCCGTTAAACGGCGGCGTGGTGCTCATACAGGCCATGGTCGCCACCCGGTGCAGTGCGCCTTGATCCACAACGGCGGCGGGGAACATGCTGGCGATAAGCGGCATGGCGATGCTCAGCGCTCCCGAGCCCGAACCGCTAATAAACACCAGCGCGCCGACGGCGATAGCCGTAACCAAAAGCGGGCTCATGCCCGACTGGGCGATCGCTTGGAACGACTCCTTAAAGGCGGGCAGCGCCATGACCAGCGCGCCAAAGCCCACGATAACGGCGGTATTAAACAGCGACGTCACGCCCTCCATCGTTCCGGCGGCCAGATTGCCGACAATCTCTTTCCAATTGAGGAAGTTGACGTAGATAATCAGCGCGGCAATGATGGCGGAGAACAGCGCGATGGCCGGGTCCAGCTTAAGCACGTTCAGCACCAGTAGCAGGATAATCATAGGCAGCAGCGCAATGACAACGTGCGGCATGGGGCGGCTCTTGGCCTCGCTGCCTTTTTGCGCCGTTTTTTCGTCATCGACCCACCCTTCGCCGCTGGCCTTCACCTTCTTAAACAGCCAGGACAGATACAGGATCACCAGCGTGACCTGAAACAGCGCCGTCAACATGCCCGGCACCAGCCCGGCGGTAGCGGACGTGCCGAGAAACTTCATGGGGATCAGGTTTTGGATCTGCGGCGAGCCCGGCATGATCATGACGAAGGTGCCCGCGCCGGCGAAGTAAACGGCGGGGATCAGCCTGCGCGGCAGGTTGGCCTTTTTGAACATGCTGACCATCATGGAATACACGGTAAACAGCGCGACGAACACCGATACGCCGCCGTAGGCCAAAATAGCGCAGGCAGCGACTAAGGAGGGGATCACCGCCCTTTCGCCAAACTTGCCGATAATAAACGACGCCACGCTGTCGGCCGCGCCGCTAATCGCCGTCAGCTTGCCGAAGATGGCCCCCAGCACGAAGATAAAAAAGAAGCTGCCAAAATAGCCGCCGAGCCCGCCCGTATAGACTCTGAGTATCGCGTCTATCGGGTTGAGCGTGTCGGGCGACGTCATCCATGCCGTCACGGCCAGAAAGAGGCTGGCGGTAAACACGGAAATAAAGATGTGTATTCCCTTCATACACATCACCATCAGGATAATAAGTCCTATGACTAAACAAAGAATGCCCATAGTGCCTTACTCATATTGGTCTGATAGCCATCGGATCGCTTGCCGATAGCCACCAGGGAGTTATCGGCCCGCCCGGTTATCAACCTGGCGCGGGCCATGGTCGGCCTGTGGCCGAACGTTGCTAAGCCGACAGCACGTCTGCAAAGGTTTGCAGCGCCGTGCGCGCCTGCTCGTACGTCTTCGTTTGTTGGTCGATTTCAATGATGATGGAAGGGATCCCCGCTTTATCGAGGTGCTTTTTGACGATTGGCGCGTCAAACTCTTCCGGATCGCAGAACTTGGTCAGTAGATACACCACGCCGTCGGCGTTGTTTTTCTTAACCATATCGACCAGCATCCCGCCGCGCTTTTTCTCCGGGTCGAACAGCAGAGAGCACCCCTCCAGTTCAGCAATCTGCCTGGCCATCGCCTCATAGGGTTCGCAGTCCTCCGGAACGTCCTGACGGAACTGGCGGGACTCGTGCGCGACTTCGTCCGCGACGATAGCCATGTTGTTGTCCGCCAGGATCTGCAGAATTGACGGGCTGTCGGCGATAATGCCCGTCACCACCACCCGATGGCCGCTCCACTCTTCCTGCGGCAGCGCCCTGCAGCGTGCGATAATCTCCCGCACCGCTTCGATATGCTCCAACACGTCCATGAAGTAGCCGCTCTTGATAACGGTATTGCGCATCTGGGGCGTAATGGTTTGCGGGTATTGGGCAGCAACGCTTGAAAATTCGCGCAGCGCGGCGCGGCGCAGGTTGAACAGGCTGATAGCGTTTTTAAGCGATTCTTCCGTGACCGCCTGGCCCGACAGCGTTTCCAACTGCTTCGCCACCTTTTTGTACTGCTCAACCAGAAAAGCGACGCCGGCCGGCGTATTGCGGTTTTGCGGATGCACCAGTTGAATGAAGGGCACTTGAGGAACGCCGGACTTCCAGTTTTGCCCCAGGCACTTGAGGGTGTCGCACAGCGTGGGGATAAGCGCCGCTGAAAGCTTGTTCAGCGCGGTATCCAGTCCCATTTCCAGCGATGAGAGCGCCAGCGCGCAGTAAAAAGGCGGGAAGTACTTTTTGGCTTCTGAAATTTCCCGCCCTTCCGCGCCCCATACGCCAAACGGCACCATGCCGGCGGCATAGACGATTTCGTTCGGCGTGTATTCAGGAAAGCAGCCGACCACTTTTTTACCGCTGCGGATAAAGCCGTCAAGCTGCTTTACCGGGTTATCCACTACCGCCTGCAGCCGTTCAAATATGTCAGTCAACGCGTTCATCAGATGCCCCCTTTGTTCGTTGCTGCCTTGTTGGCGGCCATGATTTCCGTCAGCGCCTCAACGCGGGTCACGTACTGCGCCTCAGAGAAGACGCGCGGATCGGCCTGATCGCCGTCGAACGTCACCGTTGGAATATGCAGCTCGCGCCGGATCTTTCTTTCAATCTCCGGCATGATGCCGCTCCAAAGTTTGCAGCTGCGGTTAACGTGAATAATGGCGCCGTCGACCTGATTCTGGCGGCTGACGTCGATGCGCATATCCGCCGCTCGCTCAACGGAAACGCAGTTGGGCACGTAGGAATAAGCGCGCATCATCTCTTCGCTGTTTTGATAAATAACGCCGAATGCGGTAGCGTAAACGGTGGCCGTGACGTTAATGCCCTGATCCTTGAGCGGCGTGGAGGTGGCGCGCAGATAGGGCCAACAGGCGATGCCTTCAAACAACACCCGATACTTTTCTTCTCCGCGATAGGTGGACTTGTTCTCCTTGATGTTCTGCTCCATCTCTTCGCACAAAAGCTCAAAGGCTTCCGCCGCCTCTAACTTTCCGCGCGCGCAGACGGCGACGGCCATATGGTTGAACAAGTCGAAGCCGTTCATCGGTGAAGGGCGGTATTTACAGTATTCCGCCGCTTTCAGCCACGCCCGACTGGTACGCTGAGACACCTCGCAAACCTGCTTGAACCGCTCTTCAGAGAACGTTTTGCCGGTGATTTTTTCCAACTGCCTGATGGCGTCGTCAAACTGGGCCTGAACGTAACGCACCGTCGCATCGTCGGTGTCGTAGTCGTTTTTGTAGGGAATATCGATGAGGATCATCGGAATATTCAGCTCGTAGGCGATGTTTTCATACCACTTGATCATGCAGTTGCAGATGTTGTTGCAGCACAGCAGGAAGTCCGGCTGCGGCATGTCCATCTCGTCGCAGTGCTTCACGTCCATAAACGACAGGCTGATTCTGGCGTAGGCGCAAATATCGTTGGAGTAGCCCATGCTTTCGGCGTGTTCACACATTCTTAAACCGCCGCCCTTGGCCGCGATGGCGGCCGCCTGGTTCTCCGGATACACCACGCATACGCCCAGCGTTTCCGCAATTTCCTGCGGGAAGTTAGACGCGCACCAGCCTACCTTTTCGCCTCTGGCCTTGGCGTCCCAGGCCCGCTGATAGGCGTCGCCCGCAAGCTGCTGTAGCCGCTTTTTCGCCGGTACGTAGTCCGGCGCGTTCATATCTATATTGCTCATATGTGCATTCCTGAAAGTGGCGCGCCGTCCCGCAACTGCTGGCTGCACGCATCAAAGGCATAAATGGCTGCGCCTATCGCCCCGTTATATTGTGATAGCGGCGAGGTCATGATAGGCGCCCCCAACTCTTCGCTAACGTAGCGAACAACCTCAAAGTTGCTGGCTACGCCCCCGGTCATAACGATCGGCTCTTCCACACCAACCCGCTTCGCCAAGCCGGCAATACGGCTGGCGACAGACCTGTGGATACCGTTAATCACGTCGGGGATCGTTTCGCTGTTGGCTAAATGGGAAATCACTTCAGATTCGGAGAACACCGTGCAGGTAGAGCTGATGGTAACCCGCTTTTTCGACTTGGCGCCCTCCGTCGCGAGATCGGAGATCCGCGTTTCCAGCACGCGGGACATGACGTCCAGAAAGCGCCCGGTTCCTGCCGCGCACTTGTCGTTCATCACGAAGTTAATCAGCCGGCCGGCGCCGTCCATATGCAGCGCCTTGACGTCCTGACCGCCGATATCAATCACCGTCTTGACGCCGGGGAACAGATAGTGGGCGCCCTTGGCGTGACAGCTGAGTTCGCTCACCTCTTTGTTGGCCTCTTTAAGAGAGTTACGCCCGTAGCCGGTGGCGCATACCCAACGAATATCGGCCGGTTTTCCGCCAAACTGCTGCATCACCTCAGCGATCGCCTTTTCCGGCCCTGACGTTCCTGCACCCACCGACGCCAGAGACTTCGCGACAATCTCTACGCCGTTTCGCATGATGATGCACTTCGACGCGGATGAGCCGATGTCTACGCCCATAGTGAATATGTCCTGCTGCATACTGACGCTCTCCAAAAGAGTAAGGGAATAACGAACTAGGCTTTCCTGACGATAACGTCGCCGTTGGCCTCAAGCTCGGCGATGCGCTCATCGCTATAGCCGAGCGCTTTCAGCACCGCGCCCGTATCCTCGCCCAGTAGAGGACCGCGGCGATATTCAGGCAGCCCGCTTTCCAGGAAGTCGATTGGAGGACGCACCAGCGCTTTCTCACTGCCGTTGGCATACTTCATGCGGTAAAAGGCATCGATGGCCCATGCCTGTTCGTCTTCCAGCACCTCTTCCCAGGTTTGCGCAACGCTGAAGGGGATATCGTTTTCGGTAAAAATGGCCTTCCACTCGCTGGCGGTCTTCTGCTCTATTTGCGCCCAGACAATGTCGTACATCTCAGGGGAACGCCCGTGCTTTGCGACCTCTTGCAGCTTGGTATAGCGCTCGTCTTGCGCCAGATCCGGCCTGCCGATGCAGGAGATAAACTTGGCGTAGTAGGCGTCGTAAACCGGCATACAGACCTGAATAAAGCGGTCGTCTTTGGTTTTGTAGGCCAGAATAAACGGGCTGGTGGTGGTGCGGCGGTCGATAGGATAGGTTTGGCCGTAGTCCGGGTACTGCGCGGCCTGAATCATGATGGCCTGCGTATAGATGGAGGTGTGCAGCAGGTTAGTGGAAACATACTCGCCTTCGCCGAGGCTCTTGGCGCGGATATAGGCCGCCAGCACGCCAGCGACCAGCCCCAGCGCGCACTGGTGATCGCCCAGGCCGGGAATGACGTTCATCGGCACCGTGTCTTTTTGATAAAGCGTACCCAGAATGCCGGCGCGGGCGAAGAACGCGGTATAGTCGAAGCCCGGCAGATCTTTATCCGGCCCCGTTTCGCCGTAGCCCGTCAGGCTCGCGTACACCAGCTTCGGGAAACGCTTTTTCAACGTTTCGTAGTCAAGCCCCGCTCTCGCACGGGCGCCCGGACGCCAGTTAGTCAAAAAGATGTCTGCTTTTTCCAGAAGTTCGAACAGAACCTTCTTTCCCGCTTCGGTTTTGGTATTCAGCCCAATGCCGAGCTTGTTGGCGTTTTCCAGATCGAAGGTCGTATTCTCGTACTGATCCAGCGGCCGCCCCTCGGTTGGCGCGGTGTAGCGCAGGTTATCGCCGTCCGGCGACTCTATTTTGATAACGTTGGCGCCCATATCCGCCAGAATGCGCCCGGCGGCGGGAACGGCGATAAAGGTCGCCAGTTCGACAACGGTGACTCCTTCCAGTGCTTTACGGTTACTCATCTTTTCTCCTCAATTTTTTAGACTTAATGCGGCTATCGTCAGAACGTGAAAAAACGGTTTTCGGTCAGTTATCAGCGTTTACCTTTTCCTTCCCGACTCTCGCCCCATAGCCCATCTGGGACTTCAGGACCTGAACGTCTATCTTTCCGCAGGGCGTATGGGGGAACTGGCTAAAAAAGCAGATGTCTTTTGGCATTTTGTAGCGGGCCAGCCGCTGGCGTAAAAACTCACGCAGCTCGGTTTCAGTGATGGAATGCCCCTCATGAACGCAAACGGCGGCAGCCACCTCTTCGCCCAGGTCTTCAGAGGGAATGCCGAACGCCTTGGCGGCCTCAACGCCGGAATACTCCATCACCGCCTCTTCGATTTCCCGCAGGCTGACGTTCTCTCCGCCGCGAACGACGATTTCTTTAATTCGGTAGGCATAGTGGTAATAGCCGTCGGCGTCGACGTAGCCGACGTCGCCGGTGTGCAGCCAACCCTGTTCGTCTATCGCCTCTTGCGTTTTTTCCGGCTCGCCGTCGTAGCCCATCATGACGTGGAAACCGCGCGTACAGATTTCCCCGCGCGCGCCCGGCGGGCAGGTTTTTCCGTTTTTAAGAGAGGCGATCCTCATTTCAACGAAGGGCAGCGGCTTGCCGACGGTGCGGCCCTTTATCTCAACGGGATCGCCCGGCAGCGTCTGGGTGCAGCAGGGGGAGGCCTCGGTTTGCCCGTAAGAAACGGCGACTTCTTTCATACCAAGACGCGTAGAAATTTCTTCAATCAGGCCAATGGGAACCGCAGCGCCGGCCACTATCCCCTTCGCCAGGCTGCTGACGTCGTAGTCGGCAAAGCGCGCGTGGCGCATCAGGCGGCTGAATATAGTCGGCACGCCGTGCATGACGGTGCATCGATAGGTTTGAACCGCCTTCAGCACGTCTTCCGGACTGTAGTTGTCAAGCAGAACTAGCCTACACCCGGTCGTTAGCGAGAAAAAAAGGCCGGAAGAGAGGCCAAAGCAGTGAAACAGAGGAACTGCCAAGCAGAGGGTATCCCGCTGCGTTACGCCCAACCGCCCAGCGGACAAAATGGCGTTATTAATCACGCTGTAGTGGCTGAGCATGACGCCCTTGGGCGCGGCCGTACTGCCGGAGGTGAGCTGAACGGTCAGCATGTCGTCGGCGCTGACCTTTGACGCCTCAGTAAAATAGGAAGAGGAAGATACGTTTTTTCCTCTCTCTTTAAGCTCGGTTAAGGAAAAAGCCGGCGATACGCTTTTCTTCCCTATGCCGATCAGCACGCGGGGAACGGAAACGCCATCAGGCCTCGCTGACATCGCAAGAGACTGAACGGTTTCAACAAAGTCGTTTTCTCTAAAACCGTCGGAAAAACATAACGCCTTAAGGTTCGTCAGGCGAAATAAATCCAACAGCTCTCTTTTCTTAAAATGGAAATTAATACAAACGACCGGCAGGCCAATTTTAGCGGCGGCTAAAAAGCAGATAACCCACTCGATGCTGTTGGCTGACCAGATGCCCAGACGATCGCCTTTCCTAAGCCCCGCGGCCAAAAAGCCGCGCGCAACGGCGTCCGCTTCCTCGCTTAGCGCCTGCCAGGTCATCGTTCTTCCGCTCTGGCTTTCAATCAGCGCCGTACCGGACGGATTTTTCGCCACCGCGTTATTCAGACATTCTTCGACCGTTATCGACAACAGGTTCATAAATACCTACTCAACGGAATACTTGCCGCGTTACGCCGCATCTGCTTGCAATATCCGCATTGTCTGTAGGTCAACGTCGTCATTCTTGGTAAATAACGAACTGTTTTTCGTCATTTTCACCAAACGGGTGAAAACTGTGATTCGATTCTATTTTTTACCTATTTATTGGTAGGATTTATTACAACGCGTTTACATGAAATGAAGTAGATTTGAACATCTGTCGTAATTTGTTCGTGATTTTTAACCGTTGAAGCGCTGGCTGCGTCAAAATTCACTTTCCAAATAATAGAGGTATGACGTTTACTTCACCGTTGAGGTATGCTCTCCTTTAGGTAGGCAAGAGCCGCGCGCTTGCGCGCCGTACAACAGGGACGCTGCTCATGACGGATTATCGAGCACACTTTCAACGGGTTTCCACGCTTTCTGCCGCCAGGCGCGAGCAGATGGCCGATATTTACTTCCAATCCTATGCCGGGAGCGACGCATCGCGCTTCATGTCCGATCTGGCAGATAAAGATGAAGCGCTACTGCTCGAATACAGAGGGCGGCTCGTCGGCTTTAGCAGCGTCCAGTTTTATGAGCATGAACGGGCGCTCATTGTTTACTCCGGCGATACCATCGTCATGCCGGAACACTGGATGCAGCAGACGCTTCATCGCGTCTGGATTTCCCGCATGGCTCTGCTTTACAAGCAGCATCCACAGAAAAGACTCTACTGGTTTTTACTGGTCAAGGGCTTAAGAACCTACAAATACCTGAAGGCATTCGCCAAAACGTTTTACCCGCACTGGCAGCGCGACGAACCCGAGCTTCAGCGGCTGGCCGACGCGCTGGCGTCAAAAAAGTTTGGCGCGCTATATAACCCACAAAGCGGCGTAGTGGAATGCCCCCCACATTACGGCTATCTGAAAGAAGCGCTGGCAGACATCGCGCCGACGCTCCACGGCAGGCCGGAGGTCGACTTCTTTTTACAAAAGAACCCGCACTACTCGCTCGGACACGAGCTGGTGTGCCTGTGCGAAATCGCGCCGGACAACCTGGCCGCACGCTATCAAAAGCTGTTTATTAATCCTGACGTTGAGTTTTACGATGAATAATCTCTGGAGCCACTTTCAACAAACGCTCCCTTCTCCGAGCGGTACCGTTCGGGAAAGGCAAACGCAATGGCTGATGGACTGCCTGGCAACCAATCGGACGTCGGCCTACGGTGAGAAGTACGGCTTTGCCGCTATCTCATCAATTGAAGAATTTCAGCAGCGCGTGCCCGTCGTCGAGTATGAGACGCTGGCTCCGCTTATCGACAGCATCGCCAACGGCCTGGCTAACGTACTGTTTTGCGCCGACGCGCTGGCGTTTGAAAAAACCGGCGGCAGCCACAGCGGCGGCAAGCTCATTCCCTACACGGCGCGCGGCCTGGACGACTTCCGCCGAGCGCTGACGAATTGGCTTAACGATACGATAACCGAATACCGCCTGACGGAGGGGCGGGCCTACTGGGCGCTTAGCCCGGCGGCGACGCGTATCGAAAGCACCCGCGGCGGCATCCCTATCGGCGCGGGCGATGAGCTTTATCTGGGCGATGAGAACCTGGCGGCGTTCGCCGGGCTTTCCGCCGTGCCATTGAGCCTGGGCGCGGTGGAAGAGATGGCGGACTGGCAGCTGCTGACGCTTTACTTCCTCACCCGCTGCGACGACCTGAAGCTTATTTCCGTCTGGAGCCCGGCGTTTCTGACGTCGCTGCTGACGGCGCTGCGCGAGCGCCAGCAGGAGCTTATCCCGCTGTTGGCCCACGGCGGCCTCGTTGCCGGGCATTCCCTGACCGCCGACGCCGACGCGCTTCGCCGCTATCGCGAATACCTGACTCGGCAGGAAACCCGTCTGCTTTGGCCGGAGCTGGCGCTGATAAGCTGCTGGACCGACGCTGCCTCCAGGCCGCTGGCCGTTGAGCTGATGCGCCACTTCCCCGGCGTTCATCTACAGCCCAAGGGGCTGCTCTCCACCGAAGCCATTATCAGCGTGCCGGATTCCCGCGGGCACCCCCGGCTGTGCGTCGACAGCAACTTCTATGAATTTATCGATGAAAGCGGACGCATTCATCTGGCGGACGACCTCACTACCGGCGAAGAGTACGGCGTGATAGTTACGACCAACAGCGGCCTGTATCGCTACCTGACTCACGATCGGGTGCTGTGCGTCGGCGACCGCAAGGGCGCGCCGCTGCTGCGCTTTACCGGCCGCAGCGGCGTAAACAGCGATCTGGTGGGAGAAAAGCTGACGGAACCGTTCGTCATTCGCTGTTTGGACGAGCTTGAGGGCTTTGCCGCTCTGGCGCAGGACGCCGCGGCTCCCGGTTACGTGCTGCTGCTGGACAAGGCGCTTCGCTGGCAAAATAGTCAAAGCCTTAGCGATATCGAGAGGCGGCTGTGTAATAATCCACAGTACGACTACGCCAGACGCCTGGGTCAACTCGCTCCGCTGCGATACGCCTTTATTGAGAACCCGGTCGAACACTATTTGCGTTGGCGGCATCAACAGGGCAGGCGGCTGGGGGAGATTAAAATACCCGCGCTGTTTACGTCTGACGACTGGCGCGATGCCTTTCAGATAAGGGAATAGGAAAGATATGGATTATCCATCATACGGCCCACAGAGGAAAATGAAGCTGGTGCTGATTTCTCCCAAAGGGCCGCTGTATCGCAGCCGCGGCGGCATTTTTAAGCGCTCTCTACGCTATCAGCCGCTGACGCTGACCACGCTGGCAGCGCTGGTGCCAAAGTCCCTGCCGGTCGAGATAAGCCTAATCGACGAAAGCATCTGCGACATTCCTGAAAATCTCGAGGCCGATCTGGTCGGCATGACGGTGATCACCGGTACGGCGCCGAGAGCCTACGAGCTGGCGGCGGGCTTTCGCGCCAAGGGCATCTCCGTCGTGCTCGGCGGGCCGCACGTTACCCTGCTGCCGCAGGAGGCCGCCCTGCACGCTGACTGCGTCTGCGTCGGCTATGCGGAGCAAAGCTGGCCTCGGCTGATTAATGACTTTCTCAACGGCGAAATGCGGGCCGAGTATCGGCAGGAGGAAGGCTTTCATCTGGACGCCGCCGAGCTGCCCTTCCCGGAGCGCGATCGCTTTGACGGTAAGCACTTCCTCACTCAGGCCGTATTCGAAGCCACCCGCGCCTGCGCCCACAACTGCGAGTTTTGCGTCGCGCCCAGCGCTTGGGGGCGAAAGCAGTTTCAGCATCCCGTCGAGTGGGTAGTCAACGACATTCGCCAGTTCGTCGCCCGTACCGGCAAGCGTAAGATCATCTTCGTCGACCTCAATCTGGTGTCGGACATTGGCTACGCCAAGGCGCTGTTTACTGCCCTGATCCCGCTGAAGATCCAGTGGTTCGGCCTGTCTACGGTGCTGATTGCCCACAACCATGAACTGATGGAGCTGATGGCGAAAAGCGGTTGCAAGGGGCTGCTGCTGGGGCTGGAAACCGTCAGCGACGGCAGCCTGAAAGACGCTGGCAAGAAGTTCAACGGCTCGGTGGACTACAAAGCGCTGATTGGCGACCTGCACCGGCTGGGGATTTCCATTCAGGGCTGCTTTGTTTTCGGCCTCGATCACGACACCACGGACGTGTTTGACCGCACCGTGGAGCTTGCCATCGACGCGGGCATCGACCTGCCCCGCTTCTCGGTACTGACGCCGTTCCCCGGCACGCCGCTGTACCGCCGCCTTGAAGAGGAAAACCGCATCCTGACCAAAGACTGGTCGCTGTACGACGCCCAGCACGTGGTTTTTCAGCCTAAGTTGATGAGCGTCCGAGAACTGGAACTGGGCCACGAGCGCGCCTGGAAAAAGGTCTATCGCTACGGCAGCATCGCCAGAAGGCTGTGGAACGCCAAAAACTTCAAGCCGCTGGCGCTGACCGCTAATCTCGGCTATCGCTTCTACGCTCACCACCTGCACCAGTTTTATACCTGCGATTGGCCGATCGAGCACGCGCCGGTACGGAGTAACTAAGCTATGAGACTAACGTTTGTCTATCCGGCCATCGGCCACCGTACCGGAGAATCCTACCTGCGTTCATGGCAAATGGAGCCACTCCCCATCGCCGCACTAAAGGGGCTGACGCCCGCCGATGTCGACGTGCGTTTTTACGACGATAGGATGGAAACGATTCCCTTTGATGAGCCGACCCATGCAGTGGCGCTAACGGTAGAAACCTACACCGCCCGACGCGTGTACCAAATCGCCAGCGAATACCGCAAGCGCGGCGTACCGGTGATCTTAGGCGGTTTTCACGTCACTCTGCTGCCTGAAGAAGCCGAGCTATACGCAGACGCTATCGTCATCGGAGAAGCAGAATCCATCTGGGCGGAGGTGATCGACGACCTGCGTCACGGAACGCTAAAAAAGCGCTATCAGGGCCAACAAACCGACTTAAGTCAGGTACGGGTGGATCGCAGCGTCTTTCAAGGCAAGCGCTATCTACCCATTGGGCTGATTGAGACCGGGCGCGGCTGCCGTTTTCCATGTGAATTTTGTGCTGTGCAAACTTTTTATCAGCGCCGCTACCGCCGTCGCGATATTGACCAGGTGTTCAACGAACTGGAACAGATTAAACAGGGGAAAAAGCTGTTCTTCTTCGTTGACGACAATTTCGCCGGAAGCCTGAAAGGCGGTAGCGAAATCCTGCCGACGCTGGCACAGGCCAAGGTTCGCTGGATAACGCAGATGAGCATCGATGCCGCTCACGACGAAAGCTTTGTGCAAGAGATGGCGCGCGCGGGCTGCCGCGGCGTGCTGATAGGCTTTGAGTCGCTGAACGAAGATAACCTGAAGCAAATGAACAAGCGTGTCAACACGATGGGCGGCAGCTTCAGCCACGCGCTGGCGAACCTGCGCAAATACGGTATCGGCGTTTTTGGCACCTTTGTATTTGGCTACGACCACGACACGCCGAGCTCCTTCAGCGAAGCGGTGAATTTCGCCCGCGAGGAAAGCATGTATGTCGCTGCCTTCAACCATATGATGCCGTGGCCCGGCACGCCGTTCTATCATCGGTTGGTACAGGAGAAGCGGATGATCTTTGACCGTTGGTGGCTGGATGAGAACTACCGTTACAACAGGCTGACCTATCAGCCAACGCACCTTACGCCGCGCCAAGTGGAAGAAGGCTGCCTGAAGGCACGAAAAGACTTTTACACCTGGAGCTCGATTATGCAGCGCAGCTGGCGCAATCGCGGTGACTTCTTTATGTGGCGTAATTTCTTTCCCATAAACATGTTGCACCAGCGTGAAATCGAAGCCCGCAACGGCTATCCGCTGGGTGATGAAGGCTGGCAGGGCAAGCTGCTGGAGGTCAAATAGTGCGGGTCGTTGCCGCGACGCCGGAGCGGGACGCCGATCTGCTGCGCCTGCTGGAAGAAAACGCCATGAGCGGCGACGTGAGCCTGGTAATGACCCGCCGCCCGCGCTACTTCACCCCGGAGCACGATTTCGGCATTGAGCGCTCCGCGCTGGCGCTGGAAGGCGAACGCGCCGTCGGCATGTGCCGACTGACTGAACACGCAGGCTTTGCCAACGGCAAAGCGCAGGCGCTCGGCTATCTCGGCGGGCTGCGCATTTCCCCCGACTACCGCCACCGCGTTCGCGTACTGCAGGCGGGGTTTGACTACCTGCGCCAGCTTTCTCCGCCCGATTACTGCTACACCAGCATTGCGACCGATAATCGCACCGCGCTTCGCCTGCTCGAACGAGGTATTCCGGGGCTTCCCGCCTATCGCCCGCTGGGAGAGATGTGTACGCTGGCGATAAGCAGGAAACGGGGGAAACGTCGCGGGCTGTGGCGGGTGATGCCACAGGAAAGCTACGCCGACGTGGTCGAATGCTACCGACGAAACGCCCGCCTCCGCCAGCTTGCCCCCGTTCTGGACGCAGGCTGGCTGCACTCCAGCGGGGCAACGGTTTTAGGCTATTACGACGGCCAAACGCTTAGCGCCTGCGCCGCGCTGTGGAACCAGCAGGCGTTTAAACAGATCCTCGCCTCCCGTTATTCCCTACGCGCGCGCCTGCTGCGCCCTTTCTATAACGGCTACGCGATGGCAACAGGCCGCGTTCCGTTGCCAAAGGCGGGCCAAGCGCTCGATCAAAGCTTTTTGGCCTTTTTTGCCGCCGACGATGGCGATATGACAACGGACCTGATTATGGACGCACTGGCCCTGTGCCCTACCCGCATCATGACGCTGGGGCTCCCCGCTGCCGAATCGAGCGTAAAGAAGCTGACGGCCCGCACCCGCGCAGCGGTGTACCGGACTCGACTCTACGGCGTAGACCTGTCCTCCAGCCCCGAGTGGGACAATCGCACCGTTTGGCCGGAAGTGGCGCTGCTGTGAGGTTTTTCCGCTAAGCCGATAGTATTAAAGGGGGAAGCAGTTTCCTTCCCCCTTAGGTGCGTTTCAATCAGTGAACTAATCCGTGAATTAGCTCAACAGATTAATCAGCCGTAACAGCGCCAACAGCAGCTCTATTACAACGATGATGACAGACAGTACGTCCATTTCACCCGCTTCTCCGTGCTTGCGGAGCGCAACGCCGACGCCTTACCCTTACGGTGTCCAATCGTCAGATGGAATGCCGAGCCCCAGACCGGGGCACTGCCTGCGGCACCACCCGTCCGGCAGCCAGGACTTGTAAACCAGTAAAATCCGGAATGCAACACACCTGACGCGATGGATTATAAAGCGCTTTCCCATACAGCCAACGGAGAACGTCACTTTTTACGAGCCGTCTCCAAAGAAATAAATATCGTAGAACAGTACGTCATCCGCCTGTTTGCAATAAGGAATAAAGCTGAGTACACTTGCGAAGTCAGGTTGAAGTGTCGTGCTCCATTTTTATGGTTCATTCACTGAAGACAATAAAACAAAAGACTCCGTCACCAGCGGGGTCTTTTGTTTTTTGCTACCGGCGATCTTCCCGTCAAAACGCTCTGAAATACGCGCCTGAAATACCGCCTTAGAAATAATCGATATTTAAAACCTATCCTTCTGCCAGTAAAATAGCGGCTTCGCGCAGCTCAAAAGGAAATGCGTCAAGCCAGGCCGGAGGCCCTTGTGAAGATAGCGCTGATTTACCCCAACATGGGGGACTACCGCACGAAAGACGCCATGACGCCGCTGTCCATGGGGATCCTTGCGGCGCTGTCGCCGGGCCATGACGTCGCGTTTTATGACGAACGGCTTGAGGCGCTGCCCCAAAGCCTCCCCGACGCCGATCTTGTCGCTATTTCCATCGAAACCTTTACCGCCCGCCGCGGCTATCTGCTTGCCGACCGTTACCGCAGTCAGGGAAAAAAGGTCGTGATGGGCGGCTATCATGTGACCTTTATGCCGGACGAAGCGATGCAGCACGCGGACTACGTCATCACCGGCGATGCCGAGGGCGCGTGGGAAACGCTGCTGGAGGACATCGAGCGAGGCCAGCCGCAGTCCCGATACGATGGCTCTCGGCAGCGCCCGCTGGACGACTATCGGCTGGACAGGTCTATCTTCGTCGGCAAGCGCTACGCGCCGCTGGAGCTGATTCAATACTCACGCGGCTGCCGCTTCGCCTGCGACTTTTGCTCTATCCACGCGTTTTACCCAGACGGCGTGCGCACCCGGCCGGTTGAACAAATACAGGCCGAAATAGAAGCCCTGCCTACGGGGCGCTTTCTGGCCTTCGTTGATGACAACCTGTTCGCCAGCAGGAAAAAGCTGGAGAGCCTGCTTGCGACGCTCACGCCGCTGAAGCGCCGCTGGGGATGCCAAATCAGCATTGACGTCGCCCGCGACGACGCGCTCTTGGATAGCCTGGCGCAGGCGGGCTGCGGCTTTGCCCTGATGGGCTTTGAAAGCCTTAATCCCGCCAACCTGCGGCAGATGGGCAAGCAGTGGAACCACGCGGCGGGGGACTACCGCGAGGTGATCCGCGCCCTGCACGCGCGCGGGATCTGCGTCTACGGCACCTTTATCTTCGGCTACGACGAAGATACGCCCGATACCGTTCGCCAGTGCCTGGCGTTCGCTCAGGAAAACCGTCTGGAAATCGCCAACTTCAATCTGCTCATTCCCACGCCGGGCAGCGCGCTGTATGCGCGGCTCGAAGCCGAAGGAAGGCTGCTGTCTCCCGCCTGGTGGACTGACCCGAACTACCGCTACGGCGATCCGATTTTTACCCCTAGGGGCATGACGCCGCAGGCGCTCACCGAGCTGTGCTTTTGGGCTAAAACGCAGTTTTACAGCTATCCGTCGATTGCCCGCAGGCTGCTGCGCTTTAACGGCAGAAGGCGCTGGAAAAACGCCTTCATCGCGCTGCTGGCAAACCTGGTATCGCACCGGGAGATCGCGCGCAAGCAGGGAAAACGACTAGGGGAGAAGGGATGAAACTGACGTTAATCAAGCCCAACATCGGGCGCAGGGAACACAGCCTGTACGTTGACGAGGGCCGCATGGAGCCTTTAATGCTTGGCATTCTGGCCGCCCTGACCCCGCCGGACGTCGACGTCGCGCTGTTTGACGACCGCATGGAAGACATCCCCTATGACGAACCGACCGATCTGGTCGCTATCACGGTGGAAACCTTTACCGCCCGCCGCGCTTATGAAATCGCAGACGAATACCGCCTGCGCGGCGTAAAGGTCGTGATGGGCGGCATCCACGCCACGCTGCTGCCGGAGGAGGTCGCACAGCACGCCGACAGCGTGTTTACCGGCGATGCGGAAAGCCGCTGGGCGGAAATGGTGGAAGACGCGCGCCTAAGTCGCCTGAAGCCCCGCTACGACGCGCCGGTCGGCGTAGGCCAGGTGGACGGCTGTAGCCGGGCACTGCTGCCGCGTCGGGAGCTGTTTGCCGGTAAAGGCTATCTGCCGATTTCGCTGATGCAGTTTTCCCGCGGCTGCCGCTTCGCCTGCAGCTTTTGCGCCGTCAGCCAGTACTTTGGCCGTCGACACTACTTAAGGCGGGTTGATGAGGTGGTGAGGGAAATTGAAGAGCAAAAAAGCCGGTTCATCTTTTTCGTCGATGACAACATAGCGTCGGACCACAACGCGCTGGCGGAGCTGTGCCACGCCCTTATCCCCATGAAGGTAAACTGGATAAGCCAGGCCAGCCTCGACGTGACGCAAAACCGTCCGCTGATGACGCTGATGAAAAAAAGCGGCTGCTGGGGCAACGTGATGGGCTTTGAGTCCATCACGCCGCAGAGCCTGCGCGACGCGCGCAAGTCGCCGAACGTCAAGGAATTCAGCCACTATCGCAACGAAATCGCCGCCCTGCGCGACTTCGGCCTGCAAACCTGGGCGGCCTTCACCCTCGGCTACGATCACGACACGCCGGACAGCATCGCGCGCACCGTAGACTTCGCCTTGGAAAACCGCTTCGCCTTCGCCGCCTACAACATTCTGATGCCGTACCCGAATACGCCGCTTTACCGGCAGTTGCAGCAGCAGGGAAGGCTGCTGTTTGACGACAGGTGGTGGCTGCACCCCGAATACCGCTTCAATCAGGCAGCGTTTATGCCGCAGGGCATGTCGCCGGACGAACTCACCGACCTCTGCCATCAAGCGCGCAGCCGCTTCAACAGCCTGCCCTCCATCGTGCGGCGCTTTTCCGACCTGCGCATGACGTTCCAGTCGCTGTCCAGAATGAGCGCCTTCTGGCGCTATACCCTGCTGTTTCGCAAAGAGGTGCATAAAAAGCACCGAATGCGGTTTGGGCTGAAGTGAAAACCGGCGACGGATGGCTGACGGCCTAGGCGAGTACACGCCAGTAGCCGTTTTTTGTCGCGCCGACCCGGCGTAGGCATCCTCTTTCCTGTAATGCCTTCAGGCTACGCTCTATCGTACGCGCGCTGACGGACAGAGCCTCGGCCAGCTGCGCAATGGTCACATTAGGATTTTCAGCAACGATGGCCAGAACGCGCTTCGCCGTCGACGCCAGCGAACGCGCATTTTCTTCCGACATTTTAACCGACATTTGTACCGACATTCGCACCGACATTTCGCGAACGCGCTTTTCGGCGTCGTCAACGCTTTCCCGCAGCGCTTTCGCCAGCTTGTCCAGCATAAAGGCGATAAACGCGGTACAGTCGCCTGACTTATCGCACTCTCCCAGAATTCGATAGTATTCCCGCTGCTGATGGTGGACCCGCGTTTCTACCGGCAGCCACGCCAGTTCCGCTCGCCATTCGCTCAAAATCAGCGTTTGCCATAGGCGCCCCATTCGGCCATTGCCGTCGGTAAACGGATGAATAAACTCAAACTCATAGTGAAAAACTGCGCTGGCAATTAGAGGATGCGCGTCGGTATGACGCAGCCAGTCCAGAAGGTCGTTTATCAGCGAAGAAACCCTGCTGGCCTGCGGCGCCATATGAAGCAGACGTTTCTCCCGATAAATGCCTACGTCGCCGTCGCGAAGGTGGCCGGGGGCATCAACCAGCCCTGCCATCAGCAGGCGATGTGCGGCCAATAAATCCGACAGGTTATGGCTGTTCCATTCCGAGAGCTTTTCATAGGCGTTGATGGCGTTTCGCACTTCTTGAATCTCTTTTTCCGGCGCAAGCACCCGCTTTCCTTCCATTAGCGCCGTCACCTGAGAAGCAGACAGGCCGTTATGCTCAATGGCCAACGATGCCTGTATGGTGCGAATGCGGTTTTCCTTCCTCAGTTGAGGCGACGCGTGTTCGGCCGATGCTACCCAACGGCCAAGCAATTCGCCCACTTCCACCACGCGATTGAGTATCGCGGACGTAATGCTATACGGTGGCTGATAGGCTGACATAGCGTTTCCTTTATTTTCAGAGGCTGCGTTTTTCAGAAGCGTTCATACGTTACCGCAGGCGAAGGCTTTACGCCAGAAGCACAAAAACCTCGACGCTATTGCTGGAAGAACCCTCGCAAGTTAATTGAACCGCAGGGGAATTTATTGCACCATTAAACAACCCCTCTCTTAGAAAAAGCGCCCAACATGGAGCCGTTCCCTACCCGGCTGAAAAGCTACCTGCTCTGGATGCTGCCGGTGTCGATCGTATTTTTTGGCCTTTACCCGACGGTAAACTTCTTTACCGCCACGCGCAGCGACACGCTGGCGCTGTGGCTGCCCGCTGAACTGGAAATTCCGTTTATTCCGGCGTTTATCTGGCTCTATTTTTCCATGTACCTGATAATCCTGATGCCGGTGTTTTTTCTTAACCTGAAGGAGCAAAAGCGGTTCGCGACAGAGCTTATGGTGCTTACTGCCGTCGCCGCAGTCGTCTTTTTACTGTTCCCGGCCAGGCTGGGCTTTGAGCGCCTTCTCCCAATCGACCCGTTTTATCGTTCGCTGTTTGAAGCGCTGTGGTCTCTGGACAGGCCGCACAACCTGGTGCCGTCGCTGCACGTCGCCTGGTCATGCACTGCGGTGCTGGCCGTGACCCGAAGGCCGAGGGGATGGGTTTCGTGGGCGCTGTACGTCTGGCTTATCGCCATCGCACTGTCTACACTGTTTGTACATCAGCACCACCTGCTGGACGTCGTTACCGGCGGCCTGCTGTCGTTCACCGTTCATTTCTACACAGGGAAAGTCTATGAAAAAAATAATCCTGATTCTGTTGGCTCTTGTCGGCCTTAGCGCCGCGGCCAACGCCTCTGACGAAGACATTCATAACGAGCTCCGCCAGGCCATCGCGCTGGTGGAGTCATCCATTAACTCAGGCGACTATGAAAAGATGCTGCCGGTGTTGAGCAACGATCTGAGGGCCACGCCGATCACTCAGGAGTTTGTTCACGGCAAAGAGGGCGTCGTTCCCTACTTCAAGAACTGGTTCGGCGACGACAAGTTTCTCAAGCGCCTCACCATCTCCTTTACGGCGGATACGGAAACCGAGCTGTCCGCCGACAGAACCTGGGGCGTGGCCTACGGGAAGGGGTTGGAAAAATATATTCTCAGCGACGGGCGCAGCTACGACTTCCCCACCCGCTGGACGGCGACGGTAGTGCTGGAAGACGGGCACTGGAAGATAAGAACCATCCACATCGGCACCGACTTTATCGATAACCCGCTGATTAACGAAGCCAAAGGCGCCATCAATAAAGCGCTGTACGGCGCCGGCGGCGGTGGATTGCTGATTGGCCTGATTCTCGGCTTCTTCTTATTCAGAAGAAAGGCTAAGAACTAGGATTGAAATCCCCTACCCGCTCGCGACGCAGCCTGGCGGCGTAAATGCAAAAGCCGACGTTCGTCGCCAGCCTCAGCCAGCGTCCGCCGGGCCGAACGAGCGCCCGGCGCAAAATCTCCTTTACGCGATAGCTGTCGCGCCAGGCTTCGTGCAGCAGCGCCTGCAGGCGTTCGGGCGACATGTTTTTAGGTTCAAACACCACGTGTTCGTTGTCGTACAGGCTTAAATCGCGCGTCAGGATGCGCCCTTCGCTCTCCATCCGTCGGTGCAGCGACGTTCCCGGCAGCGGCGTTAGCACTGAAAAACGCACCAGATCCAGACCGAGGGTTGGAATAGTCGCTACCGTTTGGCGAATGCTCTGCTCGGTGTCTTCATCAAACCCCAGCACGAAGCAGCCGAGGCTGGCGATGCCGCATTCGCGCAGCCTGTCGATTTGCCGTCGGTACTCGCTCACCCGGTTGCTGGGTTTGCCGATACTGCGCATGGTGTCCTGACTGAGGTTCTCCAACCCCAGCAGCAGCCCCTCGCAGCCGCTTCGCCTCATGGCCTCAAACGTTTCCTCATCGTCCACCACGTTCAGCGTAGAAAGGCCGGACCAGCGGATCTTAAGCGGCGTCAGCGCTTCAAACAGCGCCAGCGAATAGGCTCTGTCGGAATAGATATTCGGATCGAGAAAAATCCAGCGCTTAGCTCCGTGGGCGCGGATCTCCTCCACCACCTCGTCAACCGGGCGCGCCAGCCCGCGCTTCCCCCACTGCTGTTGAATAGAGCAAAAATCGCAGCCAAGGCGACATCCGCGGTTGGCAACAATGGTGGGGATGTTCATGTAGCCGCGGGCCAGCAGTTCCCGTCGGGGCTGCGGCATCGGCAGGCAGCCCGCCTGCGGCTCGTGCCGATAAAGGGCCTGCGCCCTGCCCGCTGAGAAATCGTGAAGAAACCGCGGCCAGGTTTGCTCCGCCAGCCCGACGAAGACGGTATCTGCATGCCGGGCAGCCTCGTCGGGAACCAAGGTCGCATGCGCGCCGCCCATCGCTACGTGAGCGCCCCGCGCGCGCCAGTGGGCGCACAGGAAATAGGCTCTGGCAGAAGAAGACGCGGTGGCAGTGATGCCGACGATATCGTAGTCGCCGTCAAGTTTTGGCGGGCTGACGCCCTCATCGACGATGTCCACCTGCGCGTTCAGCTCCGCAGGCACCAACGCCGCCAGCGTTGTCAACGTCAGGGGCGCATAACCGATAGACGCCGAAAAGGCGCCCTTGCGGCGATAGGTGCGATCGAAGGGCAGAACCAGCAGGATCCTCATCGTCCGGTCGGTGTCGTCGATGCTAGTGGAAACACAAACGCCACGTCTGCCGGGGCACCCATCGGCGGTGCGGGCCGCACGCCGTGGCGCCAGAGGCTAAAGTAGATGCGCCAGAAGGTCGGACGCGGCTGGTCGTCAACCAGGCTCGGCAGCTCGTACCACGGCGCAGCCGGATGCTGGTGGTGCGCCAGATGGCAGTAGTAGTTCAGCGCCAGCCAGCGGGAAACCGGCAGCACCCGCAGGTTCCACGCGCCGTTCCTCACGTCGCGCCGGGTCCAGGCGTGGTTGACGTACTGAAGCGCCGACCAGTGCAGGCCAAAGGCCCACAGGCAGGCAACGTAGCCCCACACGTTTAAATCCAGCAGCCAGAACAGCAGCGCCTGATAGCCAAACGCCAGCGCCAGCTCGCACCACACCGCCAGCGGCGGCAGCTTAATCAGCTCGGGGATCTGCGAACCGAAGCCGAGCGCCGGCCCGAGCTTCTTGACGAAGAAATCCGAACGGTAAAACCTCCAGGCCACCAGCCAGATGGCGTTGCCCAGCACCACGCAAAAATAGTAAAGCCCCAGCAGGTTGCCGCCATAAAGCCAGACGTTGCGCAGCCACTTCGGCTGATGGGGAAGATAGTAGTCATACAGTTCCCCATCGGTGCGGTTGTTATCGTGGTGGTTCAGGTGCGCGCGGCGCTGTAATAAAAACGAGGTGGGAAACGCCCACCCCGCCACCACGCCGATGATCCGATTGCCCCACGCAGAGCGGGAAGCCACGCCGTGCACCGCCTCATGCATAATGGCAAACGGCATGTTGTTGATAAGCGCGAAGAACCAAACCGCCGCCAGCGCCCAATACCACGCCGAGTGGCTGGCAGCCCACAGGCAAAAGGCGGAAAGGGAAAGAGAAAAAAGCAACAGCGCTGCGTTAAGGGTTAGTCGCATAGGTCGTCCTGAGAGGTGAGTCCGTTTGGGGAAATAGTATACGGTAAACGGGGGATGGGGAAGAATTTGCAGGAAGAGACGTTGGCCGGCTTGAAAGAAGTACCTTAAGCTTTTCTTCAATCTATTACTTAAGTTTAGATTTACATTGCCGCTATTTAATAGCGCACCTCTTTTACTTCTGTTTTTACAAAAAAAGTCGCCATATTTACCATTAAAACAACACATCTAGTACATTTACCAAGAATTTCATTATTAGAAACATAACAATCGTTACGCTCTTAACGTTATGAAATATATTGAATCAATTGGGCCATATTAGACATTTCTTTTACCCGGCTGGCTAAAGAAGATATCGATATCATCCGAGGATGATAAGTCGATGACTCGCAATTTAACTCATACAGGCCTCAGTTCAAGAACGGCCTCTCTGTCCGTCACGGATGACTGAAATACACCATTAGATTTATTCACTTTTTGGAGGTTATCCACATGGGCGAAATCAGTATCTGGAAGCTATTAATCGTCGTTCTTCTCATTGTGCTGCTGTTCGGCACCAAAAAGCTGGGCTCGCTGGGCACCGATCTGGGCGCCGCGCTAAAGGGCTTTAAGAAAGCGATGAACGACGTTGATGAGAAGAATGACGGAGCTCAAAGCGCGACCGTCGTCGCTGAACAAACAAAGGTTTTAAACGACGAGCGGCAGAAATAGATTTGTTTGCTGCGGGAGTTTTTCTCTGCTGTGCTCGTGGCGGGCAGGCCATAGCGTCAGCCCGCCGTGGTGGAAACAGTCAGGGGTTGGATGGTGGCTGCTAAAAACGGCATTTACCTTATCGTTAATCTTCTCAACACCGCCCTTCCCTCCGGCATAAAGTAGGTGCCGAAGCGCACCAGGCCGACCTCCTTGAGGTGGCAAGTCAGGGTGTAGGTCAACAGGGTGTCTTTATTGCCCGGTTCCAGCGTTATTTCAACGCCCTGCAGGCGCGGTTCGTATTTCAACAGCGTGTGCTGGATGGCCCGCATCAGGCCGTGGGCCGACGACGGCAGCTCCTGGTAGATGAGGCTCAGGTCCGGCAGGCCGTAGTCGGGCAGGTATTTTATCGCGCCAGCCCGGCTGTTTAAGATGCGCTGGATATTGTCCATAACGCTAAGTACGGTTTGCGTTTGCTCGTTGACTTCATCCAGCGCGATGCCGGAGCTAAAGCCGCCCATCAGGCTTTCATACAGTGACGGTCCCATCGCTCTGCTCCTATTTCAGCGGCGCCAGGCCGATAGCGCCGTAGTTGGCAATCAGCAGCCGCGGCTTGTCGGCGTCCAACTCGTCGCGCTTGATGACCACTTTCCAGGTGCCCTCTTCCAGATTGGGGGTACGAAACAGCGCCACGATGCCGACAAACTTGGCGTCTTTGTTCATCGGCACGTCGAGAGAGACGGCGGAAGCGGGATGCAGCACCACCTCGTTACGCGCCAGCAGGTCGGTAGAGAGCATTTTCACGTCGTCTTCCACCAGCTGTGGGTAGGTCGCCTGCTCGAAGTTGTCCAACTTGTCGAGCTGATAAACGCGGATCATCAGCGATGAAGGCGCATCTTCGTCCCCCGGATTCAGCTGGGCGCGGGCGGCGAAGTCAAGATGCAGCGTATTGATGTTTTTAATAAAAATGGCTCTGGCGACGTCGGTCGCCCCCTCAGAGGCGGACTGAAGCGCGCCGCAGCCAAACAGCAGCCCGGAGAAGAGCAGAACACTCGCCTTGGCAAGGGTTGAAACAGTGTTTATTGAAAGCGTTGCGGTTAAGCGCGTTTTACGTTGATTCATAGTATTTCCTTTAAAACTTTCTTATCCCTGTCCGTCTAGCCCAACGTAGCGGCCAAGGTTGACGCAGATTTCCTGCTGCCGCCTTTGCGCCGTACCCACCGGCAGCACCGACGTTAGGCCCAGCCGAATGCGCGACTCGCCAAGCTGCGCCCGGGGCAGCAGCTCGCGCTTTACTTTCATCGCCATACAGGCATCGAAACGGTAGCCCAGATAGGCGCGCAGCAGCGCCATCAGGTCGGTATGGAGGGTTTCTCCCGGCAGTAGCCCTTCTATCTGTTCGCGGGAGGCAGGCGTAATGGTGACGCGCACCGTGCTGTTGCTGTCCTTAAAGCGTCGGCCCAAAACGGCCGAGCGCCGTAGGTCAACCGGTTCCCCAAAGCCCAGCCTAGCGGGCTCATCGATGCTTACCCACTGAGGATAAAACTCGTCGATACTCACCTCTGCACCCGGCAAAAGCAGGTGTATAACGCCCTCAAGGCCGTCGCCGGTGCGGGTTCGCTGGGTAATCAGCCCCATCAGGGCCAGAAAGCGGGACGGCGGCGTCGCAATCTGCTCGCTTGAGCCCTTAATGCCGAACCCGGCCAGCCCCAGCAGGCACTGCGATACGGGATCTGCGCCCCCCGAGCGGAACCCCGCCGGGTAGTAATACTTGCGCCAGATGCGGTAGTACTGCGTCATCACGCGGTGGTTGAAGATGTCGAGGAACGCCTCCAGCGCCTCGTGCCCTTCCTGACGCTGAACGATGTCGTCCAGCCAGGCGTAGGGCAGCACGGCGTCCACGCCGTACAGGCCGAGGAAGGTGGTCCGCACCGTCGGCGGGCGTTCGGGATAGTCTTTGTCCCACTCGACGCGCTTCATTTCGCTTGAGGGGAACCCCATCTCGGGCAGAGGGCGAAAACGCACCGGATCGGTCGCCGGAGATTCGCCGGTCCCCAGCCCTGAAGACGACGGATTTTGCTGTTCCAGATACTGGCAGAACCGGTAAAAGTTCATGCGCGGCGCCTGCCGGAACAGCCCCTCCATCAAAGGGGTGAGCGCGCTGTCTTGCTGTCGGTCCATGTTAAGCGTTTCCCAGTGGGTAAGAGCACCAGCGTCAGGCGGGTGAACAGGTTAAGGTCGGCGTACAGGGCGAAAAACTGATGCAGCAGTTCGCCGAACAGCTGAACGTCCCCTTCGCCCGGGAACTGGTGGGCGCTAAGGGTGATTTCGATTTCCACTCCGCGTTGCAGCATGCCCCGCACCATTCGGTTAATCGGGCGATGAGTCACATCGGTAATGCCCTCCAGCCGACGACGGTTCAGCTCGTTGTCGGTCCAGTCGTACAGCGCCAGCGTGCCCCGCAGCACTTCGGCGTTCATCAGCGACAGGTAGTTGGGCGCCAGATGGGACAGCACGCGCCAGTGGAAGCGGTCGTTCATCGGCGGGTAGCAGGGCAGCGTCGGCGCGCACAGGTTGCGCACGCCCATCACGCCGGTCTGGGCGTGGGTTATCTGGTTGATGGAAGCGTTGCGCAGCGCCTTGCGCGGCAGCATGCCGTTGGTGCCGGTGACGCGCAGGGAAAGGGTTTCGTCATACACTTCCTCCTCGCGCTCCCACACCTGCCCGCCGAGAATAAGCCAGGTATCGTGCAGGCCGGACGCCCCCAGGCGCACGCGGGTGTGATAGTAGCGCTCCGGCGCGTCGTGCCGCAGCATGCCGCCGCGATGGCGGAAGCTGGTGAACGGCACGTAAACCGCTCTCCCGCGCCGGCTGATCGACTGCACGGCGTCAACGGAGTAGATCTCAACGTGGCCGTCCTGCATCAGCAGCGGGCGCAGCAGGTACTCGCTTTCCAGCTGGTTAATGCGCACCGGATCCGCTTCCATCGGAAACAGGTTGATGACCGGCGAACAGTGCAGGCGAATGTTCTGGCCGTTAAACGGCAGGTCGTCGGGCCAGGTTTCGTTAAGCACCAGCTCGACCTCAAACGAGCTAACGCCTTCCGGCATGCGCCCTACGTCCAGCCCGGCCAGATCGACGAACATAAACTTCTCGCGGAAGGTGAAGTATTCCAGCAGCAGCTGATAGCCGCTAAAGGCGTTGTCCGGCTTGAGCCACAGCCGCTCGTCCGGCGAGAAGCCGGCGGGGGTGATGCGCCCGTTGATGGGCAAAGGCGCGCCGTCACGGTAGCCGAAGTAGCGCACCTGCATGGCCGCTACCTGCCCGACCAGCGCCCGGTAAAGCGCGGAGGCTACCGGCGTGTCGGCATTCAGGTACAGGCGCAGGCTGGAAAGGTCCATCTGCGTCAGGTCGGCCATCGGGCCGAACTCAAAGCGGATATAAATCACCGAACGCCCGTCGTGATGGCTGCGCACGCCCGCTTTCGTCACGCTCAAAGGCTGTAGCTCAACCGCCTGCGTAGTGCGATATTTGCAGCGGGTGCGGGCCGGGCCGACCGGCGCGGTCTGTACGCCGAAGCCCGCTTCAACCACCTCTTTGCGCGCCAGCACGCCGTAGTCCGGCATTAGCTCGACGATGGAGAGCGACGGGATAATGCGCAGGTAGTGCGGCCAAAGCAGGCTGACTATCCCTTCGGTCAGCTCCGGCAGATCGTCGTCCAGCTTTTGGCGCAGTCGCCCCATCAGGAAGGCGAAGCCTTCAAACAGGCGCTCGACGTAGGGGTCGCGGTCCCCCACGCGGTCGAGGTTGAGCATGCCCGCTCTGTCGGGGTGGACCTGTGCGAACTCTTTCCCCGCTTCGCGCAGGTAGCGCATTTCGGCTTCGTAGTAGCGTTTGATTAAATCGTCCATTTTTGGTTTCTTATGTTTTGTTCTAATAATCTTCTGTGGATATTCCGACCGTAAATACGATGTGCCTATATAATCATTGTGCTCGGTCGGTAGGGCGCCTTTATTAACCTTGGGAGTGCGTCGGGCCTAGCCTTCCTAGGGGCGCTTCGTTGGCTTGCGCCAAGTCGACCCCAACGGAACGCTCTCCCGCCGTTTGACTCCGCTAACAACTAAGAGATCAATATGTCAGCGCTCTGGCAGGATTTAGCACCGTCAGTTCGGCGAGCAGGCGTTCGGCTTCCTGGCCTAGGGTGGCGCGGTCGGCGTCTTTTAGCATGCTTTTGTACTGGATGAGCTTTAGCAGCCTGGCCTTGAGCTCGAACACCAGGTCGGGTTCCCAGTTCATCAGGCGGTAGCGGTCGCAGCGTTCGTCCAGCGCTTTGAGCAGGCGCAGGGCGACGTCCGGTTTGCCGCTCTGTTCGGCCAGGCGGGCCAGCAGCATGCGTTTAAGGTAGTCCTGTCGGTCGGTGACGATGTCCGGCAGGCTGTTTAAGAAGCCGAAGGCGGCCTCCAGCCCGTCGCGGTGGGCGATTTCGGTTGCCTGATATTCGATTTCCGCCCAGTTGTCGCCGCCGTCCAATGCGACCGGCGCCAGCGCTTCGCCTTCGTCCAGATGGCGTAGGGTGGCGGAGGTGGCGATCCACGCCAGCGTTTCGCCGTCGGCGAACGGCGTGCCGTCGCTGTAGGTCAGGCGTTCGATGCCCCTTAGGCGGTCGAGCATCAGGGCGACGTCGGTCAGGCAGATTTCCTGCCAGGCGCTGTAGGGTGCACCGGCGTTCAGCATGGCGTCGCAGGCGTAGCGCTGCAGGTCAAACCAGAAGTGGTTGGCCGCCTCTGAGAACGCCCGTTCGACCTGTTCCAGCAGCTCCAGCCAGTTTTGCTGAAGCCACAGGCGATTAAGGTGCTGCTTTAGCTCTACGCGAGGCGCAATCAGCCGGGTGGCGTAGCGGTCGTCGTGGGGAGGGAGCGAAGTCACCGTGTCCCAGCGGACGCTGCGAATAAGCCGCACCGCCGCCAGATAGCCGTCGGGCTTCTCCCGCAGGAAGGCGGACATGCGCCGGGCCTGATCCAGCACGTCGCGAAGCGACCCTACGCCCTCCTGACGCACCGCGCCGCTTGCCGCTGGCGGCGTCGACGAAGGCGATGTGGAAGGCGTCGCGGGCGACGGCAGCGGCGCGGGCTCTGGGCCCTCCAGCCGGTTTTCAAAAAAGCGGATAAGCGCACCGAGATCGGGCCGCAGCGGCTCTTCCCACAGCTGGGTGTACTTCATCATCAGCGACAGGGCGGCAATGGCGCGTTCGAGGTCGTCCTGATCCAGACCCGGCTGATTTTCCAGCAGGTCGATAAACTTGTGGCTTGCCAGCCACTCGACCGCCGCTTTTTTGCTTTCTCCGCGGGCGGGGAACAGCATGGTGTCATAGCGGGCAATAAGCCCGGCCAGCAGCTCAAGGCCGTCGGCCAGGCCCTTGACGCCGTCCAGCCGCAGGCGCGCCCAGGCGTAGTAGGTTGCGACGCGCAGATCCTTGGTGCGCGCGTACAAAAGCCCTTCGCTCAGCGCCACAATCTGTGCGGCGTCGATGCCGGACAGCTTGGCGATTTCCTCTTTGATGAACTGAAAGTCGTCGTCATAGCCTGGATCGACGCCGACCGGGCTGTCGCCGTCGATGGGCTCCAGCCATGCCTGCCAGTGCTGCTTGATGCGGCGACCGGTGGCTTCCTGCGGATTATTAGCGCCAAACAGCGTTTGAAGTAGTTTAGTGAGCATCGTTTTCTATTCTTATCATTCCTGAAATGGGAGTCGATGTGCCTGCCGCTACCGCCGTTTCCTGAGCGGCCTCCTGCGTCGCTTCGCCCTCTTGGGCCTGCGCCGACTCGGTTTCAGCGGCCGGCTTTGCCTTTTGCGGCGGCCTTACGGTAGAGGCGTCCGCCGTCGAAACCGGATTGCCGATAATCTTCGGTTCGCCCTGCTTTTCCGGCTTTTTCGAACCGACGCCTGCCGTCGAATCATCAGCGGCATAGGGTTCAGCCGGCGGCGGCGAGGCCGGGCTGCTGGCGGTGACGAACACGCTGGCAGGCAGGCGGAAGTTTCGAAGCTTAAGCAGCTCCAGCGGCCCGCTGTAGCTCTGGGCGCGCAGGATATAGGTCAGATTCTTTCCATCTTCCGCTCGCCACGTTACCCGATAGCGGCTGCTGTCTATCTGCGTCACCTTGGCCTGCTCCAGCAGGCGGATCCAGCCCCAGCTGCCTTTCGGGCTGTCCAGCAGGCGCTGGCCGGCATCGGCGGTGCTCCAGCTGAGCTGTGCGCCCGGAGAGTAGGTGTCTCCCGGCCAGGTCATGGTTTTCCACGCTTCCATCTGGTTGAAGTAGACCAGGCTTTCGCCGTCCAGCAGCAGTTCAGTTTTCACCACGTCCTTGCTTGGCCGGGCCATCAGCTCAAAGGACATCTTCGCGTCGCCGCTGGCGTACAGGATGCCGGAGACCCGGCTAAGCTGGTTGAGCGCAGCGATAAACTGCGGATTAAAGGTCAATCCCTGCGAGTTCAGCGCGTCAGCCACCCAAAGGTCTCCCTGCTTGTGCAGGATGCCGCCAAGCTGCGTGGTGACGAAGCGCTCGATCATGCCGCTGTCGGGGCGCAGGAAGCGGCCCAGCTCCGGCAGGGAGGCGTCGTTGCCGGTGGCCTTGAACGGATAGCGGCCGTTAAAGGTGCGGTACCACGGGTCGGCGATGCTTTCGCGCCAAGCGCTGTTAAAGCTCATCGCTGCCGGCTCTAACACGCCCTGCCACGCCTGTTCCAGCGGCTGTACGAACAGGCTGTTGCCGAACCCGGCCCACTCTTCGCCGAGGCTGGCGGCAATCAGGCTGCCGTAGTCGCGGGTGTCCGTCAGGTCAATCGCTTTGCCTTCAAACACCGTCTTCGCCAGCGCCTGGGTCATGGCCTGCGGGTCCGGCGCGGTGGTGATCTGCTGTAGCTTAAGTCGAACGCGGGTAACGCGGGTCAGGTAGGTTTGCAGGCTGAGGTTGTCGCCTTCGCCCTTAGCGCCGCTCTGTACGATGCGCAGCAGCGGGCCGAAGGTGCCGTCCAGCGGGCCGGTCGGTTCGTCGGTGTCCATCGGGATGGCGTCAAGCCTTTTGGCCTTGGCGCCGAAGACCTCCTGCGCGGACTGCACCAGCGTTTCGGACAGGCCGCGCCCCTTCTGCGCCGTCTGCCCCTGGTACTTGACGGTGTTCATTAGCGCAATCAGCGGCGACTGGCGGGCGTCCGCCATCAGGGTAAGCTGGTCGATAACGTCGGAGATGGACTCCGCCCGCTCCCAGCTGATGCCGTTGAGGAAGTTGAGCCAGGCGGCGCCGTAGTCGGTAAAGTAGCGGTCGGTCAGCCTGGCCTTCAGCGCCTCCGGCGCGATTTCTCCGCCGAGGCTCTTGCCGCTGTCGGTCAGCACCCAGTCGATCTCTTCACGGCGGTTTTTCACCGCCTTTTCTATCTCTTTCTCCACCATGCCTTCCCACGCTTCGCGGGTGAACATGCCGGGCACCTCTTCTTCTGTGTGGAACAGCGCGCGGCCGTCGAGGCCGTTTAGCACCTGGTTGAGGGTCAGGTTGCCGTAGTTCTGCGCCACTCGTTTGAGAATGCCCTGATAGATGGCGGTTTCGGCGTTCTGCATGCCGATTTGGTTAATCAGCACCTGGCGAACGTCGTTAATCAGGCGGCGGTCGGGCTTAATCGCCCAGTCGGGGTGGCGAGAGAGGTTATCGGCGTAGAACTGCATCAGCTCTGCGCCCACGCTCTGCCAGACGCCTTCGGTCACCGCCGCAGGGGCCGGGCCCGCGTTGGCGATAAGCGTCTTGCCCAGCAGCGGCGCGTCGACCCGGTCGGGCCGCGACAGCATCAGATAGGCCTTCAGCCGGTCGTAGCCGTCTTTGGCCAGTTGGGCGCGTTCGGGGCTGTTGGGGGGCATCTGCACCAGCCGCTCCAGGCTGCCGCTCAGGCTGGCAACCACGACGGACTGCACGTTCTGCTCGTTGGCGGTGCGGTAGGAAGGCCACAGCGCCGCCAGTAGCGCGTCGTTGGCGTTTAAACCGAAGCGCAGGTACCACGGGCTGCCGTGCTGCATGCGGTGCTGAAGCTGGGTCATCTGCTGCTTGAGCGCCTGCTGGCGAGTCAGGCGGGTGGTCATATCGGCGCTGAAGTCGTTCGCGTCGGCGGCTAAGTCCTTTGCGGAAGAAATCAGCCCTACGTTGCCGATGTAGGACACGACGCTGCCCGCGCCGAACAGGGCAATCGCCGTCAGCACCGCGACGTTGAGCCCGCGCATCCACGGCACGCCGACGCCCCTGCCCTTCGCTATACGGCTGTCGTCGACAATCGCCTGCCAGGCGGGCGTAGGGACGAAAGCGCGATCGGCAACGGTATCCGGGCGCGCTACGGCGCAGGTAAACATCAATCCGCGCAGCGGGTTAGCGCCCTGCGCGGTCAAAAGCTGGGGCAGCCAGCCCTTCAGGCGCGGAACGTCGCGCTGCTCCAAGTCCTGCGCCAGCTGAAGAAGAAAGGCGTGACGGTTGTTTACCATCACCTGCGCCATGCCTTCATCGGTGGCGCTTTGGGAGACTGACGCCAGGCGCTTGGCCAGCTCGTCCGGCGTGGTTCTGGCGGGGAAGAGCGTGCCGACCGCCTGCTCTTCCCTGTCGGACTGGTCCCACGCGGTAGTCCGCAGATCGAGCAGATAAAGCGGCGCGGCGTAACCAAGCTGCTGGTTACGGGCGTGCATCTGCCACAGCGCTTTGTCCTGCTGGGCCTTTTTGTCCTTGCTGGGCGCGTAGTCGTCGGCCTTCACCACCCACACCTGCGCATCGACGGGCCGCACGCGACGAAGGCGTTTTAACTGCTTGAGCCAGGCGTCGTCTAACGCCGCTTTGGTGGTTCCACCCCAGATGAGCAGGGCGTCGTTGCCGATTTGCCATTTGTCGGTTCGCAGGCCGGGGGCGACGAGATCGACGTCGGCTTCCTCGCCTACAACCAGGATCCAGCGGAGTTTTCGGCGCCAGAAGGGGCCGTAGCGGTGGTGGAGTTGGGAAACCAGCAAATTCAGATGTTGGCTGGCATTTTCTTGGTGCTCTTCTGCCTGCGGTTTAAGGTTTCTTTTCACTGCCCGACGTTTAGATAGGAGCTCTTGTGTTCTTAATAGAAAACCAGGAATAAAAAATAGCCCAATGACTCCAGCCACACACAAAAGCCAAATTTTTATCTTTTGCCCATAGGTTACCCAATTAAAATAATCTCCATAAAAATAGAGTAATATGGCTATCAGGATAGAAAAGAAAAAGATGAAAAGCATGGTACCCCATGGTTTTCTTTTGGCTTCCATTTAAATATTCCTTTCTTAGATTACATCTGTTTAGTTAAGATGAAGCAGTTAATAGCTAATGCATTATCTAGATTAATGATAAGAGACTTAAATATATAGAATTCGCCAGCCGTTATTTTAATGTAATGAATAATTCTAAAATATATAACAAAATATATAATCAGCGCCAGATATCATCTGATTCAACCCAATATCTCAATGCTTCTTTTTTGTCTGACTCACTCAATTTATTGACTTCATCTTTACTCAAAACATGACAGAACCGAAGACCATCCGCTTTAGACGGAATTGCATATATATACAAAGGCCACAGTTCTTTCTTGACTTGAATAGAACCATACCACTCATAATAATGACTTATACATGTTAAAAACTCTGTCTCACCTCTAACGTAGAGGCTTTGCTCTTCCTGATACCCTTTAAAATTGCTCATTGGTAAAACGGTGACCTCTCCGCCTTCTCTAGGCCAAGCCCATACGTATTCTGAATAGGTTAAATCATTATGGTATACTTTCATCTCAAAATTCGCCGTTGGCGGAGCAAACAATGCTGAGAATACGCTTAGTGAAATAAATATTCCTCCGGTAAAAATCAGCTGTGAGGCCAAACGACTTTTCTTAAATAATGAAACATAGATAAACAAAAACGCTAATGATAAAAGAGCTATGCACAGTAGCGTCATAAAGATACTGCTAGTACCATACAAGATTATGCCGGCATTTTCATGCTTCCTACCATATATATTAGAAACATACTCAATACCATACCGTCTATAGTATTTAAAAAATATTATTGATAGCGCAGCCACTACGCCTAAGAAAATGGTAAATCTACACCATAACTTAACAGAATGTAACCTCATTATATTATTATTTTCCATTCTCATTTCTTATACACCCTTTTTATTTAAATATCCTTGCCATATCTTTTTCCTTTTTAGATAAAGAAACCACATCCTTATCACTTAAAGGGGTACAATAATTGCCTATAGCTCTCTCATTTTTTAACCTGGATATATATATCGGCCATAACGATTCCTTCTTTTGCAAAGAACCAATCCAGCTATAATGATAATCTATACAGTTAAAATACCCTCCATTGTCGTTAACATATAGTCTCATTTTATTTTTATTTCCCATCCATGTATCTGTTAAAATAGTTGAAACTCTGCCCCCCTCTCTTGGCCACACCCAAGTATACTCTGAAGATATCAAGTCTTTATAATAAATCGTCATTGAAAAATTCGCTGTAGGAGGAGCAAAAAAAATGGAAGTGAGACTTAATATGAGAAAAACGGATAGAGACATCCCCATTTGAGATATCATCCCGCTCTTTTTAAAGGCCATCGAATATAAGACCATCAGCAGCAATGACAAACCACCAATAGCTAGCAGAGTGATAAAAATGCTACTTCCTCCATAAAATACAACACCATTATTTTCATACTTAACTTTGTTATTGTTTATGAAGTATTCAATATAATAAGATCTATAATTATCAAGGAAGAGCAATGACAATACAGTGGCCACACTTAAAAAAGCAATTATTATCACCCACAGCTTAAAAGAGCGCTTCCGGGTTATATCATTAAATTTATATTCAATATTTTCTTTCATTTATTAACTCTCAATCAGTGATTGTATAGAAAAAATTTAATCATAACTCAGTTGCTCACTATCCAATTCCTTCTTCATAACTATCCCGACATCAACATCAGGAGATGAGTCAACCATGGGATAATAGCCCACAGTCAATTTGGAAGCAGAGACATCTAGCTTACTGCCAACGTCAGACATTAAACTAACTCGGCCGGAAACCGTTAAAAATGATTTATCTTTATCTATACTTATTTTGGGAGTAGCAGAAGCAAGCAACTTCGTGGATTGTGTAATCATTTTGATCTCTTCAGTTCCATTATCAAGAGAGTACTCGACCAGAACGTCCTCTTCATCTTTAGAACTAATAAAGCCCAACCTAACGCTAACTTTAGTATTATCACGATAGCTGGGCACTTTTATCACATAATCGTTTTCATAAATAGTTGTACTATATCCCCAGTCTGAACCACCGCTGCGAGAATTCAATGAAGACCGTACGCTAGGAGTAAAGAGAATTAAATACAGCGCCCGCATTTCCTCATCAAAACCTGTAAACTCTTTAACCGTATAATTGCTCTCTCCCTTTCCTTTAGATCTAAACGGGTTTCTTAATAGATATTTACCCTTTGTCAGGTTTCTAAGCCCAAATGAACCGTTATCTAACCAATATTCCAAGTCAAGACGTTCCAGATCGTTAGTTGCATACGCAGCTATAGCCGCATAAGCGCCAATAACAATCAAGATCAGCCCCGCAAGCGCCCATCCTACCCCCGGTACAACTCCTGACGCTTCAGCGGCAGCAATCCCTACCCAAATACCAGCTACAACGCAGAAAAGCTCTAACATACTCCAACAAGCGGAATCAAGGTCGTCCCGATCCAACTTCTCATTCACATCATTATTAATCAGCGCTACGGTAATAAGTGAGCTCACCATATTAAACTTGGTTGCCGCAGCGCTAAAAGCGGCCCGACTCGGGTTGGCGATGCCCCGAAATTCTTCTATCGCTATCTTGATATTTATGGTTCCCGCTGCAAATGCTAATGCGTTGGAGAAAAGAACCATTGTCTGTTTGGCCTTTTCAGGGTCGGTCGTTTTATCGCTTCGAAGGCTTTCCATCGCACTAAAGGAACTGACTATTAAGAAAAAGTTTATTATCCCGTTGAACGCCGCGCCGCCCGCAGCCTTTCCTTTGCTGATTATGTTGCCCCAGGCGTTTATTTGAGGGTCGGGGCTGGGACCTACGGTGTCCAGATTTAGCATCTGCCGATAAGAGGCCTTCATTCCGTCAAACCCATCGTTATGGGCATAGCTTTCGGTAACAAGAAAAGCGGCAAACTGTAGGCGCTGCCCCTTCCCCACTGGAGGATTATAGATAACGTCCCTTCCCACCTTTTGGGATAGCTTTGCATCGTACTCAGCCATATACCCTGGTCTACAGCGATAAATTTCCCTATCGTTCACGGCACTGATGGGGGTATGTGGTTTAATGCCGGGATCGCCGCCGCTTCGCAATACGATCTCTATTTGATCTGCCGTACCGAGATACCGGTATGGCTCAATATTATAATTTCCGGTCCCCATCAGGCTAACCGCTACGTCCCCAACAACGTTAACATAGGCTTTCGGGTTAGTTCTGTATAACCAAGCCAGCTGCTTTTCGACAGAAACGATCAGCCCAAGCACGTCTCTATGAGCCCGAACTCTTCCTCTAAGGGCGTTAGCACTGGCAAAAATGTCCGCCATTGCCTGATAGACCTTATCGGAGAATTCCACGATCGTTTTTTGATTTTCTTCAATCACATTGCTAATGCTGACCTTGCTCCGCAGGTCATTAACGTTAGCGATCAGCTCAGTATCCAGCCCAAACAGCAGCCTGAGCAGCCAGTTTTCCTCCGGCTTAACGTTTCGGTTAATGCAGTCAAGCCAAGCCTTTTGCTCTTTTTCTGTTTCTCCTGAACCGATAATGCACTGCAGAATCCACTCTTGATGATTCTGGTCACTATTTTCATTCTTATCATCAAATTCTTGTGCTTGGCTACTTTTCCATTCAGGAGAAATAAGCCATTCAGAATAATCACTGCTTATTTTTACTATATATTTTCTTTTAATATTTAGAAGATCATAGTCTTCTAATGAAACCTGAAGTTTCTTTAGGTTCAAATGTTTTTCAAATCTACCTCGGTCATAAAAATGTCCAAAAATTGAATCATCTTTAGCCGCCTTATCTACCTGCTCCAATATTGCGTTAACTGTATTAGCCAAAATGGCTTTACCATTTTTCTCCTGATTGTCAAAGCTTGATTTTCCCAACAAGTCCGCCGCATAAAAGTTACGGTAGTGGTTCAAATCCGCGGTTATACCTATCGGGTCGGGCAGAGCAATAATCAGCGCTGACGAAGAGCAGGATTTTCCGGACTTATCCAACGCATCAACCATGGCCTGTGCGTCATACTCAACCTCCAGCGGCTCCTGGCTTTCCGGTATTGCCTTTAGGTGTTCCTTAACCGCATTCTTTTGTTCCAGAGGGGCAAACTCTAATACTGCAGCAACGCTGGCGACATCGGCTTTTGCCAAGCTCCTGCTAGTAACGCTTCCAGTTCGCGCCTCACTGACAATAAAAGAGCGCATCCTTTCCTTTCTTAACTTCTCATCACATTCATATTTCCAGCACACCGCCGGTGTCCACTTATGATGCGAATAGGCTAACCATATCTCGCCACTCTCTGGGAATTTGTTACCATCTTTAAATGCCAAAATTTTGGCAGGATAGAGATCGCCACTTTTCACACAGGTTTCATCATCACGGATTCTGGGGACTTCACTGGGATTGTCTTTAGTGGACTCAACGCTCCCCTGAGGATGTAAACACCCGTCAACGTCCACAACAAAGGAGCGCCATTTCTCACTACCAAAACACGTATCACTATAAAGATAAAGATATCCACTGGTAAGGGACCTTAATAAATAATCTGCCGTCCCTAGATTACGCTGAACTATGCCGCCCTGCAGCGGCGTGGGTATTTTTGGCGTCAGATCATTTTTAGGGGCAATGCTATAGCGAACGGGTAGAATAGATATTCCCGTCTTATTACAGACTTCGCAATTTTCTTTACTCATAGTGATTAACATCCTTATTATCAATCAATTAAGATAATTTATTTATTAAAACTAAAGTGTTAATGCATTTTTTATATTGACATTGGATAATTTATCTAATTCTTCACCTGTTAATTTCTTACAGGTATCTGGCGTTCCATTTTTTTCAAAATCCCATAAAAAGTATTTTCGCCATACGTTTTCTTTTATTTGAATAGATGCCGACCAGCGATAATAATAGGTAACACAGTAGAAATATTGTGACACGCCGCCTTCCTTTATATATAACTTTTTGGATTCCCTATCATTCTGGCTAATACTTATGGGAACAATTTTTATTCCCTCGTGTCCTGGCCATGCCCAAGCATATTCAGAAGAAGTCGCGTCTTTATGGTAAACTGTCATCTCAAAATTAGCCGTAGGAGGAATATAAATAAATGACAACACACTTAATAGAAAAAATGCCAACAAGCTAAGGCCCATCTGTGAAATAAAGCGACTTTTCTCCATAAAAAAAACATAGCAATATAAGAAAATCTGGGTTATGCCACCGATACACAATAAAGTAATAAAAATGCTGCTGCCGCCATAAAAAATCACGCCGCTATTTTTATATTTTACACCATAGCTATCCAGAATATATTCAACGCCATATCCTCGATACCTATCCAAAAAAAACATTGACAGAACAATCATTACACCAATCGCGACCATAAACCAATGCCATAGCTTTACTGAGCGACAGCGAACGACTCGCTCAAACCGTATTTTTATATTCTCATTCATAGGATACCTTTAAAAACATTCATTCATAGAAATAACCGAGGTCTTAATAGCTCCATTGTTTTTACACAGACTATTCTATCTACATTTTATCTATATCCGTTTCTCTTGACGCTTGAAGAGAAGAAGGTCAAGAGGAGCCTGCTATAAGTCTATTATTACCATAAGAGCATCCACACGAAACAATATGCCCATGTAATGCAACAGGAGTACCTGCATTCAAGAGCTCATTACATCCTTCGACAATAACGCCAATTTCATTACATTGAGGACAATAAACTTTATCGCCTTTTCTTGCCTGCTGAACCTGTCGATACACAGCATTTGTAGCACCAGATATAACAGTCCCTCCCGTTGTAGTTTTGTCTCCCACAACTATAACTCGTCTTCCTTTTACGCTAGCACTGCAGCTCATAATTTCTATTCCATCAGTTATGATTCAGTTTTCTCTTCTTGTATTATAGAAATAACTGAAAGAGAACCATCACAGCATCCCGTTATTAGTATATTTGGCTTACCTAATGAATAGACCAAGTTAGTACCTAATCCCAAGCAAAGCCATTCTGACAAATTTCCAGTTTTTCCAAGTATAGAATCAATAATCATTGTACTATTCATTTCATGGTTATTATTCAATCTACATAAAGCGGATATCCCCTGCGCTTGAGCATCTCCAGAGACCTGATTAAACAATAATAATGGAGGCGTTTCCGACGAAAGCTGCCCATAAAACTTCATGATACCTATATCAGTTCCAATATTACTCTCATCTGTTGGCATAGGTCGCTCTACGTAAGCTATCGGTACAATACCCATATCCTTAGCACAAAGCTCTCCACAGAGAAAGATAGCTGAAATAAACTCAGTAACCAATAAAGAAAACTGACAAGAGATGACCAGTAGTGGAGTAGTATTTCGTTCAGAAGCAAGCACCGAATCAATAAGATCATTACATGATATTGGATTCGTCAAAATATGCAGCCGATAACGCTCCTTCAGCCCGGTTAATTTCCACGAGTTAACCATACTGTGTCTTAAAGGTTCACTGTGTTTTTCTTCGGCTAAAAAATAAACATCTAAACTATTCCTTTCCATTGCAACATTAAGTTTCTCCCTCAATGAAAACAATAGCCATTCTAATGCCTGTTCATATCTGGACTTTAATCCTAATTCGGATATTAGCAAGAGAGGTAATGCTTTCCCTTCCTCGATAAATAGGTTTTCCTTTTCATCTGAAGCCAATATTTTGTCCAAATGTATTTTCGGAGTAATAACTTCGCTGGCAATAACTGCTACTCTCTTTGTTGCCCATCGACTCCACTCTCTCTTTGCCTCTTGTCTCTGTTGTTCCCATGCGGTATATCTCATTAAATTATTATCATAAATGAATATCCTCACGCCTAGTGATATTCCTAGAGCAAGAGCTATACCAACTAGCACTGAAATATAAATAATATAGTTATCTGCATTTTCTTTAAGAAAGAACCACAAGAAAAAACAACTCAAGAAAGACAGAAGGATATAAACACTACCCCAAACCCAATATCTTATCTCTGAGGGTTTCTTAATAACGAAAAAATCAGGAATCGGCCAAGACATTATAATTTTCCAATAGCATTATTAGTAATCAGTCATTTCATCCCAAACTCTTTGCTCAACATTCCCCAACAATACGGATAAGAGTTCGTTTTCTTTATCCCATTCATTAAGTAATCTTTTAATTTCCGGATGGTTATCAATATTACGGGATTTAGTCATAATATAATGAGCATAAGTTATAGCATCATCTTTTTCATCGATGCCATAATTATTATCAATATAGCTAAGAAGTCCATCTAGTTCAGATACAGTTAACTTATTTATATATACATTCGGATATATGAACTGTTTATCCAGACAGATATTAATCCAAGTTGAACGAGATAAGCTTTTCTTTTGCTCCTTAGTTAAATACCAAACTGGCGCATTTGTTTTTACTACGGAAATTGGGTAAGAACATAATTTTGACTCACGCGATAGCCAAAACCAACCTGAAAGTCGATACAATCCATTAGAAAACTGCGCTGGTTGAAGAATCTCTAAAAGCAAATCCATAATACGTGGATCGTAGAATCTAAATAAAGTTTCATTGCCATCACCTTGTTTTATAATACTCTTTAATGCTAATTTTTCCGATAAAAGATTAATATCATCTGAACTGGTTAGCCAAGCACACATGCATCTAAAGCGGCTAGGATCAGACCTATCCCTCATTGTTTCAGAAATAGCAAGCCTTATGCTGGCATCTAAAAGAGAATCGCCCGCCTCATCATCTTTTATTTCCAATAAATAAGGACGGCGAGTTAATGCCATATCCTGATAATAAATAGGTATTGGGCATTTTTCAGCTACATTTGAAAAGATATCATCAGGCTCACCAACAGCACAGGGATCTAATAATATATATTTTTTATCACTTGGATAAACATTCAATCTCTCAAGCAACGTTCTTTTATGTCTGTTAAACAGATCATTATTAATATTATTACGCAAAGGCCGCCCCTTCCTCTGATGCCTGCTGTAAAGAGCGACCACATCCCGCTTCAGGTAACGCTGCAGAAACAACATTCAAGCTTGCTGGCCCCTGCTGCTGCACGGCAGACGCTTTATGAATAATATTTCCTTCGCATCCCATCTCAATCATTCCGTTCGCGATCTTTATATAAGCCCCTCCACAGTTTAACAGCAGGGATGAAGATGCAACAATTTCAACCTTACCATCCGTGCTATTAATTAGCATATTCTGTTTAGAGCGCAATCCCATATCATCGCTTTGGGCTTGAAGTTCAACCTTACCCTTGCCGGCAAATAACTTCATTCCTTCAGCACCAGCAAACAAACTCAATGATTGTCCCGCAGCGACAGTAAAATGCTCTCCAACACCAATATCCATATTCTTTCCAGCTGTCGACACCTGGTTTTCCATAGCGCTTTGCTGAAGCGTTGCTCCTGAAACTAACGCGATACCTGCAGGAGCTGAAAGCAAAATGACGGATTGTTTCAAATCAGCTATTTGCTGATCCTTCAACTTTTGTTGAGTTTCTAAATCAGCAATTCGCGCCTGGGCCTGCTCTACAACGTTAGCCAAGGCCTTCATCTGCCCCATAGCTTGTTCTAACCGGCCGAAAGCCTCTGAAATATCGCTGGAATCACCTTTTGCCTGATATCGTTCATCCGCACTAATAAAAATCCCCTTCCCCGCCCTTATCGCCCCCCACTCATCCGTCCGCAGCTCAAACCCTTCTCCCCGCTGCTTGCGCTCAGAGTCCACCAAATGCCCCATATTCAGCTGCGTCTTCCCATACTCCGTCGCAACTTTGATATGCTCCTTACCCCGCTCGTCGTCCATCCGCAGCTTGTTGTTGGCCGGGGTGCGTATCACGTTGCGCTTGTGGTTGGCAGCAGTGACCAACTCCGGGTGGCGGGAGTCGTGCATGGCGTGGGAGATGTAGGGGCGGTCCGGGTTGCCGCCGATGAAGGCGATGGCAACCTCGGTGCCGTCAATCAGCGGGAAGTGCAGGCCGTAGGTGTCACCCGCGTAGACCGACGCCCGGCGCATCCACAGGCTTTCTTCACCCTTGCGCCATGAGTCGTTCAGGTCGAAGTCCATCTTCACCCGGTAGCGGCCGTGGCTGTCCATATAGCCGTACTGGTCGTTGCCGGGGCTGGTGACTCTGGCCGGTAGCGTACCGCCGATAGTCGGCCACGCCAGCAGCTCGGGCCGGTAGGGGCGCATGGCGTCGTAAGGGATACCGGTGAACGTCAGCTGGTAGGCCTGTTGGCGGTCGCCGATGCTTTCTACCGACACAATCAGAATGCCGCCGCCCGCTTCCGCTATCGGCGAGCCGTTCACTGTTAAAATTTGGCCGGGGGCCAGATGGGACAGGGTGGTTTTGCCGGTAATGGTAATCTGTTCGGTCATCAGCCGCTGATGGCGCAGCTTGGCGTACCACGCGCCCTGGCCTACGCCTTCCGGCTCCTGGCTCTCTTCGCCGCTTTCGCTCGCGTCGTCCGCATCATCACCGCCAAATTTGTTCAGCAGGTCCGAGCCCTTGTCCATCAGGTCACTGGCGCCGGAACCGATGCCGTTCATCATGCTTTGCGCCTGACCGGCAATGCCCTGCGCCGCGCCCGTGACCGCACCGCCGATAGCGCTTGCCGCGCCGGTCACCGTTGAACCGACGGAACTGGCGGTCGAGCTGACGGCAGAGCCTACCGAGCCCGCCACGCTGCCCGCAATGTCGCCCATGCTGGCGCCAGAGCCGCCGCCGGCAAAGCCGACCGGGGAGGTTCCCACGCCCGACGCCCCGCCGGTAAATCCGCCTACCGTACTTCCGATAGCGCCAGTAACGCTGCCCGCCGCGCCATCGAACGTGCCCTTCACGTTGCCAATCGCGCCGCTCACCGAACCGGCGATGCCGCTCAGTTGGCTGACGCCCGGGCTGATACCCGGAAGGTCTCCCAGACCGCCCAGCGTATTGCTAAACTGGCCCAGCAGGTCGTCCTGCTCGTTGCCGCTTTGCGCCACTTCACCCCGGTCGCGATAGTGCTCGGCGTACAGGTAGTGCCGCCCGCGGGTGGTGACGTCCTTCTTCTGTTCGTTCACCTCCGACTGCATGCCCGTTTGGGCGGCGCGGTAGTTGTAGTCCTGCGTGAGCACGCTTTGCGGCACCGTTTTGCGCGCGACGGACATGTCCCACACCGCCTCCAGCCCGCCGTCGTTGTTGCCGGTTGGCTGACGGTAACTGGCCTGTGGGCCGTCCTGATACTGCTGCACCGAGTCGCCGAACACCACTACGTCGCAGCCGTGCTCCGCGTGGCTCTCGAAGCGGAACCAGATGCCCGAATCCGCCAGCAGGCGGCGGATAAACGTCAGGTCGCTCTCTTCCCACTGGGTCAGGTACTCTTTAACCGGATAGGTCTCAGCCAGCTCGAAGCGGAAGTCCACCCCGGTGAGCTCGTGCTTGCGCAGCACCTCTTCCACCACCTGCGGCACCGTCTGGTTCTGGTAGATGGCGCTGCCGCGCGTGTTGTCCAGCAGCTGAAGGCGCGGGCTGACCGTCACCTCATAGCGGGCCTCATCGCCGGAAGAAGACAGCTGGCTGAACGACGTCACCACACCGTAGAGCGCGCGGGTCTCACCGCCGCTTCCGCCCAGCCCCAGAGCGCCGGCAGCCCCGCCGACCATCGACGTCAGCGACGACAGCCCCAAACCCGCCTTGCCCAACGCGCCGCCGACGCTGCCCAGCAGGCTCGACGCCTTACCGGCCAGCCCGCCGACCGCACCCGCAGCGCTGCCAAGCCCGTCCACCATGCCGCCAATCTTACCCGCGGCGCCGCTAACCCGACCGGCGATAGACGCGCCCCGGCTGGCCATCTGGATAATGCCGTTAACCGAAAAGCCGCCTATCGGCGCATTAAACGCCTGACCAATCTTGTCGCCGAACATCCCGCCAAAGGCGTTGAACGCCGACATCAGCTCGTTGCTTAAGCCCGACGCGCCGCTCATCAGGTCGCTTACGCCGCCGGGCGCCAGCGCGATGGCCACGCTCTTGCTCAATACCTGCGACATCGAAAGCCCGTGGGGCGCGGTGAACTGCACCACGTAGCGCCACGGTTCGCTTAGGTGCTCATGCCCCTCAATGCGCAAAATAGACAGCCGCGCGCTTACGCCGTCTATCCCCAACTGATAGCGGTTCATGCCGTCCGACGCGGGCGTCGCCCCGCCGGTACCGCCGCTCGAGTTTCCATCTCCACCGCCAAACAGCCCGCCCAGCCCGTAGGCCGACAGCTGCTCGTCCAAAAGCGCCTTGCCCTTGCTTATCAGTTGGTCTTTCATTCCTTTACTCCTTGTCTGGCCTCAGGCCGCTATTTGCGGCTGAGGCTACTGACGAACCGTTTTAATCGACTTCAGCGGATATTCCGGCCGAAATTGCAATGTGCTTTAATCACTGTCCTGTTCGACCGGAAGCGCACGTATTCAGCCAACGTGCTCAACCGCCGCCGCTTCAACGCCCTGCTCAACCACGTCCAGCGTTATCCCCTCTTCTTCGCTATAGCCAAGCGAAAGCGCCTTGGCCCGGCGCTGTTGGGACTGAAGGCTTAGCAGCGTTTGCGACAGCACCGGCAGGATCTGCTGGTTCAGCAGGCTGTCGATGTTGCGCGCGCCGCTGTCCGGCAGCAGGCAGGCGCTGACCAGCGTGTCAAACAGGCTTTCCTGTACGTTAAACTCAATGCCGTAGTGGCGCTGGAGGCGCTCGGCCACTTTGCCCATCTTGATCGCCACGATCTTGCGCAGCGCTTCTGCGCCCAGCGGCCGGTAGATAACCGTCTGGAATCGGGCCAGCAGCGCGGGCTGGAAGTGATCGCGAAGGATCGGATAAATAGCCTCGTGCAGCAGAGCCGTCGGCGACTCCGGCTGGGCTTCCAGCAGCGCGACCATCTGGTCGCTGCCTAGATTTGCCGTCATCAAAATGACGGTGTTGCGGAAGTCGATTTCCCGCCCCTCGCCGTCGCGCATAAAGCCGCGATCGAACACCTGATAGAACAGGTTGATCACGTCGCGGTGCGCTTTTTCCACTTCGTCCAGCAGCACGACGCTGTACGGACGACGGCGCACCGCCTCCGTCAGAACGCCGCCCTGGCCGTAGCCGACGTACCCCGGCGGCGAGCCTTTAAGCTGGGAAACGGTGTGGGCTTCCTGATATTCCGACATGTTGATGGTGATAAGAGAGCGCTCGCCGCCGAACAGCAGGTCCGCCAGCGCCAGCGCGCTTTCGGTTTTACCGATGCCGGACGGCCCCACCAGCAGGAATACGCCCAGCGGCCCTTGCTCCGGCGTCAAGCCGGTTTTGGCGGCGCGCAGACGCTGGGCCAGAGAAATCAGCGCTTCGTCCTGACCGATAACCCGCTGCGCCAGCTCGCTTTCCAACGACAGCAGGTTGCTCTGCTCGTCCTTCATCAGGCTTTCCAGCGGTACGCCGGTCCAGTCGGCGATAACGCCCGCGACGGTGCGGGCGTCGACGTCGAGCGACAGCAGCGGTGAACCACCGCAGCCGGAGTGCAGGCGTTCTTGAAGTTCGCGGATCTCATTCGCTTCTTCTACACCACCGTCGGCCTCTTGCTCTTTCTTGCTTGCCCGCAGGGCAATCAGGCGTTCAACGATGGCCTTTTCTTCGGCAAACTGCTTGTTAAGCGCCTCAATCTGCTCGGCCACCGCCGCCTTTTCAGCGGCGATGTCCTCCAGGCGAGAGCGGTCTACGCTTTCGCCCAGCTCACGGTCTTCTTTCAGGGCGACGTCTTCATATTCCAGCGCCGACAGCCTGGCTTCCAGCAGGGTGATCTCTTCCGGCACCGTGTCCAGACTCATGCGTACGCGCGCGGAAGCGGTATCGAGCAGGTCGACAGCCTTGTCCGGCAGTTGACGGCCCGTGATGTAGCGGCGAGAAAGCGCGACGGCGCAGCGCACCGCTTCGTCGAGAATGTGTACGCCGTGGTGCTGGGCGTAGCGCGACTTCAGGCCGCGCAGCATCAGTGCGGCGGTGTCGTCGTCCGGCTCGTCGACTTTCACCATCTGGAAGCGGCGCTCCAGAGCGGCGTCGCGCTCGAAGTACTGCTTGTATTCAGACCAGGTGGTCGCGGCGATAGTGCGCAGCTCGCCCCGCGCCAGCGCCGGCTTGAGCAGATTAGCGGCGTCAGCGCCGCCGGCCTGATTGCCGGCGCCGATGATGGTATGGGCTTCGTCGATAAACAGCAAAATCGGCGTCGGCGACTGTTGAACGGCGTCGATAACGTTTTTCAAGCGCTGCTCAAACTCGCCCTTTACGCCCGCGCCTGCCTGCAACAATCCCAGGTCCAGAACGTGAATATTGACCGGCTTGAGGCTGTCCGGCACGTTGCCTTCGGCAATGCGCAGCGCCAGCCCTTCAACCAGCGCGGTTTTGCCCACGCCCGGTTCGCCGACCAGAATCGGGTTGTTTTTACGGCGGCGGGAAAGAATGTCCACCATCTGGCGGATTTCTACGTCGCGGCCGAACACCGGGTCGATTTTGCTTTCTTTGGCTCGCGCCGTCAGGTTGACGGTAAAGCGGTCGAGGGCCGTCGGCTGGGCGGAGGCGTTTGGCGCGCCTGCAACTTTTGGCGCCAGCGGCGACGCAACGGCGGCGGCGGCGCTGTCGACGGATTCGGCTGCCTCGTACTGTGGCGCATTGACTCTGGCCGGATTTTCATCGGACAGCTCGTCCAATATCGGCAGCAGCCGCTGGAGCTGCACCTGTGAAACGCTCAGCAGAGGCCAGGCGTCACGCGCCTTCAGCCACTGCGGGTTGTCAATCAGCGCCTGCAAGATGTGGGCTGAACGAACGGATTCTACGCGGTTTTCTAACGAAGCGATGAGCCAGGCCGACTTTAGCAGCTCCTGCACAACGCCCGACAGCACCGGCTTTTGCTGTACGGTATGGGGTAAATTTTCTAGCTGATTGAGCAGCGCCTGCCAAACGGCGTCCAGATCCAGCTCGTAGCGGCGGGCAATCACCGTCAGATCGCCTGCGCCCTGCTCCAGCAGCTTCAACAGCCAGTGCTCTAGCGTGATTTCCGGGTGGGCGCGGGTCTGGCACAGGCTGGCCGCGGCCTCCAGCGCCTTGGCGCAGTATGGATTGAGTCGGCGTAATAAAACGGAAGGATCGGAGATCATTGGGGCTCCCTGCTCAACGAGTACAGATAACAATATGAATAAGTGGGATTGAGAGTGACGTCGGCGAGAACTCGCCGACGTTTTTAGCTAACGGAGCGCCTGGCGCGCCCCGGCGACCGGGATTAACCGCGGCCTTCGTTCCAGCTGTCGGAATGGATGATGTTGCCATCCTTGTAGGTCCACGTGATTTTTTCGTAGCGGACTTCCACTTCTTCCAGGTGGTTATAACGCTCTTTAGATGCGTCCTTGATGTTGTACATCACCGGCTTAACGGAAACGATTTTTACCGTATCCATCATGGTGTTGAAGTACTCAACTTCCTGACCTGCGTCATCAATGCGGTACCATTTGATTTCGGCAGACTTCAGGGTCTGGCCGGTGGAAACCGCTTTGTACAGGTACGGAGAAGAAGAATCGACTTCTTTGACGAACTTCAAAGGCGCGTGAACGCGGGTGCCGGTCAGCTTGCCGGTGTTGCCGTCGGTAGGAATGTGGAGCTTGTGCTCAAACTCAACCACTTCGATACTGCCTTCACGTCCCTGAACCGTGACAGAACCTTTAATGTCGGCGCCGCCATCGTCTTTGATAAACAGGTATGCAGGAATTGCCATTACTCTCTCCTTAGTTTTTTTGAGATATCTGAGGCTCAGACGTCGACCGACAGGCGGACGCATCCGGCACCAGACTGATTTCCACTCGGCGGTTAGCCGCTCTTCCCTCGGCCGTTGCATTATCGGCAATGGGTTTTGTAGCTCCGTACCCCTGAATGGCGAAACAGGTTTTATTAATATCGCTGGTCTCTATCATCCAGTCGCGGACCGCTTCCGCTCTGGCTAAAGACAGTGCCTGATTGCGCTCGGCGTCGCCCGTCACGTCGGTATGGCCCGCAATCAAAATCAGCCATCCCGGCTTGGCCTTAACGTTGATTAAGGCATCCACCAGCACTTTGGTGGAGTCCGGCTTGAGCGTCGCCTTGCCGGTGTCAAACAGCGACATGCTGTCTAACCGCACCACCTTCGGCGCTTCCACCACAATCTGCGGCGGCGGCGGCGGCGGCCTTGGACGATAGGCCATAATGGCGACGTCCAGCGGCGGTATCATTCTCGCTCCGGCATAGAGCCCTACGCCTAAGCGCTCCGGCTCGCCTTCGCGGTAGTATTTATCCAGCAGCGCGCGGTCCGCCTTCAGCACCTTCAGGCTTTCCAACTTGTCGTCATAGCTCTCCATCGGAATGCGGTGATAGGCCGACAGGTCTCTTCCCAGGCTCTCAAGCAGCCCGACGTTGTTATAGGCCGATGAGCACAGGGCTACGGCAGCAAACAGCGCGGTAAACGTCAACGCGTGGCACAGCGCCCGCTTTTTGGGCGCCATCGGGCAGCTGACCGGCATATTGCTGACCAGCGGCTCCGGCAGGCTGAACGAAGAAGCGTTTTCAGCAAGAGGCAGAGCTAGCGTCGTCAGCTTGCCAAGATGGCTTCGCCAGAGGCTTTCTTCACCGCCGGCGCTACCGCCGCTCGATGCGTTCAGGCACGCTACCGCCCCCGGCGTCCACGGGGGAACCGGTAACCGTTTGTCGCTAAGCGGCTCCAGAACGTTCTCATTAAGCCAGCGCCGCAGCGTTTTAAGCATGACCGCCAGGCTTTCGCGCTGGCAGCTTTGCTGCCCTTCCCCCTGATGACGCCACGCTTCAAGCTCGGTATGCGCGTTGTCCAACAGGCGGATATCCTCTTGCTCCGTCCACCAGAACCACTGAGGTTCTACTGACGGGGCGCCCAGCTCGGCGTTTACGGCCAAATAGCTCGGCAGCCGATAGCCGCTGGTTCTGCTCGCATCCGCCCACGACTGGCGAAACGTCTGTAAATATCCCAGCAGCGCCGCTGCCGTTGTGTGGTGTTCAGGAGAGAGAGTAAACATCACTCCGATCCTTCCCGCCGTTTCCGGCCAGCGGCCGCTCAACGCATCCGCCGTCAGGGCCAGTTCGCCCATTGCCGGTACGGCTATCCATATCCCCTTGCCGGTGACCGCTATCCGGTCGGTTTCCCCATTGGGAAAGTAGTCCGCCGTTGCATCGCCGGTGACTAAAATAACCGGCAGTCGGCGCCTTAGGCGCTCCGGCAGTGCTTCAAGCCGTTCTTCCAGCGAATCGAGCCAGGGAGATACGTGCTTGACCTGTTTGGCATACCGATGCGTGCGCCACCCTTTGTAACCGCTGACTAAAAGCGTCAGCACACAGCCTATAACTACCCAGCCCGCAGGCAGAGGTAGGAAGAACAGCAGCAGCGCCAAACACAGGCACGTGGCGTATAGCAGCTGGACTCGCCAAGGGTAATCACCCACTTTTACATCCTTAGTTTTAATCCCACGTCGATTGGCCTGTTTCCGAACGGGATCCTCACCGCGCCGACGGGCGCTCCTTGCCCCTCTTTGTCTTTAAAAACGCTCCGCGTCTTTACGCCGGCCGCAGTAAGAATGCCGGGCTCGGTATTCTTACTATGTTGCTACGCGCCTTGCACCAGCTGTGAAAGCAGGCTGTCTATGTGGTAGCGCAGCGCAAAATACAGCGCCGTCACCGCCACCAGCGAAACGCCGGTCCAGAACAGCAGAGAGGCGCCGCGCCACGTTCCTTTTCCGCCGGAGAAGGCGTTCAGCAAAGAACCGCCGTTTGAGCTTGAGGCTTTCGGCAGCAAATCGCGTACGGCCATCACCAGCGCTTCCCGCTCGCCCTGCGGCTGCGACTGATAGCGGCCCTGAAAGCCCAGTCCCAGCACGCGGTCGTAGCAGGCCAGCACCAGCTGGCTTCCCTCAGGATGGCGAATGCGCTCGCGAATGCGTTCGTAAAGCGTATCCCCCGCCTGATAGGTGTTGAAAAACGTCACCTGCAGCGGCACCCCTTGCCACACTTCATAGCCTTCGTCGCTGCTTCTTTGCAGAACGGTTTCATCCAGCAGCGCGCAGGCGGCATAGCTCACGTCGTCAATCACGGCGGCGTCGTACTGCATCTCCGTCAGGCGCTGGCGAAGCTCGGTGATTTGATCCACGCAGCGTTTGTAGAGAACCTCGCCCTTCTCGACGACGGCGCCCGCCCGCAGGTGGACGACGGTCAGGGCGACGTCGCGCAACAGGTCGTCAATGGAAACGGTTTGACTGCTTTGACTCATGATTTAAGTACCGCAAAAAGCTCCAGTGAAACGTCCGGCAGCGAACGGGGAACATAAAACTCACAGCAGCGGGCGGCCAACATGCTGGCCGCAGCCGGGTGAGCTAAGTCCAGCGCAAAGTACTGGTTGTCCAGACGCAGCGGGATGGCTGCCGGCACGTGGCTGAGCGTTTTGAGAGGAATACCGGAAAGCGCCGAGTTGACTATCTGACTGACGTCGTCCGGAGAGCCTACCTTGCACAGCAGCGGGAACAGCTCCAGCAGTTGGTGCGCAGGCATGGACGAACGCACGGACAGGAAGAAATCGGCGTCTTCCGTCAGGCGGACGTCCTGCAGGCGGCCCGACCAGCGGGTGCCGCGATCGTGAATAAGCTCGATGGCGATGACCCGCGACGGCAGGCTGGCTTCCAGCAGTTCGCTAATCAATCGAAACAGCGGCGGAAAAACCTGATTAAGCTGCTTGTGCTGATAGGCGGGAATAGCCTCAACGTCGTGCTCAAGAGAGAACGTCAACAGCGCGCCGGCCAGCGACGAAAGCTGCTGGTAAAGGCGCTCAGGATGAGATGCCGGATACTGCTGTAAAAACTTCAGCAGCGGCTCGTGGCCGTTAAGCGCGTTCAAAAGCCAGAACAGCGAAACGTCCGCTACGGCAAACTCCGCCATCTGCTGATTGCGCTCTCGCCGCATGCCCATCAGGCGCTGGCGCTTGGCCTGCACCTGCGTACACAGCATGTCCAGCTGCTGAGTCAAAACGCCGCCCGCGGCGGTCAGATTCAGCATCGGCGGAAGAAACGAAGCGTCAACGGTGAATACGCCGTTCGCGTCGCGCTTAAGGCGCGCGATGGGGCAGGTGAGGTAGTCGCCCTGCTCTTCAAAGTCGAACAGCATCGTGAGCGCATAGCGCTCCACGGCGATGGACTCATTTCCCTGCCCAAACAGGTCCTGCACCTCAACCCACTCCTGACGATAGCGCAGCGGCCTTTCGGAATGTGCGCCATCCTGATGGCAGTTGCCGCCGTTGGCATGCAGCAGCGGCAGACCAAGCAGCACGACTATGGAGCTGCGATCGGCCGGGACGCTTTGCCGCAGGTCGCGAGCCGGCGGTAAAGCGTCCGACACGTCGGTATCAATCCAGGTGCCGTCGGGAAGACGGACGCTCAGGCTTTCCGCATGGAGCCGATTAAGCGACAGCGCCTGAGGGTCAAACGTCGCGCGCTGGACGCCCCAGGGGTTAGCCAGACCGAGTCTGGCTACCTGATCGTTGCTGAACGCTTCCCATCGGCTTTGCTGCTGGAACTGTTCCGGCGACAAAAAGGCGCCTTCAGTCCATAGCGGGCGGTGGATCTTCATTGTTGCAGACTCCAGATCCCGGGGGGATTACGCCTTGGCCTTTGGCATCTGTGACACCATAGACAGGTTGATATCCATACCTTCGATCTGGAAGTGAGGCACCAGGAAGGTCTTCACGCGGAAGAAGCCCGGGTTGTCCTCAATGTCCTCAACCAGCACTTTCGCCTGACGCAGCGGATGCGACGCCTGAACTTCATCGCTCGGGTCGGTCATTTCCGTCACCAGATTGTTGATCCAGGTGTTCAGCTCAAGCTCCAGCACGCGGCGATCTTTGGTCGCGCCGATGTTTTCACGCTGAATGACCTTCAGATAGTGAGCGATACGAGACAGCAGGAAGATGTACGGCAGGCGCGCGTTGATGCGGCTGTTGGCCGTTGCTTCTTTGGTATCGTAAAGCGCAGGCTTCTGAGTCGAGTTGGCGGAGAAGAAGCAGGCGTAGTCGCGGTTCTTGTAGAACGACAGCGGGATAAAGCCAAGGTTTGCGAACTCGAACTCGCGGGTTTCCGGAATCAATACTTCGGTCGGGATCTTCACCTGATTGCCGGTGCCCAGATCGTAAAGGTGGATCGGCAGGTCGTCGACCAGGCCGCCCGCCTGCGGGCCACGCACCTGAACGCACCAACCGTTGCGGATAAAGCTTTTTACCATGTTGGCGGCAAACGCGAACGAGGCGTTGGTCCACAGGTAGCGATCGTGATCCGGCCCCTTCACCTGCTCAACGTAGTTGAAGTTACGCACCGGCACGGTGTCCGGGCCGTAAGGCAGACGCGCAAGTACGCGAGGCAGGGTCAGACCGATGTAGCGCGAATCGTCCGTATCGCGGAAGCTCTTCCACTTGGTGTACTCGGCGCGATCGAAATAGTTGGCGATATCCTTGATGGCCGCCACTTCTTCCATTGTTTCTTTACCAAAGAACGCCGGGCCTACGGAGGCGATAAACGGCATGTGCGCAGCGGCGGCGACTTTGGAAACGTTGCGCAGCAGGGCGATGTCCTGAGGGCCGCGGCCAAACTCAAAGTTAGAGATAGTTACGCCGATCGGCTCGCCGCCGGGGGTGTCGTATTCCTGAATGTAGGTATGGCGATAGAAACCGGTTTGGATGGTTTCCGGCGCATCTTCGAAGTCCTGCTGCAACGCCTCTTTGGAGACGTCCAGCACTTCGATTCTCACATTGCGACGGAAGTCCGTACGGTCGACCAGGAACTTCAGGCCGCGCCACGCAGACTCAATTTGCTGAAACTCAGGGTGATGCATGATGGCGTCCAGCTGTTCGCTGAGCTGCTTATCGATCTGGCTGATGTGGAAGTCCAGCAGGCTCTTGTCCAGCTTGTCCACCTTCTGGGCAGACTTTTGAACCATGTTCAGAAAGACGTTAACCGCCATCGTGACGCGTTCGTCGGCAGAAGCTTCCGCCAGCGCGTCGTTGTCCTGAAACTTAACCAGATCGTCAAACTGAGCGACCGGCGTCAGGTTGATTTTGTCAAACAGCGACTGATAGACGCCGCCGTTTTCTTTTACCGTAGTGCTGCCCGCTTTTGCGGAACTCACGTTTTGCGTAGACATAAAAAATCCTTCTTAAAATACGTATTGAAAAAAGACGTTATTGCGCGGAGCCATCGCCCGGCAGAGAGCCAATAGCGGCTAATTCAGCGCGCAGCTCATCGGATAATTGTTCGTCTTTTAAAATACGCTCCAGCTCCAGGCGGAAAGTGGCGTTATCCAACAGGTTGGATTTAAGGTCACGCAGCAAATTACGCATAGCGAGAAGTGAGCGCAAAGCGGGTATTTGTTTAGCAACCTGCTCCGGTTCAAAATCTTTCATGTCTTTAAAACTAAGTGAGACGTTAGTTTCAGAATCGTCGCCGGCAAGCGTGTTTTTAATTGTCAGCTTTGCTTTAGGATTGAGATCGGCTAATACCGCATTAAAGTTGTTTTTGTTAATAGAGATCTTTTCTCTTTCAGCGATCGGACGATTCTCCTGACCGTGACTATAATCTCCCATGACTAACAGCTTTAACGGCAGTTCAACCTTTTTCTGTGCGCCGCCGGTATGGAGATCCAGCTTGATATTTACGCGTGCGGCAGGGACTTCATTTTGAAAACTATCGGCCATATCTTTTTTCCTGATTCCTTATAGGTAAAACACACCACGACTACGATCCCTATTTCCTTATGCTTTAATACCCTGAAATACCCGACCTATCTCGGATGAGGGAGCCCCTCATGGTCAATAACAGTGGCTTTCTTTGCTAATTTCACTAATAAACAGACCAGCGCTAATAATAGATTCCTTACGTCAACCTTCTTTTCGCCTAGGTTTTGTATGAAATTTAACCTTCACTAAATGACTATTTTGCGGATTTTATATCAGACCAGAGTATCTATTCATACCTGTTAACTTTGACAGGTTCTATTATTCCTTCACTAAAAAATTTAATTGGTAACGAACAAAGAAAATAAAATATGAAATAAAAATCAGATCATCGAGAAAATTATTTTTTAATTATTTTCTATAAAACATGGTAAGGCGATTTTTTATGACACCCTTTAAGCTTATCCTTAGTAATTCTTATCTTATTTGTTAATAAAAATTAAAATTGAGAATAAATAAGATAATAAAGAATTAGCCAATTAAAATTAATTTCATATAAATCATATGATTTCAACCAAATAAACAACACAACGGATACGACGTATTGGCGCTATCAACGACAGAGCGAAACAGTAAATGACTATTTCATGACATATCTTTATCTTATATTAACCCTGATAATTTTCTAATTATTAGAAATATGTGATTTTTTTCTCTATTTTATCCAGATAGCGAAGAAGAGCCATTCATCTTATGAATTGATAACACGCTAATTATTTTAAATATTTTTTAAAAAATCATGCACGCAGCCAATGACTGGTCAAAATTCAAGCAAGGAGGTTTTTTCGAAAAGTGAAGATATCATAAAAGAAACGCCGTACTTAGACGGCAGCACTCCGGCCGATAGGCCGGAGCGGAGAGGTAAATCTGTCCGTTAAGGACACTTATAAACCTGCCCAACAACCTTAGTATCCATCGGTGCAAGATCGGACAGAATGTTCTGCTTTTCGCTCACTACGCCATAAAGCACGTTTCCGCCCATGGCCGCAGCCTTGTTGCGCAGATCGTTAGTTGCGCTTTGGAAAGAATCATACTCGCTGTTTACGCCAGACATCCAATTGCTTTGGCGGCCTTCGGCGCTGCCCAGCAGCTGACACTGAGCTCCGGGCTGCTCGTCCACGAGCCGTACCTGTTGGCCCGCGCCGGTAAGCGTATTAGTACTGCTACAGCCGGCTAACAGCAGCGCTGCCGTAGTGCCTAGTAACCATTGAATCCGCATGTTTCCTCCATATCTTTTTTAAGAACGGGACCAAGCTAAACGCCCCATAGAGATTATCCAAGTCAGAGTACCCTATTCACCTTCCCTATCGCAACGCCGCTTTAGGCTGTGCCCTAGAGTGTGTCCCGTAACTCCCTAGTAGGGAAATCAGACGGTTTTCTTCGCAAGCAGCGTAGCAAAGCGCAATCGGATCCGCTGCCCGCTGTCGTCCGTTTTGTGCAGCTCTCCCACGTTTTCATTGTATTTGACGATTTCCCAACCCTCATAGCGCTCTTTCAGCTCGTTCTCAGAAAAGGTGAATGAGAAAGGCATCGGACAGGGAAAGTCCGGCGTCGACATGGCGGAAACGATCAGGTTATAGCCGCCCGGCTCCGTCATTTCCTGCATATTGCGAATAATCTCGGGCACCCGATCGCGGTTTAAGAACATGAAAACGACGGTTGAGAAAATGAAGCCGTAGCGCTCGGTAATGTCTTGTTCATTGATGTTCCACGCCTGCGCCCGCAGGCCGTTTAGCGACTCGGCTTGGATAATGTCGTTAATCGCCTGAATGCTCATCTCATTTTTGTCATACGCCGTAACGTCAAATCCGAGCTTATTGAGATAAAGCGCGTTGCGCCCTGAGCCGCATCCAAGATCCAGCGCTTTGCAGGGCTCAACGTAGCGCACGGCGTTAATCACTTCGGAATGCGTTTTCGTCATACCGTACTTCTTCTGGGTATAGTCCTCCGGCTGGCAGTAGAAAGCCAGCTGGCAGTCCAGATCGGGGGAGCAGGATACAATCCGATGCCACGCCTGCGGCGCGACGAGCGGCGGCTGGCTTTCAGGAGAAAAAACGAAGCGTTCCGTTTCGGTTCCGTCTTCATTGAGCATGGCAAACGCCATATCGCCCCGAAAGACGGTAAGCTTAGCCCAGGTGCCGGCTTGAGTATTGTGCTGTTGCATAAACGCATCGGGGATCGTTTCACGACTCCAGCGGGGCATTTCTTTATAACAAATCAGGGACTCCATCTCAGACCTCTTTATTTTTCACAGCCAAACGCCGTTGGCGATAAAGATAAAGCTTAGCGCGTCGGACGCTGTTGGTGCGGTAAGCGATGAGTAATCCTAGCATGCAACGCTTCTTTGCGCCGTTGCCATTTATGTCAAAGTAAGGCCTAAAAGAGTTTTCTGAAATAACAAACGAGACTTTAGTCCCACTTTAAATATACTTAGCAACAGGCATAAATAAAAATCCCGTCAGCGTAATAGAATCCCTTAAACGAGATAGGCTAATTAAAAATAATATTTATGCGTATTGTAACTTAAAGAGAGAAAGGCATATAACGCAGCGAGAGAACGGCGGAGTTTCATACGGAAAAAGAGAACTGAAACTAACAGATATAGCGATACTGGCCGATGTCAACGCGGTGAACGAAGGCTTTCCGCTAATTGACAAACGACGAGATAATATCATCGCCTACGCTAAAAAATACGCAGGCTAATAGTCAACAATAAGAGAGAAAGAACCGTCAACGTAGCTGTAACTACGCCCGCTTCTCGGAGCCCAGCAGCCACCAGTGCAGAGGATATCCTTTCTTCACGCCGGTCTTTAACACCAGCCCTTCTTCCATCAGCTTAAGCAGATAGTAGCGAGCTTGATAAACGTTAATAATGCAGCTTTCTGCAATATCGTTGGTCGTAGGCGCAATTTTACGCAGCGTCTCATCGCTCATATCGGCACTAATAGTAACATTATCCTTTACCGCGGCATATTTCTCGGCACACTTCTGCGCCAGAGCGTCCAATATTTCCTGAGTAATCGCTGCGCCTTTTGTGACTTTTTGTACCGACTCATCACTATTTTTCATTTATCCCCCCAAGAGAAATATAAAATAGGCATAAATATTTCCGGATTATACACGAATTAGAAAAAATTCATCCATCACTGATGGATATTATCTTCTCTTTCATTTTTATCCGTCCGGATAAGAATGCGTTGAATAATACCCCGAGGTCAAGAAATAACCCTTTTATTCTTAAAGCGCCCAATGTTCCATATTATCGTCAGAGGCGCCGCCATAACGGAGCCTCCAACGAAAAATGGCTAATGGTTTTACTTCAGCTGTCGAACGGGGGCGCCTGCAAGGAAGGCTTGAATATCTTCAACCGCGCCTTCAAAATATCCCCGGTAGTTGCTGTCCGCTACGTAACCAAGGTGCGGGGTAGCCAGCACGTTAGGCAACGTGCGCAAAGGGTGCTCTTTGGGTAGCGGCTCGATATCAAATACGTCCAGCCCTGCGCCTGCGATGCGGTTTTCCCTTAACGCGTCAATCAGTGCGTTCTGGTTGATAATCGCGGCGCGCGACGTGTTAATGAGCAGGGCGCTCGGCTTCATCATATTGAGCTCATCGCGACCAATCAGCCCGCGGCTGCGTTCCCCCAGCACCAGGTGGATAGAGACGATATCGCTTTCTTTCAAAAGCGCCTCTTTTGATTCCGCAAGCCGAGCGCCGCACTCCTGAGCGCGCTCTGCCGTCAGGTTAGGGCTCCAGGCCGATACCTGCATGCCGAACGCGTTGGCTACCTGCGCCATGCGTCCGCCAATTTTACCCAATCCCAGCAGGCCAAGGCGTTTTCCGCTCAGGGTCATGCCCACGCTGCTCTGCCACGGCCCGCTTTGACGAAAAGCGTTATTTTCCTGCACGACGTGACGCGCCAGCCCTAAAATTAGCGCCCAGGTGAGCTCCATCGGCGGCTCTGAGCCGCTCGCCGTCCCGCATACGGTCACACCCTGCGCACTGGCCGCTTTCAGATCGATAGAAGCATTTCGCATGCCCGAGGTAATCAGAAGCTTAAGCTTTGGCAGTCGGGCAAACAGTGAAGCGGTGAAGGGAGTGCGCTCGCGCATGATAACGACAATGTCGCAGTCGCCAATCTTCTCGGCAAGCTGCGATTCATCGTCAATATGTTCGGTTAGAGAAAAGATGTCTACGCTCCCCTCCAGAGTCGACCAATCCGCCATCGTCTGTGCAACGTTCTGATAGTCGTCGAGAATTACACACTTTAAGTTCATAATCAGCATAAACTCCATTCAATCAATCGGTTATATAGGATTAAGATGTCGAGAATGTACACGCTGCCCGATATAAAAACCTTGCCTGACCTCTAATTTCCGATATTGCCTGACAACGCGTTCCAGACCGTGCCTCATCACTATACGCGGAGAACCTAACGCGCTGACGCCTGCTCAATGTGGCTGATTCGGCTTTTCATAATAAGCTTTCGTAACCATGGCGTTGTCAGAATTCTAGCCTTGAACACCTTGCTCAGCAGCTTGAGCCTCAGCCTGAACGTGCTCTTTCGGTAGGACGGATTCAAAGACGTTCCGCCCTTATTCAATATTCGGCTCAGCAGCTCCGCGCTGTCTAGCGCGTAGCTAATTCCCTCCAGCGAGCTGGCGCTGATAAAGCCCGCCGCTTCACCAATCAAAAACGCGTCGTCTTTGCCGCAGACGAAGTCTCGCCAGCCGGACGGGCACAGCACGGTGCACTTTTCGCTTTTCAACGCGGTGCCAAAGGTAAAACGGTGGAGCTCCACCTTCTCTTTCAGCATGTCATAGCGTTCGCGCCCCTCCTTCATCGGGAACGCGCCGCCAAAGATAAAGTAGCCGTCCTTACTGATGCTCCAGGCGTAGCAATCCGTCACGTCGTTATCAAACAGACAGGAGTAAAACGGGACGGGATGTTTATCTTCAAACCACTGCTGGATAGCCTGATAGCGGCGAATTTCATGCCGGGGATAGAGATAGCGGCGGACCATCGAGTTAGCGCCGTCGGCGCCGACCAGATAGCGAGCGTGGATACGCTTTTCTTCGCCGTCTTCTACAAAGGTCACATGGTAGCCCTCATCCGTGCGCTCAAGGCGCTTGCACAGCGTATCATGATGGACTTCCACGCGTTCGGGCACCAGCGACTTCATCCACAGGTCGAAGGCGTGGCGATTGATGTTGATGTAGCTGCGCTGATAGTTACAGGTAATGCCGGTCTGGGTGTCCAGCGTTTTGACGCTGAAAATCTGCGGGTTGGCGATAACGCTGGTCGGCAGGTTAAGCCCAAAGCGAATAAAGGCGCGCTGTGCGTCCGGCGCCAGCAGTCCGCCGCAGGGCTTTTGAAATCCTTCGCTTCCACTTGCGCGCTTTTTGTCCAGCGCGATAACCCTAAGTTTCTCACTCAGCAATCGCGCCAGCGTTGCGCCTGCCGGGCCTAAGCCAATAATGGCGACGTCATAACAGTCCATTGTAAATCTCCCCGTTTATTAATAGACGAGGAAGTTATACGACACGTGTGAAGCCGGCATGAAGCGCCGTTCAGAACGGGTAGTCGTGATAGCCCAGCTGTGACGATACGTTGCGCGCGGCCGCGTGCAGTAAGGCAATCAGTGCAGGCTTGCCCTCTTCGCTGAAGCGAACCGTCGGCAGAGAGAGGCTTAGGCCCAGGTTTACGACGCCAAAGCGGTCAAACACCGGCACCGCGATGCAGCGCACGCCCTCCTCCTGCTCTTCTACATCCTCGGCATACCCCTGCGCCCGCACGTTTTCCAGCAGGGGCAGCAACGCCTCCTTACTCTGAACGGCCTTACCGGTTCCGGGACTAAAGGTAATTTTAGCCAACGTATCCTCGCGAAGGCCGGGCTCGCACCAGGCCATCAGCACTTTGCCGATCGCGGTGGAGTGAACGGGATTACGGCGACCGATGCGGGAATACATGCGCAGATTGTACTGCGAGTCTATCTTGTGGATGTAGATGATGGCGTCGTCATCCAACGCGCCGAGGTGGATGGCCTCTTTAGTTTGCCGCGAAAGCTCGCGCATCGGGCCGTTGGCATAGCGGATCGCGTCGACGTGCACAAGCGCCTTCGAGCCCAGCTCAAACAGCTTGAGGGTTAGCGAGTACTTTTCCGTTTCTTCTTCCTGGCTAACGTAGCCCAGCGCTTTCATCGTCTGCAAAAAACGATAGACGGTGCTTTTTGACATCATTACCCGCTGCGCCAGCTCGGAAATGCCGATATCGCGCTCATCGCCCAGCGCGTTCAAAATGCCAAACACTTTCAGCACGGAAGAGACGGAATCCGGCTGTTTATCTAAATCCTCTGCCGCCATGGCGCTGCCACCTGTTTCGGGTTTCGTTTCAGAAAAATTGGAACACTGTTTCCAGTATAATGTTAAAAAGTTAGCTCTAACAATTCTTCATAAAAAATCCGTGGGTTATACCGTAAACGACGTCAGGTCGGCGGCCATTTCCGTATTGGGAAAAACCGTACGGCATTCCTCAAGCAGGCGTTCCTCATCTTCTTTGCCGTAGCGCGGACTCAGGTGGGTAACGATAAGGCGCTTGGCGCCGGCGTCTTTTGCCGCCTGCGCGGCTTGGCGGGTAGTCGAATGCCCACGCCCGTTGGCCCGTTCCGCCATGGAGGCTTCCAGCGTCGCTTCGTGCACCATGAGATCTACGCCGTTTGCCAGCAGCGAGGCGTTTTCCGCCGGCGCCGTATCGCCAAAAATCGCCACCTTTCGCCCCTTAATCGAGGGCCCCAGAAAGTCCCGCCCATCGATAATTCTACCGTCGTCAAGCTGAACGCGCTCTGCCGCTTTCAGGCGCTGAAACAGCGGCCCCGGCCTAATGCCTGCGGCCTTGAGGCGCGCGGCGTCAAGCGAACCTGGCCGGTCCGATTCCTCAATGCGATAGCCAAAGCTGGGCACTACGTGGTTTAACGGCAGCGCCGTGACGCAAAACCGGTCGTCCTGATGGATAACGCCCGGTTCAAACTCCACAATCTCCAGCGGGTAGGTTAAGTAGGAGGCACTGGTCGCCAGCGCGATTTCCACATAGGCCTTAATGCCCGTTGGCCCATAGAGCATCAGCGCGCCGTTCGTGCCAAGCATGGAGCGGCTGGTCAACAGGCCAGGCAGGCCAAAGATGTGGTCGCCGTGCAGGTGAGTGATGAATATTTTCTCAATCTTACCCGGGCTTATGGCGGTACGCAGGATCCGGTGCTGGGTGCCTTCGCCGCAGTCAAACAGCCAGACCGAGCCGCCTTCATCCGTTAGCGTCAGCGCAACGCTGCTCACGTTGCGCAGCCTGGACGGCGTCCCTGCGCCGGTGCCTAAAAAGAGGAGTTCCATTAGTCGTTCTTTTCCTTGCTTAACACTATGACTCTATTCTAATCAGATATTTAAGCGCGCGATCGTTACGCTTAAGGCGCATCAGGCTTTCCGGCAGCGCGTCAAACGGGCTGACGTCAAAAGGCGGCAGCGTCAACGCGCCGCGAGAGACGCTCTCCAAAAGCCCCTGCCCGGCCAGAACCAGTTCGGCCCACTGGGCGTCGCTGCCGTGCTGATGCATAGCCCCCAGCACGATCTCATGCAGGGACAGGCAGGTAGTAAACGCACCGACGGGCGATGAGCTAACGCGATCCTGCACGCAAACCAGGTGGCCATAGTAACCAAGAAGCGGTGCGAGCGTGGCGGCATGTTCGCCGCTAACCATATCAAACGCGGCGTGCAGCGCGTGAGAGCCCAACTGTTGACGCAGCTGCTGCCGCCAGTCGCTCTGACGGTAGTCGAACGCCGCAACGACGCCCCAATGCCCAAGCCGCGCATGATTAATCTCGCTAGCTGTGGCGTAAACCAGGGCGCCCTGCTCAATCAGCAGCTGGGTCAGTATTGAGCCCACGGATCCGCCCGCGCCGCTGACCAAAACGCGCTTACCCTTAAGGTCCGGCGCCTTTTTCATTGCCTGCCATGCCGTCAGCCCTGGGCAGGGAAGCGCGGCCGCCGCTTCGTCGGTTACGGATTCAGGAACGGGGATCGCCGCCTTGGCGGAAATCACGGTATGATGGCTAAAACTGCCGTTCGTACGCAGGTTGGTATGGTAACAAACGCGGCTGCCGATGCGCAGATGGCGCACGCGATCGCCCAGCGCCACAACGGTCCCCATTCCATCGACGCCGGGGATATGTCCCGGCTCCCAGAGGTTAAAAGGCTGAGCGATAAACTTCCAGTCGACGGGATTCAGGCCGATGACCCGATTGGCAACAACGATATCATCGCCACCGAGCTCGGGGAGTTCGGTATGGCTCAAAGACAGAGAGTCCGGCTCTCCGGGCTGCGACCAGCACCACGACAGCGTTTGTTTTGGCATTGTTTGCTCCTTAACCGGTTTACGTCATTACGTTATGGCAATATCAACCATCAGGCCCAGCCCCATTGCGACTAAAACAGCGCCCGCGCCGCGCTCTATCCAGTGTAGCCAGCGTCCAAGCCGTTCTTGTACGACAGGAAGGCCAATCGCCGACGCCACCAGCAGATCCCAAAGCAGCACGGCGAAAAACATCCAGATACCGCAACCAATCTGCTGTGTTAGCGTTACCTGGCTTCCGAGTATGGAGGTCATCAGGCTCATATAGAACAGCGCATTTTTAGGATTCAGCAGCGATGACCCGAGCCCAAGCGCCAGCTGCCTGAAGGCTGAAACGCCGCCTGACGCCGTATTGAGAGTAAGTTCTCCGGGGCGGCTTTTCAGCAGCTGCGTTCCAATATAAAGCAAATAGAGCGCCCCCGCCGCCTGAATTAGCGTAAACAGCCCCTGTGCGCCGGCAACGCTGCGAAATCCGACGATGGCTACAGCGATATAAACTGCGTTGCCCAGCGCGATGCCTAAACAGATGAACGCGCTGCCGCGAAGCCGATAGCGTATCGCGTAGCCGGTCAACAGAAAAAAGTCGGGGCCAGGGCTTAAAAGCGCAACGCCGTGCGCCAGCGCCAGCGGAAGAAACGCCGACGGTAACCATTCGTTTATCATAAGGTCCTATCCGGTTGTGAAACACCGGAAAGACTTTAGCCTTCGAGGGAGGGCTATGGATTGTCAAAAATTGATCTATACCCGTCATACTTCAAGTTGTAGATGCGTTGGCTGTAAATACTCGGCCCATCCATGGGCCTCGCCCTTGCGGGCCGCCGCAAACGGCGTTCAAATCTGTTCCAGACAGATTTGTCGTTCACCCCAGTCACTTACTTATGTAAGCTCCTGGGGATTAATGAGAGGCTCCTGCCTCTCACCGGAGGCCAGCCTTCGGCTGGTCAAATTCGTTCCCGACGAATTTGTCACTCCCTTGCCGCCTTCCTACAACTAGAATTATTTAGGGTATATTAAGCAGATACTGCCCCGGCGTGGCGGCGGTCGCGGCGACAAAGCGCTTGTGAAAGTGGCTTTGATCGCTAAACCCTACCGTCTGCGCCGTATCGGCAATGCTTTCCCCTTCTTTAAGCAGCGACTTTGCCCACTCGATGCGCAGGCTGTTGACATAGGCATGGGGCGTCATGCCGACCTCTCGATAAAAGGCGCGGATCAGCGTTTCAGGCCGAAGGCTGAGATCGTTCGCCAGTTCGGCAAGCGTTGGCGGCGACGACAGGCTTTCCTGCAGACGGCTGCGCATAAAACGAACCGCGCCGCGTTCCGTCGACGGTAAGTCGGGCGAGCAGTAGCGAAGCATCAATGGGTCTATAAACGCCGCAAGCGCACGTTCCCAAGCCTGCGGCTCTCGCTGCATCAGCGCATCGACCAGCGACAGGTAGCGTGAAAACAGGGCGGGATCGTTTATAGAAAAACAGGAACAGCGCAGGCGTTCAACCCGCGAATCTAAAAGGGAAGAGAGGCGCTCAAGGCACCAGTCGGCGTTAATATAGAGCATATGATAACTTCGGGCCTGCTCGCCTATCGGATTACAGCTATGCGCAGCGCCGGGTTCAATCAGCGCCAGCTCTCCGGCCTGGGCTCGTTTTTCCTGCCCGAGGTAGCGTACGCAGGTTTGTCCCTCAAGAATAGCGCCGATGGAAAACGCCCGGTGGAGATGCTCTCCGTACCCCACGCGGCTTTGATAGGTCGAGCGCAGCTCCACGTGCGGCAAAAATTGGCTTCGCCAGTATCCCTGTTTAACCGACTTTACTTGCCCAAGCGCACTTTGCATACGACGGCCCCCAGTTCCAACGGTGAAACGCCTATCTTAACGCGTGGGTAAAAAAACGGTCATTAAAAAATGACCGTTTTAAAAAGCAGATTTCGCCTACTTATCCAAATACCTTCGTCAGGTGCTCATTCAAACGCTTAAGGTTGTTTTCCACATCAGGACGCTTCATCACGTCGGTGCACAGGAAAGTCGGCAGCGGCGACATGCCTAAAAACTGGTTGGCCTTATGGAACGGCAGATAGACGCCGTCAACGCCGACGCCCTCAAAGAACTGTTCTGGATCGGTAAACGCCTCTTCCGGCGCGTTCCAGGTTACGGACAGCATGTAGGTTTTGCCCTGGATCAGGCCGCCGGAACCGTATTTTTTAGCGTCATCAGAACGCGTACGCCCGTCGTTTTCATACAGGCGACCGTGCCCGGCGGTAAACACGTCGTCAATGTACTTTTTCAGGATCCACGGCGCGCCCATCCACCAGCCGGGCTGTTGATAGATGACGGTATCGGCCCACAGGTACTTTTCGATCTCTTCTTCGATCTCATAGCCGCGGTCGACAATGGTTTCTTTTACGCTGTGGCCCAACCCTTGCAGCGTTTCAACCGCCGCGCGGTGTAAAGTCATATTCAGTTCGCCGTTAGAGTGGGCAAATTTTTTCATGCCGTTGACGATTAAAACGTTGCTCATAATATTGTTCCGTCCGATAAGAAAGAGTCTGCGGCCAAGCGCCGCTGAATGGATTAGGCTCTATTCTACTCGCCCTATTGAACGGAAAAACCACAATAATCGCATAAGATAATTGACTCACAGTCAACAATTCCTCAAACCCGTTTCGTCTGTTAAATGAAAAATAGCTAAAGAGGTAGAGAAAATGCTCCCTTTGCGCTTGGCGAATAGCATAATTTCATTCAAGATGGTGAGTTCCCTCACAAAAATAAAAAAGGAAACAGGCCGCTAACTATGAGTGAACTTACGTCAGACACAAACCCTCCTCATTCTCCCTGGCTCAGCTTTGTTAAAGGCTGTATCGCTATACTGCCGCTGAGCCTGGCCGTTTTGCCATGGGGCCTGTTAGCCGGCTCAATGGCGATTGAAACCGGGCTTACGGCGGCGCAGGGGGTTGGAATGTCGGCCATTATCTTTGCCGGCGCGACCCAACTGGCCACCATGGGCATGATTAAAGCGGGTTCAGGGCTCGTTGCTATCCTTATTTCGGCCTTTTTTATCTCGTCACAGCACCTGCTCTACGGCCTGACGATGCGTGAACGCATTGCGCCGCTGCCGCTACGCTGGCGTCTGATTTTGGGTTTTCTACTGACGGATGAGCTGTTCGCTCTGATAGGCGAGCGCCGGGAGAAAAACTTTGACCGTTGGTACGCACTGGGGATCGGGCTGTTCTTTTATCTATTCTGGCTCGCCTCAACGCTGGCCGGCGCCGTAGCCGCTACGCAGATAGAGGATTTGGGAAGCTACGGCTTAGACTTTTCCATCGCCGCAACCTTTATCGTCATTGTCGTTCCCCTGATAAAAAGCCTGCCCACGCTGGTCTGTGTGCTCACCGCACTGATTCTGTCGGTCGTTCTGGGCTATTTTCAGGTTCCGAGCTCCTTGATTATTTCAGGCGTCATCGCCATGTTCGCCGGGTTAATTACGTCACTTGCTATTGGAGAAAAGGCATGATTTGGGTAATTATTATCTCTACCGCGCTGGTCGTTTTCTTCAATCGCTACGTTTTTCTCGAGCCCAGCTTGCCTATTAAGCTAAGCCCGGTGATTAAAAAGCTGCTGAGTTTCTCGATACCGGCCATTTTAACGGCTATCTGCGCACCGATTATATTTTTAAACGACGGCGGCTTTAGAGACATCCCGCTTAATCCTTATTTTATCGGCGCGATTTTTTCTATATTGCTGGCAATGTTTATTCGAAACACGCTAATTTCCGTCGTGCTAAGCTTAGCTATTTTTATGCTATTAAAAACTGGATTATCATCTTATTTTTAATAAAAGATAATTTCTATTTTTGATCGGAAATTTATAACAGCTAATAAGATTCTTGCCTTATACTCTTGATAACTTCATCTTCTATCAAGAGTACAAGGATGATCCCTACGCTATTAAAGAAAGGCGCAAGCGCGCTAAGCTCTAACGTTCGAACGCTAAACGTTTCAAATTCCGAAGAGCTTTATAATATAACCAGCCTGATAGCCGATCACTTTCACGTACCGGCCGCATTAATTACTCAAACAGATAACGAGTCCCATTGGGAACACTCTTTTTTTAATCAAAATAAGAAAAAAGAAAATAAACATCACACCGTTGCCGAAAACATGTTCTCCAATAAGGATCCCGTTATCATTTGCGATCTGAGAGAGGCTCCTGATTATTGTAATCATCCCTTTATAACGGGCGCTCCCGGGCTTATATTTTACGCGGGTCATCCTATCTACACCAAAAATGGAAATATATTCGGCGTGCTGTCTCTGATTGATATAAAACGGCATGAATTCAGCAACGAAGATGAAAAACATTTCCGTTATTTCGCTAAAATTATAGAGCGCTATTTTCATTATCAGGAAGAAGGTCGTCGCCTCAAGTCGATAGAAAACAGCCTGACGAACAGCGAATCAATGTTCATTCAGACGTTTAACCTGGCCGCCGTGGGAATGGCCAACGTTTCGCTGTCCGGCAAGTGGCTTAAGGTCAACGGCAAGCTGTGCGACATGTTGGGCTACACTGAAGATGAGATGCTTAGCCGAACCTTTCAAGACGTGACGCACCCTGACGATCTTCATATTGGCTTTGAGCTGATTGACGACCTGCTTAACGACCGCATTCAAACCTACACCACCGAAAAACGTTATATCGACAAGAAGGGCCGCGTATTTTGGATCCTGCTCAGCGTGTCTTTAGTGCGCGACGCGCAGCATAATCCCAGCCACTTTATTACCGCCGTCGTTAATATCAACGAAAAAGTGGAAATGGAGAATGCGCTTAAGAAGCTGGCCGGCGAGCTGGAAAGCAGAGTAAAAGATCGTACCGAGCAGTTGGAAATCATGCTCCGCATGATGAACGCAGAGGTGGAAAAAAACAACGAAATTAAAGAGCTTCTCAATATTGAAAGAAACCGCCTAAAAGAAATCACGGATAACGTCCCTGCGCTAATTAGCTGCATCAATCATGACTATTATTACACCTTCGCCAATAAAACCTACAGCGACTGGTTTAATATCCCACCGCAGGAAATTATCGGTAAGCGGGTTCCAGAGGTCGTGGGAGAACACAGTTTCCTGCTGGCCGAGCGCTACCTGTCTTCGATGATGAAGGGTGAAAAAGTTGTTTATGAAAATCAGTTCGTCACGCAAGAAGGTTTGAAGCACGTACAGACAACCCTGATCCCCAACCCCGATCCGTCTCGCGGAGAATTTTATGTACTGTCGCTGGACATCTCCGAGCTTAAGTCTTTACAGGATTCCCTTATCGTAAAGGCATCCCATGATGCCCTAACCGGCCTTCCTAATCGTCGGGCCTTTATGGAATCTCTTCAGCAGCTGCTGCCAAGCGCAAAGTCACAGTGGATCGCGCTGTTTTTTATGGACCTAGACAGGTTCAAGGCCATTAACGACAACCACGGTCACGAATTCGGCGATCGCGTGCTGCAAACCGTCGCCCAAACGCTAAAACATGCCGTTCGCTCAACCGATATCGCCGCCCGGCTTGCCGGCGACGAATTCACGATCCTGCTCCACGGAGACAGCCATCCCCGCCACGTGGTCACCGACATCTGTGAGCGGCTGCTAAAAACGCTGGCGAGCATCAAGCGCATTGGAGAAACGCCCGTTAATCTGAGCATGAGCATCGGCGTTATCATCAAGAAAAACGCGCCGGACGTCACGCCTGAGTGGCTGATTTCTCAAGCGGACAAGGCTATGTACCAGGTTAAGGCCAACGGTCGAGGAACCTATAAAATCATTGAAGAAGAGTAAATTTTCATTTTGCAGGAGGGGTGAAGGCGCATCCGTGAAAATACCCCTGTTTGCACTATACTTTTAGGCACTAACAGTTAAAGTGACGAGAATGCATGAATGATACCCGCCCGGCTCCCCGATAACGAACGGGAACGTCTGAATATTCTAAACGCTTTACGCATTCTGGATACGCCGCCCTCCGAGCGGCTGGATCGCATAACCCGGCTGGCGGCCGAATTCTTTCACGTGCCGGTCGCGCTGGTGACGCTGATAGATAAGGATCGCCAGTGGTTTAAATCCTGTTTTGGCCTCCACCTGCACGAAACGCCGAGAGACATATCCGTGTGCAGCCACGCCATCTTGCAAAACAGCACGCTGGTCGTGCCCGACTTACGAAAAGATCCCCGATTTCACGATATTCCACCGGTTGTTGACGACCCTCACCTGGTGTTTTACGCAGGCTGCCAAATCCATTCACGGGAAGGTGTCGCACTCGGCACGCTCTGTATCATTGACACCAAGCCCCGCAGCTTCAGTGAAAAAGACATCAACAACCTGAGCGACTTTGCCAAGCTGGTCGAGCAGTATTTCCACAGCCTGCAGGAAAGCACTTACACCAAAACCGTAGAGGATACGCTCAGCACGACGGAATCAATGTTCGAGCAAACCTTCAATCAGGCGGCCGTCGGCATGGCGAGCGTCGCGCTAAACGGAGAATGGCTGCGGGTCAATCCCAAGCTCTGCGCCCTGCTCGGATATCGCGAGAATGAGCTGTTGCATAAAACCTTCCAGGAAATCACCCATCCCGACGACCTGGAGTCCGACCTGCACATGATGCAAGAAATACTGGCCGGTAAAGTAGAAACCTATTCCATTGAAAAACGCTATATAAACAGTCAAGAGAGCGCATTCTGGATTTTGTTGACCGTCTCTTTGGTAAAAAACCGTCAGGGCGAACCTCACCACTTTATCGCCGTCATCGTTGATATCGACGAAAGGGTCGCGGCCCAAACCGAGCTTCGCAAGCTGACCAACGAATTAGAGGCCCGCGTTAAGCAACGCACCGTACAGTTGGAAAACACGCTGCACCTGATTCACGAAGAGGTGGAACAGCGCATCGAGGCAGAAACCCTGCTCAATATCGAAAAAGAACGACTGAAAGAAATTACCGACAACGTACCGGCGCTCATCAGCTGCGTCAGCCACAATCTTCACTACACTTTCAGCAACAAAACTTACGAAGATTGGTTCGGCTTTTCCGCCGTCGGTAAATACATGCCGGAGGTTATCGGCGAGGAGAGCTTTAAACGCTCCAAAGCCTATTTAAGTCGGGTGATTGACGGCCAGCGCGTCGCGTTTGAAAACAAGCTGATGACGCGCCAGGGGATCAAGCACGTCCAGACAACGCTCATCCCTCATAACGATAGAGAACAGAGCGAGTTTTACATTCTTTCGCTAGACATCACCGAACTCAAACAGCTGCAGGAGACGCTGATTTTCGAAGCCTCCCACGATATTCTCACCGGCCTGCCCAACCGCCGCTCGTTTCTCAATACGCTCAACGCCTACCTCCAGGATGGCGATATGCATCCCTGGATTGGGCTGTTTTTCCTCGATCTGGACGGATTTAAGCAGTTTAACGACGTCTACGGCCACGACTTTGGCGATAGGGTATTAAAAAACGTCGCCACCATCGTCAGCGGAGCAGTGAGGCTGGAAGACATCCCCGCGCGGCTGGCGGGGGACGAATTTACTATCCTGCTAACACATCCGGACAATCCTATTGAGGTAGCAAAAACCATCAGCCAAAGGTTGCTTAAGAAGCTGGCCGAACAGAGGGAAATTAACGGCATCCCCGTCAGACTGAGCCTTAGCATCGGCATCGTTATCGCCCGCAATACGCAAAACCTTACGCCGGAAGCCTTGCTTTCCAGCGCAGATAAGGCCATGTACCGAGCTAAGCAGGAAGGTAAAGGCACCTACCACATCGAACTCGTTGACGATTAAACAGTCGTCTCGATAGGCATAGCGCGACGATTAATCAGCCTTATCTGCTTAAGCAGCAGGAAAAAGACCGGTACAGCCAGCACGACTGCCGATATTGGCATCGCGAGCCAGATGCCGTTAACGCCCCAAAAGTGCGGCAAAATGAACAGAAACGGCAGCTGAATCACCATATTACAGATAGTGATGACCAGCGCCTTATGCCCTTCGCCGATAGACTGGAAAAACGCTTCGGTGATAACGAAGAACCCCTGTGTAAACAGCATGAACAGAGACAGGCGGATAGCAACCGCCGTCACCTCAGACAACGCGCGATCGTCGCCTGCGAAGAAGTCGGAGAACGCCGTTGGAAACAGCAGCATGGCCAGCGTATAGACAATCCCTCCGCCCACGCTGTACATCAAAGCCAGCCTCAAAATCTTGCCGGTCGAGGCGACGTCCCTGGCGCCAAAAAAGCGGCTCACCAGCGGCTGCATGCCGTGCGCCAGCCCTTCTGACAGCAGGTAGTAGAACGTCAGCAAATAGCCAACGATTGCATATGCAGCCACCTCTATCGCTCCACCGTGCTTAAGCAGCATAAAGTTATAGGCAACAATGATGACGCTGATATATACGTACATAAACAGGCTCGATGAGCCGTTTTTACAGATTTTCCAGCACAGATCGCCGCGAGTCGTGAAATCGCTCTTCGCGATGCGAACCGGGCTGCGTCGGCTAAAAACGTAGCACAGCGCCAGCACCATCGCGGTGGACTCGGCAATCAGCGTCGCCAGCGCCACGCCGAACAGCCCCATTTTTAAAATGACGATAAACAGGTAGTCCAGCGCAATGTTCATTAGCGCGCCGATGACCATAAACGTCGTCGCCAGACGCGGCGCGTTCAGGTTACGCATCAGGTAAGGCACGGCAATGCTGCCGAGCACCAGCGGCGCGCCAAAGGCAATAACGTTCAGAAAATCATGGCCATAGTCAAGCACCCGCCCTTCTGCTCCCTGAAGCGCCAGCATCGCCCTTCCGCCGTAGAACAGCGCCACGCTTAGCAGCAGGCCAGGGATAATAATCAACAAAGGAAGCTGGCCAATATAGGCGGCCGCTAGTTTCCCCTTGCCGGCGCCCCGGGAAAGGGACACGTGGCTGCCGATGCCGATGCCTACCATCAGGCCCACGGCCAGCAGAACGCCAACCATCGGCCAGGCGAGGTTAATCGCCGCCAGCCCGTCGCTGCCGATATAGCGGCCAACGAAAAAGCCAGCAATGATTTGATAAGTGCCGCTCACAAGCATCGCGATCAGCGCCGGAACGGCATAACGGGCGAAAAGCGCCCCTATGCGCGTATCTGATAACATATTTCACCTACAGTGATGTCTTGTTTGAGCCTTAAAACGACGCAGGATCGGCGCCAAGCTCATTGATAATGCCGTTTTTCAGCAGGCTCGCTGCCGTCGCCGGCAGCAGGATGTCCGCACTGATGTCAAACATGGAAATAACGCCAAAACCTATGGCCATCAGGCGCCACGCTCTGGCCGAAACGTCGTCGATGTTCAGAGCGGGGCAGAACGCGCCGCTGCGGCATCCTTCTTCGATGATGCGAACCGTCTCTTCATGCAGCGCCTGCAGCGACTGCGCGTAGGCCTGCCCAAACGCCTTATCGCGTACCGCTTCCGTCCAGGCGTCGTTCCAGAGCCGGGAGTCGGGGTCGTCCGCCGAACTTCCTGAATAGTCCAACAGCGAAAGGAGCTGCCCTGCGGGCGTCAGGCCCTGAATTCGTTCGCAGGCGCGTCGGTGTTCCCGTTGGCAAAAGTGCTGAAACACCTCTCTTCTCAGCTCGGCCGTCGACGAAAAGTGGTGATGAATAATCCCCGTTGCGGCGCCCATTTCAGCACTCACCTTTCGGGTGGTGATATTCATGAGTCCATCTCGAAGCGCCACGGTGGTCGCCGCTTCAACGATCGCCGCGCGACGTTCGTCTTTTGCCATATAGGACATCGGTACGCTCTCCCCTACCCCTTCAGTGTTGATCAATCGTTCAATTTGAACGAATGTTCATATTACTTGCGCATGAATGAAAGATCCAACGCTTTTTTCTAAGATTTAAACTATCACTCACGCCGAAAAACGTTGGGCATAAAAAAACCCCGCAAGAGCGGGGTTTCATTTTTTGTCACAGAAAACCTAGAAGTTAATCCATCAGGCCTCAGCCTCTACGCGGCCTTTGCCCAGCATCTCCTGCTCGTATTCGCGAGACTTCTTCTCATCGAACTGGCGCTCCCACTTGGCGATAACCAGCACCGCCAGCGCGTTGCCGACCACGTTCAGCGCCGTACGGGCCATGTCCATGATGCGGTCGACGCCGGCAATGAACATCAGGCCATCGAGAGGAATACCCACGCTGCCCAGCGTCGCCAGCAGCACAACGAAGGATACGCCCGGAACGCCGGCAATGCCCTTGGAGGTCACCATCAGCGTCAGCACCAGCGTGATTTCCTGCATTAGCGACAGCTCAATGCCGTACAGCTGGGCGATAAAGATTGCCGCAATGCTCTGATAAAGCGTAGAGCCGTCCAGATTAAACGAATAGCCGGTAGGCACCACGAAGCCGGTAATCGCCTTCGGCGCGCCGTAGGCTTCCATTTTTTCGATAATGCGCGGCAGCACCGTTTCGGAGCTGGCGGTAGAGTAAGCCAGGATCAGTTCGTCCTTCAGGATGCGGATAAGCGTCCAGATGCGCAGGCCGCAGAGGCGCGCAACGGCGCCGAGCACCACTAGCCCAAAGAACACGATGGCCGCATAAACCAGCACGACCAGCTTTAGCAGCGGTATAAGCGACGAGAAACCGAAGGTAGCGACGGTCACGGAGATCAGCGCAAAAACGCCGACGGGCGCGTAGCGCATGATCATGTGCGTCACGCGGAACATCGTCTCAGACATCGCTTTAAACACGTTCAGCAGCGGCGCGCGCGTCTCCTTGGGTAGCGAGGACAGCCCCAAACCAAACAGCACCGAGAAGAAGATGATAGGCAGCATCTCGCCAGACGCCAGAGCCTTAAAGATGTTGGTGGGAATGAGCGACATGATGGTGATCACCAGGCTATGGGCGCCGCTCTGCACCTCTTGGGTCGTCGCTTTATATTGAGAAATGTCCACCGCGCTCAGCTGAGACATATCAATACCGTGACCGGGTTGAAAAACATTAGCCGCCGTCAGGCCGATAATAATGGCGACGGTGGTGATAATTTCAAAGTAGATAATGGTTTTCAATCCGATGCGGCCAAGCTTTTTCGCGTCGCCTACGCCCGCAATGCCGACTACCAGCGTGGAGACCACGATAGGCACAACGATCATTTTAATAAGGCGGATAAAGATATCGCCCGCAGGCTTAAAGAAGTTGATGACCAGCCAGTCGACAGAGTCCGATCCATGCATAACGGAGCCAACAATAACTCCAAGAATCAGCGCAATGAGGATCTGCCAGGCTAGGGTAATTTTAAAACCATTCATATGACTTGATTTCCTTCACTTTCATTTAACGCCCACGACCGGGCGCCGCCTGTCAATCAGGCATTCTCTTTTTCGAGCGTCATGCTCTTTGAATATGTATTCCTCTTCCTAATTTCTTAATGGATAAAAATCTGCAGATAAAAAACCGCAGACGCTCTTTTTAGCATTTTATGAAGCAAAATTACATTTTTCTTTACGTAATGGATGCAATTCAGATGAAAACACTACTAAATAGGGAGGTTATCGGCCATCTTGCCTGTAAAAACAATAGATTAATATTTAATCAAATTGCCGTTTATGTTTTTTATGTTTCTTAGCGAAATTACGTTGGAATATATAGATTAACTGTTTAATTTTTAAAATGAATATAAGATTTTCATTGTCAAAATATTGATATACCTATTAAGTGTAGAATAGGGCTAAAAATGTCCCTTAATTAATAAATTCTATCTTAGATAAAGATTTTTGCCCCAACGGCCGAAAACCGGATATAAAAATTACGATATGGCGAAATTTTTCCCTATTCAACGTTTCGACTGCCTAATTTGCATACATCACGGTCATTCTCTATACATTCAGACTAAACGCTTTTTTATTCATAATGTTAGGCCTCACCCTGACCTGCTGGACGCGTTGAAGCCTAAAATATCGATTCAGCATAAAAGTCCACCATTATTGGTGATGCCAGTCCTTTAGTTCGAATAATCTGCGGCTTATCGACCCTTTTGCCATTATCCTCTAAGACGAAGCGTGATCCTCCGCTCAAAAAAGAGATATAAAAAGTGCGCAATTTTTCCTCAACAACTACATTACATAATGTTAACAATTTTGAGGGGTCAATAATGAGCACTGTTCATAAACATCCCGTTCCTGCATCCATTGCGGACAATGCGCTGATAAACAGGCAGCAGTATGAGACGATGTATCGGCAGTCGGTAGAGACTCCCGATGAGTTCTGGCGCCAGCAGGGAAAAATAGTTGACTGGGTGAAGCCTTACCAGAAGGTAAAAAATACCTCCTTCGCGCCGGGAAACGTCTCCATCCGCTGGTTTGAAGACGGTACGCTAAACCTGTCCGCTAACTGTCTGGACAGGCATCTGGCCGAACGCGGCGAACAGACGGCGATTATATGGGAAAGCGATAGCGGTGAACAAACTCAAACTATCACTTACCGCCAGCTGCACCAGCGCGTATGCCGCTTCGCCAACGTGCTTAAGTCACTCGGCCTCAAACAGGGCGACGTTGTCGCTATCTATATGCCGATGGTGCCGGAAACCGCCGTCGCCATGCTGGCCTGCGCCAGATTGGGGCTTATCCATTCGGTTATCTTCGCGGGCTTCTCCCCTGAAGCCATCGCCGGGCGCATCATAGACTCAAGCGCCAGACTGGTTATCACTGCCGACGAGGGTCTGCGCGCGGGTAAAACCATTGCGCTGAAAAAGAATGTAGACGACGCGCTGGCTAACCCAGGCGTAAAAAGCGTCGAACACACTATTGTATTCCAAAGAACCAGGGGAGCGATTGCCTGGCATCCACATCGCGACCTGTGGTGGCACGAGCTGCTTGAGCGGGAAGAGGACGACTGCCCGCCGATCGAACTCCCGGCGGAAACGCCGCTGTTTATTCTCTACACCTCCGGCTCTACGGGGAAGCCCAAAGGCGTGCTGCACACCACCGGCGGCTATCTGGTTTACGCAGCCCTGACGTTCAAATACGTCTTCGACTACCACGACGGCGAGATCTACTGGTGTACCGCCGATATGGGCTGGGTAACCGGCCACAGCTATGCGCTCTATGGCCCGCTGTGCAACGGAGCGACCACCCTGCTGTTTGAAGGGCTGCTGACGTCGCCTGGCCCTAACCGCATGTCGCAAATCGTCGACAAGCACCGGGTCAACATTCTCTACACCGCACCGACCGCCATTCGCTCTCTGATGGCTCAGGGTGACCTTGCCATTGAGGGCACCCGCCGCGACTCCCTGCGTATTATGGGCTCCGTCGGCGAACCAATTAACCCCGAAGCCTGGGAGTGGTACTACTACACTATCGGCGACGGTAGATGTCCGATCGTCGACACCTGGTGGCAAACGGAGACCGGCGGATTCATGCTTACGCCGATGCCCGGCGTCACCGAGCTGAAGGCGGGCTCGGCCACCAAGCCGTTCTTCGGCGTTAAGCCGGCGCTGGTAGACAACGACGGGAAAATACTGAACGGCGCCTGCGAGGGCAACCTGGTGATAACCGATTCCTGGCCGGGGCAGGCGCGGACGCTGTTTGGCGACCATGAACGTTTTGAGCAAACCTACTTTTCGTCATTCAAAAACTATTACTTCAGCGGCGACGGCGCCAGGCGTGATGAAGACGGCGACTACTGGATCACCGGGCGCGTCGACGACGTATTAAACGTCTCCGGCCACCGGCTAGGCACCGCTGAAATCGAATCGGCGCTGGTCTCCCATCCTAAAATCGCCGAAGCGGCGGTGGTGGGCATAGCTCACTACATCAAAGGACAGGCTATCTACGCCTACATCACGCTAAACCACGGCGAACAGCCCAGCGATGAGCTTTATGACGAAGTCATCAAATGGGTGCGTAAAGAAATTGGTCCTATTGCTACACCAGACATTCTGCACTGGACGCAGACCCTGCCTAAAACGCGTTCAGGGAAGATCATGCGTCGAATACTCAGGAAAATCGCCGACGGAGACACCAGCAATTTGGGCGACACTTCTACGCTTGCCGATCCCGGCGTCGTAGAAAAGCTGCTACAGGAAAAAGCGGCAATGAAAGCGGCATCATAGTCTTCGCCGCCTCGCGCGGCGATATTCAACCGTTTAACTCTAAATAATTCGAGCTGTAGAACAAACGCCGTCGGCGTTTGAACGGCGCCAGACGCTGCCCCTGAAAAAGGGGCAAGTCCCACGGATAGGTCGAGTAACGTTTGCCGTCAACGCGTCTGCGGCTTGAAGTATGGCGAGTCTATCTCACAGGAGATACTCCTATGAACGAACAGATCTATCAACGGATTGAAAGTAACCCTCGCTTTAAAGAACTGGTGCGCCGACGCGACAACTTTGCCTGGACGCTGTCGGCCATTACGCTGGCGCTCTACGTCGGCTTTATCCTACTCATCGCCTTCGAGCCCCAGTGGCTCGGCACCCCGTTAACCGAAGGTTCCAGCATCACGCGGGGCATTCCTATCGGTATGGGCCTGATCGTTGCTTCTTTTGTCTTAACCGGCATTTACACTTATCGCGCTAACCGTGAGTTCGATGAGCTTAACGCCCAGATATTGAACGAGGCCCACCAATGAAAAGCCGCCTGCTCCTTGCGCTGCTTGCGCTCTCAAACGCCCCTTTAGCGCTGGCCGAAGCCGTTAACGGCGAAGTCAAACGTCAGCCGCTGAACGTAGAAGCCATCGTGATGTTCGTGCTGTTCGTCGGCCTGACGCTCTACATTACCTACTGGGCTTCAAAGCGAACCCGCTCTCGCTCCGACTATTACACCGCCGGGGGTAAGATCACCGGCCTGCAAAATGGCCTGGCGATCGCGGGCGACTTTATGTCCGCCGCGTCGTTTTTAGGCATTTCCGCGCTGGTATACACTTCAGGCTACGACGGCCTTATTTACTCCATCGGCTTTCTCATCGGTTGGCCCATTATCCTGTTTCTCATCGCCGAGCGATTAAGAAACCTTGGGCGCTACACTTTTGCAGACGTCGCCTCTTATCGCCTGAAGCAAAAAGAGATCCGTACCCTCTCCGCCTGCGGTTCACTGGTGGTGGTAGCGCTGTATCTGATAGCGCAGATGGTTGGCGCAGGGAAGCTTATTCAACTGCTGTTCGGCCTTAACTACCACGTGGCGGTCATTCTGGTCGGCATCCTGATGGTGATGTACGTCCTGTTCGGCGGCATGCTGGCCACCACTTGGGTACAGATTATCAAAGCGGTGCTTTTGCTGTCGGGCGCAAGCTTTATGGCCATCATGGTGATGAAGTCGGTCAACTTCAACTTTAACGAGCTGTTCGTGCAGGCGATTAAGGTGAGTCCGAAAGGCGGCGCCATCATGAGCCCCGGCGGGCTGGTTTCCGATCCCATCTCGGCGCTGTCGCTCGGGCTGGCGCTGATGTTTGGCACCGCAGGCCTGCCGCACATCATCATGCGCTTTTTTACCGTCAGCGATGCGAAGGAAGCGCGTAAAAGCGTGTTCTACGCCACCGGGTTTATCGGCTATTTCTACATATTGACCTTTATCATCGGCTTTGGAGCGATTTTCTTAGTCGGCGGCAACCCGGCCTTCAAAGACGCCGCCGGAGCGCTTATCGGCGGCACCAACATGGCGGCAGTTCACCTGGCTAACGCCGTCGGCGGCAGCTTCTTCTTAGGGTTTATCTCTGCGGTCGCCTTCGCCACCATACTGGCTGTCGTCGCGGGATTAACGCTGGCAGGAGCGTCGGCGGTATCTCACGACCTGTACGCTAACGTGATTAAGCAGGGTAGCGCCACCGAGCGAGACGAACTTAAGGTCTCTAAAATCACCACCGTGGTGCTCGGCTTCGTCGCCATTGGGCTGGGCATTTTGTTTGAAAAGCAAAACATCGCCTTTATGGTCGGACTCGCCTTCTCCATCGCCGCCAGCTGTAACTTCCCCATCATCATTCTTTCCATGTACTGGAAAAAGCTGACGACGCGGGGGGCAATGGTCGGCGGCTGGTTGGGGCTTGTGAGCGCCGTCACTATGATGATCCTAGGGCCGACTATCTGGGTGCAGATCCTCGGACACGCGAAGCCTATCTATCCCTATGAGTACCCGGCGCTGTTCTCAATGCTGATTGCGTTCGTCAGCACCTGGTTCTTCTCGATTACTGACACGTCGGAAAACGCCGTCCAGGAAAGGCTGCTGTTCGACCCGCAGTTCATCCGCTCACAGACCGGCTACGGTGCATCAGGGAGCGTTTCACACTAATTCGACCTTCAAGGCTAAATGACAAAAAGCGTCGCCCTTCACGGACGGCGCTTTTTTATCCACGATAACAAATAAAAAAAACGCCGATCGATAGCCTCGATCGGCGTTTGTCTGTCACAGCGTTAGCCTAAAGGCCTGCGTCGATTATTCGTCGTCGCTGTTGCCCAAGCCTGCGTTCAGAAGCTCAGCCAGGTTAGCCGACGCTTCTTCCGCGCTCACCTGCGGCGCAGAGGTCACGTCTTCCGCATGACGGCGGCGGACTCTGTCCTGGTGGTAGGCATAGCCAGTACCCGCCGGGATCAGACGACCAACGATGACGTTCTCTTTCAGGCCACGAAGTTCATCGCGCTTGCCGGCAACGGCGGCTTCCGTCAGCACGCGGGTCGTTTCCTGGAACGATGCCGCAGAGATGAAGGACTCGGTCGCCAGAGAGGCCTTGGTGATACCCAGCAGATCGCGAGCAAACGTTGCGCCCAGCTTGCCTTCGGCTTCCAGAGCGCGGTTGGCGATCTTGATGCGGGAGTATTCCACCTGCTCGCCTTCCAGGAACTCGGTGTTGCCTGCATGCATGATGGTGCCCTTACGCAGCATCTGACGAACGATAACTTCAATGTGCTTATCGTTAATCTTAACGCCCTGTAAGCGATAAACTTCCTGCACTTCATTCACGATGTAACGAGTCACTTCGTGAACGCCGCGCAGGCGCAGGATATCGTGCGGCGCTTCCGGACCGTCGGAAATCACGTCGCCGCGTTCGACCAGTTCGCCTTCGAATACGTTAAGCTGACGCCACTTCGGAATCATCTCTTCGTACGGCTCGCTGCCGTCCATCGGCGTGATCACCAGACGACGCTTGCCCTTGGTCTCTTTACCGAAGGAAACCACGCCGCTGACTTCAGCCAGGATTGCGGGTTCTTTCGGACGACGCGCTTCGAACAGGTCGGCAACGCGCGGCAGACCACCGGTAATATCGCGAGTACCGCCGGATTCCTGCGGAATACGCGCCAGCGTGTCGCCCGGGTTGATTTCAACGCCGTCTTCCAGCTGGATAATCGCTTTACCCGGCAGGAAGTACTGAGCCGGCATGTCGGTACCAGGGATCAGCACGTCATCGCCCTTAGCGTCGACAACCTTCAGCGCCGGACGCAGGTCCTTGGTGCTGCCGGTACGCTCGGCGCCTTCCAGAACAACGATAGAGGACAGGCCGGTCAATTCGTCGGTTTGACGGGTGATGGTCTGGCCGTCAACCATATCGGTGAAGCGAATGAAGCCGCTGACTTCAGCCACAACCGGCATGGTGTGCGGATCCCAGTTGGCGACCATTTCACCGCCGGTGACGTTTGCGCCGTCGCCCTTGGCAAGCGTTGCGCCGTAAGGCACTTTATAGCTTTCCTTGGTGCGGCCGAACTCGTCAATAAGCGTCAGCTCGGTGTTACGAGAGGTGATAACCAGCTTGTTGGCTGCGTTAACCACGAACTTGGCGTTCTTCAGCTTCAGGCTACCTGAGTTCTTCACCTGAATGCTGGATTCAGCCGCAGCACGCGATGCCGCACCACCGATGTGGAACGTACGCATGGTTAACTGGGTACCCGGTTCACCGATGGACTGTGCCGCGATAACGCCGATGGCCTCACCCTTGTTGATGATGTGGCCACGCGCCAGGTCACGACCATAGCAGTTGGCGCACACGCCGAAATCGGTGTCACAAGTAACGACAGAACGCACCTTAATGATGTCGACAGAGTGCTCTTCCAGCAGGTCACACCACTTCTCGTTGAGCAGCGTATTGCGCGGAACCAGAATGTCGGCAGTGCCAGGCTTCAGCACGTCCTCGGCCGTAACGCGGCCCAGTACGCGCTCACGCAGCGGCTCTTTAACGTCGCCGCCCTCGATAACCGGCGTCATGATGATGCCGTCATAGGTGCCGCAGTCGTCTTCGATAACCACCAGATCCTGAGCCACGTCAACCAGACGGCGAGTCAGATAACCGGAGTTCGCGGTTTTCAACGCGGTATCCGCCAGACCTTTACGCGCACCGTGAGTTGAAATGAAGTACTGGAGTACGTTCAGACCTTCACGGAAGTTTGCGGTGATCGGCGTTTCGATGATGGAGCCGTCCGGCTTCGCCATCAGGCCACGCATACCGGCCAGCTGACGGATCTGAGCGGCAGAACCACGAGCACCGGAGTCAGCCATCATAAAGATGCTGTTAAAGGAAACCTGCTTCTCTTCTTCGCCGTCGCGGTTAATCACCGTTTCGGAAGAGAGGTTTTCCATCATCGCCTTGGCTACGCGCTCGTTGGCGGCAGCCCAGATGTCGATAACTTTGTTGTAGCGTTCGCCCGCGGTCACCAGACCGGACTGGAACTGCTCCTGAATTTCCGCAACTTCGGTTTCGGCTTCGTTGATGATTTCCGCTTTCTTAGCCGGGATCACCATGTCGTCGATACCAACGGAGGCGCCTGAACGCGCCGCGTAGGCAAAGCCGGTGTACATCGTCTGGTCAGCGAAAATAACGGTCGGCTTCAGCCCCAGGATGCGATAACAGGTGTTAATCATCTTGGAAATGGCTTTCTTGCCCAGCGCCTGGTTAATGATGGAATAAGGCAGCCCCTTCGGCACGATCATCCAGAAGATGGCGCGACCAACGGTGGTATCCACCAGGCCGGTTTTTTCCGTCATTACGCCTTCGGCGTTTTTCACGTATTCAGTGATGCGAACCTTAACGCGAGCGTGCAGCTCGGCGTGGCCGGCGCGATAAACGCGTTCGGCTTCTTTCGGCCCGTTCAGCACCATGCCTTCGCCTTTGGCGTTAACCTTGTCGCGGGTCATGTAGTACAGACCCAGAACAACGTCCTGAGAAGGAACGATGATAGGCTCGCCGTTCGCCGGAGACAGAATGTTGTTGGTAGACATCATCAGCGCACGCGCTTCCAGCTGTGCTTCCAGCGTCAGCGGTACGTGAACGGCCATTTGGTCACCGTCGAAGTCGGCGTTGTACGCCGCACAAACCAGCGGGTGTAGCTGGATGGCTTTACCTTCGATAAGAACCGGTTCAAACGCCTGGATACCCAAACGGTGCAGGGTTGGCGCACGGTTCAACAGTACTGGGTGTTCGCGGATAACTTCGTCCAGGATGTCCCAAACGACGGCTTCTTCGCGCTCAACCATCTTCTTGGCGGCTTTGATGGTGGTGGCGAGGCCACGCAGCTCAAGCTTGCCGTAGATGAACGGTTTGAACAGCTCCAGCGCCATTTTCTTCGGCAGACCGCACTGGTGCAGACGCAGGTATGGACCTACGGTGATTACAGAACGACCGGAGTAGTCAACGCGCTTACCGAGCAGGTTCTGACGGAAACGACCCTGCTTACCTTTGATCATGTCGGCCAGAGACTTCAGCGGACGCTTGTTAGAGCCGGTGATCGCACGACCGCGACGGCCGTTGTCCAGCAGGGCGTCGACCGCTTCTTGCAGCATGCGCTTTTCGTTGCGCACGATGATGTCCGGCGCGGCCAGATCCAGCAGGCGCTTCAGGCGGTTGTTACGGTTAATGACGCGACGATACAGATCGTTTAAGTCAGAAGTCGCAAAGCGGCCGCCGTCCAGCGGAACCAGCGGACGCAGGTCCGGCGGAAGCACCGGCAGCACGGTCAGGATCATCCACTCAGGCTTGTTGCCGGACTGAATGAACGCTTCCAGCAGCTTGATGCGCTTGGTCAGCTTCTTACGCTTGGTCTCTGAATTGGTTTCGTTCAGCTCTTCGCGCAGCTGTTCGCACTCTTGCTCCAGATCCATGTTCTTGAGCAGAGCCTGAATAGCTTCGGCGCCCATCTTGGCGTCGAATTCGTCACCGAACTCTTCCAGCGCGTCCAGATACTGCTCTTCGGTCAGGATCTGGCGCTTTTCCAGGTTGGTCATGCCGCCTTCGACCACAACGTAAGATTCGAAGTACAGCACGCGTTCGATGTCGCGCAGAGGCATATCAAGCAGCAGGCCGATACGAGACGGCAGCGACTTGAGGAACCAAATGTGGGCGGTCGGAGACGCCAGCTCGATGTGGCCCATGCGCTCACGGCGCACTTTAGTTTGGGTCACTTCAACGCCGCACTTCTCACAGATAACGCCGCGATGTTTTAAACGCTTGTACTTACCGCACAGGCATTCATAGTCTTTTACTGGCCCGAAAATACGGGCGCAGAACAAACCGTCACGCTCAGGCTTGAACGTACGGTAGTTAATGGTTTCCGGCTTTTTCACTTCGCCGAAAGACCAAGAACGGATCATGTCTGGCGAAGCCAGCGCGATTTTGATGGCGTCAAACTCTTCGGTCTTGGTTTGCGCTTTCAGAAACTTCAGTAAGTCTTTCACGGATCGGCTCCTGTCGGAGTTAAACCTGTTGGGCGCTTAAGCCTGTCTTAAACTATGAAACTATCGTTTAAGGGGTTAAGCGCCCCTGTACCTGCAACCATCCCCGGCGAACCGGGGCTTACGGTATGAGGAACTTATTCCTCTTCCAACTCGATGTTGATACCCAGCGAACGGATTTCTTTCAGCAATACGTTGAAAGACTCGGGCATGCCCGGCTCCATCTGATGGTTGCCATCCACGATGTTTTTGTACATCTTGGTACGGCCGTTGACATCGTCGGACTTGACGGTCAGCATCTCCTGAAGCGTGTACGCTGCGCCATAGGCTTCCAGCGCCCACACTTCCATCTCACCGAAGCGCTGTCCACCGAACTGCGCCTTACCACCCAGCGGCTGCTGAGTAACCAGGCTATAAGAACTGGTAGAGCGTGCATGCATCTTGTCATCAACCAGGTGGTTAAGCTTCAGCATGTACATGTAGCCAACGGTAACCGGACGCTCAAACTTCTCACCGGTACGTCCATCAAACAGCGTGATCTGACCTGAGGTCGGCAAGCCGCCCAGCGTCAGCAGCTCTTTAATTTCTTTCTCTTTGGCGCCGTCAAACACCGGAGTCGCTATCGGCATACCCTTACGCAGGTTTTCAGCCAGCGTCAGCACTTCTTCATCGCTGAAGGTGTTGAGGTCTACGGTCTGACGGGTAGTATCGCCCAGATCGTATGCCTTCTGGATGAACTCGCGCAGCTTGGCCACTTCCTGCTGCTGCTTGAGCATGGCGTTGATCTTGTCGCCGATGCCTTTTGCAGCCATACCCAGGTGAGTTTCCAGGATCTGACCGATGTTCATACGAGACGGTACGCCCAGCGGGTTCAGTACGATGTCGACCGGCGTGCCGTTCTCGTCGTAAGGCATATCTTCGATCGGGTTGATCTTAGAGATAACGCCCTTGTTACCGTGACGGCCTGCCATCTTATCGCCCGGCTGAATCTGACGCTTAACGGCCAGATAGACCTTGACGATCTTCAGCACGCCCGGTGCGAGGTCGTCGCCCTGGGTGATCTTGCGGCGCTTGCCTTCCAGCTTCTTCTCAAACTCGGACTTCAGCTCGTCGTACTGCTCGGCCAGCTGCTCCAGCTGGTTTTGCTTCTCTTCGTCGCTTAAGCCGATTTCCAGCCACTTGTCGTGGGTTAGCTTGGAAAGCTTCTCTTCTTCGATACCGCCGGCGACCAGCACGTCGTGGATACGGGCAAACAGGCCAGCTTCGAGGATCTTCAGCTCTTCCGTCAGGTCTTTTCTTACCTGCTTAAGCTGCATGTCTTCGATTTCAAGCGCACGCTTGTCCTTCTCTACGCCGTCGCGGGTAAATACCTGCACGTCGATAATGGTGCCGGATACGCCGTTCGGTACGCGCAGCGAGGAGTCCTTAACGTCAGACGCCTTTTCACCGAAGATTGCACGCAGCAGCTTCTCTTCCGGCGTCAGCTGGGTTTCACCTTTCGGCGTTACCTTACCGACCAGAATGTCGCCGCCGGTCACTTCCGCACCGATGTAAACGATACCGGATTCATCCAGCTTGGAGAGCGCTGCTTCACCGACGTTCGGGATGTCAGCGGTGATCTCTTCAGGCCCCAGCTTGGTGTCGCGAGACACGCAGGAGAGTTCCTGAATGTGGATGGTGGTAAATCTGTCTTCCTGAACCACGCGTTCGGACACCAAAATGGAGTCTTCGAAGTTGTAGCCGTTCCAGGGCATGAACGCTACGCGCATGTTCTGACCCAGAGCCAGTTCACCGAGGTCGGTAGACGGGCCGTCGGCCAGCACGTCGCCGCGCTCAACCTTCTCGTCCAGCGCCACGCACGGCATCTGGTTGATACAGGTGTTCTGGTTGGAACGGGTGTACTTGGTCAGGTTATAAATATCAATGCCCGCTTCGCCCGGCATCATTTCGTCTTCGTTAACTTTGATAACGATACGAGATGCGTCGACGTACTGAACGGTACCGCCGCGCGTTGCGACAGAAGTAACGCCCGAGTCAACGGCAACGGCGCGCTCCATACCGGTACCTACCAGCGGCTTGTCGGCGCGCAGGGTCGGAACCGCCTGACGTTGCATGTTCGCACCCATCAGGGCGCGGTTAGCATCGTCGTGCTCAAGGAACGGAATCAGCGAGGCGCCGACGGAAACTACCTGCTGGGTCGAAACGTCCATATAGTCAACCTGATCGCGGCTGAACAGGCTGGATTCGCCCTTGTTACGGCAGGTAACCAGGTCTTCAATGAAGTGGCCTTCGTCATCCAGGTTGGAGTTCGCCTGAGCGATAACGAAGTTGCCTTCTTCAATGGCAGACAGGTAATGAATTTCGTCGGTCACAACGCCGTCAGTCACCTTACGGTAAGGCGTCTCGAGGAAGCCGTACTCGTTGGTCTGTGCGTACACGGACAGAGAGTTAATCAGACCGATGTTCGGACCTTCAGGCGTTTCGATAGGACACACGCGGCCGTAGTGGGTCGGGTGAACGTCTCGAACTTCAAAGCCCGCGCGTTCGCGCGTCAGGCCGCCTGGGCCGAGGGCAGAGATACGACGCTTGTGCGTAATCTCTGACAGCGGGTTGTTTTGGTCCATAAACTGGGACAGCTGGCTTGAGCCGAAGAACTCTTTCACCGCCGCCGAAATCGGCTTGGCGTTGATCATGTCCTGAGGCATCAGGGTATCCAGATCGCCTAAAGACAGGCGCTCTTTCACCGCGCGCTCAACGCGAACCAGGCCTACGCGGAACTGGTTCTCGGCCATTTCGCCGACGGAACGGATGCGGCGGTTGCCCAGGTGGTCGATGTCATCCACTTCACCGATACCGTTACGGATACCGATGAGCTTTTTCATGACGTCGATAATGTCTTCTTTGCTCAGAATGCCGGAACCTTCGATCTCGTCGCGGCCCAGAGAGCGGTTGAACTTCATGCGGCCTACCGCAGAAAGGTCATAGCGGTCTTCCGAGAAGAACAGGTTCTCAAACAGGTTTTCAGCCGCTTCGCGCGTCGGCGGTTCGCCTGGGCGCATCATGCGATAGATTTCGACCAGCGCGCTCAGGCGGTCGGTCGTGGTATCCACGCGCAGCGTTTCAGACATATAGGCGCCGTGGTCGAGATCGTTGGTAAACAGCGTCTCGATGCGCTTGTGGCCCGCCATGCTCAGCTTGGCCAGAAGATCCAGCGTCAGCTCCATGTTGGCTGGGCAAATGATTTCGCCGGTGGCTTCATCGATATAGTCTTTCGCGGCCACCTTGCTGATGATGTACTCGGTCGGCACTTCGATCTTGTCGATGCCGTCCTTTTCCAGCATGCGGATATGGCGAGCGGTAATACGGCGGCCTTTTTCTACATAGACCTTGCCGTTGGCTTCGATATCAAAAGAAGCCGTTTCACCGCGCAGGCGCTCAGGAACGAGCTCCATCTGCAGCTTGTTGTCGCGAATTTCAAAGACGACTTTGTCGAAGAACAGGCCCAGAATTTCTTCTGAGGTAAAGTTCAAGGCGCGCAGAATGATCGTCGCTGGCAGCTTGCGGCGACGGTCAATACGGACAAACAGGTTGTCTTTCGGGTCGAACTCAAAGTCCAACCAGGAACCGCGATAAGGAATGATGCGTGCGTTATAAAGCACCTTGCCCGATGAGTGGGTCTTGCCCTTATCGCTGTCAAAGAACACGCCCGGGCTTCTGTGCAGCTGGGAAACGATAACGCGCTCAGTGCCGTTAATCACGAACGTTCCGTTATCGGTCATGAGCGGAATTTCGCCCATGTAGACTTCTTGCTCTTTGATGTCTTTTACGGTACCCGCCGGCGCGTCACGATCGTAAATGACCAGACGCAGCTTCACGCGCAGAGGCGCAGAGAAGGTGACACCGCGGATTTGACACTCTTTGACGTCGAATACAGGTTCACCGAGGCGATAGCTGACATACTGCAGCTCAGAGCTGCCGCTGTAGCTTTGGATAGGGAACACGGAGCGGAATGCTGCTTCCAGGCCGTGTTGGCCTTCCGAATCTTGCTCGATAAACTTCTGGAACGAGTCAAGCTGGATTGAAAGAAGGTATGGAACGTCCAAAACCTGCGGACGTTTGCCAAAATCCTTACGAATACGTTTTTTCTCGGTATAGGAGTAAACCATAGGGTTCCTCAGCTCGCTGACAAGTCGACCCATGCCGCCCGCCCGAACAGGGGCAGCTCTTCATCTTCATACGAACACTATTTACTTCGATCGGAGGCGGAGAAAACCTCCGCAATACTCATTTCTATTACTCTTAAATCATTTCATTGCGCTTGTACTTAGGCCGTTAGCTCAAAGCAGGGGACGCAGTATATTAAGTCGTCAATAGAAAGAAATATTGGGGTTGTTCAGTGGACAAACAGTGTGAAATCCCACTGACACCCTATAGCGCAAAAAGGCTGGTGACCAAAAAGTCACCAGCCATCAGCCTTTTAAGTCAGGCTGCAAACTGGAAAAAAGTCTTACTTGACCTCAACGGTCGCGCCTGCTTCTTCCAGAGACTTCTTAAGAGCTTCAGCTTCATCTTTGCTGATGCCTTCTTTAACGGCTGCAGGAGCTGCTTCAACCAGATCCTTCGCTTCTTTCAGACCCAGACCGGTCGCGCCACGAACTGCTTTGATAGCAGCTACTTTGTTAGCGCCAGCGCTGGTCAGAATGACGTCGAATTCAGTCTTTTCTTCAACTTCAACGGCCGGGCCAGCAGCAACAGCTACGGCAGCGGCAGCAGAAACGCCGAATTTTTCTTCCATCATGGAGATCAGTTCAACAACGTCCATTACGGACATTTCTGCAACTGCGTCCAGAATTTGCTCTTTAGTGATAGACATAATCATTATTCCTGAATGTAGAAAGTAGTTTATACGTTAGCAAATACAACGTGGCGATTAAGCCGCTTGCTTGCTGTCGCGCAGTGCCGCAAGAGTACGGACCAGTTTGCCTGCAGAGGCTTCTTTCATGGCCGACATCAGGCGCGCGATAGCTTCTTCGTAAGTTGGCAGAGTTGCCAGGCGGTCGATTTGGGCCGCTGGGATAAACTCGCCTTCAAAGGCTGCGCCTTTAACCTCAAACTTTGCATTGTCCTTAGCGAACGCTTTGAACAGACGAGCGCCAGCGCCCGGATGCTCATGAGAAAATGCAATTAAGGTTGGACCGACGAACGTGTCTTTCAGGCACTCGAACTGAGTACCCTCAACGACGCGACGCATCAGCGTGTTGCGAACAACGCGCATGTAAACGCCAGCTTCACGGCCTGCTTTACGCAGTTCGGTCATTTTGTCTACGGTAACGCCACGGGAATCCGCAACGACGGCAGACAGCGCGCCCTTGGCTACTTCACTCACTTCAGCAACAATCGCTTGTTTGTCTTGAAGATTTAATGCCATTGGCTTTTTGCTCCTGGATTAAGCCGGGAAAATTCCCGGAACTCACTTTTCACCCGAACCTTAGTTCCCAAAGGCGTTTAGGAAGCGGGCGTTGAAACACGGTGAGTAGAATCCAGCAAAAATTTCTTTAAAAGACATTTTTAGGCTCTCTCACCGTCTACGCAGGCCGTTGTTCTTTTTAAAAAAGAACGCGTAATTAAGTATGTCGCCATACGCCTGCGGTCTTGGACGGAGGCCTGGATAAGGCCAGGCTCCAACCGGAAAATCTAAGGGGCTAAATTCTAGACGAATCCAGCCCCGTAGTAAAGCAGTGAATTAGTTCGCTGCTGCGCTCAGGCTGCCCTGATCGATAGCCACGCCCGCGCCCATAGTAGTGGACAGGCTGATCTTCTTAACGAAGATGCCTTTAGCGGTAGAAGGCTTAGCCTTCTTCAGCGCGGACAGCAGAGACTCTAAGTTCTCTTGCAGTTGAACGGCGTCAAAGTCAACCTTACCGATAGTGGTATGGATGATGCCGTTCTTGTCGTTGCGGTAACGAACCTGACCGGCCTTAGCGTTTTTAACCGCTTCAGCAACGTTCGGAGTTACGGTGCCGACTTTCGGGTTCGGCATCAGGCCGCGAGGACCTAAAACCTGACCCAGTTGGCCAACAACGCGCATTGCGTCCGGAGAGGCGATAACAACGTCAAAGTTCATTTCGCCTTTCTTGATCTGATCGGCCAGATCTTCCATACCTACCAGTTCAGCGCCGGCAGCCTTAGCTGCTTCAGCGTTAGCGCCCTGAGTAAATACGGCAACGCGAACGGAACGACCGGTGCCGTGCGGCAGTACGGTAGCACCACGTACGTTTTGATCTGATTTACGAGCATCGATGCCGAGGTTAACGGCTACGTCGACGCTCTCAACGAACTTGGCGGTAGCCAGTTCTTTTAGCAGCGCAACGGCTTCAGTAATCGGATACTGCTTAGTTGCATCAACTTTTTCACGAATAACGCGCATGCGCTTGGTTAGCTTAGCCATCGATTAACCCTCCACTACCAGGCCCATGGAACGCGCAGTACCTTCGATCGAACGCACCATGGCGTCGATGTCAGCACCCGTCATATCCGCTGCTTTAGTCTGAGCAATTTCGCGAACCTGAGCCGCGGTTACAGTGCCCACTTTGGTCTTGTTCGGTACACCAGAACCAGACTTGATGCCAGCAGCTTTCTTCAGCAGAACGGCTGCAGGAGGAGTCTTGGTTACGAAGGTGAAAGAACGGTCAGCGTAAACGGTGATAACAACAGGGATCGGCAGGCCTTTTTCAATGCTGTCAGTTTTAGCGTTGAATGCCTTACAGAATTCCATGATGTTAACGCCCTGTTGACCCAGAGCGGGGCCAACCGGCGGACTTGGGTTAGCCATACCGGCTGCAACTTGCAGCTTAACGTAGGCTTGGACTTTCTTAGCCATTGAGATTTCCTCAGTTTGGGTTATAGCGCCTCGTAGAGGCTCCCCGATTCAGTTTATAAAAAACAAAAAAATAAAAGGCGCGAAATTATAAAATAACTTCGCACCTCTTTCAAGAGGTCAACGCTTGGCGCGTCGACTTTAAATTAACCGATGACGGTTTAGCCTTTCTCTACCTGGCTGAAGTCCAACTCGACCGGCGTTGAACGACCAAAAATAGAAACGGATACTTTCAGGCGGCTCTTCTCGTAGTCAACTTCTTCCACCACGCCGTTAAAGTCAGCAAACGGACCGTCGTTAACGCGAACCATTTCACCCGGTTCAAACAGCGTCTTCGGCCTCGGCTTGTCGCCAACCTGCTGCAGGCGGTTCATAATAGCGTCGACTTCTTTGTCGCTGATAGGCGCGGGTCGGTCAGACGTGCCGCCGATAAAGCCCATCACGCGAGGAATGCTGCGCACCAAGTGCCAGGTCGCGTCGTTCATCGCCATCTGCACCAGCACGTAGCCAGGGAAGAACTTGCGCTCGCTCTTACGGCGCTGGCCGCCGCGAATCTCTACAACTTCTTCAGTCGGCACCATTACTTCGCCAAACTGATCTTCCATTTCGTGCAGCTTGATGTGCTCACGCAGGGACTGGGCGACGCGGCCTTCAAAACCGGAAAATGCTTGAACCACGTACCAACGCTTCTTAGGGGCTTCAGACATTTTAGAACCTCAGGCCAGTGATAAATGAGACCAAACGGACCAGAATACCATCCAGCCCCCACAGGATCAGAGACATAACGACGGTTACGGCGGCAACGATAAGCGTCGTGTGCAGGGCTTCCTGACGCGTGGGCCAGATCACCTTGCGCATCTCAATGCGCGCGGCGCGAGCAAACTCGAGCGTCGCCTTGCCTTTTGCCGTAAGCATCGCAATGACGAAGGCTATCCCAATAACGACAACGACGGCCGTTGCGCGCAGAAGAACGCTGTATTCCCGATACAAAAAGTTACCGACGATCGCAGCAAGCACCAGCACGGCGACGATAATCCACTTAACGGTATCCAGTTTTCCACCGCTTCCTTGAGCTTCGGTATTCGCACTCATAAACCAACCTGTCATTATGACTTAAATAAACTTTACCCCGCATTATAGCAGAGCAACCAAGCCGAACGCCCTTATCTTCGGCATCTAATCGTAGCTATATCACAGCTATGCCGTAAGATATGAGCCTATCTCACCCTGATTCTCAGACCCGTTTCTAATAAGAATTTCGGTCAAAAAACCTGATGAGATAGGTTCTTTTTTTTGCAACGTTGAAAAAGGGCATCAAATGATGCCCTTTTAAAGCCCGTTACGTCAATCTTATTTGACGATCTTGGCGACAACGCCCGCACCAACGGTACGGCCGCCTTCGCGGATTGCGAAGCGCAGACCTTCGTCCATTGCGATCGGCGCAATCAGACTTACGGTCATCTGAATGTTGTCGCCTGGCATTACCATCTCTACGCCTTCCGGCAGTTCGATGGTGCCTGTCACGTCAGTCGTACGGAAGTAGAA
>NZ_AUUA01000014.1 GCF_000439085.1 Leminorella grimontii ATCC 33999 = DSM 5078 | reverse complement strand
AATTTAAAATTTCGTTTAAACGTTCTTTAAATATGGTTTGAATGAATAGAGCGTAGTATCAAATGTTTTGTAATTCCCCCGCTTTTGGGAGACTGGTATCAAATAAGCGTTTTCCTCTAACCCTTTAAAAATCCCGCGAATTCCCGTCTTTTTCAATCTAATCCCTAGTATCAATTCTTTTCCTTCCTCACACGGGGTTGCGGCAGGAGAGGGGAAGGCCGCCAGGGCGGCCCTGATATCAGAAGATGGTGACCAGTACGTGGCTGCCGTCTTTCAGACACTGCTGATAAAAGTGAATAAGCTGCTCGAGCGCCTGCTCCAGCTCCTCAAACAGCGAATCTTTATTTTCCGACTGCCAGATGTCCGGATAAATATTTTCTTCATCAAGGGTACGGGGAGAGAATTCGGCCTTAAGCGCCTTTCTGTCGACACCGCTCAGGGCGTTAATAATCTCTTTCAGCTCACCGTTGCCCGTTGCGGCGATGAACGTTTCGTCGTCGATAACGTGAACGCCGACGATGGCATCGCTCAGCGGGTCGCCTTCTAACGGTTCACTGGCGGATACGCCGGTCAGGATAAAGTGCAGGCCGTCCCACATCTTATCGAGATCCAGCGTCGGATTTTTCTCTTCCAGCATGTCGATTTCGTCAGTTAACGGTTCGTCGCCTAGGTCAATGAGTCGATTAAGCTCGTCTTCACTCACGGCAATATAGCGGGCAAGCATTCCCATAGATTGTGTCTCTCTTTTGGTTTTATAACCGCATGATAAAGCAATGCCGGCGTTTTGACACCGGCACATAAGCAACATTAGGGGATCAGCAGCGAAGAGCCCACGGTTTTTCGACTTTCCAGCGCTTGGTGCGCGCGAACGGCCTCATGAAGTGGAAAACGCTGCTCGGCAGGAACGTCGACGCTAATCGCGCCGCTGGCGATGAGGGAAAATAGCTCATTGGCCGCTCTCTGCAACTGAGCGTGAGTTTTCAAATAGTGACCCAGTGAGGGGCGAGTTACGTACAGCCCACCTTTTTGATTCAGGATGCCGATGTCTATGCCGGTTACCGGGCCGGACGAGTTGCCGAAGCTGACCATCAGCCCCAACGGGCGTAGGCTGTCGAGTGACGCCGTCCAGGTGGCTTTGCCCACGGAGTCATAGACCACGTTGACCTTTTCTCCGTTCGTCAACGCGGCCACGCGTTCGGCGATGTTTTCTTCCTGATAGTTAATCGTGGCCCAGGCGCCGTCCTTTTTGGCCTGTTCGGCCTTCTGCGCGCTGCCCACGGTGCCGATAAGCTTCACGCCCAGCGCTTTCGCCCATTGACAGGCGATGCGGCCAACGCCGCCTGCGGCGGCATGGAACAAAATGACTTCGCCGGGCTTGACGTGGTAGGTCATATACAGCAGGTAGTAAACGGTAAGCCCTTTAAGGAACGAGGCGGCGGCCTGTTCATAGGAGATGGACTTGGGCAGCGTAACGACCTTGTCCGCCGGCGCGTTGTGAATCGTGCTGTAAGCGCCCAGCGCCGCCTGAGCGTACACGACGCGATCGCCCGGCTTAAGGTGTTCCACTCCGCGTCCGATTTTGACCACGACGCCTGCCGCTTCGGTGCCGAGGCCGCTGGGCAGGCGAGGTACGGGATAGAGGCCGCTGCGAATGTAGGTATCAATATAGTTGATGCCGATTGCGCGGTTTTCTATTTGTACTTCGCCGTCAGCCGGGTCTGCAGGGGTAAATTCAACGACGTTCAACGCTTGTGGGCCGCCGTGTTGGCTGAATTCAATACGCGTTGCCATGTGAACTCCTTATGGTTGTCTGTTCGCTATAAGAGCTGGCGGGGATGTGTTTTCAGCATCGACGGGAGGTGGCGCTCGTGATGGCTGCGTTTTACCTTCACAGCGTTTGTAAACGCTGGCTTATTTAGTATATGCGCTGACGGTGTCGCTATGGCGACGCGGGTTTGCCCGCGCCGCGTTTTTCACCTTTTACTCAAGGCGATTACGGTTTTAACAGCTTCTGCTGCTTAAGCCAGTCAAACGTCATCTGTGCCAGCTCGTCAGAGTTATTGTCCATCATCAGCAGATGGGTGTTTCCCTTAACGCCTCTGGCCGGCAGATCGATATACTCAACGGAACCGCCCGCGTTTTTTACCGCCGTTAAATACTTCTCTACGTTGGCCCGATAAGTGCTCCACAGCGGGCTTTCGGCAATATAATCTCCCCAGAATACCAAGAATTTGACGTCCTTGACCTGCGCTACGTCGACTTTTTCCGGATCGGGTGCGCCGGAAGGCTCTAAAAGCACCAGCGCCTTGAAGCGGCTCGGTTCATTTTGCGCCGTTGTCAGCGCGAAGGCGGCTCCCTGACTGTGGACGACCAAAATGCTGGGGCCGACTTTATCAATCAGCTGCCGGTAGGCGGCCAGCGTCATAGTGTTGCTGGTTGTCCAGCGTGCGACGCTCTGTTTCCAGAATTGGTCCCAGTAGGCAACGGGAAAACGCTCGCCCTGATAGGCGACTCGCTGGGCCGGTTCGCTGTGATAACCGTCGGCGGGGCCGATGCGAAACATATTCCAACCGGCGTTTTGCGTGCGGTGTTCCGGTTCGCTCTTGACGATTTCCGGGTATCTGGCCCAGGATGAACGCCCGCGCTCGACGGCGTCGGATACATAGGTATCAAATCCTGCGCGCAGAAAGAATGCGTGCCAGCCGGGCTGACCGTCCGGTTTAGTTTCCCAGGTTACGCCCGTCATACCGCCGCCGTGCCAAAACATCATCGGGTAGTTGGAAACGGGGTTGGCCTGAAGCATGTACTGTACATACATTTGCCCAACCTGATAGTCGCCGTTGGGATCGGATTTTCTCACAGGGCCGCCGGCGACGGCCTGCACCTCTTTTACCGGCAGGCCGGACAGCGTCACCCGTTCGCCGCCGATGTGGAAGCTGCCGACGTCTTTAAGTCGGATCTCTTTAGGCTGCGCGTGGCAGGTATTTGCGAAAGTAAAAAGCAGAGGAATGGAAAACAAACTTTTAATTACTCCACCGGGCGTTAACTTTATGATGGATAGAGGCATAAGGCCTTCCTTGTTGTTAATTATCGGTCGTTCAATGGTGGTGCCATGATGCGCATACAACCGCGCATCGGGTAGGATAAAGTTTGTTTGTGCGAGATAAAATAAGACGACTATTCAATAAGATATTTTTGTGAACCAGTCTGCATTATTTTTTATTAAATAATAACTCAACGATCTTTTGGGTCGGATATACCAAGACGATGCCGCATCGGCGGCGTTTGCGGAGCAAAACGCCGTCAGTAGGGATGAGCAGAACCCTACGCAACGGTGTCGATTAGGGCTAAGAGAGGGTATACTCTGCGTTTTCACTGATAATGAATTTTATGCGGCGTTTTCACTATGGCAGGAAATAAACCCTTCAACAAACCGGCTGAATCTCGCGATCGTCAGATTGAAGGCGTGAAAATGCCTCCCCATTCTCTGGAGGCCGAACAGTCCGTCCTCGGCGGCCTGATGCTGGATAACGAACGCTGGGACAACGTGGCCGAGCGCGTCACGTCGGGCGACTTTTACAGCCGCCCGCACCGCGTTATTTTTACCGAAATGCAGAGGCTGCTGGAGCAGGGAAATCCGATCGACCTGATTACCCTGTCCGAATCTTTGGAGCAGAAGGGCGAGTTGGATCAGGTGGGCGGCTTCGCCTATTTGGCGGAGCTGTCGAAGAATACGCCCAGCGCGGCGAACATCGGTGCCTATGCCGACATCGTTCGCGAACGCGCGGTCGTGCGGGATATGATCTCGGTTGCTAATGAAATCGCCGACGCCGGCTACGATCCCCAAGGGAGAAGCAGCGAAGAGCTGCTGGACTTAGCCGAATCTCGCGTTTTTCAAATTGCCGAGAGTCGTACAAATAAGGACGAAGGTCCTAAAAGCATCGATCAGATTCTGGAAGAGACCGTCAGCCGTATCGAACAGCTCTATCAGCGCCCTCATGACGGCGTGACCGGCGTTTCCACCGGCTTCCACGATCTGGACAAGAAGACCGCCGGCCTGCAAAAGTCTGACCTGATCATCGTTGCGGCTCGTCCCTCAATGGGGAAAACCACCTTTGCCATGAACCTGTGCGAAAACGCGGCGATGATGCAGGAAAAGCCGGTGCTGATTTTCAGCCTGGAGATGCCCTGCGAACAAATCATGATGCGTATGCTAGCGTCGTTGTCCCGCGTCGATCAGACTCGGATCCGAACCGGTCAGTTGGACGATGAGGACTGGGCGCGCATTTCCAGCACGATGGGCATTCTGCTTGAAAAGCGGAACATGTATATCGACGATTCGTCCGGCTTGACGCCGACGGAAGTCCGCTCGCGCGCTCGCCGCATTTTTCGCGAACACGGCGGGCTGAGCATGATTATGATCGACTACCTGCAGCTGATGCGCGTGCCTTCTTTGTCAGATAACCGCACGTTGGAAATAGCCGAAATATCCCGTTCTCTCAAAGCGCTGGCCAAAGAGCTTCAGGTGCCGGTCGTTGCGCTGTCCCAGCTTAACCGTAGCCTTGAGCAGCGGGCCGACAAGCGCCCGGTCAACTCGGACCTGCGTGAATCAGGCTCTATCGAGCAGGACGCCGACGTCATCATGTTTATCTATCGTGACGAAGTTTATAACGAAAACAGTGAAGAGAAGGGCATTGCGCAGATTATTCTCGGCAAGCAGCGTAACGGTCCTATCGGCTCCGTTCGCTTGACCTTCCAAGGGCAGTGGTCCCGGTTTGATAACTACGCGGGGCCGATGCAGTTCGATGACGAGTAGTGAATTTTTAAAAATAGCGTTCCCGACGGCCGACTTTTTCTACCGCTTCACGGCGGTTTCATTCCCGTTTCATATCGGCTTCACATAGGCGGCTAAATAATTAAGCGGTTAGCCTATGACAGCGCTCGGGGCGCTATTCTTATCGTATTGATTAACTAAGGATCCAACATGATTTCGGCAACGGCGGTCGTTGACCGCAACGCGCTCAGGCATAACCTGCGGCGCATTCACGAAATGGCGCCGGGGTGTCGCGCCATTTCCGTCGTTAAGGCAAACGCATACGGCCACGGCCTGTTGGAAGTTGCCCATACGTTACCCGAATCAGACTGTTTTGGCGTAGCGCGCATTGAAGAAGCGCTGGCGCTGCGTTCGGGCGGAGTTATCAAGCCCATCCTGCTGATGGAAGGCTTTTTCAGCGCGGAAGACCTGCCGATGCTGGCGGTCAACAATATCGAGACGGTTGTGCACAGCGTCGAGCAGCTAGCGGCCTTGGAGGAAGCGAACCTTGATTGCCCGGTCCGCGTTTGGATGAAAATTGATACCGGCATGCATCGCCTTGGCGTTCGTCCGGAGCAGGCGGAGGCCTTCTACCTGCGTCTGAGCGCCTGTAAGAACGTGGTTCAACCGGTTAATTTGATGACCCACTTTAGCCGCGCCGACGAGCTTGAAGTTGACGTGACCCGCCAGCAGATTGCGCGCTTTGACGCGTTTGCAGGCGGCAAGCCGGGGCTGAAGTCTTTGTCTGCGTCAGGCGGCATTCTGCTATGGCCTGAGGCCCACCGCGACTGGATCCGTCCGGGAATTATCCTTTATGGCGTATCGCCGCTGGCTGACAGTATTGGAGAAAAGTTCGGACTTAAGGCCGCCATGACGCTGAAGGCCAGCCTTATCGCCGTGCGTGAACACCGGGCCGGCGAGCCGGTTGGCTACGGCGGCGCGTGGGTGAGCGAGCGGGATACGCGAATCGGCGTGGTCGCTATCGGCTACGGCGACGGCTACCCGCGCAATGCGCCAAACGGCACGCCGGTGCTGATTAACGGCCGCAGAGTGCCGCTGGTTGGCCGCGTTTCAATGGATATGATTACCGTTGATTTAGGACCCGAAGCAACCGACAAAGTCGGCGATGAGGCCGTTATCTGGGGCGAGGGGCTGCCGGTAGAGACTATCGCTGAATATACCAACATCATCCCCTACGAGCTGATTACCAAGCTAACCGCCCGCGTAGCGACTCGATACATAGGGTAGTTGATATAAAAAAGCAGTTGGGCGCCCTATGGCGCCCAACTGCTTTTCTTTTGTCTGTCTAGACCGTTCGTTTTACTCGTCGTCATCCAGCTGTTGACGCCGGCTTGGATGATACTCGCGGTTGATTTTCGCAACGGCGATGGTTGCCACGGTATTACCAATAATGTTGGTTACGGCCAGCGCCATTGACATAAAGCGGTACACGCCGAACATCACGGCAACGCCTTCCAGCGGCAAAAGGCCGGTGGTGGTGATCGTGGCCGCAAACACGACGAACGCGCCGCCGGACACGGTGGCCGCACCCTTGGACGTCAGCAGCATAATAAGCAGAATGCCGAACAGCTGATCGAGGCTAAGAGGGATACCGTAAGCGTTCGCCAGGAAGATAACCCCCATCGACATATAGATCGACGTGCCGTCAAGGTTGAAGGCGTAGCCGGTGGGCAATACCAGCCCCACCGTCTGGCGGGATACGCCGTATTTAGGCAGCTTTTCCAGCAGCCTGGGCAACACGCTTTCTGACGACGCCGTACCGAAGGTGATGTAAAGCTCTTCTTTGATGAACTTGATGATGTCAAACAGGTTCAGTTTGAAAACTAGGCAAACCGCGCCCAGCACAACGACGACAAACAGAATCAGCGTAATGTAGAATGCCGCGACCAGCCAGGTCAGCTTGATGAGCATATCTACGCCGTTACTGCCGACCGCATAGGCGATGGCGCCGAAGGTGCCAATCGGCGCCAGCAGCATGATAACGTGGATAAATTTGAAAAACGCATGGGCGATAAAGTTAAGGCCCTTTTCTACGACGACGCGCTCTTTCTCTTTCAATAACAGGATGCCGAAGCCGAACATCAGCGCCAGCACCAGCACTTGCAGCAGGTTATTTGATGAGAAGGCTCCCATGAAACTGTCGGGGAAAATCTCAAGGAAGAACTGGGCAAACGATTTGGGCGACGCGTGAGAAGCCTGAATCAGGCTGCTTGCTTGAGCGCTGACGCTTCCTTCCGCCAGAACCGTGCCGCTGCCAACGCTGAACAGCTCGCCCATGCCGAAGCCAAACAGGATGGCGATAGTTGAGACTATCTCAAAGTAGATGATGGCGCTCAGGCCGACTTTACCGACCTGTTTGATGTCGCCTGCGGCGCCGATGCCGAGCGCGACGGTTAAGAAAATGAGCGGCGCGACGGCGCTTTTAATCAACCGTAAGAAGATGTCTCCTAGCAGTTTCAGACTGGTGGCAAACTCCGGCCAAAGAAAACCGACTAAAATGCCTAAAATCATGCTGACGGCGATCTGAAAGCCGAGCCCTTTCCAAAAGGCCTTCTTAGGCGGAGAAGAAGCGTATGACGACGCTTCCTGTTCCAATGTATGAGTGTGGTTTGTCATAGCGTTTGCCTTAGCCGTTACTTACGTAAACTTATTGAGTTAATGAATGCAAAACGAAAGGAATGACGCATCGGTTAAGGAATAACTGCGCAGAGTTGGATAACCTGGATACCGGCTTTTCTGTTTTGCGATACTAAAACGGAATCGTCTTTTGAAGTGATAAAAACGTGTGAATTTTCCGTGTGCTATTACTGTTATAAAACCTCAGGCTCATTTTACAAAGAAACGGGCTTATTTTTTATGAGGTACCTAACAGAATAAAAAGTCAAAACGAGAAAAGCATCTTTCATCATGCATTCCTGCTTTATTTTTGTTACTGGTGCGTTTTAAATCCGCGGTCTATCCTATCCCATTATTCTTTAGTCTGACAAGTCTTGATAACGTAATGTTATTATTGCTATTATTATCAATTAATTATGGTGAAGGATTAAAACCTCTCAGTTTATAAAAGGTTAAATATGATTTGATTGTTATCCGTACAGTATGGGAAGGAAATACTGCTAATACATTAGCGCCGCTAATTAAAAACATAAAGAAAAATAAATTTATATTGAGTGTTTTGTGCTTATATTACGTTTTCCCCGTGATGAAGATTGCTTGTGTAGACGAGCGCAATGGCAAATTTCTGTGTGTCAGGTAATCAATATAGTAGCCATTAATTGTAGCTTTTTATGCTGTATTAATACTCGTTGATTTTTATCCGCCTATTAATTTCATTGTATCTCTAAAGAAAATTATAATTCTAACTTTTACTCTATAAATATATATCAGTAATATCGACAGACAATAAAAATATTAGCTTAATATAAGGTTTTTCTTATTCTTTGTCAGAGGAAAATCGCGTATTCTCCTCTGTGCGCACAAAATTTTTTTGTGAAAAATTTCTGGTAATTCATGGCGTTTCGCCATAGTCCCGCATTTCCCTGTCGTCGAGCTGAAGCCCTTGTTGGAGCGCTTTTGATGAGTGTTGAAGATAGAAAAAACTCACCGCATAGTGGACCTCTTTTCTTCGCCGTATTCATTCTATGGATTGGATCCCTGATTTTATATATACGGGGCTATTTACTATCGAGCGTTATTTCATCATCGTTTTCGCTTTTGTTCTTTATTTATCTGACTAACTTAAGAGTGACGTTTCTATCTATGTTTAGGAAAAAGAATCCACCATTATCAACCGTCGCCGCATCATCTTTGTCGACGGTGGCGGACAGCGGCGCTAAAGCGGCGGACGTTGTCGATCCGCGTCAGCGCAGTACGGTCATTGCCCGCAACGCATCGTTCAACGGCGATATTGAGGACGGCGGCGACATCCAGATTTACGGCAGCGTTATCGGCAATGTGAATCTGACTAACGGCGCTATCCGCATCATGAGCACCGGAAGCGTGAAGGGTGAACTGAGGGCGCCTGAAATCGTTATTGACGGCAACGTGCACGGCAGCTGCCTTGCCGAGAGCATTGAAATCCTTGAGCACGGTACGCTAAGGGGCATTGCCTGCTGCCGCAATCTGGCTATTCGCCGCGGAGGCACCTTCATTGGTCAGTCGGAAGAGTGGCAAGAGCCGGAGGTGGTGTTAAGCGTTGGTGAAACGCTGAGCGATGAGAGCGACGAGTCGGCGTATTTCGTTGAGCGCCCCGACGGCTTTGAAGAACAGGGTGTATTTGACCTTGAAGCTGAAAAGACGGCCTGAGAAATCAGCGAAAAAAAGGGGAGCCCGTTCGGCTCCCCTCTTTGTATTATCCCTTCGCCAGAATAGGCCTGAGGAAGCGCCCAGTGTGGGACTCTGCGCACTCGGCGACGGTTTCCGGCGTACCGGCCACTAAAATCTGGCCGCCGCCGCTGCCGCCTTCCGGGCCGAGGTCGACTATCCAGTCTGCAGTTTTTATTACGTCGAGGTTGTGCTCGATAACCACAATGGTGTTCCCCTGATCTCTCAACTGGTGTAACACGCTCAGCAGCTGCTCAATATCGGCAAAGTGCAGGCCGGTGGTCGGCTCATCCAGAATGTACAGCGTCTGGCCGGTGCCCCGCTTGGAAAGCTCTTTGGCCAGTTTGACCCGCTGTGCCTCGCCGCCGGACAGGGTAGTCGCCGCCTGACCCAGGCGAATATAGGACAGGCCGACGTCCATCAGCGTTTGCAGCTTGCGCGACAGTGCTGGAACCGCGTCGAAAAACTCGCGAGCGTCTTCTACCGTCATCTCCAGCACTTCGGTAATGTTTTTGCCCTTGTACTTCACTTCCAGCGTTTCGCGGTTATAGCGTTTTCCCTTACATTGATCGCACGGCACGTAGATGTCCGGCAGGAAGTGCATTTCCACCTTCAGCACGCCGTCGCCCTGACAGGCTTCGCAGCGGCCGCCGCGGACGTTAAAGCTGAAGCGTCCCGGATTGTAGCCGCGAGCGCGCGATTCCGGCACGCCGGCGAACAGTTCGCGAATGGGCGTAAACAGGCCGGTATAGGTGGCCGGGTTAGAACGCGGCGTACGGCCGATTGGGCTTTGGTCGATGTCGATAACCTTGTCGAAGTGCTCCAGTCCGGTAATCGCCTTATGGGGAGCTACCTCTTCTCCCGCTGCGCCGTTAAGCTGACGCTGGGCCACAGGATAGAGGGTATCGTTGATAAGCGTCGATTTGCCCGAGCCGGAAACGCCGGTAATGCAGGTAAACAGGCCGACCGGCACCGTCAAAGTGACGTTCTTCAGGTTGTTGCCCGTCGCGCCGACGACCTTGAGCACCTTGTTTGGATCGGCCGGAATGCGCGCTGTCGGGATTTCGATTTTGCGCTTGCCGGAAAGGTATTGGCCGGTCAGCGATTCAGGGACCTTGATGATGTCCTCGACGGTGCCTTCCGCCACTACGCTGCCGCCGTGTACGCCGGCTCCGGGGCCGATGTCGATAATGTAGTCGGCTTCGCGGATGGCGTCCTCATCGTGCTCCACCACGATAACCGTGTTGCCCAGATTGCGCAGGTGGATGAGCGTATCCAGCAGGCGCTCGTTGTCACGCTGGTGCAGGCCGATGGAGGGTTCGTCCAGCACGTACATCACTCCGACCAGCCCCGCGCCGATTTGGCTGGCAAGGCGGATACGCTGCGCTTCGCCGCCGGACAGCGTTTCCGCCGAGCGGGACAGCGACAGGTAGTTAAGCCCTACGTTGACCAGAAACGTCAGGCGATCGCCGATTTCTTTGAGAATTTTTTCCGCAATTCTCGCCCGCTGGCCGGAAAGCGACAGCGCGCCAAAGAACTTCAGCGCGTCGCCGATGCTGAGCTCGGAGATTTCCGGCAGCGTGGTGTTTTCGACGAACACGTGGCGAGCCTCTTCCTTCAGGCGAGTGCCGCCGCAGGAGGTGCACGAGCGGTTGCTGATGAACTTCGCCAGCTCTTCGCGCACGGCGGTGGATTCAGTCTCTTTATAGCGCCGCTCCATGTTGTTCAATACGCCCTCGAAGGGGTGTTTACGAACGGTGGTATCGCCGCGATCGTTGACGTATTTGAACTCGATGTTTTCTTTGCCGGAACCGTTGAGAATGACTTTCTGCACGCTTTCCGACAGGCTGTTAAACGGTGCTTCCACGTCGAACTTATAGTGGTCGGCCAGAGAGCGGATCATCTGGAAGTAATAGAAGCTGCGGCGATCCCAGCCGCGGATCGCGCCGCCGGCCAGAGAAAGCTCCGGGTTTTGCACTACGCGATCGGGATCGAAATACTGCTGTACGCCAAGCCCGTCGCAGGTAGGGCAGGCGCCTGCCGGGTTGTTGAAAGAAAACAGGCGGGGTTCAAGCTCGCGCATGCTGTAGCCACAGATAGGGCAGGCGAAGTTGGCGGAGAACACCATCTCTTCGGCCTTGTCGTCGTCCATATCCGCGACGATGGCGCTGCCGCCGGAGAGGGCCAGCGCGGTTTCAAAGGATTCCGCCAGACGCTGCGCCATGTCTTCGCGCACCTTAAAGCGGTCGATCACCACCTCAATGGAGTGCTTTTTCTGTAGCTCAAGCTTCGGCGGGTCGGACAGATCGCACACCTCGCCGTCGATGCGGGCGCGAATGTAGCCCTGAGCCGCCAGGTTTTCCAGCGTCTTAATGTGCTCGCCTTTACGCTCTTTAACGACCGGCGCCAGCAGCATCAGGCGCTTGCCTTCCGGCTGCGTCAGCACGTTGTCGACCATCTGGCTGATGGTTTGCGCGGCCAGCGGCGCATTGTGCGTTGGGCAGCGGGGCTCACCGACGCGGGCAAACAGCAGGCGCAGGTAGTCGTGAATTTCAGTGATCGTGCCCACGGTAGAACGCGGGTTGTGAGAGGTAGACTTCTGCTCGATAGAAATAGCGGGGGAGAGGCCCTCAATGTGGTCGACGTCCGGCTTTTCCATCAGGGAGAGGAACTGGCGCGCATAGGCCGACAGGGATTCAACGTACCGACGCTGCCCTTCGGCATAGAGCGTATCGAACGCCAAAGAGGATTTACCGGAACCCGACAGCCCCGTGACGACAATCAGCTTGTTGCGCGGCATGGTCAGGTTGATGTTTTTCAGGTTGTGGGTGCGGGCGCCCCGGACTTCTATCTTATCCATTTCTACAGTTACCTCTGACAGGGATCCGACTATTATTGCACACATTGAGCTGAATGGATATACAGTGTTATTATGTCGGCAGGTGAAGCTGATTTCGGCAAAACGGCTAAGTTAATGGTAATGGAATGATGGCTAAGAAAATGAGCATGAAAGGATTTATTGGTTCTATGTGCCTGTTGTTGGTTTTAACCTCTGCTGGCTGCGTGAAAAAGCACGAGCCGATAAGCCTGAACTATATTTCCTTGCAGCGAGTTGCACATCCAACGCAAGATGGTCCAACGGGGTTATTTCACGTTTATGAACTAAAGTTTTCAGCCAGCGCGGATCTGAAAGGCATTTTTGATCATCCTCACGACTGGTTGCCTAATGTGTTCTGTGTTGTCTACAGTCCGGCGCGCCAATATAACGTTGTTGATATACCTGAAGGGAAGGTGGGGCTTTACGCTGAGGGGACTTTGTTCAACTCTAGTCTTGAAGCTGGAGGTCACCGCGATTTTAGCGTTGAGAATGGCGTTTATAGTACGGAGCTTTTTTTTCTAAGTGGGGACTTTTCGTCGGCAGTCAATATTGATTCTGCATTCAGTGAATTGAAGGATGCAGAACAAGAAGGAGGGGAAATGCGCTGCCAGGTTGTAATTAGGGGACTTAATCGCGTTGAACCCGGAGAGAATAGCTTTATTAGCGTTTTGAGGTGGCTGCGGACCAAGCCTTTTTATTCCGAAACGATGACGTTTCCGATTCGTGAATTAATGAAATAAGCACTGGAACGTCATCGCATCATTGAAGTGATTAACCCGCTTCCACTCACATAATTTTGCGGGTTGCGCGGCATTTTTTTACCCTTGTACGCTCCGGCGGTTGCCATGCTACAATCGACGGATCAGAATAGTGAACCAATTTACTCATCAGGAGAATCGACATGGCCAGCAGAGGCATTAACAAAGTAATTCTAATCGGTAATCTGGGGCAGGACCCGGAGATCCGTTATATGCCTAACGGCGGGGCCGTGGCCAACATTACCGTTGCGACTTCTGAATCCTGGCGCGATAAGCAAACCGGCGAGCAAAAAGAGCGCACCGAATGGCACCGCGTGGTGATTTTCGGCAAGCTGGCGGAAATCGCCGGCGAATACCTGCGCAAAGGCTCTCAGGTTTATCTGGAAGGCCAACTGCAAACCCGCAAGTGGCAGGATCAGAGCGGTCAGGATCGCTACACCACCGAAGTGGTTGTTAACATCGGCGGCGTCATGCAAATGCTGGGCGGCCGTCAGAGCGGAGGTGATTCACAGCCTTCTCAGGGCGGTTGGGGACAGCCTCAACAACCTCAGCAGTCTTCCCGTCCGGCGCCGCAACAGCAGCAGAGCCAGAGCGCGCCGATGCAGCAAAACGAGCCGCCGATGGACTTTGACGACGATATTCCGTTCTAAGATTTTTGTTAGGCAAGCCGACTTTCTAAAAGCCTCGTACTTACGGGGCTTTTTCATTATTAGAAAACCCTTTATGATGAAGCCGACTCGTTTCCCATTACTAACGGCTGCGGCGCAAAATGGCTCTTTTCTCCTTCGGCGACAGGTTCAGGAAGATACCCCCACTGCTGGCGGCGGTTCCCCTGTTTTTGTTGCTGCTGGCGTTGCCGTTTTTTCGGATGTCGGCGACGGTGACTATTGTCGCGGCGTTAATTGGGCTTGTGGCGATTCTGTTTTTATTTCGTCGGCGGGGAAGAAACATCGCCGCGCTGACGTTCATCATTTTTTCTGGCGCTTGGATATGGCAAGCGCACTTTACCTGGCAGGGGTATTTCTGGGTCAACGGCAGCGAGCTGGAGCAACTGGCCCATAAAATTTCCGACTACGGTAAAATTCGCTCTCTGAGCATGGGGAAAGACGGCAGCTATCGCGGCGGTGACGGCGTCGTTCACTATGATGCCTATCGCACCCTTAACGGCGTGCGCGTCACGCACTATCCCCATAACGTCGATGCCGAAGGCCACGGCACGGGTATCTTTATCGATGACTACTGCAGGGAAAACGATATTTCGCCCGATTTCTATTATGAACTTCGCCAAAAGCTCGAAATCCTGAAGATTAACGGCTTTAGCGTGATGGACAACGGAGATATCTACTTTAACCTGTGGATGCAGACCGGCGTGTCGCGAACGATCAACCTGATCCGCATTGACGACGGCACGCATCCGCTTGACGGCGAAACGCTGGAAAAGCTGGGCGAGCGCTGGTACATCGCGACGATTACTTAACTGACAACCATCCGCGTCTTTTTGAGCACCGGGAGAGCACCAATGGATCGACATGAATACTATATGAACATCGCCATGGCCGTGCGTAAAAAGGCCAACTGCCTGGGGCGTAAGGTCGGCGGCGTGATGGTTAAAGACAATCGCATTATTTCCACCGGCTATAACGGCACGCCGGAAGGGATCACCAACTGTACCGACGGCGGCTGCGTTCGCTGCCGGGATCGGGCGGCCTACAAGGCCAGCGTGGGCTACGACGTATGCATCTGCGTTCACGCGGAGCAGAATGCGATTATCTCTGCCGCGCGCTTTGGCAACCCTATCGAGGGTTCCGTTGTTTACTCGACGCTTCGCCCGTGCTTCGACTGCACCAAGGCCATGCTGCAGGCCAAGGTTCAGGCGATCTATTATCTTCACGACTGGAAGCACCCTATCGGTGAGCTTCAGGAGCAGTATGAAGTCATACAGGCGCAGTTCCCCGGCGGCGTACATCAGGTCGTGATGGACGACCCCGAGGCTGACTGGGCTAACGGCGTTATGTTATCAACCAAGGCGTAACGTCTTAGTTCCTCTTATCGCTTTGAACTTCTTCAATTTTCACTGGGAGGCGACGTCCCCCCAGCGGTTTATTCATTTTCTGCGCTAGAACGACGCCGATTAAAGAAAGACCGCCGCCGAGAATGTGGTAGCCGTGGATTTCTTCTTGTAAAAAGACGATGGCGATCGCGGCGGTCAGCACCGGCGTGATGTTCATAAACAGCGCAGCCCTGCTGGCGCCAAGCTTCATGACGCCCTGAACCCAGAAAAAGGGGGCGATAACCGAGGCGGGAATGCCGGCATACAGCACCAGCGGAATATTTCTCGCGTTCAGCGTCACGTCGTCGGCTAAAAGAAAGCTCGGCAGCAGCAAAATGGTGCCGAACAGCGCCTGCATATAGATAGACTGCCAGTTCGGCAGCGCCATTGACCAACGCTTGGTCAGCACGCCGTAAAGCGCATAGGCGATAGCCGCCGTCAGCATCATTAATTCTCCTTTTCCGATGCCAATCTCCATAAGCTTTGCGAGGTCGCCTCCGCTGATAAGCCAAAGGATGCCGCCGAAGGAGAGCAGGCCGCCGATGAGCGTTCCCTGCGTTGGCGGCGTTTTCAACGCAACGATGCTGATGAGCACCGTCAGCAGGGGAATGAGCGAGATAAAGATGCCAATGGTTAATGCGCTGATGGTATAGGCCGCATAGTAGGCCAGGCTTTGGTAAAGCGCCATGCCGAGAAAGCCAAGAATAAGCAGCTTCCACCAGTAAACCCGCACGTTTTTCCGATTGCGAACAATGCCGGGGAGGATAAACGGCGTAAGCAGCAGTACCGCCAGCAGCCAGCGATAAAAGGAGATAGCTGCCGGATCGATGGCGCCAGCGGACAGCTTGTTAACAATGGTATTGACGGCCCATATAAATACGGCAATCAGAGGATAGACTATCGCCATGGCGGACTGCTTCTCTCTTAAAAATGGAATGCAAGAGTGTACATGTGTCTCATTTAAAATATATACTTAAAATCTGACAATTGATAACGATGTTCAGACAATCATGAAGCGTGCACTAAAAAGAACTCCGGGGAGCCAGCGCTCTTCGGCGTTGGAAAGCTATCCCGGCGGCATCGCTTTCTTTCGCAACGAAGAGATAAGCGCCGATACCGAATTTGTCACCCATGCCCACGACTGGGGGCAGATTATCTGCGTGAAGTCGGGCGTCATTGCGCTGGACATGGGCGGGCAGCGGATTTTAGCTCCGTCGGGGTTTGCAGTCTGGATCCCTGCGGGGATGGAACATTCCAGCTATAACCACACGCATACGCGCTTTCGCTCTATCAATATCCATCTGCGCTTTTGCCAACGCCTTCCTCTGGCGGGGCGGGTTTTAAACCTCAGCCCGCTGTGCAATCAAATTATAGACACCTGCTTTGAGCGCGAGATTGAAACAATAAAAAACCGTACCGAGTGGCGACTGTGCCGCGTTCTTATCGATGAGCTTGCCGCCGCGCCCGCGGAGTATTCCTATCTGCCGGGCAGCGAGGATAAATATCTGGCGCCGATTCTGCGGGCGCTGGAGGCGTCGCCGGGAGATAAACGCTCTTTGGCGCAGTGGGCAAAGCAGGTGTACACCACCGAGCGGACGCTGGCTCGCCGCTGCAGCCAAGAGCTGGGCATGTCGTTTAGCGAATGGCGCCAGCGGCTGCGGTTTCTTTACGGCGTGTCCCTTTTGGATCAGGGAAAAACCGTACAGCAGGTGGCTTTAGAAGTAGGCTACAGCTCGGCGTCGGCGTTTATCACCATGTTTCAGAACATCAGCGGGACGACGCCGGAGCGCTATCGACGGCGGTGAAAAGGCGGCGCGAGCGCTACAGCATAAATCGATAGCCGATGCCGATCTCGGTCAGGAAATGTTTTGGTCGCGCTGGGTCCTGCTCGAGCTTTTGCCGCAGGTGGCCCATATAAATGCGCAGATAGTGGCCGTGCTCGACGCTGTTTGGGCCCCACACTCGGCTGAGCAGCTGTCGCTGAGTGAGCACTTTACCCGCATTGGCCAAAAGCTCGGTTAAAAGGCGAAATTCGATGGGAGTAAGGTGCACCGTCTCCCGATCTTTGAAAACCTGCCGGTTGACTAAATCAACGCTCACGTTTGAAAAATGAATCGTGGTTTTTTCAGCGTTTTCTTGAGGAGAGGCGCGCAGGGCGACGCGCACCCTGGCCATGAGTTCGCTAATACCGAAAGGCTTTACCAGATAGTCGTTTGCGCCGGCGTCAAGCGCGTTGACCTTCTGCTCTTCGTCTGTCCTTGCCGATAAAACGATGATGGGAACATTGCTCCAGCCGCGGACGTCCAGAATGAAGTTTTGCCCGTCGCCGTCGGGCAGGCCGAGATCCAATACGATAAGGTTAGGTCTGCGGGTCGCTGCGTCCATCAGGCCTCGCTGCAGCGTTTCGCTTTCAAAGACGCGATAGCCCTCTTCTTCCAGCGCAGAACGAACAAAGCGCCGGATCTCTTTTTCATCTTCTACAATGAGTACGGTTTTTGTTCCCGACATCGTTATTCATCCTCATCGAGCGTTATTTCGGGCTGTGCCTCCAAGGGGAGTGTAAAGCAGAATCGAGCTCCGCCGGTAGGCCCATTTTCAGACCATATCTCGCCGCCGTGAAGATGAATAATGGCCTGACAGATGGCGAGCCCCAGTCCTATGCCGTGAACGGGCGACTCTTTATTTCCCCGCGAAAACTTCTCGAAAACGGATTTTTCCTGCCCCTGAGGGACGCCGGGTCCGTCGTCGCTGACTTCAACGTAGAGCTCTTCGTTCCTCTCCTGTGCCTTAATCGCTATATGGGCGCGATCTCCCGCGTACTTTGCCGCATTTTCCAACAGGTTAAGGAACACGCGGGCGATGAGCGTTGGGTCGCAGTAAAGCAGGGGAAGCGAAGGCGGGATCGCGATAGCAATGCTTCGTCCAGACAGCGTTGAGCCCAGCGTATGTAGAGCGCTGCCTACGATTTCCTCCAAAGACTGCCATTCCCTTTGGGGCGAAAGCCCGCCGGACTGAATGCGCGCCATGTCGAGCAGGTTGTTTACCAACTGCGCGGTGTTTAAAACATACTGATGAACGCCTTCGGCCTGCGGGTAGCCGGGATGGTTCTCCTTTTTAAGCCTTAGAGAAAGCATCTCGGTTTGGCCCTGAAGCACCGTCAGCGGCGTGCGCAGATCGTGAGAAAGCGCGGACAGCAGCGCGTTACGCAGCTGTTCCCTTTCTATCTCCAACTTAGTCTTCTCCGCCGTTTGGGAAAGCTGGAGCCTTTCCAGGGCGTTGGAGATAAGCAGGGTATAGGTTTGTAGGAGCCGCTGCTGTTCTGGAACCATAAGATGATGCAGGCTTTGAGGCTCGACGGCCAGCACGCCGAACGTGCGGTCTCTGCTGACGAGTGGGTGAAGCTGATAGGGGACGCTCGGCAGCGTGTCCGTTCCCAAACCGGCGGGCGCTTTTTTATCAAAACACCAGCGTGAAATAGCGCCGTCGACGTTAAGCGGCCGCCGCCGGGGCGTTGATACTTCCTCCAGCTCGCCGTCGGCATTCGGCAGCAGCAGGGCGCTTTTGGCGTTGAAGCTATTGTGGATGAAATTATCGCAGCCGTGGGCTATCTCTTCGACGCTAATCGCCTGATTAAGCGCTTTGGACATTTCGTACAGGTGGCGAGCCCGCCGTTCCCGCAGGCGGGCTACCTTCGCCTGATAGCGCATGCCGGCCGTCAGGTTGCCGATAAGCAGGCCGACGATAAGCATAACGGCAAAGGTGATGAGGTACTGCACGTCGCTAACGGAAAGAGACCAGCGCGGCATAACGAAGAAGTAGTCGAAGCTCGCGACGTTGATGACCGTGGCGAACACGGAGGGCCAGCGCCCGTAGAAAAACGCGATTGCCACTACGCCGAGCAGGTAAACCATGACGATGTTGGCAAGGTCGAATAGCGGAAGCTGCCACTGGGCAAGCAGCGTGGTCAGGCTGCATATAAGGAGAGAAACGACGATGCCTTTTATCTCCAGCCCCCGCTTTTCCAGCGAGAAGCGTTCGGCGCTTTCCCTGTCGCGGTGAGTCAACGCGTCGTCTTCAACGGCGATGACGATAAGGTCGAGGTCGGGCCCCAGTTTGCCAAGGCGATCGGCAAAGCTTGAGCGAAGCTTCCACCGGTGTTCATTGCGCCGCCCGATGACGATTTTTCCCAGATTATGCTCGCGGGCATAGCGCAGCACCGCCTTCTCTTCACAGGGATCGGAAAGCGTAGAGGTTTCAGCGCCCAGCTCCTGAGCCAGTTTGAGAGAAGACAGTATGGCTCGGCGCTGGCTTTTTGGCAGGCGATGCAGCCTCGGCGTTTCAACATACACTGCGTGCCAAACGCAGCCGAGCTTCGCCGCCAGGCGCGCAGCGGACCTTACCAATTTGTCGCTGCCGCTGTGGCGACCGATGCAAAGCAGCAGAGCATCGTGAGTGTGCCAGACTCTATCGGCATCGGCTGCGCGCCGAAACGCCTGCATCTGTTCGTCAACTCGGTCGGCCGTTCGACGCAGCGCCATCTCGCGCAGGGCGATCAGATTGCCTTTGCGAAAGAAGTGTTCGATGGCGCGCTCTGCCTGAGAGGCAATATAGACCTTGCCTTCGTTCAGCCTTTGGCGCAGGTCGTCCGGCGGGATATCTACCAGAATGACGTCGGTTGCGTCATCAAAAACGCGATCCGGTACCGTTTCCCGCACGCGAATGCCGGTAATTCCCCCTACCGCGTCGTTCAGGCTTTCCAAATGCTGAACGTTAAGCGTCGTGAAAACGTCAATGCCGGCTTCAAGAAGCTCTTCTACATCGTTCCATCGTTTGGGATGACGACTGCCGCGTGCGTTACTGTGGGCCAGCTCGTCAATCAGAATAACCGCCGGACGGCGGGCGATCGCCGCATCGAGGTCAAACTCGTTAACGCTGCCGCTGCGGTGAAGCTTCGTACGCCTTAGCGGCAGGACTTCCAACCCTTCAAGCAGCGCGGCGGTTTCGCTTCGCCCGTGCGTTTCAATAATGCCCGCAACGACGTCGAGGCCCTGAGCTTTGAGTCGATGCGCTTCCTGCAGCATGGCGTAAGTTTTACCCACGCCCGCGCAGGCGCCGAAAAAGACCTTTAGCTTGCCGCGGCGCGCCTCATTAGCCTGCGCCAGCAGCCTGTCAGGGTCGGGGCGTATCGGTTCACTTTTTGTCATAACGATTTTTACCGTTGGCCAAGCGTCATGTTATCCAGAGCCATATTCAGTTCCAGAACGTTGACTACCGGGTTGCCGAAGGGCACAGCCGGCGTTTGCGTATAGCGTTCTATCAGCGCGTTGACCTGCATTTGGCTAAGGCCTCGGGCACTTGCGACTCGCGCCAGCTGGTAGCGGGCGTCCTGCGGCGAAATGTGTGGATCCAGGCCGCTGCCCGATGCGGTAACGAGGCCGACGGGGATCTTCTTCTCACCGGCGTTTTCACGCAAAAGACGCTTCACGTCGGCATCAATGCGCGCCATTAGCTGCGGATTTTCATTGGATAAATTGCTTCCACCGGAAGCTAACGCATTATAGGGCGCCTGTACAGTGGCGGAAGGGCGACCGCTGAAATACTCCGGGCGTGTGAACGACTGGCCGATAAGCGCCGAGCCCGCTATGCGGTCGCGATAGGTCAGTAACGACCCGTTTGACGCTTGAGGAAATATCGCCTGAGAAAGCAGCGTAACGATCAGAGGATAAGCGCCGCCCGTTATTAGCGCCATAAGCAAAAATAGCATCGTGGCGGAGCACGCCAGTGATGACAGGGTAGTAAAACGTTTCATATGACCCCCATAAGCGTGAGCACCATGTCGATAATCTTGATGCCGATAAACGGCGTCAGCAGGCCGCCTATGCCGTAAATTGAAAGGTTGCGGCGCAGCAGCGCCGGGGCGGACATTGGGCGGTAGCTAACGCCTCTTAACGCCAGCGGAATCAGCAGAATAATAATCAATGCGTTAAAGATGACCGCCGAAAGAATGGCCGACGTCGGCGAGCTTAGCTGCATGACGTTCAGCGCGTTAAGCTGCGGATAGGTGGCGGCGAACGCCGCCGGGATAATGGCGAAATATTTGGCGATATCGTTGGCGATGCTGAACGTCGTCAGCGAGCCGCGGGTCATCAGCATCTGTTTACCGATGTGAACGACCTCAATCAGCTTGGTCGGATTGGAGTCCAAATCGACCATGTTACCCGCTTCCTTCGCCGCCTGCGTGCCGGAGTTCATGGCCAGCGCTACGTCGGCCTGCGCCAGCGCCGGGGCGTCGTTGGTGCCGTCGCCCGTCATGGCGACCAGGCGGCCTTCCTGTTGGTACTGCCTGATAAGGGCAAGCTTCGCTTCAGGCGTGGCTTCAGACAGAAAGTCGTCGACTCCGGCCTCGGCGGCAATGGCGGCCGCCGTTAAATGGTTGTCGCCGGTGATCATGACGGTTTTAATCCCCATCAGACGAAGCTTGGCGAAGCGCTCCTTAATGCCTCCCTTTACGATGTCCTTTAGCGCTACGACGCCGAGCACCTTGAGCTCATCGGCGACGACTAGCGGCGTGCCGCCGGCGCTTGCTATGCGCTCAACGGTTTTGTTCACCGCTGAGGGGAACGTAATCCGATTGGCCTTCACGTACTGTAAAATTGCGTCCACGGACCCTTTGCGAATGCGGCGGCCCTGAAGGTTTACGCCGCTCATGCGCGTTTGTGCGGAGAAGGGGACGAAGGTGGCGTTCAGCGCATGGATGTCCCGCTCGCGCAGCCCGAACTTCTGTTTGGCTAGAACGACGATGCTGCGGCCTTCCGGCGTTTCATCGGCCAAAGACGCGAGCTGTGCCGCGTCAGCCAGCTCGCGTTCGCTGACGCCGGGAGCGGGAAAAAAGTCTGATGCCTGGCGGTTGCCCAGCGTGATTGTCCCCGTTTTATCCAAAAGGAGGACGTTGACGTCGCCGGCGGCTTCAACGGCGCGGCCGCTGGTGGCGATGACGTTGGCGGCCAGCATGCGGCTCATTCCCGCAACGCCGATGGCTGAAAGCAGGCCGCCGATAGTCGTTGGGATAAGGCAAACCAGCAGGGCTATCAGCGCCGTAACGCTTACCGCACTGCCCATGCCGTTAACATTCGCGCTGAACAACGAAAAGGGGTAAGCGGTTGCACAGGCCAGAAGGAAAACGATGGTCAGCGCAATAAGCAAAATGGTTAAGGCTATCTCGTTTGGCGTTTTGCGCCGGGAAGCGCCTTCAACCATCGCGATCATTCTGTCGAGAAAGGTTTCTCCGGGGTTGGCGGTGCTGCGAACGATAAGCCAGTCAGACAAAAGCCGCGTGCCTCCTGTGACGGAAGAAAAATCGCCGCCGGCCTCTCGGATAACCGGCGCCGATTCACCGGTAATGGCGCTTTCATCGACGGACGCTCCGCCTTCAACGATCTCTCCATCGCAGGGAATCAGCTCCCCTGCATTAACCAACACAATATCGTCTTTTCTCAGCGCGCTGGCGGCGATACGTTCGGAAGGCGCGTTTTTATCCGCTTGGCTTAACCTGACGGCCCAGCTGGTTTTATTGACGTCTTTTAAGCTTTCGGCCTGCGCCTTGCTGCGTCCTTCGGCGAGCGCCTCGGCGAAATTGGCGAAAAGGACGGTGAACCAGAGCCATAGCGCCACGCCGCCTGAGAAGAAAGCGCCGCCGCCGTCGTGTTTAACGAGTTCTGACAGCCATATCACCGTAGCGGTCAGGCTGCCGAGATAGACGACGAACATAACGGGGTTTCGCCACTGAACGCGCGGGCTGAGCTTTGTAATGGACGCCTTAAGCGCGGGCAGCAGCAGTTGACGACTGAGCGGTGCATATTGTTGACGATTCATAATAATGCCTTTCGTTTTCAACTAAGAGAACGACATGTGTTCCGCAATCGGCCCCAGGGCCAGCGCGGGAATAAAGGTGAGGGCGGCGACCAGCAGCAGCGTGCCAATCAGCAGCCCGATAAACAGCGGACCGTGGGTCGGGAGGGTTCCCTGCGCGAGGGACTGGCGCTTTTTGTTTGCAAGCGCCCCGGCAATGGCCAAAACCGGCAGGATCACGCCAAAGCGGCCTATCAGCATGGCGAAGGCCAGCGTCAGGTTATAGAACGGCGTGTTGGCGCTGAGTCCGGCAAAGGCGCTACCGTTATTGTTGGCAGCCGATGAATAGGCGTAGAGGATTTCGGTAAATCCGTGCGCGCCGGGATTTAAAACGCCGCTGCGTCCGGCCTCGGTGCTGACGGCCAGCGCCGTACCGAGCAGCGTGAGAGTGGGGGAAACGAGTATTGCCAGCGCCGTCATCTTCATTTCGAAAACGTCGATCTTTTTCCCAAGATACTCCGGGCTGCGGCCTATCATGAGCGCGGCGACAAAGGCCGTTAACAGCACGAACAGCAGCATGCCGTACAGGCCGGAGCCTACGCCGCCGAAGATGACCTCGCCGATTTGCATCAGCCACAGGGGAACCATGCCGCCCAACGCGGTAAAGGAGTCATGCATCGCGTTGACGGCGCCACAGGACGCGGCGGTAGTAACGACGGCGTAAAGGGATGAAGAAATTACGCCAAAGCGGCTCTCTTTTCCCTCCATGTTGACAGGCCCGTCCAGGCCAAGGGCAAGCGGATCGCTGGCCGTATGCAGTTCAGCATAGGCAACGGCGATGACGGACAGCGAGAAAACCAGCGTCATGGCCCACAGCAGCGCCCTTCCCTGTCGGGTATCGCCGACTGCCCGACCGAAGGTCATACAGAGCGCACAGGGGATGAGAAATATCGCCAGCATCTGGACCAGGTTGCTAAGCGCGGTGGGGTTTTCAAACGGGTGGGCGGAGTTTGCGCCAAAAAAGCCTCCACCGTTAGTGCCCAGCAGCTTGATGGCCTCCTGCGAAGCGACCGGCCCCATGGGCAGCGTCTGCCGTGCGCCCTCCAGCGTCGTCAGGTGAACGTAGGGCGAAAAGTTTTGAATTACTCCCTGACTTACGAAGAACAGTGCCAAAACAAGCGATAAGGGCAGAAGCAGATAGAGGGTAACGCGTGCGATGTCTACCCAGGCGTTGCCAACGGTTTGGCTCGTTTCTCGACTGAAGGCGCGGATAAAAACCAACGCGACCGCAGTGCCGGTCGCTGCACTGAGAAAGTTTTGCACGGTCAGCCCCATCGTCTGGCTGAAGTAACTCAGGGCGTTTTCGCCGCTATAGGCTTGCCAATTGGTGTTGGTGACGAAGCTGACGGCGGTATTCAGCGCCAGATGCCAGGACATGTTAGGGGCACTTTCCGGATTGAGGGGGAGCCACTCCTGCGTCATCAGTATGGTGAACAGGAATGCAACGCCCAGCAGGTTAAAGGCCAGCAAAGATAGGGCATAGCTTGTGTAGCTCATTTCCTCGGTATTTATGTTGCTATAGCGCCAGGCGCTTTTTTCCGCACTTAACAGCCAGCGGGGAAGCGAGCCCTCGACGAGCCCCGTTAGCCATTGACTAACGGGATAAGCCAAGATAAACAGCAGCGCAAGGAACAGCACCAGTGCAATAAGCGTAGAGTTCATCAGAACGCCTCCGCGTGTAGCAGGGCATAAACCAGATATCCCAGCAAGAGCGAGAGCGGTAGCAATCCAAGAATGATTTCGAAGGCCATGGGATAACCTCTCCATAAGGATGAATAGTGAGGTCAGGTTAGGGATATGGGTGCAAAAATGTTGATAAAAGAGGAAGAGGCGGTGTAAAAAAAATATAAAAATAGGGCCCGTTGGCAGAATGCTACCTATTCCACGCTATTCATTGCCGACATCGACGGCATTATACTTCCTGCCGAGTCGATGCGATTTGCCGCAGGGCCGTAATGGAAAAGGTGAGCAGACAATGTTAAGACGAATCTCCTGGGGGCTTGGCGGGCTGTCGCTGCTGGCGCCTTTAGCCTTCTTTGCCTGGCAGTGGTTCGTGCGTCAGGGGCGGATTGCCGACGGCGCAACGGAAAACGCGATGAGCTGGCTTTTTGGCGTACTGGTGGTCAATTTGTCCGTCGCCGGGCTTATTTCCTTTTTTGCGCTGTTAACCAACGCGCTGTCGCTTTATCGGCTGACGGCCGATCCTTCGTTTCGGCCGTTGCCCCGAATGCTTGAGATGGTGCTGTTGGCGCTGCCTCTGTTGATATGCCTGTTTTTCTTCGGCGCAGTGATGACTCATGGGTAAGGCGCTTGATGATGATGCCGTTCTTTGTGGCTATCGAAATCGGTAAAACAAAAAATCTCTCGAAATCTAACAATAACGGTTGAAATCAGGGTGGGTAAGCTCAGATAATCGTTTGCCTTATGACGTTAAACTGAATTTACTCCTTTTTGAGGGCATTTTTCATGTCGAATCCGAACGGGCAGGCGCGGTCGGGCGTATTAGAGCGCTTTTTTACTCTTTCTGAACGCAAAAGCAGCGTGCGTCAGGAAGTTTTGGCCGGTCTTACCACGTTTTTGGCGATGGTCTACTCCATCGTAGTGGTTCCCAACCTGCTGGGGCAGGCGGGGTTCCCGGTTGAAACGGTGTTTGTCGCAACCTGCCTGGTGGCCGGTTTTGGCTCCATCGTCATGGGGCTTTGGGCCAACCTGCCGATGGCAATAGGCTGCGCCATATCGTTAACCGCCTTTACTGCCTTTAGCCTTGTTTTAGGCCAGGGTTTGTCAATCCCTGTCGTACTCGGCGCGGTGTTTGTGATGGGCGTGCTGTTTACGCTTATTTCCGCGACCGGCATTCGCGCCTGGATCCTGCGTAACATTCCTATGGGTATTGCCCACGGTACGGGGATTGGCATCGGGCTGTTTCTCCTGATGATCGCCACCAGCGGCATCGGTGCAGTGGTGAAGAACCCTAACGCCGGCCTACCGGTGCAGTTTGGCGATTTTACCTCCTTTCCCGTGATGATGGCCTTTATCGGCCTGGCTGTGATTATCGGGCTTGAGCGCCTGCGCGTTCCCGGCGGCATTCTGATTGTTATCGTAGCCATTTCCGGACTTGGGCTTGCGTTTGATGATAACGTGAAGTTCCAAGGGATTAGCTCCATGCCCTCGCTGGTGGCTAAGGACGGTACGTCCCTGATCTTCAGCCTGGATATTCTTGGCGCGCTTAAGCTTACCGTCCTGCCGAGCATTCTTGCTTTGGTGATGACCGCCGTATTCGATGCCACCGGCACTATCCGCGCGGTGGCGGGGCAGGCAAACCTGCTGGATAAAGATGGGCAGATTATTAACGGCGGCAAAGCGCTGACTACCGACTCCGTGAGCAGTATTCTGTCCGGCCTGGTAGGCGCTTCCCCCGCGGCGGTTTATATTGAATCCGCCGCGGGTACCGCCGCAGGCGGACGTACCGGCTTGACTGCCGTCGTCGTCGGCGTGCTGTTCCTGCTGCTGCTGTTCTTTTCTCCGCTGGCAAGCCTGGTGCCTGCTTACGCGACTGCGCCTGCTCTGATGTACGTTGGCCTGCTGATGTTGAGCAACGTTGTGAAGCTGGACTTTGACGACTTCGTCGATGCGATGTCCGGGCTGGTTTGCGCCGTCTTTATCGTGCTGACCAGCAATATCGTCACCGGAATTATGCTCGGGTTCGCGACGCTGGTGATTGGGCGCATTTTCTCCGGCGAATGGCGCAAGCTGAACGTCAGCATTGTGCTTATTGCCGCAGCGCTGGTTGCCTTCTATGCCGGCGGTTGGGCTATCTAACTCTCATACTGCACAATTGACTAAGGCGCCCCGGTTCGCTCTTTTGCGGCCGGGGCGTTTACTTTCTGTTTCATTCCTTCGCCGTTTTTTTCCTTCTCTTTACGTTACCTTTGCCCCTTTTGTTATACCTTAGACTGCGTCCGGTAGCTGCTAGCAGATAGCGCTGGCGATTATTTTTACGCATAGCGCGTTTTGCGTTTGGCAAACGGGAACTGTCGCACGGTGTGCGTTTACCTGGGCGAAATCGCATATTTTTGTGCAGACTGTGACCCAGATAGTGGTATTTTATAAACGTTTTTGGTTCTGCAGCCTGGGGCAAGATATGGAAATATTTTTTACAATACTGATTCTAATTCTGATCGTCTCGCTTTCGGGCGTCGTTACAAGGATGTTACCGTTCCAGGTGCCTTTGCCGCTGATGCAGATTGCCTGCGGTGCGATGCTGGCCTGGCCTACGTTTGGCCTTCACGTTAACTTCGACCCTGAGCTGTTTCTGGTTCTGTTTATTCCGCCTTTGCTGTTTGCCGACGGCTGGAGAACGCCGCTAAGAGAGTTCTTGCACCACGGGCGGGAGGTTCTCGGACTGGCGCTGGTGCTGGTCGTTTTGACCGTCGTCGGCGTGGGCTATCTTATTCACCTGATTATCCCCAGCATTCCTCTAGTCGCCGCCTTTGCGCTGGCCGCCGTACTATCGCCGACGGACGCCGTGGCGCTGGGCGGCATCGTCGGCGAGGGTAAAATCCCCAAATCAATTATGAGCGTACTGGAAGGCGAAGCGTTGATGAACGACGCCTCAGGTCTGGTATCGCTAAAGCTTGCCGTAGCCGTTGCGATGGGCACGATGGAGTTTACCGTTTACGGCGCGACGGTCGACTTTTTGATTGTTTCTCTCGGCGGTATTGCCTCCGGCGTGGTGGTGACTTGGCTTTACAGTAAATCGCTTCGCCTGTTTAGCCGCTGGAGCGGCGATGAGCCGGCCACGCAAATCGTGCTGATGCTGCTGTTGCCGTTTGCTGCCTACCTGGTGGCTGAACACTTCCATATGTCCGGCATTCTGGCGGCAGTCGCGGCGGGGATGACTATCGGTCAGTCCGGCGTTATCCGCAATGCGCCTTTGACCATGCGCCTTCGGGCCAACAGCGTTTGGAGTATGCTGGAGTTTGTATTTAACGGCCTGGTGTTCATTATGTTGGGCCTGCAACTGCCGGATATTCTCTCCGCGTCTATTTTGCAAGCGGAAAGCGATCCGACGATTGAAACCTGGCACCTGTTCATGGACGTTGTCTGGATTTATTTTGCCCTGATGCTGATGCGCTTTAGCTGGCTGTGGCTGATGCGGCTTTATAGCCGCCGTTTCCTGAAAAAGCGCCCGCTGATGTTTGACCGCTATCGGGCGCGCGATCTGTTTATCGCCACGTTTGCCGGCGTTCGTGGCGCCATCACGCTGGCAGGCGTGCTGTCTATACCTCTGGTATTGACCAGCGGTCTGCCTTTCCCCGCCCGCTATCAGCTGGTGTTTTTGGCGACCGGCGTGATCCTTTTTTCTCTGGTGATGGGGGTCATCATCCTGCCGCTGCTGCTGCGCGGCATAAAAAGCAGCGACGGGGCGACGCTGGAAGAAGAGTCCCGTCTGGCTTGGGCCACCATGGCCGAGGTTGGGATCGTAAGCCTGGAGAAATTGCGCGATAGAATTGAGGCCAGCAGCGAGGAGAACGTAGACCCCCACCTGTTGACCGAGGTCAGCTCGCGGGTTATCGGCACTTTGCGTAAGAGAATCTATACCGACGACGAGCGCGCGCGGACGATAGAAGATGAGCGACTTGAACGCCGATTCCGCCTGACGGCGCTGAGAGCCGAGCGGGCCGAACTCTACCACTTAAGGGCGACACGTAAGATTAGCAACGAAACGATGGTGAAGGTGCTCTACGATCTGGATCTGATGGAAACGCTGCTGGTAGATAAATCTCACTAGGTTTTTCGATATGTGAATGCGGACGAGAAAGAAAAATCGTTCGTATTCACGTTTTTTATAGAATAGATAAGATCGTATTAGTTAACAATATGAGGTTACTCATCGTTGTTTATAGGCCGTTTGTCATTTTTTAATATTTCTTTATCGAGCCTTATTGAATAATAAATTTGCTGTACGTTCGTCGTGAATTTTTTTTATATCCCTTGTCGCCTTCACTTTTCTTTAATTAACATATTTCAGTAATTCATCGGCTTTTAATGATGTATGTCGATTTTGTTATTTCAACGAAAGGGCATAATCTTTCGTAAAGCGGTTTTAATTCTGTACCGAAGGTTTATCTTTACGGTGGAAGAAGCTTCTTTTCTAAAAAAGCCAATAAAAATAAAAAGGGTTTTTATATGCTTATTCAATTGGCTGATTATCTCATTTCCGCCGTCCACTATAGTCATAGCGAAAGCTGCATTAAGCAGGTTTATGTGCATGAAAATCAGGCCGGGGAAGTGGGGGAGTGCTTTTCAACGTCTCCCCAGTGGGTTGTTTATATGATTGGCTTAGGTTACGTCTTTTCAACGATTACTGAAAAAGACGAAGGCGGCTGGGAATGGGGCGACAGCGTCGTCGTTGACAATGTCCTTGGCGTAGACTGTATAAAAACCGTTTCCCGTGAGGAAAGGAGACAAAATTTAAAGACGCTGTCTGAACGCTGGCATTAAAATGAAAGGGCATCGGTCGGATGTCCTTCAACCACGGTCGAATCGTTTTCTACGGCTCCTGTTATCACTTTTTCCCATCCGCGTTCAAAAGCCCGATAGCTCGCTTTTAGTCAACGGGCTGCGCGTGGGTTTATCCACAATCTTTCACTCTGCCCGTCTTTAATTCAGCCTCGAAACGTGGGCGATACCTTCTCTTTGGTCGCAACAAAAGAGTGCGTTTTCCGACGAGTGTGGAGGTTTTTCTTTTGAATATTTTGTAAAGAAAAGCGGATAAAGCGTGGTGATTTCGTTATTGTGTTACATGATTTTAACTTTGTTTGATGGGTAACAGGCGTTGCTAGGGGAATTTAGTTGAATGGTAGTAGGCTAGGTGGGTTAAAAAAGTACAATGCCCGTATTTTCTATCAACGCGTTTGTCTTTTTTCACGATATTCCGCGACTTTTACCCATAATTAAGCAAGCGGGTTCTGGTATGCCGCCGTCCTTTAGGCACAGCGGCTGGTAAAATGAATGATAAAAGGTTTTTTATGACTGACGGTCTGAAGCTGGGCGAAAAGCTCTCCAACGCTGAACTTGAACAGAACCGGCAGCGCATTTTGGCGCTGCTGTCGGATCGTCTGCTCGTGGCTTCGATTGATTACGGTAAGCGCAGCACCAGCCTTTCCGACGGCTCGCTGGCTCAGGAGCGTCAGGAGCTCACCGAGCTGGTTAACGGCCTGCACGCCGCTGACATCGCGGACCTGCTTGAATCACTGCCGCAGAGTAAGCGTCACGCGATTTGGGGATTGCTCAGCGAACGCAAGCGCGGCAAGACGCTGGTGGAAGCGTCAGACGCCGTTTGGGATAGCCTGATCGACGACATGAGCGACCGTGAGCTGCTGTCGGTGTTGAAGCATCTGGACTTGAACGAGCAGGCCTATCTGGCCGCTCACCTGCCGAGAGATCTAGTCGAGCAGCTGCTGGCCTCACTGGACGCAGGCCAGCGCGCCCGGATAGCGGAAGTTATTCATCTGGACAGGGACAAGGTCGGCGCCCTGATGGATTTCGATATTATCGCCGTGCGCAGCGACGTTACGCTGGCCGTCGTTTTACGTTTTTTACATAGAAAAAAGGTTATCCCCGACTCTACGGACAAGCTGTTCATCATCGACAGAGATAACCACCTGCTAGGCGAGCTAAAAGTTACCGATATCCTGCTTAATCCACCGGCCACCAAGGTGGCCTCTCTGATGGCTACCGATCCCGTGACCTTTTTGCCCAGTGACGATGCGGAAGAGGCCGCCGGCGCGTTTGAGCGCTATAACCTGATAAGCGCCGCCGTGGTCAATCATCAAAACCGGCTGATTGGCCGCCTGACGGTAGAAGACGCCGTTAACGTCGTGATAAAGGAAAGCGACAGCGATCTGCGCAGAATGGGCGGCCTGACGGAAAAAGAGGACATCTTTGCGCCGGTAATGACCTCCGTTCGCAAGCGCTCTACCTGGCTGCTCGTAAACCTGTGCACCGCGTTTATCGCTTCCAGAGTGATTGGGCTGTTTGAACACACCATTGAGCAACTGGTTGCTTTAGCGACGCTGATGCCGATTGTCGCGGGTATTGGTGGCAATACCGGCAATCAAACGATCACGATGATCGTGCGCTCTCTGGCGCTGCACCACATTAGCTCTCGGGATCTTCCCGCCATGCTGCTGCGTGAGCTGGGCGTCGCCATCATTAACGGCGTGGTCTGGGGCGGCGTAATGGGTGGGATTACCTGGCTTTTGTACGGCAGCCTGCCGATGGGCGGCGTGATGACGCTGGCAATGCTGCTAAACCTGCTGCTGGCGGCGCTGATGGGGGTGATTATCCCTATGACGATGAACAAGTTGGGCCGCGATCCCGCTATCGGTTCCAGCGTGATGATTACTGCGCTGACCGATACGGGGGGCTTTTTCATTTTCTTGGGGCTGGCGACGCTGTTTTTGGTTTAAGGGCGAAGACGCCCTTGGCTAAACCAGAATGACCTGAACGCCCTGAGCGATAAGCTGTTCTACGATGCCGCGATCGGCATTTTGCCCGGTGATGACGATATCGATAAGATCTGCGCGGCTAAACAGCATGCCCGCACGCTGCCCGACCTTGCTGCTGTCGACCAACACCACCAGCTTGCCGACGTAGTTGAGCATTTTCTGTTCCGCCATGGCGGTGAGCATATCCGTTTTGTACAGGCCGTCTGCAGTCAGCCCCTTGCCGCTGGTAAACATCCAGTGCCCGGCATAGAGGGAAGCGTCTCCGTCCTGCGGCGCCAGGGTGATCGCCTGACTCTTGTTGTATTGACCGCCCATAATGACCACGCTGTCGTGCTCCTGCTCAATCAGAAAGTTAGCCAGCGGCAGGTAGTTGGTAATGATTTGCGCATCTTTGCCGCAGATCTCCCGCCCTAGCAGAAAGGCGGTGGAGCCACAGTTAATCACCACGCTTTCTCCGGGCTTCACCAGTTGGGAAGCCGCCCGGGCGATTTTCACTTTCTCATCGTGATTTTGCGCCTGATGGATGTTCATCGGCGTCCAGGCGATGCGGTTTTGGCTAACGGCCTGAGCGCCGTTGCGGACTTTCTTCAGCTTGCCGGCGTCGTTAAGCTTGTTGATGTCCCGACGCGCGGTCGCCGGTGAGACGTCCAGGCGTTGAATGACCTGTTCAACGGTAACGAAGCCAGCCTGCTGCAGCATTTCCTGAATAATCTGGTGTCTTTGTGATTCAGTCATGAAAAGTCCGGAAGTTTAGTGATTACTCGGTGATTATATTTGAAACAAAGCCCGTCGCCTACTCTCAAATGAGGGAAATGACATAAGCCGGAAATGTCCGGCTTATGTTTTATCGCGCATAGCGTCTGAGCAATTACAGGAATGATTTAAACGGTAGGTCCGGCTCGATGGTGAAGCAGTCGTCAAATCCTCTCGGATAGTGATATTCAAAGTTGTCCTTATCTAACGGCCAGACAAACTTGCCGCCCACCTGCCAAATATAGGGCTTGAACTGGTACTGTAGCCGGTCTTTCTTCATGTCCCATAGAACCCGGATTTCCTGTGGGTCGGCCTGGAAGTTCGACCAAATGTCGTGGTGGAATGGAATAACGACTCGGGCATTAAGGGCTTCTGCCATGCGCAGGATGTCGGCGCTGGTCATTTTGTCCGTGATGCCGCGGGGATTTTCACCATAGGAGCCCAGCGTTACGTCGATATGGTGCTCGTTGCCGTGCTTGGCATAATAGTTGGAGTAGTGCGAATCACCACTGTGGTACAGGGTGCCGCCCGGCGTTTTGAACAGATAGTTGACCGCCCGCTTGTCCATGCCGTCCGGCAGCTTGCCTTCGGCTTTCTCTGTGCTGGGCAGCGTAATGAGCGCGGTGCGGTCAAAGGCGTCCAGCGCGTGGATCTCGATATCTTTAATCTTTACCACGTCGCCAGGCTTAACCACGATGCAGCGCTCTTTAGGCACTCCCCAGCCGATCCACATATCCACGCAGGTCTGCGGGCCGATGAAGGGGACGTCGGCGCTGCAGTTTTTCATTACCGCCGCCGCGACGTTAACGTCGATATGGTCGTTGTGGTCGTGGGTCGCAAGAATCGCGTCCACCTGGCGAATAGCGAACGGATCGAGAACGAAAGGCGTCGTTCGCAGATTAGGCTGAAGCTTCTTTACGCCCGCCATACGCTGCATCTGGTGGCCGGTTTTCATTAGCGGATTCGCGTGACTTTGCTTGCCCGTACCGCACCAGAAGTCGACGCAGACGTTGGCGCCGCCCTGCGATTTTAACCAGATTCCGGTACAGCCTAGCCACCACATGGCGAACGTGCCCTGCGCGACTTCCGTCTGTTCTATTTCTTCATTCAGCCAGGACCCCCATTCAGGAAACGTACTCAAAATCCAGGATTCTCTGGTGATGGCGTCAATTTTACTCATGGCGTCTTTCCTCATTGCATTATGTTGTAGTCATATTTAATCACAAAAAGATTATTTATGATTAAATTTTCATGAAAATATCATTTTATAACTAAGATTGAAAACGTTATTTCCAGAATAATCGGACGCTTTTTATTCCATTGAGAGGCGGAGATAAAGGAAGCATGAGGGGATATTCTCATTTTATTCAAGGTAATGAGAATGTCTCTGATTTGGCTTTGGCGGTAAGAAACCTAATAGTTACTGAAATAATTAAGTTGGGATATAAATCACATATAGTCAAATTTAATCTTTTTGTGATCAAATTTGATTGATAGAGTGTGCGGGAAAACAAGACAGCCTGTCGCTCATGGGAAGCAGAAAACAATTATCGAGCTACGGGTCCACCGAGTGCTGAATGGAGTGCTTTATGGAAACCCTCTACACCATTTTTACCGTTTTTTTCAATCAGGTAATGACCAATGCTCCTCTGCTGTTGGGCATTGTAACCTGCCTTGGCTATATGCTGCTGCGTAAAAGCGCAACGGTCATCATCAAAGGGACAATCAAGACCATTATCGGCTTCATGCTGCTACAGGCGGGTTCCGGCATTCTAACCGGAACGTTCAAGCCCGTTGTCGCCAAAATGTCGGAAGTTTACGGCATTAACGGCGCAATTTCCGACACCTATGCCTCCATGATGGCCACTATCGAACGCATGGGCGACGCCTACAGCTGGGTAGGATATGCGGTTTTATTGGCGCTGGCGTTGAACATCACATACGTTCTGCTGCGCAGGATAACCGGCATTCGAACCATCATGCTGACGGGACACATCATGTTCCAGCAGGCGGGGCTTATCGCCGTATTCTTCTTTATTCTGGGCTATCCGATGTGGACGACGATCGTGTGCACCGCCGTGCTGGTCTCCCTTTACTGGGGGATTACGTCCAACATGATGTTTAAGCCGACTCAGCAGGTGACGGACAACTGCGGCTTCTCCATCGGGCACCAGCAGCAGTTCGCCTCTTGGATAGCCTACAAGCTGGCGCCCTACTTGGGGAAAAAGGAGGAAAGCGTTGAGGACCTTAAGCTGCCGGGCTGGCTGAATATTTTCCACGACAACATCGTTTCTACTGCCATCGTGATGACGGTGTTTTTTGGCGCAATTCTGGTCTCTTTCGGGCTCGATACCGTGCAGCAGATGGCGGGGAAAACCCACTGGTCCGTCTATATCATCCAGACCGGCTTCCAGTTCGCCGTCGCCATTTTCATCATCGTTCAGGGCGTGCGTATGTTCGTTGCCGAGCTGTCCGAGGCGTTCAACGGCATCTCCCAGCGCCTGATACCCGGCGCGGTGCTGGCGATTGACTGTGCGGCAATTTATAGCTTCGCGCCCAACGCCGTCGTTTGGGGATTCATGTGGGGCACTATCGGCCAGCTTATTGCCGTCGGCATTCTTATCGCGGTCGGATCGCCTATCGTGATTATCCCCGGTTTTATCCCCATGTTTTTTTCCAACGCCACAATAGGCGTCTTTGCCAACCACTTCGGCGGCTGGCGCGCGGCGCTCAAGATCTGCTTATGTATGGGGATGATTGAAATCTTTGGCTGCGTTTGGGCGGTAAAGCTGACCGGCCTTAGCGCGTGGATGGGCATGGCCGACTGGTCGATCCTCGCGCCGCCGCTGATGCAGGGGCTGACGCTCGGGCTGTGGTTTCTCGGCGTGGTTGTCGCGATAGCGCTGGTCTACATGTTCTTCGCCGGTCGCAGCCTGCGGCGTGAAGAAGATAGGGAAAAACGGTTTACGGCCTCTTCCGTAAACTCTGCAAACTCACTTACTGAGGAATAAATCATGACAGTACGCATTTTAGCCGTATGCGGTTGCGGGCAGGGCAGTTCAATGATCATGAAAATGAAGGTCGATCAGTTTTTAACGCAGCAGGGGGTAAGCCATTCGGTGAACAGCTGCGCCGTAGGGGAATACAAGGCCGAGCTGGGAAGCGCTGACATTATCGTCGCTTCAACCCACGTTGCCGATGAGATAAGCGTGACGGGGAATAAGTACGTTGTCGGCGTGCGCAATATGCTGTCTGCTGAAGACTTCGGACCGAAGCTGATGGACGTTATCAGGGCGCATTTTCCACAGGATGTCAAATAGGAAGGAGAGAATATGAAGCTGCGTGATTCTCTGGCTGAAAATAACTCGATTCGCCTACAGGCTGAGGCCGGCACCTGGCAGGAAGCGGTCAGGATAGGCGTTGACCTGCTGGTAGAGGCGGGCGTCGTTGAGCCTCGTTACTACCAGGCTATTCTGGACGGCGTTGAGCGCTTTGGCCCCTATTTTGTTATTGCCCCCGGTCTGGCTATGCCGCACGGTCGCCCGGAGGAGGGCGTCAAAAAGACCGGCTTTGCCCTGGTGACGCTGAAAAAGCCGATAGCCTTTAATCATGAAGACAACGATCCGGTGGACATTCTCATCACGATGGCCGCCGTTGACGCCAATACCCATCAGGAGGTCGGCATCATGCAGGTCGTTAATCTGTTTGAGGATGAGGAGAACTTTGACCGGCTGCGCGCCTGCCGGACGGCTCAGGACGTACTGGCGCTGATTGACGCCACGGATGCCGCGCTTTCGGCGGCGTAACGACAAACTTAACGAGGAAAATACGATGTCTCACGCTTTACCCATGCTGCAGGTCGCGCTGGATAACCAGACGCTGGACAGCGCCTATCGCACTACCCGTTTGATTGCCGAAGAGGTCGATATTATTGAGGTCGGCACCATCCTTTGCGTCGGTGAAGGCGTTCGCGCGGTGCGTGATTTAAAGGCGCTCTATCCACACAAGATTGTCTTGGCGGACGCCAAAATCGCCGACGCAGGGAAAATCCTTTCGCGCATGTGTTTTGAGGCCAGCGCCGACTGGGTTACGGTCATCTGCTGTGCCGATATCAATACGGCAAAGGGGGCGCTGGAGGTTGCTAAAGAGTTTAACGGCGACGTTCAAATCGAACTGACGGGGTTCTGGACCTGGGAGCAGGCGCAGGAATGGCGTCAGGCCGGCATCGAACAGGTGGTGTATCACCGCAGCCGGGATGCGCAGGCGGCAGGCGTAGCCTGGAGCGAGGCCGATATTAGCGCGGTTAAGCGCCTGTCCGACATGGGCTTTAAGGTGACGGTGACCGGTGGACTGGCGCTGGAAGACCTGCCGCTGTTCAAGGGGATACCGATCCACGTCTTCATTGCCGGGCGCAGCATTCGCGACGCCGCCGACCCGGTTGAGGCCGCCCGGCAGTTCAAACGTTCCATTGCCCAGCTTTGGGGATAAGGAGAAGCCTATGCTTCGTAAAGCCGTACCGCTCGGCATTTATGAAAAGGCGCTGCCGCCGGGAGAAGACTGGTTTGAGCGCCTGAACCTGGCGGCCGAGTTGGACTTCGACTTTGTTGAGATGTCGGTGGATGAAAGCGATGCCCGACTGGCGCGGCTTGACTGGAACAAAGAGCAGCGCCTGGCTTTGGTTAACGCCGTTGCCGCCACGGGCGTTCGGGTGCCTTCCATGTGCCTTAGCGCCCATCGCCGTTTTCCGCTGGGCTCGGAAGACGATGAGGTGCGAAATCGCGGTCTGGAGATCATGCGCATGGCTATTCAGCTTGCGCAGGACGTCGGCATTCGGGTCATCCAACTCGCAGGGTACGACGTTTATTATCAGCAGGCCAATGACGAAACCCGAGCCCGCTTTCGGGACGGCCTGAAGCAGGCGGTGGAGATGGCCAGCCGCGCACAGGTGACGCTGGCGATGGAAATCATGGACTATCCGCTGATGAATTCCATCAGCAAAGCGTTGGGATACGCCAGCTATCTGAATAACCCCTGGTTTCAGCTTTATCCCGACATTGGCAATCTGTCGGCCTGGGATAACGACGTGCAGATGGAACTTAAGGCGGGCAGCGGTCACATTGTCGCGGTCCACATCAAGGATACCCGCCCCGGCGTGTTTAAAAACGTCTCGTTTGGCACAGGCGTCGTGGACTTTGAACGCTGTTTCACCACGCTCAAGGACTGCGGCTACTGCGGGCCCTATCTGATTGAGATGTGGAGCGAAAGCGCCGACGATCCCATCAAGGAAGTAAAGGACGCGCGGGACTGGGTGAAGCGAAGGATGGCCAACGCCGGCCTGCCCATGGAGGCGGTTTTATGATCACAGCGTTAAAACAGCAGGTCTTTGAAGCCAATATGGACCTGCCTCGCCACGGGCTGGTGACCTTCACCTGGGGAAACGTCAGCGCTATCGACAGCGAGCGGAACGCCGTCGTGATTAAGCCGAGCGGCGTGGCGTACGAAACGATGCGGGTGGAGGACATGGTCGTGGTCGATATGGAGGGCCGCGTGATTGAGGGAAACTTTCGCCCGTCGTCGGATACGGCGACGCACCTGGCGCTTTACCGGCGCTACCCTCAGATAGGCGGCATCGTACATACCCATTCAACCTACGCGACCGCCTGGGCGCAGGCCGGGTTGCCGATCCCTGCGCTTGGCACCACGCATGCGGACTACTTTTATGGCGATATTCCCTGCACGCGGGCGCTGACCCGTTCGGAGGTTGAGAGTGACTATGAGCTGAACACCGGGCGCGTGATTATCGAGACGTTGGGGGAAGTCAACCCGCTGCATACGCCGGGCGTCGTGGTGTATCAGCACGGCCCGTTCGCCTGGGGAAAGGATGCGCACGACGCGGTGCATAACGCAGTGGTGATGGAGGAAGTGGCCCACATGGACTGGGTGGCCTGCTCAATCAATCCGCGCCTGCGCCCGATTGATGGTTATCTGATGGATAAACACTTTAATCGCAAGCACGGGCCCGGCGCATATTACGGCCAGACTGATAAGCAGCGCTGACCGATACCGTTGTTGTTGAGGTGGTTTTTTGGTTGTTGATTGGTGCGCCCTGTGTCGACGGGGCGCGCCGTTTTTTTTAGGCTTGCTCTTTACGCTGGCTCTCATAGGCCTTCATATGAACGTAGGCCGTCCGCAGTCGTACCAGCGCATCGTCGGCGAAGCCCGCCCGTTTCGCCCGCAGTAAAAGATCGCCAACTATCTGATCGGCCTCGATTCGGTATCCCTGCTGTAAATCGCGATACATGGACGCAGTCAACGAAGAACCCGGCTCTGTCAGCATTTGATGCGCGCGCTCGGCGCTTGGCGAATAGCCGCAGGCCTGGGCGATGCTTTTGATTTCGTCTATCAGGGCCAAAATGAACGCCTTTCCCCCCGGCGCTGCGACAATCTCGCCTATCGGCGCCCGCATCAGGCAGGTACTGGCGGCAAGGGAGGAGAGAAACAGCCACTTTTCCCACATGGAAAGCAAAATGTTGTCGCTTTGCTGTGAGTTGAACTCAGCCCGGCTAAACGCTTCAGTAATGGCCTGCGTGCGTTTGGACGACGTTCCGTCCAGCTCGCCGAAGGTGATGTTATGAACGGGCGTCATGCGATGAACGGCGCCGCTTTCATCAAGCGTTGCCACGACGTTGCACAGGCCGCCGAGTATCTTCTCTTTGCCAAACCGGTCGCTGAGGGTTTGAACGTGCCGCATGCCGTTAAGCAGCGGCAGAATCGCCGTTTCTTTTCCTACCGCCGGGGCGAATGAGTTCATTGCGCCGTCGAGATCGTAGGCCTTACAGCTTAGCAAAATCAGATCGAACGTGGGGGTGAGGTCCTGTTCCAATACGATTGGAGGATTGGAAAAGGTGATGACCGGTTCCTGCGGGTTGCGAAGCACCAGGCCGTTCTTTTTTAACAGCTGCGCGCGGGTGGGGCGAACGAGAAAGGTGACGTCCTGGGACGCCTGTAAAAGCCGCCCGCCAAAGTAACCACCGACGGCGCCTGCGCCTACAACGAGTATACGCATTACTCCTCCTTACATAGGGCTTTTTTATTCGTTACATCATCATAGCGCCTGACGAGGAAATCGGTTGGAAATTGTGCGCAATCGGTTCTTAAGATTTCTTTCATATTTACGCTCTACGCTTGCGGTGAATGGGGGCATTTTGCATGAGAAACGCCCGTTTAAGCTTTGAAAAACCGCGCGAGGCGACGGATGACGTTTACTGAACACATTAATCAGGTCGGATTTTTGGCTATCAACGGCACGCCAAACTCTCCCGAGTGGCTAACCGCCATCGCCTATTTTTTTGCCCAATGGGCCATGATGATTGTTCCCATATGGATTGTCGTAGACTGGCTGTGGCGCGGCCAGCGGCCATTCGCCTTAAGGGCCGTCATTGCGTTGGCGCTGGGGATGCTGGCGGCGAAGCTTATAGCGGCGCTTTTCCCCCATGCCCGGCCCTTTGTTGACGGTTTGGGCTATCAGCTGCTTGCCCATTCGTCGTCTCCCTCTTTCCCCAGCAACCACGGCACCGCGGCCTTTACCTTTGCTTTAGCCTTTTTATTCTGCGGGCGCTATCGGCAGGGGGCTGCGTTTATGGCCTGGGCGGCGGCGATCGCTTGGTCGCGCATCTATCTCGGCGTTCACTGGCCGCTGGACATGGCGGGAGCGTTAGCGGTTGCGGTGTTTGCTAACCTGTTGGCCCGTACCGCCTGCGTACGCTGGGGCGACGGGGCATTGCGGGCGATTGAGCGAATTTATCGTGCGGCTTTTATGGTGCCGATTAGGCGGCGCTGGGTAAATTATTAAGCCGCCTTCGTCTAACCCGAACCCGTGCAGCGGGGGCTTTTCAGCCTCCGCCTTGTCTCCCGCATTCTCACCAGGCTCGCTTTTTATCGCCTACCGCCCCTTTCTTTTCATGGGAGTGGTATAATCTCCCCCTTAATTAAAATCCCATCCGCTTTCGCTCACTGAAGGTTTTATCTTTTATGGAACAGTCCGGCCTTGGTTTCCCGACGTTGACGGTGACGGTATTTGTCGTGCTTGCCGTTTCCGCCCTTGCTATCGATCTTATCGCGCACCGAAAGGATAAGCCGATTAGTCTGAAAAATGCGGCGGCGTGGTGTGTATTTTGGCTTTCAATCGGCCTGGGCTTTGGCGCGTTTTTGTATTTCCGACACGGGGCTGAAGTCGCCAGCCTCTATCTGACCGGCTATGCGCTGGAAGAGGTGCTGTCGGTAGACAACCTGTTTGTGATTATGGCGATCTTCGCCTGGTTTAAGATCCCGGAAGGTTTCCGCCATCGGGTGCTGTATTGGGGCATTATTGGCGCCATCGTTTTTCGCGGTATTTTTGTTGCCGTCGGTACCGGGCTGTTGGCGCTGGGCCCTTGGGTTGAGATGGTTTTCGCGCTGGTGGTTTTTGGCACCGCGGTGATGATGCTTCGCGCCAAGCACGACGGCGACGAGATTGAAGACTACTCAAATCACCCGGCTAACCGCTTGGTTCGCTTGTTCTTTCCCGTTTATCCCAAACTTGTTGGCCATCGCTTTTTGGTCAGTGCGAAAGAGATCGAAGAGGATTTAGCCCGCCCGGAGAATCGAGGCTTTCAGTTTTCGGTGAAGAAAAACGTACGCTACGCGACGCCGCTGCTGCTGTGCGTCGCGGTTGTCGAGCTGTCCGACGTGATGTTCGCCTTTGACAGCGTTCCCGCGGTGATCGCGGTCAGTCGGGAACCGCTGATCGTCTATTCCGCCATGATGTTTGCCGTGCTGGGGCTAAGAACGCTTTACTTTGTGCTTGAGGCGCTGCGCAACCACTTGGTGCATCTGGAAAAGGCGGTCATCTTCCTGCTGTTTTTCGTCGGCGTAAAGCTGGCGCTAAACGCCAGCAACCACCTGTGGCATCACGGCTATAACATCAGCGCTTCGGCCAGCCTTTTGGTCGTGCTGGCCGCGCTCGCGCTGGGGATCCTCGCCAGCCTGATTTTCCCCGAGAGGGAGAGTAAGAAAGAGTAACCCGTCGGCTTATTGGTTAACGATAACCTTATGATAGTTGTCGTTATCCAGGTTGCCGACTTCAACGGTAATTTCCGTCTCGATACCGCCGGCTGCGCCAAAAAGCGCTTTGGCCTTGGTCAAAATTATCTTGGCCACTTCCTGCTTCACCGCCGCGCTGCGCCCGGCGAACATGCGAAAATCCACGTGCATGACGGCCTTTTCTTTATTGCCCAGTCCGATAACGGCGTGGGCAATGGGGATAAGGTAGGTTTTGAAGTTGCTCGCATCGGACGCAATAACCGGCGCCAGCGCGCTGTGTATTTGCAGCGCAAAATCGTCCAGCTTCTCTTTGGCGGGCAGGTTTGGGGTGTAAGTCACGTGTATGTTGGGCATCTGGTATTTCCATAGAATGAGTCGAAGGCCGTCCACTATATATACCGGCGCGTTTGGATTTACGCAAACATAACACAATAAAAACCTGAGACTTTTTCTATTAAAAGTGAAAGCGTCGGCCGCCAGGCGCAGCGGCCGCAGGAGAGGCTATTTTTGCAGCTTGGCCAGCAGCGTTTTTCGCGTAATGCCGAGCTGCCGGGCCGCTTCGGTTTTATTGCCGCCGGTTTTTTCCAGCGCCGTCAGAATGGCCTCTTTTTCTACCAGTTCCAGCGGCTGGATAGGCGCATTGGGATCTCTTTCGAGGCCATTCTGCGCCGTTTCCAGAAACTGATTGATTGAGAGAGGAAGCTCCCTTTCGCTGATGTAGTCGCCGCTGAGTAAAATGACCGCCCGCTCGACGGCGTTTTCAAGCTCCCGCACGTTGCCGGGCCAGGAGTACTTCAGCAGCATGTCCATCGCCTGCGGCGTAAAGCCTTTGACCGTTTTACGGTTTCTGGCGGCGAATTTTTCCATAAAGTACATCGCCAATACGGGAATATCCTCCGTGCGTTCGCGAAGCGGAGGGCTGTCTATCGTAACGACGTTGAGTCGGTAGTACAGATCCTGACGAAAGCGGCCCGCGTCCACTTCTGCCTTGAGATCGCGGTTGGTGGCGGCGATCAAGCGAACGTCGACGTTTAGCGTCTGGTTGCTGCCGACGCGCTGAATCTCTCGCTCCTGAATAGCGCGCAGCAGCTTGGCCTGCATCAGGAGCGACATTTCGCCAATTTCGTCCAGAAACAGCGTCCCCTTGTCCGCTTCCATGAATCGGCCTTCACGCCGCTTGTCTGCTCCGGTAAAAGCGCCTTTTTCGTGGCCAAACAGCTCGGACTCCAAAAGCGATTCGCTTAATGCCGCACAGTTTACGGTAACCAGCGGCCGGTCTTTACGCGCGCTGTTGGCGTGAACGGAACGGGCAATCAGCTCTTTACCGGTGCCGGATTCGCCGCAGATGAGCACCGTGGCTTCCGATGGCGCGATCGTGGCGATCATGTCCATCAGTCGGCGCATTTGCGGGCTGCGGCCTATCATGTTTTCTCTATCGAGCGTCAGGCGCTGTTTGAGATCCTGATTTTCCGTCTTCAGACGGGCGTGTTCCAATACCCGCTCAATGGTCAGGCGCAGCATGTCGAAGTCCAGCGGCTTGGTTAGGTAATCGTAAGCGCCGGATTTGATGGCTTCAACGGCGGATTCGACGTTGGAGTAGGCCGTCATGATAAGAATAGGAATAGCGGGGTTGTAGGCTTTTATCGCTTTCAGCGCTGCGATGCCGTCCATTTCGGACATGCGTACGTCGCTGAGCACCAGATCGAAAGGCGTTTGCTTGACGCGTTCTATCGCCTCAAGGCCGTTGTGCGCCAGGGTGACATCAAAGCCCCAGCCCTTCATCAGGGCCTGAATAATCGTGCAGTGGCTGATGTCATCGTCCACGACCAGAACGTGGGGTTTATGGCTCATCATTACCCGATGCCTCCTCAATTTGGCTGCCCGTCTCGCGCCGGACGGGAATGTTCATCGTAAATTGCGTACCTTCCCGGAGTCGGCTGGTGACGCTGATTTTCCCCTGATGTTCTTCAATCACTTTTTGCACGATAGTCAGCCCCAGTCCTGTGCCGGAAGCCTTGGTGGTGAAATAGGGGTTAAAGATGTTGGCGAGATCTTCCGGTTCGATGCCCTTGCCGCTGTCCTGAACGATGACGTTGATGCCTCCTTCCTGTGCGTTTTCCAAAGTGACGCTCAGAACGCCTTCGCGGTCGATAGCCTGAATCGCGTTCAGGTACAGGTTCAGCAGCGCCTGCGTGAAACGGTCCGGGTCGATATTGACGTCGGGAAGCGCGTCGTTGCGGGTGAAGCGTAGGGATATTCCTCGAGCTTGAACATCCTGACGGATAAGCAGCAGCGAGTGGTCGATAACGTCGTTAAGATTGACCAACTGCTCCTTGAGATCGGAAGGGCGCACCAGCTCAAGCAGCTCGGTGACGACGCGGTTAAGCCTGTCGACTTCTTTCGTCATGACCTGAGCCAGCTCTCTCTCTTCGCTGCCCTGCGCCGAGCGGCCTTCGAAGTATTTAGCGAAACCCTTGATCGACGAGAGCGGGTTTCTGATTTCATGAGCGACGCCGGCGGCCAGGTTGCCTATCGCCGCCATCTTTTCTTTACGGCGCACCTCTTCCTGTAGCTGACGCACTTCTCGCATATCGCGGAAGAGAAAAACGTTGCCCAGAAAGCCGCCGTCGTCGCTTTTTATTCCTGCGACGCTAATGCTCAGGGGAATGAGCCGACCGTCGCTAAGTCGGATATCCAACTCCTGCTCAATGACCGGTCTCTGGCGCTGGCTGACTTCCGCCAGCTGCTTCCACTGTGCGGGCAGGGCTTGGGCAATGTCCCTATTGCACAGGCTGGCCGAGTCGGCCGCCAGTATTTTTTCCGCCGCCTGATTGACGACGCCGATTCGCGATTGGGCGTCGGTCATAATCAGGCCGATGGGCAGATGGCTGATGATTTCGCCGGAAAACGTGCGGGAAACCTGAAGTTCGCGGCTTGATAGCTGATAGCGTCTGGCCCAGAACATGGCGAGAACGCCCGCCAGCGCCAACAGTGCGAGGATGGCTAAAGAGATTCCCGTGTTGCGAAGGTCTTTTGCCTGCATGGCGTCCAGCGCGCTGGTGTCAAAGGCGGCAAAGACTACCTGCGGCTCCTGTGCGTCATCTTCCGGCGTCGCCTCTTCCGGCGGCGGGCGATGCATCATTCCCATATGTCCGCGATGGCCCGCGCGCGCCATGGGTTTGAAATAGCGGTAGACCTCAAAGGCGTTCTGCCCGTCGTTGTTTTCGTCAGTAACGCGGGTCATCCGCCACTGCTCGGTGGAGCCCGGCTGCAGCGCTTTCATTTCGCTTTCAGAGTAAAGGCTGCGGCCAATCATATCGGGGTTGCTGTGGGCCAGTATTCGGCCAGAGGGGTCGGTTACTGCGATGTATAAAACGCCCGGCTGATAGGTCATCTCTTGCAGCAGCGCCTGCCTTTGTTCTCTGCGCCAGCGCATTCCGATCCCGGTTCGAGTGCCGGATTCAAAGGCGCGGATAAGGACGGCGCTTTTTTCCATCAGAGTCTGGATCTCGCTGTCTCGATTACGATTAAGATCCCGGATTGCCATAGTCACGATGATGCCGAGCAACACCATGATAAAGCCGATAAACAGCCAGGACGGCAGAGTAAACAGCGGGCCGGGGCTTTTTTTCACGGTTTTAAACATTGCGGACCTCATTGCCTATGGGGTGGGTAGTTATGACCCGAGGCGAGTAATAATTACCCGTACTATAGCCGCTGTGGGTAATTATTACTCGCTTTCTGCGCGCCTTTTTGCTCTCTTGTAGAAAGCGCCTTCTTAATGCTTACCGGTACGGGGCATTATTACTGGCGGCTTTCAGGCATAACCTATTTATAAAACAGCATTTTTTCCTTCTTAACGCTCTCTTTACCATTCAATTTTCATGCCAGTAATCAGGTTGGCACGGTGGTTGCAATATTCCCATTGAGCATGCCGTAAGGCAATTATCTGATTGAGTAACCCAAAGAAGGAAGATGATTATGACTTTTAAGAAAACCGTTATTGCTGCCGTTCTCTCCTTAACCGCGCTAGCCAGCGTGAGCGCCATTGCCCAAAACGGCGGGCCAATCAACGCCGCTCCGGCCGCCAGCGGCCAACAGATGGGATACGGTGGATATCATCGCGGCTACATGGCCAATCTGACCCAGGAACAGCAGGCTAAGGTGCAAAAAGCGCATGACGACCTCCGTACGAAAACGGCCGATCTGCGTCAGAAACTGGTTTCTAAAAACTATGAATATCGCGCTTTGCTGACCAGCAACCCGGTTGATGATCAAAAGGTTCAGGCCGTCAGTAAAGAAATCATGCAGCTGCGTGACGACATCTATCAACAGCGCGTAGCGCTTGATACCCAGCTTGCCAAAGACGGCATTCCGATGATGGGAAATCATATGGGCGGCGGGCATAAAGGCATGAGAGGCGGCCATATGGGCGGCGGCCACATGGGAATGGGCGGAGGACAGATGGGCATGGGAGATATGCCCTGCGGCCGCTAGTTCTTAAGTAAGCCGTCTTGGTATAAGAATGGGAACCCCGACGAGAGTCGGGGTTTTTGCGTAATGCGAGTGCCTATCCCGTAGACGGCTTTGGTCGATAGGATTTGCCGAAGCCGATGCTTTTTGACTCAGATTCCTGATCCACTCTGATATCGATAGCGTTTTGCGCCACCGACATCATAAGCTTCAGCCGGTTTAGCTGATTGACTTCGCTGGCGCCGGGGTCGTAGTCGATAGCAAAAATGTTGGCAGCCGGATATCTCTGCTTGAGGCTTTTAATCACGCCCCGCCCGGTAATGTGGTTTGGCAGGCAGCCGAAGGGTTGGACGCAGACAACGTTGTTTACTCCCATCTCCAAAAGCTCCATCATCTCTGCCGTTAGCAGCCAGCCTTCACCGGCCTGGTTACCCAGTGACACGACGCTTTCAGCCATGGACGCCAGCTCGGCGATGACGGGCGGGGCGCAAAAGCGCTGGCTGCGTTTTAACGCTTTGTTTACCGACTTGCGCATCCACTCGATGGTGGACGTAGCCGCTTGATTGAGCGCCATGCTCAGGAAGTCCAGTCCGTACTGGCGTCGGTCATAGCGGGTGCCGTAGGTGCAGGAAAGGAAAAAGTCGAGCATGTCGGGAACGACCGCCTCGCCGCCTTCCGCTTCAATCTGCCCAACCAGATCGTTGTTAGCGCCGGGGTGATATTTCACCAGGATTTCGCCGACGATGCCGACTCTGGGCCTTCTCTCCGGGCGTAGAGGAAGCCTGTCAAACTCGGCGACGATTTGTGCCACGTCCTCTTTAAACCGTCCCATGCTGCCTTCGGCTTCAAGATTCTGCTTTACCCGCTGGTTCCAGTATTCGTAAAGGCTTTGGGCCGATCCTGGCTCCGCTTCGTAGGGGCGCGTTCGCAGCAGCGCCTTCATCAGCAGGTCGCCATAAATTATCGACATGACCGCCTTTTTCACCATGCGCAGGCTGTAGCGGAACCCTGGGTTTTCCTCCAGCCCCGAGGCGCTTAAGGAGATAACCGGCACCTGCGGGAAACCTGCGTCCTCCAGCGCTTTACGAATAAAAGCGATGTAGTTGGTCGCCCGGCAGGCGCCGCCGGTCTGGGTAATAATGGCGGCGCTGGTATTGGGGTCGTACTGTCCGCTGGTGAGTGCATCGACGATTTGCCCAGTGACCAGCACGCAGGGGTAGCAGGCGTCGTTGTTGACGTACTTTAATCCCTGTTCAATAGCCGACTTGGTGACGGTAGGCAGTACCTGCAGGCGATAGCCTTCAGAGCGGAAAACCGACTGAATCAGGTCAAAGTGAATGGGCGCCATCTGCGGCGCCAGAATGGTATGGGTGCCGCGCATCGCCTCGGTAAAGGGCGTTCTTTTCGATTCGTAAGGCGTATCCGAAATCGTAACGCCGCGATGTCGTCGGGCGGCCATGGCCGCCTTAAGGGAGCGAATGCGGATCCTGACCGCGCCCAGATTGGCGCCTTCGTCGATCTTGATCAGGGTATAAACCTTATTGGCGGCTCTTAGCACTTCCTCCACCTGATCGGCGGTCAGGGCGTCAAGGCCGCAGCCGAAGGAGGTGAGCTGTACCAGCTCCAACTGAGGGCTGGCCGCTACGTAGGCGCCGGCGGCGTACAGGCGAGAATGGTAGGCCCACTGGTCAACGACGCGCAGCGGGCGGCGAAGAAGCGACTCGCCCAGGTGCGCTACGCTGTCTTCCGTTAGCACAGCCATGCCTTCTTCGACGATGATGCGGTCAATGCCGTGATGGATGCCCGAGTCGACGTGATAGGGGCGACCGGCGAGCACGATGCCGGGCAGATCGTTTTCCACCAGCCAGTTAACGACCTCTTTGCCCTTGTTGCGGACGTCCTGCCGCATTGCTTGAAGCTCTTGCCAGGCTTCCTGTACTGCCTGCTTGATCTCTTTATGCTTTAGCCCGAGCGGCCTGAGCTCGTTAAACAGCGCTTTTTCCACCGAGTCGAGGTGGTTAAAGTTAATGAACGGGTTATGGAACGCGACCTCTCCCTGACTTATGGCGTCAATATTGGTGCGAATAACTTCCGAGTAAGTGCTGACTACCGGGCAGTTGAAGTGATTATCTCCACCCTGCGTTTCTTGCCACTCATAGGTAACGGACGGAAAAAAGATGCGGTCAACCTTACGTTCTATCAGGTGCTCAATGTGGCCGTGCACCAGCTTGGCCGGATAGCAGACTGATTCGGAAGGGATGGTTTCTATTCCCTTCAGATAAAGGCGTTCAGTCGACGGCGGAGACAGCACTACGCGAAAGCCCAACTGAGTGAAAAAAGTGTGCCAGAAGGGGTAGTTTTCGAACTGGTTAAGTACGCGCGGTATGCCCACCGTTCCCCGTACGGCCAGCTCTTTGGGCAACGCCTTGTAGTTGAACACCCTGTTTTCTTTGTACTCGTACAGGTTAGGCAGACGGCTTGGAGCCACTTCAACGCGGGCGCCTTTTTCACAGCGGTTGCCTGAGATAAACTCTCGCCCGTCTTCAAAGGCGTTAATCGTCAGCATGCACTGGTTGTTGCACTCGCGACAGCGGTCGCTGCTTTGTTCTACGCCAAAGGCTTCAAGTTCGCTTGGGTGCAGCAGTTGGCTGGGGCGTCCGTCGTTGGCCCCGTCTCGCGCGATAAGTGCCGCGCCGTAGGCCCCCATCAGCCCCGCGATGTCCACGCGGGTGACGCTTCTTTCAGTGAGATTTTCAAACGCGCGCAGCACCGCTTCGTTGTAGAAGGTGCCGCCCTGAACCATGATTTTTTGCGGCAGCATGTCGAGCTGCTTAAGCTTAATCACCTTATACAGCGCGTTTTTGATGACAGAGTACGAAAGACCGGCGGAAATATCGGCAACCGTCGCGCCTTCCTTTTGCGCCTGTTTGACCTTTGAATTCATAAATACGGTGCAGCGGGTGCCCAGATCGACCGGCCGCTCCGCCAGCAGCGCCTGCTGAGAAAATTCGGTGACGGGGATATTCAGCGAGCGGGCAAACATCTCGATAAACGAGCCGCAGCCGGCGGAACAGGCCTCATTAAGCAAAATGCTGTTGATGACGCCGTCGCGAATATACAGGCACTTCATGTCCTGGCCGCCGATGTCCAGAATAAACTCTACGCCGGGCAGGAGCTGCTCCGCTGCGCGGTAGTGGGCGACGGTTTCCACCTCGCCCGCGTCGGCGCGAAAGGCGGCTTTTATCAACTGCTCGCCGTAGCCGGTCGTCGCCGCCTTGGCGATGGTGACTTCGGCAGGCAGCTGGCGATAGATATCGCACAGCACTTCGCGTACGACGTTGAGCGGGTTGCCCTTGTTGCTGCCGTAGAAGTCATACAGCAGTTCGCACCTCTCCCCGATCAAAACGACTTTTGTGGTGGTGGATCCTGAATCGATGCCCAGATAGGCCCGCCCCCGATAGTCTTCCAGCGCAATGCGCGTCACGTTGGCCTTGGCGTGGCGCTCGCGAAAGGCGTCAACGTCGGCCTGCGTCTGAAACAGCGGCGGCAGAAGGTCGACTTCTTTAACGGTGCTTTCCTTGGCGTCGCGCAGCGCGCCGATGAGCTGGCTCAGTGAAACAGCTTCTCCCTGCTTATCCGCCAGCAGCGCGGCGCCGATGGCGACGAACAGCTGAGGGTTTTCTGGAAAGATGACCTTATCCTTTTTCAGCTTCAGCGTTTTGATAAACAGCTTTCGCAGGTTATCAAGGAAGTACAGCGGCCCGCCCAGGAAGGCCACGTTGCCCCTGATGGGCTTGCCGCAGGCCAGGCCGCTGATAGTCTGGTTGACGATGGCCTGAAGGATTGACGCCGCGATGTCCGACTTGGCCGCGCCCTGGTTGATAAGCGGCTGAACGTCGGTTTTAGCGAACACGCCGCAGCGTGAAGCGATGGGGTAGAGGGTTTGATAGTCGTTTGCCAGCTGGTTTAATCCGGCGGCGTCGGTCTCCAGCAGGGACGCCATCTGGTCAATAAACGCCCCCGTGCCTCCGGCGCAGCTGTTGTTCATGCGCTGGTCGACGCCGTGGCGGTCGAAGTAGGTGAGCTTGGCGTCTTCCCCGCCCAGTTCGATAGCGACGTCGGTTTGAGGGATAAACGTGGTGATGGTCTTTGAACTGGCAATAACTTCCTGCTCAAACGGGATGGAAAGCAGCTCCGACAGCGCCAGACCGCCGGAGCCGGTAATTACAGGGACAACGGTCAGCGTCGGAAATGCGTTCTGCACCTGCTCGAACAGGGATAAAAGCGTCTGACGGATGTCGGAATAGTGGCGCTGATAGGCGTGGTGAACTAGTTGCCGCTGTTTGTCCAGCAGCACCAGTTTGACGGTTGTCGAACCTACGTCGATTCCTGCAAGATGGTAATTGGGCACAGACGCCATGTTTACATCAACCCCTTTTAAAAACGTTCCGTATCTCTATGCGCTTTCTCCTTCTGGTTGCCGCCTTGGCGGCGCCGGAACGGGGGCGTATAGACAGGGTGTGGGTTCCGAACCTGTCGGAATGCCCAAATGTTACGTTAAGCTGCGAAAACGCCTTTCGGTGTGGGCTCTTGTTTTCGGTCCCTGCGCCATTTTGGCGTATATTCTGGGTAACTTACGCATTTTTATGTAATTAATCGATAAGCTACCATTAATTGTCGGGGCTTTCTATAGATAAATTAGTGGTGATATCGACACTTTAAAGAATTTTATTCGAAAATGAGGAGGGGTCTCAAAAGGTTGGCGGCTTTCCCATTGCCAATGATTCTTTGGCCGCCTTGGCAAAGAGTGTGGAAGAGCGATGAGCATAAAAGGAACGTGCGCGCTTTCTTTCCGTTCTTAAGATGATGTTTACGCGAATGCTTCAAATCGTCGTTTCCAAATAGTTACTCTTATCACTGTTCTTATGAAAAAAGCTGAAACTCTTTATAAATACTTCAGTTTTGGCTAGAAAAACAAAGAGGGAAGTGACAGTTTATTGCTTTTCCCGCAATAAAACTTTCCTTGATTGGCTGACATTATTTATTTGATATTAAAATAAATAATGAAGTATCAGCGAGCGGGGTTGGCGCGATTTTATGGGTAATCTCTCGAAATTTACAAATATATACCCAAACGAAGGAATTATTAGGGCATAATGCGGTCTAGATTTTAACCTTACCTGATTAAATGGCTTCCAGAATGTCGAATAATAATGAGGGCCAGGCATCATGATGAGCATGCTGAGCCCAATAACCAAACGACTGAGTAATCCGCTGATAAAACTCATTTGTTTTTCTGTACTGCTGACCTCCGGCGCAGCTTATGCCTCTCAACAGAGTCCGACCAAAAGCAAGAAGACGCAGGCGTCGTCAAGCGCCAGTGCCAGCATAAGCAATGCATCTCTGCTCCGCTATCCAACGGCAGAACCTTTTCAGGTCACGTCTCAGTTTAATCCTTCGCGCGTCAACCCGGTCACGCGTAAGCGTATGCCCCATAAAGGAATTGATTTTTCAATGCCCATTGGCTCTACCGTGATATCAACGGGAGCAGGTGAAGTGGTTATTGCCAAATTCAGTCGTTCCGCCGGGAACTACATTGTCATTCGTCATGCGAACGGCTACAGCACTCAATATATGCATTTGAGCAAACTGCTGGTGACGCAGGGGCAAAAAGTTAAGCAGGGGCAGAAAATCGGCCTGTCCGGCAATACCGGTCGCAGCACGGCCGCCCATCTCCACTACGAACTGTGGGCGAACAACAGTCCTATCGATCCGCTGTCCAGCCAGTTTAGCGGCGTGGCGATTGTAAACAATTTCAATCTTAATCATCCGGACATCTCAACGCCGGTAACCGCCAGCGTGGCGCCAAAGGCGTCGAAGGTTAAAAGCCCGTTTAGTGCATCGAAAGGGCAGGCCGTGCGTGATATTCAATCCGTTAGCCTGCAGGATGCCAATTACGAAACTCGGATCCTCGGCGACGGTAAAATTCTTTACACTAAGAGAGTCGCTTCAAACGAAGCGAACTGATTTCGTTTTCTGATAATCAAAAATAGAAGGCCGACGCTTTACCGCGTCGGCTTTTTTTATTTATCTCCCTTCTCTTTTCAATCGCCTAATTTAGCTATAGTTATTTAATAACCAAGCGGGAGGGGCGATGGCCTGGAGAATTGCGTTCAGCGGATTTATTGCGTTAGTCATCGTAATGGGGATAGGACGTTTCGCCTTTACGCCCCAGGTACCTTTAATGCTGGGGGAAGGCCAGTTCTCTCTGACCGGAGCCGGGCTGGTGGCCGCCAGCAACTATCTGGGCTATCTGTGCGGATCTTATGATGCGATGCGCGCATCCAAACGAATAGAGATGCGCCTGTGGGGAGGCGTGTGGGGCGCGGTAGCGCTGACGCTTCTGTCCGGTCTGGTTGATGGCGCCTATTGGCACGGCGCAATCCGCTTTGTTATCGGCTGGGCCAGCGGATGGGGGTTGGTGATGGTCGCCGCCTGGAGCAGCGAACGGCTGCTGGCTCTGGGGCGACCCGGGCTTTCCGCCGCCGTGTTCGCCGGGCCGGGTGCGGGTATTTTTCTCAGCGGCCTGCTGGCCGTTGGCTTTCACTCGTGGGGATGGAATGCAGGTTCCGCCTGGTTGGGCTACGGTGTGGTGGCGCTGGCCCTTGCCTGCGCCGTAAGCGCCAACTTTCCCCGCAGCGGCGACATGCACCGTGCGCAGAGTGCAGTTTTGCCGCCCGCAGCCGTAGGTGGTCGCATCCGGCGGCTGGTGTGGAGCTACAGCCTGGCGGGATTTGGCTATATTCTTCCCGCCACCTTTCTTTCCCAAATGGCGAGTGTTCGCTTTCCTGATTCTCTGCCGGCACAGTTTATGTGGCCGCTGTTCGGCGGCGCTTCCGTGGTGGGGATCGCCATCGTTATCGTCACTCGGCACTATCTGACGACGCCAACGCCCATCAGGTTGGCGGTAGCGCTTTGGCTACAGGCCGCGGGCGTCCTGTGCGCAGAGCTGCTGCCCGGCATTGCGGGGCTTGCCGTTGGCGCTACTCTGGTTGGCGGCGGGTTCCTGTGCGTCGTGCAGCTGTCGCTTTTGTACGGACGGGAGCTGGCACCGGATTCGGCGCGCTATATGGCGGGGCTATTGACTACTGGCTACGCCGTCGGACAGCTCGTTGGGCCCGTGCTGTCGGCGCTGTCGACGGCGCTGACCGGTAGCCTGACGCCCGCGCTCTACGTCGCCGCCGTCGCGCTATTTGCCGCCGGGGTGTTGGTGTGGCCGACGAAGACTAGCCTGAGGGAACGTTAGTAATGTCGACGTTAACCGTTCTTGTATCGGCTCGACCGCGATCGTCTATTGCGCGGATGCGATAGCGCCCGCTGGACTCCGGCGCCCACTCGATTGTCCGCTGGCTGGCAGTATTGCCGAGATAGGCGTCGTCGACAAACCAATAGATCACGCTGCCGTCGTTGTCCGTAATGGCGCTAAAAACGATGGGCGTCTTTTTCAAAGCCGTTCGTCGCAGCGTGTAGGTAGTGTTGCGCAGCGGCGACGTAATGCGGGGCGGCGCTCCGGCCGTTACGCTGGCGCCGTCCTTACAGTGGGCGGTTGAAGGGGGCGTTTTTTTCGGAAGCCCCGCCTGGGCGAATACTTTAGCCAGATCGGACGGCCAGTACTCAAACACCTCCACGTTGACTCGGGACGGATCGTAAGGCGGGCAGGCGACTTCACCGCTTTCCTTATCGATGGCTACCGGGCGATAAACGGTGTCGACCTGAATCGGCGACTTGCCGGGAATAAACCAGGTTTTTCCCCTCCGTTGGCACCAAGGAGTCGGCAGGCTGCCGCTGGAAAGGCAAACCTCAACCTGCTTTAGGTTTTCCGGACGTCGATGGGGCGGCTCTTTCAGTTCTGGATAGTCGGCAATGACGTTATCAATAATGTTGAAAAACAACGGTGCGGCGGCGTCTGCACCGATGAACGCGCTGTTGCCTTTACCGTCGAAGTTGCCCTGCCAGACGACCAGCACGTAGGGGCCGAATATGCCGCTGCTCCAGGCGTCGCGAAATCCCCAAGAGGTGCCGGTTTTCCAGTAAACCGGCAGCGACATCGGCCTTTGGGCCAGCGTATCTCCCGGGCGTCGGTGCTGGCTGAGCATGTCGAGCGTAATAAAGCAGGCCTCTTCGCTCAGCAGCCGAATCGGCGACGCGCGCGGCGTCATCGGCGACGCGCGCGGCGTCGACTCTTCCAGCCTCAGCGGGCTGAACGTTCCTCGATTGGCCAACACCGCATAAAGCTTTGCCAACTCTTGGGCGGTGACTTCTCCCCCGCCCAATACCAGCGACAGCCCGTAGTGTCTTTCGCTTGCCATGTTGGCGACGCCGGCCATTTGCAAAAACTGATAAAGGTTAGGCTGCTTAAGCCGGGCTGCGACGGCAACGGCGGGCACATTGCGGCTGTAGTTGAGCGCATCGGTCGCGGAAAGGGGGCCCAAAAAGCGGCGGTCAAAGTTCTCCGGCGCGTAGGCGCCGAAGGTTGAAGGCACGTCTTTGAGAATGGTCATTGGGTGAAGAACGCCCTGTTCTAATCCCAGCGCATAGATAAAGGGCTTTAGCGTCGAACCTGGAGAACGTTTGGCGTCGGTGCCGTTGACCTGTCCCTGAATTTGGCGATTGTAATAGTCGCCGGACCCTACCATCGCCCGCACTCCCATATCGCGAGCGTCGACTAACAGCACGGCGGCGTTGTGAATGCCTCTGCTTTGATTGCGTTCGATAAACGCACTGACCTGCTTTTCCACCAGCTGCTGAAGTCGGGCGTCCAGCGTGGTGGTGACGGTTTGCTCCTGCTCGACGCTGCGCCGTCTTTGCCTTTGAATTTGTTCGACCAGATGCGGGGCGATATAGGGCATTTTTTCCGGTTGGCGCAGGGCCAGCGGCAGATGGAAAAGCGCTGAAAGATCGGCATCTTCAGGATGTTCCGCCAGCCAGCTTTGGTAGAGGCGGTTTCGGGCGTCAGTCAACGCGGTCCCGACGACGCCGGTATTCGCATCGACCCGATAGCTGGGCGACTGCGGCAGCACCGCCAGCGTCAGGGCCTCCGGCAGCGTGAGGTTTTTGGGCGCTTTGTTGAAATAAATCAGGCTGGCCGCGCCGATGCTCTCAACGTTTCTGCCGTAGGGCGCATAGTTGAGGTAGGCCTCAAGGATGTCTCGCTTGGAATAGCTTAGCTCCAGCTGAACGGCCCGCAGGATCTGAACGGCTTTTCCGTCGAGCGTGCGGGTGTTTAGCCGCCAGTGCATGCGCGCAAGCTGCATGGTCAGCGTTGAGCCGCCCTGCAGGCGCCCGCCGCTGACGTAGCTGACCCAAAACCCGCGCAGCAGGCTGTAGGGGTTGAAGCCCGGATGACAATAAAACCAGCGGTCCTCATAGCGCATGATGCCTTCAACCGCCAGCGGGGATATCTCTTCCAGCGGCGTCCATAGCCGGTAGCGGTCATCATTGGAAAGCGTCAGCCGCAGCAGCGTTCCCTGGCGATCGTAATAGGCTGTTGACAGGGGAAGCCCTTCCGACAAAGGAGGGTGAGGCCACAGCCGAAAGCCGATACAAAACAGCGCTAGCAGAAAGGCTGCCATCAACAGGTTTTGAAGCAGTTGTTTAAATCCGGCCCTGGAGATGCGGCCGGATAGGTTTACTGAAGCGCTGCGCTGCGACATGGGTAACCGCTACCTGATCGCAACAGGTTCTGTGACCGTCAGAGTGCCGGTCCCTACCGCCAGCGCTTGAATTTCGCGATCGTACATGGCTTCGCCGAAGGCGGGCGGCACGGTGAAGATGCCGGAGTTAGTCGCTTTGATTTGATAAACGAACTCCTGCACGCGTTCGGTGGCGCTGCCATAAATAATAACCCGGTCTTCGCGAATGTCGCTGTAGCTCGGCTGCCAGGTTGACCCTGAGGCGGCCAGCGGCGACTGCCAGGAGGCTTCCGTTCCGTCATCGCTGGAAGCGCCTGCGTTTTCCTCCGACTGCTGGACGACCTCAAAGCCGCCCGGAAGCAGGTCGACTATCGCCAGGTTGTCCAGACCTTCTTTGGCGTTAGCGCGGATTTTCAGGCGTACGTAGATTTTATCTCCCAGCGCTACGCTGTTGACGATTTCTCCCTTTTCGTTGACGTAGTCGCGGGTGATTTCAAGGCCGCGGGCGATGGGCTGGGTCGGAAGGCTGCGGTCATAGCCAGCCTGCGTGACGACGTACCATGCGGGATTGCTGCTCTGATTGCTAAACAGCACTTCAGAAATGCCTGCATCAAAGTTTGCTATTGCCGTCGCGCCGCCGAGGGTGGAGACAGTCTCAGGCTGTCCATCTCCTCGTTTAACGCTCACCGCTAATCCTTTACCTTCAGCCGCCGAAGTTTTCGCCTGAGCGGTATAGTACTCCAGCGCCATAATGGTCATCGCTGAGGAATAGGTGGTATAGCGTTCCTCTTTCAGGCGCAGCACCATGTTTTCCAACAGCTGGGGTGGAATGCTGGCCGCCTTTTCAGGGAAGTGGCGGACGATAAGGTAAAGCCGCGTGCTGTCCTGCACCAGCGGGTCAAGGTAGTCTCTTGTCCACCAGGCTTTGTCGTAGCCTTTGCTGAGTTCGTCCCAGGTCGGCTGTAGCAGCGCATCGGCCTGTTTATCCATCTTCAGCATTTTGTAAGACGCGGCCAGATACAGCGCGCCGAGATCTTTCTGCCAAACGTCCGGGTAGCTTTTTTGCAGACGGGTTTGGACGGCGGCCAGCTGGCCGGTGGTAACTTCACCCTGACGCGTCAGCAAATAGACGGCAAAGGCGCGCAGGCGAAGGTCGTCCAGCGTATGCATCGCATCGTTAGCCGCCAGCTGCTTCAGGTAGCCGTTGGCCGATTTTTGCAGTGCGTCGCTCACCGGATAGTCGGCCTGCTGCGCTTCCAGCAGGAATTGGACGACGTAGGGGGTGACAAACGGATCTGCGTTCGGCGAGGAGCGCCATGCGCCGATGGCCCCCCGGCCGTTTTGACGAGCAAGCAGCGTCGCCATGGTCTTCTTAAGCTGACTGCGAATCTCTTCCTGTGAGCGGCCGTTTTTCACTTCAGGATGGCGCTGTTGGAACAGCAGCGGAACCGCCTGACTGACGATTTGCTCTGAGCAGGCGTTGGGGTAGTCCGCCAAATACTGCGCCAGACCGTTGGTTAACACCAGCGGCGACCAGGAAACTCTGGCGTCGCGCTTGGCGAAGGCGTCATACATTTGGCGAATGTCGCGTACGCTCTGCTGGCTTCCGTCCATACGGCCCATGACCGACTGCGTACGATAGGGAGCCGCAGGTCTGAGAGACAGGCTAACGGTACGCGAAGCCGACTTATCGCCGGACCGGGCCGTGAATTTGATAGACGCGTTGCCTAAGTGCTCTTTTGCCTTCAAGCGGAAGGTAACGACGCCTTCGCGTTTTTCCGCCAGAGACAGGCTATAGCTGGCGTTGCCGACCACTTCAAGCTGAGGTGGCGGCGCAATAGCCACTTCCAACGCCGTTTTTTCTCCGTTAAGCCCGGTCAGGTTGTTGGCGACGCCGAGCGTCACGTCGAACTGGTCGCCCGGAGATACGGTGGTCGGTACGTTGGGGCTTAAAACAAAGTCGTCGCGAACGGTGGTATAGCGCTGCGCGTGGCCGATGCGGTCGGGTGTAACGGCGACCGCCATGATCCGCAGCTTGCCGTTAAAGTAGTCGGGCACGTGGTATTTGAGTTCGGCTTCGCCGTTAACGTCGACAATGCCGGACCAGTAGGTGACCGGCGCATCTTTTTTCCGCTTAAACGGGTTCAGGTGAAGATCGATGCTTTCTCCCGCGTCGCCGCCCGGCGCGGACGTCAGAGACATCATCTTGCTGAACTCGGGCAGGATCAGATCGAGTATCTGGTCGCTCTCAACTTCAAGCGCCCGCTTGCGGAAGAAGTAGTCCAGCGGATCCTTCAGGCGATAGCGCGCGACCTGAAGTATCCCTTCGTCTACGGCAAAGACGGCGACCCGCTGTGCGGAGTCGGTTTTCACTTTAATGGACAGCGTATCTCCGGGCTTGATGACCTCCGGCGACTCAAGCTCTATCTTGGCCTGGCGCGCTTCATGGCTGATTTTAAACGGCTCGACGCCGTAGCTGAGCGGGCTCATAAAGACTTCGTCAGAGTTCGGATCGCGAATGAACTGAACGTTGATATAGCCGTTGCCTTCCATGTCTGGTGGGATGCGAATGGTTTGTACCGAACTGGTGGTGGACGCGTGGAACCACTGCCAGTGATAGACCTTGTCTCGTTCGATAGTGATGATGCCGCTGCCGCTGTATGGCGCGTTAATCGCGACTTCAATATTTTCACCTGGCCGATAGGCGTCTTTATTTAGCGTGAGCGTCAGCTCAGCGTTGCGTTCGAGGGAACGAGACACGTTGGCATTGCCCGCGACGGTGTAGGCGACGCGGTTAAGCACCTTGTCGTCGGCGCTTTTTATGACCAGCACGAAATTGCCCGGTTTTTCCGTATTCAGCGTAAAGTCCGTTCCTTCTTCACCGATAGCCAAAGCCGTTTCGGCAACGGGCGTTTCTTTCAGCTTGGACTGATACTTATAGACGCCGGAGTTCTGGCGGGTCAGCACGGACAGGTACTTTTGTTCCAACAGTTCAGCTTTCAGCCCCTGTAGCGCTCTCTGCTTTAATGACGGATCGACGGCGATCAGGTTTAACCTGCGTTCAGAACGGTGGCTGATGTAGTCCAACGAGCCGTCGGCCTTGACGCCAACCAGATAGTCGTAGGGTGAAACCATGACGCGCGCCGCGGCAGTGACGGAGCGTCCGCTGCCCGCTTCAAAAGCTTCGGAAATCAGCTGGAGCTGATAGGTTGCATCGCCGTAAGCGTCGAGCCCCAGAGCAATGCTGGCCTTGCCGTCTGCGTCGGTAGTGCGCTCTTCCAGTTCGGTGTCAAAGCTGTCGCTGCTGCGGCGGTTTTCATAGAACTGATAGTTTGAGAAACGGCTGAAGCTTGGATAAACCGGACGTAGCGTCAGCTTGGACGTGACTCGCCTGTCCTGCGCAGGCGTACCGAACAGATTCTGTACGTCGATTTCCGCCTTCAGCTCGGACGGCTTCACCCATCCCTGCTGGCGGTCTGGCGTCAGGGTGAGGGCGACTTTGAGCTTGTCCGGCTCAAACTCTTTGACCTTCACCGTCGTGCTGCCGAGCAGGCGAGCGTCTTTGTTGTCTTTCCCCACCAGATACAGGTAAATGGTCCAGTCTCCGGTAGGGGAGTTTTCTGACGTGGTGTAGCTAAGTTCGTTAAAGCCTGCGGCGTCCAGCGTTAGCGGGAAGGTTGCCATCATCGCGTCGCGGGGATCGCGAACTTCCGCACGCAGGGGGATGCCGGCCACGGACGTTTTCCAGTCGGCCGTGCGCGTGATGAGGCCGATGTTGAACGTCTCTCCGGGGCGGTACACGCCCCGATCGGAGAACAGGTAACTGCTCAACGTGCGCGGATCCTGAGGCGTGCTTTCACCATAGATATCGAAACGAGAAAGCTCAAGCTGGCGGTCGTAGTAGGCGTTGGTCGGCAGGAAGGAGACGTCGCCCTCCTTTTCCACCAGGAACATGACCGCCGTCTGCTCAAAGCGGAAGTCGCTTAATGAAGGAAACGCGGCGTGGCCGTCTTCTCCGGTCGTTTTGCTTAAAAGCATCGTGCCGTTTTTAGCGACGACGGACACCGTTGCGCCGCTTACCGGGGCGCCGCTGTGTATCGACTGTACAAAAACGTCGCGAGAGCCGTCGATGGAGGTTTTCGCCATAATGCCCAGATCGGTGACGATGACGAAACGAGAGTCGGTCGCATTTTCTTGCTCTTCTTCATCGTATTCTTCCTCCTCGTACTCTCTCACGGCATCGGGATCGTTGCCGTCATACTCCGCTTCTGCGTTATTTTTTGTACCTTTTTTGGGATCCCAAGGCTTCAGGCTGAGAAGGAATATGCCGCGTTTAGACTTCGGGTCATTGGTCAGGTAGCGGCCAAGATCGATACCCTGGTACTGAATGTCTCCCGGATTATCGTTACTGAGCGCGGTTTCATAGCTGAAATGTTCGGTGAAATATTCATCGTTCAGGCGGTTAAATCCAACCGAGGTAAAGGTTCTGTTCTTGAATGAAACGATGTGCTGCAGCTGGCTTGGAATGACTCGCTTGATGTCCAGCTTCAGGCCCGGCAGGTTGCGGGCCGCGACGGTGATGCGCTTTTCCCCCTTCATGGAAAGCAGCGCGCCTTCCGATACGAAGCGAAGAGTTTGAGGATAGTCCGGCACGCGGACTACCTTGTAGTCGTCATCTTTTAACCGATAGCCGCCGGCGGAAGTCAGGCCGCTGGATACCTTCACCAGAAGATATCGGTTGGCGGGCGCGCCGTAGGCGAAGCTGAAGTTGACCTGATTTTCCTGCTCGTTGTCGCTCATTTTTATGGGCAAGGCGTCGGACTGAGACAGTACGGCTTCATCAATTTCATCAAGCCTCCAGGCGTGTATAGCCTCTTCGTCGACGGGCTCTTTTTCATCCGGCATGCGCTTTGGCAGCAGCCAGGCTTTCACGCCCGCAGCCATCGCTTTTTCATTCACGACGTCGCTTAAGGAGACGATCAGCGCCCGCGCGTCTTTGCCGTTTTCTGTCTCAATCAGTTGGCTGTCGATCTGAAGCACGTTCAGGCTGTAAAGGCTGGGAACGTCTACGCTGTAGGTTCTTGTTTGCGTGGCGGCGTTTGCCGCAACTGTAGCAGCGATGCCTCGATCGATGGTCAAAGCGGCCTGCATGCGGTTATCCGACGGGGAAATCTGCTCTGAATGGATCCAGGCCTGTAGCTTTTTGTCGTCATAAACGACGGTATATTTTAGCGGACTTTTATCGTTATAAACGACGTTATATTTCGTTGGGCTGAGGTGCACCATTTTTGGATTGGACAGCAGGTGCAGAGCAAGACGCTTTTCAAAACTTTGTACGTCGATGGGGGCGTTAAAAGTTACCGATATGATGGCGTTCTTTTTCTGTGGATCTCGCGGATCCTGATAGAACTCGGTTTGATGCAGGCGGTAGTCAAAGGGCTCTGTGATGAACGTATACTCGCGCTGGGTGAGCTCAATCTGTGGGGCGACCAGCCGTTTGTCTTCAAGCGTAAGGCGGTATTCCTGCCCCATGGGGAGCGCTTTGCTTGCGGTGAACGTCAGCGTATGGTCATCTTGCCATTTCCACTCGCCTTCGGCCGTGGGCGTAAGCGTAAGGCCTTCGGTAACGGTTTTTCCTATGCGCTCAATGGGGGCGGCGGAACGCGAAAATCGCAGGACTATCCGCTGAGGTTCCGCTTTGTCGGCGCGATAGTTAACCGCGCTTGGCGGCTGTAGGCGAACGTTGGTCTGTTGAACAACCAGCGGCGCCGGGTCGATAGGGACCGGGCGATTGAGGTGCCAATGATAGCCGTAATAGCCGCCCGCGCCCGCAGCGGCCAGAAGAACTAACGCCGTCGCCGTAGCTTTGGGGTAGCGGTTAACGCCGCTTTCAGCCCACAGCAGCGAGTAGCCAATGAAGCGCAACCAGCCGGGAGTGCGCCACTGTACGCGCCCTATAAGCGGGGTAAGCAGCAGGCCCAGAATGCGGAAACAAGCGGATAAGGTCCAACCTATAGCGCGCAGAAGCGTAAAGGGAGAGCGAAGTAAAAAGCGCAGTACGTCCATAGAGCAATAATCCTTTAAATGCCGCAGGCCGAGAACGAAAGGCATGATTTGGGTCAGCGTAGTTTGCCAAGCCAATATGAAGCGCGTGTGAAGTTATGGAGAACTGGCCATACCCGTCCGCGAACTTATCGTAATTATCCGGGAAGTTGGTGCGGACGGGAAGCTTTGTATATCTGTTTAATGAGATTCACAGCAGCGCTTACCGTCGCTGCGATGGCAATGGCCGTGGTCATGCTCGCCGTCTTCGTGGCTGCACCCGCAGCCGCCGCCTGCGGCCTGTTTGGCTTCATAGTTGGGAGAGCGTTCTCCCTGTTGGGCGTCCGTCAACGGTGTTAATCCTTCAAGGCTGGTGGAGCACAGCGCCTGAACGTCAATATTTCCACTGCGGGTTTTAAAGACCGACAGGTCTTGAGAAAGCAGCTTTCCAAGCATGCGTTCGCCGATATGGCGGACGATGACCCGCCGTGTGTTTTGACGTCGCAGCATGTTTAGCAGCGCTTTTTTTTCTGCACAGCCGCCTTCGCGGGCAGGATTAATGTGGTGGCATACGACGCGGCCTTCCGCGTTGATAAAAATGAAGTTTTCCGCTTTGGTAAAGTGGCCGGCAATATGCTCTTTCATTACGGGAATTGCAGTGATCATTCACGATCCTCCTGTTTTTCTTCAGCGTTATAATTCATTATCAGCGCCTTCCCCTGAGAGAGGCACTCGATCACCTTGAAGCGGGCCGTTTTCAGGATGTTAGCCAGCGTCTGACGAGATACGCCCATTTCCACGGCGGCCTCCTGCTGCTGCATGCCGAGATAGTCCACCAGCCTCAGGGCCTCGAATTCATCTTCTGCGAGCGGTACTTCATCCAGCAGCCGCATAGGAATTCCGTTGGGTTTAAAGCAGGTATTGGCCGGCTGACCGCAGACTTTTCTCGGGATTTTAGGGCGTGGCATAGCGTCTCCTTATTGGCATATGCTATATAACATACGCCCTGTTTATGGCATATGCCAGTAAAATGTTCCCATTTTTCATTCTTCAAACGCTGCCAAACTGCGTTAAACTAAAGTTCGTATTCTTTCCGAGGTCAGGCGATGGCGGTTTCCTTAGTTACCTATGCCCGGGCGCTGGATAAGCCGGGAGGCAAGATTTATGTCGAGAAAAAGGAGGTACGCCGCGATAGCTATCAGGACGGCGGCGTGAACGTTGACGTATGCGAAGAAACCTATCGGTTTTGCGACGGCGTCGTGCTGCGCCGCGTCGTAGAAATAGACGACGTCTGTGCAGCGCTGGAGTCTGAGGGCGTATGCGCCGAATGTTGGATAAGCTATGACGTTCTAAACAGCGCAGGGATTGACGTTCAGCCAAAGCGGAAGGCGTTTAGCAATACCTGTCAGGCGCGGTTTTGGTTGAGGATGGGGGAGTAGCGGCGCTCTTCTTGTTGTTTTAATAGAGAGTGTTTTTGCATGGAAAGCGTGAAAGTATTAAGGACAGAATATGGAAACGGAATGGTATTCTGAACGAAACCAACGTGAGCTGAACCTTATTTATCCCAACATAGCGGATAACATGAAAATGTTGCCAGAGTTGGATAAGTCAACGATTCAGGACGTGATTGCGTTTTTATTGGCGCTTTTTGAGAGTTCGCACGTTGAGAATATTTGTTATGCAAGGCGCCAGCTGTGGCAAATATCACCTTCATGGCTGGAAGCTCATTTTCTTCCCGTAGTTGAGACGTTAAGCTGCTTGGGTCTGTTCGACTATGAGGATGACTGGCTCTACCGACGTCTATTGGAAGCCATTGCGCATAGTCCTGCGTTATTGGAGCAGGCGATCGTTCGAGGTGAGGGGGCGCTCAACCTAGAGGTTCTGGAAGCGGCTGAGGACTTTAGGCGTTATTTACCCAATGGAACTAATTATTTTGTCACGTTTTTGGCGCAGGAAGACTTAGAGCGCGGGAAATAAAAACGAGGCCGAATGTCGTCGGCCCCACTTGTTTTTATTTTAATCAGAGTAAATAACTACTCTACTGATTCGCCACCTGATCCCCATACGGCAGCTTGTCATAATCTCGCAGCTCGTTTTTCGCGTACGGGTCGCCAATCCAGCGGGTTGCTTCCTTAAATTCCGGGCTGGTCAGAGAGCGCGTGGCGTCGTAGCCCTCGTAGCTTAGGCCGGCCAGATCGGACCAAGTGTGAATAAGCTGCGCGCTGCTGTACTTCCTGTCAACGTAGCCTTTTAGATCGCGCGGGTGCGAGGCCTGCCAGGTTGGCGACGTCCATACGATAAACGGCACGGTGTACATATGGCGTGTCGGCTGCTTCTCGTTGCGACCCTGAATGTCGTGCGGCGGCGTATCGTAGACTTCTTCGCCGTGATCGGAGAAGTACAGTAGGAATCCGTTCGGATCCGTGGCTTTATAGTCCTTAATCAGCGACGCCACGACGTGGTCATTGAACAGGTTAGCGTTGTCGTAGTCGTTGTAAGACTCAAGCCTGTCGGCGGAGAGCCCGGCCGGCGCGTGCTCCGTTTTACCATCAAACTTGCCCCAGTCTTCCGGATAGCGGTACTTGTAGTTCAGGTGCGTACCCAACAGGTGGACGATAATAAACTTTTTAGGCGCCGGGTCGGCCAGCACTTCTTTAAACGGATCCAAGACGTTGGTGTCGTATTCACGGGCGCTCTGAGTGCGCTGCTGGTTCATATAGTACTGAACGTCCGTCTGCTTTGAGAATACCGTCAGCATAGTGTTGCGCTTGGTCATGGTCTGCTGATTGGTTATCCAGAAGGTTTTGTAACCCGCCTGCTTCATCATGTTCATCAGCGACGGCTTGGTCAGATACTCATCGGGATGCTGTTCATCGGCAAAGGTCAGCGCCTGCTGAAGGATTTCAATCGTGTAGGGGCGTGACGTCACGACGTCGTTAAACACCGTCAGATTGGGATCTGCTTTGTGCATAGCGTCCAATTCCGGCGTCGTTTCGCGAGGATAGCCGTAAAGGCTCATATGCCCGCGCTGGGTGGATTCACCTATCACTAACACCAGCGTTCTCGGCGCTTCTCCGGTGCTGTCTTTAAGATTTTTCAGCGGCGGCAGCGCGTTATTCTGATCGAGCAGGCTGTTAAGGCTGCTTAGCTGCTGTTGGTACTTCACATAGCCCATAAGCATCTGCCAGGGAGCTGCAGGTTCCATGCGGGAAGCCAGGTGCGCGGAGCTGGATACGATCAGGGGATGGAGAATAAGCCCGTACAGCAGAGCGAAGGGAACAACCTGGCGCCAGTGGCCGGGAATATAAACCGGACGCAGCCGCGTCCAGAGGAATATTGCGGCCGCGGTATAAAGCACCAGCACGGCCAGCAGCTTGAAGCTGAAGTACTGGCTTGCGTATTCGCTCGCTTCGTTCGCGTTGGTCTCAAACATGGTAAACAGAACGCTTTGAGAGAATTCCTGACCGTAAATGACAAAATAAGCCAACGCGCAGGCGGAAGCCGCCCACAGCACGACGCCTATAACAGCGGCTATCGTTTTGGTTTTATTCGGGAACAGGAAAACAGGGATAAGCCACAGCGAGCTGTAGAGCAGCGAGTCGCGCAGGCCGGTTGTTCCACTGTAGCCGGTAATTAAAATAGTGAGCTGGAGCGCGGTGGAAAAAAACCAAAAGTAAATCAGCACCCAGAAAAGGGCCGACCAGCTAAAAGAAGGCTTGGTCCGTTCTGTCAAAGACATCATAAAGTTCGCCTGTAGGATAAAAAACCTTGCAAGATTAGGTGCCAATTCTTAATCAAAGCTTAACGCCTCTCTCTCTTCGTGAAGCTCAAGATTAAAATGCGGTTGGTGGATATTTTTCGCGTGAAGTTTCCCACTCGTTCCACGGGTTACCTTTGCCAATGCGGGGGTAACGCCATGGTTTGAGTTTGCTATGGCATAATAGTTCTATATTATTATAACTAAAGATTATTATTGTGTTTTTGTAAAGAATGACCGTTTTGATGAGCTAAATAGCGATTACCTTATTTAAAGCTAAATTATCAGGGCCTATTTTTTACAGCTACACTCTGACGTGTATTGCGATTAGATCTAGATCTCATCGAATTGGGGCGACTCCTGATAATCTTATGCCCCTCTAATGAGGGATCATAAAAAGAGTGGTGGTTATGCGTTCTGAACAGGAATTATTGGAGTTTCAATCGTGGTGGGCTACGGAAGGCGACTGGGTCGAAGAACCCAACGTTCGCCGTAAGGGGATGAGCGGCGTTCAGCGGATCGTTAAAGATGGCAAAGTTCTGTACGTCAAGCGCATGACCCAGCATTTGTTCCACTCTTTACGCTATCCGTTCGGGCGGCCGACAATCGTCAGGGAGATGGAGGTTATCAACGCGCTGGCTAAAGTCGGCGTCCTTGTGCCCACCATCGTCTATGGCAAGGCGCTAAAAATTGACGGCGAGTGGCGGGCGCTGCTGGTAACGGAAGACTTAACGGGATTTGTCAGCATTGATCTCTGGTATGAACGGCACCAAAAGACGCCTTATCCTGACGAAGTGCGCTTTGCCATGCTGCGGGCGGTGGCGCATGCGTTTAAAAAGATGCACAGCATCGGGCGTCAGCACGGGTGCTGTTATGTGCGCCACATATTTGTTAATACGCAGGGTGAAGCCCAGGCCGGGTTTATCGATTTAGAGAAGGGCCGCCGCCGTTGGCGCAGAGCCAACGCGATTCGCCACGATTTTCAGCAGTTGGAAAAATACCTCTCGCCGATACCCAAAGAGGACTGGCAGTACGTGAAGGACTACTATTGGTCGCTGTAGTTCTATAAAAAGATTCACATCTTTCAGTGGCCAAATATTTAGCGCTACGCGTATAAATATTTGGCCATATCGGTTCCCCGCTTCGGGCCCGGCTTCGGACGCCTGAGCCGCGCAGGGCTTTTGTTGCTTACACCCGACGCTATTCATTATATAATTCCTCGCTGCGGGCCAGGCGGAGAGGGTTATCAGCGCTTCCTCCTATTTTTTTGCAAGAAACATGGGTAACCCGCTTTGCTACGTTGAGTTTGTTCGATAGCCCGGCCCTACGGGAGCTACGGGTACTGATTTCTTTTTAAATAAGAAAAGCCCCCTTTGCTGGTATAATATGGCTACGAATCAGAAAGGGTATAGTCGTTCAAATAGTGAACGGCGGTAGCGTTCGGGCAGCCGTAAAGCCTGGGGCGGTAGCGTGCCTTTTTCTCAATATTTTCTTCTATTATCAATGATAAAGAGCCTCTAGTGGATAAGCGATTTAAACGAATTCTTATCATCAAAATGCGTTTTCATGGCGACATGTTGCTGACAACGCCGGTTATCAGCACGCTTAAGCGACAATATCCAGATGCGAAGGTTGACGTACTGCTTTATCAGGACACGATGCCGATTCTGTCAGAAAATCCAGAGATTAACGCACTTTACGGAATAAAAAATAAGGGAAGCGGAGCGGGAGAAAAGGTGAGTAACTTCCTGTCTCTTATTAAAACGCTACGGGCTAATCGCTACGATCTGATTGTAAACTTGACCGATCAGTGGATGGTGGCGCTGCTGGTGCGTTTCGTTCCTGCCCAAATGAAAATAACTCAGGACTATCACCATCGGCAGTCGGCGTTTTGGAAAAGCGGTTTTACGCACGTTGTACCAACGGCAGGGCAGCACATCGTTGAACGTAATTTGTCCGCATTGGCTCCGCTAGATATTGAAAATCCGTATACGGCGACTACGATGAGCTACAGGCCGGAGCATTGGGAATCATTACAGCAACGCCTTAGGTCATTAGGTGTAGAAAGCCGCTATGTCGTTATTCAGCCTACGGCGCGCCAGCTGTTTAAATGCTGGGACGATGAAAAATTTTCTGAGGTGATTGATGCGCTTCAGGCCAAGGGGCTTAAGGTCGTATTGACTTCGGGGCCTGGTGCAGACGATCTTGCCTGTATCAACCATATTGCTCAAGGCTGTAAAACTCCGCCTGTCACTGAACTGGCAGGGAAAACCAGCTTTCCTGAACTCGGCGCGCTAATAGATCACGCGGCCCTGTTTATCGGTGTAGATTCGGCACCGATGCATATTTCAGCGGCGGTCAAAACGCCGGTAGTTTGCCTGTTTGGCGCAACGGATCGCGTTTTCTGGCGGCCGTGGACGGATAACGCCGTTGTTCTTTGGGCGGGGGATTACCAGACTATGCCTGAACGGGATCTTCGCGATCGAAATAAGAAATATCTGTCAGTCATTCCTGCAATAGACGTAATTCAGGCTGCGGAGAGGCTTTTGCCGGAGATTGCGCCAGAGGTGAGCGAATGAGAGTCGCCTTCTGCTTATATAAATATTTCCCCTTCGGCGGACTGCAGCGCGACTTTATGCGCGTAGCTAAAACGGTTGCGGGTCGTGGCCACGACGTGCGGGTTTACGTTCAGTCTTGGGAAGGAGACTGCCCACCCGAGTTTGAAGTGATTAAGGTTCCCGTTAAGTCGCATACTAACCACGGAAGAAACGCTGAATATTCAGCCTGGGTTCACGAACATTTAAAACAGCATCCCGTCGATCGCATCGTAGGGTTTAATAAAATGCCCGGTCTGGACATTTACTATGCTGCGGACGTCTGTTACGCAGAAAAGGTAGCGCGGGAAAAAGGCTTTTTTTACCGATTAACCGGGCGCTATCGACACTATGCCGCGTTTGAGCGTGCCGTATTTGAGAAAGGCGTAAAAACGCGTCTGTTTATGCTGACCAACAGGCAGATTGCCGATTTTAAAAAGCATTATCAAACCGAAGACGAACGGTTTCTCATTCTTCCTCCTGGCATCTATCCCGATCGTAAATACGACAGGCAAATCCCGAACGCTTACCAAACCTATCGTGAGAAAAACGGCATTAAACCTGGGCAGCATCTTTTACTACAGGTTGGTTCGGATTTTACGCGCAAGGGCGTAGATCGCTCTATTGAGGCGCTGGCCGCGCTTCCGGATGCGCTTCGTAAGAATACGATATTGTTCGTCGTAGGGCAGGATAAACCGGGACGATTTGAGGCGCAGGCCGAAAAGCTTGGCATAAAACAGAACGTTCACTTTTTCTCGGGGCGTAGCGACGTAGCCGAACTCATGGCCGCCGCCGACGTACTGATGCATCCTGCATATCAGGAAGCCGCGGGTATTGTGCTGATTGAGGCGATTGCTGCCGGATTGCCGGTTATCGTAACCGAGGTTTGCGGATATGCGCACTACATTGCCAACGCGGCTTGCGGAGAAGTGATCCAGGGACCGTTTAGCCAGGAAGCCCTTAATAAGGCGCTCTATCGTGCGTTGAACGATGGCGAGCTTCGCCGTGGATGGGGAGAAAATGCCCGCCGTTATGCCGATATTGAGGATCTCTATAGCCTGCCGGAGAAAGCGGCCGATATTATTTTAGGTGATCGGAATGGTTGAGTTAAAAGAGCCGCTGCTTACCCTGTGGCGCGGCAAAGACGCCTTTGATGAAGTTGAAAAGCTGCAGGGGGAAGTCTTCCGCGCGCTGGAGACGCGTCGGACGCTGCGATTTGAGCTTGAGGGAAAGAGCTATTTCCTCAAGCTGCACTATGGCACGACGCTAAAAGAGGTGATTAAAAACCTGCTTTCTTTTCGCCTGCCGGTCTTAGGTGCCGATAGAGAATGGAAAGCGATCCACCGCCTGAAAGAACTGGGTGTGGATACCATGCAGGGCATCGGGTTTGGCGAAAAGGGATTGAACCCAATTCGTCGTACCTCTTTTATTATCACCGGAGATCTGGCTCCAACGGTTAGCCTGGAAGATTACTGCGCCGAATGGATAAACACGCCGCCAGAGCCGCGCGTAAAAAGGATGATTATCCGCCGGGTTGCGAATATGGTAAGAAAAATGCACGGTGGAGGTATTAACCACCGCGACTGCTACATTTGCCATTTTTTACTGCATTTGCCGTTTGACGGTAATGAAGAGCGCCTGAAGATTTCGGTTATCGATCTCCATCGCGCCCAGATTAGGGATAAGGTTCCTCTGCGCTGGCGGGATAAGGATTTGATTGGTCTTTATTTTTCATCATTGAACGTTGGGTTGACGCAAAGAGACGTTTTTCGCTTTATGAAGGATTACTTTGCTCAACCCTTGCGCGATACGCTGCGTCAGGAACGCGCGCTCTTGACCGAGGCCGGAGCGAAGGCGGAACGAATTAGGGAAAGAACCGTTCGTAAATCACTTTAACGCAAAGATATAGTGGACGTATAACGATGAAAATAGCGTTTGTTGGTGAGGCGGTATCTGGTTTTGGTGGAATGGAAACGGTTATTCGCGATGTGATCCACGCCTTTCGTGAGGCGCCGCTTTCAGCTGAATGTAAAACGTTTTTCTTCTGTCGAAACGACAAAATGGATAAGGGGTGGCTTGAAGGCATTGATTCTGCCTACTCCTTTTCAAATATCAAATTCTCTTTTTTGCGCAGAGCTAAGCATATAAGCGCCTTTACCTCTTGGTTAAAGCAGGAAAGGCCGGACGTAGTTATTTGTATCGACGTGCTTTCCTGTCTGCTGGCCAGTAAGGCGCGCAGTAAGGCTGGGCAGAGCTTCCCACTATTTTCGTGGCCGCATTTTTCGTTGGACCATAAAAAGCACGCGGAATGTGTAACCTATGCTGACTATCATCTCGCTATAAGTTCGGGGATAAAGCAGCAAATGATGGCCAGAGGCATACCGGAAAGCGCGATTAGCGTAATCTACAATCCGGTTTCTCCCAAATCCGTCATTATCCCAGCTCCAGAGGAAGGGGAAACGCCGACGTTTTTATACGTAGGACGCATGAAGTTTGAAGGGCAAAAGAGGATTAAAGATCTTCTTGATGGCCTTTCCCGCGTTCAAGGGCCGTGGAAGCTGCACGTTATCGGCGACGGATCTGACTTTGAACGCTGCCAGTCCTATGGGCGTGAGCTCAATATTGACAAGCGTATCACTTGGCACGGCTGGCAGTCTCATCCTTGGGAAGTGGTTCAAGAGGATATTCAGAAGGTTACTGCGCTGTTGTTGACGTCGTCGTTTGAGGGATTTCCCATGACGTTATTGGAAGCTATGTCATATGGTATACCGTGCGTTAGTGCGGACTGCATGTCTGGGCCTAGAGATATTATCCAAGACGGAATTAATGGTTATCTTTATGCGCCGGGGCAGGTGGAAAAATTCTCTTCTATCTTGGATGGTTTGATTAAAGGCGAAAAGTGTATTGATCGCAGCTCTGTTCAGGCATCCATTCTCCGTTTTTACAATGATTCTTACTATGATGGGCTGAATAGCGCCATTTTTACCAGTATGAAAAAGAGTTCATGATGAGCAAAACGTATTTTAATGAAGCCGAAGTTATTCGAACCGTCATGGACTTCAATCACTCGGAAGGAGGCAGTGAGAATGCCTTCAATATTGCTTACGGTATTGATAAGAACTTCCTGTTCGGCTGTGGCGTTTCCATTGCTTCAGTGTTGTTAAGCAATCCTTCTGGGCACTTTGTTTTTCACGTGTTTACTGACTACTTTAGCGACGACGACAGACAGAAGTTTGACGATTTAGCCGCCCAGTATAAAACGCATATTTCGGTTTATTTGATTGACTGCGAAAAGCTGAAGTCGCTGCCCAGCACGAAGAATTGGACTTACGCTATCTATTTTCGCTTTATCATTTTTGACTATTTTGCCAGCAGGCTGGATCGCATCCTGTATCTTGATGCCGATATTGTTTGCCAGAATAGCGTTGATGAACTGCTTAGTCTTGAGTTTGCAGGGGGGGCTTGTGCTGTCGTTGCTGAAGGTGAGGCGCCGTGGTGGAAGAAGAGGGCCGAAGCCCTACGTTGTACTGGGATTGAGAACGGCTATTTCAACACGGGCTTTTTATTTGTTGACTTACGTGCGTGGCAGTCGCAGAAGATTACTTTTCAGGCAATAGAGATGCTGCAGAAAGCAGAAGTTGCCCAATTGGTTTCTTTTCCCGATCAGGACGTTTTGAACATGATCTTCTCGGGCAACGTTCTGTTTTTGGATAAGAAATACAATACGCAGTTTAGCTTGAACTATGAACTCAAGGAGAAGGGGAGTTTTGTTGTTCCGATAAATGAGCATACTGTGTTTATACACTATATCGGTCCAACCAAGCCTTGGCATAATTGGGCTGTGTATGAAAGCGCCGAGCCATTTTTTATTGCGAAAAGTTATTCTCCGTGGAACGAATATCCTTTACTGAAGCCAACGAATAGCAATCTTTATCGATATTGTGCGAAGCATCAGTTTAATCAGAAATATATTTTTCCTGGCCTTCTTTCATATGTAATGTACTTTATTACAAAATTATTTTATTGATATGATTTAATAGAGTCGGTAATGATTATTGAAAATAAAGTTAAAAAATATACAGTTTATACGAAATGTGATAGTGATTTTTTTATAAGCGTATTTAAAGATTTTCTGAATTTTAATTTAGATATTGTACGGATATTTAGAAGCATTAATGATACAAAAGTAATGCTAATTAATACTTCTAGAGGGAAATATGTATTTAAAGTTTTTGCTCCTAAAGATAAACGTTTTGAAAGGTTTGCAAAATCTTTTATCAAGGGGGATTATTACCTTAATCTTTTTAAACAAACAGATAGAGTTATTAGTGAGGGATTGAATTTTCCAAATGATTTTTATCTCTTGGCTGAAAGGAAAGTCTTTAATTATGCAAGCATATTCATTATGATTATAGAGTATGTTGAAGGTATTGAACTTGTTGATTTTGATGAGGTTAGTAAAGAAATAAAAGAAGAAATCTCTGAAAAGGTGCAGTTACTTCATCAGCATAATATGGTATCTGGAGATCCCCATAAAGGTAACTTTATTATTTCTCCATCGGGAGTAAGGATTATAGATCTTTCAGGAAAGAAATGTAATTCTCAGCGTAAAGCTAAAGATCGTATAGATCTGGAAAGGCATTTTGGAATTCCTAATAGAATAGAGGATCTAGGATATTACTGTTTGATATATAAAAAAATAATTAGATTGAAGGTAAAAAATATAAAGAATAAGATCAGGGAGGTGTTTAAGTGAATAACAATATATTCATTACTAGAAAAAATATTGATGAAATTATTCTTAAAAAGAATTCTAAAGATGTTATTATATTTCTTTCTGGTCCAACTTCTAAGAAAACACCATTATCCTTGTTAAATAGTAATGATGTTGTAGCTGTGAATGGTTCTGCTGGCTATCTTATTGAAAATAAAATAAAACCATTTATATATGTATTAACTGATTTTAGATTTTTAGAAAAAAGGCGAAAGGATTTCCTTCAGTTTGTGGAGAACAGTCAATTTACAATAGTAAATGACGATGTCTATAATCATGCCCCTGAAAGTGATAAGAAATATATCTTAGAGAATTGTTTAATTATAAGGTCCTTTTATAAAAGAGAAAAAGGAGGAGCATTAAAAAAACTGAAGTTTGAATATATTAAGAGAAAGAATAATGCGATTTTAATTGATGTTCCTTTTTCTAAAAGGAAAAGGCTAACTGGTTTTTGCTTAGACATTAGTTATGGTTATTGCTCTTGCCATACAGTAGCGTTTGCAGCTATCCAGATTTGTTATTCTTTAGGATATTCTAGAATAATATGTTCTGGCCTAGATCTTACAGGGGGGTGTCAACGATTTTATGCTGAGGATAATCCATTACCTTCTGAATTGAGCAATGATTTATGGAAAATTCTGCCATTTTTCTCTTTTATGAAACGAAATGTTCCTAATATTAATGTGTATAACTTATCGGATGATACTGCTATAAGTTATGATGTTATTCCTCATATTAATTCTTATGAGATATAAATTTTTATTTAAGGAGCCAAGGACTAAAGGATGTATGTATGAAAGATATTTATAATAATGACTTTAAATTTTTTAAAGAATGTTTACACGTGGAGGTTGTGGGTAAGACCAGAGATTTCACGTGGGGACGAGTTTTCAGAAGATATTTTAAACAACCTAAGAAGAGATATTTATTTTGGTGGAGGTTGGCATCTTTTCTTTATGATAAGAAAGGATTATACCAAAAATTGGCTGAAAAAATTAATAATTGGTTAATGTTAAAATATGGAACGGAAATTGCCCTTGGAGCTCAAATCCAGCCAGGTCTTTATATAGCTCATTACGGAGGTATAGTCATTTCCAGATATTCTATAATTGGGAGAAATTTCACAATTAGGCAGAACACTACGATTGGACTAAGTCATGGCGGGACTAAGGCTATTGCAATTGGAGATAATGTTGATATCGGGTGTCACTGTTGTATTATTAGTAACGGTCTAATAATTGGAGACAATGTGACTATTGGAGCGATGTCTTTCGTTAATAGGAATATTCCTTCGAATAATCTTTATTATACTAAAAAAGAGAACGTTATTAGTCCACGCTTTATTGATAGTAGTGATATTAAATAGTGTAGTTTAGACTTTCTATGTGTTTTTCTATTCATCTTTTATTTTTAATATAATAGAAAATCCCATAAGCATAGCTATATTTCCTAAATAAACAGTTTCGAATGCCCCTCTTATAATATAGTCACCTATTAATATTAATAAGATAAGTAACCAGCACTCTTTAACTATAGGCGATGAATCATTTTTGAATCCGCATATACAGTTCCTTATTAGTATAATTAGCATATACCAAAATGCTACTAATCCTAATAATCCTGCAGAAAACCATATTGATAATGTGATATTATGAGGGCCTATGGACTCTCTGAATACCCATTGAGGGTAATCTTTGATTCTATCATTATATACCTTATGAAAGACGTTATCCCCGAAACCATAACCTTTTATTGGATTTTCTAAGATTAAGTCCATAGCAGAACCTTGAGTTCCTCCAGCATATCGATGGCTACTACTTGTTTGCTGTAATTTATAGAAAAGAGTATTGAATTGTTCGTGATTTTTTACATACGCGATAGAGAGAAAAAGCGACAACACTATTATGGCTATAGTTGGTAATTTCCATTCTTTTTTTAGAATACACCATATAAATGTGGGCACTATTATCGATAGCCATGTACCTCGTTGCATTGTTCCTAAAATCATGAATCCAACAATAAGCGATAATAAGAAAACAATAATTTTTATTTTAATTGTATTCTTTTTCCATAGGAATAGTAATGTAGGAGCTATGAAAATAAGTGCATCAGATTTATATTTATGTTCATAATCCGTAAATGGCATGATTCCAACATTATACTCTTTAATATATTGCCAGAAGTCAGTTATTGCGATAGGTATGATAGAAATAATTAGGGAGTATATAAATAATTTTGCAATCTCTTCTTTCTTTTCTGAGTAAAGAATTATCGGTATTATGAATGAGATAACCAATATTTTTGAGAAAATAACATCAAAAAATTTCTTTAGGCTATAAGATGGATCTATCGATATTGATATTGAATAAACTATTGATACAGAGAATAATCCTAATGATATAGTTAAGTTATTTTTAACAATATCAAATATTTTAATTTTATTTTTGATTAAATAATAGATGGCTGTAATATACATTAGTATAACAACACAATTTTTGTATCGCGTTACATTATTTAAGAAATATAATATAATATACGATGAAATTAAACACTTATTCCATAAAGATATATGATAAGAGTCATTGCTTTTCATTTTTTTAACTAGCGTCATAAGTTTTCCAATCATCATTCTTAGTGTGGTATCAGGAACGCTAACTAGCATATTTTTATTAGTAATATTATTGTGTTAGAGATTTACTTTGTAGATTAAAACGAGCCTAATGTTTTTCTCTAATAAACAAAAACCCGCCATTGGCGGGTTTTTTTATATGGTGCCCGGACTCGGAATCGAACCAAGGACACGGGGATTTTCAATCCCCTGCTCTACCGACTGAGCTATCCGGGCAATGGAGCGCCATTAAACCGGATTATGGCCGGAAGGTCAAATACTTTAGCTTCATAAGGACATAAAATCGGTTCGTTTGCGCTTTTTTCAATCAACTATAGGCGGTAAGGCGGGATTACAGGCCTTGTACGTTGGTGTGGGAACGGATAGTGTGCACGGAGGTCTGATTGATTACGGGACGTAAATATTTTAGTTTCTACTGAGCGGTTGAATGTTTATTCGCATAGGCTCACGTTTCTTCTCCTTCGGGTGACTTTGTTTTAAATCGTTGAGAGGTGGTTTGTCCAATGGACGTCGTACTACAAATAGTGCACTTAATCGGCCTGGCGCTGGTGTTGCTGCTTCCGTTAACTAATCCGTTAACGTCGGTGGCGCTGTTTTTGAGCATGAGCGGGGATATGACCCGGGAAGAGCGCCATCGGCAGGCAATGATGGCGTCGTTTTACGTTTTCCTCATTCTCGTACTTGCCTTTTTCTGCGGTGAGCTGGTTATGAGAGTGTTTGGTATCTCTATTCCCGGTCTGCGCATTGCGGGTGGGCTTATCGTCGCCTATATCGGCTTCAGGATGCTCTTTCCGCCAGCGCCTCACGCGAAACCGGCCGAATCGCAGGATGAAAACGGCAAAGTATTAAAACCCGCTACGCAAAGTATCGCCTTCGTTCCAATTGCAATGCCGAGTACGGCAGGGCCGGGTACGATTGCGATGGTTATATCCGCGGCATCAACTTGGCATCAGGCGACAAGCTATAGCGCTTCCGTAGTTTATACGGCCGTGGTGTTAAGCAGCCTTTTGCTGTCGCTTATCCTATGGGGAAGCTTGCGCAGTTCAGACCTTATCATGAAAGGGCTGGGTAAGAACGGCATTGAGGCCGTTTCCAGAGTGATGGGCTTTCTGTTGGTCTGCATGGGCGTTCAGTTTATTATTAACGGCGTTTTTGAGCTCATTAAGACCTATCCTGGCGCATAATGGACAAAACACTGCAGCATCTCCGCGCGCGTGTTGAAAGCCGCCTGATGCGACGATACTATAGGCTCACTCTGAGGTTTCGCCCAGCGGAATGGCGTATTGGTTTTTTGAATAATAACGGGAAGATGCGATGGAGAAGTGTTCAAAGTGCGGGAATATGTCGGTTAATGATGACGGGCAGTGTGTCGTTTGCGATGAGTCGGCGTCAGTTAACCCTTATGCCGTGTCCAGCACGGTAGCGGAAATTACCGGCGAGACGTCTGATGCTTCTTCTGAAAGTTATTCAAAAATATTTGTCGGCAGTAAGTATTATTCGTTTTTTCCCCACGGTGGCGATATCCCTAAACGCTGGAACTGGGCGGCCTTTTTCTTCGGCGCATTTTGGTTTGTTTATCGCAAGATGTATCTCTATGCCGTTATTTATTTGGGGCTCGGTTTCCTGCTGACGGGGATTCAGATGACGCTGGGCATCTCTGAGATTTTGATTAACGTCACCAGTATTGCGCTGGGGGTTGCCGCGGGAATTTGGGCTAACCGCCTATATAAGCAGCATATTGATAAGAAAATTGCAGAAACGCTGGTGATGGCTAAAGGCGACGACGTCGTTCCGGCTTTGAAAGCTAAAGGTGGAACCAACATTGGTGGGCTTATTGGCGCTATCGTGTTGGTCTTTGCATTGATAATGCTGACCAGCGTGTAGTCTACTTAAGATGGGATTTAAAAGGCCTGACGCGTGAGCGTCAGGCCTTTTTGCATTAGAACAGGAAGAAAATGACCGTTAACACTAAGAACAGCGGAATGAGAATACCGAATGACCACTTCATGTAGCCAAAGAAGCTCGGCATTTGAATCCCCCGCTGGGTGGCGATGCTTTTAACCATAAAGTTCGGCGCGTTGCCGATGTAGGTTAATGCCCCCATGAAGACTGAACCCATCGAAATTGCCAGCAGCGTTTGCGGCAGTTGGTTCATCAGCATTTGAGCATCGCCGGCGGCGAGGTTGAAGAACACCAGATAGGTCGGCGCGTTGTCCAGGAAGCCGGAAAGGGCGCCGGTTAGCCAGAAGTACATTGCGTTGATTGGCTGCCCCTGAGGATCGGAAACCATAGAGACCAGCCCAGCCATATGGCCTTCGGAACCGGCGCGCAGAATGGCGAGAACTGGACCGATGGTGATGAATATGCCGGCGAACAGCTTGGCGACTTCAAGGATCGGTTCCCAGTTGAACTCATTACCGGCGCGGATAGGCTTGGCGGTTGCCGCTAAAGAGATACCTGCGATGACTAACAGCGCAACGTCGCGAGTGATGTCCTGCAGGGCCATATGGACGCCGAAAAGGGATACCTCGATACCGGGGCGCCAGAAGCCGGAAAGCAGAACGCAGCCGATGATCGCGAGCAGTAGAACAAAGTTGAACTTGCCGTACAGGCGGAGCTTCGAATCAGGCGTAGGGTCGCGCGGCTCCATTTCGTCTTCACGCTTATAGTAGTAGCTGTCGACGACGTAGAACATTGCCAGCAGAATCAGGCTGCTGATAATCACCGGCGGCAGCATATGGATAGCGGTCCAAAAGAAGTCAACGCCCTTCAAAAAGCCGATAAACAGCGGCGGATCGCCCAGCGGAGTGAGGCCGCCGCCGATGTTCGCCACCAGGAAAATAAAGAAAATAACGACGTGAACGCGGTGTTTACGGTTGTCGTTGGCGCGGATCAGCGGGCGGATAAGCAACATGGCCGCGCCGGTTGTACCCATTAGCGACGCGAGGATAGTGCCGATAGCCAACAGCGCCGTGTTGAGCTTCGGCGAACCGTGGAGGTTACCCTGAACGAGTATCCCGCCCGAAACGGTAAACAGGGCAAACAGTAGAATAATAAACGGAATATACTCCGCGAGCATGGCGTGCGCGACCAGCCCCACGCTGGTATCAACGCCGAACGTCATCGTAAACGGAACCAAAAACAGGATTGACCACAGCGCGGTGATTTTCCCGAAGTGGTGGTGCCAGATGGTTGGAATTAGCAGAGGACAGAGGGCGATGGAAAGCAGAATGCCGACAAACGGAATGCCCCATCCCAGGCTGAGCGTAGTGCCGTCAACGTCTGCGGCAAAGCTTAACGCCGGCATGGTCAGCCCGAGTAGCAGGCCGACATACTTTAGTCGTTTTAGTGTTGACCGGTGAGCCATTTAAGATAACTCCAATTTTAATAAGATTCTAATCACATTGGTAAACGCCCATTTGAGCAAAAAGCCAGTGGCGCTGTCAAAGCGCCGTTGACACTTTCTTCAGAAGAGCGGCGGACAAATTATGGCTCGGTGAGGAACTCATAAAATTTTTGGCTGATGTCCGAGAGCGTTTTTCCGCTCTTTCGGATGATATAAATATCGCGGCTCAGAGCCTCTTCGGCGACGGGTTTGACCATAATGTCGGGATGCTGGAACATGTACAGCGTAAGCTCGGGTAAAAATGTAATGCCGGAATTTGAGAGCAAAAGCCCAAACAGCGTGCTGAGTTGCTCAATATCGATATAGTTAATATTTTTATTATTTGTAATATCGACATGCAGCGATTGATAAATGCTGGTAGTGGGCGCAAATCGAATGACGGTTGAATGACTGATATCGCTGAGGCTAACCGTATCCCTTTTCGCCAAAGGATGATGGCGATTAAAAACCAGATAGTATCTTTCACTATGTATTTTATAACTTTCAACTCCGCTGTCGTTCGGCAAATATCCCACCATCCCCAGTTCCGTTGTTTCATTCATTACTGAAGACAGGCAGTAGTCCGACTGTAAGTCTTTCACGTCAAACGCGGCTTTAGGCTGAATAAGACGGAAACGCTGAATATACGAAGGCAACAGTTTCACTGCGATAGAGGGTAAAACCGCAATGGAAATCTTGAACTGTTCCTGATTAATGTGGTCGTGCCAGCGGGATAGACCTAAATTAAATTCATTGACGATGCCCAGCGCGATATTTTGAAACACCTCACCGTCAGGGGTAAGATCGACGGTTTTTGGTTTTCGGTCAAACAGCCGCGCTCCGGCCTCTTTCTCTATTGCGTAGATGAGATTGCTAAAGGCCGGCTGAGAAAGGAAAACGGATTCTGCCGCACGGGTAAAATTGCGATGCTTACACAAAGCCAGAAAGGCGCGAAATTGTTTAATCGACAGATTCATAGCTACCGTTCTCCAAAAGGGGAACATTGTATAAGCGATTTGTTTTTTGGATAGTGTGACTGGACGCGCATTCTATTTAATTACCTATTCATCTTTTAAATAGTGCTATCTGATTAATGAATTTCCCTGTTTTTTTCATGCCGCTAGTATGGAGATGAAAATAAGAACGCATCCTCCGATAACTATTTTTTCTTCATTTCCTACAACGTTAAGAACAGGAAATCTTATCTATGATAGCTTTATTTGGACTTCTCACCATTCTCGTCGTTCTTGCGGCGATTATGACAAAAAAACTGTCGCCCATGGCGGCGCTGATTGCAATTCCCGTCATTATGGCGCTTCTGGCCGGTTTTGACGTCGCTTCCGTAAACAAGTTTGCCGTTAGCGGCGTGAAGAACATCGCACCGGTTATCGGCATGTTCGTTTTCGCCATTCTGTTTTTTGGCATTCTTACCGATGCGGGCATGCTGGATCCGATTATCGATAAGGTGCTTAAAGTCGTTGGCAACAAGCCGTCTCGTATCGTACTGGGTTCCGCCGTGCTGGCTTCAATCGTTCATCTGGACGGCTCCGGCGCGGTAACTTTCCTGGTTGTCGTTCCGGCGATGCTGCCGCTGTATAAGCGTCTTAAGATGGACCCGCGCATACTGGCCTGCGCCGTCGCTATGGCTGCCGGCGTGTGTAACATGCTGCCGTGGGGCGGGCCGACGCTGCGCGCCGCGTCGTCTCTCAACGTTCCCGTAATGGACCTGTTCCTACCGGTATTACCGGTTATGCTGACCGGCTTGGCGTTTGTGTACATCTGTTCCTGGCTGCTGGGCAAACGCGAAGAAAAACGTCTGGGTTACAGCTCCGGCTCCGCCTCAGCGTCTGACATGGAGCACCATCGTACCGAACTGACTGAAGAAGAACGCGCTATACGTCGTCCTAAGCTGTTCCTGGTCAACATTGGGCTGGTTGTTCTCGTGATTGGCACCATGATTAGCGGTAAGGCTGCGCCCATCGTCTGCTTCATGCTGGGCACCGTACTGGCGCTGTTGATTAACTACCGCAAGCCGGAGCAGCAAAAGGCTCGCATCGACGCGCACGCCAAGTCAGCGCTGATGATGGCGGGGATCCTGTTTGCCGCCGGCATTTTCACCGGCATCATGAAAGATTCCGGCATGCTTAAGGAAATGGCGTCTTACATGGCCGCGCACATCCCGGCTGAGTCTGCATCGCACTTCCCGTTCATTATCGGCCTGATCGCCATGCCGCTGAGCATGATTTTTGACCCGGATTCGTTCTACTTCGGCGTTCTGCCCGTAATGGCGACCGCAGGTCAACATCTTGGCGTTCCCGCTATGGAGATGGGGCAGGCTGCTATTTTGGGACAAATGACCACCGGTTTCCCCGTAAGCCCCTTAACGCCTGCGACCTTCCTGCTGGTTGGGTTGGCGGGTATCGATCTGGGCGAACATCAGAAGTTTACCTTCTTCTTCCTGTGGGCCGCCTCTATCGTGATGACCATCGCGGCAGTGTTGATTGGCGTATTCCCGATTTAATTTCGATATAGATAGATGAATTAAGCGTGGTAACTATGAAAAAGTTAAGAATTGGCGGCGGAGCCGGCTATGCCGGTGACCGTATTGAACCAGCGGTTGAGCTGGCGGAAAAGGGCGATATTCAGTATCTGGTTTTCGAATGCCTGGCCGAGCGTACTATCGCCATCGGTCAGCGCCAGAAAGCGGCGGATCCAACGAAAGGGTTTAACGAGCTGCTGGCGGACAGAATGAAGGCCGTTCTGCCTATCTGCATGAAGAAAGGCATTAAGATTATTACCAATATGGGCTCGGCCAACCCGCAGTATGCCGGCAAGCTGGTCGCAGAAATTGCCCGCTCTCTGGGGGCTGAAAAGCTGAAGATTGCCGTAGTCAGCGGCGATGACGCTCTGGACGTCGCGACTAAAGCCAACGTGAAGCTGGATGAAATCGGCCTGCCTATCGCCGAGTGCGGCAAGCAAATCATTTCTGCCAACGCCTATATGGGCGCAGAAGCGATGGTTGAAGCGCTCAACGGCGGCGCAGACGTCGTCATTGCCGGTCGCGTGTCCGATCCGTCACTGTTCCTAGCGCCCATGATGTATGAATTCGGCTGGAAGGCCAACGACTGGGAGAAACTGGGCAAGGGAACGCTTATCGGACACCTGCTGGAGTGCGGCGGCCAGATAACCGGCGGTTACTATGCCGATCCGGGCTTTAAAGACGTGCCTAATCTGGCGCGCCTGGGCTTCCCGATTGCAGAGATCGACGAAGACGGCAACGCCGTGATTACGAAGGTTGAAGGCGCTGGCGGTTGCGTAACGGTAGATACCTGTAAAGAGCAGATGCTGTATGAAATTCACAAGCCTGACCGCTACCTGACGCCTGACGTCGTTGCGGATTTCTCTCACGTCACCTTCACGCAGGTCGGGCCGGATCGCGTTGAAGTCAAGGGCGGTACGGGTTCAGAGCGTACCGGTACGCTGAAAGTCTCCGTAGGCTATCAGGACGGCTTCATCGGCGAGGGCGAGATTTCTTACGCCGGGCCGGGGGCGGTCGCTCGTGGCCAGCTGGCGCTGGAGATCGTAAAAGAACGCTTTGCCCTGTGCGGCTTTGCGCCAGAAGAGGCGCGTTATGACCTGATCGGCGTGAATTCACTGCACGGCGACGCACTGTCTCGGAGCAGTGAGCCATATGAAGTTCGCGCTCGCGTTGCGGCACGCTGCAAAACCCGCGCAGATGCGGCCAAGGTGGGTAACGAGGTTGAAACGCTGTACACCAACGGCCCGGCCGGCGGCGGCGGTGCAACCAAGTCAGTAAAAGAGATCCTGGCGATGGACTCTACGCTGCTTTCCCGCGATCTGGTCACCGCGACCGTCGAGTTTTTGGAGGTTTAATCATGAAACTGCGCGAAATTGCACACTCTCGTACCGGCGATAAGGGTAACACCTCGAATATTTCCGTTATCGCCTACTCAATGGATGATTACGAGAAAATTAAGAACGCCGTGACGGCGGAAAAAGTAAAGGCGCACTTTGCCGATATCGTCAAAGGCGAGGTCGTTCGCTATGAGCTGCCTGCCATCGGCGCGCTGAACTTCGTCATGTACGGCGCGCTGGGCGGCGGAGTGACCCGCTCTCTGGCGCTGGACATGCACGGCAAAGGGCTGAGCTCCGCCATGATGGATATGGATATTTGATAGTGTCAGGGCCAGCGTTCGCTGGCCCTCATCAATTACAACGCTTATTAACGTCAACTGCGGCGCCCGTCGTTCGTAGCGGGTTTATTTTGCCGCAGTTTGGCAGGAGAAGGGCAATGAAGGACAAACGAATCAGTCTTGACGCATTTCGCGCACGCCTGCGCGACGGCATGACCATCATGTTCGGCGGATTTATGGGCGTCGGTACGCCCGCGGCGCTGGTGGCCGAAATTTTGGCTTCCGGCGTGAAGGACTTAACGCTGATCGGCAACGACACCGGATTTGTCGATACCGGCGTTGGGCCGCTGATTGCCAGCGGTCAGGTAAAGAAAGTGGTTGCTTCCCACATCGGCACCAACCCGGAAACCGGCCGGCGCATGATCGCTGGCGAAATGGAGGTTGAGCTGGTGCCGCAGGGAACGCTGGTTGAGCGTATTCGCTGCGGCGGAGCCGGGCTTGGCGGCTTCCTGACGCCGACCGGCGTAGGCACCGTGGTGGAAGAGGGCAAACAAAAAATCACCCAAAACGGCGTGGAATACCTGCTTGAGCTGCCTCTGCGCGCCGATCTGGCTATTTTGCAGGCCGCGAAGGCCGACCAAAGCGGCAACCTCGTTTATTCTCTGACGGCGCGCAACTTTAACCCCATCGTCGCGCTGGCGGCCGATCTGGTGATAGCCCAGTGCGATGAGATCGTAGACGTAGGAAGCATTGCGCCGGACGCCGTAATGACGCCGGGCGCACTGGTAGACCATCTTTATCTGGGAGAAGCGCAATGAACGCCAAAGAAATTATCGCTCGCCGCGTAGCGAAAGAGCTGACGGATGGCGACGTGGTCAACCTGGGAATTGGCCTGCCAACGCAGGTGGCCAACTACCTGCCTGGCGACGTGCACGTCACGCTGCAGTCTGAAAACGGTTTTCTTGGCCTTGGCCCGGTAACCGAGGTCGACCCTAATCTGGTCAACGCCGGCGGTCAGCCGTGCGGCGTCGTTCCCGGCGCAGCCATGTTTGACAGCGCCTTCTCCTTTGCCCTGATCCGCGGCGGCCACGTCGACGTTTGCGTGCTGGGCGGGCTTCAGGTGGATGAAGAAGCCAATCTGGCCAACTGGATGGTGCCGGGGAAAATGGTGCCCGGTATGGGTGGCGCGATGGATCTGGTGGCGGGCGCGAAGAAAGTCATTATCGCTATGGAGCACTGCGCCAAAGACGGCAGCGCCAAGCTGCTGCACCGCTGTAACTTCCCGCTGACGGCGAAGGGCAAGGTCAGCATGGTAGTGACCGAAATCGCCGTTTTCGCCTTTATTGATGGGAAAATGGTTCTGACCGAGCTTAGGTCTGACGTGACGCTTGACGCGCTGCGCGAAATGACCGAGGCCAATTTTGTCGTTGCCGACGATTTGCGCCCTCTGTGCGTAGAGTAAGGAGAGAGAGATGACGAATTCTGTTGTGATCGTAGCCGCGAAAAGAACGGCTATCGGCAAGTTTGGCGGTACGCTCGCCTCCGTTCCCGCCGTGTCTCTGGGCGCTAAGGTGATCGCCGACTGTATGCAAAGCCTGCCCGGCGATATCAGCGTTGACGAAGTTATTTTAGGCAACGTATTGCAGTCCGGCCTTGGTCAGAATCCGGCTCGTCAGGCGGCGATTGGCGCAGGCCTGCCGATTGAGACGCCTGCGTTTACCGTCAACAAGGTGTGCGGGTCCGGCCTGAAAACCGTTGCGCTGGGCGCACAGGCCATTCTGTCAGGCTGTGCCTCAGTGGTCGTCAGCGGCGGGATGGAAAACATGAGCGCTGCGCCTTACCTGCTGGATAAGGCTCGTCAAGGCTATCGGATGGGGAACGGCACGCTGGTCGACTCCATGATTAAGGACGGCCTGTGGTGTGCATTCAACGACTACCACATGGGCATTACGGCGGAAAATGTGGCCGAACGCTACGGTCTAAGCCGTGAAGAGCAGGACGCCGTCGCGTTGGCTTCACAGCGCAAAGCTACTGCGGCAATCCAGTCCGGTCGCTTTGTTAATGAAATCACGCCGATTGAAATCAAAAGCCGTAAGGGCGTGACGCTGTTTAATCAGGATGAATACCCGCGTGCGGACACTACGATGGAAACGCTGGCCAGCCTGCGTCCTGCCTTTAAGCCAGACGGTACCGTTACAGCGGGCAACGCGTCCGGCATTAACGATGCGGCGGCTATTTTGGTGCTGATGCGTGAGGACGAAGCGGCTGCCCGCGGCCTGACGCCTCTGGCACGCATTCGCGGCTGGGCGTCGGCGGGCGTAGCGCCGGACGTTATGGGCATCGGCCCCGTTCCCGCTTCGCAAAAAGCGATGAAGATGGCCGGCGTAGCGTTAAGCGACATTGACCTGATTGAAGCCAACGAGGCGTTTGCCGCTCAGTTCCTGGCGGTTGGCCGCGATCTCGGCTTCGATCCGGTACGCGTTAACGTCAACGGCGGCGCTATCGCGCTGGGCCATCCGATTGGCGCCAGCGGCGCGCGGATCCTGGTGACGCTGATCCACGCTCTGAGAAGCCACGACAAAACGATGGGCCTGGCGACGCTGTGCATCGGCGGCGGACAGGGTATTGCGATGGTGGTTGAACGCGTTTAATCGTTCAAAACGTCCGAATCTGACGCGACGTTAGTACGCCGCGTCAGAGAATGATTGTGGGGGGCTTCTCATCGAGAAGCCCGTCGATAAGGCGATAAGAGCCGTCTTTTAGCATTTCCAGCGTCAGGTCCGCTCTGCGGCTGTTAGTAAGCACTCGCATGACGTTCGGCCCGTCAGACCGTTCAAAAAAGCGCTCCGCGTCCTCTCTGCTCACGCCGCCTTTCATCTTGCGGGCGATAAGCCTCTCTTTTAAATAGTCGATATAGCTGCCGATAAAGATGCTGTAGTCGCAGCGCCGTATCAGATCCTGCCAGCCGGGCTCTTTAAGTAAAAGCCAGTTGCCTTCAACGATCACGATGGGCGAAACCACCTCGATAGCGTTTTGCTGCGGATCGTGCAGGTTTCGGTCATAGCTGGGCCAGCGAGGCTGGGGAGACTTCAGGTCAGCAAGATAGTCCTGCAAGAGCCCAAGATTGAAGGTGTCCGGCGCGCCTTTGCGGCCGCGAAGGCCGTGTTCGTCCAGGTAGCTGTTGTAGTGGTGAAAGCCGTCCATCGGCAGGCCTTGCAGATCCTGAAGGTCGGTTTCCTGACGAGAAAGCATCTGCCAAAAGCCGGTTAGCGTCGATTTCCCCACGCCGGGCGGCGCGCTTAAATACACCACCAAACGCCTTTTCTTTTCTCGCTGTAGCCGAGTCAGCGTGCGCAGCAGGGGCAAATGGAGGTCGCGAACGTCTCTGTCTGGAAACGTCGCAACATAGTTCAGGCCGTTAACGTTGAGTTCCACATTCATCGACTTTCTCCCTGTAGGCTATACGCCAGCGCCAGGCTGCGGATTTTCCTCAGCCTGGCGTCGACGTTTCCGGCTAGAGCTGCCGCCTATCGACGATAGCTTTTCTGCGCGGTATTTACCTTTTTCAGATAGTTACGCGATTCGGCGGACGGGTGCTTGGTCGTCAGCGTTTCGTACACCTCGCCGGGCTCCATGCCGTTTATCACGCTCGGCGCTTTGTTCCTGTCGCTGGAGAATACGCGCAGCACGCTGCCGGCACCGCCGTTGTAGGCGGTAATAACGGCATAGCGGCGGGACGTCGCGTTGCTAATTCCGCCCAGATAGCTGTTTTGCAGAATGGACAGATAGGCCGTGCCTGCGTCAATGTTATTCGCCGGGTCAAACAGGTAGCTGCGGCTCGGCTGGCCGGATTTACCCTGCATCTTGAAGACGTCTTTGCCCGCCGTGTGCTGCATGACCTGCATGAGGCCAATTGCGTCGGAACGGCTGACTGCGTATGGGTTGAAGCTGGATTCCGTCTGCATGATAGCCAGAATCAGCGACTCCTCCACGTTATACTTACGGGCCGCCTGTCGCACCAGCGGCTGATACTTATGCGCCCGCTTGTCGAGGTGGTTTGACACCAGCGGAATATTTACCGACCAGATGACCTTAAGCCCTGAGGTGCGTCGCTGCAGTTTGTTCTGAATCAGGTAATCGGCAAAGCGGCTTGCGCGCCACTCCCAGCGAATAGTGTTTCCGTCTGAGTCGAGCACCTGGCCATACAGGAATGGTTCTTTACTGAGCTGGATGTCGTTGGCGTCCGAATAAAGGTCGGTGCTTTGCGGATCTTCGCCCATCAGCAGCGTGGTAATGATGGCCTGCCGCAGGCTGGCCTGCGGATCGGCGTTAAGCGTCTCGATGGTGATGACGCCGGCGTCAAAGTTGATGTGGCTACGCGTCTGGTACTGGTCCGTATATTTCACGTAGTCCTTGGGGCCGGCGATAAGAACTTCACTCCTGCCCCAGATATTTTCGACGTTATGGGCGAACTGGCCCATCAGGATGTCGAAGCCGTTCGTATCTTTCACGTAACGATCGTCGTCGACGGGCTTTTTTGAACCGCCGCCGCATGAGAACAGCAGCGGCGTAATCAGCAGTAGGGCACAGGTTTTCTTTATATTTAGCATGGTTGGTTGACGTTATTGGTTTGAATGAGACGGTGCGCTATTCGCTCGGCGGCGTATAGCCTTCAATGTGAACGTCTTTACCTTCAAACAGAAAATTCACCATCTCCTGCTCAAGCAGCTTGCGGTGCTCGGGATCCATCATGTTGAGCTTTTTCTCATTGATAAGCATGGTCTGCTTGGTCATCCACTGTGACCATGCCTCTTTGGATATTTCATTGAAAATTCGCTTGCCTAACTCACCGGGATAAAGCTGAAAATCCTGCCCATCGGCCTCTTTTTGTAGGTAGGTGCAAAAAATGGTTCTGCTCATGCTTTATCCTCAAGTTAGTTGCTCAAATGGCTTAGCTGGTGGAGTAACCGTTCCACCGGTGCGGCGAGGCCGACCTGCGGGGGATTTGCCAAATCGTACCAAATGCCGGGCTTTTCTTCACGGCAGGCGTTGTTTGAATCTACGTCTTCCAGCAGCATCGGTACGATATCTAAATGGAAGTGGCTAAACGTATGGCGAAACGCGGTCAGCTGCTGCAACGTCGTTGAGCTCAGCTTCTGCTGCGCCAGCCATGCATCAAGCTCATCGCGTTCGCTAAACTGCGGGAAACAGTAAAGCCCGCCCCAAAGGCCGACGGCTGGCCTTTTCTCCAGCCAGACTTTACCACCGTTCTTAAGTAACACAAACCAGGCGTTTCTTTCCGGGATCTGCTTTTTAGGCTTTTTGCCCGGGTAGTCCGCAAAGCTTTGGTTGGCATAGGCGATACAGCCAGCGTTTAGCGGGCAGAGCTCGCACTTGGGGCGTGAGCGAGTACACACCATTGCGCCCAGGTCCATCATCGCCTGGTTGAACTGCGCGACGCCTTGCGCCGGCGTCACTTCATCACTCAGTTCCCACAGCCGGTTTTCCACCTCTTTCTTTCCGGGCCAGCCGCTAACGGCGTAGCAGCGGGCGATGACTCGCTTTACGTTGCCGTCAAGAATGGGGTAGCGCTGGTTAAGAGAAAGCGACAGAATGGCGCCCGCCGTGGAACGGCCAACGCCGGGAAGGTCGTGTACGGTGTCAAAATCGGTTGGGAAAAGCCCCTGATGCTGCGCTGCAATCTGCTGCGCAGCCTTATGGAGATTGCGGGCCCTTGCGTAGTAGCCCAGCCCGGTCCACAGGTGCAGCACTTCATCTATCGGCGCTGCCGCCAGAGAGGAAACGTCGGGAAAGCGCGCGATAAAGCGCTGGAAGTAGGGAATAACGGTGGCGACCTGCGTCTGCTGAAGCATCACTTCGGACAGCCAGACGTGATAAGGCGTTTTTTCAATTTGCCAGGGAAGGGTCTTACGGCCGAATTTCTGATACCAGTCCAGAACCGCCTGTGCAAATACCTTTGCTTGTAGCATGAATTAAGTGAAATTCCCAAGATGTAAAAGATGCCGAGATTCCAGCACAGACGGCGACTACAGTCAAACCGCAGCCTAGCGTTTTATTGCAAGAGAGCGATAAGCGAAAGGTGCTTTTTACCGTTCGACGTTTTGGCCGGTGAGAGAATTTGCTATCATGCGCTGGAATGCTTTATCTCCGTGAATAATGTGTGGACGGCTCATGCCGTCCGCGTAAACAGAGCTTTTTATGATTAATGACGTAATTTCTCCCGAGTTTAATGAAGACGGTCGCGCCATTCGCCGTATTCGCAGCTTTGTGCGCCGCCAGGGGCGGTTGACGAAGGGACAGCAGTTCGCGCTGGACAACTACTGGCCGACGATGGGGGTTGAATTCGAACCTCAGGCGCTGGACTTCACCGCGCTGTTTGGGCGCGAGGCGCCCGTAACGCTGGAGATCGGCTTCGGCATGGGCATGTCGCTGGTGAAAATGGCGCAGGAAAGCCCGGAGCAGAACTTTCTCGGCATCGAGGTTCACAGTCCGGGCGTCGGAGCCTGTCTGTCGGCAGCGCATGAGGCCGAGCTTTCTAATCTGCGGGTAATGTGTCACGATGCGGTCGAAGTGCTGGAGAAAATGATCCCAGACGCGTCGTTAAGCCGGGTGTTGCTGTTTTTCCCTGACCCGTGGCACAAGGCCAGGCACCATAAGCGGCGCATTTTGCAAACGCCGTTCGCGATGGCGATTTTGAAAAAGCTGAAGGTTGGGGGCGTTTTCCACATGGCCACCGACTGGGAAAACTATGCAGAACACATGCTGGAAGTGATGAACGCGCTTCCGGCCTATCGAAATCTGTCAGTAGACGGTACGTATGTGCCGCGTCCGGATTCTCGCCCACTGACGAAGTTTGAGCTTCGCGGGCAGCGTTTAGGTCACGGCGTATGGGATTTGATGTTTGAGAGGATTGAATAATGGGATATCAGCGTAGTCGCCGTTTGCGTAAAAAAATGCGTATCGACGAGTTTCAGGAAATTGGCTTTATCGTTACCTGGTCGTTTCCTGAAGGAACGGCTATCGAGCAGGTTGACGCTACTATCGACCAGTTCATTCAGGACGTATTTGAAGCGCACGACCTGTCGTTTGAAGGCGGCGGCTATCTGCAGTGGGAAGGGCTGGTTTGCCTGCAGAAGATCGGCAAGTGCACCGAAGAGCATCGCGGTCTGGTCAGCAACTGGCTGGAAGACAAAGGCATGCTGGACGTTCGCGTAGGCGAACTGATGGACATCAACTACTTTGACGTAGAATAAGCCGCGCTTCGCCTTCGGTTAATGTTATGTAAATTTCGCCCGGTTCTTTACCGGGCGTGTTATTTTCAGGCAATAGGCTGTGTCCCGCAATTGTACACGGATGGCGTTGGCGGTCATTTTTACGCAGAACAAGGCGCGAGTGGCGAGGTTTGGCGGGCCAAATAAGCCGCGAGTAACGCAGAGTCCGTGTTTTTGGCTCAGCGTCGCCACCGCGGACAATTGCGGGACACAGCCTACCAGCGCGACAGGCCACTGGTCCGAGTCGGCGCATTGACTGCAGACAAGAACGTTGAGGAATGACTATGTTACGAAAAACCGGCGCGGCGCTGCTGCTGTTAGCCGCCGCTCAGGCGCAGGCGGCCTACACGTGCCCGGCCCAGCCGCAGGATGACATTATCATCAGTGCGCAAACGGTAGAGATCGTTGGCGCCAGCGGAAATCTGGTGATTGATAAAAGCGGCAGCGTGACGAGAAACGGGCAGCAGCTTTCGCTGTCTGACGCTGCGCGAAATCAGGCCGTTGCGCTGCAAAAGGGGATCCGCACCGATTTCCCCTATATTAACGACGGCGTCCGTTCCCGTCTGGCCGTTGCCCAAAACGCGCTGGACGGCATTATCGTTAAGCAACTGGGAAAAGAAAGCAACGTACGTAACCGCCTCACGACCTTGACCGCCGATTTAACTAAAGAGATGGAGAAGGTGCTGGAGCCCCGTAAGGATGGCTTTGCGTTCCACCATCAGGCGCTTGGTCAGGTGGAATCTAACAGCCGTACCGTTGTACAAAGCGCTCTGGGCGGCGTTTTGCAGGACAGCATTAACGAGCTGGGCGTTCAGGCGGTTGCCAAGGGCGGTAAGTCAGGCAATCCGCTACAGGCGGTGTTGGGCAGCTTAGGCGGCGTTCAGCAGGAAATTAAAGACGAGTGGAAAAAGCAGGAGAAGGACTTTGAGCAGTTTGGCAAAGACGCCTGTTCTCGCCTGAGTTCGTTGGACAGTCAGCGAGCAGCGCTAATTAAGGCGCTTCCGCAGTAAGTTTTCTTGCTAAAGGCCGGGCGTTTTAAAAACGACCCGGCCTTTACGTTTATAGAAACAGCTCCAGCAGCGAATTTAGAAACAGCTTTCCTTTCTTCGTCACCTGCCATTCTGTGTCTGATTCCGTAATGTAGCCCGCCTCCAGCGCCCGATCGATATTGGGTCGTATGATGCTTTCCGATAATCCGGTTAGCTGACCAAACTGTTCGCGCGGGCAGGGTTCCAGCAGCCGGAAGCGGTTCATGAAGAACTCAAAGGGGCGATCCTGCGGCTCAACGTCGTTCTGCTCGGCAAGATATCGTCCTTCCATATAGCCGCGAGGGTGGCGAGTTTTCACCGTTCTGACGATGCGTCCATCGCTTAGGCTGACTTTTCCATGTGCGCCGCAGCCGATACCCAGATAGTCACCGAAGCGCCAGTAGTTCAGATTATGGTGGCAGCGGTAGCCGGGCTTTGCGTAAGCGGACGTTTCATACTGCACGTAGCCTGCAGCACAAAGCAGTTCATGGCCCCGCTGATAGATATCCCACAGTGCGTCGTCGTCCGGAAGCACCGGCGGGCGGGAGCCAAACAGGGTATTAGGTTCAATCGTCAGCTGATACCAGGACAGATGCGGCGGCTCAAGCTCAACGGCCTGCCGCAGATCGTCCAGCGCCTGCTGCGGCGTTTGGTTAGGCAGGCCGTGCATCAGATCCAGATTAAAGCTTAAAAGCCCCAGCCTCTTGGCCAAACGAGCCGCCTCTTTTGCTTCCTGCGGACCGTGGATCCGCCCCAGCCTTTGCAGCTTCTCTGCGCTAAAGCTTTGTACGCCGATAGAAATGCGGTTAATTCCTGCCGCCTGATAGGCCTCAAAGCGGGCGGCTTCAACGGTGCCGGGGTTTGCTTCCATGGTGACTTCGGCGCCGGGCAGAAGGCAAAGCCTCTGGCGAACGCCGTCCATCAGGCGGTGCATCGCTTCGGCGCTCAGCAGGCTCGGCGTGCCGCCGCCGATAAAAATTGAGCTGACGGGCCTTTGTGGCGCGAGCCGCAGCGATTGGTCGAGATCTGCCAACAGGTGGGAGACATAGGCCTCGTGGGGTACTTCTTCCTTAAGCGCGTGGGAGTTGAAGTCGCAGTAGGGACACTTCTGCACGCACCAGGGAATGTGAATATAGAGGCTTAGCGGCGGCAAATTAAGCATTGCGCAGGGCGTCCAGCAGCATGTTCAGCGCCTGACCGCGGTGAGAGATCTGGCTTTTATGCTCGTGGCTCAGCTCGGCGGCCGTGCAGCCCAGTTCCGGAACGTAAAAAATAGGGTCGTAGCCAAAGCCGCCTTCCCCCGCCGGGCTAAACAGAACCTCGCCGGGCCAACTGGCGTGAAAGACCAGCGGGATAGGATCCTGCGCGTGGCGCATGTAGACCAGCACGCAGTGGAACTGCGCCTGACGCTGGCCTTCCGGAACGTCTTTAAGCGTTTCCAGCAGCTTGTTGAGGTTTTCCTCATCGCTCGCATCGACGCCCGCATAGCGCGCTGAATAAATACCTGGCGCGCCGCCGATGGCGTCAACCGCAATGCCAGAATCGTCGGCGATAGCAGGAAGGCCGGTGATCTGGGCCGCGTGCCGCGCCTTAATGATTGCGTTCTCGATGAAGGTTAATCCGGTCTCTTCAGCGGAATCTACACCGAGGGAGGTTTGGGCTACGACTTCAAAGCCAAAGTCGCCCAAAAGGTTAGCCAGTTCACGGACTTTACCGGGATTTCCGGTCGCAAGAACAACTTTCTGCATGAGAGATTCACCTGTGGTAGTCGATGAAGGATAGATTGGGCGATTTAACCGCCGCTTAATGCGGCGCACACGCCACTGCATTTTTTCGCGCTATAGCATACCTTAAACCGCCTCGGAGGGCGGAAGATTTTATAAGCGAATACCTCTGCTTTTAGCGGAAATATCTGCTTGTATATTAAAATGAAATGTTACATATGTGTTATAATAAGACAATGAATGTATGGGCTGAGTGGTAAGGCACTATGATTAAAAAGAGAAGAACTCGGTTCAAATGGCTCGTTTGGGGGGGGATGTCGCTGAGTTTTGCCGTTATCTCGTTGGTCACGCTTTGGGGATGGCGTTACGCGCATTCTGACGAGCTTTGGAATATTGTCAGCGGTGAATGTGTCCCTTTGGCTAAAGTTCAACAGCGCCCTAACGTATCGTGTGTCAGCGTGGTTCTGATGCCCGATGAGCAGCGTGGATACGCCGTTTTTAAAGATCGCAACGGGCCTTTGCACTTTTTGTTAATTCCGACGGCAAAAATCGAAGGGATTGAAAATTCGATTTTGCAGCAGCCGGATACCACCGACTATTTCCTGAAGGCCTGGCAGTCACGAGGCTATCTCGCTCAGGCTTCCGATCGGCCTGTGGCGCGCAATATGGTTTCACTGACGGTCAACTCTGCCTATGCGCGCAGCCAGGAGCAACTGCATATTCACATTGCCTGCATCAAGCCTGAGATTAAAGCGCAGCTGGACAGTCAGATGGGGCGTTTTAGCGAGCGCTGGTCTCCGGTCGAATACGGCATTAACGGACGCCACTATCTGGCCAGAACGCTAACCGAAACGCAGTTTCGCGAAATGAGCCTGTTTCGCCGGGTGGCGAAGGAGCTACCTGACGCCGCTGGCAATATGGACAAGTACGGTATTGCGCTGGTGGCGTATAACGATATTGATAATCGGCCAATGTACTTACTGATGGCGAACCGTTTGGATATTTTGGCGCTTAATCCCGGCTATACCGGAGATATTCAGGACTATCAGTGCGATTTGTTGAAGACAACGAGGGTATTAAGCTAGGGGCGCACGAAAGCGAACGGCCGCCCTGTTGTTCAACGGCCTGATTTATCAGGCCGTTTGGTCTAACAGAAGGGCAACTTCTTCCGGTATCTGCTGCGGCTCGCAAATCCTCACCTGCTTATGGCGCCCCAAGTCTCCTTTTTCGATCTCAACCGCACCCTTCGGCACGCGAAACTGCTTGGCGAGAAACTTGATGAGGTGGGCGTTTGCCTGGCCGTCGACCGGCGGCGCGGTGATGGCGACCTTTAGCTCTTCGCCGTGCAGGCCGACTATCTGATCGCGACTGGCCTTCGGCTGAATATAAAGCCGGAGCACGATGGCTCCGGGCTGTTGTTCTACCGCGCTCACGACAGTATAAGGGCCAAAATGTCCGCTTTGAGATAGTTCAGGGCGAACAGAATAAGCATCAGGATCATCGGCGACAGGTCGATCCCGCCCATCGACGGCAGCAGGCGGCGGATGGGGTAGAGCAGGGGTTCAGTCAACTGAATCAACAGCTGATCGACCGGATTACGCCCCTGGCTTATCCAGCTCATCAGCGCGCGGATAATGACAATCCAAAATACCAGTTTCCCGGCGGCGGTCAGAAGCTCCAGCAGAGACAGCGGCAGGTAAATCGGGAAAAACAGCACCACGCCGTTAAGAAGCCACAGTCCGGCCACATATTTCACCAAAATCAGCAGATAGGCGAACAGAACCGAAGCGGTATCTATTGGCCCAATCGACGGAATAATACGGCGCAGAGGGCCGATTACCGGCTGAGTGATTTTGACGACAAACTGAGAGAAAGGGTTATAGAAGTCGGCTCTCGCCCACTGCATCCATACCCGAAGCAGCAGTACGGAAACGTAGAGGTCGAGGACGGTAAAAATAACAAACGATAAAAATTGCATGTATAGCCCTTGTTTATTACTCGTGCGAAGGCGTTAAGAAACTTCCGTTCAGCATATAGTAAAATGGGGAAAAATGGCAGTTGCTCCCCAAGCGGATGCCTAAAGCGACTTTTCCATTTCCACCGCGCGCGCAATGGCCGCCTGCATCGCTCTGGCGACGGTATCCGACAGCCCGCTTTCATTAAACACTCGCAGCGCTTCGGCGGTCGTTCCGCCCTTAGACGTGACCTGCTGGCGAAGGGTGGCTATATCCAACCGTGGATTTTCGGCAACCATATGCGCTGCGCCGAGCGCCGCCTGTTGAACCAGTAGGCGAGCGGTCTGTGGAGAAAACCCAAGCCGCTCGCTTTCTTGCTGCATAGCTTCCATAAACAGGAAAAAGTAGGCCGGCGCACTTCCCGCTGCGGCGATAACGCCGTTGATTCCCTCTTCGTCATCGACCCAGCAGACCTCGCCGACGGCCTTCATCAGCCCTTCAGTATATTCTCTGTCTTCACTGCTAACCCGCGCCGGCGCGAATAGCCCACTCATGCCGAGGCCAATCAGAGACGGCGTATTGGGCATGATGCGCACGATGTTGACGTCTCCCAGCAGCTGGCGGAAGCGTTCGACGCTGACGCCTGCGGCGATAGACAAAATAAGCTTGTTGCTCAGATCCAACTGCTTTAGCGGTTCGCACACGTCGGCCATCATCTGCGGCTTGACGGCCAAAACGATAACCTCTGCCTGACGAGCGCTGGCCAGATTATCGTTGCTACAGTTGATGCCGAAGTCGGCGTGCAGCGGCCCATCCTGCTTCATGGACGGCGAAGCGGCGGTAATAAGGTGGGCGGGATAGCCGTTTTTAACCAGGCCGGTGATAATCGCCTTTGCCATATTTCCTGCGCCGATAAAGGCGATGTGACGATGTTGCATAGTTAACCCCGCGTAGTTTGAATATAAAAATAAGGTCGTTAGCGATAGTCGCGAGCGCCGAAGACGGCCGTTCCGATGCGCACCATGGTGCTGCCCGCGCGGATAGCCGCCGCCATGTCGTCGCTCATCCCCATTGATAGCGTATCCACCTGAGGGTAGCTTTTTCGTAGCTGATTAAACGCGTCGGTCATGAGTTTAAACGTAGCCAGCTGACGTTCCGGGGAGGTTTCTACCGCAGGAATAGTCATAAGCCCGCGCAGCCTGAGTCGAGGAAGCGCCTGGATTTGCGCCGCCAGTTCCGGCAGTTCGGCGAGGGAAATGCCAGACTTGCTTTGTTCATCACTAATGTTGATTTGAATTAGAACGTTGAGCGGCGCCATGCTTTCCGGGCGCTGTTCATTCAGGCGACGAGCGGTTTTCTCCCGATCGAGGGTATGCATCCAATGGAAATGTTCCGCTACTGAACGGGTTTTGTTGGACTGTAAAGGCCCGATGAAGTGCCATTCAAGCGCGTCTCCATAGGGCGTTCCGGCAAAGTGCTGGATTTTTTCTACCCCTTCCTGCACGTAGTTTTCGCCAAAGCGCATTTGCCCTGCGTCAATCGCTTCTTGAATCGCGCTCACGGGTTTGGTTTTACTGACGGCAAGAAGCTGAACTTCTTTTGGATCTCGCCCGCATTCTTGCGCACACTGAGTGATTCTTTGCCTTACGCTTTCAAGGTTTTTGCTGATAGTAGTCATGGGTTTGCTTAGAGAATCAATGATGAATATTTACCAACTGTTAGACCATAGTGTAAAGCAAAACGCGTCCGATCTGCACCTTTGCGCCGGGCATTTGCCCGTAGCGCGCGTGAATGGGGATTTACGCGTGTTGGAGGAAGAACCTCTGGAGCCGGAGGCGCTTTCTTCGGCGCTGATGGCGCTGCTAAACGCCGAACAGCAGCGGCGTTTCTGGTGCGACCGACAGCTGGACGTCGCGCTGAGCGTCGAGGGCGTGCGGCTGCGGGCCAACCTGTTTCTGCAATTTACGGGCGTATCGGCGGCTTTACGCATCGTGAACGACCGTACGCCCACGCTTGGCCAGCTGGGCGTTCCGCCCGCGTTGGCTTCGGCAGTGACCGAACGAGACGGCCTGATTATTGTTTGCGGCGCAACCGGCAGCGGGAAGTCCACCACTTTGGCGGCCCTGATTGGCGAAATGAACAAGAACCAGGCGCGGCACGTGATAACTCTTGAGGATCCGATAGAGTTTATCCATCGCTCGGAACAAAGCCTCGTTCAGCAAAGGGAAATTGGCGTACACGCGCAGGACTTCTCTTCCGGCCTGCTGGCAGCGCTCAGACAGGACCCGGACGTCATTTTGCTGGGCGAGCTTAGGGACGTCGCTACCCTAAAGCTGGCGCTAACGGCGGCTGAAACCGGCCATCTGGTGTTGGCGACGCTGCATACGCGTTCGGCGGCCATGGCGGTAGAACGCATTGTGGACGCGTTTCCCGCCGGCGATAAGCGGTTCGTCAGCTTTCAGTTGGCCAATGCGCTGAAGGTCGTCGCCTGCCAGCGCCTGCTGCCGGGGCGCGAAGGGGGAAGGGTTGCCGCCTATGAGGTGTTGGTTAACACGCCCGCCGTCGCGAACCTTATTCGTGAAGAAAAATGCCACCAGATAGGCACGCAGATGCAAACCGGATCCGCCTTCGGTATGCAGACGATGGAACAATGCATGACGAGACTGAGAGCAGCAGGTATGATTAGCGGCTAACGCCTCGTTAATGACTGAAAACAGAAGGAAACAAAGGCCGTGAAAGCGCTTAAAAGCATCCTATTATTAATCGTTCTGGCCGCTGCCGGCGCGGGCGGTTACTGGTACTACACTCATCAGCTGCCGACCTACGGCTCTGAGGGTACCTTTGAAATCACCGTTGGGCTATTGGATCCGAAAACCCAGCAGGCAATGCCCAAGACGCCGTTTTATCTGGTAGTGATTAAAGAGGGCGAAACCGATCCCGCCTTTAAAAATCCGCTGTTTGGCGTAACGGACGAGCAGGGGCGCGCGGCGAAGATCGTCAGCAAAACGCAGCTTGGCGCGAACGACTACGTGCTGGTGGAGAAGGTAGGGCAGGGCGAATACGGTAAATATTTTGCTCTGTTGGGAAGCGGGAACACCATTCCGCTGCCTAACACGCAGTACACCATTACCGGCTGCGGCGACGTTCCTGAATATAAGGGAACCTCGAATCGCCAAGGGTATACGGTTTACTATTCGGCGACTCAGGCCTGCAATATTAAGATGAGCATCGATTGGCGAAATACGCTGGACGGGCTGCTTAAGTAATACCGACCGTCAGTCGGCGGCCAATGTGCGTTAAGCCGTTGGCCGTCATGACGGGTTTTGTTCGAACCAGCTTTCCAGAATAACGACCGCCGAAGCGGCGTCTACGCTGCCCTTATCCAGCGCACGATATCCACCCCTGTCGAACAGGCCTGATTTGGCCTCTACGGTAGACAGCCGCTCGTCGTGCAGAACGACCTGTACCCCGAATCGACCGTGCAGGCGGTTTGCGAATTTTTTCGCCTGTGCGGTAACGGGCTGTTCCGTTCCGTCCATGTTTAGCGGCAGGCCGACGACGACCAGATCCGGCTGCCACTCCTTGAGCATCTTTTCAATCGGTTGCCAGTCAGGCGTGCCGTCCTTTGCCTTAAATGACGCCAGCGGGCGCGCCGTCCCCGTCACTTCCTGACCGATGGCGGCGCCGATGCTCCGGGTTCCGAAGTCAAATGCGATAACGGTGCGGCTGGCCATCAGGCGTGCCCTGCCTGGGTGGCGATGGTGTGGATATTGACGCCAAGCTTTTTGGCCGCCGTTTGCCAACGCTGGCTGATTGGGGTACGAAACAGGAGCTGGCTGTCGGCCTCAACGGTCAGCCAGCTGTTTTCCAAAAGCTCTTTTTCTAACTGACCTCCCTCCCATCCGGAATAGCCCAGAGCAACCAGCGTTTCCAGCGGTTGAGAGGCAGTTCCCAGCGTTTCAAGGACGTCTTTTGACGAGGTGATCATCACGTCGTCGCAGATCTGAATGCTTGAAGCGAATCCAAGCTTCGGGGTATGCAATATAAAGCCGCGATCGTCCGCCAGAGGCCCTCCGTCCAGCACGGGGCTGTCCAGATGCGTCATCGAGACCTTGGGAACCGGATCGATGTCTAACCGAGAGAGCACTTCCTGAACGGTAAGCTTGCCGAGCGGCTTATTGATAACTAACCCCATGGCGCCGTTTCGGTTGTGTTCACAGATGTAAACAACCGAGTGAGCGAAGCGGGGGTCTTCCAGCCCGGGCATGGCGATAAGAAAATGATGCTGTAAGTTCATGGCACAACCGTTAAAAAGAGAATGGGATAACTGGCCGTTATCCCAAGTGGCGTATTTTACGACGGCGATGGGCCTTTCGCCAAGGGTCTATACCGAAAAGGCCAAGCGTTTATGAAGCAATGCGGCGTTCAATGGCATCCATCAGCATGCCCGTGATGGAGACGTCCGGGAATGCGGCTTCGATTTCGCGAATGCAGGTAGGGCTGGTGACGTTGATTTCCGTCAACCTGTCGCCGATGATATCGAGCCCGACAAAGATAAGTCCCTTCTCTTTAAGCACCGGCGCGACGCTGCGGGCTATCCGCCAGTCGCTCTTGCTTAAAGGCCTTGCCTCACCGCGGCCGCCGGCCGCTAGGTTACCGCGCGTTTCTCCCTGTTTCGGAATGCGGGCCAGGCAGTAGGGTACCGGCTCGCCGTCGACAACCAGCACTCGCTTGTCGCCGTCGACGATTTGCGGAAGGAAGTTTTGCGCCATGCAGTATTGGCTGCCCAGGTTGGTCAAGGTCTCAATGATGACCGACAGGTTGGGGTCGCCCTGCTTGACGCGGAAAATGGAAGAGCCGCCCATGCCGTCCAGCGGTTTTAAGATAATGTCGCCGTGCTGGTCGTAAAACTGACGGATGAGGTCCTTGCTGCGGGTCACCAGCGTCGAAGGCGTTACCTCTGGGAACCAAGCGGTGAACAGTTTCTCGTTACAGTCGCGCAGGCTCTGAGGCTTGTTGACGATAAGCGTGCCTTTCGCCTCTGCGCGCTCAAGGATATAGGTCGCGTAGATAAACTCGGTATCGAACGGCGGATCTTTACGCATCAGGATGACGTCAAGAGAGTCCAGCGCGATGTCCTGTTCACTTTTAAAATCAAACCAGCTGTCATAGTCGTACTGAACGCGAAGCGTGCGGGTTCGGGCACGGGCTTCACCCGTTTGCAGATAGAGATCGTTCATCTCCATATAGTGCAGCTCCCAGCCGCGCTTTTGGGCCTCTTGCAGCATGGCGAAGCTTGAATCTTTCTTGATGTTGATGGAAGAAATAGGATCCATCACGATACCGAGTTTGATCATGTTTATCTCCGTTAACCCAGATCGCCGAAGCGAACCTGTAGTGCGGCAATCGCGGTCAGCGCGGCAGTTTCCGTACGCAAAACCCGAGGGCCAAGTAGAATATCAGTAAAGCCGTAGCGCGCCGTCATGTCGATTTCGTCCTGAGACAGGCCGCCTTCGGGGCCGATGAGCAGGCGAATATCGCTGATTGGCTGGGAAAGCGTATTGATGCTCTGGCTGGCGCGCGGGTGTAAGTTTAGCTTCAGGTCGTCGCCTGGCTGGGCGCACCAGCTTTCCAGCGTTTCAACGTCGTAAATTTCCGGAATACGGTTACGCCCGCACTGTTCGCAGGCGGCGATGACGATTTTTCGCCATTGCTGGACCTTCTTTTCCAGTCGCTCTTTTTCCAGGCGCACGCCGCAGCGCTCGGAAATCAGCGGCGTAATGGCATTCACGCCAAGCTCCACGGACTTCTGAATAGTGAACTCCATTTTTTCGCCGCGCGAAATCACCTGCCCGAGGTGAAGATTGAGCGGCGACTCGTGGGAGTCTGGCTGGCAATCGATTATGCGGACGTTGACCTGCTTTTTGTCGGCCTGAACGATCTCGGCGTCAAAGACGTAGTTACTGCCGTCAAACAGGTAAAGGCGCTGGCCCGGCTGCATGCGTAGAACGCGGCCGACGTGGTTGGCCGCCTCGTCGCTAAGCGCCAGTGATTCAGTAACAGACAGTGGCTGTGGATGATAGATGCGGGGTGCTCGCATAGCGTTTCTGGTTTTCCTATAGATCGTTATTTTTATCATGTTTCCGACTTTTTAGGTCAGAAACATTAATAGTATATATCAATCGGATGAGTGAGTTTGCCGCTGATGGTTATTAATTCAATAGGCAACAAGACGACGTCATGTAAATGACAGAGCCTAAGCCTAGGGCGAGCGCGTTGCAACCGTACTCATCCAATTCGGTCAGTCGTCTTCTATCGGCCTTAGCAGCGAGCCGCACTTTTTACAGCGGTACTCGCTCTCTTTTCGCACTATCTTATTGTGCCTGCGAACCGTTAACCGGTGGAGCTGGCAGCTGCACCGATACTCGAAGGTTTCCCCCTGCACGGAGGCAACGTCAAAGGCGTGCGTTCTGGCGGCGGGAACGCCAAGCACCTCTTCCATCATCCAGCGCCACTGCGGACCATGGGGAGACACGCGGCCAAACTGCCGATATACCAGAAGATGGGCCAGCTCGTGGGGAACGACGTCATCGATGAAGGGCTGCCCGTTTTCCGTCAGCAGGACGGCGTTTAGCCGAATTTCCCACTGTGAAAGATGGGCCGTTCCGGCGGTGGTTCCCCGCTGGCGATAGCTGACTTTAGGTTCTGGATAACTGGAGCCCAGATGCGCGTTGGCTTTGGCCAGCGCCTGCCTGAGGCTGTGCATGACGGCCTGCTGAGTTGCGATTGGAATTCGAAGAGTGCTCATTGAGGTAGCATAGTGTCAGGAAGGCGCGCAGACAATAGAAAAGGCCTGAAGGAGCATCCTTTCAGGCCTTGTGATAATAGAACGTCTGGCTTACTTCAGGCCGGCCGCATCGCGAAGTGCTGCGGCGCGATCCGTTTTCTCCCACGGGAACTGCTCGCGGCCAAAGTGGCCGTAGGCGGCAGTTTCTTTATAGATGGGCTTAATCAGATCCAGCATTTTGATAAGGCCGTACGGACGCAGGTCGAAGTGTTCGCGAACCAGCTTGGTTAGGCGGTCGTGAGCAATTTTCTCCGTGCCGAAAGTCTCCAGCATGATGGACGTCGGCTCAGCGACGCCGATAGCGTAGGAAACCTGAATTTCGCAGCGCTCAGCCAGGCCGGCGGCAACGATGTTTTTTGCAACATAGCGTGCCGCATAGGCCGCAGAACGGTCAACCTTAGACGGATCCTTACCGGAGAACGCGCCGCCGCCGTGGCGAGCCGCGCCGCCGTAGGTATCGACGATGATCTTACGGCCCGTCAGGCCGCAGTCGCCCATTGGGCCACCGATGACGAAGCGCCCGGTTGGGTTGATGAAGTATTTCGTGTTTCCGGTTAGCCACTCGGCGGGAAGTACCGGCTTGACGATCTCTTCCATTACCGCTTCTCGCAGCGTTTTCTGGTCGATATGTTCAGCGTGCTGGGTAGACAGAACGACGGCGTCGATGCCGGTAATTTGCCCATTATCGTACTGGAAGGTCACCTGGCTTTTTGCGTCCGGGCGCAGCCACGGCAGCGTGCCGTTTTTACGAACCAGCGCTTGGCGCTCCATCAGGCGGTGGGCGTAGGTGATCGGCGCAGGCATCAGCACTTCGGTTTCGTTGGTCGCATAGCCGAACATGATGCCCTGATCGCCAGCGCCCTGCTCAAGCGGATCGCTGCGGTCAACGCCCTGATTGATGTCTGGAGACTGTTTGCCGATAGCGCTCAGCACGGCGCAAGAGTTGGCATCAAAGCCCATGTCAGAGTGGGTGTAGCCAATATCGCAAACGGTGCGGCGGGTCAGCTCTTCAATATCAACCCAGGCGGAAGTGGTGATTTCACCACCGACCAGCACCATGCCGGTTTTGATATAGGTTTCACAGGCAACGCGGGCTTTGGGGTCCTGTTCAAGGATGGCGTCGAGCACGGCGTCGGAAATTTGGTCAGCAATTTTGTCCGGATGACCTTCAGATACGGATTCGGAAGTAAACAGGTGTTGAGCCATTTCTTCTTTTACCTCTAGAACGATTTAAATTCGGTGCGATGCAAAGGCTCAGAGGGTAAACACCAGAGAAGAGCCATCGATACGTGCATCGGTTAATCAGTATAGACGGATTAACTTCTGGATGGCTATTCTAAGGTTCAACGGGACTGATTACCAGTTATTTTTTATATGAAACTATATAACTTTATGTAATTAAAGAATGTTTCTTAAAATCATCCAGGTTGGAACGGCGGGCGCAGAACAATATGAAATCCTGTCATAATTGTCTATTCTTAGGCGGTCCGCATCGCCTTTCTTTTCTCTTTGATACATTGCGTGCTTGTACTGACCGATGGAGTAAACTAGGCGTTTATACCCGTCATACTTCAAGCCACAGGGGCGTTGGCTGCACTCGTTATTCGGTCCATTTCTATGGGCCTCACCTCTAACGAGGCCGCCGCAAGCGCTGCTCAAAACGCTATTGGCGTTTTGTCCCGCAACTCGAATTATTTAGGGTATAAGAGGGCACCATTGACCAAAACCGACCCCGTAATGGCGATAAGATCGGGAATCACTTTTTGTTTTTGATGTGGGAACACTGCCTAGGCCCGTTCCCGGTACTCAAGAGGTTTTGCTGTGATGACAAACTCGCTGGCGAGTAAGATGATGCGTACCTATAACGTAGCCCACTGGGGCGGCGGCTACTACGGCGTAAACGATCGGGGGCACATCACCGTGTGTCCGGATCCCGATACGCCGCAGGGGCGGGTAGATCTGGCTACGTTAGTTCAAGAAATGCAGGATAAAGGGCAGCGCTTGCCTTCTCTGTTTTGCTTTCCTCAAATACTTCAGCATCGCCTGCGTTCAATCAACGCGGCGTTTAAAAGAGCGCGGGAGTCGTTTGGCTACGAGGGCAATTATTTTCTGGTGTACCCCATTAAGGTCAATCAGCATCGCCGGGTTATCGAAGCGCTGATTCAGTCCGGCGAGCCGCTGGGGCTGGAGGCTGGTTCCAAAGCCGAGCTGATGGCGGTGCTGGGGCACGCAGGGTTTACTCGTTCGGTCATTGTCTGCAACGGTTATAAGGACCGCGAATACATTCGCCTGGCGCTGATGGGCGAGAAGCTGGGCCATAAAGTTTATCTGGTCATTGAAAAAATGACGGAGATAAAGATGGTGTTGGAAGAGGCCAAGCGCCTTGACGTCGTTCCTCGGCTCGGCGTGCGTGCTCGCCTGGCTTCTCAGGGGTCCGGCAAGTGGCAGGCCAGCGGCGGCGACAAGTCAAAGTTTGGCCTGTCTGCCTCTCAGGTGCTGTCTCTGGTGGAAACCTTGCGCAAAGAAGACCGTTTGGACAGCCTGCAGCTGCTGCATTTTCACCTCGGCTCACAGCTTTCCAACATTCGCGATATCGCTACCGGCGTTCGCGAATCGGCGCGCTTTTACGTTGAGCTGCATAAGCTTGGCGTCAATATCCAGTGCTTCGACGTTGGCGGCGGTCTGGGCGTGGACTACGAGGGCACTCGCTCTCAGTCCGACTGCTCGGTGAACTACGGCTTAAACGAATACGCCAACAACGTTATCTGGGGGATTGGCGACGCCTGTAACGAAAACGGGCTGCCTCATCCGACGGTGATAACCGAATCCGGCCGCGCCGTTACCGCGCACCATACGGTGCTGGTCTCTAACGTGATCGGCGTTGAGCGCAACGAGTTTATCGTACCTAAGCAGCCGGAAGAAGACGCGCCCCGCCCCTTGTGCAGCCTGTGGGACACCTGGATGGAGATGCAGGAGCCGGAAAACCGCCGCTCTTTGCGTGAATGGCTTCACGACAGCCAGCAGGATCTGAACGACGTCCATACTCAGTATGCGCACGGCATTCTGGATCTGACCCACCGCGCCTACGCCGAGCAGATGTATCTGATCATCTGTCATCAGATCCAGCAGCAGCTCGATCCTAGCAACCGCGCTCATCGACCCATTATTGATGAGCTGCACGAGCGGATGGCGGATAAGCTTTACGTTAACTTTTCTCTGTTCCAGTCCATGCCGGACGCCTGGGGCATCGATCAACTGTTCCCCGTGCTGCCTCTGAGCGGGCTGGATAAAGATCCTGAACGCCGCGTGGTGCTTTTGGATATCACCTGCGATTCCGACGGCACGATTGACCACTATATCGACGGTGACGGTATGGCCACCACGATGCCGATGCCGCCCTATGATGCCGATAACCCGCCGCTGTTAGGGTTTTTCATGGTAGGGGCCTATCAGGAAATACTCGGCAATATGCACAACCTGTTTGGCGATACGGCGTCGGTGGACGTCTTCGTGTTTAACGACGGTTCCGTTGAGGTTCAACAGTCTGAGGACGGCAACACCGTGGCCGAAATGCTGGAATACGTTCAGCAGGATCCGAAAACGCTGATGACGCGCTACCGCGAACAGATTAAGGGCGCTCATTTAAGCCCACTGATGGAAAAACAGTTTCTGCAAGAGTTTGAGGCAGGGCTGTACGGTTACACCTATTTGGAAGATGAATAAGGCGAGGCGCTTTGAGGGGGCGATCTGCGCCTTCAAAAGCCCGCTTTTATCGCTCCGGCTTCTTTTAACGAGAGAGACGCTATGAACAACACTTTGGGCAACAGGCCTGATAATTCGCTGGTTTCCAATGCTTTTGGCTTTTTACGTTTTCCGCTGAACTTCCAGCCCTATGAGAGCGACGCGCAGTGGGTGATAACCGGCGTACCGTTTGATATGGCGACGTCGGGTCGCTCCGGCGCGCGCTTTGGGCCTGCGGCTATTCGCCAGGTTTCAACCAATCTGGCCTGGGAATCTTCCCGCTGGCCGTGGAACTTCAGCCTGCGCGATCGTCTGAAGGTGGTGGACTGCGGCGACGTCGTCTTCAACTTCGGCGATGCTCAGGACATGAGCGAACGTTTGCAAAATCATGCGGAACGCCTGCTGGCCGCCGGTAAGCGGATGCTGACCTTCGGTGGCGATCACTTCGTTACGCTGCCGCTCTTGCGTGCGCACGCCAAGCATTTTGGCAAAATGGCGCTGGTGCACTTTGATGCGCATACCGATACGTATGCCAACGGCAGTAAGTTCGATCACGGCACGATGTTCTATCATGCGCCCAACGAAGGGCTCATCGATCCGAAGCGCTCCGTCCAAATCGGCATCCGCACCGAACATGAGGCGGACAACGGCTTTACCGTGCTGGACGCGGGGCAGGTTAACGATCGCAGCGTTGACGACGTGGTCGCTCAGGTGAAAAGCATCGTGGGCGACATGCCGGTATACCTGACGTTTGACATTGACTGTCTCGATCCTGCCTTTGCGCCGGGAACGGGAACGCCGGTATGCGGCGGGCTAACCTCCGATCGGGCGCTGAAGCTTTTACGCGGCCTTAAGTCGCTCAATATCGTAGGTATGGACGTGGTCGAAGTAGCGCCAGCCTATGACAGCGCCGACATTACGGCTTTAGCCGCAGCGACGGTGGCGCTGGACATGCTTTACATGCAGGCGGAAAAGCAGAAGTAATTAGTAATAGAAGCACAATCGGCCGCATATGCGGCCGATTTTTTAGAACGTAAACGCATTATTTGGGCTGGCGGGTCTGCACGCGCACCCAGTCATCATAGGCGTCGATAAAGGACTTCAGGAACGAACGGGTTCTGTCCGTAAGCTCGCCTTTCTCGTCAAAGATGCTGCCGGCGTTGCTGATGTAGGCTTCCGGCTGCTGCATGCAGGGAATGTTCAAAAATACCAGCGACTGGCGCAGGTGATGGTTAGCGCCGAATCCGCCGATAGCGCCCGGAGATGCGCTGACTACCGCGCCGGGTTTACCGCTCCATGCGCTTTGCCCGTAGGGGCGAGAACCGACGTCGAGGGCGTTTTTCAACGCCGCCGGTACGGAGCGGTTGTATTCCGGCGTAACGAACAGCACCGCATCGACGGCTTTGATTTTTTCACGGAAGGCGGTATACGCCGCTGGAGGATTTCCCGCATCGATGTCTTCGCTATAAAGCGGAAGATCGCCTATCTCTACGATTTCAAGCTTGATTGACTCGGGGGCCAGCTCGGCTAAAGCAAGCGCGATTTTGCGGTTAATGGATTCTTTACGCAGGCTTCCTACCAGAACGGCAACCTTCTTCACTTGGCTCATCTTATAGCTCCTTAGCGTATTGCAAATAGTTATCCTGTTTTTTCAGACACGGGCTGAATACAGAGGATATGGTTGGTCATTACGCGGTTCGATTAACGAACCGGTGCGCAGCAAACAAAGGGATAATAAAGAGATACATAAAAGGTAGTGGTTATTAAGAAGATTGGCAACGTGTTGGATGAACAAAAAGGGCGCTTTTCCTTTGTGTCGCTTTCTCTATGTAAAATAAGAAATAAGGAGGGGGAAGGCGTTGGTGGAAAAGAGATAAAAAAATCCGGAACCTTATCGATTCCGGATTCAATGTCTTCACATTGGGCAGGGGTAATTACTTACCGCCGTCAGCCGCGATGCGAGCACGGATTGCCGCAGCGCGGTCTTTAGAGCCTGGGTGAGAGCTCAGCAGGCCAGCGCTTGCGCCGCCGTCCAGTGTAGCCAGCTTGTCAAACGCAGAAGCCAGAGGTGCGGTCTTCAGGCCTTTCTTCTTCAGCAGGTCGTAAGAGAAGCCGTCAGCTTCGCTTTCCTGAGACTGAGAGAACTGAGAATTGATCAGCGCGTTTGCGAAATCCAGAACCTGCATGTCGCTCAGCGTAGCGGCAGTCTTACCGCCGTACTGCAGAGCAGCCTGGGTAGCGAACTGGGCAGCGTAAGCAACCTGGAACGCTTTCTTGGTGTGGCCCAGCTCAACGTGGCCGATTTCGTGACCCAGTACGCCGATGATTTCGTCGTCGGTCATCTTGTCCATCAGGCCGCTATAAACGCGGATACAGCCGTTAGCCATGGCCCACGCGTTGATATCGTCAGTCAGGTACACTTTGTAGTTCAGCGGCTGGCCGTTGATGTTGTTACCCAGAGCCTTGGAGATCTTGTTCAGGCGCTTGGTGTACTTGCTGCTTTTGCCAGCGATTTTTGACTGCTGGTCCATTTCTTTACAGGATTGATCGGACAGAGACTTTACTTCGGCGTCGCTGACGGTCACTGCTGAAAGAAGGGTATCGCCGAAGCTGCCGTTTTGACAACCGGCTAACATGGTGGCGGAAGCGAGGGTCGCTGCAATTAAAGTAGAACGTATTTTCATAAAACTATCTTCCCTTGATCGTATGATTTTTACTTGCAAATAACTGGTCCTGTCCAGTCGCAAAATCATATCAATAAAGTCTCCTACTGTCATGGAAATATAAGACCAAAATCCCCCGATTCTAGCTAATTGTTCTTGTTAATAATTTATTGTGAATAATTTCATTTTTCAGGCGCTGTCAGGGTTGCCGTTTCATCATTGACTTGAGAAGATATCCGGGTTTTTCGTTTTTTGTATAGGGACAATGCCCGGCGTTCCAAATTCTGATAACTATGTCTTATCGTATGTCTTAACGGAGAATTTAAATGGGGAATACCATGCCTTCTCAAAAAGAACTCGCTAATGCTATCCGCGCCCTGAGTATGGACGCCGTGCAGAAAGCCAAATCAGGCCACCCGGGGGCGCCCATGGGGATGGCCGATATCGCCGAAGTCCTCTGGCGCGGATTCCTCCGCCACAGTCCAACCAACCCCAACTGGGTGAACCGCGACCGCTTCGTGCTCTCCAACGGTCACGGCTCCATGCTGATTTACAGCCTGCTGCACCTCTCCGGCTATGACCTCTCTATCGAAGACCTCAAGCAGTTCCGCCAACTTCACTCCCGCACCCCGGGCCACCCGGAGTACGGCTATGCGCCGGGCGTAGAGACCACCACCGGCCCGCTGGGCCAGGGTATCTGTAACGCCGTCGGGATGGCGATTGCCGAGAAGACGCTGGCGGCGCAGTTCAACCGCCCCGGCCACGACGTGGTTGACCATTACACCTATAC
>NZ_AUUA01000013.1 GCF_000439085.1 Leminorella grimontii ATCC 33999 = DSM 5078 | reverse complement strand
TGGGCGGGATTTCCAGAAGCATATGTATATGATCAACACAGCATTCCGCTTCAAGAATATTCACGTTTTTCCATTCACATAGCTTTCTTAATATGATGCCCACTGCTCTACGTTTCTCTCCGTAGAAGGCTTGTCTTCGGTATTTGGGCGCAAATACTATGTGATATTTACAGTTCCATCGGGTATGCGCTAAGCTCTTTTCGTCCCCCATTGGGACCCCCTTTTGATTTCTTGTTTAACTTTTGCAGTTGCCAGACCGCAACATGTTTTAACAAATCAAAAGGGGTTTATATAACTGATTTAAAGCTGAAAGCTTTCCAGAACCCCCAGCCTAGCTGGGGGTTTTCTATATACAATAAAGCGGCGTTAATACGCCGCTTAAAAGAAATAGAACCTGTCTGAGCATCGCGTTCGTTGCTTGGCTCCTTAACGCGATTAAATTTTTCGTAAGTACTCTGTCAACGGCGCAATATCCGCACTCTTGTCCATCGCCTTGATAAACGCCAGCACGGCTTCCGACGCCTGCCGGTCCACGCCCTGCGCCGAGTGGAGAAACTTCTGCTCCAGCATGGCGAAGTTGGCGACGTCGGTGGCGTCCATCACCCGATGTCGATAGGTTTTTCCATCCTCCATGACTATCGTGACTTCCGCCTGCCGCTTGGGAAAGCGCGCCGTCGCCTCTTCTGACTCTACGACCTCAACCTTTTTCGCCAGCGCCAGCACGTCGGGATTACCCAACGCCTGTGGCTGAAACTCCGCCAGCGAAACGCGGCCAAAGATCAGGGCCACCGCGATGCAGTAAGGCAGCGAAAACTTAGCCTCATCTTCATTATTCACCTTCAGCGGCGCCGTCAGCGATACCGAAATGCGGTAGGTAGCGACGTGAATGCGGGCTATCTTTTTGACGTCCAGCGTGTGCGCATTCATCAGGCCAAATACTGCATCCAGCGGGGAGTTGGTGTGTCCGCAAGAGGCGTAGACCTTATAAAAGGCGGTATCGGACAGCAGCCCCTCCTCCGTGAGGCATTCCAGATACTTAAGCGACTCATAATCGCTTGTCGCCTTAACGAAGCCCTTGTCGCCCGCCAGGGCCTGCGGCGAGCCGGTAAAGCCCTCTTTTGCAAGAAGCGCGGCATAAACGCCGCTTTGGCAGGCGTGCCCAACGTTTAGCGCTTTGGCGTGAGAGCCAAACGAGGCCACCAGCCCGCTGGCCATAGTTGCCGCGATGCCTAACGCGTTGCGCGCCTGTTCAGCCGTAAGCCGCATCAGCGACGCCGCCGTCGCTGCGGCGGCAAAAGTGCCGCAGGTACCGGTGGTGTGCCAGTAGGCATAGTGGGAAGGATTCACCGTCTGCCCCAGCCGAATATACACGTCGTAGCCGACAACCAGCGCCTTTAGGAACGCGCTACCGCTCACGTTAAGCGACTCACCCAGCGCCAGCGCGACGGGCAGCGTGACCGAGCCCGGGTGGCCGATGGCCTTACGATGGCCGTCATCAAGTTCGGAAACGTGGCCGATAATGCCGTTGACCATCGCCGCCGCCGGTGCGGGGTAGCGCCCCGACGCGCCGATAACGACGGCCTCCTCGACGCCGCCAAAGTGCGTAAACGTTCGACGCGCAATGTCGCACTGCGGATAGCGCGCGCCAACTGCGGCGCAGCCCAGCCAGTCGATGACGCGATACTTCATGTCCTCAATAAGCCGTCCGACAATCAGTTCATCACGACAGTTGGCGATAAAGTCGGCCAGATTTTTTTGAACATCCGCCTGCATGATTTTCTCCTTATCGGCCCGCGCGGTGCGCGGGCGTTGTCAATGACGACGCGCCGTCAGGGTAGCACGACGGTAAAGGTCAGGATAAAGTTGACCAACATACACAGAACCAGTTGGATGGCGTTGCGCTTGACGATTTGGAACGGCGATACCCCCGCGATGCCCGCCACCGCAACGATAGCGCCGGTTACCGGCGACATGGTGCGGCCAAATCCGGTCATGGTTTGCAGCGGCAGCAGCATGGCTGCGGACGGTACGCCCATCTTGGCGGCAATGCTTGGGATAAGCGCTGCAAAGGAGAAGAACGGCGCGTTGCCGGAGCCCATCAGGAAGGCGACGGCGCCGATAATCAGGCTCATCAGAATAATCATGAAGCCCGCGCCAAGCCCTGCACCTTCTACGCCAGCGATGAGTGAATTCACGGCGCCGATGGCGATAAGCCCCTCGCCGAACACCTGACCTGCGATAATCAGCGCCACGACGATAGTCAGCTGCTTGCCCAGCCCTTCGAAGAAGGACTTCATGCCGTTAAGCACGTCAAAGCCGTTGCGGCGGCGAATAAAGTCAAACAGCATGGCGATAAGCGTACTGAGAACGATGGCCGACGGTACGCCAACCTTGATGTTGACGCCAAACTGGCCGAGTACAACCGGGTTAAACAGCAGCAGAATCACCAGCGGAACGATAGGCAACAGCGCGTAAATTTTCGGCACCTGCGCGGTTTGCCCTTCCTGCTCTTTGCGGAACTGTTCCTGCAGTATCAAGTCTTCCGGATCGGGGCCTTCGCGACGCTCCCAGAAGCGCTGAACAAAGTAGTGTGAAACCAACATTGTCAGCAGCAGCGGAAAATAGATCTTCATCTGCCAGTGGAGGAAATACTCAGCCCACTCAATGCCTGAGGTTTTAGCCGCCAGCAGGCAGTTGGCCGAGCCAGGCCCCAGGTCAAAGAAGCGGCTGGAGCCGATAATGGCCACCGCCGTCAGTCGGGAAACGCCGGCGCGGATCATCACGGGGTACAGCGTCACCATCAGCATCAGCGCCAGCCCGGACGCGCTGGGGATCGCCATGCCGATAATCTGGGAAACGATGAAGCCCATACAGGCCAGAAGATAAGGAGACTTGATGTATTTCAGCGGCCCGCCGACGACGGCGTACAGCGCCTGACCGGCGTGCAGCGTGTCCATATAGCGGGAGAAGCCGCCCATTGCCATAATCGCCAGCCCCAGCCCGCCGAGGTTGCTTGACATAATGTTTTGGACAACCTGAAAAATGTCGAAAAAGCCGCTGCCGGTAGACTTTTTCAACGTCAGCCCGGGGCCCAGGTCAAGAAGGACCGACGTTCCCAGCAGGAAAACGCCGGCAATCAGCAGCACGGCGGTCGCGTACCCTTTCCTTGCTATCATCCAGGCGACCCATGCGATGACAACAAGCGATATTGTTAATCCCATGCTTCAACTCCCCGCAGAGCCGACGATACCACTCGCCGGCTCTGCGTAATTAACCCTAATCAACGATTAGGAGGTTTTCACGCTTTCTCGCGAAGCCTCCCCTCTGTCAGGGTCGCCGCCGTTATTTATATTTATTCGGCAGCGAAATACTGCATCAGATGCGTTGTTTTTGACAATAGGCGCCTCCGGCAAATGCGGATTACTCCTCATTCGCTGTCGACAAACGTCTTTTTACATTCTTCGCACCCGGCGTATTCGCACCGATAAGGCGGCAACCCTCGGTAACGTCAGCCTGTTACTTCACGGTCTCTTTTGGCGATTCGGCAATCGATTTTTCAGTCAGCTCCTGACCAATGCCTGGCAAATCGGGGATCGCATACTGACCGTTTTTGGGCAGATAGTCGTACTTACAGGTGGCGCGGTTGCCGTCCAGCAGCGCGTAGCGATGCAGCTCGTGGATGCCGAAGTTGGGGATGGCGCACTCAAGCTGTAGCGCCGCCGCCGTCATGATCGGACCGCCGCAAACGTGGATCTGACAGGTGGTGTCGTAGATATGGCCCATGTCGCAGATCTTTTTCGCTTCGCTAAAGCCGCCGCAGGTGCCGAGATCGGGCTGGATAAGATCGATGATGTGTTCTTCAAAGTACGGACGGAAGCCCCAGCGGGTATAGATGCGTTCACCCGCGGCGATAGGAATGTTGACGTTGCGCTTCACCTCTTTCAGCTGGCCGTGGTTCAGGTTCATCACCGGCTCTTCATAAGCGGAAATGCGCAGGTCTTCAATCATGCGGCCAAAGCGAATGGCGGAAGCTGTATCGGTCAACGCATGAGCCTCGACGATAATATCGACCTCGTCGCCCACCGCTTCGCGAATGGCCTTAAGGCGCTTGTAGCCGACCTTCAGTTCGCGGTCGGCAAACACGCCGTACAGATTGCTTTTCTTTACGCCGCCCTGCTCGTTGATTTCGTTAACGTCAACCTTGATGGCGTCATAACCTTCGGCCAGCGCCTTTTCCGCCGCTGCCGCATACTGCTGGGGCGTCGTTAAGATTTCCTTTTTCTCTGCGTCGCCCCATCCGAACTGCAGTTGGCTGGCGTAGGTGCGCAGCGAATCGCGACACTTACCGCCCAACAGTTGGTAACAGGGCACGTTGAGCGCTTTCCCCTTGATATCCCACAGCGCGACGTCGATCGCGCTCATCCCGGCTGAAACGACGGTGCCGCCGCCCTGACCCCAGAAGGTTTTTTTCTGCATTTTGTCCCAGATCTTTTCCGTTTCCATCGGATCCATGCCGATAATGATGCTGGCAAGATCTTTCGCCATGCCGAAGCCTGCGGAAGCCCCTACGCCGTAGGCCATTCCCACTTCGCCAAAGCCGGAAATCCCTTCATCCGTATTGATGCGCACCACAACCGGGCGCCACTTGGCTACGGCGGACTGTAGCGGATTTTTTACGTCAATAACGTCAACGCTGACAATTTTCATCTTTATTCTCCTTGGAATGACTGAACACAACCCATTGAAAACATGAAAGACAAGGCGCTAACTCATCTCCAATTCATAAATAATATATTATATATAATATATGATGAACAGAATTTAATCGTAGCTCAGCGTGACTTAGCGTAAAAGTATGAGCGAGATCCCACTCTTCTTCTTAACGACGGCAAAATGCGGTTTTGACATTCCTGAAATAAATAATCCGCCTTATCGCTTGACCTTCCTGTTGCTGGAAGGTTTAGACTTAATCACAGTCAGAGAACCTTCTTCTGCTCGGCGCCGCCGGGCTCAGAATTCAGGAGCTACGTTATGCAACACACTACCGTTTTACAGTTGACCGGGCTGTCCTGCATGGGCTGCGCCGGGAGAGTGAAAAAAGCGCTCGATGCGCTGCCCGGCGTTCAATCAACGGACGTCAACGTCACGAGTGCGAAGATTGTTGGCGAAGCCGATGCCGCGACGCTTATCGCTGCCGTTGAAGGCGCGGGCTATCAGGCCCGGCTGGCGCAGCCGGACGTTGTTTTAGCCCTGTCCGGCCTTTCCTGCGGGCACTGCACCGGCAGAACGGCAAAAGCGCTGGAAGCCGTAGACGGCGTACTGGCGGCTGACGTCACGCTGGACAAGGCGGAAGTCTACGGCACGGCTTCGCCCGACGCATTGGTTGAGGCGGTAAAACAGGCCGGCTATGAGGCCTCCGAGGCTAACGCCGGTTCGGAAGTGCACCTGCGGTTGGCCGGACTCACCTGCCAACACTGCGTCGGATCTACAAAGAAGGCGCTAGAGGCCGTTGCGGGCGTAGAACGCGCCGACGTCAGCCTGACGGAAGCCGTCGTCACCGGCAGCGCATCCCCTCAGGCGCTGATTGACGCCGTTGTTCAGGCGGGATATGAAGCCACCTTGAGCGATGGCGCTACGCCCCCAAAAACTGAGCCGCTGCCTGCATCAGAAACGCCGGAGCCAGTGACAGCGGCAGAAGTTTCCACTCCGGCCGCGCCGTCTGACGATGACGACAGCGTACAGCTGTTGATTAACGGCATGACCTGCGCCAGCTGCGTGAATAAGGTGCAAAAAGCGCTGGAAAGCGTTCCCGGCGTTGCGCAAGCGCGGGTGAACCTCGCCGAACGTAGCGCAATGGCGTTCGGCACGCCGGACGTCGGCGCGCTGGTCAATGCCGTTGAACAGGCGGGCTACGGCGCAGAGGTTATTCAGGATGAAGAAACGCGCCGCGCCCGCCAGCACGAAACGGCGCAGCAAAACATCCGCCGCTACCGCTGGCAGTCCGCGTTGGCTCTGGCTTTAGGCATTCCGCTAATGGTATGGGGGATGATTGGCGACAACATGATGGTCAGCGCCGACAATCAAACCTTCTGGATAGTCGCCGGGGTGGCCACGCTGGCGGTGATGATTGCCGCGGGCGGCCATTTTTATGTCAACGCGGCGCGCAGCCTGAAAAACGGCAGCGCGACCATGGATACGCTTATCGCACTAGGTACCGGCGCGGCCTGGATCTACTCCATCAGCGTCGCGGTTTGGCCTTCACTCTTTCCGCACGAAGCGCGGCACGTGTACTTTGAAGCCAGCGCGATGATTATCGGCCTGATAAACCTCGGCCACGCGCTGGAACAGCGGGCGCGCTCGCGCTCGTCCAAGGCGCTTGAGCGGCTGCTGGACCTGACGCCGCCGACCGCCAGAGTCGTTACCGAGCAAGGGGAAACCGTTCTGCCGCTGTCGGAAGTAAAGCTGGGCATGACGCTGCGCCTGACGACCGGCGATCGGGTGCCGGTCGACGGTGAAATGCTCCAGGGCGAAGTCTGGGTGGACGAAGCGATGCTGACCGGCGAAGCCATGCCGCAGCCAAAAGCCGCAGGAAACGCGCTGCACGCGGGTACGGTCGTACAGGACGGCAGCGCCCTGTTCCGCGCTAACGCTATCGGCAACCAAACCACGCTGGCGCGCATCATCAAGCTGGTGCGTCAGGCGCAGAGCAGCAAGCCGGAAATCGGCCGGATGGCGGATCGTATTTCAGCCATCTTTGTACCGGTCGTGGTCGCCATTGCGTTAATTAGCGGTCTGATTTGGTATTTAGTCGGTCCGCAGCCTCAGCTGGTCTATACGCTGGTTATCGTCACTACCGTCCTTATCATCGCCTGCCCCTGCGCGTTAGGGCTGGCGACGCCGATGTCGATCATTTCGGGCGTCGGGCGCGCGGCCGAAATGGGTGTATTAGTCCGCGACGCGGACGCGCTCCAGCAGGCAAGCGCGATAGACACCGTCGTTTTTGACAAAACCGGGACGCTCACCGAAGGCAAACCGCTGGTCAGCGCCATCTACGCCTTTAATCGATACCATGAGTCGCAGATTCTCCAATATGCCGCCGCGCTGGAACAGGGCGCCAGCCACCCTCTGGCCCACGCCATCATGACGAAAGCCCAGGGAATGGCGCTGCCTGACGTTAGCGACTTCCGGACGCTGCGCGGGCTGGGCGTTACCGGCAGGTCTGGCGACGCGTCTTTGCTGCTAGGTAACGAACGCCTGCTGCAGGAACAGCAGGTCGACACGCAGGCCGCCGCCGACGCTATCGCCAAAGAAGCGGCGATGGGCGCAACGCCAGTGCTGCTGGCGGTTAACGGCGCGTTAGCCGCCGTACTGGCAATCCGCGATCCGCTGCGAGAAGACAGCGTTTCCGCCCTGAATCGGCTGCACCAGCAGGGCTATCGGCTGGTCATGCTGACCGGAGACAACCCGGTCACCGCCAATGCGATCGCACAACAGGCCGGTATTGACGAAGTGATCGCCGGCGTATTGCCGGACGGAAAGGCGGAGGCCATCGCGCGCCTGCAGCAGGACGGCCATAAAGTCGCCATGGTCGGCGACGGCATTAACGACGCCCCCGCGCTGGCTCGCGCCGACGTCGGCATCGCCATGGGCGGCGGTAGCGACATCGCCATCGAAACGGCGGCTATCACCCTGATGCGCCACAGCCTTGAGGGCGTCGCCGACGCGCTCGCGCTGTCTAAAGCGACGCTTCGCAACATGAAGCAAAACCTGCTGGGCGCGTTTGTGTACAACTCGCTGGGCATCCCGATCGCCGCAGGCATTTTGTACCCGCTGACGGGAACGCTGCTTAACCCGGTGGTCGCCGGCGCGGCGATGGCGCTCTCGTCGATTACGGTGGTCAGTAACGCGAATCGACTGTTGAGGTTCAAGCCCAGACAATAGCCGTTTTTTACTTCCCGCGGCGCGCTCGTTCTTGAGTGCGCCGCTATTACCTGCTAATACTCTTAGCTATTCACGTAACGACAACTTTTAGGCCTTCAATGAAACGCATTCTGCGGCGTCTGGCCGTCATTCTGGGGCTTACGCCCTCGCTGCCGTACGCCTACCCGGCATTTGACGTCGTCACTGACGGCGGCAGCCGCTTTCATCTGGTCGGCAGCATTCATATGGGCAGCCGGGAGATGGCTCCCCTGCCCCCTTTATTGCGCCAACGAATGGCGCAGGCCGATGCGCTTATCGTTGAGGTCGACATTTCTCAGCCCGTTCGCTTTGACGTTCAGCCCGCCGACGCGCGCCTGACGGAAAGCCTCAGCGGGCAAGAGTATCAGCAGCTTCTTAAACGCAGTCGACAGGTAGGACTTAGCGAAGACAGTCTGGAAAGCAAGCCGGCGTGGCACGTGGCCTTAATGCTGCAGGCGATGCAGGCCGAACGTTCCGGGCTGAAAAGCGAGTTTGGCATCGACTATCAAAGCATTCTGGCCGCCCGCGAGGACGCGCTTTCCGTTATAGAGCTTGAGGGCGCGGAGAAGCAGATGACGCTGTTAAAACGGTTGCCCGCCGAAGGGCTCCCCCTGCTGCGCGACACGCTGGCGCACTGGCAGGACAATCAGCGGCTGATGTTAATCATGGTTCGCTGGTGGCTTAACGAAAAACCGCAGCGCGAAACGCTGCGCCTCCCCTACGGCATGGGAGACGACATTTATCGCATCATGATAACCGAACGAAACCGGGACTGGGCGCAAAAGCTTAAAGCGCTGCCAAAGGGCGACTATGTGGTGGTGGTCGGCGCGCTGCACCTGTTTGGCGAGCATAATTTACCGGCGCTGTTAGGCCGAGCGCCTTAGCCCTTCGTATTTTTAGCGTTGGTGAAAAATTAAAGACCGTTCCCGGCGAGAAAACGCCGCGCCAACGCGCTATCATAACGCGTCCCGATTTGACGATACGCCACTCACACCAAGCAAAAACAGAAAGAGGAAACCGTAATGACGCCGGCCGTTCGCCTGCTGAAACAGCAAAAGGTAAACTACGTTCTTCATCCCTATGACCACGATCCCAACGAAACCAACTTCGGCGACGAGGCGGTAAAAAAACTCGGTCTGGACGCCAGCCGAGTCTATAAAACGCTGCTAGTGAGCCTGAACGGCGATGAGAAGAAGCTGGCGGTCGCGGTGGTGCCCGTTTCGGGCATGCTGGATTTGAAAAAGATGGCTAAGGCGCTGTCAGTCAAGAAAGTCGACATGGCCGACCCGACGCTGGCCCAACGCGTTACCGGCTATCTGGTGGGCGGCATCAGCCCGCTGGCACAGAAAAAGCGGCTGCCTACCGTTATTGACGCAGACGCCGAAAGTTTTGAATCCATGTATGTTTCAGGCGGCAAGCGCGGGCTGGACATTGAGCTGGCGCCTGCCGATCTTTGCCGCATGACGTCCGGGATTTTTGCGCCGATTGCGGCGCCTTAGAAATAAAAGTTACAGCTTCTCACACACACGTCTTTCAATGCGTTGAATGACCACGCTATACTAGGCCGTTTCGCCGATTTTATGGGCAAAATACTTCCGTTTTGCCCGTTTTATTCTATCCGCCGCTCGTAAACACCATTTATCGCCATGACAAACCAGACTAGCAATACGGCCCTGCCCTCGGTCGCTGATAACTCACGCAAAACGTCTTTTCGCATCCTCAGCGCGATCAGCGTTTCCCATATGCTAAACGACATGACGCAGTCCCTGATCGTCGCTATCTATCCACTGCTGCAGGGCGAATTCTCGCTGACGTTTGGCCAAATAGGCCTGATTACCCTGACGTATCAACTCACCGCGTCGCTGCTACAGCCCCTTATCGGCCTGTACACCGATAAGCACCCTAAACCCTACTCTTTGCCTATCGGTATGGGGTTCACTCTTGTAGGGCTGATACTGCTGGCCTTCGCCAGTAACTTCCACATGGTACTGCTGGCCGCCGCGCTGGTAGGCACCGGCTCATCGGTATTCCACCCTGAGTCATCGCGCGTAGCGCGCATGGCCTCCGGCGGAAAGCACGGCATGGCGCAGTCGCTGTTTCAGGTAGGCGGGAACCTCGGCTCTTCGCTGGGGCCGCTGCTGGCGGCAGCGTTTATTACGCCTTACGGCAAGGGTACGCTGACCTGGTTTGCCGTAGCTCCGCTGCTCGCCATCGTCGTTCTGCTGCAAATAGGCCGCTGGTATCAGGCGCAGCAACGTAGCAACGGCGGCAAGCCGTTTAAAGCCGTTGCCGTAAATCGCCTGCCTAATCGCACCATCGTCTTCTCTCTGGGCGTTCTGTTAGTGCTGATATTCTCAAAATATTTCTATTTGGCCAGCATTAGCAGCTATTACACCTTCTATCTGATACATAAGTTCGGCGTAACCGAGCAAAATGCACAGATCCACCTGTTCGTCTTCCTGTTTGCCGTTGCGGCGGGAACCTTTATTGGCGGCCCCGTGGGCGACAAGATAGGGAGAAAATATGTTATTTGGGCCTCAATTCTCGGCGCAGCGCCTTTTACCCTTATTTTACCCTATGCATCCCTCTACTGGACCGGCGTTTTAACGGTAATTATTGGTCTTATCATCGCGTCAGCCTTTTCCGCCATACTGGTCTACGCTCAGGAGCTGATCCCCGGTAAAGTCGGTATGATATCTGGGCTGTTCTTCGGGTTATCCTTCGGCATGGGAGGGCTCGGCGCAGCCGCTCTGGGCTATGTTGCAGACCATAGCAGCATTGAAACCGTTTACCATATTTGTTCTTTCCTGCCACTGCTCGGCATTCTTACCGCTCTATTACCAAATATTGAACACAGCGCGCGATAACTAACGCTTTCCTCGGGGAGAAAAAATTTTTCTCCCCGAGGAAATCCCTTAATCCATCTAACAATAGCCTCTCATTTTTGTAAAAATGCCCTCCTTTAATCGATTCAGTAATGAATGCGCGTTATTTTTCAAAAAAAGCAAATTTTCCCAAGCAAAAAGACGATAAATACCATAAAATTAACTTATTCCCCCAGTCCTAAAGCTAGAAGGAGCATTGATGGATCACGCTACTCCCTTGATAACCACCATTGCCGGCGGCCTCGTTCTCGCCTTTTTGTTCGGTATGATAGCCAATCGCCTGAAGATTTCGCCGCTTGTCGGCTATCTCATCGCGGGCATCGTAGCGGGTAAACATACGCCGGGTTTCGTCGCGGATGAAGCGCTGGCAAACCAGCTGGCAGAAGTGGGCGTGATCTTGTTGATGTTCGGGGTGGGGCTTCATTTTTCGCTAAAAGATCTGCTGTCGGTAAAAAAGATTGCCATTCCGGGCGCTATTGCGCAGATTGCTGTGGCAACGCTGCTGGGGATGGGATTGGCGCATCTGTTAGGCTGGGGTTTATTTAACGGTATCGTCTTTGGCCTGTGTCTTTCCACCGCCAGTACCGTCGTGCTTTTACGCGCGTTAGAGGAGCGGCAGCTGATTGAAAGCCAGCGGGGGAAAATCGCCATTGGGTGGCTCATCGTCGAAGATTTGGCGATGGTCATGGCGCTGGTTCTGCTGCCTGCGGTCACCGGCATTATGCAGCAGGGGCACAGCGATTTCTCTAATCTGGCGATTTCGATGGGCATCACTCTTGGAAAGGTCATCGCCTTTATCGTGCTGATGATTGTCGTCGGACGCCGCGTGGTGCCGTGGCTGTTGGCAAAAAGCGCCAGCACCGGCTCTAACGAGCTGTTTACCCTGTCGGTGCTCGCCATCGCCATGGGCATTGCCTACGGTTCAGTGCAGCTGTTCGGCGCGTCGTTCGCGCTGGGCGCATTCTTTGCCGGTATGGTGCTTAACGAATCGGAACTGAGCCACCGGGCTGCGCAGAACACCCTGCCGCTGCGCGACGCTTTCGCGGTGCTGTTCTTCGTCTCCGTCGGCATGCTGTTTGAACCCATGACGCTTATCGAACAGCCGCTGGCCGTTCTGGCGACGCTGGTTATTATCGTCTTAGGCAAATCGCTGGCGGCGTTTTTTATCGTGCGCCTGTTTGGCCACTCCAAGCGCACCGCGCTGACCATCTCCGCCAGCCTGGCGCAAATCGGTGAATTCGCCTTTATTCTCGCCACGATGGGCGTCGCGCTGGGCGTGCTTGACAGAGACGCACAGAGCCTGATCCTGGCCGGCGCGATTCTGTCAATTCTGCTTAACCCGCTGGTCTTTAATCTGGTCGGTAAGTACCTGAGTAAAACCGAAACCATCGAAGACCAGATTGTCGAAGAGGTGGTGGAAGAGGAAGTGGCGCAGGTGCCGGTGGACATGTGCAACCACGTTATTCTGATAGGCTACGGCCGGGTCGGCAGCATCCTGTGCGAACGCCTGCACATCCTCGACGTGCCGCTGGTGGTGGTGGAAAACTCGCTGTCGCGCGTGGAAATGCTGCGCGAGCGTGAAATCAGCACCGTGCTGGGCAACGCGGGCAGCCACGACATCCTAAGCCTGGCCCGCCTTGACTGCGCCCGCTGCCTGTTCGTCACGACGCCAAACGGCTACGAGGCGGGAGAGATCGTTTCCTACGCCCGCGCTCAGCGCCCTGACCTGCTCATCATCGCCCGCGCCCACTACGATGACGAAGTGGAATACATCTCCGAACGCGGCGCCGACCATGTGATCATGGGCGAACGCGAAATCGCCCAGACCATGCTGGACGAGATGTACAACGGCATTTTAAGCGGCGACAGGAAGGAGCCGGAGGGATGCCCGGTGTAGGCTAGCCTCGCTGGATAGGAAAATACCGAGCATTAGCTCGGTATTTTTTATGGGGAAAGGGGTAGCCGCCGCCGGGACTATTTTCTAAGCCGCCTATGCGGCGGTCAAGATATAGCTCCGCCAGAACCGATCCGTGGTGGATTTTCTAAGCCGCCTATGCGGCGGTCAAGTAGAACAATACCCCACTATCCCCTTGCCGTTAATCACTTTTTCCATTTCTAAGTCCCAAAACCCTTTTTTAAGAGGGTCGATAAGGCCATTTAAAATCAATAGATTATAAACGGCCTTAAAAAAGGGTCTGCACGATGGAGCTACAGGTATGCTTCAACCAGCGCCTGCATTAACTCGATATGTGCCGCAGAATCATTTAACGCGGAAATATAATTAAAGCTTTCTCCTCCCGCCTCCATAAAAAATTCCCGGTTCTGCTTATCGATCTCTTCGATAGTTTCCAGGCAGTCGGCGGAAAAGCCGGGGCAGATGACCTGAACGCGCTTAACGCCCTGTGAGGGCAACAAATGCATGGTTTCATCCGTATAGGGTTGAAGCCATACCTCTTTGCCAAAGCGCGACTGGTAGGTCATTTTGTATTGCGCATCCGTAAGCCCTAGCGCCTTTACCACCGCGTTGGTCGTCGCCTCGCAGCGCTGCGGATAGTCATCGCCCTCGGCGGCGTAGCGTTGGGGAATGCCGTGATAGGAAAACAGCAGCAGGTCAGGCTCTCCGTGCTGAGCAAAAGAGGCCCGAATGGAGTCCGCCAGCGCGGCGATATAGAGCGGGTGCTCCGCATAGTCGCGGATAAAAAACACCTGAGGCAGGTCGCGACGGTGAGAAAACGCCGCCGACAGCGCGTCCCAGGCGGCGGCCGTGGTTGAACAAGAGTATTGCGGGTAAAGCGGCAGCACGATAAGGCGCTTAATGCCCTTGGACTGAAGTCGGGTTAACGCCTCATCGACGGAAGGCGAGCCGTAGGTCATCGCCAATTCAACCGGTACGTCAGGCAGGCGATCGGCCAGCGCCTGCCGCTGGCGACGACTGTAGGCCAGCAGCGGGGAGCCTTCCGGCGTCCAGACTTCCTGATAAAGCTTGGCGACGCGCGGAGCCCGACGCGGCAGGATCACGCCGTTAAGCAGAAAGAACCACAGCAAGGGGTTTGTATCGACTACCCTTCGGTCTTGTAAAAACTGGGAAAGATAGCGCTTTACCGCCGACGCCGTCGGCGCATCGGGAGTGCCAAGGTTAACGAGAAGAACGCCGGTGCTTTGCTGTGACATAGTTGCTTCTATCGCCGCTTTTTCAATAAGTAACATAGCAACAATACTAGCAGCTTGCCGCCAGCCTGCCTACGCCAGAGACGGACGAATGCGCCAAACGATGTGATTAGCCAAGGCTATTAAAAAAGAAATATGACATTGGCTGCAACCAGCAAAGTCAGCTCCCTCCCTGGAGCTAACCTGGGCTATCAGGACGATGGTAATGTCAAAGGAATCGACATTTCATGATGGAAAATATTACTCGGATCTACCGCCTGCTTTGTGGCCACCAAGGCCGCCGCTTTACTTCCATAATATAAAGTCAGCCATCGAGGGTCGACCGCTGCGTGCGTGGAATCGGTGTATTTCATGTCTATATCCGGGTAGTTGATATAGCATCCTTGATAACGACCGCTGCCATCGTCAAACGGTTTTCCGCCCGTCTCGGCGAAATAGGCGGAATACAGGTTCGCCATCCACGACACGCAAAAATCGTCGTCTTCGGCATTGTTCCAGTGAAGCTGGAACTGTGATTTCAGCAAGGAACCGCGTTGATAAACGGCGGTAGGATTAGTGTTCTCATCGTTACTGTTGATACATCCCCCATAAGAATCAACCTGTACCCAAGCCTGGGTCAGCCTGACATCCTCGCTGGCATTCAGATAATTCCAAAGCGCGGTAATTTGCGTATCTGTAAAATCGGCAACGTGATAGGCCGATTTATGCTTATTGCGCATGTTTCCGCCGGAACCGTTAATGGTTTCGGTGAGCCATAGCCAGTCCATCAGTTGAGCATCGCCAACGGGGTCACGCAGCGCTTCCTGCCGATCCTCTGTGCGTGCGACGGCGCCCTGCCACACCGGCTGAGCCTCAATCCTTGGCGCTACGCCAACGATTTCCGTCATTGTCTCAACAAAATCAATGAAGGGTTGATCCTGAGAGCCGCCTACGGTGCCGTCCAATCCGGTGTATTGGATAGTCATCACCACGTCTCCCGTTGAACGGTGCTGCAATTTCAGCAGGGTGAAAAGCCCGCCGTTCGCCAGCGTAGGATCGGTACTGTTCCATTCTCCATCGTGATCGGAGAACCATTGCCAGTAGGTATGCAAGAAATCACCAAACGCAGCCTTTCCCGCATCCCCCGTGCCGAAACTGTCCCACGGCCAGGAAAGCGACAGCAGATACGCCTTCTGAGGCGCCAGAGGAAGATCTTCATAGTAATAATTAAGGATAATACCGTAGTTGCCGCCACCGCCGCCGCGGCAAGCAATGAACAGATCGCGATCGCTGCCTACGCTATTCAGATTAACGTGCTTCACAACAAGGCTACTGCTGCCCGCCGCCTGAGGGACAAGAATATCTACGCCGGAAAGCCAGTCTACCGTTAGGCCATACAGGCGGGACAACAGCCCATATCCCCCGCCAGAAACGTGCCCGCCAGACCCCACAGAGTAACAGGAACCACCGGGAACCGTTTTACCTGACAGTTTGTATAAGCTGACGTAGCCATCCCAGTTCTGGTTTCCGGTAGCGGCGGAAAAACGATAAGAAACGGAGCTGTCCCATGGGGAAACGATACCGCCGGTTGCGCTGTATTGCATTCCTGTCATTAGCCCAAGGTCGATTATCGCCATAGGCCGGCTGCCGTCGCTACTGAGCTTATTTGATACAAAGCCCTCATAGCAGTGTCCACCGCTGCGAACGGTCAGTCGATATCCGGCCTGTAAAGCGCTATTGGCGGCATCGATAACCTCCTGCGCCGTTTTGCATATGTAGATAAAATCCGTACCTTCTCCGACATCCGGAAAGCGCAAATTAAACCCTTTCTTTAAGGTATCGTAACGGGGATTCTGATTATCAATTACAATAAAATCTGACATATTTACGTCCTTATATTCATTTGAATAAAATAACATTATTTATATGCGTATATGATATTAATTAATAGTGGCGCATAGATCACAAATTTGCGAAAACAATAACTTCCATTACATCGCAGAAAATAAATATCTATGCAATTTAAATTTGGTCAAGTAACTTAATCATGTCAATGTTGCTCTTATACTAAAAGTTAATAACATTGATATATAAAAATAATATCAAGCATTCTATAACTAGATTATTACGAATAAGGAAAAACCCCACTCTACGTCTAAATAAATAGAGCCCTTTAAAAAACAGTGAATAGCACTGATATTTTTTCATCCACCATGGGCCTTCCCATCGCTGGGAAAGGCCTATATATTTACCTGGCGACTATAAAAAACCCATTTATTAATAATGAATTATAAAAAATAAAATAAAGTTCTTCTTCAATGAATACTAAGGTGTAATTAGAATTCTTTTTAATTATAAAACTTTAAAACCTAGTAATTTTTACAGCACATATATAGACAAGAGGCCATGAACATCCTATCTGAAGATTCGTGATTTATACGCGAAAATATAAAATCAGTATTTAATATATTGTTACTCGGCTATTTTTAAATTAAAACCCTCATTTACACCTAGCATATTTAACAGTCTTTAATTACCATTAAAATCAAGAAATGCAATAGATATCATAAGCCTTACCATTACTAAATCACATTATTAAAATGCAAATAGTGATATATCGTAATAGAATAAAAACGCTGGAGGGTTCATTAGCGCTTGACTCTTTTTAGTAAAAAACTCAGAGCTTACCGCCACAGCATCTCGGCAATAAATGCTAATCTTATCTCCAGAATTTAGCGCATTTTCCTACGTTAAAATTATCCCTTAGACAAAAATTAGAAATAACCGCAAATTTCTAAATATTAGTTACGGTAAAGCCAGGCAATCATTTAGATATTCCATATAACCTCGCCTATACCTGTCAAACTTACCATATTACAGGACAGTCAAGAAACTTGGCCTTTATATTATAGAAGACGTCCATAGAGATATGTTCAGAGTAAGAAATCTCAAATTTGGAATGATTGAGGGTCTTTCTGCTTTTCGTCATGCAAAACTGATACCCGCTGTCATCGACTCTTTTGAGCGTTATAAACGCATTGCCAAAGGTATCCGATAAAGAAAACTCGGCGTCGTTGTTTTTAAAAGAAGAGATAAAATTACCCAGCTCGCGGTTCGGGATCCATATGTTTCCCTTATATTCAGTAGAATACATCAGGTGGTTTACCCCGATATAGAGATCGAAATTAACGGACGGAATGCGATCGTCAATCTCTATTTCGTTTAGCACTATCTTTACCGGTTCTTCAATAACGATTGCCATAATATCGCTCTCCTTTCGCGAAATGGCCGTAAAAATAGCCCTTTACTGCCCGCTTTCACTTAAAACGCCGAAGGCGAATTATATTCCATAAAGTTTCATGTTGAAACCATATAGTTGTTTACTTTCTCTTTGAGTGCAATCACCGATAAAAAATAAGGCGACCTCTCGGTCGCCTTAAGTTCAACGCTTAATCAGGCCTTAGCCCAAAATCTTCGCCAGCTCTTCGCTAACTTCAGACACTTTACGCGTGCCGTTGAGCTTCACGTACTGGGTGTTGCCGTTTTTGGCTTCGGCGCTGTAGTATTCCACCAGCGGCTTGGTCAGCGTATGGTACTCAACCAGGCGCTTGCGCACGGTTTCTTCCTGATCGTCTTTACGCGTCGTCAGCTCTTCGCCGGTGACGTCGTCTTTGCCTTCTACCTTCGGCGGATTGAACGTGACGTGATAAACGCGGCCTGACGGCGCGTGTACGCGGCGGCCTACGATGCGTTCAACGATAACTTCATCAGGCACGTCGAATTCCAGCACGTAGTCAACCTGAATGCCCGCTTCCTTCATGGCGTCCGCCTGAGGAATGGTGCGAGGGAAACCGTCCAGCAGGAAGCCGTTTTTGCAGTCCGGCTGTGCAATACGCTCTTTGACTAACGCAATAACCAGCTCGTCGGTCACCAGCTTGCCAGCATCCATCAGCGATTTCGCCTGTTGCCCCAGTTCGGAACCGGACTTAACCGCCGCACGCAGCATGTCACCCGTGGAAATTTGCGGGATACCGTACTTCGCCATGATAAACTGAGCCTGTGTGCCTTTACCGGCGCCGGGAGCGCCAAGCAGAATGATACGCATTGCGTAAATCCCCTAGAAATTTTGCTTTTTGTATGTCAATGAAAGAAAACCTGTGAACCTTATCACTCAATGCGTTAATGCTCAAGTGGGAGATGGCTCAAGGCCTGTGTCGGCAGGGATAGTTCGCCCCGCGAATAAACTCCAACGTCGCCGATGGTGCAAACCAACGCATCGATTACTTAGACAATATTTGCAGACGCCATTTGTTAATTTAACAAAACCGACAACGACTTATCTTTTAACACTATCTCAAAATATATAAAAACCGGGAGAAGCTCCCCTCTCCCGGCTTAGACCTATCCCAAACGGCTTACTTAATCAGCAGCTTGTTCATGCGGCGGATAAACTGGTTAGGGTCTTCCAACCCGCCTTTTTCCGCCAAAAGCGCCTGATCGAGCAGCAGTTCAATCCACTCGACGAACTCGGCTTCGTCAGTCACGTTAGACGCCAGCTTAACCAGCGCGTGGTCCGGGTTGAGTTCGAAGACGTATTTGATCTCCGGCATCTTCTGCCCGGCCGCAGCAAACAGTTTGGCCATCTGCGTTGTCATTTCGTCCGCATCGGTGGTCACCACAGCCGGAGTGTCCGTCAAACGGTGGGTCAGGCGAACCTCTTTGATTCGTTCGCCCAGCAGCGTTTTCACTCGCTCAACGAACGGCTCAAGGGCTTTATCCGCTTCTTTTTGCTCATCGCTGTCGGCGTCCGCCAGTTTGTCCAGTGACTCGTCCGCCTTGCTGACGGACTGGAAGGCCTTACCGTCAAACTCGGTCAGGTAGCTCATCATCCACTCGTCGATGCGGTCTGACAGCAGCAGAACCTCAATGCCCTTCTTGCGGAACAGCTCCAGCAGCGGGCTGTTTTTAGCAGCGGCATAGCTGTCGGCGGTAATGAAGTAAATCTTCTCCTGACCTTCCTGCATGCGGCTAACGTACTCTTCCAAAGACACCGTCTGCGCGTCGCTGTCGCTATGCGTTGAGGCAAAGCGCAGAAGCTTGGCGATCGTTTCGCGGTTGGCGCCGTCTTCCGCCGGCCCCTCCTTCATCACCAGGCCGAATTCGCGCCAGAAGTCCTGATACTTTTCGGCGTCGTCTTTAGCCAGCTTCTCCAGCATTTGCAGCACGCGCTTGGTGCAGGCGCTGCGCAGGCTTTGCGTGATGCGGTTATCCTGCAAAATCTCGCGAGAAACGTTGAGCGGCAGGTCGTTGGAATCAATCAGGCCGCGAACAAAACGCAGGTAGTTGGGCATGAACTGCTCGGCGTCGTCCATGATAAAGACGCGCTGCACGTAGAGCTTCAGGCCGTGCTTGTGGTCGCGGTTCCACAGATCCCACGGCGCGCGGGCGGGAACGTAAAGCAGGCTGGTGTATTCTTGCTTGCCCTCAACGCGGTTGTGGCTCCAGGCCAGCGGATCGCTGAAGTCGTGGGAAACGTGCTTATAAAACTCTTTGTACTCGTCTTCGCTGACGTCGGCCTTGTTGCGGGTCCACAGGGCCTGCGCCTTGTTAATCTTCTCCCAGCTCTCGACCGGCTCTTCGCCCTCTTTCTCTTCGGTTACTAAAATTTCAACCGGCAGCGCGATATGGTCGGAGTATTTGCTGATAACGGAGCGCACGCGCCAATCGTCGAGGAATTCGTCCTCGCCGTCGCGCAGGTGCAGCGTAATTTCGGTACCGCGACCGGGCTTGTTGATATCGGCGATGGTGTACTCTCCTTCGCCGGCGGACTCCCAAAATACGCCTTCGTCGGCGCTAGCGCCCGCCGCGCGGGTGCGCACGGTGACCTTATCGGCCACGATGAAGGCAGAATAAAAGCCGACGCCGAACTGGCCGATGAGCTGGCTGTCTTTCGCTTGATCGCTGCCGAGAGACTCTAAAAACGCCTTGGTGCCGGATTTAGCGATGGTGCCGAGGTTATCAATCACCTCGTCGCGCGTCATGCCGATACCGTTATCGCTAAGCGTCAGCGTACGCTTTTCTTTATCAAACGAAACGCGAACGCGCAGCTCGCCGTCCCCTTCGTAGAGATCGGCGTTAGACAGAGCGCGAAAGCGCAGCTTGTCCGCCGCGTCGGACGCGTTGGAAATCAGTTCGCGCAGAAAGATCTCTTTATTGGAATACAGGGAATGAATCATCAGGTGCAGAAGCTGCTTCACCTCAGACTGAAAACCGCGGGTTTCTTGGCCTTTCATACTCATCGCTTACCTCAGTGTGTCGATTTATTCGGGCGGAATACGCTACGCGCCCTTTACGTCAATAGGGAATGGTAAACAGATGGGGATAGAGGGATACAATTTCAAGCGTTAGAAATAAAAAAGGCACCTGAATCAGGCACCTTCATATAAAAAATCAGGTAAACGCGCGATCAGATCCTTATCTGCTGCCGCCCCGCCAGAGAATGAGAGAGCGTCGTACCGTCGACCATTTCTAACTCGCCGCCGACCGGAACGCCGTGGGCGATGCGGCTGGCCATCACGCCGTAAGAGGCGCACATTTCGGCGATAAAGTTAGCCGTCGCGTCGCCTTCTACCGTCGGGTTGGTGGCAAGAATAACCTCGCGGATAGTCTCGTTCGCCAGGCGCTCTTCCAGGCGGTCCAGGCCGATGTCGTTCGGCCCGATGCCGTCCAGCGGGGACAGGTGCCCCATCAGAACAAAGTATCGGCCGGCGAACTGGCCGGTTTGCTCAATCGCATGAATGTCCGCCGGGCTTTCCACCACGCATATCTGGCCGCTGCTTTGACGGCGCTGGTTGCTACAGATGGTGCACACGTCCTCTTCGGTGAAGGTGCGGCAGTCGCGGCAGTGGCCCACCTCCGACATGGCGCGCGTCAGCGCCTGCGCCAGACGCATTCCGCCGCTGCGATCGCGCTGCAGCAGTTGAAACGCCATGCGCTGCGCGGACTTAGGCCCTACGCCGGGCAAGCAGCGCAGCGCCTCCATCAGAGATTCAAGCAGAGGACTGGTTTGCATCAGAACGGCATCTTAAAGCCAGGAGGCAGCTGCATACCGCCGGACACCTGCGCCATTTTTTCTTTCTGCGTTTCTTCAATGCGGCGAGCCGCGTCGTTAAAGGCTGCTGCGATCAGGTCTTCCAGCATCTCTTTATCGTCTTCCAGCAGGCTGGGGTCAATCTCTACCCGGCGGCAGTTGTGCGCGCCGTTGATCGTCACCTTAACCATGCCGGCCCCGGACTCGCCGGTGACTTCCATTTTCGCAACCTCTTCCTGCATCTTCTGCATTTTTTCCTGCATCTGCTGAGCTTGCTTCATTAAGTTGCCAAGTCCACCTTTACCAAACATGTTCGTCTCTCTCTTTGCTAAGGGATTATAGTTACGTTAAACCAAACTCTGCCTCAGACGGGCCGGATGCTGTCTTCATCCAGCTCGGCATCAAAATAGCGGCAAAGCGTTTGAATATGGCCGTCTTCGATAATAGACGTCTTGGCCTGCGCCAGCTTCTCTTCGTAGATTGCCTGGCGGCACTCGAGAGGCGTCTTTATCGAACGATCGTCGTCTTCAACGATCGTCAGGGTAATGGCATGCCCCGCCCGCTGGCTCATCGCTTCGGCCAATGCTTGCTGGGCCGACGCCGAATTGAGATGCCGCTGCCCCGGCCTCAGGTGAAGACAGACTTCACTTTCTGACACCTGCTGTTTGAAAGCGTTCAGCGCCAGCTGCTGCACCAGTTTCGGCAGCGTAAGCTCGGCAACCTCCGCCGCCCAGGCATCGCGCGTCAGGGACTCTTCCACCAGCTTCGCGGCCAGTTCGGGCGTTTTTTCGTGCTCAAGCGCGGAGCGCAGCGCCTTTGGCGTGGCCACCTGCTGGCTTACGGCCTCAAAGTCGTGCTGGGCCTTCCAGCGATAGCTCTCTTTTTTTCCTTCAGGCTTGGACGACTTCACCGATCGCGTCGGAGATTCGCCCTTATTCTCTGTTGCTGCCGCCAGACGTTCGAGCACAGAGGATGCCGGCTTCACTCCCGCAGGCGTGGCCGGCTTACTCTTTTTTGTTTCGCTGCTCTCCTGCTGACGCCGCAGCTGGCTGCGCGCCTGAAGCATCTGGGCCGTCGCCGGCGGCAGATTGGCCGCGCCGTCGTTTCCGACCGGCGCCTCACGAGGCGGCGGCTCTATTAGCCTAGAATTTGCGTAGGCCTCAGGAGCCGGCGCGGGAGGACGTTCGTCGACAAAGGGCACTGCCGCCGCTCTATGCGGCTGCGGCGCCGATGAAGCGTGATTGACTGGCGCAGCGCCGCTTACGGGAGGCGCAGAAATAGAGGTCGGAACCGGCTGAGGAACGGCTTCGGCCAGCGTACCGACGCTTTTCGGATGAAACGCCAGCGCGCGCAGCAGCGTCATTTCTACGCCCATGCGGCCGTCCGGCGCGTAGGGCAGTTCCTTTCTGCCGACCAGCAGGGTTTGGTAATAAAGCTGTAAATCCTGCGGCGCTATCTGCCTGGCCAGCTCGCGCATGCGCGACTCGTTATGCTTTAGCGGATCGAGCGCTGAGGGCAACAGTTGAACCATGGCGATTTGATGCAGCAGCGCCAGCGTCTCTACCAGCAGGCTTTCCCAGTCGATGCCTTTAGCCGCTATCTGATTGACCTGAGCCATCAGGGCTTCGCCGTTGGCATGCACCAGCGCTTCAATCAGAGAAAGCGTGTATTCTTCATCCAACGTCCCGAGCATCGCGCTGACCGATTCGGTCTCCACTCGGCCATCGCCCATGGCGATAGCCTGATCGGTCAGGCTTAGCGCGTCGCGCATACTGCCCTGGGCCGCTCGAGCCAGCAGGCTCAGCGCCTTCGGCTCCGATGGGATTTTTTCTTCCTGCAGGACCTTCTCTAACTGCCCCTTAATCTGCTCAACATCCAGCGCCTTCAGATGAAACTGCAGGCAGCGGGAAAGGATCGTGACGGGCAGCTTTTGCGGATCGGTAGTCGCCAGCAGAAACTTAACATGTTCGGGTGGCTCTTCCAGCGTTTTCAACAGCGCGTTAAAGCTGTGGCGGGAGAGCATGTGAACTTCGTCGATAAGATAAACCTTAAAGCGGCCCCTGGCCGGCGCATACTGCACGTTGTCCAGCAGTTCGCGGGTATCTTCGACCTTAGTGCGGGAAGCGGCGTCGATCTCTAGCAGGTCGACGAATCGCCCTTCTTCAATTTCGCGGCAGTTGGCGCACTTGCCGCAGGGGGTCGCCGTCACGCCGCTTTCGCAGTTTAGCCCCTTCGCCAGCAGGCGGGCGATCGAGGTCTTCCCCACGCCGCGCGTGCCGGAAAAAAGATATGCGTGATGAATTCGCCCGAGCGAGAGGCCGTTGGCGATGGCGGTCAGGACGTGCTCCTGGCCGACAACGTCTGCAAAGCTTTGAGGGCGCCACTTACGCGCCAGGACTTGATAGCTCATCGATATAAGGCAAAGTCAGTTAACACGGTTAGACGCATCTTACCACAGGCCGCCTTTGAACGACGACCTTTGTCGTCAATTAGCGACCGTGGATCAGTGACCGTCAAAAGAGACCAGGCTATAGCACTCGATGTCCAAAGAGGCCAAACGCTCGCGCCCGCCCAGTTCAGGAAGCTCGATAACAAATGCCGCATCGTGAACGATGCCGCCAAGGCGTCGAATCAGCTTGGCCGTCGCTTCAATCGTACCGCCGGTAGCCAACAGGTCGTCAATCACCAGCACCTTTTCATTAGGCTTAATGCTGTCGGCGTGAATTTCCAGCACGTCGGTGCCGTATTCCAACGCATAGGTTTCGCTCAGCGTTTCACGCGGCAACTTTCCTTTTTTGCGTACCGGAACAAAGCCCACGCCCAACGCTAACGCTACCGGCGCGCCAAACAAAAAGCCGCGCGCTTCAGTGCCGACGACCTTAGCGATGCCTTTATCTTTAAAACGCTCGACGATAAGCCGAATAGTCGCAGAAAAGGCGGCCGGATCCTCCAACAGCGTAGTGATATCGCGAAACAGGATCCCCGCCTTGGGGTAGTCGGGGATAGTGACAATGCTGTCCTTAATTAATTGATGCTGTTCAATTGTCGTCATAAATTCAGTGTCCGTGTACTCATTAACCGCAGGCTTCGGGTAGCCGTTTATTAATCACACGCGGTTACCAACGAAAAACGCTCAAATCTATGCAAAGGCGCAGGGAAATGCAACCGCTAGTTATCACAATTGATAAATTATTCCGGAGGGATCCCGCCGTCGTTCTCCGACGCCGCGGGCTGCTGCTTTTTCACATCCACAACCGGCAGGCGCAGCATAAACGTTAGCAAAACGACGAGGATCGCCATCAAAAGTACGCGCACCCACAGCATTGAAACCAGCCACAGAGAAACGGCGAACGTACAGATAATCAGCAAAATCGCCTTGCTTTTTGCGCCGGGCGGCAGACCGCGGTAGGTTTGCCAGTGCCTAAGATAGGGACCGAACCAGGAACGATACAGCAGCCAATCGTGAAAACGCGGGGAAGAGCGGGCAAAGCACCAGGCGGCCAGCAGTAAAAACGGCGTAGTCGGCAGTATCGGCAACAGCACGCCAAGCGCGGCAAGGCCGATAGATAGCCATCCAAGACAGAGAAGAAAAAGCTTATACATAGCGCCGCATCGTCGTTAACCGCAGTCCTTAAATCATATATCCGATCGCGTATCTGAATTATACGCAAGCTACGCGCATCATGATGCCTAGCGTAATCAAAAACCAAGGCCCATACCAGTAAATGATTCTCAATCCGCCCGTAAAAATATCCGCCCTTTCTCCATCCTTGCCGTCTGGGATATGATAACCGATACCTTTATCACTCGCCTTGGCCGGAGCCTCATGAATACCGGAGCCCTATTACAGACGCTGCAAAAACAGGTTCATCAGCTGGCGGCCGCCGTTGCCGCCGCGCCGGCCGCCGCCGTTCTACAGCCTCGCTTTGATGATCGCTTGTTTAATACCCGCGATACTCGCTTAAACCACTGTCTGGCGGAAGTAGAGAACAATCTTGCCCTGCTCACTCAGGCCGCGGAAAAGCGCGCGCTGCAGCAGGTCGCCTTTCTTGCCGAACGTATCGTAGACCAAATTAGCGCCCTGCAAAGAGAGCTGGCGACGCTGCCCGTTCGCGAGCGAAACGCCTTTAACGTCAAGGTAGAACAGGATATCTACCAAACGCTGGCGCGCCATCAGGACTATGAGCGCAGGCTAGTTGCCATGCGGCGCGATAAGGAAAGCCTGCTGGGTAGGCAAACCACCCTCGCAGCCCAGCAGCAGATCCAGAAGGAACTTGCCGCGCTGGAAGGCCGCCTGATGCGATGCAGACAGGCGCTGACCAAGATAGAAAGACAAATAGCCCAGCGTGAGAACGGCGGATAGCCCGTGCCGTTTACGCGACATAATTTACATTTTGTTACATCTTGATGCATGAAACAGACAACTCGAAACATCATTGCCCAATAATGACGGAGCACCCTCAATAAAAGGAGTTATATGATGAATCTGAAATATCTGCTGCCCTCGTTGGCCATGCTGTCCGCTTCGGCCTTTGCCGTCTCTCCCGTACCGCTTCACGTTAACGTGACAACCGAACTGGCGTCGCCGGTCATCTTAGAAAATAGCAAAGAGAACAACTATCTGAAGGTGTCCCTTACCGGATATACGCGGGATGCCTCCAAGCGCACGCCAATCAATCTGGCGCTGGTGATTGATCGTTCAACCTCCATGAGCGGCGACAGGATAGAAAAAGCCCGAGAAGCGGCCATTCTGGCCGTCAACATGCTGCAGGATGACGACATCATTTCTATCATCGCCTACGATAATGATGCTCACGTACTTATCCCTGCCACCAAGGCCACCGATAAAAAGAAGCTTATCCAGATAATCAACGATAAGGTCACGCCTCAAGGATGGACCGCGCTGTTCGCCGGAGTGAGCAAGGGCATAAAGGAGGTCAACAAGAACCTGAAGAAGGATCAGGTTAACCGTATTATTCTACTGTCCGACGGGCAGGCCAACGTCGGCCCCAGCTCAACCAAAGAGCTGGCCGATTTGGGCGTTGTCGCCGCCAAACAGGGTATCGCCGTCACGACCATTGGCCTGGGCACCAGCTACAACGAAGACCTGATGGCCGCGCTGGCAAGCTACAGCGACGGCAACCACGCGTACGTGGAGAAATCCTCCGATCTGGAAGCGGCCTTTATTAAAGAATTTAAAGACGTCATGTCCGTCGTCGCGCAGGAAGTGACCGTCACTATTCGCCTGCAGGAAGGCGTCAAGCCTCTGCGCCTGCTGGGCCGCGAAGGCGACATCACCGGCAATCAGGTCACCGTCAAGCTCAATCAGCTTTACTCCAACCAGGAAAAGTACGTTCTGCTGGAGCTTGAGCCCCCCAAAGGCAAAGAGAATGAGAAAAAGCCGGTTGCTGACGTCTCCGTCACCTACGACAACCTGCAAACCAAGCAGAAAGATAGCGTTAACAACCGCGTCGATATCGCTTACAGTAAGTCCGAGAAGGCCGTAAAGGCGGCAATGCAGGAAGAGATCGTCGTTGACTCCGCCATTCAGAAGGCCAATCTGGAAAACGAGCGCGCCATCAAGCTGCTAGACGCAGGTAAGAAGGACGAGGCCAACCAGATCCTGCAAAGCAACGCCGCCAGCATGGGCGCGTTGTACGACTCCGTCAGCAGCCCGGCGGCCAAAAGCAAAGCGCTGACCAATCAGGAAGACAACAAGCGCCTGGTAACTGAACTGGAAAGCAAAGGCGAAGCGGCCTCGCGCAAGAGCCTGAAGGAAAGCACCTACAAGACGCAAAAACAGCAGTCGAAGTAGCGTTGAGCGAACGACGGGCTTAGCTGGCCCGTCGTTTTACGCGTGGAGAAGGAATGAAAGCCAAACGCCCCTTTTATTTGTTTATCTTTATCACCCTGCTGCTGACGGTACTTATCGGCGGCGTTGGCTTTCGTACGCTCAATCAGGAACAAACCGTCAGCGCCTATCAGGCCGAGCAGCTGGCCAGAAGCCGCGTCGCGCAGACTGAGGGCTTCATCCTGCAGCAGTTGGACCACAAGCAGGTTCGTCTAAGCGCGATGCTGGCCTATTTGAGCCAAGATCCCGATGCGCTTCGCGCGCTGATAGCCCAAGACAGCGACATCGAGGCGATTTTTATACTCAAAAACGGCAGGCTGGCCTTTCCTGACGTTCATTCACCCATCAGCCAAAAAGAGTCTCGCTTTATTGAATCCCTGACGCCGGTGCTTCAGGACCCATCGCAGCTCATCGGCAAACAGCACCGCTCAGACGATAAAACGCCGGACGCAGGCTGGTACCTGATGCAGGAAAACGGCCATCCGCTGCTGCTCTACTGGCAAAAAAACGCAGATGAGACGATTGGCATCAAGCTCAGCTACGCCAAGCTGCTGGCAGACGTTATCGCCAACGTTGACTTTAACTATGCGCCGGACGGATTCACGCTATCCGACAGCGGCCAGCTGTTATACCAATACGCCCCCAGTGGAGAGCTAAACCGGCAGACGCAGCCAACCTATAGTCAGGCGCTCCCCTTCCCCCTGCATAACTGGAAGATAGACTACTACGCCGCGGCGGAAGACCGTTCCGGGCTGTTTTACGCGGGATTGGCCCTCATCGCTTTTATCGTGGTGACCGTCATCGCCGTGGCGTTTCTTCTGTATCGCGAATTTAACCGAGCAACGCTGCTTGCGCGCCAGCAGGTCAGCTTCGTCGGGCAGGTTTCCCATGAGCTGAAGACGCCGTTGACCAACATTACGCTCTACGCAGAGATGCTTAAGGAAATCGCACAGGAAGAAGAGAGTCCGCACGTCCATTACGTTGACGTCATCGTCAGCGAAAGTCGGCGGCTCTCCCGGCTAATTCAAAACGTGCTGACCTTTACTAAAGCGCCCAAGCTCAACCGACAGGAAGTCGACGTCAATCGTCTGCTGGAGCAGGTTAAAGAAATTTTCACGCCGGTCTTTGACGCTAAAGGCATTGCGCTGCATCTGTACGCTGAAGGCGACATCCGCGTTTACAGCGACGTCGACCGGATAACTCAAATTATCAGCAACCTGCTCAGCAACGCCGAAAAATATGCCGCCAGCGGCAAGCGCGTTGAGCTTCGCGTAAGGCAGGACGATGAATACGTTTACCTGTGCGTCAGGGACTACGGCAACGGCCTGCCGGAGCGGGAGCTTAAGGCTATTTTCCAGCCGTTTTATCGCGTGAAGTCCACCATTACGGAGGGCGTAAGCGGTACGGGGATCGGTTTGACCATCGCCCGGCAGCTGGCTGAAAGCCTGTCCGGCACGCTTGAGGCAGAAAATCTGGATGCGGGCATGGCGTTTATACTTACCCTGCCGCGCCGCGGCACGGAGGCATAGCGTGAAAATACTTATTGCAGAAGACGACCTTCACATTCGCAACGGCCTGAAAGACATGCTGTGCCGAGAAGGCTACGACGTACTTACGGCTGAAAACGGCAAAGTCGCGCTGGAGTTATACCGAAACGAGCGGCCGGACTTCGTCATTTTGGACATCATGATGCCGGAAATGGACGGCTACTCGGTGTGTAAGGCCATCAGGGAGCAGGATGAACACACGCCGGTCGTCTTTTTATCAGCCAAAGGAGAAGAGATAGATAAGGTGCTGGGCCTTGAGCTGGGCGCCGATGACTACATCAATAAGCCCTTTGGCATTCACGAAGTCCGGGCAAGGATAAAAACCATCGCCCGCCGCTGCCTGAGGGCAAAGCGCTTCGCACCGGACATCCCCTTTCTCTTTGGCGATTTGGAGGTGTTTCCTTCCGAGCTGTGCGCCAGGCGGCAAAGCCAAACGATTGAGCTTTCCCTAAGAGACATCAAGCTTCTTACCTACCTGTACCAGCATAAAAACCAGGCTGTCGGGCGAGACGCGCTAATTGACTGCGCCTGGGGCTGCGACCACATGCCCAATAGCAGAACGCTGGATCAGCACATATCGCGGCTGCGTAAGCTCATTGAGCCTGACCCGGCAGCCCCAACGCTGATCAGAACCGTTCACGGCTCCGGCTATCGCTATCAGGAGTAACGATCGTCATTGAGATCGGTTAATATGCCCTTCTGTCCGCAATTTGAGATATACCGATGAATCCATCGCCCACACCGCTGGAGCAGGCGCCGGAAGAAGTGAAGCTGGCCGTTGATCTGATTTACCTGCTGGAAACGCACGATATCGCGCCGACTACCGTGCTGGCGGCGCTGAAGATCGTGGAAAAAGACTTTCAGGACAAGCTTAAGGCCGGCAAATAATCCAAAAGCGTCGCCTACAGAACGGGTCGACGGAAGCGAGCGAGCAGGACACCCGCCGTAAACAGCACGTAGGTTAAAAAGGCCATTAGCGCTAAAAGCGTCGGCTCATAGAAAAAGGCATGGCGCCAGAAAAACGGCAGCAGAGCAGCTTCGATCGCCTCCTGCTTCAACGAGCCGAAAACCCCGACCGAAAGCCCATAAATCACGGCGCTATAGCCAATAAACGCCGCAAACGGGCCGTAGCAAAGCCAGCGGCGTACGGGCAGCGCCGCATGCTTACCGTACAGGCTCCCCATAAAAAGCACGCCCAGGCAAAAAATCACCAGGCAGAACCACTTGGTCAAATCTACCTGCGTATCGCGGCTTAACAAAAGCGTCGCGTCATAGGTTAAATCACGACTAAACCAGCAGCTGGAATCCACCAGCATAGAACACAAGAACGCCAGCGCCTGACTGCACAATGGCAATAACAGCACCAGTACGATAATAATGTGCGCCAGCTGACTAAGCGCCGTTCTGGCGGGAGTCGCGTGATTCATCCATGCTCCTGAACGCCTGGGCTCAGCCGGCGTTAAAACGTCAAGACTTTATCGGCTTCCAATGTCCACTGCGCCAGCTCGACCAGCGTACCTATCTCCACGCCGTCAATCAGAGGAAGCGCGCTTATGCCGCGGGCGTCGGTACAGGTTTTACACAATTTTATCGCCACGCCCTGCGCAGTAAGAATTTCCAACATCTGTTGAAGATGATAGCCCTCATGGGGACGCTGATTACAAAGCCCGGCGCTGACGGCGTCAGACATTAAAAAGACCTTCAGCTCACATCCGGCGGTCTGTTCTTTTAGCGCAATAGACAGGCGCAGCGCGTTAAACAGCAGTTCACTGCCGTAAGGCGCGCCGTTGGCGATAACTAAAATACGTTGCATTGAGCTACTCCTGGTATAGGCCAAACGCGATGGCCTCTTATTCTGTCACTACTCGTTTCAGCGCGCTACTTTGTCTTAGAGAATCCAGATAGGCATCGACCAGCCTGGGCGCCTCTTTTTCAAGGCTATAGGCCTGCGGCATGAACAACCAACTGCCGATAAGCCCCCAGATATAGGCCCTCATGGAAATAGCGGCCAAGCGCAGGTCCAGCGTATCGGACAATTGTCCACATTCAACGCATTCCGCAAGCGCCCTTTCAATCTTCTCTTCGTTTTGTAAATAAAGGGATTGATGTATTTGTTGTAGCGAAATAAGTTCGCCAACAAACTCGCACTTATGGAATAATATTCCCAGTAAAATTTTACGACGAGCGTCGGTTTCCGTGAGCTGCAAAACGTAGATTAACGTTTGCCGCAGCGCCTGCATTGGGTTTGAAGAAAACTCATTTCTATATCGCAGGGCTACGTCATCAATGCTAGACTCTACCTGAGCCCACATCGCCGTGAAAATATCGACTTTATTCTTGAAATGCCAATAGATCGCACCGCGCGTGACGCCAGCAGCCAGAGCGATATCATTAAGAGACGTGCTGGTGACCCCCTTGCGGGAAAACTCCTGCATGGCGGCATCAAGGATGTGCTGTCGGGTCTCCAATGACTGCTGTTTTGTATTGCGGCTCATTATTTTATGCTTTTGTGCGGTGTGGTTTTGCCATGTCTTACATACATACATGAATGTTTGTATTATAGCACGCTGAAATATTTATCCTAACTATGTGGTTACCCAAGCATACTTGCCTATATTTACGGTAACTGATATTGAAAATTTGAGGTTAATCTATGAGTAAATACAGAGGACTGAAGCCTCTGGCAGCAGCGCTAATGCTCTCAAGCAGTCTGGCGCTCGTGGGATGCGATAACCAGTCGGGAGATGGCGCTCAGAGGGCTGCACCTAAAGTTGAGGTTGTGACTATCGCATCGCAGCCCGTCAATATCACTACTGAACTTCCAGGACGCACCGCGGCATACCGCATTGCTGAAGTCCGCCCGCAGGTAAGCGGAATCATCCTGAAGCGTCAGTTTACCGAAGGCAGCATGATCGAAGAGAACCAGTCTCTGTATCAAATCGATCCGGCAACCTATCAGGCAACCTACGACAGCGCAGCGGCCGATTTAGCCAAGGCGCAGGCGCAGGCCAATATTGATAACCTGACGGTTAAACGCTACAAGCCGCTGGTCGGCACCAACTTTATCAGCCGTCAGGATTACGACACTGCCGTAGCCAAAGCCCGTCAGAGCGACGCGGCCGTGCTGGCGGCGAAAGCCGCGCTGGACACCGCTCGCATCAATCTCGAATACACCAAGGTGATGTCGCCAATTAAGGGACGCATCGGTAAATCCAACGTGACGGAAGGCGCGCTGGTCAACGCGAACCAGACGACTGCGCTGGCGACCGTTCAGCAGCTTGACCCGATTTACGTTGACGTTACGCAGTCCAGCAATGACTACATGGCGCTGGAAAGAGAGCTCGCCAACGGCACTCTGACGAAGGATAAAGGCGCTAAAGCTCAGGTCAGCCTGGTCTTTGACGACGGCACCGTTTACGAACTTCCGGGTAAGCTGGAATTCGAAGACGTCACGGTTGACGAAACGACCGGTTCAATCACTATGCGCGCGGTTTTCCCTAACCCGAAAAACCAGATCCTGCCGGGCATGTTCGTTCGCGCCAAGGTTGAACAGGGCCTTCGCCCCGACGCTATCCTGGTTCCTCAGCAGGGCGTAACCCGCAACCAACGCGGTGAAGCGACGGTGCTGGTGGTAAATAAGGATAACAAGGTCGAGCAGAAAGTCATTACTACCGGCCAATCCGTCGGCAGCAACTGGCTGGTCACCGGCGGGCTCGATCGGGGAGAAAAAGTGATCGTTACCGGTCTGCAGAAGATTCGAGTAGGGGTAGAGGTCAGCGCATCGGAGTTTTCCGATAAGCCAAATACAGGCGAAGCTCCTAAAGGCGACGCTAAGCCCGAAGCGAAGTAATAATTCATATTGAGTGTAGCAGATGGCCAAATTTTTTATCGATCGCCCAATATTTGCTTGGGTAATCTCCATAATCATCATGCTGGTGGGCCTGCTGGCGATCATACAGTTGCCGATCGCCCAGTATCCGACCATCGCCCCTCCGGCGGTGTCGGTCTCCGCCAACTATCCAGGCGCTGACGCCCAAACGGTACAGGATACCGTGACTCAGGTTATCGAACAGAACATGAACGGTATCGATAACCTGATGTACATGTCCTCAACCAGCGACTCGTCCGGCAGCGCTACCATTACTCTGACTTTCGAAGCCGGTACCGATCCGGACATCGCGCAGGTTCAGGTGCAAAACAAGCTTCAGCTTGCGATGCCCCTGCTACCGCAGGAAGTACAGCAAATGGGTATCAGCGTTGAAAAGGCCAGCAGCAGCTTCCTGATGGTCGCCGGTTTTATTTCTAAATCCGGCGATATGACTCAGGAAGACATCTCTGACTACGTAGGTTCAAACGTCAAAGATACCGTCAGCCGGACCTCCGGCGTAGGTGACGTTCAGCTGTTCGGTTCTCAGTACGCCATGCGCGTCTGGCTGGATCCCAACAAGCTCAACAGCTACTCGCTGACGCCGATTGACGTCAACAACGCCATCAAGATCCAGAATAACCAGATCGCCGCAGGCCAGTTAGGCGGTACGCCGCCGGTCAAAGGCCAGCAGTTGAACTCCTCCATCATCGTTCAAACGCGCCTGACGTCGCCTGAAGAGTTCGGCAAGATTTTGCTGAAAATCAATCAGGATGGTTCTCAGGTTCGTCTGAAAGACGTGGCTGAAATCGAGCTGGGCGGGGAAAGCTACAACGTTATCGCACGCTTTAACGGGCAGCCGGCTTCCGGTCTGGGCATTAAGCTCGCTACCGGCGCAAACGCGTTGGATACCGCTAACGCGGTAAAAAGCGAACTGGCCAACATGTCGAAGTATTTCCCGGCTGGGATGGAAGTTGTTTACCCTTACGACACGACGCCGTTCGTTAAGATCTCTATCAACGAGGTGGTAAAAACGCTGGTTGAGGCCATCCTGCTGGTGTTCCTGGTTATGTACCTGTTCTTACAGAACCTGCGCGCCACTCTGATCCCAACCATCGCCGTACCGGTCGTTCTGCTAGGTACCTTCGCCATATTGTCGGCCTTCGGCTACTCGATAAACACCCTGACGATGTTCGCCATGGTGCTCGCGATAGGCCTGCTGGTGGACGACGCCATCGTGGTGGTGGAAAACGTCGAGCGGATCATGGCGGAAGAAGGCCTGCCGCCGAAGGAAGCAACCCGTAAGTCGATGGGGCAAATTCAGGGCGCATTGGTCGGTATCGCCATGGTGCTGTCCGCCGTATTTATCCCTATGGCCTTTATGGGCGGTTCAACCGGCGCGATTTATCGCCAGTTCTCCATCACCATCGTATCCGCCATGGTGCTGTCCGTACTGGTGGCGATGATCCTGACGCCTGCGCTGTGCGCCACTATTCTTAAGCCGGTTGAGAAAGGCCACCATGAGGTCAAAACGGGCTTCTTTGGCTGGTTCAACAACCTGTTTGAGAAGAACACGCACCACTATACCAACAGCGTCGCTAACATCCTGCGCAGCACCGGTCGCTATATTCTTATCTATCTGGTGCTGTGTATCGGCCTGGTCTTCATGTTTATGCGCCTGCCCTCCTCCTTCCTTCCGGATGAGGACCAGGGCGTATTCATGAACCTCGTCCAGCTGCCGCAGGGCGCGACTCAGGAAAGAACGCAAAAGGTGCTCGATCAGGTGACCCACTACTACCTGAATGAAGAGAAGCACAACGTTGAATCCGTGTTCACCGTTAACGGCTTCAGCTTCAGCGGTCAGGGGCAAAACGCCGGCTTGGCCTTCGTCAGCCTTAAAGACTGGAGCGAGCGCGAAGGCGACGAGAACAAGGTCGGCGCCATCGTTGAACGCGCATCGCGATCTTTTGCAAAAATTCAGGACGGTATCGCTCTTGCGTTTAACTTGCCGCCTATCGTTGAACTGGGTACGGCAACCGGCTTTGACTTCCAGCTTATCGATCAGGGCGGTTTAGGCCACGACAGGCTGACTCAGGCGCGTAACGAACTGCTGGGCAAGGTTGCCGAACATCCTGACCTGCTGGTTAAGGTGCGTCCAAACGGCATGGAAGATACGCCGCAGTTCAAACTGACCGTTGACCATGAAAAAGCGCAGGCGCTGGGCGTATCCATCAGCGATATTAACCAGACGCTGTCTACCGCACTGGGCGGCACCTACGTGAACGACTTTATCGATCGCGGCCGCGTCAAAAAGGTTTACGTGCAGGCGCAGGCGCCGTACCGCATGATGCCGAAAGACATCAACAACTGGTACGTTCGCGGCGCTAACGGCCAAATGGTGCCGATGTCCGCCTTCTCCAGCGCTCACTGGGAGTTCGGTTCTCCGCGTCTGGAACGCTATAACGGCCTGCCGTCTATGGAAATCCTGGGCGAAGCTGCGCCGGGCAAGAGTAGCGGCGACGCCATGAAGATGATGGAGCAGCTGGCTTCGGAGTTACCGGACGGCATCGGCTACGACTGGACGGGGACATCCTATCAGGAACGGCTGGCGGGCTCCCAAGCCCCTACGCTGCTCGCGATTTCAATGATCGTGGTGTTCCTGTGTCTGGCCGCACTGTATGAGAGCTGGTCAATTCCCTTCTCGGTCATGCTGGTCGTTCCTCTGGGGGTCATCGGCGCAGTGCTGTTTACCTCCGTGCGCGGGCTGGAAAACGACGTGTACTTTATCGTAGGCCTGTTGACCACGATTGGACTGTCGGCGAAGAACGCGATACTTATCGTTGAATTCGCCAAAGACCTGATGGACAAAGAGGGCAAAGGCCTTGTTGAAGCGACGTTGGAAGCGGTTCGAATGCGTTTGCGCCCAATCCTGATGACCTCGCTGGCCTTTATGCTCGGGGTTCTGCCGCTGGCGATCAGCAGCGGCGCCGGCTCCGGCGCACAGAACGCCGTAGGTACCGGGGTTCTGGGTGGTATGGTCAGTGCGACAGTTCTGGCGCTCTTCTTCGTGCCGGTGTTCTTCGTCGTCGTTCGCCGCCGCTTCAGCAAGCGTGGTGAAGACATCGAGCATTCACATGCGGTGAATACTGAACACAGCGCTTAACGATAAGACCGTTTAGCAAACAACAACAGGGCCGCAATGCGGCCCTGATTTTTTGGTATTCCATCAGCCGGAGGATTACTATTAGTCAATACCCTCATCTGCAAACGGACAAGACTTATGAAGAACTTTTCCGACCTTTCCGAACGCGAAATTCTGGCGCTCGCTATCTCACTCGAAGAAGAAGACAACAAAATCTACCGCGAATTTGCTGAGGGGCTGCGGGAAACCTATCCTGATTCCGCCAGAATTTTCTCTCTGATGGCGCAGGAAGAGGACGGCCACCGTCACCGGCTGCTCAAGCTTTATAAGGAGACGTTCGGCGACCACATTCCCCTCATCCGCCGTCAGGACGTTAAGGGCTTCGTCGAACGAAAAGCCATCTGGCTTAGCCGCCCGCTGAGCATCGATAAAGTACGCAGGCAGTCAGAAGTGATGGAAATGGAAACCCAGCGCTTTTACGCTCAGGCGGCACAAAGAGCGACCAGCGTACAGATACGCCAGCTTCTGGGCGATTTGGCCGCCGAAGAGTTTCGCCATCAGCAGCGAGCCGAACAGCTCGAACAACAGATCGTCAGCCCTTCAGTCAAGGAAAAGGAAGAGAACACCGGGCGGCGCCTGTTCGTGCTGCAAATTGTCCAACCCTCGCTGGCAGGTCTGATGGACGGCTCGGTTTCTACGCTTGCCCCGGTATTTGCCGCCGCGCTGGCGACAAAGGACAGCTGGCAGGCCTTTCTCGTCGGGTTGGCCGCTTCGATAGGCGCAGGGATATCGATGGCCTTTGCCGAAGCGGTTTCGGACAACGGCTCGCTAACCGGACGCGGCAACCCGTGGCTTCGCGGCGCGTCCTGCGGCGTAATGACCACGCTGGGGGGGCTTGGCCACACGCTGCCCTTTCTTATCAGCGACTTCTGGACGGCGATGACGGTTTCCGCCATCGTGGTGCTCGCCGAGCTGGCCGCCATCTCCTGGATCCGCAATAGGTATATGGACACGCCCCTCTTACAGGCGGCATTTCAGGTCGTGGTAGGAGGCCTGCTGGTATTCGCTACCGGCCTGTTTATCGGCAGCGCCTAACCGTTTTTAAGCACTGTGGAAATATCGAGCGTCGCTCACTTAACGTAAGAGCCCAGCACTTTTAGAATCACGTCGAGGTCGGCTTCGCGCTTGCTTACGTCGTCTTCATGAACGATATGCTCGAGCAGGTGCCCCTTTATGACTTCGTGCATCAGGCCGTTGACCGCGCCGCGGATTGCAGCAATTTGCTGGAGCACGTCCGCGCATTCGTGCGGTTCATCCAGCATCTTTTTTAACGCGGCCGACTGCCCCTCAATTCGGCTGATTCTAGCCTTCAGCTTTTGTTTATCGCGTACCGTATGCGGCATGTCCACCTCTTTAATCGTTAAGACCCGTACTGTTATATCACCTCGGTATACTAGGGGGTAGTATTTATATACCCCAGGGGAGTATAATTCGACAACAATACACTTTCCGATGCGCAATCATGAGCGACTTTACCACCCTGCTACAGCAGGGAAACGCCTGGTTTTTTATCCCCAGCGCCATCCTGCTCGGCGCGCTGCACGGCCTTGAACCGGGCCACTCCAAAACGATGATGGCGGCGTTTATTATCGCCGTTAAAGGCACCGTCAAACAGGCCGTTATGTTAGGCCTTGCCGCCACGCTGTCCCATACGGCGATCGTTTGGCTGATCGCCTTCGGCGGCATGTACGTGAGCCAGAAGTTTACCGCGCAGTCCGTTGAGCCCTGGCTTCAGATGCTGTCCGCCGTTGTTATTCTGGGTACCGCAGGGTGGATGTTCTGGCGCACCTGGCGCGGGGAGAGGGCCTGGTATGCCGCCGCTGAGCATGAGCATGAGCATGAGCATGAGCATGAGCATGAGCATGAGCATGAGCATGAGCATGAGCATGAGCATGAGCATGAGCATGATGAATCAAAAATTATAGAAACGGACCGAGGTCAACTCGAACTGTCTATTTTTGAGCTGTCGCAGCCCCCGCACTTCAGAATCCACCAGAGCGGCGAAGCAAAAAGCGCAGCGAGTGAAATTAAGCTTACGCTGTGGCGCGAAGACGGTTGTGAAGAAAGCTACCGCTTTATTCAAAAAGACGATTTTCTTGAATCAGTAGAGGAGATCCCTGAGCCTCATGCGTTTTCCGTTTCGCTTAAAATAAAGCGCGATGGCAATATCACCGAATACCGAACTGATTTCCACGAACATCATCACCATGAGCTTCAAGGGCTGGAAGTCGGCACCAAAGAGTATCAGGACGCGCACGAACGGGCCCACGCCAACGACATCAAGCGGCGCTTTACCGGCACGCAGGTCACCAACGGGCAAATCCTGCTGTTTGGCCTGACGGGTGGGCTTATCCCCTGCCCGGCCGCCGTGACGATCCTGCTTATCTGTATTCAGATTAAGGCGTTAACGCTGGGGGCTACCCTCGTGGTGTCATTCAGCATCGGGCTTGCGATTACGCTGGTTGCCGTCGGCGTTGGCGCCGCCGTTAGCGTAAGGCAGGCGGCAAAGCGCTGGAGCGGCTTTAATACGATTGCCCGCCGGGCGCCCTATTTTTCAAGCGCGCTGATTGGCATCGTTGGGGTATATATGGGGATCCACGGCTATCTGGGGCTTATGGGATAAACCGCGAGCCGAAGGTCAAAATGGGTGGGGGCCCTGCCAGCTACATCCCGGCACACGCGACGCCTGCTGCGGCTGCTTCCTTCCGGACCTGACCGAGTTCACAGGTTAGCGTTGCGGGAGAACCAACAGAGCCCCCATTGACGGCCCCGGAGAACCGGAGCGGATGGCATTATCCGGCATGCAGGCCGTAATTGCAAGCCGCCGCCGCGCAAGCGCCGCTTTCTTGCCCAAATGCCCCAAGAGCGTCAGAATAGCCGCTATTCATTAGCGCGCATAAGGAACTCCCAGCATGGAGTTTGACGAGCCTTCGTTTCCCGTCCAGGTTTATACCGTCGTCGCCTCTATTCCGGAAGGAAAAGTCACTACTTACGGCAGCATCGCACGCCTGGCGGGCTTTCCTGGCTATGCGCGCCACGTCGGCACGTTGCTGAGTCGGCTACCTAAAGACAGCAGGCTGCCGTGGTTTAGGGTGATTAACTCTCAGGGGAAAATTTCGCTTACCGGGCCGGACTATATTCGTCAGCGGGACGCGCTGCTGGCGGAGGGAATACTGTTTAGCCAAAGCGGACGCGTTAGCTTCAAAAAATACGGCTGGCTGACGGAGCCCTAAGCTCCGCAGCCGCGCCGTACGTCGTTCAGAGGATTAAGGCTGAACGCGTTCCAGCACTACGTCGCGCTGGGCGGGATTGCCGTTGGTCAACACTTCATTGACCTCCGTTGAGGTATAAAGCAGCTTACCGTCTACGGAAATCGTCGCGAACAGAGAAACTCTCTGCGCCCCTGTTACCTGCTCTGGCTTATAGGGAAGAGAGAAGTTAAACGGCACCTGCTTACCTTTCGCGGGGAAGGTAACCGTAGAAATAACCTTTGCCGGCGCATCTGCAAGGGAAATATCGACAAGCGAAACGGTTACGTTCGCATCCGCCGGCAGCGCCATGCGTTCGCGATAGGCGACAGAGCCGGAAACCTGCGGATCCTGACTTTTGGACGTCTGGTCTCCCGCGCTACAGCCCACCAAGGCTACGGCCAATGCCGCACCGCTTAACACCTTTAAAAAATGCATATCAATCTCCTTGTTACATCAGGTTACAGCCTTAACTATAGCGTAAAAAACGTAAAATTTCAGTTAACCCGTCTAAACTAACGTCAGAAAATGATTTTTTTATTCAATTAAGCAGGCTAAACCATCATTAAACACTGAAGCGTTGGTTTTCAATCCACGATAGCATTCCCTGACGAAGATAAATCGCGCTAGACTTAACGTCTGGATTGTTATACTAAAAATCGACGCGATTTAGCATTACACGGGATTAGGCCTCAATGAGTGACGTTTTACAGAATCTACTGACACTGCTGCATTTGGAAAAAATAGGCGAAACGCGGTTTCGCGGTCGGAGCCAGAATCTTGGCCTAAAGCAGCTGTTTGGCGGTCAGGTTATCGGGCAGGCCCTCTCCGCCGCCAAGCAGACCATTCCGCCCGACAGGCGCACTCACTCCTGCCACTGCTATTTTCTGCGCCCCGGCGACGGCAATCAGCCCGTTGACTACGAGGTTGAAATCATTCGCGACGGCAACAGCTTCAGTACCCGCCGAGTAAGCGCCTATCAAAATGAGCAAAACCTGTTTTATATGACGGCCTCTTTTCAAAGCAGCGAGTCTGGCTTTGACCATCAGGCTTTCCCTATGCCAGACGTACCGACGCCGGAATCGCTTATTTCCGAGACGGAAATCGCCAGGAAGATGGCCCACCTGCTGCCGGGGGGGCTTAATAGCCCGTTCTGCCAGGAGATGCCGATTGAAATCCGGCCGGTGAAGTTTTACCCGCTGCACAAAGCAGAAATCGACAAGCCGGTCAGATACGCGTGGTTTAAGGCTAACGGCGCGATGCCGGACGACCCGGGCGTTCATAAATACCTGTTGGGCTACGCCTCCGACTTTCACTTTCTGCTAACCGCGCTTCAACCTCACGGCGCGGCGCTGTTCCAGCCGGGTATGCAAGTAGCCACTATCGATCACTCTATCTGGTTCCACCGTCCGTTCCGCTTTGACGACTGGCTGCTTTACGCCGTCGACAGCCCTTCGGCCAGCGGCGCGCGCGGCTTCGTTCGCGGGCAGTTCTTTACCCGTCAGGGCCTGCTGGTCGCCTCTACCGCGCAGGAAGGGGTAATCCGCCTCCATCAGGAAGACGAATTCGAGTAAATCCTCCCGCATTGCGTTAAATATAAAAATGACCCCGGGCAAGATGCTCGGGGCCATGGGGAAAGTCCGAAATACGTTACGGGTTGTAAGCGCTTTCTCCGTGGCTGTTGATGTCCAGCCCCTCCCGTTCCGTCTCTTCCGAAACCCGCAGCCCCAAACAGATGTCGGCCACCTTATAGGCTACGAGAGCCACGATGCCCGACCACAGCAGGCACACCACCACGCTTGCCGCCTGCACGCCAACCTGTTTAAGCATCGTCACGCCCTCGGCATAGCCCGTTCCGCCCAGCGCCGCCGACGTCAGAATGCCCGTACCGATGCAGCCAACGATCCCGCAGACGCCGTGTACGCCGAATACATCACAGGTGTCGTCGGCCTTAAGCCAGGACTTAAGCACCACGACGCCCCAAAGTCCGGCAATCCCGGCTACGACGCCCAGTACCAGCGCGCCGCCGATGCCGACGGACCCGGCAGCGGGGGTGATAGCTACCAGTCCTGCAATGCAGCCCGAGCAGGCGCCCAGAAGTGAGGGCTTACCGCGCAGAGCCCACTCGGCCCCGAGCCAACCCAGCACTGCGCCTGCCGTCGCAATCACGGTGTTGATAAAGGCCAAAGCGGCGATTTCGTTGGCGCTGCTAGCGGAGCCGGCGTTAAAGCCGAACCAGCCGATGTAGAGGATGGCCGTGCCGACAAACACCATCGGCAGGCTGTGCGGCTTAAACGCCTCGCGGCCGATACCCTTGCGTTTACCCAGCATGTAAGCGCCTACCAGCGCCGCAATGGCTGCGTTGATGTGCACCACCGTGCCGCCCGCAAAGTCAATGGCCCCTAATTTAAACAGGTAGCCGCCGCCCCACACCATGTGCGCCATCGGTACGTAAGCCAGCGTGAACCAAATCAGGACAAAAAGCAGCACCGCCGAAAATCGGATCCGCTCGGCGAATCCCCCGACGATAAGCCCCACGGTGATACAGGCAAATGAGCCCTGAAACGCCACGTGAATAAGCTTATAAAAGGTTCCGGTGACGTCAGTAAGCTGAACGTCCTTAAGCATCACGCCGCTCAGGTTGCCAATAATGTCGTTGCCTTCGCCAAAGGCCAGGCTGTAGCCGTAAACCACCCACAAAACGCTGACTAAAGAGAAGGTCGCAATGACCTGGGTCAGCAAAGAAAGTACGTTTTTCGCCCGCAGCAGACCGCCGTAAAACAGCGCAATGCCGGGAATGCTCATAAACAGCACCATTGCGGTGCTTATCATCATAAAGGCGTTATCCGCCTTATCTGCTGCGGTTTGCGCCGCCGCAACGCCGGGCAGCAGAATCAAGAGGCCGACCGCAGTACGGGATAAATATCGTTTCATTGCCTTCTCCCCTTCCAAAATGATGCTGACGGACCGATATCACAACGCGCCTTCGTCCGTTTCGCCGGTGCGAATGCGTACTACCCGCTGTAGTTCGGTTACAAAAATTTTCCCATCGCCGATCTTGCCCGTATAGGCTGCTTCAGTAATGGCGGCGATGGCGTTATCCACCTGCTCGTCCGTCATCGCAATATCAATCTTTACTTTTGGTAGAAAGTTGACGCTGTACTCCGCGCCGCGGTAAAGCTCCGCATGGCCTTTCTGACGGCCAAATCCCTTAACTTCAGTGACGGTTAACCCTTGAATGCCGATAGACGATAGCGCCTCCCTGACGTCCTCCAGCTTGAAGGGTTTTATAATGACGGTTACCAGTTTCATCGCTCTCTCCCCCTAAATTAAGAAACCACCTCCCGACGGAATCTCGCCCGTCATAAGGAGATGAGCAATTTGCGTGCCAGCATAGGAGAGCGCTAACGTTGGCAAAGACAGAAAGGAGAATGCCGAACATATAACAAATTGATAACTTTTGTGTTTATTAATCAAACAATCACGGAGGGGAACGTTTTATTTTTTGAATGACCGCGGTAAGGCAAGAACAATGCGCCAACGGCGTGCGTTGTTTTTCGTACAGGCACCGAAACTGTGCACGTAAAAAACCCGGCGACAGAGGCCGGGTTTTGTTCAGGACGCTAGAAACGCATAGGGCTTAGACGCCCATTCGCGAACTACTTCGCGGCGGGCTGCTGTGCTTCCTGCTGGGCAGGTTTTTGAGCTTCGGCTTTTTTCTTGGCGTGTTTTTTATGCTGCTTGGTTTTATCTGCCGTCTTGTGCTGGGCCGCTTGCTGGCCTTCAGCGGCCGGAGCGGTGGCGGTTTCCGCAGCGAAGACGGAACTGGACAGAACGAACAGTGAAGCAACGGCTAACGGTAACAGCTTTTTCATGGATTTATCCTCAAGGGAATATGTTTTGTTTGCGACGCGGGATTTCTCCCGCGCTAACGTCTGATTTAGCGCCACATACGTTTTCGTTAAATCTGGAATAGAGAATAGCGCTCGGACTGTCAGAGAGGGTCAAAATAAAGTAATTTCGATGTAAATAATTTGTAAGATAAAGACTGCGTTTATTGAGGAATAAAAAATAATAAAATTCAATGAATAACGAAATCATTTACGTCGTAGCGGTACTTAAAAACGATCGTTGGCATAACCTGACGCGCCTCTGCCTTTAGTTATTATTTGAAAATAAAAGAAAAAGCGTTGCTCATAAAACACTCAAATTGTAACAACGATTATACTTTGTCGATAATTTATTTTTTAACTTGTATAGAAAAGGCATTGAAAACGTGCAGTTATCTCGTTCTCTCACGCCGTAAAGGCCGGCTCATCCAGCGCCGTTGCCGCCAGCTGCAGCTGGTGCATTTGATAATAACGTCCCTTATTTTCCAACAGCTGGGCGTGAGTACCGGATTCAACCACTTCACCGCGATTTAGCACCACGATGCTGTCGGCGTCGACGATGGTAGAAAGCCTGTGGGCAATAACGACCAGCGTCGTGCGATGCCTAATCGCGTTCAGCGCACGATGAATGGCCCGCTCGGTCCCCGAGTCGATATTGGCCGTCGCTTCATCCAGGATCAGCACCTGCGGCGTTTTTATCAGTACTCTGGCCAAAGCCAGCAGCTGCTTTTGGCCTACGGAAAGATTGTTGCCCTGCTCGCCTAATACCGTATTGAGCCCCTGAGGCAGCTTTCTCACTAAATCGCCCAGCTGCGCCAGTTCCAATACCTCCCACACGCGAGACTCGCTGACCTCCCGCCCCAGCGCTACGTTGGCGTAAACCGTATCGGCCAGCACGATCGGGTCCTGCTGCACCATCGCCACACCGTCGCGAAGCGTGCGGTGGCTCAGGCTCGCAAGCGGTCTGCCGTCAAGCTTAATCATCCCCTCGGATATAGGGTAATACCCCATCAGCAGGTGGGCCAGCGTGCTTTTTCCGCTGCCGGTATGCCCTACCAGCGCCACAAAGTGGCGAGAAGGAATAGACAGGTTAACGTCTTTAAGCACTGGCTTTTCCGCATTATAGGCAAAGTTCAGGCCACAAACAGCAATTTCGCCGGAGGACAGCGGCCTGTCGTCATCACCATAACGCTGCCGTTCGCCGTCCATCAGCTCAAAGATGCGCTCGCCGGCCACCACGGCCTGCTGCAACATGGCCTGCTGAGAGGCCAGCTCAATTAGCGGCTCATTCAGACGAGAAAGGTAGTTGATAAAGGCATAAAGCACGCCGACGCCAATGCTGCCCTCTGGGCTTAACCCAAACGTCAACAGCAGCCCGCTCAATATGGTCGCAGATATCAGGCTCAGCAGCGGGCGCAACAACAGGCTCTCAAGCCTGAGCGATTTCAGCCGCATGCGATAGTGAGCCTGATTAACCTCTTCCAGCCGTTCACCAAAGCGCTTTTGCTGCCCAAACTGCTGCAACACCGTCATTCCGCTAATGGCTTCGTTAAAACCGTTGTTGATGTCGGCCAGCAGGCTTCTTACCTGACGGATAACCGGCGTGCTGAAGCGCTGGTAAAGGAGCATCAAAACTAGAACTACGGGGAAAATAATCATGGCGATAAGCGCCATCCGCCAGCTCAGGCTAAACATCGCAATCAGCATCGCGCTTATCAACGCCGCGCTGCGAAGAAGCGTGGCGACTACCGTCACGTAGAGATCTTTAATCACTTCCGTATCGTTGGTCACGCGGGAAATAAGCTGCCCGACCGGCTGAGTGTCAAACACCGAAAGCGGCTGTTTTAATGCAGCGGCCATTACGTCGCTGCGAACGCTTTGCACCACGCCTACCGCTGCGCGGTTAAACAACAGGGCCTGATTGTAGCGTAGGGTTGCAGCCAGAACCTGTAACAGCAAAAACGCCGCCGCTAGCAAAGCGACCTTGTCCATCGGCATCTGGTTTTTTGCCACCATATCGTCGATAAAGTAACTAATCAGCGCCGGGCCGCATACCTCTGCGCCAGCGGCCAGCCACAGCAGCAGCGCTGCCAGCGACAGAGGGCGCTTATAGGGCAAACCGTAGGAAAGCAGGCGTTTTAATGTCGGCCATATATGGCGAAACGGCGGACGCGGCGTTGGCGCTACGTTACTCATCCAGCGCGGCCTCCATCTGCTGATAGCGATACATGTTGCGATACCAGCCCTCTTGCTCGATAAGCGCTGCGTGAGTTCCCCGCTGCGCAACGACTCCGTCCTGTAAAACGAGGATTTCTCCGGCATTCACCAGCCCGGACAGGCGATGAGCGCTGATGATAAGCGTTCGCTCCTGCCCCCACTGGCGCAAGTTTTGCAGAATCTGATATTCCGTACGCCCGTCCACGGCGGACAGCGCGTCGTCCAGGATCAGTATTTCGCTGTCGATTAACAGGGCGCGGGCGATGGCAATACGCTGCTTCTGCCCGCCGGACAGCATCACGCCCCGTTCTCCAACCTCGGTTTCATAGCCTTGAGGGAAATTGAGTATGTCTTCATGCACGCAGGCTAACGCAGCGGCGTGCTCAATCTCTTCCTGAGTCGCATCCGGCCTGCCGAGCGCAATGTTTTCCGCTACGCTTGCAGAAAACAGAAACGGCGTCTGGCTGACAACGGACAGCCTGGCCTGCCATTGCGCAAGCTTGACCTGATTCAGAGGTATATCGTGAAAAGCAATTTCGCCGTCGGTAACGTCAAACTGCCGCTGGATGAGGGCCAACAGCGTACTTTTTCCGGAGCCGATCGGGCCGCACAGGCCGAGCGTTTTTCCAGGCTCCAACCGCACCCTGACGTCTTCCAGCGCGATGCGCTCCGAGCCGGAATAAGAAAAGCGGCGTACGTCCAACGCCAGCGTTCCCCGGCCGTTTGGCAGAGACCGCTCTCCGTCGCTCACGCCCGGAGGCTCCTGCAGCAGTGCGGCGACCCGGCCATAGGCGGCACTGCCGCGTTCAACGATGTTAAACATCCACGCCAGCGCCAGCATCGGCCAAATCATCAGCCCCAGATACATCATAAAGCTGGTTAGCTGACCGAGCGTCATATGGTTATGAATGACCATCCAGCTGCCGCCGCCGACCGCCAGCATGTTGGCGCAGGCCACAGCCAGATAAATGGTGGGGTCGAAACGGGCGTCAATTCGAGCAACCCGCATATTCTTTTGCCCAGCATCGGCCGCCACGTCGGCAAACGCGCTGGACTGATACTCTTCCAGCCCGAAGGCCTTAATCATGCGAATGCTGGTCAGGCTTTCCTGAGTCTTATCATTAAGGGAAGAAAACGCCGCCTGAGCCGCGCGAAAGCGCTGGTGTAGCTCCTCGCCGTAGCGCTTGATAAATATCGCCATAATCGGCATCGGCAGCAGGGAGAACAGCGTCAGCTGCCAGCTGATCTGGCTGCTCATCACCACCAGCACTGCGCATCCCATCACCAGCGAATCAACCAGCGTCAGTACGCCCTCTCCGGCCGCAAACACCACTCTGTCGACGTCGTTCGTCGCGCGGGCGATCAGGTCTCCGGTGCGATGGCGAAGGTAAAAATCGGGATACTGGCGGCAAAGCTGCTGGTAAAGCTGCCGCCTAAGCCTGACGGCCAGCAGATAAGAAGCGCCGAACAGCAAGATACGCCACACGTAGCGCAGCAGATAAATGACTATCGCCGTGAAAATAATCGCGCCAACCCACATCAGCAACGTACCAACGCCCATTTCCCGATGCGTTATGCCGTCAACGACGATGCCTACCAGCCTTGGCGGCAGCAATTGAAGCATGGCTATCAGCGTCAGCAGCGCTACGGCGCCAACATAGCGTTTCCATTCCTGAACGAAAAACCAACGCAATTGGGAAAACAGTTTCACGGTATTTGTTGTATTCGCTGTATTTATTTGCTGGACGATACTGATGGCCTAGGCCATTGGATAGAATTTTCAGACTAGTAAAGCCGGCAAGGATACCACTTTTATCACATCTAAATGAAACAATTTCTCATTTAGACTCATCCATCGGCAGGCAGGTAGTAAACTTAATCTCTTCCATAGCGAAGCTTGACGTCACGTCGCTTAGCCCGCTAACGCTGTTAACCAGACGCTTATAGAAGCGATCGTAGCTCTTCATGTCGGCTATCTGCACCCGCATCAGGTAATCGTACTCGCCGGCCATGCGGTAAAACGCCATGACTTCCGGCATATCGCTGACCCGATCAACGAAGGTTTGGTACCACTCGCTGCTGTGGTGCTGGGTCTTTATCAAAACAAACGCCGTCAGCCCAACGCCCAGCTTCTCGGCATCCAACAGGGCGACTCGATGACGGATAAAACCTTCGTCTTCCAGGCGCTTTAACCGCTTCCAGCAGGGCGTTGAGGTCAGATTCACCTTATCGGCCAACGCCTGAAGAGACAGCGTGCAGTCTCGTTGCAGCATCTCCAGCAGCTTTCTATCAATTTTATCTAGCATTTCGGCACCAAAGAGAAAAAATTTCTCTCATTTAGCGACATCGAAGGATAAATAGCAATAACATTTTCCCCCGATCTGGCTACGCTATCTACAGGCTCTCTCACCGCCTGAAACTTAATATAGTATAGGGGAAAAGTATGACGCGCTCATGGGTCAAACAGGCCATCAGTGAAATCGAAGCGGACTTCCAGCGCTCGGCGGATACGCACCTTATTCGCCTCTGCCTGCCGCAGTTTCCCGGCATCAATATCTATCTTAAGGATGAAAGCACTCATCCGACGGGCAGCCTGAAGCACCGCCTGGCGCGCTCTTTGTTTTTATACGGTTTGTCCAACGGATGGATTAAGCGAGGCACGACGATTATTGAAGCGTCGTCGGGCAGCACCGCCGTGTCTGAAGCCTACTTTGCCCGCCTGCTCGGTTTACCTTTTATAGCCGTCATGCCCGCCAGCACCGCCAGAAAGAAAATCGAACTCATCGAGTTTTACGGCGGCCGCTGCCACTTTGTGAAGCACCCGTCGGAAATCTATCCTGCGTCAGAAGAGCTGGCCCGGTCCCTCAACGGCCATTATATGGATCAGTTCACCTATGCCGAGCGTGCAACCGACTGGCGCGGCAACAATAACATTGCCGACAGCATTTTCCGTCAAATGCAAAAAGAGCCTCATGCAACCCCGGACTATATAGTGATGAGCGCAGGAACCGGCGGCACCTCGGCCACCCTCGGTCGATACATCCGCTATCAGGGGCACGACACTAAACTGGTGGTGGTCGATCCGGAAAACTCCGTGTTTTATCGTTACTACCAAACCGGCGATCGTGCGCCGGGAGAAGCCTGTAGCCGGATTGAGGGCATTGGTCGCCCGCGCGTAGAGCCGTCGTTTATTCCAGAGGTCATTGATGAAATGCTCCACGTGCCGGACGCCGCCAGCATCGAGACCGTTCTCTGGCTTGAAAAAATCCTTGGCCGTAAAACCGGCGCCTCCACCGGCACCAACGTCTGGGGCGCGCTACAGATGGCAAAGCGAATGAAAGAGCGCGGTGAACAGGGCTCTATCGTCACCCTGCTTTGCGACAGCGGCGAACGCTATCTGGACACTTACTACAACCCGGAATGGGTACGGCAACACATCGGCGACCTGAGCGAGTTTCAGCGGCAGCTGGAATCTATGTAGTTAATATCAAAGCAATCAAAAAGAAAAACGCCGCAGCTGCGGCGTTTCATATTTAAGACTCAAGCGGTTCTTCCTTCTTCACCGGCTTTACCTTCCCCTTTGGCCGAATGGTCAACGACGCCCCCATCGAAGCAACGATAATAGCCAAAAGCCCGGACCACTGAAGGAGAGACAGGGTTTCATTGAGGAATATCAGCCCCGACAGCGCCCCCATGGCGGGCTCCAGACTGGTCAACGTACCAAACGTTTGGGCCGGCAGGCGGGTGAGCGCAACCATCTCCAGAGAATAAGGCAGCGCCGTAGACAGAATGGCCACGCCAATCGCGGCGGGAAGAATCGACAAAGAGAACAGATCGCTGCCGGCGTGCATGACGCCGATAGGGAGCGCGATGACCGTAGCAACCATTGCGCCAAAGGCGACAGAGCGCGTACCGTAGTTCTCTCCGGCCCTCTGGCCGAAAATAATGTACAGCGCCCAAAAGACGCCGGCGCCCAACGCGTAGCCAGCGCCGACCGGATCTACGCCGTCGACGGAATCCCGCAGGGGCAGCAGCAGCGCCAAGCCCGCAATCACCAGCGCAATCCAGAGGAAGTCAACGACTCGGCGAGATGAAAACATTGCTACGCTCAGCGGGCCGATAAACTCCAGCGCAACGGCAATTCCCAAAGGTACGGTCTGCAGCGCCATATAAAACAGCAGGTTCATTCCCCCCAGAGAAAGCCCATAGGCCACCAGCCAGCCGCGCGCACCGGGAGCGGGCGTGCGGGTCGCGCTTTTACGCCACGGCCGTAAAAACACCATCAGGATTATCGTTCCCAGGCACAGGCGCAGCGCCGTCATTCCCTGCGCGCCGATAATGGGGAAAAGCGTTTTAGCAAGAGATGCTCCGCTTTGAATAGAGAGCATAGCGATAAGCAATAGCAGCACCGGTACTAACACCGGCGATTTTTTCATCTTCAGGGACATAGATACACTCAGCCGCCGCTGCGCTATCCGTGCTCGGCGGGCCTAATAAATAAGAAACAGGCCGTATGATACCCGATTAAAGGAACGGGTTTTACCCCAGAAGAGAAAAATACCGGCGAACGTCGCCGGTATCGGAAAGTTGATGCAGCCTAGCGGTTGGAGTTTACAAGCACCTCTTCACCAAATATTCCCGCTTTTGGCAAAGGACTGTTCGTTCCATTATCAGGACGCAGCACTCGGATCCCTCTGGCGCCGGCTTCTCTTGCGCCTGTAATATCGCCATTGGAGTCGCCATAGTAGACCTTAATTTTTTTCTCCTTCATGGCGGGAACTTTTAAATTCACCCCTTCTTTTTCGCCGACGAAGATAACCTTATTCATTTTGTCTGCGGGTATATTAAAGTCTTCTTGCAGAACTTGCGTTACGATTTCATTCTTGGTTTGCGGGCGCGCGGTAATAAAATAAATAGCGTCACCTCGTTCTAAATGCATGGAGATTAAAGCTCGACCCGATTCTTTTGGAATACTGAACTTATCCCATTCGCCGTTCATCTTTTCCCAAAACTCCATATTATTTAGAAATTCCGATGAATGAGGAGAAAACTGCTGCTGGCCTCGAAAGAAACCCGGCGAAGAAAACAAAACCGTGTCGTCGATATCAAAGCCAACCGCCATAGCAGGCTTGCCTTCCAGGCTCATTTTAATTTGCTCGACGGAAACCCAATGGACCGGCGCCTGATGAGATATCTGCGCTATATCTACTCCCGGATATAGCGCCGTATCCGGCTGGCTTAAAGCAGAAGCGTTCAAACTGCATGCTAACGATATAGCACCAACGACTAAGGTTAATTTACGCATCATGAAGGCCCTTTATAAAATAAATAGAAAAGGAAATAACAAAATGATACTAATACCCGTCAATGCTAACATAGCGGTAGCGATAAAATAGGGCCTACTTCAAACATCCTCTCTTTTATAAAAATAAAAAATGAGCCTAACATCCTATAAATCAGGCTAAAGAAAGTGATATTTCCGCGCTATTCTCTGCCGCCATTTAATATTGGAAAAATAAAGCAACCTTTTGATAAAAACTCATGTTCAAACGGGAAATTTTATCGAAGTTATTCAGCTAGAACCGAGACAGCAGTCGGAAGGCTCGCTCTCACCAAATAAAAAGCCCCAACCAAAGAGGTCGGGGCCCGTATAACGTTCTAAACGCTTTTACATATGATTAGCGATACTTACGCATAACCAGCGTCGCGTTAGTGCCGCCGAAGCCGAAGCTGTTGGACATCACGGTGGTCAACTCTTGGCGAATCATCTTGGTTATGATGTTCATCCCCTGAGCTTCGGGATCCAACTTTTCAATGTTGATGCTCGGCGCGATAAAGCCGTGTTCCAACATCAGAAGAGAGTAGATGGCTTCATGAACGCCCGCTGCACCCAGCGCGTGGCCGGTCATCGCTTTGGTGGAAGAAATCGCCGGGGTCTTGTCGCCAAACACTTCGCGAATAGCGCCCAGCTCCTTCACGTCGCCAACCGGCGTTGAGGTGCCGTGAACGTTCAGGTAATCGATAGGCGTATCAACGTCCTGCATCGCCATCTTCATGCAGCGAACAGCGCCCTCGCCGGACGGAGCAACCATGTCGGCGCCGTCAGACGTTGCGCCGTAGCCGACGATTTCAGCATAGATATGAGCGCCGCGCGCCAGCGCGTGCTCCAGTTCTTCAACGACAACCATGCCGCCGCCGCCGGAAATAACGAAGCCGTCGCGGTCTTCGTCATAGGTACGGGACGCTTTTTCCGGCGTCTCGTTATATTTGGTGGACAGCGCGCCCATGGCGTCAAACTCACAGGCCAGCTCCCAGCACATCTCTTCGCCGCCGCCGGCAAAAACAACGTCCTGCTTGCCGAGCTGAATCAGCTCAACGGCGTGGCCGATACAGTGAGCTGACGTTGCACAGGCTGAGCTGATGGAGTAGTTAACGCCGCGGATCTTGAAAGGCGTCGCGAGACAGGCGGAAACCCCTGAGGCCATCGCCTTGGTCACCATATAAGGCCCCACGCCGCGGATGCCGCGCGAACGCATGCCGTCAGCGCCGGCGACCTGGCTGCGCGGAGAACCGCCGCCGGAGCCGACCACCAGGCCAGTACGCTCGTTAGACACCTGATCGTCCGCCAGGCCGGAATCTTTAATTGCTTCCTGCATAGAAAGGTAGGCATAAATGGAAGCATCGCTCATGAAGCGAACGATCTTCCGGTCAATTAAGCCTGCCGCATCCAGTTTAACATTACCCCAGACGTGGCTACGCATGCCTGCGTCTTGCAGTTCCTGAGCATGGGTAATACCGGAACGCCCTAGCTCCAGAGATGCCAGAACTTCCTCTTTATTATTACCGATACTAGATATAACACCTAAACCGGTGATAACTGCACGTTTCATCAATGACCTCTTTCTACTTTTTATCATATAACGGAGTTTGGCTAACAGATTAGCTTACAGATGTAAGCTGAACAAGTCCGATCAGCAAAATGATCCGATTAATTGTGTTAATTTCTGTGTAAGTCAGTCATCATTAAACGCTCGTCAGTACTTGAAAAACGGTCTTTTAACGTGAACGCTCCCCCTATAAAACACGCATCTCTTGAATGGAATGAACAGGGTACACCTGTATCCCGAGCGTTTGACGACGTCTACTTTTCCAATCAGGATGGCCCCGAGGAAACCCACTACGTTTTCTTAACCGGCAACGGCCTGCCTGAACGTTTTGCCAAACATAGCGCACGGCGCTTTACTGTCGCAGAAACCGGCTTTGGCACCGGGCTAAACTTTCTTACGCTGTGGCAGGCCTTTCGACAGTTTCGCGATACGAATCCGGACGCACCGCTCGCCGCATTGCACTTTATCAGCTTTGAAAAGTTCCCCTTAAGCCTGAGGGATTTAGAAGAGGTACACCGCGCCTGGCCGCAGTACTTCGAACTTTGTAAAGAGCTACAGCGCGCCTGGCCCCCTGCTCTGCCCGGCTGCCATCGCCTGCTGTTAGACGACGAACGAGTGACGCTCGACCTTTGGTTCGGCGACGTTAACGAAGTTTTGCCGACGCTGGGCGACGGCGTACAGGAACAGGTCGACGCCTGGTTTCTCGACGGCTTTGCGCCCTCAAAAAATCCACAAATGTGGACGCCGCTGCTGTTTGACAGCATGGTGCGCATGGCCGCGCCGTCGGGCACTTTCGCTACATTTACCGCAGCCGGCTTCGTACGCCGCGGGTTACAGCAGGCGGGATTTGACGTTTCCCGCATCAAAGGATTTGGCCAAAAGCGGGAAATGCTGGTCGGCATTCGCCGCAGCGAATTGCCGGTTCCTCTGCGCGACGAGCGCCCCTGGTACCGGACACCCAAGGCTGAAGGCTCTGACGACGTCGCCATTATCGGAGGCGGCATCGCTTCCGCTATGGCCGCCCTGGCGCTGCTGCGTCGTGGAGCGCTAGTCACGCTCTACTGCGCGGATGACGAGCCCGCTCAGAACGCTTCCGGCAACGCTCAGGGGGCGCTATATCCGCTGCTGGCTAAACAGGCCAGCGCGTTGAGCGACGTTTTTACTCACGCTTTTATCTTCGCCCGGCGGCGCTACGATGCGCTTTTACTTCAGGGCATTGACTTCGAACACCAGTGGTGCGGCGTAACCCAGCTTGGCTATGACGAAAAAAGCAGGCAAAAGGTCGCTAACATGCTGGCTTCGGCTCCGCTTCCTGAGCTTGCCCGCGCGGTGACGCAGGAAGAGGCGGAAGCCCTGTGCGGGCTGCCAACGGGCTGCGGCGGCATTCACTATCCGCAGGGCGGGTGGCTGTCGCCCCGCAGGCTGACTCAACGGGCAATCGAAGAAGCGCAAAAAAGAGGAATGAGCGCCCATTATCAACGCCGCCTAACGTCATTAACCCAGTCCGGCGACGGCTGGAAACTCAGGTTTGAAAACGGCGACGTCGTGCGCCACAAAACGGTCATCCTGGCCAACGGCCACCGCCTGCCCGATTTTAACCAAACCGCCTCGCTTGCGCTCACCCCGGTTCGCGGCCAGGTCAGTCAGATCCCCACCTCAAACGAACTTCGCCGCCTTCAGCAGGTTATCTGCTATGACGGCTACATGACGCCGGTCGACGCAGAGGGCCGATTCCACTGCATCGGCGCCAGCTATAGGCGCGATGAGCAAAACACGGACTACCGCGAAGAAGAACAGCAGGAAAACCGCCAGCGCCTGATCCGCTGCCTGCCGAATGTCGAATGGCCCACGCGCGTTGACGTGAGCGCCGGGCTCGCCCGCTGCGGCGTACGAAGCGCAGTGCGCGATCACCTGCCGATGGTCGGCGCCGTGCCCGATACGGAGCGCCTCCTGAACGATTACCAAAATCTGCATGAAAAAATCAGGCGTAAAGAAGACGTCAATGCGGCTCCCGTATGGCGAGGGCTCTACATGTTGGGAGGGCTTGGCTCGCGCGGGCTTTGCTCCGCACCGCTGATGGCCGAGACGCTGGCCAGCCAGATTTTCGGCGAACCGCTGCCTCTGTCGGCGGATCTCGCCTCGGCGCTAAATCCTAACCGACTGTGGGTGCGTAAGCTGCTAAAAGGGACGGCAATATCAGGGTAGCCGCGTGGAATAAACGACAACGGCCCGCGAGGGCCGTTAATTGAAGAACGTCAGGCAACGCGCGCCTTCAAGGCGTTCCACGTTTCAAACACCAGCGCCCTGTCCGGTGGAGACAGTTCTCCTGCCGCAATGGCGCTGTCCAGGCTCTGCTCAATCAGTTCAGAATATGCTTCAAGCGAAGCCTTACCCTGAGCTTCCGCCTGCGCGGCGGCCAGAGTGACGTGGCCGCGCAAATAGCCGCCGGCAAACAGTTCATCGTCGCTGGCGTGCTCAACGTTTTCATCAATCAGCGCCAGAATGCGCTGCTCGAGCTGTGAAATCATGCAGTACCTCAAGTCAACAGGCTATTATTGCCACCCCGCCGGGTATTCCGGATAGGGGAAGTCGTCCGCCGTCAGCGGCTTCGTGTTATAAAACGCCCGCAGCGCGTCAATAAAGCGGGCCGCGCGTTCGGGAATATTGCCATTAGCCAAATAATCTACCACCTGAGCCTGAACCTTGCGCGCGAAGGCGACGCGGTCAGGATCGAAGTTACCGTCTAGATTGTCGCAGCTGACGTTGAACGGGTAGCCTGACGCAACGCAAAACAGCCAGTCCAGCGCCTGCGGCTTAATTTCAACGACTTCAAACTCGGCCTGCTTTTCGGCGCTGCGGCCGTCCGGGCAGTACCAATAGCCGTAGTCCACCAGCTTGCGCCGCTCTTCCCCCGCGATACACCAGTGGGAGATTTCATGAAACGCGCTGGCGTAAAAGCCGTGAGCGAATATGATGCGGTGATAGGGAGAATTCTCGTCCGCCGGCAGATAAATCGGCTCGTCGCCGTCGTTTACCAACTCGGTTTGGTACTGTGCTTTAAACGTCCTGTCGAACAGCTCGACGAGATCCTGAGGATTATGCTTCAACGTCACGGTGATTTACGTCCATTTTGTTATTATTTCAATGCGGATTAACTAAAAAATTGACTCAGCCAACGCTGAATTTCAGCGCCGTGGCTGTCGTAAATAAGCTTAACGCTCATCACAAACGACACGGCGATAAGCATGGGTCGAATCAGCTTCTGCCCCTTGCTCAACACCATCTTGGCGCCGGTGCGGGCCCCGATGACCTGGCCGCACAGCATGACCAGCCCTATGCTCCAGATAACCTTGCCGCCAAGAATAAAAAACAGCAGCGAAGCCAAGTTGGAAGTGAAGTTCAGCACCTTGGCGTGCGCCGTCGCTCGCGTCAGAGTAAAACCCAACAGAGTGACATAGGCCAGTGCGAAAAACGACCCCGAACCGGGGCCGAAAAAGCCGTCATAGAAGCCGACGCAAAAGCCGGCGATAAAGGCAAACGGCCATGTGGTCAGGCGCTGCCTGCGTTCAAACTCACCCACTTTAGGGCAAAACAGAAAATAGAGGCCGATAGCGATCACCAGTATCGGCAACACGGCCCGCAAAATATCAGCCTGGATATGCTGAATCAAAATGGCGCCAATCATGGCGCCAATAAAGGTTAACAGGATAGTCCAACGCTGCCCCTTTAGGTCCACCGCCCTTTGGCGAATGAAATAGAGACTGGCGGAAAACGATCCGCCGATAGACTGCAGCTTATTGGTTGCCAGCGCCTGCGCGGGAGGAAGCCCCACCGACAGCAGCGCCGGCAGGCCAATAAGCCCGCCGCCGCCCGCAATAGAGTCGACAAACCCTGCAATCATCGCAACGAAAAACAGGATAACGTAAACCTCTGCGCCGAGCGGAAACCACTCCATAACCTATTTTGCCTTAAAGTTGTTCACAATTAACGCCTTACAGGAAGCGGGCGGCTCGGGGATAACCGGCGGCTTCGGCTTCGCGTTAGGCAGCTTGGCCGGCGCCTCCAGCCAGCTGGTCAACTCTGCGCCACAGCCGTCCCCTGCGGGTACCGGCGCCTGCTCTTCGCACTCCCGGCTATCGGCCGGGCAGCGCAGGCGAACGTGCATATGGGCGCGATGGCCAAACCACGGACGCACCTTTCTAAGCCAGGTGCGATCGGTGCCGGCCGTCTGGCACAGCTTCTGCTTGATGGCCGGATGTACGAAGAGGCGCGTAACCTCTCTGTCGCTGGCGGCAAGCTTGATAAGCTCGCCCACCTGCGGCGACCACAGGCTTTCAACCACGCTCTTGCCGTCGCCGGAAACCAAGTCTATCGCTTTGGGGCTTTTCAGCTGCGCATTGCTCCAGCGCTCCGTCGGAAGCTGAAGCCAAATATCAACGTCCAATCCGCTCTGGTGGCTGGCATGGCCGGTAGCAAAACGGCCACCGGCGGGCATGCCCATATCGCCAATCAGCACCACGCCCAGCCCTTGCGCCTGAGACTTCTGCGTCAGGCGATCGATAAAGTTCAACAGGTCGGGGTGACCAAAGTAGCGGCGCTTGTCGGTACGCATAACCTGATAGCCGTCGCCCTTAAGCGGCAGAGGCTGCGCGCCAATAATGCAGCCGTTAGAAAAGCCGCCGATCGCCTGAGGGGCGCCGGGAACCGGCTCTTTCACCTTTTGCCACGGCGTGGCTGCCGTTGCAGAAAAGGCGCTTGCCGCCAGTATTACGGCGGCCCAAAACCCATATTTCATTATATCTGTCCTTATGACTTGTCTTTCTGCTGTCCTTAACTACCAGCGAGGAATATCCGTCGTCACGTCCGCACACTGGGCGCGGTGGCGCAAAAAGTGATCCATCAACACGATGGCCGCCATGGCTTCGGCAATCGGCACCGCGCGGATGCCGACGCAGGGGTCATGGCGCCCGCGAGTAACCATTTCTACGGCTTCGCCCTGCATATTGATGGTGCGGCCGGGAACCATGATGCTCGACGTCGGCTTAAGGGCGATGCGAGCGGCGATTTGCTGGCCGCTGCTGATGCCGCCCAGAATACCGCCGGCATGGTTGCTCAAAAAGCCCTGCGGGGTCATCTCGTCTCGATGCTCGCTGCCTCGCTGGCCGATAACGCCGAAACCGTCGCCGATTTCAACGCCCTTCACCGCGTTGATGCTCATCAGCGCATGGGCTAGATCGGCGTCCAGACGGTCAAAAACCGGTTCTCCCAGCCCGACGGGTATGCCGTCGGCGACGACCGTTACGCTGGCGCCGATGGAGTCCCCCGCCTTTTTCAGCTCGCGCATCAGCTCGTCCAGCGCCTCAATTTTATCGACGTCCGGGCAAAAAAACGGGTTTTGCTCTACCTGCTCCCAGTCTTTCAGCTCGCACTGAACGTGCCCCATCTGCGACAAATAGCCGCGAATGCGAACGCCCAGAGTTTCCTGCAGGTATTTCTTGGCAATCGCCCCCGCCGCTACGCGCATGGCGGTCTCCCGCGCTGAAGAGCGACCGCCGCCGCGATAGTCGCGAACGCCGTACTTTTGCTGGTAAGTGTAGTCCGCATGCCCAGGGCGGAACAGGTCCTTAATGGCGCCGTAGTCCTGAGAGCGCTGATCGGTATTTTCAATCAGCAGCCCGATGCTGGTGCCGGTGGTAACGCCCTCAAACACGCCGGAAAGAATGCGTACGCTGTCGGGCTCTCGGCGCTGGGTCGTATAGCGAGACGTCCCCGGCCTGCGGCGATCCAGATCGTGCTGCAGGTCGGCCTCGGTTAACGCCAGCCCCGGCGGCACGCCGTCGACGATACAGCCAAGGGCAGCGCCGTGAGATTCGCCGAATGTCGTCACGCGAAAGAGTTGTCCAATACTGTTTCCGGCCATGGTAGTTCCTCAGGCATTGTCTTTCTTATTACGGTAATTAATCACGATAGGCGCTGAAGTGCTCGCGGCACGCCAGCAGTTGCTCTCTGGTCAACATAAATACGCCGTCGCCGCCGAACTCAAACTCCAGCCAGGTGAACGGAATATCCGGATAGGCCTCATCCAGATGCACCATGCTGTTGCCTACTTCGCAAATCAGCACGCCGTCGTCGCTTAAGAAGTCCGGCGCGCAGGCCAGAATGCGCTTAACCAGATCGAGCCCATCGTGCCCGGCCGCAAGCCCGAGTTCGGGCTCATGATGGTACTCCGACGGCATGTCGGCCATATCTTCGGCGTCCACATAGGGCGGGTTAGTCACGATAAGATCGTAGATCATCGACGGCATGTCGCGAAACAGGTCAGAGCGCATCGGCGTGACCTGATGCTCCATGCGGTGAGACTGAATATTGTATTCGGTGACTTCCAGCGCGTCGGCGGAGATGTCCACCGCGTCCACCTCTGCTTCAGGGAAAGCGTAAGCGCAGGCAATGGCGATACAGCCGCTGCCGGTACACATGTCCAGAATGGCGCGAGGTTCGTGGGGCAGCAGCGACGTAAAGCGCTGCTCGATAAGCTCGCCGATGGGAGAACGGGGAATAAGAACGCGTTCGTCAACGTAAAACTCGTGCCCGGCAAACCAGGCGCTGTTGGTCAGGTAGGCCACCGGCTGGCGCTCTTCGACGCGACGCACTACCCTCTCTACAATCAGCTGGCGCTCGCTTTTCGTGAGGCGAGACAGGTAGACTTCAGGCGGAGAATTCGGCGGCAAAAAGAGCGTAGGCAGCACGAGCTGTACGGCTTCATCCCAAGGGTTGTTAGCACCGTGGCCGTAATACACGCTGGCCTCGCTAAAGCGGCTGACCGACCAGCGCAGCATGTCCTGAACGGTACGCAGCTCGCTAACCGCTTCATCTATAACAATCTTGTCCAATTACCCCTCCGACGGGAAATCTGGCTGGAAATAGCCGAACAGTTTGCCACGAAACGCGCGACAAATCAGCTTCCATCCTTTATTCTTATAGAAAAATTTCCCTTATATTTCGGGCGCCCTGCGCCGATATTTCCGTTTAATTTACGCTAGCGCTATTTTGTGACAAAAAAGAAATTTACGCTCACCGATGAAGAGAGCGCCCAGTTTAAAGACGCCGTTCAGGGTGCGAAGCCTTTGCGACAAACGACTAAGGTGCATAGGCCCGTGCGTAAGGCCAAGGCCGTTTCACCAGAACGCCTGATGCAGGAACAGGTCGACGCATCGTTTTACTTTTCCGACGAATTTCAGCCGCTGCTGAATGAAGACGGCGCGATGCGCTACGTGCGTTCCGACGTCGACCACTACGAGCTGAAAAAGCTGAGGCGAGGAGACTATACGCCTGAACTGTTTCTCGACCTGCACGGCCTGACGCAGGCGCAGGCCAAGCAGGAGCTGGGGGCGCTGATTGCCGCCTGTCGGCGGGAACACGTCCACTGCGCCTGCGTGATGCACGGCCACGGCAAGCACGTATTGAAAAAACAGACTCCACTGTGGCTGGCGCAGCACCCCGACGTACGGGCGTTTCATCAGGCGCCGAAAGAGTTCGGCGGCGATGCGGCCATATTGCTGTTGGTTGAGCAGGAAGAGTAGCTAATCTACCAAGGAAGGATTAATTTATGGAGACTGTGCGTCGCGTTTTGTGCAATACACTGCTGTTTGCACTCATTATGCCGTTTATTGGCGCTATTTTTATTGAGCTTTGTGAATACATTGAACATAGCGATTTCCCTATATTTATCAGTAAACTCTTTTCCCATGACACCTTAAAGATATTACCAATAACGAATACGTTTGGAATTTTATCATCAGTAACTGCCTGCATGACCATCGCCAGCTCTTTTCTGCTATTTATCATAGATCTCTTTTCTTTCGATACCATTGAGTTTTTATTAGTGGCATATGTCTTCGGCACACCATCAGCACTGGTTGCGGGCGCGATCACAGCCATATCGGCCTCTCGGCTTTGGAGTCATCTGGTTATGGCCCTAGCCAGTAGCGGCGTTTTCATACTTCAGCTTATGGCCTTCGACGTAATGAATTCATCTGACATTCTGCCCATGTCTTTATACTTTTTTCTGGCAATTTCCTTCTCATCACTCATCACCAGATTTATCGTACGCCAGCGCCTGTTTTCGTTCGCGCACTAATGGCTATAGAGTGAAAGCAGAATGCCCTTCTCACTCACTTCATCCTATGCACACAAAGCCGCATTAACCTATAAAAACCCCAACGGTATTCACAGGATAAATAGAAAAACCATGCCAACGCCGCGTCACGTACTGCTTAATGCATTCTGGTTCACTGCCATTGGCCCGCTGTTCGGGCTTGTCGCCTGCATCATCATATTAGAAACGATAGGCAAAACGCCATTTAACGCAATTGGGATACTGATTGGAGAACCGCTTCTTACGATCCTGTTCACCTATATATTCGGTGGCCCTGCCGCCCTGTTAACCAGCATTTTCGCCAGCTTCATCAGCCATGGCCCCTACCGCCCTTACGTCATCATCGCGTTTGGTGCGCTCATATCACTGCCTCTGCCGCTCTTTTTCGGTTTGACAACGTTAGCAGGAGATAGGCTTCTAACCTTCTTTCTCTACGCGTTCTCTGGCGCCTTTGCCTCTGCTGGCGCATTGCTGACGTTGATGTATTTACCTTTTCAAACGCAATCCAAAAACGGCTTTAGCGCATCTGATATGGGAGAAGCTTGATGACGCTCACCTACCGCGCTCTGTGCCACGCCTTCTGGTTTTCGCTGATAGGGCCAATCATCGGCTTCCTATACATTGCTTTTGGCGTAATGCTGCCCGGCAGCGAAGACAAAGCCACAACGGTTTCATTCTTCCCCATTCTGTTTTTTATCAGCTATGCGTTCGGCGTACTTCCCGCGCTATTTACGGGCATCGGCGCGGCCTGCCTTCCCGCTAGGCATTACGGTTCAAGGCTTCGCCGAACGGCGTTTTGCGCACTATTGGGCGCGGTGCTGGCGCTCCTCTTTTTCACCGCCGTGTTCGGCGTTCAGGACGTGCTTATCGGTACGGATCGGCCAGGCTCCCTGTTCCATCGCTTTGCGCTTTACGTTGCGCCGGGAATGCTGTCGGGCGCCGTCATGGCGCTCATCACGCCTAAGGGATTCTATTTTGCCGACAGGCCTTAGGCTGTACTTTTCTCTAAATCGCGCTATGATACGCGCGGCTTAGGCCTCTCTGTATTACCGCGGCTGCTGAACCCGGTAAATTCATTCAGAGAGAACATTATGGACAATAACCGCACACGGGCCTGGCGGCTCGCACAGAAAAGTCGCAATCGCTCACGCGACAGTCACCCACCCCGCAGCGACTTTCCCAAAGAAAAGCGCTGGAAGCTGATGTATATCCGCTCAAAGAAGCTTGCCAGAGCGGCTCAACTGGGGATGGACTATCCGAGAGTGCGAAGCGGACAGCTCGCCCGCCGCGCGATGGAAGAATATAAGTAATACACAAAATCATTCAAGGTGCGTCGAGGCGGCAAGTGAGGGAATCCCTAGGAGCGTACAAAAGTACGTGACTAGGGTGAGCGAACGCAGCCAACGAAGAGGCAGCTTGAAGGATGAAGTGTATGAATGTTTTATTTATCTGTAGCCGTAACCAATGGCGCAGCCCAACGGCCGAGCAGGTTTGGCGTAAACATCCGGGGCTTTCCGTGCGTTCCGCCGGCACCAGCCGCAACGCCAGAAAGCCCTTAACGCCGGAAATGTTGCAATGGGCCGACGTCGTCTGCGTGATGGAGCAAAAGCACAAAAGCCGCATTGTCGCGGACTATCGCCGACTGGTGGAGCATAAGCCGATTCACGTGCTGGATATTCCCGACGACTATCAGTACATGGACTCCGAGCTGGTGGCTTTGCTTGAAGAAGTTGTCGCTCACAGGCTGGGGCTATAGACAAAAAGAAATGAGAAAAAAGAGATGCTTAATGCATCTCTTTTTTATTGCCTCAGGCTATATCCCTGGTGCCATCATCCACTCAAACCGCCCTCTCGCGGTTTGGGCATCCAGTTCAACGCAGGCGACCGCAGAGGTTGGAAACATCAGCGAAGCGCTCCCTTGACTAAGCTCGGAAACCAAATAGCTTACCAGCGGCAGGTGGGAAACAATCAATACGGAACCGATGCCCTGCTGTGCCAGCACCGTAAGATAGTCAGCGCACGGCGCGGGGGAGCCGCCGGGGATCAGCGCGGGAAACGTCTCAATGCAGACGGCAGAAGGCAGCGGGAATTCGCGGCGCACGACCTCCAGCGTCTGCTGGGCGCGAACGTAGGGGCTAACCAGAACAAATTCAATGCCGTCTGACTGCTCGCGCAGTCGACGCGTCATGTCCGCCGTTTGTTCAACGCCTCGCTCGGTCAGGCGACGGGCAGGATCGCTGTCTGCATGGAAGCTGGCCTCGCCGTGACGCATAATAAACACCCGCATGGTTTCCCTCCTGGCAAAAAAGTAACGCCGGAAAAACCGGCGTTGCTGTAAGTCACATTTGTAAAAATCTTACTTAGAAAAACTAACGCAGCCCGAGCTGGAAAATCAGCGTTTCAGCCTGGCAGCAGAACGTAAAGTCAGCGGTAAGCTCAACGCCGCCGTTAACGTCAACAATGCTGCTCTTAATATCGCAAGGCTCGGACTCAGTGGCGCGCGCTTTTTCCGTCAACATGTTCAGCATCTTTTCCGCTTCAGCGCGGGACGCAAACTCGCTTTTATAGGACGCCGTCAGGTCGGTATTGTCCATCACTGTCCCTACGTCAACGCAGCAGCAGGCGGCAGTTTCCTGAGCATTGCACTTTAATGAATCTGACATCTCTTTTCTCCTCTATGTAAGGCAGAACAATCTCCGCTTTACGGCTAAGCTGTTATGAGATCTGGCTCAAAAATCGATGATTTTCTTTATACTACGCCTTCCTCTCACGCGATGCATGAATTTTACCATTTATCCCCGCTTAACGGCTACCGCCTCCCCTTCGCTTAATAAACGAAAGTCATTTATTTTATTGATTTATATTGATTTTAGTTAACAACCAGGTGCGTTACATAAAGCGACCATCGGCCTGCTGATAAAAAGCGTTCTCTACTTCAGCGGTTACCACATCAAAATCTCCGCTAAAAACACGCTTTTTAGTCAACTGGTCTAATCTGTCAGCCCTTTAATCCTCCCTAAAATGCGCGCTTCGATTATTACAATTCGTAATAATTCTTATGATTCGTTGAGATTTTGTATGTTTCTAAAAAAGAATTTGAAGAAGTCTATTCTGGCGATTGCCGTCGCCAGCCTTTCGAGCAATTTGTACGCATCCGGTTTTCAGCTGCAAGAATCCTCCGCTTCCGGCCTGGGCCGCGCCTTTTCCGGCGAAGGAGCCATTGCCGATAACGCCTCTTCAGGCAACCGCAACCCGGCCTCGATGACGATGTTCGATCGCGCAACCTTTTCCGGCGGCGCCATCTACGTTCAGCCAGAGGTAGAAATCACCGGCACGTCGCCTCAGGGCAACGACATGCACGCCAACGATATCACGCCTAACGAATGGGTTCCTAACCTGCACTTCGTTCTCCCCATTAATGAAAAATGGGCGCTGGGCGCTTTCGCCACCAGCAACTACGGGTTATCAACCCATTTTAACGACGAATACGCCGCAGGCCCTCTGGCGGGCACAACCAAGCTGCAAACGGGCAACTTCAACCTGAGCACGGCCTACCGCGTCAACGAACACTTCAGCCTCGGCCTTGGCGCTAACGCCGTTTACGCCAAGGCGAAAATCAGACGCTATGCAGGCGAAAGCGCCAGCGGCGCCATGCAGCCAAACTCAACCGTCGCCTACCTGCACGGTGACGAATGGGGCTATGGCTGGAACGCCGGCATGCTGTATGAGATCGATAAAGATAACCGTATCGGCCTAAGCTACCGCTCGAAGATCGATATCGATTTTAAAGGTACGTACAAAAGCGATCTGAGCAGCCGCCTCAACGGCTATCAGCCCATCACCGGCCTGCCCTGGGGCACCGACGGCACGTCTCGTTCCGGTAAGCTGACGCTGACCCTGCCCGAGATTTGGGAGCTGTCCGGCTACCACAAAGTCGCGCCGAAGTGGGCGATGCACTACACCCTAAGCTACACCAGTTGGAGCGAGTTCGAAGAGCTTAAGGCTAAAGACAGCGACGGCAACGTTCTGTTCCAAAAGCATGAAGGCTTCAGGGACGCCTACCGCATGGCGCTGGGAACCACCTATTACCACGACGAAACCTGGACCTGGCGCGCGGGCATCGCCTTTGACGACAGCGCGGTTCCCGCTAGCAACCGCTCTATTTCAATTCCCGATCAGGATCGCCTGTGGCTAAGTATGGGAACGACCTATAACTTCACGCCGGATGCATCGGTCGACGTCGGCGTCTCCTACATGCACGGCCAAAAGGTCAAAATCAGCGAGAAGCAAAACAACTCGGCAAACAGCCCGGTGTATCACTTCGAATCTGAAGGCAAAGCCTGGCTTTATGGCGTTAACCTGAACTATACGTTCTAAGCCGCTTTCTGTGCTGATGATGCAAAAAACCCGTCTTTCGACGGGTTTTTTATTAAATTAGCGTTATTCTGAGTCGATGTCGTCCAACTGATCCTTAAGCGCTTCGGCGTTCGGATTGTTTTCCTCATCAATTTTACCGCCGTTAGCCAAGAAGTCATGACGCTGGAAGTAGGCTTCACGCACGAAGATATACGGATCCGGCGAGTTGGCCAGCATCTGATCCTGATCGAGCAACTGAGCGCGGCTTTCAATGCCTTCTACCGTCCACTTGCCGACCGATCCCCAGAAGGTGAGCCAGCTTAACACCGGATAGGCATAGTCTACATAGCCGCCGCCTTCGTCGCGCACGGTCGCAGAACCGTAAGCGGGCAGAACGGCGTACGGCCCGTAGGGCACGTTATAGTGGCCAAGCACCTGGCCGAACTCTTTATTGTAATCCTTCTTCAGCTTGTCGTTCGACATGCCCGCCACGTCCATAAAGCCGCCCATCCCCAACAGGGTGTTGACGAAGAAGCGGTTGAAATGGCGGAAACCGTCGTAAATGTTTCCCTGAAGAAAGTTGTTGACCATCGAGGCGGGTTCGCCCAAGTTGCTGGTGAAATTGCTCAATCCGCTGCGCGCCGGCTGCGGCATATAGTCGCGCCAAACGACGGCGACAGGACGCACGACGTACGGATCCATATAGTTGTAGTTAAAGTTGAACATGGTGCGGTTAAAACCCTCTAGCGGGTCTGGCCGCGTACCGTCTTCGTTCAGGCTGCCGCTGTTAACGCAGCCCGTCAGCATCGCTGCAGCAAATACACAACTGACCAATCGGCTTTTCATTTTCTTCTCCCTCAAATGCTGGCCTTGATAGCCACAGCGCTTACTGTTCAATTCGCTCAATCGTAACGTCCACGCTCTCTTTGCCGGTGAACGAATAAACGCGACTCTCTCCAATCATCCGCCGTTTATCCGCCTCATCACCGCTGGTAACGGTAGCTATTATCTTTACCTGTTTCAGGCCGGAAAGCAAACGGGAGGGCATCATCGCGTTACTGTCGTCCAGCTCAACCTTAAGCGGAAACGTTCCTAACTGTAACTGCTTTACGGCTACCGGAACGGTGGACTTACCGTCGGTCACCGCAATCAGCACGCCGCCCTGAGCCGGCAGCTGGGCCGCTACGTCGGGTGAAACGGAAATCGTCACGCCCAGGTGAACGCCGTTGGACGTTACCTGTGACTTGGCGTAGGCCAGACTTTGCCTGATAACGTCAGCGCCTTTGGCGTCCGGCGGCATCAGGGTCAAAACCTTTTCCCAAGCGGCGATAGCTTCGTTAAAGTTCCCCTGCCCAAAGGCGTTCATCGCCAGCGCGGAAAGCGCATCCACGTTATCCGGCTCAGACTTGAGCAGCGTTTTCAGAATGCGGCTTGCTTGAGCTACGTCTTCCGGGTTGTTGGAGCGCGTTAGCAGCTTAGCGTAAATAATCTGGATATAGCCGTCGTTTGGCGACAGTTCATACGCTTTTTCATAAGACTGTAGCGCCATTTCGCCGTTGCCCAAGCGCAGCCCGGCCAAACCAAGCATAGTCCAATCGCGAACGTTTGTCGGATCGGTCAGCAGGCTGGTGCGCAGCCCCAGTGCAAATCGGGCAATCTCCTCGGGTTCGTTCAGTTGGCCGGCATCGGCCTTCTGCCGCAGTTCGGGCATGTTTTTTACTACCTGCCGCCACTGGGAAACCTGAGTCATCCCACCGGTATACACGTATAATCCAACGGACACGGCCACAAGCAGCAATACGCCCGGCAGCAAAACCGTCAGGCTAAAGGGGGCGCGCTTACGCGTACCGGCTCGAGCGGGAATGTCTTCCAACAGGTTATGCTGAAGCTCCGCTACCATGGCGTCTCTTTCACCGACGACGCCCAATGCCTCGTCGTCCTCAAGCTCGTTTAAGCGCTGCTGATAGTAGGCCTTATTTAGCGCATCTCTGTCTGCATCTGCCTTTTCATTTGGACCTTTAAGCGTCGGCAAGATAAACAGCGCCGTCGCCGCAATCAGCAGCAGGGCCGCGATAAGCCAAAATATCATCATGATGCTTTACCGCCCTTTGCGCCCTTATCTTCATTTAACAGGCGCTGAAGCCTACGCTGTTCTTCTACCGACAGCGCTGCGCCACCGGCAGCCGCCGACGTTCTTCGCCGACGGGACAGCATCACAATAGCAACAATGCCAAACACGACGCACAAAGCGGGAACTATCCACAGAATGAGGGTTGCAGCCGTCACCGGGGGTTCGTAGGTCACAAAATGGCCGTAGCGATCGACCATGTAGTCAACGATCTCTTGTCTGGACTGCCCCTGCTCCATCAGCTCAAACACTTTATTGCGCATATCGGTTGCGATTGGCGCATTGGAGTCGGCGATGCTGTTGTTTTGGCATTTCGGGCAGCGCAGCTGGCCGGTAAGCTCGCGAAACTGCTGCTCTTCTTCTACGGACTTGAAGTTATAGGTATCTATCGCCGCGTGAACGCTAAACGCCATAAGCAGCGTAAACAGCATGGCTGAAAGTGACTTCATCATTGGGAAACCTCCCCCTGATATTTAAGCCATAGAGGCTTAATTTCTTCGTTCCAAACCTTATCGTTTAAATCACCGGCGTGGCGATAGCGGATAATCCCCTTTCCATCGATAAGAAAGGTTTCCGGCGCGCCATAGACGCCGAGATCCAGCCCCAGCATGCCGTTGTTATCATACAGGCTAAGGGAGTAAGGATTTCCCAAGTCTTGGAGCCACTTGATGGCCTTTCCCCGCTCATCCTTATAGTTCAGACCTACTACGCGAATGCCTTCCGCCGACAGGCGGTTTAAGAACCGATGTTCGGCATAGCAGGTCGGGCACCAAGTCGCCCAGACGTTAAGCAGCAGCGGTTTGCCGTCGTTTAGCGCCTCCTGCTCGTACACTTTACCGGGTATATCCAGCGACTCCAGCTTAAACTTTGGCACCGGCTTACCGATAAGCGCGGACTCAAGGGAGGTTGGGTCATCGCCCTCGGCATTGCGCTGCAGCTGCACCATAAAGGCAATCACCATGCCTAAGAAGACGACTAATGGAATAAACAGCAGTTTCTTGTTCACACTGTTTCCTCGCGTGTTGGATGTTTCTTAATACGATAGCGCGGATCGAGAATGCACAGCAGGCCGCCAAAGGCCATAAACAGGCCGCCAAACCAGATCCAGCGAACAAACGGTTTATAGTAGATACGCACCGCCCAGGCGCCGTCTTCCAACTGTTCGCCCAGCGCGGCGTAAAGGTCGCGGGTAATGCCGCCGTCAATCGCAGCTTCGGTCATCATGCTGCCTGCAACCTTATAGTAGCGCTTCTCTGCGTGCAGCGTGGCTTCCGGCTTGCCGTTACGCGTGATTTCCAGCTCGCCCGCCCCGCCCGTATAGTTGGGCCCTTGAATTTCGCGTACGTCGCGGAAGGTGAAGGTATAGTCGCGGATCGCTACGCTGTCGCCATCCTTCAGCCGAACGTCTCGTTCGATGCTGTAGTTCTGACTAAAGGCAATGCCAAACACGGTGATTGCAACCCCAAGGTGGGCTAACGCCATACCCCAGTGGCTGCGGGGAAGCTGAGCCAATCCCTTAAAGAAGCCGTGGCGGTAGGTCGCTCGCTCATGCAGCTCCATCAGCGTCAGCACGATGACCCAAACTGCCATCATCAGGCCCAGCACCGTCATGGCGATAATATTATCCTGCAGCCACCAAGGCAGAATAAACGAAGCGGCGAGCGTAACCACCAGAGCGACCGCCAAGCGCTTGAACAGCTTGGAAGGCTCGTCGCGACGCCAGCGCACCAGCGGCGCCACGCCCAGCAGCAATGAGAACGGCACCATCAGCCAGATGAACATCGTGTCAAAGAACGGCGCGCCAACGGAAATAGAGCCAAGCCCCAGCTGCTTATGCACTAAAGGCAGCAGCGTTCCCAACAGAACCACCATCATGGCGGCCATCAGCAAAATATTGTTGCCTAACAAAAAGGATTCGCGTGAAAAGAACTCATGATGAGCCCGCGTTTTTCTCACTCGACTGCCGTTAATCGCATACAGCAGCAGCGAGCCGCCGATCACCACGATTAAAAACGCCAGAATGAACATGCCGCGTGCGGGGTCTGAGGCGAACGAGTGGACGGAAACCAGAATGCCGGAACGAACCAGGAACGTGCCCAGCAGGCACAGCGAGAACGACACAATCGCCATCAGCACCGTCCAGGCTTTGAACGAACCTCGCTTCTCGGTCACCGCCAACGAGTGCAGCAGCGCAGTGCCGGTGATCCAGGGCATCAACGAGGCGTTTTCTACCGGATCCCAGAACCACCAGCCGCCCCACCCCAGTTCGTAATAGGCCCAGTAGGAGCCCAGCGCAATACCCAGAGTAAGGAAAACCCACGCGGCGGTCGTCCACGGGCGAGACCATCGCGCCCAGGCGGTATCGAGCTTACCGGCCATCAAAGAAGAAATAGCGAAAGCGAACGCAACGGAGAAACCCACGTAGCCCATATAAAGCAGCGGCGGATGGAAAATCAGCCCGACGTCCTGCAGCAGCGGGTTCAGGTCGCGACCGTCAATAGGGATCATCGGCAGCGCGCGCAGGAAAGGGTTAGAGGTCAAAATGACGAACAGCAAAAAGCCGACGTTTATCATGCCAAGCACGGACAGCACGCGCGCGACGGCGTCCATCGGCATTTTGTGGCTAAACGCCGCGACCGCGCCGGTCCAGAGAGACAGCAGCACAATCCACAGCAGCAGAGAACCTTCATGCGAGCCCCAAACCGCCGCCATGCGGAAGTAGACGGGAAGCTGGCTGTTAGAGTTGGCCGCAACGTAAATAACGCTAAAGTCGTTGACGATAAACGCATAAACCAGGCTGCCGAAGGCCAGCAGCGTTGCCGCCAGCAGGCCGTAAGCCAGAGGGCGAGCTACCGCCATCATCCGCATGTCCTGTCGATAGGCGCCGAGCAGCGGATATATGCTCAACAACAGCGCCAGTCCCGTCGCCAGCGCGAGGGAAAAAGTGCCGAGTTCAGGGATCATTGCTTTTTCCCCTGCATCTCGGCCTCTTTTTTATAGCTTTCAGCCGGACGGTGGTGGTTATCCTTCATCGCCTCTTCAACTTCCGGCGGCATATAGTTTTCGTCGTGCTTAGCTAACACTTCCTTGGCGGTAATCACGTCGTCTTCACCGTATACGCCCTGCGCAACGACGCTCTGATCTTCGCGGAAAAGGTCAGGCAAAATGCCGTCGTAGCGAACGTCGATCGCCGCGCGCGCATCGTAAACCTTAAAGGTCACCTTTAAAGACGTAGGGTCACGCACGACGGAACCGGGCATCACCATACCGCCGATGCGCAGGCGCTGCCCCGGCTCTGGCTTAATCTTGTCCTCGCCCTTGCCGTAAACCACCTCGCCCGGCGTATAGAACAGGTCGATGTTGGAGCGCAATGCATACAGTACGAGCGAAATCGTGACGGCCATGCCGATAAGAATGGCGATCGCCAAAAACATTCTATTCTTGCGACGTGGATTCATAGGACGGCCTCCTGTTCCCGTTTTGCGTTCTCAATGCGCGCCTCGCGCGATTTCCGGCGTTGGATTTCGTTTAGCAGCTTTTTACGCTGCCAGCGCGTGTGCCACACTAAAATAAGCAGAGGCAAAATCGTGGCCGATACCGCCAGCCAAACGTACAGGCCATAGCCCCCCATCGCGAAAAATTCCTGCCATGAAGAAAATGCCGGTGTCATTAGCGCGCCCCCTTGGTGACTAGCGACTCAACCCAGGGCTTCTGGCGGTCGTGGCTTAAAATCAGGTTACGCATGCGCATCAGCGTCAGCGTAATAAAGAAGAAAAGGTAGCCAAAAATGGCCAGGCGCAGAGGCGCTCGCATGCTTGGGTCGATAGACTGCTGCATATTGGTCGAGCCTTGGTGCAGCGTGTTCCACCACTCAACCGAGAAATGAATTATCGGCAGGTTAACGACGCCCACCAACACCAGAATGCCCGCCGCGCGCCCGGCGAGACGGCGGTCTTCAAACGCGTTATACAGCGCGATAACGCCGAGATAGAGAAACAGCAGCACCAGCTCAGAAGTTAAACGCGCGTCCCACACCCACCAGGTTCCCCACATGGGCTTACCCCACGCGGACCCCGTCGCCAGAGCAATGAAAGTAAAGACGGCCCCTACGGGCGCCATCGCTGAGGCTACCATGTCGGCTGACTTCATCTGCCAAACCAGTCCGATAAAGGCGGCGATCGCCATCGAACCGTAGATCCCCATCGACCAGATGGCCGCAGGAACGTGGATATAGATAATCCGGAAGCTGTCGCCCTGCTGGTAGTCCGCCGGGGCAAAGCCAAATCCCCAGGTCCAGCCGCCTAACAAGAGAACCGTACCGGCAATGGCCGTCCACGGAATGAACCTCCCGCACAGACGATACATCGTCTCGGGTTTAGCGAGGGAATGTAGCCATTTCCACATAGTCGTTACGCTCACATTTAAAATAAAAAATCGCTACGCTGCCGTTACTGTACGCTCACTCTCAGCGCTGCGGCGGCGGCAAACGGCGCCAGCGTCGCAGTCCCTGCAAGGATAGCGCCTAAAATCGCCAGATATCCACCGATAGGCAGCAGCATTGACGCCGCATCGATCGCCGACGTGGCGAAAATCAAAACCGGGATATACAGAGGCAACACCAATAAACTCAGCAGGACGCCGCCCTTACGCAGCCCCACCGTTAGCGAAACGCCGATGGCGCCAATAAAGCTCAGCGTCGGCGTTCCTAAAAGCAGCGTTAGCGCAACGGCGCGCCAGGTAGAAAAATCGAAAGAAAGCAGCAGCGCTACCAGCGGCGACAGAATCAAAAGCGGCAGGCCCGTCAGCAGCCAGTGCGCGCAGACCTTCGCCAGAATGGTCACCGGCAGCGGAACGGGCAGCAGCATGAGTTGTTCAAGCGAGCCGTCAAGAAAATCGTCGCGCAGCAGGCGCTCAAGAGATAAGAGAGAAGACAGCAGCGCCGCCACCCAAACGACGCCCGGCGCGATGCGCGACAGAAGCTGAGGTTCGGGGCCAATGCTTAGAGGAAACAGCGTGACGACAATCAGGAAAAACCACAGCGGGTTGACGATCTCCGCCCCTTTGCGAAAGGCGATTTTCAGCTCACGGTGAAGGATGGAAATAAACATTAGCGCCACACCCCGCCGTCAAGCTTGATTTTGCGGATAGGGCAGCGCGCGCTAATCATATCCTGATGGGTCGTCAATATCACAATGCCGCCGCTTTGAGCGTGCTCTTCAAACAGACGAGTCAGGTGCTCAACGCCCTGCTTGTCTATCGCCGTCAAAGGCTCATCTAAAATCCACAGCGGCGCGCTGCTTAACCACAGCCTGGCCAACGCCACTCGACGGTGCTGCCCGGCCGAAAGCTGCGCTACGGGCACGTCCTCATAGCCAACCAGCCCAACCTTCGCCAGCGCGTCCCAAATGGCGCTATCGTCGGCTTTACCAGACGCTTTCTGAAAGAAGGAGAGGTTTTCATAAGGAGTAAGCACGGCCTTTACGCCAGGGTGATGGCCGATATAGAGGAGGTCATTATGATAACCGTCGCGAGAGCGGCGGGTTTCTTCCCCTTTCCAGAGGATTTTACCGCCGTCGCTGCTGGCAAGCCCGGCTAAAATGCGCAGCAGGCTGGTTTTACCCGCACCGTTGGGCCCTTCAACCTGAACTAGCTCACCGGGATGTATGACAAAACCAAGCTCGGTGAACAGAGCTCTTTCATCTCGGATACAGTTTAGTCCTTGTACTTCCAGCATTGCTTACATTACACGTTGTCGATGAAAAATTGCCGTTATCATAACATAGCCTTGTCTGGGCTCGTAGCGTACACCCCGTGCCAAAAGTACCTATTTATGAGTAAAATAGGGTGTCAGATCAAAGCCTATGGGAGAAAGTCTGCAGAATGTGAAGCCTATCAAAAAACCGCCTTTTACCCGCAGACAGGCGATAAGTTAGACAAACGAACACTGAACTGCTGAAACGAATAGAAAAAGCGGATATAATGCCAGCCTGCTTTTGAGTCCCCGTAGTTAAATGGATATAACGAGCCCCTCCTAAGGGCTAGTTACAGGTTCGATTCCTGTCGGGGACGCCATCTATTTTCCTCTAGCTCTCACTATTAAACCAGATTTCTAAAAAAGAGAAGGCGATTGCTTCAATAGCCAATTCTTATCTGTTTAGGTCTTTAACGTCTTCAAATTTCGTTATTTATAGGCAACAAACGCAAGCACGAGAAATACAGCGGCATAGCTATGTCGATGTAAAAAACGCAAACGATTGAAAGAATGATGGGTTTGAAAAAAGGGATTTAGATAGAAAGAAAAGGTGGCGCACCCGAGAGGATTCGAACCTCTGACCGCTCGGTTCGTAGCCGAGTACTCTATCCAGCTGAGCTACGGGTGCATCCGATAAATCTACCGATTAACCCTCACGCTGAGGACAACGGCGCTAAGCATTATGCATTTGATTAACTTACGCTGCATGACGCTTAGAAATAAAGTGGCGCATCCGAGAGGATTCGAACCTCTGACCGCTCGGTTCGTAGCCGAGTACTCTATCCAGCTGAGCTACGGATGCACATTGAATAACTGAAGTGAGCGTTACGACTACGTTCACTGGCGTATCGCATTATAGCGATACCTTACTAAGATGGCGCACCCGAGAGGATTCGAACCTCTGACCGCTCGGTTCGTAGCCGAGTACTCTATCCAGCTGAGCTACGGGTGCAGTTCGTAAATGGCGGTGAAGGAGGGATTCGAACCCTCGATGCAGCTTTTGACCACATACTCCCTTAGCAGGGGAGCGCCTTCAGCCTCTCGGCCACTTCACCATATCTACTATCAGCAAAACCTCAAGCAGCGTTAGCGCTTATCAGTTCTGCGTGGCGCACATATTACTTTCCCGGCCCTATAAGTCAAATACTTTTTCGCGCATCCCGTCCGTTTGAGCACTAAGCAAACAACCCGAACACTTTGCCAGCAAAAAAACAAATAACAAAAGTAAAAACGCCCGTTTCGGCGCGCCTGAGCGTGAGAAAATAAAATTAAAAAATGACTATAGGAAAGGCATTAACGCACCCGCCAGACAGCGCCGGGTGCGTCAATTGCTTAAAAAGTCGACTGCTGAGACTTTTCAGCCTGAATTCGCTGGTAAATTTCTTCACGATGAACAGAAACTTCTTTTGGCGCGTTAACGCCGATACGAACCTGATTACCTTTAACGCCTAAAACCGTTACGGTAACTTCGTCACCAATCATAAGCGTTTCACCAACTCGGCGAGTTAGAATAAGCATTCGTTACTCCTTGACAGATTAAACAAACCATTGCTTCTCTTGTGCATCCAGCCCATTATCCATGATATAGCCTAAGAACGTAAGCTGCGGTATTTAATAAATATTAAATATCGCCGAGACCTATGCTCATTCTATACATACCCCAGATAAGAACAGGTATATGCCTAAGTTTAGCTAATTATATTAAGTTTATACTACACGACGTGCTAAAAAATACTGGAGAAAGGTACACTTTCGCGCCAAGCGCCGCCAAACGGCGCTTGGACAAAAGCGACAATCTTTCAGTTACAGTTTTGCAGCCACCCAACCTTCAACCGAGGCCAGGGCTGCGGGTAAAGCATTACAATCGGTGCCGCCGGCCTGCGCCATATCCGGACGGCCTCCTCCCTTACCTCCCACCATCTGGGCTACGGGAGCAATCAGCTCTCCGGCCTTCAGGCGATCGACCAGGTCCTTGGTTACACCGGCAATCAGGCTAACCTTATCGTCATGGACAGTCGCCAAAACGATAACGCCCGACCCCATCTGATTCTTGATGTCGTCAACCATGGTTCTCAGCATTTTCGGCTCTACGCCGCTAAGCTGACTAACCAGGAGCTTGACGCCCTTAACTTCAACGGCCTTGCTGACCAGAGATGAACTTTCCTGAGCAGCCTGCTGCTCTTTAAGCTGCTGTAGCTCTTTCTCAACCGATTTAGCATGCTCAATCAGCCCCTTAATCTTCTCGATCAGGTTGCTGCTATCGCCCTTAACCAGTGAGGAAACTTCGCTTAAAACGTCGCTTTGCTGATGCATAGCGCGAATTGCGTTGTCTCCCGTGACGGCCTCTATACGGCGCACGCCGGCGGCAATGCCGGACTCAGAGGTAATGTGGAACAGGCCGATATCGCCGGTAGCGGCAGTGTGAGTACCACCACAAAGCTCCGTAGAGAAATCGCCCATAGAGAGAACGCGGACCTTGTCATCATACTTTTCGCCGAACAGGGCCATCGCCCCTTTGGCTTTAGCCGCTTCCAGATCCATCTCCTGAGTCTCGACGGGAAGATTGCGACGGATTTGCTGGTTCACCAGATCTTCAACCGCACGGATTTGTTCCGGCTTCATCGCTTCAGTATGCGAGAAATCGAAGCGCAGGTAGCTATCGTTCACCAAAGATCCCTTCTGCGCGACGTGAGCGCCAAGCACTTGGCGAAGCGCCGCGTGCAGCAGGTGAGTAGCCGAATGGTTCAAACGGATACGGTTGCGGCGAGCTCCGTCAACAACGGCGTCTACGCTGTCGCCTACTTTCAGCTCGCCCTGCGTCAACTGCCCGATATGGCCAATCGCCTGTCCGTATTTTTGCGTATCCTGAACGTCAAAGCTTGCCGTCAGCGCGCGCAGTTGGCCCACATCGCCAACCTGGCCGCCTGACTCGCCGTAAAATGGCGTGTTGTCCAAAATCACTACGCCGTTTTCACCGGACTGAAGCTTCTGTACCTCGTTGCCGTTCACGAACAGCGCCGTTACGCGAGAAGACTGCTCCAGACGCTCGTATCCGCTAAAGCCGGTCTCCTGCTCAACGCGGATAAGCTTGCTGTAGTCAACGCTAAAGCCGCTCGATTCGCGGGCCCGACGGCGCTGCTCTTCCATCGCTTTCTCGAAGCCTTCTTCATCAACCTTGATGTTGCGCTCGCGGCACACGTCGGCGGTTAAGTCTAGCGGGAAGCCGTAGGTATCATAGAGGCGGAATGCCGTCTCGCCAGAAAGCGTGTCGCCCTCAACCTGCGCCAACGCATCGTCTAACAGAGCCAGACCGCGCTCCAGAGTGCGGGCAAACTGTTCTTCTTCCGTTTTCAGCACCTGCTCTACCGCCGACTGCTGTTGCTTCAATTCGTCGGCGGCGCTGCCCATTACGCCAATCAGAGGCGCAACCAGCTTATAGAAGAACGTCTCCGTTGCGCCCAGCATGTGCCCATGACGTACGGCGCGGCGGATAATGCGGCGCAGCACGTAGCCGCGGCCTTCATTTGACGGCATAACGCCGTCGGAGATAAGAAACGCACAGGAACGAATGTGGTCGGCAATAACGCGCAGAGACTTACTGCTCAGATCCGTTGCTTTCGTCACCTTGGCCGCTTCGGCAATCAGCGTGCGGAACAGATCGATATCGTAGTTGGAGTTCACGTGCTGCAACACGGCGGAAATGCGCTCCAGCCCCATTCCGGTATCGACGGAAGGCTTGGGCAGCGGCAACATCGTACCGTCAGGCTGACGGTTGAATTGCATAAAGACGATGTTCCAGATTTCAATGTAGCGGTCGCCGTCTTCTTCCGGCGATCCCGGAGGGCCGCCCCAGATGTGGTCGCCGTGGTCATAGAAAATTTCGGTACACGGGCCGCACGGGCCGGTATCGCCCATTTGCCAGAAGTTGTCGGAAGCGTAAGGCGCGCCCTTGTTGTCGCCGATGCGGATAATTCTTTCTTTCGGCACCCCAACTTCGCTGGCCCAGATGTCATAGGCTTCGTCATCGCTCTCGTATACCGTGACCCAAAGCCTGTCTTTTGGCAGGTTAAACCACTCGGCGCTGGTCAAAAGCGCCCAGGCAAAGCGGATGGCGTCGTGCTTAAAGTAGTCACCGAAGCTAAAGTTGCCCAGCATCTCGAAAAAGGTGTGGTGGCGGGCGGTATAGCCTACGTTTTCCAGATCGTTATGTTTGCCGCCGGCGCGCACGCAGCGTTGCGAAGTCGTCGCTCGCGTATAGGCGCGCTTATCCAATCCCAGAAATACGTCTTTAAACTGGTTCATGCCCGCATTGGTAAATAGCAATGTCGGATCGTTATGGGGAACTAAAGAACTGCTGGCAACAACCTGATGCCCTTTACTATTAAAGAAATCGAGAAACGCTTGACGGATCTCAGCGGTGCTCTTGCTCATATAAATTCCAATATCTGGCTATCGATAGAATGAAGGCGGTACGTAACTGAATATTGAGTTGGAAAAAACGACCGGCTTACGCTTTAAAAAAGTAGGCATAAGATAAAATTTCTTGAGAGGGAAGTAAATCAGCAGAGGCGTTAATATTCAGAATCGCTGAAAACGGCGCGGATCTCATCCTGACGAAATCCCCGTTGAGCAAGATGGCGCTGCAGCTTGGCCTTTTCTTTCCAGTCCGTCGGCATCCTTCTTCCCACTTTTTTTGTGGCGACGTCTCTGGCTATTTCAAACCAGTCTATATCACAGGAAGCCAATGCGGCCGAGGCTTCCTCCTGTGAAATGCCCTTCTGCTGCATTTCAAACTGAATACGCTGGGGGCCGTATCCTTTTCTGCTTCGGCTTTCAACAAACTTTTGCGCATAGCCTGTGTCGTTAAGCCAGCCGTGCTGGCGACAGTATTCGATGACGCTATTGACGTCGTCGGCGGAGACCGGTTCCTGTTCTTCTCGCCCCCGAAAAGAAGAATGCGCCGTAAGAAGCTTACGACGCATCTCAGCCTCACTGTAATCCCGCTGGGATAATATCCGCATAGCGCGGGATAACAGTGAGTTCATGAACGGCTAATTCCGATTAAGGTCGGCAAACCGACATTAAAACTCTTCGCCTTCCGGCATTTCTGAATCCTCGTCTTCCGATGCAGAAATAACGGGATTGTTTGTCAAAAGCAGCTCGCGTAGGCGTTTTTCCAGTTCGGAAGAAATTGCAGGGTTTTCCTGCAGGAACTTCATTGAATTAGCCTTACCCTGACCAATCTTGTCGCCATTATAGGAATACCAGGCGCCTGATTTATCGACCAGCTTGTGCTTCACGCCCAGATCGATAAGCTCGCTCTCTTTTGAAATTCCCGCACCGTAAAGGATCTGGAAGTCAGCCTGACGAAACGGCGCAGAAATTTTGTTTTTCACTACCTTCACGCGAGTTTCGTTACCAACAACCTCTTCACCGTCTTTGATTGCGCCAACGCGGCGAATGTCCAGGCGAACGGAAGAATAGAACTTCAGCGCGTTACCGCCGGTCGTCGTTTCGGGGTTACCGAACATGACGCCGATCTTCATACGAATTTGGTTGATAAAGATAACCAGACACTTGGCGTTCTTGATGTTGCCGGTCAGCTTACGCAGCGCCTGGGACATCAGGCGAGCCTGCAAACCTACGTGCGAATCGCCCATCTCGCCTTCAATCTCGGCCTTCGGCGTCAGCGCCGCTACGGAGTCGATGATGATGACGTCAACCGCGCCGGAGCGAACCAGAGCGTCGCAAATTTCCAGCGCCTGCTCACCGGTATCCGGCTGAGAAATCAGCAGATCGTCAACCTGAACGCCCAGCTTGGCGGCATAGACAGGATCGAGCGCGTGTTCGGCATCGATGAACGCACAGGTTTTTCCCTCTTTCTGCGCCTGAGCGATAACGGACAGGGTCAGCGTGGTTTTACCGGAAGATTCCGGCCCGAAGATTTCAACAACCCGGCCCATAGGCAGGCCGCCAATGCCGAGCGCAATGTCCAGACTCAGGGAGCCGGTTGAAATGGACTCGACGTCAAGCGCCTGAGTATCCCCCAAACGCATGATTGAACCTTTACCAAACTGCTTCTCGATTTGCCCTAAGGCAGCGGCAAGTGCTCTTTGCTTATTGTCATCCATTATACGGCTCCACGATTTTCAAACAGGGTCATAAATTTATAAGGCGCCTTTGCGCCGTTGATGAAATCATTATACTGTATAGTCATACAGTATCAAGACAATTTAAAGAAATTTTTCCAGCACCACGGTCAGCGCGTGCCGCGCCGCCTGCTGGCGAACGCAGTGACGATCGCCGTCAAACTGGCGAACTTCACTCAATACAAGCCCGTCTTTGCTTGTCCAGCCAAACCAAACTGTGCCCACCGGTTTCTGCTCCGTTCCGCCATCCGGCCCGGCAATGCCGCTGATGGAAAGCGCCACCTCGGCCTGAGCCGCCTTCAGCGCGCCTTTCGCCATTTCAATCACCGTTTGCGCACTGACGGCGCCGTGGTTTTCCAGCGTAGTCGCGCTTACCTCCAGCAGTTCTTGCTTAGCCTGATTGCTGTAGGTGACAAAACCGCGTTCAAAGTAGGCCGAGCTGCCGGCGATTTCCGTCAGATAGGCGGCGACCAACCCTCCAGTGCAGGACTCCGCGCAGGTTATCGACCATCCTCTAGCCTTCAGCCTCTCCCCTACGGTTTTACTCAACTGGCAGATTTGCTCGTCCACGGGCCACATCCTCACGTTTACTTTACGGTATCGCCAAAATTCTGCCGCTAAACATAAAAAAGAAGCGCGCCGAAATCAAACGACTTTCTAAGGGAATGGGGAATATGTTCCAGATTCAGCCCCAGCGCCTTCTTTTATCAATAAGTTCACTCTTGGCCCAATTCCATCTTAATTTGGCCATCAGGCCACTCATTCCGTTGAGTGCGCTCGCTTTACACTGTCTTTATGTGTCGTAACGCTTAATAACAACAGGAGCCCCTAATGAACCTCACCCAAATACGCAACGCCACCATAAGGCTGGAATACGGCGGTAAACGCTTTCTTATCGACCCGATGCTGGCGGATAAAGGCGCTTATCCTGGCTTTACCGGTACGCTTAACGCTCATCTGCGCAATCCGCTCGTTGCGCTTCCAATGCCTATAGCGCAAATCGTTGACGTCGATGCGGTTATCGTCACCCATACTCATCCCGACCACTGGGACGATGCGGCGGCGCAGGCGCTGCCGAAAGATAAACCGATCTTCACCCAAAATGAAGGAGATGCGGAGATCGTTCGGGCTGCGGGATTTCGCCATGTGGAGGTGTTATCGAACCGTACCGAATATGAAGGCGTTATGTTGGTCAAAACTTCCGGGCAGCATGGAAGCAATGAAGCCTATGCCAATGCGGATATGGTGAAGCGCTTGGGCGAAGTTTGCGGGATCGTCTTTAAGCACTCTCGGGAAAAAACGCTGTACGTCGCTGGCGATACCGTTTGGAACCAGCACGTCGCCAACGCGCTATCAGAACACGCTCCTCAGGCCGTCGTTCTGAACGCCGGATTTGCGCAGGTCGACCGCTTTGGCGCGATTATTATGGGAGCAGAGGACGTTTTTCGCGTTCATCAAGCGTCGCCAAACGCCACGCTGATTGCAACGCATATGGAAGCTATCAATCACTGCGCGCTTTCCAGAACCGAACTGCGTCAATTTGCCCTCAAAAAAGGCTTTAGCCACCGCCTGCTTATTCCTGAAGACGGCGGATCCTGTACACTGTAGGCTGCTTACGCTTATTTTCGGGAGCCCGTATGTCCGTGCCGTCCGTTGCCGTCGTCGCTACCGACGGCTTTAGCCCTTTTCACTTTTCCGTGCCTTGTACTATTTTTGGCAGCATCCTGCCAGACCAAAAGTTGTACAACCTTCTCATTTGCGCTCAGGCCCCCGGACCGGTTCGCTCCACGATGGGACTTACGCTGACGGCGGAACACGGGCTTGAGGCATTGGAAAAAGCCGATACGATCGTCATTCCCTTTTGGCCTCACCCAGAAGAAAAGCCAGCTCAGGCGCTACTCGATGCGCTGATTAAGGCGCGCGACCGAGGGACCTCGATTGTCGGGCTATGCCTGGGCACCTACGTTCTCGCCTATGCGGGCCTGTTGGCCCACCGACGCGCCGCGACCCATTGGGAATATGAGCAGGATTTTTGCCAGCGTTTTCCCGATGTACGGCTGGACACCAATGCGCTCTACGTCAACGACGATGGGTTAATCACTTCGGCGGGAACGGCCGCCGGACTTGACTGCTGCCTCTATATCGTCCGAGAACGCTATGGAAGCGCTATCGCCAACCGTATCGCCAGACGAATGGTCGTCCCTCCCCACAGGGAAGGCGGACAGGCTCAGTTTATCGATCGCCCGCTTCCGCTCTCAACCAAAGACGTGCGCATCAATACTTTACTGGCGTTCTTGAGAAAGAATCTGCAGCAGCCCCACAGTCTCGATGCCTTGGCCAAACGCGTTATGATGAGCCGCAGAACGTTTACCCGCCAGTTTAATCAGGCGACCGGCATGTCAGTGGGCGAGTGGCTGGAGACGGAACGCCTTCAGCGCGCTCAGGAGCTGCTGGAATCGGCCAATCAGTCAATAGAAAGCGTCGCTCAGGCCGTTGGCTTTCAGTCGCCGATATCGTTTCGACAGCGTTTTAAGGCGCGCTATCGCATAAGCCCCAGCGACTGGCGTCGCGCCTTTCGGGGAAAGGCGCTTTAGCCTGCGCGCCTGATTCACAAAATGCGGGCCATCTCATATCAAGCGACATACCGATGGTTAGAAACGCCTTCCACTTTTACCACTCGCTTTTTCTTCGCCGCACTTTTTAATTTATTGCCACGTTTCCTTGTTTTATCATAACCTTCTTTACCATTTGGCCATTATCCGGCCGTCGCCGCTTGCCACGGCCTCGCGTATGGCCTACGGTATCGTCCATATATTTATACTGCGTTTATCGCAACCGCCGGGAGCCGAATAGATCGCCTCGCGCCAACCGCTGAATTCAAGGGATTAACAAGACTACCTCTATGAATGAGAAGACAAATTTAGACGCCCATACCCCCATGATGCAGCAGTACCTTAAGCTAAAGGCACAGCATCCCCAGATCCTGCTGTTTTACCGCATGGGCGACTTTTATGAACTGTTTTACGACGACGCCAAGCGGGCGTCCCAGCTGCTGGACATTTCACTGACCAAGCGCGGCGCCTCCGCCGGAGAGCCAATCCCCATGGCGGGCGTTCCCCACCATGCGGTGGAAAACTATTTAGCGAAGCTGGTTCAGCTTGGCGAATCCGTGGCGATATGCGAACAAATCGGCGATCCGGCCACCAGCAAAGGCCCGGTAGAGCGTAAAGTCGTTCGCATCGTAACGCCGGGCACGGTCAGCGACGAGGCTCTGCTTCAGGAACGGCAGGACAACCTGCTGGCGGCCATTTGGCAGGAAGGAGCCCGCTTTGGTTATGCAACGTTGGACATCAGCTCCGGCCGCTTTCAGGTCGCGGAACCGGCTGATAAAGAAACCATGGCGGCAGAGCTGCAGCGAACGAATCCCGCGGAGCTGCTCTATCCGGAAAACCTCGAAGCGATGGATCTTATCGAGAACCGTCGCGGCCTTCGCAGAAGGCCAATGTGGGAATTTGAAATCGATACCGCCCGCCAGCAGCTTAACCTGCAGTTTGGCACAAAGGATCTCAACGGATTCGGCGTTGAAAAATCGGCCCATGCCCTGCGCGCCGCGGGCTGCCTGCTGCAGTATGTAAAAGACACCCAGAGAACCGCGCTGCCCCATATTCGCAGCCTGACGCTGGAACGCCAGCAGGACGGCATCATTCTCGATGCCGCAACGCGTCGCAATCTTGAGCTGACGCAGAACCTGTCCGGCGGGAGCGAAAATACGCTGGCGGCCATTCTCGATCGTACGGTAACGCCGATGGGCAGTCGGATGCTCAAGCGCTGGATCCATGCGCCAACCCGAAATCATGCCGTATTGCGAAACCGCCAAACCGCGATTACGGAACTACAGGGCGTTTACACCGATATTCAGCCATACCTTCGCAGCATCGGCGACTTGGAACGCATTCTGGCCCGCCTGGCCCTTCGCACCGCGCGCCCTCGCGATCTCGCCCGCATGCGTAACGCTTTCCAGCAACTGCCCGACATTCACGCCCTGCTTGCACCGCTAGCAAGCCAGGCAGTGCTGTCGCTTAAGCAGCAAATAGGTGAGTTTGACGAACTTAAGGACCTGCTGGAGCGAGCCATTATTGAGTCTCCGCCGGTGCTTATTCGCGACGGCGGCGTCATCGCTCCCGGCTACAATGCAGAGCTTGATGAATGGCGCGCTTTGGCGGACGGTGCGACCGATTATCTCGACAGGCTGGAGGTTCGCGAGCGAGAAAAGCTCGGCCTCGATACCCTCAAGGTCGGCTTTAACGCGGTTCACGGCTATTACATTCAGGTCAGCCGCGGCCAAAGCCACCTGGTGCCGATAAACTACGTTCGCAGGCAGACGCTGAAGAACGCCGAGCGCTACATTATCCCCGAGCTGAAAGAGTACGAAGACAAGGTTCTTACCTCAAAAGGGAAGTCGCTGGCGCTGGAAAAAGGCCTGTACGACGAGCTGTTCGACCTTCTGTTGCCTCATCTTGAGACGCTACAACAAAGCGCCGCGGCGCTGGCCGAGTTAGACGTGCTCAGCAGCCTGGCAGAGCGGGCCTACGCGCTGAACTACGTTTGTCCGACGCTTTCAGACCGGCCGGGGATCCAAATCGCCGCCGGTCGTCACCCGGTAGTGGAGCAGGTTATCAGCGAGCCCTTCATCGCCAACCCGCTGCAGCTCTCCCCTCAGCGCAGGATGCTTATCGTTACCGGCCCCAACATGGGCGGTAAAAGCACCTACATGCGCCAGGCGGCGCTTATCGTGCTGATGGCGCACATCGGCAGCTTCGTGCCGGCGGAAAGCGCGACCATAGGCCCGGTAGACCGCATCTTCACCCGCATCGGCGCGGCGGACGACCTAGCGTCGGGTCGCTCAACCTTCATGGTGGAAATGACGGAAACGGCCAATATATTGCATAACGCCACCGAGCAAAGCCTTATCCTGATGGACGAAATCGGCCGCGGCACCTCAACCTACGACGGCCTGTCGCTGGCATGGAGCTGTGCGGAAAGTCTGGCAAATAAAATTAAAGCCATGACGCTGTTCGCCACCCACTACTTTGAGCTGACGACCCTGCCCGAACGTATGGAAGGCGTGGAAAACGTTCATTTGGATGCCGTTGAGCACGGGGACACCATCGCCTTTATGCACTGCGTTCAGCCCGGCGCGGCCAGCAAAAGCTACGGCCTGGCGGTGGCGGCGCTGGCCGGCGTGCCGCGCGACGTCATCAAGCGGGCGCGCCAAAAGCTTAAAGAGCTGGAGAGCCTGTCCGCCAGCGCGGCCAACGGCTCGACCGAAGGCGCTCAAATGGCGCTGCTGACGGTTGAAGAAGAAGCGCCGCCGGTCGTGGAAGCGCTGGAAGCGCTCGACCCCGACGCGCTTTCGCCCAAGCAGGCGCTGGAGTGGATCTATCGCCTGAAGGGGATGCTGTAGCGCAAGCGGTAATGCAGTAAATACAGAAAAGGTCGGAATGCTCCGACCTTTCTTTTTTAATCCGACATCCTGTTTTGGTGAAAGTCGATAATATCCTTCAGCAGCGGCGCCTTGTCTTTATTACTCTGGCTTTCGCTTTCCCACAGCTTTGCCAGCGAAACGGCCTGACCGCAGTGAATAAAGGCCTCTTCAACCTCAACGACGATGGTGCACTTCACCTTCTTACCGGTTTCGCTAAAAAAATCGCTCAGCGACGGATCAAGCGACAGCCGCGCCTTACCGTTGACGCGGAAAGCTTCGCTCACGCCAGGAACGAAGAACGTCAGGCCTACCTGCGGGTTATCAATGATGTTCTGCAGGCCGTCCAGACGATTGTTTCCCGCATAGTCAGGGATAAGCAGCGTCTTTTCGCCGACCGTTTTAACAAACCCGGGCACACCGCCCTTTGGCGAAACGTCAACGCCCTTTTCCCCTACCGTCGCCAGCACCATAAAGGGCGACAGCGAGATCATTTTCGCGCCGTAGGGCGCCAGAAAGTCCAGCTGCTTTTTAATTACGATGTCGTTCGGCATGGCATAGTGCTCGCGCAGCTGCTCTTTAGACGCCACCAGATGTTCGGGTCGAATATACATAACGCTATCTCTGTAAAGTAGTCCAATAGGTTCCCGTTAAAGGAACCGGAAGAAAACGCTGATTCATCTCATCCATCGTTTTTTGCGGATCGACATCCTGATAAAGCTGAGGCTGTATCCACTTGGCCATTACCTCAGCCCCCACGACGTTAAAAGGCGAACCGGTAAAATAGTTCCAAAAACCGTGCACTCTGCCGTTTTTGACCGCGTCAAAGGTGCTAATACCCTTTTGCTCTACCAGCGCTTTCAGCTGCCGCTGGCTTAGCGCCGGATCTACGCTTGTTCCCATCGGCAGAGCTTTGTTGGGGTCTACCGCCGAATGGCCGGTGGCGATGTACACCTGCGGATCTTTTTTAATCACGTATTCCAGACTCAGTAGCCCGCCGTTGGCGGTTGGAAATTTGTCAGCGCCGATATTTTCCCCTTTAAACAGGGAAATATATTCGCCAAGTCCGCCGGCTCCGCTGCTCCAGCAGCAGTCCCATACGCCGGGATAGGCGTGCAGCAGCACTCGCGGATGGGACAGATTTTTGTCGTTTAGCCGCTCGGTAAGCCTCGCCATGTGCTGCTGATAAAAATCGATGACCGCCTCAGCCTTCTCTTCTCTGTCCAGCAGCTGCCCTAAAAGACGGGTCGACGGAACGGTATTTTTCATCGGCTCCTGATAGTAGTCGATAACGGCAACCGGTATCTTGCTCTTTTGCAGCAGCTCGATAAGCGACTTAGAGCGCGGCACCTGCCAAGCTTCAAATATCACCAGGTCCGGCGTTAAAGAAAGAAGCGTCTCCAGCGAAAGCTCATCGCCGCTTCCGCTACCGATGGTTTTCAGCGCAGCCAGCTTTGGAAAAGTCTTCAGAAAAAGCTTATAGGTCGCTTCATCAAACCTTTTAAGCTCGCTGCCCCAGCCAACCAGCACGGCCGTCGGGTCCTCATGTACAAATGAAAACGCCAGCAGGCTGTAGCCCGACGCCAGTATCACTCTCTGCGGCTTTTGCTTTAGCACGACCTTCTGACCGGAAACATCCACCAGCTCTTTAGGCCATTCGCCCGCCGTGGCCGCTGACGCACAAAAAATCAGAGCCATAAGTAAGTAACGCACGCCTTTGTACATGAAATCATTAATCCTTTTTAAATAGCAAAGCACTACCGCGCTTCGGCCAAAGTCATAGTGTAGATGATATCACTTCATTCGTAACGATAACCATTCTCTATGTTTGCATCAGGATGCGATCTTTTATCTTTGCTATCGGTATCCGCACAAAACGTTCCCATTGACAGTCGCTAACAAATCAAAAGAAAATAGCTATGATAACAATTATCATTTTTAACAATAACGGGAAGAACATACCTATGAACAAACAAGTCGCACCGTATAGTCCGACCTATAAGCCTTTGGCTTATGCCGTACTCTTAGGGCTGGCGGCGGCTTCACCGGCCATGGCGGAGGAAAAACAGCAAAACGCCGAGGCGGGTGAGACCCTTATCGTTACCGGTACCAATACCGCAATGAAAATTGATACGCCGGCAGCGGAAACGCCCCGCTCCGTATCGGAAGTCACGCTGGAAGACATCAAAGATCGCGGCGCTAAAAAAATCGACGAAGCCCTGCGCTACAGCGCCGGCATTCAGACGGGCCAATATGGTGCGGATAACAGAACCGACTGGCTGATTATCCGCGGCTTCGAATGGGCGCCTTATCAAAACGGGCTGTCTACGATTTACAATGAAGCGGGGTTCTACTCCTGGCACCAGGAAACCTACGGCATCGAGCGCCTTGACGCGCTGAAAGGGCCTGCGTCCATGCTGTATGGCCAAAACCCTCCCGGCGGCCTGGTAAACGTGATTACCAAGCATCCTACTCGCCTAAAGCAGGGTGAAATTGACGTTTCTTACGGTTCGAACGACTATCGGCACTTCGGTTTAGACACCTCCGGCCCGCTCAACGAAGAAGGGAACGTGCTTTATCGCTTCGTCGGCTTCGCCAAAAAAGACAACGGCCCGGTAGACGGCGCGTCCAACGAACGCTATTACTTTGCGCCCAGCATTTCTGTCGATTTCAACGACAAAACCAGCCTGACCGTGCTTACCAGCTACATGAAAGACAATTCCAACCCCACAAGCGGCTTTAAGCTGCCTTACGGTACGCTGCACGGCACGCCTTTTGGCAAGGTAGATAAAGACACCAGCTTCGGCGAACCGGACTACAGCAAGGGCGATTCTGAGCAGTTCAACATCAGCTATGAGCTGAGCCACATGTTCAACGACACCTGGACGTTTAAGCAAAACGCCTCTTACAGCTATCTGAATCTGCTGCTGCGCAACGTCTACGGCTCATATATGCTTGATGACAGAAACGTTCAGCGCGGCCTGACCTATCGCGACGGCAGCGCGCAAAACTATGCCATCGACAACCGTCTGGTAGGTAACTGGACGATAGACAATTTTGAAAACACCCTGCTGTTAGGCACCGACTACACAACCATTAACTCGCGCGGTAAAGACGGCAACGTTTATGGCTTCGGCTCTCCTCTGGATATCTTTAACCCCGTCTACGGCAACTATACGCCCGTCAGCGACGACGAGCTGTTTAGCCACCGTACCAAGCGTTTTCAAACGGGGGTATACGTTCAGAACCAGCTGAAGTTCGACGATAAGTGGATACTGCTGCTCGGTGGCCGCTACGACAAGGCGCGCTCCAGCGATATCATATCAAACGCGGGTGTAAACAGCGGCGCCACCGAAGGCCGTATCGATATGGATGACCATAAGTACACCAAAAGCGCGGGCCTGATGTACCTTGCCGACAACGGCCTTAACCCGTACATCAGCTATTCGGAATCCTTCCAGCCGCTGTCCGGGCGCGACGGCTACGGTAGCCCTTATAAGCCGCAGACCGGCCAACAGACGGAAGTCGGCGTTAAATATGTCCCTGAAGGTTTCAACGGCTACTTTAACGCGGCCCTGTTTGAAATGTACCAGAAGAACATTTTGACGACGTCTAACGATCCGAAAATCAACTATGCTCAGGTTCAAACGGGGATGGCGCGCTCTCGGGGTCTGGAACTGGAAGGCGTAGGCCACGTAACTGACTCCCTTCAGATCCACGCTAACTACACGCTAAACCGCGTAGAAACCATCCGTTCCGGCGACAGCGACGAAATCGGCAACCGCCTGCCGTTAACGCCGCTGCACATGGCGTCCCTGTGGGCAAACTACTCCTTTAACGGCAAGCTTGAAGGGCTGACTATTGGATCCGGCGTTCGCTACATCGGCAGCACCTACGGCGATAAAACGAACGATAAGGATCTGAAAGTTCCCGCCTATACCCTGTGGGACGCAATGGTTCGCTACGACATTAACAAAGAATGGCAGGTACAGGTCAACGCCAGCAACCTGACGGATACCAACTACGTTAGCGGCTGTAACTACTGGTGTTACTACGGCGAAGGCCGCACCGTAACGGCGAAGATCAACTACCACTGGTAATGTGACGCGCGAATTACACGCATAAGAAAGCCGGCTCCAAGCCGGCTTATTTATTTCCAGAAAAGCGCCGTTAAGGCGATTACTCTTGGAACAGCGCCTCAATATTCAGCCCCTGCTTGACCAGAATTTCGCGCAGCTGGCTTAAACCCTCAACCTGAATCTGGCGAACTCTCTCTCGGGTCAGGCCGATTTCGGCGCCGACGTCTTCCAGCGTTGCAGCTTCATAGCCTAAAAGGCCAAAGCGGCGAGCCAGCACTTCACGCTGTTTTGGATTAAGTTCAAACAGCCACTTAACGATGCTCTGCTTGATATCATTATCCTGAGTGGTGTACTCGGGATCGTTGTTGTACTCATCCGGCAGAATGTCCAGCAACGCGCTGTCGGATTCGCCGTTCAGCGGTGAATCCACGGAGGTGACGCGCTCATTGAGGCGCAGCATCCGGCTTACGTCTCCGACGGACTTATCCAGCTGATGCGCGATATCTTCGGCTCGCGGTTCGTGGTCCAGCTTTTGGGACAGCTCGCGCGCGGTGCGCAGGTAAACGTTAAGCTCTTTAACGATATGAATCGGCAGGCGGATGGTTCTTGTCTGGTTCATAATGGCCCGCTCGATCGTTTGGCGGATCCACCAGGTTGCGTAAGTAGAGAACCGGAACCCGCGTTCAGGATCGAATTTCTCTACGGCGCGAATAAGCCCAAGGTTGCCTTCTTCAATCAAGTCCAGAAGCGCTAAGCCGCGATTATTGTAACGGCGGGCAATTTTGACGACCAAACGCAGGTTGCTTTCAATCATTCGGGTACGCGCGGCGGCATCACCGCGTAGCGCACGGCGAGCGAAGTAAACTTCTTCCTGCGCGGTTAGAAGGGGTGAAAAACCAATTTCTCCGAGATACAGCTGTGTCGCATCCAGCACATGTTGAGTCACATCTTGTGAAAGCAGTATATCGTCCGCAGAGCTGTCGTCTTCAACGACATCAATCGACGCTTTCTCATCAAACTCTGCGGGTTCACTATCATCGAAATCGGCATTTTCGGGCCATTCGTTGACTTTCAGCGTATTGGAACTCATATTTTTTCCTACCCGTAGTTGCGACATTTCGGGCAGGAAAAAAGGAGTTCCTACCCACTCAACGCTGCGGCAAGTGCTGCAGCGGGTTAACGGACTTACCTTTGTAGCGGATTTCAAAATGCAATCTTACAGAGGTCGTTCCCGTACTGCCCATTGTTGCTATTTTTTGACCTGCTTTGACTTCTTGCTGCTCGGCCACGAGCATTGAGTCATTATGTGCATAAGCACTCAGATAATCATCATTATGCTTGATAATGATGAGGTTACCGTAACCCCGTAACGCATTGCCTGCATACACGATACGACCGTCAGCGGCGGCGACTATCGGCTGGCCTCGGGATCCGGAAATATCAACTCCCTTATTGCCCCCTTCCGATGTTGAGAAGTTGTCAACCACTTTCCCTTCCGTCGGCCAACGCCAGCGAACGCCGGATACGCTGCTGGAAGCTGTCGTTCCGGTTGCCGCCGAAGTCGTTGATCCGGCAGTCGGTTGAGAAGATGGTAACGTTTTATCAACATTTTGTTTACTAGTGTCAGTGTACGCCCCTGAATTTTGAGAATCAACACCCGCCGTCCGATTTTGTGTTGCATTCGGGGAGGTCGTAGTGGACGTATTTGAGGCGACCACCGAGCCGTTATTTACGCCGTTGCCCACGTTCAGGGTTTGGCCTACGGTCAGCGCGTAAGGCTCAGCAATGCTGTTGCGCTGCGCCAGTTCGCGATAGTCATTTCCGGTGATCCAAGCGATGTAGAATAAGGTATCGCCGCGAGAAACGGTATAGGTTGAACCGCCGTTATAAGATCCCTTTGGAATATCTGAGTAGCGGCGGTTATAAACGATGCGTTCACCGGAAGCCGCCGCGCTGCTGCTCGCAACGGGTCCGCCCTGGAAAGGATTGCCGCTGCTCTGCGCCGCTGCCGTAGAGGTAGAAGAACCGCCCTCATTGGAAATGTTAGGGCGGCTGGTATCCATCGCCATCGTATTCTGAGAAGAAGCGCCTGCCGCACCTGCGGAAGAACTACTCGAAGAACCGCCGGAAGTAGCCGGTGAAGAAGAATAGGTTCCGCTGCTCCCGTTAATAGAAGTAATAGGCGCGGGCTTATTCGGCTCACTTTTACAGCCGACTAACGCTGCGCTGATGATTACGCCTAACGCTATACGCCGATATGTCATCATCGGGCTTCCTTTATTCATGCTTCCCCCACCATAGCAGAATTAATCATTTCAATATCCGGTTGCTAAATATACAGCAAAAACGGCCAGACGATGCCGCCTATGCCGTCGAAACTCATCGAATTATTCACTCTCTCTTCATAAATGAGAGACTTTCGCAATTTGAACCCTATATCTATCCCCATCCTTCGTCAAATGTGAATGGATAAATTTACTTATCTCTACAATCAGCCCGTGTGCGCAAAGCCAACGATATAAAGCGGATGGAATCAGGCCAGATCGCCCTTTAGCATGGGGACAAAGCGCACCATCTCAATCGTATCGGCAACGAACCGATCGCCCTGGCGCTGCACCAGCTGCAAAAGCTGAGACTGCTGGGGTTCACCTACCGGCAACACCATGCGGCCGCCGTCGGCCAGCTGTTCTATCAGCGACTGCGGGATCTCGTCGGGCGCCGCGGTGACAATAATCGCGTCAAACGGCCCGCGAACCGCCCATCCTTCCCAGCCATCGCCGTGGCGGGTTGAAACGTTGTGTAAATCCAGCTGCTTCAAACGCCTTTTCGCCTGCCACTGCAGGCTTTTTATTCGCTCAACGGAGTAAACGTGCCGCGCCAGGTTCGCCAGCACGGCGGTCTGGTAGCCAGAGCCGGTACCGATTTCCAGTACGGTTGAATCCGGCGTCAGCTTCAAAAGCTCCGTCATTTTCGCCACGATGTAAGGCTGAGAAATAGTTTGCCCTGCGCCAATCGGCAGTGCGGTATTGTCATAAGCCTGATGGGAAAGCGCTTCGTCAATAAATCGCTCTCTGGGAACCGAAGCCAAAGCCTGCAGGACGCGCTCGTCGCGGATCCCCTGGCCGACAAGCTGCTTTAGCATTGTCTGTACGCGTTTACTCGGCATACTTGGCATACTCAGATAACCTTCACTTGCGTTAACCATTGATGAATAACATCTTGAGCGGCATAGGCCGTTAAATCAACCTGCAGCGGCGTAATTGAGACATACCCCTGCTCTAGCGCGGCAAAATCAGTATCCTCACCTGAATCGTCCTTCTCTCCGGGCGGCCCTATCCAATAAAGGTCATTACCGCGGGGGTCAGTCTGGCGGATCACGCGCTCAGCCGGATAGCGGCGGCCGCAGCGGGTAACCCTGAAACCTTTAATCTCATCCAAAGGCAGGTCTGGAACGTTAATATTCAATATTCGCCCGGTGCGAAGCGGCTCCTGAGACAGCGCCTTTAAGAGGCGACAGGTCACCGCGGCAGCGGTATCAAAATAGCGGTGCCCATCGAGAGAAACGGCCAGCGCGGGCAGCCCAAGGTGGCGCCCCTCCATCGCGGCGGCGACGGTCCCTGAGTAAATCACGTCGTCACCGAGGTTAGCGCCGGCGTTAATGCCCGAAACGACGATGTCCGGGCGCGGCGTCATTAGCGCGTTAACGCCCAGATAGACGCAGTCGGTAGGCGTACCGCGTACGGCAATGTCGCCGTTACTCAGCGAATGGATCTTCAGGGGCATTTCTAGCGTTAAAGCGTTGGAGGAACCGCTGCAGTTGCGGTCTGGAGCGACAAGCTGTACCTGAGCAAACCGGCGTAAAGATTCGGCCAGCGTCTGGATCCCCGGAGCGCTTATGCCGTCATCGTTGCTCAGAAGTATTCTCATGGTATCAATCAGGCCCGTACATTTCGAAGGGAGGCCGCGGCAAAGCCGCAGCCGAAACTTTTTCGATTATAACCTCATCTTTGCGCTCAGGAAAACGGGCAACGCGCCTGAACGATGAGGGATTAGGCGTCGATCGGGAAATCTGATTGAGAACGCACCAGCTCGCGCACGACGCTGGTGGCGAAACTGCCGGCAGGAAGCTCAAAACCAAGCCGGAGGGTTTCGTCGTCCAGCCAGCGCCACGTCATGCTTTCCGGCACGACAATCAGCGCGCGTCGCGCTGGCGCTACGCGCTCTCTGGTCATCAGAGACAGAAAATCGCCGCTTGCCTCCAGCGCCTTTGTTTCAAGCGCCAGCGCCTCGCCTTGGCTACCCAAAGCGCCGTCCCCAGGAAGCGGCGCCGTCAGGTAGACGTCACCCTCGGCCAAACGCTTTTGCACGCTCTCAAGCTCGCCTTCAGCCACGGTAAACCAGCTGCCGCTGCCGGCAAGCCCTACGGCGTCGCCCAACAGCACCTGTCGATGATGGCCGCTCTCAATGCGTGCGCTTGTCGCCTGGTTAAACATGGCGCTTCGGGCGGCGGATAGATAGAAGCTGCGCTTGCCCCGCTCCTTCACCACAATTTCGTCATTGGCCCACTTGCGGGCCATTATCAGATTGTTGCCGCTGCGGCCAAACCGCTGCTCGCCAAAATAGTTGGGAACGCCCTGGGTTTGGATTTGTTCAAGCCGCACTTCAACGTCGGCGCGATGGCTTATTTGCCGCAAAACCAGCGTAAAACTGTTGCCTTTCAGCGCGCCGATCCGAAGCTTGCGCCGGTGGCGGGCCGTTTTAAGCACTTCGCAGCCTTCCTGCTTAAAGCGGGAAAAATCCGGCGTTTCTTTCCCCGGCATCTGCAGACAGAACCACTGCTCGGTAACCGCGTGGCGATCTTTAAGCCCCGCATAGCTCACGGCGCGAGCCGAAATGCGAGCAAACTTGGCCAGCGCGTCGGCGACAAACTGGGTGTTGCAGCCGGTTTTACGCAGGTAAACCAGCACGTGTTCACCCTCGCCGTCAAAGGAAAAACCTAAATCCTCCTGAACGCAGAAGTCTTCCGGCTCCGATTTAATGACCCCGGTAGATACAGGCTGCCCGTAAAGCCAAACGGGTTCAGTCACGAAACCGCTCACGCCTTCACCAACAGGGCGACGGCTTCACAGGCGATCCCCTCTTTACGGCCGGTAAAGCCGAGTTTTTCAGTGGTGGTCGCCTTCACGTTGACGTCGTCAACATGACAGCCAAGATCTTCGGCAATATTGACGCGCATTTGGGGAATATGGGGCAGCATCTTGGGCGCCTGTGCGATAATCGTGACGTCGACGTTGCCGACCCGATAGCCTTTCTCTTTAATTTGGCGAAAGGCTTCTCTTAGCAGAACGCGGCTGTCCGCTCCCTTATAGGCCGGATCGGTATCGGGAAACAGCTTGCCGATGTCGCCCAGCGCGGCGGCGCCCAGCAGGGCGTCTGTCAGGGCGTGAAGCGCAACGTCGCCGTCGGAGTGCGCCAGCAGGCCAAACTCATAGGGGATAGCGACGCCGCCAATGATAATCGGCCCTTCTTCGCCAAACTTATGAACGTCAAAACCGTGACCAATACGCACAGGCATACTCCTTCTATGCTTCTATGATTGATGGGTAAGATAAAACGTGGCCAGCGCCAGATCTTCCGGGCGCGTAACCTTTATATTGTCAGAGCGCCCCGGCACCAGCAGGGGGTGAAATCCGCAGTGCTCCAGCGCAGAGGCTTCGTCAGTCAGACTGACGCCCTCATCGAGCGCCCGGGCCATGCAGTCGTAAAGCAGCTCAAGCGGGAACATCTGCGGCGTCATGGCGTGCCACAGGCCCTCGCGATCGACCGTATGAGCAATGCTCGACTCGCCGACGGTTTCCCGCTTCATCGTGTCTTTCGCAGGCATCGCCAGGATCCCGCCCTGTCGACCTTCATATACGGTCGTCATCAGAGCGTCTAAATCTTCGTAGCGTAAACACGGACGGGCGGCATCGTGCACCAGCACCCAGCGCGCGCCCATGCCTTTGGCGCAGTTCAAACCGGCCATAACCGAATCGGCCCGCTCGGCGCCGCCCGTTACGGTGGAGACGCGGGTATCGGCAGCAACGGGCAACGAAGAAAAGTATGAATCTTCAGGATGAAGCGCAACGATAACGCGCTCAACGGCAGGATGCTCAAGCAGTGCGCCTATGGCGTACTCGATAATCGTTTTCGTACCGATGGTTAAATACTGTTTGGGGAGATCGCAGCGCATCCGGCTGCCTATACCGGCGGCGGGCAAAATGGCGACGGTATGAAAAGAAGGGGAAGCCGCCTGGGACATCTACTTTTTACCGCCCTGTTCGGGAATAATGCGATAGAAGCTCTCGCCGGGCTTGATCATGCCCAGCTCGCTGCGCGCGCGTTCATCAATGGCTTCCTGCCCGCCTTTCAAATCGCTAATTTCAGCAAACAGCCGCTCGTTACGCGACTTCAATTTGGCGTTGTTGCCCTGCTGGAGCGCGATATCCTCTTTCACGCGGGCATAATCGTGCAGCCCGTTTTTGCCGAGCCACAGCGAATACTGTAGCCAGCCCAGCAAAACAATCAGTAACAGCGTAAGTTTCTTCATCCTATCCCCCAAAAAACCGGCTAATCATCCCATAACTCGTCGGCAGACTCCATATGGAAAGTTGAGGAAAGGGAGAGAAACTCCCGTAGTTGAAGCGCCGTCGGCAGCGCGCTCCACGCGCCTTTCTGCGTCGTTGCCAGCGCGCCGCAGGCGCTGGCCCGATTTATCAAGGCTCGCAGCGCCTCTTTGTTCTGAGGAAACCCGCTTTGGGCAATGCCGGACAAAAGCCCCGCCATAAAGGCGTCCCCTGCGCCGGTCGTATCAATGCAGACAACCTCATAGGCATTAAAACGAAACGCCTCTCCCCGCCAGAGTACAACGCCGCCTTCCCCGCCGCAGGTGATGACTTTCAGTTCGGCGGGATAGTCGCTCACCGCCTTCAGCGCCTTTTCCCATTCCCCTTCTGCAACCGACGTGAGCCAAAACAGCTCATCTTCGGATAGCTTCAGTACGTCGGCCTGGAAAGCGTAGTCAACGATAGACTGACGCATGGCCGCTTTGTCGTCCCACATTTGGCTGCGCAGATTGACGTCAAAGCTGACGGCACCTTGCTGCGCCTTCGCCTGCGCCGTCAGCGCCCACACCGCGTCGCGGCACGGTTCGCCCACCAGCGCCAAAGAACAGGTATGAAGCAAACACGCCTCTTCTGAAGGAAGTCGGCGAAGCTCAAGAAAGCGGTCCGCCGCAGGATTAACTAAAAAAGTAAAGCTGCGTTCGCCGCTTTCGTCCAACGAGACCAGCGTAGTGCTGGTGCGATGGAGGGTGTCCAGCTCGACGAGCCGACAGTCTACGCCGTTCTCCTCCAATGCCTGCTGCATAAAGCGGCCAAAGGGATCGTCGCCGACGCGGCCGATAAAACCGGATGACGCCCCCAGTCTGGCGGCGCCGACCGCCACGTTGGCCGGTGCGCCGCCGGCGCAGGCCTCATACTGCTGGTTGCCCAGCGGCAGTAAATCCACGACCGCATCGCCTAACGCCCAGATTTTCATATCAAGCCAGCCCTTTTCTTTTTATTTCGCTCACAGTGTAATCTTAACGCGGCTCTCACGCCTGCGGGCATAAAAAAACGGTCGCCGTAGGAGCGGAGACCGTTTTTTACTCTGAACTTACCGTTCGCTAGCTACAGCACCTTACTTAAGAAAGCGCGGGTTCTTTCGTTTGCAGGCGACGTGAACAGCTTTTCAGGCACGTCTTCTTCCTGAATAACGCCCTGATCGATAAAAATCACCCTGTCGGCGACATCCCGGGCAAAGCCCATTTCGTGGGTGACAACCACCATAGTCATCCCCTCGTGGGCCAGCGACTTCATGACCGCCAGCACTTCCCCCACCAGCTCTGGGTCAAGCGCGGAAGTCGGTTCGTCAAACAGCATCACTTTAGGCTCCATCGCCAACGCGCGCGCAATGGCCACCCGCTGCTGCTGGCCGCCGGAAAGCTGGCTAGGATAGGCGTCTATTTTGTCTAACAGGCCCACCTTTTGTAAAAGCTTCTCCGCTCTCTCAATCGCTTCGGTTCGGGAGAGCTTTTTGATGTCCATCGGCGCCAGAATCAGGTTTTCTAAAACCGTCATGTGGGGGAACAGGTTAAAGCGCTGGAACACCATGCCGACGCTTTCCCGCAGGTGATTGAGATTGGTTTTTTTATCGTGTACGGCAAACCCGTTAATATAAATCTCGCCGTCGGTCATCTCCTCCAGCGCGTTCATGCAGCGCAAAAAGGTGCTTTTACCCGAACCGGAGGGGCCAATGATGCACACCACTTCATTCGCGGCAATATCGCAGGAGATGCCGCGCAGAACGTGTATTTTGCCAAACTGCTTTTGTAAATTACGGATCTTAATCACTTTTGCCTAGCCTCTTTTCCATCTGCCTTACCATCAAAGAGAGTAAGAACGTAATCACCCAGTACACGATAGAGATAGTCAAATAGGGCTCCCAGTAGGTGGCGTAGGCCCCCGATACGGTTCTGGCGGCATAGGCCAGGTCGGCAAGCCCGATGGCGGACGCCAGCGAAGAGTCCTTAACGATCGCGATAGCGTTATTTCCCAGCGGCGGCAGCATGCGGCGAAACGCCTGCGGAAGAATGATTTTACGCATGGTCTTGCCGTAGGTCATGCCCAGAGAGCGTGCCGCTTCCATCTGCCCTTTGTCTATCGATTCAATGCCCGCACGGAAAATCTCTGACACATAGGCGCCGGCATTGAGCGTAATCGCCACTATGCAGGAGAGAAACGCGCCGTACTCCGAACGCAGCATGCGCGCGAAGTCCACCGACATAATGCCGCTGGAAACCAGCAGTCCGTCTCGCGGGTTGATAAGCAGTGGGATAAGCGCAAAGTGCACGACCATGATTTGCACGAACAGCGGCGTACCGCGAAAGGCGCTAACGTAGATTTTAACCGGCGTTTGTACGAAAGCCCGTAAGAAGAAATCCATACCGGGGCTGCGCGGCGCGCGCGCCAGTCGACCAAGCCCTAAGGCTAATCCCCACGTGACGCCTAAAATGACACAAATGATGGTGCACTTGACGGTCATCCACGCCCCGTCGGCAAACAGCGGGGCGTATTCCTGGATTATCTCCCAGCGAAATCCTGACATAAAAAAGAACCCGTAGTTAAAAAGCGTTCAGGGCGAATCAATCGCCCTGAACGTTGTGACTAAAAGAAAAATTATTCCGCAGGCAGGGCCGGCACGTCGTTATCAAACCACTTCTGATAAATTTTGGCATAGGTGCCGTCGGCGATAATCTTTTTCAAACCGGCGTTGATCTTACCGCGCAGCTCTTCGTTGCCTTTCGCGACCGCAATGCCGAAGTACTGACGTTCAAACTTGGCGTCGGACACCAGGTTAAACTCTTTTTCCGGATGGTTTTTGATATAGAACTTGGCGACGCCCACGTCGCCTACCGCCGCGTCGATGCCGTCTTCATACAGCTCTTGCAGCATCAGAGGCGTATTATCAAATCGCTTGATAGCGGTGCTGTTTTTACCCAGCACGTCAGAAACGACGATGTCGCCGGTGCTGGAGTTCACGACGCCCACTTTCAGCGGCTTCAGATCGGCAATACCGCCGATAGTCTTGCCCTTAGGCACGACGATGGCCTGCTCGGCTGGGAAGTACGGGGCGGAAAAGTCGACCATCTGCTTACGTTTTTCCGTAATGGTGATGCCGGAAATAATAATGTCGCGATCGCCGCTTCCTAATGTCGCAAAAATGCCTTCCCAAGGCGTGTTAACCAGCTTGATGTTAAAGTTTTCTGCTTTGGCTATAGCGGTAATAACGTCAATGTCGAAGCCTTCCAGCTCTTTCTTGCTGTTTTCAAATTCAAACGGGCGATAGGTCCCGCCGGAGCCGACAACGTAGGTAGGTTCTGCGGCGTTAGCAGCCGGCAGCGCGCACAAGGCGGCGGCCAAACAGGCGCCGAAAATAGAAAGACGTTTAAACATAGCTTTATCCTTATCGTTAACTTTCTTATGGCGAATGGCCGAAGTATGCACGAATAACGCATAAAAATACATAAACCGAGGAAGAAATGACGACATTATGAGATAAAAGTCTATCCGCCGCGCCCATTCAGTCACATCGTCTATTCGATACAAATAAATTAACAAATTGGATACATCAGCAGAAACTTTTTATCAACCGTATAGAAAGCGCGCGGTTGAATCGTAAATATCACAGAAGCGTGATCTACAGCACTTCCAATTTTGATAGAAATCAAAAAAATGATGAAGGGAAGTAAAGATAATTGACGATCAAATAATTACAGTGTGTTTTTTCATCAGGGAACTTCATATGTCTCAAGAAAGCTCTAAGCCGGCTCAACCTGAGGAAGCTAAGGTTGGCATCGGCGCTTACATTTCACTTATTTTCGCCATGGTATTCTTTTCCGGCCTGCTGGGGGGTAAAGAATGGTGGTCCGTTTTCGACTTTACGACGCTCAACGGCGCGTTTGGTAAGGTAACTGCCAACGTCACTCAGGCAGACGGGGCGCTCAACGTCGCCAAGACCACGTTCCGCGGCGCTGGCGGTAACGGCGCAATGGACGGCTTTCTGTTTGCTTTTGGCCTGATCCCTTCCGTTATGTTCGCTCTGGGCATGATCAACGTGCTGGAGCACTACGGCGCGCTTAACGCCGCCCGCAAGCTGCTTACGCCTCTGTTGCGCCCTCTGCTGGGCATCCCTGGCTCAACCGGCCTGGCAATTATCGGCAGCCTGCAAAGTACCGACGTCGGCGCCTCCTTGACCCGTTCACTGGTTGACGAAGGCCAGCTTAATGAAAAAGAAAAGGATCTGATCACCATGTTCCAGTTTTCCGCTGGCGCAATGATCACCAACTTCTTCTCCTCCGGTGCGGTGCTGTTTACGCTGATGACCGTAGACAATACGCCCGCCGTGCCGGCCTCCATCGGTCTGTGCATTTGCGTTATGTTCGTGATGAAAATCGTCGGAACGAACATTTTCCGACTCTATCTGGGCCTGACAACTAAAAAAGAAGCGACTAACGCATAAACCCATACCGAATTTAAGGATATCAAGATCATGTCAAATGAAAGCAAACCCATGATTACCGACGTATTCGTCGCCGGCGCTCGTAAAGGATGGGGAATTGCCACTTCCAGCACTCTGCCAAACGTACTGATGGCCTTCGTTATCATCAAAGCGCTGGAAATTACCGGCGCGCTTAAAGGGTTGGGATTCGTTTTTGCTCCACTGATGAACCTGTTCGGCCTGCCCGGCGAAGCCGCTGCCGTACTTATCGGCGGCTGGATGTCTATGGGCGGCGGCATCGGCGTTGCCGTCAGCCTGTACGCCAACGGCACGCTCAGCGGTGAACACCTGGCGATTCTGGCTCCGGCCATCTACCTGATGGGCTCACAGATCCAGTACGCAGGCCGCATTCTGGGCGTTATCGGCACCAAGGCCAGCAAGATCCCGGTAATGATCGTCGTTTCTGTCATCAACGCCTTTATCGCTATGTTCCTGATGAAGATCTTCGTCGGCTAACGCTCCCTCTCTTCTGCTCTACGGCTGTAAACCTTGCCGCTGCGCTCAGCGCAGCGGCTTCAAAAAAGTAAGGACATATCATGCAGTTAGAAAACTACCTTGACGAACTACGCCCACTGGTCAACGTTGACTGCGGCACTCAAACCGTTGAAGGCGTCGCCGTCATTGCCGACATCATGGCAAAAAAATATAAGGATATGGGCTGGCACGCAGAAATCGTCGATCTCGGCAAAGAAGTCGGACCGGGCGTTTTCGCAACCAATAAGCCGAATGCAAGCCAGTATGACGTCCTGCTAGTAGGCCATATGGACACCGTATTCCCGCCGGGAACTGCCGCAGAGCGCCCAATGTCAACGGACGCAACCCGCCTGTACGGCCCTGGCGCTGCCGACATGAAGTCCGGCCTGATGAACATCCTTTGGGCGCTGCGCGCGCTGGACGATAAAGACGTTGAGCGTCTGTCTATCGCTGTAACCATGAACCCGGATGAAGAGACCGGCTCCGTTTACTCCCACGAGTGGATCGGCAAGTACGCCAAGCAAAGCCGCTGCGTGCTGGTAGCCGAAGCTGCGCGCGCCGACGGTTCGCTGGTTAAGGCCCGTAAAGGAATGGTTCGTTACAACATCGACTTCCACGGCCGCGCCGCTCACGCGGGCAACGCGCCGGAAAAAGGCCGCTCTGCGATCACTGAACTGGCTAACTGGGTGCTGGCGATTAACCAGCTGGGCGATAAAGAGCTGGGCACTACGCTGAACGTCGGCGTCATCAAAGGCGGCGATGCGGCCAACATCGTTCCTGATAAAGCTCAGGCCGTCGTTGACGTCCGCTTTTGGGACAACAACGAGTATGACCGCATCAACAAGGCCATGCACGAGATGACCAACCGCGCCTACGTAGAAGACGTTACGGCGACCGTGACCCAAATGGCCCATACGCCCGCCATGTCTCCGAGCGAAGAAACGGAAAAACTGATGGCGCTGGTGGAAAAATGCGGTAACGAAGAGAATATCGCCATTAACTGGCTGGCCGTGGGCGGCGGTTCTGACGCCAACCACACCGCCGCGCTGGGCGTGCCTTCTCTGGACGGCTTCGGCCCTATCGGCGCTGACTTCCACAGCCCGGCAGAATACGTTGAGCTGGACAGCATCATCCCACGCATCAAGCTATTGAGCCGGATAGTGAAGTCGCTCTAACGATGTAGCTTCAAGCTTCAGACCCAAACGCCTGCAAATGCAGGCGTTTTTATTTGCCTGAAAGATAAAACAAAGCGGACGCCGCCTGATGGCGACGTCCGCTTTCTGAATGGCTTTCTATTGCGGCGCTGTAGGATCAGCAATCGCCGATAGGCTTAACGAAGGTAATGCCCATATCCCACGGCTGTTCAATCCAGGTATCCTGCGGGATATCGACGACATAGTCGTCAACCAGCGGCTTACCGGCCGGCTTGGCAAAAATGGTAACGAAACGGGCTTTAGGATACATTTCGCGAATGGCTTTAGCCGTTCCGCCGGTATCAACCAGATCGTCAACGACGATAAAGCCTTCACCGTCACCCTCTGCGCGTTTAAGCACGTTCATCTCACGCTGATTGTCGTGGTCATAGCTGGAAATACAAACCGTATCCACATAGCGGATGCTGAGCTCACGCGCCAACAGCGCAGCGGGGACCAGACCGCCGCGGCTAACGGCGATAATGCCTTTCCACTGTTCTCTCGGCAGCAAGCGACGCGCAAGCTTACGGGCCTCAATTTGCAACATATCCCAGGTGACGATGTATTTTTCGCTCATATAAATCGAATCCCAGCCGACGCTAGACGGCTTTAACTAATGAATCAGGGGGAAAAAAGTTGACGGGAATTATAAAGATCGCCGCCCATAAAAACCAGCGCTTCTGACAGAGAATAATGCATAAGTCTCTTCATTCTTTCTACCTCCCTTCCGCCAACCCAAAATATCTTTCTATAGGGCACATTACAGCCAAAAATGGCTACCTCTAAAGCCTCATCTGTGGTTAATATGCTGCTTATGTAAATTGAAAACCTATTTCCTACGGCAGCGGCCGTTTCCGACTCTCGTTGAAAAAAGAAATCGTTACAGGAGATTCATCGTGTCTGACTTATCACAACTTACTCCACAGCATCTGTGGCAGCACTTCGCAACCATCTGTTCCATACCCCACCCGTCTAAACATGAAGAAGCGCTGGCTCAGCATATCGTTAGCTGGGCGAAGGAGAGAAAGCTGTTTGCTGAGCGCGATGCCGTTGGTAATATCCTGATCCGTAAGCCGGCGACGCCGGGTATGGAAAACCGTAAGTCCGTCGTTCTTCAGGCCCACCTCGACATGGTGCCGCAAAAAAACAACGACACCGAGCACGACTTTGAAAAAGACCCCATACAGCCCTACGTCGACGGCCAATGGCTGAAAGCGCGCGGCACAACGCTTGGTTCCGATAACGGCATCGGTATGGCTTCTGCACTGGCGGTGCTTTCTGACGAGAGCTTGGTTCATGGTCCCATTGAGGTTCTGCTGACCATGACGGAAGAAACCGGTATGGATGGCGCATTCGGGCTTCAGCCCAACTGGCTGAAAAGCGAAATTCTTATCAACACCGATTCAGAAACCGAAGGCGAAATTTACATGGGATGCGCCGGCGGCGTCGACTGCATCACTACGCTACCGCTGAGCCGCGAAGCGCTTCCGGCTGGCTATGAAACCTTCAAAATTTCGCTCAAAGGCCTTAAGGGCGGCCACTCCGGCGGCGATATTCATTTAGGACTCGGCAACGCCAACAAGCTGATGGCCCGCTTCCTGGCCGCACAGACCAGTGAGCTGGAACTGCGCCTGCTCTCCTTTACCGGCGGTACGCTTCGTAACGCTATCCCCCGAGAAGCCACTCTGGTGGTCGCAGTGCCTCAATCCAAGGTCGGCGCATTGAAGCAGGCCGCCGCGGACTATCTGACGCTCATCGGCCATGAGCTTTCCGCCGTAGAAAAAGGCATCTCCCTACAGGTTGATGCTTTTGAATGTGGTTCCAAAGCGCTAACGCAAGACAGCCAAAACCGCCTTGTCGGCCTGGTGAATGCCAGCCCTAACGGGGTGATGCGCATGAGCGACTCCGTTAAAGGCGTCGTGGAAACGTCTCTCAACGTCGGCGTTGTGACGACGGAGCAGGACTGCGCGCAGGTGCTGTACCTTATCCGCTCTCTTATCGACAGCGGTAAACAGTACGTTGTTGAAGTGCTGATGTCTCTGGGCCAGCTGGCCGGCGCCGAAGTGAAAACCAAAGGCGGCTATCCGGGATGGGAACCCAACCCTGAGTCACCGGTAATGAATCTGGTGAGCGAGAGCTATAAGAAACTGTTCGACACCACGCCTCACGTTATGGTGATCCACGCGGGCCTGGAGTGTGGGCTGTTTAAACGCCCCTATCCGGACATGGACATGGTTTCTATCGGGCCAACCATTACCGGCGCGCACTCTCCGGATGAGCAGGTTCACATTCCTAGCGTGAGCCGCTATTGGCAGCTTTTGACTCAGGTGCTGAAGTCTATTCCTGAGAAAGGCTAATCGCGCTTGTGATTGCGAGAAAAACGGCGGGTAACCGCCGTTTTTTTATGGTCTAGGTAAACAGAGCCAGCTGCTTTTCCATCTGGGGATCCAGCAGCGTGACGTGTAGCCCAACCAGGCGAACGCCTCTGCCCTGCCGACGTTCCTGCCAAACCTGTTCGGCGGTCTCCAGCAGATCGCCTTTATCCAACTGCTGCCAGACGTGCTCCTGCGTAGTTAGTTGAAAATCATCAAACTTAAGCTTGACGCCCTGGCGGGCGATGCGCAGATCCGGCCTTGCCTTGCTGAGCCTACGCTCCAATTCAGGATAGAGCCGCTCTATCACCGCCAGACACTCCGCCCAGCTATAGATATCTACCGACAGCGTAGTTTCAACGCCGATAGACTTACGCTGGCGGTCACTGCATACCTCTCGGTCATCGATGCCGTTGCAGCGCTCATAAAGCACCCGGCCAAATTTGCCAAAGCGGCGCAGGAGAGAAGCCAGATCGTACTGCTGAACGTCTTTACAGGTATGCAGACCAAGATCGGCCAGCTTTTTACCGGTCACGCTGCCGACGCCGGAAATTTTGGTCAACGGCAGCGTTGATAAAAACTCCCCAATCTGCTCGGGCGCAATAACAAACTGACCGTTGGGCTTATTCATATCCGACGCAATCTTTGCTAAAAACTTGACTGACGCCACGCCAGCCGAAGCGGTAAGGCCCAGCTCGCGGTGAATCGCCGCGCGAATATCTCTGGCGATCAGCGTCGCCGAGCCGTTAAACGCCGAGCAGTCAGTGACGTCGAGGTAGGCTTCGTCCAGCGACAGGGGCTCAATCATCGAAGTGTAACGGCGGAAAATAGCGTGGATCTGCTGAGAAATTTCTTTATACAGCGCCATTCTCCCCGGAAGAACTTTTAGATGCGGGCACAGCTTGAGCGCCTGTGCGACCGGCATGGCGCTGTGTACGCCAAAACGCCGGGCCACGTAGTTAGCGGTGCTTATCACGCCCCGCTGCTCTCGGCTCCCGCCGACCGCCATCGGAATATCAACCAGCGAGGGATCGTCGCGCATCTCAACGGCGGCATAAAAGCAGTCCATATCGACATGAATGATCTTGCGCACGACGAACTCCTGAATCAGAAACTGTACAAATATACAGTCAAGATTAGCATTCCTCAAGCGAAACGACGCTTAGTGCATCAGGGCGCAACCAGAAAGGGCTTAAACGCCGACGAAAAGTGTTCGGTAAATCCCTCTGGCGTCGAAGAAATCATCATTACGGGAAGGCCGAGCGACTCCGCCAGCGCCATTCCCTCCTTGACACCCAAGACGGTCAGCGCCGTTGCCCAGCCGTCCGCCGTCATACAGGATGGGCTAATCACCGTAACGGAAACGACGTCGCTCATTATCGGCCTGCCGGAACGGGGATCGAGGGTATGGGAATAGCGTATGCCGTCCGCGTCAAAGAAGTTACGATAGCTGCCCGAAGTCGCCATCGACATGTTCCCTGGCTCAACGACGCGCTGTACCTGCTGTTCAACCCCGGTAACCGGCTTTTCAACCGCGATTCGCCAAAGTTTTTTCCGCTCGTTCAGCCCGCGGGTTCGAACCTCGCCGCCAATATCGACCATATAGTTCTGAATGCCTAACGACTCCAGATACTCCGCCACGGCGTCGACGCCATAGCCTTTTGCAATAGCCGACAGATCGAGATAAAGCTCCGGCACGCGCTTTATCAGGCTCTGCCCCTGAACTTCAAGTTTATCCATACCGACCCAGGCCCGGCGCTGGGCGATTTCAGCTTCATCGGGCGGCGCATCCGGTCTGGCTTCTGGGCCGAACCCCCACAGGTTCACCAGCGGCCCGACGGTAACATCGAGCGCACCCTGACTCAACCTACTGATACGAAAAGCTTCGTTGACTACGCGGACGGTGGCCGCAGAAACGGGAAACGGCTGATTCACCACTCGGCTTTGATTGAATCGGCTGAGTTCAGAAGCCGGCCTGTAGGTGGACATCTGGTCGTTAACCTCTTCAAGCAATGCGTCAATTTTTTGCTTTAGCGGCTCGGCGCCCGGCGCGCTCGGCGCGGGAAGATATTTGATGGAGTAATAGGTCCCCATCGTCTTACCGTCCAGAGAGACCCGTTCAGGCTGACAGCCAAAAATAAAAAGCAGCGAAACGGCGACAGCAAAGGGCGCCAGCCTACGAGAAAACCAATTCAACCTTCCACCTCAGTCAATACAATAAAAACTCACAAAAGAGCATCGCCATTTTTACATGGAAAACGACATCTTTTACACCCTACGTTCCGAATGGACACATTAATGCCGATTTTGAAACTCGAAATCTCGTGAAGCCCCCTAAATATGGGCGATTGCGCTAAAAATCGTTGCTCTTTTTTCATCGGCTGGCATACACTATCGTCCATCGTATGCGCGGCGTTTGCCGCCGTTTTTGTTTACTAATTCGATTTGTTATGGAATACGCTTTTACAACAGGAAAGAAAATGGGCAAAACCCTGCTGCTGCTCAGCCTGCTGCTCCCTTTGACGGTGTTTCAAACCTATGCTCAACCGACTCTCTCTCAGGAGCAGGAGTCATACCCGATTTCGCCGCAAAAGCAGCGCTTTCTGGGCAAGCCGGTATATATCCGCATTATTAAAGAAGAAAAGAAGCTGGAACTGTTCGTTAAAGATCGGGGAAACTTTCAGCTCATACAGACATATCCTATCTGTAACTACTCCGGCGGCCTCGGGCCCAAACGCTTCCAGGGTGATTTCAAGAGCCCTGAGGGCTTTTATCAGGTCACGATGGGCAGCCTGAACCCCAACAGCAAGTTTTACCGTTCTTTTAACCTCGGCTACCCCAACCAGTTTGACAAAGAGCATGGTTTTACCGGTAAGCATCTGATGGTGCACGGCGACTGTGTGTCAGAAGGGTGCTATGCCATGACCAACCGGCAGATTGCCGAAATTTACCAATTTATTGAGTATGCGCTGATCGGCGGACAGCCTCAGGTCGACGTCGGCATTTTCCCCTTCCGCATGACGGAAGAGAACATGCAGCGCTACAGCCATTCGGTACACTATGACTTCTGGCAGCAGCTAAAGCCTGGGTACGACTTCTTTGAGCGCACCCACCAGCCGCCCAGCGTTACCGTGGCGAACGGGCGCTACAGCCTGGAATCTCAGGAGCTGTTGGCTAACCGTAAGACAACCGACAGCCGAAATCCTTTCGCCCAATAATTCAGCTTAAAGAACGCGCTCTCCCAGATGGAACAGCGCGAACTCACCGGGCTCAATCTTTTGCCACTGCTCGTTTCCCGTTAGCGGCTGAGTGGCAATCACGGTAACGACGTCGTTTGGCGTCGTTTCTCGCTGAAAGTCTATTTCAACGTCTTCATCAAGCAGCGTCGCTTTGCCAAAAGGGGCGCGGCGCGTTAGCCAGTGCAGCCGGGTGGAGCAATAGGCCATCACATAGTCGCCGTCAGACAGCAGCATGTTGAAAACGCCCTTCTTCCTAAGCTGCCCGGCGCAGGACGCGATAAAGCGAAATACGGCAGGCCAGTTGGACGGGCGCCTTGGATAGCGCTGTTTGAGCTGTTCCAACAGCCAGCAAAAGGCGTATTCGCTGTCCGTCTCGCCAATGGGAATAAACGACGGGTTCTTCAGGCTGCGGTAGCCTTTTAGCTGACCGTTATGGGCGAAAGTCCAATTCTTTCCCCACAGCTCCCGGGTAAACGGGTGCGTGTTTTCCAACGCCACCGCGCCCCGATTAGCCTGACGAATATGAGAAACGACGGCGCAGGACTTTATAGGATATTCCTGCACCAGGCGAGCGATAGGCGAATTGTAGCCGGGATTGGGATCGCGGAAGGTTCGACATCCCTTCCCCTCGTAAAAGGTGATGCCCCACCCGTCTTTATGCGGACCGGTGCGGCCGCCGCGCTGAATCAGGCCGGTGAAGCTAAAGCAAATGTCGGTCGGCACATTGGCGCTCATTCCGAGTAACTCACACATACCGCCCTCCTCAATCACACAACGCCATCGGCCCGAACGTCAAAACGACTTTTCCATCTCTTTTTCAACCAGCAGCATCAGGATGTGAATCACCTTAATGTGCACTTCCTGGATGCGGTCTGCGTAACCAAAGTGCGGCACGCGGATCTCGACGTCGGCCATACCGTTCATCTTGCCGCCGTCCTTGCCGGTCATCAGGATAACCTTCATTCCTTTGGCGCGTGCGGCGTCGATCGCCTTTAAAATATTGGCGGAATTACCGGACGTCGACAGGCCAAACAGCACGTCGCCTTCGCGCCCTACGGCTTCAAGATAGCGAGAAAACACGTAGTCAAAGCCAAAGTCGTTGCTGACGCAGGAGAGATGGCTGGGATCGGAGATAGCGATAGCCGGATAGCCGGGGCGATTTTCGCGGTAGCGTCCGGTCAGCTCTTCGGCAAAGTGCATCGCATCGCAGTGTGAACCGCCATTACCGCAGGACAGCACCTTTCCACCCGACTTGAAGGACTCCGCCAGCAGTAAAGCAGCGCGTTCGACGGCCGCAATGTTCGCATCATCGCTAAGAAACTTATTTAACACCTGAGCCGCTTCGTTTAGCTCGCTGCGAATAAGATCCTGATACATATCACACCTCTTGGGTAATCAAATAAAATCAATCAATGCCGGGCAGTTTAACGGATGGCCGCAGCAGCGAAAAGGGCTATTCGGCTGGTGGAGAAGAATCAGGCCGCCCGCCGCCAGAACCGCTCGAATAATAGAGGTTACTAAGCTGTTGGCGGTTAAAGGCCCAAACCAGCGGCAGCAGTAATAGAGAAGAAATAGCGGTCGCTATTATCGTTAAAATCCAAAACGTCGCGCACAGGCTGCGCGCCGTATGTGACCAGTTAGCGCTGTAGCTTGTCACCATCATCGCCGTCATGATAAGCACGGCGCCTACGAGAACAATATAGACGCTGGCTAAGGTTTCTTCCCCGGCGCGCGCCGTTATCGTTCCGAAGGCAAGGATCAGATAGAGAACAAGGCAGACGACGCCGATGGCGTATCCCGGCTTTTCTTTGCCAAGCTGAAAACGCATGGCCGTTTCCTGCAGCGCGGGACGATCCTCACCCGCCCCGAAGAGGTCAATCCATCCATTGCGAGGATTTTGACAAAAAAGCGTACGCTTCCCGCGCTTGATAACCGCCGACGTGGCGTCGCTTTTCGCCACGATGCTTCCCCCCTTTTTCCATACGAGCTCAAGTTCAGGAATACGAGCAGAAAGCGCCTCAAAAAAGGCCTCAACAAAGCCGGCGTCAAACGTCTTTTTAAAAAGAAACTTAAGAAACCACATGCGGACAGTCCGATAAATTGGCAATGGGAGTAATGTAGCGGAAGCGCGGGGGCAAAGGCAAAGGGAACTGGGGATATGACAAAAGAAAAAGGCCTGCGTTAAATAATAACGTAGGCCTTAAATAAGTGGCGGAACGGACGGGACTCGAACCCGCGACCCCCTGCGTGACAGGCAGGTATTCTAACCAACTGAACTACCGCTCCACTCGAATGTGGCAGATACTAAGGCCCAGCCCCTTTCCCGTCAACCTAAATTTATCAAAACGAAATCAATTGCGCATAAATTCAACGAAATGCGCATAACCCACGCTAATTAACCGTGTCGCCCTCCTGCGGCGTGCGCCACAGGCAGCTTCCCCCCTTCTTCGCCACCAGGTCCAATCGAGACTCGTGCTGACTTAGTTCTTCTTCGCTGGCGTAGATAACCTTCATGGCAAAGTCCGTACGGGCAATTCTCTGGATCTCGGAACCTTTATTATCTGACTGCGTCTCCCCCTCCATCGCAAACGACAGGGAAGTTTGACCGCCGGTCATCGTCAGATAGACGTCTGCCAGAATTTCGGAGTCGAGAAGAGCGCCGTGCAGCGTACGGCGGCTGTTGTCGATATCCAAGCGGCTGCAGAGCGCGTCCAGGCTGTTACGCTTGCCAGGGAACATTCTGCGAGCCAGCTGCAGTGAGTCCGTCACCGTACAAAACGACTCAACCTTCGGGTGATCAGGGCGCAGCTTGCGAAATTCGTAATCCATAAAGCCGACGTCGAACGATGCGTTATGGATAACTAACTCAGCGCCTTCAATGAACGCCAGGAACTCATCGGCAATGTCGGCAAACGAAGGCTTATCGGCCAGAAACTCGTCGCTGATGCCGTGTACCGCAAAGGCCTCGGGATCGACTAAACGGTCCGGCTTGATATAGACGTGAAAATGCCTGCCGGTCAGGCGGCGGTTAATCACTTCCACCGCGCCAATCTCAATAATACGGTGGCCTTCATAGTGCACGCCGACCATGTTCATACCGGTTGTTTCGGTATCGAGCACGATCTGGCGCGTAATTTCAGTGCTTATTGGTTCCATTTTATGTCAGACTTAGGCTTTTAAACTGAAAGATGAGTCTACCAGAGATGTTAAAGCAGGTAGAAATATTCACCGATGGCTCCTGTCTGGGAAATCCAGGCCCCGGAGGCTACGGTGCTATTTTACGCTATAAACAGCACGAAAAAACCCTTAGCGCGGGATATTTCCTGACGACCAACAACCGGATGGAACTTTTGGCCGCCATCACTGCGCTGGAGTCGCTCAAATCGCCCTGTCAGGTCAGCCTGAGCACCGACAGTCAATACGTGCGTCAGGGCATCATGAGCTGGATCCACAACTGGAAAAAGCGCGGCTGGAAAACGGCCGACAAAAAGCCCGTCAAAAACGTCGACCTTTGGATGCGGCTTGATAGCGCTATCGGCCACCATCAGGTGGAGTGGCACTGGGTTAAGGGACACGCAGGGCACGAAGAAAACGAACGCTGCGACGAACTGGCGCGAACCGCCGCCTCTTCGCCGACGCTGACCGACGAAGGATATACGCCCGAAGGCTGATTGAAAGCGGCGAACTAATCTCCCCGATAGATATTTTTCGTCGCCCCCAGCGCGCCCGGCCTGACCTTAAAGCGCTTTCGAAACAGAGAAACCGGATTAATCGTTAAGGGGATTGTCCGCTTTCTCGCGACAATCAGGCTCTGACAGCCCAAAATAGGAAACGACATTCCCGGCCTGCAGACGGACGGCGTCCAGGGAAGGGGCTGAAAGTGGCTATGGGACAGCACCTCATAGTTTAGAAGGCTCAGCCAGTCCATCAGCCGCATATTGGTAAACATACGAGAAGTATAGGGATGGCGCTGCCGAACCAAAGGAACAAGCTTCCCCACGCCAACGGCGCTTATCGGATTAAAACCGCTGATAATTAGCCAGCCGTCGTCAATCAGTACGCGATCGACCTCTCGCAGTACCTGATGAGGATCTTCCGAATACGCCAGCGTATTCGCCAACAGGCAGGCGTCTATCGATTTATTCAAGAAAGGCAGCTGAAGGCTGTCGGCGTAAACGTGAAGATCGCTTCCCTTTGAGGCCGCATGAATATGATGAGCTATTTGGCATCTGGCCGTATTAACATTTACGCTCAACTCGCCAAGTTTCAGCAAGTGAAAGCCAAACAGCTTCTGCCACCAGGGTTCAAGCTGCTGCTCCAACGCGGATAAAAGGGCGCCGCCACAAGATAACTCATCCCATGACGCGGGCGGTGCTACAATCTTCTCGATACGAGCGGCTCTCATGGATTATCATCTCTTTATGTCTAACGTTAACCTTAAGGACATCTCTATGCATCTTATCAGCATTCCCGCTTTTCAGGACAATTACATTTGGCTACTGACGAATGGTCAAGATATCAACGTCGTGGTCGATCCTGGAGAAGCCGGGCCGGTTATCGATTTATTAGATAAAAAGTCCATCGCGCCCTCGGCCATACTGCTAACCCACCACCACAACGACCATACGGGGGGCGTCGCGGCGCTGTGCGAACGCTATCCCGGCATTGAGGTTTACGGCCCGCAGGAGACGCAAAGTAAGGGCGCAACAAAAATAGTCAAAGAAGGCGACAAAATAGATCTGGCTTCGCTGTCATTTCAGGTTATCGAAGTTCCAGGCCATACGCTGGGGCACGTAGCCTACTACTGTGCGCCCTACCTGTTCTGTGGCGATACGCTGTTTTCCGCCGGCTGCGGCAGAATTTTTGAAGGTACGGCAAAGCAGATGTATGAGTCGATAGAAAAACTGGCCGCGCTCGCAGATGACACTATCGTATGCTGCGCTCACGAATATACGCTATCGAACCTGCGCTTTGCCCACCACATTTTACCGGAAGATAGCGAAATTGAAACATATGTGAAACAAATTGAGCAACTCCGCTCAGAAGGGCAACCTTCTGTACCCACAACGCTGGAAAAAGAGAAAAAAATCAACCTTTTCTTAAGATGCCATCAGTCTGATTTACAAAGAAAGTTAGGCTTTAATACTACAACTATGGCGACCTGGCAGGTTTTTGAGCGATTAAGAGCCCTGAAGGACAGTTACTGACGCTTTTTGTTGAGTTATTCGGCCAGCCAAAGTATTATCGGTCGACTTTTAAACAAATAACAACGTGAGTACATGAAGATAAGAGCGATTCTATTCGCCTCTGTATTGCTCGTTGGCTGTCAGACGACCAATAATCAGGTATCCCAGCCCGACACAGGCAAGCAGAACTCTTCTTCCGCCAGCGACTTTTTTGCTAAACACTCTCAGGGTGGCAGTCTGGATTGGCTTATGGCCGAGGACGGCCAGTCAGAAAAAAACCTGTGGCAAGCGGTCAGCACCGAGCTGAAGATGGAGGTCCCGGAAAACGCCCGGGTTCGCGATCAAAAGGATTATTACCTAAAGCATAAGAGCTATCTCCAGAATGTCGCCGTTAGGGCGGAGCCCTACATGTATTGGATTGTCAGCGAAATTAAAGAACGCGACATGCCGATGGAACTGGCACTACTGCCCATAGTGGAGAGCGCTTTTAACCCTAATGCCACCTCACCGGCCAGCGCAGCGGGCCTTTGGCAAATCGTGCCCACGACAGGGCTCTACTACGGCCTTAAGCAAAATCGCTGGTACGACGGGCGGCGCGATCTTGCTGAATCCACCGACGCCGCGCTAAACCTTCTTGAACGCCTTAACGGCATGTTCGACGGCGACTGGCTGCTTACTATTGCTGCCTATAACTGCGGTGAAGGATGCGTACTTAAGGCAATCAAAGAAAACGAAAGAAAGAAGCGCCCAACCGACTATTGGTCGCTAAACCTGCCGAAGGAAACTACTGCCTACATTCCTAAGCTTTTGGCCCTGAGCAGCATCATTAAAAACAGCGCCAGCTATGACATCGAGCTTCCGCACGGCAACGTAAGCCGCGCGCTTACGCGTATCGAAGTCGGTCAGCAAATAGAGCTGGAACAGGCGGCCAAAATGGCCGATATCCCTCTTCAAAAACTGAAGACCTATAACGCTGGCTATAAGCACAACTTTACGGCGCCAAACGGGCCGCATTCCATCACCCTACCGGTGCAGAATGCCCAAAAGCTTACGGCATCGCTGAAAAAAGGCGACGTCAATCTGGTCAACTGGGGTCAACACCGCGTCGTAGAAGGGGAAACCGTTGAAATTCTGGCCCAGCGCTATGGCATTAAGGCCAGCGAAATAAAAGAGGCCAATGCGCTGACAGAGCCGGTCGTCGCTGGGCAGCTCATTACTCTGCCGGTTTCCGCCGAGTACATGAGCCAGCTGGCGCTTCAGCAGGCACAGAGCTCACAGGTTGCAAAAAGCAGCGCTACGTCAACGTCAAAGTATAAAGTTCGCTCCGGCGATACCCTCTCTTCCATCGCTAAACGTCATAAGGTAAAAACCAGCGACATTCAGCGTTGGAACAAGCTGGCGAAAAACGGCAAGCTGAAGGTTGGGCAAACGCTGCAGATCGTCAGTTCCGGCGGTTCTCGCAAAAGCATTACTTATCGAGTACGCAAAGGCGACTCTCTGACCAGCATCGCAAGGCGCCATAACGTTGATATTAATGACGTTCTCAAATGGAACACGGCCCTTGAAGACGTCCACAACCTACAGCCCGGCGATACCTTAACGCTTTACAAACGCTAACTGTCGAAGATGCCGGCTTCATCTGGAGCCGGCATAAAACTTGACCAGCAGAGGATTATGATCCGACGCTTTCGTTACCAGCACCGACGCCTCTATGACCTCCAATCCACGGTAAAACACAAAGTCCAGCGGGCGGCCAAAGGCGCGCTTGCGCCAGTCTTGAGTAAAGCGAACTTCCTGTAGCCCGGTTAGCGTAGAGAAGCGATAAAGGGAACGAATGCGCTGTTTGCTCCAGGCGTTAAAATCACCGGCCAAAATCACCGGCCCTTTATGCTGCAAGATTTGCTCTCCGATGGGCTTAAGCTGCTGTTGATAGATGTCTACGCCAAAGCTGAAGTTAACGGCATGAATATTAGCCACCATAAGCTGACGGCCATCATCCAGCGGGTACACCGTCACCAGCGCGGATTTTGACAGGCGAAGAAGCGGCTCCTTCTCGCGAAGCGGGCAGCAATAGACGGGATTTGCCGAAGCCAACGTCATCACCCCCAGAGAATACTGAGGCAGCATGATGGCCGGCACCTGATCGGCTGTAAGGTAGTTAGAGGTGGCAAATCGGATAAGCTCAGGAGAGGTTTGCGCTTCCTGTAAAAGTACCAGCTGATTTTCAACACCGTGCCTTTTTAACACGTTAAGCCAGTCCGCCCTCTGCTGCTTGAAAATGTTCCATACCATGACGTTCAAAACGTCATGGGTCGGAAACGCCTGCAGCGGCGCGACGATAGTTGGATTAAGCTCGTTCAGGACACCCGGAAACACGCGCTCGGCTGGCACGCCGGCGGAATAACGCAGGGCATAATTTCTTTTTCGCACGCTCACTACCTATTAATAGCCCAGCATCTCCCTATGCGCTACATCGGCATCCCGAGCCGATAACGTCCTTTTGTTTAATTTATAAAAAGCCGCTGGGGAAAAGTGCGACTCTACAGCCAATAACAGAAAATAGCTGATTATTAAAAATTAGACCATTAACGACAAGCGTTGTTCCCCAAAATTCCTGTAGGAAGGCGAGCCATTGGTGAAGCCATCGTATTTAGCGCAAATCGTTAAAGTTCCACGTTAAGGTTACGCTAAAGCGCCAGTCTCGGTCGCGGCTGTCGCTTGGTTTGTCCGCGAGCGGTCTGGCCCCTTCAACCGACAGCGTATAGTGCCGGTTATCGCCAAACATAACGCCCGCAGCGGCAGAGGCCAACTTTTTCTCGCCAAGGCCGCTCTGATTAAAACGCGTTCGCGCAGTATCGGTCAATACATAAGGCTGAACGGTGGCCAACCACTGGCTCTCAGCGCGTGAAATGATATAGCGCAGCTCCAGCTGGCCGCCATAACCATAGTCGCCGCTGGCCTCTCCGTCTGGATAACCGCGCCCGTAGCGAAGCGCCCCAAAGCTGGCGCGTTCGGACTCCGGTAAGCTATCGTTACTCCAATCGCCTTCCCAAGAGGTCGAAAGCCGCCAGGCGTCAGTCATTGACCACGCCCCGTCGAAGCCGCCCTTCCATCGCGTGAAGCTTAAATCGGCACTGTCTTTAGGAGAGATATCGGCGCCAGCGCCATTAATTCCTTGGCGCATCGCGACGCGCGCGCTGGCCGATACCTTTTCCCATTCCTGATAGCCGTTGATGCCCAATTCGGCGGCAGGATATCGAACATGCTGGCGCACCGTCGATAAGTCAACAGTATTACCAAAACCGTTGGCGCGAAGGCGATAGTCATTATGCTTATCCACATAGTCAAGCTCGGTCGATATCCCAAGCTGCCTCTGCCGCTCCAGCACCAGCGGATAGTTAAGGGCCACGCCTCCCGTGTACTGAGTCTGTTTTTGACGCGACTCAACGTTGATATCCGGCGTTAGCTGAAGAAGCTGAGTGTAGCTGCGGGGATCCTCCTGATAGAAGCTTCCTTTAAGCTGTAGCTGTAAGCCTTCATCACTCAGATATTGCTGGTAGTTCATACCCACGTAGTTCTTGCGGGCGGTCTTATCGAGCGGAACCAGAACCGCCAGCCCAAGCTGATCGCCCCATGATGTAATATTGCTCAGTGAGCCGTTAAGCATCGCCAGATTCTGCCCTTTGCGTGAGTCCAGCGTTGAAGACACATCCCACCGCCGGGGCTGCACCGCATTCACGCTCATTGTCGCCGCACCGTAAATATTTGCTGGAAGTTGGGCGTTAGCCTCTACTTTAGCGGCAGGCGTTCGCGTCATTAAAAGGCTGTAGCGATCGAATGTACGCTGCGACAGCGGCTTTTCCTGCATCATCTTTTCAGCCAGTCGCTTCACGCGCTCTGCAATTTGTGGGCTATCGCTGTTAATCTGGCTATGGGCGATATAGCCCTCAACCAATACGACGGTGACGGTCCCATTCTGGAAGTTATTATTGGGCAAGAAAGCAAAAGAGAGCGGATAGCCATCATCCCTATAGCGTTGAGTAATAGCCGACGTCAGCTTGAGTAGCTTACTCAATGGAACAGTTTTACCTATCAGCGGGCGAAACGGCCCAACGAGCGAAGGCAGAGAATAACGCGAGCCTCCTACAAACTGAATCCGTCCGACCTTGATCTCCGTTTGCGGCGTCAGTGCAGGAGCTTCAGCGTCAACGGTGACGGTCGGAACCGAAGCGCTCGCTTTTGGTGGAGCCACACCGGGAGAAGGTTTGGCGGGGTTATTGGGGTCAATAAGCAAAGGGGTCGTATCTGCGCGAACGGCGCCTATCATTACGCTCAGCACAAGCGTCACTGACGTCAGCTGTTTCATAAACTGTCTCGTATTAAAACGGCAGAAAAGAAGCGCTCCCGACAAGTGGGAGCGCTTATATATTTATTTTTTATTGAGATTTGACAAACTCGAAGTCAAATTAGTAATAAGATTTGGGCTTTGAGTACCCGGCGTTGAACTTCCGGCGCCCGTACCGCTACCGCCAGCTGCCGTTGTGGTCGTTAACGTCGAGGTTAGGCCTGAGGTTAAACCGTTTAAAGTTGAACCCAGTCCACCGCTTCCCGCCCCCGCGCTGCCTGACGTACTGCCTCCGTCGGTAGTAGATATCGGTTTAACTAATCCGCCGGTATCCACAACGGCCTGACCGACCCCTTGAACCAACTGGCCAGCGCCGTTAAGCGCAGGCGAAGTAGCTCCCACCTGAGATCCAACGTTGCTAACCGTTGTGCCTACGGCGGTCAAAACGGTATTAACGGGAGAACCAATCCCGGTTGCCGTACCCACGGTTTGAGTGACTTTCTGCGTATCGGCCAGCGTCGTATTCAGTACGGTCGTTGTCCCCGTCGTTAACGTACTTACAGGTTCGCTTTGAACGACGGAAGTCAGCGTATTTCCAACGCCGTTCACTGCCTTGCCCGTCGTATCAACAACGCCGCCCACCAGTGCCGTCGTTCCTTTTAGCGGAGTATTAGCCGTCGTATCCGCCAGATTATTTCCTACGGCGGAAACCGTTGTCCCAAGGCCGGAAACCGTATTGGTCACTCCGGTCAAAGTCGTTCCAACGCCGTTAGGATTGTTAACATCTCCAATTCCGTCTTTAAGGCCTGAACTTACGGTTGTAACGGCATCACCAACGCCACTAACCGTTACCGCAACCGTAGACGTAACGGGATTGTCCTTAAGCGGAATCCGATCGGCGATATCATTAATCGCGCCGCCAAGACCGTTCCCCGCCGTACCCAAATCGCTAACAACATTATTTACGGCAGAGCCGTTAGCCACAGTTCCCGTCCCGCCATCGCCAGGATCTGTTCCCCCGTCGCCAGGATCTGTCCCCCCGTCGCTCCCACCACCATTAGAACCATCATTTCCACCGTTAGAACCGCCTGAATCCCCGCTTCCACCATCGCTATTGGTATATTTTCCGTCAGAACCAATATCGCTGGAACCACCGCTTCCGCTGCAGGCCGAAAGGGAGAACGCAACGGCTATCGCCAGCGCTAGCGCGCCAAGGCGATTTAGGTTACTTGTGCTCATGACATCACCCCACGAATAAATACGCCGGTCGACGTAACCATGAGTATAAAAAGAGGCTATAAAGTCGCCGCGCTAAAGCATGATTTTTTAGCGCTATCAGAGATATACATAAATAGAGCACTACCGGAAAGTTATCTTTGCCGAACCACGTTTGCCAAAAAATAAAAACAACATGAAGCATGTGCCAATAAAGTTATTTAGCATCAGTTAATTACAACAATAAAAACGTTTTTAAAAAACGAAGGAGTTTAAAGAAAATAATAAGAAACCCAACAAATAGTTACGGCATTCATGAATAGAATTGTTCTCTTTCAATTTATTCAAGCCAGAAAAACATATAAACAAAAAGCCGCATTTGTTAAAAAAGATACGGCCTTTCATTAATCAAACATGGGCTACCTTATCTTAGAACGTATTAGCTCATGGCAGCCCTTACTGTCTTATCCATGCGTCCGCTAAAGCCGGTCAGCATAAATGCTGCCAGAACGATGGCTGCGCCAATCCATGGCGTTTGCGACAGGCCATAATGCTCTACCGTTTGTCCGCCAATGACCGACCCAATAGCGATGCCAATATTAAAAGCGGCAATATTTAATCCAGACGCTACGTCAACGGCGTTAGGGGCATACTGTTCCGCTTTTTGGACTACATAGACCTGCAGGCCAGGAACGTTGCCAAACGCAAAGACGCCCATAATCAACACCGTCACCAGCGCCGCATATTGAACTGAAACAGTGAATTGAAGAATCAGCAACAATAATGCTAAAGCGGCAAAAATAAACTTCAGTGCAGTAACGGCTCCGTGCTTATCGGCAAGCTTACCGCCCCAAACGTTGCCTACGGCCACTGAAACGCCATAGCCCAACAGGATCCAGCTTACAGAACCGGGCGAGAACCCCGCCAGCTCCTGCATCATTGGAGCAAGAAAAGTAAAAGCGGTGAACACGCCTCCGTAACCCAGCGCAGTTATGGCATAAATTATCAGCAGGCGCGGATGAGTAAGAACTCTCATCCGCTCGCGCAGGCTGGCTGCGGCGCCGCCGGAAATATTACCCGGCACCAAAATAAAGCTGCCGATAAGCGACACCACCCCCAGCAGGGATACCGCTAGAAATGTCTCGCGCCAACCGAAATGCTGTCCGATAAATGTCCCTAAAGGAACCCCCGTTACGAGCGCAACCGTCAGGCCGCCAAACATAATGGCAATTGCAGATGCGGCTTTCTCTTTCGGTACCAAACTGGTCGCTATCGTCGAACCAATCGAGAAAAACACGCCGTGCGCCAGCCCGGTCAGCAGGCGAGCTACCACCAGCACGCCATATCCAGGTGCCAACCATGCCAGCAGGTTACCGGCAGTAAACAATACCATCAGCGCCAGCAGCAGCTGTTTACGCGGTAGGCGGCCGGTCAACGCCGTCAGCACTGGCGCACCAACCGCCACGCCAAGCGCATAGATAGAAACCAAAAGCCCAGCCGACGGCAGGGAAATGGATAACTGTTCAGCAATGGTGGGAACCAAACCCACAATCACAAACTCAGTGGTACCGATTGCAAAGGCTCCGATAGTTAAGGCAAGTAACGCCAACGGCATAGTTCACTCCGTATCAACAAGATTAAGATGACACGTAGTATGCATAGGTGTTTAAATAACAAAAACCGTCAAAATCTCAATAAAATTTTGCTTCAGGAGCAATAATGAGAGCTACATCGGAAGAAATTGCCATCTTTGTTGCCGTCGTAGAAAGCGGAAGCTTCAGCCGCGCAGCAGAACAGCTGGGGCTGGCTAATTCAGCCGTTAGTCGCTCGGTCAAAAAGCTGGAATCCAAACTGGGCGTTAGCCTGCTCAATCGCACCACCAGGCAACTCAGCCTGACGGAAGAAGGCGAACGCTATTTTCGTCGCGTTCAGGCTATCTTGCAGGAAATGGCGGCCGCCGAAAATGAAATAATGGAAACCAAAAGAACGCCGCGCGGGCTATTACGCATCGATGCGGCGACGCCGGTGATGCTCCATTTTCTGATGCCGCTGATTAAGCCATTTCGCGAACGTTACCCGGAGATTACGCTCTCTCTCGTTTCGTCGGAGACTTTCATTAACCTTATTGAGCGAAAGGTAGACATAGCAATCCGTGCAGGAACCCTGACGGACTCCAGCCTGCGCGCCCGCCCCCTGTTTACCAGCTACCGCAAGATAGTGGCTTCTCCGGACTATCTTGCGCGTAGGGGGACGCCGCAAACGATCGAGGATCTCAAAGAACATGACTGCCTGGGCTTTACAGAACCCGCCTCGCTAAATATTTGGCCGGTCTCCCGTGGTGACGGCCAGCTCTTTGAAATTACCAGCTCGTTGTCATCCAACAGCGGCGAAACCATTAAACAATTATGCTTAAGCGGTAATGGTATAGCCTGCTTGTCAGACTATATGATTGACGGGGAAATCGAACGAGGTGAGTTTATGGAACTGCTGCCGACGCACCGTTTACCTATCGAAATGCCGTTTAGCGCAGTTTACTATAGCGACAGAGCCGTCAGCGCCCGTATTCGGGCCTTTATTGATTTTTTAAGCGAGCGGCTCAGCTAGCTGCGAAGCCGCTCATAATATTATTTACTTATCCCATATTGGAGCCAGCCCTTCTGGACTCACCAAACGGTCGTTACAATCGAGCGTGGCGATAGCCTTTCTGTCTTCACCGTCCAGCCGGAGGTCAACAGATAACAAATTGCTTGCCAAATTTTCGCGCTTCGTTGAAGAAGGGATAACAGAATAGCCCTCTCCCATCGCCCACGCCAAAATAACCTGAGCTGGCGTAGCGCCGTGTTTGGTAGCAATACGAGCAATCAGCTCATCTTTTAGCGCTTTGCCGTAAGCCAGCGTCATATAAGACGTGATATGAATACCGTGCTGCTTAGCCCAGTCAACCACCTTGCGGTTCTGCAAGTATGGAGACAGCTCGATCTGATTGGTCGCAATATTATTCACTCCCACTGCCGCAATGGCTCTTTCCATCAAAGGGATTGTGAAGTTGGAGATACCAATTTCACGCGTCAACCCTTCCGTTTTTGCATCAAGAAGCGCCTGCATAAACTCTTCAACGGAAACCGCATCATTCGGAGACGGCCAGTGAACCAGAGTCAGATCAACGTAGTCAGTACGTAACTTTTTCAGACTCTCTTTCAGGCTAGGAATTAGCTTTTCCTTACTAAGGTTTTCAGTCCAGATTTTAGTCGTGAGGTACAGCTCACCGCGCGGCACGCCGCTTTCGGCTATAGCCAGCCCTACGGCCGCCTCATTATCATAAATTTGTGCCGTATCAACGGCACGATAACCGAGTTCCAGCGCCGTTTTTACAGATGCGATAACGACATCATCTTTCAGACGAAAAGTACCAAGGCCAAATGCGGGGATTGTCATTGCGTTTCTCTTTCTCTCTGTGTTTGTTAAGTAAAGAGATTATGACCAACACATTCAAGAAGAAAAAGAGCGATAAATGCAGAGGATTTTTGCCTAAAAAGCAACAATAGGGTTATAAGCAAGAAAAAAGCCCTGAGTACATACTCAGGGCTTTTAATAAGTGGCGGAACGGACGGGACTCGAACCCGCGACCCCCTGCGTGACAGGCAGGTATTCTAACCAACTGAACTACCGCTCCACCGAATTTTTGTCTCACCAGAAGCGCTCTGGCTTACTTCTCGTACTTCTTTAAATTAAAAGCCTGGCAGTTTATGAACCTCTTCGAGGTTCATCCTTCGGGCCGTTGCTTCGCAACGTTCAAAAGGCCTTGCCTTTTGTCCTACTCTCTATCGAGTAGCGAACTGCCCAAACATCTGCGTACTTCTTTAAATTAAAAGCCTGGCAGTTCCCTACTCTCGCATGGGGAAGCCCCACACTACCATCGGCGCTA
>NZ_AUUA01000012.1 GCF_000439085.1 Leminorella grimontii ATCC 33999 = DSM 5078 | reverse complement strand
GTAATGCTGACGTTGAAATCGAGCGCTTGAAAGACGCCGTAAATCTTGATATGGCGACAGACGAAGAATCAGCACTGTATACCGAGTGGCGTAAATATCGTGTTCTTCTCAACCGGGTAGATACATCGAAAGCACCTAACATTGAGTGGCCTACACCCCCAATTGCTGGCTGAATTTCAACCAACGACAAACGAGGGACTACTCCCTCGTTTTTTTTTGATTTCTATTCCCATTTTAGTATCAAATGTTTTTAAACACACGACTCGCGTTCGGTATCAAATAAAATCTAAATCGGTATCAAAAGATTTCGCGCGCTACAGACAGCTGCATGTTGCCCAGGCTTTCGATAGTGGCGCTGGCGTTGTCAATCAATGCCGCGCGACCGGTCAGTTGGCCGTTTTCATCAACGTGGCCGCCAATCCCCATATCGCCGCCGCTGTATATCAGGCTGTGCCAGCGGTTGTTAATCTCGCCTGCGCCAATCAGCAGGGTGTCACGGGCGGCAATAACGGCAGTGTCGCTGCCTTCCTCGAAATTGTTCAGAGTACCGGCGTTAATCAGCAGGTTGTCGCCATAAATTTTGCCGGTGCCGAAGTTATTGAGCGTGGTGACGTTAAGCCTCGTCAGGCTGCCGTCAATCAACCCGCGGTTGGTTAAGCTAGCAGTAGTGATGTCGGTGTGACCGGCGGCGATTTCGCCGCTGACGCGGTTGTCGAGATTGGCTGCGCTCAGGCTCAGATGTTGCCCGGTCTGGATCTGGCCGCTGTTGGTCAGGTTGCCGCCAATCAGCAGAGCGGCGTCGCCGTTAGCCGTCAGTTCGCCGTCAAAATCCAGGGAGGTATCGAGCTGTAGGCGTAATTCGCCAAGGCTTAACAGCTGGCCGCTGCCGGTGAAGGCGTGCGCATTAACGTCCAACTGTTGCCCGGCAATCAGGGTGCCTGCGGCGTTTTCAATCGCGAAGGTCTTGCTGGTGCTGACGTCATTGAGGCTGACGGCACCGTTGCCGCTAATCAGGCCGCTGCGGTTGTCCAGGCTGCCGGCGCTGGTCAACCGATAGTCCGTTCCCGCGCGTATTTTGCCGTCTCGGTTGTCGAATTGGACTGCGATAATCGTTGTTTCACCGCCGCTTTGCCACTGCCCGGCTCGGTTATCAATGAGTTCAGCGCTGACGGAAAGGCTGCCGCCGCTGCTTAAGCGGGCGTTTTGGGTGTTGAGCCGTGTCGTTGTGAGTGCCGCATTGCCGTTGGCGGCAAGCGTGCCGCCGTTCAATTGCAGCTCCGGCGAAAGTAGGCGCATATCGCCACTGGCATAGAGCTGGCCGGGGGCAGTAATGCGCTGGCTGGCGCTCAGATCCAGAAAGCCGCTGTTTCCCAGATTACCGTCAGCCTGTAATCCGGCCACGGTCAAGCCGCTATGTTGTTGGCTGATACCCGTTATGCTCAGGTCAGTGCCACTAGCAAACGTGCTGCTGTTGCTGAAAATATCAACGCTGTAGTTGCCGGAACCGATGCTGTAAACGGTGCCAGCGTTATCAAGCTGCTGGGCCTTGATGGTGGCGCGTCCACCGCTGCTGACGCGCCCTGTGTTGTTGATGCGCCGTTTGGCAGTGACGGCGACATCGCTTTGCGCGCTAATCGCGCCATCGTTAGCGAGGCCGTCGGCGTTGATACTTAACTGACTGCCCGCCGTGATTGCGGCGTCATTACGGTTGGTGACATTGCCGTTGGTCTGTACGGTAATGTCACGCGCTGCGGCAAGCTGGCCGCCGTTGTTCAGAGACTGACTGCGGAGCGTAACGTTTTCCTTGCCATACACAACGCCGGTGTTCACTGCATCGCCGCTAACGGCGATATGGGTATTGCCCACCGCGTTGAGCGTGCCGCTGTTTTCCAGTCGACCGTCGGCAGTAATAACGACTTCTCCGACCGAGGCTCCAATATGTCCCGCGTTGCGCACTCCCACGCCCTGTTCTGTGCCGGTCATGGTGATCTTGCCGGCGTACATGCCGCCAAGTGAAGAAACGTCCAGCGCGAACTGCGGCTTATCGCCGCTGGCGGTGCGCCGTTCGGCCTGTGCGGTATTGTCGGCGTCGACGCGGTTTGCGCCGGTGGTTACGGTTAATTCATTGGCCCACAGCCCGGCGTTCACTTCGACGGCGCGGGCAATCACATCGGTGTGGTCCGCTCGGCTGGCGTCCATACCCTGGCCGCCGACGATGATTTTGCCATTGTTGACCTGATAACCGGTCAGATTGCCGCTTTGGTCAAACTGCGGCGTACCCGTGGTAAGCGTGGCGCGGTTGGCGTTGATAAAGCCGCAGCCGTCGCAGGTGATGCCCGCCGGGTTGGCAACGATCACCTGCGCTTTCTGCCCGGCTACGTCAATATAGCCGCGCAGCTGTGATGGATCGCGGGCGTTGACTTCGTTGAGGATAACGCGCGCGTTGCCGCCGGCCAGGTTCGGGTTGGCACCTACATAGCCCGCCAACTGCGACTGGCTGTCCTGATTCGTGCGGGCGTTGTTGAGCACCGCGCCGTCAGGGCCGACGTCGAATCGGCTGTAGGTGTTACGGCTAACGCCCTTGCCGTTCGGGGTCTGGATGTTAATAACCGGGATATTCGGGTTATTGCCCGCAGGCAGCACTTGCGCCTGTTGATTTCGCGGGGCGCTCGGGTCAGCGACGATGTGGCTTTGCGCCTGAACGGGGGAAACCCATACCAGATTAAGCGCGCACAGCAGGCTAAAGGCGAGAGGGCGCAGCCCAACGGTCACGCTATTTGCCTTCGGCGACGATGGTCTCGGCGTAGCGCCGTTCTGATGCCCGGTAACGAATTCGGCCACGGCCATTAATTCGCCGCGCGCTTTGTTAAATACCAGCCGATACATGCCTTTGTTCATGATTGCGTTCCTTCGCTCAACGTTTTTTGTAGACCGAAACTGACGGGATGGCTGTCAAACCAGTGCGTTGCGACAGCGAGCGGTACGGCCACTCCCCGAAATTGTTGAATAGATTTGCCGTGCGGCTTGTGCTGTCGGTGATAGACACTGCGGGCGCAAAAGTTACCCGCAAATAGCCGACTGCGAACCCAGTTGTTCATGGCGCGGGTGTGGCCGAACGGAGCAATCCAGTCAATAAACCACAGCCGCTCGCCGCTGTCCCATTCGGAGGTAGCCAAGTGCATTACGTCTTTTTGCAAATAGCGGGATTCAGTGGCTTCGTTCAATTTTGCCCAGCTTAGATAAAACACCGGCCTGTTGTTTTCGAACGCCATGACGAACTGGCGGTGCTTAATGGCGGGCAGCAGGACGTCCTGCAGCGCCAGCAGCGGGGTTTCCCGATGTAGCGGTGAGTGCATCCATAGCCAGACGGCGCTGCCAAGGATGAACGCCTCGTCAACCGGCTTACCGGTCAGCGCAGGCGCAATGACGTTGATATCCTGTTTCATCATCGGCTCCCCTTAAAACGACAGGTTGGCATTGAAGCCGTAGGTGACGTTGGAAACCGGCATGCCGTCCGGTTTACTCACCGGCCAGCCGGTAAACAGGTCATAGCTGAATGGCCCGTGGCCGCCGCGCAGGCCCACAACCGCCCCGGCTAGATGGCGGCCAATAATCCATTCGGTTGACGGGCCGTCCACTTCGCCGTAGTCCATACCGACGTAAAGCTCCTGGTTGTACTGCCCTAGCGCCAGCCCTAAGTCGTTGCGCACAAACCAGCCGCGCTCGCCGGCGAGCGTGTACTCGCCGTCAAAGCCGCGCACGGTATAGCGGTTGCCGATGGAAAAACGGTCATTCGGGACTAAGGCCGTCTGGTTCCACTGCGCCCGCCACTGGTTGCTGTAACGCAGGTTCAGCGGCCCGAGGCTAAACGGCTGGTTGTATTGCAGATCGGCGTTAAGAATGCGCGGGCGTGAGGTGCCTTCGCCGAACTCTTCTTCCGGAGCCGTAATGGCGTTAAACGCGCCGGTGCCTTGGCGCCACGACACGTTGGCATCAACGATGGCGCTGCCGATAAACTCCCGATGATTCAGGCCCAGTTCCCAGCCTGCGGTACGGCGTCGCTGGATTTCCACCTCAGCGTCATCGATAAAGTTTTTTGACTCCTGCATCCAGCCGCGCACGCTGGCGGTAGTTTTGCGCGAGCCGTCGCGATAGAGGATGCGTGAGAGCCTGGCATCGGCGTTTTTGCTTTTACCGCTGTATTTATAGTCGCTTTGGTAGCCAGGGACGGTTTGATGATAGTCGTACTGGCTGGCTGAAACGCTGAGCTGCCAGTATCCGTAGGGAATAGAGTAGTAGACGTTATAGTTCTCGGTACCTTTCTGACCGTCGCGTGGGTTGCTGTCGCCAAACAGGCTGTGTCCGGCGCTGACGTAAAACAGGTCGTTCATACGCAGCGGGTTGTCTACGGAGAGTGAAAAGGCGCCCTGATATTTCCCCGTGCTTTTGCTGCCGGAGTCGTCCATCGACAGCGATACGCGCAGCGGTAGCTGCTGCTTGCGTACGATCGTCAGGTCGCTTTCTCCCGCGTTGTCCGTCGGCTCTATCTGAATATCGGCTTCTGCGGTCGGTACGCGCTTTAGGTTTTCCAGCCCCTGCTCGACGTCGCGCAGGTTAAGAATGTCGCCCGCACGCGCGGGCAGCGCCGTCAAAAGCGTAAGCGTTTGCCCGTCGCTGCCGTCGGCATAGCGAATTTCACGGATGCGGCCGGGGACGACCGTGAGCGTCAACGCGCCCTGCGTCAAATCCTGCGGGCCTGCGAAAATTCGGGTAGTGACAAACCCTTTGGCGATAATCGCGTTTTGAATGCGCCGCATGACAAGATTAATTCCTTGAGAACCTAAGCAGCGGCCTTCAACAACGTCTTGGCCCCGGTTTGCTGCGGATAGCGCCCATTGGAAACGGTCAGCTGCATCGCCGATAAGCGCAACGTTGTCGATGCGAAAACAGGGGGATTCGTTTATCGGCAACGTTGCGTCTTGGCCGTCAGCTTCGGGGAGTTCAGTTCGCACGTCCGGCTGTTTGTCGAGCTGCTCTCTCAGCTGGCGCTCGCGTTCCTGCTGACGCAAGAGTTCCTGCGTATTGGTGTCCGTCATGGGCAGCGGTGCGGATAGCGCTGGCCAAGAGAAAGAAACAATCAAAAAAGGTAAAGCGCAGCGCGCAAATGTAGCGAGGGAGCGGGTATCCATCCGAAAACGTTTTCCATTAATTTGTTTTCTATTAATAAACGGGTTGCATAATATTAAATGGAATAATATGGCGCAATGGTAACTTTCTAATTTTTATGGAAAATCGTATCCAATGTGTTATTTTTGCTTTTTATATGTACGAGGATGAGTAAGTTGGCGCCGTTTCCTTATTGCTCAATGTTTGCTGGAAAAGGCAGTGATAGAAAAAGGCTTTATAAATATTTTTGCCTGAAATAGGAGTGGGAATAGCCAATGTAATAGCGCTGAGAAAATAATACGGCCGCCAGCGCGTAGGCTGCCGACGACCAAAGCGTTAATTTATGAACTGCTGTCAGACCCTATTCAAAACCCCTGACACAAATACTTCATCTCCAAATACTCATCGATGCCGTGCGTGGAGCCTTCGCGGCCGAGGCCGGACTGCTTAACGCCGCCGAACGGGGCGACTTCGTTGGAGATAAGCCCGGTGTTGATGCCGACCATGCCGTACTCCAGCGCTTCGCCCACGCGCCAGAGGCGGGCGGCGTTCTGGCTGTAGAAGTAGGCGGCCAGGCCGTAAATGGTGTCGTTGGCCAGCCGGATGGCCTCCTCTTCGTCGTCGAACACCACCAGCGGGGCGACGGGGCCGAAGATCTCTTCATCCAGCGCGCGCGAGCCGTGGCGGACGTTGCCAAGCACGGTGGGCGTCATAAAGTTGCCGCCCAATGGGTGGGGCGTATTACCTGTCAGCACGTGGGCGCCGCGGGCTACGGCGTCTTCCACCAGCTCGTTCACCTTTTTCACCGCGTCGGCGTTAATCAGCGGGCCGATGTCTATGCCTTCCTCCAGCCCATTCCCCACCTTAAGCTCGCGCACCCGCTGGGTGAAGCGCCCGGTAAACTGCGGGTAGATGCCGCGCTGGATGTAAAAGCGGTTGGCGCATACGCAGGTTTGCCCGCCGTTGCGAAACTTGGCGGCGATGGCGCCCTCAACGGCGGCGTCGAGGTCCGCGTCGTCAAACACGATAAACGGCGCGTTGCCGCCAAGCTCAAGGGAGAGCTTTTTCACGCTGTCGGCGCACTGGCGCATCAAAATCCTTCCGACCTCCGTCGAGCCGGTAAACGTCAGCTTGCGCACCTCCGGATGGGTAGTCAGCACGCCGCCGATGGGGCCGGAGCGCCCGGTGATGACGTTGATGACGCCCGCAGGGATGCCGGCGCGGGAGGCCAGCTCTGCCATTGCCAGCGCCGAAAAGGGCGTCTCGGTGGCGGGGCGGATAACCATGGTGCAGCCCGCCGCCAGAGCAGGCGCGGCCTTGCGGGTAATCATGGCGGACGGGAAGTTCCACGGCGTAATGGCGGCGCATACGCCGACCGGCTGCTTAATCACCATCAGGCGGCGGTCCGCAGAGGGGGAAGGGATTATTTCGCCGTTGGTGCGCTTGGCCTGCTCGGCAAACCATTCAATAAACGACGCGGCGTAGCGGATTTCTCCTTCGGCTTCGGCCAGCGGCTTTCCCTGTTCCAGCGTCATCAGCATGGCGAGATCTTTACTGTGCGCCAGCATCAATTCGAACCAGTCGCGCAGCAGGGCGGCCCGCTTTTGGGCCGGCAGCGCCCGCCAGCCGACCAGAGCGAGCTTCGCCGCCTCCACCGCCAGCAGCGTGTCGTTTTCGTCCATATCGGGGACCTGACCGAGCCGTTCGCCGGTGGCGGGATTGGTGACGTCGAGAGTTTTTTGGCTTGCGGCGGAAAGCCAGATGCCGTTGATAAATGCGTGCTGTTTAAACAGCGCAGGATCGCTTAACTGCATGAAAAGACCTCCATTCGAAGTTCGTATGGGCTACCCATTAAGGATAGCCCATCACGTTTCGAAGGCGCTGTGAGCGCTATAACAGCTCGGCGATCGCTTGGCCTACCTCCTGCGTGGAGGCCCGGCCGCCGAGGTCGCGGGTTTTGGGGCCGCTGGCGATGGTTTGCTCTATGGCCCGCAAAATGCCGTCGTGGGCGGCGCGGTAGCGCTCGTCGCCGTCCCCCAGGAAGTCCAGCATCATGGCGCCGGTCCAGACGGTGGCTATCGGGTTGGCGATGTTCTGGCCGTAAATATCGGGCGCCGAGCCGTGCACCGGCTCAAACATCGACGGGAAGTTGCGTTCCGGGTTGATGTTGGCCGACGGCGCGATGCCGATGGTGCCGGCGCAGGCCGGGCCGAGGTCGGAAAGGATGTCGCCGAACAGGTTGGAGGCGACCACGACGTCAAAGCGCTCCGGGTTGAGCACGAAGCGGGCGCAGAGGATGTCGATGTGCTGCTTGTCCCAGCGGATTTCAGGATAATTTTTTGCCATCAGCGTCAGGCGCTCGTCCCAGTAGGGCATGCTGATGGCCATACCGTTGGACTTGGTGGCGGAGGTCAAAAGCTTTCTCGGGCGAGTTTGCGCCAGCTCAAAGGCGAACTTCAGGATGCGGTCGACGCCGTGGCGGGTGAAAATCGACTCTTGCACTACGAATTCGCGGTCGGTGCCTTCAAACATGCGGCCGCCGAGGGAAGAATATTCCCCTTCTGTGTTTTCCCGCACCACGTAGAAATCGATGTCGCCGGGCTTCTTGTTCGCCAGCGGGCAGGGCACGCCGGGGAACAGCCGCACCGGCCTTAAGTTGACGTACTGATCGAACTCGCGGCGGAACTTCAGCAGCGAGCCCCAAAGGGAGATATGGTCCGGCACCCGATCCGGCCAGCCGACGGCGCCGAAGTAGATGGCGTCGAACGGCTTTAAGAGCTCAAACCAGTCGTCCGGCATCATCTTCTGGTGCTGCTCGTAGTAGTCGCAGCTGGCCCACTCGAAGGTCTCGAAAGAGAGGTCGAGGTTCCAGCGTTTGGCCGCCGCTTGCAGTACGCGGACGCCCTCCGGTAACACTTCTTTGCCGATACCGTCGCCGGGAATGGCGGCAATTCTGTAGGTTTTCTTCATCGGGCGCCTCGCTTTTTTAGCGTTTCAGGTCAGAGGTTGAACCACCTTTCCGGCGGTGGGCCAGCGTTGGTGGATGACTGCGTCCCTGGGATGAGAAGCAAAATCAGGGCCGCAGGGGTAACAACAAAGATAAGGATAATCACGCAAACGGTGGCCAGCAGGCCGAGTCCTATATCGTTGATGCGCCGAACGACGGCGCTTGCGCCGTTTAGCAGCATCAGAAAGCCAAACAGCATTGGGCCGTTGACGTCCGACGACAGCGAAATGGCAAAACGGGAGACAAAATAGGCCGCGATGGTGCCCACCAGCACCTGCGCCAGATAGCCGCTGCGGTTAAGGCGCGTGTTAAAACGCCAGAACTGCCAGAAGCGGCTTGGCTTTTTGTCCGAACCCTGACGTTTTTCTCGCTGCCTGGCTTCCTGTAGCAAAAGCTTCGCTGCTAGCCGCAGAGAGATGTCCTCTTTCTCATCGGACATGCACTCTGATAGCGCCTTCTGCCGCGGCTGTGGCGTAACGTAGCGCTCGCTTTTGCGCAGCGCCGTGATTTCGTTTATCAACATCAGCAGGCGCGGATGGCGAACGTTCTGGGCGAACGCGTAGGGCTTAAGCTCAATCAGCGCCTTACGCATCGCGGTTTCCTGCTCTTTATCCAGCGTCATGTCTTCCATGATTTTGGTAAAGCGTTCGACCGGGCTGTTGTGGCCGCAGTAGGCGCAGGCGGCGTAAAACACCAGCTGGTGGTAGTTGTTTGAGCGCCAGATGCGCTCGCGCCACGTTTGGCTGCTGAGGTAGAAGTGATCGGCGGAATAGGAGGTCGTCGTCTGGTTGTTCTCAAGATACTGCTCCGGCGTGATGGGCAGGCGCGTCCATGAGTGGTATTGCAGAATGTAGGACAGCGTCAGGCTGTCGCGATACTGAGCGACCAGATCCCCATCGCCCTGAAGCCCCTGCACCCGCTCCCACAGCGTATACAGCGGGTGGTCGGCCTCCACGGTCAGGCCGCGAACCTGATGCAGCATCGGCAGCGCCTCGGCCGGCGTTTCCAGCAGCAGCGCCAGCGCATAGCGCTTGCGGCACCAGTCCCAGTAGTCTTCATCCTGCTTGGGCGCGGGCAGCGGCATGCTGTTGTTGAGCGTGATAAAGCTTATCCAGTCGGTGACGATATCCAGACTGCCGCCGAACTGCTCGCTGTCCACCAGCTTTTGAAGCTGGTGCGTCTCCAACCAGCGGCTGCGGCGTATCCAGTTCATCGCCTGCTGGCTGGCGTCGGAATCCTTATTGGCGAACGCATCGGGAAGCGGCGCGGACGTTTCAGGCGTCAGCCACTCGACAAACGCCTTTATCACCGAAGAGGTTTGCAGCCAGCGCAGGTTCTCCTGCGCCTGACGCTGAAGGCCGCGCAGGATAAAGGCGTCCAGCGCGCTGTCCGGCAGGGGCTCATCGATAATCTGCTGCAGCAGAGTTTCGTCGCCCAGGTGCAGCATGGCCGCGTGGCGGTACAGGCGCAGCAGCGGGTCGTAACCGTTTTCCGCAATCAGGTGGCGCAGCACCGACGTTTGCGGCCCTTTGGTGGCCCGCCAGGCGGCGTAGTCGGCGGCGAGCGGCGGCAGGTCCAACAGAGAGGACTCGCTCCAGCGCAGCAGGGTTTTGCTGGTCTGCGTGCGCGTCAGGTAGCTTTGCGTCGGCGCGTCCGGCGCGATGCCCTCTGCGTCGGGGTATTGAGGCCTGTCCAGCGCCTGTATCAGCAGCGGCAGCTTCTGTGGCGAGAACTCCTGACACCAGGAGAGCAGCCAGGCTTCGGCGCCGGCGTGGAGCTCCCGATCGTGCAGGCGGATCCAGAACGGCAGCGCGCGCTCGTTGTGCCCGCACAGCGAACAGTGCGACGCGTACAGCCATAGCCAGTCGACGTCGTCCGGGTTGTCGGTCATCTGCTCTAAGCAGTAGGCCAGCAGTCCTTCATCGCCGATCCCCGCATGGGCGTACCAGCGGCAGCGCAGGGCCATCAGCTCCGGCGAATCGGGCCAATACGTGACGTGATGCTGTTCCAGATAGGCGCTGAGCATCCACGTCGGACGCTCCCAGAACAGGTAGTGAATGGTCTCGATGTGATCGACGATGGCGTTTTGAGCCGGTAGCGGCAGCGCAGACAGCTGCGTCATATCGAAAAAGTCGTCTTTTTCCAGAAAGTGGAGAAAGCGTTCGACGAACTGGAACCGTTCTCCCGACAGCTCGCTTAAGCGCTGTTTCCAACGCAGGCGTTCAGACAGCAGGCGGGCGCAGTTTTTTGACAGATTATTGGCGTCTTCTAAAACGTCCAGCAGCGGCCAGCACAGTTGGTTAACGGTGCTGATAGAGTGCATATCCAGCCGTTGGATAAATTCGTGCCAGGCCAGCGGCTCGTAGCGTTTTTCCGGCGTATCCAGCAGTTGGCGCAGCGCGTTGAGGACCTCGGTGACGTCTGAAGGCAGCGCATCGCCTTGAACCTCTTCCCGAGTTTCTCCTTCGTCTTCGTTTGCGGGCAGGTCTTTTAGCGACAGCGGCGCGTCGACGAGCGCAGAGACGGGCTTAAAGGCGGCCTGCGCGCTCTTGTTGGCCTCTTCATAGGCCAGACGAAGATTTTTAAAGCCGTCCGGATCCTTTTCCGGATGGTGCTGAGGCAGCTTTTTACGGTAGGCGTCGCGAATAGCGTTTTTGTCATCAGTGGGCTCGATGCCCAGAATTTCCCAGCAGTTCAAGCTCATTGCCAGTCAACCTCCGCCAGAGAGTCGGGCTTGTCCATGTCTACCTGCTCCATATCGATATCCCAGGGGAGGCGCATATAGGGGCTGTCTTCGCCGCCCAGCAGCCGATTGCACAGCGTGACGTTGCCGTCCTGCAGGCCCTGATTGTTGAGGGCGCAGCGCTTTAAGTCGGGGTCTTCCTCCTGTAGCGCAAGCCAGTAGGTTCTGCCGGTAACGAATCCCGCCGTGTAGGTGTGCCAGTTGGCGTAATAGTGGCGGGCGCGCCGGGCGATGCGGCTTTGAAACCACAGGCTTTCTTCTTCCGTCAGCCAGCCGTTGAGCACGCCGATGCGGCATAAAAAGCCCATTCGGCTCAGGTCCCAGGCTCGAATGCCGCCGTCGCCGCACACCATGGCGGTGCCGGCGACAAACTCTAATGCCGGCAGCCGGTACGCTTCCTGAGAGGCGCAGTAGTCTTTCCAGCGGCTTGGCGTCAGGCGGTGCCACAGGTAGTAGGGAGACGCCAAGTTTTCCGCATGGCCGTCGTCCACCATGCGGGTAACGGTTTCGATCAGGCTGGATTTGGAGTCGATATCCCAACTGTTGGTCAAATCCAGTTCAGAGTCGTTAGGGTAGAAATTGGGGGCGGTGTAGGATGCGCCATAGTCAAGGTTCATCGCCGCCGTGGGGGCGGAGAGCGCAAACAGCCAGTGTTGGTGTAGTTGGTCCATCAATTAACTCAACGGGTAGCGTAACGAATGAAGATAATATTTTTGAGATACTACTATAGAACGGAGAGTGAACAAAGTGAGGCAAAAAAATGTGTTGTAAACGATTGCGTATGCTGTTATCACATAGGCGGCGCGCTTTCTGGGGGCGTTTTGTCTAAAGAAAGTCGTTCGATTTTCTTCTTTTTTACCAACGATGAGGACTCTCCGGGTGCTACAGACAACGACCTCGCAGAAGGCTGGGTTGCAAAAAACCGTCACTAAGCGTCGGCTGCTGACGATCGCTGGGCTGGGCTGGATGTTCGACGCGCTGGACGTCGGACTGCTGTCGTTTTTATTGGCGGCGCTAAAGCAGGACTGGGGCCTGACCGCGCAGCAGCTGGGGTGGATTGGCAGCATAAACTCTATCGGCATGGCGGTCGGCGCGTTCGTCTTCGGCGTCATGGCGGACAGAACCGGGCGCAAGTCGGCCTTTATCGTTACGCTGCTGCTGTTCTCCGTCGGCAGCGGCCTGACGGCGCTGGTCTCCACGCTGGCAGCGCTGCTGGCGCTGCGTTTTGTCATCGGTATGGGGCTGGGCGGCGAGCTGCCGGTGGCGTCGACGCTGGTGTCTGAAAGCGTTGAATCCCACGAGCGGGGGCGGATCGTCGTCCTGCTTGAAAGCTTCTGGGCCTTTGGCTGGCTGGCGGCGGCGCTTATCGCCTATTTCGTCATTCCCGATTACGGCTGGCGCGCGGCGATGCTGCTAAGTGCGCTACCCGCGTTTTACGCCATCTATCTGCGCCTGCACCTGCCCGATTCGCCGCGCTATACCGAAATGGCGGCGCAAAAGCGACGTCCCTCCATTATGGAGAACGTACGGGCGGTGTGGTCGGCGGACTACCGCCGCGCGACGGTGATGCTGTGGATCCTCTGGTTCTGCGTGGTGTTCTCTTACTACGGTATGTTCCTGTGGTTGCCTAGCGTGGTGATGCTCAAAGGCTTTAGCCTGGTGAAAAGCTTCCAGTATGTGCTGATCATGACGCTGGCCCAGCTGCCCGGTTACTTTACCGCCGCCTGGCTGATTGAGCGCTACGGCCGCAAGTTTGTCCTGGCGAGCTACCTGACCGGCACCGCCGTCTGCGCTTACTTCTTTGGCGCATCCGACTCTATCGCTCAACTGCTGACGTTCGGCATGCTGCTGTCGTTCTTTAACCTCGGCGCGTGGGGCGCGCTGTACGCCTATACGCCGGAGCAGTATCCGACCGCTATTCGCGCCACCGGCGCGGGCATGGCGGCCTCGGTTGGCCGCGTCGGCGGTATTCTCGGGCCGCTGATGGTGGGTTACATGGTGGCGATGAACGCCTCGATTTCGCTGATTTTCGCCCTGTTCTGCGCGTCGATTTTTGTCGGCGTGCTGGCGGTGATTTGGTTGGGGAAAGAGACGCGCCAGACGGACTTGATGCCGTAAGGCCTAATGCGAACAGCGCCTGCGGCCTAGTTGGCCGGGGCGTGAAATTCGTTAACGGTGTCCCACGCGATGTGCTGTAATATCGTCGCCGTTTCTTTTGACATGTCGCCGTCTACGGGGGCGTCTCCGCCGACCGGCGACTGATTATAAAGCGTAGCGAAGAATACGCAGGCGGCCAGATAGGTTCCGGCCAGTGACGGGTGCATATTGTCGCTGTGGTAGAGGCGAATTTCCGGGTGCGTTTTCATCGCCTTCTCGAAGGCCAGGCCGACGGGAGCGACGTATCCGCCCGTTTTCCGCGCGATATCGATATAGGCTTCGGCCAGTTTCTGCGTTTCTTCCGGCTTTTTAAGCTTTGCCCAGGTCATGAAATAAACGACCTTCGAGCCCGCCTCGTGGGCGATTTTGGCCATTTGAGTCGCCGACTCGGTGAAATACCTGCGAGTACTCTCTTCTTTGGCGATCGGCTCGTTGGAGTTTCCCTGTAGCACCACCACGTCCCATTTTTGTAGCGTATTCTGGAACTGAACGTTGGGTATGTGCCACCCCAGCCTGCCGCTGGAGATGGTAATACCCCGATAGCTATACCCCTTGGCGCGCTCGGGCAGCAGCGAGCGGGCGAGATCCCGCAGGCGGGTGTTTAAATTATTGTTGTAGTGTGTGTAGGAGTTGCCGTAAAAGGCGACGGTCTTATTCTGACCGTCCATTTTTGCCGTCGGTGCGGGGGCGATGAGCGTATCCGCCTGAGCGAAAAGAGCGCCGCTAGACAGCACGATGACAGCGATAGCTATGACTCGTCTTTTCATCCGTCAGTGACCTCAATGTTGAACGTTTAGTGGGACGCCGCGGGCGGTGACTGTTTCTCCCGCTCCTGCTTTTCCAGCGTCCTCTCCAACAGCACCGAATAGAGCGGCCTGCCGCCCAGCGCCTGCGCCAGCAGGGTTGCGCCCAGGCAGGTGACGATCATCGGCAGGATCAGCTGATAGTTGTCGGTCATTTCCAGCACCAGGACAATGCCCGTCAGCGGTGCGCGCACCGTGGCGGCGAACAGCGCCCCCATGCCGGCGATGGCGAAGGTACCCACTTCCAGCCCGTACTGGGGGAAAAGCCAGATAGCCGCGGTACCGAACGCGGTGCCGAACAGGGTGCCGAGGGCGAGCGTAGGCGCAAAGATGCCGCCCGGCGCGCCGGAGCTAAAGCACAGTACGGTAGTGATAATGCGGGCGATAAAGATGAACATCAGCACGCCGAGCGAGTAGTTACCCGCCGCCGCGATGGGGATAAGGGAAAATCCGCCGCCCGCCGCTTCCGGCTGGATAATGCCGATAATGCCGCACAGCCCGCCTAAAAGCCCGCCGGTCAGGACAAACCTGCGCCAGTCGTTGCGGTAGACGCGGGCGAAGACGTCCTGCATGGCGATGAGCAGGCGGTTGAACAACACGCCGACGACGCCGAAAATCATGCCCAGCACCAGATAAAGCCACAGCGTGTTAATGGGCGCGGAGGAAAGGCGCGCCACTTCAATCACCGGCCGGCTGCCGTTAAACAGCTGAAATACGATGCTGGACATAATCACTCCGATAAACACTGCCTTGATGGAAATCAGGCTGTAGCGAAACTGCGGGCGCATCTCTTCGATGATAAACAAAATGCCCGCCAGCGGCGCGTTAAACGCCGCCGACATACCTGCCGCTGCGCCGGTCGCCAGCAAAGTGTGCCGCGCCTCGGTGGCCTTAACGCGAAAGATATCCACCACCATTCGGCCCACGTTGCCGCCCATTTGCACCGTCGGCCCTTCACGCCCAAGCACCATGCCTGCACCCAGCGTGCCGAGCCCGCCGAAAAACTTCACCGGAAGCACCCGCCACCAGCGTACGGGGCGAAGTTCCTGCAGCGCGCCTTCGATTTCCGGGATGCCTGAGCCTCCCGCCTCCGGGGCGAAGCGGCGCACCAGATAGTAGCCGAACATCGCTAACAGCGCGGAGCTGATAAATACTGCGGGCCAAATCAACAGGGGGTTTCCGGCCGCGTGGCCGACGCCAAACAGCCGCTGGTGGTTAACCCAGTTAACGGCGTGTTCGAACAGCACACCCAAAAGCCCTGCCAGAGAGCCGACGACGGCGGCCAGTATCAGTACGGCGACCGGCGTTTTGTCCTGATTGCGCAGGCGGCGAAGCAGGCCGATCTTTTGCCGAAGAACAGGGGACTCGGCGAGAGAAGCGGAGTTAGACATTGTCATAGAGTTGCCCGATTGATGAACGTGCGGCGCGGCAAACTGCGTCAGCTTAGAATAAACTAAGTAATATTATACGGTGCGAAAGCCGTATCGACATCACGTCAGATGCTGTGCCGTTGATTTTTATCACTGACAAAAGGAGTGCCTATGATGGTCGAGTATGGACATTACCCCATTCGCCTGAGTCAGGTTGACGATCTTTTTGCTATCGCAGGCATTGAGAGGGCGGCGGCCTCGCTGTTTTCTTATGATATTTTGCCCGAAGAGGAACAGCAGCAGACGCTGCCGATGTCGACGCTGGAGCAGGCGCAGGCGGAAAAGCGGCTGTGGGTGGCAGTGAGCGCACATGATGAGCCCATGGGCTTTATCCTGATGGACGCCGTCGGCGACTGGGGATGGGTAAAAGAGGTGGGCGTTCACCCTGAGTTTGGCCGTCGTGGAATTGGCCGCCGCCTGATAGAAACCGCCATCGTCTGGTCGCGCATGCAGGGAAGCCGCTACGTGGGGCTGACCACCTTTCGCGACGTGGTGTGGAACGGGCCGTTTTATCGCCGCATCGGCTTTAACGAATTCGAACAGCGCACAATGCCGACGTTTCTGCAAGGCGCGCTGGAACAGGAGCAAACGTGGAGCCGCGTTCCGCGTATTGCGATGTATATGGAGCTGTAAGTCGGCCGAGTCGCTATTGTTCAGCAATCGCCTGAAGATACTTTTCCAAAACGATGTTTCTTCCGCACAGCACCACCGCAATCTTTCTTCCTTTAAACTCCGGCGTCAGGCGCAGGGCCGCCGCCAGCGCAACGCCGGCTGCGCCCTCTATCATCCAGCGATCGGTGCTTGCCAGCAGCCGCATAGCGCGGCGAATTTCCTGTTCGCTAACCAGTTCGCAGCGGTCGATAACCTGCTGGCAGAGCGGGAAGGTGACTGATCCGGGCTCAACGCCGCCCGCCGTGCCGTCGGACAGCGTGTCGCACTCAGGAACGTCGATGATTTTCCCCGCCTGAAGGCTTGAGTACATGGCGGTCGCATTTTCCGGCCAGCAGCCGATAATCTGCGTTTTGGGCGACAGCTTTTTCATTATGCTGCCAACGCCGGAGATGAGCCCGCCTCCGCCGACGGAGACGAATACGGCGTCAAGATCCGGCGCCCGGTCGTACAGCTCGGCGCCCACCGTTCCTTGGCCTGCGATAATGTCGATATCGTTATAGGGCGAGACGAACAGCTTGCCCTGCTCGGCGGCCTGTTCGGCCGCAGCCTTTTCCGCCGCCAGCGCGTCGCCTTCTACCAGTTCAACCCGTGCGCCGAAGGTGCGCATAGCCTCCAGTTTGACCTTCGCCGCCGTCGCGGGCGCGTAAACGGTGACGGGCACGCCGGAGGAGCGCGCCGCGAGCGCCAGCGCCTGTCCGTGATTGCCGGTCGAAGCGGTAATTACGCCGCTTTTTCTCTCACTATCGTTCAACAGGCGGATCTTGTTCACCGCGCCGCGAAACTTGAACGAGCCGGTGCGCTGTATGTGTTCGCACTTGAGGAATATTTCGCAGCCGTTCATTAAGGAGAGCGGAGCGCTGAGCTCCAGCGGCGTGACTCTAACCTGGGGGCGAATGGCGGTGTGGGCGTCAACAATTTGGCGAATAAGCGAATCCATCGGGCCTCCTGAAATTTTTGACGTAATGGGCTAGTTTTATCTTGTTGCTCAATAGGTGTCGAGAAAAATGGCCTTTTTCGACGCCTTTTGCGGTATCGCACCGAATTTTTTATCACCCGCCCGTGACAGGGCTGTATTTATCTTGCAACATGAAAATATCCAAAGGCGACAAGCAGGAGCAACCATGAAAGAGACTGAAAAACAGGTGACCTATACGCCCTGCAACCACCAGTTAACTAACGTTAACGTCTGGACGCCGGACAGCCAATGGCTGGTTTACGACGTTCGCCCCAGCGGCGCGTCGTTTACCGGAGAAACCATTGAGAGGGTGAACGTTGAAACTTGTGAAGTAGAAGTGGTGTATCAGGCTGAGCCTGAAAGCTTTGTCGGCGTAGTGACGGTTAGCCCTGCCGAGCCCGTTCGCTATGCGTTTATTCATAGCCCGGAGAAGCCGGACGCGCAGTGGCATTATGACTTTCACTGCCGACGCGGGGTTATTGTCTCCGAATCGGACCGAAAGCGCGCCGTCACGCTGGACGCCATGGACATCACGCCGCCGTTTACGCCGGGCGCGCTGCGCGGCGGTTCTCACGTTCACGTTTTCAGCCCGGACGGCAGCCGCCTGAGCTTTACCTATAACGATCGCCTGATGCATGAGCGCGGCGCGGAATTTGATCAGCGCAACGTCGGCGTCGCCGTCCCGCTGCATCCCGTTTCGGTAGATAAGCAGCACCCCAGAGAGTACGACGGCAGCCACTTTTGCGTGCTGGTGAGCCAAACGACGGCGCATCCGGAACCCGGCAGCGATGAAATCAGCCGCGCCTACGAGGAGGGCTGGATTGGCCGTGAGGGTTACGTAAAGGCCGACGGAAGCCGACAGCGCTGGGCGCTGGCCTTTATTGGCGATACCCGCGATGAGGGCGGCGAGAAGGTGCCGGAAGTGTTTATCGTCGATTTGCCGCCGGCGCTGGACGACTACGCCAAGCCCGGTATTGGCCCGCTGGCGGGAACGCCGGACGCCATGCCGTCGCCGCCGGCGTCCGTTACGCAGCGCCGTTTAACCCACACGGCGGACAGGCGCTTTCCCGGCGTGGCGACCGTGCCCCGCCACTGGCTGCGCAGTTCGCCCGACGGCAGCAAAATCGCCTTTTTGATGAAGGACGACTCCGGCGTGGTGCAGGTTTGGCTGGTTTCTCCGCAGGGCGGCGAGCTTAAGCAGGTCACGGACGGTGAGTTCGGCGTTCAGTCGGCCTTTACCTGGAGCCCGGACGGGCGCAGCCTGGCGTTCGTGATGGACGGCAGCGTGGTGCTGTGCGACGTCAACAGCGGCGTGGTTACGCGCCTGACGGAAAAGCGCGCGGAAAACCACCCTTGTCCCGATGCGGTCGTGTTCTCACCCAATGGGAAATACATCGCCTATATGCGCGAAGTTGATGGTTTTACTCAACTATTTATCACCGGTACGGAGATAGAACGTTGGGAAACTGGTGAATGCGTTGTATAGCGGTCTATAATGTACGGGACTGCACTTGGCGAAAGGGAGCATTTTCTCTCCCTTTCCGCCGATGCGTTTTCACTTATGTCCTTGTTGGAGAAGAGAATGGGAATTTTATTCAATTTTGTAAAGGAAGCGGGCGAGAAGCTTTGGGATAACGTCTCTAGCAAACCGGAAGATAAGGTCGCTAAGCTCAAGGAACACCTGAACAAGGTGGGCCTGCCGGGCATGGATAAGATAGAACTCGACGTTAAAGACGACACCGTGGTCGTCGGCGGTGAAGCCGCGGATCAAGAGCTTAAAGAAAAGCTGATGGTGATCCTTGGCAACGTAGCAAGCATTGGCCAGGTTGAAAACAGGCTGAACGTCGAGCAGCCTTCAGAAGAGGGCAACTTCTATACCGTGAAGAAGGGCGACACGCTGAGCGCCATCGCCAAGTCTCAGTACGGCAACGCCAATAAGTACATGGTTATCTTTGAGGCCAATAAGCCGATGCTGAGCCATCCGGACAAGATCTATCCGGGGCAGGTGCTACGCATTCCCAAGATTTAATTAGCGCTTTATTACTTTTATCGCCTCGCGGATATTGAATCTGTGAAGCCATAAAGATAGCTACTTCCACCCTGTGAGCGTACGGTTCACAGGGTGTTTTTGTTTCAGGGCTTATGTCGTACTCTCTTAGCGATAGAGGAAAAATGCTTTCCATTTTGCTTGCCTTTATAGGTAACGAGGGGTCTTGAAAGATCTTTTCTACTAATATCTCCGCCTCTGGGCGACTCTCCCATTTCATTTTTTCTGTAGGCGATCTTTATGGATTTAATTATTGTTAATGGGTAGATAAGATTTCATGAACTTGTTTTTTCTTTTTGACAAATGCTTATTTTTTTACATATCAATAGAGTTTTAACGTTATTGGCTGATTTTTATATCATATTCGATCTTTTTTATTGGTTTTATTATTGATTTAGAATGTTAATCTGTTTTGTTGTTTTAAGAGTCTATTTTTAGATTAAATTATTGTTTGATTGCCATAAGTCGATCTATTATTTTGTCGCTGCATTGGGCGGAAATTTCTTATTTTTCTCCATAACGATTGCTGATTGATACAAAAGATAGCATTTAGAGTAGGCTAAATGGCGTGTTATTCATGTTGTTCTTATTCTCTATTTGTTGCTATTTCACGTCTTCATCATTCAGCTTTAGGTAAAAAGAATGCTCGTTTATCGTATTTTGAGGTGATATATGGCATGGAGTGCATACAAATTAGCGATAACTCCAATATGCAGATACTGCGAAAAGAAGGAAGGCGTTCGTAAATATGGGCGAGGAAAAACCGGGTTTCAGCGTTATCGCTGTGAAAGCTGTAACCGGACCTTTCAGACTAAGTATATCTACCCCGCCTGCCGACCGGAGGCTGATAGAAAATTATCGTCAGCTGCCTGACCGGCAACTTCATTTTTCAGATTAACCTTAACGCAAAAGCAAGCTTTGAAACGGTAAGAAGGAGTTTGCCCCATGACCCCTTCTTTCCTCCTGCTTAAATCCTACCAGAGCTTTTATAACGCTCAGTAGGGAAGACTATACCATCCAGCAAATCGAAAATAACAAGAAAGTATCCGTCCCAGTTTTTTGCAGCAATTTCTGTTAATTACCTCAAGGAAATCAATCATATGATTCTTCATTTTTTATCAGCTTCCCGCTGTGATTTACCCCAGCAGGTTATTCGTCAGCTTTTAAAAACTCCGGCCGCTGCGGCAATTGCTCTGGTTTTGACGCCACAGGCGGCATTCGCTGCCTGCGGCGATGCGACCGGTACAATGACTACCAATGTGGAATGTCAAGCTGCGTCGGGCAATGCGGAAGTGAACGCAAATGGTCTGAATATCAACGTTACCGGTATAGGTACGGCGATTGACGTCTCGGCCCTTTCCGGTAACGCGACGCTCAATATTAACAACTCCACTGTTAATACGAATCCCAGCGGTGGGATCGGTAATCACGGTGTCCGTGCTTGGGCGGAGACAACTGCGGGCGATAGCACCATTAACCTGACCGGAACTAACGTAGTGGTTGTTAACAGTTTGGGCGATACCGGCATTGTTTCTAATGGCGGCAACTCCGACGGTAATTCAATCATTACGATCGGCGGCGAGTTGACGTTGACCAATAATGTGGATAATACCAACTATGCTGACGGCATAGAGGCAAACGCAATCAACGGCACGTCCAGCATTGTTCATACCGGCAGCGGCACGATTACCGTACATGGCGGTAATGCAATCCTTTCTAACAGCACCGGAACTGGAAATTCCAAGGTAGAGATAGGTTCTGGTGTGCGCCTGATTGTCGATAACACGGTCTCGGGCGTAAATGGGGTGAACGTGAACTCTGGCATTCGGGTAAACAGTGAGCTTCAGATTGAAATTGATTCTGCCGCCCAGATTGACACATTAGGCGATAATGCCCACGGTATCGAGGCCTATTTAAGCAGTAGAGGAGCGGATACCTTCATTCACAACGGTGGCGCTATTCAGACTAATGGCGCTAATAGCCACGGCGTTTATGCTCGCGCTTCGGGCAGTGGCTCCATCACTATAATCGGCAACGGCGCAATTACGACGGCGTCAGACAGCGCGACTGACCGGAGCTATGGCATTTTTTCCAGCTCACTGAATGGCTCTAACAAGGTGATGTATTCCGGCGATATCATAACTCACGCGGTTAACTCCAGCGGTATTCGCGCAGCGGCTACGGGAACCGGTGATGTCGAGGTAGCCTATACTGGCCCACGTATTGAAGTCTTTAGCGATAACTCTGACGGCATTCACGCATCGGCAAGAGTCGGCTCAACAAAAGTGAGCGCCACGGGCACTATCATAACTCACGCTAAGCTGTCCGGAGCGGATGATGGTACAGGGCATGCGGCATTCGGTATTGCTGCTCTTAGCTCACAGGGCGACGTAGAAGCGGCTTTCACCGGGGATCTGATAGACGTTAATGGGTTGGACTCGGCGGCATTTTATGGTGACAGTAAGTACGGTACGCTTGGCACTGGTGTAGGAACAGTCAGTCTAATCAACACGGGTAAGCTTGTTGCTCGCGGCGAAAACGGCAGCGGCATTCAGGCTTTCTCAACGACCGGCGCGATTACCGTTGATAATGCCGGCGCGATCGAGACGTTAGGCGCTAACGGGGCCGCTATCCTTGCTGAAGCAGATGGGGCTGCGGATATTAGTATTGTCAATAGTGGCAATCTTACCATCGGCGGCAACACCAGCTACGGCATTCTGGCCAGCAGCGCCGGAGCCTCAGTCATCGACGTCACCAATAGTGGTACAGTCCACGTACTTGGCTCTGGCACGCGCGGCATCCAGATACGAGGTGGTGACGGTGCGGCCATCAACATCGTTAATAACGGCGATATCCTGCATGACACCATGCGCGGCGTCGGCCAATACGGTATCGAAGCCAAACCGCTCACCGGAAACAACAACCATATCGCCATTGAAAATAACGGAAACATAGTCGGCAGCTCGTTTGGCATCGTTGCTTGGTCCGGCGGCGTCGCTCATACCGGCGGTACGTCAGCTATCACTATCGGCAGCAGCGGCTACGTCGACTCCCTGTTTGGCCTTACCGCCGACATGAGTGACAGCAACACATTCAACATCCTGAACGGGGGACGGGTTAATGGTCGACAGGTTGCCCTGATGCTCAGAAGCGATGACAGCGCTACGCCGCAGGATACCGTCAACAACAGCGGTTCTATCACGTCCGATAGCGATCGGATACTGGCTACCTCATTTACTGCTTCCAATGCCTCTATTCATTTTAACAACCAGGCTAACGGCCAAATGACGGGCGTCATGACCGCCGACAACGCTCGCGTCACGGTTGACAATGCCGGACAATGGAACCTGCGTAAATTTGCCGACACGGACGGTGACCGCATTCGCGACGCTTTGACGGTAGCGGTATCAGACTTCGGCAGCAGTGGCGACAACCACATTACCAACAGCGGCGTGATTACACTGCTGGGCGACAGCGGCCAGGCCAGTACTCTGGACGGTACCGGCGCTTACAGCACCGGTTACCTCATCAACAGTATGGTGCAGGGCCAGATCCTGAACGTGCAGACCTTCAGCAACAGCGGCGTCATTAACATGAGCAACGGCGCGGTGGGCGATGTGCTTATCATCAGCGGCGGTCAGACTCCCGGCGCTTCCGGTGGCGGCGTGTTTGTCGCCAACGGCGGCCAAATCACGGTTGACACAGTGTTGAATGAAGGCGGCGCCAACAGCGCCAGCGATATGCTGGTGGTAGACGGCACCCGTCTGGGCAGCTCGGCCACTGGCATCAAGGTGAACAATCTTGGCGGCCTGGGCGCGCAGACCACGGATGACGGCATTGAAGTCGTACGCGTACTGGACATCAGTCAGTCAGCGGCAGGCGTGTTCACTCTGAGAGGCCGCGCCGTTGCCGGAGCTTACGAATACGAACTGTATCAGGGCGGCGTCGACGCGAATGCCGACAACGGCAATTGGTATCTACGTTCTCAATTCTTGTCGCCAAGCCCTACGCCGGAAAGCGTCATCCGCCCTGAAGCGGGCAGCTACGTGGCCAACATGGCGGCGGCCAGCAAGATGTTCAACCTGCGTCTGGAAGACCGCGAAGGGCGCGCGGAGAACTCCAGCATGTGGCTGCGTCAGCAGGGCGATCGCACCACGTTCCGAGACGGCAGCGGTCAGGTCAAAACCTCCACCAACACCTACGTGATTCAGGGCGGCGGCGAACTGGCGAGCGTGCAGTTCGGTGAGGATGACCGCTTGGGCCTCGGCCTGATGCTGGGCTACGGCCAGTCGAGCAGCAAGAGCGTTAACGGCCACAGCGACTACAGCTCCAAGGGCAAGGTTGACGGCTACAGCGGCGGCGTGTACGCCACCTGGTATCAGGACTCGAAGTCTCTCGACGGCCTGTACGTCGACAGCTGGGCGCAGTACAGCTGGCTTGATGCCAGTGTGAACGGCGAGCAGCTGGCGAGCGAAAGCTACGACATGAAGGGCTTCAGCGCGTCGGTGGAAGGCGGCTACCGGATGCCGGTGTATCAGGGTGAAAACAGCCAGGTATACGTGACGCCGCAGGCGCAGGTTATCTGGAACGGCGTGAAGGCCGACGATCACCGCGAAGCCAACGGCACCAAGGTGACGTCCGACGGCGACAACAACGTGCAGACGCGTCTTGGCGTGAAGCTGTCCCGAGATGGCGTAAGCGACATGGACAAGGGCGGCGATAAGCTGTTTACCGTGTATACCGAAGCGAACTGGCTGCATAACACTGAACGCGCAGGGGCAACGATGAATGGCGTCACGACTCGTCAGGCGGGCAGCACCAACGTCGGTGAGCTGAAGCTGGGTATGGAAGGCCAACTGAGTCAGCACGCCAACGTTTGGACCAACGTGGCGCAGCAGCTGGGCGACGACGGTTACAGCGACACGGCGTTGACGGTCGGGTTTAAGTATAAGTTCTAATTCCTGCCGTTGTTAAATAGAAGGCCCGTAATGATGAGTTACGGGCCTTTTTACTTGCTGCTTCAGAGGATGATAAGCCCGTTCGGGCTATTTGAATATCTCTCAGAATTTCATGGCCGATTTACCGTTCTTACCTCTTTTGCTCATAAAAAATGCGGATCAGGTGACGCCCGTACGGGCATTCCTGCGCCGTGAGATGCAAAACGACGATCCGTATTGTTTCAAAGAGGGAATGCATCTGAAATTTGATGTTATCTATTTCTCATTTTTGAAAACAACATTTTTCAAAATAAAAAATGATAATTTATTGTTGCTATTTTTATCTCTTTTATTTCTCTTATTAATCTTTATTTGTATCTTTATTAATGCGCTGCAATGTTATTACCTATATTTTATCTTATCTTCGATCTTTTTCATAAAATCTTACACTTAAATGAAATATTATGCTGTTTTGTTGGTAATTATGTCCATGTTTAGACTAAATGGTTGTTTGAATCATTTTAATCGATCTATTATATTGATCATGGCTTGGATAGGGATTTCTATGCTTTCTGCTTTGTCAGAGCGGCCCACCATGCATATAACGGTAGGATTTCTTTAGGAATATTGGTGGCTGGCTCAAGCCCTTAGTTTTATTTAATTGATTGAAATATATATTAAATTATTTTTATATAATTTATGTCGGTAGCATATGCAATCAATTCACTATTCTAGCGCACGCCAACGATCTCTATAGATAATTCTTTTACCTATATCACGAAACATTTTAGTTATTTCAATTTTTGTAATGCATTTTTTTAAGGGAATTAAATAGATATTTATGGCGAGCAATAAAGAAAATCAATGCGCAACCCCTTCTGTTACGCATTATTCCAAAAAACGCACCCCTGTTTCTTTAGCCGTGTTGGCCGGGATTGCGCTGCTTAGCGTAAACGGCGCCTATGCGGCGAACGAATGTAGCGGCGGCGTCGCGCCTGCTGCGGGCTCGACGGTTTCCTGTACGGCGGGCAGTTATTCGACCGGTATTGCCTACTCAACTTCGGACATTACGCTGAATATCGCTGATGGTACCGTTACGCCATTCGTTAATATGAATAGCACAGGTGACCTTTTCACCTCGATAGGTGCAGGCAGCGTCATAAATTCGACTGCTGGCACCATTGCTATCAATACGGTCAGCTCAACCGGCACGGTTGCCGTTAATATTATCGGCAGCACGATTTCCTCACAGGAAGCTCAAGCGATCAATACGTTTGGCGTCGGTAAAACAACCACGAGTATGACGGACTCTACTCTTACCGTGGCGCCTTCCGTCACGCAAAAATGGGGTATTTATAATCACGTTAAGGATGGTGATGCGTTAACGCAAATAGAAGGCTCAACGTTCAACTATGCCTACACTGGAACGTCAGGAGGCACCGGCGGCGCGGTGACAAACTTCCTTGAATCTGGTAGCGGTATTTCCAGTATTGTGTCAAAGAACAATCAGTTTAATCTGTCGCTGGACGCATCCGCTGGCGTCGTTTCTGGCCTTGAAAGCAATACTCGATATGCCACTGATGTCATTATTGAAGACACCGGCAGCGTATTTAGCTTTAATGCGCCACAGGGGCAAGGTCGCGCAATTTTTCTTCGCCCTCAGTCCGGCGGTAACGGCATACTGAAACTTACGGGTACGACAATTACCGGTTCAGCGACAGATGTCTATGGCGCTTATGTCTCAACCACTGGCGGCAACGGCGATGCCAGCATAGTTGCCAACGATATTGATGTTTCCCTGACTGCCGCAGCGAGTTCAACAAATACCCGAGCGATTGGTGTTCTGGCATCTGACGCAGGCACTTCTTATATCGAAATTAATAACTCAGCACTTTCAGTCAACGGTGGGAAGGATACGCGCACGCTGCAAGGCGGTGTTATCGGTCGCACCACAGATTACAAGCCCGTTGTAGAGGGAGGTAATGGGCAGGCCGTCGGCAATACCACAATGCTGATTAACAATTCCAGCATCAAGGTTCAGGGCGAATCAGGTAAAGCTATCGAAGCGATTACTGATGGTCAGTTCGAACTGGCTGCCGGTTCAAATAGCGCGATCGATGCATCGACCTCCGTACACGGTTCAGCCATTTTTGTCGCAGGTGAATATATCTCCGGTGGTTTACGTCGACTGAGCGGTGATACAGATATCAAGATTGGCGCAGGCGTCAATGCGATCGGCGGCTGGACTGATGACTCAGCGCCTAGCCAGATCAACAATACCGCTACTGCAATTAATCTTGGTACCGCTGGCAATTCCATTATTACTAACCAGGGTACGCTGGGCGCGATGTCTGACAGCATCGTCAACGCGCAGGGCAACCGGGCAAACAGCACGGCCATGGCCTCCTTCAGCCTGACTAACGCAGGCGTGATGACCGGCAGCGTCGATATCTACGATACCGTTGACGGCGCAGGCATCCAGAACGCGGGCGAGTGGAACTTGCGCAGCGTGACCGACACCACCGGCGACGGCGTGCGCGATACGTTCGGCGTATCGGTATCCAATATGGGACTGAGCGGCAACGGTACGGTGACTAACAGCGGCACAATGACCCTGTTGGGCGACGGCGGCCTGGCCACCACCCTGAATAACAGTAGTGAATATAGCACCGGCTATGCGGCTAACAGCATGGTTATCGGCGGTGCGGCGCAGGCTCAGCTTCTTGGCGTGCGGACCTTCAGCAACAGCGGCGCTATTAATATGGGCAACGGCGCAGTGGGCGACGTGTTAGTTATCAGCGGCGGTCAGACTCCCGGCGCTTCCGGCAACGGCGTGTTTGTCGCCAACGGCGGCCAAATCACGGTTGACACAGTGTTGAATGAAGGCGGCGCCAACAGCGCCAGCGATATGCTGGTGGTAGACGGCACCCGTCTGGGCAGCGCGGCGACCGGCATTAAGGTGAACAACCTTGGCGGCCAGGGGCTGCAAACCGTTGACGACGGTATTGAACTCGTCCGCGTGCTGGACGCCAGCCAGTCAGCGGCCGACGTGTTCAAGCTGAGCAACCGCGTAGTTGCGGGCGCGTATGAATATGACCTGTATCAGGGCGGCGTCGGCGAGAATGCCGACAACGGCAACTGGTACCTGCGTTCGCAGCTCGCTCCGCGCGCAGAAACGGGCAGCTACGTGGCCAACATGGCGGCGGCCAGCAAGATGTTCAACCTGCGTCTGGAAGACCGCGAAGGGCGCGCGGAGAACTCCAGCATGTGGCTGCGCCAGCAGGGCAACCATACTGAATCCAGAGACACCAGCGGGCATGTTAAGACCACCACCAACACCTACGTGATTCAGGGCGGCGGCGAAGTGGCGAGCGTGCAGTTCGGCGCGGATGACCGCCTGGGCCTGGGCCTGATGCTGGGCTACGGCCAGTCGAGCAGCAAGAGCGTTAACGGCCACAGTGACTACAGCTCCAAGGGAAAGGTCGACGGCTACAGCGGCGGCGTGTATGCCACCTGGTATCAGGACGCCAAAACGCTGGACGGCCTGTATGTCGACAGCTGGGTGCAGTACAGCCTGCTTGATGCCAGCGTGAACGGCGAGCAGCTGGCGAGCGAAAGCTACGACATGAAGGGCTTTAGCGCGTCGGTGGAAGGCGGCTACCGCATGCCGGTGTATCAGGGGGAAAACAGTCGCGTGTACGTGACGCCGCAGGCGCAGGTTATCTGGAACGGCGTAAAAGCCGATGACCACCGCGAAGCCAACGGCACAAAAGTGACGTCCGACGGCGACAACAACGTGCAGACGCGCCTTGGCGTGAAGCTGTCCCGCGACGGCGTAAGCGACATGGACAAGGGTAGCGACAAGCTGTTTACCGTCTACACCGAAGCGAACTGGCTGCATAACACTGAACGCGCAGGGGCAACGCTGGACGGCGTAACGACCCGTCAGGCGGGCAGCACCAACGTCGGCGAGCTGAAGCTGGGTATGGAAGGCCAACTGAGTCAGCACGCCAACGTCTGGACCAACGTGGCGCAACAGCTGGGCGACGACGGCTACAGCGATACGGCGTTGACGGTTGGGTTTAAGTACAAGTTCTAACCCTTGTTGTAATTGAATCAAGGCCCGCGATGAAGATTGCGGGCTTTTTTTCGTCTCCCTATCAGCGTATTCTGGCCGAGATTTTATTGGTGAAATCAGAAAAAATAAGGTGATAAATCATGGATGAAGCCGTGTTAAAAACGTATCTGGCCGAGCGCGTCAGGGCATTCGGTGAAAAGTGGAACCTGATTGAAAACGATATTCACACTCAAAGCCGAGAAGAAGATAGCGCCCTGCGTGAACAGTATCCCGGCATCGAATATCACTATGCCCCAAGGACCAACTGGTTTGCGCCCTTCGGCGAGCGCACTTCGCCACTGTTTGACGAGTTCTGCACGGACAAACGCAGGGTGTACGGTGGTAAGAACCCGAAGAGTTTCGGCTTTCCGTCCAAATTCAACGGCATTGAAGATCCACTGGAAGTCAACGTAGAGATAAAAACCAAAAGCCGTGCCGAAGTGTACGTTAAGACGCAGAGCCAGTTTAAGGACGAGTATCTGTTCATCATGTTGAAAAAGGCCGGAGAATGGCGGATCGACAGCTATAAGAATCGGCGCTACGGCAATGAAAAGTGGAGCTCGTCGATACTTTAACTATTTTAAATTACGATTTTCCACGCTAGTTCCAATCAGTTTTTTATCTCGTTATACGTCTCGATGGATTAATTTCTGTCGAGGCGTTTTCGATTGTTCGCAGTAAATGTAAGTGTTTTATTTCATTTCGATATTATTTTATTTTGATATATTTTGTTACCTTTTAACCGCTTACGCTCTGATTTTCCAAGGCGCAAAATAGCCGAGCAGCAACGCGTTTATTGTGCTGCCCCTATCAGGGACGATAGCTCGGTTCTAACCCTTTACGCACCCCGTATCTCTCTGAAGGTTCCATTCATAACCATTTCTTGTCTTGAGTAGGACTTATCATATGAAAAAGCTCGTTATCGCCTGTGGACTTGCGCTCTCTTTTAACGCCTTCGCTTCCGGCCACTGGGGGTATAGCGGAGAAGAGGGGCCGGAACACTGGGCTGAACTGTCGCCGGAGTTTTCCGCCTGCCACGCGCAAAACCAGTCCCCGGTGAATTTAACCGGCGCCATTAAGGCGAGCATGGCGCCGTTTAAGCTCAGCTACAAAGCGGGCGCAAAGGACATGGTTAACAACGGGCATACCCTACAGGTCGACTATGCGCCGGGAAGCTTCCTGGAGATTGACGGTATCCGCTTCGAGCTTAAGCAGTTTCACTTCCATACGCCGAGCGAAAACCTGATCGAAGGGCAGTCGTTCCCGATGGAGATCCACTTCGTTCACGCCAGTGAGAAAGGTGAAATTACCGTTCTTGCCGTGATGGTGAAAGAGGGAAAAGAGAACCCAACGCTAGCCGCGCTGTGGAAAGAGATGCCGAAAGAGGGCGCTCAGATTGACTATCAGCAAAGCGTTAACGCGCAGGCGCTGCTGCCCAAGGGGCGTCACTACTATCGTTTTAACGGCTCGCTGACGACCCCGCCGTGTACAGAAGGCGTTCGCTGGCTGGTGCTGAAGGACCCGATTGCGGCAAGTAAAGCCCAGATCGCCTCTTTTGAGAAGACGATGGGACATCCGAACAGCCGCCCCGTACAGCCGATCAACGCGCGTGACGTATTGAAAGACTAACCTTCCTATCGGCTGAAGTTCAGCTTCAGCTTATTTCAGCAAACCGCCGGAGCGGAGGCTATTACCTAAGGGTTGATGCCACATCCGGCGGTTTTCTTTTCTACTGTCTAAACGTCTATTTTTTATTCTTATATATTTCATCGCATTACTATTTCCAATTCGATCCATTTCACAGTTTCCACATCCGGCCATTGCCTTTCCTTTTTGCATTTCATAATTTGCTACCTCGACGCAGCATTGAATTGAGGCAGGTATGGAAAAGAACTTTTTCATCGGTGTCGACGTGGGTTCCGCCAGCGTCAGGGCCGGAATATTCACGCCAAAGGGAGAGCGGCTGGCCTTTGCCGTTCGGCCTATTGCGCAATTTCACTCGGGTGAAAGTCAGGTAGAGCAGTCCTCGGCGGATATCTGGCTGCGCGTGTGCGAGACGGTGAAAGAGGCGGTTGCTCTCAGTGGCGTTAGCGCTGACGCCGTCAGCTCCATCGGCTTTGACGCCACCTGCTCGCTGGTCGCCGTGGGCGAAGGCGGCAGCCCCGTTTCCGTATCGGAAAGCGGCTCTCCCGAAAGAGACATCGTCATGTGGATGGACCATCGCGCGACGGAGGAAGCCACCGCCATCAACCTGACCAACGACCCGGCGCTACAGTACGTCGGCGGGGAAGTCAGCGTTGAGATGGAACTCCCCAAAATTTTATGGATAAAGCGCCACTACCCTGAACGCTATCGGCAGGTGTGGCGCTTTTTCGATCTGGCGGACTATCTGGTTTGGCGCGCCAGCGGCGCCGACGCCGCCAGCGTGTGTACGCTGACCTGCAAGTGGAACTACCTTGCCCACGAGGGGCGCTTTAGCGATAGCCTGCTGGCGGACGTCGGCCTGGAAGACGTACTGAGCAAGGTGCCGCCAAAGGTGCTGGAACTTGGCGAACGGGCCGGAACGCTGTGCGAAAGCGCTGCCCATCAGCTTGGCTTGACGACGCGCGTAGTCGTGGCCGGCGGCATTATTGACGCCCACGCGGGCGGGCTGGCGCTCGCGGCGGCTAACCCTGCGGGCAGCCTGACAATTATCAGCGGCACCTCGAACTGCCATATGGTCGCAAGCGCCGATCCGGTGATGGTGCCGGGCGTCTGGGGGCCGTACTTTGGCGCGATGCTGCCGAAGCTTTGGCTTAACGAAGGCGGGCAAAGCGCCGCCGGCGCGCTGGTGGACTGGACGCTGAACCAGAGCGCGGCGTGGGCCGGGCTGGTTTCTGAGGCGAAAGCGCAGGGAGAAAGCCCCTATGCGTTACTGAATCGTCAGGTCGAGCTGCTGGAGCGCCAAGAGCATTACCCCACCTGCCACTACCACATCTTAGCCGACCACCACGGCAACCGCTCCCCGCGCGCCAACCCTGACGCGCGCGGCATGGCCTCGGGGCTGTCGCTGGAGACGGGCGTCAGCGAGCTGGCGCGGCGCTATCTGGCGACGCTGCAGGCCATCGCCTATGGCACCCGACACATTATTGAATCACTGGTGGAAGCCGGCCACCGCATCGAGCGCATCGTGATGTGCGGCGGCGCGACAAAGAACCCGCTGTGGCTGCGCGAATACGCCAACGCCACCGGGCGCGCCATTCACCTGGCGGAAGAAGAGGATCCCGTCACCCTGGGGGCCGCCCTGCTGGGAGCGGTAGCCTGTGGCGCGTTTGACGGCTTTGCCGATGCGGCCCGCGCCATGGTGCGCGAAGGCAGGCGAATCGAACCGGACGCCTCTACCTACGCTTTCCACGACGCGAAGTACTGCGTCTATCTCCAAATGTATCAGGACCAGCAGCGCTATGCCGACGTGATGTATCGCGCCTGCTCTCTTTCAAACGATAAAACCATTGATGAACAACAGGACGATTAACATGCTTAAACTCTCACTTCCGCCTTCACCGGCAACGCTCGGCGTCAAGGGCCGTCAGGTTCTGATGGTGACCAACGCCGATTTGCGCGAACCGGCCAACGTGACCTGCTGGCCGGTACAGGAAAAGTTTGAACAAAAGCTGGCGCAGGCGCTTTCCGCACAGGGCTATGAAATGAAGCGCGCTCACCCGGTCAGCCAGGCCAGAGGCCACGGCTTTATCAGCAGCCAGAAAGAGGGCAGCGACCTGTTCGCAGCGATCGACCCCGATGCGCCGGTGATCGTACTGCTGACCGCATGGCAGTACTCGCACCACGTTGCGCCATCGCTGGCGAAGCATCGCGGCCCGGTGCTGCTTCTGGCCAATTTTGACGGAACCTGGCCGGGATTGGTGGGGATGCTGTGCCTGGCGGGCACGTTGACCAGCCTCGGTAAGCCCTATTCCCGCCTGTGGTCGGAGAACTTTGACGACGACCTGTTTATCAACGGGCTGCAAACCTGGCTGCGCTATGGCGCGCTCTCCCACAAAACCGACTACCTGCACGACGTGGCGGCCAGCCATCCGGTGATGGCGACCAAAGAAGGGGCGATCGGCCGCGAAGTGGGCGAATATATCCTGCGTCACAAGGCGATCTTAGGCCTGTTCGACACCTTCTGTATGGGGATGATCAACGGCGTATTTCCGCAAAAGGCGCTGGTGGACATCGGCATGCCGCTGGAGTCGCTGTCGCAGTCCGCCCTGCTGGTGGAGATGGCGAAAGTGCCGGACGCGCTGCGCGAAGCCTGCGTGAAGTGGTATGAGGATCGCGGCATGACGTTTATGTTCGGCACGGATAGCAAAACCGAACTGACCCGCGAGCAGGTGAAGGAACAGTGTGCGATGATGATCGCTATGGCGCGCTTCACCAAGCGCTTTGGCCTGTCTGCGGTCGGCGTGCAGTATCAGCAGGGCCTGAAGGACAGCTGCGCGGCCTCGGACTTCGCGGAAGGCGCTATCGGCTCAACCGAACGCTTCCCGATCCCGGACGACAACGGCGACATTATCTGCCCCGGCCAGCCGATCCCCTGCATCAACGAAGTGGATATGGGCACGGCAATCCCACAGACTATGCTCTGGCGCCTGCTTTCCGGGCTGGGGCTGCCGTCAGAAACTACGCTGCACGACATCCGCTGGGGCAGCGAGTATCAGGGCGTGTTCTATTGGGACTTTGAGATTTCCGGCGCGGTGCCGTTTGAGCACCTCAAGGGCGGTATCGCCGGCGCGACCGGCTATCGCCAGCCGCCGATGTTCTTCCCCTACGGTGGTGCGACCATCTGCGGCCAGGGCAAAGCCGGGCGCTTTGTTTGGGCGCGAGCCCACTATGAGGGAACGAGCGTCGTGATGCACATCGGCACCGGCCATGCAGTGGAGCTGCCGAAAGAAGAGTTCGAGCGCCGTCGCCGCGCGACCAACTACGAATGGCCGCTGCTTAACGGCGTACTGGACGGCGTGAGCCGCGACGACCTGATGGCGGGCCACCAGAGTAACCACATTACCATCGCCTACGTGGACGAAGCCCACCTAAACGGCGTGCTGAAGGCCTTTGTGGCGCAGTGTTTGACGCAGGGCATTCAGGTTAAGGTCGCCGGTGAGGCGTATAAAGCGCTTGGAGAGGGCGTGTAACATGAGCAACCAAAAATACGTTGGCGTGTGGCCAGTGATGCTGACGCCGTTCGATGAACGCAAAGAGATAGACTGGGCATCTCTGGAAAAGTTAGTGGAGTGGTATTTGGCGGCGGGCGTTCACGGGCTGTTCGCCGACTGCCAGTCGAGCGAGATGTTCTTCTTAAGCGATGACGAAGCCCGCAGGCTGGTGAGTTTTATCGTCGAAAAGGTTGACGGACGCGTGCCGGTCGTCGCCTCCGGCCATACCGCCACTGCGTTTGACCATCAGCGCGAACAGGTCGCCGGCATGGCGGAAACCGGCGTTGACGGCGTTATCTTTATCAGCAACCGTCTGGCGCTGGCCGGTGAAAGCGACGAAGCGGCGCTGGAGGCGCTTAAGCTTTTGACCGCGGCGGTACCCGAGCGCGTCGACCTGGGGATTTACGAATGCCCGTATCCCTATAAGCGGCTGCTGTCGGACGATACCGTCGCCTGGTGCGCCCAGAGCGGGCGCTACGCCTTCATCAAGGATACCTGCTGCGATATCAACATCATCAGGCGTCGGCTGGCCCTTTGCGAAGGCAGCCGCCTGCACCTGGCGAACGCCAACAGCCAGACGTTGCTGGCGTCGTTTCAGGCCGGCTGCAAGGCGTTTAGCGGCGTGATGGCCAACTTCCATCCTGAGCTGTACGTCTGGCTGTATGAGCACTGGCAAAGCGAGCCGGAAAAAGCACAAAAGCTGTCCGACTATCTGTCGACGGCGGCGCTGATCGAGCACGTAGACTACCCGGTATGCGCGAAATATTTCCAGCAATCGATTGGGAATTTCCGTACCATAGCCTGCCGCGTGCGCAACAGCAGCGGCTTTAACCAGACGTTCTTCCCGCAGGCGACGGACGCCATGGTGAGGCTGGGGCAGGACGTCAAGAGCGCGTTAAAACTATAAAAATCGTTAAAAGGGGTCGTGTTATGGATTTTGTTAAATCACAAGCTCAGTTCCTGTTGGATAAGAACGACTTGCCGTTCAACAACTGCCATGCGTCGACCCTCGCCGTTTTGCCCGAGCGCGACCGCATTCTGGTCGCCTATTTTGCCGGTCAAAAAGAGGGCAGCGGCGACACCGCCATCTGGCTGTCCGTCAATGAAGGGGGGCAGTGGCGACCCGCCCGGCGCATCATGGCCGAAGCGGGGCTGGCCCACTGGAACCCGGTGTTACACGCCGAAGGCGGCAGGCTGTGGCTGTTCTACAAAGTCGGCCCGGACGTACATCATTGGACGACGCGCGTAGCCACCTCCGACGACGGCGGCGAACGCTGGAGCGAACCGCGCGAGCTGGTTTCAGGCGATCGAACGCCGCGCGGGCCGGTTAAAAACAAGCTGTTGGTGATGTCCAACGGCGAGTGGCTGGCCCCCGGTTCGGTCGAGGACGACCGCTATTGGGATGCCTTTGTCGATATTTCCGCCGATCGCGGCGCAGGCTGGCGCAGGGTGGATATCCCTATTGAACACGTCCAGCCCGCATCGGCGAAGGAAGGCGGCGTCTGGCAGGGGCTTAAGAACGACGCCCTGTGGGAGACCGATCTTGAGCGGGTATTCCAGTGGGACGGCGTAATTCAGCCGACCCTGTGGGAATCCGAGCCGGGATGCGTGCATGCGATGATGCGCAGCACCCGCGGCCACGTTTACCGCAGCGACTCAAAGGACTACGGGCGCAGCTGGAGTCCGGCCTATGCGACGCCGCTTCCCAACAACAACAGCGGCATTGACGTTGTCGCTATGAAAAGCGGGCTTCTGGCGCTGGCCTATAACCCGATTGCCGGCAACTGGGGCCGTCGGTATCCTGTTTCCGTTAGTTTCTCAAACGATAACGGAGCGAGCTGGTCGTCGCGGCTTGATTTAGAAAGCGGCGAAGGCGAATTTTCCTATCCGGCGATTGTCGCCGTTGGCAGTAATCTTCACGTGACCTACACGTGGAACCGTAAGAACATCGTGTACCAATGCATAACGCTTAACTCTGTTTTACATAATAAAAACTGTGGAGAACCCTCATGAAGAAAGGCTTATTTACCACATTAGCTACCGCGATGACCCTGCTGGCGCCGCTCGGCATGGCGCAGGCGGAGCAGGTCTTAACTTACCCTACCAAAAACATTGAAGTCGTTATTCCGAAAAACCCCGGCGGCGGCACCGACACCTCGGCCCGTACCGTGATTGAATTTGCCCGCGACCGGATGCCGCAGGGCACCATGTTCGTACCGGTCAACAAGCCTGCCGGCAACGGTCTGACCGGGCTTATCGAAGTCGCCAAGGCTAAGCCGGACGGCTACAAGCTGGTGATGACCACGGTGGAACTGGCGATGTTCCCGCACCAGAACAAGTCGCCGGTGACCTACAAAGACTTTACGCCGCTGGTCACCACCATTGCTGACCCGGTGGCGGTCGTTGTGAACGCCAAGTCTCCCTATACCTCGTTGCAGTCCTTTGTCGACGCGGCCAAGGCCGAGCCGGGCAAGCTGAAGGTCGGCAACTCCGGCATGGGCGCTATTTACCACCTGGCGGCGGTCAACATGGAGAAGCAGCTGGGCGTCAAGTTTAACCACATCCCCTATAACGAAGGCACCGGACCGTCTATCGCCGCGCTGGTGGGCGGGCACATCGATGCCGTGTTGACTACGCCGGGCTCGGTGAAGTCGCAGGTGGATGCGGGCATGCTCAAAGTGTTGGGCGTGATGGATGAGAAGCGCTTCGAGCTGTTCCCGGACGTCCCGACCTTTAAAGAGGCGCTGGGGCTGGACGTGAACGTGAAAATGCGCGCCTGGGCGGTGCTGGCCACCACGGCTAAAGTGCCTGACGACGTGAAGAAGCAGCTGGTGGGCGCCTTTACCGAAGTGGTGAAAACGCCGGCCTATCAGGAAGCGCTGAAGAAGCAGGGCATCATGCCGGTGGTGATTGCCGGTGACGACGCTTACAACATGATGAAAGAAGACGACGAGATGTACAAAGCGCTGATTGCTGACACCATGAAAAAGTAATCAACGGCAATAACTCCCGCGGGCGTTTGCCCGTGGGAGGGAGACATTCTCATGCGGAAAATGAACATTCTGGTCGGCGCATTTTCGGTGCTGTTTGGCCTGCTCATCCTCTATCTTTCTAAAGATATGAGCATGTTTGACGAATATGGCGTGCCGGGTGAGCGGTTCTGGCCCTACGGGCTGGCGTGGCTGTTTATCGGTCTCGGCGTATTGCAGTGGATCGAAGTGGCGGTTCGGCGGCTGAGCCTGGTGGATGCGACGGTGGACCTCGGCTCCATCTCCGTGCGCAGGGCCTATTTGGTCGCGGTGGTATTGGCGCTGTACGGCGTATTGCTTAACTACGCGGGCTTTATCATCGCCTCCGTGGTGCTTATCCCAGTGTTGATGTGGATGATGGGTGAACGGCGGCCCGCTTTTATCGCGGTGATGACGGTAGCGATCGTGGCCGTGATTTACGTATCGTTCACCATGATCTTCAACTCGCCCCTGCCGATCTCCGAATTTTTAGAATAAAGGACGAAGGAATAACGAGATGAATGAAATTCTGGAAGCCCTTTTTATCGTATTCAGCCTGGAAACCGTCTCCATGATCCTGCTCGGCGTGCTGGCCGGCATCATCATCGGCGCGCTGCCTGGGCTTACGGTCAACATGGGGATAGCGCTGCTGCTGCCGCTGACCTATTCGTTTCAAGGCATGACGGGGATTTTACTGCTGCTCGGCGTCTACTGCGGCGCGGTGTACGGCGGCTCGATTACCGCCATCCTGATAAGTACGCCGGGTACGCCCGCGTCGGCGGCGACGGTGCTTGACGGCTACCCGATGGCGAAAAAGGGCGAGGCGGGGCGGGCGCTCGGGCTTTCTACGCTGGCTTCCATGTTTGGCGGCCTGTTCAGCACCGTGGCGCTGGTCATGATTGCGCCGCTGCTGGCTAAAGTCGCGACCGGCTTCTCCGCGCCGGAGTACTTTGCGCTGGCGGTATTCGGCATCAGCATTATTACCAGCGTCTCGTCGCAGTCGATAATCAAAGGGCTTATCGGCGGTGCGCTCGGCCTGTTTATCGCCACCATCGGGCTGGACCCGATGACCAGCGGCATGCGCTTTACCTTTGACTCCATCTACCTGATGGGCGGCATCTCCTTCATTCCCGTGCTGGTCGGGCTGTTTGCCTTCTCGCAGGGGCTTTTGAGCTTCGAAGAGGACAACCGCGAGCGGCTGAGTGGGCAGGCGAAAATCCTGAAGGCTAACATCACGCGCATTTTGCCGACCTGGCTGGATTTTAAGCGCGTGCTGCCGACCTACATCCGCTCTTCCGTTATCGGTACCGGTATCGGCGCGGTGCCGGGCGTCGGCGGCGATATTGCCTCGTTTATCGCCTATAACGAAGCCAAACGCTGGTCCAAACACCCGGAAGAGTTCGGCCACGGTTCGCCGGAGGGCGTATCCGCACCGGAGGCGGGGGCCAACTCGGTTGCGGGCGGTGCGATGGTGCCGTTGATGACGCTCGGCATTCCCGGCGATGGCGCGACGGCTATCATCATGGGCGCTTTCATGGTGCAGGGGCTGGCGCTGGGGCCACAGTTGTTTACCGACCATCCGGTCGAGGTGAACGCTATCTTTATCGGCCTGTTCGCCGCCAACCTGTTTATGGGCATCATGGGCTTTATGGGCATGCGCCTGTTCGCCAGAGTGATGGACGTTCCTAGACGCGTGCTGGTGCCGGTGATTTTCATCCTGTGCAGCGTGGGCGCCTATGCGGTTAACCACAGCATGACCGACGTGTTTGTGATGATGGGGTCAGGCTTTCTGGCCTACATTATGATCAAGCTGGAGTTTTCCATGTCGCCGATCGTTATCGGCATTATTTTGGGCCCGATGGCGGAATCCAACCTGCGTCGCGCACTGATGATGTCGGAAGGCGATCCTTCCGTGCTGTTGACGCGTCCTATTTGCGCCACCTTTCTTATTATTGCGGTATTGACGCTGGTGCTGCCGATAGTCGGCCCTAAGATCAAGTCGTTTTTCCGGGCGCGTAAGGCGGCGCGCGAACAGGAATCTCAGTAACCGTTCGTGCCGATTGCCCAATCTCAGGCAATCGGCGCTCTTCTCTCACTTTATTGGCTACCCGCTACATAAATAAGCGTATTTACCGTATCCTGTTTGGTCGGGCGGACGTCGCCATAAGGGAATTAAACGGATAAAAAAGCATGGCCAAAACCATCGAGCAAATAGCTAATGCGCTGAACCTGTCGATTACCACCGTACGGCTGGTGCTGAACGGCAAGGCGGAGCGCTATCGAATCAGCGTCAAAACGCAGGAAAAGATAGCCGCCTACGTGAGCGAGCACGGCTATACCGTTAACCATACCGCCCGCAGCCTGAAGCTGAATAAAACCGAAACCTTTGGTCTGGTGATCCCCCGCTTGTCCAACCCGTTCTTCGCCGCGCTGGCGGAGCTTTTGGAGATCCGCTGCCGGGCAATGGGTTATCAGCTGATGATAAGCTGTACCTACGGCGATCCTAAGTATGAAAACCGGCTGGTGAAGTCGCTGGAAGAGCGCAACGTCGACGGTATTTTCGTCGTTTCCGTCGACGCGAAAAGTCAGGCGCATCACGTCAAGCATCGCAGCAAGCCGCTGGTGTTTCTCGACCGGGATTTCGGCGTAGCGGACGCTTCCTGCGTTATTACCGACAACCGCGACGGCGGTTACCGGCTGACGGCCGCCATGCTGGATAGCCCGATGGTGAATAAGACTCAGCAACCTATCCATTTCTTCGTCGGCGACGTTGGGCTTCCCACTATCGCCGAGCGCCTGAGCGGCTACGTCGCGGCCATGGCCGAGCGCGGCATGGAGCGGGACGAGCGTCATCTCTCTTACGCCGATCACAACCGGGTAGAGGACGGCGAGCTGATGATGAATCGCTATATCGAGCTGCACGGCGAATCGCCGGTGAACTTTATCGCTTCGTCCCTGCCGATCCTGGAAGGAGGATTAAGCGTGCTGCGCGAGCGCTACGGCTATATTCCCAGCCGCCTTAACATCGGCACCTTCGACGAACACGTGATGCTGAGCTTTCTGGGCAATAATCTCTGGTCAATGCGGCAGGACGAAAAGGGGCTGGTGGAAAACGCCTGCCGGGTTATGCTTGCCAAGCTGCAAAACGAGGTGGTCGGCGAGCGTTTTGTGGCGCAGGCGGAGCTAATTAGCCGGATTGGATACGGGCTTTAAGGCCGTAAATGCGGAGCGTTCCGACCGAGGAACAGAACCTCCGGCCGGAACGATTGGCGCGATGAATCTACGATTTAGGGAATAGCCACACGCACTCCGGCGTTACCGACAGTCGGCACTCGCCGTCGCTCGGCGGCTTAGCGCCAAAGGCGCGCACCACCGGTGAATCTTCGGCAGCGTCTCGGAACAGGTATTCCCAGTGGCTGCCCAGATACATGCTGGTCAAAAGCGGCAGGGTGATGGCGTTTGGTTCGGCGTCATCGTTAACCTTAACCTGTTCGACGCGCACCACCGCGATTGCCTCCTGCCCCTCTTTCAGGCCCGGCGCGGCTTTTCCCCACAGGGTCCAGCCCTTGCCCTCGATGCGCGCCAGCTCTCCACGCACCTCCACTATGCGACCGTTGAGCCGGTTGTTGCTGCCCATAAATTCGGCGGTAAACAGAGTGGTCGGCGAGCCGTACATCTGCTGCGGCGTGCCCTGCTGCTCAATAACGCCGTTGTTGAGCAGCAGGATGCGATCGGAAATCGCCATTGCCTCGCTCTGGTCGTGGGTGACCATCAGCGCCGACAGCTCCAGTTCGACAATCAGGCTGCGTAGGAACACCCGCGCCTCTTCGCGCAGCTTGGCGTCGAGGTTGGAGAGCGGCTCGTCGAGCAGCAGCACCGGCGGGTTATAAACCAGCGCCCGCCCAATGGCGACGCGCTGCTGCTGGCCGCCCGACAGCTGGTGCGGGTAGCGCTGGCCCAGTTGGCCCAGCCCAAGCTGGTTTTGTACCGCCTCAACGCGCCGTTTGACGTCGGCGGAGGGCGTTTTACGCAGCTTAAGCGGATAGGCGATGTTGTCAAAAATGGTCATGTGCGGCCACAGAGCGTAGGACTGAAATACCAGACCAAGATTGCGATCCTCGACCGGCGTTACTTGACCGCTCTGGCCGTCGTACATCACGCGATCGCCAATTACAATCCGACCCTGACAGGGCGCTTCCAGCCCGGCTACGGCGCGCAGCAGGGTGGTTTTCCCGCTGCCGGAGGGGCCAAGCAGCGTGACCACTTCGCCCTTGTTTAACTGCATTGAGACGCCTTTTAAAACCGGGTTGGTGCCGTAGTTCAAATGCAGCTCGTCTACTGTGAGTTCAGTCATTGAGTTTTACTCCAAAGCGCAGGGCGATCCCTAGCCCGAACATAACCAAAACGATGTTGATAAACGACAGCGCGGCAACGATGTCCACCGCCCCGGTGGCCCAAAGCGATACCAACATCGAACCGATAGTTTCGGTACCCGGTGAGAGCAGGTAGACGCCGGTTGAATATTCGCGTTCGAAAATCAGGAACATCAAAAGCCAGGAACCGATGAGGCCGTAGCGGGCCAGCGGCACCGTTATCTGGCGGGACACCTGGCTCGGCCGCGCCCCGGTGCTGCGGGCTGCCTCTTCCAGCTCCGCGCCGACCTGAAGCAGCGCGGATGAAATCAGCCGCAGGCCGTAGGCCAGCCACACCACCGTATAGGCTAGCCAAACGCTGAAGATGGTGTTGCGCGTGGCGCGCATCCAGACGATGACGTTGTCCCTTATCCACTGCGAGCCGGGCAGCACCGACAGGTAGCCGTCGGCTAAGGACTTGTCCATCCACATCGGCGTAAACAGAAACACCCACAGGAAGGCCAGGCCGGCCAGCAGGCCTGGCACCGCGCGGGGCACCAGCACGCTGTAGTCAAGGAAGCGGGTGATGCGGTCCGGTTTGCGGTGCATCGCCAGGCTGATAAAGGTGTAACAGATAACCGCCAGCGCGCCGCCGAACACGCCGATGGCGACCGAGTTAACGATGGCGCGAATCAGGTTAGGCTGGGAGAATACGGTGCGGAACGTATCGAGCGACAGCTGATCGATAAGCGGCACGCCGACGCCCCAGTTGGACACGAAGGCGCGCAGCAGGATGCCGGCCAGCGGTACGAAGATGGTCACCGTCAGCCACAAAACGACGACGGCCGCCGCTATCCAGCGCCATTTGCCCAGCGGCAGCGCGTGGGACTGAGACGCCTTGCCCTTAACGGTGACAAAGCGGTTAGAGGTTTTCATCAGCCAGCGCTGCAGCATAATCAGCGGCACGGTGATACAGATAAGCACCACCGCTACCACCGCCATCAGGTGATAGGAGGGTATGCCGAGCTTGTTGGTCAGCTTGTACAGATAGGTCGCCAGCACCAGGTTGCCTTCCGGGTCGCCCAAGACCAGCATCAGGCCGAACACTTCAAGGCCCAAGAAGAACAGCAGCACGGTAGCGAACAGAATGGCGGGCCTGACCATCGGCAGGCTGACCGATACCATCACCCGAAGCGGAGACGCGCCGGAAATGCGCGCCGCCTCTTCCACGTCGGACCCCATGCTGCGCAGCGCAGATGAGATGTACAGGTAGGCGTGCGGTACGTGAGTCAGGCCGGCGATAATCACGATGCTGGTCATCGAGTAGATGTTCCACGGCACGAAGCCCAGCCACTCCTGCGCCCACAGCGAGAAAAAGCCGACCGGCCCGGCGGATACCACATAGCCAAAGCCCAGCACCATCGGAGAGACGAACACCGGCACCAGGATCATCGGCTCAATCCAGCGGCGGCCCGGTAGATCGGTGCGAACGATGAGAAACGCCAGAATGCCGCCGAGCGGGATAACGATAACCACCAGCCCCAGCGCCAGAATAAAGCCGCTTTTCAGCGCCTTGTAGAAGTCAGGATCGTCGAATACGAAGCGGTAGGCGTCCAGCGAGAACGTCTTATCGGCAACGAAGAAGGGCGCCGAGAACAGGCTCTGGGTGACAATAAGCGCCAGCGGCCCGTAGATAAACAGCGCCGTCAAAGCCACCACGACGCCGCGCGGCAGGCTTTGCCTGAATTTGCGCAATGAATTCATAGCTACTCCCAGTAAATAGTCGCTCCCTGTTGAAAAAGGGAAAGGGGCGGCGTGCCTTAGCATCAGCATCTACCGCCCTGATGTCATAGGGAATTATTTACCGGCTGCGGCGCGCCATTTTTTCAGGTAATCCAGCCGCTTGTTTTGTTCCAGATATTCCAACAGGCTATCGTTGACCGGGATCGGTTTGAGCACGTCGCCGAGCTTTTTAGTTAAGCCGTCTACGTCGTTATCGCCGGAGATATCGTTACGAATGGAGGCGATATTCGCCTGATTGGCGACGATGTCCTGGCCTTGTTGAGAGAGCAGGTAGTCCAGCCACAGCTTGGCGGCGTTAACGTTTTTGGCCTGCTTGCTGATAAAGCTGACGCGCGAAAGCACCAGCGTGTAGTCGGACGGGTAGACCATGCCAAGAGAGGAGTCTTTTATCATGCGGGTCTTGGCGTAGGGTTCGAGGATGTTGAACCCCAGCAGGTTCTCGCCGGAGGAAACGCGCTCAAGCATGGTGCCGGTGGACGATTGGACGATCATGCCCGCGCTGGCGGTATCCTTCAGGTGTGCGAAGTAGTCAGGGTCGTGCTTCATGTCCTCGACCGACAGCATAAAGCCCAGAGCTGATTTCTCGATGTCATAGGTGGTGACTTTGTTTTTGAAACGATCCTGCTGGCCTTTCACCAGCTTAGCCAGATCCGCGTGAGACTTGGGCGCTTCGTCTTCTTTAATCAGGCGCTTGTTGTAGATAAACACCAGAGGTTCGAAAGTGGTGCCGTAGGCGGTGTCTTTCCAGACGGCCCAGGCGGGCAGCTTATCGGCTTCGGGCGAGCGGTAGTTGAGCGCATAGTCTTTTGCCAGCTTCAGCGCGGTATCCATCGACGAGCTCCAGACCACGTCGCCGCTGCCGCTGAACGAGGCCTGCTCGCTGACGTAGCGGTTGTAGATCTCGGTGCTGTTCATGTCGTTGTATTCAACGGTGATGTCGGGGTACAGCTTTTGAAAGCCTTTGATGATCGGCTGAGCGGTGGCGGTGTCGGTGGTGGAGTAAATCACCACTTTTCCCTCTTTGTTGGCCGCATCGATGATTTTCTGGTAGTCGGCAGGATAGTTTGCCGGAACGGCGGCGAAAGCGGTACTGACGCTGAGCGCCAGCAGGCCCGCCGTGAACAGATATGCTTGCTTTGCCATAGTGATTACCCATTTTATAGTGGTTATGAACTTATCGTTCCGTCCATGGCCTCACCGCTGCAAGCGGCGCTTGTCCTGTGACTCAAATTATTGGTGTATGGACAATTAAGTATGGTTATGAATTGAACAGCGGCAAGGTGAATGATAACAAAATGTTAATTATTTGTGACTTGATTCAAATTATTAGTTTAGGTAAGTGATTTTTAAAATTCTATACAAGCGCTAAGATAGGAAGCCGTTAACTGCCGAGTTAATGGCGTAGCCACAGATTTTCAGTGGTGAATGGATTGCATTTTAAGGAAATCATTGTATGAAATGGAACGTTTCCTCCCTGTGGCCCGCCGCGCTGCCGTTTTTGTTAGCCGCGTGCTCATCTTTTCCTTCCTCTTCTTCCTTTGACGACGTCTGCCGCGATTCCGTCAAGGTGACTCAGCAGTTTTACGATCGCTTTATCGTAACCAACGAGTTTGACGCTTACAGCGAAGAGAAGATGAGCGGCTATTCTGCCTATCTTAGCGCCGAGCTTTATCAGCTGATTACGGATGCGATACGGCGTGATAAAGCGTATCTGGCGGCAAATCCTGGGAATAAGGGGCGCTTTGGCGACGGCGTGCCTTTTTACGGCAGCGCTGACGGCATATCGAGCGCTAAAGTGATAGCGCCCGCGAAGCGGATTTCATCAGAGGTAAACGCGGTCACGTTGACGCTCGATATGCGCAACGACCGCGATGATATCGCCTGGCGGGATGCGGTGGCGTTGAGCCGCGCTAGCGCCGGATCGTGCTGGCAAATAGATAACGTAATTTTTGATGAAGACACCAATACTTCGTCGCTACAGGACATTCTGCGCGACGAAGAAGAATGACGTTGCCTGCGGCCGGGCCTCTTTATCTACGCCTGGCCGCAGTAAGAATTACAGGCCTACAGGTTCTCTATTTCCAATGACTTCATGTCTATCACAAAGCGATACCTCACGTCGCTTTTCAGCATGCGGGTATAGGCCTGATTGATCTCTTGAATGTTAATCATCTCAATGTCGCAACCGATGCCGCGCTCGGCGCAGAAGTCCAGCATTTCCTGCGTTTCGGCAATGCCGCCAATCAGCGAGCCGGCCAGCGTTTTGCGGCTCATCACCAAAATGCCGCTGTGAAGCGGCGGCTCTACCAGCTCCAGCAGGCCGACCAGTACGAACGTGCCGTCGCGTTTGAGGGTCGTTAGGTAGGGATTAAGGTCGTGCTGATTGGGCACGGTATCGAGAATAAAGTCAAAGTGGTTGCTGACGGCCTGCATCTGCGCGTCGTCGGTGGAAATCACCACGTGGTTGGCCCCAAGGCGGCGTGCTTCCCGCTCTTTTCCCGGCGAGCGGGTAAACAGCGTGACGTCTGCCCCAAAGGCATGAGCGAACTTCAGCGCCATGTGCCCCAGGCCGCCCAGGCCTACGATCGCCACTTTGTCTCCCGGTCCGACCTTCCAGTGGCGCAGCGGTGAATAGGTGGTGATGCCGGCGCACAGCAGCGGCGCGGCGGAGGCCTTATCCAACGCGTTCGGCAGGCGCAGTACGAACTTTTCGGACACTACGACAGCCTCCGAATAGCCGCCGTAGGTGATACTGCCGTCGTGTCTGTCCCGACCGTTGTAGGTGAGCGTCATGCCGTTTTCGCAATACTGCTCCAGCCCCTCTTTACAGGACGCGCATTCCTGGCAGGAGTCTACCAGACAGCCGACGCCGACCCAGTCGCCGGCTTTAAATTTACTAACTCTGGCGCCAACCGCCGTTACCTTTCCTACGATTTCATGGCCGGGTACAACCGGGTAAATCGTGTTGTGCCACTCGTTCCTTACCTGATGCAGGTCGGAGTGGCAGACGCCGCAATAGTGAATTTTAATCGATACGTCATCTTCACGCAGCTCGCGGCGGCTGATGGGGTGGAGTGCGACGGGAGAGGTTTCTGAAACGGCAGCAAAGCTGCGTATGCGCATAGTCATGAGTTTCACCTTGTGATGATTAGCGAGGATGACTTTAAGGGTAGTGCAAAATGAGGGAGCGAGGAAAAATTCAGCCCTACTGGCGCAATAGGGAAGGGGTATCGTTGAACAAAATGAAGCGAATAAGTTAGTTTAAGGGGGGACAATAATACGCGTATCCGCGCTATTTTTTAACACCACGTTCTTTCCCATAAAAAATGTAACCACTGCTTTGAGTTAGGATTATTTGTTGATTATTAAATGAAAATTTACATCAATATTGAATTTATTCTAAAAGTCCAATTTTAGATTAATTTTATATATGGAAATAACATTTTTGTTGGTAGGATTGGAACTCATAAATCTAATTAATTCGTATAAATTTCATATATTGCCTTCAATTCCCTCCCCCTCGTTAGCAGGATGCTGGTGAATTTAAAGGTAATTATTTAATAACTAATGTAAATAATATAACCACCCTTTAGTATTTATTATTATCACTAATGAATTCGAGGTGGTTTTATTATTGCAGCGTTTTATAACATTCAAAAATCAAACTTATAGCGAATCATATTGGCGATATTGTCCAATTCACGCGTGGATTTTTTATTAACTGTTTGTTCTAAAAGGATTTAGTATGAAAAGATCTAATGGACGTTTTATTAAGCACGTTCTTCCTCTAGGCTTCATTCTTCCCTTTAGCAACTCCTTAATGGCCGATGCCAACGTTCCCTGCGGTAACGGCGCGACGATTACGAACGTTACGGTATTCGGTGGTTCCTATACGGCGTCTAATACCTGCGGAAGCAACGTTACAATAACGACATCGGGTTCTAAAACCATTTCGGGCGGAAATGAAACCAACAATACTAACGGTATTTATTTCGGCCAGAACGGCCCCCATCCTGCCTTTATCTTTGGCGAATACCTGACGGTAAGAACGTCGGGCAGCTTCGTTGACGCTATTCGCACCAACGGGCAGCAGGCGGGAGACGGCGTTTATACGGTGATTGCGGGCGATCATGCGAAAATTATCGCTACCGGCAGCAACAGCAACGGAATTAACGTCGCGCAGAGCCCTAACGGGCAGGCGGGATACGGCAGGGTTTATCTGGGCAACGACAGCTCGGTGACCGTCGCCAGCGGTACTGCCGTTCGCGTCAACCTAACTTCGCAGGCGCCTTATTATAACCTGGCCTATGTAGGCAACAATTCCACGATTACCGCAGGCGGTACGGGAACTAACGGCAGCAACACGATGGGATATGCCGTTTATGCCGGCAACCGCGACTCGGTATTAACCAATGGCACCGCTTACGGCACGAACGCGGTGGCGATTATCGGTTCCGGCTCGACGATTAAGACGACGGGCAGTGCGGGCCATGCGGTTTACGCAAACAAGGGCGGCGTTGTGCAACTGCGGGGAACGGCAGGGGCTATTGACGTTTCCGCTGAAGGCGCGAATGCCGATGGCCTCCGGGCGGAGAAGAAGCTGACGGTTGGCAACAACTATAATGCGCTGGGCGGCAGGATTGAGTTAACGGGCGATGCTATCGTTTATGTCGATGAGGCAAACGGCGGCTATGCGATGCACACGCTGGGCGAGGGGTCTGTGATTTCCTCAGCTCAAACTAACTATTATATCGGTACGGACGACAAGCTGTATGACGGCGCAGGCAGCATCGTTAACGCTGCCGCCAAAACCACCGCATCGGCATCGGGTATTTATACCGTAACCGGAAACCTGTTTGCAGAGTCTGGCCTTATCGATCTCAACATGACGGACGGCAGCGAGTTTACCGGCATGACCAAGGTCGGCGCTTATTCCTATACTAACGCCAGCAGCGCGACCGTGACTGACGCAAAAGGAAATATCAATTTAAACATTAGCGGCGAAAGCAGTATTTGGAACATGACGGCGGATTCTGAGCTGACTAACCTGACGCTGAGCGGCTCCACGCTTAAATATGTTGAGCCGGCCTCCGGCAGCCCGCTGTCTCCCAAGACGCTAATTGTTAACGGCGACTACACTGCGACTCTCGGAAAGCTGGTACTCAATACGGTACTGGAAGACGATTCGTCCGCAACGGATAAGCTTATCGTTAAGGGTGACACCTCGGGCCATACCGACGTACGCATCGTTAACGCCGGCGGGAACGGCGCGTTGACAACCAGCGGTATCGAAATCGTTGAAGTTGAAGGTAACTCGGCGGGTACGTTTGGCAACAGCCAGCGGATTGTCGCCGGCGCGTTTGACTACTTCGTTCGTTCAGGTAGCCGAATTGCGGGCGCAAATCCTAATAACTGGTATTTGATCTCCGACTACAGCAGCCCGATAGATCCGACGCCAGACCCTGACCCAACGCCCGATCCGACCCCGACTCCGTCGGACGATCCCGTTACTCCATACCGCCCTGAGTCCGGCAGCTATCTGGCTAACCTGGCTGCGGCCAATACGATGTTTATTACCCGACTGCACGATCGCTTGGGTGAGACACAGTATACCGATGCGCTTACCGGCGAGAGGAAAGTGACCAGCATGTGGATGCGCCACGTCGGCGGACACCTGCTTTTCTCTGACAAGAGCGAGCAGCTAAGAACGCGTTCCAACAGCTACGTGATGCAAATAGGCGGCGATCTGGCCCAGTGGAGCAATAACGATCTGGACCGCTGGCACCTTGGCCTGATGGCCGGTTATGCCAATAACCACAACCAGACGCGCTCAAACCTGACGGGTTATACCTCTAAAGGTAGCGTAGACGGCTATAGCGTGGGCCTGTATGGAACCTGGTACGCTAACAACGCCGATAAAACCGGCGCCTATGTCGATACCTGGGTGATGTACAGCTGGTTTGATAATGAGGTCAAGGGTGAGCAGCTGGCGACGGAAAGCTATAAGTCAGACGGCGTGACGGCGTCCGTCGAGAGCGGCTACAGCTTTAAGCTGGGCGGCGGCGAACGCGAAAGCTACTGGATCCAGCCGAAGGCTCAGGTTATCTGGATGGGCGTAGATGCGGACAATCACGTCGAGCAAAACGGCACCCGAGTGTCGAGCGAAACCGATAACAACATTATGACGCGGCTGGGCGTGAGGGCTTACGCAAAAGGCCATCACAAGATGGACGATGGCAAAGATCGCGAGTTTGAGCCGTTCCTTGAGCTTAACTGGATCCACAATACCGAAGACTACACGGTAAAAATGAACCAATATGAAAACTCGCAGAGCGGCGCGAAAAACCTGGGCGAAGTGAAGCTGGGTGTTGAAGGACAGCTGAACAAAAATCTGACCGGCTGGGTAAATACCGGCTATCAGTTTGGCTGCCATGCCTACAATGACGTACAGGCGATGCTGGGCGTGAAGTACAGCTTTTAACGACGGCTTTCCTCTCTTCTGAACTAAAAAAGCGGCGTTCTAGCCGCTTTTTTTATCCATTCCCCCTAAAAAATCCTTTCAGTTAGCCGATGTTTTGGTGCTTTCCGTTAATCATTTTTTGTGTACGGTACGTTATAATGCTCGACTGGAAGCATTTTTAATGGACTTGCCGTCAAGGTTGCAATGGATTGGTTAGATGAACCGCTTTTCTCCGTTTAAAAGTATTCTCCTGTTAGTTTCCCTACTGTTTTTCACCGCCTGCGACGACGGCAAGAAGGCCGATGACGCCCGCAAAGCCGCGCAAAGAGAACGCTGGGCGGCAGTACAGAGAGCGGCTAATCCCGGTCGTGCGGCGCCGACCTCTCGGCAGCCAACGGCTTCTACGGGGACACAGATTGATTCCGCCAGGCATAACCCGGCGTCACAACCCGCCTCTTCAAAATCGAGTATGTGGATGACAATCGGCAAGTATGCGCTTTATACGATAGGCGCGCTGTTTGCTCTGGTTCTGGCGTTTATTCTCTGGATAGGTTACGGCGTGATTTTTGGCGGATACGGGCGCTTTAACAAGGCCTGCAAAGACGCATCGTTACAGGAAATCCCGTCGGCAGAACGCTGGGCAATGGCCGTCGGCGCGCCCTATGCGATCGTCGGCGACTACCACTGGGCGAGGCTCGTGGTCGATAGCGATCCGGAGGAGGCCGAAAGGGAACGTAAGAACACGGTGGAGTCTCTTGCCAACATGTGGGGTATCTACGATCGGGAAACGCTGTTTGAGCGGCTGCTGGATTTGCTTCAGACGGGGCATCGTACGGTTTACGAAGAACAAATCAAAAGCGATAGCAAGATGTCAGCAGAGAAGTTCGTCGCCTCTTCCCGTCAGTTAGAACAGTATGCGAAATCGAGCAGCGATGCGAAAGAGCGCCTGTGGCAGCTTCGGGTAGCAAGAAAGAATCGGCGTAATGTCCGCCAGTTGGACTTCTGCGCCTGGGACATGGTGCGCTTTGTAATGTTGTGCAACAGCGGCGCACAGGTGGGTTATATCAGCGAACGGGAAATGGTGGATTTCTCCATGCTGGCGGCGGCTCGGGTGCAAAAGCACTACCGCAGCTGGCGTGAAGTGGCGCAGCAGTTTTTGCTGGCCCGCTGGTACTGGAAGGCTACGGACAGGCGACACATGATTTCCCACTGTTTGTTTAAAAGAGCGCTTAAGCGCTTGCTGAAGCAAAGCGACAGCCCGTGGAGAACGCTCCCTTGGGATACGCTGCTACCGACTGGCGCCGAGGCTACGTTTGCCGAAGCCTGTAGGGTGGCGGTTGACGATGTGAGATACGTTTCGCAAAGAGACGTTGAGGTATCAGGTGCGAAGGATAAAACGCACTATTAACATGAAAGGAAACAATAATGAGACTAGTAGATGAAGAAAAAAATACGCCGGTGGTTACAACGCGGCAAATTATGTCAGGCAGCGTGCTAATTACCCACGTTTTTTACGACGATGATGGCGCCTGGCAGCTCTTTGGCGGTGAAACGATCTCAGAAGCCGATACCGTCGTCGTCTCCGTTCAACAAATCCTGTCGCAGGATGATTCTCTGCTTGCGCTGCCGGATATAGAAATGGGTAGGAACGTATACCGCGAGTCGAGGGTTCAGGGCTGGACGACATACTAGGTCGCGCCCATAGCTGCATGTGGCGATGGCGTTGAACCAAAATTGCCCTAAATGGCCGACGCGTCCCCTCTTGGCGTCGGCCCAACCTTTTTTACGGCAGCGCCGGGGCTGGCGGCTCCTCTTCATAGAGCGCGTTAAACAGCGCGCTGATTTTCTCGTGCAGAATAAGCTGAAGCGACTCTTTGATCGCCGCGTTGTCCATAGCGATGCCCGCACAGGCTAACGCCAAACACTGTTCGACCAGCTCCAGCGGATCGCACGTGGCGGTGTTCATGTAGTCGATCATAATCCTGCCTCCCTGCAAAACGCGCCAACGGCGGCGAAAACTGTAAAAGAATGCGAGACGGCTCGGGAAAAAGATCTTAACGCCCGTATAAATAACGAATAAGTTTGGATATCCTTCAAAACAGCCATGATGTTACCTCGTGAATAACGTTGTGGTTAGAAACCCCGTAGGTGCTTCAACACCGCGGGGTTTCGGCTTTTTATGCGTTAGCTAAATAGGTTACCTGACGCCAAATCACAGTATGTTTATACAGCTTTAGCGACAACAGGAAACGTCGAGGTTATCGAGATGACTCGCAAAATAGCGTGCGGCGTTGCAGCGTTACTCATAAAACGTGGGCGTCTTTGGCAAAAATGTTAATTGGGGGAAACAGCGTGAAGACAAGGAGGAAAAGAGGGATATCATCATTTGGCTGGCGAGATGGATTAGGTTAATTTTCCTTGGGCTCTATCCTTGCATAAGCAACCTATCACGACCATGTGTGATAATGTGTGACATTATGATGATGAGGTGCTACTTTGTTCTATAGTGTGAGAGATGATGAACGTAGAGTTTGTGATAGAAGCTCTGCCTATAGGGTTAAACAAGGAGAAGAAAGAATGGCTATAACTCGCCTTCGCCAGCAGGGTGGTGCCGTCATACTGACTATTCCAAGCGACGTGATTGCTAAAACGGGCTGGTCAGTGGGGACCGAAGTCAACGTTACGATAGAAAAAGAGGGCATTAGTGTGGTTCCGACCAAGAGAATTCCTCGCGGGCGCAAATCGGTAAGTCAGCTTCTTGCCGAAATCGACGCCGCTGAACTGGAGCAGTTAAATCGCTCTGTGGACGATATTAATAACCTGACCGCCGTAGGTAAGGAAGTCTATTGATGGCAAAGCGTTCAGTTCCAGCGAAAGGCGAAATCTGGTTAATTAATCCGGATCCGACAAGCGGCCGTGAATTAAGAGGTCCTCATTATTTCCTCATCGTGACGGAAGCTGCGCTCAACGCCGCTATGGGCGTAAGCCTTTGCTGCCCGATATCGACGGTTGCCGCTGGCGCCCGCTCTGCGGGCGTAACGGTGGCGGTCACGGCGGACGGCACGGAAAATGGTGAAGTTCAAGGCGTTGTTTTATGCCATCAGGTTAGGGCGTTGGATTTAAAAGAAAGAAAGGCCCAGTTTTATACCAAGGCAGAATCCTACCTTATTGATGACGTTGTGATGAAGCTGGTCGATATTATCGACCCTCAGATGTAGCGTGAATTTTCCATATCACAGACGTTTTAGTCAAAAGGTAGCCAACTGCAAGGGAACAGAGAATTGGGGTTTTAAGATGCAAACGCTGGGAAATAAATCGTCCTTTGCCGTTGAATACGCTATACAAAATTCATGTAACGCTATTGGTTGTGTGCGCCTTTGGATTAACGGCCATTTCTTGGGAAGCCTCTACGATACGATATATATCGACGGCTACTTAATCGGCGGGCTTACAGAGATTCTGAATAAAAACAGGTTAGACGAACGCTATTTAACTAGCGATGAAACGACCCTATTCGAACTGTTAGAGAAAGACCTCGCCACGGATAACGAACGATATGATTTAGCTCGTCATTATGCCGTCAATCTGGGGACGTGGACTGACTATTTCGACGTCTATTCATATCGGTTAACGGACACTAAAGGGGTTATTCTGTGGCGGTTCAGAGAAAATAATGGCGCTCTCCTTGATTTAGCAACTTATCCGACGAGAGTCTTCTCTGAACAGTTTGAATATGATGAATTGGAAGAGGTTATTCGTAAGGTTTCAGTCGTGTTGGCAAAAGCTCTGGAGCATGAAACCTATACCTCAGAAACTGAAAAATTGGAGCGGGAAAATCAAGCGGCTTTGCAGGAACTCAATCGCATCACTGACGAACAGGGTCTGTTATCTGACGGTGACAGGACGTTTTAAATACAATATCGGGTTTCTCGCAACAACTGCAACAGCAAGGCATACTCCTGTCTATTTGATGTACAGGCTCTGATTTTTTGCTGGACGGGTTCTGATGAACCAGTAACAAATACGCGCCAATTAAAGTACACGCGCTCTATGCTTCACCTTCCCCCCGTCAGCCGATATAGTAACGCCATCAATACCTAACGGACTGCCGCCATGAATAGCCAAAACCCGTCCTTGTTCAGCCAACTGCCCTCCGTCGATCGCCTGCTTAACGAGCCTGAAATGGAGCGGCTGATTAGCGAGTACGGCCAGCACCTGGTCGTTGAAACGCTGCGCTACCTTCAGGAACAGGCGCGCGACGAAATTCGCCATCGCGACAGGCTGCCGGGCTGGGTTCAGGACTGGGCGTGGGCCGACGAAGCGCGCGCCTATTTAACGCAAAAGCAAAAGCCGGGCCTTCAGCCGGTGTTTAACCTAAGCGGCACTGTGCTGCACACCAACCTTGGCCGTGCGCTGCTGGCGGAAGAGGCCATCGACGAGGTGGCGAACGTCATGCGTCAGGCAGTGACGCTGGAATACGATCTGGACGGCGCGGGGCGCGGCCATCGCGACAGCGTTATTTCCTACTTGTTAAGCGAGCTGACCGGCGCAGAGGCTGCCTGCATCGTCAACAACAATGCGGCGGCGGTAATGCTGATGCTGGCGACCGTGGCGGCCGACCGCGACGTTGTCGTTTCTCGCGGCGAGCTGGTGGAGATCGGCGGCGCGTTTCGCGTGCCGGACGTGATGCGCCAGGCCGGCTGTCGGCTGGTGGAAGTGGGTACCACCAACCGCACCCACCTGCGCGACTACCGCGAAGCGGCCAACGAGCACACCGGCCTGTTGATGAAGGTGCACACCAGCAACTACCACATTGAGGGCTTTACCGCCTCGGTCGACGAAGAGGACCTGGTCGCGCTGGGGCGCGAGCTTGGTCTGCCGGTCGCGACGGACCTCGGCAGCGGTTCCCTGATTGATTTACAGCAGTACGGCCTGCCGGCGGAGCCGATGCCGCAGGACCTGATCGCCGCCGGGGTGGATCTGGTGACCTTCTCCGGCGATAAGCTGTTGGGCGGCCCGCAGGCGGGCATTATTCTCGGCTCCAAAGCGTGGATTGAGAAAATCCAGCGGCACCCGCTCAAACGCGCGCTGCGGGCCGGTAAGCTAACGTTGGCGGCGCTGGAGGCGACGCTTCGCCTGTATCAACAGCCCGATCGCTTGGCCTATTCGCTGCCGACCCTACGTCTGTTGACCCGCGACGCGGATGAAATGAGGTCGATGGCGGCCCAACTGCTGACGCCGCTGCGTCAATACTACGGCGAGCGTTTTTTCGTCAGCGCCGAGCCCTGCCTGTCGCAAATCGGCAGCGGCTCTCTGCCCGTCGACCGGCTGCCGAGCTACGCCCTGACGTTTGCGCCAAAAGATGGGCGAGGAAGAACGCTGGAAGCGCTGGCCGAAGGCTGGCGCGCGCTGCCGGTGCCGGTCATCGGTCGCCTACAGGAGGGCAAGCTGTGGCTCGACCTGCGCTGTTTAGAGGATGAGGACGCTCTGCTGGAGGTGCTGGCGTTATGATTATTGCGACCGCCGGGCACGTCGACCACGGCAAGTCCACTCTGCTACAGGCGCTGACCGGCGCGGGCAGTACCGACCGCCTGCCGGAAGAGAAGCGCCGGGGAATGACCATCGACCTGGGCTATGCCTACCTGCCGCTGTCGGAAGAGCGAATGCTGGGTTTTATCGACGTACCGGGGCACGAAAAGTTTTTATCCAACATGCTGGCGGGGGTCGCCGGCGTGCAGCACGCGCTGCTGGTGGTGGCCTGTGACGACGGCATCATGGCGCAAACCCGCGAACATCTGGCGATCCTGCGCCTGCTGGCGATCCCTTCGATTACCGTTGCCTTAACCAAGGCTGACAGGGTGGCTCCCGAGCGGCTGGAAGAGGTTAAGGTTCAGGTTGATGACGAGCTGAGCGCACAGGGGTGGCAAGATAGCCCGATATTTGTTACCTCCGCCCAACAGGGCGTTGGCGTCGATTCGCTGCGTGAGCACCTGCTGGCGCTGTATCTGGCCGAAGGGGAAGAGGCGTCGCTGAATTCCCATCGGTTCCGTCTGGCTATCGATCGCGTCTTTACCCTTAAGGGCAGCGGCCTGGTGGTGACCGGTACCGCGTTCAGCGGCCGGGTGAGCGTTGGCGATACGCTTTGGCTGACCGGCACGGATAAGCCGGTGCGCGTTAGAAGCATGCACGCGCAAAATCGCGCCGTTGAATGCGCGCAGTCCGGCGAGCGCATCGCCCTGAACATTACCGGCGATCTGGGCAAGCAGGACGTCAGCCGCGGAGACTGGCTGCTTGAGCAGGCGCCGCCCGCGTCGTCCGACCGCGTGCTGGCGCTGCTTCACAGCGACAAGCCCGTTCGCCACTGGCAGCCGGTGCACCTGCATCATGCGGTCAGCCACATTACCGGCCGGGTTTCTCTGCTGCAGGATGAACCGGCGACAGTAGGCAGCGAACGGCTGGTGGAGCTGGTGTTGGATGAGCCTCTTTTGCTTGCCGAAAACGATCGCCTGATCGTGCGCGACGTCAGCGCCAGAGAGACGCTGGCGGGCGCTCGCGTGCTGCTGCTGAACCCACCCCGGCGCGGCAAGCGCCAACCAGCGTATTTGGCTGCGCTTGAGGCCTTGAGCCAGGCAGCCGATGACGAAGCGATTCTCCGCCTGCGCCTTCAGGAAGGCAGCCTGTCCGTCAGCGAGTTCGCCTGGGCGCGCCAACTGACGCAGGAGGGTATGAGCGCGCTGCTGGCCCGCGTCGGCTGTAAAACGGTCGGCGATGCGGCGCTGTCGCAGGAGAACGTCGAACGCTTCCAACTGCGGCTGGTGGAAACGATGAAGGCATTTCACGAACAGCATCTTGACCAGATAGGCGTCGGGCGCGCGCGGCTCAAGCGCATGGCATTGTCCGCCGAGCCCGAGGCGCTGGCGTTCTCTTTAATCGACGATCTGCTGTCAGCGGGGAAGATTAGCAACAGCCGCGGTTGGCTTCACCTGCCGGAGTTTCGTCTGGCCTTCACGCCGCAAGAGCAGGCCGTGTGGCAGCGGCTTGAGGAACAGTTTGGCGATGACCCCTGCTGGGTCAGAGACTTGGCCAACGCGCTTGGGCTGGATGAACAAGAAACGCGCGCGGTGCTGCGCAAGGCGGCACAGCTCGGCTTTGTGACCGCCATCGTGCGCGACCGCTACTACCTGAGCCAACGCGTGCGTCAGTTTGCCGACCTCATTCGCGAGATGCACGACGTTCAGGGTAGCACCAGCGCCGCCGACTTCCGCGATCGCTTGGGCGTCGGGCGCAAGCTGGCGATTCAGGTACTGGAGTTCTTTGACCGCAGCGGCTTTACCCGCCGTAGGGGAAACGACCATATTCTGCGGGACAAGGGGCTGTTTTCGGACTGAGGTCGTAAAGAAAGAGGCCGCGACTGCGACCTCTGAGATTGTTGACAAAGGTTTTGGAAAAACCTACGGGATCAAACGGCGGGAGAGGCCTCCGTTGGGGTCGACTTGGCGTAAGCCAACGACAAACCAGCGCAAGCTGGTTTGAACAGCGTTTACGCTGGCCCGCCAGGGTGAAGCCGAAAGGCTTCATAACGGCCCGTAGGAGGGCTAGGCCCGCCGCGCTCCCAAAGCTAATACAGGCGCTCTTCCGGCCGAGCACAGTGGTGATATAAGTAGGTTGTATTTTCGGCCGGAATATCCTCTGAAGCTTATTAGGTCGGTTTGTCAGCAGTCTGAGAGGCCGCGACTGCGGCCTCTGTTTCATTTTTTACCCTATTCCGCACGCTCTGGTTTTTTCAATTCCACTGTATCAGCCTCTTCACTCTGCTCTTTCTCTTTAACAACCCGGCTTTCCACCGCAAACGGGTCAATCCCGCGCTTCTGCATGCGGTAGAAACGAATGATGTTAAAGCCGTTCATCACTAAAAAGCTCGATTCGATGAGCGTGCCGCCGATGGAGTGGGCCCAAACGTTGTGGATAACCCAGCAGGCGGTGGAGCACCACATCAGGCTGCGCATCTTCAGGCCACTGGTGCGAAACATCGCCCAGGTGCTGACGATAGCGCCCGCAATCGGCAGGATTTCGACCGGGTGCTTGATCCTCATGGTAGCGAAAATCAGCGGCAGAATGATGAATATCACCATGATCCAGACGTTGCGCCACCAGATGGACACGATGGTGCGAATGGCGCTAAGCAGTACGCTCATGCCCGCCGCGTTAGCGCCCAGCATAAAGAAGTGAACGCACATGATGGTTGAGTAACCGGCGAGTTGAAACTTAAAGCCGCGCTCGTTGCGGTTGAAGAACATGGTAATGCCTACAAGAAAGGCAATGCCGCCTACGATTTGGGCAGCCCAATAAAATGTCATTATGGAACGATCCTGAAATATAGTGCTGTTTTTCTGTCGGTAGTGAAGCCTGTGAGTTGAATCGCTTCACGAATAATACATTGAAGGTATGCTTGTCAGGTCATGGAATTGACTGAATTTATCATTCGTTAGTGTGAAATCTATCACGGATTGAATCGTTTCGCCTGCCGCATCGGTGCGGGAAGCGAAATATAGTGAGTTATCGGGATATCTGCGCTTTTAGCCAGTTTTATTGTTACGTTGTCCGCAGTTTTTAAATAAAAAATAAAACCAGATTGGAATTCTTCTATTTTTACAATGCGTTGTGTCTCGCCCTTTGTCGCCGGCGAGGGTAAGAGCGCCGGAAGCAGGAATGACCTCAATGAACATAGTCCGACCTTCGCTGCCGCTAAATGAGGATCTTCGCGTCTTTTTAACGGTGGTCCGCAGGCAGAACTTCGCTCGCGCCGCGGCCGAGCTTGGCGTTTCCCCCGCCTACGTTAGCAAGCGGATGAGCATTCTGGAGAGTTCGCTTAACGTCAGGCTGTTTCACCGTACGACCCGCAGCATCGTGCTGACGGAAGAGGGCGAGAAGGCCCGCCTGTGGGCGCAGCGGATCCTAAACGATCTGGACGACTTTCTCAGCGACGTCACCGAAGCGCGGCGGGAGCCGCAGGGGACGCTGCGCATTGTCTGTTCCTTCGGCTTTGGCCGCAACCACGTTGCGCCTGCGGTATCCCAGCTTGGCAAGCGGTATCCTAATCTGGCGATCCAGGTCGTGACCTCCGATCGCGCTACCGACCTGATTGCGGAAGGGTTTGACTTGGAAATTCGCGTCGGCAGCGACCTGCCCAACCAGTATCTGGCCAGAAAGCTGATGGGCAACGCGCGCGTGCTGTGTGCGTCGAAGGAATATCTTGCCGCTCGCGGCGCGCCGCAAACTCTCGAGGACCTGGCTTCTCACGACTGCCTGGCGCTGCGCGAGCGCGATACGCCCTTTGGCAGCTGGCGGCTGAATAGGCAGGGGGACGAGCGTGAGTACGTCGCCCGCATCGACGGGCGGCTCTCATCCAACAGTGGTGCGATGGTGCTGCGCTGGGGGTTGGACGGGCACGGCATCTTTTTGCGTTCTCTGTGGGACGTAAAGCCCTATCTGGACGAAGGGCGGCTGGTGCAGGTGCTGCCGGAATATTCTCAGCCGGCGGACATTTGGGCCGTCTACCCGCAGCGGCTGTCCGACTCGGCCAAGCTGAAGGTGTGCGTCGAGTTTCTTGAGAACTATTTTTCCTCTCTGGCCTGAAAAAAGCCCCGCTCGCGTCGGGGGACGGCGGGCAGGGCGAGGGCGCTTTCTCAGTTCCTCACGTTAGCTTAACGCGATATCACCACCCACGGGCAGCGCTGACGGTAGCCTGCCTCAAAGTCGCGGATTTCCTGCTGGTATTCCAGCGTCACGCCGATGGCGTCCAGCCCTTTGATCAGCGCTTCCTGATTGCGGCTGTCTATCTCAAAGGGAATAACCTCTCCGCCCTTAAGCACGATGGCCTTGCCCGGCAGGTCGACGGTGATTTCATTTCTTTTTGGATCCTGCGCCGCATCGGCCACTTGGGCGAGCGCCGCAGGCGTCAGGCGGATAAGCAGGATGCCGTTACGCTGGCAGTTATCGCCAAAAATGCCGGCGAACGAGGTGCCGATAAGCGCGCGTATGCCGGTCTGCTGTAGGCCCCAGACGGCGTGCTCGCGGCTGGAGCCGCAGCCGAAGTTAGGGCCGACCACCATAAAGGCGCTGCCTTTCCACTGCGGGCGGTTGAGGATGAAGTCCGGGTTGGGCGTGCCGTCGGCGTTCAGACGCAGGTCGAAGAACAGGCCGCGATCCAGATTTTTACGATCGATCCCCTTAAGAAACTGCTTGGGCATGATGACGTCGGTATCGACGTTTGGGTCCAGCATCGGCGCGACTTTTCCGGTCACTTGTGTAAAGGTTTGCATGGTTATTCTCCTTGGCCGCTGACTGAACGGACGTCGACCAGATGACCCGCGACGGCGGCAGCGGCCACCATGGCCGGGCTCATCAGGTGAGTCCTTGAACCGGCGCCCTGGCGCCCGGCAAAGTTGCGGTTAGTGCTGGAGGCGCAGCGGTCGCCGGGCTGCAGCACGTCTTCGTTCATCGCCAGACACATGGAGCAGCCGGACTGCCGCCACTCAAAGCCCGCGTCGATAAAGATTTGCGCCAGCCCCTCCCGCTCGGCCTGCTGGCGAACCAGCGTGGAGCCGGGAATAATCATGCCCCGCACGTGGGCGGCGATCTTCTTCCCTTTCAATACGTTCGCCGCTTGACGAAGGTCTTCAATGCGGCCGTTGGTGCAAGAACCGATAAAGGCGTGGGAAATGCGCACCTCGCACAGGCGAGTGCCGGGATGCAGGTCCATATAGGCCAGCGCCTTTTCGTCGGCGATCCGCTTCTGTTGATTGGGTTCGTTCATCGGATCGGGCACCTCGCCGCCGATGCCGCTGGCCTGATCGGGGCTGATGCCCCAGGTGACCATCGGCTCAAGGTGAGAACAGTCGAGCGCAATCTCTTGGTCAAACTGCGCGCCGGGATCGGTTTTCAGCGTGCGCCAGTAGGCTATGGCCTGCTCCCACAGCGCGCCTTTCGGGGCGCGGGGCTTATCCTTTAGATATTCAAACACTTTTTCGTCTGGCGCCATGAACGCGCCGCGCGCGCCCGCCTCAACCGCCATATTGCAGATGGTCATGCGTCCTTCCACGCTCAGGGCGTCGATAGCCGGGCCGGTAAATTCAATGGCGTAGCCGGTTGCGCCGTCGGCGCCGATGCGGGCAATCAGCGACATAATGACGTCTTTTGCCGTGACCCAAGGACCAAGTTGGCCGCTAACCGTGACGCGCATGGTTTTCAGGCGCTTGTACGCCAGCGTTTGCGTGGCGAGAAGGTGTTCGATTTCCGAGGTGCCGATGCCGAAGCCAAAAGCGCCCAGCGCCCCGTAGGTAGTGGTGTGGCTGTCGCCTGCGGCGATGACCATGCCGGGCAGAATGAAGCCCTGCTCCGGGGCGACCACGTGTTCGATGCCCTGACGCTCGTCCAGCACGTCAAACAGCTCGATGTCAAAGTCGCGGCTGTTCTCTCTGAAGTAGTCCACCTGAAGCTGGCCGCCGGGATCGGTCATTTTGTCATCGCGCACCGGGCGGGTGGGGTTGACGTGATCTACGTTGAGCAGCACGCTTTCCGGCCGCCAGGCCCTGCGCCCTTTTTCCCTCAGGCCGCTGAAGGCCTGAGGGCTGGTGTATTCGTTGAGGACCGTTCGATCGATGTACAGCAGCACGTTGCCCTGAGCGTCCAGCTCGCGGACGGTGTGGGAGTCAATCAGCTTGCGATAAAGGGTTTTTGCTAACGTCATGGTGAAAGTTCTCCGAAAAGCCTAGACGCAGGCCGATGAAAAGAAGGGGACAACCTTGCCAAGCAGCAGCTCCGGGGCTTCTTCCGCGATGTAGTGGCCGCAAGGCAGCGCTTCACCCTGCAGGTGAGTAGCCACTTTCTTCCACTCGCCGATCGGGTCAAAACACTGTTCAATAGCGCCGTTTTTGCCCCACAGCACCATCAGCGGGCAGCTAACGCGGTTGCCGAGCCGGATGTCCTGCTCGTCGTGCTCAAGGTCGATGCCGGCGCTGGCGCGGTAGTCTTCGCAGATGCCGTAGGCCGCATTGGGCAGGCTCAGGCAGCGCTGGTATTCCGCTAAGGCTTCTTTGGTAAACGGCGCCATTCCCGCGCTGCGCGCACCCATAACGCTGCGCAGATAGAGCGCGGGATCGTGCTCGATAAGAATTTCCGGGAACGGCGTGGGCCTTATCAGCATGAACCAGTGCCAGTAGGCTCGGGCAAAGGCCTCGTTGGTTTGCCGGTACATGGCGAGCGTTGGCGCGATGTCGAGCAGCGTCATGCTTTGCACCGCGTCGGCGTAGTCCAGCGCCAGCCGGTGGGCCACGCGTGCGCCGCGGTCGTGCGCCAGTATAGAAAACGTAGGGTGGCCCAGTTGCGCCATCAGCTCATACATATCCTGCGCCATGATGCGCTTGGAATAGGCGCTTTGGCCTTCCGGCGAACGGGGCTTATCGCTGTCGCCGTAGCCGCGCAGGTCAGCAATGACCAGCGTAAAGCGTTTGGACAGTTCCGGTACAACCCTATGCCACATCATGTGGTTTTGCGGATGGCCGTGGAGCATCAGCAGCGCCGGCCCTTGGCCGACGGTGCGAAAGCAGATGTCTACCTGATTCACGTGCCGTTTTTGTTTTTCGAGTGTCGCCAGCATGGTGAGGTTTCTCCCACAGTTTGGATTAAGCGATTACCCCTCATTCTAGAAGGGGTAATGGGATTAACAAGACGGCCAACCGTGGAGCAATTAAACACGAAACGTGTTTAATTCAGCGATAGAGAGGGATCGTGAGCGAAATATGTTAGTAAATACTAACTTGCGTATAAAAAGAAAGAGTAAACGATGAGCAATTTGTTGATTAAAAGGCGATATTTTATGGACAGGAGGATAAATATCGCCTTGGAATAAATACGATCGGGAAAACGAAATGTGAGTAAGCACTCACAGGAGTGGATAACGCAATGAGTTTACTGGTCTACTTTTTCCTCCCTTGAACCGCCTTAAAGCGGGGATTTGATTTACAGATAACGAAAATTCTTCCGTGACGGCGGACTATCTTACAGTCCGGATGGCGCAGCTTGGCCGAGCGCAGCGAGCTGAGAACCTGCATGATGACCTCTTTGTTATGGAATGTTATAACATTACACATGTGGTGACATCTGTCAAGCGGCTTCCAGATATATGGCGTATAGGGGTGAGTGATTCTGATTGGTAGGGCTATTATTCTCAATAATGCGTTTTTTTAAGAATAAAAATATAATAAAAAATGTAATTTGTTATTTAAAATAGAAGAAAATTGGATGATGAAAATAATAATTCTATTTCTTTTCCATGTTTTGATAGTTGTCTATACTCCTAAAGAAAATTACTCTATAGGATTTAAGGGATTTATTATGTCAGAGCATTCATCAGGGAATAAAAATCAACCGTCAAATGGAATAAAGGTGCTATTTTTGGTGGCGGGGTTATATATGATAGGAAAGTTTGGATACTCTTTTTATCAGGATCATAAAAATAGTCCTTCTAAAAATGATAGTAAAAGCTATGTGGCAATGAATGCTATTGAAAACAATAAAGATATTAATGATAGACTAATAGATGACTATATTTCCGCCTATAACGCTGATGAAGATAAGCACCCGTCGGAAGGGCCTTTATCCAGAGAAGGAAGCATAATTAAAGTAAGGTACTATATGGCCGATGGTCAGGGAACGGAAAATCTTTATAGCGATAAGGCCGAACAGAAAGAGACATTGAAAGCGATGACTTCTATTTTCTGCAAGCCTGGATGGTCATTGCGAGCGCTTAACGCGGGATATACGTTTAATATCACCGTCAGTAGTAAAAAATATCCAGATTTATGGGAAGCAGCATTAAAATCCCCAGATTGCCGTGATATTAAAAATTAATCTTTATGCTTCCTAATAAGTAATGTCGCTGGCGCTTTTTAAAATGGCCGCCCACAGGCAGCCATTTAGCTTGAAATAGAACTACGCCGCATTCCCCTTCAGGCAGCTCGCCATAAAGGTTTTACGCTCGTCGCCCTTGAGGTTTTTATCACCGGCCTGCTTGTTACAGTCGGCCATCTTCTGCTGCTGCGGAGTCATTGCCTTTTCTGCCGCAGCGGGCTTGGCCTTCAGGCATTCGCTCATAAAGGCCTTACGCTCGTCGCCCTTCAGGCTCTTATCGCCAGCCTGCTTGTTGCAGTCGGCCATTTTCTGCTGCTGTGGGGTCATCGCTTTTTCAGCGGCGGCAGGCTTGGCCTTCAGGCAGTCGCTCATAAAGGCTTTACGCTCGTCGCCCTTAAGCGCTTTGTCCGTCGCCTCTTTGTTGCAAACGGTCATTTTATTTTGCTGTGCGGTCTGCGCCTCAGCGGCGTTGGCCGTTCCGGCAAAGGCGCACAGTCCTAAAACCAGTGAAAGTACGGGAAGTAAACGCATAGCGACTCCTTATTTAAAGAAAGTTGAGTTGAAAACGCTATAAGCATAGCTGCTGTAGGGATAAACGTGTAGTGAGCGAAGGGGAAGGTTTAACGTAAAGGGAATCCGAAAAAGGGTTTAATAACAGCTACCTGATGATTTTACTTAACTTATCCCGGCGGGGGCCGCCGGGAAAGGTGAGGGGTTACTTACATAAAGGGAGCAGCTGTTGGTAAAGCCTGCGAAACGTCTCGCGCTTTTCCCGGTATTCCTCATGAAGGGTTGCGTTTGGTTCGTGGCGTTGCTCCAGCGGCAGCGGCGGGCAGAACTCGGCCAGCGGCATGCTGGGGTTAACTGCAATCTGCGCCAGCCTGGCCGCGCCCAGCGCCGGGCCGACATCGCCGCCGGTGCGATATTCCAGCGCCTGCCCGCTGACGTCCGCCAACATCTGCCGCCAGTAGGGGCTACGCGCGCCGCCGCCGATAAGCGTCACGCTTTCAGGCTTGAGGCCGGTGGCGTGCAGCACGTCCATGCCGTCCGCCAGCGCAAAGCTAACGCCCTCCAGCACCGCTCGCCCCAAGTCTGCCGGGCCGTGCTCGTGGGTCAGACCCCAGAAGGCGCCCTTGGCGTTAGGGTTGTTATGCGGCGTGCGTTCGCCGGAAAGGTAGGGCAGAAACCACACCGGCGTAGCGGCGGGCTTGCTCTGCTCCACCTGCGTCAGCAGGGCGGGAACGCTGGCGGTGTTGGTCAGCCGACAGGCCCAGTCGAGACAGGAGGCGGCGCTGAGCATTACCGACATCAGGTGCCAGGCGTTCGGCAGGGCGTGGCAGAAGCTGTGAACCGCGCTCTCCGGGTTGCTCAGGAAGCCGTCGCTGACGGCAAAATAGACGCCGGAGGTACCGAGCGACAGCATCGCCTGCCCGGCCTTGTACAGGCCGACGCCGACCGCGCCTGCCGCGTTGTCCCCACCGCCGCCGGCGACCGGCACCTGGCCGATGCCCCAGCGTTCGGCAACGTCGGCTTTGACCATGCCCGTTACCTGAGAGCCTTCAAACAGCGTCGGCATATGCTTACGATCGAGGCCACAGGCATTCAGCAGCGCGTCGCTCCAGTCCCTCTGGCCGACGTCCATCCATAGGGTGCCTGCCGCATCGGACATGTCGCTGGCGAACTCGCCGGTGATGAGCAGGCGCAGGTAGTCCTTCGGCAGCAGCACCTTGTCGACGGCGCGGAAGATATCCGGCTCGTGTTCCTCTACCCACTTCAGCTTCGGCGCGGTAAAGCCCGGCATCATCAGGTTGCCGGTGATTTGCCTGGAGTTGGGAACCAGGCGTTCCAGCTCTTCGCACTGCGCGGCGCAGCGCCCGTCGTTCCATAAAATAGCGGGGCGGAGCGGCTTTTGATGCTGGTCGAGCAGCGTCGCGCCGTGCATCTGCCCGCTCAGCCCCAGCGCCTTAACCGCCTTAAGGCTACGCTGCGCGCCCAGCGCCAGCATCGCCCGGTCGGTCGCCTGCCACCAGTCCTGAGGATTTTGCTCAGACCACAGGGGATGAGGGCGCGAAACGGACAGCGCCTCCGTATGGGTGGCAAGCACCTGCTGATGCTCGTCGAGCAGAATAACCTTTACGCCGGAGGTGCCGAGATCGATACCGATGTACATAGTAGGTCCTTCAGAATATTGTTTTTTAAATTAGCTCTTGCGTATATTCCGGCCGTAAATACTTTGTGCCTATATCGCCATGGTGCTCGGCCGGAAAGCAGCCCGTATTGAGTTCAGGTGCGCGGCAGGCAAAGCCTGCCGTTTAAAATAATCATTTGGTTTTTTGAATAAATGAGAGGAGCCAATCGGAGGGAGAGTCTTCCGTTGGGGTCGACTTGGCGTAAGCCAACGACAAACCAGCGCAAGCTGGTTTGAACAGCGTTTACGCTGGCCCGCTAGGGTGAAGCCGAAAGGCTTCATAACGGCCCGTAGGAAGGCTATGCCCGACGCTCTTCAGGCTAAAAGGAGGCGCTCTTCCGGCCGAGCACGGCGATAATATAGGTATGAAGTCCTTTCGGCCGGAATATACACAAATGCTAATTTAGCTTATTCAACAAACCAAAAAAAAGGGGCACATAGGGGCCCCAACCAACCTAACCAAAAATGTAGCGATTCACCAGATTCTCCAGCAGCTCCTGCTGGCCGCTCGGGTGCTGCGGGTGGATCTGGTTGCTTTCGGCGTACTTGGCCAGCGACTCCAGCGAGCTTTCGCCGGCCAGAATTTGTTGTCCAAGCTTGCCGTTCCAGCCCGCGTAGCGCTCGGCGATTTTCTGATCCAGCGCGCCGTCTTCCACCATCTTGGCAGCGATTTTCAGCGCCAGCGCCATGGTGTCCATCGCGCCGATGTGGCCGTAGAACAGGTCATACTTGTCGACGCTCTGGCGGCGCACCTTGGCGTCGTAGTTCAGGCCGCCGGTGGTGAAGCCGCCCGCTTTGATGATTTCATACATGATAAGGGCGTTCTCTTCCACGCTGTTCGGGAACTGGTCGGTGTCCCAGCCGAGCTGCGCGTCGCCGCGGTTGGCGTCAACGGAGCCGAAAATGCCCAGCGCGATGGCGGAGGCGATTTCGTGATGGAAGCTGTGGCCGGCGAGCGTGGCGTGGTTAGCTTCGATGTTAACCTTCACCTCTTTTTCCAGACCGAACTGCTTGAGGAAGCCGTATACGGTGGCGACGTCGTAGTCGTACTGGTGCTTGGTCGGCTCTTGCGGCTTGGGCTCGATAAGCAGGGTGCCGTTAAAGCCGATTTTGTGCTTGTGCTCGACCACCATCTGCATGAAGCGGCCCAGCTGCTCGCGCTCCTGACGCAGGTCGGTGTTGAGCAGGGTTTCGTAGCCTTCGCGACCGCCCCACAGCACGTAGTTTTCACCGCCCAGGCGCTGGGTGGCCTTCATGGCGCTGACCACCTGCGTGGCCGCGTAGGCGAAGACGTCCGGATTCGGGTTGGTGGCGGCGCCCGCCGCGTAGCGTGGGTTAGTAAAGCAGTTAGCGGTGCCCCACAGCAGGCGCACGCCGCTCTCTTCCTGCTTTTTCGCCAGCACGTCGGTCATGACGGCCAGATTATTCAAATATTCTTTTACCGAGCCGCCCTCAGGAGACACGTCGATGTCGTGGAAACAGTAGAACGGCACGTTCAGCTTTGAGAAAAACTCAAACGCCACGTCGGCCTTGGCCTTAGCGCGCTCCAGCGCATCGCCGTTGCTCTGCCACGGGCGGTCGAATGAACCCGTACCGAACATGTCGGCGCCGTTCCAGCAGAACGTGTGCCAGTAGCAGGCCGCAAAGCGCAGGTGGTCTTCCATTCTCTTACCCAGAATCAGCTCATCCGGGTTGTAGTGGCGAAAGGCCAGCGGATTTTTGCCGGCGGTGCCTTCGTAGCGAACCTTGTCTAGCTTGTCAAAGTACTGGGTCATAACGGTTTCCTTTCAGCAATAGAGTGATGCCGGGTTTTGCGCGCGAAATACTGCATTTTTCGGCGCAGTCTTGGGTGCAAATATTTTCTTTAGCGCTTATCTGCGCCGTAAGCGGTTATTTTCTTTTTTAATAAAATAGAAAATACAACGTTTCCGTCGCGATGATTCTTATATTGGTGAGAATCATAAAGAGATAAAGTCAACGGGGTTATTCCCAGATTTAAATAGTGAGTTATGAAATTTAACTACTGTGATCTTCTTCACGATAAGCGTACGTTTTTCTTCGTTTGATGCTGTTTTGTTTTATTTTAACAATATGATTTTAATTGATTTTTATTTTTATGTGCATTTGGGTGGCTTTCATCTTTTTATATGTAAAACATGACTCCTCTCAAAAAAATGAAAATAAACTAAAAAACGTAATAAGGCGGTAAGAATCTGTAATTGATACGGTAGAAATAACTGATAACACTATAGCGGTGAGTATTTACCCTTTACCTACTGCGCACGTAGCGAATAGTGATACGGGCGTACAACTGAAATAGCTCGACCAAGAATAGGATGTGAACAAATGAAATTAAAGCATGTATTACTTGCCGTTTGTGCATCACTGGCGCTATCAGGGCATATGGCTAACGCCAAAGACGTAAAGATTGGGATGGCGATTGACGACCTGCGCCTGGAGCGCTGGCAAAAAGACCGCGACATCTTCGTCGCCAAGGCGGAATCGTTGGGCGCTAAAGTCTTCGTGCAGTCCGCTAACGGCAACGAAGAAACCCAGATGGCGCAGATTGAGAACATGATTAACCGCGGCGTCGACGTGCTGGTGATCATCCCCTACAACGGCCAGGTGCTGAGCAACGTGATTGCGGAGGCCAAGCGCGAGGGCATCAAGGTGCTGGCCTATGACCGTCTGATTAACGACGCCGACATCGATTTCTACATCTCGTTTAACAACGAAAAGGTGGGCGAGCTGCAGGCCAAGAGCCTGGTGGACCGCGTGCCGCAGGGTAACTACTTCCTGATGGGCGGTTCGCCGGTGGACAACAACGCCAAGCTGTTCCGTCAGGGGCAGATGAACGTGCTTAATCCGCTGATTAAAGAAGGCAAAATCAAGATTGTCGGCGACCAGTGGGTAGACGCTTGGTTGCCGGAGAACGCCCTGAAGATCATGGAAAACGCCCTGACCGCCAACAACAACAAGATAGACGCCGTGGTCGCCTCTAACGACGCCACCGCCGGCGGCGCGGTGCAGGCGCTGGTTGCTCAAGGGCTGGCGGGTAAAGTCGCCATCTCCGGGCAGGACGCCGACCTGGCGGGCATCAAGCGTATCGTGGCGGGCACCCAAACCATGACGGTGTACAAGCCCATCAAGCTTCTGGCTAACGAAGCGGCGGAAATCGCGGTCGATCTGGGCAGCGGCAAAGCGCCGAAGTCCAACGCTACGCTGAACAACGGCAAGAAAGACGTACCGGCCTACCTGCTGACGCCGGTTGAAGTCGAGAAGTCCAACATCGACGCTACCGTGGTAGCCGATGGCTTCCACAGCAAAGAGAGTATCTATAACTGACGGACGCACCGGGCGCGGAGTTCCCTGCGCCCGGATCCCATGGGCGACGGTCGGTTGTGCAGAACTTTCCGTCATGTTGCCCGTAGTGTGGAGTACATCCAATGCCACATCTGTTAGAAATGCGGCGCATCACCAAAACCTTTGGCGATGTTAAAGCCGTTGACGATATTTCCCTGACGCTCGATGCGGGCCAGGTGCTCTCCCTTTGTGGAGAGAACGGCTCCGGCAAGTCGACGCTGATGAAGGTGCTGTGCGGCATTTATCCGCACGGCCAGTATCAGGGCGATATCGTGTTTTCCGGTGACGTGATTGCCGCCAAGACCATTCGTGACACCGAACAAAAGGGCATCGCTATCATTCACCAGGAGCTGGCGCTGGTGAAAGAAATGACGGTGCTTGAGAACATTTTCCTCGGCTCTGAACGCTGCCGCTTCGGCGTGATGGACTACGACGCCATGTTTCTGCGCTGCCAGCGCCTGCTGGAGCAGGTGAAGCTGAACGTCAGCCCGGACGCCAAAGTGGGCGAGCTGGGGCTGGGCCAGCAGCAGCTGGTAGAGATCGCCAAGGCGCTCAATAAGCAGGTGCGCCTGCTGGTGCTGGACGAGCCGACCGCTTCGCTGACCGAAAGCGAAACTGAGATCCTGCTCGACATCATTCGCGACCTGCAAAGCCACGACATCGCCTGTATCTACATTTCCCACAAGCTGAATGAAGTGAAGGCCATCTCTGACTGGATTTGTGTGATCCGCGACGGCAAGCATATCGGCACGCGCTCGGCCGCCGAAATGAGCGAAGACGACATTATCGCCATGATGGTGGGGCGCGAGCTGAAAGAGCTGTATCCGCAGTCTGAGCACGCTATCGGCGAAGAGGTGCTGCGGGTGGAGAACCTGACCGCCTGGCACCCGATCAATACCCACATCAAGCGGGTCAACGACGTCTCCTTTTCCCTGCACAAAGGGGAAATTCTCGGCATCGCCGGGCTGGTGGGGGCGGGCAGAACCGAAACCGTACAGTGCCTGTTCGGCGCCTATCGCGGCCGCTGGCAGGGAGAGATTTTCATCAACGGCAGCCCGGTGAAAATCCGCCGCTGTCAAGACGCCATCGCCCACGGCATCGCCATGGTGCCGGAAGACCGCAAGAAAGACGGCATCGTGCCGATTATGGGCGTCGGCGCCAACATCACGCTGGCGGCGCTGGACGACTTCAGCGGCCCGCTCGGCGTGCTGAACGACGCCAAAGAGCAAGCGACGATCGGCGAGTCCATCGCGCGCCTTAAGGTAAAAACTTCGTCGGTAGAGCTGGCGATAGCCCGCCTGAGCGGCGGCAACCAGCAGAAGGCGATCCTCGCCAAGTGCCTGCTGCTCAACCCGAAAATTCTTATTCTCGATGAGCCGACGCGAGGTATCGACATCGGCGCCAAGTATGAAATCTACAAGCTGATTAACCAGCTGGTGGAGCAGGGCATCGCGCTTATCGTCATTTCGTCCGAACTGCCGGAAGTGCTCGGCTTAAGCGACCGGGTGCTGGTGATGCACGAAGGGCGCATTAAGGCCGATCTACAAAATCAGGGCTTGACGCAAGAACAGATTATGGAAGCAGCACTCAGGAGTGAACACCATGGTGAATAACATACTAACCGATACGCCGAAGGCCGCACCGCCAAAGCCCAAGCGCGTCAACCTTCAGGTTTTCGTGATGCTGGCGGCCATCGTCGTGATTATCCTGTTTTTCAGCGTCGCGACCGACGGCGCCTACATCAGCCCGCGCAATATCTCCAACCTGCTGCGTCAGACGGCGATCACCGGCGTGCTGGCGGTCGGGATGGTGTTTGTCATTATTTCGGCGGAGATTGACCTTTCCGTCGGCTCGATGATGGGGCTTTTGGGCGGCGCGGCCGCGATTTTTGACGTCTGGCTCGGCTGGCCTTTGCCGCTGACCATCGTCGTGACGCTGGCCGCAGGGTTGGTGCTCGGCGCTTGGAACGGCTGGTGGGTGGCTTACCGCAAGGTGCCGTCGTTTATCGTCACGCTCGCCGGGATGCTGGCGTTTCGCGGCATTCTGGTCGGCATCACCAACGGCACCACCGTATCGCCGACCAGCGCAGCAATGTCGCAGATTGGCCAAAGCTACCTGCCCAACGGCATCGGCTTTGGTATCGGCTTTGCGGTAATGGCGCTGTTCGTGATTTGGCAGTGGCGCCAGCGCGCCCACCGCGTAGCGCTGGGCCTGCCGGTAGCCGGCGCTTCCAGCGACGTTGGCCGTCAGAGCCTGACGGCGGTGATCCTGCTCGGCGCTATTTGGCTGCTGAACGACTACCGCGGCGTGCCGACCCCGGTGCTTATTTTGGCGGCGCTGATGATGGTCGGCATCTTTATGGCGACCCGCACCGCCTTTGGTCGCCGGATTTACGCCATCGGCGGCAACATCGACGCGGCGAGGCTGTCGGGCATCAACGTTGAGCGCACCAAGCTGGCGGTGTTCGCTATTAACGGCCTGATGGTGGCGATCGCCGGGCTGATTTTAAGCTCCCGCTTGGGCGCTGGCTCACCGTCGGCGGGCAACATCGCCGAGCTGGACGCCATCGCCGCCTGCGTTATCGGCGGCACCAGCCTCTCCGGCGGCGTGGGCAGCGTGGCCGGCGCGGTGATGGGGGCGTTTATCATGGCTTCGTTGGACAACGGCATGAGTATGCTCGACGTACCGACCTTCTGGCAGTACATCGTCAAGGGCACCATCCTGCTGCTGGCGGTATGGATGGACTCGGCGACCAAGAAGCGGGCCTGATACTTCGGCGATCCGCCCCGCACGTTTTTTTCGATCTGCGCCGCAGGGTGGGATTGGGGAACGTGCGGGGCGTTGAATTTTATAGTAAGTTTATCAACGGGTAGCGCTGCTTTATTGGGAACTGTACGCCATGTTTGAAAAACGCTTTCGCATTACGCTGCTGTTTAACGCCAACAAGGTCTACGATCGTCAGGTGATTGAGGGCGTCGGCGAGTATTTGCAGGCGTCGCTGTGCGACTGGGATATTTTCATTGATGAAGACTTCCGCTGTCGGATAGACAGCGTCAAGGCGTGGCTGGGCGACGGCGTAATTGCGGACTTTGACGATCCGGCCATTGAGCAGGCGCTCAGCGGTTTGGACATTCCAGTAGTTGGCGTCGGCGGCTCCTACCATCGCGATGAGGACTACCCCAAGGCGCACTACATCGCGACAGACAACCACGCGCTGGTCAAGATGGCGTTTGAGCACCTGAAGGAGAAGGGGCTCAACCATTTCGCCTTTTACGGCCTTCCCCATGATGACACCCACCGTTGGGCGCAGGAGCGCGAGCACGCGTTTCGCCAGCTGGCGGCAGAGGGCAACTACCGCAGCTCGGTCTATCAGGGCATGGAGACCGCGCCGGAGAACTGGAAGCACGCTCAAAACCGCCTGTCGGACTGGCTGCAAAACCTGCCCGCCCACACCGGCATTATCGCCGTGACCGACGCCCGCGCCCGTCACCTTTTGCAGGTGTGCGAGCATTTAGGCATCGCGGTGCCGGAGAAGCTGTGCGTGATCGGCATCGACAACGAAGAGCTGACGCGCTATCTGTCCCGCGTGGCGCTGTCGTCGGTGGCGCAGGGCTCGCGGCAGATGGGCTATCAGGCCGCCAAGCTGCTGCACCGGCTGCTGAGCGGGCAGGGCGAGCTCCCCATTCAGCGCATTTTGGTGCCGCCGATGAAGGTGGTGGAACGCCGCTCGACGGACTACCGCTCGCTGCACGACCCGGCGGTGATCCAGGCGATGCACTTTATCCGCAACCACGCCTGCAAGGGCATCAAGGTCGAGCAGGTGCTGGACGAAGTCGGCCTCTCCCGTTCCAACCTGGAGAAGCGCTGCCGCGACGAAACCGGCAACACCATCCATAACCTTATCCATCAGGAAAAGCTCAACCGCGCCTGCGAGTTTCTGGCGGCCAGCACGCTGTCGATTAACGAGATTTCGCAGATGTGCGGCTACCCGTCGCTGCAGTATTTCTACTCGGTGTTTAAGAAGGCGCACGGCATTACGCCGAAGGAGTATCGGGACAGGTATGGGGAGTTGGTTTACTAGAGCCTGCTTTCACCAAGCGCCCGTGTTGCGCGGATGTGAAAAGGGGGCGTTTTCAGGACTACCATCTTGAGCGTTTAACGGTATAATCAACGGGCTTTACCCCTCTCCGTACGGCGTTGTTTTTCTTCACGCCAGCGCCTCTGAGCCAACGGAAAGTCATCGTCCCCGGTGGGGCGGCTGGACTTCAAATCCAGATGGGGCCGCCAGCGGTCCTTGGCAGGTTCGACTCCTGTGGCTTTCCGCCAAGTTAATTTCCTTATTATTTACTAATAAGAAAGGGCTTTATTTAGCTGAAGAATTATATTTAATGTGTTAATTTGTGAGTTAACTCACTGAATATTATGAAATAATGTAATAATTGTATTTATTATCTATACTGATTGGTTATCGCTTATATGAAAAATCATGCTATTGCATCATCGTTGATTGAGGCTTTAAATAGTGCTGAAGTAAGCAATGAGATGGCTACAACTGTTTCGGATATGCTCGTTAGTATAGAAAAGAAACGAGTTTTGAAGAGTAAAAAAAATAAGAATGAAAAAAAAGGTAAAAAAACGTTATCTAATAAAATTGAAGTAAAGAATGTTATTCATGATACTTTAAATATATTAGATAACGAAGAGCGCAAGAAGCGCATTGAGAGGCATCGTAAAAATATAGAAAAAAGACCATATTTTTATTCATCATTAGATGACCTCGTAGTTATGCGGGAGAAGATGAAAAATGAAAAAAATAAATATGAAAGTAAAAATAATCTCACTCCTAATGTTAAATATGTGAGACGAATAGTTAGTTGTAGAAATATGCTCTCGACAATCAGTGATGAAATTACGTTGAAAGTTGAAGAATATAAATTAAAGGGACGTTCTATTCCTAGAAGTTTACTTGTAAATGATGGGTTCATATTATCAGATGAGGCAATAAAACGGGATGAACAGCGTAGAAAGATGATTGAAGAGGAAGCTAAAGCAGATTTAAGATTAAGAGAAGCTATTGCTAATAGATTTTCCACTCGACTAGAATATCCTATTGAAATTAAGGTAAAAAATGATATTAATAAACCTGCTTTGGATTATTCTTCTTTAAATTCGAATATTAGATCTTCTGAACCTTTAGATAAAAGGATAGTAAATGATTTTTTTGACGGAAAACTCTATCAATACTTGATTAGAACAATTAATAAAAATGACGCGTGGAAGATCTGTAAAAATAGAGAGCTAAGTGAGTTATATAAAAAATCTCCTTTTGATCCTATGGGTTTTTCTTATTTTAATTCAGTTTGTTATAGAATTATGATTAACTGTAATATGGCTAGTCATGATGCTAACTTAATATCCATGAATAGAGATGAGTCAGAGAGATATTTAAGTGAATATATTTCAAATAATACTAAAAATAAAATAAAGAGAGAAAACTATGTGCATAGTATTAAAAGTAGAAAGAGAATTAGGAATATAGTAAAATTAAATGAAGTTTTTGATGAAGGTATTTTAAGGAAAAATTTACTAATAAGAACCCCTGCGTTACAATTAGATTTTAAATATAGGGTATTAGATAATTTTTATTATACGTGCGCAGTAACTGGACAAAAAATACCAGCACTTCTTCAGGCTTGCCATATTGGAGATTATTCAATGACTCGTAGTATGAGTACAAGTAATGGAATTCTACTTGTTTCAGATTGTCATAATTTATTTGATAATAATTTGATGGGTATTGAACCAGAGAGACTTACGGTTCATTTCAATGTTAAATGTATTTATGCCGATCTTTTTGAAGGTAAGAAAATATCAAAACATAAATATCAATTGGATAAGAAATATCTATTATTAAAGTGGAAATTATTTAATTATAATAAAAACATATAAATATATTACGTTCCCTTACTCTTCATCCCTGGCTTAGTTTTCAGTACATTGTTAGTCCTATTTGTTTTTTAAAAGCCTTAACCTACAAGCCTCCTTCACCCAAGCACTAAAATTCCCTTTCCCAGCAGCTTTCTCAATCTGTTCTAAAAGATCGTCCTCAAACCGAATATTTTTAGTAGTGCTTTTCGAACGATCGAAATTATGCTTCTTTTTCTCTTGCATGGTAGGTACCACTAAGGTAGAGTAATTATCAGATGGTACCTACCATCCGATATGAATTCAATAAGCAACGCCCCGGTCGTGTTGGCGCACGCCGGAGCGTCTAACCACAATCAACTATCACGGAGCTGATCATGGCTAACCCCCATTCTACCCCAAAATCCCCCATTTCCCGAACCGAACGTCGCTATCACGTGAGATATCGTCCGCTACAAGCGAAGAGAGACGTCCCGATGCTGAATATCTCCGGCCTCTGGCTGAAAGAGGTTGGGTTCGACATCGGCAAAGGATTTACCGTCAAGGTGATGAACGGCTGCCTGGTATTGATAGCCGACACCGATCGTGAAACGGTGCTAAGTGCTCGCCTTAAGCAGGTTCAATGCGCGGTGAAGAACGTAAAAACGGCCATCGCGGTTTGACGTAAAGCGGGGCTGATGGGTAATTTTCGTTAGCCCCGTTTAAACAGATAAATGAGAGAAGCCTTCCAAATTCTCAAATCCATTTATAAAGAAGGTGAGCTTGAACAAAATGCAACCTGTAAGCCTGACTTACAGGTTCGGCAATAGGCAGGCTATCACCGCTTGATGAACCTCAAAAAACGCCATACTATCCCAGACATGCCTCCCCTATTGGGCAAAAAAGTTCAACAAAGCGCTTCCCTTTTCTTGTAAAACGCGGTTAAATTTAAAATCATTTTTTATGCATAAAAATGCATTTTGTGATTAAAAGAAAATAAACCGATTTTGCCATCAGCATATCAAGCAGGGTTCTATCTTATGACAACGATTCTCAAGCATCTCCCCGTAGGTCAACGTATCGGTATTGCCTTCTCCGGTGGGCTGGACACCAGCGCCGCGCTGCTGTGGATGCGCAAGAAAGGGGCGGTTCCCTATGCCTACACGGCGAATCTGGGCCAGCCGGATGAAGACGATTACGAGGAGATCCCTCGCCGCGCGATGGAGTACGGCGCGGAAAACGCTCGCCTGATCGACTGCCGCAAGCAGCTGGTAGCGGAAGGCATTGCCGCCATCCAGTGCGGCGCGTTTCATAACACCACCGGCGGGCTGACCTACTTCAACACCACGCCGCTGGGCCGCGCGGTTACCGGCACCATGCTGGTCAGCGCCATGAAGGAAGACGGCGTCCACATCTGGGGCGACGGCAGCACCTATAAGGGAAACGACATCGAGCGCTTCTACCGCTACGGCCTGCTGACCAACGCCGAGCTGAAAATCTACAAGCCGTGGCTGGATACCGACTTTATCGACGAGCTGGGCGGGCGTCAGGAGATGTCCGAATTTATGACCGCCTGCGGCTTCGGTTACAAGATGTCCGCCGAAAAGGCCTATTCCACCGACTCCAACATGCTGGGCGCGACCCACGAAGCCAAGGATCTGGAGTTCCTTAACTCCAGCGTGAAGATCGTCAACCCGATCATGGGTGTGAAGTTCTGGGATGAAAACGTCAAGATCGCCGCCGAAGAAGTAACCGTTCGCTTCGAACGGGGCCACCCGGTGGCGCTGAACGGCAAAACCTTTAGCGACGACGTCGAAATGATGCTGGAAGCCAACCGCATCGGCGGCCGCCACGGCCTCGGCATGAGCGACCAGATCGAGAACCGCATCATCGAAGCGAAAAGCCGCGGTATCTATGAAGCTCCGGGCATGGCGCTGCTGCACATCGCCTACGAGCGCCTGCTGACCGGCATCCACAACGAAGACACCATTGAGCAGTATCACGCGCACGGTCGCCAACTGGGGCGCCTGCTTTATCAAGGCCGCTGGTTCGACTCCCAGGCGCTGATGCTGCGCGACGCCCTACAACGCTGGGTCGCCAGCGCCATTACCGGCGAAGTGACGCTGGAGCTACGTCGCGGCAACGACTACTCCATCCTTAACACCGTCTCCGACAACCTGACCTACAAGCCGGAGCGCCTGACGATGGAAAAAGGCGAGTCAGTGTTCTCACCGGATGACCGCATCGGCCAACTGACCATGCGCAACCTGGACATCACCGACACGCGGGAGAAGCTGTTCGGCTACACCCAGGTCGGCCTGCTGTCCACCTCCTCCACCGTCGGCCTGCCGCAGGTAGAGAATCTGGAAAATAAGGCGGAATAATTTCGCTATAGACTTAAGGCCGCCGTTGAGCGGCCTAATAATGATGATGCCTAGAAGTAAGCCCTGAGCGATCTGTTGAGTTAATCGGAGGGAGAGTCTTCCGTTGGGGTCGACTTGGCGTAAGCCAACGAAGGGCCCCTAGGAAGGCTATGCCCGACGCACTCCCAAGGCTAATAAAAGCGCCCTACCGACCGAGCACGGCGGTGATATAAGCACAGTGTGTTTTCGGTCGGAATATCCACCAATGCTGATTTTATAGGGCTATCAATAATAATGTTGGTGCTCCAATCCTGCACATTACCCTCCCAAAAAATCACTCCCCCATTTATGTTAACCCCATCACATTTCCCCCACTAACCGCCCCCCTACCCATGGGAAACTCACATTCTCATTTTTCTTAAAAAGCAATTGGCCGAGAATTTCGGCTATTCATGCAGCAATAGGCGCGGTTGGGTTATACCCTAATAAATAGCAGCGCTTATTCACCTAAACGGGAGTCCCTCATGCGCGGTAGCCTTAGCTCAGTCTTCGATTCAGAGCTGTATTCATCTCTGTTCACACAGCCGGAAATGAAGCAGATCTGGTCCGATGAAAACCTGATCAACTGCTGGCTGACGTTTGAAACGACGATCGCCCGCGTGCAGGCGGAACTGAACATTATTCCGACCCAGGCGGCAGACGACATCGCCGCCACCTGCCGTACGCTTAAGATCGACTGGCCGCGGCTGGCCGCCGACACTCGCTCTGTCGGCATGGCCATTAAGCCGCTGGTCGATCAGATAACCGACGCCGGTACGCCGCTGGTGAAAAAATATCTCCACTGGGGATGCACCACGCAGGATCTGCTGGACACCGCGCTAGCGATGCGCGTGAAGCAGTCCCTTCTCCTGTTGCGCGGTCAGCTCGTTACGCTCGGCGAGAATTTGAGAACCATGGCGCTGGCGCACAAGGCGACGGTGATGGTGGCCAGAACCAACTCGATGGATGCGTCCGCCACCACCTGGGGGCTACAGGTCAGCAGCTATCTGGGGGAGGTGGCTCGCCACCTTCAGCGTCTCGATAGCCTTTACCCGACGGCCATTACCGGCATGTTCGGCGGCGCGGTGGGCAACCTGTCGTCCGTGGGCATGCACGGCATGGAAACCCGCAGAAATCTGATGGACGCCTTGGGGCTGTCCACACCCGTCGGCATGATGAACGCCAGTCAGGACAACGTCGTGCAGGTGGTTCAGTTCTTCGCGTTGGTGCATGGCACGCTGTGCCGGATGGCCAATGACGTGGAAAATATGGGCCGTGCGTCGATTGCCGAAGTGCGAGAAGGCGAGGGCGGCGGCGGCTCCAGCACCATGCCGCACAAAACCAACCCGCGCGCCAGCAACATGATCCAGACGCTGTCCCGCATGGGCTGGATGTATGCGTCCGGCTCCGCCAACCTGCTCGACCAGCAGGACGTTCGGGCCGCATCCATGCGCGTGCTCAACTGGACGGTATTGCCGGAGGCCGCGCTGGCGCTGTCCGCCAGCCTGGATCGCGCCTGTCGTCTGGTGACGCACCTGGTGGTCGATAAGCAGAGAATGAGAGACAACTTCAGCGCGTCGAAAAACTTCATTATGTCCGAATCCGTATCGATGAGGCTGGCCGACAAAATCGGCCGCGACGAAGGCTACCACATCATGAAGGCGCTGCTGAAAGACGCCGACGGCTCGAAAGATCTCCAGCAGCTCGCCCTCGGCTGTGAGCGAATTCGCGAAACGCTGACGGAAGAAGAGATCCTCGCCGCCTGCGATCCCTCTTCCTACCTCGGCTGTAACGATGCGCTGATTGATGAAACCGTCGCGTTTTTTGACTCGGTGGAGAAAACGCTGAAAGCGTAACGGGAATAATCGGAATGAAGCCCTGCAAGAGCGATCTTTCGGGGCTTCATTTTTGGAAATAGCCTATTTCGGCAGCGGTGAAAACGTCTCAAAAAAGACGAACAGCTCTTCCAACTGGTCAAAGTTGCCTTCGCCTTCCCCCTGTTCGTACGCCAGATGCAGCACCAGCTCAACGAAGAAGAAGCCGATGATCCGGCTTTTGAACACCGACTGCGCGTCGCTCGGCAGGACAAACTGCAAATTGCAGAACTTGCCGTAGGGGTTGGACTCCGAGTTGGTCAGCAGCACCACCACGGCGTCCTTCTTGCGAAACCACTCCGTCACCCGGATAACCACCCGGTTAAACCGGTAGTAGGAAAAGACGATCAGCACGTCGCGGTTCGAGATATTCAACAGGGACTTCGGCAAATCGCCCGCGTCGACGGAAAGCAGCGTCACTTTATCTCTGAAATACTTGATAAGCGTCGTGAAGTGCTCCGCCATGGCGTGAGAAGAAGAAGGACCAATCACGTAGATGCGCCGCTCGGCGTCTAAAATCAGCTTGATGAACTCGTCCAGGCTTTGGATATCGATGCTGTTCTTGAAGCTTTCAAACAGGGCGGAGACGTTCTTGTTAAATTCGGCGACGATCTCTGCCGTGGAGGTTTTGGGCCTTTCCTGCGCGCGGGACGCCAGCTCGAACGGCGGTGCCAGCTTTTGCTGTGACAGGGTGTCTTCCAGCGCGCGCCGGAAGGCGGAATAGCCGGTATATCCCAGCTTGTTTAAGAAGCGACCGACGGTGGCCTTGCTGACCGCCGCGTTGCGGGCCAGATCGACGATGCCGTGGAAGGGGAGTTCGCTAAAGTGCCTCTTGATGTAGTCGTCGAGCCGGCATTCTGAGTCGGTCAGCGAATGCAGGTTGGCCGTTTGTGCAATATAGTCTTCCAGCGTCAGCGGGACGTTGTTTTTCATTGACTGCTGCTCCTGAGCTGTATCCATGACGCTCTGTCGAACTGCGATCCCGCGCACATTTTATTGTGAGAAAAAGAGTTTCTCATTTAGCTGAAGATCCCCCACTCCTACTATGGCTCCGTAAAGGATCCGCGCAATAACCAAAGAACGTCATACGCACGATTTACTTAGGCGCGAAGCGATCCCATCGTAGTTCTTTCCACCCGGAAAAACAAACAGAAGGACACACCACATGACCGCACTCATCGTCGCGATAGTGATTACGATCGTTGCCGCATGGTTGATTATCAAAAATTATCAGCCGCAGACCGTGCTGCTGCTGGCGGGGCTTTTGCTGCTGACTATCACCGCCATTTTTTATCCGGAAAAAAGCATTCTGTACGGCAAGGCGACGTCGACGGGCTCCGTCTGGCTGGATATCTTCGCCTTTGCCAAAGGCTCGCTGACCACCCAGATTGCGGGCATCGGCCTTATCATCATGGCGGCGGGCGGCTTTGCCAGCTACATGGACCACATTAAGGCCTCGAACGCGATGGTTAACGTCTGCATTCGCCCTTTGCAGGTAATTAAGGCACCGTACCTGATTCTGGCGCTCGGCTACATTTGCGCGCAGATGCTGCACGTGGCGATCTCCAGCGCGGCCGGGCTTGCGATGCTGCTGTTGGTAACCTTCTTCCCGGTGCTGGTTCGCTTAGGCGTGAGCAAAGCGGCGGCGGCGGCTATGATCGGCCTGTGTGCGTTTATGGACCTCGGCCCGGCGGTGGGCACCGCGAACCTGGCGGCCAAGCATGCGGGGATGGAAGCGGCGGTTTATTTTGCGCACTATCAGATGCCGGTTGCCGTGGCGGTTATGGTTGTGGTGTCGGTGCTGATTTTCTTTACCGCCAAGTACTACGATAAAAAAGAGGGGCACGTCGTTGTTATTCAAGACGCGGTTGACGCGAACGCCCCGAAGGAAGAGCAGGCGCCGACCTTCTACGCGCTGCTGCCCGTCTTCCCGGTGATTCTGGTGCTGGTGTTCAGCCCGCTGGTTATCAACACCATCAAGATTGACGTCGTGACCGCGATGATTATCGGCACGCTGACGGCATTTGTGTGCGAGCTTATCGTCAAACGCGACCTCCTCGCCTGCTGCAAGGGCGTTCAGGTGTTTTTCAAAGGCATGGGCGGCATGTTCACCAGCATCGTTTCCCTGCTGGTCTGCGCCGATATTTATGCGCAAGGGATGCAAACCATCGGCGCCATCGACTATCTGCTTGAGTCGGTGCAGAACGCGGGCTTTGGCTTTACCAGCATGACCATCGTGATGACGCTGCTGGTGGGCATCACGGCGGTGCTGACGGGCTCAGGCGTTGCCGCCTTCTTCTCCTTCGCGGGCCTTGCGCCGTCTATTGCGACCAAGTTCGGCGCCAGCGCGGTCAGTATGATCCTGCCGATGCAGCTGATGGCGGGGATGGGGCGCTCTATCTCCCCGGTGGCGGGCATCATCATTGCGGTCAGCAAGGCCGGCGAATGTTCGCCGTTCGCCATCGTAAAACGAACGCTGATCCCCGCGCTGGGCGGCATCGTGACGATGTTTGTGGTGAACTTCCTGGTGTTTTGACGCAGGAACATTTTCTGACGAAATAAACGCGTCGCCCGGTGAACGTGCAGTTTTCCGGGCGATGTGTTTGTAAGGCGTACAAAAGCATTAGAAGGCGTGAACGAACGCCTTTAATGCATTAACCGTCATCGATAAGCCCTGTTTTAACAGCATTTCCAAAAAATCGTCCGCGGCCATTGGCGGATGCTTGAGCGACTGACGTTGCCGTCTTACGGCCTCAAGCGTTAGGGCGTGATTGAGGTCGAACAGGTCGGAGATAAATTCATTCGGGTGGAGGGCTTCGACGTTAAACGGCGCCAGTGAGTGATGCGGAAAGTCTTTTTGGTTGAACGTTACAATCACTTCAGCCTTGGCGCGTATCGCCGCCGCCAGCACGTGCCTATCGTCTTCATCGGGAAGCGTTAACCCTTTTATCAACGGTTCATAGCGCGTGACGTTAGCGTCCGGCAGGGCGTGGTTCATCAGGCTAACGGTGCGCCTGAGTGCTTCCGGCGCGATGTCAGGCCGTTTCTCCAGCAGGTTGGTTCGCCATTCATCCTGAATGCGATTGCTCCATTTCGGTTGATATAAACCCACGATCCCTAAGTGCATCAGTAAATCCCTTAACCTCGCGGGACACACCCTAGTACATCCCTAAATCCTGCGCCTGCTCTGCCAGCGCCTGCATAGCGTCGAGGCTTTCGCGTTCGCGCGCTTTCTTATAGGCCATCAGGTCTGCAAACAGCACCCTGCGATGTCGCCCGGTTTTGTGAAACGGCAGCTTGCCTTCTTCCAACAGTTTCACCATGTGAGGGCGCGAAACGTTGAGCATGTTGGCGGCTTCCTGCGTCGTCAGCTCCGCGTGAACCGGTACGATCTGCACGGCGTTGCCGGCTGCCAGCTCTCCAAGGATGTCTATTAACATCGTCAGCGCGCTGGTTGGCAACTCGATAGTGTGGGTTTTGCTATCCGCGTCGAGAATTGAAATGCGCTGGGTTTCCAGTTTCGTGGAAAGATGCGCGATAAGTTCTCGTTTTCCCCGCTGGGCCAGTTCAATTTCACGGGGAGCGGGAAGGTTAAGATTGGTTAACGTTGTCGCCATAGAGATTATCCTCTGTTCGTCGTTTTCAAGAGAATAATCGAAATAAACGAAAATAACAATATTCGAAATAAACGAAATTTCAGGGGGCTTCTGTTCTACGCCCGCGTTACCTTTCCCCCCGCGTCGACAAACGGCTCGGTGGCTTCGTCAGGCGCGGACTTATCGGTAATCAGATGCCACCTTGCCGGGAACGGCGCCCAGGCGGACTGGGAGGCGGCGCCAAGCTTGGTGCTGTCGGCCAGAATGAAGGTTTCCGCCGCCTGACGCATCATCAGGCGCTTGAGAGAGGCCTGTTCGAGCGTCGCTTCGCATAGGCCCCGGTCGGCCACCACGCCGTCGGCGCTGGTGAACAGGCGAGCGGCGGTGAGGGTGCGCATCGCTTCTTCCGCCAGAGGGCCGTAGCTGGTCATGCTGATAGGACGGATGGTGCCGCCGAGCAGAATAAGGGAAATGCCGGGCGCGTCGGCCAGCAGCCAGGCGACTTTCATATTGTTGGTAATGACGCGAAGGGTTCGTTCCCGCAGCAGTTGAGCGAGAGCGGTAACCGTCGATCCGCCGTCGAGAATAATGGTTTCTTCGTCCTGAATGTAGGATACAGCGGCGCGTGCGATGGCCTGCTTGGCTTCGATGTTGCGCACTTCGCGCTCCGCCAGGGTTTCTTCAACCCCAATGGGGGCAAGAATGGCGCCGCCGTAGGTGCGCATAACCGCTTTTTCTTTGGAAAGGCGCTGCAGATCGCGCCGCACGGTGGAGGGAGAAACGCCGAAGCGTTCCGCCAGCACGTCGACGTCGGCTTCGCCCTCGGCGAGGGCTATCAGAATTTGTTCTCGGCGTTCTCTGCTTTGGCGCATGGTAGCCCAAACCTCCCTTTGCTTAATTAGGCGCTATTTTGGCAGAAAATAGCGCCATTGTCTGTGACGAAGGAAGAATTTGAGCTCCGTTCAGTAGGTTAGGCCCTTCCCTTCGGCGCAAGCATAACGGCCTGACGCAGGGCTTCCATCAGGCTGGCTTCGTCAGCGATGCCTTTGCCAGCGATGTCGAAGGCGGTGCCGTGGTCGACCGAGGTACGAATCACCGGTAGGCCGATAGTGATGTTGACGCCGTCGGCGATGCCCATCACCTTGATCGGGCCGTGGCCTTGGTCGTGGTACATGGCGATCACCACGTCGAAGTCGCCGCGCGTGGCCCTGAAGAACAGGGTATCAGCGGGTAGCGGACCTTCCACGTTCCAGCCCTTGGCCTTGCAGGCGGTAATGGCAGGAATGATTTTGGTCTCTTCTTCGCCGTAGCCGAACAGGCCGTTTTCGCCCGCGTGCGGGTTAATGGCGCAAACGCCGATGCGCGGGTTTTCGATGCCGGCACGGATAAGCGTTTCGTGGGCGCGCCCGATGGTGCGTTCTACCAGACCCGGTTCGATTTTGGCGATGGCGTCAATCAGGCCGATATGGGTGGTGACGTGCACCACGCGCAGGTTCGGCGCGCTCAGCATCATCGACACTTCCGGCGTACCGGTAAGGTAGGCCAGCGTCTCGGTATGGCCGGGGAACTTGTGCCCGGCGAGGTACATCGCTTCCTTGCTGAGTGGCGCAGTGCAGATGGCCTGCGCCTGACCGGCTTTTACCAGCTCGACGGCCTTCTCGATAAAACGATAGGACCCTTCGCCGGCCTCTTTGGAAACCTGACCAAACGGCAGCCCGGCGGGGATAATGTCCAAATCAATACAGTCGATGGTACCAAAGGTGAAAGCCGCGCCTTCCGGCGTTTTCAGGCTGTTAACGACGAGGTCGGACTTAAGCAGCTTTGCCGCTTCCTGAAGCCTTTTTGCGTCGCCAATCACCAGCGGCCGGGCCGTTTCGTAAACAGAGCGATGGCTTAAGCTCTTCACGATAATTTCAGGGCCAATACCGGCTGCGTCTCCCATAGTGACGGCAATAACGGGACTTAATGTTGATGCGTTAGGCATATTAAACGTTTCCTTTTAACAATATGAAACTGGGCATAATTTTACCAAAACTTGCTCTTTACTGGCGCTCGCTCAACGCATGAATGCGCTCAAGGCAGCGGGGCAGCGTGTTCTCGCCGCCGAATGCGCCTGCCTTAGTAACGACCGGCGTGCGGACCTGCCCAATCGACAGGCCGAGCGGGATGCCGCTTTCCACTTCTTCGATAAGATCGAGTCCGTTGACGCCAAAGTGGTTCAGCAGGGCGACCGCAGTGTCGCCGCCGGTGGCGATAAGCCCGCCGACAACGTCGGCCGCCGGGCGCAGCGAGGCGGCCAGGCTGTCCATCAGGCGAGTGCCTAAAGTGAGGTCGGGCGATTCGGTCAGCGCGACCTCAACCAGCACGTCCTGCCCGCTGGCGAGGTCGGCCAGTACCGAGGCGGTTACCGCGTCAAGCCGGGATTTGTCGTCTGCCAAAATGACGTCCGGGCCGATAAGCGCATGGCGCACTTTACCGGACTCAACCAGACGTTGCGCTGAGGCGCGCGAGGCTTCGGCCAGGCTACCGACGGCGATCAGCACGCCGCCTCGTTTTGCCTGCAAGTTTAAAGAAAGGCTATGCGTGGCCTTGTTTTCCTGCCGGGCGAGCGCGGCGGCGAGGCCGCCTGAACCAACCCAAAACAGGTGCTGTGCGCGCGGCAAAGTTGCTGCGGCGATAATATCCAGATCGTCTTCGCTGGCGGCGTCGCATACCAGCGCCGCCAGGCCCTTGCTTCGGGCTTCATCAATGAGATGACCCAGTTCCTGCGCGCCTTGGCGCACGCAGGCGAGAGAAACGGCCTCGGCGGGCAGGCCCGCCTCGGTTAAAATTGTCGGGATGTGGGCGCTTTCGTAAGTATGATCCCGTGCCCATAGCGGGGTAGACTCCAGCGGCTGCCCCTGAACCAGCACGGCGCCGCCTTCGGTGGTGCGCCCGGTGCCGGGGAAGGCGGGCGTGACGATAACGAACGCGCCAGCGCCTTTTTCTTTAAGAAAATCGACGGTAGCTACCAGTTCGGCGGCCGGCTGGCCGCGCAGGGTTGAGTCAACCTTTTTGTAAAGCAGCGTATTGGGTGACCAGAAGCGCTCAAGCGCTTCCCGGTGGGCCGAAGCGGCTTGCGCCGCCGTCAGGGCCCGGCTTTCGATATTGGCCGACACGACGGGCGCGCTTGAGTTACCTTCTCCCCAACAGACCGCTGCGGGCGTTCCCACCTTGGTGAAGGCGATTGCGCAGTCGGCGGCGCCGGTCAGGTCGTCGGCGGCAATGAACCAGTTAGATTGCATAGCGTTTCTCCTAAATCACGCGCAGTGTCAATGTTACCGTTTATTCTTATCGTGCTGTCGTGCTTATTCTGGGTCAGGGATATCCTTCGGCGCACCGAATTTCTTCGCACCCCACGCGGTAACCAGCGGCGTAAGAATGGCCGTCACTACCACACAGGCGGCTACCAGCGCCGTTGCGTGCTTGGCGGCTTCCGCATAGGCCGGGTTCGAGGCGGCGACTATCGCCGGTACGGCCGCCGCGTTACCCGCCGTCGAGGCCGCAGCAAGCCCGGCTACCCCCGTTCCGCCAGTCAGGCGATCGCCGATAAACAGAGTAAAGCCGGTGACGACAACTACGCCCACGCCCAGCAGGACGCCCATCAGGCCCGCCTGCCAGATCTTGGTCAGATCGAGGCCAAAGCCCAGAGACAGTGCGAAGAACGGGATCATGACCGGGCTGGCAACCTTAAGGAAGTCGCGCATTTCACGGTCGAGGTTACCGATAAGCATACCGAATACGAGCGGCAGAATAGCGCCAACCATCGTTTGCCACGGGAAGGCGGAAAGGCCGGCCAGGCCGAGCGTGACCATGGTCAGGAACGGGCCGGACTCCAGACACATGATGGAGTAGGCGCCGATGTCGCGCGGCTTGCCGTACTGGCCCATCAGCGCCATATACAGGCCGCCGTTGGTGTCGTTCAGCGCGGCGACGACTGCCAGCGTCGACAGGCCGTAGAACAAGCCGCTGTCGATCGGCGCTTCGCCGAGGAATTGGCCTAACACGATGCCGATAATGGCCGCGGTGCCGATCTTCACGCCAAATAGCGTTCCGCCTTTCTTAAGAATGTAAGGCGTCGCTTTAATGTCGATGCTTGCGCCCATACACACGTAGAAGACGGCGAGAATGCTTAACGAGCCGTTGAACAGAGCCCCGGTGAAGGAACCGAAGTAGGTTGCCGTCTGGGGGAAGAAAGTTGAAATGAACGCTCCGGCGAAAAGCGGGACGACCATCATGCCTCCCGGTACGGCTTCTATGGCGCGTTTAATGCGGATTTGGGCCATTTATATCTCCTTGAGTTGCGTGGTTTGAGCGCATTGAGTGCGTTCTTTGAGCATGACTCTAGTTTTTTTTATAAAAGTGCGCAAATAAATTGTTCAAATGCGTGATCTACGCAAAAAATTGCATCATGCGCAATTTTATAAATAAGACTTAAGTCTACGATTAGTAAGAAGTTAAGTGGTATTGGTCTTTTTTGATAAAAAATAAGCCCTGTGGAAAAGATAGCGCCCAGATTTAGCCATAGCGCTTTTTTGCGCATTTTGATTAACGAAGTCGATTGGTCTGCATTGGGGGGATGCGCGGTACGTCGTTCGGTCAGCGATCTCAAAACGTGGCGCATCCACCAGAAAATCGGGCTGCGCCACGGTAAATGATATGAGGCTATTTAAACAGGCTATCTCCGCTCTGGTATTGAAGGCCGGGATGAGCGTCAAAGCGAACGACGCCGACGGCGGCTTTACCGTCAACCGCCCGTTTTACTTCGGCTACGCCTTCAGTGCCGAACCCGCCGCAGAGTTCGATAGCGACGATGCCTTCGTCATTGACCAGTTTCTTAGCCAGCTCGCAGGCCGCACGGTAGTCGTTTACCGCACAGGTGGTGACGCTCACGCTGTCGGTGCTGACTTCGCTGCGGTGAATGCTGGCGTTCCCTTCCGGGCTTAAAAATAGAAAAGCGGCTTTAAGCGACATAGTGACTCCTTATTGTTTGAACTTAACGTTAATCGTCAGGCGCAATGCGCCTCTGACGTCGTTCAGCTTACGTTTTGGCGTGAAGGAGTATTGTAAAAATGCGAACGGAAGTTGCTTTCCTGAAGAAAGCGGGAGGGCGTATCGCCGATAAAGAAGCGGAAGTCCTTAATAAAGTGGGACTGATCGTAATAGCCGTATTCCAGCGCTGCGCTCAGGTAGTCTTTTTGCCAGTGTAGCAGCAGGTGGCGGGTGAGCTGTTCTACGCGGATGATGCGCTGAAAGTGCCTTGGCGCTACGCCAAAGTGGTTTTTAAACGTTTTTTGGAAATAGCGTTCGCCAAAGCCTGAAAGCTCAACGAGATCGCGCTGGGTGATGTGGCTACACTGGTAATACATTCGGCGAGCGGCTTCATCCAGCCAGACATGGCGCTCTTTTCTGTTTAGCGTCAGTTGGTGAAGCAGAAAGCGCTCAATCATTTTAACCTTATCGTCTACGCGAGGCGTTTCCCAAAGCCTCTGTTCCAACTCGGCGGCGCTTTTCCCCCAAACCTCTGACGGGCTAAGGCTGACGTCAATCAGCTCGGTTTCGGCCAAAGGGCAAAAGTGGCGCAGCGCGCCGGTGCGAAAGCGGACGGCGATAAAGCTTATGGGCGCGTGGGCGTGGAAGCGAAAGGCGGCGTCTCTGGGCAACAGCAGCGCGCTGGTTTTACGCTCGCTTTCTTTGCTACCCGGACGCGTGATTTCTACGGGCCGCTGATAGAAAAACATCTCCCCGCCGCAGCCCGGCAGCAGCGGCGGCAGGTTGGCTTCTTCCTGCCACGACCAGTAGCGGCTGATATAGCCGCGAAGCAAGGGGGAGGGATAGAGTTCGGTGAGCTTCATCCGTGGTCTGCTGTCTTCTTTATTCCATTTCAGCCATAAGTAGCATATTTAGCGCACGACTGAAAGCGGCGCGCCGTTCACCGCCCTTGAGCGACCAGCCAGGTTCCTATCACCAGTAAAACGGCGCCGGCAATCGGGGCAGCAAGGCGAGAAAGGTCAACTTCGTCGCTTCTAACGATGTCCATCACCAGCCCGCCGACGAGCTGGCTGGCGACCAGCAGGCTGATGGTCGCGGCGGCGCCCAGATAGCGGTAGCCGCTGATGCTGGCGAAGACGAAAAACGCGCCAAGGAGGCCGGGGATAAGCATCCACCAGTGGAGGTTCATGAAGACGGCCTTAAAGCCGGACGCGCCCTCTTTGCCGATAAGCAGCGTGGAAATAAGCGTAATGCCGACCAGCGCGTTTAAAAACATAGCGACCAAAACGGTGGACGATGAGAGCGTGATGCGCACCATCAGCCAGTTTTGAAAAACCAATCCAATGCCGGCGGCGATGGCGAGGGCGATGACGAGTCCCTGATTCATTTCGCGGGCTCCGGGCCGTCGCGTTCATCAAGCCGCAGCAGCATAAAGGTTAAATCCAGCCAGCGGCCGAACTTTGCGCCGACTTCCGGCATGCGCGCCGTTTCGATAAATCCTAACTGACGATGCAGATACAGCGACGCGGCGTTTTCGGACTCAATGCCTGCAACCATCGCGTGCTTGCCGAGGCTACGGGCGATCTCTATCAGGCGGACCATCAGCGTTTTTCCAATGCCTTTTCCGTGATGCTCCGGGTGAACGTATACTGAGTGTTCTACCGTATAGCGATAGCCGTCAAAGGCGCGCCAGTCGCCGAAAGAGGCAAAGCCTACGACGCGTCCGTCTTGTTCTGCGACGATAACCGGATAGCCTGCGTTCTGTCTTTGCTGCATCCAGGCAATACGATTGGGCGCATCAACTACGCTGTCGTTCCATATGGCCGTTGTGTTCAGCACCGCGTGATTATAGATGTTGGCGATGTCCGCGCAGTCCTGTTCCTTTGCATCACGGATAAGCATATTTTTTACTCTTTGATTTCCACTATAGTGATATGCCATTATTAATATAATGGACAATCTAAATCAACAAATCTGTGCAAGAATCAAAATCGAGCGAGAAGCCCGCGGTTGGTCGCTTGCCGAACTGGCTCAGCGCGCCGGCGTGTCTCGTGCGATGGTGTATAAAATCGAACGGGGGGAGAGCAGCCCTACGGCTACGCTGCTGGGCCGTCTGTCCGGCGCGTTCGGCATCAGCATGTCTACGCTGATTGCCCGCGCTGAAATACGCGAAGGCAGGTTGTTGCCCCGTGAGCACCAGCCCGTCTGGTGCGATCCTCAAAGCGGCTACCTGCGCCGCCACGTTTCACCGCTGTCGGAATTTCCTCTGGATATGGTTGAAATCGAGCTTCCGCCGGGAACAGATATCCCTATGCCCGCCTCCGCTTACCTAAACTCTCACCACCTTATCTGGGTGCAGCGTGGAGAGCTGGTGTTTATCGAAGGGGATGCGCGGCATGAAATGGGCGCTGGGGACTGCCTTGAACTTGGCCCGCCGAACGACTGTGCGTTTAAAAATGAGAGCAAGGACGTCTGCGTTTATCTGGTAGTGCGGTTTAATGGGCAAAAGGCTGCTGTCGTCTGATTTTCATTGTCTTGCTTCCATTCGTTGCGCCATTTATAACGATATAACGCTTTCGAACGCCGTTTCTTCCTGCCGGGATTAGGAGAGGGGGCATCTTTTGCCTGGGCGCGCGCCAGGAATGGATCAAAGTAGCTATATGGTAAGAATTAATTGCCTTTCTAGCTCATCTGCCGTGCGGCACTGCCTAGGTTGTCGTATAACTCAAAGCGTTCATCACTAATATCAACGCCTTTCTTTATGCTCAGATACTTTTTATTAATGAATTCTATATCCTGTGCTTTTTCTTATAAATAAAGTGGCCTTCACGTATTACGGTCGGGTTTTCTGAAGTGTTATCTGATTTCCTAAAATCTAAATGGGTTGTTGTTTTTGTTATTGTGGATATATGTAACGTTAATGCCTTGTTTTTATATTATCCTCGATCTTTTCTATTCATTTTTTGATATAAACAATATTTAATTTTGTTTATATTGTTTAATTGATATTTTCAGTCTTAAAAGGTTGTTTGATCAGGTTAAATCGATCTATTATGTTGCTTAGTGAGGGTGAGACTATCCTTATTGTCTTTCCTTCTACCTCCGTTTTTTGCGGGTTTTAGTATGCACAAATGGAGTTTTAATACGTGTATATTTCGGCGGCTAACTCATTTATATGAGTTGCTGTTCGGCCTGTTTGTCATTTTTTATCACGTAGGAAAAAGTACGTCCATCGTATTGTTAGGGTGATATATGGCAAGGAATGCATACAGATTAATGGCGGCGCCGGAGTGTAAATACTGCGGAAAAAACGACCGAGTGTGTAAGCACGGGCGAGGAAAAAGCGGTTTGCAACGCTATCGCTGTGAAAATTGTCAGCGGACTTTTCAGTCCAAATACATATATCAGGCTTATCAGCCCGAACTCCGGCAGGAAATTATATCCCGCTACCTTACCGGGGAATCCGTCTTTGAAATAAGCCTAGGCGTAAAAGTCAACGCCGAGACGGTAAAGCGCTTCCTGCATCAGGAGCAGCTTATTCATACCCCTTAATTCAAGGATTGGCGCCAATAAGAGGAGCCGCAATAAAAGGAATTTACATCATTAACAACTCTTTTCTTATCCCCAACTTAGTCTGACGCCGACTCCATAGTGGGCTATGGGGCTTTGTACGTCTCTGAGCGACGAATTAAAAGCGGACGGCCAGGCAGGGAGTTCGCACACCTTTTGATGTTTGAATCAATACCGTAGATGGACACTAAAAATGAATAAAATATACCGCATCATCTGGAACAGTACGCTAATGCAGTGGGTGGTCACCTCCGAGCTGGGTCGGGGAAAAATCAAGCGCGCTGCCAACAAAACGTTGGCCGCAGTAGCTCTGGGACTGTCGTTGGTTTCAGCAGCACAGGCCAGCAGCTGTAACTCCGTCACAATGGTTTGCGATCTGGACAGCAACTGGTCGTTTTCGACCAATAATTACGGCGCGGGATCGGTGACTATCTCGGACGGGCAGAGCTATCGCGTAAACGGGCCTTCTTCCTACTCTTCTGCATCGGGCAGCTATATCACCTTTAGTACGATAAATCAGATGATTGCCGCCGGATATATAAACGCGGCACCGCTTCCCGCTGGCGAAATCCAGGTTAATTTAGGTTCTAAAAGCAAGAATATTACGGTTATCGATCCTATTACTAATTCTTCTAAAGTCGTCTCGGTTTATGACGCCACGGCTTTTAAGGAATTTGAAAGCGGCTATTCCAACGGCGGTTTTGGCATGGCTAAAACCGGCCCGGTGGACGTCTACTACCAAACCCGGTTTGCCACCGTCACGTCAGGGGCGGCCGATATTTATGCCGATGGGGTAAACTTTATCGGCGCACACAGGGATACCCAGTTAGTTTACGTCGATAGTACGTCGACCAACCAGTCAGCGGAAGCGACTTGGAACTCAAAAAACTCGGTCTCTTTTTCTACTGAACCCGACTATTCCGCGTCGTCAGCCCAAACTCAAACTGCGGTAGCGAGAAAAACGACCTATAAGGGAAGTTTTTCTGCTTTTGACGGCAGCTCCGTCGCCGTGAACTCCCTTGGCGATCTTAAAACCTACAACGACTGGTTGACGGCTAAAGTGCAGTCCGGTGCGCTTGCTGCGAATCAATATGATGTCGAGCTGTCGAAGGCTTACACTACCGTCGCCACCAACTATACGATCAATAAAGTGCCAGCCGGTGTGGATCCGATACTCACCCTTCCCGCCAACGTAGTGACGGTATTTATGGCCAACGGTGACAAGGCGACGGTGCGCCTGTCCGAAACCGGCAAAATTAGCGGCGATATTCGCGGGCCGGGCGTTGGCGTCATTAACGCAGGCGTGTTCAGGTTGCTCAACGGCGCGACGGGCATTAATGATGGCGAAATCGAAACGACTCACTATACGGCTACCGTTTTATCGGGCTCTCATTTTCTCAATAACGGTACGTTGACGACGGGGACTCCCAACAGTGGAGTGTCTGGATTTGGCGTTTATGTATCTGGTGCGGACAGCCTGTTTACCAATAGCGGCATATTGAACGTGTCCCCAGCTTTCTGGAGCGCAACGTCAAATGGTGGCGCAATGGGGATCTCCACGCTTAACGGGGGGCGAGCCGTCAATAACGGCACGATGAATATTGGCATTACCGCCGGTAATAAGGGCAATGCGGTTCTGGGCTACGTATACGGTGCGCGAATTGACAATCAGGGCAGCTTTACCAACGGCGCTAACGGCGTGATGTATATCGGCAGAGCTAAAGACGGCAGCGACGTTTATGCTGCTAATAGTTCCACCGCCATTCGCGTTAATGGCAGTACGATAGGGACAGTTGATAACCAGGGTGAAATTGTTTTAGGTTCGATGGCCGAAGGCGCGTTTGGCATTCTTGCGGTGAGCGGCGGTTCGCTGGATGTGACTAACAGTGGTGCCATCACTCTCTTGGGCGATGGCGGCGGCGGGCAGTTTATTCCTAAAGAAAACGTCGGCATTCAGGCACAGAGCAACGCTAAAGGACTCAAAAATACGGGCCTGATTGATATTCAGGGCATCAATGCCATTGGCATCAAGACATTAAGCGGAGGACAGGTAAGTTCAACCGGCCAGATTAATATCACCGGCGGCGCCGATCCGTCCACCGGCCTGCGCAACTACGGGGCTTGGTCTGAAGGGGCGAACTCGCTGGTCGACATCTCGGGCACTGTCAATTTAAAAGGCAATGGCGCGATTGGCGTTCACGCCCGTAACCAAGGCTCGATCGGTCTGTCCGGCAACGGCCAGGTGACCTTTGCCGACGGTGAGAATCAGATTGGCTATTACGTTTACGGCACGGGTTCCAAAATCACCAACACCAGTTCCGGTACTCAGGACGTTACCACCAATAACTCTACTTTGATGCGTCTTGACGGCGGGGCGTCGTTTACCGGTTCGGCGGCGGCTACCTCTACGATGTCCGCTTCGGGGGAGGGCTCGACCGTAATTGTCGCTACCGGTAACGGTACGACGGTGGATTCCGGCGGCATGACGGTTAACGTCAACGGTAAAAATGCGACGGGCTTTCTGGTGGAAGGCGGTGCTACGGGAACTATTGGCTCAACGGCCACCATTAATCTGTCAGGCGTTGGGGCGATAGCAGGGATTGCCGACGGGCAGGGCTATGACCTGACCGGCGCTGAGCGGGTGATGACTGACGCTGAAAAGCAATCTACTAAGCTGACTGCCGGTGCGGATCTTAGCTCGTCTCTTGACGGCGTGGTGGGCTATATCGCTCGTAATCTGGCGACGCTTACCAACTCTGGCAACATTACCTTCAGCGGAACGGGAGCCACCGGTATTCAGGTCGAAGAAGGGGCGGTTGGCGCTAACAGCGGCAATATCACTCTAGGCGGTGCGGGAAGCGTTGGTCTGTCGGCTTCAGCCGCGACGTTGGCAACCCGCCTGAGCTCAACGGGCAACATTACCCTTAACGGCGATTGGGACGGTGCGAACGACGCGACCCGGGCTACCGGCGTCATGGCCAGCGGCAGCCAGGTGAAGGTGACCATTGGCGACGGCGTCAACGCGGCGGCGGTTAGCCTCAATGGGGCCGGGACGGTCGGCGTTCACGCCTCTCAGGGAAGTAAGGTTACTCTCAATGACGGAGTGGCGGTCAACTTCGACAGCGCCAAGTCCGATCAGATTGCTTTCTGGATTGACGGCGCAGGTTCAGCGATAGAGACCCTGGCGGGCGGTACCCAAACCCAAGTAAGCGGCGACGGAGCGACGCTGTTTTACGTCACCGATGGAGCGACGATGAACGGCGACCTGAATCTGAAGCTTACCGGCAAAACCGGCAGCGACAAGGTGACGTCAGGCATTCGAGTCAGCGGTACGGGTTCATTGGCTACGCTTGCCGGCGGCAGTCAATTAACCATTGGCACCAATGCCACTGGCGTGCTGGCGGAGAACGCTGGACAGGCAGTGATAGCCGCCGGCGCGGCGTTTAGCGTCAGCGGCGACAACGCGGTGGTGGGTAAAGCGACAGGAGCGGGTAGTACGGTAGAGAACCATGCCACCGTAACCTCGCTTACCGGCAGTTCCGGTTCAACCGCCTTCCTGGCGCAGGACGGCGGTACCATCAACAATCAGGGCAATATCAACCTGTCTCAGGGCGGCGGCCATACGGCGATAGATCTGGATAACGGCCACGTGGTCAACACCGGAGACATTCAGGCCAGCGGCACGGCCATTCATATCAAAGGCGCGGACAGCACCATCAGTAACTCCGGCACTATCGAGGCGGTAAACGGCGTGGCGGCGATTCACGTGGACGCGGGCGCTGGGCTAAATCTGAGCGCGGTGTCCGGCAGCGGTACAATCGTAGCTAAGGGCACTGCGGACGGCATTTTGCTCGATACCGGCGCGCTAAGCCTGAACGTCGCCAACACGATTATCGATATGAGCGACGCCTCGGCCAGCGGTATCGGCATTCACAACGTGGCGGGGATAGAAGGAATATCGTTGGACAACACCCACATTAAAGTGGGGGGGACGGGTATTGGCATCAAGACCGGCGCGTCGTTAGCGAGGACTAACTCCGGCACGATTGACGTCACCAACGGCACGGGCATCCTGTACCTGAACGAGAACGGCAGCGCGGTAGCCGCTAACTTGGACTTCTCTGATTCAGCGAATTTGACCATTAACGTGAGCGGCAGCGGTATCGGCGTGAAGGCGACGTTGGACGGCAACGACCGCGAGGTGAACACCGGCGCGAGCGTTAATGTACTTAGTGCGGCGGGCGGTTCGGCAATAGACGTGAGCGGCGCGAAGGCGGTGTCTAACTCGGGCAACCTGGTATCGCAGTCGACGGTCAGCTCCGGCAACGTGCTAAATGTGCATGATGCGTCCACTATCAGCAACAGCGGCACCATTCAGGCATCGTCGTCATCCATTGCAGCCATCGCGATGAGCAATTCCGGCAATAAAACCTTCACCAACACCGGTACCATCGTAGGTAAGCTGGACTTCACCAGCGGCAATAACGCCCTTAACCTGAGCGGCGGCTCGATTGACGGGAATATTCTTGCCAGCGGCGGCGCCAACGTGCTGAAGGCGACCGGTGGCTCGACGCACGCCGGTGACGTGGTTCTGGCGGGTAATCAGGTTAACACGGTTGAAGTGAAAGAGGCCTCTACGCTGGGCGACCTGACGATGAGCGGCACGGCCAACCACCTTGTGACGGTGAGCGGAGGCTCACGCTTGGGTAATTTAACTCTGGGCAACGGTGACAACACGCTGACCGCCAGCGGCGGTGCGACATTGGGGGATAGCCTGCTGGGTGACGGGGATAATACGATAACCCTTAGTGACACCACTGCCGGAGGCGTGGCTGCAGGAAACGGCAACAGCTTGCTGACGCTGGCGACGGCGGTGCTTAGCGATATCGCGCTTGGTCACGGCGACAACACCGTCAACGCCTCGGGCGCGACGACGATGAACGACGTGACGTTCGGCGACGGTGATAACGTACTGACCCTGACAGACACGGCGGTCGTTAACGGTTCGATTGCCGCAGGGGCAGGTAAAAATATCGTCACGCTGTCTGATAACGCTCACCTCAACGGCTTTGTCGGTGCGGCAGGCGGCGAGCATCACGTCACGGTGAAAGACGGCGCTACCTTCGACACCCTGGATGCGGGTACGGGCGGCAATGCTGACAGCCTGACCTTCGACGGCGCGGACTATACGCTGGCCAATACGGCAGACGTTCAGCACTTTGACCGGCTGAATCTGGCGAATGGCGCAGCTTTTACCACCAACCAGCTTATTCAGATGGGCGATACCGCCACGTCCTCGGGGCAGATTGCCATTGACGGGGCGTCTTCACTGGTGCTGAACCCGGCGTCTACCTATACCCTCAATCATGCTCTGAGCGGGACTGGTGTCGTTGACGTGCAGTCAGGCACCGTCTTTGACTTCGGCGCAAACGTCGGCGCGCAGTTTGCGGGCACGGTGCAGATGAACAGCGATGACTTTGCGCTGTCGGGCCTTAACGCCACGGCGTTGACCAAAGCCATCCTGTCGGTGATGGGCAATAACACCACCACCGTGGGCAGCGGAGTACAGACCATTGGCGGGCTGACCTTTAGCGGCGGTACGGTGGACTTCGGCGTGAATATTCCAAACGCGTCGGTTGCGGCTAACCGCATTGCGGCGACGTCACTTGACGCCAGCGGCGTCGGTAAGGTGATGATTAACCACAGCAGCTTTGACAACGCCGCGCCGGCCATCCCAAATCAGACCAAAGGGCTACTGGACCAGCAGGTCGAGACGCTGGTGCAGCTGGCTTCAGCAACGTCCGTCACCGGCGAAGGGGGCAACCTCCAGCTGGTTGACGAGAGCGGCAGCGCTATCACCAACGCCACGGCAACTGACCTGTTACAGAACGGCGTACATGCGGCGGACGCCTACTACGACTACCGCCTGACTACCAAAGATAATGGCGGGACGGCCAACGGCCTGTACGTGGGCTACGGCCTGACGCGTCTTGAACTATTGACCACCGGCAGCAGCCAGTTGGTTATCGATACGGCTGCCAGTAACGAAAAAACGCTGTCGGCCAAGGTAACCGGCAGCGGCGACCTGGGGATTATCGCGGGTAACGGCGCAGACGCGCTGACCCTAAGCAATCTCGACAACGGCTACACCGGTAAGACGGACGTTCAGAGCGGTACGTTGATAGTAGGCACTGACAACGCGCTGGGGCAGACGTCCGAGCTTGCGCTGGCGGCGGCCACCACCGTTAATCTGAACGGTAAGACCCAGACCATCGGCGCGTTAACCGGCACTGCTGGTTCAACCCTGAACTTTAGCGGCGGCAGCCTGACCTTGACTAACGGCGGCGCGTCGTCCGGTACCTTAACCGGCAGCGGCAACCTGACTGTCGCAGGCGGAACGCTTGCGGTGACTAACGCCAATACCGGCCTGAGCGCAACGACGACGGTGGATGTCGGAGCCGAGGCGCTGCTTAAGGACGTACAGTCTTTAGGCGCAGGTAGCGTGGTAGCTAACGGCGACGTGACGCTGGATAACGCCGACGGTACTTTTGCCAATGCGCTCAGCGGTAGCGGCGCGCTGAACAGCCACAGCGGCAGCGACGTGCGCCTGAGCGGCAACAACGGCGGCTTTAGCGGCATCATGGATATCGATGCGGCCTCCACGCTGACGGTCAGCGAAACCAAACACCTCGGCGGGGCCTGCGGCATTCAAAACGCTAATCAACTTGTTGTCGATAACGCGCTTTCGATGACGCTGAACGCTATCGTCAGCGGGACCGGCGACCTGGTTAAACAAAACGCGGGCACGCTAACGCTGAATGGAACCAACGTTTACTCCGGCAAAACCGACATTCAGGCTGGCACGGTGGCTATCTCTGCCGATGCCAATTTGGGCGACGGCTCCGCCACCAACCTGACGGTGCTTAACGGCGGCAATCTGCAAATCACGGCAGACCTGACCAGCGCGCGTAACGTAACGCTGAATCAAAGCGGCAGCGTTATTGTTGACGGCGGCGTAGCGGCCACCATGAACGGTTGGGACGACCTGGGCAACGGCGCCAGCGCCATCACTAAAGCGGGCGATGGCACCCTGATTTGGAATGGCGACAACAGCGCCAATACGGCGAACGTCAACGTGAATAGCGGTACTCTGCAAATCGCTGAAATGGATAATTTGGCGAGCGGTACCGGTACGGTGAATCTGGGAGCAAGCGGTACCTTATCGGTGCTTAAGACCGCAGCCTCCGATCTGGACTTTACCCGCGAACTTACGGGCGGCGGCATCCTGAAGGTCGATTTGGGTAGCGGTACGAATGACTTTACTTTCAATGCCAGCGCTTCAGGCGGCAACTTCAGCGGGACGGTGGCGATGGACGACGGCCGCTTTGTGCTGGACGCTAACGCGGATGCCGCGATGGGGTTGGCGACGCTGCAACTCAACGGTTCGGGCAGCAAGCTTGGCAGCATGAAGCTTGACGGTTCCCACGCCATCGGCGGGCTGGTGATGGACGGAGGCCAACTGGAAGTCGACTACAGCAGCAGTGATCATCGTCCAGAGGGGCATCTGACGGTCGACAGCCTTGACGTAACCGGCGGCGGTACGCTTGCCGTCACCACTCCGGCCAATCTGCCAAATCCTCTGCCCGTGACCGGTACATCGCTGTTTGACCAAGACGATGAGGTACGTGACCAAATCGTGGCGGCGACTACGGTCAACGGCGACGGTACGCAGCTGGCGCTAACCCAGACAGACGGAACGCCGATAGCGCCGGACACGGTGGTGGGGCTGGTACAAAACGGTATTACGGCGGGCAACGCTCATTACAACTACTTTGGTGCGGTGAGGAGCGACGGGCTGTATCTGGGCTACGGTTTGACTCAGCTGGATGCCTTTGCCGGACAGTCGGTGATCTTAAGCAACGCAGGAGCAACGGATAACAAGCTTGGCGCGAAGCTTACCGGTGACGGCGGCTTTACCGTCAACGCCACGGGTACAGTGCGCATCGGCAACGCGGCCAGCGACTACCGAGGAGCTACCGACGTTAACGGCGGTACGGTGGTGCTGATTACCGACAACGGCTTTGGCCAGACGTCGAGCCTGAATATGCAGAGCGGCGCGGGCGTGGACCTCAACGGCAACGTGCAGACGGTGGGGCAGCTTAATTCCACTACCGGCTCTGTGCTTAACCTTAACGCGGGCGAGCTGACCGTAAGCAACGGCGGTACGGCAGCGGGTACTCTGACGGGCGGCGGCCAGCTGACTCTGACCGGCGGAACGTTAAGCGTCACTCAAAATAACGGCAGCCTGACGGCGGCCACCGATATCCAAAGCGGCGCGACGGCAAGGCTGACCAAACCGCAGGGGCTGGGGTTGGGCGACATCAGTCTGGCAGGCCTGCTTAATCTGGATACGGCCAGCGGCACGCTGTTCAACAACCTCAACGGCGGCGGAGAAGTTCTACTGACCAATGCCGCTGACGTGTATTTGGGCGGCAACAACCAGAACTTCGACGGTAACTTCACTACTACGGCGGGGACTACGCTAACGGCTACCGCTGCCGCCAATCTGGGTGACGGCACGGTGAATAACGCGGGTTCCTTTGTACTGGAAACCGATAGCCTGTGGACGTTGACCAATGCGGTAAGCGGCAGCGGAACGGTGGTCAAGCGCGGTACAGGAACGGTCATTATTGATGGAGACAACGTTCAGGCCGGGTTGACGTCTGTAGAAAATGGCGTGCTGCAGCTGGGCAACGCCACGGCAACCGTCGCCAACCTTCAGAGTCACGTTACCATCGGCCAGTATGGCGCGTTGGGCGGCTACGGCACGGTGACGGGCAACGTGACCAACGCGGGTAATCTGGTTATGGGCCACGCGCTGACCGGCGCGGGTCAGGGTACGTTCACCATTGACGGCGACTATGTAGGCAACGGCGGCACGGTAATATTCAATACCGATCTGGCGGGAGACAGCTCTTCCACCGACAAATTGATGATTACCGGCAATACCAGCGGTTCCAGCAAAGTATCGGTGGTCAGCGCCCGGGGAGAAGGGGAACAGACTGAGAACGGCATCAAGCTTATCGAGGTGCAGGGGGCATCTAACGGAACCTTTGCGCTGAGCGGCCGCGCAATAGCCGGAGCCTACGAATACTTCCTGTATCAGGGGGGCGTAAGCACGCCGGACGACGGCGACTGGTACCTGCGTTCGTCGCTGTACTCACCGGATCCGGATCCGTCCATCTACCGCCCGGAGGCAGGGGGCTACATGGCCAACATGGCGGCGGCCAACCGGCTGTTTACGCTGCGGCTGGCGGACCGTGAGGGCAGAGCGGAGAACTCCAGCCTGTGGCTGCGTCAGGCGGGCAGTCGCCAGCGCTATCACGACAACAGCGGGCAGTTGAATACCTCGACCAACAGCTATGTGATACAGGGCGGTGGCGAAATCAGTCATATCGATACGTCCGACAACGGCCGCGCCGGGCTGGGGGTGATGCTGGGCTACGGCTATGCCAAGAGCAAAACGGATTCACAGAAGACCGGCTATCAGGCGGACAGCTCGGTGAAGGGCTACAGCACCGGCCTTTACGGCACCTGGTATCAGGACGCCAATACGCTAAACGGCGCGTACGTGGACAGCTGGGTGCAGTACAGCTGGCTGGATGCGGAGGTGAGCGGCCAGCAGGTGGCGAGCGAGTCGTACGACATGGACGGCTTCAGCGCCTCTATAGAGGCGGGCTACCGGATGCCGGTCTACGAGAGCGCCAACGGACGGGTTTACCTGACGCCGCAGGGGCAGGTGACGTGGAGCGGGATAACGGCGGACACGGTGCGTGAAGCTAACGGCACGAAGGTGACGTCGAGCGGGGATAACAACGTGCAGACGCGGCTGGGCTTGAAGGTGTCGCGCGACGGCGTGAGCGATATCGACAAGGGCAAGGAGAAGCTGTTCACCGTCTATGCCGAAGCGAACTGGCTGTACAACAGCGAGCAGGCGGGGGCGACGATGGACGGGGTGACGGTAAGCCAGGCGGGCAGCCGTAACGTGGGCGAGCTGAAGCTGGGGGCCGAGGGGCAGCTGAACCGCAATCTGAACCTGTGGACCAACGTGGCGCAGCAGCTGGGTGACAAGGGCTACAGCGACACGGCGGTGACGTTGGGGGTTAAGTACCGGTTCTAGGTTATCGGCAATGTGATAAGTAAAGAGGGAAGGCGGGGCGCCTTCCCTTTTTTTAGGCCTCCGCCAGCTAAAAAATCCCTAACGCCTTCCCTTCGGCCCGCATCATGCGGTAGAAGCGATTTTCCAGCATTTTTTCCAGTATGGTTTTTACTTCCGGCGCCAGCGTTTGATAAAAGTCGGACAGCTCGTCGTCCCTGCACAGCAGCACGATCTTTCTGTTCGCCTTTTTGTGGTCGATTTTGACCAGCTTGAGCTTTTCTGAAAGTGCAGGTTCGATGGAGATAAAGAGCGGGGTGGTCAGCGTCCAGCCGTAGCCTTTAGCGATAAGTTTGAGGATGTCGTCCGCGTCGGTGATTTCAAACTGAATGTTGGGGTGGAGGTTGTTCCACTTCAGCCAGTTCAGGGTCTGCATGCCGGTCGGCGTGTTGCTGGTATAGGCGATGTAGTCCCGATTTTGGCACAGCTCTTCCAAACGGGTTTCCGGCCAGTCTTTGGGGCATATGCACAGAAACTCCTCTTCGATCAGCGGATACATCTTCACGCTGTTTGGCATTTCGGTGTGCATCATAGTGATAGCAAGATTGATCTCCCCTTTGGTCAAGGCGCTCAGCAGGCCGGCGGCCGTTCCCGTTATCTGATAAATATGCTTAACCTTAGGCTGTAAGAACTGAAGGATATCCAACCCGACCGTCTTGCTGATGGAATCGACGAAGCCGATCCTGAGGTGGGATATTTGCCCCTGACGGATAGCGTTGAGCCTGTCCTGCAGATATTTCCCTTCATTGACCAGCTTGGTACCCAATCGGTAGAGCTCCTGCCCGGTGACGGTCATTTGAATAGGGCGCTGCGAACGGTTGATAAGTTCGGTATCCAGCGCGCCTTCCAAATTGGCGATTTGTTGGGAGATGGAGGATTGCGTTAGCCCCAGCTTCTTTGCTGCCGACGTGAACGCGCCTGTTTCAACGACTGCCAGAAAAGCCTGAATTTGCCTGAAGTCAAAGAGGATCTCTTTCATAGGGTTTGTTGAACTATTAGATTTTTTAATAAAATATATCTATGTTTTTTGTACTTTTTTTTCATTGACGTGGATCAGCTTTTCTACGTTGGTTAAAACGTAGAGTGGCCTTGTTGACTATTTATTTGATGAGGATCTCTTATGCGGGAAGATGCAGATTTATTAGGAACGTTAATGATACCGGCCGATGCCTATTACGGAATACAAACCCAGCGGGCGGTGGACAATTTCTCCGTATCGGGCAGAACCGCCGTCGACGTGCCCTTTTTTCTCTGGTCCATTGCCGCTATCAAACGGGCGGCGGCGCAGGCTAACGCACAGATTGGCGCGCTGGACGCAGGGATTGCCGATGCGATAGTTCAGGCGTCGGATGAAGTTATGGAGGGCGCGTTTGACGCCCACTTTCCTATCGATATTTTTCAGGGCGGCGGTGGGACGTCGACCAACATGAATATGAATGAAGTGGTAGCTAACCGGGCGAATGAAATCATGACCGGGAAAATAGGCTATGACGCCGTTCATCCTAATACCCACGTTAACATGGGGCAGTCCACCAACGACGTGATCCCGGCGGCGATGAAAATGACCTGTCGCGTTAACGTCAAGCTGCTGGTTACCGAGCTTCAGAAGCTTGAAGCCGCGCTGGCGGAAAAAAGCCGTGCCTTTGAAAATAAGGTCAAGCTGGGAAGAACCTGCCTGCAGGACGCCGTGCCGATGACCTTTGGCCAACAGTTTGGCGGCTATCGTTCACAGGTCGCCAGGCTTGTGGAACGTCTGGCTCAGGCAAATGAGGACGCGCTGGCTTTGCCTCTGGGGGCGACGGCGATCGGCACCGGGCTGTCTACGCATGAGGGCTATCTGGACGCGGTTTATCAGTGCCTCGAGGCCGCGACGGGGGAAAAGTATCGTCCGGAGGATGACTTCTTTGACGGTTTGCAAAACGGCGATTTTTATCTCGATATTTCCGCGCAGTTAAAGAAGATAGCCGCATTTTTGTCCAAGATGGCGACCGACTTCCGCATTCAGGGCTCGGGCCCTCGCGCGGGTTTTAATGAGATCAGGGTTCCCGCCGTTCAGCCGGGATCTTCCATCATGCCGGGCAAGATTAACCCCGTCATGCCGGAGTTGGTCAATCAGGTTGCCTATCAGGTTATCGGCAACGACGTCGCCGTCACGATGGCGGTGGAAGGCGGCGAGCTGGATCTTAACGTTTGGGAACCGGTGATTATCAAGGCGCTGTTTGAGTCCTGTACTTTGCTTACCCGCGTTATTCCGCTGTTTATCGATAAGTGCCTGGCGGGCATTGAGATCAACGAAGAGGTGAGCGAACGCTATGCGCGCGAAAGTACTGCGCTGGCGACCGTCGTTTCATCTCTGTTCGGCTATCAGGTCGGCTCCCGCGTCGCTAAAGCCGCCTATGGGAAAAAGTGCAGCGTAAGACAGATTGTGCTGGAGGAAAACCTCCTGACGCCGGAACAGGCCGACTATTTGTTGGACCCGATGGTGATGACCGATCCGAAAAGAAGCGCCGCGGCATTGAAACGCTATCGGGATGAAAACGGAATAAGTTAATTTACCGCTGCATTAGAAAAAGAGAGTTGAGTTGTATTGGGGCCATGGATATTCATCGTATCCATGGCAAAGGAGGCTTTTATCCGAAATTCAGAATAACGAAAAAATAGAAATTAAGTTCGTTCTATAAATATAACGACAAGACGATGGAGAATAATATGTTAATACTGCATATCGTATTGCTATTGGGCACAATCATGGTCGCCGCAAGGTGGGGCGGCATTGGCGTAGGCTTTGCAGGCGGCGTGGGGCTTGGGATCGCCGTTTTTATTCTGGGAATACCGGCGGGCGATCCGCCTATTGACGTTATGCTTATTATTCTTTCCGTCATTATTGCACTGGCCGTTATGCAGCAGGCCGGAGGAATGAATTATTTGGTCAACTTTACCGACAGGCTATTACGCAATCATCCAAAGTATTTAAATATTCTGGCGCCGAGCGTGACGTTTGTATTAACCGTTTTATCGGGAACGGGCTATACCGCAATGTCCGTTCTTAACGTTATTCAGGAAGTCGCGAAAGATAACGGCATCAGGCCGAGCCAGCCTTTAAGCTCTGCGGTCGTGGCTTCACAGCTTGCCATTACCGCATCACCAATCTCGGCGGCGACGGCGATTATGTACGCGACGGTGGAAACAATGGGCGTTAGCTTCGGCTCTGCGCTGTTGGTTATTTTTCCGACCGCGCTGTTTGCCATGCTGGTCGCGGCGTTTATCGCCAATAAGCAGGGCGTCAGTCTGGCCGAAGATCCTATATATCAGGAGCGCCTGAAGGCCAATCTGGTGAATATTCGCAAGCCGGAAGACGTTCTGGTTAAGAAAAATGCGAAACTCTCTGTTGGCATTTTCCTGCTTGGCGTGCTTTTTGTCGTCGGCATGCTGCTGTTTAAACCCTTTATCAAACACGGCGTCAGCTCGCGCGATCTGATTATTATTACTATGTTCATCGTGTCTACGGTGACGATCTTTGTCTGTAAAATCGCGTTTAAGGACATTAAGGAAACGCCCTTATTTAAGTCTGGCGCTGAATCGCTGGTTGTCGTTTTGGGGATTGTGTGGCTCAGCAGTACGATTATCGGCGTACACGTGCCGGAAATAAAAGACTTCGCCAAGGAGATGCTGCAGGAGTATCCGGCGCTGCTGGCGGTAGTGTTCTTCTTTACAAGCTCAATGCTTTTCAGCCAGGGAGCGACCTGCGCTCTGCTGATGCCGATTGCGGCGTCGATAGGCATCAGTCCCAATGCGATCCTCGCCGGGTTCGTCGCCGTCAGCGCGCTGTACATCACCAACATTTATCCAACGACCGCCTTTGCTATCGCCACTGACGATACGGGGTCGTTTTTAAGCAAGCGCTGGAACGGCTCGAAGGTCGTTAATCATCCGTTCTTTTTGCCAGGATGCATCTCAATACTCTGCGCAGTGCCCTTTGGCTTTGTCCTCTCCAAACTCGTGTTGTAGCGGCTTGGGCATCTATGGCTATCCGTCTTAAAGGGCGGGTAGCCGTTTTCATGAGACGCCCGCCCGCCGATTATTTATAATGCTTGCTGAAATTAATGTGCCGTCAGACGGATATGGGGACAGCCAGTTAGCGATATGAATAATCAATCGGATAGATTACAGCACACCTTTTTTTGCCTGGCGGCGCTTTTCTGTTGGTATGCTTTGTCGTACGTGATGCTGCTGCTGCCGAACTATGCCTATCTTTATCAATCGGGGATGGCCGCCTTCGTCATGCATTTTTTCCTGCTGCTGCCCTGTTCGCTGATCTTTTGGTGGGAATATTCGAAACGCTATCGCTTTTTGACGCTGGGAAAGTTTGCATGGCGCGATCTGCCTTTGCCCATGCTGGCGATTTTTATACTCGTAGTCATTGGTGCGTTTCTTGGAATGCCTGAACCCTGGGTCGGTGAGCTTCCTTCCCATTCTCCAATGGTCAAAGTCGCACTGGCGGTGGTGTTTATCGTATTGGCGCCAGTCAATGAAGAGATTATCTTTCGCGGACTGCTTTTAAACGCCAGCATCGGCTGGGGCCCGCGTTCAAAAACGGTCGGTATCGTTACGACCTCTTTAATCTTTTCTCTCCTGCATACGCAGTACGTCATGCCGACGACGTTTGTAAGCCTGTTTGCTTTTTCAGCCATTCTTTGCGTTGTCAGAATACATACCCGAGGGCTGATTATGCCTATCGTGCTTCATTCACTGTTTAATACGTGGTGCGCCGTCGTGACGCTTTTATAGCGAGCGTTCGTTTTCTTCTCGTTTGAATATTAAAGCTTGTTCTGATATATCCTAAAACGCTTATGGTTAAACGGTTGCGCCAACATTATGGGATGAAAAAGAATGAACTCACCGGAAGATATGAATGCAGAAGAGGCCGTAACGTTAAATGAAGAGTTTCGCCGTCTGGACATCGGCGAGCTTGATAATCTCGACAGGGATGACTTTGTTCTCGTCGGGCTTTATGTGCAGGTCTATAACTTTATGGACTTTAACATTCAGCGGCTGTATGCGTTTCTCTCGTCAACGCCCTCTTTCCAGAAGCCCAGCATCAGCGGGAAGCTGTCGATACACCGCATGATCGACGCTATCAAAGACGGCTGTGCGCCCTATATGGAAGACGACATGCTGAAAGCCTTTCAGGCCGATTTAGAGGAAATCAAACGCTGTCGCCCGCAGAGGAACCTGCTGGCGCACTTCGCCGCCAAGCGGTTGCCTCATCGAGATGCGATCGTACTGCTTAATGCTAATCCTGCAGACTATCGCAATAATATCAAGAAGCCCGGCGCCGTCTCCTATACGGTGCAGGAGCTGTCCGATCTGCGTAACTTAATCGACCACATGCAGATATATGAAAGGCGGCTGGCGACAACCTGTTCGGCGCTTATCGACAGGATAGTACGTCAGCGCGAGGTGTTGGAATGAAGAAGGGAAGGGCATTTTGGTTGTCGCTCCTTCCCGTCTGGTATATGGCTTAGCCTATTTGCGAGTTCGCCCGCAAAGTACAAACAACCCGTTATCAAACGCTTGTCCCACCGGCCATTCGGTATCCTTTAGTTGGAAAACGTCCTCAAGCCCCGCGCTTTTTAGCATTTCCAGATATTCGTCGTTTCTCCAGGCCTGCATGTGGCTGGTAAAAAAGGACGTTTCAGCGCAGGCGTCGATAGTCCACCAGGCGGTGGACGCGACGGCTTTCTGTTCGTCCCAGGCGCTTTCGGTCAACAACAGGTGAGGACGTTCGGAAAACAGCCCGGTCGACAGCGTTTCCCACGTTGAAGGCCGTAGGCCTTGACGACGAACTTCTTCCCATGAGTGTACTTCAATCAACATTTGGCCGTTTGGCGCAAGCCACGATGCGGCGCCGTTGACCAACCGCGTAGCGTCGTCCCGGCTAAAGACGTTCAGTTCGCCAAAGGTCATCATAATAAAGTCGTAATTTCCGACCGGGGAAAAGGTCCTTACGTCTTCACAGCAATAGTCGATGGCCAGCGTTTCTTCTTTCGCACGCTTTTGGGCATAGTCGATTGCGGCCGGAGAGAAGTCGACGCCGCTGCACTGATACCCTTTTCGGGCCAGCATCTGTAGATACAGGCCGGGACCGCAGCCGAGGTCGAGAATGCGGGCTTTTTTCGCAAGGCGCTGGGCTATCCACTCAACGTGCCGTTCAATAAGCTCTCCGCGTCGGCTAGCCCAGTCGTGTTCTTGACTGAGGTGATTGTTGAGCATGCGGGCGCTGAATTCCGGCTCATTCCAGGGAATTTTTCCACTTCCCACATCGGCGGTAAGAGGGATTTTGCGATGAATAAGTTTGCTGAGCGTCATAAGTGGATTCCTTACGTGTTTATCGGGCGTTTTATCCCGTTCATTACTCACCTGAGTGAGCGGTAAAAATACGGGCAACAAAATCCGACACGGAATAGAAAAGCGATGCGCTCAGTTTGTCTTTCAAATGGAATATTCAATGAGCGAGGCGTGCCGGAATTTTGTGCAATCAAAGACCGCTGCCTATGCGCATACGCGCTAAGCATGGCGTCAACGTGCGGGCATTAAGCCGCAGCGTTTATTGATTTGACACAGTTTCCAATAGGCAGACCTCGGAAGAAGTTAAGGGGAAAGAGTAGATCTGGCAATCACTCTAAATGAAAGTGTTGTAAAACGCGAGAGCCGCTTTTCAAGGTGTGACGTACAGCAAAAACCCACCGGAAGGTGGGTTAAATTGACTTGTTACCTTGCCGCTGGCGTATCTGCAACAGGTGCTGCAGGCGTCACCTGTTGCTGAGGAAGGCTATAGTTGAACTTTATGCGGGAGTATTTGTTTTGTAGTTCTTTACGGGCATCAACGCCCGTTATTTTATGTTCTTGTACCTGAAGCTTCAGCTGATTGGCGTAAGACATGATGTTGAGCGTACCGGTGCCGCGACTCACCTTTGAATCAAGGCTTACCATGGAATTCATACAGTCAACGTAGCCTACATAGGCTTGCGGATCGGGGTTAGCCGCGTCGCATTGGTTATGGTACTGCATCAGGATGGAATATTTAGAGGCGCACCCGGTCATAAACAGCGCGGCCAGAGCTAAAATTGCCATTTTTCTCATAGAGATTCCTTTCATTATTGGTTTATTGATAAAACTATTTCTCGTGGAGTATATATCGACGTTTTTAATAATAACAAGAAGTTATTAAGAAAAGCCGCGCTTTAGGCGAAAGCGCGGTTGAATTGAGAAGCGGTATTTCTAAAGATGAATCTAATCAATTTTAACTTGAACGCGCTTTTCTCATTCGGCGGTATATTTTCAGCCCAAACACGTTAATGTACAAACCTGCCATAACTAACGCCGCGCCCAATATCTGAGTAAGGGAAAGCGTTTCGTCTAAAAACAGCGTTGCGCTCGCCATGCCTACAACGGGTACTAAAAGCGACAGCGGAGCCACGCGCCAGGTTTCGTAGCGCCCTAGCAAAGTTCCCCACAGGCCGTAGCCGACGATGGTGGACAGAAAGGACAAATAGAGCAGGCAAATTATCGTGGTCATGTTGATGGCCTCAAGGCTTTGCCGTATGGCGCCTTCGCCTTCGAACAGGTAGCTTGCAAGGAAGAATGGCGCGATGGGAATCAGGGCGCTCCATACAACGAGCGACATAATCGCCGGACGTTCCGGCAGCAGCATGATCTTTTTATTAAATATGTTGCCGCTTGCCCAGCAGAACGCGCCGCCCAGCGTAAGCAGGAAGCCGAGGACGGTAACGGACTGCCCGCTGACGCTTCCCTCAATCAGCACCAGTATGCCGACGACGGCCAGCGCAATGCCGATAAACTGCTTGGCCTGTAGGCGTTCGCCAAACGTCAGCGCGCCGAGAATGATGGTAAAGAACGCCTGTGCCTGAAGGACCAGTGAAGCCAGCCCGGCCGGCATGCCGAACTTGATAGCGCTGAATAAAAAAGCGAACTGGCCGAAGCTGATGGTAAGCCCATAGCCCAGTAGTAAAGACAGCGGTATTTTGGGCCTGGCTATAAAGAACATCGCGGGAACGGCAACCAGCAGAAAGCGCAGGCCGGCAAGCAGCAGGGGCGGCATATTCTGGAGCCCCATCTTTATCGCCACGAAGTTGATGCCCCATATGATAACGACCAGCAGCGCCAGAAATCCGTCTTTACGCGTCATTTTTTGTCTCGATTTTTTATAGGTAAAAAAGGAATGTAGCGAGGTGAAAATGGTTTGTATAGTTGACGGCGTTAAATTATAGGACGTTTAACGATGAAAAGGCTGCGCCCGCGCGCATTGGGCGCGCAGGCGCAGGTTGGCTTAATCGCCGGGGCAGCGCTGGCAGCGTTCGATTTCATCGTCGCCAAGGCGCAGCTTGGCGTGAAGATCGCGCAGGGCGGTTCTCAGCCCCTCTTCGATAACCGGGTGATAGAACGGCATGTCCAGCATTTGGCCGATGGTCATCTGCTGTTGATGCGCCCAGGCCAGCAGGTGAGCGATGTGTTCTGCGCCTGGGCCCATCATCTCTGCGCCGAGGAAGCGACCAGTGCCCTGTTCGCCGTAAACGTGCAGCAGGCCTTTGTTTCGCAACATAACGCGGGAGCGGCCCTGATTTTCAAACGAGACTTCTCCTACTTCAAAACAGCCGCAGGCGCTGAACTTCTGGTTAAGCTCACGATAGGTTGAGCCTACCATGGCGATCTGCGGATCGGAGAACACGACGGATATCGGGCTGCGGCGCAGGCCTGGGGAAACTTCCGGATAGGATCCTGCGTTTTCACCGGCAATGCGCGCCTGATCGCTGGCTTCGTGCAGCAGCGGAAGCTGGTTGCTGGCGTCGCCGGCGATGAATATGTGCGCTACGCTGGTTTGCATCGTTTGAGGCGACGCGACGGGGACGCCGCGTGGGTCCAGCACAAGCGTCGTATTTTCCAAACCGATATTGTCTACGTTCGGGCGGCGGCCTGTGGCGGCCAACACGTAGTCGACGGTAATTTCCTGCGCCTGTCCGGCTTTATCCTGATAACGGATGAATACGGCGTCGCCGCGGCGTTCCATAATCTCAACCTTTGCGTCCGGATCGAGATAAAATTCATGATTGATGGTTTTTTCGGCATATTGACGAATTGCCGCATCGGTTAGCGGGCCAACGGCGCCGCCAACGCCGAACATCGTCACCTTGACGCCAAGGCGATGCAGGGCTTGGCCTAGCTCAAGGCCGATAACGCCCGGGCCAAAAACGGCGACGGAGGTGGGCAGGTCGTCCCAATTGAATACGTCATCGTTAATAATCAGGCGATCGCCTAACGAATTCCACGGTGCGGGCCAGCTTGGGCGAGAGCCGGTAGCGATGACGATGCGTCTGGCAACGATGCGGGTATGGTCGTCAACCTGAAGCGTGTTGTTGTCGAGGAACCTGGCGTAGCCCAGGATTTTGTCTTCTGCCGGGATTTCATCAACGCCTTCCAGCACAAAGCCGACGAAGCGATCGCGCTCACGCTTGACGCGGCCCATGACTTCTCGGCCGTTAATCTTGATTTCTCCCGTTGTATGGATGCCAAATTCAGGCGCTTTTTCAATCTCGTGCACCGCTTCAGCAGCGGCGATCAGCAGTTTGGAGGGCATACAGCCGACGCGGGCGCAGGAGGTGCCGAACGGCCCGCCTTCTATCATCACTACGCTGGGGGTAAAGCGCTTTGCCGAACGGTATGCGCCGAGGCCGGCGGTTCCGCCGCCGATGACGGCGACGTCAACCTGTAACTCTTTCATTCTGTTAGGGCTCCCTGGGAGAAAAAAAAGGCGGACCGAAGTCCGCCAAAACTTACCATTGGCTAACTAAAACTAGACAGGAGTGCTCTCTTTCACCCACAGACCTCTGCCTGCGGGTGCTACATCATATTGCCTGCTTGAAACCATCAGGCCGCAAATAACGCTTCCAAGTCGTCGCTGCCGCCAATGTGGCGACCGCCGATATAGACTTGCGGTACCGTTGAGCGACCGGTCACGGCGCGCAGGCTGACGGTCGTCGCGTCGGTTCCAAGGATAATTTCTTCATACTGAAGGCCGCGCTCTTGCAGCATTTGCTTGGCTTTCGCACAGAACGGGCAGCCAGGCTTGGTGAACAGGGCGATGGACTCCTGCAGTTTGCAGTCCGGCGCCAGGTACTTCAGCATGGTGTCCGCATCTGAAACTTCAAACGGGTCGCCCGGCTTGTTCGGTTCGATAAACATTTTTTCAACCACGCCGTTGCGTACCAGCATGGAGTAGCGCCATGAGCGCGGGCCAAAGCCCAGTTCGGCTTTCTCGACCAGCATGCCCATGCCTTTAGTGAATTCGCCGTTTCCATCAGGAATGAAGGTAATATTTTCTGCGCTCTGTTCGGACTTCCACGCGTTCATTACAAAGGTGTCGTTAACGGAAACGCACAGAATGCTGTCAACGCCGTGCTGTTTGAACACCGGCGCCAGTTCGTTGTAGCGCGGCAGATGGCTGGATGAACAGGTTGGCGTAAAGGCGCCCGGCAGAGAAAATACGATGACGGTCTTGTTAGCAAACAAATCGTCCGTTGTGACATCAACCCAACGATCTCCCTGGCGCGTATGAAAAGTGGTTTGCGGTACGTTCTGTCCTTCGCGTGATGTAAACATGGATATCCTCGTAAGCCTGTTGATTTGACGGCGCATTTTTTTGTGGCCGTATGTCATGTTTTCGTTGATGTGGATTATCCATGTGGTAGGTTAATAGGTATAATCGTTAGTCACTATTCTATCTATTGACACTGTCTATCTTGAGGTAAGGGATTAGGTTATGAATATTCGAGATTTAGAATACCTCGTCGCGCTCTCGGAACACTGCCATTTCCGGCGTGCGGCGGATTCCTGTCACGTCAGCCAGCCCACGCTGAGCGGGCAAATCCGCAAGTTAGAAGATGAGCTTGGCGTTATGCTGCTCGAGCGTACCAGCCGTAAGGTGCTGTTTACTCAAGCGGGGATGCTGCTGGTCGATCAGGCGAAAAAGGTGCTGCGGGAAGTCAAAGTATTAAAAGAAATGGCGAGCCAGCAGGGCGAAACCATGTCCGGGCCGCTGCATATCGGCCTGATACCGACCGTCGCCCCCTACCTGTTACCGCACATCATTCCCATGTTGCACAAGGCGTTTCCCAAGCTGGAGATGTATCTGCACGAAGCGCAGACTAAAGATCTGTTGTCCCAGTTGGACAGCGGTAAGCTCGACTGCGCCATTTTGGCTCTGGTGAAAGAGACGGAGTCCTTCATTGAGATCCCGCTGTACGATGAGCCGATGCGCCTGGCTATCTATTCCGATCACAAGTGGGCAGGGCGCGATAAAATTATGATGTCGGAGCTTTCCGGCGAGAAGCTTTTGATGCTGGAAGACGGCCACTGCCTGCGCGATCAGGCACTGGGTTTCTGCTTCCAGGCCGGTGCCGATGAAGACTCTCATTTCCGAGCGACCAGCTTGGAAACGCTGCGCAACATGGTGGCTGCCGCCAGCGGCATTACGCTGCTGCCCCTGTTGGCTACGCCGCCTGAGCGCGAGCGCGACGGTATTTGCTATTTGCCCTGCTTTAAGCCGGAGCCTAAGCGTACTATCGGTTTGGTCTATCGCCCTGGTTCGCCGCTGCGCGCTCGCTATGAACAGCTGGCGGAAAGCATTGCCGAGCATATGCCGAGCGTCATTGAGTCGGAACAGAAAAAAACGGCATAGGTTGCTAAGCATTTTGCGCCGTTTCTCGGTCCAATAGAGGGCGGCATTAAACGAATGCGCGGTTTTTCAGACAGAAACAAGTGGGGAACCAAGACGTGATGGGCGTCAGAGCACTACAAAAAGAGCGTACGCGCCGTTCTCTCGTTCAGGCGGCGTTTAGTCAGCTTAGCGCAGAACGCAGCTTTGCCAGCCTGAGCCTGCGCGAAGTCGCGCGAGAAGCGGGTATTGCGCCAACGTCGTTCTATCGTCACTTTCGCGACGTCGACGAGTTGGGGTTAACGATGGTGGACGAAAGCGGCCTTATGCTGCGTCAGCTGATGCGTCAGGCGCGGCAGCGCATCGCTAAGGGCGGCAGCGTGATCCGCACTTCCGTTTCCACGTTTATGGAATTTATTGACCATAACCCTAACGCTTTTCGGCTGTTGCTGCGCGAGCGTTCAGGGACGTCTGCGGCGTTTCGCGCCGCCGTTGCGCGTGAAATTCAGCACTTTATCGCTGAGCTGGCGGACTACCTGGAACAGGCGAACCAGATGCCCAGAAGCTTTACCGAAGCGCAGGCCGAAGCGATGGTCACCATCGTTTTCAGCGCCGGCGCAGAAGCGTTGGATATTGACGTAGCCCAACGCAATCAGCTGGAGGAACGGCTAGTCTTACAGCTGAGGATGATTTCTAAAGGCGTGTACTATTGGTATCGCCGGGAACAAGAGAAGGGTTCAGTGCCCGTTTCGCTGTAAATCGCGGTAGAAGAAACGAAGGAGAGCAGTAATGACAGAAAAAACAAAAAAAGAATTCGGCACGTTGCTGATAGCGTTTATCGCCGGCATATCCCTTAACGGTTCCTTCAATGCGCTGTTTGATTCCGTTATTTCCTTTTCCATTTTCCCGCTGATTGCGCTGGGTTTTTCTATCTATTTCCTGCATCAACGCTACGTTTCTCAGCCGATGCCGGAAGGTACGCCGTCGCTTGCGGGCTGTTGCTTCCTGCTGGGGCTGTTTTTATACAGCGCCGTTATCCGCGCGCAGTACAACGGGATGGGTTCTAACTTCCTGCTAACGATCGTCTGCGTGGCGCTGGTGTTCTGGATCGGCCACAAGCTCAATATCGTTTCTCGCCGCAAGGTGGCCAAACAGGCCGACTAATCGCAATGTCCATTAATAGACCAGCTCTTAGGTATTGAAAATATTTAAGAGTTGGCTATCTACCTCTTTTTAGTATCTATTAATCATTTTATTAATATTACCTCTCTGTGATATTATTATTTTCAACGTATTCACGTTTAATTTTGTTTTCCAGAAAATTCTTTTCATAAATTAAAATAAATTTATCAGGTAGCTTAAGTTTTTATCAAAAGCTGTCGCTTTATACGTGTGAACACAGAATGTTCCGCTAACCGCTTGAATATATAGTCTGCTTTTTACATAAGAAGGAACTTATGCGTAATCTTGGCTTAGGGAATAAAGCCGGCTTTTTTATCATTGCCGCAACTTATTTGCATACTTTTCCGTCTCAAGCGGAAACGCTTTCCGGTGATACCACTCACATTGACTTTACCAACAAAAACATTTCTGTCGTCGGTTCCGTTACGGTGACTGACGCAAGCCGCCATTGGCCTGGATTGGTGTTTAGCGATGGCAACGGGACGCTCGATCTTGGTTCCGGTTCAAGCGTGACTTCCATCGGATTTGGTACCGGCGATCCTTCCCATACTTATGCGGTTTATATCAGAGGCAATAACAACTCTTTTAAAGCCGATGACTTGACAGTCAAATCCGTAGGCAGCGGCGGCAGAAAATATACGATTGGCGTTGCTAACGAATCTGTAGGCGTTAACGATCTGAGCCATATGGAGTTAACCGGCCTGACGTCGATTGATGTCACCAGTAACCAAACGGTGTCTGGCATTCTTTCTCAGTGCCTGCCGCTTGCGTCTTCAGGAGGTACGAGCGGATGCAACAGCGCCGGGCTCAATTACATCAAGGCGGAAGACCTGCTGATAACGCTACAGGGCGGTGAGGCTTCTCGGGGCATTGAGTCCGCCGGGCTTGGCCTGTCATATCGCAATGCCTCCCTGACGTCGTCTGTAAAAAACGATAATGCCTATAGCTACGGCCTGTATTCCCTCAATGGCTATTTAACCTCCAGCGGTAACACAAGTCTGCGCCTGTCGGGCGAAGGAAAGACTCAGCAAGTTATTGGCATTTATGCCTCGGGTAAGAATCTTTATAACAATAATACCCTCAGCCTTTCTTTGGACGGCTCTGCCGAGATAACGCTTTCCGCTGCGGCAACCTCCACCGGCAGCACGTTTCGAGGCGTTATGGCGGATAACGCCAATGCGCGTTTGAACGACACGTCGGTTGTTTTTAACAATCAGGCGACGACGGATAGCAGTAATAACTTTTATGGCATATACAGCCGCCGAGGTTCTGTAACTGTCGAAGGGAACTATTCCGCCGATTTTTCAGACTACGCCAGTAAGGCCAAAAGCGTCGTTTACCTTTATGCTCCGGATAACGGGAATATCCAACTGAATAAAAACGTCAGCCTGGGCAGTGAAAGGACGAAAGATGAGGCTTTCTATGCAATGTATGCCTCTAACGGCGCTTCTATCAACGTCAACGACGGCAAGCTGACTTCTTACGGCATCATTGAATCATCTAACGCACAAATTAATGCGAACGCCGGCGATAATTCCTATATCTGGGGTAGAACGTCAGTAAAAAATGGGGGGCAGGTAAACTTGACGCTAAGCGGTCAGCACAGCGTCTGGGACATGACTGCTAACTCATCTTTGACGGATTTAGCGCTCAACCAGTCTACGCTGAATTTTCTTAACGACGGCGCTTCGTTTAAAACGCTTAGCGTTGCGGGTGACTACAGCGGCCAAAACGGCCTTATCGTAATGAATACTCAGCTAGGTGATGATGCTTCACCGACGGATCGTTTAGAGATTGCGGGCAATACGTCGGGTAGAACTTATGTCGCCGTAAATAATATTGGCGGGCAGGGCGCGGATACGATAAACGGTATTGAGTTGATTACCGTTGGCGGGAACTCGGACGGCACTTTTGAGCAGTCAGGGCGGATTGTTGCTGGCCTATATGACTACTTTTTGGTTCGTGGTCAGGATAGCGCGACGGAAAAGAACTGGTATCTGACCAGCGCTCTGTCACCCGTTACGCCCGTTAATCCTGACCCGGAGCCCGATCCTCAGAACGATCCTATCCCCGATCCCAAACCGGAGCCTGCGCCAGCCGATAGGGTTGTCCGTCCAGAGTCGGGCTCTTATTTAGCCAACCGCGTAGCGGCAAATACGATGTTTATTACCCGGCTGCACGACAGGCTGGGAGAAACTCAGTATACCGATGTGTTAACGGGCGAACGCCGCGTAACGAGCCTGTGGCTGCGCCAGGTTGGCGGACATAACCGTTTTCGCGAAAGCAGCGAGCAGCTAAAAACCCAGAGCAACCGCTACGTAGCCCAGATGGGGGGCGATATCGCTCAGTGGTACGGCAATGGCAACAGTCGGCTGCATCTGGGGTTAATGGCGGGCTATGGCAATAGTCAAAACAATACGCAGTCTTCGCTGACCCACTATCGTTCACGCGGGCAGGTCGAAGGTTACAGCGTGGGGGCCTATGGAACCTGGTATGCAAACGAAGCGAATAAAACCGGTGCCTATCTGGACGGTTGGATACAGTACGGCTGGTTTAAAAATCAGGTAAACGGCGATGGCTTGGCGACAGAGAAGTATCGTTCAAAAGGGATTTCATCTTCTCTGGAGGGGGGATACAGCTTTAAGGTTGGAGAAAAAGCTTACGATAGCTATTGGCTACAGCCAAAGGCGCAGGTGGTCTGGATGGGAATTAAGGCAGATGACCATCGCGAGGAGAACGGAAGTATGGCTGCGGACGGCTCGTCTGGAAACCTGTTGACCCGTCTAGGCTTGCGCGCCTACGCGCAGGGGCGCCACGATAGCGATGCCGATAAGCAGCGCCTGTTTCAACCATTTGTGGAAATTAACTGGCTGCACCTAATGAGAGATTTTGCGGTAGAGATCGGCGGGGAAGAAAACCGGCAGGTCGGTGCAAAAGACGTGGGTGAGGTTAAGCTGGGCGTTGAGGGGCAAATCAACGCGAACTTTAACGTTTGGGGCAATGTGGCCCAGCAGATAGGCGCTGACGGCTATAGCGACACCAGCGCCCAGTTTGGCGTAAAGTATTTGTTCTAGTTTATTTTAGTTAGAAGGCCCCAACGGTGATTGGGGCTTTTTTATGGGAGAAACGTTAACCTTTTCTTTCCAACAGTACGCCGCTTTCCATGTGATGGGTGTACGGGAACTGGTCGAACAGCGCCAGATGGGTAATGCGGTGCGTTTCGCTCAGCGTCTTCAGGTTATCGCACAGCGTTTCGGGATTGCAGGAAACGTAGAGAATGCGCGGATATTTCTGTACCAAGCGAACGGTTTGCTCATCCAACCCGCTGCGCGGCGGATCGACGAAGATGGTTTCACAGCGGTAGCTCGTTAAATCGATGCCCTGCAGGCGGTTAAACTCCCGCGTGCCCCGCATTGCCTGAGTAAACTCTTCTGCCGACATGCGAACGATCTGAACGTTATCAATTCGGTTAGCGGCAATATTGTACTGCGCGGCGGCTACGGACGGTTTGGCGATTTCGGTAGCCAGCACGCGATCGAAATTGCCCGCCAGCGCCAGAGAAAAGTTACCGTTGCCGCAGTAGAGCTCCAGCAGGTCGCCGCGAGAGCCTTCAGTTATGCGCTGCGCCCATTCCAGCATATGTACGTTTACGGCGGCGTTCGGCTGAGTGAAGCTGTTTTCCGTTTGGCGATAAATAATCTCTTTACCGCTTACCGTCAGCTTTTCATCCACGTAGTCCCGCTCCAGGCAAATCTTTTGTTTTAGCGCCCGGCCGATAAGCTGGAGATTGAATCCTTGCTTTTGCAGGCTTTCCCGCAGGCTGGCGGCGTGCTGCTGCCATTCGTCATCGAGCTTGCGGTGGTACAGCAGAGAAACGATGACTTCGCCGCTTACCGTTGAGAGATAGTCGATTTGAAATAGCTTGTAGCGCAGCGAATGATGAGGCTTGATTTCATTCAGAAGCTGAGGCATGAGCCGATTTATCAGCTCGCTAGCGGCGGGAAACGCGTCAACGCGAATTCGCTGTTTGGTATTTCTGTCGAACATGACGTGGTAAAGGTCATCCCCCTCATGCCAGATGTGAAACTCCGCCCGCATGCGGTAGTGGCTTTTCGGCGAGGCGAAAACTTCCGGCTTCGGCGCGCCGAAGGGCGCCATCATGGCGGTCAGGCGCTCGGTCTTTTCCGTCAGTTGGGCGTCATAGTTTTCTATTGGGAGTATTTCTGGCGTCATCGGCGTCTCGGGTTGATGCTGTTGAAATTATCTTAAGGCGGCATTGTAGGGCATGACCTGATGATGTCTAGCCTTTCAAGGGATTTTCAATAAATAGCAGTCTAGACATCCATATTAACAGCCTGTAGCATGTGTGGTTCCGGTCTGCATGGAGCCTTTAAGGCTTCAACGTGAAAAGGGAATCTGGTGCAAATCCAGAGCTGACGCGCAGCGGTAAATAGAACGATGGCGACCGTATCGGCTACGGCTGGATACAGACACTGTTTATTAAATGGGAAGTCGTTGGCCATCAATGTTCTTAAGCCCGAAGACCTGCCGGGATCCTGTCGCATGGAAAACAGCCGTCGCGTACTACGCGCTGTCTTTTTGCGGCATCCTGCAACTGACGTTGGATGCTTAACCTTATGTTTATAAAAAAGAGAATGTTACTGGCCTCGCTTCCCGCGTTGGCTTTTTCCGCATGGGCGGATGATGATGCAGAAACGATGGTGGTTACGGCAAATCGTTTCCCCCAGCCGGTATCGACCGTGCTTGCGCCGATGGACATCGTTACGCGAGATCAGATAGACCTCTGGCAGTCAAAAAGCCTGACCGACGTATTGCGCCGTTTGCCCGGCGTGGATATTTCCCAAAATGGTGGACGCGGCCAGTCAACCAGCCTTTACGTACGCGGAACCGAATCCCGTCACGTTCTGGTGCTGGTGGACGGCATTCGCCTTCCGGTATCGGGCATTATGGGCGCGGCGGACTTTAATCAGGTGCCGATTTCTCTGGTGCAGCGCGTGGAGTTTATTCGCGGGCCTCGCTCGGCGGTATACGGTTCCGAGGCCATCGGAGGCGTGATTAATATTATCACTACCCGCGATAAAGACGGCGGGCAGATTGAGGCCGGCGTTGGTTCAAACCACTATCAGCTTTATGACGGCAGCGTTCGCCATACTTTTGGCGAGAAAACGACAATAACGGCGGCGGGCTCGTTTGAGGACTCCCGCGGATTCAATATTCAGCCATCTTCTTCTTACCCACCCGACAGCGATCGCGACGGTTTCAGAAGCAAGTCGCTGTGGGCGGGCATTGACCAACAGTTCTCATCCCAGTTTTCCGGTTTTCTGCGCGCATACGGCTACGGCAACAATACGGAATATGACGGCAGCTACGGTGATGAGCGCCAGCTTTACAGCCGTAATTATGATATGGGACTGCGCTTTCTTGAAGGAAGCTTCTCTTCCCAGCTTATCACCAGCTATCAAAGGTATAAGGACTATAACTACGACAGCATCAAAGGGCGCTACAAAGACGGTACGACGCTGGACGACGTAACGCAGCGCAGCGTGCAATGGGGCAACTCTTATCACTTTGATAAAACGGTGCTGAACGCTGGCGTCGACTGGCGTCAGGAGAAGCTGGAGTCGTCGGATAACTACGCTTCCGATCGCTATAAGCGAGACAACTCAGGCTATTACTTTACGGGCCAACAGGCGTTGGGTAATTTCCTGTTTGAAGGCGCGGTACGGACCGACGACAACGAAGAGTTTGGCTGGCATGAGACCTGGCAGGCGGCGGCGGCCTGGGAGTTCATTCCCTCCTACCGGTTGACGCTTTCTTATGGCACCGGCTTCTTGGCGCCTACTCTGGGCCAACAGTATGGTTCAGAACGTTTTTCTATTTCTTCCAACAAAGACCTGAAGCCGGAAGAATCCCGCCAATGGGAAGTCGGGCTTGAAGGGGACTCTGGGCCGCTGAATTGGCGCCTTTCGGCCTATCGCAATAAGGTGACTAACCTGATTGGCTATGAGTCCGATCCCGTTACCTGGGAAGGGCAGTATTACAACATCGAATCGGCGACCATTAAGGGCGTAGAGTGGAGCGGTACATTCAGCACCGGGCCGGTTGAACATCGGATAACGCTGGAGTATCTCGATCCGCGTCGCGATAAGGATGATGAAGTTTTAGCGCGTCGCTCCAAGCAGAAAGCGAAATATCAGCTTGATTGGAATATGTTCGGTTTGGATATGGATGTATCATATCAGTATTACGGTAAGCGATATGACAATAATACTTCCGCATACGCCAGCGAACAGAAGCGGCTTTCCAGCTATAGCACCGTTGACGTATCGGTCGCCTACCCGGTTACCGAGCAGTTTACCGTGCGAGGTCGGGTAGCTAACCTGTTTGATAAAGAGTATGAAACGGCCAGCAACTATGAAACCGCAGGGCGAGAGTACTATCTCACTGCGAGCTATACCTTCTAATAACGACGAAAAAAGGAGAGTCCCCTATGCCGACAGCATTGGTATTTGATTCTGGCGTAGGGGGGCTTTCAGTCTATCGGGAAATCCGGCAGCTAATGCCGGATTTATCTACCATCTATGCATTTGATAACGCGGGATTCCCCTATGGGGAAAAGGACGAATCGACGATAGCCCAGCGCGTGGTGGCGATGGTAGAGGCGATTTGCCAGCGTCACGCTATTGATATTATTGTCGTAGCCTGTAATACCGCAAGCGTCGTGGCCCTGTCAGCGCTGCGTGAGCGGCTAAGTATTCCTATTGTGGGCGTTGTGCCGGCGGTAAAGCCTGCCGCCAAGTTAACGCGAAACGGCATCGTGGGGCTTTTGGCGACTAACGTAACGGTTAATCGGCCCTATACTCACGATCTGATTGCTCAGTTTGCGCAAGATTGTCGTATTGAACTGATGGGCGCGAGCCGGCTGGTTGAGATGGCGGAAGAAAAATTGCACGGCCACGATGTCTCCCTTGAAGAACTAAAAGGGATTTTGTCACCTTGGCTCAATGCCGCAGTGCCGCCGGATACCGTTGTATTGGGCTGTACGCACTTCCCGCTGCTGAAAGAGGAACTGGCTCAAGTATTGCCGGAAGGCGTCGTGATGATTGATTCCGGTGCCGCCATCGCCCGACGCGTTAAGTCATTATTAGATGAGAACGGGGCGCAGTGGGGAGAGCATTCTGCGGGAATAGCGTATTGTTCAAGAAAAGGTGGCGATACCGAGAAGCTTTGGCCCGCGCTGCGCCAGCTTGGCTTTGAGTCCTTACATGAACAGGCCATTTAGCCGTCATTTGATTAAACAATCGGCAGTTAGACGTATTTTTTAAATTAGCGCTTGAAAGCCCGCGGCGAACCCCTATAATGCGCCTCCACTGACACGGCACAAGCCGGTTAGCCCTCAGAATTAAACGCGCAAATCGGTGATTTACCGCTTGACTCTGAAACGGGATGGCGTAATATACGCAGCCCGCGTCACGGGAAGTTTTTCCCCTGTCGCACGCTCTTTAACAATTTATCAGACAATCTGTGTGGGCACTCACAGGACGCTATCCAACAGCGCTTTGGCGCAAACGATAGATAAAAGTCTTGAAGAGTGAACATCAGTTAATTCATTACGAACTAACAGTAAAGATTCTTTGAGCATCAAACTTTAATTGAAGAGTTTGATCATGGCTCAGATTGAACGCTGGCGGCAGGCCTAACACATGCAAGTCGAACGGCAGCGGGAAGTAGCTTGCTACTTTGCCGGCGAGTGGCGGACGGGTGAGTA
>NZ_AUUA01000011.1 GCF_000439085.1 Leminorella grimontii ATCC 33999 = DSM 5078 | reverse complement strand
GTATAGGTGTAATGGTCAACCACGTCGTGGCCGGGGCGGTTGAACTGCGCCGCCAGCGTCTTCTCGGCAATCGCCATCCCGACGGCGTTACAGATACCCTGGCCCAGCGGGCCGGTGGTGGTCTCTACGCCCGGCGCATAGCCGTACTCCGGGTGGCCCGGGGTGCGGGAGTGAAGTTGGCGGAACTGCTTGAGGTCTTCGATAGAGAGGTCATAGCCGGAGAGGTGCAGCAGGCTGTAAATCAGCATGGAGCCGTGGCCGTTGGAGAGCACGAAGCGGTCGCGGTTCACCCAGTTGGGGTTGGTTGGACTGTGGCGGAGGAATCCGCGCCAGAGGACTTCGGCGATATCGGCCATCCCCATGGGCGCCCCCGGGTGGCCTGATTTGGCTTTCTGCACGGCGTCCATACTCAGGGCGCGGATAGCATTAGCGAGTTCTTTTTGAGAAGGCATCATATTCTCCATTTAAGTTCGGCATTTAAGTTCGGCATTTAATTTTGGTATTCAAATTCTGGCGTCTGAATTAACAAAACGAGGACGAGCAATGAATCTGCCCGCCCCCGTCTTTGGGCATAGCCTGAATGTATATTGACTGATTACAGACGAGCAAGCAGCATTTTTTCCAGCTTTTCCTGATCGGCGGCGAACAGGCGGATGCCTTCAGCAAGTTTTTCTACCGCCATTGCGTCCTGATTGTGCTGCCAGTTGAACTCAGCTTCGGTCATCGGGTTAGGGCGGTTTTGTACGTCGTTCGTCGGGGAAAGCTTACGCTCGACCGGTGCGTCAGACTCCTGCAGCTGCTTTAACAGCGCGGGCGAAATGGTCAAGCGATCGCACCCTGCCAAAGCAAGGATCTGTTCGGTGCGGCGGAAGCTGGCGCCCATAATGACGGTCGCGTAGCGATGCTGCTTATAGTAATTGTAGATATTGCGAACGGACACCACGCCCGGATCGCTGTCGGCCTGATATTCCGCAGACGGCTGACGGCTTTGGTACCAGTCGTAGATGCGGCCGACGAAAGGTGAAATCAAAAACACGCCGGCTTCCGCACAGGCGCGGGCCTGCGCGAAGGAGAACAGCAGCGTCAGGTTGCAGTTGATGCCTTCTTTCTCCAGCTCCTCTGCGGCGCGAATGCCCGCCCAGGTGGCGGCAAGCTTAATGAGAATGCGGGATTTGTCGATGCCCGCCTTTTCATAAAGCGAGATGAGCTTACGCGCTTTGGCGACGCACATGCCGCGATCGAAGGAGAGCCTGGCGTCAACTTCGGTTGAGATGCGCCCAGGGATAGTTTTGACGATCTCTGCGCCGATATAGACCGCCAGGCGGTCGCTGGCGTTAATCAGCTGCGTTTCTTTATCTCCGCCCTGAGCCTTGGCGTCTCGAATAGCGGCGTCAATCAGGTACTGGTATTGGGGCAGCTCCGCCGCTTTTAAAATAAGCGAAGGATTGGTGGTCGCATCCTGAGGTGAAAAGTGGCGGATAGACTCAAGGTCGCCGCTGTCGGCCACCACGGTAGTTAACTGTTTTAGTGCTTCAAGCTGGTTCATAAGGGGTCCTTTATCGTTCTATTCATCCCCTCCTCGTTCAGACTAAAACCTGGCAAGCCCCATTCTGACGATGAGCGGGTATCCCCAAACGGGCCCGCGTGAGCGGGCCCCTTAACCGGCTCCCCCGGAGACAGAGGAACCGGGGTATATGGCGTTATTTTTGCTGTAGATGTTGTTCGTAGTAGCCGATTCTTTCTACCTTAGGCGCAGAGTTGCCGCCGTCGAACTCAGATTCCAGCCATGCGCTAACGATGGTTTTAGCCAGTTCAACGCCAATAACGCGAGCGCCAAGAGAGATAATCTGTGCGTTGTTGCTCTTTCGCGCGCGTTCAGCTGAATAGGTATCGTGGCACTGCGCCGCGCGAATGCCGGGTACTTTGTTGGCGGAAATACTCATGCCGATGCCGGTTCCGCAAATAAGGATGCCGCGCTCGTGTTTGCCCGCCTTAATCGCCCGCGCTACTTCGACGGCAATGTCCGGATACATTGTCGGTTCGCTGTGCTTATCGCAGCTGTAGTCGACGACTTCGATTCCCTTCTGTTTAAGAAACGCGGCGATGTGGTTTTTCATCTCAATTGCCGCATCGTCACAGCCGATGGCTATAGGAAGCATATATCACCTCATTGACAAAATTTAACTGTAATTCTGTGTCGCCCCTGTGCCGCTTTGGCGCTCCCACCGACTGGCTAAGGTCGGAAGAAAGCGTCTGGTGTATGTTTCCGGCGGCCCGGATTAGCGTGGTTTCAAAAGTTCATTCATCGTTCTTTTGTTGCATGTTCGTTTTTTTCATATGTTAAGTCAATAAACTTTTGTTCGGTTTGGGGCGTTTTTTATCCAAAATGAGGCGCGCATAACGAAGTTAAACGAAGGCGATAGGGCGATTTTTTAGGGAAGTAAGAGATTTTTAAGGTGAAAATGAATAAATGAGACTGGTGTGAACAATCGATGCTTTCGGGTAAACGAAAGGGGCCATAAAGGCCCCTGAGGTGGAAACGACGGACGTCATCAATCGATCTAAGTAGATAACGCGTTAAGGCTGCTGCAGCATGTTCAGAATGGTGCGCGCGTTGGCTGCGCTGGTGGCGATAATGTCGATTGCGCCCGTGCGCAGCGCGCCGAGGATTGCCAGCGCCTTGGTGCTCTCAGACGCAATGGCGATAACGCAGGGGATTTGGCGAAGCTCTTCAGTGCTCAGGCCGATAACCCGGTTGTTCATCACCGTATTGGCCGGCTGCCCCTGAGCGTTAAAGAAGTCGTATCCGCCAATTTCTCCGGTTACGCCCTGATGGAGGCTGGCGTCGACGATTTCCTGCGGCGTAAACCAGCCGAGCTTAACCATGTAGCTGTTTTCATTCATGTCGCCGATGCCCACCAGCGCGATGTCCGCCTTACGGGCGCGGTCCAGCGTTTCCTTGATGGTGCCGTTTTGCATGAAGGCTTCTTTCAGCGCACGGTTCTCTACGTAGGCCGGCGCGTACAGGGTTTCGCTGGTGCCGCCGAACTTTTTCGCCATGCGGCGGCTGACGTGGTCAGCGTTAATGGCATCGCCCGGGCGGTGGGTGCCGCCAATGCCGCAGATAAACTTACAGTTTCTTTCCGGTACGATGCTGACGTGATCCGCCACGGCGGCGATGTTTCGCCCTTGGCCTACGGCCAGCACGGTGTTGTCTTTCAGGTTGGTGGCCAGATAGTTTGAAACCAGCGAAGCGACCTGACGGCGCTGTTCGTCTTCATCCTGGTAGTCCAGCGCAATAAGCGCGCGCTTGAGGCCAAAATGTTCAATCAGCTGTTGTTCCAGGCGCGTGCTGTACACCGGGTGATAGCGAACGGTGATCTCGACGATGCCTTCATTTTTGGCGCGCTTAAGCAGGCGCCCAACTTTAATTCTTGATATACCGAATTTTTGCGCAATTTCTTCCTGCGTCATCTCATCCTGATAGTAGGCTACGGCGATCTCAGTCAGCAGTTCGTTGTCTTGTGGAACTCGTTGTTTTTCCATTGAGTTATGCCTTTTAGTTCAAAAACGGATGTTAAAAAGCGTTGTTATTATTCTTTATTCCTAAACGCTATTAAACGGATGAACCTATCCCGTTCATATTAGAACATTTGTTATGCAGGGTGAAGTGTGAATTTTCATTTGTTCTATTTGTGTTCTTTTTATATAGAAAGCCGAAGCGATTCAGTTCACGAAAATAGAATAATTAGAGGTAAAAGCGCGATTAATGCGATCCCCTGTCTTTTTTTATTTCTGGTTTTTTGCTGATATAGCTGAACAAAAGTTTGTCATTTGTTCTTTTGTATTATTGGCGGCTAACAATAATACACGGTTGAAACAGAACGATAAAACAAAAGCATTTCTCGACGGCGCGTTAATCGTCAAAGCCTGTAGCGCTTGATGAAATTGGAGCATTAACGTTTAAAAGGGAATATTTGACTGCTGCGGATATGCGTAACCAATTGACATTCTTGCCGGCAAACCAGCGCTGGTGCAGGGGACGAAAATGTTACAAATAAAAGCCAGAACCAAGATACTTGCGCTGTTTTGCGCAATGTCATTCCTCATGTACGTAGACCGCGTAAACTTGGCCGCCACCGCGGGTCTGATTAAAGATGAACTGGGCCTTAGCAACACAGAGCTCGGCGTTATTTTCTCTGCGTTTGCCTATACCTATGCCGTTTTTCAAATCATCGGCGGCTGGTTCGTTGACCGTCTGGGAGCACGCCGCATGATCATTTTCTGCGGCGTTATCTGGGTTATTGCTACCGTGTTGACCGGCTTCGTCGGCGGTTTCGTCTCTTTGTTCCTTGCTCGGTTGTTGTTAGGCGTTGGCGAAGGCGCGGCGCTGCCTTCTCAGGCGCGGGCGATCACCTACTGGTTCAAGCCGCAGCAGCGTGGCTTCGTGCAGGGCATTACGCACTCATTTTCTCGTTTGGGCAATGCGATTACGCCGCCCATCATCGTTGTATTAGTGGCTTTTTGGTCCTGGCGCGGCGCGTTTATCGGCCTTGGCGTTGTCACGTTCGTCTGGCTGATATCCTGGATCGTATCGTTTAAGGACGACCCGCGCGATCACAGCGGTATGACCGAAGAAGAGCTTGAAGGCGTACCGGTTTATGAGAAGAAGGATCTGAAGGTCAAAGCCGAACCTACACCGTGGGGGCCTCTGTTAAAGCGGATGGGGCCGACGATGGGCGTCTATTTCTGCTACGGCTGGACCAGCTGGCTGTTTTTCACCTGGCTGCCCACCTTCTTTATGCACGGTCGCGACATGGACCTGAAGTCATCGGCGCTGTTTACCGCCGGCGTGTTCCTGTCCGGCGTGGTGGGTAATACGGTCGGCGGCGTAATCAGCGACAAAGTGCTGAAGATGACCGGCAACTTGGTCACTGCGCGCCGCAACATCATTATTTTCAGCTTTATCACCGTACTGCTTCTGCTGATCCCGGTTATTAACACTCATTCTCTGCTCATTATGACGATATGCCTGAGCGTGGCGTTCTTCTGCCTTGAGCTGACCATTGGGCCTATCTGGGCCGTGCCGATGGACATTACGCCGAAATACGTGGGGATCGCCAGCGGCCTGATGAACGCCGGTTCCGCCGTCGCGGGCATTATTTCGCCCATCGTTTTCGGCATCATTATCGACAAAACCGGCAACTGGAGCCTGCCTTTCTATGGTTCCGTCGTGCTGCTTGTTGTAGGCATATTCCTGACTTTCTTCATGCGTCCGGACAAACCGTTGCAGGTGCCGGGTTCTGGACAGGCCTATGTAGGCGCCAGAAAAACAGTCTGATTCGATTTTAACAAAAGGTAGGTAGTGATTATGACGATTCCATCCATTGCATTAGTTCTCGGCGATCCGGCGGGCGTAGGCCCTGAGCTGGTCGCGAAAGTGTTATCCAAAGAAGAGAACCGTAACAAGGCCAATATCGCGATTATTGCCGATCGGGATGAGCTAGAAAAAGGCATGGCGATCGCCGGCCTGCGCTTCCCGTATGAAGAAGCTGACGACATCGCCAAGGTCACCTTCAAGCCGGGCGTGCCGGTGCTGTTCCATCATAAAAACAGCCATCCGGCGCCGTTTGAATACGGCGTAGCGACCGAACAGAGCGGCGTTTACATGCTTGAGACGCTGAAAAAGGCAGTGGACATGACCCAGGCCGGCTATACCAGCGGGATCTGCTTTGCGCCGCTGAACAAGCAGGCTATGCACAAAGGCGGCCTGAAGTATCGCGACGAGCTGCACTGGTTTGCCGAACTGACCGACTTTAGGGACTTCGCCTGCGAGCTGAACGTGGTGGACGGCATCTGGGCCAGCCGCGTCACGTCCCACATTCCGTTTAAGGACATCGTCGCCAACCTGAGCGTCGACAGCGTGCTTGACTGTATCGAGCTTTTGCAGCGCACGCTGCTTCAGGCCGGCGTGGCCAAGCCGAAGATTGCGGTGCAGGCGCTGAACCCGCACGGCGGAGAAGGCGGCCTGTTCGGCGACGAAGAGATCAAAATCATCAAGCCTGCGATGGAAAAGGCGCGCGAGAAGGGTATCGACGTCTACGGGCCGTTCCCTGCGGATACGACGCTTAAGGCGGTTCAGGACATGAAGCTTGACGGCGTCGTCTCGATGTACCACGACCAGTTCGCCTCAGCCCTGAAGATGCTGGGCTTTGAGCGCGGCGTAACGGTACAGGGCGGTATTCCTATCCCTATTGCAACCGCGAACCACGGTACGGCCTATAACATTTATGGCCAGAACGTGGCGTCGCCGTTGGCGTATGAAAATGCGCTGAACATCACTATCAATATGGCAAAGAACGCCCGCTAAGTGGGGCAAACGTAGAGGACGACTATTTCCATGAGTATAAGAAAACCCAAAAAACTCTTGAACGATCCCCGCGACGTGCCGGAAGAGCAGTTGGACGGCCTGATTGCCGCCTGCCACGGCACAATGAAGCGGGTTGACGGTTTCAGCGCCGTCGTTCGCGATGAGATCCCCGACGGAAAGGTCGTCGTTCTTATCGGCGGCGGCAGCGGCCATGAACCCATGTTTGCCGGCTACGTAGGGCAAGGGCTCGCCGATGCCTCTGCGCTGGGCGAGATCTTCACCTCGCCTTCGCCCGATATCATCATGGCGGGCGTTCAGGCTGCCGAGCGGGGCAAGGGCGTGCTGTTCGTCTACGGCAACTATGCCGGCGACAACATGAACTTTGACATCGCAGCCGAGCTGTTGGAAGAAGAGGGGATCCCATCGCGGACAATCCGCGTCAACGACGACATCGCTATCGCCAAGATGGGCGATCGCCGCGGCGTGGCGGGCGACATGATGGTGCTGAAGATTGCCGGCGCGGCCGCCGAACAGATGAAGAGCCTGGATGAGGTTCATCGCCTGGCGGTCAAGGCCAACGACAACACGCGCTCGATGGGCGTTGCGCTGTCGGCCTGTTCGCTGCCGCTGAACGACGGCTTCAACTTTGAGCTGGCTGACGACGAACTGGAGCTCGGCATGGGCATCCACGGCGAACAGGGCGTACGCCGCCAGAAGATGGCGCGGGCTGACGAGATTGTGGCTGAAATCATCGAGCGCCTCTGCGCCGACCTGCCGTTCGTGGCCGGCGACCGCGTAGCGTTGCTGATAAACAATCTGGGCGGTTCTACGGTGACCGAGCTGCTGATTGCCAACCGCAAGGCCAATGAGATGCTGACCGAAAAGGGCATCATTATTCACGATACGCTGATCGGTAGCTACTGCACGTCTCAGGAAATGTCCGGCTATTCAATTACGCTGTTCAAGCTTGATGACGAACTTCAAGCGCTTTACGACGCACCTTGCCACAGCTTTGCCTGGAGAAAATAACATGATGGACTTAACTACGACCCGCAATCTGATGCGCGCGACGGCGGAAAAGATGGTCGCATCCGAGCCGGAGCTGACTCGTTTGGATCAGGTGATTGGCGACGGCGATCACGGCTTGGGTATGAAGCGTGGCTTTGCCGCCGTCGTGACGCTGCTTGACGGCGACAGCTGCAATCCTGACGACGTCGGCGCGCTGCTGCTGCAAATCGGCACGCGCCTGATGTCCAGCATGGGCGGGGCGTCCGGCGCTATCTTTGGCACCATGTTCCGCGCCGGCGGCAAGGCCGTAGCCGGTGAGCCTGCGCTCACTACGCCGGTGTTGGCGCGCTTTTTGACCGAAGGACTGAATGCGGTCTTCCAGCGCGGCGGCGCTAAAAAAGGCGATAAAACCATGGTTGACGCGCTGACGGCGGCGGTGGAAAAGGCCAACGCGCTGGGCGATATGCCGCTGAACGAAGCGCTGCCGCAGATCGCGGAAGCGGCCAGACAGGGAGCGGATTCAACCAAGGATCAGGTCGCGGTGTTTGGCCGGGCGAAAACGCTGGGTGAGCGTTCACTGGGGCACGTCGATCCGGGCGCGGTATCCATGTCGCTTATCCTGACCTATATGGCGGAAGGCGTTTAGGCGTAAACCTAAAGCGCCGTTTAATTAATCCTATTATATCGAAGTAACCCGAAGAGCCCGATGACGCTGGTCCGAGGGCTCTTATCAACAACAATATTAATAATTGATATCCGTGAAATACGGCACGTTTCGTATTCACGATGATAGGGGACGACATGACAACTCAATCAACGCCTACTGGGCAGCCGACGGCCCAGGGAACGCCTGCATCCCAGAGTTCTACAAACGCAAGGCCCACGCGCGTGCGCTGGACCATATTCGGCATTATTTTTATCTTGGTGGTGATTAACCTTATTGACCGAATCTCGCTTTCTATCGGTATGCCGACCATCGCCAAGGAGTTCAACCTGTCGCCGACCATGCAGGGGCTGATTCTCAGCAGCTTCTTCTGGGCCTATGCGCTGCTGCAGATCCCCGGCGGTTGGCTTATTGATAAATTTGGGCCGCGCAGAATCATCACCGGCTCCACCGTTTTCTGGGGCGTATTCCAGACGCTGGCCGCGTTCTCTACCGGCGGCATTTCGCTGCTGTTCACCCGCATGGCTCTGGGCGCGGCGGAAGCTCCGCTGTTTCCTGCCGGCGGTAAAATGAACTCCCTGTGGCTTTCTTCCGAAGAGCGGGGCCGCGGCGCGGTGCTGATGGACTGCGGCGGGCCGCTGGGCGCGGCGCTGGGCGGGATTATCATCGCCTACATGATAGCTTCTCTGGGGTCGTGGCGTTTGGTGTTCGCCATTGCGGGCGTAGCGACCATCTTACTGGGCTGGCTCGCTTGGTATTACCTGCGCGATAACCCGGCGGAGCACCCGGCGGTGAATCAGGCGGAGCTAGGCCTGATTACGCAAAATCAGGTCGTGAAGAACAGCAGCGCCAAAGAGGACGAAGCGCCGGTTTCCGGGCTTGGCGTACCCTGGCGTTCTCTGATTGCCATTCTGGTTGGACGCGCAGCCTGGGCAATGACCTTCTTTGGCCTGCTGACCTGGGGGCCGAGCTACCTGGCGCAGGCAAGAGGATTTAATTTGCACAGCATCGGTAACGCGACGTTCATCATTTTCATGTGCGGCGTGGTTGGATCGCTGTGCGGCGGTTTCCTGTTTGACATGCTGGTTAAGCGCGGCATGAAGCACATGGCGGCGCTGAAGGGCCTGCTGGCGTTCTCCGGCGTTATCATGCTTATGGCGTTTGCGTCGCTGCCCTATCTGGGAAGCCCGACGGTGGCGGTGGTCATGCTCTCCGTTGCGGCGTTTTTCCTGATGTGGGGCAGCATTTACTGGAGCTTCCCGGCCTTGCTAGCGCCGAAAAGCCGCGTTGGCGTTCTGGGTGGAACGATGAACATGGCGGGCAGCGTTGGCGGCATCGCGGTGCCGATTTTAGTGGGCGTTATTGTCGAAGCGACCGGCGGGTTTAACGGCGTGCTGGTCTTCTTCGCCTGCTGTGCCGGCGTGTACGTCTTGGGCACCTGCCTGATTGGCGCGAAAACGATTAAAAGCGCGTAATCGTGAAGTGAAAGGAGAACGGTAATGAGCACAGAATATTACAACGGCCCGATAGTGGACGCTCACCATCACTTCTGGCAGCCGGCGATTAACCCTCATCCCTGGCTGGCGGACGACGTGATGATTCCCTTCCGCTACGGCGACTACGCGTCCATCAAGCGCGAGTATTTACCGCCGGACTACTTCAAGGATGCCGAAAAGCATAACGTAGTGGAGACGGTCTACATCGACGCAGAGTGGGACCCGAAAGACCCAATGGGCGAAACGGCCTATATTCATACGGTCGCGGAGCGCTTCGGCGTTCCCAACGCGGTGGTGGCGCAGGCCTGGCTGGACGCCGACGACGCGCCCGCCTTGCTGAAGGCGCAGGCAGGCTATCGGCTGGTGCGCAGCGTGCGCCACAAGCCCGGCGGCGCGGCGACCCCGGAGGAGGCGGCTGCCGGGCAGCGGACGCTGATGAGCGACGAGCGCTGGCGGAGAGGGTACGCGGAGCTTGAAAAAAACGGCCTGCACTTTGACCTGCAAACCCCGTGGTGGAACCTGCATGAAGCCAAGCGCCTGGCGCGTGATTTCCCCAATACGCTGATTATTCTCAATCACACCGGGCTGCCGTCAGATCGTTCGCCGGAAGGATTGGCCGGCTGGCATAAGGCGATGGCGGATTTTGCAGAAGTGCCGAATGCGGTGGTGAAGATTTCAGGCATTGGCCTTAAAGGTATACCTTGGAATATTGAGGACAACCGCTGGATTATTAACGAAGCGGTGGCTATTTTCGGCGCCGATCGGGCGATGTTTGCCAGCAACTTCCCGGTAGACAGCCTGTGCGGCAGCTTTGACACCATCTTCTCCGGCTTTAAAGAGGCGGTGGCGAAACGGCCCTACGACGAACAGCAAAAGCTGTTTTGCGACAACGCGCGCCGTTATTATCGTACGGGCAGTTGTTCGGGCAGCCGCACGAACGGTGAGACAAACAGTAAGGAATCTTTATGAGTAAGACGCTTACCCAACTGGCGGTGAACACCGCCATGTTTGACGGTCACGATCTGGCGCACGCTTTTGCGGTTATTGCACAGACCGGCTATCGCTATCTGGAGCTGGCCTATAACGAAGGTTACGTCGGCAACCTGAACCCTACGCTGTTTTCTACCGCCAGCGCGAACCGGGTTAAGGAGCTGATGCAGGAGAACGGGCTGTCGACGGTAGCGCTGGGCTGCACCATGAATCTGGCCGGCGCGGATACGGTGGAAAAGTTTCGCCTGCGCATCCGCTTCGCCCACATGCTGGGAGTTCGCTGTCTGAACGCCTGTACCACGCAGCTGCCTGAGCGCGAGCAGATGATTAAGAACCTGAGGCAGATTGCGCCGGAAGCGGCGGACAGCGGCTGCGTTATCTGTCTGGAAAACGGCGGAGACCCCAACTACGACGCGTTCACCAGCGCTGAGGACGGCATTCGCCTGCTGGAAGAGATTGGCCATCCGGCCGTTGCGCTGAACATCGACCCCGGCAACATGCTGTCGCTGGCGCCGGAGCTCGACCCGGTGGAACAGACGCTGGCGATGCTGCCCTATGCGGAGCACTTCCACATCAAAGACGTTGAGATGCGAAACGGCGAGTTCTGGTTCCCGGCGATCGGCGACGGTGTGATTGACTATGGCGCCATCCTCCCTGCGCTGGCCGATCGCGGCATTCCCTGTAGTTTGGAGATCCCGCTTCGCATGCACCGCCAGCCGGACAGCTGGCCGATCCGCAGCGAAGAGCTCGCGCCGCTGGAGGATAGCCGGGCAGTGTTGACGCGGTCGTTGGCGGGGATTCAGAGACTGTTAAGATAGGATGTCATTGGCGTGTAACCTCTCTGCGGTTAGGCTGATGAGCAACACTAACGGCTGATGTTTTACGACTTACAGAGTCAAACAGCGCTTGCGCTGGCCCTTTAGGGTGAAGCCCAAAGGGCTTCATAACGGCCCCTAGGAAGGCTATGCCCGCTGCACACTCAAAGCTAATACAGGCGACCTTCCGGCCGAGCACGATGGTGATATAAGCAAGTTGTATTTTCGGACGGAATATACACGGAAGCTGATTAAAGGTGTTTGTCTATAGTTTAAGCGCGCCGAACTTCCGGCGCGCTTCTCTCTTTTAGCCGCAGCCTCAAGCCGTCAAATACCCCTCCGCCAGGCGCAGAATGTTGCAGAAGCCTTCGGCCTGCCATGCGGAACGGCCGATAAACAGGCCGTCAATGTCCTGACAGGCCAGTAGGGGGACGGCATTTTCCGGATTGACGCTGCCGCCGTACAGCAGAGGAATGCGCTCGGCGGTTTCCGCGCCGTAGATTTCAACCAGCGCAACCCTCAGGCGACGGTGCACCGCCTGAGCCTGCTCGGGCGTCGCCGGCGTGCCGCCTTCGCCGATGGCCCAAATGGGCTCATAGGCAATAATAACCTGCTCCGCCTGCATCGGCGTGACGCCAAACAGCGCGGCCTTCATCTGCTTGACGACCGTCTCCGCCGACGCGCCCCAGGCGACGTCCTGTGCGCTGTCGCCGATGCAGATAAGCGGGCGAAGCCCGTGTCGGAGCGCTGCGCTCGCCTTCTTTTGCACCGTCAGATCGGTTTCGCCGAAGAACTCCCTGCGCTCCGAGTGGCCCATTTCGACCAGCAGCGCGCCGGTATCCTTGACCATCAGCGGAGATATCTCTCCGGTAAACGCGCCGCGGTCTTCGTAGTGCATGTTCTGTACGCCGGTCAGGCAGCGGACGCTGTTGGTCGCCATATAGGTCGACACGTCGCGTACGCAGGTGAACGGAGGAATAATAAAGGGCTGAATACGCTCTGACAGCGTGGGGATAAAGGTCTCCAGCGTTTGGCAGAATGCCATCGCCTCAGCCAGCGTTTTGTTCATTTTCCAACTGGTGCCGATAAGCGTCTTTTTCATTACTTTCCTCTGGAAGTGAGTATAGGCCGGTCTGCGCCCGCGTGAGTAATATTGTTCATATGATATAATATTGAACAATTGTCAGTTAAGGAAAACTTTTGATGTAACTCACGAAAATGGCAGAAAGGCATCGGCGCTATCGTCACGGACGTTAAGCGTTATTACCGGGGCAACCCCTTGCTTTATCGCCCAGATGGCTTAAGCTTTCTGGCTTCAAGCCTATCTTCTATGACCGTGGCCTTATATGGAGGGCGCGATGTTTTCCGAACAAGAGAAGTCTCTCATGCTGGCGGTAAAGGGCGTTGGCCCTACGGTGATTTCGCGCCTGGAACAAATCGGTTTTTCTTCTCTGCCGCAGTTGGCCGCGGCCGAAACGGAGCAGGTGACTAAACAGATTGCCCAAATGATGGGCTCAACCTGCTGGCACAACAGCCCGCAGGCGCGGGCCGCCGTTGAGGGCGTTATAGAGCTGGCCAGGCGCGAGGGAGAAGCTTCGCGCTAGTTCGTCTTCCTTTTTAAATGGATGTCTTCCCTTGAAGCTTAACTTTCCCGCGCTTATCGCTCTGGTCTGCCTGACCTGTATTTGGAGCTACGGATGGATAGTCATGAAGTCCGTGCTGCCGTACGCCGGCGCGTTTGACTTCGCGGCCATGCGCTGCACGCTCGGCGCCGCCTTGCTTTTGCTGGTGCTTAAGGTTCGTAACCGCGGCATGAAGCCGCCGCCGCTGCTGCCGACGTTTATCCTCGGCCTGCTGCAAACGGCCGGTATGGTGGGCTTTTCGCAGTGGGCGCTGGTGAGCGGCGGCGCGGGGAAGGTGGCCATTTTGACCTATACCATGCCCTTTTGGGTGATCCTGCTGGCGGCGCTGTTCTTAAAAGAGCGATTGAGAAAGCTGCAGTATCTGGCGACCGGCATTGCGGTTTGCGGCATGGTGCTGATACTCCAGCCCTGGAGGATGAACAGCGGCATCGTCGGCTCTTTATTAGCCTTGTGCTCCGGCCTGCTGTGGGGCGCGAGCGTTATCTACGCCAAGCGCCTGTACCTGCGCTATCAGACCGACCTGCTGTCGCTGACGACCTGGCAGATGGTGTGGGGCTCCTTGGTGCTTACCGCCATCGCCCTGGCGACGCACAGCAGGCCGATCGAGTGGCACCCCTACCTGTGGGGCGGCCTGCTGTATAACGCCGTGCTGGGAACGGCCGTTGCCTGGGCGCTGTGGATGTTTATTTTAAAAAACCTCCCCGCGTCGGTTGCGGGTATGGGATCGCTGGCGGTGCCAATTTGTGGCGCGCTGCTGTCCTGGGGGCTTTTGGGCGAGCGCCCAAACCAGTTTGAAGCGGCGGGCATCCTCTGCGTTATTTTGGCGCTGGTTATCGTCAGCCTGCCGGTAGGAAAAGGGACAAAAACCGCTTCTTAGCAACGGTGCTCGGCTGCGCTGTGCGGCCTTTTCCATTTTCTCGTTTGCAAATGATAATGATTATTAATTATCATGGCGTTTCGCTGACGATTTATGAACAGAGAGACGCCACGCCATGTCATCCCGCCCAATCAACTCATGCCCGCCCAAGCGCGCGGAAGGCCAGCGCGAGCTGTGCGTTATTGACGCCTATGCGCTTAACGACGGTTTCCGTCGGGTTATTCTCGGCGGCGCTGAGCTAGAGACGCTGACCGTAGACCGTTCGATTATCGGCCCCCACCTCAAGCTGATTATTCCACCCAAAGACGCTGCCTGTCTGCTTTGGCCTGAGTTTGACCCCAAGCTCGGGCGGCTCATTTGGCCAGAAGGAGAGCGCCCTACGGTTCGTACCTATAGCCTGCGTCATTACGATAAAGAAAATCAGCGGCTGACTATCGATTTGGTCAGCCACGAAGGCGGCGTCGCCTCAGACTGGGCAAGGTGCGCCAAAGCCGGAGATAAAATCGGCATTTGGGGGCCGGGCGGCCGTATAGCCTATCGTGGCCAGTGGACGCTCTTCGTTGCGGACCGCTCTGCGCTGCCCGCGGTAGCCTATTCGCTGGAAGAGGTGCTGCCGAGAGATGCCAAGGGCAAGGCGGTGATTGAGGTGGCGGATGAAAGCGAAATTATGGCGCTGAATTCTCCCAAGGGCATAGAGGTGGTTTGGCTTATTCGACGCGACGGGGATGAAAGCGCGCTCATTGACGCCGCCGCGTCGACGGCGTTTCCTGCGGGCGCTGAGCCCTTGGTTTGGGGCGGTATGGAGTGCTCTTTGGCAAAGGCGCTTCGCCGTAGCCTGATTGATAAAGGCGAGCTGGCCCGCGACCAAATTTATCTGGTGAACTACTGGCGGGAAGGCGTACCCGAGGGTGGATTTAGCCATACGGGCGAAGATTAGGCCGCTTTACGTTAACTGTGCCATTTTATAAATACTTACAATTCTAGAGGTGGGCGCATAAGCAAATATGCTCAAACGCCGGTAGACGCGATGGGGGTTTCCTGTAACACTGAATTTCTCTTAGATTCAGGATAACGCCCTATGGATGGATTAGTTCTTCTTGGTTTACTCATCGTATTGGCGATTCTAGGCGCGCCAATCATGGCGCTTATTGCCTTAAGTCGGGGCCGTCAAGCGCTGGATGAGGTTAGCCGACTGAAGAAACAGGTAGACGCGCTAAATAAAACGCTGGCGTCGCTTACGGCAGGCGATGCCGCTACGCCTAAAGCCGCACCGCGGGCGGTTGAGCAGGCGAGTGAAAGCACCGCTTCTCCATCTCCAGCGCCGGTTATTGAAACAGTTGAAACCGAAGCGCCGCCTGTACTCGTTTCCGTCTTGGAGCCCATTGCCGCCCGCGTCGCAAAGCAGGACGTCGTTGAGAGCGTACCGACCAAGGCTTCGACATCGACGGAAACCTTGGCAAAGCCGATGGCGAAGGCTGAGCCGGTCGTTAAACCTGTACCAAAAGTTGATGTTCATTCAGAATCTGGCTCGCTAAAGCCCGCGTCAGCACGCGCATCTGGCGACGTTAAGCCTCAGGCTCCCGATCCCTTTAGCTCCGCTATTCACTGGCTGTTTAAAGAGAACCCGGTAGCGAAGCTGGGCATTTTGCTGCTGTTTTTCGGCATCGCCTATTTGCTGAAATATACCATCGAGCGGGACATGTTCCCCATTGAGCTTCGCTTAGCCAGCGCGGCGCTGGTGAGCGTAGTGCTGCTTGGGCTAGGCTGGCGCCTGCGCCACAAGCAGGCGCTTTATGCGCTGATTTTGCAGGGGGGCGCCATCGGGGCGCTTTATATCACCACCTTTGCCGCCTTCCGGCTATACGCTCTCGTCCCTCACACCTTCGCCTTTGGGCTGATGCTGGTCATCTGCGCCGCCAGCGTAGCGTTGGCCGTGCTGCAGCGGGCGCTAAGTTTGGCGATGCTTGCCAGCATCGGCGGCTATCTGGCGCCGGTGCTGCTGTCTACCGGCGGCGGCAGCCACGTGGCGCTGTTCTCTTACTATCTGCTGATTTCCTGCGGCATTCTGGCTATCAGCCTCTGGCAGTCGTGGCGAGCGCTCAACCTGGTCGGATTCGCCTTTACCTTCGGCGTCGCGGGCCTGTGGGGCGCAGAATACTATCGTCCCGAGTACTACGTCTCCTGTCAGCTATTTCTGATAGCGAACCTTGTCCTGTTCAGCCTGCTGGCCGAACTGTTTGCGATGAAGCATCGCCTCAAGCAGCATATGGCCGTCGATGCGCCGCTGGTCTTCGGCCCGCCGCTGGTAGGGTTCGCGATGCAGTATGCGATGACCGAACACTGGGCGTTTGGCGCGGCGTTTTCAGCGCTTGGCTTCGGGCTGCTTTATCTCGTCGTCGCGTGGTGGACGCTCAAGCGCTTCCCCGAAGAGGGAAAGCGCATTGCTATCGGCTATCTGGCGCTGGGCGGCGGCTTCGTCACGCTGGCTATCCCCTTGGCGCTGTCAGCGCAGTGGACGGCGCTGGCCTGGTCGTTGGAAGGGGTTGCCATCCTATGGTGCGGCCTGCTGCAAAGGCAGAGAGGGCTGACGTTCAGCGGCACCGGGCTTGTGGCGTTGGGTTTGATATCCCAGTGTACCGCCTATATGGACGCTCCTTTTGGCGGCATTTCTCTGCTGCTGGGGCTGGCTATTGTGTCCTTAAGCCTGCTGGTATCCGCGGGGCTTTGGCGACGCTACCGGCCTGAGACGATGCCGTGGAAACCGATTAGCCTTTCTATGCTGGCCGTCGGCATTCTTGTTTGGTGCTGGTGGCTCTTCGAGCTGTCGATTTATGTTTATGGCTACGATTACGCCTACGACTACCTGTTTATCTCCATGCGCCCACTGGCTTATCTGCTGGGCTTTAGCCTGTCGGTACTGGTCTGGCGCTGGGCCGGGCGCAGGTTTGACTGGCCGGAGCTGCGTCAGGCCGCCTGGCTGCTGTGGCCGATAGCCGGGATTGCGTTGGCATTGCAGCTGTCCTATGACCCCCACCCGCTAGCCGCGGGATTCTGGAACCTGTGCTGGGCGGCGGCGATTGCCGTCATGGGCTGGCTGCTCAAGCGCGACGCTCCGACTTTACTCCCTTCCATGCTGGAAAAGGGGGGGCATTTGACGCTGTTCTGGCTGGTGCTGGCGCTCGTCGGCTGTGAAGCGTTCTGGCAAATTGACGGGCTTGCCTGGGGGATGGACGAATGGCGCTTTGGCCTGCGGGTTATCGCGCTTTCTCTGCCGACTCTGGCGCTGTGGTGGCTTTCTCGCCGCGGGCTGTGGCCGATAAAAGCCTTCGGCGAAGTTTATTGGCTCGGCGTTTCTCCTCTGGCGCTGGGAACGCTGGTGCTGTTGGCGTGCGGTAACTTTATGGACGGCCAACTGCCGTTCTGGCGCTATCTGCCGCTGTTTAACCCGCTGGAAGAGGCCGCGTGGCTTGGGATCGTTGCGGCCTATATCTGGATGAAGGCTTTGACGTCCCGTATGAGTGAGATTGCGCCTCTGGCCGGCTGGAGCGGGAAAAGGGAGCAAATAAGCCAAACGGCATCGTGGATCGCAGGAGGCTTAGCCGTCTGGTGGATTAACGGCATGCTCCTGCGGGCGCTGTCTTACTATGCGCAGGTTGCTTGGTGGCCTGATACGCTGTGGGGTTCCCGCCTGATTCAGGCGACGTTCGCCATCATCTGGACGCTGGTGGCGTTGGTAGGGATGGTTTACGCCGCACGCAGCGCCAGTCGCCCGCTGTGGTTCTCCGGCGCGGGCGTGCTGGGCGTTGTTATTGTTAAACTCTTCCTGGTGGACAGCGCGCAGGGCGGCGGACTGGCTCGGGCGATCGCCTTCCTGGGTGTCGCCGGGCTGCTGCTGGTCGTCGGTTATTTTTCACCGTTGCCGCCTCGCCAAACGGCGAAGCGGGAGCAGACTCAGACATCATGAAAGCGTGGCTAAAAATGAAAGCAGTTAAATATGGATTATGGGCCGCAGCCGTCGGGCTGCTGGCGACGCTGCCGGCAAGCGCCGAAGAGCCAGCGCTGACGCCACAGGATTTTTATCAGGGCGCACAGCTTTCCACCCCGGCGTCGGCGCCGTTTTATCGCCTGTCGCTGCCGGACAGGGTTTATTCCGAAACGGCCTGGAGCGATCTTCGCGACGTTCGGGTGTTTAACCATACCGGGCAGGCGGTAACGTTTACGCTGGAGCCGCTGTCCTTGGAGAAGACGGAACGCTATGAGCTGTCGCTGAAGGTATTCCCTCTACAGGCGACAGCGAATAAGGCCAATGAAAACGGCAGCGAGGGTAAAGTGGTCCTGAAGTCTGCCGACGGTATTGAAGTTACTCTCCGCCCCGGCGCAGAACAGCGGGCAATGGGCGTAACCTATCTGCTGAAAGCCGACGGCGCGCAGCCGCCGAGAGAGGGGGATGGCTTTGAGCAGATTACGCTCGACTGGAATAAGTCTGCCGCTAACTGGCAGGCCAAGGTTTCCGTTTATGGCAGTCGGGATCTGAAAAACTGGAGGCCTAGGGCGACCGATGCGCCGCTGATGGACTTGCTGTCCGGCGACGATCGCCTGCTCCTCAACCATATCGATATTGATAACAACTACAGCAGCCGAGACGATCGCTACTGGCTGGTGGTGGTGAACGCAGAAGGTCAAAACGCGCTGCCGACCCTTAATAAAGCGCAGGCCGTTTCGGTCATTAAGCACTCGGACGCTCAGACGTTAGACGTGCCGTTTGGCGTTGAGAAGGCGTCAAAAAACGAAGTGGTGTATCAGCTCAAGCACCCGCAGCCGCTGTCGACACTGTCCGTGGTCCCCGCGCAAAACAATACCGTTTTGCCGGTCAGCATTGAGTATCGTTCTACCGCAGAAGGGGAATGGCGTCCTTTGGCGCATGCGGCGATTTATCGCCTTGAAAGTGCTGACGGCTATCGGATTTCCGATTCGCTGCCGCTCAATAAAATGATGGTGCAGAGCGTTCGCATTAAGGCCGTCAGCGGAAGCTGGGGCGAAGCGCCTCCGGAAGTGAAGGGCGAACGCGAGCGCGTTGAGGTTATTTTTAACGCCCAGGGCAATCCTCCCTATCTCTTGACCTGGGGCGCTAAAATTGCGCCGTCCGCATCAGTGGAGATAGGAACCCTGATCCCCTATACGGTCATGCCGAAAAGCGGAATCGAGAGTCTGTACACGGCCGAAGTCGGACCAACCGTGACGCTGGGCGGCGAATCGCGACTGACGGCGGAGTCTGCCGCCGAGGCGTCTGCTCGCTGGCAAACCTGGCTGCTGTGGGGACTGCTGATTGCCGGCGTCGCCGGTCTGGGAGTGATTACGCTGAAGCTTGTTCGCGAGGCCACGGGAAAGCGGCGAGATTAGCACGGCTGGGACGAAAAAAGGGCGGTGTTACCGCCCTTTGCTATTTATAAGATAAAGCATCAGTGTGCGTGTTTGGTTTCTTCGCGCCCGATTTCGACGTTCAGCTTTTCCTGAACGGCCTCTTTTTCAACTACGGGGGCTGGCTGAGCCTGTGCGACTAAGTCGGCAATTTCCCGATTGAGGAAAAACGAGAGCAGCAGGCGAATGGCGACGATAGAGCCCAAAACGATAAGTGCGCTGTAGGAAGGTTCAAGGATAGCCTTCAAAATCAGCGCGGCAATGAGTATTTCCAACCCGAGCAGCAGATAAGAACCCAACGTTGCGCGAATCGGTCTGAGATCGTTAATCGCGCCGCTGTGGGACTTAAGTTCATTGCGAATGAAAGCGACGATGGAGACAATTGCGCCATAGGCGATGATGAAAATGCTGACAATACTAATAATATCAGCAAGAAGCTGTAGAATATTTCCCATTGTGGTTCCCTTTCTCTGATGAAAAATCAAGTTTCAACACGCTCTCCTTGAGCATAGACTAGCATCGCACGAATGCACGTCGGCGTATACCTGTTATTGTTTACGGGTATGTATGGAAAGCCTTAGCGCATTGCTAATGTTTCTTTTGGGATTCTCTTTTCTTTAAATAACAATGGTTAACATAAACAGCCTGTCTTTCATGACCTCTTCCGGCGCCGTGATGACCTTGATATCCATAATCTTGAGCATATAGCCGGGCGACAGAGTCAGGTGGGGAGAATGGCGGTTCTGATAATGAAGCTTAAACAGCTCGTGCATATCGTCCTTTCTCATTACGATAAGCATCCTGTCGTTGGGAAGGCGGCCATACTGTAGAAAGAGGGTCTCTTTTTTACGCTTTATTCCGTCTATGAGCTGTTCAAACTGAAACATGGCGCCCTCCGGCAAAGGCTTGGGGATATCTTTATTTTTAGGTTATTTGGCGCTTACTGGCAACCGACGAGTTGAACGACAGGCATAATTTATTGCTTTACGGACTAGCCTTTTATTTATGCTCTTCTGATTAAATACATTATTGTTATTTATAACAACCGTTATTATTCTTTATATATTTTTATTTAACATATTTATGTTGTTTGTTTTATATATTTTATTTCATTGAATTTAATTTATATTTCTAATTGTTATAACGCTTTTGTTCTATTTTTAATCACCAGGGTGTTTGAGTATTTGTTTTATTTTAATGAGTTGTTTAATATCTTAGTGTTGATTATATTTTTATTGAATTATGGATGATTCATATACTCCTACGGAAAGGGGGATTTTGTCATTCCATAATTCAAAGTGTTGTTGAACCGTATGGAATGCCGCTTTGAATCGTATCTATAATATTGTTTGGAATCATGCCGTTGGCTGGACTGTCACCTCCGAGTTCGGCCGTGGTAGAAAGAAATCCTCATCCCCTCGTCGTCGACTGGCGCTTGCCGGTTTGGCCATCGTTTCTAGCTTCGCCGCGCCAGGCGTTTACGCGGTGGACTACACTTCCCCGTTCTTAGCCTCCGCGGGCGAGCATAAAATTCTACAGCCTGACGATACGGTTACCGTAAGCGGACTTTCTAATAGCGGCGCCGTCGTCGCATCAGGAAGTCATGCGCAGGTCAGCGCCAACGGCGCCACGATTACGGTTACCGGTGACTCTACCTACGGTGGATTCGTTGAGAACGGCGGCGCGCTGGACTTCGTCGATACCGACATTACCGCGCAGGGTTACGGTATTTTCGGTGACGGCGGCAGCGTGACGTTAACCGACGGCGTTATCGTATCTACGGGAGGCGCGGCTTCCGGCAGCGGCGGCGTCGCTATAAAAAACGGCGACATGACGCTCAGCGGCACGAAAATAGTGACCGAAGGCGCGTGGAGCGAAGGCGTGTTTGGCGCAGCGTCCAGCCTGGATATCAGCAACGCCGACGTACAGACGTTGGGCGACTACTCCGTGGCGATTAGCGTTGCCGCCGGCAGCTCTGCAAGCGTGAAAAACTCCACGATAAAAACGCAGGGGCTCGCCGCTTTTGGTTTGGCGATGTTCGGCAATAGCCTGACGGTAACTGACACGGAAATCTCGACGCAAGGCGACGCCGCCGCAGGCCTGTATGCTTATTTAGGGCATATGGATATGAACGGCGGAAAAATCACGACCACCGGCAAAGGTGCGCACGGGGCGTTGATAGAACAAGGCGCGTCGGTCACGCTAACCAACGTGAACATCGGCGTCTCGGGAGAGGATGCACAGGGCGTGCTGGTTAACGGCAGTACTGACGTTGAGCTTAATAACGTTACTATCACCAGCGGCGCATCGGCGTCTTCCGTTAACGATCGCACCAGCGGCGTCTTGGTTAAAGGGAACGGTGCGTCGGTAAAAGTGACCGATAGCCATATCATCATGGATGCCTTGCTCGCCGACGGCGTGCGGGCAGAAGAGAACGCAACCGCAACGATAGCCGGTGGCTCGATAACGTCTCAGTCAGGAAACCTGGTTGCACTGCATGCAAAAGGGGATGGCGCGCAGATTGACGCCTCCGGGCTGATGATAAAGCTGGACGGCGATTCCGCTAACGGCGTGGTGACGTCTGGGGCAAGCAAAGTGACGCTTGATGGAGTAACCATAAGCGCTACGGGCAAGACGGCTTATGGTATTCACGTCGGTACTTCGATATCAAGCGCCGTCTTTTCTCCCAATGGCGTCGTTGAGGCGAACGATACCACTATCCATATGACCGGCCAGGGGAGCTACGGAGCGCTGGTAAGAGATGGCTCCTCAGCTCTGTTGACCGGCAGTCGTATTACCATGGAGGGAGATTCAGCCACTGGCGTGATGCTTCAGTCCTATGGAACCTCAGGGGCAGAAAACTATGACGGCCCTCGAATCAGCATTAAGCAAAGTTCGATCGTAACGAAAGGCAACGACAGCTACGGTACGTTTTCGTCAACGCTCGGCGGCTTGAATGAAACCGTGCTGAATTTGGAGACCGTATCCATTGATACCGAAGGGAGCGGCTCCCATGGATTAACCACCATCGGTGATAATAATCGGGTCGAGGGCGACGGCGTGTTTATCCACGCGAAGGGAGAGTATGCGTCGGGCGTAGTCCAAATGATGGAGAACGGCGACAGCGGCGGTATTAGCCTGAAAAACAGCCGCATCATGAGCGACAAGTTTGATGCAATAACGATTTATGCCTCCCAAAACGGCGAAATTGCGCTTATCGGCAGCGAAGTCAGCGTCGGTACGGGCTCTGTTCTCAACGTTGACGGTGCGTCCAACGCTCGCCTGCTGGCCGATTCTTCCGTTTTGAACGGCAATATCTCCGTGACGGACGGCAGCCAGCTTGACGCCACCCTGAGTAACGGCACGCGTTGGAACGGCGCGACGCAGAGCGACTTTGCGCTGACGATGAACGACAGCCGCTGGGTGATGCAAGAAGATTCTCTCATCGGCAGCCTGACGGCAAACGCGTCTACGATTGCGTTCGATGCGCCCGCTGCCGGCGCGTTTAAAACGTTGACTATGGGGGCGCTTGCGGGCAGCGGCGCTACCTTTGTGCTGAATGCCGTACTGAATGACGGCGATGCAAATAGCCAAAGCGACAGGGTGCATATTACCGGCGACGCCAGCGGGAACCACACGCTGGTTATCAACAACGCCGGCGGGCTGGGCGCATTGACGACCGGTGACGGCATTCAGGTGGTGCAAATTGACGGCGGTTCGACCGGCGGCTTCACGCTCGGCAACACGGTAAGCGCAGGCGCCTATCAGTACCTTTTGTATCAGGGCGGCTCAGTCGATGATAACGACTGGTATCTGCGCTCTTACCTCGACGTAACGCCGCCGACGCCGGATCCCGATCCGAACGTAACGGAGCCTAAGCCAAAGCCGCAAATTTTGTATCGTCCGGAAGTCGCAGGCTACGCGGTCGCGCCGTATCTGAACCAACAGTATGGGTTTGATACGGTAGGCACGTTCCACGAGCGTCGCGGCGACAGCGTCGTACGGCGAAAAGACGGCGCCTGGGGGCGCATCAGCGGCCAGCACGTTGAGAATGAGTCAGGCCGCTTTGGCTACAAAACCGATACCTGGTTTGCTCAACTTGGCGCCGACGTCTATGAGAGCGTCAGCGCTTCTGGAGTACGAACCGTCGGCGGCGTGATGATGACGCTGGGCCACCAGCGCACCGACGCGCGCGACAGCGTGCGCCGACTCTCTTCAGAGCTGTCGGCCCATACCGGGAAGGTAGACAGCAACGGATACGGGCTTGGCGCTTACTACTCGATGTCGATGGAAAACGGGGCATACCTCGACCTGACGGGGCAGGGCACCTATTATCGTAACGACTACAGCAGCGATCGTAATGCGAAACAAAACGGCTACGGCGCGGTGGCTTCTATTGAAGCAGGCCATGCGTTTGCGCTCGGCAACGGCTGGAGCGTGGAGCCACAGGCGCAGTTGATGTATCAGTATTTAAATCTGGACGGGTTTAGCGATGACGTAAGCAGCGTTAGCGGCGTAGCCGAAAACAGCGCGCGAGCGCGCGGCGGGCTTCGTATCGTTAAGGAAATGCAGGGCGTTAAGCCCTACGTCACGATGGACGTGGTGCATAACCTGACCGATTCGCCAGACGTTCGCGTCGCCGACGTCAAAATGAAAACCGACTTTACCGAAACCTGGTGGCGCATCGGTACCGGCGTCAGCGCAGATTTATCGGACCGGGTTTCCGTATACGGCGACGTGAAGTATCAAAAAGATGCCTCTTCCGACGTTGACGGCTATGGCGGCTCTCTGGGGATAAAAATTCAGTTCTAGTCGCTTTTTTATTCAGTAGCTAAAAAGGCCTCGGCCCCTGTATCACAGCGGTCGGGGCCTTTTTCTCTCTTAGTGAATAAATATGATGATTGGCGATTATGCCGCCGTGATAAGAAAAAACGACAATTAGACGCAAAAGAGCAACTTATTGCGCCTATTTTCCGCTTGAAAAAGTGCTTTCTGGAAAGAGTGGTTTTTTGTAACTTCATATAATTAATGGGAATTGATGGAAATTATGCGGCACAGCGGTTCAGATTAAGAAACTACAAGCGATATACCCCTTTTGGTTGATGTAGATCAGTATGGTAGTTCAAACTACAAAGGTATTATTAAGGTTAATATAAAAAATAAAAGTCTTTATATTTCTTAATGTTATTACCATGAGGGTAATGTCGATGAGCAAAAACAAGTATGTTCACCCCGGTGAGGTGACGCGGCGCGGCTTTCTCAAAGCCTCTGCGGCAGCAAGCGGTGCGGCGGCGGTTGCAGGATCGATAACGCTGCCGTTTGCAGTAAATGCACAGCCTGCGCCGGACGCTGCCGGGGCGCAGTCCGACGAAAAGATCAAATACAGCGCCTGTCTGGTGAACTGCGGCAGCCGCTGTCCGCTGAAGGTTCACGTTAAAGACGGTGTGATTGTCAAAGTCGCCTCTGAAACTACGTTCGACGACGCCAAGTTCGGCGAACACCACATTCGCCCCTGCCTGCGCGGGCGCTCCATCCGCTGGAAAACCTACAATCCCGACCGCGTCAAATATCCGATGCTGCGTACCGGCAAGCGCGGAGAAGGCAAGTTCAAGCGCATCAGCTGGGACGAAGCCACCACGCTTTTGGCCGAGAAATTAAAGTACACCGTTGAGAAATACGGCAACGAAGCTATCTACTATCAATATGGCTCCGGCTCTACCGGCGCCAACCTGCAGGGACGTAACGCCTGTAAGCGCCTGCTGAACCTGTACGGCGGCTTCCTGGAGCAGCACGGCACCTACTCTACGGCGCAGATTAACCACATCTTTCCCTACGTCTACGGCGGCGCGCCCGAAAGCCTGCTGTCGGAAATCAAAAACTCCGATCTGGTAGTGATGTTCGGCCACAACCTGGGGGAAACCCGCATGTCGGGCGGCGGCCAGTTTTATGAAACGCTGAACGCCTTAAAGCAGAGCAACGCCCGCGTGATTATTATCGATCCGCGCAGAACCGACAGCGTTACCACCCTTGACGCCGAGTGGATACCCATCCGCCCCGGTACCGACGGCGCGCTGGTGGCTGGCATCGGCTATACCCTGATTCAGGAAGGGCTGGCCGACGAAGCATTTTTGAAGGAATACTGCATCGGCTGGGACGAAACGACGCTGCCGGCGTCTGCGCCGAAGAACGCCTCCTATAAAGACTACCTGCTGGGCAACGGGCCGGACGGCGTAGCCAAGACGCCCGAGTGGGCAAGCGGCATCACTGGCATTTCAGCGGTTCGCATCAAGCAGCTGGCGCGGGAAATCGCCACCGCCAAGGCGGCCTGGATTTCTCAGGGCTGGGGCTTACAGCGTACGGCAAACGGCGAACAGGCTTCCCGCGCCGTCATGATGGTGCCGATTATGACCGGTCAGATCGGTCGTCCGGGAACTAACACCGGCGGCTGGGGCGGCAACGTGAAGTACAGCGTGCCGGGCTTTAGCATCCCCAACCCGGTGAAAACCGTGATCCCCTGCTTTATGTGGACCGATGCGATCGCTCGCCCAACGGAGATGACGGCCAAGAATGCCCACGTTAAGGGCAAAGATCGGCTCGAGGTCGGCATCAAATTCCTGTGGAACTATGCGGGCAACGTGCCGATGAACCAGCACTCTGACCTGAATAAGACCCACAAAATCCTGCAGGATGAATCCCTGTGTGAATTTATTCTGGTGTGGGAAAACCACATGACGGCGACCGCCAAGTACGCCGATCTGCTGCTGCCGGACGTCACCTACGTCGAGTCCAACGATTTGATCGACAACTCCTATGCCAGCGGCGCATACCACTACTTCACCCGCATGCAAAACACCATCGAACCGCTGTGGGAGTGCCGTCAGTCCTATGACGTGTTGGCCGAAGTGGCGGAGAAGCTGGGCATCCGCGACAAGTTTACCGAAGGGCGCACTCACGAGCAGTGGATTGAGTACTGCTACAACAAAATGCGCGAGAAGAACCCGTCGCTGCCGACCTTTGCCGAAACCAACGACAGGGGCGTTATCGACAGAGCGCTGGCGGACAGCAGCAAGTTCATCGCGCTGAAGGATTTCCGCGACGATCCTCAGGCCAATCCGTTGAAAACGCCGTCGGGCAAGATCGAAATCTACTCCGAGCGCTTGGCTGAAATCGCTGCGACCTGGGAGCTGCCGGAAGGCGACCGCATCCCGGCGGTGCCTGAGTATTGTGAAACCTATGAGGGCGTTAGCGATAAAGAGAAGCAGAAGACCTATCCGCTGCAGATGACCGGCTTCCATGACAAGGGCCACGCGCACTCGACCTACTACTCGGTGGCGATGCTGCGCGAGGCGGTGCCGCACATGGCATGGATCAACCCAATCGACGCTGAAGCGCGCGGGCTGAAGCACGGCGACATGGTGGAAATTTTCAACGATCGCGGCCGCATCCGCATTGCGGCTAAAGTCACGCAGCGCGTTTTACCGGGCGTCGTCGCCGTTCCTCAGGGAGCGTGGCGCGACGTGAATGAGCAGGGGCTGGACGTCGGGGGCTGTATTAACACCCTGACTACGCAGCGGCCGTCGCCTTTGGCGAAGGGCAACCCGCAGCACACCAACCTGGTTGAAGTAAAGCTGGCGTAAGGAGATCGTGATGAAACAATATGGTTTTTTTGTAGACAGCTCCAAGTGTACCGGCTGCAAAACCTGTCAGGTGAGCTGTAAAGATGAGAAGGACTTGCCTCTGGGGCCAAAATTCCGCCGCGTGTACGAATACGGCGGCGGCAGCTGGGCAAAGGAGGGCAACCTGTGGACGCAAAACGTGTTCAGCTACTACCTTTCCATCGCCTGCAACCACTGCGCGGCGCCCACCTGTGTGGAAGGCTGCCCGACTGGCGCGATGCACAAGCGGGAAGAGGACGGGCTGGTGGTGGTCAATCAGGAGATCTGCGTAGGCTGCCGCTACTGCGAGATGCGCTGCCCCTACGGCGCACCGCAGTTTGACGCCGAGAAGAAGGTGATGTCCAAGTGCGACGGCTGCTATCAGCGCGTCGCAGAGGGCAAAAAGCCGGTTTGCGTCGAGTCCTGCCCGCAGCGGGCGCTGGACTTCGATGAAATCGGCGTGCTGCGTGAGAAATACGGCGATGAAAACGCAGTGGCTCCGCTGCCGGATCCGGGATTGACCGGGCCAAATCTGGTTATCAAAGCGCATCGCGATGCAAAACCGTGCGGCGATAAGTCTGGCCGCATCCAGAACCCGGCGGAGGTGTAACATGCATGAACTCCCGTTAGTCTTTTTCACCGTGCTGGGGCAAAGCGCGGTGGGCCTTTTCCTGCTGGCCTTCATTAGCTACCGTTTAAAACTGTCTGACTGGGAAGGGCTCAAGCGCGCCAACCTGCTGGCGTTTATCCTGATGGCCGTTGGGCTTGCGTGCAGTACGTTTCACCTCGGGCAGCTGTTTCGCATGTTCAACATGCTGGCGGGCGTCGGCCGCTCGCCGATGAGCAACGAGATCGTGCTCGGCGGTGCCTTTATCGGCCTGGCTTTCTGCACGCTGTTCTTCTTCTACGTGAAAAAAAGCGCAGCGCTTGCGACGCTGTTCAACGTGCTGACCATCGTCGTCGGGCTGGCGTTTGTCTGGTCGATGACGCAGGTGTATCAGCTGGCGACGGTCGGCAGTTGGAATACGCCGCACACGGCGTGGCAGATGTGGATGACCGTGCTGGTCGGCGGCGGCGCCTGTGCGCTGCTGGCGGGCGTGCGTAAAGTCGGCGGCTTCGCGCTGTTGGTGGGGGCTGTCTTAAGCCTGCTGGCCAAGCCCGGCTATCTGAGCTTCGTTACCGACGCCGACCCTGCGCTTTCCGGCGCGCAAACGACGCTGTGGGCCGTTCAGGCGTTCTTCCTGGCGTTAGGCATTGCTGCCGCAGCCGTCGCGCTGGTGAAAAGCGAGAGCGCCAAAGCGGCTCTGGCGCTGTGCGCCTGCGGCGTAGTGGTTGGCGAACTGCTTTCCCGCATCGCGTTCTATAACCTTTGGGCGGTCGCCCTTTAAGGCTCGACGGCCGGGAAACCCCCGGCCGTTAATCCACCCCACGATATGCCCTTTTAGCCAGACTGAAAGGTGGCGTATAATCGAGACCGTAGCCCTATTCTCTGGAGTTTCCCCTTTGTCTAAAGACGAACGCTTTTATCGTGCCTATATGGAACACCGCGAGGTGAGCCGACGCGGCCTGCTGCGCGGGCTGTTTAAGGGCGCGCAGGATGCGGTCGAACAAGAGGCGCGGAAGCTCGAGATAAAGGCCGACGTGATTCGCCCGCCGGGCGCAGTGGGCGAAGCGCTGTTTCGCCAGCAGTGCAACGGCTGCGGCGACTGCGTAACCGCCTGCCCTGAATCCCTTATCGTCATGAACGGCGGCTACCCGGCGCTCGATTTTATCGCCAACTACTGCTCGCGCTGCGGCGAGTGCGTGAAGGCCTGTGGGCAGGGCGCGCTTTTGGAAGGGACGTTTCGCCTCAACGGGCGGCCCTTGGTGCAGCACACCTGCCAGAACCGCTATATGTACTGCGACACCTGCCGTCGGCGCTGCCAAAAATCCGCTATCGTCTGGCAAAGTTCACTGGCGCCGACCATCGATGCCGAGAAGTGCGACGGCTGCGGCGAATGTGCGTTTGCCTGCCCGGTGAATGCGCTCGAAATGACGGTTATCTGATCCCTCGTATTTCCCCCTCCGATATTGTCTCAGATACAACACATTTAAAACGCATTGGTAACACTTTATAAACATAAATGAGAATTGATATCATTTGTATTTATGCCTAAAATCACGGGATAACAAAAAGCAGAACCCAAGGAGTTCCCGTGATTGCCAATCCTCGCCTTATCCCCCATTCTGACTGGGTTTCGCCGACGTTAATCGTCGCGGACAGTGGTCAACCGATTGCCTTTACTCTTCAAGACGCCTTCAACTACCACGGCTATGACGCGGTGGGCGGCGTAGTGCTTGGCTTTCGCTTATTGCAACGCGCCATTGCGTTGCTAACCGAGGACGGCGAACTGCTTGAACGGCGCGAACTGTCACTGTTTACCGCCTTTCCCGGCTTGGGCGCGAGGGACGGATTTGAGCTGGTGAGCCGCATGGTGAGCGAAGGGCGCTTCACGCTGGACGTTGACTACGTTCACCCCGCTGCGCAGAAGGGCATTGCTGGCAGCTTTTATTTTAAATTCAGCTATCGTGGGAAAAGCGTTGAGCTGGCGCCGGCCGTCGGCCAGCCGCCGGAATCGTTTTTAGCCATGGGGCGCGCCAGCAAGCGGGCGGATGCCACCGAAGAAGCTCTGTGCGGATGGACGGACGCCAAGTATCAGCTAGCCAACGTGTTGCTCACCGTAAGCGCTCAGGACGCCGTTCGGCTGCTGTGATGCGCTATTTTAGACCGCTTCTGACGCCGCTGCTGGTGGTAGTGTACTGGCAGCTTTTGGCGAGTTCGGGCGTGATTTCAGCCTACCTGCTGCCGCCGCCTCTGACGGTGCTCCATTCTGCCGCCGACATGTGGCGTTCGGGAGCGCTGCCTTTGCACATTGCGACCTCCCTTAAGCGCGTGTTTGAAGGGTTTCTCATCAGCTGTACGTTGGGCATGCTGCTGGCGGGGCTGGTGGCGCGCTTTTCCTGGCTTGAACAGCTGCTGTCTGCGCCGCTGGCGCTGTTTCGCATGATCCCGCCTTTGGCGATGACGCCGCTGCTGATCCTGTGGTTGGGAATTGGCGAAGCCACCCAGCTGTCGATTATCGTGCTGGCGTCTATCTTTCCCATTTTTCTCAATACTCGGGACGGCCTGCGCCGCGTGTCGCCGGAGCACCGCGAGCTGGCGGTGGCGCTGAACCTGTCGTCCGTTCGCTACCTGTTTTTCATCGTTATCCCTAGCGCCGTGCCGTCCGCTGTGACGGGCGTTCGTCTGGCCTTCGGCTACAGCTGGCGGGCGCTTATTGGCGCGGAACTCATTGCCGCCGCCAGCGGGCTCGGCTATCTAATCGTCGACTCTCAGGAAATGATGCGTACCGACGCGGTGATGGTGGGGATTTTGACCATCGGGCTCATTGGCTGGTTGCTGGATACGCTGTTTTATCAGGCGATGGCCAGAGGGTTAGCGCGGCGCTTCCCGGAGGTGGTCCGATGATGCAGGGGCTCACGGCGATTAGTAAACGCTACGGCGCGCGAGCGGTGCTGGAAAACGTCTCCCTTTCTCTGCCCGAAGGCGAGATAACCTGCCTGCTGGGGCCTTCCGGCTGCGGTAAGTCGACGCTGCTGCGCATTCTGGGCGGGCTTATTTCCCCTGACGGCGGCTCGGTTAACGTATCGCCCGCCGACTGCGCCATGGTGTTTCAGGAGCCTAGGCTGCTGCCGTGGCTAACGGTAGCGGAAAACTTGGCGCTGGCGCAGCCCTTTTGGCGTTCGAATAAGTGCGCGGCTATTGACGACGCGCTGGCGAAGGTTCAGCTAAGCGGCGTACGGGATATGATGCCCGCGTCGCTGTCCGGCGGAATGGCCCAGCGGGTAGGGATCGCCCGGGCGCTGCTGCAACGCCCCAGAGTGCTGCTGATGGATGAGCCTTTCGCCGCGCTGGACGCCATTACCCGCGCCGAACAGCAGCACATGCTGAGCGGCTTGATTAATGGGCAGAGGACGAGCTGCCTGTTCGTCACTCACGACATTCACGAGGCGATAACCATCGGCGACCGCATTCTGGTAATGAATCAGGGGCGGATCTCTGCGGAGTTTATTCGCGCAGAGAGCGGATATCCGACTGAATTAAAAAGACAGATCCTTAACTACCTACAACCGATTGAAACCAAGGAATGATAATGAAAAAGACGGTATTAACCGGCGCGCTCGCGCTGCTGCTTGGCCTGAGCCAGGCTCATGCTTCCGACAAGACTATCGACATCAGCTACGTCAAGGCGCCGTTCAACCTGCAAATGATGGTGATGAAAGAGCAGGGGCTTTTAGAAAAGCAGGCCGAGAAGCTCGGCGTGACGGTCAAGTGGCATGAAATCACCTCCGGCGCCAAGCAGGCTCAGGCGTTAGCCAGCGGCGATCTGGACGTGGCTGGGGTCATGAACACCTCTTCGGTACTGATGGCGAACGGTGAAGGTAATGCGGTCAAGATTATCGCCGGCGTCTCCCGCCCGACGGGCACGTTCGCCATTGTTGCGAAAAAGGGCGGCGTGACGTCGATTGCCGACCTGAAGGGCAAGAAGGTCGCCGGGCCGAAGGGTACCGTGCTGCACCAGACGCTGGTCGCCGCGCTGGTGAAAAACGGCTTGACCATGAAAGACGTACAGTTTGTACAGATGGACATTCCGCAGGCATTCGCTGCGCTTCAGAGCGGCCAGGTTGACGCCGCGCTGCTGGCGGCGACGTCCGTGATTAAGGCCGAGCAGGAAGGCGCTAAGGTGCTGACGACGGCTGACGGACTGGTGGTGCCGAAGCTGGTGATGGCGTCCAGCGAAGCGGTAGTGAAAAATCACCCGGACTGGATTAAGGCCGCGGTAGCGGCTCACGACGAAGCGGGCAAGTGGATTGAAGAGCACAAGGCTGAGGCCATTGCGCTGGGCGCCAAGGTACAGGGCATCAGCGTTGAGGATGCACAAAGTCTGTTTGACGGCTCACACTTTACCCAGCGGATGAATCAGGGCGATATCGACAGCATGAAAGACGACGTTCGCTTCATGTTAGACAACGATATGATGCGCAACTCGCCGGATATCGGCGCTATTGTTATCCCTCAGGCCATGGAGCGTTAACCAATGCAAGCGTGTAGCGTAACCGTCCACGACAGAGACGGCGACATTGTTTTAACGCGGGAAGACCTGCTGAAATACGCCACTAAAGAGAACGTTATCGCCTCGGCGCTGATGATTCGCCTGTGCCGGTTTACCTTCAGCCAGCTGTCGCCGCAGGAGCCAGTGCGCCGCCGTGAGCTGTACTGGCAGGTCGGCTTCCCCGGCCCCGGCATTCTCGACTGCGTAGAGATGGTGTCCCACGCGGTGCGAGATGGGCGCTGCCTGCAAAACCCGACGCTGAGCCATCCGGAAGCCGATGCTCCCGCTTCATTAGTGGGCAGCTTCCTGTTTGAAATCGGCTATCGCGGCAAAACGCTGGTCGTCTGGCCCGATAAGTCGGTGCTTGACGACGAGTTCCGCTCACAGGTTTCGACCTGGCAGGCGGTCGAAGAGGGAAGCGAAGGCTACGATGCTTATCTTGAATACAAGGCGGGGAAGGTTCGGCAGATTATGACGATGCCGGACGAGGCGCTGTTCCACTTTGCGTGGAAGTAGCTTTTTTCTTCGTGACTTCGCGGGCCGGCTCCGTTTTGGACGGCCCGTGCTTTCCTTTTTCGGTCTTTCATCTGACGGCTTGTATAAGAGCGCCCTCTTTTCAGCCGTAGGGAAGCGCCATGAAGCTAAGCCAAGCGAGCCGAAGAACTATGTGCTCCGGGCGTTTTCGTTGAAGCATGCGAATTACGAGACGCGGTTCAAGCGGTAATTTGGAAAGGAATAGGCGAAAAGTGGGTTTTAGTCGCTTGCGCTGAGTCCCCTCTTCGGCATAAATCGTTATCGCTATTTTGAGTAAAGCACCCCATTTTTTTGTTCTCCTTCTTCCTTTTTTCACTCCGATTGCGGCCTTTTCTGACCGGCTGATGTAAACCTTCTTTTGAGCGTTGAAGCCTCTCTGGCGCACCGATACTGTTAATCAAACGGAATGAAAGGGGCGCTTTAAAATAATCATAAATGTTTATTTAAAGCTGATGAAATTAAACAAAAATGTTTATATTTGACGGGTGGGGTAGCATTAGCGTGAAGCAGAGCGAATTCAAACGCTGGCTAGAGGAACAGGGGCACGGTTTAAGGATGGAACAAACCATCTGAAAGTCTATTTGAACGGCCGACAGTCCGTGATGCCGAGGCGCCCGGCGAGAGAGATTAATGACAGATTGAGAAGAGCTATCGTTAAACAGCTTGGTTTGAAGAACGTTCAGTAGCGCATTGACGAAATTAAGGAAAATCATGAGATATCGTGTTGATATTGAAAGAGACGGTAGTAACTATATGGTTTCGTTTCCGGATATCCCTGAAGCGCTGACCTGTGGCGATAGCCGTGAAGAGGCGCTGGAGATGGCGCACGATGCGCTAATCGTCGCTTTTGACTTCTATTTTGAAGACGAACGTCCGGTGCCGATGCCAACGCCGATTGAGGATGACGACGAATGGGTAGACGTACCGGCAGGCGTAGCGATCAAGGTGCTGCTGCTTAACGCCATGCTGGAAAGCGGCATGTCCCAAGCCGAGCTTGCTCGCCGTATGAACACGCGTCCGCAGGAAATGCAGCGCATCGTGAATCTAAATCACGCCACCAAGATCGATACGATTGAAAAAGCGCTGCTGGCGTTAGGGAAGCGGCTGGAGGTGTCGATCGTTTGAAGTGTAGCCGTCTTGGGCGCTATTTATTATCAGCCCTTAGCCACCTCCTCTGGAGATAGCGATCGTTTTCTGCTTTGGAAACGTTCGATTGAGCTGTGACTGGCCGATGGCGGATCATATGGGGGCAGGATTGCCCCCTTTTCTTTTCTAAATGCGCGATTAGGCTGGCTCGGGCATGTTTTTTTCATACAGCGCGCAAAACAGTGCGCTCACTTTCTCGTGCAGGATCATTTGCAGCGACTCTTTGACCGCCGCGTTATCGATACTGATAACGGCGCCGGCCAGCGCCAGACACTGCTCGATAAGCTCCAGCGGATCTTCGGTTCGGGTATTGACGTAGCTCAGCATGGCTCCATCTCCTTAAATAGGAAGGAAGCGACGGCGGGGCGGAGAAAGATCGATCTTTTCGAGATGGATCGGAAAAAAGATCTTAACGAGCGTATAAATTGCGGACGAGTTTGGATAAGCTTCAAAACAGCCATGGTGTTACCTCGTATAACATTGTGGTTAGAAACCCCGTTGGTGTTTGCGCACCGCGGGGTTTCGGCTTTTTATACCCGTCATAAACTTTACTTATTTGGGGTATAGCGAACGGCAAAGGCCGAACGCAACGCCACAGTATATTTATACAGTAAAGTCGGCAATGGGGAGATGAGGGAAAATCGAGGGGGATCGCAAAGAGGGATGAGCGTGTCTGTAATTAGAAAAGTGCTTTGCTATCAGCGCCGCAGTTGTTGGATTTCTGCACTGCTTTATTTTTGTTGATGATTTAAGGTGATGGACCATCAGGCTATGGGCCCGTTTTCACCTATGAATTCGGCCAACGGCGTTAGCTCAACGGAAGGAGAATCATCTATGCATCAGCGGGTTGAACGGCATACATCAATACAATTGAAGGGACTAAATTCCACGCGGCGTCTTGCAATTCCATTATTATGTAGTAACATTACTACATTATTTGATGATCGCGAGGAAAGGACAATGGCAATTACTACTATATCCAGTCGAGAGCTGAATCAGGACGTTACCCGCGCGAAGAAAGCCACTCAGGACGGCCCGGTTTTTATTACCGATCGCGGTAAGCCAGCGCATGTACTGCTGAGTATTGAAGAATATCGACGGCTGGTTGACCAACAGCAAAATATCGTCGATCTATTGGCGATGCCAGGCGTTGAGGATATTGAGCTGGATATCCCGATTTCGCGCGAGGTTGCTCGGCCGGCGGAGTTTTCCTGATGTTTATTCTTGATACTAACGTTGTATCCGAGCTGCGCAAGGCTCGCTCAGGAAAGGCCGATCCAAACGTAGCGCATTGGGCGGAAAGCGTAAACGCTGCCGATTTATACATCTCTGCCGTTACCGTACAGGAGTTGGATATCGGTGTGTTGCTTGTGGAGCGACGAGACCCTAGGCAAGGCGCGCTTTTACGTGCGTGGTTGAGTGGTCACGTTCTTCCCACTTTCGCTCAACGCATCCTGCCGGTGGATACGGCTGTAGCGCAGCGTAGCGCCAAGTTGCACGTTCCAAACCCTCAGCCGTTGCGTGATGGTCTAATTGCAGCCACTGCTCTGGTGCACGGTATGACCGTTGTGACGCGTAACGTGGCGGATTTTGTTGCTTCAGGAGTGGGGATATTGGATCCGTGGGAAGGGTGAGTATACGAATCTTTTCAGGAGGCACCATGGTTATAGAAACACCCAACGTACGAACGCTGCAAAACCTACTTGGCAATACTTTATTTTCAAACCAGAAAAAGCTGATAGCAGAAATAGAAAGCCGATATTCTCTGGAGAACGTCTGGCATACCGGCGGAAAGGAATGGACCTATGAGCTGAAGTTCCGCAAAGGGAGCAAGACGGTATGTTCACTGCTTTTCAATGAGGAAGCGCTCGGCTTTATGGTGGTTTTCGGCAAGCCGGAACAGGCGAAATTTGAGGCGCTGCGCGGGGAATTTTCTGCCGTAATCGTAGAAAAATTTGATGCGGCCACGGCGTACCATGACGGGAAATGGCTTCTGTTCGACGTGCAGGAAGCGCTGTTTGCTGATTTTATGAAGCTGCTTGGGATAAAGCGTAGGGTTGATAAAAAAGATCCGTAAATCGTCAGCTAAGGGATGGATGATAGTAATACAATCAAAAGGGAAGCTTACGACAACTATCACGATTCATAATCTCGACGGTGAACTAGCGGAAAGCTTGCGCGTAGCAGCGGCTCGTCATGGCAACTCGATAGAAGAAGAGGCCTGTTATATTCTGCGTCAGACATTAGGTTCAATCACAAAAAGGATTCGGTAGCTGGGTTCACCAACGTTTCAGTCAGATCGACGGTATTGAGCTGGAATTGCCCGATCGTTATGAGCTGCCGTGTGCGGCGAACATTGAATAATGAGAATTCTCGGCACGAATGCTGTTTTAGATATGATTCGTGCGCCGACGCGGTTGCCGCCAGGCATTGCGCCAAACTCATATTCCATTCCACTACATAATGTGGGGCACATATAGAGGCTTAATTTTTCTCCACGAGCTCTATAAATCAGCGCGTTTTCTCAAGCGGTCTATTTTAATTTTTTTAGTAATTCAAATGCGAAGAAATAGTACGTCATTGACGTACTGTGTCTTGCTATATATATTAAATAATGAAGGCATTAAGGACGATGATTTTTGTTGAAACACCAATCTTTACTGAAGACTGTAAAATTCTATTAACGGACGATAGCTATCTGTATCTTCAGCAGTTTTTAGCGGAAAATCCAGTAGCAGGAGACGTGATCCAAGGTACGGGTGGACTGCGTAAAGTCCGATGGTTGGTAAGAGGCGAAGGGAAGCGCAGCGGCGTTCGCATAATTTATTACTATAAAGTGAGTGATTCACAGATGCGGATGCTGTTGATTTATAGAAAAGGCGTGAAGGACGATCTAAGCGTTGCTGAGAAAAGGGCTCTACGGCAGCTAAATGAAAGGTGGTAAATATGGATAAAAAGTTATTTTCTCGTTTGACTGAAAGCATGGTTCAGATGAATGAAATTATTGATGGAGAGCGTTCTCCATCACGAGTCACCGTTGTTACCGCTGTGCACGTTAAAGAAATTCGCCGAATGACCGGATTAAGCCAGCCGCGTTTTGCTGCGTTAATTGACGTTAACGTTGGCACGTTAAGGAATTGGGAACAGGGACGGCGTGAGCCGGTTGGGGCGGCGAAAGCGCTGCTAAAAGCAATAGAAAACGATCCGGTTCACGTATTAGCAGCGTTGGCGAAATAAGGTGATCGGCTATCTTTCTCTGTATTTATAGTAGGAAAAACTATTTGCAGAAAGAGAAAATGTCCTAATCCTCAATCAAACATCGGGAGAACTCGTTGAACCGTATAACTATCCAAAATGAAAACCGCCTACGGGTATTGGACATCTTAAAAAATATAACGACTGCCGAGAGCCCTGGCGGGTGGAAAAGGCATACGACGATAGCCGTTGGCGGATTAACCGAAGTTGGGTTTTCAAAGAGAACCAACGATCTGCTTGTTATTTCCTCTTCGGGGCGCGGCCTGATCAATTGCATGACGGGCGAAAAAATTGCCCGCGACTATGAAGAATATGGCGATTGGTACGATCCCGTTAATCTGGTTTGCCAAGGGATAGGTCGCGTTGAAGACGAGTTCATTCATATTTCCGGGCTGTGTGGCGGTGGATTGCCTTTTGTTAACCGCTACGGTGAGTCGCTGGAAAGAGTTGCTCCTGACTGGCCCGTTGAAGACGTTATCCTTTGCCCTCCGGGAAAAGCGGCGCTTATTTCCTCTTTTCAAGAAGGGTGCGTCCGGTTTATTTCGGATTATATTCGCGCCGTCGGTTTTTCCTGGTGTGGTGAATTTCTGGTGTGCGCAACGTCGAGCGATGTCACTGTTTGGAAAAGGGAACCTTAGGTGCTTTGGGCCCTAAGACAGCGGCGAATGGTTTAACTATGGATGTATGTTTAATCGATTTAAAAGACCTGTGCGGCATGGCGGTGCGAGATATACAAGATATCCATCTTCGTGAATATACTGACTGGGCCGAGCAGCAGGTGATAAAGGGAAACGCGTCTAAGAACGTACTGATATTGGCCTCTCTTGGGCTGGATCCCGAATTAGACTGGTATGACGTTTCACGCTATTTTTATGCGTACTTAAGGGAAGTTGGGGTTTCAATCCCAGAGAGGGATGAGGCCGATTATTATTACGTGCGTAGGGCTTTTAAGAAGATTGCTTTTGCCAATTCCGATGAAGAGCTATGGTTTGAAGTGGCTAAATATTTTTCAGGTTGGTATTTAGAGTGTGATAGTTCATCGATAAATAAGGTGGTCTGGCATTGGAACCGAGTATATGATGACTTCGCTTATATTGATGACGATCCCTACTTTCTGGATATGCGCTACGGCAATATCCCTAAAGAAAAACATGCTGACTATGTCAGAGCGCTGGCGGTGAGATTTTATCGGTTATTTAATAGTGAACACTTTATTCTTTTCTTGAAAAAGTCCGGGCAGCTAGTTGCTCTGAGTTACTGATATTCACTCTAGCGGGTTCATTACTTAAACAACATAGTAAATTTAGGGATGATAGCAGCTGTGTTCCCACTTAAATTTGGCTGGAGTATAAAGTCGTCTCTTACGCTGTGCCTGCTGCTCCTCTCAGGCTGTAGCGTTTCGGTAGACGGCATTAATCCTGAAAAGCCTTTACTTCATGAGCTGGTACAGTGTCCGGTAGTTGATGGGGAGTTTTTACGCCAGGGTACGATAATAAGTAAGCCAGTTGGTCGTTCTCTTTATGACGCCGATAATTTGGCATCATTAATTAATGATTACTTTCTTTTCGATGAACGTATCGGTGACGCTATAGATATTTCCACGTTAGGAATAAAAACGCCTCTTGTACTAAAAGTTGATGAAGAAGGTGTGAATGTAACGTTTGCTCTAGACAATGGCCGCTTGCTGAAAAATTTTATTATTTCATATTATTGCGAGAATGGGCGATTGGTTATAAAACATAGATATACGTATCCCATGTATGAAACGACCGTTGGTGTTTTCAATATGGCGGTCCTTCGGAAAGATAATAATAGCTTATTGGTGACGCTATATCAGGAGCGTACGTATACTGGCGGGATATTCTTCACCACCTCAAAAACACAAGATTGGCAGGGGCAATATAGATTCTATTTAGCTGATAAAAAGTAGTAGGGAATATAAAAAAACCTGCGTAAACGCAGGTCTAAAATCTGGTGGCCCCTCCCCGGCTTGAACGGGGGACCAAGCGATTATGAGTCGCCTGCTCTAACCACTGAGCTAAGGGGCCAGTAGGCGGCGATTATACGGTAAAACCCGGTGAAAAATCTACACTTGCCGCGTTTGCCTGCGGGTTTTCTGTGCAACTGATTTATCTAGTTGTTGCATCAATGCCCGCAAGCCTGTCCCTGACCGCCATCAGCGCGAAGCCGAGCAGGTTAGTGCCGTTCCACCGCAGAGGGTTAGCGGCGCGTTCGTCGTCCTGAGCCAGGCCGATGCCCCAAATGCGGTCGACGGGGCTGGCCTCAACCAGCACGCGCGTGCGGGTGCCGATGAGAAACTCGCCCAGCGCCGGGTGCTGGCTGAACTTGTGGAAGTTGCCTTCGCACACCATCTCAAAGCAGCACGCTTCCCAAACCTGTTGATTAAAGCCCGCCACCTGCCTGCCGAACTTTTTTGCCTCTGCCGGTGATTTGGCGTTCAGAATGCGGGGCAGAATAGCTTCGTCACCAAACAGCCTGGCCTTGCCCGCCATCATCCAGTGTTCGGCGCTGGCGTAGGTGACGCCGTCGACCTCAAACGGCGACGGCCACCACTGGCTAAAGCAGGAGGCGGTTACCGCGCCGCTGGGGGAAGGGCGGTGGCCCCAGAAATAGAGGTACTTGAAGCGCTTGCCGGCCCGCACCGCCTGCTGCAGCGCGTCGAGCGTGTAGTTTCCCTGTTGCATAAACTAACTTCCTTAATAGATAAAAAAAGCCCCCAGCGAGCTGGAGGCCTTTGTATTAACAAAGTGCGAGAGCGCGGTCGCTTAGTCGTCCAGGAAGCTGCGCAGGACTTCTGAGCGGCTCGGATGACGCAGCTTGCGCAGCGCTTTCGCTTCAATTTGACGAATACGCTCACGAGTAACGTCAAACTGCTTGCCGACCTCTTCCAGCGTGTGGTCGGTGTTCATGTCGATACCAAAGCGCATGCGCAGCACTTTCGCTTCGCGAGCGGTAAGGCCGGCCAGCACTTCGTGGGTGGCCGAGCGCAGGCTCTCGGACGTCGCGGAGTCCAGCGGCAGCTCGAGGGTGGTGTCCTCGATGAAGTCGCCCAGATGCGAATCTTCGTCGTCGCCGATCGGCGTCTCCATGGAGATAGGCTCTTTGGCGATCTTCAGCACCTTGCGGATTTTGTCTTCCGGCATCATCATGCGCTCGGCCAGCTCTTCCGGCAGCGGCTCGCGGCCCATTTCCTGCAGCATTTGGCGAGAGATGCGGTTAAGCTTGTTGATTGTCTCGATCATGTGCACCGGAATACGGATGGTGCGCGCCTGATCGGCAATCGAACGCGTGATGGCCTGACGGATCCACCAGGTGGCATAGGTCGAGAACTTGTAGCCGCGGCGGTATTCAAACTTGTCTACCGCCTTCATCAGGCCGATGTTGCCTTCCTGAATCAGGTCGAGGAACTGCAGCCCGCGGTTGGTGTACTTCTTGGCAATAGAGATAACCAGACGCAGGTTGGCTTCAACCATCTCTTTCTTCGCACGGCGAGCCTTGGCTTCACCGATAGACATGCGGCGGTTGATGTCCTTGACCTGCTCGATGGTTAATCCGGTCTCTTCTTCAATCATCTGCAGCTTCTGAATGCTGCGTTCGACCTCTTCGCCAACCTCTTTGAGCTTTTCAGACCACGGTTTGCCCATGGCGACCGCGCCATTGAACCATTCAAGGTTAGTTTCGTTGCCGGCGAACATGTTGACGAAGTTCTTCTTCGGCATCTTGCTCTGCTCAACGCACAGCTTGAGGATCAGGCGCTCCTGAGTGCGCACGCGGTCCATCATCTGACGCATGTTGTTGACTAAATAGTCAAACTGCTTGGGCACCAGGCGGAACTGTTTGAATACGTCAGAAAGCTTGACTATCTCTTCCTGCGCCTTCGCATTGCTGCGGCCGTGGGCTTTGATAGCCTTGCGGGTCGCTTCATACTGGTCGCGCAGCTCGGCGAACTTCTCGCGCGCCATTTCCGGATCGATGCCGATGTCTTCATCAGAATCGGAATCAGAATCTTCGCCGTCTTCATCATCATCATCGCTGTCGTCATCGTCCTGCTCTTCGCTGGACAGCTCAGAACCGACGTGGGTAGCGGCCGGGCCAAGTTCATCCGCGTTGGGATCGATGAAGGCAGTGATGAGGTCCGACAGGCGGGTTTCACCGGTTTCTACGCGATCGTACTGCTCAAGCAGATAGGTGATAGCCTCCGGATATTCGGCGACGGAGCACTGAACCTGGTTGATACCTTCTTCAATGCGCTTGGCAATGTCGATTTCGCCTTCGCGGGTAAGCAGCTCAACGGTTCCCATTTCGCGCATGTACATACGAACGGGATCGGTGGTGCGCCCGATTTCGGATTCTACGCTGGAAAGCACCTGAGCGGCGGCTTCTGCTGCATCTTCGTCGGTATCCGCCGTGTTTTCAGCGAGCATGAGATCGTCGGCATCAGGCGCGATTTCCATAACCTGAATGCCCATGTCGTTGATCATCTGGATGATATCTTCGATCTGATCGGAGTCGATGATATCTTCCGGCAGGTGATCGTTAACCTGAGCGTAGGTTAAATAGCCCTGCTCCTTGCCTAGGGTAACAAGAAGCTTAAGCTGTGACTGCGGGTTTTGCTCCATAAGACGGTATCCACACTTCAGAGTAGTAAGTTTTTATCGGCTAAGCCGGTCATCATAAGCGATTGGGCCGTTTTTATCAGCTGCGGCCTTAAACAGCTTCAACGCAGGATTTGCTTCCTGCTCTATGCGGCACTTAAGCCGTTAATACTGTATACCCGTCACGCAACTCAAATTATTCAGGGTATTAAGTTCGTTGAACCTAGCTCTTTTTTGCCAGAGCGACGTTCAACGACCAAAGTTCTTTTCGTTCTTCCGCCGTCAGACCGTGGGTTCTGTCGCGGGCGATCAGCGTTTCCAGCCGCTGCTCCAGTATGGAGTCATATAGTTTAGCTAAAGAATCTAAAAACGTGTCTTCGATCATCTCTTCAACGATCATGTGGTTCCACATGGCCAGCATTTCAAGCTGCTGGCTGAACTTATTGCCCCGATAAAGCTCCAAAAGCTGCCCCGTCGTCAGCCCCGGCTGGGACAGGCAGGTTTTCACCAGTTCGATAAACAGCGGCACGCCGGCCAGTTCCGACTGCTCAAGCCCGTCGGTTGACGGCACCAGCGTCGCCATTTGCGGGCGCTGAATCAAAAGCCCGATCAGCAGACGCATGGTGGTGCGTTTGAGCTGCGGCATCTGCTTTGTCTGCTCCGTATCCAACTGCTTGGGCATCAGCTTTTCAAGCTGCGCGTCGTCCAGAATGCCGAGCTTCATGCCAAGCTCTTGGCGTAGATAGAGGCGGAGCGTTTCGCCAGGCACTTTACCGATAAGGGGCAACGCCAGTGTACTAAGTTTAGCACGCCCGTCCGGGGTGCTGAGGTCCACCTGCGGCAGCAGCGTGTCGAATAAAAACGTCGATAAGGGCTGTGCCAGCTCCATGCGCCGTTCAAACGCCTCTTTGCCCTCTTTACGCACCAGCGTATCCGGGTCTTCGCCTTCCGGCAGGAACATAAAGCGCAGCTGACGGCCATCGTTCAAATAGGGCAGGGCCGTTTCCAGCGCTCGCCAGGCAGCCTCTCTCCCTGCATTGTCGCCGTCGTAACAGCAAATCACGCTGTCGGTATAGCGGAACATCAGCTGAATGTGCTCCGCCGTCGTCGACGTCCCCAGCGAGGCTACAGCGTAGTCGATGCCGTACTGGGCCAGCGCGACGACGTCCATATAGCCTTCCACCACCAATAGTCTGTTGAGCTGGGGGTGGCTGAGCTGGGCTTCATAAAGGCCGTACAGCTGGCGGCCCTTATGGAAAATTTCCGTTTCCGGCGAGTTCAGATACTTGGGCGTACCGCTGCCCAAAATGCGCCCGCCGAAGGCAATCACCCGCCCGCGCTTGTCGCGGATGGGGAACATGACGCGCTCGCGAAAGCGGTCATAGGTGCGGCCGTTGTCGTTGGTCACCAGCATGCCGGCGTTGCTTAAAAGCTCACGACTTTCCTGCGCACGGCCAAAGCGCTTAAGTACGTTGTCCCAACCCGACGGCGCAAAGCCGATGGCGAAACGCGAGATAACCTCATCGCTCAGGCCGCGCTGGGCCAAATAGTCGCGCGCGTTTTGGGACTGAGGAAGCTTGAGCGCTTCCTGATAAAACGTTGCCAGAGGGTCCATCAGCTGATAAAGATTTTGCCGCTGGTGGCGCTCTAGCTGGCTGGTGCCGCTTCCTGCCTCATAGGGAACCTCGAGGCTGTGCATGGCGGCCAGTTCTTCAATACTTTCGACAAACTCCAGTCGGTCAAAGTTCATCAAAAAATCAATGGCGTTGCCGTGGGCTCCACAGCCGAAACAGTGATAAAACTGCTTTTCGCCGTTAACGGTAAAAGAAGGGGTTTTCTCATTATGGAATGGACAGCAGGCGTGATAGTTCTTGCCCTGCTTTTTCAGCTTTACCCGAGCGTCGATAAGGTCGACGATGTCGGTTCTGGCAAGCAGGTCATTGATAAACACGCGTGGGATTCGTCCAGCCATTCAGCCTCAAAATCGTAAGTCCATAAATGAGAACAAGCCGCGCTTCCTTATGGAAAGCACGGCATGCTTGCAGTCGGTTAGCTGGCCTTCCTTAAGGAAGTGCGGCTACGTTTCGCGACAAGTCTCGCAATAACGACCGATGCGACACCAACCTGCGCGGTCAACGCGTGCCCGGCAGAAAGCCGGAATGCATTAGTACAGGCGGGTGCGGCGTGCGTTTTCGCGAGCCAGTTTCTTGGCGTGACGCTTTACTGCAGACGCTTTAGCGCGCTTACGCTCTGTGGTCGGCTTCTCGTAGAATTCGCGGCTGCGAACTTCTGCCAGAATGCCCGCTTTTTCACAGGAACGCTTGAAGCGACGTAACGCAACGTCGAACGGCTCGTTTTCACGTACTTTAATTACCGGCATGTACCTTTCACCTCAATAAGAAATCGGTTTGCTGCTGACGTTATCGCCAGCGATATTCAAAATGGTGCGGAATTCTACTTCGAATCGAGGGTGTTTGTAAACCCCCGATGCGGATTCTCTCACCGTTGCGCTGTGCGAATCGGCAAGGTTTTTATTTATTCTAGTTCTGGCTTTGGCCTTTGATTGGCGAATTTTTCGGCAGGGCTTCCTGCGCTTTTTCCACCAGCTGGATAAATTCGCCGCGCAGCTCGAACCTGTCGTCGTCTTTACCGGCTTTGGCCAGCTTCAGCGTATCGTCCAGCGTGAACTGGCCAGTAGCTGCGCCGTTATACTTCAGCTGCTGCGCGAACGCGGCTACCGCAGCGGCAAAGCGGAAGTCTTTGCTGCTTTGCATCAGTGAGGTGCTCATCTGCGAGCTGGGTACCGGCAGCTCAATGCGCTGCGGGGCGCTCTGTTCGGTAGGCTGCTGATAGCGCAGGTGTACCATGGCCATTTCCTGCGTCGGACGCAGATAGGTATTGGCGTTAGGCGTAAAGGTTTCGCCTTCCCAACCGCCGTTGCTGCCGGCCGGAACCACTTCATACAGCGCGGTCAGGGCTTGCCCGGTAACGACAACGCCTTGGCCTTCGTCTGTCGCGTTCGTCGGCTGATAACCCAGCAGGCGATAGGCTTTTACGAAGCTCGGGTTAAATTCCACCGTCATGAGGAAATTTTTGGCTACCGGCGTTTGGGTTGAACGAAGCTGCTCGGCCCAGGTTTTTTCCGCATCGCGCTCGTTGTCGATGTAGCCGTAGACGCCGTGGCCGATAGTCGCCAGCTCCGCCAGCGCGGAAGGCGCAAAGCGGTTAACCGCGAAGCCCAGCGTCGTTAAGGAAATATCCGCAGTCTGAGCGTCGGAGAAGAAGCTCTGCGCCTGCATCACGTTTTTGAAGCCAGCGTTAAAGCCGCTGCCGCCCGCCAGAATCACGCGGTTAACGCCGTTGGCGACGTAGTGTTCTTTCGCTAACTGGTAGGCTTGCGCAAGGCGCGATTCGCTGCCCTTACCGGCCCGGCCGCTTTTAATATTGTCGATAGCGGACAGCATTTTATCCTTGCTGCTGCCGGGCGTCGGCGCCAGCAGGACGCCGTTGTCGCCGGCGTAGGTCAGAATCGCCAGGCTGTCTTGCGGCGTCAGCTGATTTACCAGCTTGGTCAGGCTTAGCCTTACCAGCGAAAGATCGGTGTCATCCGGATTAACCAGAACGACGATATTGGCTGAACGGCGCTCTGCTGCCTGAATATCGTCTGCTTTTACTACGACGCGCAGCAGCTTGGTTTCTGAATTCCACGGCGTGTTGGCGATTTCGCTTGAAGCCGAGAAGGGGATGCGCCCCTGAGGCTGCGGGTAGCTATAAGGGAAGAAGTTCACCCAGTCGTTTAGCTGAATTGACTGCCTGTCGGGGAGCTTGCCGTTGACGAGCGAGCGGCGTGCGTTGAGGTAGCTGCCGTTGTTTTGCCCAGCGGATATCGACATTGCCGGGCCAGCGCTGCTTACTGTGTACATCGCGCCTTGTTCTGCGCCGGCGGTCGTTTTTGCCGCAGCGGGAAGGTTCGCGTTGGGATCCGTCGAGCTACAGCCGGCAATGACCAGCGTACTCAATAGGGCCAGAGAGGCGATTTTGCGGTTCACTCTGTAGGCTTTCGTCATTTCAGTCTCGATCAAGTGGTTGTTTGGAATGGAACGGGCGCCGAAAAGCGTATACCCGTCATACTTCAAATTGCAACTGCTTGGACGGGCGTCTTTCAGCGTGTTTTAGCACGTTTGGCGCGTAGTTTAGCGGAATCGGTAGGCGGCTGTCGCTATCAAGTAGCATTTTTACACAAGCTGCCGTTAAGTCCTCCGCTCCTTATGCTATGATCGTCGCTGTTTTTTTGAAGTCTTGCGGGTTAATGAGCTATGCGCATTTTGGGAATTGAAACGTCGTGTGATGAAACCGGCGTCGCCATTTATGATGACGAGCGGGGGCTTTTGGCCGACCAGCTCTATAGCCAGGTCAAGCTGCACGCCGACTACGGCGGTGTCGTCCCTGAGCTGGCCTCGCGCGATCACGTGCGCAAAACGGTGCCGCTGATCCAGGCCGCGATGAAGCAAGCTGGGCTTACCCCGGCGGATATTGACGGCGTGGCCTATACGGCGGGGCCGGGGCTTATCGGCGCGCTGCTGGTCGGCGCGACCATCGGTCGGTCGCTGGCGATGGCCTGGAACGTGCCTGCGGTGGCGGTGCATCATATGGAAGGGCACCTGCTGGCTCCGATGTTGGAAGACAATCCGCCCGAGTTTCCCTTCGTGGCGCTGCTGGTTTCCGGCGGGCATACTCAGCTCATCAGCGTTACGGGCGTCGGGCAGTATAGCCTGCTGGGAGAGTCCATTGACGACGCGGCGGGCGAAGCGTTCGACAAAACCGCCAAGCTGCTGGGGCTCGACTATCCGGGCGGCCCGATGCTGTCTAAAATGGCGCAGGCGGGAACCGCCGGTCGCTTTACTTTTCCTCGGCCCATGACCGACCGTCCGGGGCTGGACTTCAGCTTTTCCGGCCTGAAAACCTATGCTGCCAACACCGTTCGCCAGTCGGGAGACGATGAGCAAAGCAAGGCGGACATCGCCCGAGCGTTTGAAGACGCGGTGGTGGACACGCTGGCGATTAAGTGCCGTCGCGCGCTGGATGAAACCGGCTTTACCCGATTGGTGATGGCGGGCGGCGTCAGCGCCAACCGCACGCTGCGTAAAAAGCTGGCGGAGATGATGGCCGCGCGAGGCGGAGAAGTGTTTTACGCGCGTCCGGAATTTTGTACCGATAACGGCGCAATGATTGCTTATGCAGGCATGGTCAGGCTGAAGGCGGGAGAGCACGCCAGCCTTCCGGTCATCGTCCGCCCGCGCTGGCCGTTGGACCAGCTGCCGCCGGTTGCGGCGGCTTGAGGATGGTTATTCCGGCGATTCGTCTTTATCAGACGCGTCGCCGTTTTTCTTTTTGCGGAACCTGTCCCAAATTTTACTTTCCTGCCCGCGCCACAGGCGCTGAATGTTGTCGTGGTGGCGAATAAGCACCAGGCAGGAGAGCATCGCGACGGGAAAGGTGAACTGGGGTTTGAACCACCACACGTAAAACGGCGCTATCAGCGCGCTAATAATCGCGCCCAGCGAGGAGTAGCCGCTAAGCAGTAGAGTGAGAAGCCAGGTGCCGGTCATCAGGCCGGTGATATCCCAGCCGATGGGCGCGATGGCGCCGAAGGCAGTGGCAACGCCCTTACCGCCTTTAAAGTGGAAAAAGATGGGGTAGATGTGTCCCAGACAGGCAGCGATAGCCACCAGCCCTAGTGAAAACGGGGGAAGGTCCAGCTTGTAGGCGGCCCAGACGGGGAGCATCCCCTTGAGCACGTCGAAAATAAGTACGGCGGCCGCAGCGCCTTTGCCGCCGATGCGCAAAACGTTGGTCGCTCCGGGGTTGCCGGAGCCGTTTTCCCGAGGGTCGGGCAGCTTTGCGATTCGGCACACCAGCACGGCGCTGGAAATCGAGCCGCACAGATAAGCGATAATGATCATGCCAAGCGCGATAGCACTCATAAATTCGCTCCTCATATTACGGTTGTCGTTTTACTCCTGATAACTGTGGATAATACGCACATTCGATAAGAAGTGGTACGTCTTAATTGAAAAAACAGAGAGTCAAATCATGGATACCGTCTTTATAGAACGACTTGAAACGTTTACTACCATTGGCGTTTATGATTGGGAACAGACCATTACGCAGCGTTTGGTGCTCGATATCGAAATGGGCTGGGACAATAAAAAAGCGGCGGCCAGCGACGACGTCGCGGACTGTTTAAACTATGCTGAGGTCAGCGATGCGGTGGTTGAGCTGATTGAGGGAGGCCGCTTTGCGCTGATTGAGCGCGTAGCAGAAGAGGTGGCAAAACTTTTAATGCACCGTTTTTCCATTCCCTGGGTTAGAATTCGCCTCGACAAGCCGGGCGCGGTCGCGAGAGCGGCAAGCGTTGGCGTCGTGATTGAACGCGGCTCGCGCGAAGCGCGCATCGCTTGAACTAACTGCCCGGCGGCCTGTCAGAGATTGACGGATAAAACGTTCACGGGTCTTTTTTGAAAGGCCCCTTTTTTTGTCTTTTTTCTTTCATAAGGTGTTTTTTTGATGGATGGCTTACACGATCTCGTCGTCGCGTTTATTCTTGGCGTTGTTGAGGGGCTAACCGAGTTTCTGCCGGTCTCTTCTACGGGGCATATGATCATCGTTGGCGAGTACCTGGGCTTCTCCGGCGATACGGCGTCAACGTTTGAAGTGGTGATTCAACTGGGTTCTATTCTGGCCGTCGTCGTGGTGTTTTGGCGCCGGATGTTTGGGCTTATCGGCATCTACTTCGGTAAAAAAGAGGTGCCTCATGAAGGAAGGGGAACAGGCCGCCTGACGCTTATCCATATTATTCTCGGCATGCTGCCCGCTGTGGTGGCCGGTTTTGCGCTTCACGACAGTATTAAAGAACACCTTTTCGGCGCGAAAACCGTGATGTATGCGCTGATTGCCGGCGGCCTGCTGCTGATTGCCGCCGAGCTGCTCAAGCCTAAAAAGCCGAGAGCGGAAGGGCTGGACGACGTGAGCTACCGTCAGGCTTTCATTATCGGCTGCTTTCAGTGTCTGGCGCTATGGCCCGGATTTTCCCGTTCCGGCGCGACTATTTCCGGCGGCATGCTGATTGGCGTCAGCCGCTACGCCGCGTCGGAGTTTTCGTTCATCCTGGCGGTGCCGATGATGCTGGGGGCAACCATTCTGGTGATGTACAAGAGCATTGGGCATCTGGCGTGGAGCGATCTGCCGATGTTCGCCGTGGGCTTTGTCACTGCATTTTTGGTCGCGCTGGCGGCGATTAAAACCTTCCTGAGTCTGATTAAGCGCTTTTCCTTTATTCCGTTCGCTATCTATCGCTTCTTCGTGGCGGGCGTGATTTACTTTGTGTTTTTCTAAATGCGCTCTATGCCCGGCGACGCGAACGTGCGCCGGGCATAGGGCCTGTCAGGGCAGGACGGCGACGCTGGCGTAAGCGATGCCGCTATAGTTTCCCGGCGTATAGCCGCCATAGGCGCGCGACGATTCAAAAACGAAGGCAATGCTTTTTTCCGCATGAGTGCTCATGGGCGTCAGCGTGTAGTCGTGCTGTGCACCGCTGTAGAGAAAGGTTTTTTTCCCGGAATCGTCGACCGTCGACACGGTATATTCCATTTTCTCAGGCCCATTGCGCCCATAGCCATTGAGCGAAAAGCGCTGGCCCGTGGCCGATTGACCATCGTCTATGGTGATCCTTACTCGTTCGGCTTCGGTGCTGTTGCTCCATATGCGCAGCGGTTTTACCGCCAGAGTATCGGCCGATAGCGTTGCGGGCGCGGCGTGTTGGCTGCCGGAAGGGGTTAAGCTCAATGCGATTTCAGTGACGGGGACGCCCTGAGCATCGGTAATGGTCGCGCTTTCAGGAACGTGCGCCGACAGAAGAAAGCGCGTGTCGTAGTTGGCGGGCTGTGTAGCGAAGGCATAAGCGCTCAGGACAAGGCCTGCGAGGAGCGTTGTTGGGTACAAAGGATTCATGGCGGCACCTACCGATAAGGTTAAATAAATTTACGCTGTCTGCGCTGCCGCTTCCCAACGTTGGGAACGGCATGCAAGCAGGACGAGACACAATCCATTTAATCTCTATCATCCGTAAGGATAGCCGAACTTGTTTACTTATGCCTGAATGGGCGGTTGGCTGTCTATCCAGGTGCGGAGCGCAGCGATGCGCCGTTGGGTTAATTCGTCTTTTATCGCGATACCGCTAAATCCCGCCGCGACGATCTCTTTTACGCTGACGGCGCAGGCCACGCGATAGGCTTCGTTGAGATAGTTCGCCTGCGGATAGGGCTTCTCCTGCCACCCTGTACGCCCCCGGTAGTCGGCTTCGCTAACGAGCAGAAGCTGCTCTAAGCGCTGCGGCTTGCGCCAGACGTCCACGGTATCAAACAGTTCGAGCAATGCCTCCGGAGACAGCCTGTAGACGGTGTGGACCCGATCGTGAAATTCAGACACCAGTCGAGCCAGTTCGCGCGTCGCGTTGGGAATTCGATAGCGCTGGCAGATGTCTTCCACCAGCCGGATCCCCGCCGTGCCGTGGCCGGGATGGTGAGGCCAAAGGTTCGGCGGCGTCAGCCCCTTGCCCACGTCGTGTAGGAGTGCGGAAAAGCGAACGTCGACGTCCTTACTTAGGCGCGCAGCCATCTCAAGCACCATCAAAACGTGGACGCCGGTGTCTATTTCCGGGTGCCACTTCTCCGGCGCGGGAACGCCAAACAGGGCGTCCAGTTCGGGGAACAGCACCGCCAGCGCGCCGCAGTCGCGCAGCGTCTGGAAAAACGTCTGGGGCGCATCGGTTTTCAGCGCCTTTTCTGTCTCTTTCCAGACCCGTTCGGGCGTAAGGTGGGCGATTTCACCGGCGTCGACGATCTCTTTCATCAACTGCAGCGTTTCTGGCGCGATAGTGAAGCCCAACGGCGCAAAACGCGCGGCAAAGCGGGCCGCGCGCAGTACGCGCACGGGGTCTTCCCTAAAGGCGAGCGAGACGTGACGCAGCACCCTTTGCTCAATATCGCGCTCCCCGTGGTAGGGATCGATAAGGGCGCCGTCTGCGTCCTGCGCGATAGCGTTGATGGTGAGATCGCGGCGAAGCAGATCCTGTTCCAGCGTGACGTCCGGCGCGCTGTAGCAGCTAAAGCCGGTATAGCCTGCACCGGTTTTGCGCTCGGTGCGGGCCAGCGCGTGTTCATCGTGCGTATCGGGGTGCAGAAAGACCGGAAAGTCCTTTCCCACCTGCTGATAGCCTAGCGCCAGCATTTGTTCGGGCGTAGCGCCGACTACCACCCAGTCGCGTTCATGAACGGGCAGTCCCAACAGAGCATCGCGGACGGCACCGCCAACGAGATAGGTTTTCACATCGCCTCCGCGCGAAGAGCGTATTCAGACATTGAATAAAAACGCCGGCCAAAGGGCACCGGCGTTACTATAGTTTTCTACAAACATTAGTTTTCGACAAACATTCTGCGTTTAGTTCATCCAGCGGTCTTTCTTGCGACGCGGGATCAGGTACGGCAGAATCAGCCCTAACAGCAGGCCCAGCCCGGCGACGCCGCCGCCGTACATGAACCACTGCTGAATAATGGTGCGCTGTTTGTCGTCAAGCTGTAGGCTGATGTCGCTGACGCTTTTGCGTGCGGCCGCCAACTCTTCCTTCAGCTTTTGGTTTTCCTGCTTTAGTTCATTAATGATACCGTCGCTGCTGGAGACCTTTTGCTGCATTTCGGCAGTGCGCTGGTTCCAGCTGTTATCGATATTGGCAAGCTTGTCGGTGAGATCTTTGACTTGCTGCTCGAGCGCCGGCACCTTTTCGCTCAGGCTGGGCTCGGTGCTCAACTGCGACAGGGGAAGCCAGGCGGTGCGGCCTTTGGCGTCGGTAATTTGTGCGTACTTGGTGTCGTTGTTGACGCTAACCAGCTGGACTTTTTCACCCGCGTTAATCGCGCCGGTGATCCGATGGTTGTCTGATGGGCCGCCGCGCAGGTAGGTGATAAGGTCGTCCGAAATATAGCGAACTTCGGCCGCCGCGGCGCCGAAAGAGGCGATGCTGAGCGATATCAGCAGAAGCGTCGAGAATCGTTTGAATTTAAGCATCGTCAGTATTTTTTTATCTTCTGTTGCGAAATAACATAGCTATGGATAGTAGAGATTTCAGGGGCGCGGTGCAAATGTAAAACCCGGTTAACCGCGTAAATAGGATTAATCACTTTCCTGTGGCGGTTATTCTCCTGAAAAACGGTGGAAATTGTTACACTGAAAGCATCGTTTAAATATATACCCTAAATAATTCGAGTTGCATGACAAAACGCCTATGGCGTTTTGAACAGCGTTTGCGCTGGCCCTGAAAGGGTGAGGCCTTTAGGCCGAATCACGCGGCAAGGGAGAGAATCCCCAGGAGCGTACATAAGTACGTGACTGGGGTGAGTGAGCGCAGCCAACGTACAGGCAACTTGAAGTATGACGGGTATAAGCATGCCGTGACGGCAGTGGAAATGGGCCTATGAGTATTGAAGTCGAACTGAAGTTTATCGTCGAACCGACGGCCGTTGAGGCGCTGAAAGTCCTTGTTGCGGGCTGGCCCGTGCAGAGCCGCGAAACGCTGCGTTTGTCCAACACCTATTATGACACCGCCGACGGCCTGCTGCGCCGCCATCGGGTAGGGCTGCGAGTTCGGGGAAACGACGGGCGCTTTGAAATGACGCTGAAGTCCGGCGGCAGTCATGTCGGCGGCGTATCTCATCGGGCGGAGCATAACGTTCCGTTAAAGAGCGAACGCTTGGAGATAGGCCTGCTGCCCGAAAGCGCGTGGCCTGAAGAAATAAGCGCATCTGGGCTTGAGGGCGCGCTGGGCGCGCTGTTTACTACAGACTTTACCCGCGAAGCCTGGCTGGTGAATGAAGGCGAAAGCCAGATTGAGGTCGCGCTGGATCTCGGAGAAGTTCGGGTCGGTGAACAGCGAGAGCCTATCTGTGAGTTGGAGATGGAGCTGAAAGCGGGGCGCGTTGAGGACGTTTTAGCGCTGGCGAAAAGGCTGGCGTCTGCGACCGGCGTTCGTTTGGGTAGCCTGAGTAAGGCGGCGCGAGGATACCGGCTTTCGCAAGGGAGCTCCGAGCTGATGCCGGAGCCGTTTGGTCTTTTGGCGCTCCCGGCGAGAGCGACGGTTGAACAGGGTTTTTGCGCCGCGCTGGAGTGGGCCCTTGCTCACTGGCAGCGCAACGAAGCCAGCTGGTTTGAAGGGCACGCAAATGCGCAGCAGGAAGTCAGGCGCGCGCTGGTGGCCGTTCGGCAGGCGATAGCGCTGGTGGGCGGCATGATCCCGCGCAAGGCGTCGAGCGCGCTCAGAGAGCGGCTTCTGGCGCTGGAAGAGAGGCTGTCGGCTCGCCATGCGGCCGGCGACGTCTGCTATGGCGAAGGCTATTTGGCGCTGAAGCTTGAGCTGATGGATTGGATGCTCGGCCAACGGTGGCGCGCGTTTATCGACGAGCGCGACGAGAAAAAGCTGAACGGTTCCTTCAAGCGCTTTGCCGACGTGATGCTGTCTCGCTGTCGCGCCGAGCTTAAAGAGGCGTTTTGCGCGCCGCTGACGCCGGACGAATACAAAGACCGTAAGCCTCGCCTTGAACGCATGATTATCGCGTTTTGGCTTTTGTCCGGCGCTTATCCCGACGCGGCGGCGGGCTATATCGACGCCTGGCAGCTGCTTTATGACGGCGCGGGCGATCGCGAAGCGCATCGGCTCCGGGCGCTGGCGCAGCCAGGATTTTGGCTAAGCGGCGACGGGCGCGCCTGAGCCCCTTTTTAATTAAGGAAATGCCATGCAATCGCTTCCTCCATTACTTGAAACTCAGCGCCTGAAGCGGCAAGAAGCGCTTTTGGCGCTGTCGTCTGAACTGCCGAACCTTACGCCGGAAGACGGCGTCGCACTGGCACTGAGCGACTTTGTCAGCGAAAGCTTGACGTTCCGACCAGATTGGCTGAATGAGCTGTACCGCGTTGCGCCGCAGGATGACGGCTTGGAGCGCTACCTTGAGTGGCTTGGGGCCGCGATGGCTGAGGTGACGGACGAAGCGTCCCTGATGCGAACGCTGCGCCTGTTTCGTCGCCAAATGCTGATGCGCATTTCCTGGGCGCAAAGCCTGTCGCTGTGCTCTACGCAAAAGACGCTGGCGCAGCTGAGCGAACTGGCCGAAACGCTTATTATCGGCGCGCGGGACTGGCTTTACGCGCAGTGCTGCCGCGAATGGGGCACGCCGGTCAACGCGCAGGGAGAAGCGCAGCCGCTGCTGATCCTGGGGATGGGAAAGCTGGGCGGCGGCGAGCTTAACTTCTCTTCCGACATCGATCTTATTTTTGCCTACCCGGAAAACGGGGAGACCCGAGGCGGGCGTCGCGAGCTCGACAACGTTCAGTTCTTCACTCGCCTTGGCCAACGCCTGATTAAGGCGCTGGATCAGGTGACGATGGAAGGGTTTGTCTATCGTGTCGACATGCGCCTGCGCCCGTTCGGCGACGGCGGCCCGCTGGTGTTCAGCTTTAGCGCGCTGGAAGACTACTATCAGGAGCAGGGGCGCGACTGGGAGCGCTACGCGATGGTCAAGGCCCGCGTGCTGGGCGACGCGGGGGAAGCTTACGCCGAAGAGCTTAAGCGGATGCTGCGCCCGTTCGTGTTCCGTCGCTATATCGATTTTAGCGTGATTCAGTCTCTGCGCGGCATGAAGGGCATGATCGCCCGCGAAGTCCGCCGTCGCGGCCTGGCCGACAACATTAAGCTCGGCGCGGGCGGCATTCGGGAAATCGAGTTTATTACTCAGGTTTTTCAGCTTATTCGGGGAGGGCGGGAGCCCAAACTGCAGGGGAACGCGCTGCTGCCGACCCTTGAGGCCATCGCCGAGCTCGAGCTGCTGTCGAGAGAGCAGGCCGATGCGCTCAGGGATAGCTACCTTTACCTGCGCCGCTTGGAGAACCTGCTGCAGGCGATTGACGATAAGCAAACTCAAACCCTGCCGACCGATGAGCTAAACCGCGCGCGGCTGGCCTACGGCATGGGGTGCGGCGACTGGGCCGACATGATGAGGGTGCTGGATCGGCATACGCAGGCGGTGCGCGAAGTGTTTAGCTCGCTTATCGGCGAGGACGCGTCTGAGGGGGAAGAGGAGCGGAGCGCTCAGGGGTATGTCACGCTCTGGCAAGACGAGCTGAGCGAGGAAGAGCTTGCGTCTCTGATGCCGAAGCTTGGTAGTGAGGCGCAGCGGGGCGTCGGCGAACACCTGAACGCGTTTCGCCACGATCTGGACAAGCGGGCCGTCGGCCAGCGCGGAAGGGACGTGCTGGATCGCCTGATGCCAAGGCTGCTGGCGGAAGTTTGCCAGCGGGACGACGCCGACAGCCTGCTGCCGCGGCTGACTCACCTGATTGCCTGCATAGTGACGCGCACCACCTATCTGGAGCTGCTGGTTGAATACCCGTCGGCCATGACGCACCTGATCCGCCTGTGCGCGGCGTCGCCGATGGTGGCGCAGCAGCTGGCGGACTACCCGATCCTGCTTGACGAGCTGCTGGACGTCAGTTCCCTGTATCAGGCCATCCCGCTGAGCGCTTACCGCGACGAGCTGCGGCAGTTTTTGCTGCGCGTGCCGGAAGAGGACGAAGAGCAGCGGCTGGAAGCGCTGCGCCAGTTTAAGCAGACCCATATTTTGCGCACCGCGGCGGCAGATATCGCCGGCGCGCTGCCGGTGATGAAGGTCAGCGATCACCTCACCTATCTGGCTGAAGCCATTATTGGCGCCGTCGTCAGGCAGGCGTGGTTCCAGATGACGGCTCGCTACGGCCAGCCGACGCACCTGCAGGAGAGAGACGGACTAGGGTTTGCGGTGATAGGCTACGGCAAGCTGGGCGGCATCGAACTGGGCTACAGCTCCGATTTGGATCTGGTTTTTCTTAACGACTGCCCGGACAACGTGGCGACGGACGGCCCGCGCAGCATCGACGGTCGACAGTTCTACCTGCGGCTGGCACAGCGTATTATGCACCTGTTCAGCGCCCGCATGGCGTCGGGCATTCTGTATGAGGTCGATGCCCGGCTGCGGCCCTCCGGCGAATCGGGCCTGCTGGTGACGACGCTGGCGGCGTTTGAAGAGTATCAGCGCAGCGAAGCCTGGACCTGGGAACATCAGGCGCTGGTGCGCAGCCGGCTGGTCTATGGAGATGCTCAGTTGCAAGCGGCGTTCGACCGCGTTCGCCATGAGACGCTTTGCCTTGCGCGCGATGAGGAAACGCTCAAGCGGGACGTGCGGGAAATGCGCGAGAAGATGCGCGTCCATCTGGGCGGCAAGTCAGCGGATCTTTTCGATTTGAAGGCCGACGAAGGCGGCATTACCGATATCGAGTTTATCGCCCAGTATCTGGTGCTGCGCTATGCCCACGACACGCCAAAGCTGACCCGCTGGTCGGACAACGTCAGGATCTTCGAGCTGATGGCGAACCACGGAATTATGGATGAGGAAGAGGCGATGGCCCTGACCCGCGCCTACGTGACGATGCGTGACGAAATCCACCGTCTGGCGCTGCAGGAAACGTCCGGAAAAGTCGCGATGGACGCCTTTATCCCTGAGCGGACGCAGGTTAAAGAGAGCTGGCGGCGGTGGCTTGGGGAGTAGGGACGTTGACAGAGGGCTCAGTGTGAGCAGGCTTATTGCGGATATCCGATTTTTCCCGCGTCCGAAAGCGGAAGAAAAGGAGATATCCCGGCGATACGCTACGGCTGCCCGGTCTTTTTCGAGAGCGTTGAGGCGCTTTCCTCCCACGGCTACGATTGCCGGATATTGTTTGATGAACTCGGGCGCGGCGCGTTTTTGGGAGAGACCGTTCATGCGGTGCCGATGATCTTTCTTTCACCCGATGAGGTTTTTCACCATGTGCGTGTGGGAACAACGTTTCGCCTGTGGGAAGGCGGGTTTATTGCTCAGGGTGTGGTGGTAGGGATATTGCCGTCGTCGAGTGCTACAACCGTTGTTCATAACAACGAGTACGAAGAATGAATGTCGCCGTTAGGACGATTGCGCAGAATGAAAAAGGCGTTCTTATCACCTTTGATTCCCCCTATGGCGAAGGCGTCGGCTATTGGCGAGGCGGAGCCGAACCCTTGCCGAACGGCGTTTTTTACGTGGAGTTTGACGTTGACTGGCCGCTATCCTGCGACAGCTGTCGCCCATATGATGGGGAGTGGCTTGGTTTTTGTATTGAAAATGAGTTACTGCTTATTCGTGCAGCGGTAGAAGCCGTCGATGAAGATGGAATGGTGTTTATCCGCGTCGCGAACGACTGTCTGTTGATGCTAGATACGAAAGAGGCATTTTCGCCTGTTGTCGGCTCTCGCTGGGAAATTACCGTACCGCAGGAGCGTATGGGGATCTATTTCCACCAATAAAGCTGGCGGCGGTGGTTTAGGGAGAAGAGGATCTTCCCCCTGTGCTATAGCCCCGGTTTCCCGGGGCTATTAAAAACTACCGGCCAATATTTTTTTCGATGCGGCTAATGTCTGCTTTATCGAAGGTAATATTGGTCTTCTCTCCGCCGTCGGCGAGGATCTTTTCTGCAATAGCTTCCGTTACGGGCGAAATAATATTGAAGTGATCGCCACCGCGCAGCATGTATGTGTAGAACGGAACGTTTTTCCGCTTAGCGACGTCGCCCATATCGTCAAACTCGCTCCAGTAATATTCCTGCCCTTCAAAATAGAAGGTTGGCGTGGTGATGGAGGTGACAAAGAACTGCGGCGAACGCAGTTTGAACTCCTGAGCGTTACGTTGATCGAAAGGAACGTTGACCATCATACGCCCTCCCTCTATTCGCTTTTTCAAATCGGGAATGCCGCCGAGGGAAAATACTGCTCGATAAGCCGAGGAAAGCTCACTGGCCAGTAGCGCCCTGGTGCCGCCGGTACTGTGGCCGACTAAATAGATGCGCTGCGGATCGACATACGGTTGCTGGGCCAGCCAGGCGCGGGCCGATTCCAGATCGTCCAGCTCGCCATAGAACATTTCGTAGCGGCCTGGGTTAGCGTTTTCAGCCCTAAAGCTTGGCACCATCATAACGAGCCCCGCCTTACGGAAGGCGCTGCCGGTTTGGTCGTTGTCTCTGGGCTGCGGCTGCCAGAAAAAGTCATCGTTGCCGATTCCACCATAGCCACCGATAAGCCAGATAACCGCCGGATGCTTTTTACCGTCTTGAGGGTCGGGCGTGACGTAGGCTGCCATCTGGCCATCTTTTGCCGGGTAGCTTATCAGGTTAAAGATCTCTTTAGGGGGAGTGGCCGGCACGCCGTCACCAACAAAGCTGGTGTCGATAATATTGGTCTGGAAAGCGGCGCGCTCAGAGGACAGCGTTGGATTATTGCTGGTAGCGCTTTCGTCCTGGCCGCAGCCTGCAAGCGTGAAAAGCCCCATAAGCAGCAGTATAGAAAAGGGAGCTTTAATTCGTTTTGTCATAGTAATCGTCCTTGATGAAATGATATTCTCGCACATACTGCCAGTGGTTATAGGGCATTTCAATGAGCCTCTCTATTAACCCATCGCGAAGTCTGCAATAAAGCGCTCCGATGCTTTCTTTCCTGAATTCAAGCGGGCTTTTGTATTGAAAATGAATTACTGCTTATTCGCGCAGCGGTAGAAACTGTCGATGAGGACGGAATAGCGTTTATCCGCATCGCAAACGACTGTCTGCTGAGGATCGATATGGAAAGCATTTTTCAGCGAAACTCATTAAGGTATTTCCAGTAAAGTTACGCGGTTTAACGCCGGGTTATTTCCACCAATAGCGGAATTCAGTTTAAAAGGACTTATTTCTATGGCGCTCCTACTCAACGTCTACTCCACGCTGCATACGCCGTCGGCGCCCGCTTTCCCGCATCGTCTCAACCATCGTCGCGATCGCTCTGACCCCGAGCTTAAGCCGCATTTAAACGGATTTCAGGGCTATGTTTATGAGAAAAGCGGCAGTCAGATGACGGCTCACCTGTATCACCTGCTGCAGCACATTGGCCGCGTTCAAACCCAGTTCAGTCTAGAGATTGAAGAAGAGAATACGGACGCGTTTTTCGACTGGATGCGCCAGGTGAACGGCATCTGTTTTTGTAATGACGGCTCGGTGATATCTCCTGAGGGCGAGCTGTTGGCGACCCCAGGGGAGGGCGATATTACCGGCTCGGTGCCCTATCCTGCTGACGCGTTGGCCCGAAAGGCGAGTAATGACGCATACTGCCAGAAGTTGGGCGTGCGCGTCGCCAATTCACTGCCGCCGGTGATGGGGGAGGGCGAAGCGGTGCTGCGTTCGGCGAAAGAGGTGGCCGAGCGCTGCGTGGCTTTGCTGTCCGTCGCGGCGCGGGCGTTAAGTCTTTCTCAGGACGAAGGCGATAATATTGAGAATATTTATTCTCGCCTGCCGCTCGCCGCATCGCTGTTAAGCCCCGAAGAGGCGTGCTTTATGGCGGAGCCGTCTCCGCAGGAGCAGGACGTCATCAACGCGGTGTGGCGCTACGAAGCTCTGGCGCTGCTGCTGTGGAGCTTAGGCAAGATAGACAAACTTTCCCTACCGACCGAGATTTGCGACGTTGATGGGGTAACGGACCTTATTCTGGCCGAAGATACGCAAAGCTTTATCGACGCCGCTCGGCTTCGCCCGGCGGATGAAATTTTAGACGCGTTGGATTTGTGCTATCGCCTGCACTGGGCTATCCGCGAGGCGGGACAGCGGGGGGAAGACATTCCTGCCAACCTGTCCGGCAGCGTTATCAGCGAACGCCACCATGCCCTGAACTGGCTGGTGCGCTTCGAAGACGCAGAATGGGACGAGGTCGATACGCCGGCCTGAGCCGTTTAAAAATAATCACACGGAATTGATTGAATCAAATGACCAAAACGCAAAAAAATATCCTGATAGGCGCCGCGCTGTGCCTGTTTTTTATCGTCGGTTCGGGTATGGCCTACATCTGGTACAACGTGCTGCAGCGCTGGGATTCACGGGATGTGCCGACGGCAACCGAAGAGCACCGTGAAGGTATCTATGTGGCTAACGGGCTGGGCGACGATCAGGTCAAAGAGGCGCTGATCCTTGAGCTGGACGGGAGCGCCTTCAGCCTTAAGGTCGACGCTGACACACCGATTAATGAGGTCGCTCTGCCGCCGATAACCACCATCGTCCCCTATAAAATTTCCGGCGAGGCTGTAATGGAAGACGGCGCTTCGCTCACCGTGACGGGCGGCGGCGTGCTGCTGCCGAATGACTTTCTGAAAAAAGAGATGGCGAAAGCCAAGACGATGGCGGAATTTTATAGCGTCTGGCAGAAAACGGTAGCGCAGCTCAACCGCCACGGAGCGGGATTAACCGTTGAGATGACGGACGCCGACTTTTCGCCAGAAGAGATAGCCAAAGCGGAAGCCCGTCTGGGCGTGAAGCTGCCGTCGTATTATCTTGAATTGACCCACGAAGGGCGCGCTTGGCAGGTTTCAGATTCGGACAAAGAAAGCGGCAAAGTGTTTAAGCTGCTCGCACCGTCAGAGCTGATAAGCGCCGCCGAATGGGTAGAAAAAAACGTCGGTAGCCCGGACTGGAAAACGGCCCGTGCGGACGTTTATCGTCACCTGCAAAAAGAAGTGGTGTTCGCCGTGAGCCGCGGGGAACCGTGGGTTATTCGCTACGGCGATAAGCCCTGTGAGGACGGAAAGCCGTCAACCTATGTAGGATATATCGACGACGAAGACTTTTTGATTGAGGACAGCGAAGCGTTCTCCGACTACGCCATTCCTGGCGGGTACTGCTACAAGGTCGGGGACTTGGCACCCTGGCGCGCCTATATGCGTTACGCCCTTCGCGATGCGCTGCCGGGGGAAGCATTTACCTTTGTGAATAAAGACACCACGCTGGAAGTTATTCGAGCAAGCGAGTCGCCCGAAGGGGAGCTTAAGGGATATCTGCGCGGAGAGTGGAATTAAGGCGCGCGATGGTAATATGTCGCGTTAACGTTGTGAAATAACGATGTAGGAATAACACTATGGGCATGATTGGCTTATTTAAAAAAATGACGGAAGAAGAAGTCGAGCGTTATCGCGACGGTGACGATTTCCCCTATGACGCGGTCGACTGCGACATTGATAAAAGCTGGGAGCTTATTCACTATTTGCTGACCGGGGATATTGCGGATGGGGAACCTCCGCTTGGCTATGTCATCCCGCTCTGTGATGAGGTAGAGCACGTGGAAAGGGCGACAATGGCAGCGATATTGACGCCTCTACAGGTAAAAGCGGCTGCCGATGGGCTTGCTGCGATCGACAGTACGGCTTTTACCGACAGGTTTGATTTTGACGCGATGATGGCGGATGAAGTCTATCCGTTGCGCGAAGGTGAAGTTGAAAAGGAACTCTATGATTACCTTTGGCAAAACTTCTGCGATTTGAAAGCGTTTTATCAGGCGGCAGGAGCTTCCGGGAGCCATGTGGTTTTTGAAATTTGTTAGAAAACTATAGGTAATACAGCTATAGGTAATACAAATCCCTTTTTATTCATAAGGTTAATCATATTCTATGACGCGGATCACCGCGTCATTTTTATATCCGGATACAATAGCAGGTTCCAGTTAATCACGGGCTGCGGCGCTTTTCTCGGTATCTGATATTCCTCAGGCGACCAAGCGACACAGCCTTCATGAGCCGAGGTTACGATGCTCGATCGGGAAACTATCCGTTCATTTATCAACGTCGCAGAGAGCGCCAGCTTTTCTAAAGCCGCCGAAGCGATGCACAAGACGCCTGCGGCCATCGGCTACCGCATCAAAATGCTGGAAGAGCGGGTTGGAACGCCGCTGTTTCACCGCACTACGCGCTCCGTCTCGCTGACCTCCGCCGGTGAGTACCTGCTGGCCCAGTGCTACCGTTGGAATACCTGGCTGGAAGGCATGTCGGAAGAGCTGCGCCAGATTAACGACGGGGTTGAGCGTCAGGTCAACATCGTGGTGAACAACCTGTTGTACAGCCCGGTGGCGGCGGCGGAGCTTTTGAGCCATCTGAACCAGCTTTTCCCGTTTACTCAGGTTCAGATTTCCCGTCAGGTGTATATGGGCGTTTGGGATACGCTGCTTAATGACGGCTATCAAATCGCCATCGGCGCCACCGGCTGGGAGTCTCTGGATAACGGTATCAACATTTTACAGCTCGGCGAGCTGAACTGGGTGTTTGTTATCGCCCCTCATCACCCTTTGGCAAAAGTGACCGGCAGCCTGACGGAAGATCAGCTGCGCGCCTACCCGGCGATTAATATCGAAGATACGTCGCGCAATTTGCCCAAGCGGGTTGCCTGGCTGCTTCCAGGGCAGAGGGATATCAAAGTGCCGAACCTTCATACCAAGCTGGCCTGCCATCTGCGCGGGTTGGGGGTCGGTTTTTTACCCAAGGCGCTGTGCCAGCCCTATTTGGATGACGGTAGCCTTATTCAGCGCGACGTGCCCCACTATCGCCAGCCCTCGCCGCTGTGTCTGGCTTGGAAAGATGCGACGATGGGGAAGGTTACTCAGCAGATCGTGTCGCTGTTTGAAGAGCGAAGCCCTATCGTTCAGGATTTTTTATACCGAATCGACAGCCCCATTAGCGCTGCCCAAGGGCAGCCTTAGAGGGAAAAACCGGAAGGCAGTTGTTCAATCGCCGTCGCGCCCAGCCAGACGCCCAATAGCGTATCCGCTCCCGACGTGTGGCCGTGCGACAGCAGCCGGGCAACGGCAGCCATATCCCTGCCATTTTGCCGCAGTGCGAACACCGCACGCCGCAGCGGCGTTGAAAAATAGCCCTTGCCGGCGTGATGCAAATAGGCGCAGCTGACGTGGGTCGTCAGCCGTTCTAGCGGCTGAGCGTGGGCGAAGAGCGGGCAGCGGCGCAGCGCGTGCGCGCTGGGCGTATAGCCATAGGCTGCCGCCAGCATGCCGACCAGTACGTCGTCGCTGCTGGGCGTCAGCCCTGGTCCCATGCCGATATAGGAACTCCAGTCTACCCGTTGGCCGCACAGCGATTGTGAAAACAGCGCGACTATGCGCTTTAGCTCGGCGCTAAGCGGAGCGGCGGCGAGGCGGTGAAGGGGGCCGTAAAGGCCGGTTTCCTTAGGAAGATGACATAGGACGCTCCGTAGGCGTTCGGCGTGTAGCGGCCTGGCGGAGGCGTTTAATCGCAAGTTTAGCCGACGCCCGGCGCGCCTTAGGAGAAATCCGTCAGATTCCAGCCCTTCAGCGCTTAAGCGGACGATGGACTGGGGCTGTATCTTTCTGCCTATCGTATGGAAATCCGCGTCTGCCAATAGCCAACCCGCGGCGCTCAGGCCGTGGGTAGCGTCATGAAGCGTCAGAAGCCCGCCGCTTTCAGTCAGCAGGTTGATTGCCTTGCTGTAAACGCCGATGCAGGTAGCCAAACCTGACGCGTGGGGCGCCGCGTGGCTATAAGCCAGAGTGGAAAGCTGAGTCATCGTAATGATTGCCTTGCATACGTTATCTTTTCCGCCTGCTGCGATGCGCCCAGACTCGATAAGCGGCGTCGGGCGCATCGTGGCTTGGCGGCATAAGCAGCTTAGGCCTGCTTTTCCCCTTCTTTAACGAACAGCATGGCGATAATCCCGACCACGGTCACTACGGCCGCGAAGTAGAAACCTGCGTTGAGGCTGCCGGTGCTGTCTGCGATAAAGCCGGTAACGACCGGGGCAAAGATAGACGCCGCCATGCCGAAGAAGTTATACAGGCCGAAGGCGGTACTCAGCGCCGCTCTCGGGGCGTTGTCCGCGACGAGAGCCACCAGCACCGGGTTGAGGCTGATTTTGCCGATAAACCCGTACAGGATAAGCACGGCAATAAGCACGGCTTCAGAGCTGGAATAAACGATGCCGAAGATGGCTAAAAGCGACAGCGGCATCATAAACAGCACCACCGGCTTTCTGCGACCCAGCTTGTCGGAGGCGTAGCTGCAAATCAGCGTGCCGATAATGGAAATCCACGGAACGATCGACGCGATGCTGGCCGCGTGAACGATGTCCATCCCGCGCTCTTTTTGCAGGTAGTAGGGCAGCCAGGTGATGATGACGAAGAAGCCGTATATCGAACAGAAAATGGTGATATAGGCCATGATCAGGTTGCGGTTTTTGAACAGATCCGTAAAGCGGAAGTCGCTTTTGGGGGCCGTCGCGGCCTGAGGACCTTTTGGCTGTGCGTTTTCACGGATAAAGAACAGCATCAGCAGAGCAACGATAAAAATAGGTACTGCAATCGCCAAAAACGGCATTTTCCAGGACGTGTGGAAACTGTCTACCATGGTGCTCGACAGGTAGTAGCCTAACGCGATGCCGAACGACATGCCGCTGCCGATGACGGCGCTGCCAAGCGTAATCCACTTCTTCGGGATAGCTTCAGAGGACAGTGCGTACTGCGGGCCGTAGTACGCTCCCTGAGCCGCGCCGGTCATCATCCAAAAGATGATGAAAATGATGAAGCTTGGAGAGATGCTGACGGAAGCGATAAAGGCTGCAAACAGCATAAAGCCGGGAACCATGATCTTCTTTCGGCCGATTTTGTCTCCGTAGATACCGGCTGGAATTTGAAGCACGGTATAGGTAAGGAAAAAGAGACTGCTGATAAGTCCGAGGTTGCCCTTTGACAGGCCGAATTCGGCCTGAATCAGGGGCATGATGGGGTTTAATACAGAACGGCCCGCATAGATTGCGATCCAGCCGAGAAAAAATATTATGACGAGCCTAATCCAATAGGGGAAAAGCTCTTTTTTTACTTCGTTATCCATAATGAATCCTCAACGATATTTATATAACCACACTATTCTTAAATGTTCTTTAAAAGCTAATTATTTCTTTCGTTTTTGCGCCCACTCTCCCGTTGGGAGAATATTTTCTTGTGATGATGGCGTTGAACTCCTTGCTATTGATTTTTTATCGAGGCCAAAATTTTTTATCACTGCTATTTTTTAGGCCATATTTTCGACGATGTCCGTTAATTAATATTAACCGTTTAAAATAACCGCAATAATAATGGGGGTAACCTTCGCATTGCGTTATGAAGCAAACGGATCTTTTTGGTCGTAAGAATTTTTATAAAGTGCGTCAGATATCAGGTATTCATAGATATCGTCAACAATCTCAATGCCGTGAATATCGCTTTCTCGCTCGGCGATGTCACAGTTTTGGCCGGGGTAAAGCACTTTCTCCGTACCCGGCGCAGCCTTCACGGCGTTCAGTTCCCTCATCATCTGGCTGATGTGGCTTCTAAATGCGTCAGCCGAAGTAAAGTACGCCGGGTTGATAACCACGTGCAGCTGCCCCAGTTCCCGGCCTTGGGAAAGGTCGTGATACATCGAGCTGACGTGCTTGCCGAAGGGAAGGCCCAGCAGGATGCCGGACAGCACGTCAACCATCATCATCAGGCCGTAACCCTTGGGGCCAGCCACCGGCAGCAGACCTTTGACCTCCATGGGATCGGTTGTGGGAACGCCCTGACCGTCGACGGCCCAGCTTTCGGGAATGGCGACTCGGCGAGCGCGCGCATCCAGTATTTTTCCCCATGCCTGTACGGTAGTCGCCATATCAAAGGTGATGATATCGTCGTTTTCCCCCGGTGCGGCAAAGGCGATAGGGTTGGTGCCGAAGTAGGCTTCTGCGCCGCCGAAGGGAACGACCATCGGATCGGACTGGCATACGGAAACGCCAATCATGCCGGCCCTTGCTGCCTGCTGAACGTAGTAGGACAGCGCGCCGCTGTGGCCGATTCTACGGGCCCCCACGACGGCCACGCCCTGTTCTTGAGCCATTTCAATGGCGCGTTCCATTGCAAGCTTGGCCGCTACGTGCCCGGCGCCGTTGTCTCCGTCAAGGATGCCGCTGCAGGGGCCGGTTTTCTCAAACGTAAAGTGGGGAGCGCCGTTGGTTCCCCCCTTGCTGATGCGCTCGGCGTAGTATTCGACGCGAACCGCGCCGTGGGAATGTATGCCTCTCGCGTCAGCGTGTACGAGAACGTCCGCAACCGTATCCGCGTGTTCAGGCGGGAGCCCGGCGGCGGCAATTTTGTTTTTTATCAACTGATGAAGCTTCTGTCGGGAGATTCTCATTACAGGGTCATCCTTTTGCATGGTAAAAAACGCTGTGCCGATAATTGCGATAAAAAGAGTGAAATAATGTGATCAACATTGGCGTTACGGAATTGGAAAAAAAATTCATTAAATGAATGTGGGATTATTAAAATAACTTAATAAATGGATTCCTCTTAGTTAATTAAATAATCGACTACTGATTTGATACATTTTTTTTATAATAACCGAAGTGTGACCGCTCTCACTTTGATGAGCGGTTTTTTTATATAGCTTTTTAGCCAACTTAGTGAGTTGTCGCAGGTTTGAATTTTTTCTGTCGCGTAATGGGTTTTAATTTTTATTAAGCGTTTTGGTTTTCCCTGTGGGGAGAATTAATGCCAAGCTATTAATTAGAATAGAAACCTATTCCTGTTTATACCTCTGGATGGCGTATGCAGAAAATATTGGGTTCATGTTTTAGTTTACGATAAAGGGCCTATCTATGATCCATGCTTTTATAAAAAAGGGCAGTTTTCAGGACTCGGTCAGCCTGATGCTGATATCCCGGAAGTTAAGCGAGCTTCCTCGCGTTGATGAAGTTTCCGTAATGATGGGGACGCCGGCCAACAAGTCGTTATTGACCAATACCGGCTTCTGGCACGCGATGTTCGATGAAGCGACGCCGAACGACATCTGCGTGGCCATCAAGGCTGAGGACAACGGCGACGGCGCGTTGACGCAGTACGTCAGCGAACAGCTGGACGAAGCGCTGGCTGCGATTGCGCAAGGGCAGAAGGGCGGCAAGTCTCTCCTAAAAGCGCGCCGCTGGGACAGCGCGGAGCAAAAGCTGCCTGACGCGAACCTGCTGCTGATTTCCATTGCCGGCGAATACGCCGCCGAGCTGGCCGACAAGGCGCTGGATCGCGGCAAAAGCGTAATGATTTTCTCCGATAACGTGTCTATCGAGCAGGAAGTCGCGCTGAAAACCAAAGCGCGCGATAAAGGGCTTATCGTTATGGGGCCGGACTGCGGAACGGCGATGATCGCCGGCGCGCCGCTGGCGTTTGCCAACGTTTTGCCTAAGGGGCGGATCGGCATTATCGGCGCGTCGGGCACCGGGATTCAGGAGCTGGCCTCTCAGATTGCGCTGGCCGGGCAAGGCATTAGCCATGCGATAGGCCTGGGCGGTCGCGACCTTTCCGCCGACGTCGGCGGCATCAGCGCTTTGACCGCGCTGGACATGCTGGCCAAGGACGAGCAAAGCAAAGTGCTGCTGTTCGTTTCCAAACCGCCGGCCGAAGCCGTGCGCCAGCGCGTATTCAGCGCGATGAAGCAAATCAACAAGCCTATCGTTACGCTGTTTTTGGGCGTTAAGCACGGCGAGACGCGCGATGGCAACGTTTATCTGGCCGATACGCTGGACGAAGCGGCGCGCCTGGCGGCCGCGCTGGCCCGCGTTCAGGAGCAGGCGGAAAGCCTTCCTGCCGTGAAGGGTAAAAAGATCGTCGGGCTGTATACCGGCGGAACGCTGGCCGTTGAGGTGGCCATGCTGCTGGCCGAGCGCCTCGGCGCCGAGGTCGACAGTAAACACGATCGCGGCACGATGCTGGACGCCGACGGACATAAGATTATCGACTTGGGCGATGATTTTTACACGCAGGGCAAACCTCACCCGATGATCGACCCTTCAACCCGCAATCAGGAAATCGTCAATCTGTCGAATCGCCCCGACGTCGGCGTTCTTCTGCTGGACGTTGTAATTGGCTATGGCGCGCAGCAGGACCCAACCGGCTCTCTGGTTGACGCGGTGAACAAGGCCCGCGATCGCCGTGGGGAAGCGAATCCTCTGGCCGTTATCGCGACGGTAACCGGGACCGAACAGGATCCTCAGGTCAGATCGGCGCAAATCGAGGCGCTGCGGGCGGCAGGAATTGCCGTCGTCGATACCCTGCCGGAGGCCGCCATGCTGAGCCACGGTCTTATCGACTCCGAAGGGAGTCGTCAGGCCGATGAGTCGGCGCCGTTGTTAAACGGCGTGGCCGTCATTAACGCCGGACTGCGTAGCTTTGCCGAAGATTTGCAGTCTGCCGGCGTACCCGTTGTGCACTACCAGTGGGCCCCTATCGCTGGCGGTAACCGCAAGCTGGCCAACCTATTAAAACAAATGCAATAAGAGGTCTTTTTTATGTACGCATCTATTCAAGAAGCTAACGCAGCGGTCATCGAGCGTATCAAAGAAGCGCGTCCCCACTGGTTGGACGTAAAGCCGGCAAAACAGGTTATCCCTACTCTGCAGGAAGGCCGCAAGCTGCTGCACGCGGGCCCGCCGGTTACTTGGGCGGCAATGAGCGGCCCGGTGCGCGGCGCCTGCATCAGCGCCTGCCTGTTTGAAGGCTGGGCAAAAACCGAGGAAGAGGCGCTGAGCCTGCTAAACGGCGGCGGCGTTGAGTTTTTACCCTGCCACAGCGTCGACGCGGTAGGGCCGATGGGCGGCATTACTTCAGCCAACATGCCGATGCTGGTGGTGGAGAACAAGGTTCACGGCAACCGCTCCTACTGCAACCTGAACGAAGGCATCGGTAAGGTAATGCGCTTTGGCGCCTACAACGAAGAGGTACAGGCTCGCCTTCGCTGGATGCGCGATACGCTGGCGCCGGTGCTCAGCGAAGCGCTGCAGGCGATTGAAGGCGGGATTGACCTCACCGCAGTGATGGCGCAGGCCATTACGATGGGCGACGAATTCCACCAGCGTAACATCGCCGCTTCGGCGCTGCTGATGCGCACCCTGGCGCCGAAAATCACCCTGCTTGCGCGCGAAAAAGCGCAGCTGGCGGAAGTGATGCAGTTCCTGAGCGTGACGGACCAGTTCTTCCTCAACCTGGCGATGGCCTACTGTAAGGCCGCAATGGACGCGGGCGCACAAATAGAAGCAGGCAGCGTCGTGACGGTGATGACGCGCAACGGCGAAAACTTCGGCATCAAGGTTAGCGGATTAGGCGATCGCTGGTTCACCGCGCCGGTTAATACCCCGGAAGGCCTGTTCTTTACCGGGTACAGCCAGGCGGACGCCAACCCGGACATCGGCGATAGCGCCATTACGGAAACCTTCGGCATCGGCGGCGCGGCCATGGTTGCCGCTCCGGGCGTTACCCGGTTTGTCGGCGCCGGCGGCGGAATTAGCGCCGCGCTGGAGGTGACGGAAGAAATGGGCGAAATCTACCTCGAGCGTAATGGAATGCTGCAAATTCCTACCTGGGATTTCCAGGGCGCCTGTATCGGTCTGGACGTGCTTCGCGTTGTTGAAACCGGCATTACGCCGCTTATCAACACCGGCATCGCCCACCGCGAAGCAGGCGTAGGCCAGATTGGCGCCGGCACCGTGCGCGCGCCGTTAGCCTGCTTCGAGAAGGCGCTCGAAGCGCTGGCCGAGAAGATGAACATCAAGGCATAAGCAGCTTACTCCGGGCCTCTCCTTCACCCCATGCGGGGTGAAGGAAGGAGGGCCTTTAGCTACAGGCTATGCCAGAGATTGATGATAAAGGTCTTGGATCGAGCCTACAGAGTTAATCGGAGGGAGAGGGCTACTCGCTTTGCTCGCCCTACGGGCCAACACTTCGTGTTGTTCAACGCCTAAAGGCGTTGTCCGTTGGGGTCGACTTGGCGTAAGCCAACGACAAACCGGCAAAGCCGGTTTGAACAGCGCTTGCGCTGGCACTGATGGGTGAAGCCCGAAGGGCTTTATAACGGCCCGTAGGAGGGCTAGGCCCGCCGCGCACCCAAGCTTAATACAGGCGCTCTTCCGGCCGAGCACGGTGGCTATATTAGCGCAGTGTATTTTCGGCCGGAATATCCGCTGAGCTTGATTAGGATTGTTTATCAATTGGCTGATGTTATGCCTTTCTCAACAAAACGGACTTATAAAAAGAGCACTCAAATGAAAACACTAGTGATTGCTTTAGGGGGTAACGCGTTACTCCAGCGGGGAGAAGTACTCTCCGCCGATAATCAGTATAAAAGTATCGCTAAGATAGCCAGCGCAATAGGCGAGCTGGCCGAACACTATCGCATTGTGATTGTGCACGGCAACGGGCCGCAGGTTGGGCTACTGGCGCTGCAAAACCTGGCGTATGAAGCGGTGCCGTCTTATCCGCTGGACATTCTCGGCGCGGAAAGTCAGGGCATGATCGGCTATATGCTGGCGCAGCGGCTGTCGCAAAATGCGAATGCGCGCCCGGTATCGACGATATTGACGCGCGTCGTGGTCGATAAAAACGATCCCGCCTTCGACACGCCCAGCAAGTATATCGGCCCGGTCTACGAGCCGGAGCGCCAGAAGGATCTTGAGCGCCAGTACGGCTGGCAGATGAAGCTTGACGGCAACTACCTGCGTCGGGTTGTTCCTTCACCTGCGCCGCAAAGCATTCAGGATAGCGAAGCCATCAGGCTGCTGCTCGATAAGCGACATATTGTTATCTGCTGCGGCGGCGGCGGTATTCCCATGATTGAAGGGGAAGAGGGATACAGGGGCGTTGAGGCGGTGATCGACAAAGACTTGGTCGCTTCCCTACTAGCGCGTGAGCTGAACGCGGAGTACCTGATGATCCTGACCGACGCCGATGCGGTTTATCAGGACTGGGGCACGCCGCAGGCCAAAGCGCTGCGCCAGGTTACGCCTGACGAGCTGAGGCCTTTCGCCGCGCCGGACGGCGCCATGGGGCCGAAAGCCGAAGCGGCCATTGAGTTCGTGGAGAAGACGGGCAAAAAGGCGTTTATCGGTGCGCTGAAGGACGCCTTGGCGATCGTTCGCGAAGAAAAGGGTACCTGCATTCGCTTAGCCTAGAGAGATGAAAAGCGTTTTGTAACCTTTCCAAAATGAGCCTCTGTAATCAGAGGCTTTTTTATCAACAAAAAACTAACTCTCTATTCGGGCTTCGCTTTTTTATCTGCCGCCGTTTGAAAACCCCCTCTTTATATCTACGCTTCATATATGGAGCCCTTTATCTCTGGATAAACAATGCGGCATAGTTATGAAGGTAAAAAACGTATAAACAGGACCGATTTATCAGCGGCTTTTACGGTGTCGCCTCTAGCGCTGGCGGTGCTGATTTCAATCGGCTTCGCTTCGCCTCTCGTTGGTGCTGAAACTACGCTTCCCTCTTCTTCCTCCACGGTTACGCTTCAATCGTTCGCTCCCGGCGAGTTTGATTTTGTACTGCCGAACGGTTCGCTAATTCAGACAGCCGCAGGCAACGGCATTGACGGCGATAGCTCGCAGGATTGGCAATTGAACGTTCAGGGCAGCGTGGTTGCCGCAGCAGACGGTATTCACCTGCTTTCAGCAACCAACAATGGGGCGCAAATTACCAACAGCGGCAGCATTTCGGTCGGCGGCGTCGGTATAGCCCTGCTTAACGGCGGTTCAATCGTTAATGAGGCGGGAGGCTCCATTGTTGGCAGCACCGGGATTTTGTTTTCGTCCGGCGGCTATTCGTTAAGCAATGCAGGACGCATTGAGGGGTCGGGCGTGGGGCTTGAGATAACGACCGATACCGCGTCTACGTTTACTAACCAAAGTAGCGGCATCATTGCCGGAAACGCCGGCGTACATATCGCTTCCAGCGGCCATACGGTCATTAATCAGGGAATGATATTAGGAACGGCGGGAACCGCCGTTGATATCAGCGGTAATAACAACCTGTTGCTGTTGGACGACGGCGCTACGGTTGTCGGCGACGTCAACAGCAGCGGGACCGGTAACCGCATCGTTTTGGCGGGAAGCGGCAGTATCGGCGGCGTAAGCAGTGTGATTTCAGGCTTTTCGTCATTGGAAATGAACGGACTGGCATGGACTCTGGCGGGAGATGTGTATATGGGAAATTCATCTCCCTCCATTTCCGTTAATCAGGGAAAGCTAACGCTGACGGGGAATCTGAATGCAAATAGCGGCAATGTGGAGGTTGCCCTGGGCGCAGAGCTTCAAATAGGCGACGGCGGGATCGTGGGGGATTTACAGCAGGCGCATATTCAGGCTGACGGCATCGTCTCTTTCTTCCGTTCTGACGGCGCTCTGGACTTAACGGATCGCGTCTTCGGCAGCGGCGTTTTATTGTTTAAAGGCACCGGCGTAAGGGGCGAGTCCTACTATTCGTTTAGTAACGGCGACAGCGAGTTTTACGGCAACATCGTCGTCGGCAACAACGTGCGCCTGCGCATCGGTTCGTCCAGCCCGGCGCCGCTGGCGCACTATTTTGTTGAGAACAACAGCACGCTGTGGTTCGGCAGTTCAGGGAACTTTAGCAGCGCCCTGTATATTGAAGGACAAGGGTGGGACGATCCGGGATTCGGTCGACTCGGCGCTTTGCGCCTCGACAGCGGCCCAAACGTAAGCGGCCCGGTGACGCTCACCGGAGATGCGCGCGTGACGGCGGTATTTTCCGGCTATACCGGCACCATCAGCGGGTCGATTGGCGACGGCGGTAATGGCTATGCGTTAGAGAAAACTGGCGACGGGCTGATTACGCTAACGGGAGTGAACACCTACAGCGGCGGAACGCTAATCAACGCGGGTACGCTGGCGATAGGGCGCAGCGAGAGCCTTGGCAATGACGTCGGCGACGTCACTCTAAACCATGCCAATGCGACGCTGTCGCTGCTGGACTCTTTTAGCCTGAACCATAACGTGACTGTTGGCAGCCAGGGCGGGATAGTGACGACGTCGTCAACGAATACGATAACCGGAACGCTCAGCGGTGACGGCACGTTTACTAAAGCGGGCGTGGGCTCGCTGTCGTTAACCGGTACAGGCTCGGGCGTACAAAACTTAAGCGTTTTAGGCGGGGAGCTGGCGTTAGCGCAAAGCGGCGCCTTTACCACCGCCGGCAACTATATGACCGCCTCGGGTGCGGCCACCAGCTTGTCCGATACGGCGTCGCTGGCGGTGAACGGGCAATTTACCCAGTCGTCCGGCTCAGCCCTAAATCTGGCTTTAGGCAGCGCCGATCCGCTGATTAACGCCAATATCGCTAGCCTCGACGGCGCGCTAAACGTGACTGGTTTGGGGCCTAACGTGCCGAATACCGCCAGTGCGCTAACGTCGACGCAATACACCCTGATTCATACCGCCGCCGCGGGCGGCATCAGCGGCGATTTCGCTTCCGTTAATCTGGGCGGCGCGAACAGCAGCGTTGACTACGTTCTGCTTTATGGAGGAAAGAGCGCTAACGGGCAGGATTACAACGTGGGCTTTGAGTTGACCTGGCTTGCCGATGAGCAAAACGGCAACGGCATTTTTACGCTGGCGAACGCCGCGGATCGTTTTAATGTCGACGTCGCCTTGGGCGACCGCAGCGGCGTCTTTGCCAGCGGCTGGGACGGCAAAACGTTAACTAAAGAGGGTGCGGGAACGCTGGTGCTTTCTCAGGTGAACGCCTACGGTGGGCCAACGCTGATTAATCAGGGAACGGTGGAAACCGGCATTGCGAACGCGCTCGGCGGCTCCGACGTGTTTATCGACGGTGACGGCGCGCTGAATCTGAACGGCTTTTCCCAGCGTATAGGCGATTTGACCGGGAGCGGCGGCGTTGTTTTAGGCAGCGCTGCGCTAACGGTGGACGCGCGTACGGATGCGCTGTTTGCCGGTGCAATCTCCGGAACCGGGGCATTTATTAAAGAGGGGACGCGGGCGCTAACGCTTTCAGGCGACAGCGACTATAGCGGCGGAACGTGGATTAACGGCGGCGTGCTTATTCTTAATGGCGCAAACGCACTGGGTAGTGGCGTAGTCACAAACGATGCCACGCTAACGCTGAGCTTTCTCTCTCCCGGCTCCATGGGCAATACGTTTGCCGGCGGCGGAACGCTGACTCAGGACGGCAGCGCTGCCGCAATGTTGACCGGGGATAACTCCTCCATGGGCCGCGTGGAGGTTAACTCCGGCGAGCTGGCGTTTGCCCAGCAGGGAGAATTCTCCGTTATTAGCGACGTCGTTACCCAAAGCGGCGCGACGACTTCGATAGAGGGAAGCGCCCGCCTGGACGTTGGCGGCCAATTTACGATGAACGGCCAATTAAGCCTTTTGGCCGACGGTAATTCCGGCGTCTCTCAACCTATTATCAGCGCCAATTCGGCCGCGTTGGGGAGCGACTCGACGTTTGTTTTGGGCGGGCTTTCTCTATCGCCAACCAACAACGTGGCGAGTATGGGACGGGCGGCGTTTCAGGTGATAGGCACCTCCGCGCCGGGACGGCTGTCCGGCGACTTTTCATCCATCAGCATGGGCGGCGCAGCGTCGCCGGTTGACTACGTGACGTTTACCGGCGGTGTAGATCCTCTTCGGCAGTACTACGATATCGGCCTGAGCCTGACCTGGTATGAAGGCTATACCAGCACGCCGGAAAAGGCGCACGGTACCTTTACGCTAAGCGACCAGCGGGAGTTTTTTAATCTGGGCGTCGTGCTGCTGGACGTCGCGGAAAACGGCGCCACGGGCTGGGACGGTAAGTCTTTGACCAAGGCCGGGCAGGGTACGCTGGTGCTGTCAAAGCAAAACCAGTATACCGGCGACACCCTGATTCAGGGCGGCATTTTGCGGCTGGAGGCAGAAAATGCCGTTGCCGACAGCGCGCGGGTGCAAATTAGTGACGGCGCTATGCTGATAACCGGCGAAGCCGATCAGCTTATCCATCAACTGAACGGTTCCGGGCGGATAATCCTCGGTCAAGGGCTGTTGACGCAGCACAACGAAGGGGGAACGACGCTGTTTTCCGGCCAAATTAGCGGGTTGGGTAGTTTGAAAAAGACCGGCGACGGTACGCTGATTTTAAGCGCAGACGACGACTTTGTCGGAACGACTACGGTAGCTGAAGGCGTTCTTCAGCTCGGCGACGGCGGCTCGACGGGCGGCGTCATCGGCGACATCGTCAACGACGCGGCGCTGGTTTTTAATCGCAGCAGCGATTTGACCTACGGCGGTACGATTAGCGGCAGCGGGCAGGTAACGCAGGCGGGAAGCAATCTGCTTACCCTTACCGGCAACAACACTTACAGCGGCGATACCGTCATTAACGGCGGCGAGCTGCGGCTGGGCGCCGGCGGCAATAGCGGCAGCGTCGCCGGAAATATCGTCAACCACGGCATACTGACCTTCAATCGCGCCGACGACGTACGGTATCTTGGCGCTGTCAGCGGCGAAGGCGTAGTAAATAAGATGGGCTCCGGGGCGCTAACGTTCAGCCAAAGCCAGTCTTATCAGGGCGACACCACGGTCAGCGAAGGGACGCTGATTGTCGGCGACGACGGCCATCCCGACGTTACGCTGGACAGCCGCAAGATAGACGTTTTGGCCGGTGCAACGCTCGGTGGCTACGGGCAGGTGAACGGCAGCGTTAACAACCGAGGGACGCTGGCGGTGGCCGATGCGCTGCCTGAATTTGCCGATCGGCAAACCGGCAGCTTTACCGTCGGCGGTGATTTAAATAACGCGGGCCGGATTGTGATGGCGAGCGTAGACCCCGACAGCCGCCTGATAGTGAAAGGCAACTACCTTGGCGAAGGCGGTGCGTTAGCGCTGAGCGCGGCGCTGGCGGGCGACGATTCGGCGACCGACCGGCTGGTTATTTTAGGCGACAGCGGCGGCAGCACGTCGGTTGTGGTGAATAACGCGGGGGGAAAGGGCGGACATACGGTTAACGGCATCCAGATTGTATCCGTCGCGGGGAAGTCGGACGGCGTCTTTACGTTGGCCAATCGCCCCGTGGCCGGTGCCTATGACTACTTTCTCTATCGGGGAACGCCGAGCGAGAACGACGGAAACTGGTATTTGCGTTCGGTTCTTAATCAGCAAGACGCCGTCGTCAGGCCGGAAGCAGGAAGCTATGTGGCTAACGCCGCAGCCGCCGGTACGCTGTTTGCGCTTCGCCTGACGGATAGAGACATCGGTGAGAAAAACGGCGGCATGTGGCTACGGCAGGTTGGCGGCCATACGCGTTCTCGCGATGATAGCGGGCAGTTGCGAACTCAGACTAATCGCTATGTCGTTCAGGGCGGCGGCGACCTGTTTTCCTTGCCGGTCGGTGGTGAAGGCAGCCTGTCCGGCGGCGTAATGGCGGGGTACGGCCATACCAGCAGCAGTACCGGATCGACGATGAGCGGCTATGACGCCAAAGGTTCGCTGAACGGTTATTCAACCGGCATTTACAGCACCTGGCGGCAGAACGCCGCAGCGCAGCGCGGGGCTTACCTTGACGCCTGGCTGCAGTATAGCTGGTTCAAGGCCAGCGTGGGCGGTCAGGGGTTATCCGATGAGCGCTATAACATTAACGGCTACAGCGCGTCGGTGGAATCCGGCTATCGCTACGTCGTTAGCGAAAGCGCAACCGGCGAGCTGGCGCTGACGCCGCAGCTTCAGGCAGTGTGGAGCGGCATTAAGGCCGACGACCATACGGAGAGTAATGGCACCGTCGTTAAGAGCCTGAACGATGATGCGTTCCAGACGCGGGTCGGCGTCGAGCTTTCTCGCCGAGGCGTAAGCCGTGAGGATAGAGGCGATGCGGCGCGGTTTACCGCCTATGTCGAGGCCAACTGGTTGTATAACCGAAAACCGACGGCGGTAGCCTTGGACGGCGTAGCGGTTCGGCAGCAGGGCGATCGCAACGTTGGCGAGCTAAAAGTCGGCGTCAAGGGCGCATTGAGCGCCCGATGGGATTTATGGGGAAATATAGGACAGCGGTTGGGCGACGATGGATATAGCGACACGTCCGCGTCGTTGGCCGTCAGGTACCGTTTTTAGGCGGAAAGAGGTAGGGGGACGGTATCCGTCCCCTGGTAGTCAGGCGCACTTATACAGCGAAGGCTCGCCCTCCGGGCGCGTTTTGAACCTGCGGTGAAGCCACATGTACTGCTCTGGCGCGATGGCGATCTGCTTTTCAATCGCCTGATTCATAAAGGCCGCCGCTGCCGTTTGGTCGTCCATCGGGAAGCCTTCCAGCGGCGCGTCAATAACCACCGTATAGCCGCTGTTGTCGCGATTTCTCATTGGCGTAAAGGGAATGAGCTGCGGATTTGCCGCGCGCATCAGAATGCTGGTGCCGATCGTGGTGGCCGCTTTTTCAACGGCGAAAAACGGCGCAAATACGCTGTTGCGCGGGCCGTAGTCGTGATCCGGCGCGTACCACAGCAGCTCGCCCTGCTTTAGCGAGCGGATCATGCCCTTAATGTCGCGCCTGTCGAGCATATATTTGTTAGAGCGCAGCCTGCCCCAGGTTTGCAGCCAGTCCATCAGGCGGTTGTCGTGCGGGCGGTAAACGCCGACGCCTGGCGTATAAAGGCCGATAATTCGCGCCCCCAGCTCCAGCGTGAGAAAGTGGATGCCGATAACGATGCCGCCGCGCTTTTCCTGCGCTGCTTTCAGCAGGTAGTCGTAGCCCTGAACTTTGCTCCAGCGCTTAATGCGCCAGTCTGGCCAAAACCAGGCCATGCCGGTTTCTAAAATGGCCATGCCCGTCGATTCAAAGTTTCGAATCAGCCATTCTTCCCGCTGTGACTCGCTGTCGTCAGGGAAACAAAGCTCAAGATTACGACGCGAAATTGCCTTTCTTCGCTTCATCAGGCGCATAGCTAGACGACCAATTCTTCTGCCTAAGGCGTTGATAACCGGATAGGGCAATAGCGTAACGGCGTATAGCGCACCGATGCCCAGCCACAGAGTCCAGTAGCGCGGATGCAGAAGGTCGCGAGTAAAGTGTGGGTGAACGTGATTCTTTGCCATAACGAAAGTTTATTGAAAACAGTCCGCTTAGTGTAACTATATTTTCATTTAATGCCTATTTTGGGCCAAATTGATTATTGTTTAGGCGCACCCGGAATCTGAGCATGACGCGTTCAAATAATTAAAGAAGCGCAGCGTTAGGCGAGGTTATGATAAACTTTTGCCATTCACGCTGTCCTCGTTTTTGGAGTTTGGGATGAAAGTCATGTTACCCGATTTTAGTCGCGCCAACGTTATGGTGGTGGGCGACGTTATGCTTGACCGCTATTGGCACGGGCCGACCAGCCGCATATCGCCGGAAGCGCCGGTACCGGTCGTTAAGGTGAATACGGTGGAAGACCGGCCCGGAGGCGCGGCGAACGTGGCGATGAACATTGCGGCGCTGGGCGGCGGTTCCCGCCTGGTGGGGCTAACCGGGATGGACGAAGCGGCCCGTGTGCTGAGCACGCGCCTGAGCGACGTCAACGTGCGCTGCGACTTTGTCACGGTGCCCTCGTGCCCAACCATCACTAAGCTTCGCGTGCTGTCGCGCAACCAGCAGCTTTTGCGTCTGGACTTTGAAGAAGGGTTTGAGAACGTCGACCCTCAGCCGATGCTCGATCGCGTGCAGCAGGCGCTGCCTAAGCTGGGCGCACTGGTGCTTTCGGACTACGCCAAGGGCGCGCTGAACTGCGTCCAGTCACTGATTGCTCTGGGACGCAAGGCGGGCGTGCCGGTGCTTATCGATCCGAAGGGTTCTGATTTTGAACGCTACCGCGGCGCGACGCTGCTGACGCCGAACCTGTCGGAGTTTGAGGCGGTGGTAGGGCACTGCAAGAGCGAAGAAGAGCTGGTGGCGCGCGGTATGGAGCTGATTGCTCGGTTTGATTTCAGCGCGCTGCTGGTTACCCGCTCGGAAAACGGCATGACGCTTTTGCAGCCGGGGAAAGAGCCGTTCCACCTGCCGACGCAGGCGCAGGAAGTGTATGACGTTACCGGCGCCGGCGATACGGTTATCGGCGTACTTGCCGCCAGCCTGGCTTCCGGACTTTCTCTGGAAGAGGCCTGTTTTATGGCCAATGCGGCGGCCGGCGTGGTAGTCGGCAAGCTGGGGACGTCGACCGTTTCCCCTATTGAGTTGGAAAACGCGATCCGCGGCCGCGCCGACACCGGCTTTGGCGTTATGGACGAGGCCCAGCTTAAGCAGGCGGTCGCTAACGCCCGCCGCCGCGGCGAAAGAGTGGTGATGACCAACGGCTGTTTTGACATTCTGCACGCCGGGCACGTTTCCTATCTGGCTAACGCCCGCAAGCTGGGGGACAGGCTCATTGTCGCGGTTAACAGCGACGCGTCGACCCGCAGGCTTAAAGGGGAGACCAGGCCGGTCAACCCGCTGGCGCAGCGAATGATCGTCTTGGCCGCGCTGGAGTCCGTTGACTGGGTGGTCTCTTTTGAAGAGGATACGCCGCAGCGTCTGATCGCCGACGTTCTTCCCGATCTGCTAGTGAAGGGCGGCGACTACAGGCCGGAAGACATTGCCGGCAGCAAAGAGGTTTGGGCCGCAGGCGGTGACGTTCGGGTGTTGAACTTTGAGGATGGATGTTCGACCAGCAACATTATTAAAACTATCAGGGAGCGCGGTTAGTACGCCACGATATGAGCGGATTAAAGCAGGAACTGGGGCTGGTTCAGGGCATCGGGCTACTGTCTACGTCTTTACTGGGGACCGGCGTGTTCGCCGTTCCGGCGCTAGCGGCGCAGGTCGCCGGCGGAGGCAGCCTGTGGGCGTGGCCGATTCTGATCGTTTTGGTATTTCCGATTGCCATCGCGTTTGCCTCTTTGGGGCGTCACTTTCCTAACGCCGGCGGCGCGGCGCATTTCGTCAGCCTGGCGTTTGGCCCGCACATGGCCAAGGTGACCGGATGGCTGTTTTTGTCCGTCATTCCCGTCGGCCTGCCCGCTGCGCTGCAAATAGCCTCCGGCTTCTGGCAGGCGGCCTTTGGTTTTAGCGAGTTCGGCCTGCTGATGGTGCAGGTAGCTACGCTTCTGATAATCTGGCTGCTCGGCATGCGTAGCGCTGGCTCGAGCGCCAACGTCCAGGTGCTGATTGCCGTTTTGATCGTGGCGATGATTGTCGCCATCTGGTGGCGCGGCGGCATTACGCCGACCACCGTCGCCTGGCCGGCGCCCGCGTCGATGTCCGGCGGGGCTCTGTTTGACGCTCTGGCGGTGATGTTCTGGTGCTTCGTTGGGCTTGAGGCGTTTGCTCACCTTGCGGCGGAGTTTCGTCACCCCGAGCGGGACTTCCCCCGAGCGCTGCTTATTGGCCTGCTGCTGGCGGGCGCAGTGTACTGGGGATGCACCGTGGCGGTGCTGGCGTTCGGCGCGTTTGGTGGCGAGATGGCCGCCGCGGCGTCGCTACCGTCTATCGTGGTGAAGCTGTTCGGCAGCAACGGGCTGTGGATTGCCTGCATTATTGGCTATTTGGCCTGCTTCGCCAGCCTGAATATCTACACCCAGAGCTTCGCCCGGCTGGTGTGGTCGCAGAGCTATGAGCATCGCCCCAAGGCCTGGTTGGCGCAGCTTTCCCGCTCGCATTCCCCGCTCAATGCCTTAACGGTCGTTTTGGCGTGCTGTCTGGTTTCTTCTCTGCTGGCGCATTGGCTGGCGCTTCCTCTGGATGCCCTTATCGTTTATGCCAACGGCATCTTCGTCTTTATCTATCTGCTGTGCATGCTGTCGGGCTGTCGGCTTTTGAAGGGGCGAGCCAGGCTGATGTCGATACTTGGCAGCGTGCTGTGCCTGCTGCTTTTAGCGATGATTGGCTGGAAGGTTCTGTATGCGGTAGCGGTATTTGCGGCGCTCTGGCTTGTTCTACCGAGAGGCAAGAAGGCTTTCGAACGTAAGAACGCCTAACGGAGCAGGACTTCGCTAGGCGTCGAAAAAGGCGTTACTCTTCGCGGCTTTTTGCTTCCAGTTCCGCAAGGCGCTTTTCCAGCGCGGTTAGCTTTTCGCGGGTTCTTAACAGCACCTGAGTTTGAATATCGAACTCTTCACGGCTTACCACGTCCAGCTTGGCGAGCTGGTTTTGTAGTCCCTGACGGATTTTCTTTTCGACTTCATCGCCCAGTTCGCGAATGCCTTTCGGCATGGACTCGTGAATCTGCTTGGCGATTTGTTCAATTTTTTGCGGATCGATCATCGGGCTATCCTTTATGAAGTTGATGGCGTCTCTTTTCTCAGCGTTCAACGGCGGCGGGACGCGGCCTGATGTGAGTATAACCATTTACTGATTCGGTGTCTGCGTTTTCGCAAACGTTGCTCCTGCCTGTGATAAGCGCTATAGTAGCTTCGCTTATTCTCAGGGCGGGGTGAAAGTCCCCACCGGCGGTAAACCATAGAATGTCGATTTTATGGAAGCCCGCGAGCGCTTTGGTTTGGTATAGCCTGGCTCATTCAAACCAAAGGTCAGCAGACTCGGTGTAATTCCGGGGCCGACGGTTATAGTCCGGATGGGAGAGAGTAACGGTAACGGGTCAAGCGTTCGCTTGCCTCTCGTTATTTCGGCTATTTGCCGACTTCCTAAGCTGCCCTGATTCTGGTAATCCACAATTTTTAAGAGGTTATTTTTACCATGAATCAGACTCTACTTTCCGAATTTGGTACTCCGATTGAGCGCGTTGAAACGGCGCTGGCCGCGCTGCGCGAAGGCCGCGGCGTCATGGTGCTTGACGACGAGAACCGCGAAAACGAAGGCGACATGATTTTTGCCGCACAAACCATGACCGTTGAGCAAATGGCGCTGACCATTCGCCATGGCAGCGGTATCGTGTGCCTTTGCATTGACGAACAGACGCGCGATCGCCTGAAGCTGCCGATGATGGTGCCGGCCAACTCCAGCCGTTATCAAACTGCGTTCACTATCAGCATTGAAGCCGCTGAAGGCGTCACTACCGGCGTTTCCGCCAAAGACCGCGTAACGACTATCAAAGCAGCGATTGCCGATGACGCGACCTCAGCCAGCCTGCACAGCCCGGGCCACATGTTCCCGCTGTGCGCTCGTCCTGGCGGCGTGTTGACCCGTCGCGGCCATACTGAAGCGACTATCGACCTGGTAACGCTGGCCGGCTTTAAGCCCGCGGGCGTTCTGTGTGAGCTTACCAACGACGACGGCAGCATGGCTAACGGTTCGCAGGTGGTTGAGTTTGGTAAAAAGCACAACATGCCGGTCGTAACGATTGAAGACCTGGTGGCCTATATCGCGCTGCATGCCAAAAAGGCAGGGTAAGCGAGCGCTGTAAATACAAAAAGCCGCAGCTGCGGCTTTTTGTCTATCTATACCCTGAGTTATCTTCTATATCGTCCAGATCTGCAGCATCATCAGGCTAAGGCCCATGACCGACATGCCGCAAAGGATGCCGTAGCTTGGATTATTGTTGGGATCGATTTCCTTGGCCAGCGGCATTAGCTCATCGACCGACAGGGCGACCATGATGCCCGCAACGGCGGACATTATTGCGGCCATGATAATCGGCGAAACGTTCGGCCCCAGCAGGAAAAAGGCAAACAGGCCGCCGACGATTTCCGCTACGCCGGACAGCCCGGCCCACAGCAGAGCGGACGACTTTGAGCCGGTAGCGGCATAAACCGGGCCGGCAACGGCCAGGCCTTCAGGAATGTTGTGTATGGCAACCGCCAGCGCGATGCCGAGCCCCAGCTCCCAGTTGGTGCTGGCGGTAACGAACGTGGCGATCCCCTCGGGAAAGTTGTGCAGGCTAATGCCGAGCGTCAGCAGAATGGCGGTGCGCCTCAGGTTGCGAGGGGGCCTCTGGCCCGGCATCAGGTCGTGAGCGTGCTGGTGCGGAAGCAGGCGGTCCAGTAAAAAATACCCCAGCAGCCCCAGAATAAACATGCTGTACCCTAGCACCGGCGGCATGCCTGGCGTGCTTAATGAAGCGGGCAGCATTTCCATGAGTGAGATCAGCAGCATAATGCCGGCGGCGAAGCCTAGCGCAAAAGCCAACAGGCGATTAGAGGGCTTTTGGCCAATAATGCCCAGAAAGGCCCCTATAAAGGTTGAGCCTCCGGCGAGTACGGTAAGTATAAGTGGAACCGACATAAACACCTTTCCTTAAATGATAATAATTATCATTCATAAATCTAACAGAGCCATAAACAAAAACAAATACGTTGAAGTCGATTTATTTAATAGGCGAATTTAAAAACCGATTGTTCACTTTTTTTGACAGAGAACATCATAGTTATTATCTATCAAAGTGTTCAATTAGGGCCAATAATAGCCCTATTACGAGAGCGTACGGAATGTCCGAGTTGTACGCCCGCCTTACTGAGTAAAGCCGATTATCCGGCATGGCGCAACCGAACGGTATAAACCCATCATGGAGGCCTAGCGATGAATGCTTATTTAATGCCGGCTCTTTTTCTGGGACACGGCAGCCCGATGAACGTATTAGAAGAAAATGCGTATACGCAGGCCTGGCGTCGACTCGGAGAAACCCTTCCTAAACCTAAGGCGGTGCTGGCGATTTCCGCTCACTGGTATACGCGCGGTACGGCGGTGACGGCCATGGAAAAGCCCCGGACGATCCACGACTTCGGCGGCTTTCCACAGGCGCTGTTTGACACGCAGTACCCGGCCGCCGGTTCACCCGCGCTGGCCGAGCGGGTGGCGGACCTGCTGGCGCCAGCCGAAACGATCCTTGACCGAAGCGAGTGGGGATTGGATCACGGCGCTTGGGGCGTGCTGATAAAAATGTATCCCGATGCGGATATTCCCGTCGTGCAGCTGAGCGTTGACGGCACGCAGCCTCCTCTTTACCACTACCAGATTGGCCAAAGGCTGGCTAAGCTTCGCAGCGAAGGGGTGATGATCGTCGCCAGCGGCAACGTGGTGCACAACCTGAGGGCGGTGAAGTGGCAGGGCGAAGGCGAGCCCCATGACTGGGCGGTGCGATTTAACGACTTCGTTCGCAGCCAACTGGTGGAAAAAGGAGAACCTCACCCTTTAGTTAACTTTATGCAGCATCCGGATGCAAAAATGGCTAACCCTACGCCCGAGCACTTTTTACCGCTGCTGTACGTTTTAGGGGCGCGTCAGGAAGGCGAAGCGGTCAGCGTGCCGCTGGACGGTATCGATATGGCGGCGATTAGCATGCTGTCGGTGCAGGTTGGGTAGGTTTAAAAACGAGTACGCCCTGAAGGTTCAGGGCGTACTGATATATTAAGTCCGACGTTAGTCCAAAATAATATGCGGATAATAGCGGGAAAGATCCTGAGTAATCAGGCTGTGGTCTTCCCGTATTCCCATGCCGCAGGGCTCATCGTTTACCAGCCAACTGCCGATAAGCGTGTAGCTGTCGTTAAAGCGCGGCAGCGGTTGGAACTGCTGAATGATAAAGCCTTCTTCGCCGTACGGGCCGTCAACGCTGCAGACATCTTTACCGTTCTCCACGATGCGGATGTTGGCGCCTTCGCGAGAGAACAGCGGCTTAACCACGTAGTGGGAAAGCTCCGGGTGCGGCTCGTCGCTGAAGTAGGAGGGCAGCAGGTTCGGATGGTTGGGGAACATCTTCCACAGCATCGGCAGCAGCGCCTTATTGGAAATGATGCTCTTCCAGGCCGGCTCCAGCCAGCGAACGCCGGCGTCCGTCAGCTTGGTGGAGAACATTTCCCGGAACATGAATTCCCACGGGTACAGTTTGAACAGATTGCCGATCACCTGGTCCTGCATATCGGTAAACTGGCCTTTCTCGCCAAGCCCGATGTCTTCAATATAGAGGAACTCGTTGGCTAACCCCGCTTCGTCGGCGCAGTCCTGCAGATACTGGACGGTGCCGCGGTCTTCTTCGGTATCCTGACAGCAGGCAAAGTGCAGCAGGTTAAAGCCGTGGCGAGACTTCAGCTCGGCAAAGCGTTCAATCAGCTTGTCCTGCAGGCTGTTGAACTGATCGGAGTTTTGCGGCAGTTTGCCCGCAGCGACCTGGTCTTCAAACCACATCCACTGGAAAAAGGCCGTTTCGTACAGCGAAGTAGGCGTATCGGCGTTGTTTTCCAAAAGCTTGGCCGGACTTTTTCCGTCATAGGCCAAATCCAGGCGGGAATAGAGCGAAGGCTGCTGGGTTTTCCAGGAGCTGCGCACGAATTCCCAGCAGTGTTTCGGAATGCAAAAACGCGTCAGCAGCTCTTCGCTGTCGACGACTTCTTCAACCACCTGCAGACACATTTCGTGTATCTCGGCGGTTGCGCTTTCCAGCTCTTCTACCTGCGCCAGCGTAAACTGGTAGTAGGCGTCTTCACACCAGTAGGGCTCGCCGTACATGGTGTGAAAGTTAAAGCCATACTCGGTAGCCACCTCGCGCCAGTTGGGGCGCTCGCTAATCGTTTGACGAATCATTAGGCGTTGACCTTAACCACCGAAAGAACGGCTGCCGCTGCTTGAACGGGAGCTTGAACTGGTGCTGGTGCTGCGCGTAGCCGCGTTTTGCTTGGCAACCGATTCACCAAAGCCGCCGCGAGTTACCGTAGTCGTGGTGGCCGGCTTGGGCGCCAGAGCGCTCTTGTCTACCTTCATCGTCCTGCCGGTAGTGGCGTTACCAAAGCTCTTGCCGGTCGCGTCAACGAACTTGCCGCGCGCGGGGCTGTTCGGCGAGTTGGAGGTAAACAGCGGTGACTGACCGTAGCCGCCGCTCATCATGCGGCCCATCATGTAGCCCGCCATCAGCGGCATCCAGGTACTGTGAGACGACTGGCTGGTTGCTCCAACGCCTGCTTGTGCAGGCGTTTCTACGCACTGGGATTCGCCGAATTCGGCCACGCAGTCTTCTCTGCTGGCGTACTTGGGCGCGGTTTTAACCGCTTCGGCCTGTGCGGTGTTATAGGCCGTGGTGCACTGCTCCGCCAGAGACGGATTGACCTGCTTACATTCTTCAGCGTCTTTGAATAAAGAGACGCTTTCGTCAGCCTGCTCACAGCCTGACAGCATAAATACGGCGCTAACCGCTAACGCAACCGGCGCAAGGCGATAGGTGCGAAATGATTTGCGAAAGGAGTCACGGTTAATGTGTTTTGTGCGCTTCATGATTTCAATCCTGGTGTTAAATACGAAGTTTGATTACCGCCACGCCGACCCATTAAGGCGTTTTAACAATGCGCTTAAAAGCATTCATCATTAGCCGAGCACTGCGGAAATGGCGGGGAAATTCCCTTTAATTAAGCACCCCGTAGGATAGGCGAAATAGCTGATGAATTAAAGCAAAGATGTTTTTTTTCGCCGTTTTTTCATGCCCAATCTGGCAAAATGTGCGCGAATTCTCGCTTTACGTCTGGATAAAAAAATCCCTGCTAGAAGCAGGGATCTTGTTTATCCAAACGAGATGAAACGATCGATTAATTGGTTTTGATCGTTGGGATTGTCGTGGTCGGCTTGCCTAACGTACGGTTTAACGTCGCCAGATCGTTTTCGTTTAGCGTACCCAGCGCATACTTGATGTTGAGCTGGTTGATCAGATAGTCGTAGCGGGCATTGGCCAACTGCTGCTTGGCGTTATACAGCGTAGTGGTCGCATTCAGCACGTCAACGATGGTGCGAGTACCGACGTCATACCCTGCCTGCGTCGCTTCCAATGAGCTTTCCGCCGAAACGACGGTTTGCTTATAGGCGCTTACGGAGCTGATGGAGGCAGATACGTTGTTATAGGACGAACGCACGATCTGAATCATTGAGCGGTGGGCGCTTTCCAACGCTTCGCCAGCGCCGACGTAGCTATACTGCGCCTGCTTTACGCGGGAGCTGGTTTGGCCGCCGCTAAACAGCGGGAAGCTCAGCGTAATGCCGGCGGTGGTGTTGCCGTTGATGCTATCGGGATTATTCATCGAGCCCGAGCCGCGATAGTCGTTGTTAGACATACCGGTTGACGCGTTGAGCGATACGGTCGGCATGTGGCCGGTTTGTTCCAGTCGAATCTGCTCGCGGGCGACGTCGTGCGCCAGGCGTGCGGTCAACAGGTTCAGGTTGCGGCTTTCCGCCTCTTTCAGCAGGCTGTTGACGTCGTTCGGGCGCTTAGTAGTAAAACGCTGCGTGTCGAGCGAGCTTAGCTCTGGATAGAACATGCCGGAAATCTGGCGGAGCACTTCCAGGTAGTTTTCCAAATTGTTGCGGGCAACGACTTCGTCGGCGAGGGTCTGGTCGTACTGCGCCTGCGCGTTCTGCACGTCGGTGATGGCGACCAGGCCTACGTTAAAGCGCTGGCGAGCCTGATCCAGCTGACGGTACAGCGCCTCTTTCTGCGCTTCCGTGGTGGATAAAATGTCGAGGCCGCGAAGCACGTTGAAATAGGCGGTGGCGGTATCCAGAATCAGCGTTTGCTGCTGGGCCTGATAGGCGACGTCCTGAACGCCGGCCTGTTTCTCGGTGATGTTGAGCTGACGCCATAATGACATGTCAAAAATAGTCTGACTGAGCTGCAGCGTGCCGCTGCTGACGTCGCTTTTGCTGCCGCTGTTGTCGCGATAGCCGCGGTTGATGTTATAGCCTGCGTTCAAGCCTAACTGAGGCAGCAGAGCGCCGCGGGACTCGCTGATCTTTTCGTATGCTGCATCGCGATCGGTTTCTACTTTGCGCAGATCGGGGTTGTTGCTTTTGGCCTGCTGATAGACTTGCATGAGATCGTCAGCGTGACCTAGTGCACTGAAGCCTCCCAGGCTAAGACCAATAATCAAAGGAAGCAGTTTTTTCATGGGCGATCCTTGTTGTACAGCACTCGTGTTGTATTGTCTGACTCTGACATAAATATAGTCGCAAATTCTACCAGAGTATTCATGATAATAAAGGTAGCTTTATGTGCCATAACTGTATTATTTACAGAAAAATTACGCGTTTTTTTCATTTCCTGGTTGAAGTCGGCGGCCATAGGTCATCAAATAGGGCATGTTCCTAAATCCGTTAAGAAAGAGATGCTCCATGCCGCTATATGAACCGACTCCGGTAACGTTAGACAAACGCGATGTTGAAATTATTGCACAGAAACCGCTTTACCGCGGTTTCTTTTCGCTGACGGAGTACCGTTTTCGCCACCGCCGCTTTGACGGCTCGATGAGCGGTGAAGTCGTTCGTGAGATTTTTGAAAGAGGCCACGCGGGCGTGCTGCTGGCCTATGACGCGCGGCGCGATGAAGTTGTGCTGGTTGAACAAATCCGCATTGCAGCGATGGAAACCAGCGAAACGCCGTGGCTGTTGGAAATGATTGCGGGAATGATCGAGCCCGGTGAAGACGTAGAAAGCGTCGTTCGACGCGAGGCGCAGGAAGAGGCCGGCATTGAGGTGGGGCGCTGTAAACCCGTACTGAGCTATTTGGCGAGTCCGGGCGGAACGTCGGAACGCATGTCTATTATTGTCGGTGAAGTTGACGCGTCAAACGCCAAGGGCGTTCACGGACTGCCCGAGGAGAATGAAGACATTCGGGTTCACGTCGTTAGCCGCGAACAGGCCTATCGATGGGTAGAAGAGGGCGTTATTGATAACGCGGCAACTGTGATCGCCGTTCAGTGGTTACAGCTCAACTATCGCAAATTGCAGAAAGAATGGGTAGGCTGAGCTTCATCATCAGGGGACAAAACCTGAACGCTTAATCATCGCCTTCGGACGCCGACGATAATTTTATCGTCGGCGTCTGTAAAAGCGATAATGGGCTGCTAATATAAAAATAATAATGACGGGGAGACGCGCCGTGGCCAATCGAATTGTTGAAAATATCATCAGCAGCATTGAGCTGATTACCGATCCGTGGATTGATTCTTCCATTTATGATTTCTTTCATCAGCATGAGGCCGTGTTAGAGTTCAGCTACGAAGTCATCGAAAATAAATACATTATCGACGTATCCCTTCGACGTACCGAACTGCACGAGATCAAAGAACATTTTATGGCCTTTGTTACCGCAATGCAGTACTCCTATTTCACCTTTTATTCCCGCCGGGCTAACGATCATATTATTAGCTACAGGCTGATTTCCGGCGGCAGCGATATGAAAGGTTTTTATTGCGAAGTGAACTATACGCACGTTTGAGCATTCGCTTATTTATTTTCCCTTATATTGTCATGGGTATTATATCGGCCTTTCGGTGGAGAAACTTCTCCATTAACCTCGGCTTTTCGCATTTGTTTCTTTATTTTTTGTCAAAGTTTCCTTCATAATGGAATGCCTATTTAGCAAGCCCGTTCGATTAATACCGCAAGACATTTATTACTGGCGAAAATAGACCAGAGTCGATACGAAGAGAGGAACGTTTGGCGTCCGACCGATGTAATATGAAAAAGCGATATACTCCTGATTTTCCCGCCATGATGCGCCTGACCGAGGTCAACTATGCGCAGCTGCGCCGACTGATCCCCCGCGATGAAAAAATAGGCAGTCGCGTTGAGCTACAGGTCGATAGGGCGATTTACAGTATCGAAACGCTTGAGTCCACTCGTTACACCTCGCTGGTTGCTATTAAGCAGGTGCAGCCGAAAGTCAGCTATTGGAGCATGCCGAGTTTAAACGTTCGGCTTTATCACGACGCGTTAGTTGCAGAAGTGTGTTCCAGTCAACAGATCTTTCGATTTAAAGCAAGTTATGATTATCCCAATAGAAATTTGCACCAGCGTGATGAAAAGCACCAAATTAATCAATTTTTGGCGGACTGGCTGCGTTTTTGCCTAAGGTCTGCTGTCGTTTGTTAAACACGTAGAAAGCAGGAGCTTACTCACTCAATTTTTTGAAGGAAACCTCTTGGAAAGCCTTTTTCAACTCCCTTTGGCGAGTGGGTCCAAAGTGAGAGTATTACAGATTACTGATACCCACCTGTTTTCCGGTGCGGATGAAACGCTTTTAGGCGTAAATACGCTGCAGAGCTTTCACGCTGTCCTCGACGAAATTACCGGACGGGAGTGCGATTACGACCTGATCGTCGCAACCGGTGACCTGGCGCAGGACCGCAGCTTTGCCGCCTATCAACGCTTCACCGACGGCATATCCAGACTTCACGCTCCGTGCGTATGGCTGCCGGGAAATCACGACTTCCAGCCGGCGATGGTCGACGCGATGGCGCAGGCCGGCATTCTTCCCTCCAAGCTGGCGCTGCTGGGCGAAGACTGGTTTGTCATCCTGTTGGACAGCCAGGTGCTTGGCGTACCTCACGGCGAGCTGAGCGAATATCAGCTTGAGTGGCTGGATCGATCTTTGACGCAGTACGCCTCTCGCCATGCGCTTATTTTATTACATCACCATCCTCTGCCTTCCGGATGCACCTGGCTCGATCAGCACAGCCTTCGTAATGCGCACGTGCTTTCAGAGGTGTTAGACCGGCACCCTCAGGCGAAAACGCTGCTGTGCGGCCATATTCATCAGGATCTCTCTTTGGATTGGAACGGCCGTCGCGTACTGGCTACGCCTTCCACCTGCGTGCAGTTTAAGCCGCACTGTACTAACTTTACTATTGATGACCTTGCGCCGGGCTGGCGCTACCTTGACCTTTATGCGGATGGTTCAGTTGAAACGACGGTATGCCGCTTAAACAGCGATGTGTTCCGTCCTGATATGAACTCGGACGGTTATTGATGGCGACGCTGCTTTATATACACGGTTTTAACAGTTCTCCCCAGTCGGCCAAGGCTACCAACTTCAAGCGGTGGCTGGCTGAGCATCATCCTCATATCGAGATGCTGATCCCCGCTATTCCCCCTTATCCGTCAGATGCGGCCTCGGTACTGGAAGATATCGTGCTGGAGCGCGTAGGGGAGCCTTTGGGCATCGTCGGCTCTTCTCTTGGGGGATACTATGCGACCTGGCTCTCTCAATGCTTTATGATCCCTGCCGTGCTGGTGAACCCCGCAGTGAAGCCCTTCGAATGGCTACAGGAATATATCGGCAGCAACGAGAATCCCTACACTGGCCAGCAATATGTGATAGAGTCTCGCCACGTTTACGATCTTAAAGTGATGCAGATAGAGCCGCTGGAAGCACCGGACCTGCTGTGGCTATTGCAGCAAACCGGCGATGAAGTGCTCGATTACAGTCAGGCGGTGACGTACTACACGCACTGCCGTCAGACCGTAGAGTCCGGAGGGAACCACAGCTTTGTCGGTTTTGAACACTATTTTCCCGCTATTGTTGATTTTTTAGGGCTTAGTGCGGCTTAATAGTCATCCTCAGTCGGTCGGGCAGGGAAAGTTCGCCGGTATGTGCCGACAGGCGCGTCGCGATCGTTTTTATTCTCTATAAATAAAGAGATCCAATGCTTCTCGTTTCCCCACTGCGACAGCGTCGCGGTGCGAAAGGCGAGGAATAAAATCAGATTCCAGAAAGCCAAATCATGAGCCAATCCAGTTATAACGCTGACTCCATTGAGGTGCTCAGCGGACTAGAACCAGTACGTCGCCGCCCCGGCATGTACACCGAAACCGACAGGCCCAACCACCTTGGGCAAGAGGTTATCGATAACAGCGTTGACGAAGCGCTGGCCGGTCATGCGCATAAAATAGAGGTTATCCTGCACGAAGATCAGTCGCTGGAAGTGATTGACGACGGTCGCGGGATGCCCGTTGATATTCACCCCGAAGAGGGCGTGACGGCTATCGAGCTTATCATGTGCCGCCTGCACGCCGGCGGGAAGTTTTCCAACAAGAACTACCAGTTTTCCGGCGGCCTGCACGGCGTGGGGATTTCCGTCGTTAACGCCCTGTCAACGCGGGTGGAAGTTACGGTTCGTCGGGACGCGCAGGTATACAGCATCGCCTTTGAAAACGGCGACAAGGTGCAGGATTTAACGGTCATCGGCACCTGCGGTCGCCGCAATACCGGTACCAGCGTCCACTTTTGGCCTGACGCCAGCTTCTTCGACAACCCGCGCTTTTCCGTTTCTCGTCTGGTGCACGTGCTGAAGGCCAAAGCTGTGCTCTGCCCCGGCGTGGAAATCGTTTTTGTCGATAAGGTCAATCAGACCGAACAGCGCTGGTGCTACCAGGACGGCCTGACCGACTACCTGATGGAAGCGGTCAACGGATTGGTTACCCTGCCGGAAGCGCCGTTCGTCGGCGCCTTTTCCGGCGACGTTGAGGCGGTGGATTGGGCGCTTCTGTGGCTGCCTGAAGGGGGAGAAACCCTGAGCGAAAGCTACGTCAACCTTATTCCTACGACGCAGGGCGGCACTCACGTTAACGGCCTGCGCCAAGGGCTGCTGGACGCCATGCGCGAGTTCTGCGAATTTCGCAACCTGCTGCCGCGCGGGGTGAAGCTGAGCGCGGAAGATATTTGGGATCGCTGCGCCTACGTGCTGTCTTTAAAAATGCAGGATCCGCAGTTTGCCGGGCAAACCAAAGAGCGCCTCTCTTCTCGTCAGAGCGCCGCGTTCGTTTCCGGCATTATCAAAGACGCCTTTAGCCTCTGGCTTAACCAGAACGTACAGGCGGCGGAACAGCTGGCCGAGCTTGCTATTTCCAGCGCCCAGCAGCGTATGCGCGCCGCCAGAAAGGTAGTGCGTAAAAAGCTGGTCAGCGGGCCCGCGCTGCCGGGTAAGCTGGCGGACTGCTCCTCGCAGGACTTGAGCGTGACCGAGCTGTTCCTCGTCGAGGGGGATTCGGCGGGCGGTTCAGCCAAGCAGGCGCGCAGCCGCGAGTTTCAGGCTATCATGCCGCTGAAGGGCAAGATCCTGAACACCTGGGAGGTTTCTTCCGATGAAGTGTTGGCCTCGCAGGAAATTCACGATATTTCGGTCGCTATCGGCATCGACCCCGACAGCGACGATCTCAGCCAGCTGCGCTACGGCAAGGTGTGCATTCTGGCGGATGCGGACTCAGACGGCTTGCACATCGCAACGCTTATCTGCGCGCTGTTCGTGCGCCACTTCCGCAAGATGGTGGAAGAAGGACACGTTTACGTCGCCATGCCGCCGCTCTACCGTATTGACCTTGGAAAAGAGGTTTACTACGCGCTGGATGAAGAAGAAAAAGCGGGCATCCTTGAACAGCTTAAGCGTAAAAAGGGCAAGCCCAACGTACAGCGCTTTAAGGGGCTGGGTGAAATGAACCCGCTTCAGCTGCGCGAAACCACCATGGATCCAAACACTCGCCGCCTGGTGCAGCTGACGCTGGAAGACAGCGACGCCACTATGGCGCTGATGGACATGCTGCTAGCCAAAAAGCGTTCGGAAGATCGCCGCAACTGGCTGCAGGAGAAGGGCGATCTGGTGGAGATCGAGGTTTAATTTGAACGCGAAGGCCGCCTACAGAGGCCGCTTTAGCGAGCAAGGAAAAGTTATACTATGAGTGATATTACTCACGACGGCGTAGAACAGCAGCCGCTTCACCAGTTTACCGAGAATGCGTACCTCAACTATTCGATGTACGTCATTATGGACCGGGCGCTGCCGTTTATCGGCGACGGCCTGAAGCCGGTACAGCGCCGCATCGTTTATGCCATGTCTGAACTGGGCCTCAACGCTCAGGCGAAGTTTAAAAAATCGGCGCGCACCGTGGGTGACGTGCTGGGTAAATACCATCCGCACGGCGACAGCGCCTGTTATGAAGCGATGGTGCTGATGGCGCAGCCGTTCTCTTACCGTTACCCGCTGGTGGACGGTCAGGGCAACTGGGGTGCGCCGGACGATCCCAAGTCGTTTGCGGCCATGCGCTACACCGAATCGCGCCTGTCCAAGTACGCAGAGCTTTTGCTGAGCGAGCTGGGGCAGGGCACGGTCGACTTTATTCCCAACTTTGACGGCACGCTCTCAGAGCCGAAAACGCTGCCCGCCCGCCTGCCGAACATCCTGCTTAACGGCACAACCGGCATTGCGGTCGGCATGGCGACCGACATTCCGCCCCACAACGTGCGCGAAGTGGCTAACGCGGCGGTTATGCTGTTGGACAACCCCAACGCGACGCTTGATGACCTGATGGGCGAAGTCAAGGGGCCGGACTACCCGACGGAAGCGGAGCTCATTACTCCGCACGATGAAATCAGAAAAATCTATCAGACCGGCAAGGGCTCGGTTCGCATGCGGGCGGTGTGGAAAAAGGAAGACGGCGAGATTGTCATCACCGCGCTGCCGCACCAAACCTCCGGCGCGCGCGTCATGGAGCAGATAGCCAACCAGATGCGGGCGAAAAAGCTGCCGATGATAGACGATCTGCGCGACGAGTCCGACCACGAGAATCCGACGCGCCTGGTGCTGGTGCCTCGCTCTAACCGCGTGGATCTGGAGCAGGTGATGAACCACCTGTTCGCCACCACCGATCTGGAAAAGAGCTACCGCATTAACCTGAACATGCTGGGGCTGGACGGCCGACCGGCGGTGAAAGGGCTGATTGAAATCCTTAAGGAGTGGCTGACGTTCCGCCGCGATACGGTGACTCGACGCTTACAGTATCGCCTAGAAAGAGTGTTAAAGCGTCTGCATATCCTTGAGGGCCTGTTGGTCGCCTTCCTGAATATCGATGAAGTTATCGAAATCATCCGTACCGAAGACGAGCCGAAGCCGGCTCTGATGCAGCGTTTCGGCATTACCGACACCCAGGCCGAAGCGATTCTGGAACTGAAGCTGCGCCATCTGGCCAAGCTTGAAGAGATGAAGATCCGCGGCGAGCAGGACGAACTGGCGAAAGAGCGCGACAGCCTTCAGGCGCTGCTGGCGTCCGATCGCAAAATGGGCACGCTGATTAAGAAAGAGATCCTGGCCGATGCTCAGGCCTACGGCGACGACCGCCGTTCGCCAATCGTTGAACGCGCCGAGGCGAAAGCCATGAGCGAGCACGAGTTCGTGCCGTCCGAGCCGGTGACCGTCGTGTTGTCCGATATGGGCTGGGTGCGCTGCGCCAAGGGGCACGATATCGAACCTTCCGGCCTGAGCTATCGCGCGGGCGACTCATTCAAAGCGGCTGCGCGCGGCAAGAGCAATCAGCCGGTGGTGTTCCTTGACTCTACGGGCCGGAGCTACGCGCTCGATCCGCAGGCGCTGCCGTCGGCGCGAAGCCAGGGCGAGCCGCTCACCGGCAAGCTCCAGCTGCCGCCGGGCGCGGGCGTTGACCGCGTGTTGATGGCTACGGACGATAAGAAGATCCTGATGGCGTCCGACGCGGGCTATGGTTTTATCTGTACCTTTGAAGATCTGGTGGCGCGCAACCGCAACGGTAAGGCGATGATTACGCTGCCGGAAAACGCAAAAGTGCTGGAGCCGCTGGAGGTGAATTCAGAAGACGAACTGCTGCTGTCTATCACCGCGGCGGGAAGAATGCTGCTGTTCCCCGTGGGGGATTTGCCTCAGTTGTCTAAAGGCAAAGGGAACAAGATTGTCTCTATCCCTGCAGCGCAGGCGGCCAGCGGAGAGGACAAGATTGCCTACCTGCTGCTGCTTCAGCCGTCTTCATCGGTGACGCTGCACGTAGGTAAACGCAAGCTGCTGCTGCGGCCCGAAGATTTGCAGAAGTTCCGCGCCGAGCGGGGCCGCAAAGGAACGCTTCTGCCCCGCGGGCTACAGCGCATCGACAGTATTGACGTCGAGACGCCGCCTCCGGCGGGAAGTGAGAACGCCGGCTGAGAAGCATAGCGTAAACGACGGGCCGCTTTCCGATAGGGGGCGGCCTGTTTTTTTATTAAATACCTCATCAGGACGCGTGGAGTAGAGTAGAATAAGCGCGCGTTTTTATCGGCTTAAATGCCGGGTTCTATTGTATAACTGCCCCGAGAGGCGGTGCGTTTTCTTTATAAGTCGGTATACTTATTCGGCTATAAACGAAAGGGGTTCATATGCTTTTAATTTTGCGCGCTCTGGTGGTTATTCCGTTTTGTATATTGGTGTGCCTGCTGGGGTCAATCTATTGCCTTTTTAGCCCTCGGCATCCTCGTCATTCCTATACCTTTGGCCGCCTGTTCGGCAGGCTGGCGCCGGTGTTTGGCCTGAAGGTGGAAACGCGGATCTATCCGGGCGTGGGCGATATCGGTAACTGTATTTATATTGCCAACCATCAAAACAACTACGATATGGTGACGGCGGCTAAGGCCGTTCAGCCAAGAACGGTTACCGTTGGCAAAAAAAGCCTGCTGTGGATCCCCTTCTTTGGGCCGTTTTACTGGCTGACGGGCAATATCCTGATTGACCGCAACAACAAAACCAAGTCGCGCGGAACGATATATCAGGTCGTCGATCAGATGAAAAAGCGCGATATTTCAATCTGGATGTTCCCGGAAGGTACCCGCAGCCGGGGCCGCGGACTGCTGCCGTTTAAAACCGGCGCGTTTCACGCGGCGATAGCGGCGGGCGTACCGATCGTACCGATTTGCGTTTCCAATACCCACAACAAAATTGATTTGAACCGCTGCAACAACGGCCGCGTTATCGTAGAGATGATGGCGCCGATTGACACCTCGCAGTATGGCAAAGACCAGGTTCGCGAGCTGGCGCTTCACTGCCATCAAGTGATGGTCGAGAAGCTGGACGAGATTAATCGGGAAGTGGCCGAGCTTGAAGCGCAGGACGCAAAGCGCGGAAGCTAACCCAGAATCGGGTTGTCATTATGGGACGCCGATAAAATAGGGACGCTATAGCCAAAGGTCTGTTTTGATGGATTTTGAACTGAAAAAGAATGTACTGCCTATCAGCCGCCGCCGCCTGCTGCAGGCCGCGGGCGTCGCGCTAGGCGCCAACATGCTGTCTTCAAAAGCTGCGCTGGCGGCTACGCCGCAGCCGGCGCTGCCGGTTCCTCCTCTGCTGGAAATGCGCCGTGGTCAGCCTCTCTATTTGTCCATGCAGCGCACCCATTGGCAGTTTTCTGATTCTAAGGCGCCTGTATGGGGTTTTAACGGTCGATACCTGGGACCGACGGTGCGCGTGCGCAACGGCGACGACGTCAAGATGGTTTACAGCAATCGGTTGAGCGAGCCGGTCGCCGTAACCGTAAGCGGCCTGCAAACGCCGGGCGTTTTGACGGGTAACGGCGCTCGCCTGATGTCTCCCGGCGTTGACTGGTCGCCTATTGTGCCGATCCGCCAGCAGGCGGCGACCTGTTGGTATCATGCCATTACGCCTAATAAGATGGGGCCCCATATCTATAACGGTCTGGCGGGAATGTGGATTGTGGAGGACGACGTCAGCCGCGGTCTGACTATCCCTGGCCGCTACGGCGTGGACGATTTCCCCATCATTATTCAGGACAAGCGCTTCGATTCCTTCGGCCAGCCGGAATACCCTCAGACGGGTGAGACCGGCTTCCTTGGCGATACGCTGCTAACTAACGGCGCTCAGGGGCCCTACGTTGAGGTTGGTCGAGGCTGGGTGAGGCTTCGCCTGCTGAATGCGTCAAACGCTCGCCGTTACACGCTGTCTTTGAGCGACGGACGTCCGTTCCATTTGGTGGCTAACGACGGCGGCCTGCTGCCTGCGCCGATTGCCATGCCCCAGATTAATCTGGCGCCGGGCGAACGTCGGGAAGTGCTGATCGACGTCTCTAAAGGGGACGAAGTTTCTATTACCGCCGGCGCTTCGGCCGGCGTTGTCGACCGCCTTCGCAGCTTCTTTGAACCGTCCAGCCTGCTTAACTCGTCGCTGGTTCTGACGCTGCGCCCAACCGGGCTGATGGCGCTCTCTACTCAGCCCTTACCTGCTAATCTGAAGGGCGTCGATCGCCTCGACGGCAGCATCGTCCGCTCTCGTGAATTCGTTCTAGGCGATGCTATTCCCGGCATCAGCGGCGCAATCTGGGATCCAATGCGCATCAATACGGAATCCCTACAGGGTACCTGGGAGCGCTGGATTATTAACGCAGAGATGCCGCAGCCTTTCCACGTTCAGGGCGCGCAGTTCTTCGTAAGCGCGGTTAACGGCGCGGCCCCGTCGGTGGAAGACAGCGGCTGGAAGGACACCGTCTGGGTCGACGGCAAGGTCGAACTGCTGGTGCGGTTTACCCAGCCTTCTTCCGAACACTTCCCGTTTTTGTACTACAGCCAAAATCTGGAGATGGCGGACCGGGGAAATGTAGGGCAGTTGTGGGTGAAGGAGCACGCCTGACAAAACGCTGTTTTTATCCTCAACCACATACAGGGCGGCGTTGGCCGCCCGTTTTAATACCTCTTTATCCTATTTTCCTGAATAAAGTACATGCTGAATTGTTGCTGTGCGGTTTTCTTTGTTTGATATAATCACGGTTAAAATTATTTATAGCGTTATCATGTTGTTCCGTTTGGCTCAACTTCGATAACAATAATAGCTGGCAGTGAATAAGACAGGGAGTAATCATGGCAAAGGGTATTTTTTCTTTTATTGGTCAATTAATGCAGCAAGCGGGTACGAAGAAACCTTCACAGCCTGAACTCAACGAAGCTGAAATAGAAAAATTACAGCAAAGAGTAGAGCAGGGGGACGCGGCCGCGTTTGAAGAGCTGGTTACGCGATTAGGCGGAACGATTCCCACGTATTCAGAAGATGAACAGGGTGACGAAGAGTTTCAGGATACGCTGGATTTGGCGAAAGCGGGGATACCTGAAGCGCAATATAATGTTGCCGTCTCTTATGAAAATGGCCAGGGTATTGAAGAAAATTTGGATCTCGCCATTTATTGGTATGAACAAGCGGGGGAACTGGGGCTTGTGGAGGCTCAGGATCGCGTAGCTCGCGTGTATGCTATAAAAAAGCGAGACGATGAGGCCGCGGTTAAATGGTTTCGTAAAGCTGCGGAACAAAACTATGCAGCGGCGCAGTATGCACTTGGGCTCTATTATGAGAGCGGCGAAGTGGTTAAAAGGGATCCTGTCAAAGCGTGCGATTTGTTCCGCAAAGCAGCTGAACAAGGAAATGCTGAAGCTCAACACATGTTGGGGGGAGCTTATCGTACAGGCAATGGTGTTGAGCAAAATGGCCAATTAGCTCATTATTGGCTGCTGCGGGCGGCGGAACAGGATGAGGCCTCAGCTCAGTGCGATCTTGCCGGCATGTATTTTGAAGGCAAGATTATTGAAAGAGATATGGAACAAGTTTTTTATTGGTCACAAAAATCGGCTCAATTGGGTAATGCTGCTGCCCAGAACAATTTGGGGTATTTGTATTTTCAGGGAGAAGGCGTAGAGAAAAATAATTTACTTGCCTACGCGTGGGTTCGTGTAGCTGAGATATCAGGAAGTAAAGCATCATTGGAAACTAAAAAAGATATTGAGCAAGAACTGGATGCAAAAACGCTAAAAGCGGCACAGGCCCTGGCTCAGGAGTATATTGAAAAGTATACGTCATAAGCCAATGGATTTAAGGCGCGCGGATTACCGCGCGCTATGGTAAAAATATCAGGCAATATTCCTCCTAAACATCCCATACGCCAAACTCCCCGTCACGGCGGTAATCGCCAGCAGCGGCCACAGGCTGCCCCAGATGATGGAAAAGTCCGCATCCTTGAGGTAAATCTGCTTGGTGATGTCGGTAAAGTGGCGGATCGGATTCACCCAGGTCAGGTTTTGCAGCCACACCGGCATGTTTTCCACCGGGGAGACGTAGCCCGACAGCAATATGGCGGGCATCATAAAGACGAACACGCCGATAAACGCCTGCTGCTGCGTAGCGCACACCGAAGAGATGAGCAGGCCGAAGCCCACCAGTGACAGCGTATAAATCAACATCGTGCCGTAGAACAGCGCCAGCGATCCGGCAAAGGGGATCTGGTAAAAGAAGATGCCGATAGCCAGCACGATTGAGGCCTGAAAGATGGCGATAATCATCGCCGGCACCGCCTTACCGATAAAAATTTGCCAGGTGGCCAGCGGTGAAACCAGCAGCTGTTCCAGCGTTCCCTGCTCTCTCTCGCGCGCCACCGACAGCGAGGTGACGATCAGCACGCCGATGGTCACAATCATGGCGATAAGCGAAGGTACGACGAACCACTTGTAGTCGAGATTAGGGTTGTACCAGTTGCGAATAACCAGACGATTTTGGCTCTGCGCCTGCGCTTTTGGAGTTATCTCTAACTGATACTGCCTGACTATCTGCTGCACGTAGTTGGCGGCGATCTGGGCGCTGTTGGATCGTCGACCGTCGAGAATAATTTGTAGGGAGGCGGTATCGCCGGCCGCCAGCCTGCGGGAGAAATCGGCTGGGAAGCGCACCAGCAGCAGCGCCTTTTGCTCGTCGATAGTCGGGGCGATTTCCTGAGCGCCGTTGAGCAAAAGCACGTTGCTAAACGCCTTGGCCTTGGCGAAGCGCTGGGTTAGCTCAACGGAGGCTTGCCCTGCGTCCTCGCTGTAAACGGCGACGGTGGCGTTGGTCACCTCAAGCGTTGCGGCGAAGGGAAACAGGATGACCTGCATCAGCACCGGCATGATCAAAATAAAGCGCGTTTGCTTATCGCGCAGCAGCGACTGAAGCTCCTTTAAGATAAGCGAAAGCAGGCGGTGCAGCGTCGTAAGCGTCGAGTTCTTCATTGCTTAGTCCAGCCTCCGCCTGGTTTTTATTGCCGTCAATCCGATAAAGAAAATGGCGGAAACCACCATAAACAGCAGGTTGATAATTAAAATCGGGGCGATGTTCCCTGCCAGAAACAGGGTCTGCAGCGTGCTGACGAAGTAGCGGGCGGGGATAACGTAAGTGACCGCTCGCACCACCTGCGGCATGCTGTCGATTTCAAAGATAAAGCCCGATAGCATGATGGCCGGTAAAAACGCGGCGTTCAGCGCTACCATGGCGGCGTTGAACTGGTTGCGGGTCAGCGTTGATATCAAAAGCCCCATGCCGAGCGTACTGGCAAGAAACAGGCTGCTCATGCCGAACAGAATCGGCAGAGAGCCGCGGTACGGCACGTCCATCACAAACACCGCAACCGCTACGCACAGCGTCATGGCGGTCATCCCCAAGAAGTAATAAGGGACAAGCTTCGACAGCAGCAGCTCCGCGCGCGTGACTTGGGTAGAGAGCAGCGCTTCCATCGTACCGCGTTCCCACTCGCGAGCAATCACGAGCGACGTCAGAATAGCGCCGATAACGGTCATGATAATGGTGATGGCGCCGGGAATAATGAAGTTTCTGCTGATGGCCGAAGGGTTAAACCAGTAGCGCAGCTGAACGTCAATCAGGCCGTGGGCCTGCTGCGCGCTGTCCTGAAGTTGGTTTCGCTGCCAGATTTGCCACACGCCTTCAGCATATCCTTGGGCGAAGTTGGCGGTATTGGGCTCGCTGCCGTCGGTGATGACCTGAACGGGGGCGTCGTCCTGCCCGTTGAGCAGGCGTTCGGAAAAGTCGACCGGAATGACGATAAGGCCGCGAATTTCACCCGCCTGTAGCTTATGAATAAGCCGCTTTTTGTCCGTGTCGATAGTCGGATTGATGTACGGCGAGCCGATGAATGCGTCCACCAGGCGGCGCGCTTCGGGCGTTTGCTGCTCCATCAGGATACCGACGTTGAGCCTGCTGGAGTCTAGGTTGATGCCGTAGCCGAAGATAAACAGCAGCATCAGGGGAATAACGAAGGCGATAAGCCCGCTGCTGGGGTCGCGCAGGATTTGGTAGGTCTCTTTGCGGCACAGCGCCAGCAGCCTGCGCGGGGAGAATGAGGTACTCAGCGAATTAGCCACGCGCCGCCTCCTCTTTATCATAGCCGAGCACTAACGAGATAAACGCCTGCTCCATCGTTGGGTTAGGGGCGTCGTCGCTGGCCGCCTGCTGCTTGAGCGCATCCGGCGAACCTGCGGCGATGATTTTGCCGCGATAGACCAGCCCGATGCGATCGCAGTACTCCGCTTCGTCCATAAAGTGAGTGGTTACCATCACGGTAACGCCTTTTTCCACCATGCCGTTAATGTGCAGCCAGAACTCCCGGCGGGTCAGCGGGTCGACGCCCGAGGTCGGCTCGTCGAGAAACAGGATGTCAGGCTCGTGCATTAATGCGCAGGAAAGCGCCAGACGCTGTTTGAACCCGAGCGGCAGGGCGTTGGGTTCCTGGTTGAGAATTGGCGTAAAACCGAAGGCCTCTATCATGTCGTCCATCTTCTTGCGCTGCGGCTTACCGTACAGCCCGTAAGCGCCGGAGAAGAACTTCAGGTTCTGTTCTACCGTCAGGTTGCCGTAGAGCGAGAATTTCTGCGCCATGTAGCCTAACCGCTGGCGTGCTTCTCCCGAGCTGGTTTTTAGATCGAGATCCAGCACCAGCGCTTTACCCGCCGTGGGCTTAAGCAGGCCGCACATCATTTTAAACGTCGTTGATTTCCCCGCGCCGTTCGGGCCGAGGAGGCCGAAGATTTCTCCCCGTTTGACCTGGAAGCTGACGTTGTCCGTGGCGGCGAAGCTGCCGAACCTTTTTGTCAGCGTTACGGCTTCGATCACCACATCTTCCGGGTTTCCCTCAACGCGCGTCATAATTCGGCTGAGTGCGGACTCGTTGGCGGGATTGCCGCCGAGCAGATCGATAAACGCGTCCTCAAAGCGAGGTTCAGCTTCGGTGACCGGAGCCGATGGCTGATCCAGCAGTTCAGGAAGGCGCGAATGATCTTCGCCCTCACGCAGAATAAGGCGAACGGATCTCCCCTGTATAACGCCATCGGTAACCTGCGGTAAAGTGAGCGCTTTTTGCAACATTCTGCGGTTGGTGCCGCGCGTCGCCGAAATAAGCACGCTGCGCCCGGCCATGCGTTGGGTCAACTCGCCGGGCGGGCCGTTGAAGAGCAGCTGGCCTTCGTTCATTAACAGCACGCTGCGGCACTGTTCGGCTTCGTCGAGATAAGAGGTGCTCCAAAGGATTAGCATGCCTTCGCTTGCCAATTCGTGCACCATTTTCCACAGTTCTCGGCGGGATATGGGGTCAACGCCGACGCCCGGTTCGTCGAGCAGCAAAACCTTCGGTTGGCCGATAAGCGTGCAGGCCAGCCCCAGCTTTTGCTTCATGCCGCCGGAGAGCTTACCCGCCAGGCGGTCGGTAAAGCGGGACAAATCGGTAAAGGCCAAAAGCCTCTTAAACGTCGCCTCTCGCTCCTCTCCCACCACGCTGCGAAGGTCGGCGTACAGGCTTAAGTTTTCCATTACCGACAGGTCTTCATACAGGCCGAACTTCTGTGGCATGTAGCCCAGCACCGCGTGCAGCGCCTTATCGTCCGTAACGGGATCGAGTCCGACGACGCGTATTGCGCCGTCGTCGGGCGTAAGCAGGCCGGCAAGCATGCGTATCAGCGTGGTTTTCCCTGCGCCGTCTGGGCCGACCAACCCCATAACCGCGCCGCTTTCAATTCGAGTCGTCAGGCTGGCGACGGCGGGCTGCGCCATGCCTGGAAAGCGTTTAATGACGTTCTCCAGCACGATGCAGCGTTCTCGATCGATTGCGCCGTCCGTCATAGGCAGGCCTTAGCGGGAAGGAAACCGGATAGTGACCGGCATTCCCTGACGCAGGCTTTCGTCAGGGTCGGAAACGATAACTCTCAGGCGATACACCAGATCGGTGCGCAGTTCCGGCGTTTCGACGCTTTTGGGCGTAAATTCCGCGTTAGGCGAGACAAAGCCGACTGTGCCTCGATAGGGCTTATCTGGACGAGCGTCGATATAAATTTCAAGTTCCGTGCCGGGAACCGCCTTGGCCAGATTGACTTCGCTGACGTAGGCTCTTACCCAAACCGGGCTGGTTAAAGAAACGCTGAATACGGAGTTCGCTGCGTTAACCATGCTGCCGGGCTCAACGGCGCGGGTCAGGATGGTGCCGGCGGAAGGCGCGACAAGGGTCGTATCGGACAGGTCCAGCTCTGCCTTTTCCAGCGCGGCTTTCGCCTGCTCATAGTTGGCGCTGGCTTCTGCTATCTCCTGAGGGCGATTGCCGGTTTCGAACTGCGTTAACTTTTGCTTGGCCGATTGCAGCGTAGCGTAGGCCTGATCTTTGGCGCTGCGGGCGTCATCCAGCGCGTTTGCGGAAATGGAGCGGCTTTGCCAGAGGCCCTGCTGGCGGCGATAAAAGCTTTCTGCATACTGGTAGGCCGACTGGCTTTGTGCAACGGCGGCTTTGGCTTGGGCTATCTCTTCCGCGCGGTAGCCTTCCTGCATCAGCGCCAGCCGAGCCTTCAGGGCGTCCACGTTGGCTCTGGCTTGCGCGACGGCAATGCGATAAGGCGCATCGTCAAGGCGGCCGAGAACGTCTCCTGCCTTGATCTTATCGCCCTCGTCGACGCGAAGCTCAGCCAGACGGCCGCCAACGCGGAAATTGAGGTTAACGGTTCGGATATCCACGTTGCCATACAGGGTGAGGGCAGGTTGATGGCTGTCGGCATAGCGCTGCCAGCCCAAAAATGCGCCGATAACGCAAACTACGATTGCTAAAAGAACGAAAAGCGGTTTCTTTTTCATAGGCTGTCGTTTCCATCGCGGTAACTACTTTTCACAGCCTAGCATAAACACTCAAGCGGAACGTATTGATTTTTTTATTAACGTTGACTTAGATACGTATATATAAAGCGTGGTAAAAAGCGGGATTTTTTTAACCGTGGCCCCGAGCGACTCGGGGCCGACGGCGGTTATCTGTAATCGGCGGAAACGATAGAGTATTTACCGCTGCCCAGCAGCATGACAATAACGGCGCCGATGATGAAAAAGGCTTCGGTTTCGAGCCCCCAGGCGCCAACTTTGGTTAGAGTGAAAAACTTACCGGTAGCGCCGACCATCAGAACGGCCACGACCATATTAATGGCGACGACCAGCGCTGCCGGTCGCGTGAGCACTCCTAGGATGATCATGACTGGCGCGATGATTTCACCCACGTAGGCGCCGTAGGCAATAAAGTAGGGAAAGCCCATATTGACCAAGGAATCGCCTATCCAGCCCACGCCGTTTTGCGCTTTGGCAATGCCGTGAAACAGCATCAACCCGGCAACCATAACTCTCAGTAGAAGCTTCCCGCCGTCTTGATGGTCGGTCAATCGTGTAAACATTTGGTTAAGTTTGATAACCATATCATTTTCCTTTTGTTGTTGCGCATAGGCGTAGATACGTCTCATCTGGCCTGCAACCGTTAACGTAGTTATGGATAAATATAGCAGATTTTGGAGCTATATACTGGACGATGCGGAGAGTGCAGAAGGATGGTCTGAAAGTCAACGAAAAATCGCGCGTAGAGTTTATTCATTTGAAAAAATAAGATCTCTTTTACGCTCTTCTTACCAGAATAAATTTATATTTTAGATCGTAAATGTGTATTTTTAGATCGGATTTGATCGCTAATTGGCGATAAGTGTCGATTTTTGTTTAATAATTTTTGATAAATTCAGTGAATCATGCGAGTCTGACAGAATAATAAATTATAAACGGGTTCTTAGTCTTTATCTTTGTATAGATAACTTCCAAGGATAGACTTTTATCCTTCGCTACTTTTTTCAATATTGGTAATTATGACAGTTTCGCCGACGGCGATATCAGATTATGCTATATAGAATAAAAGGGAATTAGGTATATGATGAGGCAGTGTAATGATGAAACCTTTAAAAAGGGATAAAAGTATTCGTTCATTCCTTGAGAAACGGTTATCGCACTATGGTCTCAAGGAGTATTGCTATTTCTTATTTTCCAAGTATAGCGGCAATGCAACCACCATTATTTCTAACTATCCGCAGGAATGGATAGATGAGTATATTGCGGCGGAATACTATCTTACCGATCCGGTTATTCTTCATGCGAAACAAACGATTGTTCCCTTCTCTTGGCGTGAACTCGACATGAAGAAGCGGAGCTATCCGCTTGAGGGCATCGCAGAGTTTAGGCATCGAAACCGGCTTTTTGACGGATTTACCTTTCCAGTTCATGATGCGAGTAATCGAATCGCACTGTTGAGTTTCTGTAATTATGATGGAAATCAAAATTTCCATGAAAATATAAGATTATATCAGGCCGAATTGCAGCTTCTTCTTATTAACACTCATGATAAAGTCATACGCTATATTAATGATGAACTTGTTGAGGAAAGAGAGGAATTCCTATTGTCTTCCCGTGAGTTGGAAATATTGAAGTGGGTGAGTATGGGTAAAACCTATATAGAATCGGCAATAATTCTAGGCATCCGTGAGAGAACGATTAAATTTCATATGAAGAATATCGTTAATAAGCTTAACGTATCAAACGCTAAGCACGCGATAAAGAAAGCGATAGAATTGAACCTGCTTAATTGAGAATTCAGTCTCACAAGTTCAGAGGGAATCGATAATTCAGATATGTAATTTTATGATGACAAATAACATATTTATCGCTTTTTCTTGTTACTTTTGTCGCTGATAACTTGCGGTAATAAAAAACTTTATGCAGATAGGCCCCTATTTTTTAGCACAAAATGGGGCCTATTCTTTTTTTACAGTTATAGCATCTTGCGAATGACGTAGTGCAAAATGCCGCCGTTTTGATAATAGGCCAGCTCGTTGCCGGTATCGATTCGGCAAAGCGTCTCTATCGTGACGCTTTGGCCGTCGGCGTGCGTCAGCGTGACGGGCACCGTTTGTCCCGGCGATAGCGCATTCAAACCCGTAACGGTGATGGTCTCATCGCCGCGCAATCCTAAGGTTTTGCGGCTAACGCCCTGAGGAAATTCCAGAGGAAGAATGCCCATGCCGATAAGGTTTGAGCGGTGGATCCGTTCAAAAGACTCAGCAATAACGACGCGAACGCCAAGCAGCATTGGCCCCTTTGCCGCCCAGTCGCGGCTCGAACCGGAACCATACTCTTTGCCGACTATGGCCGCCAGCGGCACGCCTTCTTTTTGGTAGCGCATCGCCGCGTCGTAAATGGGCATAATCTCCTGCGACGGAACGTGGCGGGTAAATCCGCCTTCCACGCCGGGCGCCATCTCATTACGGATGCGTACGTTAGCAAACGTGCCGCGCATCATGACCTCATGGTTGCCGCGCCTTGAACCGTAAGAGTTGAAGTCCTGCCGTTCAATGCCGTGCTCGCTGAGATAGAGGCCCGCGGGGCTGTCTACCTTAATGCTGCCGGCCGGCGAGATGTGGTCCGTGGTTACCGAGTCGCCTAACAGCACTAAAATGCGGGCGTGATGGATATCTTCAACCGGTTCGGGCGCTTTCTTCATGGTGGTGAAAAAAGGCGGCTGGCGAATGTAAGTGGAGTCCTGCTGCCAGCCATAGGTCAGGGAGGGCTCTATGGCAATGCTTTGCCACTCCCGATCGCCGGTGAAGACTTCGGCATACTCTTTGCGGTACATGCCGGCGTTTACTTCTTCTACGGCTCGTGCAATTTCCTGCGTTGTCGGCCAGATATCGCTCAGGTAAACGGGTTGACCGTTTTTATCGTTTCCTAGCGGCTCTTGAGTAAGGTCTATGCTCATATTACCGGCTAACGCGTAGGCGACGACCAGCGGCGGCGAGGCGAGCCAGTTGGTTTTTACCAGCGGATGGATGCGCCCTTCAAAGTTACGGTTGCCGGACAGCACGGCGCCTACCGTCAGGTCACCGTGCCTGATAGCCTCCTCAATTTGCGGCAGAAGCGGGCCGGAGTTGCCGATACAGGTCGTACAGCCGTAGCCGACCAGATTAAAGCCGAGCCGTTCAAGATAGGGCGTTAAACCGGCCGCATTCAGGTAGTCGGTGACCACCTTTGAACCGGGAGCGAGTGACGACTTGACCCACGGTTGGCGCGATAGGCCTTTTTCTACTGCCTTTTTGGCCAACAGGCCCGCCGCCAGCATCACGCCGGGGTTGGAGGTGTTGGTACAGGAGGTGATGGCGGCAATGGCGACGGCACCCTGCTTGAGGGGATAGGTTTTTCCGTCGATAGTGACAGGAACCTGTTCCTGACGCGCGGTGCGCGAGGCGACGTCCAGCGCCTGATAGTCTGCGAACGCCTGCTTGACCATTGCCAGCAGAACGCGGTCCTGTGGCCGCTTGGGGCCGGCCAGGCTGGTTTCTACTTTTGACAAATCGAGCGATAGCGAGCTGGTGAAGACCGGCTCGTCGCCCTGATTGCGCCACAGGCCCTGCGCCTTGCTGTAGGCTTCTACCAGCGCGATTTGATCTTCATCGCGCCCGGTTAGGCGCATGTAGCGCAGCGTCTCTTCATCGACAGGAAAGAAACCGCAGGTGGCGCCGAACTCCGGCGACATGTTGCCGATAGTCGCCCTATCGGCCAGAGGAAGCTGTGCCAGCCCGTCGCCGTAGAATTCGACGAATTTGCCCACTACGCCGTGCTGACGCAGCATTTGCGTTACGGTAAGCACCAGATCCGTCGCGGTAATGCCTTCACGCAGCTTGCCGACGAGCTTAAATCCAACGACGTCCGGAATAAGCATCGATACGGGCTGACCAAGCATGGCGGCCTCAGCCTCAATGCCGCCGACGCCCCAGCCGAGGATGCCCAGCCCGTTTATCATGGTGGTGTGTGAGTCAGTGCCTACCAGCGTATCCGGGTAGACCCAGGTTTTACCCTCTTTGTTTTCCCGCCAGACCGTCTGGCCCAGATACTCCAAGTTGACCTGATGGCAGATGCCGGTTCCGGGCGGCACGACGCGAAAGCGGCTAAAGGCGTTTTGTCCCCAGCGAAGAAAGGCGTAGCGTTCGCGGTTTCGCTGCATCTCCAAGCCGACGTTGGTAGAAAATGCGTCAGCGTTGGCGTAGTCGTCCACGGTGACCGAGTGGTCAATAACCAGATCGACCGGTGAAAGCGGGTTTACGCTGGCGGGATCTCCGCCCAATCGTCGAACGGCCTCGCGCATGGCCGCCAGATCGACGATGGCGGGCACGCCGGTAAAGTCCTGCATCAGCACGCGTGCCGGGCGATAGGCGATCTCACGGTCGGCGTGCCCCTGCGCCAGCCACTCAACAATGGCCTTCAGATCGGCTTCTTTCACCGTGTCGTCGTCCAGAAAGCGGAGCAGGTTTTCCAGTAAAATTTTTAGGGATTTAGGCAGGCGTTGGATGTCTCCTAACGCTTCGGCGGCCTTGGGCAGGCTATAGTAGCTAAACGTTTGACCGTCGACTGCGAGGACATCTTCATAACTTTTACGTAAATCAGCTGACATGGCTCCTCCAGTATTCATCAAGTACTCCGGCGTGAGCCGGCGCGTATTTATTGACGCTTCTTTCTTTTATTAAAGATAACATAAAAAATTAGCAACATATTATTAACATTATCGAAGTGTGAAGAAGGGCCAATATGCGTTGGAGGCTAAAGAAGGAAGAGAGAGATGAACCGCCCGTCTTTCCGAGCATGCGGAGGAACGGGCTCTGTTTTAAATTCGGCCTATTGTTGCAATAGGCGTCGGACGTCCGGCTTACCGACGGCGGTGAGCGGAATTTCTTCTACTAAAACGACGTCTACCGGCATAGCGTAGCGGGCCACGCGGGGCTTAAGCCACGACAGCAGTTCAAACTTATCGATGCGTTCGGCGGGGGTAATCGTCACCCATGCCTTCAGGCGCTGACCAAATTCAGCGTCTTCAACGCCGGCGACCAGACATTCCCTGACGGCGGGGTGCGTTATCAGCACGTTTTCCAGTTCGATGGGATAGACGTTCTCACCGCCTGATACGATCATGTCGTCAATTCGACCACACAGAAAATAGTTCCCATTTTTATCGCGGTAGGCCAGATCGCCGGTGGCGACGTCACTGTCAGCGCCCTGCGCCGACCAGGCGCAGCGCACGATGATTTCACCAACGACGCTGCCGTCGGCTATCGGCTGCCCGCCGCGTAAATTCAACAGGCGTAAATTGAGGCCTTCAATCGGGCGGCCGATGGTGCCGGGAGACTCATGGAGCTCTTTTGGCGTTGCTATTGTGCAGACGCCCGCTTCGGACGTGCCATACAGATTAAACAGCCCGCCGGGCAGTCGGGTTTGGGCTTGTTCGGCCAGCGCAGGCGTGAGATGCGCGCCGCCCGAAATAATGCAGCGCAGGGGCGTCAAACGTTCGGGATCCAGCTGGAGCATCCGGCTAAGCATTAAGGGGACGAGCGCGATAACTTCCACCCGATGATGGGATATCAGCGTTGACGCCCGCTCGGCGTCGAAGCGCTTGCTAAGGTAAACGGTCGCGCCAAGCAGAGTAGCCAGACACAGGGCCGCGAGGCCAAAGCCATGGTAAATTGGCGTTGCGATGTAAAGCTTCCGGTATTGGCTAAGCCTTAGCTTGTCCAACAGGGTGAATAACGGGTTAAGAAATGCCGATAGAGAAGGTTTACGTGAGGCGCTTTTAAACGCGCCGGTGCTGCCGCCGGTCAATACGGTGATGCTTCCTGGCCCGTAGGCTACGCGTGCAGGCAGTGAATCAGCCCCTTGAACAGAGGAGCAGGCGTTGAAATGCGCGTCGTCAACGGGAAGCTGATTTCCCCGATAGCCGCAGGCTGCGATGAGCGGTTTCAGCTCGCTGTCGTAAATCATCAGGTTAAAGGCGTGCTTGCCCGCCAGCGCGCCCAGCTTTTCCGGTGCGATTTCGGTATTGATAAGAAAGAGATCGGCCCCGGTATAGGCGCAGGCAAACAGGGCGGTTAGCAGGCCTTTGTGATTGCGGCAGCACAGTGCGACCTTCTGGCCGGGCCCAAGGCCGTGGCGATACTTCAGCGCAGCGGCAAGGCGGCGCGTGCGGGAGTAAAGCTCGGCGTAAGTGAGCGCTTCATCGTCATCGTGAACCGCAGTGCGTTCCGGGTATCGTGCTGCGGCATAGCCAAGAAGCGCCGTCAGGCTGATGCCGTTGGCCATGATGGACTTGATTAACGCCAGCAGCCCTTTGGCGGACAGAACGCCCGTTTGTCTTAGCAGTTGCAGTTTATTCATTTTGTTGACGCTTTTAGATAGCGGATCCATCCCCGCCGCCACGGGGAATTAAACAGGACGGAACACAGCTGGCCCAGCGGTAGCCACCAGGGTTTGAAGGCGCTTTTTTGCGTAAGCAACGCCCGACAGAGAATGTTGGCCGCTTTTTCAACCGGCAAAACCGGGACGGATCTGTTGGCGTAGGTTGGTTCAATCATACGGGTGCCGACGAGGGGAAAGTAGACGGAGCTTACGCGCACGTCGCCTGCCCTAAGCTCAGGTTCCCCGCAGCGCAGCCACTGGTCGAACGCGGTTTTTGAGGCCTGATAGGCCGCCCAGTGGGGCGTGGGCGCCAGAAGCACGTTCGCCGCCGAAACGTTGACGATGTGCGTAAATCTTGGCCTGTGTCCCTTTAGAAGGTGAAGGCATAGCCGCACCGGAGCGAAGTAGTTCAGGCTCATCGTCCGCTCGGCGTCGTGCAGGCGATCTAACGACGCCATCAGGGGACGACGGATAGACTTGCCGGCATTGTTGACGAAGATGTCGACGGGGTAGGGCAGCGCGTCGATCGCTTCTGCCAGCGTTTGGCATTCGTCGGGCTTCGACAGGTCGGCGGCGAACGTTTGGCAGTCGGCTTTGCGCGCGGTAAAGTCGCTTTGTATCTGCTGTAGCTTTTCCTGCGTGCGAGCGACCAGAATAAGCCGTACCGGAAGGTCTGCCAGTGCGTAAGCCAGCGCTTCGCCGATGCCATAGCTGGCGCCGGTAATAAGAACAGTTTTATTTTTAAGCCGACGGCGAAGGGCGCTTTTATCCACTGGGAGGCAGGGGAACAGCAGGCGTGAGGCGAGTTTGTTTAACATACGGAAATTGTTCGCAGGGAAAGATAAGACGAAGCAAAAGACATAATATAGTCATTCCGGTTGCTTTGTTTTAGCTCAGGATGAAAGAAACGAACTTTCTCCCCCATATCCAGCAGCGTCAAATCGTAAGAGAGCTGGGACCACGGATTATCCCATCCGCCTTCAAAACCCGTATTTCGATGGAGGTCAGCCAGCAACAGAACGGCGCAGTCAGGATCGAGCGCCTTGTCGATCGTTTGCCGACATAGATGATTAACGTAGCGCGAGAGGCTCTCTTCTTTTGTCGGCTGTGTGATTAAGCGCTCGTTAAGATATCGATGAAAATAGTGAACGACATCTTCTCTTATCGGCTCTTTATCCAAGCCCAGCGAAGCCAGAATAACCAGCGTATCCGATTCTTCTTGCGCCATACGATGCTCAGCCCAGTCGGTATAGTCACGCGGCGCGTCTTTACCCAGCGCGATAAGGCCCCATAGTTCTTCAATTTCCATGATGAGTTCGCCTGTCCTTACTTACCGTCGTCAAGGTAATAACACGGCTGCTGCGTTTTCTCAATTTTTCTGGCATGGACGATCGTAAGAGGCGGCTTAAAGGTGCCACGCCTGTATTTTTTTTCTCTTAGAACTCTCAAACTGAACTAGCATAACCAGCTAAAAACATTATTATTCATCACGTTTTATGCTGAATGTCAGTAAATTTATAAGATAGTCGTTTTTTGTTACATCTTGCAGCTTTCATTTTAGTCGGGCATCATTGACCATCTGTCCGCAAGTAATCTGAGTTATTTTAAAACCTGCAGGAGTACTATGACTTCACTTGTTTTTAAAATAATAGGATCGGCAGTGCTCGTTATGAGCATAGGATTCTCGAGCGCCTGGGCTTCAACGGGTACGATGAATCATCAAGAGTATTCTCTCAATGATAAGCTGGAAAGCCTACCCGATTTGAGAAAATACCCTTCGGGCACTCAACGGAAGAAGGCCTTTTTAAACGCCGTAGTTCCTATTATAGACAAACAAAACGCGCTCATTCGCCAGGATAGGGAATGGCTGTTGAGAAAACGCCTGTCGCAGGCCTGGAGCTCTAAAGAGATAGCCCGTCTGCAGCAGATTTGTTCAAACTATCGGATGCAGTGTTCCTCTAATCCTGAAAAGGTGAAGTGGACCGAGTTGCTAAAACGCGTCGATACGCTTCCGACCCACCTGGTCGTTGCGCAGGCGGCGGCGGAGTCCGGCTGGGGAACCTCTAAGCTTGCTCAGGTTAACAATAACCTGTTTGGCATGCGGTGCGGAAGTAAGACCTGCGGCGAGCCCGGCAACATAAAGGGCTATTCCGCCTACGATACGGTCGATGATTCCGTTCGCGCCTATATGCTGAATATGAATAGCCACGGAGCCTACGGCAAACTGCGTGAGTCTCGGGCAGAGCTAAGAAGCCAGGGCGATACGGTGACCGCCGATCATTTGGTGAACAAGCTGGGGCGCTACTCTGAAAGAGGCGCATCCTACAGTCGGTTTTTGCAGCGCGTGTTGGATAACAACGAGCATCTGATCATTCAGGCGCAAAACGACGTTGAAACCGCCAGCATTCGGGACGAGTTTTGATTGATATAGATGAGTAAAGAAAAAAGCCGGAGATAATCTCCGGCTTTTTTGTGCGCTTCGCTTAGCGCCCGATAAGGGCCATCAGCTGTTCAAACAGCGCGTCTGCGCTTTTCTTATAGCCGTTTTGCGACAGGTGAACCAGATCTGGCCGCGCGTCGCCGGCGTCAGCCCAGCGTTGGATGGCGCACTCGCCGCCCATAAACGCTCGCCAGTCCCAGAACAGGGTGTGCTGCGACTGGGACACCTCTTTTTGGATAGCGACAACCGCGTTGAGCTGAGCCGGCTGCATCTCTGCACAGCTTTCGCCTTTCTTGTTTTTGATGCTGTCCGATGGCCCCACCAGCAGGATGGGTGCGTCCGGCAGCGCCTGGCGTATTGCCGCGATCTTTTGTTCTAGCTGGTTGCGGTACTGCGCAGGATCCAGCCTGTCGTTAAACGCTTCGTTGGTGCCGTAGGCCAAAATCACCATGTCAGGCTTGAGGGAAATTAGCGTATCCATCCAGCCGGGCTGCCATTTGTCCACCATGGTCAGGGTGGCGCCGTTGATTCCCAGCGGCGTCAGCATGACGCCGTGCTCGGGGCGCTGTATCAGCCAGCCTCCCAGCATCAGGTTATTTTGGCGGGAAGCGGCGATCTCAGCGGGGAAGGTAACCTGCTCTTGGGCCGAGAATTTCCACTGGCCCTGGGTATCGCCAAGCGATAAGGCGCGGCCATTGAGCGAGAGGCGGGCGTCGCCTGAAGCGCGATAAAGCGCGCTGACCAAATAGGGGGCGCCGTCTTTACTAAAGAGCCTTATTGTTGCGGAAGCCTGGTCCGCATTGGGTTGGGCGATAAAACCGCCGAGCGGAAAGTCGGCGCGGTCGTCTTTACGGCTGGTATAAAAATTCCAGGCCTTTTTTTCCTGGCTAAAGCCGACAAGGCCGTGACGCTGGCCGGGAACGGACAGCGGGTTGACGAATCCTGGGCCGCCGTTGCCGAAGCGCTGCTGTAGCCGCGATCTAAGCTGGCCGCTGAAGAAGTCTGCCGCCGTATGGGAGTCGCCTAGTTGAACGATGTGTACGCTCTGGCTGCGTGCGTGGGTCAGCCGATTGGCGAAGCCTGCGATGCGCTTTTCGCCGTAGTTGGTTAACTGCCCATAGTGGATGCCGTCGCTCTTTTTCTCTAACGGCGCGCCGTCTTCTCTCGTGGTATGGCAAGAGACCAGAGAAAGCGCGCAGAGAAGGCCGGCTACGGGCAGAAAAATCTTTAATTGTCGTGCATTCATTGCGTTTTTCTTCATCAGTTATGCGCCATTTCAACGTGCTCCGGGCCTTTTGGGCTTTCCGGATTTTCCGGCGCGGTAACGCTGATTGCGGAAAGTATGCGCTGCGCAATCAGCCTTTGCCCCGTAGGGGTAAAGTGGGTGCCGTCATCGCTGCGAAGCTTAACCTTCTTGCCGTTTTCCTCCAGATAGTCAGAGTAGTCCGCGCCCTGATAGCCGAACACGTCGTTGACGGAGATATAGAGCTGCGAGGCGGCGGTCACTTCGGCACGATACAGCGTGTCCAGATAGTTTACTCCATCTGACAGCGCAGGTTTACGCATATTTGGCGGCCCGACCCAGATGACGCGGCTGTGGTGACGCTGGGCGCTTTCTAATATAGTCTCGATCCGACTGCGGTACAGCGCTTCCCATTCCGGGCTTTTGAACTTGAGAAAGCGAGCGCCCTTTGACGGCGGCATGTCCCAAGGGTCGTTAGGGCCGAGAAAGACGACCAGCAGATCGACGTTCTCATCTTTTTCCAGCGCTTCGTCGATCGTTTTAGGCCAGTTGAAAAAGCCCGGATAGGAGAGGCCGGTGCTTTGTTTACTCAGGTTGATGCTTTTTATGCCGTAGTCTTTGGACAGCGCCTTCATCATGTGGGGGGCGACGCCCTGCATCATGGAATCTCCAACGAGGAGAACCTTACTTTGCGGCGAGAGTACGATAGCCGCGTCGGAATGCGTCCGAGACGAGGCTTCCTGCGTGCTACCCTCCGGCGCGCGATCGCCGGGGTGCGCGCTGGAATGAGGCAGACGGTGGACACCCTTCCACCCCCACTGCGGCAGGGCCAGCGCCGATACGTCCAACGTTGGAGCGAACTCTACGGAGGTTTCACTCTCGGCGTTCAATGAGGCGACAAAGGCTTCCTTGCCGGCCTCCAGCGCGGGAACAAAGCGCCCGCCGGCGAGCCATAGCGGATTGTCAAAAGTTGCCCACGGGCTTTCCTGATGAAACTCCTGTTGCCAGTAAAGAGACAGCGAGCGCTGGTTCAGCCAAACCAGGCCCAGGGAGCTTAACAGCAGAATATAGACGACCTGGTACATCCTTGTCAGCGCTGTGCTGCCGTCAGAAGTTCGCATAAATAAATCCCGGTATTCCCGCAGGGGTAAAAATAAAAATCAACGTCAAAAAGACAACAAGCGGTACGGGATAGGCGTACCAGGGCAGCGCGTTAACGGCGGCTGAAAACTTTGTCTTGAACCGAACCAGCAGAGGGTAGGCGATAAAAAACAGTAGGAACGACCAAACCGCTCCTGCGCCCGCGCCGGAAGTTAACGAAGACAAAGAAAGAGACGATATGCCGCGAACGATAGCCATTGCGGTGTCCAGATCGTTCGCTCTAAAGAATATCCAGGCAAAGCAAACGTAGTGAAACGTTAGCAGGCGCGCCAGAAAGCTTACCGCTACGCCTGAAGGCGCGGAAGGAAACAGCCTGTTCCGGCAGTTAAACAGCACCAGCCCAAGCCCGTGAAGCGCGCCCCAGATAATGAAGTTAACGCCCGCACCGTGCCATATGCCGGAAAGCACCATCGCCACCATCAGGTTGGCGTTTTTACGGATGAAGCCGTGGCGATTGCCGCCTAAGGGAATATAGATATAGTCGCGGATGAAGGTCGACAGGCTGATGTGCCAGCGTTTCCAGAATTCCTGTAGATTAAGAGACACATAGGGCGCATCGAAGTTTTTGGGAACGTAGAAACCGAGCAGCAGCGCCAGGCCGGTGACCAGATTGGTGTAGCCGGAGAAATTAAAATAGATCTGCCAGGCGTAGGCATAAACCGCCGCCAGCATTTGCAGCGGCGTGTAGCCGTCCGGCGCGTCGAATACGCCGTTGACGTAGTTTTCCGCTAAAAAAGCGCTGCATAAAAACAGTTTGGCGATGGCCAACGCTATCAGGCCAATTGCGCGATTGGTGAAGCGAAGCTCGCGCAAATGGGGCGGGCGGATTTGCGGTAGGAAAACTATCGCCCGATTGATAGGCCCTGCGACGACGCTGGGAAAAAAGCTCAAATAGAGAAGCAGGTCGGGAAAGCGCGCCGGTTCTATTTCCTTTTTAGCGACGGACACAACGTAGCTGACGGAGTGAAAGGCGTAAAAAGAAAGCCCAAGGGGCACCAGAATGTCCAACGTGGGAAGGCTTCCCCGTAGGCCGAGCTGGCTTAAGCGTAGCTGGAGGCTTTCCCTAAAGAATGGGTAGTATTTGAAAACGACGAAAAAGGCGCATACGAGCAGCGCCAGCAGTATATAGCCGGTTTTTTTACTTTCCGTTCGGTGGGCAAATCGCGCCAGCCCGTAAATCAGCAGGCTGTAAATCAGCAGAACAGCGGCTGAGCCAAGGGAAAACGAGCCGATAAACAGATAGCTCGCCCCCAACAGCAGGCCATTTTGTATAGAAACTGAAGGGCGAAAGGACCAGTACAATAAGAAAAATAATAAAAAACAGTAAGCAAAGCCTAACGAAAAAAAATTCATTCTTCGATCCAACGATAGCGATCTTAGCCCTCCAGAGAGGCGTATAATTTATTCCAACTTACGGCAGGTAATCAACGAGAATTGGCAATATTCAACGATTTTTTAAGGCGGTCATGCCCGCGTTTTTAAGTCATAAATCGTGAACGGCGTCATAGTACCCTTCCGAAGGGTAAAAACACGCGTCTCGCCAAGCTTAAGTGTTTTCAATGTGTTGAAATTATTAATAAACCGTAATATGTTTCACAATAGGAACCCGACTGGATTTGTATGTAAATACAAAATACTACCTCACAATTAGCCTTTCTTTGTCTCTTTCTCTGAGACATTTTCTGTATAAATTCGCTAATAAGTGTCGATATTTTAGCCGTTTAAAATACGGGGCTAAAGAACTCTTTTTGTGCCGTTTTGAGATATACCGATGAATACTACCCAGACCAGCTATTTAAAAGACACGACGGCCCGTCAAATAGTGCAGCGCACGATGAGCATAATCCCCTACTCCGTTAACGTGATGGACGAGTTCGGAATGATTATCGCCTCAGGGGAAGCCTCTCGCATTCACCAGCGCCATGAGGGGGCCGTGCTGGCGCTGACGGAAAACCGCGTAGTGGAAATTGATTCCGCTACGGCCAATCGGCTTAAGGGCGTCAGGCCCGGCATTAATCTGCCCATAAACTTTCGCGATCGGCTAATCGGCGTGTTGGGTATTACCGGCGAGCCGGACGAAGTCAGGGCCTATGCCGAATTGGTTAAAATGGCGTCGGAGCTCATTATCGAACAAACGGCGCTGTTGGAGCAAAAGCAGTGGGATAAACGCTACCGCGAAGAGCTTGTCCATCAGCTGATACTGAGGGAAAGCCGTCCTGCGTCTCTCGATGCGATGGTGTCTTATCTCGGCGTCAACCTGCTGCAGCCCAGAGTCGTTCTTATCCTTGAGCTGCAGCAGCCCGATCGCGATGCGTTACGTAACCTGATGGATTATTTTGAATACAGCGCGCGCGATCACCTGGTGACCTTCACCGACTTTAACGAACTGATTATTCTCAAGCCTATCACCCTGCGTCAGGGAGAGTGGGATACGCAGCAAGAGCTGAGCGAGCTTCAGCGGTTTAAGCATTATGCGCAATCCTCCGGATTTTCTCGCATTATCGTCGGCGGCTATTTCCCCGGCGAAGCGGGGCTTCGGCGCTCCTATCAAACGGCTAGGGCCGTGCAGGCGATGGTTAAGAGGCTTCGGCTGAAAAATCAGTACGTATTTTATGACGACTATGCGCTGGCTTCGCTGCTTGGCGGGCTGTCCGACACCTGGCAGGCGGAAGAGCTGTCCAAAATTTGGCTGCGCCTGATCGAGCAGGATCCCAAGGGCGTTTTGCAAACCACCCTGCGCCACTATTTTGAGCAGAATTGTGATCTTTCTCAAACCGCCACCGGTTTGCATATCCACGTGAATACGCTGCGCTACCGCCTACAGCGAATCGAGGATATAACCAATATAAAGATCAATAATTTGAGACAACTGTTTTGGCTGTATATCGGCATGGAGCTTCAGCGCTAGACTGTCTGTTTCTACAATTTTTCTCTCTAAAACGGCCAGATCTTTCGTCAATACGCTCAATCCTTTTTTGGCGGCGTTTTTCATACTTCACTCAGTCTTTTTTATGGAGAGTGAAAGTATGACGACTGTATCCGCTGTTGGCGCGATCGCCGCACTGGTGGTAGCCATTGTTTTAATATTAAGGAAAGTTTCACCTGCGTACGGCATGATGGTCGGCGCACTGGTGGGGGGGCTTATCGGCGGCGCTGATCTGGTTCAAACTGTCACGCTGATGGTGACCGGCGCACAGGGCATCACCAACGCGGTGCTGCGCATCCTTGCCGCAGGCGTGCTGGCGGGCGTACTGATTGAATCCGGCGCGGCGAATACGATCGCCGAAACGGTCGTCAAGAAGGTTGGGGAAACCCGTGCGCTGCTGGCGCTGGCGATTGCGACGATGATTCTGACCGCCGTTGGCGTATTCATTGACGTTGCGGTTATTACCGTAGCGCCGATCGCGCTGTCCATTGCCCGTCGCGCAGATCTTTCCAAAACCGCCATCCTGCTCGCCATGATTGGCGGCGGCAAGGCGGGGAACGTGATGTCTCCTAACCCTAACGCCATTGCCGCCTCTGATGCATTCCACGTCCCGCTGACGTCCGTCATGATGGCCGGTATCGTTCCCGGGCTTTTCGGACTGGTCGTAGCCTACTTCCTGGCAAAGCGTTTGACCAATAAAGGCAGCAAGGTGAGTGCAGAAGAGGTGATTTCGCACGATACGTCGGTAGCGCAGCCCGGTTTCCTCGCTGCGATTAGCGCGCCGTTGGTCGCCATCGTGCTGCTGGCGCTGCGTCCGATTGCGGGCATTGCTATCGATCCGCTGATCGCGCTGCCCGTCGGCGGCCTGGTAGGCGCACTGATGATGGGACGCATCAAGCAAAGTAACTCCTTTATGATGGCGGGCCTGTCTCGTATGGCGCCCGTTGCCATCATGCTGCTTGGCACGGGGACGCTGGCGGGTATTATCGCCAACTCTGCGCTGAAAGAGGTGCTGATTGAAGGCCTGACCGCTTCCGGCCTGCCGCCTTATCTGCTGGCGCCGATTTCCGGTGCGATTATGTCAATGGCGACGGCGTCTACCACTGCCGGTACGGCGGTTGCTGCGGGCGTATTTAGCCAGACGCTGCTCGATCTTGGCGTAACGGCGCTGGCCGGTGCGGCCATGATCCACGCCGGTGCGACCGTGCTGGACCACTTGCCCCACGGCAGCTTCTTCCACGCGACTGGCGGCAGCGTTAACATGCAGATCCGCGAGCGCCTTGGCCTTCTGCCTTATGAAACGATCGTTGGCTTCGTTATCGCCGCAGTGTCGACGCTGATGTTCGGCGTATTTGGATTGGCGGGGTAGTAAAAATGAAGATAGTTATTGCTCCGGATTCCTTTAAAGAAAGCCTGTCTGCGATGGCGGTTGCTACCGCCATCGAGCAGGGATTTCGCGAGATCTACCCCGATGCGCAGTACGTGAAGCTGCCGATGGCGGACGGCGGCGAAGGCACCGTTGAGTCCATGGTTGAGGCAACGAACGGGCGCTATGTACATCAGGAAGTCATGGGGCCGCTGGGAACGCCGGTAATGGCGCGCTGGGGACTTTTGGGCGACGGCAAAACCGCCATCATCGAAATGGCCTCCGCGTCCGGCCTTCATCACGTCGCTCCGGAGTTGCGTAACCCGTTGATGACCACCAGCTTTGGCACCGGCGAGCTGATTTTAGCCGCGCTGGAACACGGCGTAGAGCGCATTTTGCTGGGCATCGGCGGTAGCGCTACTAACGACGGCGGTGCGGGCATGCTGCAGGCGCTGGGCGTTTCTTTGCTCGACGCTGACGCAAAGCCGCTTGCGCTTAACGGCGGCGCGCTGACTTCGCTGGCGGCGATAGGCCTGCAGGCGTTGAATCCTAAGTTAAACGGCGTTTCTATTACCGTTGCCTGCGACGTAAATAACCCGCTTTGCGGCCCTAACGGCGCTTCGGCTATTTTCGGCCCTCAAAAAGGCGCCACGCCTGAAATGGTTAAAACGCTGGACGGCGCTCTGTCGGCCTACGGCAAGCTTATCCTTCAGGCTACCGGCCGGGACGTAATAAACGTACCGGGCGCAGGCGCAGCGGGCGGCATGGGCGCGGCTCTGCTTGGCGTGCTTAACGCAGAGCTTAAGCCTGGCGTTGATATCGTTATCCAAACGTTGGGATTAGAGAATCTGGTTGCGGATGCCGATCTGGTGATCACCGGAGAAGGGCGGCTTGATAGCCAAAGCATTTGCGGTAAAACGCCTATCGGCGTTGCGCGAGCGGCTAAGCGCTACGGCAAGCCGGTTGTCGCTTTAGCGGGAGGGCTGCTGCCAGACTACCCGGTTGTCCATGAGCACGGCTTGGATGCGGCATTCTCGATTCTCACTCGAGTGGTTACGCTGCCTGACGCGCTACAGGAAGCTGAGTACAATTTGCGCGTCACTGCGCGCAATGTGGCGAGCGTCTGGAAGATGGCACAGGCACACGCGGGATAATCTCTCCTAAGCGCGTTTATGTACACGGGCCGCGTTCTTTATAGAACACGGCCCAACTTTATCTATGTAGACGACAGCTATCATTAATACGATATATTTCCCTGACTAAAATAGAGGGAATAAATAACCTTAAGGTTGTATTTATTTCTCGTTGTTATTATGTCTCTTTAATTGAATTTATTTTTCCTTTATTATCAATTTGTTATTTTTATCTTGTGGGGCTGTTTTTAATTAAATCACTTTAATATCATAGTAATGAATAAAAATATAAGTGTTGTTTATTTGTTATTTTTATTATTTAAATGTGTTGTTTTATTTCCCTATTTTGGTATCTTACCCATCGTTAATTCTTAGGGTTGTTGTTTTATAGGGAGATTTTGGCACCATGCAACTAAAAACCACGCTTTCCTCTATTGCACTGTTTACAGCGCTCTCTTTATCTCAGTCAGCTTATGCGGACACTTTTTGCGGCAGCAGGCCCCATGTTACCTACGGTGGTGACGTAACGTTTTCCGGCGATCTGGACGGCGACAGCTGCTTAGAAATCGGCGCCTGGAATTACGGTGGAGAAAACGGCTACGCCGGTGAGGCCATCAATCTTAATATGCTTAGCGGAAGCAAGCTGAGCGTTATCGGCTTTATGCGAGACTCAACGGTGAATACCGGCGCAGAAGTCTACATTACCAAAGATGCCAGAATCGCGGTGGGCGACTACGATGCGACGGTTCCCGCACTGGGGACAAACATCAACGTCAACGGAGGCCTGGTTCGCGTTTTTGATGGCGGTACGCTCAAAGACTCTTTCCTGAACGGCGGGACGGTATACGTTTCTAATACCGGAGACGCGAACGATCCGGGGCTGTCTGTCAACAATCAGGTCAACAGCGGCGGTAAGCTTTATGTTTATCTGGGCGGCAAAAGTGAAGGAACCGTCGTCAATCAGGGCGGCTATGAGTACGTGCAGGAGGAGGGGAGCGCTTCTGGCACAACGGTTAACGCAGGCGGTATCCAGTACGTTCGTCTGCAAGGGCTGGCGAACGGCACCATAGTTAATGAAGGCGGCTATCAGTACGTAACCTCCGACGGCGTGTCTGACGGCGCGGCTATCAACAACGGCGGCCTGCAGTATGTCTTCAACGGCGGCATCGCCAACGCTACGACAATCAACAGCGGCGGCGTTCAGTATCTGTATATCAGCGGTTCCGACCCGTCCGCCGTCGCTGGCGTTTCTGACGATACCAAGATTTACGGCACCGGCGCCCAGAAGGTTCAGCAGGGCGGCCGCGCGTCCAACGTAGCGCTGTTTGATAGCGCGACTCAAAGTATTTACAGCAATTCGTTTGCCGATAACGTCACCGTTCGCGATAGCGCTAAATCCTGGCTGGCCGCAGGCGCTCGCTTGGAAGGCGTCACGCAGGTTTATGACAATGGTCAACTGCAGCTAACGTCCGCGGCGGGAACCGGCGGCGCTTATGCGCAGGACGTTACCTTAAACGGTGAAAACGCCGTGCTGCTGGCGATCGCTAACGCGGCAGATACGGATACGGCCCGCGTCGGCGCGCTTAGCGGTTCCGGTAAGGTTCGCTTTATTAGCGGCGCTGATAGCGTGACGGGAGAACCGATCTATTCCCGTCTTCAGGTTGACAGCCTGTCGGGAAATCTGCACTTCTTATTCAATACGTCGATTGAGAATGGCCGCGGTGACTATCTGACGGTAAGCAGCGGCAGCGGGAGCCATAAGGTTTCCGTGGCCGATTCCGGAACGGAAATCACGCAGCCCGGTCAGCGCAGCCTGGACTTGATTACCGACGAGAGCCGTGGCGCCAACTTCACGCTGGCGAGCCTGAGCGGGACGAATATCAACGCGGTCGACGGTGGTACCTATATGTACAGCCTGAATCATCGCGAAGAGGCCGGCAGCGAGATCTGGTATCTGAGCGCGACAAAAGACGATCCTTCAGCGCCTAACCCTGGGCCGGGAGAAGTCACGCCGCCGGTAACGCGGCCGGAAACGACGCCGAGCACCGATGCGGTGCTGTCGATGGCCGTCGCTCCGACGCTGATTTTTAACAACGAGCTGCAAAACCTGCGCTTTAGAAAAGGCATGTTGGAACAAAACGAAGGCAGCGCCGGCGCGTGGGTAAGGCTGACCGATGGAACAAACCGCCTGAATACCGGACACACCAACTTCAAGCTGGAACAGTCTGGCCTTGAGGTTGGCGCCGATCGTATCGTTGACTATGCAAACGGCAGGGCGTTCTTCGGCGGCTTTACCAGCTACGGTACGGCTAAGGTCAAACACGACCGGGGCGGTAACAGTAACATTGACAGCTACAGCGTGGGCGCATACGCCACCTACTTTGACAATACCGGCTGGTATGTCGACGGAGTGTTGAAGTACAACCACTTCAGCAACGATGTGAAAGCCGTATCGACCAACGGCGACGGCATCCGCGGCGACTATAGCCAGAATGCGATCGGCGGTTCGCTGGAGTCAGGCTACAACGTTGACGTTGCCTACGGCGTTTGGGCGGAACCCTATGCCAAGCTGACCTACGTTCAGGTAGAAGGCAAAGACGTCAGACTGAGCAACGGAATGAGGGGCAGCATTGACGATCAGGACTCCTTTACGACCGAGCTTGGTATGAATCTGGGGCGCACTTTTAACGTCGGCGCCAATAGCACGTTAACGCCGTACGTGAAGGCCGCCTGGGTTCATGAGTATATTGACGATAACCGTACGACGATTAACGATTTGAATACCTTTAAAACCGATCTCTCCGGCGATATGGGTAAGTATGGTTTAGGCGTCAGCGCAACGGTTAATAAAGAGGTTTCCGTGTTTGCCGAAGTGAACTACGCAAAGGGCAGCAAGATGGAAGAACCGATGCAGGGCAATCTGGGCATTCGCTATAATTTCTAAGCCGAAGGTTTAACTTGAGGCGATTAAGGCCGACGCTTTTTTATGGGGCGTCGGCTTTTTTTCAGCGATTTTTTATCGGTAGGGGCGAATTATTAGCCTGTCGAACGGCGCTAATCGGGCATTTTTAATAAAAATAGCACTAAAAGACTAACGCATGCACCGGAGTGAACCCCGCCTTCAACAACAATAAACGTGCTAAATGCGTTTTGTTTGGTGGTTTGTTCCATATTTCGCTGATGCTTAAAGCAGATAACCCTATTTTGAACTAAAAGGTTTACAGAGATTCGAACATACTGCTATAACATTAAGACGAACCCATTCATCACAGCTGCGTAGTACCAACCGCGTTTCAACGGATTGAACGACTTCAGCGATAGACCATTTTTGAATGATAAATTCCGGCCTCGCTTTTTATTGAGCGGGCGCGTTTGGCGTCGGTTGCATTAACCGACAGTGTTTTAGGCGACGTTTTAAAAACGACAGTTTTAATGGCAGGTTATAAGGCAATGACAGCGTCTTCAGATCCGCAGGCGGGCCAGCCCCAGGCTAGACCGTTAGATAAAAATGATTATAAAACTTTAGGGTTGTCTTCTTTGGGGGGAACTTTAGAGTTTTATGATTTCGTTATTTTCGTATTCTTCACGGGAACGTTAACCCATCTGTTTTTCCCGGGCGACAATGAGTTTATCGCTCAGATGAAAACGCTGGGCATTTTCGCTGCGGGTTACCTCGCTCGCCCCATCGGCGGGATTATTATGGCGCACTACGGCGATAAAATTGGCCGTAAGCGCATGTTCACGCTAAGTATTTTCCTTATGGCATTGCCTACGCTGGTGATTGGCCTCCTGCCGACTTACGAAACGATCGGCATGCTGGCTCCGGCTCTGCTGCTGTTAATGCGCATTCTTCAGGGCGCGGCCATCGGCGGCGAAATGCCTGGCGCATGGGTGTTTATCGCAGAGCATACGCCTGCTCAGCGCTATGGCCTGGGCGTTGGTACGCTGACCTCCGGTATTACCGGCGGCATTCTGCTGGGTTCTATCGTGGCTATTTTTATCCAACGCAGCTACAGCGCGGCTGAAATCAATGACTATGCCTGGCGTATTCCCTTCGTTCTTGGCGGCATATTCGGCTTTATTTCCGTTTATCTGCGCAAGTTCCTGCAGGAAACGCCGATCTTTAAGGAAATGGCCGCCAAGCACGCGCTGGCTAAAGAGATGCCGGTGAAAACCGTCATGAGGAGCCATAAAGAGGCCTGTATCATTACGGCGATATTAACCTGGTCTCTGTCAACCGCGGTGGTCGTGACGGTACTGATGACGCCGGCAGTGGTAGTGGAAAAAATGTATCAGATCGATCGCACCGTTTCGCTACAGGCGAACTGCGTTGCGACGCTAATGCTGACTTTGGGCTGTATTTTTTGGGGATGGATTAGCGATAAGCTGGGAACCCGCGTCTGCATGGTAGCGTCGTGGGGCGGCCTGGCCTTGAGCGCCTTCCACTTCTATAGCGCGCTGCATACGGGCATCGGCGCAGGCGAACTGATGTTTAACTACGGCCTGATGGGGCTGTTCTCCGGGGCTATCGCGACGACGCCTATTGTCGGCGCCCGCGCATTCCCTCCGGCGATCCGTTTCTCCGGGCTGTCCTTTGCCTATAACCTGTCTTACGCCGTCTTTGGCGGCCTGACGCCGATGATTACCGGCGCATGGCTGCAGCAAAGCCACATGGCGCCGGCCTACTATGTGGGCTTCGTATCGCTGCTGGCCGTTGCCGTGGCGTTTCTGCCGCTGTCCTATAAGGGCTGGACGGCAAAACGCAGGCAGAGTGAGGCATCGCCGGCGGGCGTTGTCGCTGAGTAAGCTGACTTTCGCTTTATGATTGAAAACGCCGGGGATTTCCCGGCGTTTTTACACTCGTTTTTTTGGCTGCACCATCGCTTTTTCGCATTGATAATACGACTCGCATTTTGCGAATCATGTTTCATGCTGAAATATCCTGTCATTTTTATCTGCTGTTACGTTACAAAAAAGCCATTCCCAACGAGGATTTCCTGAATAGACTAAATGTCGCCGCCGCTGGCTAATCGAAAACAGACAGATCCAAATTGGCTTATGATGACGACTTACTTACAAACAAGACTCGATGCTTTATTCAATTTTTCCTGGGAGACGATGGCATTTGTAGCGATATTGCTGCTTTTTTCTTCCTGCGCCCATGCTACGGGGCATCACAAGTATATTAAGACTCCAGTCGCAACCAAGGTTCAAAACAAGAGCGGCTATAAGCGTAAGAAAAGCGCGTCAGGGCAGGCAGGGGGCAGCAGCTCTGCGTCGCTTACGTCACAGTACCGCGCTCCGGTAGGAAAAAACCCCTTTGCTTCAGGTGAGCCAAAAGGCGCCGCCCCCATGTTGACCGCTCAGGAAAAGAGTAAAATCCAGTCAGCAAGGCACATCGTGATATCCAAATTGATGAATCAGCTGGGTAAGCCTTATCGCTATGGCGGCATGTCGCCGATAACCGGCTTTGACTGCAGCGGGTTGGTCAACTATGCCTATCGGGATAAGCTAAAGTCGACGCTGCCGCGTACGGCAAACAGCATGTATCACATGTCTTCTTCGCAGGCTAAGCGGGTTGATAGAGGGGAACTGCGCGTGGGCGATCTGGTCTTCTTCCGCACCCACGGCCGCAGCAATCAGCATGCCGACCACGTGGGCGTTTATCTGGGCGACGGCGAGTTTATTCAGGCGCCGCGTACGGGAAAAGACATCCAGATTAGCCGACTCGACGATGACTATTGGCAGGACCACTACATCGGCGCTCGTCGAGTGCTTTTGGCCTACGCCGTTCGCTGAGGTTAGCGATAGCCCCAGTATTGAATCAGATCGTGTTGGGTCAGCGTTATATAGATAGTCATACCTGGCCCGCCCATACCGATATCCATCCAGCTCAGGCCCGGCGGAATTTTAGGCAGAAAGTCCAGCCTTGCCACATCCGCCTCTTCATCGAGAAAAACTTCAATATCGTACTCCTCAAAGGGGATAGCCCGATCCTCTTCTCTTTCCCTTTCCTGCAGGTGGCGATAGCCTGCCTCTTTCAGCTCTTTTGAGGGATGGGGGCAGGGCGAAAATTCGCATCGTTCAATGCGATATTCTGGCGTAATTTCCCGATAGGCAGCATCCAGATGGCTGCACCTGGCGGCTTCCTCAAACAGCGGAGCGGCCTCTCTGGGCAAGTAGCGCTGTTCTTCCCGGAAGACCAAAATAAGTTGGCTGATGAAAATGCTCAGGGGCGCAGAGTCAAATAATCGTTGCCAAAACTGAGCTTCTTCCTCTGGAAACAGAGCGGGGATCAGCGCCTGAAACTTCTTGGCCAAAGGCGAACTCTCTTTTTGTGGTGTGCGATTGGCCGCTATTTTAGCGCTGCCCGCGATGGCCAACAACGGGCGTCAATGGCTTTGCTGTTTGCCGCCTTCATGAGGCGCTTTTATTACTGCTTCGCTACGCGGGTTGGCCCTCTATAGAGAAGTAAAATTCTAGGATAACTAACTGTTATTATAGAAATAGTTTTCTTAATTACGAAGGATGGACATATTATAAAAGTTGTATTTTCTATGAATATATTAATCAGCAACATTTTTGGGAGTAATAAATATGAATGGGCCACCCATTTAGAGGTAAATGGGTGACGTAATTTTTTCTATATTAAGGATTTTTAACGATTGCTCGCCTCCTGTATTTGGGGGTTGGTTTAGTTTTAAATAAGGTAAGCCTTATTATTGCGATTGGCGTAATTTATTGGCTGAGCTTTGCTGGAGATTTGTATGAGTATTGCCTCGGAGGGCTTATTTTTGGCCAAGAAAATGCCGCCAGAGAGATTCTGCGTCAAAATATCAATTGTCTATTGTTGGACTTTTGATTTTCCTATTTATTTGATCTTCATAGGATAGCCTGTTATTCATATTTAGATGATTGAGCCCATTTCAATATTTTTAGTTCTGATTTCGCTTTTTGGATAACGCGTTCTAAGCTTTTTTTATAATATATAAATCAAACAAAACCCCTGTCATCTAAAACCCGTTGAAACATAACGGGATGATGGTTTTTTGTTTTTAGGAAAGGAGTGGCTGGGATCTACGCCACAAAGATATATTCGATAAAGGAAAAGATATGAATAAGTATCTGCTTATTTCTGCGCTTTGTGTGGGCGCTTCTCTGGTTTCATCCGCTCAGGCTTATGACGGACAGGTTAACTTTAAGGGCACGATTTTAGATACTGCCTGTACGGTTGATATTAATTCTAAGAACCTGGACGTAAACTTGGGGCGGGTGGCTAAAACGGTATTCACCAGCGTGGGTGATGTTTCTACGGCAATGCCGTTTAGCCTCAAATTAACCGGATGCCCTGCGGCAGTAACGACCGACGGAGCAAAAATTCGCTTTGAAGGAACAACCGTTGCTGGTAAAACGGACGTCCTCGATCTGGCTAGCGGCAGCGTAGCGACTGGCGTAGGCGTTCAGATTAAGGACAATGCCGGTCAGAAGATCGTCTTTGGTTCTGATTCCTCCAAATATCCTCTGAGTGAAGGCGCGAACTCTCTGGATTTCACCGCTTATTATATTTCAACCAACACAGCTATCGTTTCTGGTTCAGCAAACGCAGTAGCCAACTTTACCGTTGTCTATCCGTAATATTACCTAATTCATTTAGTCAACCGTCTGGAACGGCCAAGAGGGAAAGTCTATACGTTCCTGTCTTGGCTATTCCATTTTCGTTGGAATACCGAAATGAAAACCATGATAAAGATAGCCGTTACTTCCTTTTTACTGATGATATGCGCCTATGCCCAGGCCGGCGTTGTTATCGGCGGTACTCGCCTGATTTATGACGGGGGGAGTAAAGAGTCCTCTATCAGCGTAGCCAATCCTGACAGTTTGTCGTATCTGATTCAGTCATGGGTGGATAACCCTGACGGCGTATCGGGAAAGGCGCCCTTTACGGTAACGCCGCCGCTGTTTCGTCTGGACGGTGATGGACGAGAGAACGTTCTGCGCGTCGTTCGTACCGGGGGAAACCTGCCAGAAGACAAAGAGTCTTTGTTTTGGCTAAACATCAAGTCAATCCCCTCTTCGAAGAAGGCTGAAAATTCACTACAGATCGCGGTTAAAACCCGCATCAAGCTGATTTATCGCCCCGCAGGCCTCGGCCAAACGTTGGAGGCAGCGGCAGAAGGGATGAAATGGCGAAAAGAAGGAAGTTCGTTAGTCGCAACAAACGCGTCTCCTTTTTACATCACGTTTTTTTCCGTAACGCTCAACGGCGCCAAGGTTTCTGAAGCAACGATGCTCCCTCCGGGTGGCAACATGACGTTTAAGCTACCTGCAGGCGCGCGCAGTGGAACGCTGAGTTGGAAAATCATTAACGACTACGGCGGCATCAGTAAAGTTTATTCGACCTCTTTATAAGTTATAGGTAATGGCCCGACAGGCTAAAAACAGTCAGGGGTAAAGGAGCCATCACCGTTGGGGCAAGGACATCCGGAGTAATAAAGAGTATGGCCAGACGTAAGGCTTGCCGCCCGTTTATATATGCGATTCTTTCAGTTCACGTTGCGCTGGCGCTTGGCGCAAGCGCCAGAGCGGATGAATACTTTAACCCGGCGCTTCTCTCGCTAGACAATCCGTCGTTAGAAGGTGCGGATCTTTCTTTGTTCGAGCAGGGGGACGTACAGGCTCCCGGTACATACCATGTCGATCTGTATTTAAACGGCGAGAGCGTTGAGTCTCGTGATATTGACTTCACTTTGGAAAAAGATACTGCAGGAAATGCGTTTCTACAGCCCTGCCTGAGCAAAGCGCTGCTTGAGTCTCTGGGCGTTAGGCTAACGGAGCTCTCTTCTCAAAGTGACAGTGAAGAATGCGTGGACCTGACGAAGGCGGTCGCCATGTCGTCAGTGAAGTTTGAGTTCAATCAACAGCGGTTGAACCTCACTATTCCTCAGGCGGCGCTTTACTCTCAGGCTCGGGGCTATGTTTCACCCGATAAGTTTGAACAGGGCATTAACGCGCTGCTTTTAAACTACAACTTTAGCGGCGCACACTCTAAAGGGCGCCAGGGCAACGACCAGGACAGCGATGACTACTATTTGAATTTACGTTCCGGGTTAAACGTCGGCGCATGGCGTTTGCGTAACTATTCCACCTGGAGCAGAGATTCTGGCGGCGAAGACCGCTGGGACTCGATCAATACTTACCTGCAGCGTGACGTTATTCCATTAAAAAGTCAGTTCACCTTGGGCGACAGTACTTCTCCCAGCGACGTGTTCGACAGCGTACCGTTTCGCGGCGCCCAGCTTGCCTCCGACGATGACATGCTGCCGGAGAGCATGAAAGGATATTCCCCCGTAGTTAAAGGCATTGCCAACACCAACGCGCAGGTGACGATTTATCAAAACGGCTACCAGATTTATCAGAACTATGTGCCGCCGGGCGCGTTTGAGATATCAGACCTTTATCCTACCGCGGGCAGCGGCGACCTTACCGTGACAGTGAAAGAAGCGGACGGTAGCGAGCGCAGTTTCACCGTTCCGTATGCTTCGGTACCCGTTTTGCAGCGCGAGGGGCGCCTTAAGTTCAGCGTGACGGGCGGGAAGTATCGCCCTTCAAACGGTGACATAGAGAAGAAGTCGTTCATTCAGGGAACCGCGATTTATGGCTTACCCTGGGGACTGACGGCGTACGGTGGGTTTCAGTCTGCGGGTGACAGGTATAGCTCAATGGCGCTTGGCCTGGGGAAAAACATGGGATGGGTCGGCGCCGTTTCTGTTGATATGACGGATGCGAAAGCCGAGCTTAGAGATCGTGCGTCGGAAAGAGGGCAGTCATGGCGGTTGCGCTACAGCAAGAATTTTGTCGACACGGGGACAAACTTTTCACTGGCGGGATATCGCTACTCAACCTCCGGCTTCTATACCTTACAGGAAGGGTTGGATAGCTATAACAACAGGTATGACATCAACGATTCAAGCTACGACCACAAGAAAAGCCGCTCTGAGCTGCTGCTAAGCCAGAGGCTTTGGGACAACGGCGGCAGTCTTTCGGTGAGCCTCAGTAATGAGGAATATTGGAATAACGGTCGACACGTTCGTTCTGCAAGCCTTGGCTACAACAATAGCTGGAAGAGCGCTAACTATGGGATTAACTATACCTATAGCCAAAACCGCAGCGATACGACAACGGACGATTCAACGGATGATCACCTTTTCTCTTTTAACGTGAGTATCCCGATCGACAGCCTGCTGTCCAACAGCTATGCCAACTACAGCTTAAACAGCAGCCGCAACGGAAAAACGGTAAACACCGTTGGGATAAACGGCACGATGTTGGCGAGGAACAACTTGAGCTACAGCGTTAGCCAAGGGTACACCGACGGCGGCGATGGCGCGACGGGTAACGCCGGTCTGAACTTTAAGGGCGGATACGGCGAAGCCAGCGTGGCCTATAGCTACGATCAAAACATGCAGCGCGTAAATTACGGCCTGCGCGGCGGTGTCGTTGCGCACGCTGACGGGATTACGCTTTCTCAGGCGTTTGGCGAAACGGCCGTGCTGGTTAAGGCGCCGCTGGCAAGCGACGTTCGCGTGATGAACGGCGTGGGCATCAGCACTGACTGGCGGGGTTACACGGTGGTTCCCTACGTATCGCCATACCGTAAGACGCCTATAACTCTGGATACGGCGTCGTTAAAGGATAATGTCGATATGACATTGACCAGCCAAATGGTCATTCCAACGCGCGGCGCGATGGTTCGCGCCGAGTTCTCGCCTAACGTGGGACTTCGTATGCTGATTTCACTCACGAGGGAAAATGGCGATGCGGTGCCTTTTGGCAGCGTAGCCAGCTTGCAAAGCGAAAAGGCCAATTCGGCGATTGTTGGCGACGGCGGCGACGTTTTTATGACGGGGATGCCTGAACAAGGGCGCTTTATTGTGAAATGGGGCAACGATGCTTCGCAGCAGTGTAACGTCGTTTATCAAGCGAGCCAGGCGCAGGAAGCTGCCGGGATTTATCGCCTGTCAACGGTTTGTTTATAGGAAAGGAAAGACTATGAAAAAAGCGCGCATTGCATATGCCTTGTTTATCGCGTTGGCGCTGCTGCCAATGGGAAAAGCGTTCGCTAACTGCTCGTTTTCCGGGGGCAGTGGAACAATAAAAACAACGATTAATACCCCTTCGGTCATTTATGTTAAGCGCAACGCTGAACCGGGCACCATACTTTTCGATAGCGGATGGGTTAGCGGGGGCAACTCGAAAGTTAGCTGTTCGTGGACAAGTACAACCACTGTAGGATACTACGGTGCAACGCCCGCGTCTCCCTATGGAAACGGCGTTATCACCAGTACTAACAGCTCTGTGGGAATCAGGCTTTATTATTCCAATTCTAATGATACAAGCTATGGGCAGGTTGTTCCGTCCGAGCGCTCAAGCAGTTCGTTTTATGATGGCCTTATTGCGAATACCTATACGCCGGCCGCTTACTATCGTATGGAGCTTGTGCTAGTGGATACCGTCAGGGAAGGGACAATAACGATGTATTCGCCGCTTGCCCTTACGACATACGATCCTGTGACTACAACTGAAGCATACGCCTCTAATCCGATAAATATTTATCCCCAGTCGCTCTCCTGCCAGGTCAACACGACGCAGCTTCAGGTGCCTCTTGGGGACGTTCAGTCCAACAGCCTGACGCAGGTAGGGGCAACGACCGTTTCCAAAGATTTCCAGATTGGCTTGACCTGTGAAAGCGGAACTATCGTTAGCGTTGCTATGACGGGTACTCAAAACGGCGATACGTCCGACGACAGCGTGCTGGCTTTGACCAATGCTGGGCAAAGCGGCGTAGCGACGGGACTGGGGGTTCAGATCCTACAAGATTCACAGCCGCTGCATATAGGTGAAACCCGTATGGTCGTGAGTTCTGCCAACACGTCAGAGCTGCTTAATTTTACCGCTCGTTACTACCAGACCCGCCCTAAAGTAACGCCCGGCAGCGCCAACACGACGGCACTGCTTACTATGGTTTATCAGTGAGAGGGCGCAAGATGATGAATAAGACGAGCATGTCTGGCGCTTGGCGCCACTGCCTGTTATCGCTTTTGACCGTTTGTAGCCTTTATAGCCGAGCGGATACGGTAACGGTTAACATCACGGGGAAGGTGTTAGCTTCTCCATGCGTTGTTGATGTGAATGATAAAATGCAGACGGTAGACTTCGGCAAAATCCCTGCTAACAGCCTTTCCTACGTAGGTTCGGCCGGGGTGTCAAAATCCTTTTCTATTCGATTGACCGACTGCCCGGAAACGACAACGTCGGCAATTATGGCCGTCACGGGTACGGCCGATCCTCGCTCTCCTGCGTTGTTTGGCGCTTATATTGGAAGTACCTACTCGGGGGTTGGCATTAAGGTAAAACTGGCGGAAATGGGATGGAGCGACAACAGCATTATCCCAGCAGGGGGGCCAACGATTACCAAGGCGATTTCCAGCGATACTCGTTCTGTGACTTTCTCGTTTGACAGCCGGCCGCAAGGTACGACCGAAAATATAGTGGCGGGAACATTTTCCAGCTCGATGATGGTGTCTTTTACCTATCAGTAAAGCATTCTCTCAGAGATAATCGTGTAAAGACCATAAAGCAAAAGCGCGCCATTTGGCGCGCTTTGTCTATGTGAGCGTTGGAATTACGCGCGTTTGATTTGAGACAGCAGGAAAGAGACGATGTCGTCGCTCTTAATCATCTGCTTCTCGCCAACGCGGCGGTTTTTATATTCCAGCTCGTCGTTATCGAGGTTGCGATCGCCAATGACAACGGTGTGAGGAACGCCGATGAGTTCCATGTCGGCAAACATCACGCCCGGGCGCTCTTTGCGATCGTCTAGCAGCACGTCGACGCCGTTAGCCTTCAGGGTTTCATACAGTGACTCAGCGGCTTCCTGTACGCGGAAAGACTTGCTCATGTTCATCGGAATGATAACCACTTCGAACGGCGCGATGGCGTCAGGCCAAATGATGCCGCGTTCATCGTGATTTTGCTCAATGGCCGCCGCGACGACGCGGGTCACGCCGATGCCGTAACAGCCCATGGTCATAGTGATATTGCGGCCGTCTTCGCCCTGAACGGTAGCCTTCATGGCCTCAGAGTATTTGGTGCCCAGTTGGAAAATATGGCCCACTTCGATGCCGCGTTTGATAAGCAGCGTACCTTTGCCGTCAGGGCTGGCGTCACCGATGACGACGTTACGGATGTCGGCAACGGTCGGCAGCGGCAGGTCGCGTAACCAGTTGATGCCGAAGTAGTGCTTACCGTCAACGTTAGCGCCTGCGCCAAAGTCGCTCATGGCGGCGACGGCGCGGTCAGCGACAATCGGCAGCGGCATGTTGACCGGGCCGAGAGAGCCGGGGCCTGCGCCAATCGCCGCGCGAATTTCTTCTTCGCCTGCGAACTCGAGCGGGCTTGCCACCATCGGCAGGTTTTGCGCTTTGACTTCGTTGAGCTCGTGGTCGCCGCGAACGAGCAGGGCGACAAGCTTGTGGCCGCTCTCTTCGGCCGCGTGAACGATCAGCGTTTTTACGGTTTTTTCTACCGGCAGGCTGAACTGCTCAACCAGCTCGGCGATGGTTTTTGCGTTAGGCGTATCAACCAGGCGCATCTCCTGCGTTGGTTCCGCACGGGGGGCGCTTGGCGCAACCGCTTCGGCCAGTTCGATATTGGCCGCGTAGTCGGAATCGGTAGAAAAGACGATGTCGTCTTCACCGCTGCTGGCCAGTACCTGAAACTCGTGGGAAGAACTACCGCCGATAGAACCGGTATCGGCCAGCACGGGACGGAAGTCCAAGCCCATGCGGGTAAAGATCTTGCTGTAGGCGTCGTACATTTTGTCGTAGGTCACCTGCAGCGACTCCTGCGTGGTGTGGAAGGAGTAGGCGTCCTTCATGATGAATTCGCGAGAGCGCATAACGCCGAAGCGCGGGCGCACTTCATCACGGAACTTGGTCTGAATCTGATAGAAGTTCAGCGGCAGCTGCTTGTAGGAGCTGATTTCGTTACGCACCAGATCGGTGATGACCTCTTCATGCGTCGGGCCCAGTACGAAGGGACGATCGCCGCGATCGACAAGGCGCAACAGCTCGGGGCCGTACTGCTCCCAGCGTCCACTCTCTTGCCACAGATCCGCTGGCTGAACTACCGGCATGGAAACCTCAATCGCGCCGGCGTTATTCATTTCTTCACGAACGATGGTTTCTACCTTGTGCAGAACGCGTAAGCCAGTGGGTAACCAGGTGTAAAGACCGGAGGCCAGTTTACGGATCATCCCGGCGCGCAGCATGAGCTGGTGGCTGATAACTTCCGCATCGGCAGGCGTCTCTTTGAGTGTCGAGAGCAGGTATTGACTAGTGCGCATGGTGTAGTGCTTCCATATAAACGTCAGGTTACGGCATGAGATTGCTTCCACCGGCCGAAGACCGGCGGCGAAAGGAAATCGGCCCGATTTTTAAAAGGGGTTTAGTGTATCAGCGACGAAGGCTTGCCAAAAGAGAGAAGCGGGAATTTCTATCTTTTATCAATAGCGACAACGCAGGTTTCATCGTTTTCAACCCGCCAGACGACGTTGAAGTCCAGCAGGTGGACGGCAAACTCCCGTGCTTCCTGCTCTTTTTGGCGGTAGGCGGGGCGAGGATCCTGCGCCAATACTTGGGTAATGAATCGCTCAAGATGAGGGTATTTTACCGCTTCTCGCAGCAGCGTTTGCCGCGCGTCGGGTGAAAACGTGACGGGCATGTTGGCTGAGGGCGCATCCTGCGCAAAGCCCGCTCGCGCGTGGGGTAAGCTTTCAGCAAAGGGAAGGTAGGGCTTGATGTCAATGACCGGCGTACCGTCAACCAGATCGAGGCTGCCGAGCTCAAGGACAACCTCTGCTCCTTTCAGGCGGATCCCCTTAAGCTCGACCAGTGACATGCCGATAGGATTGGGGCGGAAGGTGGAACGAGTCGCGAAAACGCCCATGCGGGCATTGCCGCCCAGCCTGGGCGGGCGAACGGTAGGGCGCCAGCCGCCGTCTTTGGTCTGATGAAAGATAAACAGGACCCAGACGTGGCTAAACTGTTCCAGACCGCGTACCGCCTCAGGCTGAGAGTAGGGCGGCAGCAGGAGCAGTTCGCCCGTACCGTCTTCCACCAGGCCCGGTTGGCGCGGCACGGCGAACTTTTCACGGTAGGGCGAGCGGATAACGCCAATAGGCTGTAGCGACAGCGAATTCATTTAAAACGCAACGCGCAGCGCCGTGCCTTCGCAGACGGCAACCTGATAGCATCCCGGCGCGGAAGACATCATCTCGCAGCGGTGTAGCAATACGGCGTTGGCATCCTTATAGGCCGCGCGCTTTTGCATGTCCAGCATCGCCGCGGTGATGCTGGGCGGGGAATCCTGAGCGCTAAACTGGCAGGCGTCGCCGGATACTGTGCCCAGCTCCTGAAACTTTGCGCCGGAAAGCTCTGCTTCGGTTTTATAGAGCTTTACCGGCTCAACGTGCGAAAGCGAGGTTTGCTGAGCGCACCCGCCCAGCAGCAGCGCCAGCAGGCAGAAAGAGAGAGTTCGCATAGCTTGTCCTTAAATCGTTAATAATGGGCCGTAAGGGCCTCAGCTTCGCCGTCGTAAACAGGGCGAGCGGATAATAAAAAAGGCAGATTAATCAATCTGCCTTAGTATATCTGAGAACGGGCCTCAGTCAGGTAATTTATTACCAGCCTTTAACCGCGCCACCTTTGAATTCGGTATTGGCGGCCTGAGCGACTTCGTCAGACTGGAAGGCTTGAACAAACTTCTTCACCGCCTCTGAGTCCTTGTTGTCTTCACGTGAAACGATGATGTTGACGTAAGGCGAGTTTTTATCCTCAACGAAGATGCCGTCTTTGGTCGGCGTCAGGCCGATCTGGCTGGAATAGGCGGTATTGATGATGGCCAACGTGATTTGGTTGTCATCCAGCGCGCGCGGCAGCTGGGGCGCTTCCAACTCAACGATTTTGAAGTTTCTCGGATTGTCGACGATGTCCAGCGGGGTCGGCATCAGGCCAACGCCGTCCTTGAGCTTGATAAAGCCCTGCTTTTGCAGCAGCAGCAGTGAGCGGCCCATGTTGGTCGGATCGTTAGGGATAGCGATTTGCGCGCCGTCCTTCAGTTCGTCAATGCTTTTGATCTTCTTGGAATAGGCGGCAATCGGGTAAACGAAGGTGTTGCCGACTACGGCCAGCTTATAGCCGCGCTCTTTCATCTGCTGATCCAGATAGGGCTTGTGCTGGAAGGCGTTGATGTCGATATTGCCTTTGCTCAGCGCTTCGTTGGGCAGCACGTAGTCGTTGAAGGTGACCAGCTCAACGTCCAGACCGTATTTGTCTTTAGCCACCTGCTTGGCGACTTCAGCGACTTTCAGCTCGGAGCCGACGATCACGCCGACTTTAACGTGGTTCGGGTTCTTCTCTTCTTGCCCACATCCCGCCAGCGCGAGAGATCCAATGAGGGCGCCGACGGCGGCAAACGTTTTGAACTTAAATGACATAAATTTCTCTCTCTGTTAACAGTATGCTGCAAGCAGCCTTAATTTAGACCCGTTACTTGTGAGTAACGGACTTAACGATGCGATCGCCACTAAACTGAATGATATACACCAAAATAACCAGCAGGATCAGAACGGTATTCATTACCGTAGCGTCATATCTAACGTAGCCGTACTGATAGCCTAGCTGACCAAGGCCGCCAGCGCCAACGGCGCCCGCCATTGCCGAGTAGCCCAGAAGGGTAATCAGCGTAATGGTCGCGCTGTTGATGAGGCCCGGCAGGGCTTCCGGCAGCAGCACTTTATTGACAATTTGCATTGGCGTGGCGCCCATGGCGCGTGCGGCTTCAATTAGCCCGGTCGGGATCTCGAGAAGCGAGTTTTCCACCATGCGGGCGATAAACGGCGCGGCGCCGATGCTCAGCGGCACCAGTGCGGCCTTAAGGCCGATAAAGGTGCCGACGATGATCGTCGTGAAGGGGATAATCCACACGATTAAAATAATGAATGGGATTGAACGCAGTACGTTGATAACGGCGGACAGTCCGCGATAGAGCGTGGCGTTTTCAAGTATTTGCCCTGGCCTGGTGACGTATAGCAGCACACCGGCGGGGAGCCCAATCAGGAAACCAAAAAAGCCGGAGGCGAAGGTCATGACGATGGTTTCGCCGGTCGCCTGCAGCATCATCCAAATCATTGCTTCAGACATAGCCTAGTACCTCAACTTTTACGTGGTGTTCTTGGAGAAACTTAACGGCGTCCTCAGTGTTTTCCTTGGTGCCGTGGATTTCGGTCAGCATGATGCCAAACTTTACGCCGCCGGCGTAGTCCATCTGGGCGCTGATGATATTGTTGTTAATGCCGTAGCGGCGGGCCACTTCCGACAGCAGCGGCGCGTCAACCGACTGGCCAGTAAACTCCAAACGCAGTAGAGGATGCGTGTTTTCCTGCTGTTCAGGCTGTAGGCGGGCAGAGTAGTCGTCCGGAATGTCTAAGTGCAGCGTTGATTGGATAAACTGCTGCGCCAACGGCGTCTTGGGATGCGAGAACATGGCGCTGACGGTATCCTGCTCTATCAGCTTGCCGCCGCTGATAACCGCGACCTGATCGCAGATGCGCTTAACGACGTCCATCTCGTGGGTGATGAGCAAAATAGTCAATCCAAGGCGACGATTGATGTCTTTCAACAGCTCTAATATAGAACGCGTCGTTGCCGGATCCAGCGCGCTGGTGGCTTCATCGCACAGCAGAACTTTAGGATTACTCGCCAGCGCGCGGGCGATAGCGACACGCTGCTTCTGGCCACCGGACAGGTTGGCTGGATAGGCGTCGCGTTTGTCCGACAGCCCGACCAGAGCCAGCAGCTCTTCTACGCGCTTATTCCTCGCCTCTACCGGAGTATTGTCTAATTCCAGCGGCAAAGAGACGTTGCCAAAAACGGTACGCGAAGAGAGCAGGTTAAAGTGTTGGAAAATCATGCCGATTTGCCGACGCGCTTTTGTTAATTCGCCGGGGAGCAGCTTGGTGAGATCCTGATTGTCTACTAAAACCTGACCTGACGTCGGCCGCTCGAGCAGGTTAACGCAGCGGATAAGCGTACTCTTACCAGCACCGGATTCACCGATAACGCCGTATATTTGTCCGGCAGGGACGTGCAGGCTCACGTCGGAAAGCGCGCTGACGGCTCTATCCTTTAAGTGAAAAACCTTTGTAATATTATGAAGTTTAATCATTTTCTATTTGTAGCTGCCATTACAATCGCTATAACGTCGGGCGATTGACAATAAAAGAGAACCCGGCATCGGCCGAGTGATTGAACGGATGTTAAGGCGTCTAGACGTCTAAGTCAAACAATTTTAGATCTATCGGAAAGCGCCCTCAGGGGGTAAAATCGAGCACAATCACAGTAAGTTATAGGCCATCAGAGGGGGACCCGTGGCAAATCTTGTTCCTGCAATTTTTCTAGACCGGGATGGCACCATTAATGTCGATCACGGCTACGTCTATGAAATAGATCGGTTTCAGTTTATTGATGGCGTCATTGAAGCCTGTCAGGAATTGAAGAAGATGGGGTTTGCGCTGGTGGTTGTTACGAACCAGTCAGGTATCGCCAGAGGCATGTTTACAGAAGATCAGTTTATATCCCTGACGGAGTGGATGGATTGGTCTTTAGCTGACAGAGACGTGGATCTGGACGGCATTTATTACTGCCCCCATCACCCGGAAGGAAGCGTCGATGAGTATCGTCAGCAGTGCGACTGCCGTAAACCGGAACCCGGCATGTTTTTATCGGCCAAAGATGAGCTAAACATCGATATGGCCGCTTCCTATATGGTGGGTGATAAAGTTGAAGACATGCTGGCGGCTCAAAAAGCCGGCGTCGGTCATAAGGTTCTAGTCCGAAGCGGTAAATCCATAACGGAAGAGGGAGAGAAAGCGGCGGATATCGTTATTGACTCCCTTGCTGCGCTACCAAATGCTATTAAAACGGGCAAAGTTTAGTCGATTATCGGCGGATGTTTAAAATAGGCAGAAAGAAAGTTTAATTAATGCTTGCCATTGGCAATAATCACTCTATAATGCGCCTCCACTGACACGGCACAAGCCGGTTAGCCTCAGAAGCAAATGCGCAAATCGGTGATTTACCGCTTGACTCTGAAACGGGATGACGTAATATACGCAGCCCGCGTCACGGGAAGTTTTTCCCCTGACGCACGCTCTTTAACAATTTATCAGACAATCTGTGTGGGCACTCACAGGACGCTATCCAACAGCGCTTCGGCGCAAACGATAGATAAAAGTCTTGAAGAGTGAACATCAGTTAATTCATTACGAACTAACAGTAAAGATTCTTTGAGCATCAAACTTTAATTGAAGAGTTTGATCATGGCTCAGATTGAACGCTGGCGGCAGGCCTAACACATGCAAGTCGAAC
>NZ_KE392227.1:147162-155730 GCF_000439085.1 Leminorella grimontii ATCC 33999 = DSM 5078 | reverse complement strand
CCGTAGTCCTGCAGGTAGCGGTAGCCGTCCTTGTTGACCATGATGCCGCCTTCGCCGCGGCAGCCTTCGGTCATCAGGATACCGGAGCCGGGCAGGCCGGTAGGGTGATACTGAACGAACTCCATGTCGCGTAGCGGGACGCCGTGACGGAAGGCCATGCCCATGCCGTCGCCGGTGACGATACCGCCGTTGGTGTTGTAGCGATAGACGCGTCCGGCGCCGCCGGTGGCCATAACGACGGCGTTGGCGCGGATTTGCACCAGCGTGCCTTCCATCATGTTCATGGCGACGAGGCCGCGGACGTGGCCTTCATCGGAGAGCAGGTCGAGGACGAAGTGCTCGTCGAAGCGCTTGATGTTGGGGTACTTGAGTGAAGTCTGGAACAGGGTGTGGAGCATGTGGAAGCCGGTCTTGTCGGCGGCGAACCAGGTGCGCTCGACCTTCATTCCGCCGAAGCGGCGGACGTTGACGGCGCCGTCGGGCTTGCGGCTCCAGGGGCATCCCCACTGCTCGAGCTGAACCATCTCGCGAGGGCTGTTCTCGACGAAGTACTGGACGACGTCCTGCTCGCAGAGCCAGTCACCGCCGGCGACGGTGTCGTGGAAGTGAAGTTCGAAGCTGTCGTCGTCGCGGATGACGGCGGCGGAGCCGCCTTCGGCAGCGACGGTGTGGCTGCGCATGGGATAGACTTTAGAAATCAGCGCAATGGTAGCGTTGGGGTTGGCTTCGGCGGCGGCGATGGCTGCGCGCAGGCCTCCGCCCCCGGCCCCGATAATAGCGATGTCGGCGTTAAAGGTTTGCACTGCATTCCTCCAATTGTTCCAAGGTGATAATAAAAAATCGTCTCATTTCGGCTAATCAAGTTTGTTGCACTAGGAAAATCTAATGTTGACCTTTTTAACCACCATATCTGTCGGCGATTCTGAAATAGGGCGCTATTCTACCCAAGAAGATGTAGATGAATTTTGATGTGGTCGATTTTTTGTGGCGATAAGAAGGATAGTGCTTTTATTTTTTTTGAAAATACAAACATTAATAAAATGTGATGAGTATATTAATAAATTGTATTTAGTAGGATGAAACCCTCTTCTATTTGCGACAAAAGCGGCGAACGCGGCGGCGGAATTTGTCTGTAGGAGAAGATAACGGTAGACTGCCCGACAAATTGAACTGTGGAGTGTATAAGTAATGAGCGATCTGGCCAATTGGCAGCCCAGCGCGTCTATCGCTAACCTATTAAAGCGCGCGAAGATCGTAACGGAAGTTCGCCGTTTTTTCACCGAGCGCGGCGTGCTGGAAGTGGATACTCCGGCGATGAGTCGAGCCGCGGGGACCGACCTGCATCTGGTTCCGTTTGAAACTCGCTACGTAGGGCCCGGCGCGGCCGAAGGCGCAACGCTGTACCTGATGACCAGCCCCGAGTTCCACATGAAGCGCCTGCTGGCGGCGGGCAGCGGCCCTATTTATCAACTGGGCAAGAGCTTTCGGAATGAAGAAGCCGGCCGCTACCATAATCCTGAATTCACCATGCTGGAGTGGTATCGCCCTCACTTTGACATGTATCGCTTGATGAACGAAGTTGACGACCTGCTGCAACAGGTGCTGGACTGCGAGCCCAGCGAAGTCGTTTCTTACCAGCAGATTTTCCAACGCCATCTGGAAATCGATCCGCTGTCGGCAGATAAGCCCCAGCTTCGCGCTGCGGCGGCCAAGATTGAACTGGGCGAGCTGGCGGAGAAAGAAGAAGACCGCGATACCCTGCTGCAGATGCTGTTTGCCTTCGGCGTCGAGCCGCACATCGGTCAGGACAAGCCGACGTTCGTCTACCACTTCCCCGCTTCTCAGGCGTCTTTAGCGGAAATCAGTTCGGAAGATCACCGTGTGGCGGAGCGCTTTGAGGTTTATTACAAAGGCGTCGAGCTGGCCAACGGCTTTTGCGAGCTGACCGACGCGGGCGAGCAGCGCCAGCGCTTCGAGCAGGAAAACCGCAAGCGCGAAGCGCGCGGGCTGCCGGTTCGCCCGATTGATGAATACTTTCTGGCGGCGCTGGAGTACGGCATGCCCGCCTGTTCCGGCGTGGCGCTGGGCGTCGATCGCCTGATTATGATTGCGCTGGGCGCGCAGTCGATTGCGGACGTGGTGGCGTTTCCGGTAGATCGGGCGTAGCGTGCAGTAGATAAATTGGAAACAAAACGGGGCGCAGCTTAAAACTGCGCCCCGTTTGTTTTTATCGCGTTATTTTCCGTATCACAACTCACCGGTCTTAAACGGCGGCCTGAGGTTGGAAGCGCGTCGCGCCATGGCGTTAACGCTCATCTGGAACGGCGGGAACGGCAGCGTCAGGTTGTTCTCTTCGTAGGCTTTCAGAATAAGGCTATGCATTTCATGACGCAGCGGCATGCGCATGCCCATTTCGGCGGCGAATACCCGCAGCTCGAAAATTTGAATGCCCTGCTGAATATCGACCAGGAAGGCGTCGGGCTGCGGCGTGTCCAGCACCAGCGGACACTGGTGGGCGGCCTCTTCCAGCAGGCGCTTGATCAGGTGTGGATCGGTGTCGGCGGTGGCCGGTACGGTCAGCACGATACGGGTAATCGAGTCGGACAGCGACCAGTTGACGAACTGCTCGGTGATAAACGCCTTGTTGGGAACGATGATCTCTTTCTTATCCCAGTCGACGATGGTAGTCGCCCGCGTGTTGATCTTGGTGATCGAACCTGTCAGATCGCGAATGGTGACGGTATCGCCAATGCGGATCGGCTTTTCAAACAGGATGATCAGGCCAGATATGAAGTTGGCGAAGATCTCCTGCAGGCCGAAGCCCAAGCCCACACCGAGCGCGGCGACCAGCCACTGAAGCTTCGACCAGTCCACGCCGATAAGCGAGAAGGCCACCATACCGCCGATAAGCATCAGTATGTACTTGGTGATGGTGGTAATGGCGTAGCCGGTGCCCGGCGACAGGTCGAGGTGCTGGAGGATAGCCAGCTCCAGCAGCGCGGGGAGGTTGCGCACTAGCTGCATAGTGACGATAAACACCAGCACGGCGATAAGCACCGAACCCAGCGTGATGGCCTGAATGCTCTCGGTGCCGGCGACGGAGGAGGTGACGTCCCACAGGCGAATGTTTTCCAGAAAGGCGAAGGCAGAATGGATCTCCGACCAAAGGATAATCAGCGACACCAGCGCGATCATGGTCAAAATTGAGCGCACCAGCTGTAGCGACTGGGCGCTGATGGCGTCCAGATCGACGACGACCGGCTCATCGTTATCCATTGAGCTGTCAGAGCTTGACGCCAAGTCGTCTTCACTTTTCGCTCTCTGGGCCAGCCGCTCGGCGCGCCGCTGCTTGGCGCGGTCGAACTCAATGCGGCGGCGTTGGATAAGCATCCAGCGGCGGATGATATGGTAAATCACCAGCAGCCCGAACCAAATAGCGACCGAGGCTTCAAGGCGTAGCAATAGCGCCTGGGCGGTGGCCAGATAGCCAAAGGCCGCCGATAGCGCCGCCGCAATGGGCGCAAATATTAAAAACGACCACAGCGCCTGATTGACGGCGTTTTCCCCTGAGCCTCGGCGATCCAGATAGAGCGGAATGCCCGCGCGGCGCAGGTTGGTGGTCATCATCACCAGCGCGCCGCACAGCAGAATAAAGCACAGGCGACCCAGCGTGCCGGAAAACTGCCTGTCGTTAAAGTAGTCAAAGCTGATGGTGGCGATAATCAGCGGCACCACCACCCACAGCGAGAGCTTGTAGTAGCGCATGGCGCGAGCGACGCGTGACTGCGACCAGCGGAAGTGGGCGATAAACAGCCCCTGCGGATGGGCGAAGCTGGCGCTTATCATAAACGCCCACATCAGCGGCACGGTTGCGTTGACGCCTTCGCCGATGGCGACGGCGATCGGATACTGCCAGGCGTGCTGTAATCCGTAGGCCAGCGCCCACCAAAGTATCGGCAGGGGAACGGCGGCCATAACGGACCAAAATACGGTTCTAAGCGTCAGGGAAAAATGGTCCTGAGTCACCTTGCCGATGCGGGAGGAGGCGCGTTCCAAAAACGCCTGATAGTGGCGACGGGAGCTGATGCTAAAGCCCACCAGGCAAATGGCGGCGAAAATCATGCCTACCGCCTCCTTAGTGGTCAGCATGGTTTTTACCGCACCGCTCAGCTCGGTGAGCGTGTCCAGAGAAAGCAGCTGGTTGAGGTCTTGAAACACCTGCAGCGGATAGCTGAGCGTCAGCGGGTTGACGTCCGCCACCCAGAATAAATAGCGGTGGGAGGCCTCTTTTATTTCTACCAGCGCTTCCGTCAGCTGGTTGTTGGAAACCTTAAGCTTGGTCAGCTCAATCAGCAGCGTGTCGTAGCCGGCGAGGAGGGATGAAAGCAGCTCCTGCTGCATTTTCACCTGCTGCTTGACCAAATCCTGCTGCTGTTCCGTCAGCGGCTGGCCGTTGTCCTGAGTCAGCCCAGCCATATGGGTCAGCTTGTCGCGACGCTCTTCCAGGCTAAGGCGCTGGACGCGCATGTCGGCCATTTCGGTATCCAGAAGCTGGGACTTGGGCACCTCCGGCAGGCGGGAAACCTGCAACCGCAGGGATTCGCCCAGCGCCGTGGACATTCCCAGCCACTGTGACTGCTCCGTCAGGGTGGTGAACGCCTGGCGAACCTGTAGGATTTTACCGATCGTCGCGCGCTGCTCGGTGGAGATCTGGTCCATCTTCTGCGCCTGATGGCTCAGCATTTCGGACAGCTCCTGATTTTCCTGCAGCAGCTTGCGCACCGACGACGGCAGATCGCCGTGCTGTTCCGCAAGCTGGGTGGTGTGCTCCAGCGTTTGGCGGCTTTCCTGCTGACGCTGCTGGTTAAGCTGGGCGTTAACCAGCTGAAGAAGCGCGTCGGTCTTCGCCTGTTGGGCCTTCAGAACTTCGGCCTGAAGGCGGGATATTTCCTGACGGTTGCTGGCGGAAAGCTGTTCCAGCTCCAGCTCGTCGACCTTGGCCTTGTTGAAGGCGATCTCTGCCTGAAGCTGCGCCAGCTTGGCTATCGCCAACACTGAAGACTGATTCTGATCCGGCAGTCGCCTTTCCAGATCGCTTAAGGTTTTGCGGGCATTTACCAGCTGAGTGGGAAGCTGGCTCAGCGAGTTGGTAATTTCCCGCGTGCGGTCCTGCTCTTGCTGGAGCTGGCGGTTTAATTCCAGCAGCCTGCTGTTGGTCTGAATAGACAGCTGCTCAAGTTCGGCGATGGATAACCCTGCCTGAGGCGGCTGCGGCGCGGCGCTTTCGCTTTCCAGCTGCGTGCGCAGGCTTTTGGTTATTTTGGGAAAGTCGTCGATAGACTTGCGGTACTGCTGGCTGCGGGCCAAAGACTCGCTGCGTTCGGTAAGCCAGTTGAGCGCGCCCTGATAGGCCTCAAGGACTTCCTTTTGGTTCGGGATGTCCTTGTTGGCTTCAGCCTGCTTGAGTTCCTGCTTGATCTGCCCTGCGTCCGGCAGCGCTGCCGCCCAAGCGGGCCCGAGTAGCGTCAGATTTAGCAACAGTGCCGACAGTAGGCGCGTCAGTTTCATCCAAAAGTTTCCGCTGAGAGTTAAAAACGGGCCTGATTGGCGTCGGCAAAGCGTTCGCCCATCCGGGTCGGCGTTTTGCACTGAAGGTGTGGGGCAAAGGTTACGCTGTTTTGAGTAAACAGGTTGATAACGGTTGAGCCCAGCTTGAAGCGGCCCATTTCCGCGCCTTTTTCCAGAACGATTGCGCCTTCGTCGCCTTCGGCCGGGTAGGTCCAGCGCTTGAGGACGCCTTCGCGCGGCGGCGTAACGGTACCCTGCCACACGGTTTCTATGCTGCCGACGATGGTAGCGCCCACCAGGATCTGCACCATCGGGCCAAACGGCGTATCGAACAGGCAGATAACGCGCTCGTTGCGGGCGAACAGGTTGGGGACGTTTTCCGCCGTGAGCGGATTCACGGAGAACAGGTCGCCGGGAACGTAAATCATTTCACGCAGCGCGCCTCGGCAGGGCATGTGCACGCGGTGATAGTCCCTCGGTGAGAGATAGATGGTGGCAAACAGGCCATTCTGGAACGTTTCTACCATCGGCATGTTGCAGGCCAGCAGCGCTTCCAGCGTAAAGTCGTGCCCTTTGGCCTGTATCAATTTTCCGTCAGTAATCGGCCCTAGCTGGCTGACGGCGCCGTCTGCGGGGAGCGCAAGCTGGTTTTCGTCAGCTACGATCGGGCGAGCGCCCTCTTTGAGCGGGCGAACGAAGAACTCGTTGAACGTCGGGTAGGATTCAGGCTCAGGACTCTGCGCTTCCTGCATATCGACCCGGTAGTATTTGGCGAATGCCTTGATGACCAGATGGGTAAGCCATCCGCCCTGCCAGCTCGCGGCCCAGCCGGCTAATTGAGTAAGCCCCTGCTTGGGGAGTAAATATTGAAATCGTATTTTTATGCGATCCAGCACGGGTAGCCTCGTTTTATTGGATTGACCAGAGTTAGGCACTGCCTAGGTTGCGCATTGTAGCGGGGGCGGAGAATAAAGTCATTTTCCCCAAAGGCCCAAAAGCTATGACCGCTGCAACGCTTCAATGTTCCTGTTTGAAATACGCAGAAGGGGAACTAGTCCTTTGCGTCGTTAGGATTTTTTCTGCTTTTGACTTCCGCCATGCTGGTGAGAATTTTCAGGTAGTTGTCATAGCGCTCTTCGGCGATTTCCCCTGCGTCTACCGCCTCGCGGATGGCGCAGCCAGGATCGTCGACGTGCTTGCAGTCGCGAAAGCGGCAGTGGCCGATAAATTCGCGAAACTCCACATAGCCGTGGGTGACCTGCTCCGGCTCCAGGTGCCAGAGGCCGAATTCGCGCACGCCGGGGGAGTCGATGATGTCCGCGCCGTTGGACAGATGGTAAAGGCGAGAAGCGGTGGTGGTGTGCTGGCCAAGCCCGGACGCGTCCGAAATGTCTCCCACGTCGATAGTGGCCTCTTCCGGCGGCAGCAGCGCGTTGAGCAGGCTGGACTTTCCTACGCCGGACTGCCCGGCGAAGATGCTGACGCGGCCTTTAAGCTCTTCGGTGAGTTCATCCATGCCTTCCCCGCTGACGCTTGAGAGCAGCAGCACCGGGTAACCAATATTGCGATAGATTTGCATCGCCTGTTCGACGAAGTCGCGCCCTTCGTTGTCCAGAAGGTCGACTTTATTGAGCACGATAAGCGGTGAGATGGCGACGGTTTCGCAGGCCACCAGATAGCGATCGATAATGTTGAGCGACAGCTCCGGCACGATGGCCGAGACGATAATAATGCGGTCGATGTTGGCGGCGATGGGCTTGATGCCGTCGTAAAAATCGGGGCGGGTCAGCACGGACGTGCGTTCGTGCACCGCTTCGATAATGCCCTTGGCGTGCTCGGAAAATGCGGGGCGCCATACGACTCGGTCGCCGGTAACCAGCGACGGAACGGTGCGACGAATATTGCAGCGGTGCAGGCCGCCTTCGATGTCCTCCACGTCGGCGTGTTTGCCGAAGCGGCTGATGACGACGCCTTCCTGCGGCTCGTCAAACAGGGAGTCGTCCGGTTCTGCCTTTTGGCTGCCGGTTTGCAAACGCCGCTGATGGTTGGCGGCGACCCGTCGCTGCTGGCCTTTGGACAGTTTCTTTTTACTCACAAAGCATCCTTTAAAAACACCTTTTTGATACGGCGCAGTCGCCCGTTACGCGTGAAAACGCTATGATACACTGATGTTTGACTAATCACGCAGGAATCATCATGTCTGGAAGTGAGAATAACCTGATTTGGATCGATCTGGAAATGACCGGTTTGGATCCGGAGGTTAATCGCATCATCGAAATCGCCACTATCGTGACGGACGCCAATTTGAATATTCTGGCGGAAGGGCCGGTTTTTGCCGTTCATCAGACCGACGAGCATATGGCAATCATGGACGATTGGAACACCACAACCCATACCGCCAGCGGGCTGGTGGAGCGCGTTAAGGCGAGCCCGATGGACGAAAGGGCGGCTGAGCTTGCCACCATCGAGTTCCTGCAAAAGTGGGTGCCGCAGGGTGTATCGCCGATTTGCGGCAACAGCATAGGCCAAGACAGGCGCTTCCTTTACCGCTATATGCCGGATTTGGAGCGCTATTTCCACTATCGCTATCTGGACGTCAGCACGCTCAAAGAGCTGGCGCGCCGCTGGAAGCCGTCGATCCTGGCGGGCATTGAGAAGAAGAGCACCCATCAGGCGCTGGACGACATCCGCGACTCGATTGCGGAGCTGGCCTATTATCGGGAGCATTTTATTCAGCTCTAGGTAAACAGGGTCTAAGTGTGCGCCTATTGACTGGTTACGGGATAGGCTGTGCTGCCGGTTTAATCGCCAAACGGTATAAAAAGCCGGTTTTTTTGACTCAAGGGGCTTGCGGGCGGTGCTAATTTTCGTATAATGCGCTCCCCGTGACGTTATTATTTCTTGATAGTACGCCACTTGGAATGCGGGAATAGCTCAGTTGGTAGAGCGCAACCTTGCCAAGGTTGAGGTCGCGAGTTCGAACCTCGTTTCCCGCTCCAA
>NZ_KE392227.1:0-147002 GCF_000439085.1 Leminorella grimontii ATCC 33999 = DSM 5078 | reverse complement strand
GCGGGAATAGCTCAGTTGGTAGAGCGCAACCTTGCCAAGGTTGAGGTCGCGAGTTCGAACCTCGTTTCCCGCTCCAAGTTTCTTTTTTGCAGTATTCCAATAGTATCTGCGCGTTTTAAAGCCCTTCATTTTCAATATGTCTTTAGTCGCGTTGTGCTCATTAGTGCCTTATGGCCATCGGCTTGAATCTGGTTCAAGCTGCGTGTCGGGAGGCGCATAAAATTTAAAGGGGTATACCTTACTCTTGGCGGATTGATTTGATAGCGGGATTTGTATCGGTTTCTACATTGCCTTTAGTATTGTCCTCGATTTCCTTTTCGAATTTAATTTGTTAATTTTATAACACGCATTAATTATATTGTCTTTGTCGGTGTTAATTAGGTGTTTATCATCACAGTGAATGTCTTATCTTAAGTCCTGACGCGCTTGTACTCTTAGAGAAGAGAGCGACTAAAAATTTATGCCTCAATGAGATTGAGTGATGACTGCGTATTAAAACTTCCCTTTATAATATTTAAAATATATGGTGGATGTAATTATATAAGCAGGAGGCGACTAATGTTCAGACGGATTCTATTTTTAGTTATAGGTATTCTTTGCTTTCATTCTCCAATGGCGTTGGCTAATCAAACGCTTTCCGGGGCTATTTTTATTAAGCAGGATCCCGTGCTTGTTAAAGCAGAAGGGCAAGGCTCAGATATTATTTTGATACCCGGATTGGCGTCCTCTCATGAAGTATGGAGCAGCTTAGCGAATCGGTTACGGGAAAACCATCGACTCCATCAGATACAAATTGCAGGATTTGCAGGATTGCCTGCGGCAACCGATTCAGATGGGCAGGTCATCGTACCAACCGCAGATGCGATTGCTGATTATATTCAGAAAAATGACATTAAAGCGCCTATCATTATTGGTCATTCATTAGGTGGTGAAGTGGCGTTGGTGCTAGGGGCGCGTTACCCTGAGTGGGTTGAGCGCTTAATCATTGTCGATGCACTGCCGTTTTATAGCCTATATTTTAATCCCCGAGCGACCAGTGAAAACGTTAGGCCATCTGCTTTAGCGTTTAAGAATAGGCTAATGGCGACTCCCCCCGAGCAGGCCGAGGCATTTCACGCGAAATCTATTGCTCGTTTGACTAAAACTGAAGCGGTAAAGCCTGCTCTCATTACCGCGGCGCTTCAATCAGACAGAGAAACTGTCGCCAATGCAACTTATGAGCTAATGACGACCGATCTTCGCCCAGAGCTAGAGTATATTACGGCAAAGGTCAATGTAATCTATGCCTATGATCCTCTATTCGGCATTCCCGCATCCCATGTTGATATGCTGTTTCGCAATGTCTATGGATCTGTGAGAAATATTCAGTTCAAACGTATTGATAATAGCTTTCACTTTATTATGTTTGATCAACCTGAACGCTTTGAACAGGCGGTTATTGAATTTATTTATCGGGAATAGAATAGCTCTTCTATTTTTCCTCATCGAATGGAGCTGGCCAGAGGTTCTCATTGGCAATAGAACGGACTAAAGGTTGGGGAGACTACACTGAACCCCGTTGCCTTTAGCTGTATCTGAAACTATTTTATACAAGATAAATACGAGCGTATTATATTTTTCTATGAGTGGTAAGCGCAATGTTCAAGAAAATAATATTAACTATATTTATTATTTTATTTGCAGGATATAAACAACTATTGGCACATGAGAAAGATGCAGAGAAGCTAACAACGCAAACAAACGGAATGGCTATCAATCATGGGACGCTAAGTTTTGGTTATCACATAATAGATGATAGAGTTTATTATGTTCCTATGCAGAATCTTTATCAAGTTATACTTCTTGGGGATGGTATAAAAGATTTTAAAATTTTGAATATGCATTATGGGAAAAGTGATGAATTTGTTTATTTCAATGGTAAGAAATTGGATGGGGTCGATCCTGCTTCCTTTGAACTTATTGAGAATTCAAATTATACGCGCGATAAAAATTTTGTTTATCGAAATACAGTAAAGATAAATAATTTAGATGCAAAAACATTTGAGGTTATTGATTCTGATTATACAAAAGATAAAAATGGTGTTTATTTTCGAGAGAAGGAAATAAAAGGAGTAAGTCCAATTTGTTTTTCGGTAATAAGGCCATTTCACTATGTTAAAGATAAAGATGCTATTTATTATCAGCATAAGGATAAGCTGGAAGGAATAGATCCAGAAAGCTTTGAGATAATAAATGATGAATATACAAGAGATAAAAGTTATGTGTATCTACACCATAAAAAGATAGATGGTATTGACCCAAAATCATTTTCAATAATTGATGGTGATTACACTCGGGATAAAAATGGAATATATTATAATAATAAAAAAACAGCGATATCCGATCCCGCATCATTTCAAGTTGTGCGCGGAAGCAGTGGTTCAAGCTCGCTATCGCATCGGTATACGAAAGATAAAAATTCTGTGTATCATAATGAAACAAAAATAGTAGGTGCCGATCCGGATACTTTTGAAATCATGATGGATTATTGGTATGCAGGGGACAAAAATGGCGTCTATTATGAAGGTAAAAAAATAGAAACTGCCGATAAAGCCTCTTTTAAAATAGTAAACTATCAATATTCTAAAGATAAAAACTCTGTCTTTCTCATGAACGATAAGATCGTTGAAGTAGATGCTGGAACATTTAAGTTCGTAAAGTACCGGTATATAAAAGATAAAAATGCTGTTTATTTTGATGGAGAGAAGCTGGTAGGAATAGATCCGTCTACGTTTGAAGTAGTAGGCACATACTGGCTAAAGGATAAAAATGGCATTTACTTTATGGATAAAAAAGTAGAAGGGCTTAATCCGGAAAATATCACCTATATTAGCTTATTCTATATTAAGGATAAAAAAGCAGTATACTGTCAGGGAGAAAAAATACCAGATGCCGATCCGCTAACGTTTGAAGTTTTGCGGGACGGTCGATACGCAAAAGATAAAGATTTTACTTACTATTTGGGAAAGAAACTTTCAGGGAGTGACCTTTCCTCATTTCTGTCGAATGAAATAGAACGCTCTCGACAGCATCAGTAAAGAGCCGACTGTCGCGATGGCGGTAGTGCTAAATAATGAGAGGGACTACAGGGTGTTGAACAAACGCAATAGTTTAGTTGCGGCATACTTTTTCCCCAGCAAGGTCTTTTATCTTGATGGGGAAAAGTTTTTTAAACGGACTTTGAAAAAGTCATTTTAATGATGTTTGCCTGGGAAAGTTGTTTAAAAAACAGAATTTCTTCTTGCGGGTTATCTAAAAACATAAAGGGAAGAATGATACTCGCATAGGAGTCTTTATATTGTTTTATAATGGCTTTTCCATTCGGCGTGTTTTTTATAAAACCGAAAATCGCTCCGGTAGGCTCGATTGATGCCATATGAATGTCCCGCCATCCAAAACGACCATTCATTACCGGCGAGTTGACTTCAATACCTTCTTCATAAAACTTATAGGTAAAAGGAAGAGACATATCAGTAGACAGGTAATCCTTTTCTACCTGTTTTTTAAATGCGCTGGATGGGAAATAGTACATTGGCGCCAGTAGCAAACCTAATGCGCCGCAGCAGCAAACGATTAATCCGATTTGCCCCCAGGTGGTATGGTAGGCGAAATTATAAAGAGCGAAGAAGCCGATAACAGATAATATCCCAATAATAAAAGGCTTTTTACCGTGGAACATAGAGTTATTGTATATATTCATCATCATCTCTTTGAACTGTTCTTTATTGACTTGAAAAGAGATGGTGTGAAAAGGCGTACCTGCCGGGTTAAATCCATTGAAAGCTTGCATGTTTCTTCCTTGTAGCGATAAGGTAATATCAGGAGCTTTTGATATTATATCGGTTTAGTTTATGAGTAAATATTTTGGGGAAATGACTATAGTAGAAATACAGGATTATCTATGAGTATGCAGCATAGAGCATTCAGTGATTATTATTTAGCGTGAAAGTTAAAAATGATTAGTTTATTGACTGTAAGTTAATTAATCGTGTTTTTCTAACGAATATAGGGCAATTTTCTCCGAATAAAATAAAGCGCCCCCGACTGCATCAACAATGAGCTGACCGTCGCGATGATGAATGCGTAAAGCGTACCCACTTCAACAATAATCAACCCAATCAAAAAGAAAAACGCCGCGAAGCCGTAAAGGGACAGCACCATGCCGCGCAGTACCTGCATTGCCATTTCGGGGCCTCTCATTCGATGAGCAAAGACGGCGAGAATGGAGGCGAAGACCGGAAAGCTGGCGAGTATGCCCGCCATTTGGGCGCCGACGAACGATGCGGCGGCGGTTAGCGTCACGACGATGACGGTAGCGATGGTCATGCGGGCAGGTAGGTCCCACCACGGCGAAGCGATCGGATTGCGCAGCGGGTTGTGAAAGGGAATTAGCCGCGCCGATACTGTCAGGGTAATGAGCGCCGCTGCAAAAAATCCCCAGTGCGTTAGCGGCAGCGCCTGAACTAAAAGGGCTGAACAGGCATAGGCAACGATACCCGCTATCAGAGCAAGCTCCCAGCCGCGTCGCGCCACCGTGGCGTAGCCAAGGCAAAAGCACGCCTGTGCCACCGTGCCAATCAGTGAACCGTTGGAGGCTATGGCGGCAAAGTCGGTTCCATATTGAAGCGCGAGGAAGGCGGCAACCGGGCCCGACGTGAGCGGCAGCCCCACGAGCCATCCTTCGATGGCGTCTCCCCAGCGTCGCCCGGCCAGGCTTGCCAGCAGGATGAGGAAGGGGGGTAAAATCAGCTTGAATGTGATTAGGTCCATGGGTTGCCTACTGATAGCCATGAAGCAGTAAGTTATTCATGTCAGGAGTACATTAAGGTCAATACTCAGCAAGAGTCGATAGTACGTAGAATCGGATAGTTAAAGATATCCATTTAATGTTGAAGTTAGAGAATGGTCACCTATTAGCGGAAAGCGAAAATTATTATGATGACTCGAAGATTTCCCATCTCCGCAAGATGAGGAGATGGGAAATCGTTGAGAGCCGTTAGAAGTTGCGAGTTATATCCTCGCGAGGAGAGCTAATTTCGTTCAAGCTCTCCGTCGCGTAACAGGTATTTTTCCCCAGATATCCCATCGCTCAGGTAAACCCCAGGCTGACCGCGCTCATAGCCGTACTTTATCGTCGCCTGCTCTACGCCATGAAACAGGTCGTAGAGAGCGACCTCACCGCTGTCGCATCTTTTGACATCGATATACTGATAGCAGGTGGAGCCACAGCCTCCGCCTCCGTCGACAATACAGATATTCGCCTGATGGAAAAGGCGTTCGATATGCCACTGTTGCCCTATACCGAAAAAGAAGGCGCAAAACGCGCCGAGGCTACATGCTAACAGGGCTCTCATCGGGAATTTTTGCTCACGCTTGAATGAGCGAGACAGCAGAAAGAAAAATACGCCTATCTCCATAAAGGCCAGCAGCGTTTTATTCCCCTCCGCTAGCGGCCAGAGGTTAAACAGTGCGATAACAGCGGCGGAGATCAGGAATGCCGCCCACTGCAATCGGACTTCTTTGGTTGAAATGCAAAACGGCAAAAGTGCAATCACGCCGGGAAACAGCAGCAGCGTGTGCCACCACCCCTCATTTCCGGGTAAAAGAAATGCACCCGTAATAACGCAGGAAAAGGTCCAAACGAGCAGAAAAATGACGGTAAATAGCGCTAGTCTTGATGGTCTGAACATAAATGTACTCAACGCAAATAGTAAAAGAAACTCTACCTATTCCAGCGCATTAGCGCTCATTCCGTCGTACGTCAGCAGGAACAGCGAACTGCACTCTCTTTCCTTACACCCCCAGTAGATCTTCTTTTTGCCTCGATACCAGACGGCCGTCGCGGCGGCATTGATGACAAAGTTCCATTCTATGCCGTCGCTTTTAAGCGCTCCCCGAATTTCGCACGGCAGCCAGTAGAATGTGTCCATTGGTACTTGCGATGTAGCGTATCGTTCGCTGGATTCGAACAGGGTTTTAACCTGCTTCGCGCTGAGGCTCCATTCCCGACAGGCGCTAATGAAACCTGTGTCATCCTGCTCGGCGGTATAGACCGGTTTTCCAACGCGCACGATTTCGATGTTTTCCATCGGTACGGTTGGTATGGTGACAGACCATCCTTTTCTATTGGATGGATTAGCCGCCTGGGCGCAGCTCACCACCACCGTATATTCACCTAATCCTCGGTCTCTGGGGGCCCAGTCGGACGTTAAGGGAACTGCGCACCCTGAGCTGACAATGTCCATATTGGGTTCGAGGCCTCGCCTTTTGACGCGCGTCCGTTCAGTCTCTTCGCGCAGGAATTTTTTGGCTTCGCTGTTAACGTCGTACCATGCTTGAAGAGTGTCAAAGGCGCGAGGGTCTTCCTGCGCGTAGCTATGGCCTGCCTGCGAAAATAAGAACAGGAGTGAGAAAATGGAATAGCGTAACCGCATTTACCGATTTCTCCATTCAGGCGAGGAGGTTGCCACGGCGCCGTGGCGTTCATTGTTGAGCGGTTTTTTCATTTGCGCTTATTTCCCTATAGCGGCTTAGATATCAGTAATACGCTTATTTTGGCTTAATCTCGTAGCAGCGAGGCGCGATGTCGTTTACGTATGGCTATTCCCCCTCAGCCATCCGACTACACAGCCAAAAAAGATCCCGCTTAATCGCCTGCCAGCCGTCGTCTTCCCGAATGTGGATACCGCTAAAAACCTCGGTATTCCGCGCTCGTATCATCAAGTGCTGAAGGCCGGCAAATAGCACTGTCATGATGATATTAAGTCGCTCAACGCTGCCGCTGTAACCGGCGGCCAGCAGATAGGCGATTTCCTGTCCCCACCGCTCTCGAGTCGTGTTTAGAATATCAGTCAAGGCGTTCGGCGCGCCGATTTCCATCGCCAGAATTTCTAACGTGAGCGGTCGGCTGCGCAAAGCGTCAATCACGCGATCGATAAACAGCTGAAGGCGTTTATCTATGGGCAGTGCCTGTAAATCCTGTTCGCCAAACAGCTCGTCGACGGACGGCCAGAAGCCAGCGGACGAGCCGAACGCCTTTAATACCTCGGGTAGCCCGCCGAAGTAGCGATAAATGAGAACTTTATCCACGCCCGCCTCTCGGGAGATCGCATTGATACCTAGGCTGTTATAACCGTCACGGGCCAATAGGCGGCTTACGGCCTCTAAAATAGCGGCTTCAGTCTGTTTGCGGTCGCGATACCGCTGCGTGGGCTTGGGCTCTTTATCGGTGACGGTTGTTTTTGTCATTTAAGTACTCTCTGTGAGAAACGAGTCGACGCTGCGCCGTAGAGAAGGGGGCTCTGTTTCTGCCGCTGTATAACCCAATCGGGCGATCATCTGTATGGTACGACTTTCCCTCAGCACCGCTAAATCTTCGTACAGTCCTTGATAGTGGGGAGAATAGGGCTCTAGCGCCTGTGACATAGGGTGTAGCGCAACATTCAGCCGCGCTGCGGCAAGATGTAGACGTACGTACGCTCTGCCCGCCGCAACCTGCTGCGAACGGTCGTTCCCTTCAGTCGTAACCCAAACCCAAGCTGCGGCGCTGTTTGCTTGAGCCTCTCCCATCGCCGACATGTTTTGCATGATAACAGAGTTTTTATCCGGCATGCGATCGCGCGGAAATAGGCCGACGGACGACATCAGCTCAGGGATAAATCCTTGTACCGCAATGCCGTCGCGGAAGGACTCAATTTCGCATGCGCCTATCCGCGTGACGTGCAGCGTTTCCATCACCAACGCCTCGTCGTGAAGTTCTGCAACCCACGCCGCCGCGGCTCTGGCGCTGACTCGCGCCACAGTGTCGGGCTGGAGGCTGCCCTGCGTCAGTACGCCGTGGCAGGTAGCTGCTCGCGTTAACGCATCCAAATCGGACTGCGCTAATAAGCGCGTTGAGTCATAGACCTGCCGGTTGGAGTGGCGCCGGTGAACGTAGCGATAGAGGTCGTCTGAAAAAACGTTTTGCGAATGTGGTATGACGTTGATTCTCGCAACGGGACGTTCGAGCATTTCCCCCTGTGGAAATAGCGATACCTCGCAGCGGTAGCTATCCGCCTGCGCGGACAGGTACAGTAGTTCCAGAAAGGCACCCAGACCAATCATCGACTGCCTTGCTTTTGGATCGACAACGGGCAGGAATCGCTGGCGGTCGGCGTACAGTGTTATCACGTCCGGCGCTTCATTAAGGTCGACCAGCCAGGGCTGCATGTTGTGTGGGCTAGGGGCTCGGGAGGCGTCAATCAGCCAGCGGTAGCGAGGATCGGCGTGTTGGAGTGCGGCTGCGTTACTGGCTCCGGTTTCTGAAGATACCCGGCGAGTGCATCCCAAAGAGGTTAGTCCCCCTATAAGTAGAAGGCCTCCACTAAGCAAGCGGATACAGGCGCGGCGAGATACAGGAGCCGTAGCGTTTTCAAGGGAATGCATAGCTATCCTTAATAACATGTCACTTTGTGGTGACATATTATTGTTGACTATAAGGTGACGTCAACTGATTAAGGATGTTAGCAACGAAGATTCATTGACTGCCGGTTCGGCCTTTATTTCCATGTATCAAGCAGGCTTTCCATCTCTTTCAGCACTTCAGGGCTTGTCACCTTCGCCCTGTTCGCTTTCAACGCATCCAACGGAAAGGGGCAATACTGAACGAGCAGCATAACGAGGTCTTCCATCACGTCTTCGTTGTTTGCATCGTTCCAAAGTTCTTTTTCAAGCAGCCGGAAAATGTCGTTTTGTTGGGGAAGGTTGTAGCCAAACCACGGATCGAGGTAGCGATCGAGCGCCAGAAGAAGGCTTTCTTTGACGGACATATCCTTCCCAGCCAGCAGCTGCGCCAGCTCGTCCAGCGCTCCTTCTTCAATCAGGCGCATCTCTTTCTCGCCGTATCTAGCGGTGCATATTTCAGAAACCTTAGTCATGAGGCTGTCCAAACCATGGCGTTTCCATGGTAGGAAAGTAGGGAAGATTATACTTAGCGGCCTTTTTTTGAATAACATCGTCAACGCAGCGTTGGTATTCCTCCGCCGTTAAAAACATGCCGCTCAGGTCATTGCCGGCATAAAAGGCGTAAAACTTCCTGTCGGACGAAGCGAGCTGGCGGTTAACGATATCGAACAGCGAGTAGGTGGCATAACCCCAAGAGTCGTATTCCTCTATTTGTACGCCATAAATGTCATACTGCTTTCCGTTCGCGACGACGCTGTAGCTGCCGTTATCGTTATCCAGAATTTCTTCGATGCTAGCGGGATGTTCAACGTACAGGCGCAGTTGGGGAAGCACGCCTTTTTCATAGATTTCTTTTATTCCTGCTTCGGCAAGATCTTCCGCATCAAGGTGGATCGTGGCGTCATAGTTGAACGCCGCCTGCCCGTTGAGCGGAAGAAGCGAAAACAGCGAGAAGATCAGCGAAATGAATCCGTTTTTTTTCATGATAAAGCTTCCTGCTTTTGATGATGCACACGTAAGTATACGTTTTATTCCACGTTGCTTCGAGCATCATTCAGATGCTTCAGGCACAGCTTGCCAAATTTTGTTTGCCACTCGGCTAAATCAAAGCCGTAGCGTTCCTGAAACGCAGTAGTTTCGCCATACATGGCGTAGGCGTAGTTGTGTAATAGCCTTAAGGCTAAAAGCGGCTTTCCCTGCGAGAGGTAGTCGTCAATGCATTCCTGCATCAGCGGGTAGTTGGCGTTTTCTTTTACGCCGCCGTAGTTCAGATCCAGGCTTCCGGCCGCGACCCGCTGAATAACGGGGTCGGTCTTAAACGAAGGCAGGTTGGCGGCCTGGGCGAGCAGGTGGATGACCTTTGCGTCCGGCGCGCCGAAGGCCCAGTTGCCGAGATAGGCGCTAAGCGCAGCATTGGCGGCTGCCTCCGGCTCTTTACGTCGGCGATGCTGCCCGGCCAAGGCTAGCCAATACTCACTGACTTCCGACAGCCGTTCGCTCGCGCTAACCAGCAGAGGCAGGGCGTCGTCTAATCTTCCTGAGGACAGGCGTTCGCGCGCAAGGCTAAAAAGCGCAGCGGCGAAGCCATCGTCTTTAACGCCAAGGCCGTTCTCATAAGGCTCATAGTCGTTGACCTCCAGCCATTCAATAAACTTTTCCGCGCTGGAAAAGGTGGGGACGATGCGCCATTCGTCGTGGTAGAGCTCGCACACGATGGGATCTTTGTTTTCTTGCCCCAGCGGCCAATACAACCCAAAGCAGTCGCCGTTGCCAAGCTCCGCATCGGCAAGGGGGAGGAATCCGCAGGGTGGAAAGGGACCTGCGCAGAGTGAGTCGACGTCTATCGACAGGAGGTGGCTAACGCTTGGGAGCTTCATGAATGGTTCTCCTGCTGAATATGGAAAATAGAATAAACCTAAATAAATATAATATTCAATATGTTGTGCTTAACGGATAGATATGGTCGTCTTGGAATCCTCTGTCAGGAATGGTATAACTTCACCGCCTGGGGAAGCTACCGTTTGCGCGCCGCGCTGCCCCTAAATAAACGCAAAAAGGCGCGAGTTGAATGCGGCAACCGTCGTATTTACCACCGTACATGGGCAAGGATAACTTAATGACTTCTACCTCTCTGGTTTCATACACGGATCGCGCCGTTCAAAAATTGAAAAGACTGGGCATTATTGTGGCAAGCGAGCCCGATGCGCCGGTCATGACGCTGCTGGACGCCATCTCCAATCTGGACAACACCCGCGTGGTGGCTATTGCCCGCACGCTGCAGCAGCAGAGCGCGTTTAACGCCATCGTGCGTGAAAATATCACCGGCATGGACGTCGCCAACCGCCAGGGGAAAATCGTGTCTGCCTTTGACTCCATCCGCACCGACTCGCAGGAGATGGTGAAGTGGCTGGACGACGGCAAGCTGGACCTGATTGAACGCGTTAAAAACGGCTGGATGGTGCTGGTGCGCGGCTCCATCCCCGATCGCTTCAACAAGATCAAAGAAACCTATCTGGACGTGGCGAAAGCGGCGTCGGAACAGATTAACCGCGAGCAAACCATCCTCGACGCCTATCAGGACTATCGCTTCGGCCTCAAGCAGGCGGAGATTGACGCTCAGGAGCTGCTCAAGCTGGCGGAGCAAAGCCTGGAGGCCTGCAAGCAGCGCCTGAAGGATGCGCACGAAGCTCGTGAGCAGGCCACCACCACCGATTCCGCCGAGCTTGGCCGTCTGGAGCTGGTGCGCGACGAAGCGCTGCGCCAGATGCAGGAAGAGGACGAGCGCTATCAAATCGTCAAAGATCTGGCCGACAACCTGCTGGTGGCCTATAACTCGGCAGAAGCCGTGTTCGCCCGCCTGCAGCAGACCTCCTCGGTAAAAGAGCGGGTTTACCGCCAGAGCATGGTGTTTTTCTCCACCAACGAAATCGTCTTCACCGCGCTGTCTGCATCCATGACGTCGCTGAGCGGCCTGACGGAAAGCACCAAAACGCTGGAAGCGATGAAGGACGGCATCAACAAGGGCTTACAGACTATCGCCGAAGCGGGCAACAAGCATCTGGACGCGGGCCTGCGCGCCGGCTATGGCTCGACCATCAAGGCCGATTCCATCCGTTCACTGGTTAACGCCATCGTTAACTTCCAGGAGTCCAGCTATCAGCTGATTGACGAGCTGCGCGCCGAGTCGGAAAACAACGCCAAAGAGCTGCAGTCTATCGTCGAAGACGGCAAGCGCCGCTTCTCTGACATGGTGCTGAAGGCCGCCGTTGAATGAGTGAGATAAAGCTCAGCGACCAGCTGGGCGCCATGGCGATTATCGATGAGCTTTACCAGCAGCAAACGGCGCTGGACGAGCTGCTCAACCCTATCGCGCTGCGCCAAAAGCTGGCGCAGCGTATTCGGGAATACTATCGCGCCAAGGGTATCGACGTTCAGGACGCGCTGATTGAACAGGGCGTCGACGAATGGTTTTCCGACCGGCTTCGTTTCCACATGCCGAAGCCGGCATGGCACCAGCGGCTTTTAGCTAGGCTCTATCTGAAGCGTAAGCGAGTGCTTACGGTCTTTTTCTGCCTGGTGGTGACGGTGGGCGGGCTGCTGTCGGCTAACCTTATCGCCGTTAAGATGACGAAGAACCTTATTGCCAAACAGCAGCAGATAGAGCAGTCCCTGCTGAAGAAGGCCAGCGACTATCGCAATGAGCTATTGACGCTAAACGGCAGCGGGTTGCGCTATGCCGCCGATCGCGGTGAGTCGCTGAAGGCGTCCGGCATTGCGCTGGCGGAAAAGGCGGCGGATAAGGGGAAAGCCTTCGCGCGAACGGCCGATTTAAGCAGCTATTTCTATCCTGACATCAGTAAACAGAAACAGGCGCTCGGCGACATCTTCCGTTCGACGCAGTCGGACGTTCAGGGCATAGAGCAGAATCTGGCCCAGTACCAGGCTCTGGCCGACGTCGACAGGCGCCTGCAGCAGATTGCGGACGGCAGCGGTTTTGAAACTCTGTCACGCAGCTATGCGCCTTTGCGCCAGGCGTTCGAGCAGGCGGTGGCGTCCGTTTCGCAGGGCGCGGAAAAGGGGATTGAAAGCTTAAAAACGCTGGAGTCCGCTTATCGTCTGGCGCAGGAAGCGCAAAGCATCTCGAAGCAGGCCGAGGAAAGCATAAGCCTGCTGACCCGGCTGGTGCCCTCCGCACAGGAGCGGAGCGTTGCACAAAGCGTTAATGACGATCTCCAGCGCGCGCTGGCGCAGTTTGATTTGACCTCGGCCAAGCGCTCCCTTGAACACCTCAACTATTTTGCCGAACTGGCGCCCCTAAATCTGACGTTGACGATTGTCGACAGAGTGGGGGAAAAGTCCGGCGTGGAAAGAACCTACGACGACAGCGGCGGTAAAACCTGGTACGTCATCGTCGAGGCGCTGACGCCGAGCGGCCAGCCCTTCCGGCTGTGGCTGACCGATGCGGAAACCGGCCAGACTCGGCGAGTTTCCACGTTTGGCCTGCAGGTTTCTCAAAACGACTATAACCGCGTAAAAAACGACAAGCTGGACGACGGCCGCATTCAGAAAAAACAGGTGGGGCAGAAGTCCGCCGGTCGCCTCAACTTCAGCTATTCCCGTTCGACCAGCGGCAGCATCATCATGGAGTGGTAAGTCGTGAAAGCATCCGATATTTCCCGAATTTTATCTGACAGCGAGAGAGCGATCGAAAGCCAGCTTTCTGCGTTTAACGAACGCATGACTTCCTTTCGCCAGCGGCTGATAGAGCTGAAGAAGACGCAGCTGGAGATCTACCAGCAAATGGCAAAAGTGCTGCTGCTGGAAAGCCCCGATCTTAAAAACGTGGCGCAGATCGATACGTTGCAGCGCCAGTTGAAAAACATGATGGCGGAAATCAACCAGAAGCTGTCGGTGCAAAAGCAGACGCTGGAACAAGAGACGCAGCGGCGGGATGCTTTATCCAAAGAGATTGATGAGTACGAAGCCAAAAAGTCCGCGCTTTTAGAGCAGGATGCGGCGTTTGTCGAGCTCGACGCCCGCTTTGCCGAGCTGACCGAGCAGCGCCGCACCGTTGAGCAACTGGAGCAGGATATTCACCGGGAAGTAGAGGAGAAGATCGCTGGATATCGGGCCAATCAGGCGTTTGAATACCTGATGGCGCGGCGGTTTGGCGAGAGCGACTATCGGGGAAAGTGGATTTTCCGTCATCTGGACAGCTGGTTGGCGCGCCAGATAGATTTTCCGAAGAACCTGCGCAACTATCGAACGCTGCAGGCGATGGCGCAGGAGGTCACTTCCCGCAGGGAGGAGATCGGACCTAAAGTTGACGCCCTGTCGGCCCAGCACAAAGCCATCGTCGACGGCGCGGCCGACCGAGTTGGTCTGACGCCGCTGTTGGCGGAACAGGCTAAGCTTGCCGCGACCATCGAGGCGCGGCAAGGAGATATTGCACGGCTGCACGGCCTTCTGCGCGACAGCATCGTCGGTGAAAGCCCGCTGTTTGCGTCTATTGCTGAGAAAACGGCGGAAGTCATGCGCACGCTGCCGCTAAAGCAGCTCAACGAGATGGTGCTGAAAACCGAATCCCCGCAGGATGACCGCCTGTTTGAACAACTGCGAGAGAACAAGATGCAGGTAGCCTCTCTTGAAGGCGAGCTTCAGTCAGAACAGCCCCAGTGGGAGGAGATGAACGCGCAGTATGAGCGTATGCACAGTCTTGCCAGGCGCTATGCCACAAGCGATTTAAACAGCGTCCGTTACCACTATGACGTCAAGCGTTCACAGGTACAGAACCTTATCGACGCTATTGTTCTAAACCAGTTTGGGTCGCGTCACCTGCTTGAGATTTTGAAAAGCGTCAGATATACGCCCGCTCCCAGCAGTTCGGGAAGTTCGTCGTCATCGTCGAGTTCAAGGCGCTCGTCGTATTCTTCATCTTCTTCATCATCATCACGAAGCTATTCTTCTTCAAGCAGTTCGTCGTCAAGTGGATCTTCTTCGTTCGGCGGAGGCGGAAGCAGAACGTCGTCGTCTTCCGGCGGCGGTGGTTTTTCGACCACTGACAGTTTTTGAGGCGGAGTATTGTCCTGTAAAGGTACATTTTCCCGGTTTGACCGGCGTTTTGTTGACGCTTGGAGAGACCGGCGTCGCGTCTATTTTCATCATGCTATCAACAGACTTATCCACAGCTTGGTCGTTTTGATGGGAAAACGCGCTTTCCAATAGTTAGATTGATGACATTATTTTATTATTTGAAAAATAAACTATTTTTAATAGCAGAAAAGAAAGCCTATAATTTTTATGGTTTTTTGAGGTGGGGATAACGGCCGCTTTCGATTTTTTTATGCACAGCGCGAAGGTGAGCGAAAAATATCCTGCCGTTTAGCGCCTTCAGTACATAATCTACTGTCAGGCATCGCGAGGTAAGCCTTTTTCGATAGAACGAATAAGGCGCATCCGTTTGGACGTTTTAATTTCAACGGGTTGCCCGTCCGTGCGTTTTGCCTGTTGTTCGAGAGCCCAGCCTATATGCTCATCCAACAGAGGAAAAAGCCCTTTACGTCCGCGCAAGGCTGCCACGATCTCCTCGCGGTAAGGGGCGTTGCCCAAGGCCACCGTTATGTTTCTCAGCCAGCGAAAATAGCCAATGCGCCGAATGGGGGAGCCTTCCGTTTGGGCTAAAAACTCGGCTTCGTCCCAGGCGTAAAGCTTGAGCAGCGGCGTTCGGTATAGCGCGGCTTTAGGATAAAAGTCCGCTTCGTCGGTCAAAGGGGCAAAGCGGTTCCACGGGCACGCCAGCTGGCAGTCGTCGCAGCCGTAAATGCGGTTGCCCATCAGCGGCCGCAGTTCCAGTGGGATCGCGCCCTCATGTTCAATGGTCAGGTAGGAGATGCAGCGGCGGGCGTCGACGACGTAGGGCTCAACGATGGCGCCGGTCGGGCAGAGCGTCATACACGCGACGCAGCGGCCACACTCTTCTTCAACCGGTACGTCAACGGGCAGAGGAATATCAACCAGCAGCTCGCCCAAGAAAAACCAAGAGCCCTGGCTGCGGTTAATGATGAGTGAGTGCTTACCTGTCCAACCCAGGCCAGCCTTGGCCGCCAGCGGACGCTCAAGGATCGGCGCGGAGTCGACAAAGGGACGAAAGCTAAGCTCGCCGCAGTGTTGCTGAATTTTTTCACCCAGCTTTTTTAAGCGCTGGCGTAATACTTTATGATAGTCGCGGCCCAGCGCATATCTGCTGATATAGCCTTCCTCGGGATTATCGAGCGAACTGGCGAAGGCGGCGTCAGAGGGTAAATAGTTCATTCGCACGCTGATAACGCGAAGCGTGCCGGGCTGCAGTTCGTGCGGGCGCGCACGCAACATGCCGTAACGCGCCATCCACGACATATCGCCGTGGTACTGGTTGTCGAGCCACGCCTGTAGCTTCGGCTCTTCGGCGCGGAGATCGGTATCGGAGATCCCGACCTGCTGAAAGCCTAGTTCTTGCCCCCATTGCTTGATATGTTGGGCTAATTGATTGAAATCGAGAGGGAGTGACATGACAGACCATCAGCAAAAACGACACGGAATGAGTCTACCACATTCTGTTTTCAGCGCCGAATGGGTGCGGGAAAATGAGAAAGTGGGCGCACGCTATCACGGCCTTTCGCTTTATCAACTGATGGAAAATGCGGGAGAAGCCGCGTTTGGGCTATGCCGCAGGCTTTACCCCGACGCCCGCCGCTGGCTGGTTCTCTGCGGCCACGGCAATAACGGCGGCGATGCCTACGTCGTTGCGCGCTTTGCTCGGCAATACGGCATGGAGGTGACGGTTATCGGCGGAGGCCCCGAACAGCGTTTGCCGGATGAGGCGAAGCGCGCCAGAGAGCACTGGGTAAACAATTACGGACAAGTTCTTTCCTATGACGCGGCGTGGCCCTCGCAGTGCGACCTGATCGTCGACGGGCTGCTGGGTAACGGCGTTCAGGGCGAGCCGAAGGAGCCCTATGCTTCCCTAATTCGTGCGGCAAACGCGAGCGCTGCGCCTATCGTTTCATTAGACATTCCCTCAGGGCTGAATGCCGATACCGGGGATGCGGCAGGGGATACGATTTGTGCGCGGCACACCCTGACGTTCGTGGCGCTTAAATCCGGGCTTTTGACCGGGCGGGCGCGAGACTTCGTCGGCGAACTGCACTATGCTTCGCTGGGGATATCGGGCTGGCTTTCACAGCAAAAGCCGCAAATTGAGCGCCTTACGGCAGAAAGCATCGCCCGCTGGCTAACGCCGCGCCGCCCCTGTTCCCATAAGGGCGAGCACGGTCGGCTGCTGGTGGTTGGCGGCGACGCAGGCATGGGCGGCGCGGTGCGAATGGCGGGCGAAGCGGCGCTTCGTACCGGCGCGGGGCTGGTTAAAGTGTTAACTCGAAGGCAGCACGTCGCGCCGATTCTGTCGGCCCGGCCGGAGCTGATGGCGCAGGCGCTTGATGAAAAAAGCCTGATTGAAGGCCTGACCTGGGCGAACGTGGTTGCTGTTGGGCCGGGATTAGGGCAGTCGCCGTGGGCGCAGGAAGCGTTGGAGCGGATCTCCGCTGATGATAAGATAGCGGTTTGGGACGCAGATGCGTTAAACCTGCTGGCCATCAATCCGAATGTCCAGGCGCGGCGGGTCATCACGCCCCATCCGGGAGAAGCCGCCAGACTCTTGCAGTGTAACGTTGAAAGCGTGGAGCGCGATCGCATCAAAGCCGCTTGCCGACTGGCGGAGCGCTTTGGCGGCGTGGCGGTATTGAAAGGGGCTGGCACCGTTATTGCCGACGGCGAGGGCAGAGTCGCGATTGCCGACGTTGGCAACGCCGGTATGGCTTCCGGCGGCATGGGCGACCTTTTAACCGGCATTATCGCCAGCCTGCTGGGGCAGGGGCTTACGCCGTTTGACGCGGCCTGCGCGGGCGCGGTTATCCACGGCGCGGCAGGAGATGGGATTGCCAGAAAACAGGGGCAGCGGGGAACCATCGCCACCGATCTGCTGTCAGAAATTCCTAAGCTGGTCAACCCATTATAAAAGTTAACCATCGAACGTAATAGAAAGAAGCGTAACCGAAGAGACGTAATGAAAGAACTGGTACTCGAACTGGCCGATGAGGCCGCAACCGTCGCGCTTGGTGCGGCGCTTGCAAACGCGTGCGGACGCGCGGGCGTATTTTATCTGTCCGGCGATTTGGGGGCGGGGAAAACGACCTTCAGCCGCGGCTTTCTGCGCGCGCTGGGCCATCAGGGCAATGTGAAAAGCCCAACCTATACCATCGTTGAGCCCTATCGGCTCGGCGACGTTAACGTTTACCATTTTGACCTGTATCGCCTGGCTTCGCCGGAAGAGCTGGAGTTTATGGGCATACGCGATTACTTCCAGGACGACAGCCTGTGCCTGGTAGAGTGGCCTGAAAAAGGCGAAGGCGTCTTTTCCGGCGCGGACGTTGCGCTTGCATTCAGCTATGAGGGCGAAGGGCGTCGCGTCACGCTGTCGGCGGGAAGTGAACGGGGCGAGGCGATGCTTACTCGCCTGGCGCAGGCATGGCATGAATAGCGTCATGAGCGACATTGCGTACGGCAATCACAGGGAACGTCGGAAAATGAGAAGAATCTGGATAACCTTAAGCGCGCTGTTCTGGCTGCTGTTGGCCGGGCCTGCGCTGGCCGCATCGCTGATTGACGTGCAGGTAAACAACAGCGCGAAAGAGGCGAAGGTCACGCTGGCCTTTGACAGCCAGCCCGTTTATGCGTTTTCAAGCCAAAAAAGTCCTCCTCGCGTCGTGATTGACGTCAGACAGAGCGGGCGTGCGGTGCAGGGGCTGCCGCTGAAGTTCAGCGGGCAGAATCTCGTTAACCGCATTGCGTCAGGCACGCCGAGGGATGCCGACAGCATCCAACTGGTGTTCGAGCTCAAGCAGAGCGCGACGGTAAAGGCCAACACCCGCAAGCAGGGAAATCAACATCAGGTGGTGTTTACCCTTCAGGCCGACGGACAAACTGGCGCAAAGAATGCGGCAAATGCCAAAAATACCGGCCAGAGCGCGTCAGGCTCGGTGAAAAAATCCGGGGCGATCGGCGGCAAGAACCCGTTTGAGGCGTCGGCGCCGCCCGTTCATGCAGCGACGACTGAGACCGCCGCGCCGCGCGTTACGTCAGCCAAGCGAACCGGCGGTTCTCAAGTGGTGATTGCCATTGATGCTGGACACGGTGGTAAAGATTCCGGCGCGGTAGGCCTTAATGGACTGCAGGAGAAAACGGTCACGCTGTCGGTGGCTCGCAGGCTCAAGGCGTTGTTTGATAAAGATCCCGACTTTAAGGCCGTGCTGACGCGCGACGGCGACTACTTCATCTCCGTCATGGGGCGTTCCGACGTGGCGAGAAATAAAAACGCCAACCTGCTGGTCTCCATTCACGCAGACGCCGCGCCGAACCGCAGCGCCACCGGCGCATCGGTGTGGGTGCTGTCCAACCGCCGCGCCAGCACGGAAATGGGGCGTTGGCTGGAGCAGCATGAGAAGCAGTCCGAACTGCTGGGCGGCGCGGGCGACGTGCTGGCGAACAGCGAGTCCAACCCCTATCTGAGCGAAGCGGTGCTGGATCTGCAGTTCGGCCATTCGCAGCGCGTGGGTTATGACGTGGCGGTTAAAGTGCTTTCCGAGATGAGGCGCATCGGCGCGTTGCACAAGCGTACGCCGGAGCACGCAAGCTTGGGCGTTTTGCGCTCGCCGGACATCCCCTCGCTGCTGATTGAAACCGGCTTTATCTCGAATACCGGCGAAGAGCGCCTGCTGGGCAGCGCCGAGTTTCAAAACAAGCTGGCGGACGCTATCTACAAGGGCGTTCGTAGCTATTTTGTCTCCCACCCGTTAGATTCCGCGGCGCCCGCGGGGAAAACCGATAAGGCGTCCGGCGCGAGTACGGGAAGCCCTTCGGCAAAAGCCGCAGTTGGAAAAGCGGCGGGCGAACATAAGGTTCACGTCGTCAAGCGTGGTGAGACGCTGTCTCAGCTGGCGGAGCGTTACGGCGTGCCGATGAAAACGCTGATCGAGTTAAACGCATTGAAAAAAGAAGGCATTTGGGTTGGGCAGCGCTTGAAAGTACCGGCCGCCGCCCCCATAACCGATCGTACGTAACTAAACAGGAGTTTGTATGCCGATTCAGGTGCTGCCGCCGCAGTTAGCCAACCAAATCGCTGCCGGAGAGGTGGTGGAGCGGCCTGCGTCGGTCGTAAAAGAGCTGGTGGAAAACAGTCTGGACGCCGGCGCGACTCGAATCGACATCGATATTGAAAAAGGCGGCGCCAAGCTTATCCGCATTCGCGATAACGGCTGCGGTATAGCCAAAGACGAGCTTGCTCTAGCTTTAGCGCGCCATGCGACCAGTAAAATTGCGACGCTGGACGATCTGGAGGCCATCGTAAGCCTGGGCTTTCGCGGCGAAGCGCTGGCCAGCATTAGCTCGGTCTCTCGCCTGACGCTGACCTCCCGCACGGTGGAGCAGAGCGAGGCGTGGCAGGCCTACGCCGAAGGGCGCGAGATGGCCGTCAGCCTCAAGCCCGCGGCGCACCCCGTCGGCACTACGCTAGAGGTGCTTGACCTGTTTTACAATACCCCGGCGCGCCGCAAGTTCCTGCGCACTGAGAAGACGGAGTTCGGCCACATTGATGAGGTTCTCCGCCGCATAGCGCTGGCGCGTTTTGACGTCACGGTCAACCTGAATCACAACGGCAAGCCGGTGCGCCAGTACCGAGGGATCAAAGAGAACGAACCCAGAGAGCGGCGCTTGGGCAGCATCTGCGGCAGCGTTTTCTTACAGCACGCGCTGACGGTATCCTGGCAGCACGGCGATTTAAGCATCGACGGCTGGGTGGTCGATCCTTCGGGCGCCAGTCAAATCACCGACATGCAGTACTGCTACGTTAACGGGCGTATGATGCGCGATCGCCTGCTTAATCACGCCATCCGCCAAGCCTATCAGACCCTTCTGGCCGACGACGGGCAGCCCGCCTACGTGCTTTTCCTTACGGTCGACCCTCATCAGGTGGACGTCAACGTTCACCCGGCCAAGCATGAGGTTCGGTTCCACCAGTCGCGGCTGGTGCACGACTTTGTTTATCAGGCGGTGGTGACCGTGCTGCAGCAGGCCGGTGCGCCTTCGCTGCCTCTTGCGGTCGGCGGCGTAACGCAGAGTCGAGCCGAGGAGCTGAGCGAGCCTGCGGGAGAGTGGAAGCCGGAAAATCGCCCTTCAGCGGGAGAAAATCGCTATAACCGCCCGGCCGAACCGGTAGCGAGCAAAAACGCGGGTGCCGGCGGGCGTTCAACGGGCGCATATCCGAACGTAGAACATCGTTCTCCTACCGTCATCGCGCGGGAAAACGAAGCGTACCGTCGACTGCTGTCGACCGAAGAGCGCAGCGCCGATGCGCGGCCTGTGTTTGAAACGGCTGCGCAGGAGCCGCCTGCCGTTAAGGCGCCGCTGTTTCCCGAACGCCCCAAGTCGCCGTCTCCCGTTCCTCCTTCGCTGTTGGATAAAAGCTCGCCTCAAAGCCTGGGACGGGTGCTGGCCATTTGGCAGGACGTTTACGCCATCGTCGAACGAGGAGCCGGGCTGGCCCTGCTGTCTCTGCCCGCAGCGGAGCGCTGCCTGCGCCGGGCACAGCTGATGCCTTCAGCAGACGGTTTGAAGCCACAGCCTTTGCTTATTCCCCTGTCGTTGACGCTGGGGGAGAAAGATAAGGCTTGCTTAACGCGCTATGCCGCACTGTTGCAGCATTTCGGCATTCAGCTCTCCGTTGAGCGCCAAAAGGTGCAGGTTCAGGGCGTGCCGCTGCCGTTAAGGCAGCAGAACCTTCAGCAGCTGTTGCCTGCGCTGCTGTCTTATTTAGGCAGCGATGATTCCGTAGACGAAGCGCGTCTGGCCGACTGGCTGGCGGGGCGCTTGAGCAGCGAAACTACCCAGTGGACGCAGTCGCAGGCCATCCAACTGCTGGCGGACGTCGAGCGGCTCTGTCCGCAGAGCGTAGGGAAACCGGCGGCCGACGTTTTACAGCCTATTGACCTGAAGGGGCCTCTGGCCGCGCTGCAACATGAATAATAAACCCCTTGCCATTTTTCTTATGGGACCGACGGCGTCCGGCAAAACGGCGCTGGCGGCACGGCTGTATAAGCATCTGCCCGTAGAGGTGATTAGCGTTGATTCCGCGCTGATTTACCGCAAAATGGATATCGGCACGGCAAAGCCGACGCAGCAGGAGCTTTGTGAGACGCCACACCGGCTGATTGACATTCTCGACCCGTCCGAGAGCTATTCGGCGGCGGACTTTCGCCGCGACGCCTTAAGGGAAATGGCGGAGATTGTTGACGCCGGGCGCATTCCTCTGCTGGTCGGCGGGACGATGCTTTATTACAAGGCGCTGCTGGAAGGGCTTTCCCCTTTGCCGTCTGCGGATCCAATCGTACGGGCGCGCATTGAGTCAGAGGCGGTAGAGTTAGGTTGGGCGGCGCTTCACCAGCGTTTAAAAGAGATAGATCCGACAGCGGCAGCAAGAATTCATCAAAATGATCCACAAAGATTGAGCCGAGCGTTGGAAGTTTTTTACATTTCGGGTAAAACTTTAACAGAATTGACACAAATAGCTGGTGAAACGCTGCCGTATCGTGTACACCAGTTTGCTATAGCGCCCGCTTCACGCGAACTTTTGCATCAGCGCATCGAGGCTCGCTTTCATCAAATGATGTCGGCGGGGTTTGAAGAGGAAGTTCGACGACTGATGGCGCGCGGCGATCTGCATCCGGACCTGCCTTCTATCCGCTGCGTAGGATATCGACAGATGTGGATGTACCTGCTGGGCGAAATCGACAGGGAAGAGGCGATTTATCGCGGTATTTGCGCAACTCGTCAGCTTGCCAAACGGCAAATGACGTGGCTGCGAGGATGGCCGGACGTTGAATGGCTCGACAGCGAGCAGCCCGACGAGGCGTTTGAAAGAGTTACACGCGCCATTAGGCTATAGGCTTATGATTGTGTACAATTAACAGTGTACGTCTGTTTTTTAAGTACTGAATGACCGATTGTTCGTGTGATTGAATTTTATACTCTAAATGGTTCAAACCGCAGGCGGTATGCCTGTAATTTGAAGTATGGCGGGTGTATGAAGTTTATTTTAGAGCCGTTGGCTCTTGGTAACAGACAGCAAATATAAGGAAAAGAAGAATGGCTAAAGGGCAATCTTTACAAGACCCGTTTTTGAACGCACTCCGCCGTGAACGCGTTCCGGTTTCTATTTATCTGGTCAACGGCATCAAGCTGCAAGGGCAAATTGAGTCCTTCGACCAGTTCGTGATTCTGTTAAAGAACACGGTTAGTCAGATGGTGTATAAGCACGCGATTTCTACCGTCGTGCCTTCTCGTCCCGTTTCTCACCACAACAATTCCGCCGGCGGCGGCAACGTGGGAAATTATCAGGGCGGAGCCCAGTCGCAGCAGGATGACGATGCCTCTGAGTAATCGACGAGCTGGCCTTTCTTTGAGGAGTCGCGCGATTGTTTGAACGGTACGATGCGGGAGAGCAGGCCGTTCTGGTGCATATCGACTTCTCTCAGGAAAAAGAGGCGGAAGATCTCAGGGAGTTTGAATCTCTGGTTTCTTCCGCCGGCGTAGAAACGCTGCAGGTCGTGACCGGCAGCCGCAAAGCGCCTCAGGCCAAGTATTTCGTGGGCGAAGGCAAAGCTGAGGAAATCGCGCAGGCCGTTAGCGCGACCGAAGCGTCCGTCGTGCTGTTTAACCATTCGCTCACGCCCGCACAGGAGCGAAACCTTGAGCGCCTCTGTCAGTGCCGGGTTATTGACCGAACGGGGCTGATACTCGATATCTTCGCTCAAAGGGCCAGAACGCACGAGGGTAAGCTGCAGGTTGAGCTTGCGCAGCTGCGGCATCTGGCGACGCGTCTGGTACGAGGCTGGACCCACCTTGAGCGTCAGAAGGGCGGGATCGGTCTGCGAGGACCGGGTGAAACGCAGTTGGAAACGGACCGCCGCCTGCTGCGGGAAAGAATCAAGCAGATCCTTTCCCGGCTTGAAAAGGTTGAAAAGCAGCGCGAGCAGGGGCGCCGAGCCCGCGTGCGGGCGGAGATCCCGACCGTGTCGCTGGTAGGCTATACCAACGCCGGTAAATCAACGCTTTTCAACCAAATAACAACGGCTGGCGTCTATGCTGACGACAGGCTGTTCGCCACGCTCGATCCTACGCTTCGGCGTATCGAGGTGGAAGACGTCGGTGCCACCGTACTGGCTGACACCGTAGGCTTTATTCGCCATTTGCCCCATGACCTGGTGGCGGCGTTTAAGGCGACGCTTCAGGAAACGCGTCAGGCTTCTCTGCTGCTTCATGTAGTGGATGCCGCCGATGCGCGAATAAGCGACAATATTGCCGCAGTGACCGACGTGTTGGCTGAAATCGAGGCCGATGAGATCCCGGTGCTGCTGGTGATGAACAAGATCGATAGGCTGGAGGATTTTGCTCCGCGTATTGATAGGGACGAGAACAACGTTCCCGTTCGGGTTTGGCTTTCCGCCGAGACCGGGGCTGGGATCGATTTATTGTTCCGCGCATTGACGGAACGTCTTTCCGGTGAGATTGCGCAGTACACCCTGAAACTACCCGTTCAGGAAGGTCGCCTGCGCAGCCGTTTTTATCAGCTTCAGTCGATTCTCAAAGAGTGGACTGAAGAGGATGGGAGCATCGGTTTGGTAATTAGGATGCCGATCGCAGATTGGCGTCGCCTCTGTAAACAAGAACAGGCGCTTGAACGGTATATCGTTCGGTAGATCTGTAAAACTATTGTGCCCGATAGAACAATGGTAAACGAGTGGAGCTAAAACATGGCGTGGAATCAGCCCGGTAATAATGGCCAGGACCGCGATCCATGGGGAAGCGGCAATAACAGCAACCCCGGTGGAAACAACAACGGTGGACCGAATAAAGGTCGTGGTCAGCAGTCGCTGAATCTCGATAATATTTTTAGTAAGTTAAGCAGCCTGCTGGGTAAAGCCGGCAGCGGCGGCGGCGGTAGTGCTGGGGGCGGCATGCCTTCCCCTATGGGAGGCCGCCTTATCGGCATTATCGCGGGCGTCTTGGTGGTTATCTGGGCGGCAAGCGGTTTTTACACCATTAAAGAGGGCGAGCTGGGGGTTATCACCCGCTTTGGCCAGGTGCAGCCGACGATGGTTGGGCCGGGTCTGAACTGGAAGCCGACCTTTATTGACGCGGTTCGCCCGGTGAACACCAAGGCGGTGCGCGGCCTGACGGCATCCGGCATTATGCTGACCGCCGATGAAAACGTCGTGCGCGCAGAAATGAACGTGCAGTATCAGGTGGCGGATCCCATCAAGTTCCTGTATCGCGTTACCGATGCCGATAACAGCCTGAGTCAGGCTACCGACAGCGCCCTGCGCTCGGTTATCGGCAAATACACCATGGACCGCATCCTGACCCAGGGCCGTACCATTGTGCGTGACGACACCAAGCAAGAGCTTGAAAAAACCATTCAGATCTATGATATGGGTCTGAAAGTGCTGGACGTAAACTTCCAGGCGGCGCGTCCGCCGGAAGAAGTCAAAGCGGCGTTCGATGACGTTATCAATGCGCGGGAAGACGAACAGCGCTACATCCGCGAAGCGGACGCCTACGCGAACGGCGCGCTGCCGATCGCCAACGGTAACGCTCAGCGCATGATTGAAGACGCCAAAGCCTATCAGGCGCGGGTTGTGCTGGAAGCTGAGGGTGAAATAGCCCGCTTCGCCAAGCTGCTGCCGGAATACAAGGCCGCGCCGGAAATTACCCGTGAGCGTCTGTACATTGAAACTATGGAAAAAGTGCTGGGTAAAACCAACAAGGTGCTAGTGGACGACAAAAGCAACAACCTGATGGTGCTGCCGCTGGATCAGATGCTCCGCGGTAAGGCCAGCGCGGCCCCGGCCGCTACGACGCCTCAGGCGGAGGCCGCGCCGACGAATGCGGCTGCGCCTGCCGCACCGTCAACGACGACGTCAACTACCGCAAGGCCTCAAACGCAAAGAAGTTCAGGCCTGTCTTCTGAAAACAAAGTCACGCAAGAGCGTGCCGATGCGTACAGAGAACGTCTTGAATCCCTGGGCTTAGGAAGAGGTTAATCACTGATGCGTAAACTATTTATTCCTTTAGTCGTTATTGTCGTCATCGGTGTATTTACGTCGCTGTTCGTCGTACAGGAAGGCAACCGCGGCATCGTGCTGCGCTTTGGTAAGGTTCTGCGCGACGCGCAGGATAACCCGAAAGTTTATGAGCCGGGCTTGCACTTCAAGATGCCGATGATTGATACGGTAAAAGTGTTGGATGCTCGCATCCAGACGATGAACAACGAAGCTGACCGCTTCGTGACCAAAGAAACCAAAGACGTGATGGTCGACTCGTACGTCAAGTGGCGTATCACCGACTTCAGCCGCTACTATCTGGCGACGGGCGACGGTAACCAGGCTAACGCCGAGCGCATTCTGCGCAGCAAGCTGAACGACCGCCTGCGTTCCGGCATCGGCCAGCGCGATATTAAAGATCTGGTGACCGACTCCCGCGGGCAGCTGATGCAGGACGTGCTGAACGCTCTGAACAAGGGCTATCAGGACAAATCATCCGAAGCGCCTGCGGCTGAGGCTCCTGCTACACCGGCTGCGCCAGAAACGGGCGCTCTGCCTGCGGACAACAAGCTGCCGCTGGTGAACGCCAACAGTATGGCCGAGTTGGGCATTGAAGTTATCGACGTGCGGATTAAGCAAATCAACCTGCCGGCGGAAGTCTCCGATGCGATTTACAAGCGTATGCGCGCTGAGCGTGAAGCGGTAGCCCACCGCCATCGTTCTCAGGGTCAGGAAGAGGCCGAAAAGATCCGTGCACTGGCCGACTATCGCGTCACCAAGATCATCGCAGAGGCAGAGCGTCAGGCTCGTATCCTGCGCGGTGACGGCGACGCTCAGGCCGCCAAGCTGTTTGCCGATAGCTTTAGCCAGAACCCTGACTTCTACGCCTTTATCCGCAGCCTGCGCGCCTATGAGACGAGCTTCAGCAGCGGTAACGACGTGATGGTACTTCGTCCTGACAGCGAGTTCTTCCGCTATATGAAGTCTCCGTCAGAGAACGTGAAGCCGTAAGGCTATCGTTTTGACGTGAAGCCCGGCGAAAGCCGGGCTTTTTGTTGGCGGTTGAAAGCTATGGAGGGAATACCATGACATATAAGGGCTATGCCGCAAGAATTGAATACAGCGACGAGGGTCAATGTCTCGTTGGCCATGTTGCAGGCATTAGGGATGTCATTGGCTTTCACGCTGATAATGTTGTCAGCCCGCGCAAAGCGTTTGAAGAGGCCGTAGGCGATTATTTGGCTTATTGCGCCCAGTCCTTCGGGACACGGCCTAATGGTTTTGTGGCTTAACGGATATCCCGACAATATAAAAAGCACCAAACGATCGTATCGTCAGTGCTTTCTTTTTATATACGGAAAATATCAGCTAAGCTGGAGACAGTGAGGGCTTTAAAGAGCGGTAGTTGGTGACACACCGGTTACGATGCATCTACGCTATCGACACTAATCGTAAATCACGTACATATTTACTTTGCCCGTGACCGGGCCCGTGTAATTCGTCCCTGACCGGGTGACGGCGGCTTTCTGCACGTAGCGGGCCTGGAAGGCGGCCGTACTGAAAGAATCAAATATGGGATCAAAAGAGACAAACGAGCCGTGGCTGCCGGTATCCGTAAGGGTGCTGTTGTCCACATTCACCTTCGTGCCGTTATAGCGCAGCTCAATTTCCAGCCCCTCTATTTTGTCCCCGCCGGCCGTATCGTAGAGGCTGACGTTGTTGTCGCCGGAAAGCGATGAGCCGGTATCCTCAAAGCGGAAGCGGACGTGGTTTGTTTTACCGGAGCACTCCAGAGAGAGGTTAACGGGAATCTGCGCGCCATAGGCCGGTGCGCCAACGTGGGTAATGGCGTCAGCGGCCCAGCGCCCCATGGAAACGTTATAATCAGTGGTTTTGAGCTGGCAGGCTGGTGGAACGACTGTTATACCGGCACCGTCTAAAAATCCATTCAAAGTCGTCATGGTCGAATTTACGTAGAATGTGTTACGCAAAACGGATGAATTTAATACCTTCAATGGACCGTTATATTGTATCGGGCCTATTTTAACCAATGACATCCTCAGTGATACGCTTCCGGTATAAGAAGGAACAATCTGATTTATAGGTGTAATTGAGGTTCTGTATTTTCTCATCGTCTGTGTTATACCCTGCGTTGTATAACCTGCCGGACTGCCCTCGACTTCAGTACCGCTGGGGACTTTTGTTGTAAAGGTTGGGGCGCTATAGGACGTGTCATAGTATTCACAGTTCACTGACACTCCTCCACAGCCTGTATAATCGAATCCTGGCCCGTTGTTGAATCTGAACCATAATTTCAGACCCAATCCAGTATCACTAAGTCGAACATATCCGCTGCTGTCGGTTGCTAGAACTAAGCTACTATTTATATAACCATCAATATTACTTCCTCCACCAGCGATCCCACTGGACGTACAGGTAACGGTAAAATCAGATAAGCCTTCTCTATACCCCCATGAAAAAATTTCGGTTCCGTTAGGGATATCATTGCCGACTACCAGCGTTCTGGGTATGGTCAGCGGCCTTTCGTCAGGGACTATGTAGCTACACCAAGCACCAGGCTGCCCCAGTAAAGGACCGGGGCTGGACCAGGCTGCCGTGAAGCTATACGTTGCCGCCATCGCTTGGGGAGTAGCCATAGAGGCTGTAGCGAGCGCGCCAACATAAGCCAGCGCGTGAATTATCCTGTTCATGGCCTCCACCCTCCCGGTCTCGTCGATGCTTTAAAGAGAGCTACGCTGTATTGGCGAAAAAGAAACGAAAGAGACTTTATCACTATTGGTTCCTCTAATTTATTTAGATGTTCTGATGTAAAAAGCAGGTTTGCCGCCATTAATTGGAATGAATTAATGGCGGCGTCGGTTTTTAATAAAATAAAGTTTTATTCGTCATGCGCAGTAGCGGCGGCGGTTAGAACGTCTTCTTCACGCCCAGCGTGCCTCCGTAGTCACCGTACTGCTCGCCGCCTGTACCGGAGAAGTGTCCCCAGACCTGTAGGCCTTTGACGATCTCACCCTGTACGCCGACTTTGACCTCGTAGCGATTTTTCGGCATGCCGTCTTTGACGGTGTAGCCGTTGAAGTTCAGCGTGTTTTTGGCGTTGTTATACAGCCAGTTCGCTTCTACGAAGGGCTGGAAAGCGTTGTCGCCCAGCGTGCTGCGGCTGTAGGTGCGAACGCCCAGCCGGGTCATCACGCTGTCGGCATCGCCGTTGTCAACGCGCATGCCGCGGCTGTCGGTGACGGAGTCCGCCCTGTAGTCGCTGTAGACAACCTGCGCCTGCGGTTCGATTATCCACTGGCGGGCCGGCGCGTCGTGGGCTACGAACGCATAGCCGGATTCCAGAGAGGCGGTCATTACCTTACTGTTGTAGCTTTCCTTAGGATCGCCGTCGCCGCTGACGGTGTTGTCAAACCAGCTGTACTGCATCCAGCCGTCCAGATAGAGCCCGGTAGGCGCTTTCATGTTTTGGTTGGCGTACCAGGTGGCGTAAGCGCCCAGGCTGTAGCCTTCAATCTTGCCGGTTGAAGACTTGCCGCTGCGCTGTAGGGTGCTGTCCGTCTCGCTTTGACCGTAGGCGCCCATGATGCCCACGTGCCAGCGGTCGTCGCCGTTGCTGGTCCAGTTGGCCAGTTCGCCGCCCAGGTGAACGAGAGAACTGTCGGTATCCTGATCGAACAGGCCGTCCGCCGCTTTACTGTCGGTGTGGTTGCCTACGATGCGCAGCCATACGGACGGAGAGTAGCCGTCTTTGTAAGCGTGCGTGAACTGCGGTTCGCCGAGGCGATCGTGCAGAGAGTGCACAAACAGGCCGGTGGCTGCCGTTTGGTTCGCCAGATAGGCGCCTACCGTCGCACGGAACATCGGGCGACCGTTTTCATCATAGTTGCGCAGGTACCAGCTCTGATCCGCCGCGTTGGTTAATGAACCGCGGAACAGGCCGTACTCAAACGGACCGTTTTCAACGTATTGCCCCAGCGTGAAGGCGTTCGCATCGGACGTGCCTAGCACTTCAACCAGCTTGATGCCTTCTTTTTCTGACAGGCCAACCTGACCTTTGAGCGTATTGAGCGCCAGCACCGTCGGTGCGCCAGAGGCCGTGGCGTTATCCACCACCAGAATGTCGCTCTGGGTGCTTGAGCCGCCGCGGTTGACTACGGTGTCCATCTTCACTACGCCGCCGTCGGAAACGAATTGACCGCCGCCGTTAACGCCCGCCGTGCCGCTGCCGCTGATAACTAGCGTATCGCCCGTCAGGCCGTTTTGGCTTAGGTCGATTGCGCCGCTGTTGGTGAAGCTGCCCAGGTTCAGCATTTGGCCCTGAACGATGCCGCTGCGACTGGTGTCGTAGTGCGATAATCCGTCCGCCAGATACTGGCCGGAGGTGTTCACGAACCGTTCGCCGCTAACGGTAACCAGACGCACAACGCCGTTGGCCGCGTTGTTAAAGACGCTGCTTGCGCCGCCGAAGGTAGAGATTGCTACGCCTTTGGTATCGCGTACGCCGTCGCCGTCGGTATCGGCGAAGTTGCGGATATCAAAGCTGTTCGGCGAATAGTTGTTGAAGGTGACAGCGGTGCCGTTGGCGAACGTCATATAGCCGGTTACGGTGCCGTAGTTTTCAATCAGGGCTGAACCGCCTACGATGCTGCCGGTGATGGCGTTATCGCTCATGGCGTCAATAACGCCGTGGTTGTTAACGGTGTGGTTAGCCGTGCTGCCGACGCCGGTCAGCTTAACGCCGTAGCCGTCGTTAGTGCCGCCGTGTACCTGTGCTCCGGTATCAATATCAATCGTGCCGGTGCCGCTTACGCCAAGGAACAGGCCGCCTACGCCCTGAGTCGCGTCGATAAGGCTGTTAGCGCCCAGATGAATATAGCCGTCGACGTCCGTGGCGTTTGAGCCGTTGTCCCAGGCCGCAATGGCGATACTGTTTCCACCGCCGGCGGTATTGCCGGAGACTTTGATCGTGCCGTTATCGTGCTCGACGCTGGCTTTGCCGCTGGCGTTGGTTTTGGCTTCCAGACCGTGGTTGTCGCGGATGCCGTTTGCTTGGCTGGTGGTGATATTGTTCAGCGAAACGATGCTCACGTTACCGCTGGCGGTCATGCCAAGAATACCGTGTTCGTCGGTCGTGGTGATTTCACCAGTGTTGGTGATGGTGACGTCGCCGCCGTTATTCACGTTGGCGTAGATACCCATTGCGTTATCGCCCGAAGAGCGGATATCCGCAACGTTGGTAATCACGATATCGCCGCCTTCGCTGTGTGCCGCTATCGCACGGGAATTATCGCCGTGGGTGGCAATGTTAGCCTTGTTGGTGATAGTTATCGTACCGTTGACGCCAGCCGCTGCAACGTTGGCCCAAATTCCATCAACGTCGTTGCCCTTGGTGCTTAGCGCGCCTTCGTTCTGGATGGTGATATCACCGCCATGGGTTTGTGCGGCCATCGCATGGCTACCGAAGAAGCCGGAACCGTTGCCTTGGGTAGAAATTTCGCCCGTATTCAAGATGGTGATGTTACCCGTGGCGTTACCGACGCGCGTCGCGATCCCGGTGGAGTTATCCCCCAGCGTGGTCAGCGTACCGCTGTTCTCAATGCGAATCGAACCGGCGGTGCCGTAGTGGTTGGATTCGATGGCGCGCTGTTCGTTCTGCTTGGTCAGGATCGTACCGTTTGAATAGCTAATCTTGTTGTCGCCCGTGGAGTTTGCGCCGTGGTCGGCTAAAATTCCATGGCTGCCGGCAGAGGCGGCGCCTCCGTCCAGCGTGATGTCGTTTTGGGCGATGACGGTAGCGTCTCCGCTGACGCTGACGCCAATCGAGATCCCGTCCGCCATGCTGGCCGATACGCCCAGCGCGTCGTTATTGATCTCGGCGTTGGAGACGACGGTGACGTCGCTGTCACCGACAGCCAGGATGCCTGCAGAGTCAGCGCCGCTTACGTTGATGACCGCGTCTTCAACCAGCACGTTGACTTTCCCCGCTCCCGTAGCCGAAGCCACGATGCCGTGTGCGGCTTCACCCGCCGTCTGAATGAGGTTCGCTTTAACCACGTTGATAGTCGTATCTCCGCCGCTGCTGCTGGCGTGGATGCCGTGGCCGCGATCGGCAACGGTTGAGATGGAAAGCGCGTCGGTATCGTTTTCATACCGAATGGCAACGTCGCCAGCCGCATTGTGGCTATGGGCGCGCAGCGCGGCGCTGTCCGCCACGGTGTTGTGGTTGATGACTTGGCCTTTGGCGTCGATCAGCACGTTGCCGCTGCCGTGGTTATCCGCATAAATCGCATAGGCGGGGAGGACGCTGCCAAAGGTTTCTGCATCGCCGTACGCGTAAACGTTAACGTCTCCGGTTGATGCGGTATTGGTAATGCCCGTGTGGATAGCAGAACCGTAGCCCATCGCCGCCGTCGTCAGCCCATCCTGAACGTTTGAGGTGATTTTCGCGCCTTCCCGATGGATGATAGTAATAGCGTCCTGTCCCATGGCGAAAATGCCGGTGCCTGCATCGGTAGTGATATCCCCGGCGTTGTCGAGCAGTGAAACGCCGCCGGCGTTAATGTAGATGCCCGCATAGTTGACGCCGGTTCCGTGGAGAGCGCCGCTATTGGATACTTCGACTTTACCGGACGCTGAACCTGCGGCAATGGCGTGAACGCCAGCCGTGATATCGCCCTCGTTAGCAATGAGCACGTCGCCCGTTCCGGCGTTATAAGCGTTGATGCCGCTGCCAGCTAGAGACGTGATGTCGCCCTGATTGCCGACGCTGACTTTTCCTAAGCCCGCGGCAGCGCTGACCTGCGCCAGCAGGCCGTCAGCAAACTCGCCGGATAGGGAGATATCGCCGGTATTCACGATGGTTGCATTGCCTAAATTGCTGGCTACGCTAACGCCGTGGGCGGTGTCCCCATTGGTAGATATGGTGGAGTTGGTTATGGCGACGGCGTCTCCGTCGGTTCCCGCTGAGACGTGTATCGCCGTAACGCTTTCACCTATCGTATTAACCGACGTACCCACTCCCGTAGAGACCGACGCGCTGCCGCCGTCGGACCATGAGACCAGGCCAAAGCCGGTCGTGCCCGAGCCGCTGGTGACGCTATCGGTAACGGTCAGCGTACCGCCGTTATATTTAATCAGCGAATTTCCCTCGCCTCGGGATATCGCCTCTATACCGTAGACAAAATAGCCGGAAGCGCTGCCGGAAAGCTTGCTGACGGTGATATCGCCAGAAGCGGTAATATCGGCGTGGCCGAGGTTGCCCTGCTCGACGTAGGAGCGAATGCCAATCAGGGAATCCGTCGTTGCGTGATTGCCGGTAAGGGTAATCCCGCCGCTACTGGTGCCGTCATAGACAACAACCGCGTTGCCTAAGGAATTGAGGTTAGCCGTTTCGAGGAAGTTGTCGATGCCTATCAGGCTATGGCTTGGCGTGGCGGCAAGAAGCGCAGAATCATCAACGATAATGCGCGAGTTGCTGTTAACGATGGTGTTGGTGTCCTGGCCGCGCGTGCGGGAAGATATGCCGCCCTGCGTTGCGGTAATGGTGCTGCCGTTAAGATCGTTGATGGTGCTATGCGCGCCTGAGTTGACGTGAATACCGTCGGCCAGATACTGCCCAGCGCCGCCGGATACGTTGCCGCTGTTATTGATGACCGCATCGCCGCCGTTGGTGAATATCTGGATGCCGGTCGCCGCTGCGTTGACCGTACCGCCATTGGTTATTGAGGCCTGCCCGGCAAGGCCCGTCTGGGCTTCGATGCCGATTGAACCCTGACCGGCGGCATGAATGTCGGCGTTGGACTGAATGCTGACCAGCGTATTGCTGATGCCCTGGATCGTTGAACTGTTGCTTCCGGTCGTTTTTAGCACCGCGCCGCCGTCGGCGACGATGGTGGCTATGCCTGTGCCGCCGGTGATGGCGAACAGCGCGTGCCCGCCGGCGACGTCAATCGTGCCGTTACCGTGGTGGTTAATGGTGACGTTGCCCGCCGTGGAGCTTGCTTCAAGGCCGTCGGCCGTATTGCTGGCGCCTGCGTTTGTCAGGTTCAGCGTGCCGTTGACCGTGACGGTGCTGTTGCCGGTGCCCGCGCCGGCCTGCACTGCCGTATCGGCGTTGGGACCAAAGTTCAGCGTGTTGTTGCCGTTAAGCGTGATGCTGTTGTCGCTGACGTTGCCGTAGACCAGAATACCGCCCATGGCCGTACTCGGATTCGCGGTAATGCTGCTGTCGGTTAGCGTCAGGCTGGACGTGCCGCCGTTCGTACTGGAAACCAGAATCCCCGTTCCGGCGGCGTTTACCGTGGCGCCCGTCACGGTCAGCTCAGCGGCGTCCGTTGCGGAGGTGCAGGTAATGCCGCTGGAAGTGATGGATGACGACGATGAACAGTTATCGGCCCAGGCGCTGCCTGACCCCAGCGCCATAGCCACTGCGGCTACCAGCGCGCTTGGGCGAAGGGCGTTTCGGGCTTTGAGCCCTTTACTCACGCCAGAGGGAGGCTCTATCGCTTTTCTCTGTTCGGGGAATTTTCCATATTTCATATCTGTTCCTTTAAACTTCACAAGCTGGCCAAAAGAGACAAAGGAAGGCCAGCTCGTTGTTTTATTAACAAGCGTTTTAGTAAGCTGAATGTTTTCGTTAATAAAAGATTAACGTAGCGTATTTATTGTTCTTTTTAGATTTATCCTTGGCCCCTTATTATTTATTCCATCGTTTGCTTTCTGGCTTTATAAAACGTTACCCAGTGACGAAGGTGCTTTAATCATTAAGACATTGCTGCCAGTGAAGCGCTTTTCTTTTCTCTAAATGAGCTGATGTTATAAATATACTTCGCCTGGAAGGTGCGCATGCAGGTCATGCACCTGTAACGCTGGTATCCCGTCTTTCCTGAACCGTGCTTTATGATCCCTTCACTACTTCCGCAATGTCTGCAATGTACTTTTCTATTAAACATAATATCCTCCGTTATATTTCTAAAATCCCTATTCGTTATGAATAGCGTGTGCTAATAATCCGTTTAGCCGCTTTTAGGTGTGGCAATTTAGTGGTAGGTGACAAACATATTGACTCTCCCGGTCACCTGGCCGGTGTAGGTGCTGCCCGACTTTTTTATGTCCGAGCGCAGTAGCGTCGGATAGCTAAAAGAACAGTTCGCCGCTATTTGTGATGAACTGCTCCAAATAGGAGAAAAGTTAAGCGTAGTGGCATTTACTCCGCCTGCGCATAAAAGCAGCCCCATCCCCAAAAGGGGACGAAGACCGTTTATACGCCGCTGACGCCTTTTACTACTGTTCAACATTAGAAACTTACCTTCTGTGACAGCTCATCACCCGCGCCGCCGTAATCGTTAACGGCGCTGTAGGTCAGCGTAGCGGATTTGCCGACGAAAGCCTTAGGCACCAGATAGCGCTGGCTGCCCATCGGGGATGGCATGTTGATTTTGTCTTCCAGCGTCACGCTTTTGCCGCCGCCGACTTTAAGCTCCAGCTTGCCAAAGCTGATGTAGTAGGAGGACGGATTCACGGCCTTCAGCCAAACTTTTCCGCCTTCACGCTCGACTTCCCAGCGCAGGGATTTTACCGCCTGCGATGCGCCTTTTTCGTTAAGCCCCTGCGGGCGTACGAACACCTTCAGCCGACTGCGGATAGCGATAACCAGCTTGTTTTCAGCCTCTTCGCTTTTAGCCTTCGGCGGAATTTCCTGTAAGGAGAGCCAATAGACGGACTCTCTGTCCTGTGGGATTTCTGCCGGGAGAACCACCAGGCGCAGCTTGCCTTCCGTTTTGCCGCCCAGCTTTATCACCGGCGGCGTTAGAACCAGCGGAATGTTGCTGTCGCTGCCGTTCAGATCTTCCAGCCAAGACTGGACCAGATACGTTTCTTCGCTGTCGTTGATAATTTCTACCGGCGTTTCTTTATCCTGCGCATAGGCAACGATGCGCGTAAGCTGCGGGCGAACTGCCGATGAGGCGACCAAGGGAATAAGGCAACCTGCGATCAATGCGGAGGTCAGGATGCTCTTTCTGATGGCGTTAAACATGTCTATTTCCTTTCAGTTCTTGTTGTTACTTACAGTTAACCGTTACTTTTTTGTGCCACTGTTCGGCCTGTGCGTCTTTTGCATCCTCAGGTAAACGCGGTAGCGTAAAGCGACACTGCTGTGAGTCATCGCTGCCCCAGCTAACGGTTAATACTTCGTCTTTACGCGCATCCAGACCGGTCAGATAGGCGATGCCGTTATTGCCGACGATGCCTGCCTCTTCCGTTTGGTCCTGCGCCGTAACGTAGGCGCCAACCGGGATATCCCTGTCGCTTTTGATGATGACGATAGCCCTGCGCCCCACTCGGGTGACAAACTTCAGCAACACCGCAGCGCCTTCGGTCGGAACAACCTTGCGCGCCGATTCTTTCAGCTCGACGCCTTCCGTATCCTTCACGTCAAGCGAGATAGTGTTGTAGCGGTAGGGTGAGAGGTAGGTCACGACGGCCCGGCCCCAGAGATCGGTTTTCACGTTGCTATTGCTGGCGACGCGAATACCGGGGGCGTCCGGCGTTTCGATAATGGCGATGGTGTCGCCCAACTGCTGTGACAGAACGACGCCGCCTTTGTACAGTACGACGCCGCCCGCAGCGCCAAACGAAAGCTGATCGCTGTACTTGCTGTGGCTAATGGACGTATTCATATTGGCGTAGCTGGCGTTATAGCCAAGCGATGCCGACTCGGAAAAGTCGCCTCTGTGGTCGCGCTGTACGTTGGCCGAATAGGACAGCGTGTTGTCCGGCAGGCTGCCGGCAAAGCCCATTGACTGGTTGTACTGGTTGTCCTTATTGCGGGTCAGGTTGTAGTTCAGCGAGCCGCGGTGTCTGTCCTGTTCGCCCCAGCTCAGCGGCATGCTGACGCTTAGGCCAATTTGGTTGTCGTAGCTGTCGCCGCCGTTTTTGTTATAGGTGTACATCAGGCTGGCGGAGGCTTTGCCGATTTGCATGCCGTAGCCCGCTGAGGCGGAGGTGCTTTTTTCGCTCGTACCGTAGTAGCGGTCCTGGCTGAAGGTGACAAACAGGTTGCCGTACTCGTTCATACCCTGGTTGACGTTGACCTCGATGCGGCTTCTGCGGCGCTTGTTCCACAGGCTGTCGCCCTGCTCGAACGGATCGCTGCCGTCGTAGCCGCTGCGGCTGATGAATTCCGAGAATTCCAAAAAGCGTTCGGAACGGTACTGGTAGCCGAGTATGCGCAGACCGGTGTCCGAGGTGTCGAACTGCTTGGCGTAGAGCAGGCGAACGGCGCTGCCGTTGCGGGTTTCTTCTCCATCGTTCGGCAGATCCCAGCTTTGCTTATAGCGGGCCTGGGCGAGGTCGAGTGAGAATGCGCCGATGTCGCCGGCGTTCCATGCGACGCCCATTGCTAGCGACTGGTATTTATCCGAACCCAGCGCGCTGCCGTTGAGCGTAAAGGCCTCAAAGCCGCGCTCCAGGCTGAAGGCGCCGACCATCGGGTTGCTCGACAGCGAATCGTCGCGGTACTCGCCAAATGAGGCGCTGTAGCGCATGGCTCCGGGGCGGATCATGTTGGGCAGGGCGGTGTAGGGCACCTTAAAGTTTTGCACCGTGCCGTCCGTTTCTTCCACCGTGACGTCCAGATCTGCGCCGACCTGGCCGCTGTAGATATCATCAATGGCGAAGTTGCCCGGCGTCAGCGTCTTGCTGTAGATAATGTTGCCGCGTTGGCGAACGGTCAGGCGCGCGTTGGTTCTGGCCGTGCCGCGGATGACCGGCGCGTAGGTAAACTGGGATTCCAGCATCATCCTTTCGTTGGTTGAAAGGGTTATTCCTCGTAAGGGGATGACGCCCATGATGCTGCTTGGCGTGTAGGTGTAGATATCGCCCGCGGTAACCTTGGAGCGCAGGGCGACGATGTTGCGCTCTACGTAAAGGCGGTCATGGTTGGTTTCCCAGCCTTTCCCTGACTCTTTATTGAAGGTGTCAAAGCTGTAGAGCCTCCAGGGGCCCGCCGTCGCCACGCTGTTAAGACTGACAAAGCTGCTGTCGGTGGTTGTTTTATCGTTGTCGGGGCCGCTATTTTTTTGCCTGGAGCTGTAAACGTAGCCGTTGTAGGCGGTCCGTAAAGACGGCGTGCCGTCGTCCCACTCTTTAGGGGAGATCATCTGGAAACGCTCGCTGTTTACCGCTTCCTGCGGTAGCGTGAGCCTGAGCGTCTGCTTTGCGTCGTCGTAATAGAGATTGGATGCAGGAATGCGTTCCCGCAGGTTTTCACAAACGGCGTTCGGTTCTGCTTTTCCGTCTTTTGCTTTTAATTCGGTTAGCCAGTCGTTATAAATTTCAGTCTTTACGCCTGCGGCATTCAGTAAATTTTGGTTAAGGCAGGGAAGTACAATTCTTTTTTCATTATCTTCAACAAAATTCACTTCAAATCTGTCAACCAGACGATCGTTAACGACGATATCAATCGTTTTTAGGCCAGGAGTAATGGCGTTTTTATATAGAAACACGCTCGGCGATGCGCCGTTTTTGTCTTTGCGAAGAAATAGTTCTTCAAACTCGGCGTCGTTGCCCGCAGCGATGGCGCTGGCTGATAAAGAGGCCAGTATGCAGATAAAAAGCGACGATAGTTTAGGTTGGATTTTCCATTGCCCAGCGGTTTTATTTTTTATAGCCCGAGTATTTGACGTCCTTTTCATTGCATCCACCGTTTTTACTATAAGCTGGAATATCCGTTTCCATATGAAAATTGGCTACGGCAAAAGCTGCCGTAGCCAAGAGGGACCTATTAGAAATAGGAGATAACGAAGTCAGCTACGCCTTGTACGTTACCAGCGGTAACTGCGGTGCTCAGAGACTTGTATGCCGCCTTATAGTTCAGCGTCAAAGGACCCGCAGAGCCGATAGCCGGCAGAGCCAGACCCGGATCTTTAGCCGGACCGCCGTTCAGGTCGATTTGAGTAGTGCCGTTAGGCTGCATGATGGCAACGGCAACGTCGGCAGCCGGAGATGTGGCGGCAACGTTAGCCATTACGTAGGCATCACCGGCCGGAGATGAGGATGAAGTGAACACGGCGCGAACGTTGTTCAGCGCGGCAGTCGCTTCACAACCTGCCAGTTGAATAGAGAACGGCGTTTGGCCAGCATAGGTGCCAGCTGCGGCGTTCAGCGTAGTTGCCGTAACGTTTGGCAGAGTCAGCGTAGCGTTAATCGGAGAACCGGTAACGACGCTGTCAGCGGTAACTGAAGTGATTGCCGTACAGGCTGAAGCGGTAACCAGGCCGTTGAAAGTGATGGTGCCGTCAGCGGCTTGAACTGCAGTGCTGCCCAGCGCTAAAGCGGCCGTAAGGGCCAGAAGGCTCTTATTTAGTTTCATTGTAAACTCCATTTAGTTAGTGATTGACTGACTTACTTTTTTTATGACCGACAAATGTCGGAAATACACCTGTAAAAATCCATTTAAGAAAAGCTAGCCGCTCCTGTCGGTTAAGTGATATAACCACAAGATTAAGTTTAAATAGCCCGTTAAACGGATGGGTCTTCAGGGTTCGTTATAAAAAATGGCTTACCGTTTTTAATGCTGAAATATCGTATTTATTACGTGTTTTTTCTTGCGCAATGGGTGTTTTTGTATTTTATTTAATTGAAAATTATAAAAATTATTGAATTCACCCTGCTCTTATGTTTTTCATTTAATCACGATCTAAAAATCTAATCAATATGATATGATTGGTTTTAATATTCACAAATGTTGTTTTTAATAGTTTTATATTCTGGTTTTATGCTAAATTTACAGAATTTAAATCTTTTTATTTATGTTTTATCGATCATTAATTGATGAATTATCTTTTTAATTTGGTTTAATATTTTTTTTAACAAATGTATGAGTGTTTAATCATTCTTGTAATTGGGAGGGGTGAGATAATTTCTCATGTTCTTGATGGGTGTTTTGTATTCTTAAAATATGTAAATTTTGTGTTATTAATAATTAGGTGGGTTAATGAATTACTGTATTATTTTATGGGTGAAATATTTAATAAAGAAAAATATTCTTTGGAATAAAGCCATATTCATACGGTTTTCTCCACCGGCCTTTTGCAATGCCTGGTTTTGGGGCCGGAGCGTCGAGCGCTGCGGCTATCCGATAGCCAACGTCATTCATGCTTCTTATGGCAGCGATTTATTGATGAATAATATTCATACAGATAGTAAAACGGACGAAGAATAGCTTGCTCTAAGGCAAGGAAGTGTCATTTTTTGTGCCTTGTCAGGAAGGCGGCGCTGGTTTGGCTTTCGCGAAATGTGTTAAAAACTGCTGAAAGTAAAAAAATGTAATGGTAAGATTCTTTTTTAACTGACTTGGTGAATAGTGAGATGGGTAAAAACGTTGTCGTACTAGGCACTCAATGGGGTGACGAAGGCAAGGGCAAGGTCGTAGACCTGCTGACAGAACGGGCTAAGTATGTTGTTCGCTACCAAGGCGGGCATAACGCGGGCCACACTCTTGTAATCAACGGTGAAAAAACCGTACTTCATTTAATTCCTTCCGGTATCTTGCGTGAAAACGTTATCAGCGTGATTGGTAACGGGGTCGTGCTTTCTCCCGATGCGTTAATGAAAGAGATGCGTGAGCTTGAAGCGCGCGGCATTCCGGTACGTGAGCGCCTGCTCCTGTCCGGCGCTTGCCCGCTGATTCTGCCTTACCATTCTGCTTTGGATATCGCTCGCGAGAAGGCTCGTGGAGCTAATGCTATCGGAACGACCGGTCGCGGCATCGGTCCGGCCTATGAAGATAAGGCGGCTCGCCGTGCGCTGCGCGTCAGCGATCTGTTCAATAAAGAGCGTTTCGCGGCCAAGCTGAAGGAAGTGATGGACTACCATAACTTCCAGCTGGTGCACTATTACAAAGCCGAAGCGGTTGACTATCAAAAAGTGCTGGACGACGTGATGGCGATTGCCGACGTGCTGACCTCCATGGTGGTTGACGTTTCCGATCTGTTGGAACGCGCCCGTCAGAAGGGCGAGCTGATGATGTTTGAAGGCGCGCAGGGCACGCTGTTGGACATCGACCATGGCTCTTTCCCTTACGTAACCTCTTCCAACACCACCGCCGGTGGCGTGGCTACCGGTTCCGGCCTTGGCCCTCGCTACATTGATTACGTGCTGGGCATCGTGAAGGCCTACTCAACGCGCGTTGGCGGCGGTCCGTTCCCGACGGAACTGTTTGACGACGTGGGCGAATACCTGTGCCAGAAGGGCAACGAATTTGGCGCCACGACCGGCCGTCGCCGTCGCACCGGCTGGCTGGATGCGGTTGCCGTTCGCCGCGCCGTACAGCTGAACTCGCTGTCCGGTTTCTGTATGACCAAGCTTGACGTGCTGGACGGCCTGAAAGAAGTTAAGGTTTGCGTCGGCTATCGTATGCCGGACGGCCGCGTTGTCGACACTACGCCGCTGGATGCAGACGCATGGGAAGGCATCGAGCCTGTTTATGAAACTCTGCCTGGCTGGTCTGAAAGCACCTTCGGCGTGAAGGACGTAAACCTGCTTCCTCAGGCCGCTCGTAACTACATCAAGCGCGTTGAAGAGCTGACCGGTACGCCAATTGACATCATCTCTACCGGCCCTGACCGCTCCGAGACGATGATCCTGCGCGATCCGTTTGACGCTTAACGGTAAACGTCTTTAAATCACACGGAAAACAGGGAACGAATGTTCCCTGTTTTTATAATTATCTGCTTGTTAGATGTGTATTACATCCATTTGGTATTAATGCTATTTATCTAGCTACTTGAGAATATCTTCTATCTTTTTATTCATCTGCGTCCGGTTTTCTTTTAGCTCCTTCACGACGTAATCCATGATGTCAATTAACTGGTTTTGGCGCCTCTGCAGGTCGGCAATCGCCTTTTGGCTCGGCGATTCCCCGTCAAAGTGGGCGTTGTCAAATATCTGAGCGATCGCCGCCAGGTCGTCGGGTTTGTTTGTCATCATCTTCTCCTTTTGAGTTATCGATAGCGTCTTTAAACTAAACGCATTGCCTGTGTTTATTGCTTACCTGATTCGGTTTTTATATACACGATGGACTCGGGGGCTCTGACCCCTTCAAACTTGACGAGTGCCAGATTTGAGCGCTGTTCCCGGTGGTTAATTTTCCCAATCGATCTTTCCCAACTGGCGCTCGCCGCCGCGGCGATGAGTTGGCTTACTTTCGGCAGCAGCGCTTCTACCAGTCCGGGGACTTCGGCGTGAAGAATGCTATAGGTTTGAAGCAGCGCCATTCTCGCCGACTCCTTCTGGATATCGGTATGGGCAACGCCCTGCCCGTATGCGCCGAGTATCAGCGAGCGCCAGTTGTGCAGGAGAGCGAATGCGGCGAGGAAGATACCTTTTCGCCCGCAGGAGGGAATTTTGTCGTCCAGTTTTTTGATTTCCTTAAGGATGTCCTTCATCGCAGGGACCTGACAGAGCATAATTTCCGTATCATATTGATATGTATTTATATATTCTCTAATTCCTTTTTCAATTTCGCCTTCGCTCATCGCGTTGAAAGCGTCAGTAAACGCGCCTATTTTTTGCAGCGCGAGGGGGCTAAAAGCCGATTCTTCGGCGTAAGCTACGGCGTTCATCACGGGTTGCAGTTCGTTTGTATCCACTAACCCGTCTAAATGTAGAAATCCTTGATCTAAATGGTAAATTTTCGCCGAGCTGCAACCGCCCGCTGCACCGACCGCAGGGCGGCTACCCAGACCTGTGTCGAAATGGATTTTTGGGTATTTTTTCGACAGGAAGCTTCGCGCCTGACAGGCGCGGCCGATGCATATGGAAAACGGGACGCTCTTTTGGGTCAGCGCGGCGTAATAGGTTTCAGCGTCTGAGGTGGGCTTTTTATCCAATGTTTCAATCAGGCTCGCAATATTGCGTTTGGTTTCGTAGGCTATCTGGCCTTGGCCAGCGGGGCCGGTGATGTCAAAGTGCAACAGCCGCAGGCTTTCCATCGTCAGGCTGTTGTAGTGAAACAGTTCGTCAAACAGGCCGGAGAGCGGTAGTTCCTGCTTTATACCCGTGGTGCTATTGAGCGCGTTAAACCGCTGGGCGTTGTGATAGCTTTTGGCAAGGTATCGGTACAACTGCTTGTAAAACTGGTCGTCTTTTTCTTGGTCGATACGGTTGCGAAAGTAGTAGCCGCACAGCGAACGGTTATTGTCCGCTTTGCCGCAGCCTGCGTCGCCGTGGATATGAAGGACGGTGGTTTGTGCATTGAGCGGGGCAAATTTTTCTGGCGCGCTGCTGTCCAAAAGGAAGTCAAAAAAGCGCCGGCAGTGCTCCATGCTTAACAGATCCAGACCGACAAGCCGGGTTGTCGCTTTCTCTTTTTCTCTTTTTTCTTTGAACAAAACGCGGATTCTATTCACATCGCCGTCGAAGCCTTGTTTATCCAGGCTGCTGGATGATGTATGGACTAGAAGCCTGTAGTTTTCATATCCGTATCCATCGTTCAGGCGTATGAGATTATCCAGTCCGTTGACGTCGTCAACGTCGGCGGCGATTTGGGCATACTGCACGCCGCTGGCCTTGATGTATTCCAGCGCCATGGCGTAAAACGCGTCTTTAAACTCGGCGTTGAGTACGGCTTCTCTGGCCCATAGAGCGTCGTCAGACGGAATGTACCTGTTGGCGTTGTATATTTTGTTATTGAAATAGCGGACGAGCAGCGTATTGTTTGGCGTTTTTAGCACCCCGTTCTCTAACAGCCGTCGAGTGACTTTATAAATATCCGCCGAATCTATAGGGTAACGCTTATATATCCCTATATTGGTCAACAGCAGTACGCTGGCAAAGTAAATGCTTTCCGCCGCGCATTCACCTCGCAGGTAGTGGGCGTAGTCAGCTTGAGAAAAGGGGTTTTTCTCTTCCATACGCTTTAGAGCAAGCATAAAAAGCTTATAGTGCGCCTCGGTTTCAAGCGCTTCAATTTGGGCCTCATCCTTTTGCCTAAATATGGCTGGGATGTCCCACTTGGTACTGCTATAGAGCATGAGCCAAAGCAGCGAGATTGGCGACGCCTGTTTTAGGGTAATGAACCTGTTTTTATCGTTCGGATCGACGATGAATTTCATCTCTTTCGGTAATGAATATTCACTTTCCAACGGCAGGATGCCCAAAAAGCGGCTGTAGAAATCGAACGGGTAGTGGGTAAACGGGGTCTTGTCGCCATCATAGCTAAAGTAGGCCATAAAAATCTCCTTCCTGAGAAAAAAGCGGCTTTAGTACTTATCAATTTATTTCTTTAATATGGATTTATGGTGCCGATAGTCTAATCATAGACAACATTTTTATTTTTTGTTGAAATGAGATATGAGTGTTCTTATTTGTTTTTTAAGAAAGGCCATGAAATGGAACTATTTATGTAATGTTTTTTTGCTGTATTTAATAAAAACAATAGGTGGTTTATATCTCGGAAGGCTTTAGGTCCGCATTGGACGTGTGTTTATTTTTTATAATTTGATTCACATCCAGGTTTGGCAATATTTGATATCTATAAATAACGATTTTTAGCGTGGAGTGGAAATATAAATTTCCATATTTATCGACGATTTTTTGCTATCAGCGTTTATTTTGATGTTGGGCGGCGATGGCGTTTTCAAACAGGGTGCTGATGGAGTGCGCCATGGTCTGGAGCAGGTTGCCCATTGCCATCGCTGGCACTTCACCCAGCGCCTTTTATCTTCGCTATGGTGAACGCGGCAACCGCGAGGCTGTGAAAGCGCGTTGCGTCCTTTCTAATAGAAGTCGCTGGGATGGGAAAAATGGAAAAGAAGGCGCCTTGAATATTCGCTATAAAAAGCAGGAGGTAGTTTTGGTGCGTTAATAAAAACTGAGAGATTATAAGGCTTTTTGAGAAAGTGGTGTATCTATCGGATTCGGTATAGACGCTAAAAATCTTTGCCTAACGCGAAATACGGTTATCAAAATAGCATAAACGAATAGCCTTCCGCCTGCTTCGGCTTTTTATTTATCTTTTCTCGTTATTAATAATATTTTTCATATGATGAAACGAGCACCGTTAGCGCGGTTATTTAATAACGTTCCATAATGGGCTTTTTACGTCCTAACACTATCGTCGAGAAGAGGCGGATTCTGTACCGATGCTGGCGCAGAGATCCATTGCCGGAAGCCGCTTAAATTCTCTAATACGCCAGATTTTTGCGATTAACGTTACCGGCTTTGGGGCCGATCGTTTACTATAAGAGCAGTATATGACGATTTAAGAGGTACTTGTGCAGTTAACCAGTTTTACCGACTACGGCTTGCGGGCGTTGATTTATATGGCCTCTCTGCCGAAAGGCGAGTTGACCAGCATATCCCAGGTAACCGACGTTTACGGGGTTTCCCGCAATCACATGGTAAAAATTATTAACCAGCTCAGCCGCGTTGGCCTGGTGGACGCAGTGCGCGGTAAAAACGGCGGGATCCGCTTGGGGAAGCCCGCTGGGGATATCCGCATTGGCGACGTCGTCAGGGCGATGGAACCGCTTTCTCTGGTTAACTGTAGCGCAGAGTTTTGCCACATCACGCCGGCCTGTCGCCTGAAGCTGGCGCTGGACAAGGCCATTAAGTCGTTTCTGCATGAATTGGATAACTACACGCTGGCGGACATGGTGGACTCGAACGAGTCTCTGCAAACGCTGCTGTTTACGCCGCATCCCGCCGCGTTATCAATGAAAGTAAAAGGGTAAGTCATGAATAAAGATCCTTTCCTGGCTCGCGAAATGGAGAAGTACGATGACCCCATCCCCAGCCGCGAATACATTCTCGACCTGCTGTCAAAACGGCAGGCGCCCGCCAGCCGCGATGAGCTGGTAGAGGCGTTGGAACTAAAAAGCGAAGAGCAGCAGGAAGCGCTGCGCCGCCGCCTGCGGGCGATGGAACGCGACGGGCAGTTGGTGTTCACAAGGCGCCAGTGTTATGCGCTGCCTGAGCGGTTGGATATGGTGAAGGGCCTGGTGATTGGCCACCGTGACGGTTACGGATTTTTGCGGGTGGAGGGCAACAAGGACGACCTTTACCTTTCCCCTGAACAGATGAAGATGGCGATGCACGGCGACGTCATTTTGGCTCAGCCAATGGACCTCGATCGCCGAGGCCGCCGCGAGGCGCGCGTCGTTCGAGTGCTTGAGCCGCGCAGCGCGCAGATCGTCGGCCGCTACTTTACCGATTCAGGCGTGGGCTTCGTCGTCCCTGACGACAGCCGCCTGAACTTCGATATTTTGATCCCGCCGGAAAGCATCATGGGCGCCAGAATGGGCTACGTGGTGGTCGTTGAGCTCACTCAGCGTCCGACGCGGCGCACCAAGGCCATCGGTAAGATCGTTGAAGTGCTCGGCGACAAGATGGGCACCTCCATGGCGGTGGACATCGCGCTCAGAACCCATGAGATCCCTTACGTCTGGCCTGAATCCGTGCTCAATGAAATCAACGGCCTGAAGGAAACCGTGCCGGAAAAAGCAATAAAGGGGCGCGTTGACCTTCGCGACCTGCCGTTAGTGACTATCGACGGTGAGGACGCTCGTGACTTTGACGACGCGGTATGCTGCGAGAAAAATCGCGGCGGCGGCTGGCGCCTGTGGGTGGCCATCGCCGACGTAAGCTACTACGTGCGCCCCGGCACCGCGCTGGACGCCGAAGCGCGCAGCCGAGGCAACTCGGTTTACTTCCCGTCGCAGGTGATCCCAATGCTGCCGGAGGTGCTGTCCAACGGGCTGTGCTCGCTGAACCCGCAGGTAGATCGCCTGTGCATGGTATGCGAGATGACCATTTCCAAGGCCGGTCGCCTGAGTTCGTTCAAGTTCTATGAAGCGGTGATGAGCTCCCATGCGCGCCTGACCTACACCAAAGTGGCCCATCTGCTCGACGGCGACCAGGAGCTTCGCGAACACTATGCGCCGCTGGTGCCGATGCTGGAAGAGCTGCATAAGCTCTACCGCGTGCTGGACGGCGCCCGCGAGCAGCGGGGCGGCATCTCGTTTGAAACGGAAGAGCCGAAGTTTATTTTTAACGCAGAGCGGCGCATCGAACGCATCGAGCCGTTGGTGCGTAATGATGCCCATAAGATCATCGAAGAATGCATGATTTTGGCCAATATTTCCGCCGCGCGCTTTGTCGAGCGGGCGGAGGAACCGGCGCTGTTCCGCATTCACGATAAGCCCAAAGGCGAAAACCTGACGTCGCTTCGAAGCGTCTTGGGCGAACTTGGGTTGACGCTGGGCGGCGGCCTCGAGCCTGCGCCCAAGGACTACGCCAAGCTGATGGACGCCGTAGCGGACAGGCCCGATCGCGAAATGCTGCAAACCATGCTGCTGCGCTCGATGAAGCAGGCGGTGTACGATCCGGAAAACCGCGGTCACTTCGGCCTGGCGCTGGACGCCTACGCGCACTTTACTTCGCCAATCCGCCGTTATCCCGACCTGTCGCTGCACCGCGCCATCAAGTATCTGTTGGCGGGAAGCAAGGGCGGAATGACCTCCAGCGGCGGCTGGCACTATGCGATGGAAGACATGCTGCAGCTCGGCGAACACTGTTCGTTGACCGAGCGTCGCGCCGATGAAGCGACCCGCGACGTGGCGGACTGGCTGAAGTGCGACTTTATGCAGGATCACGTCGGCGAAGCGTTTAAAGGCACGATATCCAGCGTGACCGCCTTTGGCTTCTTTGTGCGCCTTGACGATCTCTATATCGACGGGCTGGTGCACGTCTCTACGCTGGAGAACGACTACTATCGGTTCGATAACGTCGGCCAGCGGCTGATTGGCGAGTCTTCCGGTCAGACCTTCCGCCTGGGCGATAAGGTTGAAATCCGCGTTGATGCGGTGCATATGGACGAGCGGAAAATCGACTTTGCGCTGGTTTCCAGCGAGCGTCGCCCGCGCGGCGAAGGCAAAACCGAAAAAGAGAAGGCGAAGCGGTCAGCCAGACGCAGCAAGTCCGAGGGCTACGCCTCCGATACCGGCGTGCGGGTAAAGCCGCCGAGAAAGCCGAAGGTCAAAAACGACGAAGCCGGTTCGGATAAGGCCTCGAAGGGAAAGGGCAAGAAGCCGTCGGCCAAGACCAAAAAGATTACGGCCGCGCTGAAGAGCAAGCGGGCGAAGAAGGCTGCAGAACGTTAATCCGCATTCCTTGTTAAATCACACGGGGCGGCGCAGAGGCCGCCCTACGCTATCGTCAGGATACGAAGTACGCTATGAGTGAAATCATTTACGGCATTCACGCCGTCGAGTCGCTGCTGGAGCGAGATCCGCAGCGCTTTATCGAAGTGTTTATTTTAAAAGGGCGCGACGATCGCCGCCTGGCGCCGCTGGTGAAGGCCATTGAGCAAAACGGCATTTCCGTTCAGGTCGCCAACCGCCAGTGGCTGGACGCCAAAACCGAAGGCGCCGTCCATCAGGGCATTATCGCCAGAGTGAAGGAGGGGCGTCAGTATCAGGAAAACGATCTGCCGGACCTGCTTGAAGCGCTGGATTCTCCGTTCCTGCTGGTGCTGGACGGCGTAACGGATCCCCACAATCTGGGGGCCTGCCTGCGCAGCGCCGACGCGGCGGGCGTGCACGCGGTGATTGTTCCTCGCGATCGCTCGGCCCAGCTTAACGCGACGGCCAAGAAGGTTGCCTGCGGCGCGGCAGAGACCGTTCCGCTTATTCGCGTCACCAATCTGGCCCGCACCCTGCGCTACCTGCAGGAGCAACAGGTTTGGATCGTCGGTACCGCCGGCGAGGCCGACCATACGCTGTATCAGTCGACGTTTAAGGGGCCGGTTGCGCTGGTGATGGGCGCCGAGGGCGAAGGCATGCGCAGGTTGACGCGTGAGCACTGTGACGAGCTGGTCAGCATTCCGATGGCGGGCAGCGTGTCGTCGCTAAACGTCTCTGTCGCCACCGGCATTTGCCTGTTTGAGATCGTACGCCAGCGCGGATAACAATACGTTTCACTATAAACGCCCGCATTTTTTGCGGGCGTTTTGCCATCAGGCGCTGCGCAAGTCTTGTAGCAGCACGCCAACGGCCAGCGTTTCCTCATCGTGTGATTTATCCCGCCAGGTTTCTTTCAGCGCTTCCTCTTCCCACATCATGACCGACTGTAGGTTCAGCAATCGCTGGGCGTACTCTTTTGCTTCGGGCGTCAGCTGAAGGCCGTAGCTCTGAATGCGGAAGGCAACGGGCACAAAGAACGCATCGACGGCGGTGAAGGCGTGCCCGGCCAGGAACGGCCCGCCGAACTGTTCAAGCCCCGATTCCCACAGTTCACAGAGGCGATCTAAATCCTTCACCAGCGCGTCCGGCAATTGGTGCAGGCGAAGGCGCACGCCGACGTTCATTGGGCAGGTGCTGCGCAGGGAGGTAAAGCCCGAATGCATTTCAGCGCAGGCGCTGCGGGCCCAGGCTCTGGGCTGACGCTCCTGCGGCCAGACTTCAGGGTGGGATTCCGCCAAATATTCAACGATGGCCAATGAATCCCAGACGGCGATTTTGTTGTCGACCAAACAGGGGACTTTGCCGTTGGGAGAAAATTCGCGGTAATGCTCCCAGTTTTCTCCCGGAGCGGAAGAAAACGGAATCAGCGTTTCTTCGAAGGGGATGCCGAGCTGGCTCATCAGCACCCAAGGGCGTAATGACCACGACGAGTAGTTCTTATTGGCGATATAAAGTTGATACACGCGATACTCCTTCCTGCTGAAGTGAACAAACACAGCTTAAAGTGTAGGACAGGATTGATTCTCGGCGGTATTTTCCTACCGTCAAACGCGAACGCCGATAAGCGTCAGGATCAGCGGCGTAGTGATGGCCGACAGCACGGTGGAAATGACCATGCTGGACGCCGCCGGGCCGACGATGACGTTAAACTGACGCGCCATCAGATAGACGTTAACGCCGACCGCCATCGAGCCTAAGAGAACCACAACCTGAGTTTCCATCGGCGGCAGGCCGAGGGCGACGGCAAGCCCCCAAACGACCATCGGCTGAACTACCAGTTTGAGAACGCAGACGATAGAGCTTATCTGCCAGCCGTCGCGGATGCGATATTCGGCAAGCCCCATCCCCAGCGCGACCAGCGACATCGGGGCGGCGATTTGGCCGAGCATGCCGATGGGCTTATCGATAAATTCCGGCAGATCGTAGCCGGTGAGGCTAAACAGCGTGCCGGAGATGATGCCGATAATCAGCGGGTTTTTCAGCACGTTCTTGGCGGTATTGGCAAAGCCTTTAATCGACAGCGAGCCGTTTCGCGACCACTCCACCGATACGGTGACCAGCGTCCAAAGAATGAGGCCGTTAAACACCAGCACCAGCGCGACCGACGGCAGGGAGGCTTCCCCTAATGCGACGGTCGCGACCGGAATGCCGAGCATGACGTTGTTTGAGAAGATCCCGCCTAAGGCAAACACCGAGCCGGAGGTGCCGTCGAGCTTAAGCGCTTTCGACGCTAAAACCCGGCCGATGACGAAAACGATAAGGCAGCTGCCGAAAAAGGCCACCAGCAGGCGAGCATCGACCGGTGGCTGCTTGGAGAAGCTGCACATCATGCGAAACAGCATGGCGGGCAGGGCGACGGAGAAGACGAAGCGGGTAAGCCCGTCGGCGGCAACTTTACTCCACTTGCCCCAGCGGATCAGTCCATAGCCGAGTATCGCGAGAATAAACAGCGGCGCAGAAAGCACGATTTGATGCCAGAGAGGGAGTAAGAAGCTTTGCATGAACCTGCCCGATCTTTAGAAAAGTGTGTGGCGTTCTCCGCCAGATTCTCCGAACTATACGGAGTGGCTAAAAAACGTCAATAGCGGGCGGGCTTTTTAGAAAGTCGTGCTTTATTTTCCGGCCGCTGCGTCAAATAACGCTGAGTCTTCATGATATTGCAGCACGCTTTTGTTTTCAGGCTAAAGCGGCCCAGCTCAGTTTTTCAACGCGTTATAAATCGATACTCGCGATATGCCCAGCGTATCCGCCGCGACGGTAGCCGCGCCCCTGAGTTGCAGCAGCCCCTGTTCAGACAGCGAGCGGATAAGCTTTTGCCGCTGCGCCGTGGTGAGCGCCCGCGGCTGCGCGTTTAGCCTAGCGGCGTAGTTGTTGATTTCGGTACGGATGTCGTCGAGCTTCCAGGTTTTAAGGGACTCGTTCATCGGCGCCTGCGGGCTTTCGATCGCAGTGAGCTGCTCCAATACGCGCTGCATGGTCGAGAACAGGGAGACGTCCAGATTCAGGCACAGCGCGGCGACAAACTCCCCTTTGCTGTTTCTAAGGCCGATCGACGTGCTTTTCGCTTCTCGCCCGTCGGGGAAGTGGTTGCGGTAGTTTTGTACGATGTCGGGAAACTCGGCGTCCTGAATGCGCGCCAGCCCCAGCTCGGTGGCGGGGGAACCCACCTTGCGGCCCGACAGCGGGTTTTCAATCGCGACGACGGCGTGCTCAGGGTGCGTCAGGTCGTGCACCACCACTTCACAGCCGGGGGCGAACATTTTCCCCAGCGCGGCGGCGATTTTTTTTGCTTCACGCAGCAGCAATTCGTTTTCGCCTTCGGTCGGCGCCTGTGGTTTCTTTTTTGATGTCATCGTCGCTACCCGTTTTACTATTTGTCGTTAATTGTACAGTATGATAAACAGCATGTCCCGTTAGCAAAAAAACGTAATGAAGGAGCGTACCGCCGTGTCTGCCACTATCTTTGAACAACTGATATCGCTTTTAGACAGCAACGACGCGCGCTATCGCGTCATCGAACACGAAACCGCCGGGCGCTCCGCCGACGCGGCGAAGGCGCGGGGAACGAAAATCGAGCAGGGTGCGAAGGCGCTGGTGTGTCACGTTAAGGGCAACGGCGTGAAGCAGCACGTGCTGGCCGTATTGCCCGCGCACCGCAAGGCCAACTTGAGTCTGGTCGCCCGCCAGCTCGGCGGCACGCGCGCTTCCCTTGCGAGCCCCAAAGAGGTGATGGAGCTAACCCAGTGCGTGTTTGGCGCCATCCCGCCCTTTAGCTTCCATCCGGACCTTAAGCTGGTGTGTGACCCGAAACTGTTCGAGCAGGAAGAGGAAATGGTGTTCAACGCCGGTTCCCTTGAGCGCTCCGTTTTACTAAACGTAAAGGATTACGCGAGGATCGTTTCGCCGGAGCTGTGTGAGTTTTCTGAGGAAAGTGAGCCTGAATAGGCTCAGGCCAAGACGTTGGCGGGTTAATGCGGTGGCATTGTGGCGTGAATAAAGAACCCTTACTTAACAGTTTGTATAATTCTTTATTGTTTGTGTTTGTTCCTCGGTGTATAACCGTAGCCGACAGTAATTATTTCCTCTTATCGGACCATGGGAGAACGACGGATGAAGAACGCAGCCCCCCGCTACGTCGATGCGCGTAACGGCCTTTCCTACGACATTAATGAACTCCGCTGGTGCTCGGAGAAGCGAGCGCCGCTGATGATAACGCCGCTGCCGGGCATTACGCGCGACGATATCGATACCCGCGAGCGCTCCATCTGGCGCTATCGCGCCGCGCTGCCGGTGGAAATCGCTCGCCCGATTTCGCTCGGCGAGGGCTGTACTCCTCTGGTGGCCAAGCGCTGGGGCGGCGTCGACGTGATGTTCAAGCTGGAGTGGTTTAACCCTACCAGCAGCTTTAAAGATCGCGGCGCGTCGGTGATGGTTTCTTTCTTAAAGCAGCTTGGCGTTGAATCGCTGATTGAAGACAGCTCCGGCAACGGCGGCGCGGCGATTGCCGCCTCCTGTGCGGCAGCGGGCATCAAGGCGCGCATTCTGGCTCCGGACTCGACTTCCCCGGCCAAGCTGCTGCAAAGCCGCTCTTTTGGCGCCGAAGTACAGGGCGTACCGGGCAGCCGTCAGGATACCGAAAACGAAGCCCTACGCCAGTCGGAAACCACCTTCTACGCAAGCCACAACTGGCATCCCTTCTTTTTACAGGGTACCAAGTCTCTGGCCTACGAGCTGTGGGAAGAGCTGGGCTTTAAGGCGCCCGATAACGTGATTATCCCCACCGGCGCCGGCAGCAACGTGCTGGGCTGCGATATCGGCTTTTGCGAACTGCTGGCCGCCGGCCAAATCAAAAAGCTGCCTAAGCTTCTGATAGCCCAGCCGGCCAACTGCGCGCCGATCCACGCGACCTTCCAGGCCAACAGCGACACGCTGGTAGAAACAGTGTATGACAAGACCATCGCCGAAGGCACCGCGATCAGAAGCCCTGTCCGTTTGCAAGAAGTGCTGGCGGCCATTCGCCGTTCCGGCGGCGATACGGTGGCGCTGACCGAGTCCGACATCGTGGCGGCGGTAAGAAAGCTGACGGGGATGGGGCTGTACGCCGAACCGACCAGCGCTCAGGCCGCAGCGGCGGTTGACGCCTTCGTTGCGCGCGGCGTTATCAAGCCGGGGGAAACCACGGTGGTTATCCTGACGGGGACCGGCCTTAAGGCGGGCAACCTGATGGGCGATATTTTTTCTGCATAATGGGTAAAGGCGGTTTTTGCATTCGTAGAAAATGGAAGAGAGCTCCGCGCCAATAGGTGAGTGTAGAGCACTGTTGCAGGAACTTAAGCCACAGAGATAGAAAAGCAGGTAATTAAATGAAGATAGAAGATGAGCGGGGCGGAGCGGTGAGTTGCATAAACAGCCCTGAGCTTTCCACGCCGGGCGGCCACTATTCGCACGCCTGCGTGCACGGCAATACGGTATATCTGTCCGGGCAGCTGCCGGTGGATCCAGATGGCAACGTTTTAGCCGACAGGCCGTTTGCCGAGCAGGCGAATCAGGTGTTATTCAATATTGACGCCACGCTGCGCGCGGCGGGAAGCGGCCGAGACAGGCTGATTCAGGTGCGCATTTTTATTACCGACATGGCGCAGTGGCCGGAGTTTAACCGGATTTACGCCGAGTGGATTGGTGGGCATCGCCCGGCGCGCATCGTGGCCGGGGTTAGCGAGCTGCACTTCGGCTCGGCGTTGGAAGTTGAGGCGGTGGCCGGTATTTAGGCAGGGCCTTGACGCCGTTTACGGGAAACTTCATGGAATAAGGCATAAAGGCGCATACAGTCCTTGAAGTTCCCCCGTGATAAACGTACAATTGCGCGTCAATTTTTCAGCCGTCACACTAAACACGTTCCTTGCTTCCATGGGCCACGGCTGACCCTGACAGGAGGCTGAATAATCCGTAAGGAGCTATTGATGCGTCATTACGAAATCGTCTTTATGGTCCATCCTGACCAGAGCGAACAAGTTCCGGGTATGATCGAACGTTACACCGGTGCAATCAAAGCAGCAGGCGGCGAAATTCACCGCTTGGAAGACTGGGGCCGCCGTCAACTGGCTTACCCAATCAACAAGCTGCACAAAGCCCACTACGTTCTGCTGAACGTTGAAGCACCGCAGGAAACGATCGATGAACTGGAAACCAACTTCCGTTTCAACGATGCCGTTATCCGCAGCATGGTTATGCGCACCAAGCATGCCGTGACTGAAGCATCTCCAATGGTTAAGGCTAAAGAAGATCGTCGCGATCGCCGCGAAGACTACGCTGAAGAAACCACTGATGATGACTCAGACGATGCTGGGGATTCTGAAGAGTAATAGCTCGTGTTGACTGTTAACCGGCTAGCGCTGTCTGGCACCGTGTGCAAGGCGCCGCTGCGTAAGGTTAGTCCTTCCGGCGTACCCCACTGCCAGTTCGTGTTAGAACATCGTTCTGGGCAGCAGGAAGCCGGATTTGCAAGGCAGGCGTGGTGTAGAATGCCCGTCGTCGTCAGCGGACAGCAGTCACAAGCCTTAACTCACAGTATAACGGTCGGCAGTCGCCTGAAAGTAACCGGTTTTATCAGCACCCATCAGGGGCGTAACGGTCTTAATAAACTGGTGTTACATGCCGAGCAGATTGAATTGATAGATTCTGGAGAGTAGCCATATGGCACGTTATTTCCGTCGTCGCAAGTTCTGCCGTTTTACCGCGGAAGGCGTTCAAGAGATCGACTATAAAGATATCGCAACGCTGAAAAACTATATCACCGAGAGCGGGAAAATTGTCCCGAGCCGTATCACCGGTACTCGTGCAAAATACCAGCGCCAGCTGGCTCGCGCTATCAAGCGCGCGCGTTACCTGTCTTTGTTACCGTACACTGATCGCCATCAGTAACGGTTTCGGTCCAAGAACTTAAAGAGGATACGGTAATGCAAGTTATTCTGCTTGATAAAGTAGCTAACCTGGGCAGCCTGGGTGATCAAGTTAACGTAAAAGCGGGCTATGCCCGTAACTATCTGGTACCGCAGGGTAAGGCGGTTCCGGCAACCAAGAAAAACGTTGAGTTCTTCGAAGCGCGTCGCGCAGAGCTGGAAGCCAAACTGGCTGACGTTCTGGCCGCCGCTGAAGCTCGCGCCGCCAAGATCGTTGAGCTGGGCAGCGTCACCGTCGCTTCTAAAGCAGGCGATGAAGGCAAGCTGTTTGGTTCTATCGGTACTCGCGATATCGCTGATGCGGTAACCGCAGCCGGCGTTGAAGTGGCCAAGAGCGAAGTGCGTCTGCCTAACGGCGTTATCCGTACGCTGGGCGATCACGACGTTGATTTCCAACTGCACGGCGAAGTGTTTGCTAAGCTGAACGTAGTTGTGGTTGCAGAAGACTAATTATTAGTTTTCTAACCCGTTAAAAACGCCGGCATTCGCCGGCGTTTTTGTTTTTATACGGTTGCAATTTTTTTCGTTGCCTGCCGATAATGTCGGCGACTTTTGTCGTTCGCTGAGGGAAAGAAAATGGCCGATATTCGACTGGTGCGGGTCTATGACGCGCCGCAAAATCCCGATAAAAACAGTTTTTTGACCGACCGCCTGTGGCCCAGAGGCATCAGTAAAGAGCGCTTGAAGGGCGTCGTCTGGCTAAAAGAAGCGGCGCCCAGCACCGAGCTGCGCAAACGCTTCCACGCCGATCCGACCCAGTGGCAGGCGTTTTGCCGGGACTACGTGGATGAGCTGAATCGTCAGGACGCCTGGGCGCCGCTGCTCGCGCTGTTAAAGCAGGGGGAAACCGTGACGCTGATGTTTGGCAGTCGGGACCTTGAACACAATCAGGGCGTGGTGCTGCGCGATTTTTTGTTGAACAGGCTCAAGGCCTAGCGCCTCTTAGTGAACGCGTAAAAAGCGGCCGTTGCTTTGGCGCGTAAACAGCGCCGACTGGGTTGGCGTAAGCTCAACCTCCAGTCCGGTGACCTGATTGCCTTCAGCGACGCGAATGCGCACCTTCTGGCCAATCCTCAGCGCGTTAACCGGCTTTCCCGGTCCCTCTACCTGCGCCAACAGGTATGCGTCGTTAACGACTAAATGGTTATCTCTGAACACCTGAGCCAGCGTGTGGCCGCGCTGGATGGTGAACTCTTTCCAGACTTCTTCGGTAGGCGGCGTTTCAGGCTGCGCCGGCGCTTGCGCCGTTTCAATAGTAGGCTCGGCGGGTGCGGCTATAGCTTCCTGAGGCTGTGAGGGGGCCTGTGGAGACGGAGCGCCTGATTCGACCAACGGTGGCGGTGCGACGTTTTCCTGAGGCGCGGACGCACCCGTCGACGACGGAGAGGAAACGTCCGGCGTTAGGGGGGCAGAGGTTTGTTCTTGTGCCGAAGAGGACAGCGCGCCGGGCGATTTGTCTTCCGCTGGCCAAAGAAACGCGACGAGCATAAGCAGCGCGGCAAGAAGTACGCCCTTACGGTGCGCGCTGGGCAGCGGAGACATCCAGTGAAAGCGGTCGGGCAGGTTCCATAGCGCCAAGAGCGCGGCTTTGCAGGAATTACCGCCCAGAGGCCGCCGCTGTCTGCCGTTATTTGCCTGCATAACTCCTCCTCATCGCTCGCGCCACGCGTATCCGTTTACGTTGAAACGACAATAGGCCACTCATCAATAATATGATTTTACCCATATTTCTATCAAATATCCTGTGAATAATTGGAGCGATAACCGTTTTTACTTTAAGACGCGCTGGTTTTTATCTGCAATTTTTTCCACACTGCGACTAAAATATCTTTCACCACACATTTAACTCCCCATTAGGACTCAATGACAAAAACCGCGCAGGATCCGGCGCTAACGCCGACGCTTATCGTCATCATGTCGATTGCCACCGGGCTGGTAGTCGCCAGTAATTACTATGCCCAGCCGCTGCTAGAGACTATCGCCAGCGCGTTTGACCTGTCCGTCAGCCGGGCTGGATTTATCGTCACGGCGGCGCAGTTGGGCTATGCGGTTGGGCTGATGTTTATCGTGCCGCTGGGAGATATGTTTGAACGGCGGGGGATGATTGTCGGCATGACGCTTTTGGCCGCGGTCGGTATGCTTATCACCGCGATGTCTGATACGGTTGCCGGCATTATCGTGGGAACGGCGCTGACCGGGCTGTTTTCCGTTGTAGCTCAGATGCTGGTGCCTTTTGCCGCGACGCTGGCGGAACCGGCGAAGCGGGGAAAGGCGGTCGGCATTATTATGAGCGGCCTGCTGCTCGGCATTTTGCTGGCGCGAACCGTTGCCGGCGCGCTGGCGTCGCTGGGCGGCTGGCGAACGGTATACTGGTTGGCTTCCTCGCTAACCATTTTGATGGCGCTGATTCTGTGGCGCGCGCTGCCGTACTATAAGCAGCCCGTAGGCCTAAACTATCCTCAGCTATTAGGCTCTATTCTGGTGTTGTTTAGCCGCAACGTGACGCTGCGAACCCGAGCCCTGCTCGGCGCGCTCTCATTTGCCAATTTCAGCATTCTCTGGACGTCGATGGCGTTTTTGCTGGCTTCCCCTCCCTATGGGTATTCCGAAGCCGCTATCGGTCTGTTTGGTTTGGTCGGTGCGGCGGGCGCTTTGGCGGCCAGCGGCGCGGGCCAGCTGGCGGATAAGGGAAAAGGGGCGCGAACGACAACCCAGGGGTTGGTTCTGCTCTTATTGGCCTGGCTGCCCATCGTTTGGGGAGAATACTCGCTGGGTGCGCTGTTGGTCGGCGTTATCGCGCTGGACTTTGCCGTTCAGGGCGTGCACGTCACCAATCAGTCAATGATTTACCGAATGATGCCGGAAGCCAGAAGCCGCCTGACGGCGGGCTATATGACCAGCTACTTTATCGGCGGCGCGCTGGGCTCGCTGATTTCCGCGGTGGCCTATCAATATGGGCAATGGCGCTACGTGTGCGCTTCGGGCGCCGTGCTTAGCGTCTTAGCGCTTATTGTATGGCTGACGAGCAAAGGCCGACTTGAACGGGAAGCATTGGCGTATCGCGATACGGCCGGTTAATCCGCAGAGCGCTTTTTTCTACCGAATCTCCTGTGATATGCTGCGAAACCTTTAACAGATAAAACAAACACGCTAAGGAAAAACCATGACGAAGCCCTCTTTTGACAGCATTGAAGCGCAGGCCAGTTACGGTATCGGCTTACAGGTGGGTCAGCAGCTGCTGGAGTCCGGTCTGGAAGGGCTGGTGCCGGAAGCGCTGGTTGCCGGATTGACCGACGCCCTGCAGGGTAATCAGCCCTCCGTACCGGTTGACGTTGTGCATCGCGCGCTGCGCGAAATTCACGAACGCGCAGACAGTGCTCGCCGCGAACAGCAGGAAAAAATGGCGGGAGAGGGCGTGCGCTACCTGGAAGAGAATGCCAAGCGCAGCGAAGTGACCTCGACGGAGTCCGGCCTGCAGTTTGAAGTTCTGCATCAGGGCGAAGGCGCCATTCCGTCTCGTCAGGATCGCGTGCGGGTTCACTACACAGGCCAACTGATCGACGGCACGGTTTTCGATAGCTCAGTGAAGCGCGGTGAGCCGGCGGAATTCCCCGTCAGCGGCGTGATCGCTGGCTGGATTGAGGCGCTGACGCTGATGCCGGTAGGCTCAAAATGGCGTTTGACCATCCCTCACCATCTGGCCTACGGCGAGCGCGGCGCGGGCGCGTCGATTCCGCCGTTCAGCACGCTGGTGTTTGACGTTGAGCTGCTGGATATCCTGTAATTGCGTTGATAACGTTTTGATAAATAAAAATGCCGCTCTAATGAGCGGCATTTTTGTGCCCGGCGCGCCAGCGCTACTTGGCCATCAGCGCCTGCAGGCTGCCAATAAACAGATCCACTGCCGTTTTTAGCTGCTTCTCATCGAAGTCGAATTCCGCCTGATGGTGGCCCGCTTTCAGATCGGCGCCGACGATAAAGTAAATCGACTTGCCGCCGTTGCGCTGAACGCGTTTGGCAATGGTGGTGGCGTCTTCGCTGCCGCCGAACGAGCGCTGCTGAACGGCGGTCAGCTCGGGGTTGCGTTTGACGATGTCGGTCAGCAGCTCGACCAATTCTTTATCGTTAGTCAGATCGACGCCTTCGCCCATGATCTCACTTTCAAGCCGCAGGTTGAAGCTGTGCGCGGTGCCTTCGGCGATGCGGTGCATCTGCTGCGCCATAAAGGTATTAATCTCTTCGTTCTCTCCGCGCACTTCGGCCTGCAGTTCGCCGTAAGAAGGGATAACGTTGCGGCCTTCGCCCGCCCTGATAACGCCAACGTTAACGCGCGACATGCCCTTGCCGTGACGGGAGATGCCGAGCATTTGGGTTGCCGCGTGGCAGGCGCCCGCCAGCGCGTTGATACCCACGTGCGGCTCTGCGCCGGCGTGGGCCGGTGCGCCGTAGAAGCGGAAGTCGACCTTGGTGGTGCAAAGGAAGTTGTTAGGGTTAACGACGATTTCGCCGGACTTGGCGATAAAGCCTAAGTGCATACCGAGGAAATAGTTGGCGTCGTCAACGATGCCACTCTCCGCGACCGGACGGCCGCCGCGCATTCCCTCTTCCGCCGGCTGAAATATTATCTTCACTTTGCCGGTAAGCCGACTTCCATTTTCGACCAGCCATTTGGCGATGCCAAGCCCGATGGACGCGTGTCCGTCGTGGCCGCAGGCGTGCATCATTCCGGGGTTTTTAGACGCAAAGCCGTCGCGGTTTGGTATATGTTCATCCCCTGCGGTTTCCTGTACGTAGACGCAGTCGATGTCAAAGCGTAGCGCCACCGTTGGCCCAGGCTTTCCGCTGTCGAAAATGGCGACGCAGCCGGTGAGCCCGTCCATTTCCGCCAGAAGCGCATCGTCGACGCCGTTGGCCTTTGCCCGCGCAAGCCCGGATTCAACCAGCGCTGGCGTACGTCCATAAATGAAGTCTCGGTTAATAATTTTCGGCCCGGCAAGCACCTCCAGCCCCATCGCGCGCAGCGTCGTTATCAGGCGCGCGGTGGTTGTGAATTCGGACCAGCCGAACTCCGGGCAGCGGTGAAATTCGCGCCGCCAGTCGATCAGCTGTGTTAAATCAACGTTTGACATAGTGAGTTTCCTTATCTGTTAGTAAATCTGCTATTCAGCGCGCTGTAGGTCAGGCTTACAGCAGGATCAGCGCGATAAAAATGAGTGAGACGATGACGCCCGGCGCGGTGCGCTTGACGAGCTCAATCGGGTTAACCATCGCAACGCCGGCGCATACGATGGCGACGCCGGAAACGGGCGACATCGAGCGCCCCATTGCGCCTCCCATGGTTGCGGCCATGCCCAGATCGGGGATGGTGTAGCCGAACTCCATGGCGTGGCGGGTGACGGTGTCGTTAAAGGCGAGCGACGCGGCGTCGCCGGAGCCGGTCAATACGCCCATCAGGAACGGGCCGAGGGTGCCGCCCCAGCGGGCCATCTCCGGATGGTGGGTCAGGAAGTAGATAAAGCTCTCAATAAGGCCGGAAGCGTTCAGGCCGGCTGCAAATACGGACGCTGCGATAATGATACCCAGCACGTCGCCGTAGGCGCCGCCCATGCCTTTGAAGAACTCTTTCGTCATGGTGGTAGGGCTTCGGCGCGTAATGACAAGGGCGTAGATAACGCCAATCAGCATCGCCGCCGGAACGGTCATCTTCACGCTGCCAAACCAGGTGGTGGTGCTGGAAATCATCAGAAGAATAAGCGGAACGAACGGCGCGGTTGCATAAACGAAGTTGGTGCGGACTTCTTCTTTTTTCTCCCCTTGTTCAACGGAGGCTGAGCCCTCAACGGGCTGAACGCGGAACTCTTTTCGTACCAGCGCGACAACAGAAAGAGACACGGCCCCGATGGCGCCAAGCGCGATACTGTAAGGCGCATGATATTTAATCAGGTCCATAACCTCTATTTTGGTATAGCCTTCGTTGCCCGCCATGATTTCGTTATACAGATTGGCGACAAAGGCGTTATGGGACAGGCCTGGGCTTAGCAGGGAGCCGATGGTGCCGGTTAAAATCGCCGCGCCCGCAATGGCCGGGTGTACGCGCGAGCCGATAAGCAGCGGAATAAGCGTGGCGCCAACCGCTGCCGCACAGCCTGCCGCAGAGGGAATGGCGATGTTGATAAAGTAGGTTATGGCAACGGCGGCGGGTATGAGAAAGAACCCCAGTCGGCTCATCATGCCGGTCAGCGCCTTAACCAGATGCATGTCACAGGTGGTGTACTTCATCACGTAGGCGAAGCCCATGCTGGCGCAAATCGCCTGAATCAGGCTGGCGGAGGTCATGCTTTTGGCAAACGCGTCAAAACCGGCCATTGGATTAAGCGCAACGATGCACATGATTAGGCCTGAGCCTACCAACACCATGCGCGTTTCATACTGTTTTATCAGCAAATAGACGGTAATCACGACAACCGCCAGAGCAATGATTTCTGTAATCATAGAGTTCTCACTGTGTAAGCATTCATGCAGTAAGCGGTTATTGACCGGCTACCCGAGAGCCCGTTTGAGCCGGAAGGCCGCCGGTAGATCCGCCTCGCCCTGAATAAAATTTAAAAAGAGTCTGGCGGTGTTATATGCCTGAGCGCTTATACAAACAATAAAAATATATACAGTTTGTTAAGTCGATCACCTTATGGCCTCTTTGGCTGTTTTTTGGGCGTACACATCCCGAAGATCGGCGATATGGGACGGTGATGCTGGCTATTGTGGAAAAAAACGCTACCCTGAAAGGCAATGAGTTATGACTGAGAGGGCATAGGTATGCCGCATTTATCTCCAACGCTGGAAGCTATCTGTTCGCTGTCGCGACGGGCGGGCGAGGCGATTATGGCCGTTTATCAAGGCGATAGGCCTACCGACCTGGTCGTAAAATCCGACAGTTCGCCGGTTACTGCGGCCGATTTGGCGGCTCACGGCATTATTATGGCGGGGCTGTCTTTGCTGACGCCGAATATTCCCGTGCTGTCGGAAGAGTCGCCCCAGTCGTGGGAAATCAGAAAAAATTGGAGCAGCTACTGGCTGGTCGATCCGCTGGACGGAACGAAAGAATTCCTTGCCCATAACGATGAGTTCACCGTCAATATCGCTCTGATAGAAGGAGGCGAGCCGGTGATGGGCGTCGTTTATGCTCCCGCGCTGGACGTCCTCTACGCGGCGGAGGGGCAACGCGCCTGGAAGGAAGAGGGCGGGTTGCGCCAAGGGATTCGGCCGCAGGCAGGTACTCCGCCGATGGTGGTGTGCAGCCGTTCACATCGGGATACGAAGCTGACGGCCTTTTTAGAACGGCTGGGCGACTATGAAACGACGGCGGTAGGATCGTCTCTGAAATTTTGCCTGGTTGCCGAAGGCAGCGCGCAGCTTTATCCTCGCTTTGGACCGACGAACGTATGGGATACCGCGGCGGGCCATGCGGTTGTGCGAGCCGTGGGCCTTCAGGTGAATAATTGGCAGGATATTCCGCTTAGTTATGCGCCGGCGGAGTCTTTCCTCAATCCCGGTTTTTACGTTTCGTCTAACGAAGATCTTCCTTGGAAGGCTTAGTCATAAATAGCTCTGACATCACATTTTCTAGGCGTTTATTCGATTATTATAGGCATGTATCCTATAGTTATATTGATTCGACGCCTTTTTTACGCTTATACGCTGAGTGTAAATAAGATTAAAGAGGCTAGGCGTATTACAGGGAGTAGTGTTTACTAGAAGAATAGCGGGCGCCACGCTAAATGGTTATTTATGTGGCCGAGCTATAAGCGTTGGTCTTGTAATAACGATGGAGGACATGAAATGAAAATCTTCCCTAGCTACAATCCACAGCGGATTGCGCTATATGTGAAGACGCTCTTCCGTGGCAGATTCTACATCAAAGGCATTGGTGCATTCGAGTTTGACATGGGGAAAATTCTGCTTCCAAAAGTGTGTGACAAAATTCATTTTAACGTGATGTCTGAGGTTAACCGGGAAGTTCTGGAGCTGCGCGCCGAATTCGCCTGATTTTCCCGACTGCGGATAATGAATACCGCGTGACTTAGATCTGATAGGCCATCGAAAGATGGCCTTTTTGCGTATTTAATCCACGGAATTACTGCTTAAGGTCTTCCGCTTCTTCTGCGCTCTTGGCGTTCTCTTGCGAGGGCGAGCTATCAATACGTGTGACTAACAGCTGATCAATCTTGTAGCTGTCGATGTCCACCACTTCAAACTTATAGCCGGCAAATTTCACTGAATCCGTACGCTTAGGGATCTTTCTTAGCATGTACATCATAAAGCCGCCGATGGTTTCGTAGTTCTCGGACTGCGGAAAATCGTCAATCGACAGCGCGCGCATAACGTCTTCAATCGGCGTCACGCCTTCAACCAGCCAGGAGTTCTCATCGCGCGCCACGATCTGTTCTTCTTGGCCAGGCCCCATAAGGTCGCCCATCAGCGTCGTCATCACGTCTTTGAGCGTGATAATGCCGACGACCAGCGCATATTCGTTGAGGATCACCGCGAAGTCTTCACCGGCGCTGCGAAAGCTTTCCAGCGCTTCTGACAGCGTCAGCGTATCAGGAATAATCAGCGGCGAGTGGATCTGCACGCCGCCCTTCAGGGCTAGATTTTCGTTCTTTAATACGCGGATTAAGAGATCTTTTGAGTCAACGTAACCCACTACGTGGTCGATAGAATCGCTACAAACTAAAAACTTGGAATGAGGATAGTTGGCGATTTTGTCTTTGATATTATCTTCCTGCTCGTCGAGCTGAAAGAAGATGACCTGTTCGCGCGGCGTCATGACGGAGGGCACGTTGCGCGATTCCAGTTCAAAAACGTTTTCAATCAGCTCGTGTTCCTGCTTGCGCAGGGCGCCGGTCAGCGCGCCGGCTTCGAAAACGGCATAGACGTCGTCTGAGGTAATGCTGTCGTTGCGCACCAGCGGCAGCTTGAACAGGCGGAAGATCAGCGTCGCCATGCCGTTAAACAGCCAAACCAGCGGCCGGAACAGGACAATACACAAGCGCATTGGATTGATAATCCGAACGGCGACCGCCTCCGGAGATGTCATGCCAATGCGTTTCGGCGTCAGGTCGGCAAACAGGATGAACAGCGAAGTAACGATGGAAAACGAGATAATAAAGCCAATCTGCTCCGCCAGCTCCGGTTGCATAAAGCGGCTGAAAAATGCCGACAGATAGGGAGAAAACACGGCATCGCCGACGATACCGCCGAGAATGGCGACGGCGTTAACGCCGATTTGAACGATAGTGAAAAAAACGCCGGGCGTTTCCTGAAGCTCCAGCACGCGCTGGGCGTTAACGTTGCCTTCGTCCGCCATCATTTTCAGCTTTATCTTTCTTGACGCGGCGAGGGCAATCTCCGAGACCGAGAAAAACGCACTGATGGCGATCAGCAAAACGATCAGTAATAAACTGTTTAACATAAAATTATCCGCAATTATGCTGGAAATGGGATCTAATGTTGAATGCTCCAAAGGAGCCAAAGGGCGGCGGGCCTGCGGGAATAACGCTTCCTTAGCCGCATTGATATATGATTATAACAGCTGGCTAACGCTTATCATATTTCTTTAAATTGCCCCATTAGGGAAGTGGGGAGACAGGCAGTATTCCGCCATTGCGGGCAATGGCGGACGCAGCCTAAGGCGCGGGTGGAAGGCAGACGCCGATGCCGCCGAGATTACAGTAGCCGTTGGGATTTTTGTCCAGATACTGCTGGTGATCTTCTTCTGCAAAATAAAAGGGCTTAGCCATGACGATTTCCGTCGTGACAGAGCGAAGATCTCCTTCCTTGCGCATCGCTGAGATAAACGCGGCCCTGCTGGCCCTTGCCTGCTCCAACTGCTCCTGCGTAACGGCATAGATCGCCGAGCGATACTGTGTGCCGATATCGTTGCCCTGACGCATCCCTTGGGCGGGATCGTGATTCTCCCAAAACAGCTGTAGAAGCCGGGAGTAGGGCAGCACTTTGGGATCGAAGACGACCTTAACGACTTCAGCATGGCCCGTCTTGCCGCTGCACACTTCCCGATAGTTAGGGTTGGGCGTAACGCCGCCGCTGTAGCCTGCGGCCGTGCTGTAAACGCCGTGCTGCTGCCAAAACAGGCGCTCAACGCCCCAAAAGCACCCCATCGCAAAGATGGCGACGTCCGTACCGTCCGGAGCGTCTTTCATCGGCGTATGCAGCACTCTGTGTTTCGCGCTGACCGGCATCGGCTGTGAACGACCCTCCAGTGGGTTTTCCGGCTGTGTAAATGCGTCGGAATTTACCGTTGTCATAAAAAACTCCCAATGTTTTTGTCAAGATAGGGTTAAGCGTGTTGTATCTACCGACATCTTTGTCGACAATATATGACAAAGCCTTAACAGAACGTCACAGTTTGACCCTTATTGCCTACTGGTTAATTATTGTAGTCGACCTAACGGATTATTTTAGGAGTTCGCGTGCCACGATCCCGATACAGATTCTTATTCCTGCTGCTATCACCCTTGATTTTAACGTTATCAAGCAAGGCGGCTGAGGTTGGTCTGGCGGTGGAGGGGCTGAGCGGAGAGCTGAAGGAAAACGTAGAGGCGCTGCTGTCGGCTATCCCTGAGAGCGAAATGTCGGACAGCCCGCGCTTTACTCGTCAGGTAGAAGAGGCGATAAAAAAAGGGCTGCGGGCCAAGGGCTATTACCAGCCGGAAATTCAGTTTGACGTGCGCCAGCCGACGCTGGGAACCAAGCCGGTGCTGACGGCGACGGTAACCCCCGGCGAACCGGTGCGTATTGAAGAAACCCACGTCGACATTACCGGCCAGGCGCTAAAGGATGAGGCCTATATCGAACTGTTAAAAACCGGCGTACCGGCTAAAGGCACCATTCTCGATCACGGCGCTTACGACAGTTTTAAGGGTTCGTTGACCGGTTTAGCCATTCGGCGAGGCTACTTTGACGCCAGCATCGAACACAGCCAGCTCGGCGTAGCGCAGGATTTACATCAGGCCTTTTGGGACATCGACTTCGACAGCGGCGAGCGCTATCGCTTCGGTAAAGTGGCGTTTACCGGTTCGCAAATTCGCGATGAGTACCTGCAAAACCTGATCCCGTTTAAAGAAGGGGAGTATTACACCTCCGCCCAGCTGTCGGAACTGAACCGCCGCCTGTCTTCAACGAACTGGTTTAACAGCGTGGTGGTTTCGCCGGACTTTGAACACGTTTACGGCGATAAGCTGCTGCCGCTGGAGGGCGTGCTGACGCCGCGCAGCCAAAACACCATTGAACTGGGGGGCGGCTATTCGACCGATATCGGTCCCAGAGTGAAGGCCACTTGGAAGAAGCCGTGGATTAACGATAAGGGGCATAGCCTTGAGTCCAGCGTTAACCTTTCCGCGCCGGAACAAAGCCTCGACTTCTCCTACAAAATTCCCCTGCTGAAAAGCCCGCTTGAGCAGTACTATCTGCTGCAGGCCGGCTATAAGCACGAGGACCAAAACGACACCAAGTCCAGCTCTGGTACGTTAAACGTGGCGCGCTATTGGGATCTCTCCAGCGGCTGGCAGCGTTCCGTCAACATGCGCTGGAGCCTGGATAACTTTACCCAGGGGGAAGTCACCAATACCACCATGCTGCTGTATCCGGGCGTAAGCATGAACCGTACTCGGCAACGCGGCGGCCTGATGCCCTCTTGGGGAGACAGCCAGCGCTACTCCGTCGACGTGTCGGACACCGCCTGGGGATCTGACGTTAACTTTGTCGTGGCGCAGGCGCAAAACGTCTGGATCCGCTCTCTGGGCGAGAACGACAGCCACCGCTTTATCGCTCGAGGTAACCTCGGTTGGATTGAAACCGGCGACTTCACCAAAGTTCCTCCCTCTCTGCGCTTCTTCGCCGGCGGCGACCGCAGCATCCGCGGCTATAAGTACAAGTCTATTTCGCCTGAAGACAGCGACGGCAAGCTGACCGGCGCCTCAAAGCTTGCTACCGGCTCTTTGGAATATCAGTACAACGTGACCGGCAACTGGTGGGCGGCCGCGTTCGCTGACGGCGGCGACGCGGTCAACAAGCTCGACGACTACGAATTTAAGAAAGGGGCCGGCGTTGGCGTGCGCTGGGCTTCACCGATAGGTCCCATCAAGTTTGATATCGCTGCGCCGATCGGCGATAAGGACGAGCACGGCATGCAGTTTTACATCGGATTAGGGCCAGAGCTATGAACGTAAAAAAATGGATAAAGCGAACGCTGATTGGCCTACTGCTGCTTGTTATTCTGCTGGTGGCCGCATTGGCCTTCCTGCTGGGTACGCAAACGGGCCTACAGTTTACGTTAGGGCAGCTGCCTAAAGTGGTGCCCGGCCTGTCTATCGGCGACGTTAAGGGTGGGCTTCGCGACCTGACGCTGTCAAACGTTGGCTATGAAATGCCGGGCGTGGCCGTCGGCGTCAATACGTTCCATCTCTCTATCAACTTCGGCTGTATTACCGACGGGCGCATTTGCGTTAACGCAGTCACGGCCGACGGCGCAAACGTAAAAATTGATACCGCCAGCATTCCTGCATCGGAAACGCCGGAAGCTGATACCAATTCCGGCGGGCCAATAACGGACATTCAGACGCCGTATCCAATTGAACTTAGCCTGCTTAGGCTGACCAACGTCAACGTCGCCGTTGACGATATGACCATCGCGCTGGGCGAGTTTCGCACAGAGGCGAGCTGGCAAAATCGCCAAATCAATATTCGACCGACCAACGTGCGCCGGCTGACGGTTAATCTGCCGCCTGCGCCGCAAGAGGCGCCGGCGCCGCCGACTCAGCCTGTTCAGACAACCGGCGAAGCGCTGAAGGCGCTGTTTAGCCAGCCTCTGCTGGCGTCGCTGCCGGAAGTGATCCTGCCGATGGACTTCACGCTGGCGAGCCTGACGGGCGAAGACCTGCGCTTGACCGGTGGCGCGCCGTTGCAAATCGACCGCCTTGAGCTTAGCGCGGAAACCAAAGAGGCGCACGTCCAGATCCTCTCGCTAAAGGTTAACGCGCCCGAAGGCATTATTGCCTTAACCGGCGACGCGACCATGAGCGAACGCTGGCCGGTGAACCTGACGCTAAACGCGACGGTTAATGAACCGACTCTTCGGGGGGAAAAGCTCAAGCTGCTGTTGGGCGGCGAGGTAACGGGACAGCTAACGGTAGACCTTAACGCTTCAGGGCCGATTGGCGCGACGCTCACGGCACAAACCTCGCTGTCGACGGCCGGTCTGCCGGTGGCGCTAACCCTTGAGAGCCCGCGCGTGCAGTGGCCTTTGAGTGGAAAAGGCGACTATCGGGTTAACAATACGCGCCTGCGCCTGACGGGATCGGCCTTGGACTACGCTCTTTCACTGCGTGCTTCGGTGGAAGGGACCGATATTCCTCCCGCTGAGCTTCTGCTCGACGGTAAGGGAAATGAGGGGGCGTTTACGCTTTCCCGCCTGCGCCTGAGCGCACTACAGGGAAAGGCGGAGGTGAACGGCGTTGTTGACTGGAGCAACGCGGTAAGCTGGCGCGCGCAGCTCAACGTTGACGGCATCAATACGGCGAAGCAGTGGCCTGAGTGGCCGGCAACGCTTAACGGTAAAGTTTCTACCAAGGGCAGCCTCTACGGCGGAAGTTGGCAGCTGGACGTGCCTGAGATCGATTTAAACGGCCTGGTGAAGCAAAATCGCCTAAGCGTCCAAGGGGCGCTGAAGGGCAACGATTCGGGCCAGTGGACTATCCCCGGTTTCACGCTGTCGCTTGGTCCTAACAGCGTGAAGGCGAAAGGCTCTCTGGCCAAGGATTGGAACCTTGATGCCGATATCAACGCGCCGAAGCTGACCGGCATGCTGCCGGGGCTGAGCGGTACGGCCAAGGGCAGCCTGCGCCTTAGGGGAAATGCAAAAGCCCCTCAGCTGCTGGCGGATCTGACGGCAAACGGCCTAGGCTGGCAGGATATGCAGGTTGGCAACGTTGCGCTTAACGGCGACGTCACTTCAGCTTCCCAGATTAAGGGAACGCTTTCGCTGAAGGTGAAGGAGCTAAGGCAGGGGGATATGCACATCTCCCAGCTGGTGCTGGACGCGGACGGCAACGAGAGCCGGCACCAGCTGCGCCTGGATATTAGCGGTGAACCCGTTTCCGGCGGGCTGGCGCTGAGCGGCAGCTTCGATCGCGCTTCCGAAAGTTGGAAAGGTACGCTAAGCAATACGCGATTTAATACGCCGGTAGGAGAGTGGCGCCCGTCTCAGGACGTTGCTTTGGGCTACCGCAACCTTCAGCAAACGGTCTCCGTCGGTAGCCACTGTTGGCGGAACCCTAACGCCGAAGTCTGTATTCCCAAAACGATTGAAGCTGGCCCCAGCGGCAAAGCCAGCATTGTGCTTAATCGGTTCGATTTGGCCATGCTGGCGCCGATGCTTGGGGGAGAAACCAAGGCTAAGGGCGTCTTTACCGGCAATGCTGACGTAAGCTGGAGCGCCGGCGGCGGTATGCCGCAGGCAACGGTCGCGCTTCGCGGCAACGGCGTGACGGTGAATCAGATGGTGTCCGGGCGCTGGATGCCGATAGCGCTCGACACGCTGACGCTTGACGCGCAGGCCAGAGGCAACCGGGCCGAGCTTAGCTGGCTGATGAAAATAGCCAATAACGGCAGCCTGAGCGGGAAGGTGCAGGTGAGCGATCCGCAGGGCAGCCGCGGGCTGTCGGGCCTGATAAAAATTGACGGCGTTTCGTTGGATCTGCTTAAACCGGTTCTGGGTAAAAAAGAGCGGGCGGAAGGCGCACTTAACGCCGATCTGAAGATTGCCGGGACGGCGCAAAGCCCCCGCATTCTGGGGCAGCTGGCGCTGGAAAGGCTTAGGCTCAATACCCAGTGGGCGCCGCTGGTCGTGACGGAGGGGCGGCTAGCGATGAACTTTAGCGGCACCCGCTCGGACCTGAACGGCGCTATCCAGACGGAAAAAGGTTCGCTGACGCTGGGGGGCAACGCAGACTGGCGTAATCCGGACGCCTGGCGCGCGGCGATTACCGCCAAGGGCGACAGGATCCGTATTGCTATGCCGCCGACAGTGGCGCTGGACGTTTCTCCGGATATCGTTTTTGAGGCTTCTCCTAACCTTCTGACGCTGAACGGTTCGGTAAGCATTCCGTGGGCGCGGATCGTGGTAGAGGAAGTTCCCGCCAGCGCCACCGGCGTTTCTTCAGACGAAGTCATGCTGGATCGCTCGCTTAAGCCTATCGAGCCTAAAACGGCGTCGATTCCCATCAGCAGCAACCTGACTATCAACATCGGAAACAACGTGTCTATCAACGCCTTCGGGCTGAAGGCGCGCCTGCAGGGGGACCTGAAGGTCGTGCAGGATAAGAAGGGGCTGGGGCTTAACGGGCAGGTTAATATTCCCAGCGGTCAGTTTCACGCCTACGGGCAGGATCTTATCGTACGCAAGGGCGTGATTCAGTTTGCCGGGCCGCCGGATCAGCCGTCGCTGAATCTGGAAGCGATTCGAAATCCGGATTCGACGGAAAATGACGTCACCGCCGGCGTCAGGGTTACCGGCCTTGCGACTGAACCCAAGGTGGAGATCTTCTCCGATCCTGCAATGTCCCAGCAGGAAGCGCTTTCCTACCTTCTGCGCGGGCAGGGGCTGGACAGCAGCGGTGGTGACAGTGATATGATGACCTCAATGCTTATCGGGATGGGCGTCGCCAAGAGCGGTAAACTGGTTGGTCAAATCGGTGAGGCCTTTGGCGTTAAGAACCTGTCTTTGGATACGCAGGGCGTAGGCGACAGCTCTTCCGTCGTGGTCAGCGGCTACATCATGCCGGGGTTACAGGTGAAGTACGGCGTAGGTATTTTTGATTCGCTGGCGACGCTGACGCTGCGCTATAGACTGATGCCGCGGCTCTATCTGGAGGCGGTATCCGGTATCGATCAGGCGCTGGACGTGCTCTATCAGTTTGAGTTTTGATTATGCGAATCATTGTTTATGGAAGTTTAAGGAAAGGGCAGGGCAATAGCCACTGGATGACCAACGCCCAGTGGCTGGGAGATTATCGCATTGCGGGCTACGAGCTGTACGATTTGGGGCATTACCCTGCCGTCATCAAGGGCTCTGGTGAAATCGACTGTGAAGTCTACCGCATTGATTCCGCCATCTTGGCGGAGCTTGACGATCTCAAGCACGATACTCGCGACTACAGGCGCGAGCTGGTTCAGACGCCCTACGGCAGCGCGTGGATGTACCTTTACCTGCATTCGGTAGAGGGACTAAAGCGCATTGACAGCGGCGACTGGGTAAACCGTAAAAACGATGGGAAATAGCCGACCTATTCAACGTAAGGGGGCTGATGACGACGGCTATACGTTGTGCATCCCCCTCTCTTCAATAGAGCGAATTTATGGACCGGGCAATTTTGATGCTTCCGAAGAGGACATCGCTCAGGCCGTGTGGGACAGCGGAGGAAGCTGCGGCGGTGTTAACTATGAGATGGATATCGACAGCTCTCATGAAAACCCCTGGTTTCACTCGCTGTTACTGACGGTTAAAGGGCTTTCTCCTGATGAATTTGGTGCTCTGAGGGAGCGAATGGTTGGCCTGAAGCTTTTGGAAGAGGCCAGCCAGCCGATGGCGCCAGAAGGCAATAAAAGAGGCCGTAAAAAGCGTTAATAGGCTACGGCATTTTTCCTTAATGCAAAAAGAACCCCCGCGAATTTTCGCGGGGGTTTTGCGTTTATAAGCCTGCTGAACGCGGATTACTTCTTCTGAGCGCGCTCGTAGGAAGCGATGATTTCAGCTTTCGCTGCAGCGGCGTTATCCCAGCCTTCGACCTTAACCCACTTGCCTTTTTCCAGATCTTTGTAGTGTTCAAAGAAGTGGGCGATTTGAGCGCGCAGCAGCTCAGGCAGGTCGTTTACGTCCTTGATGTGGTCGTAATCTTTGGACAGCTTGCTGTGCGGTACGGCGACCAGCTTGGCGTCTTCGCCCGCTTCGTCGGTCATTTTCAGCACGCCAACCGGGCGGCAGCGAATAACGACGCCAGGCTGTAACGGATACGGGGTCGGGACCAGCACGTCAACCGGATCTCCGTCTAAAGAGAGGGTGTGGTTGATGTAGCCGTAGTTACAAGGGTAGAACATGGCGGTCGACATAAAGCGGTCAACGAAAACGGCGCCGCTTTCTTTATCCACTTCGTACTTGATCGGGTCGGCATTGGCCGGAATTTCAATGACTACATAAATGTCTTCTGGCAGATCTTTTCCTGCCGGAACGGAATTAAGGCCCATCAGCTCTTTCCTTTTGTTCAATAGCGTAAGTGTGAAAAGTGCCCTCATTATAGCCGAGTCTAAACGGGAATCCGCAATTTTTTGCAGGCAAAGGGCGGTCGACGAGGGCTTTTTAGCCTAATACAGATTGCATTAGTCGTTTCTAGGAAATGGCTCGGGTGTAAATCAGTAACCCGGCGATAATAACGCCGCCGACGCCGGAAAGGGCGCAGAGTGAAATCAGGGCGATGACGCCTTTGTTGAACGAACCGTTCATTGCGATTCCCCTATCTCGTAGTGTGAATACTTTTTATTATAAATGTTTTTAAATTGTAAACAATATCATCGCTAAGAGAATGCCTTAATCAGTAAAGATATGCCTGAAAGCAAAACGACGAGATTAACTATCTTGAGAAAACTCTCTCGAGACAGCGCAAGCGTGATGCGTCGCCCAATATAGACGCCGAGCAGCATGCCCGGCAGAAGGATGAGAACCAACAGCAGCAGCGAAAGGTCGGCATATACGCCCGCCAGCAGAAAAATGACGATGCGCGTCAGCGTGCTAAAGCCAATAAGCGTGCTTTGCGTAACGCGAATACTGTTGTTGTCCTTAAGCCTTCCCGACAGGTAAATCGCATAGATAAATCCGCCGCTGCCAAACAGCGCGCTGAAAATGCCGCCGATAAAGCCGAAGGGATAAACGGCGCGCGGCGTGAACTCGGCGTCGGGCTTAAAGCCGCTGAGAGAATACAGCGAGTAGGCGATAACAAACGCCGCCAGATAGACTAAAAGCCGCTGGGGATCGCTATAGAGCAGAACGGAAGCGCCGACCAGGCTGCCTAAGATCATTAGCGGAACAACGCGTTTAACCTCTGACATGACGGCGCTGCGGCGATCTCTCATCACGTTGGCTGCCGCCGCTGAACAGTCAAGCAGCGCCAGCATCGGAACGATTTTATCGACTGGAATGAAGAAGGCCAGCAGCGAACTGGCGATAAGCGCCGTACCGAATCCGGTAATGCCGAAAATAACGTAGGTAATCGTTATTCCGACGGTCATTATCAGGACGTCCAACCACTGAAGGTGTTCCAGCATCGTGATCCCTTTCCGTCTATTTATTTTATTCGAAATATTTTAAGAAAGCGTAGGAGAGGTGCGTTGAAATGTAAACGCGAATGCGGGAAGAAAAAGAAATAAAAAAGAGGGCGATGTCGCCCTCTCGTGATGCTTTATCGATACGCTATCGACTATGGCTCATCGGGATAGTCGTGCATAAAGCGTTCGGCTTCTTTCACCATTGACTCCGTGCCGACGAACAGCGGCATCCGCTGGTGCAGCGTTTCCGGCTCAATGTCCAGAATGCGGCGGAAGCCGTCGCTGGCGCGACCGCCGGCCTGCTCGGCTAAAAACGCCATCGGGTTGCATTCATACAGCAGGCGAAGCTTGCCCTTCGGGTGCGACGCGGTGCTTGGATAAATATAGATGCCGCCCTTAAGCAGGTTACGGTGGAAGTCGGCGACCAGAGAACCGATATAGCGCGACGTATACGGGCGCTTAGTGGCTTCGTCCTGCTCTTGGCAATATTTGATGTACTTTTTCACGCCCTGAGGAAACTTGATGTAGTTGCCTTCGTTGATGGAGTACATGTTGCCCGTAGCCGGGAAGCGCACCTTCTCGTGAGACAGGCAGAAAACGCCGATGGATGAGTCGTAGGTAAAGGCGTGAACGCCGACGCCGGTGGTATAAACCAACATGGTGGATGAACCGTACACCACGTAGCCCGCAGCGACCTGGCGATTGCCGGGCTGCAGGAAGTCAGCTTCGGTAATGGGCTGGCCGATTGGCGTGATGCGACGATAAATTGAGAAAATCGTACCAACAGAAACGTTAACGTCAATGTTAGAAGAACCGTCCAGAGGGTCCATCAGCACAACGTACTTGGCGTTAGTGGCCCGTTCGCCTTCAAAGACGACGATGTTGTCTTCTTCTTCCGAGGCGATGCCGGCAACTTCTCCACGCGCCTTCAGGGCCGCTTTGAGCTTCTCGTTGGCGTACAGATCCAGCTTCATCTGAACTTCGCCCTGAACGTTGGAAACGCCGTTGGTGCCGAGAATATCAACCAGACCGGCCTTGTTGATGTCGCGGTGAATAATTTTTGCGCCGAGCTTAATGGCGGAGAGCAGTGAAGTCAGTTCGCCCGTCGCGTGGGGAAAGTCTTGTTGCTTTTCGACGATAAATTCGCCTAACGTTTTCATGAACGGTTCCTGAATCGAGCAAAGGGATGACGGCCGCAGTATGCCTACGCGCCGTCTCGCGATAAATTAGGCTGTGCTCTACGTCATCACACGCTTTTGGTACGGGGTTGACGCATATGGATAATTGAGGGACACAGCATGGAGATTTTAACCAAACGTTAAGAAAATTGATAGGCTATTCCCTTTGTTACGCCCGAACTTAGGCGTTAGAATGAGAGCTAACTCGATACATCAACCGTTGGAAATATAATGCATATTCATATTCTTGGTATTTGCGGGACGTTTATGGGCGGCATCGCCATGCTGGCCCGGTCGCTGGGACATCAGGTCACCGGTTCAGATGCCAACGTTTATCCGCCAATGAGCACGCTGCTGGAAAAGCAGGGCATCGACCTGATTCAAGGCTACGATCCCTCTCAGCTTACGCCGCGCCCTGACCTTGTCATCGTGGGTAACGCGATGGGAAGAGGCAACCCTTGCGTTGAAACGGTGTTGGAAGAGGGGATACCTTACGCCTCCGGGCCGCAGTGGCTGCATGATAACGTCCTGCGCGAGCGCTGGGTTATCGCCATTGCCGGTACTCATGGGAAAACCACGACCTCGGGCATGGTGACCTGGATTTTGGAAAGCTGCGGCTACAATCCCGGCTTTGTCATCGGCGGCGTGCCGGGGAATTTTGACGTGTCGGCCCGTTTGGGAGACAGCCCCTTCTTCGTTATCGAGGCGGATGAATACGATACGGCGTTCTTTGATAAACGCTCCAAGTTCGTTCATTACTGCCCGCGTACGCTGGTGCTGAACAATCTGGAGTTTGACCATGCGGATATTTTTGAAGATCTGCACGCTATCCAAAAGCAGTTCCACCATTTGGTTCGCCTGGTGCCGGGCAAGGGAAAAATCATCCTACCCGAGAACGACGCCAATCTAAAGCAGGTGCTGAGCATGGGCTGTTGGAGCGAGCTGGAGACCAGCGGCGTCGGCCAGCGCTGGTCTGCCAATAAGTTGACGGCGGACGCCGGGCAGTTTGAAGTGCTGTTCGACGACCAAGTGGTCGGCGAAGTTAACTGGTCGTTAGTCGGCGAACACAATATGCACAACGGTCTGATGGCGGTAGCCGCAGCGCGCCACGTCGGCGTGAAGCCGGAGGATGCCTGCCGCGCCCTGGGCGGATTTATCAACGCTCGCCGTCGTCTGGAGTTTAAGGGCGAAGTGAACGGCGTTTCAGTCTACGATGACTTCGCCCATCACCCGACCGCGATTCTCGCCACGCTGGCAGCGCTTCGCAGCAAGGTTGGCGGTACCGCGCGCATTTTGGCCGTTCTGGAGCCGCGTTCCAATACGATGAAGATGGGCGTCAGTAAGGACGAACTGGCGCCGGCTTTCGGCCGTGCCGATGAGGTGTTTATTCTGCAGCCGCCGACGCTGGCGTGGCAGGTTTCCGACGTGACCGACGCCTGCATTCAGCCCGCGCACTGGACGGGCGACGTAGATATGCTGGTCAGCATGATCGTCAACAGCGCACAGCCGGGCGATAATATTCTGGTTATGAGCAACGGCGGCTTTGGCGGTATCCACGGCAAATTGCTGGAAGCGCTGGAGAAAAAGGCTCTGGCATCGTACTGATAGCAAGTTTGGATAAGAAAATGCCGTACTATCTATGTACGGCATTTTTTTGGCCGGAGAGCTGAAAACGAACTACAGCTCTTGCTCAAACAGCTCTAGAATCGCTTCATACAGCTGCTTGACGCTAAAACCTCTGGCCGGGGTGGTGAAAATCGTGTCGTCACCGGCAATCGTGCCGAGGATCCCTTCCGATTTTCCCATTGAGTCAAGCAGGCGAGCCAGCAGCTGAGCCGCGCCGGGACTGGTGTGGATAACGACCAGCGAGTCATTGTAGTCGACGTCGAGCACCAGATTTTTCAGCGGGCTGGTGGCGGTAGGAACGCCCAGCTCCGTCGGCAGGCAGTAAACCATTTCCATTTTGGCGTTGCGAATTCGCACTGCGCCAAACTTGGTCAGCATCCGTGAAACCTTCGACTGGTTAATGTTTTCAAACCCTTCGTCCTGCAAGGCCTGCACGATTTCGCTCTGCGAGCTGAGCTTTTCCTCTTTTAGCAGGGCTTTGAACGCCTTAACCAGATCTTCTTGCTTTGTTGGATTTCGCATGGTGTACCGTCAGTTTTTAAATAATCATAATGTCATTATGAATAAAAATGGAGCAGGACTCAAAAAACCTTTGCCTGTTCTTGTGATAACGACGTTTTTTCTCTCTTGGCTTACGACCAAAATGTTCTTAATTGTTCATTTTGATGAACAAAAAGTTTTTAATCGACTATTTTTTGCAGCATATCTCAAACTTTACTCTAAGGATTGGTGATTGTGCTCACAATCCTCTAAGCTTCACTCTATGTTTTGCTCGATACATCAAAGATAGATACAAAAAGGAGTTCAGAATGAAAATTACCGTTCTCGGTGCAGCCGGTGGCATTGGCCAAGCTTTGGCCCTGCTGTTAAAAACGCAAATGCCCGCTAATTCCGAGCTTGCTCTTTACGACATTGCGCCAGTCACTCCGGGCGTTGCCGTCGATTTGAGCCATATTCCTACGGCGGTTGAGATTGTTGGCTTTAGCGGAGAAGACGCGCGCCCTGCCCTGAAAGGTGCTGACATCGTTCTTATCTCTGCGGGCGTTGCCCGTAAGCCCGGCATGGATCGTTCAGACCTGTTTAACATCAACGCGGGCATCATCCGCAACCTGATTCAGCAAGTCGCCGAGACGTGCCCGAAAGCCTGCATCGGCGTTATCACCAACCCGGTCAACACGACGGTCGCTATCGCGGCAGAAGTCCTGAAGAAGGCCGGCGTTTACGATAAGAGCAAGCTGTTTGGCGTGACGACGCTGGACATCATCCGTTCCAGCACTTTCGTTGCCGCTCTGAAAGGCAAGCAGCCGCAGGACGTTGTTGTCCCCGTAATTGGCGGCCACTCTGGCGTTACTATTCTGCCTCTGCTTTCTCAGATCCCGGGCGTAAGCTTTACTGATGCAGAAGTTGAATCTCTCACCAAGCGCATCCAGAACGCTGGCACCGAAGTAGTAGAAGCCAAAGCCGGCGGCGGGTCAGCTACGCTTTCTATGGCTCAGGCGGCCGCGCGCTTCGCGCTTTCTCTGGTTCGCGCGATGCAGGGCGAGAAGAATGTCGTCGAGTGTGCCTATGTTGAAGGCGACGGCAAGTACGCCCGCTTCTTTGCACAACCTTTAGTGCTGGGTAAAGACGGCATTGAGAGTATTAAAGATATCGGCACGCTGAGCGCATATGAGCAAAAAGCGCTGGAAGGCATGCTGGACGTGCTGCACAAGGATATTGAACTGGGCGAGAAATTTATTCAGGGATAATCCCGTGCGCGTTTGATGAAAGCCGCTGTTGGTGAAGGCCTACAGCGGTTTTTTATTATCCTTTCTATTGGATAAGATGCGGCTAGTCGTCGCTTTGTCGCCTTGTGCGGTTAGCCTTGAGCTGATGGGTTATGGGGTCGAAATAGCGGCTAGGCCAGATTTCGCTTGGGTGGACCCCCAGCGTTTCTGCGATGATCCACTCGCCTTTTGGCCATGAACGAACGAGAGCGTTTGCCAGCGTTGATGAGCTTAATCCCGATTGACGCGACAGCGCGGCTAGCGTCGTCCCTCGTTTACGCAGGGCGGCAATAATATCAGCAGAGTGCCAGTCTTCTTTCCTTTCGTCCATTCGTTCCCTCCTTTTTAGATGTTTTACATAAATTTGATAAATAGGATTTAAGTCGATTACATAAACGGGTAATAGAAAATATTTTCTTAATAATGATGATTTTTAATTTTTTCTGAACAATTTTGGCTCGCTATGAAATGCTATATATATTGAATTTTATAATTATTTTTAAATTATTCATTCTCATTAGTCATTTTATTATAAGATTTTTGCTTAAAAATTCTATTATTAATTTATTTTTAAGAAAGTGAATTTGGGCCTTTCTTCTTATCAATCTTTACGCTTTTCAATAATGAAATATATTTATTATCAATACCTTGATGTAAGGTGATTAACGCATTGGGCAGGTTTTCTCACCGGTCTTACTGTCTTAAAAGACAGGGTATATTTTAAATATTTAGGTTTTTTTATTAAATTAACTAACATAAACTTGTTACCAATTTAAATATAATGAATATAGCCGGATGAGATTGTTGTCTACGCGAGACATAAATCTATTTTATGGAAACGATAAACATTGACGAAGGGTTAATGTTTATGTGCAGGTATTAAGATCTAGGTAGGGGTCTTTATATGAAAAAGGAATGGTTCTCAACGCATGAATTAACCAGCGTAGGGGGGCTGCCCACTACGGTTCAGGGAATTAATCAGAAAGCGAGACGCGAAAAGTGGAAAAGCCGAAAACGAACCGGCGTTCAGGGTAAAGCGCTTGAATACCATATTGATAGCGTTCCGGATAAGGCGAAGGTCGTTTTATTGGCTAATGAAGACGGTGGGAAGTATACCGTGAACGCGCCGGCCAACGATCCTTTTGCCGTTTGGGTTACTGCCTATAACCAGCTTACGGTGACGGAAAGAGAGCGTCTTGTTTCCCTTATTGTCCGTGACGGCATTACGGGGCTTATGGAAAGGATTGGCGTATCTACGGATATGGCAGAAGTAGTATAGGTTTAATCACTCAGGCTTTTGTAACGGATGACATATGAAAAAAGAATGGTTTTCAGCAAAAGAGCTGGTTGGCATTGGCGGTCTTCCAGGCACTGCTCAGGGAATTAACCAAAAGGCTAAAAGAGAGCTGTGGATTCGTCGACGTCGTCTTGGCGTACAGGGCAAGGCGGTGGAGTATCACATAGACAGCATACCTGTCGGCGTGCAGCACGTTCTTCGCGCAATGGAAGACAGTGCGCTGTACAACACTCAAACCGACGAGCCTTTTACTATCTGGGTAACGGCGTATAACCAGCTAACGTCGCAGGAGCGGGATAAAATAGTTTCTCTGCTTATGCGCAGAGGGATTGCCGGGCTTATGGACAAGGTGAATACCCCGGACAGCGTTGCCTTAATAGATAACGACGTGGTTGAGGCATAAAAAAACGGGCGCTTGGCGCCCGTTTAGTATTGAAGCGAATGGATTAAGTATCGCGATGTACGGACAGTCGCGCTAAGGATTCGAGCGCGGTTTTATAAGGCGTATCCGGCAGGCAGGCCAGCGCGGCGATAGCCTTGTTGGCCTCTTCTTCGGCGCGCCGCTGAGTGTAGTCAAGCGAGCCGCACTGACGCATCGTTTCCAGCACCTCTTCCAGCAGGTGGCGACCGTTGCCCTGCTCAATTGCGCCGCGGATTTGCGCTGCGCGCTCCGGCGTTCCGTTGTGCATGGCGTGCAGCAGCGGCAGAGTGGGCTTGCCTTCGTTCAGATCGTCACCCAGGTTTTTCCCCAAACGAACACCGTCCGCACTGTAGTCCAGCAGGTCGTCTATCAGTTGGAAAGCGGTGCCAATATAGCGACCGTACTCCTGCAGCGCCTTTTCCTGTTCTGGCGTAGCGTTAGCCAGAATGGCAGACGCCTGCGCAGCCGCTTCAAATAAACGAGCGGTTTTGCTGTAAATTACCTGCATGTAGTTTTCTTCAGTGATGTCGGGATCGTTGCAGTTAATTAACTGCATGACTTCACCTTCTGCGATCACGTTAGTTGCGGCCGACATGAGCTTAAGAATCTCGAGCGAGCCGAGGCTGGTCATCATCTGAAAAGAGCGGGTATAGATGAAGTCGCCGACCAGTACGCTGGCGGCGTTGCCAAATGCGGCGTTGGCCGTCGCTTTTCCTCGGCGAAGATCCGATTCGTCCACAACGTCGTCATGTAATAGCGTTGCAGTATGGATGAACTCAATCAGCGCGGCTGAAGTAATGTGTCCATCACCCTCATAGTTCAGCGCTCGGGCCGCCAAAACGGCGATCGTGGGACGAATGCGTTTTCCGCCGCCGCTGATAATGTAGTGCCCCAACTGGTTGATGAGTACAACGTCAGAGTTCAACTGCGCGAGTATCGCGGCGTTCACCGCGGCCATGTCCTTTTCCGCTAACTGCGTAATCTGTTCAATATTCATAGTGTGTTTGTTGTTTTATCGTTTTAAATCGGCGCCGTCCCGCCTCTGTTTACAGAACCGTAACCCGGGTGATTGTACTCGAAAATTAGCATAGATGAACGCCATAAAAAGCGCTCGATCATTTTCTTGTATTTCTTCTCTGATTCTTAGCTTGTCAACGGTCGGATTTTTGCGTAGAATTCGCGCCCTATTGTGAATATTTTATAGCGCGCTTTGCACATTTTATAGATTTGGCGGTAAGTGCGCGGAAAGCGGAGTTAATATGTACGCGGTTTTCCAAAGTGGTGGCAAACAACACCGAGTAAGCGAAGGTCAAACCGTTCGCTTGGAAAAGCTGGACATCGCAACTGGTGAAACTATCGAGTTTGATCAGGTGATGATGGTTGCGAATGGCGATGACGTTAAAATCGGCGTTCCGTTCGTAGACGGCAGCAAGATTAAGGCAGAAGTTGTGGCGCACGGTCGTGGCGAGAAAGTTAAGATCGTTAAGTTCCGTCGCCGTAAGCACTACCGTAAGCAACAGGGCCACCGTCAGTGGTTTACTGATGTTAAAATCACTGGTATCAGCGCTTAAGGTATAGGAGAGCGGATAAATGGCACATAAAAAGGCTGGCGGTTCCTCACGAAACGGCCGCGATTCTGAAAGCAAACGTCTTGGCGTAAAGCGCTTCGGCGGTGAGTCTATTCTGGCTGGCAACATTCTGGTTCGTCAACGTGGCACCAAGTTCCACGCTGGCACCAACGTTGGCTGCGGTCGTGACCATACTCTGTATGCTTTGATCGACGGCAAAGTCAAGTTTGAAGTAAAAGGCCCGAAAAACCGTAAATTCATCAGCATTGTCGCTGAATAAGTTTTCGAGCTTTACAGACTTAAGGCCCTGCAATGTGATTGCGGGGCTTTTTATTTGCGGTTTATGTTACCCTTAGTTGAAAAAAACGTCAGCTTGGCATCAAGGCTGACGGATAGCGCATCGTTTTTTATTCCGGAGCTGTTGGGCAATGTCTCAGGTTAAGCAGAGTATGGCATTAGGCGTTACGTTCGCCTTAATCACCGCCGTGTTGTGGGGCGCCGTGCCGATTGCGATGAAGCAGGTTTTTCCTGACATGACGCCATACACGCTGGTTTGGTATCGATTCGTTATTTCATCGGTAGGGCTTGGGCTGGTGCTGGCGTTTCAGCGTAAGCTGCCCAGATTAGGGCTTTTTCGTCGCCCGCGCTGGCTTATCGTTCTGCTGATAGCCGCACTGGGGCTGGCGGGAAACTTTATCTTTTTCAGCTCTGCGCTTCAGTATCTGACGCCGACCGCTTCTCAGGTTATTGGCCAGCTTTCGCCAATCGGTATGCTGTTTGCCAGCGTGCTGATATTAAAAGAGACGATGCGAATTACGCAGATTATCGGTGCGGTTACGCTAGTGATCGGCATCGTGATGTTTTTTAACACTAATCTGGTTGAGATTTTTACGCGCCTGACGGATTACACCATGGGCGTGCTGCTCGGCGTTTGCGCGTCTCTGGTTTGGATTGCCTACGCCGTTGCGCAGAAGGTGCTGCAGCGTAGGCTTTCTGCGTCTCAAATTCTGTTTTTGCTGTATGTGTTAAGCGCCGTTTTTGTTACGCCATTGGCGGCGCCGTCAGAAATTTTTAATCTGAACGCCTGGCAGCTTGCGTGCCTGGCGTTTTGTGGTTTGAACACGCTGGTAGCCTACGGCGCGCTGGGAGAAGCCATGGCACGCTGGCAGGCCGCTCAGGTTAGCGCGCTGATTACGCTAACGCCGCTGTTTACGCTGCTGTTTTCCGATCTGTTAGCGCTAATGTGGCCGGAAACGTTCTCTATGATGGTGTTGAATTTTATGGGCTATAGCGGCGCCGTTATTGTGGTGCTGGGCGCAATGTTTTCTGCCGCGGGGCATCGTCTGTTTCCCCGCCGCTCGGATAAGAAGCCGGGCCTATCTATCAAGTAGGTTTATCTATTGCGCCCGCGATAGCGTGCGGCAGCGTATAAATAGGATAAACTGACAGTAAGCGACCCGACGGCGTCGGGCGAATGAGTGGAGAGTAAGAATGAAATTCGTTGATGAAGCCGCTATCCGAGTTGAGGCTGGCGACGGCGGCAACGGCTGTGTGAGCTTTCGCCGAGAAAAATATATTCCTAAGGGCGGCCCGGACGGCGGTGACGGCGGTGACGGCGGTGACGTGTTTATGGTCGCCGATGAAAACCTCAATACGCTGATCGACTATCGCTTTGAAAAAAGCTTCCGCGCCGAGCGTGGGCAGAACGGCCAAAGTAAGGCCTGTACCGGTCGTCGCGGTCAGGACATCACCATTAAGGTGCCGGTCGGTACGCGCGTTCTGGATCAGGGAACGGGAGAGGTGCTGGGCGACTTGACCCGCCATGGGCAAAAGCTGATGGTGGCCAAAGGCGGTTTCCACGGCTTGGGCAACCTGCGCTTTAAGTCGTCGGTTAACCGTACGCCTCGCCAAAAAACCAACGGCACGCCGGGGGACAAGCGTGAGCTGCTGCTTGAGCTGATGCTGCTTGCGGACGTCGGCATGCTGGGCCTGCCGAACGCGGGTAAATCTACCTTTATTCGCGCCGTTTCTGCCGCTAAGCCGAAAGTGGCCGACTATCCGTTTACTACGCTGGTGCCGAGCCTGGGCGTCGTTCGGATGGATAACGAACAAAGCTTCGTTGTCGCCGATATTCCCGGCCTGATTGAAGGCGCATCCGACGGCGCAGGGCTGGGGATCCGCTTCCTTAAGCATCTGGAACGCTGCCGCGTGCTGCTTCACCTTATCGACATTGCGCCAGTTGATGAGTCCGATCCGATTGAGAATGCGCACATCATCCTCAATGAGCTGCAGCAGTACAGCGAAAAGCTGGCGCAAAAGCCGTGCTGGCTGGTGTTCAACAAGGTTGACCTGCTTGATAAGGACGAGGCGGAAGCCAGCGCGAAGGCGATTGCCGATGCGCTGGGGTGGGAAGATAAGTATTACCTGATTTCCGCTGCTAATCGCGAAGGGGTAACGGCGCTCTGCTGGGACGTCATGGCGTTCCTGAACGCGAACCCTAAAGCGCTTGAAGAAGAAGAGTCCGGGCCGGAGAAGGCCGAGTTCATGTGGGACGATTATCATCGCGACCAGTTGAATAATCCAGAGGCACACGTTGTTGACGACGATGATGACTGGGATGACGACGACTGGGACGAAGAAGATGACGATGGCGTAGAGATTATTTACGAGCGTTAATCTTTCCGAAACGAAAAAGCCGCGAAACTATTCGCGGCTTTTTTCTTTCATTTATTGCTAGTTCGCGTTGTAAATATCCCGATAGAGCGTGCTTTCAAAGCCAGATAGCGTCTTTTTACCGTTTCCTCGCTCCTGCGGTGTCATCGCATAGCCGGATAGAAACTGAACGAAAGCGACCCTCTCTCCGCTGGCGGTCGTCATAAAGCCTGCGAGGTTGTAAACGCCCTGTAGCGCCCCCGTCTTGGCCGAGACCTTTCCGGTAAGGCCGGCTTCTTTAAAGCCGCTGCGCGCCCGAAGCGTGCCGTCTTGCCCGGAGGTGGGCAGCATGGAGATAAAGTCCAACTGCTGGTCGTGTTGCGCGATGTACTGAAGGATCTGCATCATGGTATCGGCTGCAATCAAATTATGGCGCGAGAGTCCGGAACCGTCTGCCATGACCGTGTTGCCAAGATTGATCCCCGCCTGCTTAAGCAGAACCTGTCTTACTGCGTTGGAGCCGGAACGCCAGGTTCCCGGCACGCCGTACTGCCTGTAGCCCATAGTGCGAAAGACCGTATCGGCGATCGTATTATCAGAATTTTTAAGCATTATTTTCAGCAGGTCGTGCAGCGGAGCCGACTGAGTTTGGGCCAGAACGCGGCCTGGCTTGGTCAGCGTAGTCTGATAGCGTACAGCGTTGCCAATTTGAATGCCGGCCTGGCTCAGCTCGCTTTTTATTATTTTTGCCGCGTAGTCGCTTCCGTCTTGAATGGAGAAGGAAAGGGTAATGGGCTTTTCCTGCGGCGTCAGGCAGCCGGTCAAGGTATAGCGCTGGTTTTCTCCTGCCGTAACGTCAAATTCGCAAAAGCGGCCTTCGGGCGCGTTGCGCGGATAGGTTTTCACCTGGCTTATGACCTGTACCGGGTAATAAGAGGCGACCTGAACCGTGGCCGTTCCGCCCGACTGTTTGGCGGTCTGTAGCGCAACGGAGAAGCAGTTTTTATCGATAATGGCTGCGGAGGCCGGGGCGCTAAAGCACTGAGTCATATCGTTCCAGGACCAGCCCGGCGCTTTGTCGTGGCTGGCGAATACGGAAGTATCGATAGTCAGCCCGCCGGATACTTTGCGCACGCCTTGCTGTTTGAGGCTTTGGATCATCGTTCGTAGCTGCTGGCGAGTGAGCGTCGGGTCGCCGCTAAAGCGCACGATCAGGTCCCCGTTGAGCGCGCCGTTATTTATCGCTCCACCTCCTTCAATCGTCGTAGTGAAGCGGAAGTCCGGCCCAAGCTGGAGCAGCGCAGCCAGCGCCGTGACGACCTTTTGCGTACTGGCGGGCAGCGTAAGCTGCTTATCCTGATAGTCAAGAACGGTGGACCGTGCGCCCACTTTTTGCACCATAAGAGAGAGAGACGCGCCTTCCGGCAGCAGGCCGGTGTACTTATCGACTTCAGCGGCTTGGGCAGCGGCGCTGAGAGCACAAAGTGCGGCGCCGAAAATTTTCAATAAACGCATAGTGGGTAATTACCTGCATACCTGCAAATAGAAAAAGGCGAAAAAACGGTTAAAGTGTATCACGCTTTAACCGGCTAATTTATACCGCAGTTGCCATTTGGCAAAAGGCCGTAGGCAGAAGATGAGAAAACTAAACGATGACCCCGGGGGAAGTCTCAGGTAAAATAGCGGCTTCCCATGATCGCCGTTTGGCCTGGAAATTTAACCGGGTCGGGCCGTTTTTGCTCTTAAAGCGCACAGGCGGCGGTCCGATGATAAGGCTTTAAACGGTTGCCGAACACAACGACTCGGCGGCTTTAGAAGGATAGTAGTATGCGACAAATTCCGATGACGCTGCTTGGCGCAGAAAGGCTGCGTGAAGAGCTGGAGTATTTGAAAAACGTACGTCGACCTAAAATTATTTCAGATATCGCTGAAGCCAGAGCTCACGGTGATTTGAAAGAGAATGCGGAATATCATGCGGCGCGCGAACAGCAGGGATTTTGTGAAGGCAGGATCCAGGAGATTGAGGCCAAGCTTTCCCACGCTCAGATTATCGACGTTACCAAGATGGCCAATAACGGCCGCGTAATTTTCGGTGCGACGGTAAAGGTGATGAATCTGGATACGGAAGAAGAAGTGGTATATCGCATCGTCGGTGACGACGAGGCTGATTTCAAACAGAATCTGATCTCCGTCAACTCGCCGATGGCGCGCGGTTTGATTGGCAAAGAGGCCGACGACGTCGTTATCGTTAAGGCGCCCGGCGGCGATATTGAGTTTGAAATTCTTAGCGTTGAGTACGTCTAAACGCTACGCCAAGGCGGGGCGGTCTTTATTTGACCAAGTGTAAAGAAGTGAAAAAGGTGACAGCCGTGCATCACCTTTTTCCTTCGAGTTTATCGAGGAAGTGCGATTTTCTTGTCTTTACTCGGCTTGTAAAGCACCAGCATGCTACCGATAACCTGCACGTTGCACGCTTTGGTTTCTCGAACGATAGCGTCGACAATCAGCATTTTGGTTTCACGCTCTTCGGTTGAAATCTTGACTTTGAGCAGCTCGTGGTGCTCTAGCGCCTGTTCGATTTCAGCAAGAACGCCCTCTGTCAGGCCGTTTGCGCCGATCATGACGACTGGCTTTAGTGGATGAGCCAGGCTCTTCAGGTGCTGCTTTTGTTTGTTAGATAGGTTCATTGTCTTAATGTCAATTTGCGGTTAAGGGTTGAAAACGGCATATTCTACCGCCATCTAATACTTAGCACCAACTTGGCGTGAAGCTGAAATACACCCTAATATTAGTACAGTTGGAATACCGAATGGGTAATAAAAAGCGTTCAGCCAGCTCAACGCGCTGGCTACAGGAACACTTTAGCGACAAATACGTCCAGCAGGCGCAGAAAAAAGGGCTTCGCTCTCGCGCATGGTTTAAGCTCGACGAAATACAGCAGACCGATAAATTGTTTAAACCCGGTATGACCGTCGTCGATTTGGGCGCCGCGCCCGGCGGGTGGTCGCAGTATGCGGTAACGCAAATCGGCAATCAGGGGCGTATCATCGCCTGTGACATTTTGCCTATGGATCCTATCGTCGGAGTTGATTTCCTTCAGGGCGACTTTCGTGATGAGATGGTGATCAAGGCGCTGTTGGAAAGAGTCGGGGAAAGCAAAGTTCAGGTTGTGATGTCCGACATGGCGCCCAACATGAGCGGTACGCCTGCGGTTGATATCCCCAGAGCGATGTATCTGGTGGAGCTGGCGCTGGAGATGTGTAAAGACGTACTGGCGCCAGGGGGCAGCTTTGTCGCTAAAGTTTTCCAAGGGGAAGGGTTCGACGAATACCTACGTGAAATCCGTTCAATGTTTACAAAAGTAAAGATTCGTAAACCTGATGCTTCTCGGGCTCGTTCGCGTGAAGTATACATTGTAGCGACTGGGCGCAAACTATAGTACCCTAACGCGTATTGTTACGTTAACACCATTGTAATATGAGGTTAATTCCTTGAGTGATATGGCGAAAAACCTAATTCTCTGGCTGGTCATTGCTGTTGTCCTGATGACGGTGTTCCAGAGTTTCGGAACCAGTGAGCCCGGCGGAAGCCGTACTGACTATTCCGAATTTATGACACAGGTCAGCAATAAGCAGGTGAAAGAGGCCAGAATCAGCGGGCGTGAAGTCAAGTACAAGATGATGGACGACGCCGCGCGTACGACCTATATGCCGACGGAAGATCCTCTGTTGCTTAGCATGTTATTGAAAAATAACGTGAAGACTGTTGGTGAGCCACCGGAGCAGCAGGGCTTCCTGCAGCAGGTCTTTATTTCCTGGTTCCCGATGCTGTTGCTTATCGGCGTCTGGATATTCTTTATGCGCCAAATGCAGGGCGGCGGCGGTAAAGGCGCCATGTCGTTCGGCAAGAGCAAGGCGCGCATGTTGACCGAAGAGCAGATCAAGACCACGTTTGCCGACGTGGCGGGCTGCGACGAAGCGAAAGAAGACGTAAGCGAACTGGTTGAGTTTCTGCGCGAGCCGAGCCGCTTCCAGAAGCTGGGCGGCAAGATCCCGAAAGGCATACTGATGGTAGGGCCTCCGGGTACCGGTAAAACGCTGCTGGCGAAGGCTATCGCTGGCGAAGCGAAGGTGCCTTTCTTCACTATCTCCGGTTCCGACTTCGTTGAAATGTTCGTCGGCGTGGGCGCATCTCGCGTTCGCGACATGTTTGAACAGGCCAAGAAGGCGGCCCCGTGCATTATCTTTATCGATGAAATCGATGCCGTTGGCCGTCAACGCGGCGCCGGTCTAGGCGGTGGTCACGATGAACGTGAGCAGACGCTGAACCAGATGCTGGTTGAAATGGACGGTTTTGAAGGCAACGAAGGCGTTATCGTTATCGCTGCAACTAACCGCCCTGACGTGCTTGACCCCGCGCTGCTGCGCCCTGGCCGCTTTGACCGTCAGGTCGTCGTTGGCCTGCCGGACGTTCGCGGTCGCGCTCAGATTTTGAAGGTGCACATGCGCCGCGTGCCGGTTTCGCCTGACGTAGACGAATCCGTTATCGCTCGCGGTACGCCGGGCTTCTCCGGCGCGGATCTGGCTAACCTGGTCAACGAAGCCGCCTTGTTCGCCGCTCGCACGAAAAAGCGCGTAGTGTCGATGGTGGAGTTTGAAAAGGCCAAAGACAAGATCATGATGGGCGCCGAGCGCCGTTCTCTGGTGATGACGGAAGAGCAGAAAGAGTCTACCGCCTATCACGAAGCGGGCCACGCGATTATCGGTCGTCTGGTGCCGGAGCACGATCCGGTGCATAAAGTCACGATTATTCCTCGCGGCCGCGCGCTGGGCGTGACGTTCTTCCTGCCGGAAGGCGACGCCATCAGCGAAAACCGCCAGAAGCTGGAAAGCCGTATTTCAACGCTGTACGGCGGTCGTTTGGCCGAAGAGCTGATTTACGGTTCGGAAAAGGTTTCTACCGGCGCTTCTAACGACATTAAAGTGGCGACCTCTATCGCTCGCAACATGGTGACCCAGTGGGGCTTCTCCGAGAAGCTGGGGCCTTTGCTGTACGCGGAAGAAGAGGGCGAGGTGTTCTTGGGGCGCTCCGTCTCGAAGAGCAAGCACATGTCTGACGAAACGGCGCGCATTATCGACCAGGAAGTGAAGGCCATTATTGAGCGCAACTACCAGCGCGCAAGGGTGATTTTGGAAGAGAACATGGACATCATGCACGCCATGAAAGACGCGCTGATGAAGTACGAGACGATTGACGCTCCGCAAATCGACGACCTGATGGCGCGCCGCGAAGTTCGCGCTCCTGCCGGATGGGATGATACCCAGAGCAGCGGCATGAAGCAGCCGCCGGCCGGCAGCGCGCAAAATCCGCCTCCGGCTTCAGAAGAAAAGCCGTCGTCGCCCGAGTTCAATAAAAACGAACCCAGCGACAAGCCGGCGATGTAATTAAAACGTTGTTTAACGCTAAGCGGCCCTCCAAACGGAGGGCCGTTTTTTTACGTCAAGAAACGGCAGCGACAAGGGGCGCAATATGATATTGTGACGTCCGGATATTGGGCCGTATCGCGACGTTTGTTGATAAGTGACATCGATAGAAAAGGATGATTTTACTACGATGCTGTTTGCGCCCAGGGACGTTTAATTACATCACGGAGTTATATTGCGCTATGAAGATGCATCGTTTAGCAACGGCACTGCTGTTTTCCCTTTTTGGCCTGGCAAGTGGCGCTCAGGCGATAGAAAAAATCCCTGGCGTTGCCGCGTCGATTAATCCGCCTGAAGGCTTTGCTCAGTCAAAGCAGTTTTCTGGCTATTTCAATGAAAAGAGCGGCGCTTCCATTATGGCGACCGAAATGTCATCCCCGCTGGAAGAAGTGCAGCACGGATTCATTCCCGACTTGCTGACCGTAAAGGGTGTTCGCGTTTTGGGTTCAGAGCAGGCGGAGCGTCAGGGGAAAAAGCTGTGGCTGTATAAGATAGCGCAAAGCGACGGCAGCGTGGACTACCATAAGTGGATCCTGCTGCAGGGCGACGGTAAGGGTTCGCTGATGATGGTTGGAACCTATCAGGCAGCGAATGAAAGCACTGAAGGCGCAAAGATTAAAGACGCCTTGCTAAGTCTGGAAGTTCAAGACGAGGCGAGAAATAAGGTAAGTCTGGACGGCCTGAGCTATACGGTAAAAGAAACGGAAAACCTTAAGATAACCAAGCGTATGAACAGCGCGCTTGCCATGACGCGTCCTGGTGACCCCTTCCCGTCGGAAAGCGCAGAGCCGTTGCTGGTTATAGCCCCGTCGTTTAATAACGTTGAAATCGGCGACTTGGCCTCATTTGCCGAAAAGCATTTAAAAAGCACTTCGTCGCTAATTGAAGCGGAAGTCGTGAAAGACAGCGTAAAAAGCCTGAAAATAGGCGGTTTGGATGCCGTGGAGCTTCAGGCTAATGCGGAGGATGCGCGTAACCATAAGCCGGTTAAGGTCTATCAGGCCATCATCGTTTCCTCCGATGGATATTACGTCATTAAAGGGATTGTGAAGAGCGAGCTTAGCGAGCAGTTTTTGCCGGAGTTTCGCCAAATTGCTCATGGCCTGACGGTAAATAAATAAGGCCGGGTTATGCCGTCGTTGAGGGATACCGGCGGCGCGTATTATTTTTTTGACGCGATGAGAGGTTGAAGAATCATCATGAAGTTAGAAAGCCGAGGGCTCACGCTGGATCTCAATTATCCTCAAGTCATGGGGATCCTTAACGTTACGCCGGATTCCTTTTCCGACGGCGGACGCTATAGCCAGATTGACAGCGCGCTGCGCCACGCTAACGAGATGATTCAGGCAGGCGCGACGCTTATCGATATTGGCGGCGAGTCTACCCGCCCGGGCGCTGCTGACGTATCGGTTGAGGAAGAGCTGGAACGAGTGATTCCAGTAACTGAAGCCATTGCCCGTAATTTTGACGTTTGGATCTCCGTTGATACCTCCAAGGCGGAAGTGATGCGTGAATCCGCCCGAGCGGGTGCTCATCTTATTAATGATATTCGCGCGCTTCAGGAGCCCGGAGCTCTGGAGGCTGCGGCCGAGTGCGGGTTGCCCGTGTGCTTGATGCACATGCAGGGTATGCCGCGAACGATGCAGCAGGAACCGCACTATCATGACGTCGTTGCTGAAGTTGACGCCTTTCTGGCCGAGCAGATCGCGCGTTGTGAACAGGCCGGTATTGAACGAAAAAAAATAGTGCTCGATCCCGGCTTTGGTTTCGGTAAAAATTTGCGACATAACTATCAGCTGCTGGCTCACCTGTCCAAATTTCACCGTTTCGGACTGCCGCTGCTGATCGGAATGTCGCGTAAGTCAATGATTGGGCAATTGTTGAACGTACCGCCCTCAGAACGGCTGGTTGGAAGCATCGCCTGCGCGACTATCGCTGCAATGCAGGGGGCGCAAATTATTCGCGTACACGACGTTAAAGAAACGGTGGAAGCAATGCGAATTGTGGAAGCTACGCTTGGCGCAAGGGGATAAAAAAACATCATGAGCAGCACACGTAAATATTTTGGTACTGACGGCATCCGCGGCAAGGTGGGTGAGCATCCGATTACGCCTGACTTCGTTCTCAAGCTGGGCTGGGCCGCAGGTAAGGTATTGGCTCGCCACGGCTCGCGAAAGATAATTATTGGTAAAGATACCCGTATTTCCGGCTATATGTTGGAATCCGCGCTTGAAGCCGGTTTGGCGGCCGCAGGGCTGTCGGCTTCATTTACCGGCCCCATGCCGACGCCGGCGGTGGCCTATCTGACGAGGACGTTCCGCGCAGAGGCCGGTATCGTAATTTCTGCGTCTCATAACCCCTTTGACGACAACGGCATCAAGTTCTTCTCGATAGACGGCACCAAGCTACCCGACGCGGTTGAAGAAGCCATTGAAGCCGAGATGGAAAAACCGCTGACCTGCGTGACGTCTGCCGAGCTGGGTAAGGCCAGCCGGATAAACGACGCCGCCGGGCGCTATATCGAGTTCTGTAAGGGCGGCTTTCCGAGCGAACTGAGCTTGAGTTCCCTTAAAGTCGTTGTTGACTGTGCAAACGGCGCGACTTACCACATCGCTCCCAGCGTGCTGCGCGAGCTGGGAGCGACGGTTATCACCATCGGCTGCGAGCCGGACGGCATGAACATCAATGAGCAGTGCGGCGCAACCGACGTGCGTGCGCTGCAAGAGCGCGTTCTCACCGAGAAGGCCGATCTGGGCATCGCCTTTGACGGCGACGGCGACCGCGTCATTATGGTGGATCACCTCGGCAACCGGGTCGACGGCGACCAAATCATGTACATCATCGCCCGCGAAGCGCTGCGCAAAGGGCAGCTTAAAGGGGGCGCCGTTGGCACCCTGATGAGCAACATGGGATTGGAGCTGGCGCTTAAGCAGCTGGGCATCCCGTTTGCCAGAGCGAAAGTGGGCGACCGCTACGTTCTGGAGAAAATGAACGAATTAGGCTGGACCATCGGCGCGGAAAACTCCGGGCACGTTATCCTGTTGGATAAGACCACGACCGGAGACGGGATCGTTGCGGGCCTGCAGGTTCTGGCCGCCGTCGTGCGCAACCAGATGAGCCTGCACGACCTGTGCAGCGGAATGAAGCTGCTGCCGCAAATTCTGGTTAACGTTCGCTTCTCTGGGCAGCACGATCCGCTGGCGACGGAGAGTGTGAAGCAGGCTACGTTGGAAGCGGAGGAGGCTCTGGCGGGACGCGGTCGAGTTCTGCTGCGGAAATCCGGCACTGAACCTCTGATCCGCGTGATGGTCGAAGGTGAAGACGAACAGCAGGTTCTGGCGTTGGCAAATCGCATTGCCGATGCAGTTAAAGCCGCAGGCTAGCGGCGTTAACGGGCCAATGAGGAAAAGCGGGGCGGATTTATCCGCCCTTTTACTTCGCATACGACAGGGATGAATGAACAGGGATATTATGCGCATAAGGCTTTTACTCGCAATAGCATGCAGCATAGCGGCGCTTGCCGCTTTTATGGTTTTTGCCCTCTATCAGGGGGTTATCCGCTTTAACTACCCATCCCGGGAAGAGTTCCCTATTCAGGGAATCGATATCTCCCATCATCAAAAAGAGATCGATTGGGACAGGCTTAATACTGCCGAGATCCAGTTTATTTTTATCAAAGCGACGGAAGGGGGAAATTTTAAAGACAAACGCTTCCACCTTAATTGGAAGGACGCCCGTCAAAGGGGATTTGTCGTCGGCGCTTACCACTTTTTTACCTTTTGCAGCAGCGGAGATGAACAGGCCGATAACTTTATTTCCTCTGTGCCGGTTGAAAAGGGGACTCTGCCTCCGGTTATCGATCTCGAGTACGGCGGCAATTGTCAGTTAACCTCCGGCAGGTTGGAGGTGCTTAAAGAGGTTGAGGTGTTGTCCGATCGGCTTGAAAAGGCGTATGGGCAGAGGCCTATCCTGTATGTAACCAGAGAGTTTTATGATGACTTCCTGATAGACAAAATGCCGAAAAGCGCGATTTGGCTACGGGACGTTTATCGCAAGCCTGGGCTCCAGCCTGATAACAGGGACTGGTTATTTTGGCAATACGCCAACCGCGGGAAGCTGGAAGGCATAGAAACGTTTGTTGATTTCAACGTTTTTAACGGAAAAAAAGATAAATTTGAAACGCTTATAAATAATTAATATAGGCAATCGTTCATGTGGGCAATAATTGTTGTTCCACACTGTTTTATGGTGCTAAAATCCTGCCCGAATGGAATTTAGCAATAACATATAGGGTGTGGTGGTGACGATGAGGGCGTTTTTTACCCATTATTTTTTACTCATATGCCTGTTCGCTTTTTCTTGTCTTTCCTATGCCAGCACTCCGCTTAGCTCAAAAGACAAAGCTATTTTTTCCTTTAATCTGGCGTTAACCGAAAACTCGGCTCACGCTTTTTCTCCTGCGCCGCTTCGCGTGAAAAAGCTGAAAGAAGTGACCTTTCGTAACGGCGAGCGGATTATTTCCAGCGAGATTGACTACAGCCCCGAAGGCGACGTCGTACGGGTTAAGCGGCGCGAAAAGAACCGCCGCGGCGAGTCCGTCACTTATGTTTATAAAGACAGTCAGGGCTGGGTGAAGAGCATTAACTGGATAATAAACGGCCAGCTGAGCAGCGTAGGAAACGTCGTCGTGCGCTACCAGCAGGACGGACAGGGTCGTATCGTTAAAAGCGAACTTATGAACAGCGGATGGATGAGGCAGTTTATTTACAACATCGAAGGGCAACTGACCGAAGTCATCGAAAAATCGCAGGTGGAAAAAGAGTATTCTGAAGGGTATACGGTAAAACGCTATCACTATAATCCCAACGGGTTACTGGCCAGAAGCGATTCTCTTTCTCGCGACAGCAGCTATGAGTCCTCTTACTACTTTGACTACAACGAGAATAATATTCTTCAGCGAATTATTGCCGAGGCTAAGTTTTACGCGAAGCATAAAAGGCGGAGTGAAAAGCACTATAGTCGCTACGATCACCACGCTAACTGGCTACACGCCGAGTGGGGGCCACAGGAGAACCGTTTTACGCAGGAAAGAACCATCGATTACTATGGGGCGTAGGCGCTAAATCCGCCATTTTCCGCAAAGAGAAGAATGGCGGCACTCGCCTATATTAGAGATGGATAAGACCGGGGACTTTCCCTTATAATGATCAAGATAAGCCGCAAGAGCACGCCGGAAACGCTGGTTTTTTCTACAAATGCGCACGATGAATAAAAATGCGCTTGCACCTCTTTGTGGCTTTCGTTAGTATTCACACCCGCTCTGGTTAGGTTGAGAAAATCGTTAGTTTCTCCCTCTTTTGAACCAGCAAGCTTTACGACGGGGTATCCCGCAAGGATTACAGGCAAGAATATGTACGAAGCGCTTCTTATTATTTTCCTGCTGGTGGCCATCGGTCTGATCGGTATGGTTATGCTGCAGCAGGGCAAAGGGGCCAACATGGGTGCCTCTTTCGGTTCCGGAGCTTCCGCAACGCTGTTTGGTTCCGGCGGTTCAGGCAACTTCATGACCCGTACTACGGCGATTCTGGCCACGCTGTTTTTCATTATCAGTCTGGCGCTGGGTAACCTGAGCAGCCGTCAGGAAAAGAAAGTCGGCGAATTCGACGATCTGAGCGCACCGGTTAAGGTTGAACAAACCGCTCCGGTGAAGCCAAATACGCCGAGCAGCGATATCCCTAAATAAGGGAACGAGTTTTAAACCGATGGGTTAATCCCGTCGGTCCGTGCCGAGGTGGTGGAATTGGTAGACACGCTACCTTGAGGTGGTAGTGCTCATTAGGGCTTACGGGTTCAAGTCCCGTCCTCGGTACCAATATTTAAAAAATGGACGTCAACCGACGTCCATTTTTGTATCTGAAATCCGCGTAATTACTGGCTTTTCCCTCGATTTATCCTTTCCTGACGTCAGCACAATTCAATCGACATCAATTAACCCTTGTTGGTAAATGTTGGTACAACCTTCGTAAAGGTAAACCCTGCGCCAGCGGATGGAGGAAACCCTATAGCACTCACGGATGTTAAGGTAAGAACTGTCAAATCAGGTAATAAGCCAGTAAAGCTATCTGATGGCAATGGGAGGCTCCTTTTGTTCACCCCAACTCTTACATTTCTACCCGGTTACGCCCAAGCGTTTTGGCCCGATACAGCGCCTCGTCGGCCGCTTGAATCAGACGTTCGTAATCGGGGTGACCACTGAACATTGCACCACCGATGGACAGAGACAGCACGATGCGCTGCCCGTTAGGGGCCATTACCGTTTGTTTACTGACCATCGCACGGATTCGTTCTGCAACCTGCCGGACTTCATGTTTCGATGCTTCAGTCAACACAATGAGAAACTCATCGCCACCATACCTGAAAACATAGTCACTGCTGCGAACATTATTATAGAAAACCTGTGAGACCTTACAAAGGATCTCATCCCCAATCTGATGCCCGTAGCTGTCGTTGATCTGTTTGAATTTATCTACATCAATAATCAGAACCGACAGAGAGGTTCCGTTTCTGTTTGCTTGGGCAATTTCACGTTTGAATATGGTTGGAAGAAAACGGCGGTTTAGCAACCGGGTGAGAACATCCATTCCCACTTCATGCCTTGATACCTCATCAAACAGGGCTTTTAAAAAAATACTTATCTGAAGCAGTGCACTTTTCACCTGAAGCAACAGGCTTACCCGCTGCTCGCGTCGGGCAAGCGCTTTGGGTGTGTTCTGAGTACGGATGACCAGTTCATCCAGTTCCTGCAGCTGCTTGGCAATGTAGCCCGTTTCCGGTAGTCCGCTGAAATAGTGGCGCCCCTTATGATTAAACCACAGACCAAAATCAGCCCTGCTCAGTGGTCGTACGCTTTCCATGTCGGTATCTACCATAATTCTGTAAATCAGGTCATTCTCCCAAGAGAGAAGACTGGCGCTTTGGCGCTCTTTCTCTTCCTCTGCGTTTTCAAGTAGTGAAAAAATCCGGTAGTTCTCATCTTCTCGGGAAGCGCTATTGTCACTGAATGAAAATACCCGTGACATGATTTCCATAGCAAGGTCGATACTGACTACTGCAAAGCGGCACAGTGCCACCCGATCGCGGTCAGTACAGTCATACTCCATAGTCTGTATAAGGGGAAAGAGCAGTTTTTTCAGCGTTCGTGCGCCCATCTCAACAAGCTGTACGGGTATTCCTATCCGGGCATGCACCTCTCCGACATGCTGCTGTACGGATATCATCTGATCAATGTTATCCTGAGTACAGGTAAGCACATTTTCCGTCCATTCGGCCAGCGCCGGTTTGAGATATTTCTCTACCTGCTCATTTGTCAGAAAGACTTCCGCTTCAGGATCGTCAAGCATAATTTCATAGAATGTTTGACTCAGTGGCACAGCGTGTTCACGCGCAATCTTAGCCGCAAGTGACAGAACCTCTGGAGAGGTACTCTCAATCAGCTCAGCCCATTCCTGCTTCATTTTACTGAGGTAAGTTTTCATATTGCACCCTTATACAATAAAGATTGGGCAAAGATACTCGGCGGACTGAGCGCTTACGGGGATTAACAATCCAGATGATTGGCTGCTTACTCAAAATATTTGGCACTTTTCTTTTAGGACGCCACCCGGTAAATAAGGGCCGTAACTCGAGGAAACAATCACGTCCTGGATCACTCCGATCATGAACCGCCGCAGAGGTTCTGCTCCCTGTAATTGTAATCGCCCCTCATAAAAGTGCCATTTACAGCTAGAGATCTTCCGCCATCCGATGATGCTACGTTTGGACAACGGATTAGGGTTTATCTCTCCGGTCTTAGCTGAATGAGATGATGAACATAAGGTTCGCCTGACATTTTTTCTGCTTCGATTGCCGAAAATATTGCGCTAGGGTATCCGCAGGCCAAGCAAAATAAAATTGAGCAGGCGGCCACATTGGCCTGTATACATGAAGACATCTTGAGTTTTTCGCAGGGGTACCAAGCCGAAGTCGGCGTACGCGGCGTTATGTTATCCGGCGCTCAGAAACAGCGAATTGCCATCGCTCTAGCCCTGTTAGTTAATAGTGATTCTCGATTCAGCGCTTTTTGCAGTAGGTGACCGTACTGAACGTCGTATTTTGCAGAGTTTGCGCCAGTGGGGGAAGGGGCGAACGTTGATTCTCTGTACACATCGCCTCTCCGGCTTGCGGTATGCCAATGAAATTTTGGTTTTGCAGGAGGGGCGCATAGCCCAGCAAGGCGCCTATGCGGCGCTGGTGCCGCCGGCCGGGTGATATCGGAATATGTATCGTGATCAGCAATTGGAAACGGCATTAGATGAATAATAGGCGTGAGCGATGGCTTGACGCCCCGAGCTCGTCAACGGAATAGCGTAGGCTCTGGTGGGGGACGCTTTATTCTCTATCGGTGAAACTATTAACGTCCATATACTTCGATAACGCATGAGCCAGCTGAATAGGCGAATCGCTTCCCATCTTTTTCATCATATTATGACGGTGGATTTCCACTGTACGCAGCGCCAGATAGAGGCGGTCAGCGATAACCTTATTTGAAAGCCCCTCCAATACCAGCGCAAGGATCTGTTTCTCTCTTTCCGTTAGCTGCTCCCACGCGTTGCGCAGCTGATAGTGTTTCTCAAACCACTCAAACTTCCTCTGGCTGTTTATCAGCGCCTGGCGGATAACCCGGAGCAGTTCATCGATATCCACCGGCTTTTCCAGTAGGTCAAACGCGCCGTTTTTAAAGATTTTGCTGGCGGTAGGCACGTCCGCGTGGCCGGTGAGAAAAATAACGCTCAGCACATTGTCCTGACGCATTAGCTGCTCCTGCAGTTCCACGCCCGTCATTCCCGGCATGCAAATATCTAACAGTACGCAGCCGGGCAGGGTGACGTCGACCTGCTGTAAAAAGGCATCGGCGGATGAAAAGCTAATCAACCTGATGCCCGCCGCCTCTAACAGCCAGATAAGGGAATCCCGAATCGCGGGATCGTCATCAACTAAATAGATCGCTTTTAACATTATTGCGTTACTCCGTTTATCCGCGGCAGCGTAATGCAGATACAGGCGCCGACCGGCTGGCTTTCGGCCCAGATGCGCCCGCCGTGGGCCTCGATAATACGCTTGCAAATCGCCATTCCTAAGCCGAGGCCGCTGTCCTTACTGGTGACAAACGGAACGAACAGTCGCTCTATTTGCGTCTCGGTTAGCCCAACGCCGTTATCGCGAATTTTCAGCGTGGCTTTAGAAGACGACGGGACGATTTCAAAGGTAATCTGGGGATCGCGTACCAGAGGTTCCCGCAGCTTAATCGCGTCCAGCGCGTTGCGAATGAGGTTAACCAAGACCTGCTGGATAAGAATCTCATCGGCGAGAATCACGACTTCCGGCGCTTCTGGTGCGGCAACCGTAATGCCGCCGCGCTTTAGCTCGTTTGAAAACAGTGACAGCGCGTTGGCAATAACCAGGTTTAAACAAATTTCTTCCTGCTTTTCCGGGTGGCGCTTAATAAAAAATCGAACGTGTTGAATCACGCTCTTCGCGTTTGCCGTTTGCCGAATGGCCTGTTCAAGCGCGTTGTCTAGGGCGGCAATATCCAAAGGTCGCTGCTGCAAGCGCATCCTGCATCCGACAACGTAGTTATTAATCGCCATGAGTGGCTGGTTGAGCTCGTGGGCCATCCCTGCCGCCATCTCGCCCGACAGCAAAATCCTCTGGGCGGAATAGAACTGTTCCTGCTGAGTGCGGAGCCATTCTGAGGACGCCTGATTTAGTTCCATCATTTGCTGCAGCTTGCGCGTTCTGGTCTTGACCAGATAGTTAACCCGCAAATGGTAGCCGACCAGTAGCAGCCCGTATCCCATAACGATGAACAGCCATCCCCGATACTTTTGCCATAGTACCTTAAGATGGCCGCCACTGTCCGATAGCCCAATGTCTTGCATGAGTTCAACAACGCTTTTGTCGTTAATGGGTACGGTCCATCCTCGATATTCTCCCTGAAGAGCGGGCATATCGTCGGGCTTTATTGATAACAGCGCCTGGGCGATTTCCCGAGCCAGCTGTTCGTGAACGTGCTGCATTCGGGAAAGCGTCCAGTGAGGGTAAAGCGGGGTTGAGCTAAGGCAGGGCAACGCCGTCTGCGGATAGGCTTTAATCACCTTAAACTGGCCGGCGTCAAAGCGGCCTGATTTAATCGCCAGTTCCAATACGCAGGTTGGCAGTACGGCAATATCTGCTTCATTGTTAGCCAATTGAGATAATAAGTTTTCCTGCGGCAGTCCGACAAAGCTCAGCCGGGTAAAATCCTTTATTGGATCGATTCCCTCTTTTAGCCACTCTCTCTCGATGATTTGAAAGCCGCCGAACGCCTGCGGCGTTGTAATAACAATGCGCCTGTTTTTAATCTCTTCCCAGCGGGTCATATCGGGCATATCGCTGCGGGCAATCACCGTAGAGCCTATCGCGTATCGAGGCTCACCGTATATAGGATTTAAGCTGAGCATCCGGACGGCGTCATATTCGCTTTGATACTGTAATAACTTGACGCCGTTAGTAATGGCAAAGTCGATAGTTCCGCTGGCCACCAGCTGATCGATACTCTTAATGTCGCCAGTAATAAGAATAAATTGATACTGAGGGAAGCGCTGATTCAAATAGTCTATCGTCGGCTGCCAGCGATAAACGCCCTTATTGGCGTCATCAAACGATAATACGCCAACGCGTATGATATAGCGCTGTTGGTAGGTTTCCGCTTTCAGTATCGGTGCAGTGAGCAGGATGAGTAATAATCCAATTATTAGCCTGATTAGTCTGTCCAATTTTAATACCATGCCCGCCACGCTTAGCTATTTGTACTAATGACACACTAGTCTTAACGCCGATCCCGGTATTGATATATATCAAACCGCCAAAAGGTATGCGGTAAACCACTATAGAGGAATAAAAGCCGTTATTGCACCGTATCAATAGCCGTCATAACTATAAAAAGGTATTGATATGAAAAACAACAGTTCCAGACGTCAGTTTCTTCGTTTAGGCCTCACCTCTGCTGCCGTTGCGCCGCTGGCGGCAATGCTCCCGTTTAGTGCCGATGCTAAAGAGAACGCATCAAGCATCCATTGGGATGAAGAGATGGACGTTCTCGTCCTGGGGACGGGCATGGCCGGCTTTATCGCCGCCATCAAGGCGGCGGAAACGACGCCCAATTTGAAAATCGTTCTGGCCGATAAGATGTCCCGACTGGGGGGATCGTCATTAATATCCGGCCTGAATATGGCCGTTGTGGGATCGCCGTGGCAAAAAGAAGCCGGCGTCACGGATGACTCATGGGAGCTCTTATTAGCCGATATAGAAAAAGAGTCTCGAGGATATAGCCACGTAGAGCTTACCAGGACAATTGCCCAGAATACTCTGTCCCTGTTTAATTTCTTATGCGATCACGGCGTTGAGTTTGATAAGTCCATCGGCGATGGAACGGGCATCAAGTCGCTCGGCGGCCACTCCCGTGCCCGCTGCGTATGGCCGGTTCACGGCGGCAGTGGAATTGTAAAAAGCCTGCAAAAGTACGTTCAGGAAAAGCTTCCTAATGTTGAAATCCGCAAACAGGTTTTGCTGGAAGAGATTATCCGCAACGATGAAGGGCGGGTTATCGGCGTACGGGTGAGAGAGAACTATATCTTTAACCGTGACGTTAAAGACTTCGGTCTAAACGATAGTCCTGCGTTTAACAGTACCGGCAGCCCTCGCTACTACAAGGTAAAGCGGGGGCTCGTTATGGCCACAGGCGGCTATAACCAGGACCGTAAGTTTCGCGGCGACGAGGTCGGCGCTCTCTATAACTCCGTCTCGACCGCCAACCCGGGCGCAACGGCTGGCGCTCTAAAGGCCATGATTAAAGCGGGCTTTAAGCCTATCCACATGACCCTGTTTCGATTCGCCTTTCCTATTCCAACCGAAGACATTCTATGGGGTATTTTGGTTAATCCAAGAACCTGTAAGCGCTTCGTCGATGAATATAACAACAACGACCGTCAGGGGCTGGGGCTAAAAATACTCTCAGAACGCATGAAGATAGACGGCGAACAAATCATTCTGATCTATGACCAAACCGGGATCGATAATTACCACGATAAACAGCGTCTAACCCTGTCTCTTGAAGGAAAAAACGGCACTGAGGGCACGATGTGGAAATTTGACTCGCTTGAGGCGTTGGCCAGCAACTTTAATATGGACGTGGCCGAATTAGAGAAAACGATCGACGAATACAATCGCGACATGGCTAACGATAAGGATAAGTTTGGCAAGCCTAAGCGCTTAATGAAGTCGTCGACGTCTATCAGTAAAGCCCCGTACTACGCGATGTGGCTGAACCCCCGCTACAACTACAGCCAGGGCGGAGCGATGATCAACACCGAAGCGCGCCCCCTCGATATTGTTACCGAGCAGCCTATTCCCGGCGTCTTTGTCTGTGGCGAAGCCTCTGCGGGGAGCTACGGGTATATCCGCCTTACCGCCTGCGGCAGCCTAGACTGCGGCGTTTTCGGCATGATTGCCGGAGAAAACGCCGGCAGGGAAACCCCTTGGGAATAATCGGTTAACCGTAGGAAATAACAATGAAAAAGTTCTCGTTAATACTGGCCGCGCTTTACCTGTTTTTCTCGCCTTACGCGCTGTCAGGGCCGGAGCAGAGCGCGGCGGTAGAATCGAAAAGTACGGTTGATGATTCGCACAAGTATGCGCTAAAGGCCCATCATCAAAAGCTGAATTTACCCTGCTCGGCCTGCCATAAAGAGCAGGATGTTGCCGAATATAAGCCGCTGGCGACGAAAGACTGCCTGACCTGCCACGGCAGTGCCGAGAAGGTCGCCAAGCGCACCGGATTTATGGACGTCAACCAAACCAATCCCCATCGCTCCTTACACGATGGGCTCGACCTGGACTGCTACGAGTGCCACGCCGAGCACAGGCCGTCGAGCAATCTCTGTGAGACTTGCCACGACAATACCCGAGACTGGTTTGGGCCAACGCCATAGAGAAGGAAAATGACATGAGTAGAATACGCTTTATCTTTTTACTGGCTTGCGTCACCGTCCTGGTCGGCATTGGCATAAGCCTGCTTGGCGCTGAAGTGGTAAGAAATACCGGCGACGAAAGCTTCTGTGGGAGCTGCCACGAAATGCAGCCGATGGTGAAAACGTTCAGGCAGGATATCCACGGCGGCAATAACCCGCACGGGTTTAGCGCAGAATGCGTGGACTGCCATCTTCCGCATACCAATACGCTGGACTATCTGGTTTCAAAGGGCGCGCAGGGGGCTAACGACGCCTTCAAAAGCGCGTTTACCGATACGTCTAAAATAGACTGGATAGCCCGCCGAGAACAGCGTGAGGCCTATGTTTATGACTCGGGGTGCCTCGGCTGTCACAGCAAACTGCTGGATAAGGCCGAAGCCTCTAATCCTAAATCTTTAGAAATGCATCAGCACTATAAAGACATGCAGCAGACGGATACGCCGGTTCAGTGCGTTTCATGCCACGTTACCGTCGGTCACGCCGGCGCGCTTCGCGGTGAGTTAAACCAAACCAAGCCTGAATATAAGTTTTTAGAGGAGCTGCTCAGCAAGAAAGGCGAATAGGATTTCGTGCGCGCTTTCTTTTGCGACAGGAGACGTGCTGCCGCTAAACGACAAAGGGGAACGCATATGGCCGAAAGAGCAGGACGACGTCAGCTTTATGCTGGTGGACGCTTCCTGCTCTGCCGAAGCCGTTGCGTGCGTCGCAACGTTCCATAAGGGGTAGATGGTGTGGGGACACCTGAAGAACTGGCTCTTCCTCAGGCAGATACAGCGCATCAGGAATGCCCGCATTTATGGCTAACATGCGGGCTTTTCTGAAATAGCGACCAATACCCCGGCCTTATTTTCTTGCGATGGTAAGGCGTCGGGTTTGTTTATAAAAGCGCGGCGGTAACATAATAATTTTGCCTTTTTGCATTGCAATTTTCAGCGTTATTGTTTTAATCACTTGCCGACAGTAAAAAACGAAAGGGTAAACTTGAGCAGAAAAAAATGGCTGAACATGTTTATCAGAATGAGTGCCGGGCGTTATTTACTGCGGTTTATTGTGCCGGCTTAACGTTAATATAATGGCTTGAATAATAATCACGTCATTAACTATTATTTAAAGAGGTCATTATGCAAAAGGCGATATTATTTTTATTTTTCAGCTTATTCAGCGGGAGCGTTCTTTCGGCCACCGAGGCTGAGTTTTTAGCCGAACACGGGCTTGCGGGGAAATCCGTTGAGCAAATCATCGATGCTATCGATCAAAATCCTCAGGCCCGCCCTCTGGGGTACTCAGCTTCAGTGACGGGCACTGCGTTGAAATTATCTTCAGGCAATCAAAGCTATACCTTGCCGCTCGGCGATAAGTTTTACCTCTCTTTTGCCCCCTATGAGCGGCAGACGCACCCCTGCTTCAATCACAGCCTTTCTGGCTGCCAAGGGGAAATGCCGAACACGCTGTTTAATGTAAAAGTCACCGACAAGCAGGGAAATGTGTTGGTAAATAGGGAAATGAAAAGCTATCAAAACGGCTTTGTCGGCGTATGGCTACCGCGCAATATAGAAGGCGTCATTGAAGTTAGCCGCGGCGGAAAAGTGGCGGCATTTCCTATTCAAACGGCCAGCGATAGCCAAACCTGTCTGACCTCCCTACAGCTAAGGGCCGCTGGCTGATATTCAACAATCTCTATCCGTTAAAAGGTTCTGACAACACCCGCGTGACAAAATAACAGGCAGCAAAAACCCCCAACGGCATCGCTCTTGGGGGTATTTGATTGCGTATTATCAATCTAGACATTGAGCGCTTTTAACACTCAGCTCCAGGTTTAACGGTCTTTGGCAAACTGTCGAACTCCCGCAAGCCATTTTTCTGATACGGGTCGCCAATCCAGCGCGGACGAGGCTGCCACGCCGGGTTTATCAGACTTTTATCTGCTTGCCAGCCGCGATAGCTCACGCCAACCAGCTCCGACCAACCGTGAATAAACTCCGTCAGGCTGAGCTTGCGGTCGGTGAACTGTTTAAGGTCAGCCTGCTGCTGGGCCGCCCATTGTGGAGACTGCCAGATAAAAAACGGCACTTCATACATCGGGCGCGTCGGCGCGTACTCGTCGCGCCCCTGTTGGGTATGCGGCGGGGTATCAAACACCTCTTCGCCGTGATCGGAAAAGAACACCAGCAGGCCGTTCGGAGAGCTGTCGCGAAAGGTTTTTACCAGGCTTGAAACCACAAAGTCATTGTATAAATTGGCGTTGTCGTAATCGTTCCAGGCTTCTATTTGCCCGGCGTCAAGGGAGGGCGGTAAACCTTCGTTGCCGCTGAACCGGGCGTAACTTTCCGGAAAGCGGTACTTATAGTGGAGATGGGTGCCGAGCAGATGCACCACGATAAATTTTTTCTCTGCCGGATGCGCTAGCGCTTCGGCAAACGGGGCCAGCACCACTTCATCGTATTGCCGGCTTTTTTGGCGCCGCTGGTTATTCAGATAATACTGATGGTCGGTCTGGCGCGAAAATACGGTCAGCATGGTATTACGCTGGGTCATGGTCTGCTGGTTGGTTATCCAGAATGAGGTATAGCCGGCCTGCTTCATCATGTTCATCAGCGACGGCTGGGTTAGGTAGAGATCCGGGTTTTCTTCGTCGGCAAAGCTGAGGATCTGCTGCATGATCTCAATCGTATACGGTCGGGCAGAGACCACGTCGGTAAATACCGTCAGGTTCGGATCGCTGGCGGCCAGAGCGTCAAGCTCCGGCGTGGTTTGCCGGTGATAGCCGTACAGGCTCATGCGGTTGCGCTGGGTGGACTCACCTAGCACCAGCACCACGGTTCGCGGCGTGTCGCCGTTTTTATCCTGCAAATCTTCCAGCGGCGCGATGGCGCTGTTGCCGTCCAACTGCTGCTGCAAATTAGCCAGCTGTGCGCGGTACTGGCAGTAGGCGATAACCAGCTGCCATGGCGCTGCGGGTTCCATGCGCTCCATCAGTCGGGCCATAATTCGCCGCCACGGCCAGCGTGCGCGCAGGCTGCGACGCAGTTTCTCACCAAACAGCACGTAGAGGATCAGCAGGCTGACGCCGATTCTCCAGCCGGGAGAGAGATAAATGGGCTCCAGCTGGTTCCATAGATACACGGCAACGGCAGTATAAGCCAGCAGGACGACAACAATCGGCCAGCGGAAATATTGTTTAAAGTACTCGCCGGCTTCCGCCGGATTGCTTTCGAACATGATAAACAGCACGCTCTGCGAGAATTCGCTGCCGTAAATCATGTAGTAGACCAACGCGCCAACGGAGCCGACCCATAGGATCACCCCGATGACCGCTGCCAGCGGCGCCATATAGTCAGGAAATAACAGCGCAGGGATCAACCACAGCGTGCTGTATAGGAGCGAATCGCGAAAACCGGTTCCACCGCTCTGGCGGCGAAGCACCACGACTATCTGTAGGACGGTAGAAAAATACCAAAAATAGAGCAACGCCCATCCTAAGGCACTCCAGCTGAACAAAGGGTTGGCGCTGAATGTCGCAAGCATAAATATAAATACCTTAAGGTTATCAGGCTGTCAGGCTAAATAGCGTCAGCGAAGTGCCCGAATGCAAAAGAATAGCTACAGCTAATGCCGGGGCTATGCCCAAGGAAATGCTTTTCTCCGGTAGGTTAGAACCTAATTATTAATACAACCTTAAGAAAGATAATGTTGTTTAAATGTAAATGAATGTAATGATATTGTTATTATTGATGCGGGTTATATACTCTAAACCATAAAAGCGTTGCATGTGTATTTTGTATATCCACTTAGGAGATATGATGAAAAAGATATTAATCCCTGCGCTGTTGGCTATTTCATCCGTTACGGCCTTTACGGTTCATGCTGCTTCCTCTCAGACAGAGAGCCAGCAAAAGGCCGCGCAGAGCAAGCTAAATTCCTATGAGCAAATTATGGTGGGTAAGGTTTGGGTAACGACCGAAGCGTTGAATCAGGATAAGAAAAGCGTAAGCGCGGAAGACAAGCGGGTTACCAACTTTTTTGGCGTAGCGGAATACTATCCCGACGGCACGTTTAAAATGACCACCCTTGACGGCAAGCCTAAGATGCAGGGCGACTGGTCATTCAGCGACGATGGTAAAAGCCGTTCACTGACGGCAAAGAATGACAAAGGCGACGTTCTGTTTACCCGCGTGGTTGAAAACGTCAAGGTAACTCCTGAGGAATATACTTACAGGATCTATCCTGAGCAGGGCAATAAAAACGACTATTTCGACATCGTTCATAGAGTAAAAAAATGACTGATTCTCAACGCCGTTTCGCCATCGCCTAAAGGTTGAGAATAAAGATAATCGCCCGCTTTAACGGGCGATTATTACGGGGAACGGTCAGAAACTAAAGCGGTATCCGCCGTTAACTTGACGCTGGTCGAATCGGTTGCCCGTTGAGCTGTCAACTTCCACATAAAGCGCATGGGCATCATTTATGCTGGCGCTAACCCCCAATCCGTTGTTCCACCAGTTTCCCTTGAAGCCGTGCGCTTCGCGTGAACCGTTCAGCCTATAGGCCGTGTTGCCGTCGAACTCTCTGACTAGCCCCGTTTTCAGGTAAACGTCAACTTTGCTATTACCTACCGCTGTTTCATAGCCAAACAGCGTGCCGACGCGGCCAATCATTGACTCGTAGCTGCCAAGACGGATCCTCAGGCCGTTGCTGGCGTTGATGTGCGCTGCGGTCTGATGCCCGTAGGTGAATTGAGCCTGTGGCTCAATATAGAAGCCGTTGCCCGGCAGGCTAAGACTGAGCCTCTGCCCGACTTCTACCGAAGCGCTGGCGCCCGTTGAGCTACCGCTGCCGCTGACCTTATTACTTTGGCTGTCCATCACGCTGAACGAGTTTTTCAGGCGGGAAAGCTTGGCGATGCCGTCAATGTAGAAACCGCTATCCGCCATATAGGTTGCGTAAAGGCCCACGTGGTGAGACTGCACTGTGCCGTCTCCGCTACGGTAGTCCGGTGAACCGCGGGTCAGGCCCATAAACGTGCCGATGTACAGAGGCGTTTCGGCGGAAACGCGTTTATCGAAGCCCAGCTGCGTTCCGCTATAGGTCATGTCAAATCCGCTCAGCTTGCCGCTGGCGAAGGCGTCGAACTTACCGCCGAACCCGCGCATCCACGCGTTACCCCGCTCGCCGCTTTGACGCAGGTCGCCCATACGCTGCATCAGCGTCTGGGTTTCGGCATAGTTCAACAGATAGCCGACGTTCAGGTAGTTACCGCCGGCGTCCGCCGTTGTTGTGACGGGCGGTTTTGGCTTTTCCTCCGGAGTTGGATCCGTTGGTGGAATATAAGCGCCGGAAGAGTACAGCTCCCAGCTGTTGCCGTTCTTGCGCACGTCGTACAGATAGCCTCCCAATTCCACCTGAGAGGTGGACGTGAAGCTTGCGGCGCCGTCTGCTGTTTCCACTACCGTTAATACCTCATTGCCGGTGGTCGCCAGGCTGCCGCGGTTCGTTATGGTTAATAAGTGGTTTCCAGCGCTGGTTTCCGTCACTACCAGCCTGTCGCCCGCGTTGTTGATACCGTCACCGACAATGTCGGTACGTAAAACGAACGAGCCGTTGCCACTCAGATGGGCGACGCTCAGCGTAGAGTAGCCACTGCCGGACTGCGCATGGGAAAGATCGACCGTAGAATTGTTGAGCGTCAGCTTATCCAGGCCAGAGCTACCGGTCAGGTTCCAGCGGCTGTCGCTTATCACGACGTTTGGCGAGCGGCCGCTTATGCTGTCGCCGTGGGCGCTTCCTGCCCAAACGGAGCCTGAACTCATGTTCAGGTCGAGCGATGCGCCTCGAATATCGCCGCTTAGCCGAGAAGCCGCACTGTCGATGACGGCAGAGGCGGTACCAGGGGCCTTACCTTCGAGATCGAGAATAATGCCGGACTGAGCCTCAACGGAAGCATTATTCAGGGATAGTTTTGCGTTTCCGCTCTCAATCTCAAACGCGGCTTTTTCCGCCCTTAGCGTGCTGTCCGTCAGCGTAAGCTGAGCCTGCGTGGTCATGTCGTCATTTTTAACGGAGAGTCCTACAGAGCCTTGCCCCAGAGCTTCTACCGCGCTTGAGCGTATGGTGATGTCTCCGCCGTTTTTAACGCTGAGCGCGGTACTGCCAACACCCGTGACCCGAATTCGGCTACCGTCTGAGGCCGTCATCGTTCCGCCGGTCAACACCGATAGCCCAACAGCCGCATCGCGTGAAGCGAGGCCGTCTACTGCGCTCAGACGTATCGTCGAGCCGGTTTTTGCGAGTGCGATTGCCGTTGCGCCGCCACCCTGTATTTCAATCTTCCCTCCGGTCATCGTGATGGCGCTATTAAGCTGGGCCGCTATGCCGACGCTGTCCTCGCCCGATGTGGTAATGTTGCTGTCGATGACGCGAGCCTCGGAGCCGGCTCCATAAGTCATTACGCCGACGCCTTGCTGCCCTTGGGTTTTAATTTCTCCTTGGCGGAAGGTAAGGCGTCCGCCGTCGGTAAGCTGAGCGCCGAAGCCTAAACTGCCGGTGGTTTCGATAGTCACATTGTCAGCGTCTACCAAAGAAGGGAGCCCGGTATACGTCCCTGAACCGGTAGAGAAAATGCCGGCGGCTCCGGAACCTGACGTTGTCAGATGGCTGTCGCGTAACGCTATGTAGCCGCCACTTTGAGCAACGGCGGCGTGGCTGCTTGAGCCGGCGGTGGTTACCGTTGTCTGCGCTGCTTCAATGGTGGATTGGGCGTTACCGTTGTCCCATCTTGCCCACAGAGCATAAACGAAGGAGTCATTGGCGTTGTCTGACGTTACCGTACTGTTGGTAAGAACGATTTTTCCGCCGCTTCCCGCGTATGCGCCGCCGGAACTGTATGACGTGGGTAGAAGCGTTAGCGAATCGCCTATCGCGGTGGTTCCCTGGCCAAAGACCCTGAGGGCCCCGCTGCCTTGTCCGCCGTCGGTATAGGTTTCGTTATTGAGGTAATGCTCTTGGCCGTCAACAAGGTTTATTGAGGCTGCGTATGCTGTCGTGCTGAATAAAAATAATGCCGTTGTGCATATTGAACTATTTATTAGCGCATTATTAGTTATCTTCATATCCTTATTAAGTTCCTTTATTTGTCCTGACGGCGATAAAAGTGGGGGCGCCGCAATTCCTTAAGATCTCGGTATATTAATTGCTAATATCGAAGGCTGATTTCACGACTCTGTCGCGCAAGGTTAGTATGCAGGCGTTTCTCTTGATATTACAACTTTTTTGAGTGTTCTTTTGCTTTTCCTTATAAGATTAATTAATAATTAACGCGTTGTTTATTTTGTATTTTATGTTTTTAAATGCATTGCATTTTTAATTTTGCAGAGAGCAATTGGGTGGGGAGGAGGCATTAGGAAAAGCGGAGATGACCGAAACGTGATCTATTAAATGAGATAAAACCGGCGCCGCCTTTGTAAGGCAGCACCTTAAATGATTGGTATTCATACGGGGATCGCACGCTAACGAGGAGAGCTTCTCTACTTCAGCCCTAACCTTTTAGCAAGGCGATGCAGGTTTGCAACGTCGGTCTGCAGCGCCCTCGCACTGGCCGCCCAGTTCTGGTCGTGCTGTTTCAGGGCGTCGGTAATCAGCCGGCGCTGGAAATCCGCCGTTGCGTTTCGAAGATTGACGTTCTGCGCCGGAGCTTCAGGGGTTTCAGGCCTGGCCGTCGGTTCGTTTTGCAGAGTAAAGTGAGCCGGTTCCAGTAATATTTCGTCTTTGGGTTTTCCTGCTCGGGCAAGAATAACCGCGCGATAAACCGCGTGTTCCAGTTCGCGCACGTTGCCGGGCCAGTCGTAGTTGATTAGCTTGGCGCGCGCGGTCTGGCTTAGCACCACTCGCGACAGGCCAAGCCGCGCGCGGCACTGCTCGCAAAAGAATCCTGCCAGTAAAATTACGTCTTCTCCGCGTTCGCGCAGCGGCGGCAGAATTAAGGGGAAAACGCTCAGGCGATGATAAAGGTCTGCTCGGAATCGGCCTGCCTGAACCTCTTCTCTTAAGTCGCGGTTTGTCGCTGCCAGCACCCGAACGTCCACCCGCAGGCTGCGATCGTCACCGACGCGCTGTATATCGCCATATTGGAGTACGCGCAGCAGCTTAGCCTGAAGTGAGAGGCTTAGTTCGCCGATTTCATCCAAAAACAGCGTGCCGTTGTCCGCCATTTCAAACTTGCCGCTGCGGTTGCTTATTGCGCCGGTAAAGGCGCCTTTAACGTGGCCGAACAGTTCGCTTTCCGCCACGCTTTCGGGCAGCGCCGCGCAGTTAAGGTAGACCAGAGGGCTTACTGCTCGAGGAGACAGCTCGTGGATGGATTTAGCGACCAGTTCCTTACCGGTGCCGGTCTCGCCGATAATCAATACGTTCAGATCGGAAGCAGCGACGATATCGATCTGTTTTTTCAAATCAATCATGCCGGACGACAGGCCGATCGTTTCCGTATGGCTGCCGCTGCCGAAAGACGGCGCCGTTGGCCCCGGCAGCAAATTCTGATTTTCCAACTGCTCAATCAACAGGGCGTTGTTTAGCGCGCCGGCGGTTAATGCGGCGATTAAACGAAGCTCTTCGTCGCTGAAGGCGTCAAACCGTTCTGGCTCCAGGCCATCGAGGGTCAGCGCGCCGATAAGGTTCTGTCCGGCAAACAGGGGCAGGCCTACGCAGGCGTGAACCTTAAGGTTTTCCTGTGCAGGGATCAGGCCGTCGTAAGGGTCGGGTAGGTCGCTGTCCGATGGGAAGCGTACGACATCTCCCGCGCGGGCTATCGCCTCAAGGCGTGGATGTTGTTCAATGATAAAGCGCCTTCCCAGAACGTCCTTTGCCAACCCGTCAATCGCGAGGGGGATAAACTGTCGGTCTTCATAGCGTAAGAGAGCGGAGGCATCGCAGCCTAGGATTTGGCGCAGCGTCGTTATCAGGCGCTGAAAGCGGTCCTGATGGCCGACGTTGCTTTGCAGCTCAATAGCGATTTTGGCCAGTGCGTTTACTGAAAAGCTCATCGATGTCTCCATAGTCAATATGACCGCAATAATGTCATATTGACTATTTTCTTAAAAGTCATTTTGACAGTCATTAAAGACCAGAAACTTAATATATTCATGTAAATCAATTAATTAAAAGTTTGGCACGGATGTTGATTATAGACATGTATCTGTTCCATAAATCTTAATTATTGATGAGGCCGTTATGACTATCCATGTAAAAAGCAATATCCACTGGGTCGGACAGCGTGACTGGGAGGTTCGTGATTTTCACGGAACCGAATATAAGACCCTGCGGGGCAGCAGCTACAACAGTTACCTCATCCGTGAAGAAAAGAACGTACTGATAGACACCGTCGACCATAAGTTTAGCCGCGAGTTCGTACAGAACCTGCGTGCGGAAATCGATCTGGAAGACATTGACTACGTCGTTATCAACCACGCGGAGGAAGACCATGCCGGCGCGCTGACGGAGTTGATGTCCTACATTCCGAATACGCCGATTTACTGTACCGCTAACGGCATTGACTCCATTAACGGCCACCACCACCACCCGGAGTGGAATTTTAACGTCGTGAAAACCGGCGACAGTCTGGATATCGGCAACGGCAAAAAGCTTATCTTTATTGAAACGCCGATGCTGCACTGGCCCGACAGTATGATGACCTATATTACGGGCGACGCCGTACTGTTCAGTAATGACGCCTTCGGCCAGCACTACTGTGACGAACGCCTGTTCAACGATGAAGTGGATCAGATCGAGCTGTTTGAACAGTGTCAGCGCTATTTTGCGAACATCCTGACGCCGTTTAGCCGCCTGGTGGCGCCGAAAGTGAACGAGCTGCTCGGTCTTAACGTGCCGGTCGATATGATTGCAACGTCCCACGGCGTGGTGTGGCGCGATAATCCGCTACAGATCGTTGAACGCTACCTTGAGTGGGCGAACGACTATCAGGAAGACCGAATTACGATTTTCTACGACACCATGTCTAACAATACGCGCATGATGGCGGACGCGATTGCGCAGGGGATCAACGACGTGGATCCGCGCGTTGCGGTAAAGATCTTTAATATTTCCCGCAGTGACAAGAACGACGTCCTGACGAACGTATTTCGCTCTAAGGGCGTGCTGGTGGGCTCTTCCACCATGAACAACGTCATGATGCCTAAAGTGGCGGGCATGCTGGAGGAAATGGCCGGCCTGCGTTTTCGCAATAAAAAGGCCTCGGCCTTCGGCAGCTACGGATGGAACGGCGGCGCGGTAGACCGTATCCAGACTCGCCTGATGGACGCCGGCTTTGAAACCACCATTTCTTTGAAAGCCAAGTGGCGCCCGGATTTAGACACGCTGGAAGTATGCCGGGAGCACGGCCGAGAGGTTGCCCGCCAGTGGGCGCTTTCACCGCTGCAGGAAACGACCGATGCGCAGGCCGAAGCCGCATCTCAGGGCGGATGTGCCTGCGCCGCCGCGGCTCAGCTAGGGCCCCGCATGCAGTGTAGCGTGTGCCAGTGGATTTACGATCCTGCGAAAGGCGAACCGATGCAGGGCGTTGAACCGGGAACGCCGTGGAGCGAGGTGCCGGACGGCTTCCTGTGCCCAGAGTGTTCTTTGGGAAAAGAGGTCTTTGACGAGCTGGCTTCGGAGGCAAAATGAACAACGGCATTGTGATTATCGGCTCGGGCTTTGCGGCCCGCCAGCTGGTGAAAAATATCCGCAAACAGGATACGGACGTCCCCGTTACGGTGATCGCCGACGACAGCATCGATGAATACAACAAGCCCGATCTTAGCCACGTTATCAGTCTGGGCCAGCACGCGGACGATCTTACCCGCCAAACGGCGGACGAGTTCGCCACACAGTACAACCTGCAGCTCTTTCCCTTTACTCGAGTAATGGGAATTGACGCCGACGCCCGCGAAGTCATAGGGCAGGTGCAAAAGTGGAAATTCGACAGGCTGGTGTTGGCAACAGGGGCCAGCGCCTGCGTGCCGCCGGTTCCGGGCCATGAGCTGATATTGACGTTGAACAGCCAGACGGAATACCGCAACTGCGAGTCTCGTCTGCTGAATGCGCAGCGGGTGCTGATTGTCGGCGGCGGGCTGATTGGTTCTGAACTTGCCATGGATTTCTGTCGGGCCGGAAAAGCGGTGACCGTTGTGGACAGCGCCGCCAGCATTCTGGCATCGCTGATGTTGCCGGAAGTGAGCGGACGCTTACAGCATCGCCTTACGGAAATGGGCGTTCATCTGTTGCTCAGTTCGCAGCTGCGGTCGTTAGCGCAAACGGAAACCGGCGTCGTCGCCACATTTGACCGCAGCCGCAGCGTTGAGGTTGACGTCGTGATTGCAGCGACCGGTTTGCGCCCGCGGGTCGCTTTGGCCCAAGGCGCGGGGGTAAAGGTAAATCGGGGCATCGTCGTGAACAGTCTCCTGCAAACCAGCTGCCCGGATATCTATGCGCTGGGCGACTGTGCGGAAATCAACGGCCAGGTGCTGCCCTTCCTTCAGCCCATTCAGCTTAGCGCAATGTATTTGGCGAAGAATTTGCTGGGGGGCGAGGCGCCGCTCAAACTGCCGGCCATGCTGGTGAAGGTAAAAACGCCGGCTATGCCGCTGCATCTGGCGGGAGAAACCAGCCGCCGCGACCTGAGCTGGCAAATCAGCGCTGAGTTGGAAGGGATGGTGGCCAAAGGCCTTGATGCGCAGGGTCAGCTTCGCGCCTTTGTCGTCAGCGAAGATCGCATGAAAGAGGCGTTTGCATTACTGAAGGCGATGCCCGCCTGAATGCCTCATGAAGGCCGCGCCCGTTTCTCACTAAAACGTAGGAGATTCACTATGGAACGCATCCCGAGCCACTTTATTCATACCCGCTCTACGCCGTTTTGGAATAAAGCGACGGCGCCCGAGGGGCTTTTCCTGCGCCATCTTGATAAGGGAACCCGGCCCGGAGTTTATCCTCGCCTGTCGGTGATGCGGGGGGCTGTGAAATATCTTGGATATTCAGACGCGCAGTGCGCAACGCCTGAATGCGAAATGGTCATTAAAGCCGGGCGCTTCGGCGTATTCCCGCCTGAAAAATGGCACTGCATTGCGCTTTTAACGGATGATGCCTGTTTCAACATCGATTTTTTTGTCGACCCGACAGTCTTGACGTCGGCGTGAGATTTTAACCGTTTAAAACGGAGGTGAAGTTATGACACGTATTCCTGAAAATTTTATGCACACGCGAGCAACGCCCTTCTGGGATAAAGATACCGTCCCGAAGGCGCTTCTTGCCCATCACAATACGAAAGCGGGCGTTTATGGGCGGCTTTCTGTGATGCGGGGCGCCGTGAAGTATTTTGGCTTTTCTGACGCCGATGCGGCGGAGCCGGATCTGGAGCTCGTTATTGAGGCCGGTTCTTTTGGCATTTCGCCGCCGCAGAAGTGGCACCGAATCGAGCTGCTGACGGAAGACACCTATTTCAACATCGATTTTTTCGCGCAACCGGATTCGGATCTCAGCGGCGCAGGCCTTGGAAAAGTAGTGAATACTCACAGGGGGTAACCATGAGCACATCAACCTATACGGTGACAGTCACCAATAACGACAGCGGCGTTTCCGTTGACTACAAAACTGAGACGCCGCTTGCGCTCTTGGTGCCGGAAGTGGCCGCCGACGTCCTTAAAGACCTGGTGAATACGGTGCGCGCCTACGATATGGAAGGTGAAAATGAGGTTTGTGGTTGGTGATTGCCGCGCTGAAAATAGCCGTATCTCTGACGTATTAGTCAGCATATGCGGGGCCGCTCCGGCCCCGTATTCTTGCCTGGCACCCAGCCGCAGTTTCTCTTTTTCATTATCTGCCGACGTCGGATTTTTCATATAAATTCGCTTGGCGTTAATTCTTCTCATAATAACGTCAGCCCTCAAAAAGCACCGAATGCAACGCTTTTATTTAAAGGCGAAAAAAGAGCCGTAGAGCGTTTTTTCACCGTATTTATGCTCATCCATGAACATCACCCAGTAAAAACCCTTTATTTTATAAGTTATTATAGTTGAGAATGGTAATGATTTTTATTTACATTTATTTACTGAAATATATAATCAGACGGACTTATGGACATGCGTTGCATTAAATGCTTTTTCAACCACAGCGAGAGAATATAAAAATGTTAAAGAAAACAATGGCCCTAACGTTAACGGCCATCGCCTCTGCTCCCGCCGTTTCTGCTGACGATAACAGCGTTATGGTCGTGACCGCATCCGGGTACGAGCAGAAGCTTAAAGACGCGGCGGCAAGCGTTTCAATCGTCAGCCAGGAAGATCTAAGCCAGCGTAATTATTCTGATTTGGCCGAAGCGTTAAGCGACGTTGAAGGCGTTGACGTGAACAGCACTACCGGCAAAACCGGCGGGCTGGATATCAGTATTCGAGGCATGCCCAGCAGCTATACCCTGATCCTCGTCGACGGCATTCGACAAAACGGGACTTCCGACGTGACGCCCAACGGCTTCGGCGCTATGAATACCAGCTTTATGCCGCCGATATCCGCCATTGAGCGTATCGAGGTCATCAGGGGACCGATGTCGACGCTCTACGGTTCTGACGCGATGGGCGGGGTGGTTAACATCATTACCAAGAAAGCGCCCAAGGAGTGGTCCGGCTCGGCGACGCTTGAGCATACCTTTCAGGAATATACCGCCTATGGCGACAGCTCCAAATTCTCCTTTTATTCCGGCGGTGCGCTGGTGGAAGACCAGCTGGGGCTTACCCTGCGCGGCACGATATTCCGTCGCGACGCTTCTCACGTCGAGTCCTCATCGACCGGCGCGGAGCTGAGCAACCGCGGGCCTAACCCGGTCAAGTCTGACAATTACAATCTGGGTTCCAAGATGACCTGGCAGTGGGATGAGAATAATTCCCTTTGGCTTGACGGCGAAATCGCCAACCAAAAATACGACAACGGCGACGGTCAGCTTGGCACGATAGGCGCTTCCGGCGGCTATGAGGATACCCTGCGCTACCAGCGCCGCAAGGCGACGTTAGGCAGCACGAACCAGCTCTCTTTTGCGACCTGGAATTCCACCGTCTCGTATAACGAAACGGAAAATAAAGGGCGGCTTATCACCAAGTCGTCGGTTCCTGCAGGTTCTGACAAGGTGGGCGATAAGCGCCTGCTGAAAAACACCAACGTCATCGTGGATACCAACCTGCTGATGCCCGTCGGAGAAAGCCATCTGCTCACCGTCGGCGGTGAGTATTGGAACGCCCAGATGAAAGACGGGATCGTGCTGGCCAACGGCGGCAGCAAGTTTGAACAGGACTCCTGGTCGATGTTTGGCGAAGACGAATGGCACCTTATAGATTCGCTGGCCTTAACCTACGGCGCTCGCTATGAATATCAGGACACCTTCGGCGGGCACGTCAGCCCGCGCGCGTACTTAGTCTGGAACGCGCTCGATGAGCTGACCCTCAAAGGCGGCGTCAGCACCGGCTATAAAACGCCTTCTCTTGCCCAGTTACATAACGGCATCAGCGGCGTGACGGGGCAGGGGACGATCACCACCATCGGCAATCCGAATCTCGATCCTGAAGAGAGCGTTAACACCGAATTTGGCGCCTACTACGAGCACGACAGCGGGTTTGGCGCGAATGCGACCGTGTTCTACAACCGCTTTAAGAACAAGATAGTCAGTGAGTCTATCGACAGCAACACCAGCACCTACACCAACGTCGGCAAGGCGACCACGCAGGGCCTGGAGCTTGCGACCGGCATTCCGCTGTGGACCAAAGACCTGATGCTTAACCTGAACTACACCTATACCGACAGCGAGCAGAAGGACGGCGATAACCAGGGCGCGCCGTTGACCAACACGCCGAAGCATATGGCGAATGCTAACCTGAAGTGGAACGTCAACGATCGTTTTTCCACCTGGTTTAAAGCGGAATACCGGGGGAAAATGGCGCGCTTTACTCAGAACTATGAGAACCTGAGCGCCGCTAATAAGGTGGTTCACGACAATCTGGGAGAAAACTTTAAGTCCTATACCGTTTTCAACATGGGCGGATCGTACAAGATCTCTAAAGACGTCACGCTAAACGGCGCGGTGAATAACCTGTTTGATAAGGACTTCACCAAAACCTATGTGTATAAGGTCGGCAGCGGCACAACGACGGCTGGGGACTATTTCACTTCCGCTCAGTCCACTACGGGCCACGTGATGCCGGGGCGTAACTACTGGGTGTCGGTTAGCGTCGGCTTCTAGGCGGACGTGTAGCGTTCTGTTTTTTTAACGCCCGGCCGTTAAAAATCGCCCGCTTGGAAAGGGGCGATTCGTCATTAATACAGTAGCTCAAAATACGAGAGATATGAATCCGAACTCGGATTGTATTCCGCGATTGTTTTCAGATCGCTACTGCGTCCAACGCTCGTTCTAAGCGCTCAGGCTCTGCCGCTTACTCAAAGAGGAGGCAGAGCTTTTAATCGATGAAGAATTATACCTCAGCCTGCCGCCATAATTTCTTACCGTCAATTACAAGTAAATACCCAGATCGCAATATAGATAAAATAAATAATGCAATATGTGAAAATTATATTGGCATTACGAAAAGTGCGAGAATAGTATTCCCCCGATAGAGTTATTGTAATAAATAGCCATCGTTACATTTTAATAACATAATAATTAATTATACGCCTTCATTGTTAAAAAAGTTAATTTTAATTAGCTTTTATTTTTTATTTTTATAACAGTTTATATTACCAAGCAGCGCCGTGGAGTATGCTATCAACACGTTTCTAAGCGGTACGGTTTTAGTCACATCAGACTGTATTCGGCATAAAAGTAAACGCGCAACCTGTCGGCAGTGTATTGATTATTGTGAACATCATGCCCTGTCTCTTACGGAAAATGAAACCGTAGCGGTGAAGGCGGAAGCCTGTACCCGGTGCGGCGGATGCGTATTCGCCTGTCCGGTGATGGCCATAGAAGGGCCAATGCCGCAGCGTCGCGCCGAGGATGAGCGTTTATATCAGGACGGTGAATCCATTCCTTCGCTAAAAGAGCTGCTGCTTTATTATCATGAAGGCTATCGCACCCTTATTCTCGACGAAAGCCATCCGTCATGGATGAATATTGTCGAAGAAGCCAACACGTTTTTACATTCTATAAACAAGCCGCCATTTTCCATTATTTCTCCCTCCTTAAATAATAATGATTCTTATTTTAAACGAGAGGATAGCGCAATAAAACGACGTCGTTTACTCGGCATTGGATTAATCCAGAGATATTTAAAGCAGGACGAACTGCCTAAAAATATTTCGCTGGCGGAGGTTTTTAAACCCTACCAGCAGTTCAGTATCGACGTCTCTACCGAGCGCTGCTCCCTTTGCGGCAGCTGCCTGCAGCTATGCCCTGCGGGCGTGTTTCATTACCAGGACCGGCAGTTCTCTGTCGATACGGGGAAATGCGTCGGGTGTCGGCTTTGCGAAGCGAGCTGCCCTGAAGAGGCGCTGAGCGTTCGGCCGGACGTTAAGGAAAGCGCCGTCTCATCGTACGCGTTCCATGCGGCGCTCTGCCCGCGCTGTCAGCGGCGCTACCCGTCGTTGAGCCCCGATGAACATCTCTGCCCGGCCTGCGTCGTGCGCGAGCGGCTGCGCTTTTCGACCCAGCGCATCGGCATGAACAGCCTCAATTTCCCACAGTGACGGAGGAATAAAATGAAAGCCATTCACCTTGATTCCTTTGACTGTATCAAAGATCCCGACTTTGCCGACTATGCCAGGCAGTATGTGGATATCGAAAAGAATACGCTTAAGGCCGTGGAGCAATTCGGCCTTGATTTTGAAATGCCGGAGGCCTCGGCCCGTGAGAACGCAGCGCTTCGGGCACGGCTGCGCGCCGAGGGCGCCGTTTTTGCCAACGGCGATAAAAGCATTCACGTTAACTGGATTTCGGATGCCTGCATCGCCTGTCGAACCGGGGAAGCTAGTCATACCACCTTTCTCTCTTTGAAGTGCCATCGCGACTGCTATTTCTGCTTTAACCCCAACCAGCAGGACTACGACTACTACCAAAACCACTTTCGTCAGGCGGAGCAGGAAGTCCAGCACATCGCCGAAAGCGGAGCCGTGCTGAGCTACGGCGCGCTGACCGGCGGCGAGCCTTTGCTGTATAAGGATGCGACGGTAAGCTTTTTTAACCGCCTGCGCGACAGCTTTCCGAATATCCATTCCCGCCTTTATACCGCAGGCGATCCGCTCGATCTTGAAACGGTAGAGCGGCTAAAGGCGTCGGGCCTAAACGAGATCCGCTTCAGCATAAAAATTGACGACTCGTTAGAAAAGCAGGCGCGGGTGCTCAGGCGTATTCGATTGGCCAGAGCGCATATCCCTTCGGTGATGGTGGAGATGCCCATTATCCCCGGCAGCGACGACAGAATGCGCGATCTGCTGTGCGAGCTTGATGATATTGGCGTCGACGGCATTAACCTGCTGGAATTCTGCTTTCCGTTAAACAACGCGCAGGCGTTTCGTGAACGTGGATTTTCCCTGAAGTCGCCGCCGTATCAGGTGTATTACAACTACTGGTACGCCGGCGGTCTGGCTATCGCGGATAGCGAAAACGCGGCGCTCAGGCTCATGCTGTTTACGCTGGAGAAGGGGCTATCGATAGGCGTCCACTACTGCTCCCTGGAAAATAAGCATACCGGGCAGGTTTATCAGCAAAACGTCGATGCGGACGTCGGCGATACCTACTTCTTCTCCGAGAAAGACTATTTCCTGAAGTGCGCCAAGGTTTTTGGCCGACAGGCCGACGGCGTGGCGGCCATTCTTACCGAACATAAACGGCCCATAAGGCGCGACGTTAAGCGCGGCTTCGTACAGTTTCATCCCTCTTCTATCGCTTTACTCGAACGGTTGGACGTAGAAATCTGCCTTTCTCTTAACGTTATCGAGCAGTACTCGGCCACCGAGTTCGATATCAAAGAAGTGCAGTTGCAGTACGCCACGCCGTCCACTTTCGTATTTTCAGAGATTTAAAGGATACGACCATGAACACTTCAGACGTTCACGACTATCTCACACAGCGCCCGATGGGCTATGACGTCCTTCGGCGGCTTCTGATCGAGGAGCCGACGCCGGAACTGTTGAATTTCTTACGGGAACAGGATCTCGAATCGCTGTTTCCCCCCGTAGCGGATGCGGAATTCAACGCGGCGCTGACAATGATAGAAAACGCGCTGTCGCAGAGCGCGTTTACGGCGGGAGACGCCGCGTTTGAAGACCTGCACTGGGACTTCACCCGCCTGTTTATCGGGCCGGAGACGCCTCCCGCACCGCCTTGGGAGTCGGTCTACGTATCAAAGGATAAGCTGCTTTTTCAGCACTGTACCCGTGAGGTAAAGGCCGTTTATCAGTCTTTCGGCTGGATGATGGAAGAAGGTGAAAACGAAGCGGCGGACCACATTGGCTATGAGCTGGACTTTATGTTTCAGCAAAGCCAAAGCGTTGCCGAAGATTTGCACAGAGGCGTTTCCCTCAACGGCGCCGTCGCGCGCCTGCGCGCGCAGTGCGATTTTCTTTCGCAGCATCTTTTGGCGTTCTGTGATGAGTTTTGCCAAAACATTCAGACTCACGCACAAACCGATTTTTATCGCGGCGTGGCGCTTTTGCTGCCCCCGTTCTTAAAGCACGACGCCCGGCGGCTTAATGACGCCTGGGCGAAGGAAGCCGACCTCGACGGTAAACGATGATAGTAAACAATAACGAGAACGACGATGGAAAACATAGCGAGCAATAAGCAATGTTAGGAGTATCTAATGACAAATAAATCACGTTCAGGTATCAGCAGGCGCACGTTTATACAGCTGGGCACTGCCGCAGCGGCAATCGCGTCGCTGCCCCTAAGCCGAGGGCTGAGGGCGGAAACCGCAGCAGCGCCGTCTTCTGCGGCGGCGGATAAGGCTGGCGTCTGGAAGCCGGCGGCATGCTGGCATAACTGCGGCGGTCGCTGCCTTAACAAGGCGCTGGTGGTTGGCGGCGTCGTTGAACGGCAAAAAACGGACGATACGCACACTGACTCCGCCGATGCCCCGCAGCAGCGCGGCTGTCTGCGCGGGCGCTCTCAGCGTAAGCAGGTGTTTGGTTTGGACCGCATCCGCTATCCGATGAAGCGTAAAAACTGGGCGCCGGGCGGCGGCGATAAATCGCTGCGCGGCCGCGACCAGTGGGTTCGCATCAGTTGGGACGAAGCGCTGGACATCGTTGCGAGCGAAACCAAGCGGATAAAAGAGAAGTACGGCAACGAATCCATCTGGCTGACCGGCGGCAGCGGGGCCAACTATTTTAACGTCTACGCCAACTACGGCGGCTATACGTCCGACTGGGGAACCACCTCCTGGGGCGCCTGGCTGTATACGTCCCCCTATCTCGGCGTACACGACGGCTGGTACAAGTTCGGCGCCAACGATCGTATCGATCTGCGCAAGTCGCAGCTGGTTGTGCTCTGGGGCGCTAACCCCGCATGGAGCAGCCCGGGCAGCCCGTCCTATAACTACCTGCAGGCCAGGAAGGCCGGCGCTCGCTTTATCTGCATCGACCCGAGTTACACCGCTACCAGTGAACTGCTTGACGCGCAGTGGGTTCCCATCAACCCGGGAACGGACCACGCGCTGGCGCTGGGCATCATGTACGCCCTGCTGGAAGAAGATGAGCCGACTACCAATCCGCTGATCGACTGGGACTTCTTGAACCGTTGCTGCGTGGGCTTCGATAAAGACCATATGCCCGCGGGCGCAAATCCGGACGATAACTTTAAAGATTATCTGCTGGGCACTTTCACCCGTGAGCCTAAAACGCCGGAGTGGGCGTCTGAAATTTGCGGCGTATCGCCTGAAGATATCCGCAGCCTGGCAAGACAGATCGGCGGCACCGAGCGCGTCGCGATGCTGACCGGCTGGGCGCCCGCGCGCATTCATGACGGCGAAGGCTGGGTACATGCGTTTTCAACCCTGGGATTTATGACCGGCCACATGGGGCGTCCGGGCAGAATGACCGGCGTCAGCTGCCACTACGCTGCCGGCAACGGCGGGCCTCGTTTGGTAAACGGCGGAGGCACCGGCCTACCGTCGTTCCCCAATCCGATAAAAACGTCGATTAACCATAATGAAATCAACCGAGTGCTGAAAGAGGGCGTATGCCGTCAACGCGGCGCGGGCGATAAGCGCATCGACGTTCAGATGATGTTCCATACCTTCAATGCCACGATGCAAACTCGCGCCAACATTACCGAAGGCATCGCACTGCTTAGAGAGAAGGTGGAGTTTATCGTATCCCCGACCTACGTACTGCACACCAGCGCCAAGTATTCTGACGTTGTGCTGCCGGTGACCACCGAGTGGGAGCGTGAAGGCACCATCCTTAATCCGAGCAACCGCGAAGTTCTGATCGTGGCGGTGAATATCGTACAACCTTTGTATGAAGCGAAAAGCGACCAGTGGGTAGCCAAAGAGATCGGCAAGCGTCTTGGCCTCGACGTCGATAAAATCTTCCCGATTTCAGAGAAGCAGCAGTTCTTCAACACGCTGCAGGGCGCCAACGTCATCGACGAAGACGGCAAGACCAAGGTGCCGCTGTTGACCATCACCGAGCAGGATCTGGCCGAATGGGGCGTCTCCGGACGTGCGCAGCAGGGCAAAATTACGCTGAAGGCGTTCCTTGAAAAGGGCAGCTATCAGATTATGCGCAAAGAGGGCGACAACTACGGTTACATCGCCTATGAAGACTTTGTGCGCGATCCCGAGGGCCATCCGCGCGAGACCGGCAGCGGCAAGTTTGAAATCTACTGTCCGGCGCTGACCAAGGCCAGTAAGGAATTCAACTGGAGCGAAGTACCGCCGATCCCTGCCTATACGCCGAAGGCTAAAGGATACGAAGCAAGCTTCGCCGACTGGAAGGGCAAGGTCAAAAGCAAATACCCCTTCCAGGTTTATAACCCTCACTACCTGAGGCGTTCTCACAGCACGTTGGACAACGTTCCGTGGCTTCGAGAGGCGTGGCCTTCTCCCGTCTACCTTAATAAGTCCGACGCGGTTCGTTTAGGCATCAAGCACGGCGAAACGGTGCTTATCACCAGCGCCTCCGGTAAAACGCTGCGCCCGGCCTGGGTAACGGAAACGCTCAAGCCCGGCGTCGTCGCCCTGCCGCACGGTAGCTGGTTCGAACTGGATGAGAAGAACGGCGTCGATCTGGCGGGCGCGGATAACGCGATTACCGAGCAGGTCGCCACCGGTTTAGGCACGTCCGGTTGGAATACCGTGCTGTGCAACGTAGAGAAGTGGCATGGCGAAGCGCTAATTGCGGACGTAGCGAGACCGCAGCGTATTATTTTTGGTGAGGAGCAATAAGTATGGAACAGGTCGGATTTTATTTTAACGCCGCGCAATGCATCGGCTGCAAAACCTGTGTCATCGCTTGCAAAGATAAGAATGACCTTGAAGTTGGCCGCAACTTCCGTCGGGTTTATGACTTTGAAGAGGGAAGCTATCCCAAGCCGAGACGCTGGCACCTCTCCATTTCCTGTAACCACTGCGACGAGCCGGCCTGCGTCAGCCACTGCCCGACCAAGGCGATGCATAAGCGCGAAGAGGACGGCGTCGTCGTCGTCGACCACAGCCTGTGCGTCGGCTGCCGTTACTGCACCTGGGCTTGCCCTTATGAAGCGCCTCAGTATGACGAAGCGCTGGGCATGATGACCAAGTGCGACACCTGCCTGAGCCTGCGCGCCAAGGGAGAAAACCCGGCGTGCGTGGACGCCTGTCCGATGCGGGCGCTGGACTTCGGTCCTATCAGCGAGCTGCGCAAAAAGTACGGAGACAACGCCAATATCGAAGGGTTGCCCGATTCGTCAATTACCCATCCCAACCTGGTCGTTGGCGATAAAAAACAGCGGAGATACTGAGATGCATGAATGGCCATTAGTTATTTTTACGCTGCTGATGCAGCTTGCGATAGGGTGCGTCGTCACCGTCTGGTACTGCCAGACGTTCGCCCTTAGCGGGATGGACGGCGACAAGCGGCTGGCCGTCGCCAGGCCGGCGATTCTGTGCGCGCTGGTGATTGGGGCTATAGGGCTTTTAGCGTCGATGACCCACCTGGGCAACCCGATGCACGCGCTGTATACCTTAAGCCACGTCGCCAGTTCGTGGATGAGCCGCGAGATCCTGTTCACCGCGCTGTTTATGGCGCTGCTGTTTTTAACGGCGGTCGTCGTGCTGGTGAAGAAGAAGGTGCCTACGGCGCTGCTGGCCCTGACGGCGCTGGCGGGCGTCGCGGATATCTTCGTGATGTCCGCTATTTACGACAACAGCCGCTTTATCCTGTGGCAGGGCTGGGGCACCTACGCCGGGTTCTACGGCTCGGCGCTCATGATGGGTAGCCTGCTTGGCGCGCTCTGCATGCAGTCGCCTCTGCGCCGGTTGGCTGAAAGCGACGATGCGGGCCTGACGGTGTCGCTGCTTCGCCTGTTCATCGTGGGGATTTTGCTGGCGACGCTTGCAGTGATTGCAATGCTGGCCGTTGCTACCTCTGGCCTGACGTCCAGCCTGTCTGTCGGGATTACCAGCACAGCGGCTGCGGCAAACGTCGAAGCGTTGACGATAGGGCGCTACGTGCTGCTGGCGGTTGCGCTGCTGCTTACGGTTAACTACGCCGTTAAAAAGCGTCAGGCGCTGCCGGGCGGGCTGCTGTCTCTGGCGCTGGTCGTCACCGTTGTGGGAGAGCTTCTGGGTCGCTACGCTTTCTTTAGCGTAGGCGGTTGAGGTCTATATCCCTTTGTTATTCATGGGCCGCTTGCGCGGCCCATTCTTTTTCTAAATTCAGTAAATCCTCTGGTCTCGTATAAAATCAATCATCATCCTCGCTTGACCCGACAGCGGGCGATCCTTCATCCATACAGCGCCGATATCCATCGAGGGAATGACGTTGCTTACGTCGCGGCGGATAATGCGGTTGCCTTCCAGCGACCAGGCGCGATAAACGAAGTCGGACAAAATCGTGACGCCAAGGCCCAGCGCGACCATGCTTCTGACCGCCTCTATCGATCTCGATTCGAATTTGACTTTGGGATTCAATCCCTGTTTCCCCCAGTAGCTGTTGACGATGGGAATATGGTCGTCCATATCGAGCAGCAGGTAGTCCTCCTGCGCCACGTCTTTTAGCGTAATGGTCGGCGCGTTCTGTAGCGGATGGCCCGCGCAGGTCCACAGGCGGCGGGTTGAGCGAAAGAAGATCTCCGTTTCGCAGCGCTTGGGCAGCGTAATGTTGGATATCAGCATAATGGCGAAGTCGACATCGCCGTTTTCTACCGCCTGAAACAGCGGCGTAGAGGGTAGCTCCAGCAGCTCAAGTTCCAAAGAGGGAAAGCGTGCAGCGATGTCGCTGAGCAGCGTCGGCAGCATGTAGGCCGACAGCGTCTCCGTAACGCCCAAGCGAAGCGGGCCTTGCAGCTCGTTTGAAGGCATACGAACGTCCGCTACGGCCAGCTGGGCCGAATTTAGAATTTGCCGAGCGTGGCGTAAAAGCCGCTCCCCCTCGCTCGTTAATCGAATGCCTTTCGCGTGCCGAGTAAATAGCTGCCTTTCACACTGTTCTTCCAGATTTTTGAGAGATACGGTCATTGACGACTGCGACACGTTGCAGCGCAGCGCGGCTTTTGATATTTGCCCCGTATCGGCAAGCGTAACGAAAAATTCGAGTTGGCGAAGCGTAAAGGACATTGAGGGCGCCAAAAATAAAAGATGGGTGAAGTCATACTATCATTACGCTTCGGTGCTGAAAACCGGGCCGAACGCGGCCTTGTATAACGCATTCCGGTCGCAGTACGAATATTATCCGCTCTTTTATGCCAAATATTTCTTCAGGGCGTTTTCAAAGGGAGTCGACTTTATCAACATTTGCGTTTTATAGGCGAGTCGCGTATTATACGCATCGTTCGGACGCGGGGTGGAGCAGCCCGGTAGCTCGTCGGGCTCATAACCCGAAGGTCGTCGGTTCAAATCCGGCCCCCGCAACCAGTTTTCCTTGGTCTCTTTTTAAATAATAAACTTCTTGGCGTATCGCTGCTTTTATTTGAAAAGAGACTAGACTGATTTAGCGCGACGGCGTTGAGTCATTTACAGGGTCCAGTTGCAAAAAGCCCCGACTTGTAAAGCGGGGTTTTTTGTTATTTGACGGCAAAATCACTGGGCTATAAGGCCCTTTTTTTATGTCTTGGGGGTGGGATTGGCCACGCTAGAGCAAAAGTTAACGGAACTGATTAGCGCACCGGTTGAAGCACTGGGCTTTGAGCTGGTCGGTATTGAATTTATTCGCGGCCGCATGTCGACGCTGCGCATTTATATTGACAGCGAAAACGGTATTTCCGTTGACGACTGTGCGGACGTCAGCCATCAGGTTAGCGCAGTGCTGGACGTGGAAGATCCCATCACGACGGCCTATAACCTGGAGGTTTCGTCCCCCGGTTTGGACAGACCGCTGTTCACCGCCGCGCACTACGAGCGCTTTATCGGTGAAGAAGTCAGCCTGACCCTGCGCATGGGCGTACAAAATCGCCGCAGATGGGTCGGTACGATTAAAGGCGTTGAGGGTGAAACCATCACTCTGAACGTCGAAGGTAAAGATGAGATGTTTGCTCTGAGCAATATTCAGAAAGCGAACATTGTTCCCCACTTTTAAGCTCATATGAGGCAACTAGATGAATAAAGAGATTCTGGCTGTTGTCGAGGCGGTTTCTAACGAAAAGTCGCTTCCTCGTGAGAAGATTTTCGAGGCGCTGGAAACGGCGTTGGCAACGGCAACCAAGAAAAAGTATGAGCAGGATATCGACGTGCGCGTCAGCATCGATCACCGTTCCGGCGATTTCGATACGTTCCGCCGCTGGTTGGTCGTTGAGGAAGTCACTCAACCTACGCGTGAAATCACGCTGGAAGCGGCCCAGTTCGAAGATCCGGCAATGCAGCTCGGCGACTACGTTGAAGACCAGATTGAATCTGTCACCTTCGACCGCATTACGACCCAAACGGCCAAGCAGGTTATCGTGCAGAAAGTGCGTGAAGCCGAGCGCGCCATGGTGGTGGAGCAGTTTCGTGAATACGAAGGCGATATCGTCACCGGCGTGGTGAAGAAGGTCAACCGCGATAGCATCATTCTCGATCTGGGCAGCAACGCTGAAGCGGTGATTAACCGTGAAGACATGCTGCCGCGTGAAAACTTCCGCCCTGGCGACCGCCTGCGCGGCGTGCTGTATATCGTACGCCCTGAAGCGCGCGGCGCTCAGCTGTTTATCAGCCGTTCCCGCCCGGAAATGCTGGTAGAGCTGTTCCGTATCGAAGTACCGGAAATCGGCGAAGAAGTTATCGAAATCAAGGCTGCCGCTCGCGATCCGGGCTCACGCGCCAAGATTGCCGTGAAGACCAACGATAAGCGTATCGACCCGGTCGGCGCCTGCGTCGGCATGCGCGGCGCGCGCGTTCAGGCCGTATCCGGCGAGCTGGGCGGCGAGCGTATCGACATCGTGCTTTGGGACGACAACCCGGCGCAGTTCGTGATTAACGCCATGGCGCCCGCCGACGTTGCCTCCATCGTCGTTGACGAAGACAAGCACACGATGGACATCGCCGTCGAAGCCAGCAACCTGGCGCAGGCCATCGGCCGCAACGGTCAAAACGTTCGCCTGGCCGCTCAGCTGACCGGCTGGGAGCTGAACGTGATGACAACCGAAGATCTGCAGGCCAAGCATCAGGCTGAAGCTTTTGCTGCGATCGACGCGTTTACCAAATATCTGGACATTGATGAAGACTTTGCTGCCGTGCTGGTGCAGGAAGGCTTCTCAACGCTGGAAGAGCTGGCTTACGTTCCCGCGAAGGAACTGATGGAAATCGACGGTCTGGACGAAGACACCGTCGAAGCGCTGCGTTCACGCGCCAAGAATGCGTTAACGACGCTGGCGCTGGCACAGGAAGAGAGCCTGGGTGGTAAAAAGCCGGAAGAGGATCTGCTGAGCCTACCCGGCCTCGATCGCGCACTTGCCTACAAGCTTGCCGCCAAGGGCGTATGCAATCTTGAAGAGCTTGCCGAGCAGGGCGTTGACGATCTTACCGATATTGAAGGCCTGACCAGCGAGAAAGCCGGCGAGCTGATTATGGCCGCGCGCAATATTTGCTGGTTTGGCAATGAAGAGTAATTACTGTAGCAGGAAGGAACAGCATGTCAGAAGAAGTAACCGTAAAATCGCTGGCCGCGGAGATCCAAACTCCGGTAGATCGCCTGTTACAGCAGTTTGCTGATGCGGGCATCAAGAAATCTGCCGCAGACTCTGTGACGCAGCAGGAAAAAGAAACGCTGTTGGCGCACCTTAACAAGGGTAGCGCGCCGGCCAAGCTGACGCTGCAGCGCAAAACGCGCAGCACGCTGAGCATCCCAAGCACCGGCGGAAAGAATAAGTCCGTTCAGATTGAGGTGCGTAAGAAGCACACCTACGTAAACCGTGATTCGCAGGAAGCCCGCGAAGCGGAAGAACAGGCCAAGCGCGAAGCTGAAGAACAGGCTCGTCGCGAGGCGGAAGAAAAAGCCAAGCGTGAAGCCGAAGAGAAGGCTAAGCGCGAAGCGGAAGAAAAAGCCAAGCGCGAAGCGGCAGAGAAAAAATCCGAGGAAGACAAGGCTAAAGCGGTAGCGAACGCTAAACCGGCTCCGGCGAAGACGGAAAAGGTTTCAGCTGAACAGAGCGAAAAGGCTCGTCGCGAAGCGGAAGCTGCCGAGCTTAAGCGCAAGGTAGAAGAGGAAACTCGCCGTAAGGTCGAAGCGGACGCTCATCGCGTAGCGGAAGAGGCTCGTCGCATGGCCGCAGAGAATGAGGCCAACTGGGCAGCTCCCGCACAGGAAGAGGATACCACCGACTATCACGTGACGACCTCTCACCACGCGCGCGAAGCGGAAGATGAAAATGACCGTAAGGTCGAAGGCGAACGTCGTTCACGCGGCGGCAAGTCCGGTCGCGCCAAGAAGGGCAACAAGCTTTCCGAATCCAAGGCCGATCGTGAAGAAGCCCGCGCGGCGACTCGCGGCGGTAAGGGCAAGCGTAAGCCAAGTTCGCTGCAGCACAGCTTTAACAAGCCGGCTCAGGTCGTTAACCGCGACGTCATCATCGGTGAAACCATTACGGTAGCCGAACTTGCCAACAAGATGGCAGTCAAGGGCTCTCAGGTTATTAAAACCATGATGAAGCTTGGCGCTATGGCGACGATCAACCAGGTTATCGATCAGGAAACCGCGCAGCTGGTGGCCGAAGAGATGGGCCACAAGGTGATTCTGCGTCGTGAAAACGAGCTGGAAGAAGCGCTGATGAGCGATCGCGATACCGATGCGGCGCTGGAGCCTCGCGCACCGGTTGTTACCATCATGGGTCACGTTGACCACGGTAAAACCTCGCTGCTGGACTACATTCGTTCAACGAAGGTGGCCTCTGGCGAAGCGGGCGGTATTACCCAGCACATCGGCGCATACCACGTTGAAACCGACAACGGTATGATCACCTTCCTGGATACCCCGGGCCACGCCGCGTTTACCTCTATGCGTGCTCGCGGCGCTCAGGCGACGGATATCGTGGTTCTGGTTGTCGCAGCCGACGACGGCGTGATGCCTCAGACCATCGAAGCTATCCAGCACGCCAAGGCGGCCAAGGTGCCGTTAGTCGTAGCCGTTAACAAAATCGATAAGCCGGAAGCGGATCTCGACAGAGTTAAAAACGAGCTGGCTCAGCGCGACGTTCTGCCGGAAGAGTGGGGCGGCGAAACTCAGTTTATTCCCGTATCGGCCAAAGCCGGAACGGGTATCGACGACCTGCTGAACGCTATTCTGCTGCAGGCTGAAGTGCTTGAACTGAAGGCCGTTCGCGACGGCATGGCCAGCGGCGTAGTGATTGAGTCGTTCCTCGATAAGGGGCGCGGTCCTGTTGCTACCGTACTGGTTCAGGAAGGTACTCTGCACAAGGGCGATATCGTTCTGTGCGGGTTCGAATACGGTCGAGTGCGCGCGATGCGCGACGAACTGGGTCGAGAAATTACCGAAGCCGGTCCGTCTATTCCGGTTGAGATTCTCGGGCTGTCGGCCGTACCGGCCGCAGGCGACGAAGCAACCGTCGTACGCGACGAGAAGAAGGCGCGTGAAGTGGCGCTGTATCGCCAGGGCAAATTCCGTGAAGTCAAACTGGCTCGCCAGCAGAAGTCCAAGCTGGAGAACATGTTTGCCAACATGGAAGAAGGCGACGTCGCCGAACTGAATATCGTACTGAAGGCAGACGTACAGGGCTCTGCGGAAGCGATCACTGAATCTCTGCTGCGACTGTCTACCGATGAAGTGAAGGTGAAAATTGTCGGCTCCGGCGTGGGCGGCATCACTGAAACCGACGCTACGCTGGCCGCGGCGTCCAACGCTATCATTCTGGGCTTTAACGTCCGTGCCGACGCGTCTGCGCGTAAGGTTATCGAGGCCGAAAACCTGGATCTGCGCTACTACTCCGTCATCTATGACTTGATTGATGAAGTGAAGCAGGCGATGAGCGGCATGCTGTCACCTGAATACAAGCAGCAGATTATCGGCCTGGCCGAAGTGCGCGACGTATTCCGTTCTCCGAAGTTTGGCGCTATTGCCGGCTGTATGGTTACGGAAGGCGTAGTGAAGCGTCACAACCCGATTCGCGTACTGCGCGACAACGTTGTTATCTATGAGGGCGAGCTGGAATCCCTGCGCCGCTTTAAAGATGACGCTAACGAAGTCCGCAACGGTATGGAATGTGGTATCGGCGTGAAGAACTACAATGACGTCCGCGTGGGCGACATCATCGAAGTGTTTGAAGTCATCGAAGTTCAGCGTACTATCGCTTAACGCTCGAAGGCTAGCGCCCGGCTTCCATAGCCGAGCCGACATTGCATTATTAGGGGGCGGTTATGCCCCCTTATTTTTGGAGGAATTATTATGGCGAGAGAATTCAGCCGTACTCAGCGCGTTGCGCAAGAGATGCAAAAAGAGATCGCAATCATTCTTCAGCGAGAAGTGAAAGATCCGCGCATCGGCATGGCGACAGTTTCCGGCGTAGAGGTTTCCCGCGATTTAGCCTATGCCAAAGTGTTCGTCACGTTTCTGAACGATAACGACGAAGCGTCGATCAAAGCGGGCCTTGAAGGGTTGACTGACGCCAGCGGCTTTATCCGCTCTTTGCTGGGCAAAGCAATGCGCCTGCGCGTTATTCCTGAACTGACCTTTGCCTACGACAACTCGCTGGTTGAAGGCATGAGGATGTCTAACCTGGTCAGCAACGTCGTGAAGAATGATAAAGAGCGCCGCGCCGCCGCCGATGGCGACGAGGGCGAGGCGTAATGGGCCGTCCTCGCCGTCGCGGTCGCGACGTTCACGGCGTGCTGCTGCTGGATAAGCCTACGGGCGCCAGCTCGAACGACATTCTTCAAAAGGTAAAGCGCCTTTATCAGGCCAATAAGGCGGGGCATACCGGCGCGCTGGATCCTCTGGCGACCGGCATGCTGCCGATTTGCCTAGGAGAAGCGACCAAGTTTTCCCAGTTCCTGCTGGATGCGGACAAGCGCTATCGCGTGATTGCCCGTCTGGGGCAGAGAACCAACACCTCCGATTCCGACGGTGAAGTGGTCGAAGAACGTCCGATTGCCTTTAACGCCTCCCGGTTGGATGAAGCGCTTGAAGGGTTTCGCGGCGAGATAAAACAGGTGCCTTCGATGTATTCCGCGCTGAAGCATCAGGGTAGGCCGCTGTACGAGTACGCGCGTCAGGGCATCGAGATTGAGCGCGAGGCTCGAAATATTACCGTCTATGAGCTGACGCTCATCCGCTGGCAGGATAACGAACTGGAGCTTGAAGTGCACTGCTCCAAGGGCACCTACATTCGCACGATCGTTGACGATCTTGGCGAAATGCTTGGCTGCGGCGCCCACGTGATTTATCTGCGCAGGCTGAACGTGGCCCGCTATCCTGCCGACAGAATGGTGACGCTGGCGCAGCTTGAAGCGCTGGTTGCGCAGGCTCAGACGGAGGAACGTCCGCTGGCCGAGCTGCTGGACCCACTGCTGCTGCCGATGGACACTGCGGTCGAGGATTTCCCTGAGGTTAACCTGCTGCCGAGCGTTGGCGGCTATGTTAAACAGGGCCAGGCCGTCCGCGTCGCCGAAGCGCCGAAAAGCGGCATGGTCCGCCTGACGGTCGGTGAAGAAAGAGAGTTTATCGGCGTAGGGCAGATTAACGACGACGGCATGGTCGCGCCGCGCCGTCTGGTGGTCGATCCGGCGATGAACGACTGATGCCGCTTGCGTCTGGCCGGAATGTAAAAAGGGGAACGTGATTCGTTCCCCTTTTTAATTATGTCGGCCGCCTCACGGCTGATTCATTTACAGCCTGCCCGCTGCCTTAATCGCCAAATAGCGGTTAACGCTTTCTACCGCCAGCTCCTTCGGCTGAACGTCCAGACAGAGAACGCCCGCGTTGCGCAGGCGCGCCAGCACCGCTTTGCGTCTGGCCTGATAGCTCGCGGCGGTAGCGCGCAAAGCCGCGTCCTGTGCGCTGTTTATCGGCAACCCGGCCGCTTCGTCCAACTCTGCTTCGCGCAGGCTAGCGACTAACACCAAATGGCGTTTGCCGAGCAGCCTGACCGCGCCTAACAGGCTTTGCTCATCTTCGTCGCGCAGATTGGTGAACAGCACTACCAGAGAGCGCTTGCGTTCGCGGCTGACCAACGACTGCGCCGCAGTTTCAAAATCGCTGCTGGAAAGCGTGGGCTGCAGATCGTAAATTTCGTGCAGCACGCGGTTAATGGCGTTAACCGAACGAACGGGCGGCAGGTGCCTCTCCGGTCCGCCAAAGCTCATCAGCCCGACGGAATCGCCGTAGCGCAGCCCGACGTAGGAAAGCAGCAGGACCGCGTCCAGCGTGTGATCGAAGTGGGTGAGTTCCCCTTCGCCGGCACCCATGCGGCGGCCGCAGTCCAGCATGATGAAAATCCGCTGGTTGCGCTCGTCTTGATACTCGCGGGAGATCATTTTGCGCATGCGGGTCGTGGCCTTCCAGTCGATCTGGCGAAGGGAATCGCCGCTGCGATACTCCCTCAGCTGTTCGAACTCCATGCCCTGACCGCGTTTGCGAAACTTGTGGAATCCCATACCGACCTGCGTCATGGTCGTTTGAAGCGCCATCTGGGTAATGGGAGCAAAGTTGGGGTAAACGCTGACCTTTTGCCGCTCGCCAATCCACGCCTGTCGCTGCCAGAGGCGCCAGGGCGACTCAAGGCGCAGGTGCGCCTGTTCGAACGACAGGTCACCTCGCATCAGGGGACGGATCCTATAGGCGATTTCCGCCTGCTGGCCGGGAATTAACCGCGTATCGACAGTGCCGTCGTTGTATTCGCATTTTTCCGGCGGGCTGTCTTTGATTTGGATACGTTGCCCGGCGGGCACGCTCGTCGTCAGGTATAACTTTACGTCGCTCCATACCGCCTGTGGCAGGCTGCCCGCGACTTCTCGCCGTATTTCCGGAAGCGGCTGGCGCACCAGACGCGCGGCGTCCAGCGTCACGACCAACAGCAGCGCGACGCCCAGCGCCAGCCAGAGCGGAAGCAAGGCGGGGGCTATCGCGGCGGGGATGGAGGCAACAAACCAGACCCCGCCGATAGTCAGCAGCCGGTTGGATGGCAGAATCATCTGCGCGGCGCCTCTACCTGTTCCAGCAGGCGATTAATAATATGCTCTTCCGTCAGGCCTTCGATCTCGGCGTCCGGTGAAAGCGCGATGCGGTGGCGGAGCGTCGCCAGGGCGCGCTGCTTCACGTCGTCCGGCGTAACGAAGTCGCGGCCGTCAAGGATAGCGCTGGCACGGGCGATGCGGATAAGCGCGATGCCGCCGCGCGGCCCTGCGCCTGTAGCGATGCCCGGCCAGTTGCGGGTTGCCCGCACGATGCGCAGCGCGTAGTCCAGCACGCTGTCGTCAACCCGCACGGAGGCGGTGATTTTCTGTAGCGCGACGATCGCTTCTTGGCTGGCGACCGTGGCGACATTTTCTACGTCCAGACGATCGCCGACGCGCTCAAAGGTGATGGCGGCGATCAGATCGCGCTCTTCGGCTTCGGTCGGGTAGTCAATAACTGCGTGCAGGAGGAAACGGTCCAGCTGCGCTTCCGGCAGGGCATAGGTGCCGTCCTGTTCAATCGGGTTTTGGGTGGCGATAACCAGGAAAGGCGGCTCAAGCATCAGCGTTTCGCCCTCAATGGTAACCTGGCCTTCCTGCATCACTTCCAGCAGGGCTGCCTGAGTTTTTGCCGGTGCGCGGTTGATTTCGTCCGCCAGTACCAGGTTTGCGAATACCGGGCCCCGGCGAATGATGAACTCCGTTGCCTTGGTGTCGTAGAACATGTGGCCGGTGACGTCCGCCGGCATCAGGTCCGGCGTAAACTGAATGCGCGATGACTGACAGCCGCACGCCTGAGCCAGCGCCTTGGCCAACAGCGTCTTTCCCAGTCCGGGTACGCCTTCCAGCAGAACGTGACCGCCGGCCAGCAGTGCGCAGAGTATCTGCTCTACTACCTGCTCCTGACCGACAAACACGCGGTGGATCTGGCTTTTAATTTGCTGTACGACTTCGCCCGCTTCCTGCGGCGTGGTTGGAACAGCGGGCGTGGAAGCTACAGGAAGCGTTGCGTCGCTAAAGAAACTGTCGGTAGAGCTATATTCCATAGTTAAATCTCCTACTCGCGCTGCGCTGCAGTGCGTTTAAACGATCGATAAGCCCGCAAAGCGTTTGAGCATGCTGGGTAAATTCATTGAGCTGTTGAACGTTGGTTTCAAAAGCCTGAGTGATAAGGTCAATGTCGTACTGCGTGAGCTGCGCAAGCAGTTCGGCATCGCTGCGGCTGCCGGGATAGTGGATCTTGAGCGGCTGCAACAGCTGCAGCGTTTCTTCCCGAAGGTTGCCTAGCAGCCGGTTATAGTTACGGTTTCTGAGCAGGAAGGCGGCGACCGCCTTCAGGTGCTCCGTCAGGCTCGGGCGTACCGGCGGCGGCGTTGGAATCAGCGCGCCGAAGCGAGGAACGTGTCGCCAAAGGATAAGCAAAATACACAGTATCAGCGCCAGCAGCGTGTACGGCGCTTTGTCCGACAGCCAGTGAATCAGGTTGGGAAATGAGATATAGCGCACCAGATAAACGGTGTCGTCTCTGCCGGGCAGCGTCGTCACATGCAGCCAGAGCTTGCCGTGGTCGTAGCGCTTGATGGCGGAGTTGGAGAAAAGCTCCAGCGGCACTATCGTTACCTTGCCCTTTTTAACCTTAAACCGACTGATGACTTCCCAGTCGCTGTTGTCGGCTTCGACGACGCTTTCCTCTGAGTCCCTGTCTACGTAGAAACGCTGGGTGCTCGCCAGATCGGCGTTCAGGCTGTCGCCCTCAAATTGGATAGTCATGCCGGCGGTTGATGCGGGCTTGGTTTCTTTCGGCGTATCCAATGCGCCATCCGAAGAGGCATCGCTCTCTTCCAGCGCTTCTCGCTTGGCCTTTAGCTTGCGCTGACACGACTTGTCGTCATCCTCACAGTAGGCGCCCTTGACGTAAACGTATATCAGGTCAAACAGCTCGGTGCTGTTTTCATCCACGCGGGGGGACAGCACCAGATGGCCGCCTTTTTCTACCCAAGAGACAAGCTTGCTTCTCTGGCCTTTGTCTTTAAGCACCGACGTATTGAACAGCACCAGCGTCGCCTGCGGCGGCAGCTTGTCCAACACGAAGCCGTCGTTAGCGTGGCGGACCTTATAGTCGGACTTCACCAGAAGCTGCTCCGCCGTGTAGTAGCGGTTGGTCAACACCTTGAGGCTGGGAGGAAGGTCAACCTCCTGCTCTACCCACTCAAGCTTTTGGTACAGGAGTACGGAGATAGTCACCAGAAATCCCAGCACGATGGCGAGAATAACGCCAAGGGACGCACCGACTTTACTTTTTCCAACAGGATTTTTTTCAGCGGACATAGGTTAGCTGGCCTCCCACTGAGACTGGTGATCGTAGTGCGTTGGCCACTCAAGGCACAGCCGTTCCAATTCCATGACGTCCGGCGCTCTGTGGGCGTAGGCCTGGGCCAGCCACAGGCGAGTCAGTCGGACAAAGAATTCGCTGCTGGGGTGTTCGCTGCGCTTGACGCGCCGAATGCAGTCCTGCTCGGTATCCGATGAGCGAAAGACGATGCGGTCCCGGTGCGCCAGTACCGACAGCGAGCCTCTAAACAGCAGGCTGAGCGCCGCGCGAAGATCGCCTTCACGGATCATCTTCAGCGCCACTTCAGCGATGTTTTTCGGTAATGATTCAGGCTGAATGTCGAGGCCGGCGATTTGAATCGGCGGCTGGTAGTCTACCTTGGACCGCCCTCTTATCACCGGCAGGCGCACGATGATGACGTAAAGCAGCGCGGCTACCGTCAGGGCAAGCAGGATCCACAGTGCGCCCTGACTAACGCCGGCAAAGCCGGAGGAGGTCGACGACGAGTAGTCCTTACGGGGCTTCTCTTTCGGCTTTTCCTTCTTTTTTTCTTTAGCGCTAAACTCAGGCAGCTTGGGCGTTCTCTTGGTGGTTTTGCCGCCGTATTCCGGCTGTTTGAGTATGTCCTGCAGCGTTTGCGGCGCTTTCTCGATGGCCTGTTGGCGCGAAGCGTCCGCTGTCGTTGCCGCGACGGCGCCGTCGGCATAGCCAAACAGCCCGACGGAAGCCACGGCCAATATCAGGCCAAACAGCGCGGTAGGCGTTGCGCGGTGCTTTTTCTCAATATTGCGAAAGCGCAGCTCCAGATCCCAGGCCTCGATGTCGCTTCTGCGCTTTAAATAAAGCGCGAACCCGGCAGTGACGTAGACAGGTTCCCACAGCAGCATGCCCAGAGAATAGATGCACAGGTCCATGAGAGAAAAATCGTTTGTCAGATAATCCCAGATATTAAGCGAAACGTCCGGAGCGAGCGTGCTGCCGTCCACAGAGAGCATGACCAACAGGGCCATAACGCAAATCGGGAACAGCGTCTCTATTATCACCCCGGCGAACGTCAGCACCATGGCGTTAAAGCCGATATAGCTTGAGACGGCTCGCCTGCGCGCGCGGGCTACCGGCCCTTTAACGCCCTCCAGAACGTCTATCGGCAGCGTCAAAGAGCGATAGGGCGTGAAGCGAGCCCAGGTTAAGGCGCGAATAAGCTTGGTTTTAAACAGCAGGGTGGGGATCGCCTTTACGCACTGATAGAGCGTAGGCGCTTCGCCAAAGACGACGCGAGCCATGACGAAAACCGCCATTCTGTCCCACGCGGGCTTTATCCACCAAATCATAAAGCTGATGGCCCAATAGCTCATGTCCAGCCAGCGGCCCAGAACGAATAGCAGGAGCGCCGTCGGCAGGGCCAGGCAAAACCAGGCGCCGTACAGCGGTTTGAACCAGTGCATCGCCATGCGGATGCCCAGGTCTATCGCCTCGTTCGGGTGGCGGGGGCGAAGCGAAATAGCGAGTTTTTCAAGCTGCATGACGTCGCCCCGTAAAGGTAAAGTAGGCCAGGATCAGCAGCAGGTTGAAAATGCCGACGCCAATCTTTAAGGCGAAGGGGAAGTTGTGCGGCGACCAAAAGGCCTCAATCATGGCGGCGATAAGCAGCATGACGCCGCTGCCGCAGATAAGCCCAAGCACCGAGCGCCCGGCTATCCGCAGCGCGTCCAGGCGCGTTAGTCTGCCGGGGGCAATCAGGCTCCAGCCGAGCTTTAGGCCAGTGGCGCCGGCAATAATGATGCCGCCTATTTCAAAGGCCGAATGCCCGCTGACGAAAGAGTAGAAGTTGCGGCCTGCGCCGATATTAATCAACCGCGCTTCCGCTGCGCCCATGTGAATGCCGTTAAATATAAGCGTGTACACCGTACCGATGCCGGCCAAAACGCCTCCGGCGAAGGCGCGAAAGGCGATGCTGATGTTGTTGTAAATATAAAAGCCGAACATCATCCAGTTGGAGCCCGCTTCTCGGAAGATGCTGGAACCATAGTCAAACGCGTCTTCATCGCTGTACATGGCGTCCAGCGAGTATACGGTGTCCTGAGGCATGACGACGAAGACGAAATCCGGCCAAATTCGGATTATCACCATCATGGCTATCCAGGGCAGCGCAATCAGCATAAATGACAGCATTACCCAGCGCAGGTTAGCGCGCAGGTCTGCGGCGAATCCGCCGACGGCATAGTCATACATTCTCTGGCTGATGCCGCTGTTGGCGCGATAAAGCACGTCGTGCCCCTGCTGCACCATAGCGTGAAGCCGGTCGATAAGAAGCAGGCTATAGCCGCGATCGCGGGCAATCGCCAAGTGCTGGCAGATATTGCGGTAGCGGGACGGCATGTCATAGTCGGGAAACGCCGATGTTGCCGTGCGGTTGGCGCTGGATGCATTTGCCAGTTTACGGGCCAGCCAGCCTTCGAATTCTGCCCACTCGGCTTCATGAATAGCTTCAAAACTTGTCTGCTTCATGGTTTCCGGCCTATTAGAAAGTTGGCGATGCCAATCAGCCTGGCTGCTCCCTGAACCTCACTGCCCTCCGGCTTGGAAAGCGTGGGTAGAAGCGATGCGAGCTCCTCCTGACGCGGCCCGGTCAGGCTTGAGGAGCGTCCGGCAAAAGAGACCACGGCCTTTTGCGTTTCTCTGGATAGCGGAAGGTCCGGCTGAAGCGGCGGCGCCTGAGGAACGTTGAAATAGGAGGTCGGCGGCACGCTGTAGACAACAATAGTTCCGGCTACGATGTCTCCCAGACGGCGGAACTCCTTATTGATAAGCATTGACAGCAGGCCAAACAGGTAACACAGCGGCAGAAAGTCGGCGAAGCGCAGAAAGTTGCGAATAATCGACGCGCTGAGTCCTACCGGCGTACCGTTGTCGTGTAAAACCTTGAGTCCGGCCAGGCGCTTGCCCGGCGTTCTGCCGTTAAACAGCACCTCAAAGAATACCGGATAGAACCATTCAATAAGGAATAAAACGATAAGGCCGATGCCGATCCCCATTTTACCCATGAACAGGGCAGGAATAGACAAAATGGCGATAATGGCCCAGCGAATAAGCGTGTCGATAAAAAAGGCGAAGCCGCGGGACAAAAAGCCCGCAGGATGGAGCTGAATTTCAATCAGCTCAGGCGTGGTAACGTCACGTACGGTATCAAGCATAACTATTGCTTTAAAAAAGCCGGGCTAGGCCCGGCTTTGTTCCTGAATAATTAGCTTTTAACGATAAACAGACTGCGATAGCTGGAGTGGTAAGTGGCCAGCATCAGCGGCATGGCGACCAGCAACCCCAGGAAGAACGGAATTGAGGCGACAATCATGATGATGCTGATGACGATGAAATACACCAAGCCAGGCAGCAGGTTTTTCTTCACGGCGGAAAGGCTCATGGAGAGAGCCTGGCCCAAAGGCAGCTTGTGAACAACGATAAGCGCAGGAGCAAACCAGGTCAGCGCATAGCCGAACATGATAATAGCGAACATCAGTATGAAAGAAAGGAACATCATACCGCCGCTCGCGCCAGCCAGCGCCATTGACGGATCTCCGCCGTTGCCAGCCATCGCCAGGCCCAGCATCGCGCTGCCGCCGACGATAAACATAACGATAACGGCAAGAATGGTGATGCCGAACATCACGGCGCCGACGCCGATCAGGCTACCAAGGTTGTTCTGGAAGCCGGAGAACATCAGGCCGAGGTCAAATTCACCCGTTGTACGCTGCTTTTCACACAGGGTGATAATGCCGCCAACGAAAATAGGCATGATAACGGAAGACAGCAGGCTAACCAGCGGAATGAACTGAATAACCATCAGGATGCCAAGCAGAATGATGCCCATTAGGATCCACATGCCTAACTTAGGCTTAATCAGATTCCAAGCGTCGCTAATCCAGTTTACGCCAACGCCAGCGGGTACGGCCTGACCGCCAGGAACAAAGGATTCATTGCCTTCGTCCAGAACGACCGAAACGTCGCTAACGCTTGCTTCAGGGGGAGTATAGGGGTTACGGGGCTCTTGTTGATCGGTCATGGTATGTTTCTCTTTCCTTAGGGGAGATATTAGGAGGAACCAAGGTGGTTCATCCGCGTCCTTTATTTATTTGAATTTTATCCAATGGTAGAAGCCTGAATTAAGATGGCATCCTTCTGCCATAGGGCTTCGAAGGGTTGATGATACTGACTTCTCTTTATAATGGAAAGTAGTTTACGGATATTTTTCCCCACTTTTACGCCGCGTTTTTATATATTGTCTATAGTTAATAAGTTAAGAAAAAACGGCTTAGCGCAGCACTCTTCTTCCTTTAGCAATTTTTTAACTGTTTAGCTGTTTATTCCTTACATCAATAGCTTGTTACTTGCGATTTTAAAGGGAGAGGAGTAGAATACGTCGGCTTATGTATTGGGTGGCTGAATTAGAGATCGGCGCCTGTTTTTTATAGTCAAAATAGAAGTGGAGTTTAGAATGTCTCTAAGCGTTGAAGCAAAAGCTAAAATCGTTGCAGAGTATGGTCGTGGCGCGAACGACAGTGGTTCACCGGAAGTTCAGGTTGCCCTGCTGACCGCACAAATTAACCACCTGCAGGGTCACTTTGCCGAGCACAAGAAAGATCACCACAGCCGTCGTGGTCTGCTGCGTATGGTATCTCAGCGTCGTAAGCTGCTGGACTACCTGAAGCGTAAAGACAACGCTCGTTACGCTCAACTGATCGCAAGCCTAGGCCTGCGTCGCTAAGTCCGACGAGTTTCAGGGGAAAGGGGCCGATTTGGCCCCTTTCTTCTATGATTAGATAGTAATAAGCAGTATCATAATAGTTCGATTTTGGGTTTTTCCGGTGCAGCGTTGCGCGGCTAATGAAAGCGTTGTTTAAGTCAGTTTCTTCCACCTTATCTCAAGAACTGTACTTTAAAGGCGCGATAGCGCTTTCATTAGTCGTGAGGATGCACTCGGAAGATGTTGTTAATAGTCGCTCGCAGGTAATGAACTCCGAGCTTCAGATTAAAAAAGGAACACAGTTTGTTAAATCCGATTGTTCGTCAATTTCAGTACGGTCAACATACCGTTACGTTAGAAACCGGCATGATGGCCCGTCAGGCTACTGCCGCAGTTATGGTTAATATCGAAGGTACGGCGGTGTTTGTTACCGTCGTAGCGGCGAAAAAAATGAAAGAAGGTCAGGACTTCTTCCCTCTGACCGTTAACTATCAGGAGCGTACTTACGCGGCTGGCCGCATCCCTGGCGGCTTCTTCCGTCGTGAAGGTCGTCCAAGCGAAGGCGAAACGCTGATTGCCCGCCTTATCGACCGCCCAATCCGTCCTCTGTTCGCCGACGGCTTCCTGAATGAAGTTCAGGTTATTGCGACGGTTGTATCCGTTAACCCTCAGGTTAGCCCTGACATCGTCGCCATGATTGGCGCCTCTGCCGCGCTGAGCCTGTCCGGCGTTCCGTTCAACGGCCCGATCGGCGCCGCTCGCGTTGGCTACATCAACGGCAGCTACGTGCTGAACCCGACGATGGACGAGCTGAAAGAAAGCCAGCTGGATCTGGTTGTTGCCGGTACCGAAAGCGCAGTGCTGATGGTTGAATCAGAAGCCGCGCTTCTGAGCGAAGAACAAATGCTGGGTGCCGTAATGTTCGGTCACGAGCAGCAGCAGGTCGTTATCAACAATATCAAAGCGCTGGTGGCCGAAGCCGGCAAGCCTAAGTGGAACTGGCAGGCGCCGCAAACCAACCAGGCGCTGTACGCTCGCGTTGACGCGCTGGCTAACGGCCGCCTGAGCGACGCTTACCGCATTACCGACAAGCAAGAGCGCTATGCGCAAATCGACGTTATCAAAGCAGACGTTATTGCGGCGCTGTTGGCTGAAGATGCGACCCTTAACGGCGACGAAATCGGCGATATGCTGGGCAGCATTGAGAAAAACATCGTTCGCAGCCGCGTGCTTCGCGGTGAACCGCGCATTGACGGTCGTGAAAAAGACATGATCCGCGGCCTGGACGTTCGCACCGGCGTACTGCCTCGCACTCACGGTTCTGCGCTGTTCACCCGCGGTGAAACTCAGGCGCTGGTCGTCGCGACGCTGGGTACCGCTCGCGACGCGCAAAACATCGACGAACTGACCGGCGAACGCACCGACAGCTTCCTGTTCCACTACAACTTCCCTCCGTACTCCGTAGGGGAAACCGGTATGGTGGGTTCTCCGAAGCGTCGCGAAATTGGTCACGGCCGTTTGGCTAAGCGCGGCGTTCTGGCCGTGATGCCGAGTCAGGAAGAGTTCCCGTACACCGTACGCGTTGTGTCTGAAATCACCGAATCCAACGGTTCTTCTTCCATGGCCTCCGTGTGCGGCGCCTCTCTGGCGCTGATGGATGCAGGCGTTCCCGTTAAGGCGGCCGTTGCCGGTATCGCGATGGGTCTGGTAAAAGAAGGCGATAACTTTGTCGTTCTGTCAGACATTCTGGGTGACGAAGACCACCTGGGCGACATGGACTTTAAAGTTGCCGGTAGCCGTGACGGTATCTCCGCGCTGCAGATGGATATCAAGATCGAAGGCATCACTCGCGAAATCATGAAGATCGCGCTGAATCAGGCCAAGGGTGCGCGTCTGCACATTCTGAGCGTGATGGAGCAGGCTATCTCTGCGCCGCGCGGCGATATTTCCGAGTTCGCTCCGCGTATCCACACTATCAAGATCAATCCTGAGAAGATCAAAGACGTTATCGGTAAGGGCGGCGCCGTTATCCGCGCGCTGACGGAAGAAACCGGTACGACTATCGAGATCGAAGACGATGGCACAGTGAAGATCGCGGCGACCGACGGCGACAAGGCGAAGCATGCTATCCGCCGCATCGAAGAGATCACGGCTGACGTAGAAGTTAACCGTATCTATACCGGTAAGGTTACTCGCATCGTTGACTTCGGCGCATTCGTTTCCATCGTCGGCGGCAAAGAAGGCCTGGTTCACATTTCTCAAATCGCCGACAAGCGCGTAGAGAAAGTGTCCGACTATCTGCAGCTGGGTCAGGAAGTACAGATCAAGGTGATGGAAGTCGATCGCCAGGGCCGTATTCGCCTGAGCATTAAAGAAGCGATGGCCGCTTCTGACGCGCCGGCTGCTGCTGAGTAGTCGTAACGCGGCGGCCTTCGGGCCGCAAAAAATGATGACGCGGCGTCGGTTGGCGGTAACGCTAACGGGCGTCGAGTTGTATGACTGGGACAGGGTGTTCTTGTGTAAAAGCAAGTGGAAGGCAGGATGCCTATCCCATGTTTGTCTCCGGGAGTTGAAATGAAGCCTCTTTTGCGCTGGTGCTACATCGTTGCCACGGCTCTCCTGCTTGCAGGATGCGGCAGCCTTGAAGGGCGTAAATATGGCGTTTTGGCAATTCCACTGCAGCCTACGCTGCAGCAGGAAGTGATGCTGGCGCGCATGGAGCAGATCCTTGCGAGTCAGGTGCTATCGGGCGACGAGCGCGCGCAGCTGCTTTATGAGCGCGGCGTGCTGTTTGACAGCCTGGGCCTTCGGGCTCTGGCGCGCAATGACTTTTCTCAGGCATTGCTGATTCGTCCCGATATTCCAGAGGCGTTTAACTACTTAGGGATATATCTGACGCAGGGCGGTAATTTCGACGCCGCCTATGATGCGTTTGATTCTGTTTTAGAGCTTGATCCAACTTACAGTTATGCGCGTTTAAACCGTGGGATCGCCCTGTATTACGGCGGTCGTTACGAGTTGGCGCAAGATGATCTGCTGGCGTTTTATCATGACGACCCCAACGATCCTTTCCGCACGCTGTGGCTTTACCTCATCGAGCGGGAACTGAACTCATCGAAGGCGATGAAAGCGCTCTCTGAGCGATACGCCAACGCTGAGCGCGGAAAAGCGTGGGGCTGGAATATAGTGGAATTCTACCTCGGCAAGATTAGCGAAAAAACGCTACTCTCTCGCCTGCAGGAAGAAGCGACGGATAACACTTCGCTCGCTGAGCATCTCAGTGAAACTGACTTCTATTTAGGTAAGCACTACCTAAGTCTGGGGGATGAGAATAACGCAGTTGCGTTGTTCAAATTGGCGGTAGCCAACAACGTTCACAACTTTGTTGAGAACCGCTATGCGCTGTTGGAATTAGCCCTTTTAGGGTTAGAACAAGACGACCTATCAGAATCGGATAAAAAATAGACTGGCGAATGCGTTAACGCGGCCTGGCGGCACATGGTGCTCGGGGCGGCGTTTCCGTTCGTTTTTTAATCCAATTTGAGCTGGTTCACACTTTTAAATGAAAATGACTGAGTATCATTTCAATGAGGTATGTAGACTGGCCGCTATTGTCAACGAGGCTTGTTTATATGTCTGAGATTGAAATCTCTTTTGCCGATTTAGGCTTATCAGAACCGTTATTAAAAGCGCTGGCGGATTTGGGGTTTGAGAAACCTTCCCCCATTCAGGCTGCCTGTATTCCTCACATGCTGGAAGGTCGCGACGTGCTTGGCATGGCGCAGACCGGCAGCGGTAAAACGGCCGCCTTTTCGCTGCCGTTTTTAAACAACATTGACCCTAAGCAGTCTTGCCCGCAGGTGCTTGTACTGGCCCCGACCCGCGAGCTGGCGGTTCAGGTGGCGGAAGCCTGCACCGACTATGCTAAACATCTGTCCGGCGTACGCGTGGTTGCGCTTTACGGCGGCCAGCGCTATGACGTACAGCTGCGCGCTTTGCGTCAGGGGCCGCAGATCGTCGTTGGTACGCCTGGGCGTCTTTTAGACCACCTTAAGCGCGGCACGCTGGACCTGTCCCAACTGAAAGGGCTGGTGCTGGACGAAGCCGACGAAATGCTGCGCATGGGCTTTATTGAAGACGTTGAGACCATCATGGCGCAGATCCCGGCCGAGCATCAGACCGCGCTGTTCTCAGCGACGATGCCGGAAGCGATTCGCCGCATCACTCGCCGCTTCATGAAAGATCCGCAGGAGATCCGCATCCAGTCTAACGTGGTGACCCGCCCTGACATCAGCCAGAGCTACTGGACGGTGTACGGCATGCGTAAAAACGAAGCGCTGGTGCGCTTCCTGGAAGCGGAAGACTTTGACGCCGCCATCATCTTCGTGCGCACTAAAAACGCCACGCTGGAAGTGGCCGAAGCGCTGGAGCGCAGCGGCTATAACAGCGCCGCGCTCAACGGCGACATGAACCAGACGCTGCGCGAGCAAACGCTGGACAGGCTGAAGAACGGCCGCCTGGATATTCTGATCGCAACCGACGTCGCCGCTCGCGGTTTGGACGTTGAGCGCATTAGCCTGGTAGTCAACTACGATATCCCGATGGATTCTGAATCCTACGTTCACCGCATTGGCCGTACCGGTCGTGCCGGTCGCGCCGGTCGCGCGCTGCTGTTTGTGGAAAACCGCGAACGCCGGCTGCTGCGTAACATCGAGCGTACGATGAAGATTACCATTCCTGAGGTGGATCTGCCGGCCAACGAGCTTCTGAGCAAGCGTCGCCTGGAGAAGTTCTCTGCGCGCGTCAATCAGCAGCTGGAAAGCAGCGATCTGGATCAGTATCGCGCTCTGCTGGCCAAACTACAGCCTGCGGAAGAGCAGGATATCGAGACGCTGGCCGCAGCGCTGCTGAAAATGGCGCAGGGCGAACGCCCGCTGATTCTGCCGCCGGAAGCGCCTGTTGACCGTCGTCCGCGTCGCGAGCCTCGCGAACGTGACGATCGCAATAACGATCGCTTTGGTCGTCGTGAGCGTGGCGAACGCGATCGCGACAGCGCGCCCAAGCGCGAGCGTCGCGACGTTGGCGAAATGGACATGTACCGCGTGGAAGTTGGCCGCGACGACGGCGTTGAAGTTCGCCATCTGGTCGGTGCGATCGCTAACGAAGGGGACATCAGCAGCCGCTATATCGGCAACATCAAGCTGTACGCTACCCACTCGACGATCGAGCTGCCCAGAGGGATGCCGACCGAGCTGCTTTCGCACTTCACCAAAACGCGCGTGCTCAACAAGCCGTTGAATATGCAGCTGATGGGGCCTGCCACCGCAGGGGACTCTCGTCGTCCAAGCGGCCGTCGTGAAGGTGGTCGCGAAGGCGGTTTTAACGATCGTCGTCCTTCAGGCGGCGATCGCCGCTCCTTCGGCGGGCGCGATCGCAAGCCGTCGGATCGCGACAGTGCGCCTCGCACTCCGCGCCGCCGTTCTTACTCTGACGGTGAGTAATATCGATATCGCGAATGCGTAAACGCCATACCCCGCCCGAAAGGCGGGGTATTTTTTGTATATAGAAAACCCCCAGCTAGGCTGGGGGTTCTGGAAAGCTTTCAGCTTTAAATCAGTTATATAAACCCCTTTTGATTTGTTAAAACATGTTGCGGTCTGGCAACTGCAAAAGTTAAACAAGAAATCAAAAGGGGGTCCCAATGGGGGACGAAAAGAGCTTAGCGCATACCCGATGGAACTGTAAATATCACATAGTATTTGCGCCCAAATACCGAAGACAAGCCTTCTACGGA
>NZ_AUUA01000008.1 GCF_000439085.1 Leminorella grimontii ATCC 33999 = DSM 5078 | reverse complement strand
ACGCGGCGGGCAACTACATTCACTACGGGGTGCGTGAGTTCGGCATGTCGGCCATCATGAACGGCATTGCGCTGCACGGCGGTTTTATCCCCTACGGCGCGACCTTCCTGATGTTTATGGAATATGCGCGCAACGCGGTGCGCATGGCGGCGCTGATGAAAATCCGCAGCCTGTTTGTTTACACCCACGACTCGATTGGCCTGGGCGAAGACGGCCCGACCCACCAGCCGGTAGAGCAAATGGCCAGCCTGCGCCTGACGCCGAACATGCGCACCTGGCGCCCGTGCGACCAGGTGGAATCGGCCATTGCGTGGAAGGCGGCGCTGGAGCGTAAGGACGGCCCGAGCGCGCTGATATTCTCCCGTCAGAACCTGGCGCAGCAGCCGCGTACGGCCAAGCAGTTGGAAGACGCGGCCCGCGGCGGCTACGTGTTGAAGGGCTGCGAAGGCGCGCCGGAGCTGCTGCTGATTGCTACCGGTTCAGAAGTGAGCCTGGCGGTGGATGCGGCCGAGAAGCTAACGGCGGAAGGCCGTCGCGTGCAGGTGGTATCAATGCCGTGTACCGAAGCGTTTGACGCTCAGGACGCCGCGTACCGCGAATCGGTGCTGCCGTCGGCGGTGACGGCTCGCGTAGCTATCGAGGCAGGCATTGCGGACTTCTGGTACAAGTACGTGGGCCTCAATGGCCGCATCGTCGGCATGCGCTCGTTCGGCGAATCCGCCCCGGCGGAGCAGCTGTTTGCCGAGTTCGGCTTTACGGTGGACAACGTGCTGACTCAGGCAAGAGAGCTTTTGAAGTAAAGCCGTTGAAATAACGCTGTAGACGCTCCCGGCGCCTTTTTCGGCCGCTGGGAGCATTATCTTTATTCCATTTTTTGCTATACAACGCATCCTTCCACTGTAATATAAATCCCTTACTTCAACGCGACGAAGATAGCAACACCGGGAGTTTCGTCATGAGCTATGCCCTGACCCTGGCCATCGTGGCCTTCGGCGGCGCCGTCGGCGCTATCAGCCGTTTCCAGATAACCAACTGGTTTTCCCAGTGGTTCGGTACCGCTTTCCCCTATGCGACGCTTACGGTCAACGTCATCGGTTCTTTGATTATGGGCTTGCTCATGGCCGCGCTGACGCAGGGCTCTCTTATTGCCCCCCACTGGCGACCGCTTATCGGCGTTGGATTTCTCGGCGCGCTAACGACGTTTTCTACCTTTTCTTTCGACACGCTGGCGCTGTTTACCCAAGGCGAATGGCTTAAGGCCGCAGCCAACATCGTCGCAAACGTCGCGCTGTGCCTGCTTGCCGTCTACATCGGCTATCAGTGCTTGAACAAAGCTGTCTAAAACTTATCCACAGGCGGTGCTTAAAAGCGCCGCTGAATCCCACCGTTTTTTTGGTCTTTATCAAAAACGCCGCTTGGCAACGGTGTTATCCTGCGCCGTCGCCTCTGTAAAGAAATTAAAAGATAATTAATAAACGCGCCGAATGCCGTTTTTTATCTGTTGCGGCAAAATGAACTTTGATACAGTGCTGGCACCGTTTTTCCCTCTTTAAGCCGCTTGGTGAAGAAGAAAATCCGTCGGGTAGCCCCCAATACCGACCTCAGGCTAGGCTACACTGATAAACAATACTTAAGTATCACGATAAAATTATCCACAGATGCGCTAACGTTCACGGATTTGGAAGAGTTAAGCGCCGCTGTTTTACGTAAATGTTCGCCCGATTTGATGAACGGCGATTGGTAGTAAACCGTTTTACCCAGGTAGACGCCCCGGTAACACCGATGTTTTAGGAATATGAAATGGATGTAATACATACGCTTTGGCAAGCGCTCTGGCACCATGATGTCGCCATGCTGACAAATCCTTCTCTGGTCTGGACGCTGTACGCCATTCTGTTCACTATCTTACTGCTAGAGAACGGCGTACTGCCCGCGGCGTTTTTACCCGGCGACAGCCTGCTGCTGCTGGTTGGCGTTTTAGTCGCCAAAGGCGCAATCAACTATCCTATTGCGCTGGTTGTCCTGACCGCGGGCGCAAGCATCGGAAGCTGGATCGGGTTCCTTCAGGGGCGCTGGCTCGGCAATACCAAAGTGGTGCAGAACTGGCTTTCTCATATACCGCCCCATTATCACCAACGCGCCCACAATCTGTTTCATCGCCACGGCCTGGCCGCACTGTTTATCGGCCGCTTTCTGGCGTTTGTCCGTACCCTTCTGCCAACGCTTGCCGGCATTTCCGGCCTAAGCGGCAACCGCTTCCAGTTCTTCAACTGGATGAGCGCCTTCCTGTGGGTATTCATTTTAACGGCTCTCGGCTACGGGCTTGGCAGCTCCAAGCTGTTTGCGCAATATGAAAGCCAGCTGATGAAGTGCCTCGTTCTGCTGCCGATCGTGCTGTTGGTCGTTGGCCTTGTTGGTTCCGTTATCGTGATTTGGCGTAAAAAGAGAGGCCAGGCGGCCAGCAGCAAATAACTCAAGATTTAAGCATTTTTAGCGGCGCCTCTCGGCGCCGTTTTGTTTTTTATTGTAAAAAAGCGCAAAGCTCCTCTTTTGGGTTAATAAACCCGCAATTTCATCTTTAACAACCCACAAGAATCGACTATGGTTAAAAAGCACGTTTCACTTTTAAACAAAGGAGGTATCTCATGGCTAAGCAAACAGAAAGCACTTCCGAGCCGCTAAAAGAAGAGCTTCAGAGTCTGGTCACTACGCTGGAGGAAACCCTTCAGTCCACTACCGATAAGTCCAGCGCAGAAGTGGAAAAGCTTTATACGAAAGCAGAAGGTCTGCTGAAAGAAGCACGCGCCCGCCTGAGCGAAACCGGCGGTAAAATTGCCTCTCAGACAAAAGAGGTGGCTGGCAAAGCCGATGACTACGTTCACGAAAAGCCCTGGGCCGGAGTCGGTATCGGCGCTGCCGTAGGGCTGGTGATCGGCGTTCTGTTAGCGCGTCGCTAAGGCTTTTCCATGTCAAACGCAACGACTTCTCAGGGCCCCGGTCGCGGCGCCCTGAGCGTTGTACAGCGCATTTTTACTCTGCTTATCGGCATTGCGCAGACGCGTCTGGAATTGGCCGCAGTTGAGCTTGAGGAAGAGAAAGCCCATCTGGTCCAGCTGTTGATTATGGCGGGGCTTACTCTGCTGTTCGCCGGCTTTTGCCTGATGGGGCTCTTTATTCTGGTTTGTCTGGCTATCGATCCTGCCTATCGGGTCGTGACGCTTATCTCCATTACCGGCATTCTTTTCTGCCTGGCGCTGGGCGTTGGCTTTTGGACGCTCGCTAAAGCGCGCCGCTCTACGTTCTTAAAAGAAACGCGCGCCCAACTGAGCCTCGATCGCAGCCGTCTGGAAAAAGGCCAATGAACGAGCGCGCTCTACAAAGGCATCTAAAAAAAGCGCAGCTGCTGCAGCGTATCGAGCAGCAGCGCGAACTGCTTGCCGACGAGCGGCAAAACTGGCTAAACAGCACCCAAACGCTGGACGGCGGCTGGCAAATGGCCCGCCGTCATCCGATTATTGTAAGCGCAAGCATCACCCTGCTTACCGTTTATGCGCTGCGAAATCCGCGCAAGCTCTGGCGTAAAGGCCAGTGGGCGCTGCTTGCCTGCCGAGGGGTACGCTACGTTAACCAAATGCTTCGCGCCTCATAGCCATTTTTATAAAACAGTAAATCTGACGCTATTCTCATAAAATAGCGAAATCCCCTTTCTAAATATCCATCAATTCCCCACTAAGCCTAAATCACAGCCATCATTTCCTTTATCAAATTTATTGAATAAATCGTGCAATTCTTCTTGCTAACAACGCTTCCAATCCTGGACTACGATTAACCCCGTAAACAACTGTGAGCTTATTCACAGATTAAGTGAAAAAACCAAAACGTAATTTTTTATTCAGGAGTCGTAAGCATCATGAAAAACCTAACCCATCTGGCATTACTGGTCGCCCGTATTTTAATGCCGATTCTGTTTATCGTTGCCGGCTACGGCAAGCTGGGCGATGCCTACGCGGGCACGCAGCAGTATATGATGTCGATGGGTGTCCCGGGCTTTATGCTGCCGCTGGTTATTCTACTGGAGCTCGGCGGCGGTCTGGCCATTCTGTTCGGCTTCCTGACCCGTACGACGGCGCTTTTCACCGCATTCTTCACGCTGATGACCGCGCTGATTTTCCACATAGACTTCTCTCAGGGAGCTAACTCACTGATGTTCATGAAAAACATGACCATCGCCGGCGGCTACATTCTGCTGGCGGTCACCGGTCCCGGCGCCTGGAGCATCGACGGTTTTCTGAAGAAAAAGTGGTAAGCCCTTTTTAACGCCGAACCGCGCCATCGTTTACGGCGCGGTTCGCAATGAACTCAAGAGACAACCGCAGGAGGTTACTATGGGACAGCTCGTTAACGGTATCTGGCAAGACGTTTGGTACGATACCTCCTCAACTCAGGGGCGCTTCAAGCGTATGCCTTCTCAGTTTCGCAACTGGGTCACTGCCGACGGCCAACCGGGCCCGACCGGCGCAGGAGGGTTCAAAGCCGAACCGGGGCGCTACCACCTGTACGTTTCCCTCGCCTGCCCTTGGGCTCACCGTACGCTTGTCGTGCGCAAGCTAAAGGGACTGGAGGAAGCCATCGGCGTAAGCGTCGTTCACCCTCTGATGTTGGAAAACGGCTGGACGTTCGGCACGGACTTCGCCGGCGCGACCGGCGATACGCTGTTTGGTTTGGAATACCTGTACCAGCTCTACCTGAAGGCCGACGCCAGCTATACCGGGCGCGTTACCGTACCAGTACTGTGGGATAAGCAAACAAACACCATTGTTAACAATGAATCATCGGAAATCATCCGCATGTTCAACGACGCGTTTGACGGCGTCGGTGCGCGGGAAGGCCACTACTATCCTACCGAGCTGCGCGAACAAATCGACGAGCTGAACGCGTGGATTTACCCGACTGTTAACAATGGCGTTTACAAAGCGGGATTCGCCACGTCGCAGGATGCCTATACGGAAGCCGTTACTGCGCTGTTTACCTCGCTGGATACGCTGGAAGAAAGGCTAAGCCAAAGCCGCTTTCTGACCGGAGAAAAGCTAACGGAAGCCGACATTCGCCTGTGGACGACGCTTCTGCGCTTCGATCCGGTGTACGTCACTCACTTTAAGTGCGACAAAAAGCGCATCAGCGACTATCCGAACCTTTATGGCTTTCTGCGGGATATTTATCAGTTGCCCGGCGTGGCGGAAACGGTGAGCCTTGACCACATTCGCCACCACTATTACCGCAGCCATAAGACCATTAACCCGACGGGCGTTATCTCCATCGGGCCAGAACAAGACCTTGATGCGCCGACGTTGCGCAGGGCGCACTTTGAAAGACAATAAAATAAGGAGCCAACGATGAATGCATCATTTCGCCAAATCGCCGCCGTCTTCCCCGCTATGCCGACGCAGGACGGCGCAGGCGTCAGCCTGAAACGCGCGTTAGGGCAAAGCGACCGGCAGAGAATGGACCCTTATCTGATGATGGACGTCTTTTTCTCTAACGATCCTAAAGACTATCTGGCCGGTTTCCCAAGCCACCCTCACCGCGGCTTTGAAACCATTACCTACATGCTTGAGGGCAATATGCTGCATGAGGACCACGCAGGGCATCGGGGCGAATTGAAAACCGGCGGCATTCAATGGATGACCGCAGGAAAAGGCATTATTCACTCAGAGATGCCCCAGCAGGTGGACGGCGCCATGCGCGGCTTTCAGATTTGGCTAAACCTGCCCAGCGCTGAAAAAATGAAGGCGCCCGCCTACCAGAACATCGAAGCGGCGAACCTGCCTAAAGTTCCGCTGGCTCAGGGCGGAGAAATCACACTTATCGCAGGCCAGCTTGAGCTGGGCGGAATGCGCTATCAAAGCCCGGTGCAGGCGTCAGCCACCCGCCCGCTGATTGCCGATATTCGCCTTGAGGCAGGGGAAACGGTCGAACTGCCGATATCCGAAGAGCTCAACGCCCTGTTGTTTCTCTTTGAGGGCGAAGCGGAGGTTGAGGGGAAAAAGCTGAACTTCGACCAAAGCGCCCTGCTCACCGCAGGCAACGCCCTGCGCCTGAAAGCCGGTGAACGCGGCGGGCGGGCGATGCTGTTGGCGGGTAAACCGCTCAACGAGCCGGTCGTTCAGTACGGTCCGTTCGTGATGAACAGCGTCGAAGAGATACGCCAGGCGATCGACGATTACAACAGCGGCCGCTTTGTCGGCTAATTCCGCAGGGCGACTTTCGGGTGAAAGTCGCCCTGCGTTTATCCTTTCTGTCGGCTGGACCAGGCGACGGCCAGAATAATCAACGCCCCGCCAAACGCCGTTCGCAGCGTAGGCTGTTCATGAAACAGCGGCCAAGCAATGGCGATAGCGTATACCGGCTCCAGAGCGATAATCATCGCCGAAGTGCGAGCGTTAATCACTCGCAGCGCGTTAATAAACAGGCTATAGGAAAGGCCCGTACATAAAAGCCCCAGACAGGCAATCCACAGCCAGTCCAGCCACGGCGTCTGCGACACATCGCCAATAGCGAACGGCAGCAGACACAGCATCACGGACAGGCTCTCCCACCAGTTGACCTGTATGCCCGAAAGCGTCGCCGCCACCTTCCGATTGCCGATGGTCAGCAGGGCGTAAGTCAAGCCGGAAAGAACGCCCCAAAGAAGCCCCTGAGTCGCACCGGCGGTAAAGTTAACCTCGGGCGTAACCAGCACCAGCCCTAAAGAAACCAGCGCAATCAGGATATATTCCGTCCTCGTCAACGGCTCGCGAAACAGCAGGCTTTCAAACAGCGCGACAAAGGCGGGAAAGGCCGCAAAGCCGAGCGTCGCCACCGCCACGCCGCCCACCTTAATGCCCACGAAGAAGGTCAGCCAGTGCGCTGCCAGCAGAGTTCCCAATGCCATCAGGTAGACAATCCGCCTGACGCCAAGCCCTTTCCAGGGAGAGCGCCCCTCTTTCAGCAGCATCGCTGACAGCGCCAACAGGCCTGCCGCCGCCCGGCCGAACACCAGCACGGCAACGCCCGCTACAATCAGTTTGCCAAAAATACCCGACAGGCCAAACAGCACCGCCGCGACGTGCATTTGCAACAGAGCGCTACGGCGCGTCATGTTCTACTATCCTTACCCCAAAGTATAGAAAGATGACTCAGTCTGCGTTGCTTTCTCGCACGACAAACAACTTAGGTATTTCCCGCAGCAGCCATGCCTTCGCCTTACCGATTTGATCGCGACGCCAGGCCATGATGATATCGACCCGGCTACCGGGATCGTCGCCGATAACCTTCAGCCTGCCGGCCTCCAGATCTTCCCGAATATTGTCTAGCGGCATCGTGGCGATCCCCAGCCCCGCCAGCAGGGCCCGGCGCTTATCTTCCATAGAGCTGACCGTAAGCCGATGCTGTTTTTCCAACAGCTTAACGGTCACCAGCGGCCGGTCCTTTGCCGTATCCGCAATGGCGATGCCGCGATACTTCAGCCGGGTGGCCTCTTCCAACGGCGATGCTTCCTGATGAATAGGGTGATCCGGCGCGGCAACGTAGAAACTGGTGACGGTATACAGCGGGGCAGAGTTGATTTCCGACGACTGGCGAAGGTAGTCCGACGGGCCGATAACGATATCCGCGCGCCCCTGCTCCAGCCGCTCCCACGCGCCTGCCAGCACTTCGGTCGTGATGCTCATCTGGGTATCGGACTTCTCCGCCAGACGCTCAACCAAAGGAAACAGTCGATAGGCGGGAGCCAGCACTTCGACAACGATGTTGATATGAGTTTCCCAACCGCGGGACAGCGCCATAGCGTCGGTCGTCAGCTTGTCTGCCGCTTCAAGAAGAACGCGCCCCCGCACCAGCAGCAGGCGGCCTACGGGCGTAAACTTGGTCCGGTGCCCGGAGCGGTCAAACAGCAGAACGTCCATCTCTTCTTCAAGCTTTTGCATGGTATAGCTTAACGCCGAGGGCACTCTTCCCAGCTCTTCCGCCGCGGCGGCAAAGCTGCGCCGGCGTTCGATGGCGTCCATCACTCGTAATGCTTCAAGCGTCAGCGCTTTGTCTTTGTTCATCGCTTTTTGCCAAACGGTTGATAATAGGGTGGCGTCAGACTAACGTGTTGGCTGCCGGGCGTCCAGTCGCCTACTCGATATATTTGGACCATCGCCACTCAGCGTTGATACCGCTCTGCCATTAGTTTTCATCCTCGAAAAGTATTTCTGTCCCTATATAACAAATAGCCATTTGACTCCTTTTCCCCTATCCGATATTTTTCGTATCCCTATAGCCTTATGCTGAGGCTAACGTTTACTATCAAGGAAGATATATGATTATTTGGGGCAGCAAGTCCAGGGAAAAGGTCGAGTCGCAGGGAGAGTTCCACTGTCCAAACTGCGATGGGCAAAAAAGAAACTATAGTCAAATCAAGGTGTCGAGCTACTTCACGCTCTACTTCATTCCACTTTTCCCTACCGAAACGCTGGGCAGATACGTTAAGTGCCAAGCGTGTGAAACCAACTATAACGAAGACGTGCTGGAATACGTGCCGCCTACCGCGCGGGAAAAGCTGCAGTATGAAATCTATCAGGATCTGATTTCAGGCATGCCGGCCCAGATGATTATTCGTAAGCTTCGCAATCAGGACTGGACGCCCCAAGAGGCGGAAGAAATCGTCTATTCCGTTACCGACAGGAACCATCGGGTTTGCCCGAACTGTCATTTTGATTTCCATGAGCAGGTTGAAAACTGCTCCAGCTGCGGCGCCGATCTGCCGCAAGCGCAGGCAGCCCAGCGTAGAGAAACGATCCTTTAAGCCATCTATGGCGCTTGGTTGCGCCTTTGCTCGACGATCTCATCAAGAGAGTCGGCTGGGCCAAAGCCTTCGCGACACAAACACAGGACCAAAAGCGATAATGGAGCTTAAATTCAGTCTGGACAGCAGTGACATCCGCACTATGGCGGAAAAAGCCGATCTCAAAGCGCAGGCTAACTATGACGCTCGGTTAAAGAAGATCGATACCGTTTGGCACAGGGCTATTCCACTATTGTTTAAGTATGCTATTCCGCTGTTCGCCATCATCGTTTTTTATTGCCTGCCTGAATGGGGCATCGTTGCGCCGAGAACCGGTTCGCCGCTCAGCGCGATCATTGCGCTAGTTATCGTTATTGCGCTTTATGCCGTACTCTGGCGTCGCTATGGAAACGCCTGCGTTCAATACCTCATCGCGCGCCATTCCCAATCACGCGTCAGAGCGGCCATTCGGCATCAAACGCTCCGCGTGACTAAGAGCGCCATGCTAAAAAGCCTGTCGAAGTTTGAAGGGTTGCACCGCGTACGTCTTGAAAACAGCGTGCTGACGTTTACCAGCCCGGCCAATAAAGCGAGCGCGATTGCGGTGACCAAAATTGCCTACGTACGTGAAAAAGAGGCGTTCTACCAAATAGCAACCGAGTTAAACAAAAAGCTGGGACTGTGCTATGTCATTGCGAAGAAAAGCAAAGCGACGGATGAAGATGAGTACCAGGAGGCGTTGAAACAGATTTTGGCCGCTATCCGCCTGAATGCGCCAAACTGCCGTTTCGAAGAGCATTCTGCCATACCGACGCCATAAATCATTGCACACTTGTTAACTCACGCTAATTAACATCAAACAAAACGCAACGAACGTGGCTAAACTCTGGCGGCTACAGCGCGATGAACGGGACAAAGAGTGAAATAAAGGACGATTTATTTCATGCTAAAAAATATAGCACGTTATGTTAACGGATGATTATGAGGCGCTCAGAGATTCAGGTAGAATCGATTCACCGCACACAGCAGGAATCACGTATCCACTCCGTTTCCGTTCGTGAAAGCGTCAGCTTCTCTCCTTGTAGAACAACGAAGAACAACAAGTTTCTGGTAATACGGCTATTAATCTGATTTCAGACTACTATCTTGCTGTGCGGTGGAATATTTTTAGCATCCAGAATAAGCCAAACCACGCGACTTAAAAGAGACAAGAGCTTAACTCACGCTGTTTATCGGAACCGTATACTCTAAGCATAGCGATAACAATATTTAAACCATGAAGAAACAATCCATCATCACGCTGCTGTTCATTATCGCCGTTATTGCGCTGGCCGTTTTGTTTCGCGCCCACAATCAGTACGTGCTTTTACAGGGAGAAGTCGACGCGCCGGAAGTGCTCGTCACCTCAAAAGCGAAGGGGCGCGTCGTTGAGCGCTACTTCGAGCGCGGTGACGACGTTAAGGCCGGCCAGCTGCTGATGAAGCTCGACAGCCCGGAGCTGGACGCTCAGGTGAAGTCTCTGGAAGCCGCTCGCGATCAGGCCAAAGCCAGGCTGGATGAATCACTGCACGGCACTCGCGAAGAGAGCATCCGTAATCTTCAAGCCTCGCTGGCGCAGGCTCAGGCCACCTACAAAAACGCCGAAAAAGACTACCAGCGCAACCGCAGCGTGGCGTCCCAAGGCTATGTGTCAGCCTCTATGCTTGACGCCTCTTTGAAGGCCCGCGATACGGCGCTGCATCAGGTAAACGCGGCAAAGGCGCTGCTGGACGAAGCCCAGCACGGCGACCGCTCGGAGCAGCGCGCAGCCTTCACCGCGGCGCTGAATCAGGCGCAGGAGAACCTGACCCAGGTGAAGATTCAGCAGGAAGACCTGCTGGTCAAAGCGCCGGTTGACGGTGAGATAGGCACTATCCCCGCTGAGCTTGGCGAACTGCTCAACGCCGCCAGCCCGCTAATGACCGTCATTCGCCTGCCTGACGCCTACTTCGTCTACAACCTGCGTGAAGATATTCTGGCCCACGTGCGTAAAGGCGACAAAGTGATGCTTCAAGTACCGGCGCTGAATAATCTTCAGGTCGAGGCGGAAGTCCGCTTTATTTCACCGATGGGCGACTTCGCTACCAAACGGGCGACGCGAGCAACCGGCGACTTCGACCTGAAAACCTTTGAGGTCCGCCTCTATCCGACCAAACCTGTCGACGGGCTGCGTCCCGGAATGAGCGCCTTATGGAAATGGGAAGACTAAGGGCGCGTTGGCGCTGCTTTCACCGTTCCTTCCACGTTGAAGCGCAGGCGGCGTCCCGCAGTATCGTCGTGCATTGGCTGATGTGGATCTTTCCGCTGCTGCTGTTCACCCTTATCTGCGCCAACTTTTCGGCCGGCACGATGCTGGATTTGCCGGTCGCCGTAGTGGATAACGATCACTCGACGCTGTCGCGCAAGCTCGTTCGGGCGCTGGACGCGGGATCTCACGCGCAGGTTCATCAATATAGCGACGATCTGGAGCAGGCGACTATCGCCCTGCGCTCGGCCGAGGTCTATGGCCTGCTCTACATTCCCCACAACTTTGAGGCCGACGTGCTGGCAGGCCGCCAGCCGAGCACGGTGCTTTACTATAACGGCCTGTTTTACGGCGCGGGGCTCTATTCAACGCAGGATTTTCCCGGGCTGACGTCTGAGCTGAATCAGACCTATTCGGCCATCGTCGCCACCGCTATCGGCCATCCGCTTCCCCCACTGGCACAGGTCAGCCTCTCTTACGAGAGCCTGTTTAACGCCAGCGGCAACTTTATCTATTACCAGCTGTTTGCCGCCACGGTTCATATCCTCCAGCTGTTCGTCGTTACCTGTACGATTTACGTTTTAAGCCGCCGTAAAATCCTGCTCAACGCCCGTCCTTTTGGGCTGGCGGTGCTTGGAAAGCTTGCACCCTACACCATCGGCTACACCATTTTGCTGATGGTGGAAATCGCCGCTCTGGCGCTCTATTCCGGCGCGCGCATCAACGGCAACCCGCTGTTCATGCTGGCTATCGGCTTTTTCTACATTATGGCGGCGCAGAGCATCGGGCTTTTGCTGTTCACCTTTACGAAAGACATCATCAGCGCCTACTCGCTAATTGGCCTGCTGGTGGGGATCGCCATGACCTATTCCGGCACCGCCGTGCCGGAGCTGTCCATGCCGCTTATTGCCCAGATAATCGCCAACATTGAACCGCTAACCCACGCGCTGTACGCCCTGTTCGACGTCTTCCTGCGGGGGTTCCCGGCGTCGTCCCTGTTCTACGTCTGCGGCCTGCTGCTTATTTATCCGCTGCTCACCGCGCTTTTGGTACGCAAACGCCTGCCCAAGCGCCTACAGGGGAGTGACATTCGCTGATGTTCAAAGCCTATTTTCGCGGTTTCATGATGATCATGACCCGCCTGCTGGAAAAGCCGATGTGGATGCTGCTGCTCTGCTCGCTGTGCATCATGAGCCTGGTGTATGCCAATCAGACCGTATGGGATCTGCCCGTTGCGGTCGTCGACCTTGACCACAGCGCGGCCAGCAGGATGGTGACGCGCAGCCTTGACGCCAGCGCCAAGATTGCCGTTATCGGCTATGGCGACGTTGAAAGCGCTAAGCGCGACCTGATGAACCGCAAGCTGTTTGCCATGGTCGTGCTGCCGCACAACATGGAAAAGCGCATTCTTCACGGCGAAAACGTCACCATACCCGCCTATGGCGACGCCACCAGCCGGTTGGCCAACGGCCAGATAGAGCGGGACGTAGTTGCCGCCTATCGAACCATGTCGCTTTCTTACAATCAGGACATCCTGATGAATAATGGCTTTACGCCGGCGCAGATAGAACGCATTCTCTTACCCATTGATGCGCAGACCGTCGACCTGTTCAACCCCGGCGTCAGCTTTGCCGCCATTACCTTTCCCGGCCTGATGGTGATGCTGCTCCAGCACTCGCTGCTGATTGCCGGCACGCGGACCAGCATCGTGCTGCACACGCTGCCGCAGGGCAAGCCGCCGCTGCCGGTCTATCTTGGCTGCCTGTCGGCGCTTATTCCGATTTGGATGTTTCTCTCCATTGTGCTGTTCGTCGCCTGGCCGATGGTGCTGGGCTATCGGCAAACCGCGCCGATCCCCGAGCTGCTGCTGTTAACGTTCCCCTTCCTGCTCGCCACGTTAGGGCTCGCCAAACTTATTACCGAATGCCTGCGCAACGTCGAGCTGGTTTACCTGACGCTGGCGCTGGTTACGACGCCGGTATTCTATATTTCCGGCACTATCTGGCCGTTGCAGTCCATGCCGAAGTGGGTATGGTTCATCTCCCACCTGCTGCCCTCTACCTGGGCAACCAAAATGATCGCCAGCGTTAACCAGATGGGGCTTTCCATTAGCGAAGTGGGGTTTGACGTCGTGATGCTGCTGGTGCTGGGCGTGACCTATGCGGCCATTGGATGGTTTGTCGGGGCGCTGAGGGATGGAAGATTAAGAAAGAGGAGCAAAAGAGCGCACGGAGTATAGGTTATACATTAAGAGCGTCTCTTTTTCTTAGATAGTAGAGGAAATTCCCTACTATCTAAAATTGAAATACGCTAATGACGCGCACCGCCACTATTCGTTATAAAGCTCAAACGCTTTTTTTATCAAAGGAATTGATGCCCTCATAATTTGCATATCCTCCCCCTCAATTTTATACTCCCCCTGCCTATTAGACGGAGTGTTATAACTTACCATTACAACTGACTTTTCTTTAATCTGGCTAATAAACTCTGAGGCCTGTTTACCATAGATAATGGAATAAGTATTGTCCGGTTTAATATCTTTTCCATCGATGCTTAAATTCACTATTTGAAAAACGGAGTTTTTCCCCATGCTGATAAGGTAACCAGAAGGAATATTTGCCTTCTCAATCTGAGAAGTATACTGAAGATAAAAACGATCGCCATTACCCTCAACGAAGCAAACATGGCCGCTACGGCCGGCTTCACAGGAAAACTCCCAACCAAATGGATTACCTACACTGCCTATTACATCCTTTCCAGTATGGCTCACTCGGTACTGAACGCCGTCAATCTTGCCATTTTCCCGAGCAACGATCTCAACTACGCCCTCATTATCATAGTCAGGATAAATACTGCACTCCATTTGTCCCTCTGGAAAAAGAGGTCGCTGGCTAAAAGCTGGAGGTTCAGACTTAACGGAGGAACCTTCCAGTTTTTTTATATTCTGATTAATTTTAAAAGAATTACAATTAAACTGCCGTACATAATCTTGACTTTTAATCCATGCAGTCTCATCGCCAGTTAAATCACGAAACTTGGGTTCGGCATAACGCTCGTCCGCTATCGCATTAGCAGACATCATCATTAATAATATTCCCGTACCAGAAATAGATATTTTTATTGCATTCCTGTTCATATATTTAGCATCCCATTTAGCCTTATAAAAAACTTATTATATACGGAAGGCCGCTAAACTAAATAAAACAATGCGTGTAATTACTTCTCTTTTTATATAAGAAAACGGGCGCTTTCGCGCCCGTCGAATTGTGGTTATTACAAACTAGGTAAAAACGTCGTAAACACCGGGAAGAACGTAACCAGCAGCAGTACGGCAAGCAGTGCAAGGAACATCGGCCACACTTCCCGAATAAACTCGGATATCTTCACCCCGGTGATGGAGGTTGCGACAAACATCACCGTCCCCATCGGCGGCGTCAGGCAGCCGATAGCCAGGTTCAGTATCATCACCAGACCAAAGTGGATCGGGTCGATATTCATCAGCTTCACCGTCGGCATCAGCAGCGGAACCAGTACGATAATCGCCGCGTTGCCTTCAATGAACATACCGAGCACCAGCAGCACCAGGTTGACGATCATCAGGAACACGTACGGGTTATCGGAAATGTTGGTCATCGTTTCCGCGACGTCTTGAGCAATCTGCTCGTTGGTCAGTACCCAGGCCAGCGCGGAACAGGTCATGATGATAAGCATGACGCCTGCGGTAGAGCGCGCCGTCTCAAGCACGGAGGCGATGATGTCCCGAAGCTTCATTTCGCGATAAAACAGCGTGCCGACTACGATAACGTAGATAACGGCCACCGCACCGGCTTCCGTCGGCGTAAAGATGCCCAGACGGATCCCGCCGATAATAACCAATATTAGCAGCAGCGCGGAAATGGCGCCCTTGCCCGTTTCCCACAGTTCGGCGAAGGTCGGGCCGCGGGTGCGCGCCGGCTTATAGCCGCGCTTTTTAGCGATAAGATATACGGTCGTCATCAGCGCAACGCAGCACATCAGGCCGGGGATGATGGCCGCCATAAACATCTTGCCAACCGACACGTCGGCGACGAAGGCGTAGATAATCAGCGCGATACCAGGCGGAATAATTGGCGTAATCAGAGATCCGGCCGCCGTGATCGCCGCAGAGAAGCCGCGGTTGTAGCCCAGCTTGGTCATTTCCGGCACCAGCATCTTACACAGCATGGCGCAGTCGGCCAGGTTGGATGCGGAGATGCCGCCCATCATGGTGCTCAAAAGAACGTTAGACTGCGCCAGGCCGCCCGGATAATGGCCTGAAAGCACTTCGGTGAACTTCAGCATCCGCCGGGTAATACCGGTATAGTTCAACAGATTGCCCAACAGAATAAAGAACGGGATCGCCAGCAGCGTGACGTTCTCGCCTGAACCGATAATCCGCTGCACCGCGATAAGCGGCGAAATGTCGCCTGCGGTAAAAAAGTAGGTCAGAAGCGCAACCAGTACGCTGGTAAAAATAGGAACGTTAATTAAGAAACAAAAGAGTAATACAATACACGCGGCGGCTACTGACATAACGTATCCCCATTTATCAGCTTTTTAATATCCTGATAGAGGTGCTGAAGGCAGAACAACACCATCACAAACGCGCCGATCGGTACGGCGATATCGATATAGAAATAGGAAATGGCCAGAATCGACGTCAGCTTGTCTTCCGCAATCTCAGCCAGCTCGTAACCCAAATAGCCAAAGATCGCCAGCGCTACGATAGAAATCAGATCGGTAATAATCGCGAAAAGCGCCTGCCCTCTCGGCGGCAACATTGACGTAAAGGCGTCAATGCTGACGTGCATACGCTTACGCATGGCGGACGCTGCGCCCAGCATGATCATCCAGATATAGCAGACGATCAGAACTTCCTCTCCCCACACCAGAGGATCGTTTAACAGCCAGCGCATGAACACCGCAACAACGGTGATACCGACGATACCAATAACGGCTAAAGCCGCCAGCGCATCGGTAATTTTTCCTAACACCCTGAACATAAGACACCCCTCATAACTTCCAGACTCACTGGACGCGTTATGATTGTTTTAGTTGGTGGTAAAGGGGGCCGCGATGCCGATTTCCAACAGTTCCGCGGCCCCATACTAACTTATTGCTTATTAATGATTTCTTGCGTTTTATCGTACAGGCCCGGCGTCCACTCGGGGAACTTGCCGTAGAAAGGCTTGGACGTTTCTTTAAACAGGTTGCGGTCTACTTCAACCACCGTCACACCCTCTTTCTTCATTTTCTCAATGGTTTCCTGCTCCTGCTTCAGCACCAGATCGGTCAGGAACGCACCTGCCTGATCGCCGGATTCAACCAGCGCGGTCTGAATTTCAGGCGGCAGCTTCTTGAAGGTTTTGCTGCCCATCACCAGGTTGGTGACGTTCTCTACGTGACCGGTCAGGATAAGGAACTTGGCGACTTCATAGTGCTTTTGGCCATACAGCACCGGGATCGGGTTCTCTGCGCCGTCGATCACCTTCAGGTTCAGCGCGGTGTACACTTCAGCCAGCGGCAGAGGCGTAGGCGTGGCGCCCATGGCCTTGATGCCTTCAATCTGAATGCGGTTGTTAGGAACGCGGATCTTCAGGCCTTTCAAATCTTCAGGCGTCTTCACCATCTTGTTGGTCAGCATGTGGCGCGTACCGTACAGCCAGTCTTTGGTGACGATGTGCAGGCCCTTGGCGTCCAGCTTGTTTTCTAAGTCCTTGTACCAGTCAGAGGCGTTCAGCTTGTAGATATCCTTATAGCTGCTGCCCAGATAGGGGCCGAACATGATGCCGAAGTCCGGCACGTAGTCGGAGAAAAATGCGCCGTCCGCCAGCGTGATAACCGGGCTGCCCAGCTTCATCTGTTCAATAACGTCTTTTTTAGAGCCCAGCTGGGAGCTTGGATAAGGTACCAGTTCACCCTGACCGTTGGTTTTTTCGTTAAACAGCTTGGCCCACTCGCGGATCGCCAAATCGAACGGCTCTCCCGGGTTATTTTCATAAGCCACTTTCAGCGTGTACTTAGCCGCGGCAAGCGCGGAACCGCTGAAGCTGGCGACGGCGAGGGTTGCGCCGAGCGCCATTGCTAAGAGTTTTTTGCCTTTGGTGTTAAACAATTTCATTATTATCGTTCTCCAGATCCGGAGGCCTGCGCGCGGCTGACCTCTTTGCGTTGGCCGCCGTCTGAACGACGGCGGATTCAGGGTGGTACAGAAGCGCCCGTTTTACGGGGCACGATTAAGACACAGTCTGATCTTATTGCAACTTCTCGATAACGCTCTTGATACCTTGCTCACTAAAACGGACCAGCGTCCCGCTCACCGCATCCGTCAGGCCGGGAAGTTGGTTAAGATCGCTTTCCCACAGATCTGACATCGCCAGCACGTTTTGCACCAGCTCGCGAGGATCGGCGTCATACAGCGGCTTCCACGCCTCAAAACGCTCAAGCAGATGGCGATCGTCCGACAGTGGAATCGTCTCGCCCCGGAATTCTCCGCGGTAAAAGAGGATAAGCGCAGCCAATGCGGCGGCGATGTGTACCGGCGGCTTGCCAAAGCGATGGCTGTAGGTCAACAGCTGAGGCAGCAGGCGCGTCTTAAACTTGGTTAGCGAATTAAGCGAAATGGCCTGCAGCTCATGGCGAATATAGGGGTTATTGAAGCGAGCGATAACGTCTTTAGCAAACTGCTGCAGCTCTGACGGCTCTAAAGAGAGCGTCGGGATCACTTCCTGATTCAATAGTCGATTAATAAACGAAGAAATCACCGGATCGGCCATAGACTCGCCCACGGTGCGCAAACCGGCGAGATAGGCAACCGGCACCATCGCGGTATGTGCGCCGTTCAGAATGCTGACCTTGCGCTCTTTGTAGGGCTTGATGTCGTCCACAATGTGGATATTCAGGGCGACCTGGTCAAGCTTCAGCTTTTCTCTCAGCCACTGCGGCCCCTGAATAACGAACAGATAGAAGTATTCCGCCGTCACCATAAAGCGATCGCGATAGCCGAACTCTTGCTCCAGCTTCTCGATTTCTGCGTGAGGGTAACCGGTAACAATGCGATCAACCAGCGTAGAGCAGAAGGTGTTGTTCTGATTAACCCAGCCGATAAACGCATCGCCCAGCTGCCAGCGGCGGGCGTAGGCCAGCACGTATTCTTTCAGCTTCTCGCCGTTGTAATCGATAAGCTCGCAGGGAACGATAATCAGCCCCTTGTCGCTCGCGCCGTTAAAGTGGGTAAAGCGGTGGTGCAAAAAGCGCGTCAGCTTGGCGGGGAAGGTCGCCGGCGGGCAGTCGTCATAGCTGTCGCTATCGCTATAGCAGATGCCGGCTTCAGTGGTGTTAGAGAAAATCCACTCAAGTTCAGGATTCTCGGCGCAGGCCAGATAGTCGCCAAACTCTTTATAAACGGCAATTTCCCGATTGATAGAGCTAATCAGGCGCGGCTCGGCAACCGGCTGTCCCTGTTCATTAAGGCCGCGAATGACGGCGGTATAAAGTCCGTCCTGCTCATCAAGCTTGGGCTGCGGCGTATCAATTGGGCGCACAACGGTAATACCGCTGTTGAAGTCGGTTTTTTCATTCAGAATATCGACCATCCAGTCGATAAAAGCGCGTAGAAAGTTACCTTCGCCAAACTGAACGATTTTCTCCGGGTAGCGGGCCTTGGGGAAATCCTGCCGATTTAAGTTACGCTGCATCTCTCAATCCTTCCTTATTCTTTTTTATACCCGCCACGCTTCAAGCCGCTATAGGCGTTTTGTCATGCGACTCAAATTATTCTGGGTAAATATAATCAAGTTTATTTTATTTGCTGTTGGGCAAGGACACCTGATGGGTGAAGAGTAGATGGAGCGATCCGGGTTTGAGATTTTCTTGTTTCAAGATCGTGCGATAGATTTTGTTTTGCTGTTTTTAATCCGCTTTTATTTGTTAAAAAACAGCCAATGGGATGGAAAATAGTTAATGAGTCGATAAGAAAAAACTATAAGGCGGCGCGCCCTATCACTCGCTAAAATGGATGCTGAAACGTTACAACCAACTGAAAATAAAACGATTAAACTCTCTAAATCGACGATAGATGCCTCCTAACCCCGCTGAAAACAAGTAAAAATGCTACACAAATCCTCCATTGCCTTTACAACTTCTTTTTACCGACAAAAGGAATATTCGATGTTTTTAAATTGATAAAATCCAGAAAAGCGAGCTAGAATATTTTCGTTGGGCAAGGAAGTGACGTCTATATTCATTCCTTGTTGAGGCTTTGTTTAAATGAAAACGCATATTCTTATCCACCCAGCCGATTCCGTCGTGCTGGCCCTTCAGCCGCTCGCCAAGGGGACGTCGCTGGAGGTGGGCGGCCGGACGCTGGTTTTACAAGAAGATATCGATAAAGGTGGGAAAATCGCGCTGTTTGCAATTAACGTCCGCGATCCCATCATTAAGTACGGCAGCCCCATCGGCGAAGCCATCGCCCCTATCGGCGCAGGCGAGCTGGTGCACACCCACAATCTGAAAACGCTGCTGAAAGACGGGCTCAGCTATGAATACGCGCCCGAGTTCCCTCACGTTCAGGTCTCACTGCCGGAAGTGAACATTCAGGCCTATCCGCGGGCAAACGGCGATATCGGTATTCGTAACGAACTTTGGGTGATCCCAACCGTCGGCTGCGTTAACGCCATCGCCAGGCAGATTATCGAACGATTCAAAGCCGAAGTCGGCACCGAGGGCATTGACGGCGTCTATCTGTTTACCCACCCCTACGGCTGCTCTCAGCTTGGCGACGATCACGAAAATACCCGCCGCATTCTGGCCGACATGGTGCATCATCCGAACGCAGGCGGCGCGCTGGTCATCGGGCTAGGCTGCGAGAACAACCAGGTCGATGCCTTCCGGGAGCTTGTCGGCGACGTGGATGCACAGCGCGTCCACTATATGATAGCCCAGCAGGAAAACGACGAGGTCGAAGCGGGGCTTAGCCACCTGAAAGACATTTACCGGACGATGAAAAACGACCGCAGAGAGGCCGTTTCCATCGGCAAACTTCGCGTCGGCCTCGAGTGCGGCGGCTCCGACGGTCTTTCCGGCGTTACCGCTAACCCACTGCTGGGGAAGTTCTCCGACTACCTGATTTCTTTCGGCGGCAGCAGCGTGCTGACCGAAGTACCGGAAATGTTCGGCGCAGAGCACATCCTGTTCTCCCGCTGCCGCGATCGGGATACGTTTGAACAGGCGGTGAAGATGGTCAACGACTTCAAGCGCTACTTTATCGACCACCGTCAGCCCATTTACGAAAACCCTTCGCCGGGCAACAAGAAGGGCGGCATTTCCACGCTGGAGGACAAGTCTCTCGGCTGCACCCAAAAGGCAGGCGACTCACCGGTCGTCGACATCCTGAACTACGGTGACAGGCTGAAAAAACCGGGGCTTAGCCTGCTCAGCGCGCCCGGCAACGACGCCGTCGCGACCTCCGCACTGGCCGCCGCCGGCTGCCATATGGTGCTGTTCAGCACCGGGCGGGGAACCCCCTACGGCGGATTCGTGCCAACGGTAAAAATCGCCACCAACAGCGATTTGGCCCAGCGCAAGCCGCACTGGATAGACTTTGATGCAGGCCAGCTGGTGTACGATAAAACCATGGAGGACACGCTCGCCGAGTTCGTTGAGCTTATCCGCCAAATCGCCAGCGGCGAACGCCTCGCTCGCAATGAGAAAAACGACTTTAGGGAGCTTGCGATCTTTAAAAGCGGCGTAACGCTTTAACAGCGTATTTGGTTACCCTAACGGAAAAGCGTTGCGCCTGAGGTATTAGGGCGCGGCGCTATTCTTACGCCGGCTTTCTGGATGTATGCAGCAGCCGCAGAATGTGCACTTCGCCTGGCTTTGTCGCGTACACAATGACAAACGGCAGCTGGGCCAGCGCCAGCCTGCGCCCATATGGACGATCGGTTTCCACGCCCATGTGGGGGTTCGCCTTCAGCAGGTCGACGGCCTCGTAAAACCGCTTATCCGTTGCGTCCGCAACGCGCAAACCGGCCTCTTTGTACAAATATAGCCAGATATCCTCTCTGTCCTGCTGCGCCCGGCGTTCCCAAAAAACGGCGCACGTCACCGTTCGCCCCGTTCGGCCAGCGCTCTCAGTTCTGCCATTTTCCGCGTCATTTCCTCATCGTCAATGAACTGCCCTTGTCCTGCATCATAGCGAGCAAAGGCTTCCTGAACCTGATTTTCCAACCAGACTTCATGCGCATTGCTCTGAAGCTTACGCTCCTCTTCGGCCAGCTCCTCTGCCCTGCGGCGAAGAAGATCGGTCAGGCTGGTCTGCTGCCGCTCGGCGGCCTTCATGGCCAGGCGCTTGGTCTCTTCATCAATGCGAAAATGGATCGTGCTGTTCATCCAGACCGCCTCTTTTTGTGGTGTCAAACGTGGTGTCAAATAGATTCCCATCAGTATAGCTTCGCCTCCTTTTCGTTGCAGCATGAATTTGAAAGGCTTAGCGCACTTCTTTTATGCACCAAGCCCTGAAAGAAATTAGAGCTTAAAAGAGAGCGGGCTGCCCTACCGTTTTTCAAAACCGTATTGAAAATGCGGGATATTTCCCTAAGAAAAGTAACGTTCAGGCCATGAACACGAAAAAAAGAGAGCTGTGCCGCAAACAAGGCAAGAAGGCGAAAAGCATACGCTTCCCGCCCGATGGGGATATTAAGCGTGAAGAGCCGGTCGCCGAGCCAAAACGGCCGACGCTACACGTTTTGTTGACGAATAGAGCGAATCATGGAGTGCTTGGCCGTATCCAAGTGCCTTCTCAGCTCATTCATGGCGCTGAGATCGTTGCGGCTTATCATGGCGCTCAAAATGGCCATGTGTTCCTCAATCCCAAGAATGTTGCGCTCTTTCAGGTCCCGCTCGTCCCACTGATAGTGGAAGTGGAAAATAACGGTAATCACCTCAATCGACTGATTGAAGAAGGGATTTTCAGCCGCAGATAGAATCAGGCCGTGCAGCTCATGATCGAGCTGGGAGAACTTGCGATAGTCGAACATCACCGTCTCTCTCAACTGGCGGTGGCGATAGAGCAGGTCTCTGGCCAGAACCCACCGGGTATCGCTTTCCGGCAGGTTCATAAAGCGGTTCAGCGCGTGGGTTTCCAGCAGCTCGCGAAGTTCAAACAGCTTTTCAGCGTAGTTTTGATCAAACTTCATCATGCTCCACTGGCCGCGGCGCTGGTTCTCCATCAGATTATAGCGGGAGAAACGCAGAAGAAATTCGCGCACGATAGTCGGACTAACGTTGGCCTGCTTGGCCAGCTGCTGTTCGGTAAAGGTGCTGCCCGGCTTGAGCTCGCGCTGTTGGATCATCTTATAGAACGCGCGCTCAAAGATGGCCAACTGCTCCTGCGGCATCTCGGCGATGGTGTCAAAGCCGTCTTCATCCTCCGGCTGGCGCACTATCGCATAGTCGTTGCCGACCTTCTCCAAGATGCCCCGCTCCTGCAAATAGTCCAGCGTGTGGCGCACCGTGGTGCGGCTGATGCTGTACATATCCGCCAGGGTCGACTGTGACGGCAGCGGTGAGCCAATGTGTCCATTGCCGATAGCGTCAATAAACTGATTAATTACGTTCTGCCGCAGGTTTTGCGTTCGTGCCATTCCCTCTTCCCGCCTCTGCTTTTTTCCGCTTTAAAAACCAATTTAGTACCGAATAAACGTTATTAGGTCACAAAAGAGAATAAATTAAAACCAGAAATCCGATTTTTTAACTAAAAAGACAGAATAAAAACCGAGGATACCATCAACATGAAAACACTAATTTGTCAGGAACCCACCAAACTGGTTTATCAGCAGCGCGAAGTTCCCTCTCCCGCCGCCGGTGAAGCGGTTATTAAAATCAACGCGGTAGGCATCTGCGGCACCGACATCCACGCCTGGTCAGGCAAGCAGCCGTTTTTCAGCTATCCGCGCGTGCTGGGGCATGAAATCTGCGGTGAAGTGACTACGCTTGGCGCCGGCGTTAATCAGTTTAAGGTCGGGCAGCGCGTTGCCGTCATGCCCTATCTCTCCTGCGGCAAGTGCGGCGCCTGCCAGAGCGGCCGGACAAACTGTTGTGAGAACATCTCCGTTATCGGCGTCCATCAGGACGGCGGATTCTGTGAATATTTAAGCGTGCCGGTCAGCAACCTGCTTGCCGTTGACGGCGTCGATCCCATCGCCGCCGCGCTGATTGAGCCTTTCGCCATTAGCGCCCACGCCGTTCGCCGCGCCGCGCTCGCGGCGGGTGAACACGTGCTGGTGGTTGGCGCAGGCCCTATCGGCCTGGGCGTTGCGGCAATTGCCAAAGCCGATGGCGCTAAGGTCATCGTCGCCGACACCAGCCCGGAACGCCGTGCCCACGTGACGGAGCAACTGGGCGTTGCGGTCATCGATCCTGCCAGTGCCTCTTTTGAGGCAGACCTTCGCGCCCAGTTCGACGGCATGCTGGCGGCCAAGGTCATCGACGCAACGGGCAACCAGTTTGCGATGAACAACACCGTAAACCTGATCCGCCACGGCGGCACCATCGTCTTCGTCGGCCTGTTCAAAGGCGATCTTTCCTTCTCCGATCCGGAGTTCCACAAGAAAGAGACCACGATGATGGGCAGCCGCAACGCAACGAAAGAAGACTTCGCCAAGGTTGGCCGACTGATGAGCGAAGGCAAGCTTAGCGCGAACATGATGCTGACCCACCGCTTCAACTTCGACACCATCGGAGAAAGCTACGAGCAGGACGTCGTCAACAACCGCCAGCTGTTGAAAGGCGTTATCGAGTTTAACTAATCCTTCTGCTTTTTTTGCATGAAAAGGCCGACGCCGCAGGGCGCCGGCTTTCATCTTAACACGCTATTGGCCGACTCTAAGCGCCTGTACGTCGGGTGAGTCTATCGGTACGGAAACGTCGACCGCATGCCCTGAGTCCGTCCCTATGTACGGTTTCAACGCCGTTAACATATAGGGGAACATATAGCGCAGGTCGCCATTTTCGTTGTTACTCACCGCCTGCGCGTCCCACAGCGGCTTCACCGTCTTGTCTTTCGCATAGGCCGCTGCGTCTATGGCCTGAAGACGAAGCCATTTGCTGTAGACCGTAAACTGATACACCATCGGTTCGTAGAGCGGATAGTTCCACATCGGATAGTAATAGCCGAACCCGGGCGCATACACCGGTCCCCGCATAGGATATACCGGCATGTTGACTATCTGGGTTTGCGTCTGCGGCGGGCCCACGTGATAGCTAAGCGCAATCAACATCTTCGCGTCAGAGGGCTTTTTCACGGCCACGTAACCCTGCTCTCTCAGCACGTCCGATACCTGACGCGCATACTCGACAAAGCCAAGATCGCTTTCAATCGGCCGGTAGTCGTCAGACACAATAGTAAACGTCTTATCCCCCACGTAAGCGTTCTTCGCCGTAATGGAGCTTACCTGTACGCTCTCCGTACTGGCGCAGCCTGAGAGCGCGCCGACCAACAGAAAAACCGCTATCGTTCGCCAAGACATTGTCTACCTACCTTTTTATCAGGGAAGCTATTTATTTAGACAGCAACGCTATAGTTCAGGTTTCATTAAAAACGACCGCTTTTTATCAGAAAGCGTGCGCTATATGGCGCCAAAAAGGAAACACCAAACGCTCCCCGGCGTAGAGATAAAAAATTTCTCTTGATTATCATCAAGATATAATTTCAAATTCACCGTATATTTTCCTTTAACAACCGTTCTGAGCTAATGATGTAAATGGCTAAACGTCGTTAACGGTTTCCCCCTATGCGGGACTATTTTTATATTGGGAATTTCATATGCGGCAGGTTCCGACATTTTTTACTCGACGTACGGCAGCGTTCCTTTTTCCGGCTTCGCTGATTTTATATGAACTGGCGGCCTATCTGACCACCGACCTTATTCAGCCGGGCATTATTAACGTCGTGCGGGACCTTCGCGCTGACGTCAGCCTCGCGCCCGCCTCAATCAGCATGTATATGGCGGGCGGCATGGCGCTACAGTGGCTGCTGGGACCGCTGTCGGACCGAGTGGGCCGCCGCCCCGTTCTACTGACCGGCGCGCTGATTTTCACTCTGGCCTGTTGCGCTACGCTGTTTGCATCATCAATGGAGCAATTTCTAACCGCCCGTTTCATTCAAGGCACCAGCATGTGCTTTATTGCGACCGTTGGCTACGTAACCGTTCAGGAGTCTTTCGACAAGACACAGGCCATCAAGCTGATGGCGCTTATTACCTCGATTGTTCTGATCGCGCCGATCGTTGGCCCGCTGGCAGGGGCAGCGTTAATGCACATCGTCGACTGGAGAGCGCTGTTCGCGATTGTGACGCTGATGGGATTTATCGCCTGGTTAGGGCTTTTGTTCAATATGCCGGAAACGCTGTCGAAAGAGAGAGCGCCGTTTAGCATGACCGGCGTACTGCGAAACTTTCGCGACACGTTCCACAACCGCATTTTTCGCATTGGCGCAGCGACGATTTCCCTCAACTACGTTCCACTCATGATCTGGGTAGCCGTATCGCCGGCAATTTTGATTGAAAGCGGCGGCCTGACGCCCGCCGAATTTGCCTGGACTCAGACGCCCGTGTTCGGCGCGATTATCATAGCCAACGTGATTGTGGCGAAATTCATTAAGGCCCCTTCCGCGCCGAGCTTTATCCGTCGCGCCATTCCGATTCAGCTTTTGGGGCTGGGGACGCTGATTATTGGCAACCTTCTGTCCCCTCACGTTTGGCTATGGTCAGTGGCAGGCACGACGCTGTATGCCTTCGGCATCGGGCTCATTTTCTCGTCACTGTTTCGCTTTACGCTGCTGTCAAACGAGTTACCGAAAGGCACGGTCTCAGCGGCGCTAAACATCGTGGTGCTAAGCGTCAGCGCAGCGACAATAGAAATTGCCCGCTGGCTGTGGTTTGAGGCAGGCGGCAGGCTTCCCTTCCATCTGTTGGCCGTCGTCGCTGGAGGGCTTGCGGTGCTGTTTTTAACGATGCTGCTGCGGTGCGTGCAGGATCTGTCGCCGATTGAAAAAGAGGGTGAGGGTGAGGGTGAGGCCTAAGCCAAGCGAAGGATATAGCTGCCTTGGCTGCGGATGCCCCAAACGGGAAGCCGCACCCAAAACGCTATACCCTTCATGATTTGTCAAAACCTTCGATTAGTCTTCCGGTAGGTCAATGCGATAAAACGCCTTTGCATTGCGCCAGAAGAAGGCCTCTCGCTGCTGGGGGCTAAAGCCGGAGAAAATCTCAGACATGTTGTTGACCAGCTCCCGGTACGACAGCTGCAGCCCTGCTACCGGGAAGTTGCTGGCGAACATACAGCGTTCGATGCCGAACATCTCTACGGTTTCCAACACCACGCCGCGGTTGCCTTCAATCGTCCAGGGGCGGTCCTGTACGCCAAGCTCCGAGACTTTCACGTGGACGTTGGGGCAGGCGGCCAAAGCCCGCATGCCCTGTCGCCACGCATCAAGCCCCTGCGGCGAGCGGTCCCACGGGAATCCCATATGGTTAAGCACGATAGGCACGTTGGGATAAATGCGTGCGACTTCGGCAGCCTCTTCCAAGTGCCAGTACGGCACGCGCAGGTCCCACGACAGGCCGTATTTCTCCAAAAGGCCAAAGCCCTTCAGCCATTTTTCGTCCTGCATGCTGCAGCTTGCGCCCCTAATCGTATGCGCCAATTCTGGCCGTTTGGCGGTTACGGGCTTGCTGCGAATGCCTCGCACCAGCGGGAAGTGTAAATGCTGATTCAGGATCTCTTCGCCGTCGTCACGATGAAACCAGATGTGGGCAACCACTGCGTTAGGAAAGCCGGCGCGCGCCGCCTGTTCGTGCACCCAGCGGGTTTCCGCCACTTCGTTGCTATAGTCGTGGTCCGCCTCACAGTGAACCGTCGCCAGCACGCGGTGGCCCGCGCTGTCCGCGGCGTAATCTTCCGGCAGGTAGTTGCGCATCAGCGAGCGATAGTCGCCGACGAAAGTGCCGGGCTCATAGGTCGCCAGCCAGGGATAGTGGTTCTTGCTCAGATCCCAAAGGTGGTGGTGAGCGTCAATCAGCGTCAGTCCGTTAGACTTCACTTCAATGCCCATTCTTTCGTGTAGGGTTTTCACGGTTGTTCCCCCTTCTTTTCCGCAGGTTAACGCGATTCGACTTCAGGCTCGGCGCCTATCTGCTCAGCCGTCTTTTCACCGGCTTTCGGCGTCACCGACGCTAACGCTACCCCGCAGAAGAACAGCGCGGCGGCCATAATGCCGAATCCGGCCATCGTCGTTCCCGTCAGGTCAATCAGCCAGCCCACGACATAAGGGCCGACAAATCCGCCTAAGTTGCCTATACCGCCAATCAGGCCAAGCGACAGAGCCAGAATGTCTGAACGCAGGATAAGCGGCGGCAGCGCAAAAAAGGCACCGTGGATATACAGCCCGGAGGCAACGATGCATAGGAAAACAAACTGTATGACGGGCGATGGGAAAAGCTGTCCGCACAAAAGCGCCACGGCGGTGATCGTCAAAGGCAGCGCGGCGGACGACTTACGCAGCCCGATTTTATCGGTGCGCACGGCGATAATAATCATACCGATAAGGCCGACCAGATAAGGGATCGCTGTCAGGATACCGACCATTGCGGGCGATGAGCCGGAGGTATTGGCGATAACCTGCGGCAGCCACATGGTAAAACCGTAGAAACCGGCGCAGTAAAGAAACCAGGCGACGATAAGCGTCAGCACCTTACCGTTGCGAAATACGTCGCGATAGCGGGCCGAATCCTGACTAATGACCGCCGAACTTTTCTTCTGCGCCTCATCTTTGGCAATCGCCTCAACGATATAGCTACGCTCACCGGGCTCCATCCACCACACTTTGGCCGGCGAATCCGCCACCATGATGTACCAGACGATAGCCCAAATAATAGGCGGGAAGCCTTCAATAATCAGCACGGTCCGCCAGCTAAAGTGCTCAAGCAGGAAGCCCGTAATTGGTGCGGCGATAATGGCGGAAATAGGGATACACATCAGCCAAAAGCCGTTCGCTCTCGCCTTTTCACGCTGAGGGAACCACTTTAACAACAGCACCAGCGTCGCGGGTTGAACGCCGCCTTCAAAAACGCCCAGAACGAATCTGGCAAGCAGCAGCTCGTTCGTACTCTGCACCATTCCGGTCCAGATAGCGGCAACGCCCCACAGCAGCATGAGAAGAAAGATCGTCTTTTTGGCGCTCCAGCGCTCGGCCAACAGCGCCGCCGGCACCTGCAGCAGCAAATAGCCAAGAAAGAAAATGCCCGAAGCCATGCCCTTGGTACTGTTGGTCAAATGCAGGTCTTGGCCAATATAGGGCAAGATGAACGACAGGTTGGTTCTGTCAAGAAAAGCCAGCATGTACATAATGCTGGCGATGGGAATAAACAGCAGCCAGCGCCGCCCGATCCCTTGATATTGCATGGTCATAACGTTACGTCCCTCTCCACATCAGTTGAACACGCCGTCTTTTTATTTTGAACTTTTGAACAAAACAATAACAATTGATTATTCGTGGATACTATGCCCGTTATGTAATAAGCGCTAATCCCCTTTTAAGAAAATGTGAATAGAGTCAAAAATAGCCACTCAAATAAAAATTAATCGCATGATTTAAAAGAAGATAAAAATAATATCTTTTGGGTGGTTTCCAGAATTTTTCTAATTTTCCATAGAGGGAAAACGTCAAGGAAGGCTAAAAAAGAACAAACAAATATTTTATAACTGAGCTTTTGATACAGAAATTCGAGATGCCCCTATAAATAACGCGGACTTAAGCTGCTTGCGGCTCTATTTCAAACGTTCAATAATATAAAAGCCTCGTCCTATCGTTCTTTCGCGATAGGGCCATCCGCTCTTGTTTCATTCCGTTTTCAACCATAAGGCCATCAACATATGAAAAGGCGTAGTTTTCTTAAAAGCGCGGCGCTGCTGTCTACCGCAGGGCTGGTTGCCCCCGTTATGGCTAACGGCGTCAGCGCAAAGGCGCATGAATCTCAACCGTTAGAAGGACGCCGCCGCTTTACCCTGACGCAGACCTATCGCCTCCAGCCACCGGAAGGATCTGAGGGCGTCGTGAAGCTTTGGATCCCGGTAGTTGAAGATACGCCTTTTCAGCAGCTTCTCTCTTTGAAATTCAGCGGCAACTATCAGGACGCGTTCATTACCACCAACAACCACTACGGCGCTAAAACCCTCTTCGCCACCTGGCCCAATGCCAAAGGCAAAATGGAAATGACGGTGGAAATGGTGATTGAAACCCAGGACTGGGAGCCGTTGAAAAACGACGCGTTGGCCCACTGGCGCGCGCCGAAAGAGGTTCAATTCCCCAACGACGTGGAATACTACTTAAAGCCTACCGCCCACATGCCAACCGCCGGCATCGTTAAAGAGACGTCGGATAAAATCGTCGGCCAAGAAACCGATCCGCTGAAAAAAGCGCGTCTGATTTATAACTGGGTAAGCGCCAACATGTTCCGCGATAACGACGTTATCGGCTGCGGCACCGGCGACGTCGCGACCATTCTTGAAAGCGGCAAGCTGGGCGGCAAGTGTACCGATATCAACTCCGTATTCGTAGCGCTAGCCCGCGCGGCGGGCATTCCGGCACGCGAAATGTTCGGCATCCGATTGGGTAAATCCGTCAAGCTGGCGCAGTACTCAAAAACCGCGTTCGGCAGCGCCAATGAGCAAGGCGTATCGGGCGTTAGCGGCGGCCAACACTGCCGCGCCATGTTCTACCTGGCGGGCTTCGGCTGGCTGCCGGCCGACCCGGCGGACGTCACAAAAATGCGCCTGACGGAGAAAAAAGAGCACAGCGATCCGGCCGTGCAGGCGGTGAACGACTACCTGTTCGGCAACTGGGAAATGAACTGGGTGGGCTTTAACGTCGGCCGCGACTTTGACCTCTTCCCCGCAGCGGAACAGGCGCCGATTAACAACTTTGGCTACCCTTACGCGGAAGTCGACGGCGACCCGGTCAACTACTACGACCCGAAAGCGTTCAGCTATGACTACAGCTCAGCCGAACAGCGCTAAAGGCTTTATGGCCACGCTGGCCGCCGCCGCGATTGCCGCGGTGGCGTCCAGCCTGTGCTGCATAGGGCCGCTGATTTATCTGGTATTCGGCGTCTCCGCCGCTGGCCTGTCCGGCGTGGAGAGGCTCGGCTTTTTGCAATACCCGATGCTGGCGCTGTCTTCCGTACTTATCGTGATGGGATTCTGGCGGCTCTATTTTTCCAAACGCCCCTTTTGCAGCGGGCGCGTTAGCCGAACGCAAATGCTGTGGGCCTATTGGATTGCGCTTCCCGTGGTGCTGTTTTTTCAGCTTTATCCCTTTGTTCTTCCCTGGTTACTGGAGATGTTGGAGTGAAACGTTTACTGTTTCTGGCGCTGATGCTGCTCTCCCCCGCCCTTTGGGCTAACAACGTTCAGGTCACGCTGGACGTCACGGGCATGACCTGCCCGCTGTGCGTTACGTCAATCAATCAGGCGCTGAGAAAAACCGACGGCGTCATCAAGGCGAAAGCCTCGCTTAAAACCCGGCAGGCCGAGGTTATCGTTCCGGAAGGCTTCAATACCGATGAGCTTTTAAAGGCCATTGAGAAAACCGGCTATAAGGGGACGGTGCTGAAAGTGGAAAAGCAGCCGTAGGATAAGGTTGAGAACATTGTAAAACGGGCCGCTATCAACGGCCCGTTTCTTTTAGCTTAGCGAGTAATCGACTTAAACTCTCTGGTGGTCGCCGTTAGCGCCACTTCCGTCGGCAGCCGCTCCATTGAGCTTGCGCCGTAGAAACCGTGGCAGTCCGGGCAGTGCTGCATGATGTATTTTGCATCTTCCGGCGTGGCGATAGGCCCGCCGTGGCACAAAACGATCACGTCTTCACGTACCGATTTGGCCGCCTTCGCCCAGTCGTTAATCAGCGGTACGCAGTCTGCAAGCGTTAGCGCCGTTTCCGCACCGATGTTGCCGCCGGTGGTCAGGCCCATGTGGGGAACGATAATGTCCGCGCCCGCTTTGGTCATATCGATGGCGTTCTGCGCGCTGAACACGTACGGCGTGGTCAAAAGGCCCTTCTCGTGCGCCTTGCGGATCATATCAACTTCAAGCCCGTAGCCCATGCCCGTCTCTTCCAGATTGGCGCGGAAGTTGCCGTCAATCAGCCCGACGGTCGGGAAGTTCTGTACGCCGGCAAAGCCGATGGCGGCGACGTCGTCCAGGAATTTGTCGAACTGGCAGAACGGGTCGGTGCCGTTAACGCCCGCTAGCACAGGCGTATGCTTAACGACTGGCAATACCTCTCGCGCCATGTCCATCACTATCTCGTTGGCGTTGCCGTAGGCAAGAAGGCCAGCCAGAGAACCGCGCCCCGCCATCCGATAGCGCCCGGAGTTATAGATAACGATAAGGTCGATGCCGCCCGCTTCTTCACACTTGGCGGACAGCCCGGTTCCGGCACCGCCGCCGATAATCGGCTCTTTGCGCGCAATCATGTCGTGAAATTTTTTTAAAAGCGCTTCGCGTGTTGTAGACATGCTTAATTCTCCCTAACGGTGAAACAGTTGAATAAATTCGGCGACCGCGCGTTCCGTGAACGCCCGATCGTTAACGTTGTGAGGCAGTTTAATAATCCGGCGTTTGTCGGTTTGAACCACGGTCGACTCCAGCGCCTCAATAAAGGCCCGGTTGGCCTCCGGCAGCCAGAACGGACCGCCCGGGCTGTCGATAGCGGAAAAGCCGCCTTCGGGGATCAGAAACAGCACGTCGCCCCGGTACTGATTGAGCTTTTCGCCGATCCACTCGCCCATCTTGCGGTTCTCTTCCGGCGTGGTACGCATCAGCGTCACCTGCGGGTTATGGTGGTAAAACAGGCGGTCGGCATATTTTTCAGGCACCGTATCGGGGCTGCCGAAGTTGACCATGTCCAACGCGCCGCAGGACATCACGCAGGGGATCCCGGCGTTTGCTACGGCGTCAAAACGCTCCTTTGAACACGCCAAAACGCCGCCGAAAAGATAGTCGCAGACCTCGGTGGTCGTAATATCGAGCACGCCATTGAGCAGCCCGCCGTCTACCAGCTTTTCCATCGCTCTACCGCCGCTGCCCGTCGCGTGGAATACCAGGCAGTCGAATTCACCTTCCAGCTGCTCGGTAATCTGCTGAATGCAGGGCGTCGTTACGCCAAACATGGTTAATCCGATGGCGGGTTTATCTTCAACGCTCTCTTCTTCATAGAACTTGACCGCGCCGGCAATCTGGTTAGCGGCATTTTTCAGTACCTTACGAGAAATGCGGTTTAGGCCCGCTACGTCGGTGACGGAATACATCATGGCGATGTCGCTGGCGCCGATATAGTGCGATACGTCGCCGGAGGCCATAGTCGACACCATAAGCTTGGGCGTACCGACCGGCAGCGCCTGCATGGCGGGCGTCACCAGCGCCGTTCCTCCTGAACCGCCCAGCCCCAGCAGCGCGGCGACGTCGTCGCGTTGGCCGAGAAAGCGCTCAAACGCAACGGCCATTTCAGTAATCGCCCTGCCGCGATCGCCGCAAAATACGGCCTGAGCGCCCTGCGGATGGCAGGCAGCGACGGTTGCCGCGCTGACGTCGGCGCCGTAGTTCGCATTTGCATCCTTGGTTGACAGGTCAACCGCCAACGCTTCCAGACCGGCTTTTTTTATCAGATCGCGTACGTAAAACGCCTCAGCGCCTTTAGTGTCCAGCGTTGTTGCAACATAGATACGGCCTTTTTCTCTTTCCATCTCTATCTCCCATCGCCATCATTGAACGTTTTTCAACCCAAATGAGATTTGAGTTTCATTTTGACTATATTAACCACAATTACGGACAAAGCGCCATGCCATTAGCACAGGGAATATCAGAAATGGAATCTGGCTCCCAAAAAACATGCACAGTGCCGTAAGTAAATGAACAGACAGATATTAATAAAAATATCGGCAGGAAAATACTACTGTCGCACTCAGGAGCAAACGAAAATAAGAGAAGGAAATGATTAAGAAAATGAACAAGCTATGATATCCAACTTCATCGCCGCTTTTAGAGCGAGCAAATGACTATAGCGCCACTCGCGTCAGCCCCATAAACAGCGCGCCGCAGGTCACGATCGATGAGATCAACAAAAAGCAGGCCAAAAATTCAACCAGTCTTCGAAAATAACTTTTGTGAAACCGGCGTTCCAGCATGTTGGCATTGAAGCTATCAACAAAACAGGGAAATGAAGAGGTCAATAGCGCCATTGAAAGAATGAACAAAAAAACCGCGTCGCCGCTAAAGCGGCCAATGGAAATGAGGTGAAGCCCTCCTTTGCCGGAAAAGAGGTTGAAAATCGATAAGATAGCGAAAGCGAATCCAAAGATCATCGGCCAGATGAAGTCGCTTTTATAAAACATCTTTTTGACGAATTTGGGTTCAATAAATTCTGGCAGATGGGCGAAGAAAAAAGACGCGGAGCCCCGACCGTCTTCATAAGCTCTTTTTATCGCCGCTCGGACGTCTTCCAGAGGCGGCAATGCAAGCAGGTCGGCGTATTCTCGATGGGCCTTTTCCAAAACGGTCATCTCGTCCATTATTTTCCCTGTCCGCTAAAAACCGTCCAAAACCAGCGCTCAATGCGCCCTTGGGCGAAATTGAGTAGAGAAGGAATACCTGCGCTATTAAACGAAAAAAGAAGTGTGGAGTCGGCCGTTAAGCCGGGTTCTGTCGTGGACAGTCATTCATCTAGGCCAGCAATCGCTCACTGGCTCAAGCAGCCTACCCGGGTTCGATACGGGCCGTACCATGTGAACCCCTATTTGGCCTTGCTCCGGGTGGAGTTTACCGTGCCACGGACTGTTGCCAGCCGCGCGGTGCGCTCTTACCGCACCCTTTCACCCTTACCTGATCCCGCTTGCACGGGCCATCGGCGGTTTGCTCTCTGTTGCACTTGTCGTGAGCTCGCGCTCCCCAGGCGTTACCTGGCACCCTGCCCTATGGAGCCCGGACTTTCCTCCCCTTCGCCCGTCTCCCCGAAAGGACGACGACGAAGCGGCGACTGTCTTGGCCGACTCCGGCGCGGAGTATACATGGGCAAGGCGCGATATGCCAGCGGAGAAAGGCGCTACGATGCGTTCTTTATTCCTCTTCCTGACACTCCAGCGCATAGCGATACAGCGCGTTTTTCTTCACGCCGTGGATTTCCGCCGCCAGCGCCGCTGCCTTTTTCAACGGCAGCTCCTTTTGCAGCAGCGCCAAAGTGCGCAGGGCCTCCGGCGGTAAAGCGTCATCGTCATCGCTCTTATATCCTTCAACGATGAGCACCATTTCCCCCTTGCGCCGAACCTCATCCTCTTCTATCCATGCAAGAAGTTCCCCCACCGGGGCGCCGTAGATGGTTTCCCAGGTTTTGGTCAGCTCGCGCGCCAAAACGACGTACCGGGCCGCCCCCCAAACCTCGACCATGTCCCGCAGGCTGTCGAGCAGGCGATGCGTGGATTCATAAAAAATCATCGTGCGCGGCTCTTGTTCCAGCTCGCGCAGCGTGTCGCACCGCGCTTTGGTTTTCGCCGGCAAAAAGCCCTCATAGCAGAATCTGTCTGACGGCAGCCCGGCGGCGGACAGCGCGGTTATCGCCGCACAGGCGCCCGGTAAAGGGATAACCCGTATTCCCGCCTCGCGGCAGCGCCGCACTAAATGATAACCCGGATCGTTGATTAGCGGCGTTCCTGCGTCAGAAACAAGCGCTATACTGTGTCCATCTTGCAATTTTGCGATTAGAATATCGGCTTTGGCCTGCTCGTTATGATCGTGAAGTGCAAAAAGCTGCGCGTTAATGGCAAAATGCTGCAACAGCAGGCCCGTATGGCGAGTGTCTTCCGCAGCAATAAGGTTTACGTGGTTCAATACGTCCAGCGCCCTCTGCGTGATGTCGCCAAGATTGCCAATGGGCGTAGGAACGACATAAAGTGTCGACGGCAGGATAGCAGTCTGGTTGTGTGTGCTCATTGTTTCATCCGATTGATCGCGTTGACGTTACTATTAATAATCTAAACAAAAACTGGATACAGCATGCGTTTATTGACTTCATTACGTACCAAAGCCGCGTTCGCGCTGCCGATGGTGCTGGCTACAACGCTGTTTTTGGCAGGATGCCAAATCACTTCTCCCACCAATACGTTTCAAGGCGATCTGACGCAGAACGCCGCTTATTACCTTGAGAAAGCAGCGGGCAGCAGCGGCGAGGCGCAGGTAAACTGGCAGCTGATGGCAATTCGCGCGCTTATTGGCGAGAACGATACCAAACAAGCGTCCGCAATGTTACAACAATTGCCAAAAACCTTGACCGACGCTCAGCAGCAGGAACGGTATCTGTTGAGCGCAGAGCTTGCCGCAGCGCAGAAAAAAAGCAAGGAAATGATTCAGGGGCTGAAGAACGTCAACCTGGCCACGCTGTCCGAATCGCAAAAAACGCGCTACTTCCGCCTTGAAACTCAAGTCTACAAGGGCCGTGACACCATGGCTCAGCTGCGCGCCTACATCAACCTTGAGCCTCGCGTTACGGAACAGGAGCGTCAGAGCGTCATTGACCAAACCTGGGATACCGCAACGCGCATTACGCCCAAAATGATGGAGTCGCTGGTTATTGACGCCAACGAAGAAACGCTGCGCGGCTGGCTGGATCTCCTGCAGACCTATCAAAACAACAGAAGAAACCTCGACATGCTGCAGTCTTCCATTAAAGACTGGCAGACCCGCTACGCTAGCCACCCGGCTGCGAAAATGCCGCCGACTTCGCTGATGCGTTCACTGGAAATGCAGAAATTCTCCGGTTCGAATATCGCACTGCTGCTGCCGCTAAGCGGCTCGGGCGGAAAGTTTGGCCCGATTGTTCAAGACGGTTTCAACACCGCCAAATCTTTGAGCAAAACCTCCGCGCAGGTGAAGGTATACGATACCGGCAGTAAGCCGCTGGCCGACATTCTGACCCAGGCAGAGCAGGACGGCGCGACGATGATCGTCGGTCCGCTGCTGAAAAAGAACGTTGAAGAAGTCATCGAGTCCGGCACGACGCTGGGCGTACTGGCGCTCAATCAGCCGGAAAACATCGTCGATCGGCCTAACGTTTGCTACTTAACGCTTTCCCCGGAAGATGAAGCTGCCGACGCCGCCCGCCATATTTATGCCGAAGGTAAGAAGTCACCGCTTATCATCATCTCTCGCGGCAACTTTGGCGAACGCGTATCCAAGGCCTTTGCCGAACAGTGGAAAATTCAAACCGGCAACACGGCGCGCGTTCAGTTTTACGGCAGCCTCGGCGACCTGAAGGCGGCTATCAGCCAGGGCGGCGGCATGGCGGCCAACGGTCAACCCGTCTCGCTGGCGTCCGGCGCGGCCAGTGCGCCGAGCGCCTCCGTAGATGCGATTTATATCGTCTCCACGGCGGCGGAAATTTCGCTCATCAAGCCGATGCTCGACATCTCCAAGGCGTCCAAGTCCGCAACGCTGTACGCCAGCTCGCGCAGCTATCAGGCAGGCGCAGGCCCAGACTTCCGCTTTGAGATGGAAGGCCTACAGTTTAGCGAAATTCCGCTGCTAGTCGGCCTGTCGCCGGATCTGGCGCAAAAGGGCGGTGAAAAGTACGGCAGCGACTTCTCCCAGTATCGACTCTACGCTTTGGGTGCAGATGCTTGGGAACTTGCGAGCCATTTCGCAGAGATTCGTCAGATGCCCGACTATCAACTGAGTGGCGCAACGGGCATACTTTCCGCTGACGATAACTGCGTGGTGCACCGTAAACTATCATGGATTCAGTACCGAATGGGTCAGCTAACGCCGGTGAAGTCGGCGAAATAACTCACTATGGCGTAGGAACGCGCTTTGAAGGCCTGGCGCGCCGCCATCTGGAGCGCTCAGGCCTTCGCTTTATCGCCGCCAACGTAAAGTACCGTGGCGGCGAGCTTGACCTCATTATGCAAGACGGCGGTACCTGGGTATTTGTTGAAGTACGCTACCGCCGCCACGCACGCTATGGGCATGCGTTGGAATCCATCGACCTGCGCAAGCGCAGGCGCTTGCTGTACGCGGCTTCACGCTGGCTTCACGGGCGTTCGTTATCTATAGAAACGGCGGACTGTCGATTCGATGTTTTAGCCATCACCGGGAATCAGTTACAATGGCTGACCAATGCGTTTGACGCCAACGGCGACGCCTAGTACAAGAACCTCTACGGGCCTTAAAAAGCAAAAAGATACTATGTTGGAAAGAATTAAAGGCTGTTTTACCGAAAGCATCCAAACTCAAATCGCAGCGGCGGAAGCCCTGCCTGACGCCATTTCGCGAGCGGCCATGACGATAGTCCAGTCGCTGCTTAACGGCAACAAAGTACTGACCTGCGGCAATGGCGCTTCGGCGGCTAACGCGCAGATCTTTGCCGCCAACCTGATTAACCGCTTTGAAACCGAGCGCCCCAGCCTGCCGGCTATTGCGCTAAGCGCGGACAGCGTGACGCTGACGGCCATCGGTAACGATGGCGTCAAAGATGAAGGCTACGCCAAGCAGGTGCGCGCGTTAGGGCAAGCCGGCGACATTTTGCTGGCCATCACGAGCCGCGGCAACTGCCGCGACGTCATTAAGGCCGTTGAAGCGGCGGTCACCCGATACATGACCATCGTTGCGCTGACGGGCTCCGACGGCGGCGAACTGGCCGGGCTTCTCGGTCAGGAAGACGTCGAAATACGGATCCCGTCCCATCGGGCGGCCAGAATACAGGAGATGCACTTGCTTATGGTAAACTGCCTTTGCGATCTCATTGATGACACTTTATTCCCTCACCAGGACGACTGAAGGAGCGCTTTGCATGAAAATCCATAAATTGACCGTACTCGCCGTTTTACTTAGTACCGTAGTGTTAAACGGATGCGTTGCCGTTGTCGCCGGCGGCGCCGCCGTCGCGACCAAAACGGCGACCGACCCACGCACCATGGGAACGCAGGTAGACGACGTTACGCTGGAGGCTCGCGTCAGCAGCGCCATCGCCAAGGATCAGGAAATCAAGCAGGACGCTCGAGTCACTACCACAGCCTATCAGGGCAACGTGCTGCTTACCGGTCAGTCCCCGCGCCCCGAGCTGTCTGAGCGCGCTAAGAACATCGCTCTGGGCGTTGACGGCGTACAGGAAGTCTACAGCGCCATTCGCGAGGGTAAGCCGGTAGAGCTCGGCACAATTTCAAGCGACAGCTGGATAACCACCAAGGTGCGTTCGCAGCTATTGACCAGCGATAAGGTGAAATCCAGCAACGTTAAGGTCGTCACTGAAAACGGCGAAGTCTTCCTGCTCGGACTGGTGACAGAAGCTCAGGGCCAGGAAGCCGCTAAAATCGCAAGCCAGGTCAGCGGCGTCAAGCAGGTTGTGACCGTATTCCACTACTTGAAATAATCTTGCGCAGTTCGCTGAAAGCAAAAAACGCCCGCACTTTTCAATGCGGGCGTTTCAAATTAATGACAAACCCCCTTAAATAATCTTCAGAGGATATTCCGGCCGTAAATACGATCTACCTATATCACTATCGTGCTCGGCCGGGAGGGCGCCTGTATTATCTTTGAGAGTGCGACGGGCCTAGGCTGCCTACGGGCACTTCGTTGGCTTACGCCAAGTCGACCCCCACGGCACCCTCTCCCGCCGTTTAACTCCGTAAGTTTTATTCAAGACCTTTGTTAACACTCTCAAACGCCCGCACTTTTCAATGCGAGCGTTTCTTTTATCTGTCTCAACGCCTTTAACACGCCAGCCAGTCCTTTTAGAGACCGTCAACGACGCGCGTTCCCCCCATCAGGTTCATCTGCCTCAGTATCCAGTTTTGCCGCGCAATAACGTAGGACGACGGCTTATTGGCCTTGAATCGGATAGGGTTTGGCAGCACGGCGGCAAGGCGAGCGGCTTCCGTCGGCGTAAGCCTGCTGGCGGGCTTTTTGAAGTAGCGCTGAGCGGCTTCCTCTACGCCAAATACGCCCTCGCCAAACTCTGCCACGTTGAGATAAACCGTTAGAATACGACGTTTAGTCCAGGCAACCTCCAGGCCAACGGTCAGGCCGGCCTCCAGCCCTTTTCTCACCCAGCTTCTGCCGTTCCATAAAAAGAGGTTTTTCGCCGTTTGCTGGGAAATGGTTGACGCTCCCCTGACCCGCTGCGGCTTGCGTTCATTATGGCTCATCGCGGATTCGATGGCGTTGAGGTCAAATCCCCAGTGGCTGGGAAACTTTTGATCTTCCGATGCCATGACCGCCAGCGCCATGTGGGGAGAGATCTCATCCATCGATACCCAGGTCTGATGGGCTACATAGGAAAAATTGCCGGTTAGCCAGGCGCCCAGCTGCTTTTCCAACATCACGGCGGAGAAGGGCACCGGCAGAAAGGCGAAAAGCGCAATGCCGGCGCACCACAGTAATAAAACGGCGACAATGCACCGTTTTATCCAAAAGAAGAGGCGCCCCGTCACTCGTGAAAGGGCAAATTTTTTCATTCGCTCAGCACCAGCACCCGAGAAACCAGCTTTTCAATGCCCTGAGCAGCTTCGGCAATGCCTTGAGCCAGCATATAGGCAGGCGTAGTAACGACTTTTTGATCTTCATCGACCACGATATCGTCAACCGGGCAGGTTATGTGCTCCCCACCCATGGCGTCGATAATCTCCGCCGTGTCGATATCGTTACCGATTGTCACGCGTACAGGAACGCCGAGCAGCTTAGGCAGCAGCGCAGGGGCGATACAGATAAAGCCCATCGGCTTGCCGGCCTGATGCATAGCCTTTACCAGGCGAGCTAAATCCTGATTGATGACGCATTCCGCCCCTGCGCTTGCAAAATTACTCAGGTTCTTTGCAGCACCGAAGCCACCGGGGACGATCAGGGCGTCAAACAGAGAGGCGTCGGCCTGCGACAGCGGCTGGATCTTTCCTCTGGCGATGCGTGCGGATTCGGTTAAGACGTTGCGGCTTTCAGACGCAGGCTGGCCGGTAAAGTGGTTAACGACGTCAGCCTGTGGCTGATCGGGAGCAAAGCAGGTTACCTGCGCGCCTGCGCGATCCAATGCGAGCAGAGCCAATACGGACTCATGAATTTCCGCGCCGTCCAGAAAGCCACACCCACTGAGTACAACGGCAACACGTTTCATCGGTCACTCCTCTTAAAAAACGTCTTTTCTTGTTTGAGTTTGCGCTCTTTATATACGTTTATTCTACGCCAACAAATAAGGGCGTGTCCCCTAATTGTTCGCGCCGCTTAGGCCGCACGCAGCTAATAACGCGGACCTTTGGCTCGCGCAATATCTATTCAAATGCCTGAACCTTTGATTTCTTCGCCGATTACGGCTGCTTTTTCACCCGCTCATCAACCCAGCTACGCAAGATCTGTACGTCTTCGCGCCACTCAAGCTTCAGCTCGTCAATCCACTCTTCTACGTTGTCCCACCAGGCGGGCAGCGTCGGCGTTTGGATTTGACGGGCGACGGTTTGCAGATGCTTTAATCCGATAGAACCCGAGGCGCCTTTGATTTTATGCGCCTCTTCGGTAATACCCTTTTGATCCCGCGCCGTCATATTGGAATCTAAAACCGCCAGATAGCCCGGCATCACCTGTTCATACATCGCGATGCCGTCAAGAATCAACTTGGGTCCCACCAGCTCGATATACTGCTCCAACATGGTTAAATCGAGTATATCCTCGTTAGACTTCATCGCGTTTTTCTCCTGTAGGTTCGGTAACGCCTTCGCATGAGTATCGCCAATTTTATTAATCACCACCATCAAATCCGGAACGGATAACGGTTTGTTCAGCACGTCGTCCATGCCCGCATTAAGGTATTCACGCTTATCCTTTAATACGTTTGCCGTTAACGCCACCAGCGGCGGGATCTCTTCGGTCCTGTAGGTTTCCCTGACTTGGCGAGCAATATCAAAGCCGGTCATATCCGGCAGTTGGATGTCTAAAAGCACCAGATCGTATACGTAGGGTTTGAATTTTTCCAACGCTTCCGTGCCGGTCATGGCGACGTCGACGTGATGGCCCAGCTTTTCCAGTACGGAACGGGCGACAATGACGTTGAGCTCAATGTCTTCAACCAGCAAAACGTTAAGTTCAGGAGGCGGCGCTTCGGGCTTATGGAGCGGCTCTTCAAGTTGGGAAACCGCGTCCGCCTTAATAAAGACGGTAAACTGCGTGCCCTTGCCCACTTCACTCTTAACAAAGATATCGCCGCCCATGGCCTGAGCCAGCCGCAGAGAAATCGCCAAACCAATCCCCGTGCCGGTGGCGGGTCGCCCACCGTGCTCGCTGGGCACCTGATAGTACATCGCGAAGATTTTGTCGGTTTCTTCCTGCGGTATGCCTATGCCGGTATCCTCGACCTCAAAGCAGAATTGGCTTTCCCCCTCGCGGCGAACGCGAACGGAGATCCCTCCCTCTTTGGTAAACTTGACCGCGTTGCCGATCAGGTTCCACAGAATCTGCCGCAGGCGAGTGCCGTCGGTAATGATAAAGTTTGGCAGCTCTTTACTGTATTCCAGCGTAAAGTTGAGCCCTTTTGGCTCAACCAGCAGGCCGGAGAGGTTTTCCAGATCTGACAGGAAGGCGAAAAGATCGAGCGGCGCTAAGTCCAGCTGCGTCTTCCGCCGTTCGATCTTGTCGAGCTCGATGACGTCGTTAAAAATATAGCCAAGCGTGGTGGCGCTGACGTAAATAGTGCGTAAATACTTCAGCTGCTCATCATTAAGCTCGGTATCCAGCAGAATGCGGCTTAGGCCTACGATGCCGTTAAGCGGCGTTCTAAGCTCGTGGCTGATGGTGGAAATGAAAGTGGTTTTATCGCGGCTCGCTTTCTCTAGCGCGTCCTGATAGCGCTTGCGTTCGGTGATGTCGCGCCCGAATCCCATCAGGCCGTGGCGCTTGCCGTCCAGCGCGTAGAAGGGCACTTTACGCACTTCAAAACAGGCCTTGCGCCCGTCAGGATAGTCGAGCCACTGTTCATAGGTCAGAGACACGTTGTGGCGAAACACTTTGTCGTCGGTTTCGACAACCTTTTCCGCCACCTCTTTGGGGTACAGATCGCTTGCCGTCAGGCCAATAAGCTGCTTTTCGCTACGCCCGGTCAACAGTTCCATAGCCCGGTTACAGCCGGAGAATCGCCCGTTCTCATCGCGGTAATAAACCAAGTCGGGAGACGAATCAAGAAACGAGCGCAGGAACACGGACTGCTGTTCATATTCGGTCTGCGCCTGCTGGCGTTGGACTATCTCAATCTGCAGCTCTTCAATCGCGCTCTCTCTCGCCTCTTCCGCCTTAATACGCTCACGGATTTCCTGATTCAGGCGCTCAATGTTGTCCTGCAGCTTGTGGTTAAGTTCAAGGTCGCGCGTGCGCATCTCTTCCAGCGTTTCGACAAGCTTTGCCAAACGCTGGCGGGAGTCCTCAAGCTGTTCCACCACGATGGAAAGAAAATAGACCGCCCAGGGCGTTACCAGCAGGCCAAAAAAGATCGAACGAACAACGTCTATGCGTTCGATGTTGCCGTTTAGCGCGGCGGTAACGGAGATTTGTACCGTAAAAGCAAGAACGATAAGGATAGAGGCCAACAGCAGAGAAAATCGCACCAGCCCCAGCTTTACCATAGCGTTAACGTAGTACTGGGCCAGTTTTCTCAGTTGCTTCATGGTGACTCCCGACATGACAGTGCGTCGAAGTTACAACAAAATGCGCGATAATTCACGCACATACTCTAAATAATTCGAAATAACTCGCGCGCCGAGAAGAGAAACGCCCGCAGGTAAAAACATAACGAGTATAAACAATAAAATACCGCTGCGGCGAGCGGAGAAACACACATTATAAAGGCGCTTTTAACCATCACAAGGCTGAGCCCTGCCCACCCGCCTGCGCCAGGCGGGCTTCAATGCCGTTCATCGCCAGCCAGCGGTTTTCACACCACAGGGGCGCCAAGAGCGTTGGACGCCGCGCCGTAGCCGAAATGCGATGATAGACCACTTCCACAGGCGTGTGCCTTATCATCTCGCTGGCGATATCAACGTACTCTTCAAGGGTAAGCGCTTGCAAACGCCCTGCGCTCCAAGCCTTCGCCATAATGCTCCCCGTAACGACGTGGAGGGGATGCAGCTTAATGCCGTCGGTTCCTTCCGCAGTCACTTTTTCCAACGTACTCAGGCTTTCCGCCATTCTCTCGCCGGGCAGCCCAACGATAAGGTGAGTGCATACTTTTATTCCCCGCAGCCTCGCCGCTCTGGCCGTCGCGCAATAGCAGGCAAAGTCGTGGCCGCGGTTAATTCGCTTGAGCGTTTTGTCGCTGGCGCTCTGTAAGCCCAGCTCAAGCCAAACTTCGTACCCCTGCCGACAGTAACTCGCCAGCAGATCCAGCACCGGCTCAGATACGCAGTCGGGCCTCGTTCCCACGCAGATGCCGACGATGTCGGTCTGCGCCAGCGCCTGTTGGTACATATCCCTCAGCAGGCAAAGCTCCGCATAGGTGCTGGTATAAGCCTGAAAATAGGCCAAATAGCGTTTCGCGCGATTGACCTTCTGAGCCTGCGTCGCCAACTGTTCGGCAATGCTTTTATACTGCTGGGCTTCATCAGAGAAAGAGGCGACGTTACAAAACGTACATCCCCCTCTTCCCAGCGTGCCGTCCCGATTGGGGCAGTTGAAGCCGCCGTGCAGCGTCAGCTTATGTATTTTTTCACCATAGCGTCGCTGTAAATCCGCGCCGAACATGTTGACATACTGGTGAAGTTGCATAGTTAACCTGAGCGCTTTCTCGTTGCCGTTGATGCCAGAGATCGTCTGGCTAAAAGAGCCACAATCTACCGATAATTCCCCTTCTACGGCACGACAGAGATCAAACCGTCAGGGATCCGTAATCTGCGCTTTTTTATTATTAGTCAAAGTGAAGCGGCGAATAGAATCATGATTTCTTTTCATACCGTTCCTCAACGACTCAATAACATCTCCACAACAAATTACGCAATTAAATACCAAATAAAAATAGTTTGTAAGGATATCATACCAGATTAAACGACAATATAAGCATATGACTGCGACGTTCCGCGGGCTATATAGTGACTTAGGTCACAGTTTATTTTTCTTCAGATTTAAAACTCGAATCTCAATTGATCAATAAAATAATTGTTTTTCAAATAATTAAATTAAAATAATAAAATCCCCCCCCTTTTTATCAGCCATTTGACCTGAATTCTCTTTGTATATTAAGTTGGAGTCACAAACGTTTCTCTGGGCCTTTGGATGAGGCTCTCCGCCAAACCGGTCCGGCATTCTACGTTCAGTACGCCATCCGCGCTGGCGCACTATTTCGCTCTGGCTAACGCCAGACTGAGCCTGATATTCAATGATTGAAGTCGCGCCAGCGCAGCACGTGGCGGGTTTACTGGTGTCCGCTATTTGGTTAGTAGAGAAATGAAAAACAATAAATTAAAAAACGATACATAACGTTAATTGCACAGCACAAATGCACAATATATGGAGCAACGGGAGAGCAACATCATGCTATACGACGCGTCTAAACAGCGTGACAACTGCGGCTTTGGGCTTATCGCCCACATAGAGGGCGAACCCAGCCACAAGGTTGTCAGAACGGCTATTCACGGCCTGTCACGCATGCAGCACCGGGGTGCTATTCTCTCCGATGGGAAAACCGGCGACGGCTGCGGCCTGCTGCTGCAAAAGCCCGATCGCTTTTTCCGCCTGGTCGCCGAAGAGCAGGGCTGGAGGCTGGCCAAGAATTACGCGGTCGGCATGCTGTTTTTAAGCCAAAATGAAAAAGAGGCGAAGGCCAGCCGCGCGATCGTTGAAGAAGAACTCACGCGCGAAACGCTGTCGGTCGTCGGCTGGCGTACGGTGCCGACCAATCCTGACATGCTGGGTGAAATCGCCCTGTCGTCGCTGCCGCGCATTGAACAAATCTTTGTTAACGCGCCGGCGGGCTGGCGCTCCGTTGACATGGAGCGCCGCTTGTTTATGGCGCGCCGCCGCATTGAACAGCGGGTACAGGACGATACTTTCTACGTTTGCAGCCTGTCGAACGTCGTTATTATTTACAAAGGCTTATGTATGCCCGTCGACCTGCCGAGGTTTTATCTCGACCTCGCGGACCTGCGCCTTGAGTCTTCCATCTGCCTGTTTCACCAGCGTTTTTCTACCAACACCGTGCCGAGATGGCCGCTCGCCCAGCCGTTTCGCTATCTGGCGCACAACGGCGAAATCAACACGATTACCGGCAACCGCCAGTGGGCCAGAGCGCGCTCCTACAAGTTCAAGACGCCGCTTATTCCCGACCTGCAGGACGCCGCGCCGTTCGTTAACGAGACCGGCTCCGACTCAAGCTCTCTGGACAACATGCTGGAGCTTCTGCTCAACGGCGGTATGGATCTGGTTCGCGCCATGCGCCTTTTAGTCCCGCCGGCCTGGCAGAACAATCCGGACATGGACGAAGAGCTACGCGCCTTCTTCGACTTTAACTCCATGCACATGGAACCGTGGGACGGCCCGGCGGGGATCGTCATGTCCGACGGGCGCTACGCGACCTGTAGCCTGGATCGCAACGGCCTGCGCCCGGCACGCTACGTTATCACCAAAGACCGGCTTATCACCTGCGCTTCTGAAGTCGGCATTTGGGACTATCAGCCCGACGAAGTGCTGGAAAAAGGCCGCGTCGGCCCCGGCGAGCTGCTGGTTATCGACACGCGCACCGGCAGAATTCTTCGCAACAACGAAACCGATAACGATCTAAAGGGACGCCACCCCTACCTAAGCTGGATGAGCAAAAACGTCCGCCGCCTGACGGCCTATGAGGCGCTGCCCGATGACCAAATCGGCCAGCGGGAATTCGACGACGCCCGTCTGCTCGCCTACCAGAAGCAGTTTGCCTACAGCAGCGAAGAGCTGGAACAGATCCTCCGCGTTCTGGGAGAAAACGGCCAGGAGGCCACCGGCTCTATGGGCGACGATACGCCCTTCGCCGTGCTTTCCAGCCGCCCGCGCATTATTTACGACTACTTCCGCCAGCAGTTTGCACAGGTCACTAACCCGCCTATCGATCCGCTGCGCGAATCCCACGTGATGTCTTTGGCGACCAATATCGGTCGTGAGATGAACGTATTCTGCGAAGCCGAGGGGCAGGCCCACCGCCTAAGCTTCCCTTCGCCGGTTCTGCTTTACTCTGACTTCGTCCAGCTCACGACGATGAAAGAGGAATACTACCGCGCAGACACCATCGATATCACCTACGATCCGGAAAAGTCGGGTCTGAAGGACGCAATCCTCGCCGTTTGCAAGCAGGCGGAACAAAAGGTTCGCCAGGGTGCCGTGCTGCTGGTGCTGTCTGATCGCAATATCGTTCCCGGTCGCCTGCCGATCCCCGCGCCTATGGCGGTCGGCGCGCTGCAAACCCGGCTGGTCAATGCCAACCTGCGCTGCGATGCCAACATCATCGTTGAAACCGCCAGCGCGCGCGACCCGCACCACTTCGCGGTGCTGCTCGGCATCGGCGCGACCGCCATCTATCCCTATCTGGCCTACGAGTCGCTGGCAGGGATGGTGGAAAGCGGCGTGATAGACAAACCGCAGCGCAAGGTGATGCTTAACTACCGCAACGGCATCAACAAGGGGCTTTATAAAATTATGTCTAAAATGGGCATATCTACTATCGCCTCCTACCGCTGCTCCCAGCTGTTTGAGGCCGTTGGGCTGCATGCAGAACTGACCGAGCTTTGCTTTAACGGATTTACCAGCCGCATTGGCGGCGCTGATTTTGACGACTTCCAGCGCGATCTGCTAAACCTTTCCAAGCGGGCATGGCTCGCACGCAAGCCACTGGATCAGGGCGGGCTGCTGAAATTCGTCCACGGCGGGGAGTATCACGCCTATAACCCGGACGTCGTTACCTCGCTTCAAGCGGCGGTAAAAAGCGGCAGCTATGAGGACTATCAGGTCTATGCAGGGCTGGTCAACAGCCGTCCGGCCACCACGCTGCGCGACCTGCTGACATTGAAACCAACAGATCCGTCGCAGGCCATCGCGCTTGAAAGCGTAGAGCCTGTCGAATCGCTGTTCACCCGCTTTGACAGCGCCGCCATGTCAATAGGCGCGCTAAGCCCGGAGGCCCACGAATCGTTGGCTATCGCCATGAACACGCTGGGCGGCAAGTCCAACTCCGGCGAAGGCGGTGAAGACCCCGTACGCTACGGCACCAATAAGGTGTCCCGCATCAAGCAGGTCGCCTCGGGCCGCTTTGGGGTTACGCCCGCCTATCTGGTTAACGCGGACGTCATTCAGGTAAAAGTCGCTCAGGGCGCCAAGCCCGGCGAAGGCGGCCAGCTGCCCGGCGACAAGGTCACCCCCTATATCGCGAAGCTTCGCTACTCGGTGCCCGGCGTTACGCTGATTTCTCCACCGCCGCATCACGATATTTATTCGATCGAGGATCTGGCTCAGCTGATTTTTGACCTCAAGCAGGTCAACGATCGGGCGCTGATTTCCGTTAAGCTGGTATCCGAACCGGGCGTCGGCACCATCGCTACCGGCGTGGCAAAAGCCTATGCCGACCTTATCACTATCGCTGGCTACGACGGCGGCACCGGCGCCAGCCCGCTGACGTCGGTGAAGTATGCCGGCTCGCCGTGGGAACTTGGGCTGGCCGAAACCCAGCAGGCGCTGGTGGCCAACGGCCTGCGCCACAAAATCCGCCTGCAGGTGGATGGAGGCCTGAAAACCGGGCTGGACATCGTCAAGGCGGCGATCCTCGGCGCGGAGAGCTTCGGCTTCGGCACCGGGCCAATGGTAGCGCTAGGCTGCAAATATCTGCGCATCTGCCACTTAAACAACTGCGCGACCGGCGTCGCTACGCAGGATGAAAAGCTGCGCCGCGAGCACTATCACGGCCTGCCGGAAAGAGTTATGAACTACTTCCGCTTCGTTGCAGAAGAAACGCGTCGGATCATGGCGGAGCTGGGCGTAGCTCAACTGACTGACCTTATCGGACGGACCGACCTGCTCATCGAGCTGGAAGGCTTTTCCGCCAAGCAGCAGAAGCTTGATCTTTCTTCGCTGCTGGCGTGCGCTCAGCCGCATCCGGGCAAAGCGCTTTACTGTACCGAAAACAACCCTCCCTTCGATAAGGGAATGCTGAACCAAACGCTGCTGTCGCAGGCATCGCCCTTCGTTCAGGCCAAACAGAGCAAGTCGTTCTATTTCGACATTCGCAACACTGACCGCTCCGTCGGCGCGGCCCTGTCCGGCGCAATCGCGCGCCAGCATGGCGATCAGGGGCTGGCGGGTTCTCCGATCAAGGTCAATTTCAACGGCACTGCGGGCCAAAGCTTCGGCGTGTGGAACGCCGGCGGCGTTGAGCTTTCGCTCACCGGGGACGCCAACGACTACGTCGGCAAAGGCATGGCGGGCGGCGTCATTGTCATTCGCCCGCCGGTCGGCTCTGCGTTTAAGAGCCACGAAGCGTCGATTATCGGCAACACCTGCCTGTACGGCGCCACCGGCGGCAAGCTGTTCGCCGCCGGGCGCGCGGGCGAACGATTCGCCGTACGCAACTCCGGCGCGCTTACGGTGGTTGAAGGCATCGGCGACAACGGCTGTGAATACATGACCGGCGGCATCGTCTGTATTCTTGGACGTACCGGTATCAACTTCGGCGCGGGCATGACAGGAGGGTTTGCCTACGTGCTTGATGAAGACAGGGAGTTTCGCAAGCGGGTCAACGCCGAGCTGGTTGACGTACTGGCGGTGGACGAACTGCCGATCCACGAAGAGCACCTGCGCGGCCTGATCACCGAACACGTCCAGCACACCGGCTCCGCCCGTGCCGAAGAGATCCTGGCCAACTGGTCGCAGTGGTCCACCCTGTTCGTTTTAATCAAGCCCAAGTCCAGCGACGTCAAGGCGCTGCTTGGCCACCGCAGCCGCTCCAGCGCAGAGCTGCGGATCCTGGCGCAGTAAGAGAGAGGTCATCATGAGCGAAAACGTTTATCAATTTATCGACCTACAGCGCATCGATCCGCCCAAAAAGCCGCTGAACATCCGCAAAATACAGTTTGTGGAAATATATGAGCCCTTTCTGGACACTCAGGCCAAAGCGCAGGCCGATCGCTGTCTGTCCTGCGGTAACCCTTACTGCGAGTGGAAGTGCCCGGTGCATAACTACATTCCGAACTGGCTGAAGCTGGCCAACGAAGGGCGCATCATGGAGGCGGCAACGCTTGCCCACCAGACCAACAGCCTGCCGGAAGTGTGCGGACGCGTCTGCCCTCAGGACAGGCTGTGCGAAGGCGCCTGTACGCTCAACGACGAATTCGGCGCCGTCACTATCGGCAACATCGAGCGCTACATTACCGACCGCGCGCTGGCCGAAGGCTGGAAGCCGGACATGTCGCAGGTCAAGCCTACCGGTAAGCGCATTGCCATTATAGGTGCAGGCCCGGCCGGCCTCGCCTGTGCTGACGTGTTGGCCCGCAACGGCGTACAGGCGGTCGTATTCGACCGCCATCCTGAAATAGGCGGCCTGCTGACCTTCGGCATCCCCTCTTTCAAGTTGGATAAAGCGGTGATGACCCGTCGGCGAGAAATCTTTACCGAAATGGGCATTGAGTTTCGTCTCAATACCGAAATCGGAAAAGACGTTAAGCTGGACGCGCTGGTTGAAGAGTTTGACGGCGTGTTTCTCGCCGTCGGCACCTACCAATCGATGGCCGGAGGCCTGCCCAACGAAGAGGCCAACGGCGTACTCAACGCGCTGCCCTACCTTATCGCCAATACCAAGCACCTGATGGGCTACTCTTCAACCAAAGAGGAACCCTACGTCAGCCTTGAAGGCAAGCGGGTTGTCGTGCTGGGCGGGGGCGATACCGCCATGGACTGCGTCAGAACCGCCGTTCGTCAGGGCGCATCGCAGGTAATCTGCGCTTATCGACGGGATGAAAAAAACATGCCGGGCTCGCGCCGCGAGGTCAAAAACGCGCGCGAAGAAGGCGCTGAATTCATGTTCAACCTGCAGCCGATAAGCATTGAGGTTGACGCGGTCGGCCAAGTCAGCGGCGTTAAGGTTGTGCGCACCGAACTGGGCGCGCCGGACGAAAAAGGACGCCGCTCGCCCCAGCCGGTAAAAGGTTCGGAACATACCCTAAGCGCTGACGCCGTCATCATGGCATTCGGCTTCCAACCGCACGCCATGCCGTGGCTGAAAGACTTCGGCGTTACGCTTGATAGCCGCGGCAGGATTTCCGCGCCCGACGTCGGGGAGTATCCGTATCAAACCGGCAACGAAAAAATCTTTGCCGGCGGCGACGCAGTACGAGGTTCCGACCTGGTAGTGACGGCCATCGCCGAAGGAAGGAAGGCGGCTGAAAGCATGATGTCTTACCTCGGCGTTTAACCGAGTTGAAAAACGCAAGAAGGCGATCGGGCGATCGCCTTTTTGCTATTCTTTCACTCATTAGGATGCGTACTTCTCCGCAACTTCCTCTGATGCATGCTTAATAAACAGCCCACGCAGCCATTGAACCGCAGGATCGTGGTGCACGCGGTGGTGCCAAATCAAACGGGTGAAAAACGTTCGGGAGTCGCAGGGATAGGGTAAAACCTCCAGGTCAGCCATCTTCGCAAAGTGCAGCGCCGTTTGCCGCGGCAGCGTCAGGACAAAATCCGTTTCGGCCAGCACCATCGGCGCAGCTAAAAAATAGGGCACCGTCATTGCGATATCAAACTCGCCCGTTTGCGGAAATGCGGCTTCATCAAGCGCGTAGCCCTGTTCCTGTTTTCCATCGTGCACCATCACCTGTATGCGCCGATAGCCGTTGATTTTCTCCTGCGTCAGCCGGTTTCCCTCCTGTATGTAACTCACCAACGGATGTCCCTTGCGCACAACGCAGGAGTATGACGTCTGAAACAGGTTTATTTCGTGGAAATCGGGCGGCATCGTCACCAGAGGAAAAATCGCAAGGTCCATTCTGCCGTATTTAAGGCTGGAACAGAGATCGTTGCCGATAGGCAGAATCTCAATTCTGGCCTTTGGCGCCTGGTCAAACAGCTCTTTTATCACGCGGGAAAAGATGGAAAACACGCCGTTATCCACTGCGCCAAGATAAAGCGTCCGCGTTAGCGTTTCAGGCCTGAATATATCCGGTTCGGTCAGCCTTTCCAGCTCCAGCAGCGCGGCCGTAATGCGAGGGGAAAGCGCCTTCGCTCTGGGCGTAGCCTGCATGCCGTATCCCGCTTTGATAAACAGGTTATCGTTAAAAATAGATCTCAGCTTGGTCAACGCTCTGCTAGCCGCTGCCTGACTCATTCCCTGCTTGTTGGCCGCCAGCGTCAAAGACTCTGTTTCTGACAGCGCTCTGAACAATCCAAGAAGTTCAGTATCCAGAGGTACATTTTCCACTTTACGCATGATCGTTATCCGGAAAGGGCTCTTTATCTCTTTTTAGAGATAACCTACTATCGCCATAAAGTAAATAAATGTAAAAAACGTAACGTGATCCAGTTCAAACTTATATCAAATAACTATTTGATTAAATTGAATTAAGACCGTTAATAACTTAGATAAATCATCTACTAATCGTAAATTTTCTCATATCTTATTTAACATAATTAATGAAAGAGGTATGACCATCAAAATAAAAAGGCAAAGGAATCACGTAGTTACTTAATCGTCATCGAATAATTACGGGTTGCCTTCAGAATTTAGTTATAACGCTTTGAAAACAAAAGTAACGAGTCGCTTTTTTACATAAACGCGACGGGACTTTTACGGCCTTAAGACTTACGGGGCAAACAGACGGTTTAATCAAAACGACGCCCTCAAGATTTGCAAAATTATTATTGCCAACTCAGGAGAGAATCATGTTTACAAAGACCAGAAAAACGCTGGTAGCTAGTGCAATCGTATTAGCCTTCGGCTTGACCGCAACCAGCGCGCTTGCCGCAGGCTTTAAGCCGCCTCAGCCGGCGGCAAGCCTGGGCGCCGTCATCGTGGATCCGTACGGCAATGCCCCGCTGACGGCTCTGGTTGAGCTCGACGGCCACAAGATTTCCGACGTTAAGGTTGTCGTTCACGGTAAAGGCGATAAGGGCGTAGATATTAAATACGACGTCGGCGCCGAAGCGCTGAAAAACTACGACGGCGTTCCCATCTTCGGCCTTTATCAAAAGCACGACAACAAGGTGACCGTTGAGTTTAAAGAAAACGGCAAGCCGATGAAGGACGAATACACGATAAAAACGTCCGCCATCGTAAACAACTATATGGACAACCGTTCTATCACCGACCTGCAGGAAACGAAGGTCGTCAAGGTCGCTCCTGGTTTTGAAGACCGCCTTTATCTGGTCAATACTCACACCTTTACCGCCCGCGGCTCTGATCTGCACTGGCACGGCGAAAAAGACAAAAATGCCGGCATTCTTGACGCAGGCCCGGCGGGCGGCGCCCTGCCTTTTGACATCGCGCCGTTCACCTTCATCGTTGACACTCAGGGTGAATACCGCTGGTGGCTGGATCAAAACGCCACCTACGACGGTCGCGACGTTAACATTAACAAACGCGGCTACCTGATGGGCATCCGCGAGACGCCTCGCGGTACGTTTACCGCCGTTCAGGGCCAGCACTGGTACGAGTTTGACATGATGGGCCAGATTCTGGTCGATCATAAGCTTCCCCGCGGCTTCCAGGATGCAACCCACGAGTCGATTGAAACCTCCAAAGGCACCGTGCTGCTGCGCGTCGGTAAACGCAACTATAAGCGCGATGACGGCCTTCACGTTCACACTATCCGTGACCACATTATCGAAGTGGACAAAGCGGGCCGCGTTCTCGACGTTTGGGACCTCAACCTGATCCTCGACCCGCTGCGCGACAGCCTGCTGGGCGCGCTGGATGCCGGTGCGGTTTGCGTTAACGTCGACTTGGCCCACGCGGGCCAACAGGCCAAGCTTGAGCCGGATACGCCGTACGGCGACGCTTTGGGCGTTGGCCCTGGCCGCAACTGGGCGCACGTCAACTCCATCGCCTACGACGATAAGGATGACTCCATCATTCTTTCTTTCCGCCATCAGGGCGTCGTAAAAGTCACCCGCGACAAGAAGGTGAAGTGGATTCTGGCGCCGTCCAAAGGCTGGAACGAGAAGCTGGCGCCGAAGCTGCTTAAGCCGGTGGACGCTAACGGCAAGCCGCTCAAGTGTGACGAAAACGGCAAGTGTGAAAACACCGACTTCGACTTTGTTTACACCCAGCACACCGCTTGGCTTTCCAGCAAGGGGACGTTAACGATTTTCGATAACGGCGACGGCCGCAACCTTGAACAACCCGCGCTGCCAACCATGAAGTACTCGCGCTTTGTTGAATACAAGGTTGATGAAAAGAACATGACCGTTCAGCAGGTCTGGGAATACGGCAAAGACCGCGGCTATGACTGGTATAGCCCAATCACCTCTATCGTTGAATATCAGCCTGACCGCAACACCATGTTTGGCTTCGGCGGCTCGATTCACCTGTTTGACGTCGGTCAGCCAACCATCGGTAAACTGAATGAAATCGATTACAAAACCAAAGAGGTCAAGGTAGAAATCGACGTTCTGTCAGACAAACCAAACCAGACGCACTATCGTGCCGTACTGGTTCGCCCAGAAAACATGTTTAAAAAGTAACTAACCCAAAGGCCCCGCACTGCGGGGCCTTTAAATGCCAACTTAAAAATATTTATGCATCAAGGAGTTATTCCATGTATACCAGTCCGTTTAAGAAAGTATTTAAAAGCGTTCTGTGCGCAGGCCTGCTGGCTACGTCATTTATGGCGTCAGCCTTTACTGAGGGAACTGACTATGTCGTTTTGGAAAAGCCAATTCCTAACGCCGAAAAGACGCTGATTAAGGTCTTCAGCTATGCCTGCCCGTTCTGCTACAAGTATGATAAGGCCGTAACGGCTCAGGTCTCTGAAAAAGTGGCCGACGTCGTGACCTTCGTCCCCTTCCACCTGGAAACAAAAGGTGAATATGGTCGTCAAGGCAGCGAAGTTTTCGCCGTACTGATCGCCAAAGATCAGGCCGCAGGCCTCTCCCTGTTTGACGCAAATTCACAGTTTAAAAAGGCCAAATTCGCCTATTACGCCGCCTACCACGATAAGAAGGAGCGCTGGTCTGACGGTAAAGATCCGGACGCCTTTATCAAAACGGGTCTGGACGCAGCCGGTATGAGCAGAGCCGATTTCGACACCGCGCTGAAAGATCCAAAGGTTCAGGAAACGTTGGAAAAATGGAAAGCGGCCTATGACGTCGCCAAGATCCAGGGCGTTCCGGCCTACGTCGTCAACGGCAAGTATTTGATCCTGACCAAGAGCATCAAGTCTGTCGACTCTATGGCCGACTTAATCAAAGAGCTGGCCGCTAAATAAGGATTTCACATTATGTTTAAGAAAATGTGGAGAGACCTGCGTACTACTCCGGTAGATACGCTGGTGAGATGGCAAGAACAGCGCTTCCTGTGGCTTCTGATGGTAGTTGTCATGGGTGGGCTTATCATTCTTGCGCACTCGTTTTTTCAAATCTATCTCTACATGGCGCCCTGTGAACAGTGTGTATACATCCGCTTTGCCATGTTCGTTATGGTCATTGGCGGGCTTATTGCTGCAATCAATCCCAAAAATGTAGTTCTAAAGCTGATTGGCTGTATTGCCGCATTTTATGGCGCCATTACGGGAATGCTTTACTCCATTAAGCTGAACAATATACACCACGCCGTTCACAGCCCGGATGCGCTGTTCGGCGTTCAGGGGTGCTCTACCGATCCTAACTTCCCCTTTGGCCTCCCTTTGGCCCAATGGGCGCCCGAGTGGTTCATGCCTACCGGCGACTGCGGTTACGATGCTCCTATCGTTCCGGACGGCGTAACGCTGAGCAGCTTCCAGCAGTTTTTTGTCGACATGTACGTTCAGGCCGAAGGATGGTACCTCATCCCTTCACTGAAGTTTATGAACATGGCGCAATCCTGCTTCCTGGCGTTCGGGCTTTGCTTCCTCATTTTGGTGGTTATGACCATCGCCTGGGGAATCAAGCTTACCCGAGGTAACAGTAAAAAGACGGCCATTGCATAGCCGGTGAGATAGATGCAAAAAGGCGAAGCACAATGCTTCGCCTTTTTTATTTTTCTATTCGCCGTACGCTACAGCTACTTCACGACTCTCAGAGCGGGCCTTCCGCGAGGCGGCGGCGTAGGTTCATCATCATCTCCATCGGCGTCGCTTTTTCCAGCGGACTCTTCCTGCGTTGATACCAGATGGATCCCGCTTTCGGGCTGAATCTCATCGGAAAAGATCTCTTCCTGCTCAAAGCCGTGCGCATCCGGATACTCTTCTGGCTCAAACGCCATCCCGGCTCCGTTCTCTCTGGCGTAGATAGCCAATACGGCCGCCAAAGGGATCTCTACGCGGCGAGGAACGCCGCCGAAGCGAGCATTGAATCGAATTTCATCATTGCCCAGCTCCAGATTACCGACGGAACGCGGCGCGATGTTTAAAACTATCTGCCCGTCGCGAACGAACTCCATAGGAACAACGACGCCTACAACCGTGGCGTCGACGATCAGGTGGGGCGTCAGCCCATTGTCCAACAGCCAGTCATTAACGGCTCGCAGCAGATAGGGTCGACGAGGCGTCATCCCGCTTATCCTCTCATCTGCAGGCGCATTTCGCGCTCAACTTCCGTGAGTGAAGCTAAGAACGACTCGCGCTCGAATACGCGGTTCATATAGGCCTTAATCTCTTTCGCGCCGCTTCCGCTAATCTCAATGCCCATTTGCGGCAAACGCCAAAGCAGCGGAGCAAGATAGCAGTCAACCAGGCTAAACTCTTCGCTCATAAAATAAGGCGATTCGTTGAAAATAGGCGCAATAGCCAGAAGCTCTTCACGCAGCTGCTTGCGTGCTGCGTCAGCGTCCTGAGCGCTGCCGGTCAGGATAGCGTCGAGCAGCGAATACCAGTCCTGCTCAATACGGTGCATCATCAGGCGGCTGGTGCCGCGGGCGACGGGATAAACCGGCATTAGCGGAGGATGGGGGAAACGCTCGTCCAAATATTCCATAATGATTTGGGACTTATACAGCGTCAGCTCGCGATCGACCAGCGTAGGGACAGAACCATAAGGATTCAGGTCGATTAAATCCTGCGGCAGGTTATCCATGTCGACCTGTTCAATCTCAACGCTCACACCCTTTTCAGCCAGAACGATACGAACCTGATGGCTATAAATATCAGCCGGGCCGGAAAACAGCGTCATTACCGAACGTTTATTGGCAGCGACAGCCATGAAAACCTCCAAGTTTCTCAATTGATAGCTTATGTATAGTGACAGCGGCGGCTTAAGCGTTCATCCGCCAAACGCCTGTCTCAATAGGGAACATCAGTAATAGAATTCACTTATTGATTCAATAACGCATACTAAACGTCGGCTAGTTTAGCAGATTTTCTACGCACTTGATCAGATGAGCGTGATAATTTATCCATCATTCACGGCAGATTATTATTCCACCGTAAAATAACGTTATTTTGCAAAGCGTGAAGATAAAAAAACCCGGCAATGCCGGGTTTTTTAATATTAATTGGCTGCCGAAACGGCAAACAATTAACGCTTGGAGAACTGAGGACGACGGCGTGCTTTACGCAGACCGACTTTCTTACGTTCAACTTCACGTGCGTCACGAGTAACGAAACCTGCTTTACGCAGTTCGCCACGCAGTGACTCATCGTATTCCATCAGCGCACGGGTGATACCGTGACGGATAGCACCAGCTTGACCAGAGATACCACCACCTTTAACGGTGATGTACAGATCCAGTTTACCAATCATCTCGACCAGTTCCAGCGGCTGACGAACTACCATGCGGGCAGTTTCACGGCCGAAATACTGTTCAAGGCTGCGCTGGTTAATAACGATGTTACCGCTACCCGGCTTAATAAAGACGCGTGCGGAAGAGCTTTTGCGGCGACCAGTGCCGTAGTATTGATTCTCTGCCATTGCCTATATCCCGATTAAATGTCCAGAACTTGCGGTTGTTGTGCCGCATGGTTGTGCTCGTTACCTGCGTAAACTTTCAGTTTACGGTACATTGCACGACCCAGCGGGCCCTTAGGCAGCATGCCTTTAACCGCGATCTCGATCACGCGCTCAGGGTGGCGGGCAATCATCTCTTCAAAGGTCGCTTGTTTGATACCACCGATATAGCCGGTGTGGTGATAATAAATCTTGTCAGAACGCTTGTTGCCGGTTACGGCAACTTTTTCTGCGTTCAGAACGATGATGTAATCACCGGTATCAACGTGCGGAGTGTATTCCGCTTTATGCTTACCGCGCAGACGGCGAGCCAGTTCAGTAGCAAGACGGCCCAGCGTTTTGCCGGTCGCATCTACAACATACCAGTCACGCTTTACTGTTTCTGGCTTAGCTGAAAAAGTTTTCATTAAATAACTTACCCAATCTAAAGTTACACGTTGGTGAACACCAATCGTCAAGAAACGTTATTGAGGCTCACACGACCAATCGAGTCCAGCAAACCTACCCCTTCGAGCAGTACATGCCGACACTATCAAGGTTCTGGGAAAAAAACCTTGTTGTAACGTGGGGTCGCAAGATTATAGAGAAGTCGACCACAAAGATCGACCTGTTTTTACGCCGTTACGATGATTTATTCTATATAAAAGAAAACGGCATCGATAAACTCGATGCCGTTCCATCCAACGCTCTGCGAACGCGCCGCAGAGCATTCTGGAAATCTATCAGCCGCCGATGATGCCCATGCTGATTAACATTTCCCACCAGCCCAAGCCAACTGTCATATGAATAGCCAGACTCAGGAAGGCTACGACGCCGCCGATAATCCACCAGGAGCGGGTATCGTTGTAGCCAGCACCGAATACGATAGGAGCCGCAGCGCCTCCGTAATGGGTCAGGCTGCCGCCGTAGGAGTTAGAGAACAGCAGGCCCAGCGCCAGCAGCATCGGAGGAGCGCCGGCAACCAAACCTACGGTCGCAAACACCGGCACCATCGCAGCAACGTAAGCGCCGCCGGAGGCGAACAGGTAGCGAATAGCCACGCTGATAAACAGGATGACAAACAGGGCCATCATCGCGCTATCGCCGAAGGACAGGTTGTCTTTCATTACTGTCGCCAGCCACTCAAAGAACTTGGCCTTGGTCAATACGCCGGACATACCGATGATGCCGCCGTACCAAATCAGGGTGTTCCAACCGCCCTTATTCTTCAGAATGTCGTCCCAAGTCACTACGCCGCACAGAATGGTCAGCGCCATGACGCAGATAGCAACGGTTGAAGCGTCAACGCCGATGAAGTCTGAACACATCCAGCCCAGCAGAGCAAGAACGAACAGAACCAGCAGCAGCTTCTCGCGCAGAGACATCGGCCCAAGTAGCTCAAGACCTTCTCTTGCGATCTTCTTGTTGTCGACTTTCTTAAGCTCAGGCGGATACATTTTGTAGATCATAAACGGCGTCAGGATCAGCATGATCAGACCCGGTACGCAGGCGGCCAGCGCCCACTGACCCCAGCTCAGCTGGATGTTCAGGATCTTGGACATCATCTCCAGCGCCAACGCGTTAGGCGCCATCGCCGTCAGGAACATATAGCTGGTGGTTTTCGTCACCATATAGATGTTAACCATCAGGTAATGACCGGCCTTACGCGGGCTTTCATTCGGATCTGAACCTAAAGCGACGGAGACGCTGTTGATGATTGGGAACACGATCCCACCGGCGCGCGCCGTGTTGGATGGCGTTGCCGGAGCGATTAACAGGTCCAGAATTGCGGTAACGTAGCCCAGGCCCAGCGTCGTTCCGCCCAGCTTGCCGATAAGGATATAGGAAATACGCTTACCTAAACCTGTCAGAACAAACGCGGAACTTAGCGTAAACGCAGCGAATACCAGCCAGGTCGTACCGGAGGAATAGCCTCTCAATACTTCACCGGCTTTCAGCCCTTTTTCGCCAAGTCCAAACTCGCCGAACACGCCAATGACAACGGCAGTTGCGGCAATTGTTCCCAACAGGATAACCGGCTCGGAATAAGGCTTTAGCACCAAACCAACGATAGCGGCCAAATAGAGACCGAACAATACCCATGCGAGACTTGATAGTCCTGCGGGTGTCGGTATCAGAGCCACGATAATGGGAATGGCTATTAGCAATAATAGCTTCCACATTTTCTCTTTACTCATTACGGACATTCTCCTTGATAATAAAAAACACAGTCTGGCCCCACGTTTAAAAAAACTTAAACGTGAAAATACTTATTAAAGAATTTTAAAATTAGGTTATGGAGTTATTTCGTTATCTAACCGTTAATAATAAATTAAAAAATTCGAAGCGGGATTTTCGCTTCTATAATGTTTCGCATAATGCGCCATACTTGACGATAAATATGTGACACAGGCTAAAGTTGATATCATAAATTTAATGTTTTTAATTTCCGTTTTATTCCTTATCAACCTTATGGATTTAATTACTCCTATGGCTAAAACCCGAATAAAAAAGGGCGCCCATCAAAATAGGCGCCGTTTAACATAGTGTAACGTTATTCTATTTAAAATAGCTTACTGAGGAAAACTACATAACGCGTAGACAGCTGAGCGCGCCAGATTAATATACCTCAACCTCGCCTTTCATTAAGACACGAGCCGTTCGGTATACGGTTCCATTTAACGCGTTGAACTCTCCCTGATGATTTTCAACGTTGGCGCTGACGGAAAGTATTCCGCTACAGTGTCCAATATTTAATTCATCTTTATGGTTAATGTCTTTAGTGATCTCATTAACCAGCGTTCCTTCAATTTTTGCCGCAACGCCAATACAAACGCCCCCGGTAATAGCCAATACGGGATGAAGTTTTCCCATTGACAGCATGCGGGCCTGAATGTCGACGTCATTCTTGTTGACGTTCTCACCGGCCAGGCTGACGTAGCCAGCGGCAGGAGCGACAAAACAAAACTTCGGCACGGCCTGGCTGTTGACGCGAGCGTCGTCCATATCCTTCGCTAACCCGATCAGTACCGCAGCGGCTTCGCGGATAGAAAGCATTCTTCTTAACAGTTCAGGGTCGCTGTCAATCTGGGCGGGAAGTTCGCCGCCGGTTAGCCCAAGGTCCGCTGCTCTGACAAACACCAGAGGGTTTGCCGCGTCAACAATCGAGATTTCCACAGGACCAACGCCGGGAACGTCTATCGTATCCTTGACGTTACCCGTTGGCAGCAGCTTGCCCGTTACCGCACCGCCAGGAGACAGGAAGTCCAGCTGAATGCGAGCGCCGGTACCCGGTACGCCCGAGATGGCGAAGTTGCCGTCGTACACGACCTTGCCGTTTTTGACCGGCACGTGCGACACGATGGTTTTCTTGGTGTTGGTGTTATAAATTCTGACCTGCGTTACCGGCTCGGTGATTTCATCCACCAGGCCTCTTTCAATTGCAAAGGGGCCCACCGCCGAAGAGATGTTGCCGCAGTTTCCTTTACGATCTACCGCATTAGCCGCCGTTTCAACCTGGCAGAACGTATAGTTGACGCCGTTTTTCTCTTCCGGGCGTCGACTTACGATCATTGCTTTGCTGGTGGTCGACGTTCCGCCCCCCATGCCGTTAATCTGTCTACCTGACGGATCGCTGCTGCCGTAAATCTTACAAAGCCACTCGTTCTGCGTGGCGACATCGGCAGGCATATCGCTTTCAACAAAGCAGCCGGCCTTACTGGTTCCACCCCGCATCCAGAAGCAGGGTACGCTATGACTTTTCATATAAAACCTCCAGTGACGTTTCGTCGTTTTAATTTTTTCCGTATGACTCGGGAAATTGAGCCAAAAACCAAGTCACAATAAGAAGATCGGCGCTGCCGCCGGGGCTTAAGTTTCTTTCAATGCACTGATTGTCGAACTCTTTCAGGCGGGTGATGTAATCCGGCTGCATAACGCCGCCGTCGGCTAAAAACTGCTGAGCCGTGTGCTTAATCCAGCTCAGCCCTTGTGCGCCGCCGCGGGAAGCAACGTTAGTGTCGCCGTTTACCGCCATCAGGCTTAACAGCGCCTGAAGAAGCGCCCTCTGTGGGTCGATGCCTTGAGAAATAGCCTGCTGATAAACGGGAAGAGAAACCGTCAATACTAAAGAAAAGCCTGACTCGGCTTCTCCCCTTGCGCCGGTTAAGCCGAACTCTCGGTACAGCCGCTGGCCGGCAGTGAGCGAAGGGTTATTTTGAGCAAGTTCGTTGGCGACCATTCCCTGACACATGTCAGCCACCGCTTTACACAGGTTAAGCTGCGTGACGGGGCGCTGCCCAGCCACCAGCCGCCCCATTGCTGTGGCCAGCAGGCCGAGAGAGAAAATGGTTCCCTTATGGGTATTCACCCCCGACGTCGCTTTATACATTGACGATTCACAGGCCAGACCCAGCGGGCGAATGCCGTGCAGCACGTCGCGACTCGCCTGCTGATATGAACTCATGCCGTATTCGACAAAATAGGGGATCCACGTTCTGATGGCGTCCGCGCTGCGGTAGAAATCAACAATTTCCATATCCTTGTGGGCGCCGCTGTTGCGCATGTCCACAAGCCCCGGTTTCGGCGTCAGGTTGACTTCGTTCAGCATGGCGCCATGCGCCAGCTGGCTACAGCGGACAACCCAAGGCAGCTTGTTAATTTCAAGGGAAACGGGTTTTTGAACGGGATCGGTGGATTTCAACATCATAAGAACAGCGCCTCCATTGCCTGATTCAGCGCTTGTAAAGAGTGGGTTCGTTCGCGGGCGCAAATGCGCGCATCACGCTCACAAACCAGACAGCGCCTAGGACCCAGGCCTAGCGCCTGCCGGGACAAAATCCCGTTTTTACCGATAACGTCAATATCCCAAAGGCGCCCTGCGGCGCTTTGCTGCTCCAGCTCAACGCTGGCGCGTTTGACGTCTTCTGCGGGTAAATCTATCGCCATCAGCCCTTCCGGGCCGGTCGGCAGACAAAAGACTTCCTTGGCCACCGTGCGCCAGCCCTTTTCAAGGCTTAGTGCGTCCAGCGCCTGCCAGGCCATGTTAAAGGCCTGGCGGGACAGTCGAGTGTCTTTAAACTCTCCCGGAACGACTATCGTCAAAGAAACTATGGCCATTTCGTAGCGGCTAATCCAAGCCCGCTGCCGTTCCTGACGAGCCTCTCTGCTGAGTAAAACTTCCTCCAGAGAGACGCTGCGTTCTTCGACGAGTTCCGGGAGAATGCCCATCGCGAGCTTACTCTTTTATTTGATTAACAACGTCAATCACGGAGCCGTCACGATAGCGCACCACTGCCACAACGCGGTCAGTGAACTCAATCGGCTTAGGCGCGCCGGTCAGAGCCACCGCGCGTTCGTACAGCGCTTCGATGGTGGTCACCGGCATGCCGGCCTCTTTCAGACGCTCAGCCAGTTCCGGACGCGCCGGGTTAACGGCGATACCGTGGTCGGTAACCAGAATGTCGATGCTGCTTCCCGGAGTGATCATCGTCGTAACGTGCTCAACGATGGTCGGAATGCGGCCACGCACCAGCGGCGCTACGATGATAGCCAGCTGAGAAGCCGCAGCGGTATCGCAGTGGCCGCCAGAGGCGCCGCGCAGTACGCCGTCAGAACCGGTCAGTACGTTGATGTTGAACTTGGTGTCGATTTCCAAGGCGCTTAAGATAACCACGTCCAGACGCTCAACGGACGCGCCCTTGGAGGTGAAGTTAGCGTACTGGTTAGCGCTGATCTCAACGTGATTCGGGTTGCGGGCCAAAGAGGCCGCCGCGCCGGCGTCAAAGCTCTGAACGTCCAGCAGCTTTTCAATCAGCCCCTTCTCGTGCAGATCGACCATTGCGCTGGTAATGCCGCCCAAAGCAAATCCGGCCTTCACGTTCTGGCTGCGCATTTTGCTTTCCAGGAAGCGAACTACCGCCAGAGAAGCGCCGCCGGTACCGGTCTGCATGGAGAAGCCCGGCTTGAAATAGCCAGAATTGATGATGACGTCCGCCGCGCGGCGGGCAATCAGCAGTTCGCGTGGGTTGGTGGTCATACGGGTCGCATCGGCACCGATCTTTTCAGCATCGCCTACGCGCTCAACCTGCACAATCATGTCGACCTGATCCTGACAGATGCTCAGCGGATGATGCGGATAAGGAAGGATTTCTTCGGTCAGCATAACGACCGTCTTGGCGTTTTCAGCGTCTACGCGAGCATAGCCCAACGAGCCGCAGCACGCTTTGCCGGTGTAACCGTTGGCGTTGCCGAACTCATCACAGGCCGGGACGCCCAGAAAAGCGACGTCAATATTCAACTCGCCGGACTGAACCAGATTCACGCGTCCGCCGTGGGAGTGAATGTGTACGGGCTCTTTCAGCAGGCCGCGGGAAATCTCTTCCGCCAGCGGGCCGCGCAGGCCAGAGGTATAGATCTTGGTCACGACGCCGTTGCGAATGTGTTCAATGACCGGAGAGTGGCAGCCGGCCAGCGAACTTGACGCCAGCGTCAGGTTTTTAAAGCCCATCGCTGCGATTTGCGCCATAACCAGGTTAATAGTCAGGTCGCCGCCGCGGAACGCGTGGTGGAAAGAGATAGTCATGCCGTCTTTCAGACCTGAACGACGGATAGCCTCTTCCAAAGAAGAACACATCTTTTTATTACGCGGCCTTTGAGCCTGCAGTTCTGCTTTCGGCATATCGCTAAACGGCGACAGCTTACGGCCTTCAGAACCGTTACAGATATTCATTACTTGTTGTTGACGAGACATTTCGATTCACCCCACCTTATTCTTCACGGATGCCGGACAGCGCTGCGCGCTGAACCACCAGACGGGCACGTTCGATAATCGGGCCGTCAATCATTTTGCCGTTAAGAGAAACGACGCCTAATCCTTCTGCCGCAGCCGCTTCAGCCGCTTCAATCACGCGCTGAGCGTGGTCAAGCTCTTTTGCGGTTGGCGCATAAAGGTTGTGAAGAAGTTCAATCTGGCGAGGGTTAATCAGAGACTTACCGTCAAAGCCCAGCTGTTTGATGTGAGAAGCTTCGTTGAGGAAGCCCTGCTCGTTGTTCGCGTCGGAATATACGGTATCAAACGCAGCGATGCCGGCATGGCGAGCGGCCTGCAGAATGGAACAGCGCGCAAACAGCAGCTCGATGCCTTCGGGAGAACGCTCGGTGCGCAGGTTGCGCACGTAGTCTTCCGCACCCAGAGCGATACCAATCAGGCGCTCGGAAGCATGGGCGATCTCTACCGCATTGTTGATGCCTTCGGCGGATTCAATCGCGGCCATCATGCCGGTGCTGCCGACTTCGCGTCCGCACTCACGCTCGATGCGCTCGATCTCTTTTTCCATATCGACGACGTCCTGCGCGCGGTCGGTTTTTGGCAGGCGAACGATGTCGACGCCGCCGCGAACTACGGCTTCAAGGTCTTTAATACCGAATTCGGAATCCAGAGCGTTAACGCGAACGACGGTTTCAATCTTTTGATACATCGGATGCTGCAGCGCATGGAAAACCAGCAGTCGAGCAGCGTCTTTCTCTCTGAGCGCGACGGAGTCTTCCAGGTCGAACATGATGGAGTCAGCGGAGTAGATAAAAGAGTTGCTGACCATAGCGGCATTAGCGCCGGGAACGAACAGCATGCTGCGGCGGACGCGTTTTTTCAATTCAGGCTTCATTTCAATGCCTCCCACGGTAGCGTTTTGCTGTCACTGGCCCTTAGCAGTACGGTTTGTAAGCGAGCGCGCAGGATGCAGTCCAGCGCGCCTTTATCGTCAACAATGAGCTGAACGCCGGTAACGCCAAGCTTGGCTAAGGTGTCCATCACGGTCTCCCGGATAGCGTCGCCAAACTGCTTCTCTACGCTGCTGTTCAACTGTAGGTCGATCTCCTGTCCATCGATTGGAGCGACCCGCATCATGACATCGCTTGACTCAAGCGTGCCGGCTACGGCTTCTTTGATAATTTTCATAGTTCACCTACGGTAATAACGGAATCTTCTGTTGGGGCGTCCGTGGACTTCTGGCGAAGGAGCGGGCTTTTTAACAAATACTGATACGTGCACTCCGGAACCAGATGAGAAATGGTGTCCATCTGCCCTTTCGACAGCAAACGACGCACCCATGAGGCTGAAACGGCCGTCCCTTCATGCTGCAGACGTTCTATTTCAACCAGTTCAATCGGCGGGCTGGCAAGCTCTGGCGTGCCGAGCCAATAACGCATGTCGGCATTGTATTTGCGGGTCACTTCGCAAAAGGGTTCCGTGCCAACGAAACGATGCGTTACGCCCAAGGCCGGAGCCAGATACTGCCGGAAAATTTTGAGGTCGATTTCGGTATAGCAGTTGTCGACGATGCCCTGCTCTTTAATGAAATAGCAGGGGAAGGTCGCGCGCGAAATCATGTATTCCGAACCGGGATGCACCGTCAGGTTAGGAATATTGGCCGTTCCCTCCGTCACCAGCTTCAGGCGATCGACATAGGGGAACGTGGAGGTATTTTCTTTAACCAGAAAAAGGTGGAGCCAGTCGCACTGCGCGGCGGCCTGCTGAACCAGGTATTGATGGCCTAGCGTGAACGGATTAGCGTTCATGATGATACAGCCGATTTTATCGCCCGGTTTACGGCTTTTCGCCAACTGCTCGCCGTAGCGCTTCAGGCGACAGCTGCTGTTTTCCATTAAAACGATAGTTCCGGGAACGGAAGCGATCGGGAAAAAGCCGCACTGGCGGAATAGCACTTCGTTTTGCGTCTTTGTATAGATGAAAAGATGAGTATGGTGGCGCTCGTAGGCCAGGTTGACCAACTCCGTCGCCAGAGAAAGGGCGATGCCCTCACCGCGAAGATCCTCGCTTATCGCTACGCACTTGATAATATTATCGGCAATTCCGCCACAGGCGATAATTTGGGAATCGCGAGTTACGGTAATAAATTCTTCAACGGTGGTGTCAATATTCAAATCGTTTTGACGAAGGAATTTCACGATCTCGGCAATTTTTTTAAACTCCGAACGCTTTACCCGATTGAATATTGTTGAATTATACATAATTCATTCTCTATAGACGTATTAATAAGACAACAAAGAAATACTTAAAGGCAGGCGACACGCACGGGCGCCCGGCCGAAACCACAGTCAGAGTCAAAGCGCAGCCTATCCCCAGCAATAGGCGGCATAAATGAAAATGTCTTTTTAATCATTAGAAATGATAAGCCAATTGACTAATATTATGGCGAACCACATCATATTAATTAGCTATAGCCAGTTAATTGATCTGCTTCACAGATAACTGAATAAATAGAAATAACTTAATGGTTTTTATTAACTTTATTAATTAAATGCATTTTATAACCAAATTAATTATATTTAGTATATCGGATATCGTAGAATAAGAAATAAAAAAGCGAATGTTAAATGCATATTAAATTAACCAAAGATTATATGAAAAGTATGTTAAAGAACATGTCGTTTCAATGGCGTGTTTTTTTACTATTGCTTGTCGTGTTTACGTTACTCTTGGGCGCATTAAACAAGTTCGTCGAATATCAGCTAGATATCTATCTAACCGATAAAGTCAGCGAAATCGCTATGAACCAGGCCAAAATCATCGCTTCTATGGATGACATCATCGAAGGCGTGGAACATAGGGATACGACAAAGCTTAAAAAAATTGCCGACAGACTAAGCATGGAGTCCAACTTCAGCTATCTGGTCATAGGTGATGAAAACTCCGTCAGGCTTTATCACCCCAATCCGGAAAAAATCGGCTACACCATGCAGTGGAACAAGCCGGGCGCGCTGGAACGCGGGGAGAGCTACATCATCAGCAGCGAAGGCTCTATGGGCCTCGCGCTAAGAGCCAAAACGCCGATATGGGATAAAAACAACAAGGTTATCGGCGTTATCTCCCTTGGCTATCTCAACAGTAAAATCGATATCTGGCGCTCAAATCAGATACTTCCTTTGACCAGCGCCCTGCTGCTTATTCTGTTTGTTTTGATTTTTCTTTCCTGGCAGTTCTCCACCCACATCAAAAAACAGATGATGGGTATGGAACCTGCAGAGATCGCACGCGTGCAGCGACTGCAGGACGCGCTTTTCGACGCCGTATTTGAAGGCCTGATCGCCGTCGATACGGAGGGGAAGATCACCGCTATCAACCAAAATGCACAAAAAATGCTAAAGCTGACCGGCGCGCCGAAACATCTCATCGGTCTGGGAATCAAAACGCTGGTTACGCCTTCTGACTACTTTACTGAAAACCAGGGCAATAACCGTATTGATGATTTGCTGGTTCTTAACGGAGTAAAAATCATCGCTAACCGCGTTGGCATTTGGATAGACAATGAATTCCAAGGATGGGTAATAAGCTTCCGGCGTCAGGACGAGCTCAACATGCTGAGCGCCCAGCTGTCGCAAATCCAACAGTACGTAGAGAATTTACGCACCCTGCGCCACGAACACCTGAACTGGATGTCCACTATTGGCGGGCTGCTTCAGCTAAAAGAGTACGATCGGGCGCTGGAGATGGTGAAATTTGAGTCGTCTAATCAACAGTCTATTATCGACAATATCAGCAGCATGTTTAAAAACCGCCTGATTGCGGGACTGCTGTTTGGCAAATATCATCGAGCGAAGGAACTGGGGCTTGAGATCGACTTTATATCGGGGAGTTCACTGAGCGCCACTCCGGGGCCGCTCACCGAAAATGAGCTCGCCAGCATTTTGGGCAACCTGCTTAATAACGCTTTTGAGGCTACGCTAAAGAATCCGGACGGTAGCAAGATAGTTGAGTGCTATATCTCGGACGAAGGCGAAGAGCTGGTGATTGAGGTTTCGGATCAGGGTTCTGGCATAGCACCCGACATTCGCGACAAAATTTTTACCCGCGGCGTATCCTCCAAACGAAGCGGCGATCACGGAATAGGGCTTTATCTGGTTAAAACCTATATCGATCAGTACAACGGCACCATTACGATAGAAGATAACGAGCCCTACGGTACTGTGTTTTCTATTTTTATTCCTAAGGGGACAGCAAAAGGAAATTAGTCATGAAATACCTGAACATATTAATCATCGAGGACGAAACGCCGCTGGCCGAAATGCACGCTGAATTTATAAAGCGCCACAGCGCCTGCCGTCAGGTATGGTTGGCCGGCAATCTGGAACAGGGCCGGATGATGATTGCCAACTTCAAACCCGACTTAATCGTGCTGGATAACTACTTGCCCGACGGCAAAGGGATCGAACTATTACAAGAACTGTCCGCCGCCAAGTATCAAGGGCAAATTATCTTCATTACGGCCGCCAGCGATATTGAAACCGTCGCTGACGCTATCCGCTATGGCGTATTTGACTATTTGATAAAGCCGGTTTCCTACGACAGGCTGGAGCAAACACTGGAACGCCTAAGCCACCTGCACCGCGTACAGCGTCAGGCAGAAGACGTCAGCCAGTGGCAGGTCGATGAAATGTTCAATACGTTTGCTCGCATTCAAGCCAAACCGTCAATGCCTATCGGCATCGATGAAATTACGCTGAAGGTCGTACAGGACGCCTTCATCGACAGCGGCGAGGAAATTGGCTACACGGCCGAAGACATTGCCAAAAAGCTAGGCTTAAGCCGCACGACGGCCCGACGCTACCTTGAGTTTTGCACAAAAGAAAGCTTCCTTAAGGCAGAGATCATTTACGGTAAAGTAGGCCGTCCTCAACGCATTTACCGGCTCAGCCCGCAGAGAAAAGAGAACTAATCGACTGGTGGGCAGACGTTCGCTTTCTGCCCGGCCTTTTGAGATGAAAAACGCGTCTTTATCATGATAGGATATAACAACATACTGATTGAGGTTCCCCCAACCCTATCTTTGCAGGTATAGTGATGCGCGAGAACGCGGGGGAACTGCGGGCTGTGTCACCGTTTTCCGGCCTTTTGTCGGGTTTGTCCCTCTGTAATTTATGACCGTAACAAGGAGTCACTATGACTTGGGAATATGCACTGATCGTTGGCTTAGTCGTCGGGCTTATTATTGGCGCCTTAGCCATGCGGTTCGGCAACCGGAAGCTGCGTCAGCAAACGGCACTACAACAAGAGCTTGATAAGAGCAGAGCCGAACTGGAAACCTACCGTCAGGAACTGGTCAATCACTTTTCCCACAGCGCCGAACTGCTTGAAAAAATGGCTCAGGACTATCGCCAATTTCACAAGCATATGGTGAAAAGCTCTACTACCCTGCTGCCTGACATGGCGTCCAGCAACCCTTTTAGCTATCTCAACTTTAAGCCTGGCGCAGCCGATAGCGAAGAAGATCGCATGAGTCCGGAACATCCTCCTCGCGACTATTCCGAAGGAGCTTCAGGCCTGTTTCGGCCAGAGCGCAAAGAATAAGCAAAATAACTCGACGCGGCGCCGTTTTTAACGACGCCGCAGCTACTTGAATAACATTACCTTTCTTTACGTTCCCCGTTCTCCCGCATGCCGTCTGGATTTGAGGCCGGTCACATTTCTAACATTTCCGCTTCCCCCCTGACGTAATGTGTTCTTTGATGAACTTTTTTCGCCTATGCCGGGTCTTAGATTAGCTACTATCATAGAGTAAGGGCCTGTCCCAGTAGGTATATATTGGCACTGCCCGTATCCAAACGGGCAAATTAAATAGCCTAATGGGATTGGCCCTAAGAAGCTTTATCAGCGGCCGCTTATGCGGCTTCTATTTAGGTTAAAGGTTGGTATTGAGAGTATATTACCCATGAAGAAAACAACGTTATTATTGAGCGCCCTGACCGTCAGTCTAGGATTAACTTTTTCCTCAGTACCGGCAGCCAACGCCGCTCTGCCTACTGCCGTCGCCGGCGAGCAAACGCCAAGCCTGGCGCCCATGTTAGAGAAGGTACTGCCCGCGGTCGTTAGCGTCTACGTTGAAGGCACTCAGGTTCAGCGTCAGCGCATTCCTGAAGAGTTTAAGTTCTTCTTCGGACCGAATATGCCGTCCGAACAGCAGAGCGTACGCCCGTTTGAAGGCCTGGGTTCCGGCGTAATTATCAACGCAGAAAAGGGCTACGTCGTCACCAATAACCACGTGGTGAACAACGCCGACAAGATCCGCGTTCAGTTAAACAACGGCAAAGAGTATCAGGCGAAGCTTATCGGCCGCGACGAGCAGTCGGATATCGCCCTGCTTCAGCTGATTGACGCCAAAGAAAAAGATCTCACCGCCGTCAAAATGGCGGACTCTGATTCCCTGCGCGTCGGCGACTTTGCCGTCGCCGTCGGTAACCCGTTCGGCCTGGGGCAAACCGCAACCTCCGGCATAATCTCCGCTCTGGGCCGCAGCGGCCTGAATCTGGAAGGGTTTGAAAACTTCATCCAGACCGATGCCTCCATTAACCGCGGCAACTCCGGCGGCGCGCTGGTCAACCTGAACGGCGAGCTTATCGGCATCAACACCGCTATTCTTGCGCCAAGCGGCGGTAACGTCGGCATCGGTTTCGCCATTCCAAGCAACATGGTGCAAAGCCTGACCGAGCAGCTGATTAAATACGGTGAAGTCAAGCGCGGCATGCTGGGCATCAAGGGCAGCGAAATGACCGCCGAGATGGCGAAAGCCTTCAAGGTTGACGCACAGCGCGGCGCCTTCGTCAGCGAAGTTATTCCCAAGTCTGCCGCAGCGGCTGCGGGCATCAAGTCCGGCGACGTCATCGTGTCTCTTGACGGCAAAACCATCAGCAGCTTTGCCGAACTGCGCGCCAAGGTCGCGACCGCCGGTGCGGGCAAGAAGGTGAAGATGGGCCTGCTGCGTGAAGGCAAGCCGATGGAAGTGGACGTCGAGCTGCAAAACAGCGACCAGTCCTCCACCAGCGCGGAAACCCTGATGCCGGCTCTTCAGGGCGCAACCCTGAACAACGGTGAAGTCCAGGGCAACAAGGGTGTCCTAATCAAAGACGTTGAGAAAGGCTCTCCGGCTGCTCAAAGCGGCCTGCGCGCAGGCGATATGATCATCGGCGTTAACAGCGAGCGTACGCAAAACCTCGGCGAGCTGCGTAAGATTCTGGACGGCAAGCCTAACGTAGTCGCGCTGAACATTTTACGCGGCGACGATAATATCTACCTGATCCTGCGCTAACCTCGATCGCAAAAACGGATACGGCGATGTGCCGTATCCGTTAAAGTCATGTTATCCTTAACTACCCCTATTTTTCCTGATGACATGCATGTTTGCCAAACTGTTACGCTCAATTCTTATCGGCCTTATCATCGCTGCGACGCTGCTGACCATTTTCCCGTCGCTGCGCGATACCTCAGGCCTGCTGGATAATTCGCTTTCGCTCTCCCTTGGCGAAGCGCCCGCGAGCTATAACAGCGCCGTCAAGCGCGCCGCCCCTGCGGTAGTCAACATATACAACCGCAACATTCACAGCCAAAACGGGCCGGGCATCAATACGCTGGGCTCTGGCGTCATCATGAATAAAAAGGGCTACATCCTCACTAACCGACACGTTATCGTCAACGCCGACCAAATCATCGTCGCGCTGCAAAACGGACAAATCGACGAAGCGCTGGTTGTCGGAAGCGATACCCTAACGGATCTCGCCGTTCTGAAAATTCAGGAAGGCAATCTGCCGGTGATACCTATCAATACCAAAAGGACGTCCCACGTCGGCGACGTCGTTTTAGCGATCGGCAACCCCTATAACCTCGGGCAAACGGTAACTCAGGGCATCATCAGCGCAACCGGGCGCATCGGCCTAAGCCCCTACGGCCGCCAGAACCTGCTTCAGACCGACGCCTCCATTAACCACGGCAACTCCGGCGGCGCGCTGGTCAACTCGCTTGGCGAACTGGTCGGCATCAATACGCTGTCGTTGGATAAACGAACGGACGGCGATACGCCGGAAGGCATCAGCTTTGCTATTCCCATCGAGCTGGCGACCAAAATCATGGATAAGCTTATCCGCGACGGGCGCGTTATTCGCGGATATATCGGCATCGGTGGCGGAGATCTTGGTCAGGTACAGGCGCAAAGCGGCCCGTTTGACCGACTGCAGGGCATCCTGGTCAGATCGGTAACGCCCGGCGGGCCGGCGGATCGTGCGGGAATACAGGCCGGAGATATCCTGCTGAGCGTCAACGGCAAGGCCGCTGGTTCAGTTCTTGAAGTTATGGATCAGATAGCCGAAATTCGCCCCGGCACCAGCATTCCGGTAGAGGTCCTACGTCGAGGCCAGAAAACCACCGTAACCGTCACTATCGCTGAATACCCGGCGACCTGACAGGCTGGCTGAATAGACACCTAAAGCAAAGGGGGAGCGACAGGCGCTCCCCCTTCTCATTTATTTATACCCGCATCGCTGCTTGACTACGACTCTTCCTTCACGCGCTGAATATTTGCGCCCAGCGCGTTGAGCTTCTCTTCAATGCGCTCATAGCCGCGATCGATATGGTAGATACGGTCTACGGTCGTCACGCCGTTAGCGATACAGCCGGCCAGAACCAGACTGGCGGACGCGCGAAGGTCTGTCGCCATCACCTGAGCAGGGGAAAGCTGGTCTACGCTGTGGCAAATAACGGTATTACCTTCGATTTCCGCGTGGGCGCCCATGCGGATCAGCTCAGGGATGTGCATAAAGCGGTTTTCGAAGATGGTTTCCGTGATAACGCCGGTGCCTTCCGCAACCAGATTGAGCAAAGAGAACTGGGCCTGCATGTCGGTAGGGAAGCCCGGATGCGGCGCGGTTCGCACGTTAACGCTGCGCGGACGCTTGCCCTTCATGTCCAGGCTAATCCAGTCTTCGCCGGTTTCAATTTCAGCGCCGGCTTCGCGCAGCTTGGCCAGCACGGCGTCCAGCATGTCGGGACGCGTGTTGCGGCACACGACCTTACCGCCGGAAACGGCCGCCGCCACCAGGAAGGTACCGGTTTCAATACGGTCAGGCAGTACGCGATAAACGCCGCCGCCCAGGCGCTCAACGCCTTCGATGGTAATATGATCGGTACCAGCACCGGTAATCTTGGCGCCAAGAGTGTTAAGGAACTCGGCGGTATCGACGATCTCCGGCTCGCGGGCCGCGTTCTCAATAATGGTCGTACCTTCCGCCAGCGTGGCTGCGCACATAATGGTAACCGTCGCACCAACGCTCACCTTATCCATAACGATATGCGCGCCTTTTAAGCGCCCGTTAACGGACGCCTTGACGTAGCCTTCCTCTAACTTGATTTCCGCACCAAGCTGCTCCAAGCCGCTAATGTGCAGGTCAACGGGGCGAGCGCCGATTGCACACCCGCCAGGGAGAGAAACTTCACCGTGACCAAAACGAGACACCAGCGGCCCCAGCGCCCAGATAGAAGCGCGCATGGTTTTCACCAAATCGTAAGGCGCACAGAGTTCGGTCACATTAGAGGCATCGACAAAAATAGAGCCGTTGCGTTCAATTTTCACGCCCAAGCGGCTAAGCAGCTTAATCGTTGTGTCGATATCCTTAAGTTTGGGAACGTTTTGCAGCTCCACCGGCTCTTCGGCCAGCAGTGCGGCAAACAGAATTGGCAGCGCGGCGTTTTTCGCCCCGGAAATTGTGACCTCGCCGCTAAGACGCGTAGGCCCCTGTACTCGAAATTTGTCCATAACCGTTCTCTCTTAAAAAAACCTGCGATCAGCATGCACCGCTTCGGTGAAGTGATTGTGATGTCTATGCGTTTTTTTCTTCACTGAAGGCAAAAAGTGAATTACAGACCGTTTAGCTTACGATCGCGTTCCCACTCTGCCGGGGTGTACACTTTGATCGATAACGCGTGAATACGGTTATCGGAGATATATTCCGCCAGCGGCGCGTAAACTGCCTGCTGCTGTTTGACTCGGCTCATGCCTGCAAAAATTTCACCGATGGCAATCACCTGAAAATGGCTGCCGTCGCCGGTAACGTGGGCATCCTGCAGGTTTAGGGCATCCATTAAAATCTGTCTGATGAGGGTAGTTTCCATGGGCTTTTCTGTGCTCACTGGGTTAAACATGCCAAGCCGCTGCGGATGAAAAAACAACCAAAGTCGAGAAGCAGGCGGCCGTCATTTTTATAACGATAAAAACAGCGTACCGGCACATTTTACTGCGCCGGTACGATAGGCTAGGGTTTATAGTATCACAGCCCTTCGCTCTGGCTCACCAGATACGGCTGAATAATTTGCTGCAAATTGTAGAGCGCCATCAGCGAGCTCAGCTTTTCCGTCAGCCCGACCAGCATAACGGGGCGCTTACGGGCGGACGTTGCGTCCAGCAAATAAACCAGCATCGCCAGGCCGGGCGAGTCAACGCGATCGAGCCCGGCCACGTCAAGCGTGTGAACCTCTGGTGGAATAAACGTCTGACGCGCATCCCACAGAGGCATCAGCGTCTCACGGTTTAAATCGCCGCTCAACGCCATAGTGCCGTCATTAACCCGCCAGTCTAACGACGCCGAGGCCATTATTTGCTGTCCAGCTTAATAGGCTGTTTAGAAAGCGCGCTCAGCTGCGTGGTCAATCCGTCAACGCCGTCGCGGCGCAGCGTCTCCGCCCACTCGTTCTGCTTGGTGGTGATCATGCTGATGCCTTCGGCAATCATGTCATAGGCCTTCCACTCGCCGGTTTTGCTGTTCTTACGCCATTGGAAGTCAAGGCGGATCGGCGGGCGTCCGTTAGTGTCGTTGATGGTAATGCGAATGGACACGTTGTCTTTATCGCCGAGCGGCTGCTCCGGAGAGATCTGGTAGTTTTGGCCGTTATACATCGCCAGCGCCTGGCCGTAGGCCTGTTCCAGATAGGCCTCAAACGCAGGCATATAGGCATCGCGCTGGGCCGGTGTCGCGTCCTTGTAATAGCGACCTAAAACCAGCGCTCCGGCATACTTCACCTGAACGTAAGGGATCAGCTCTTCCTTAACGATGGTTTTCAAATAGTCGGGATTGGCCTTGATTTTAGGCTGCTCCGCTTTCAAGCGGTTGAAGGTTTTCTCCGCCGCCGCCTGCATTTCCTGATAGGGATTATTCGCCGCTGCGTTAACCGCCAAAGGCGCAACAACAAGAAGCGCGGCCATCATAAAACGTTTAAACATAACTGTTCCTCTCACTACCCGTGGTTCATTACCCAAAATCAATGAGCGCTCTGCGGCTGTGCAGCGGGATCTTCCGCCGGCTTTTCATCGCCGCTCTTGTACAAGAACTGTCCAATCAGGTCTTCCAGCACCATCGCTGACTTGGTGTCTTTCAGCGTATCGCCGTTTTTAAGAATTGAGGTGCCCATATCTTCATCCTCAAAGCCTATGTTCAGCGCCAAAAACTGTTCCCCCAGCAGGCCTGCGGTACGAATAGACAGCGAACTGGTGTCAGGAATATGGTTATAGCGGTCCTGAATGTCGATAGCGACCCGCGGCAGGTAAGACTTTTCGTCAAGCGTAATATCCGCCACGCGGCCAATCAGCACGCCGCCCACCTTCACCGGCGAACGCACCTTAAGGCTGCCGATGTTGTCAAACGTAGCGTAGATTCGGTATGTCGGTTCATTGCCCAGCGACTTTACGTCCGCCACTTTCAAACACAGGAAAAGCAGTGAACACAGCCCAATGAGCATAAACACGCCTACCCAGATTTCCGTTTTTTTACTTTGCATCGATTTAGTTCCCAAACATCATTGCGGTCAGTACAAAATCCAAACCTAATACGGCAAGAGAGGCGTGCACGACGGTACGCGTCGTCGCTTGGCTAATGCCCTGCGACGTTGGAATACAGTCATAGCCGTTGTGCAACGCAATCCAGGTCACGGTGATAGCAAACACCATGCTTTTAATAAAACAGTTTAGTATGTCGGTATGCCAGCTGACGGAATCCTGCATCGCCGACCAGAAAAAGCCGCCGTCAATGCCCTTCCAGTCCACACCGACCATTGCACCGCCCAGAATGCCCACGGCGACAAAAATCGCGGTCAAAAGCGGCATGCTGATAAAACCGGCCCAGAAGCGCGGCGCCACCACCCGACGCAGGGGATCGACCGCCATCATCTCAAGGCTGGAGAGCTGCTCCGTCGCCTTCATCAGGCCTATCTCCGCCGTCAGGGCAGAACCCGCGCGACCGGCAAACAGCAGCGCGGTAACCACCGGGCCCAGCTCTCTGAGCAGCGACAGCGCCACCATCATACCGAGGCTCGCCTCGGCGCTGTAGGTGGTTAAAATAAGGTACCCTTGCAGCCCCAGCACCATGCCGATGAACAGGCCGGAAACGATGATAATCAGCAGGGACTGGACGCCGACGACGTACAGCTGCTTGATAAGCAGCGGCCACTGCTTTCGAAACTCCGGCGTCCCCACCAGCGCCCCATATAGCATAGCGCCAGAGCGACCGAACGAGCCGATAAAATGAATGCCCCGGCGCCCTAGCGACGCCAACGTCTGTAGCAACATCAGCTTAATAACTCCGTTTTATAATCATCGGCGGGAAAGCGGAAAGGCACCGGCCCGTCGGCAATGCCGTCAAGGAACTGCCGGGCGCGGGGGTCCGGATTAGCCCGCAGTTCGGCCGGAGATCCTTCGGCAATAACGTGATGCTCGGCCACGATATAAGCATAGTCCGCAATGCTCAGCACTTCGGGCACGTCGTGAGAAACGACAATGCAGGTAATACCCAGCGCGTTATTAAGCTCGTCGATAAGCTTCACCAACACGCCCATCGTGATAGGATCCTGACCGACAAACGGTTCGTCAAACATGATGAGCTCCGGCTCCAGCGCAATAGCGCGCGCCAGCGCGGCACGGCGCGCCATGCCGCCAGAAAGCTCGGACGGCATCAGGTTCGCCGCGCCGCGCAGCCCTACCGCTTCAAGCTTCATTAATACCGTGCTGCGCACCAGCTCTTCCGGCAGGCGCGTATGTTCGCGCAGCGGATAGGCGACGTTTTCAAATACGGTTAAATCGGTGAACAGCGCGCCGGACTGAAACAGCATGCTCATTTTCTTACGAACGTCGTAAAGGCGCCTGCGGGAAAGCGAAGGGATATTGTCCCCATCAAAGATGATTTCGCCGCTGCTTGGGGTCAATTGGCCGCCGATGAGCCGCAAAAGGGTGGTTTTACCAATCCCCGAAGGCCCCATAATCGCGGTAACTTTTCCGCGCGGCACCGTCAGGTTGATATCCTGAAAAATTGGACGACCTCCGCGGAAAAACGACATCTCGCGCACTTCAACCAAATTTGTTGTCGACTTATTCATTCTCGTCCTTCACTATCAGGATGAAATACTTCATGTGTCCATCATAAGTATTTATATACTCTGGCTCAACTCCTCACCGCACGCCAAGACTAACGGTAAAGCAAAACCAAATCAGACCATCATCCATCACTCTATGAATCGGGCCAGCCGTTTAGCAAATTCTGCGGCCACGACCCGGCGGATATTATGACTAACGCACCATAATAAAGATGCTTCTTTACGTGAAATTTACACAAGCGGGCGATACAAATTCCCTTCCCCCTTACGACCACGGAGGATATAGCCTTATAATAGCCTCTAATCTCATTTCGCAGTTGGGATTTTACCATGTTGGCACTCATAATAGCGCTTTCGGCGACGCAGTGAGTTTGCGATTGGTGCCGCTGACCTGTTACGCTTAGCCACACTCATTTTTATGCCCTTATCGGGCGACGGCCGCTAACGTAGCGGTTGATATTTAGACGCATTTTTTGATTCATCCTTAAATACAGCGAGACAGCGCAATGTCCAGTTTTGACTTTCAGCAGGCGGGTAAGCAGGTTCTTGATATCGAAAGAAGCGCCCTGGACCAGCTTTATCAATACATAGACAAGGACTTCAACCGCGCCTGCGCCATGATGCTTGAGTGCAAGGGCAAGGTCATCGTGATGGGAATGGGGAAATCCGGCCACATCGGCTGTAAGATCGCCGCCTCTTTCGCCAGTACGGGAACGCCCTCTTTCTTTGTGCACCCGGCCGAAGCAAGCCACGGCGATCTGGGCATGATAACCGCAAACGACGTGGTGATAGCTATCTCTTATTCCGGCGAATCCAGCGAAATTATGGCGCTGGTTCCGGTCATTAAACGCCTGCAAATTCCGCTTATCTGCATGACGGGCAACCCTAACAGCGCCATGGGCAGAGTGGCCGACGTCCACCTGTGCGTTCACGTCCCTAAAGAAGCCTGCCCGCTGGGGCTTGCGCCAACCAGCAGCACCACGGCGACACTGGTAATGGGCGACGCGCTGGCCGTCGCGCTGCTCAAAGCCAAGGGATTCACCGCCGATGACTTCGCGCTTTCTCACCCCGGCGGCGCGCTAGGGCGCAAACTCTTGCTGCGGGTCAGCGACATTATGCACGCAGGCGATGAAATCCCTCGCGTTGCCGCCGACGCGACGCTAAGAGAAGCGCTGGTTGAGATTACCCGTAAAAATCTGGGGCTGACCGTCATCTGCAATGACGACATGATAATTAAAGGCATCTTTACCGACGGTGACTTACGACGTATTTTCGACCAGAATATTGATATCAGAGATGCAAAAATCGCTGACGTCATGACTAAAGGCGGCATCCGGGTTTCCCCTTCGATTCTGGCGGTTGAAGCGCTGAATCTGATGCAGTCTAAGCACATCACAGCGCTTATCGTCGCCGAAGGCGATAAGTTGGAAGGCGTCGTGCACATGCATGATATGCTGCGCGCAGGCGTCGTTTAGGGCAAAATAGAACGTTTACGTCATTCGGGCTGAGCGTTTTAAAGAGTATTGATATGATTGATACGTGCTATGGCACTGTAGAAGAAGAGGTTTTCCAGCGCGCCAGCGCCATTCGTTTGCTTATCTGCGACGTGGACGGCGTGATGTCCGACGGACTTATCTATATGGGCAACCATGGCGAAGAGCTGAAGGCGTTTAGCGTACGCGACGGCTACGGCATCCGCTGCCTGCTGACGTCTGGCGTTGAGGTAGCGATTCTTACCGGCCGTAAGGACAAGCTGGTTGCAGAGCGCGCAAAAACGCTGGGGATCGCTCATCTTTATCAGGGGCTGTCTGATAAGCTCGTTCCGTTCAACAAAATGCTTCACGAGCTGTCGCTGGCCCCTGAGCAGGTCGCCTATATCGGCGACGATCTTATCGACTGGCCCGTTATGGCGCAGGTTGGTTTAGCCGTGGCCGTAGCCGATGCCCATCCCTGGCTTCTGACCAAAGCGCACTTTGTGACCAGAACGCCGGGCGGCCGAGGCGCAGTACGCGAGCTGTGCGACCTTATATTACAGGCGCAGGGAAAGCTTGACGACGCTCGGGGGCTATCGATATGAGCAAGCTGAAGACCGTTATCACCGTACTGCTGACGCTCGCCGTTTTGGGCCTGATCGGCTGGAATCTGGCGGATAAAGAGGACGCTCAGTCCATCGTTCCGCCCGACGACAAAGAGCCGACCTACCAAAGCCAGCAAATGATCACCATCGTGTATAATCCCGAAGGTCTATTAAACTACAAGTTAACGGCGGAAGACGTAAAATACTACGCCAAGCCGGAAGACACCTGGTTTACCAGCCCGGTGATGATCGTATTCGATAAAGAGCAGGTCGCCATCTGGTCGATCCGGGCAAACCGTGCGAAACTGACAAAAAGCCGCATGCTTTATTTGTATGGCGATGTGGAGGTCAACAGCCTGACGGCCACCTCGCAGTTGGAAAAAATCAAGACAGACAACGCTGATATCAACCTGACGACGCAAGATATCAGCTCTGACGATCGCGTCACGCTTTATGGGGCAAGTTTTACCTCTGAAGGGATGAAGATGCGCGGAAACCTGCGCAGTAAAACAGCTAAGCTGATTGAAAAGGTAAAAACCTATTATGAAGTTCAACCAAAAGCCGGTAACAAAAATGCACCGTAACCCTAACGTCGGACGCTCGGCGCTTGTTGCCGCCGCACTGCTTTTGACCAGCACGTCGGCGTTTGCGCTAAAGGACGACACAAACCAGCCGATCAACATTACGTCAGCCCAACAGTCGCTGGACATGACGGGTAACGTCGTTACCTTTACCGGTGATGTGGTCGTCAAGCAGGGTTCTATCGACATTCGCGCAGACAAAGTCGTTGTAACCCGCCCTGAAAACGAGAAAGGCAAAGAGGTCGTGGAAGCTTTCGGCAATCCGGTGACCTTTTACCAGCTTCAAGACAACGGCAAGCCGGTGAAGGGGCACGGTCAGAAGCTGCGCTATGAGCTGGCGACCGACTTTGTCGATCTGACCGGCAACGCCTACCTTGAACAGCTGGACAGCAACGTACAGGGCGACCGAATCACCTATAAAGTTAAAGAGCAGAAGATGGAAGCCTTTAGTAACAAAGGCAAGCGCGTCACCACCATTCTGGTGCCGTCCCAGCTGCAGAAAAAGAATTAACCATGGCGCGCTTGCGCGTGACGAAAAGAAGAGTAAACGATAACGCATGGCAACACTAACAGCAGAGAATCTGGCAAAAGCCTACAAAGGCCGCCGCGTCGTAGAAGACGTCAGCCTGACGGTCAACTCCGGCGAAATCGTTGGCCTGCTGGGGCCTAACGGCGCGGGAAAGACAACGACCTTTTATATGGTCGTCGGCATCGTGCAGCGCGACGCAGGCTCTATCGCTATCGACGGTGAAGACATTAGCCTGTTGCCGCTGCATGCCCGCGCCCGCCGCGGCATTGGCTACCTGCCGCAGGAAGCCTCTATTTTTCGGCGTCTGAGCGTCTACGATAACCTGATGGCAGTGCTTCAGATTCGTAACGATTTAAACAGCCAACAGCGCGAAGACCGCGCCAACGAGCTGCTGGAAGAGTTTCATATCGATCACCTGCGCAAGAATCTGGGGCAGTCCCTGTCAGGTGGTGAACGCCGTCGGGTAGAGATCGCCCGCGCGCTGGCCGCCAACCCCAAGTTTATCCTGCTGGATGAACCGTTCGCCGGCGTTGACCCGATTTCCGTCATTGATATTAAAAAGATCATCGAGCACCTGCGCGACAGCGGCTTGGGCGTACTAATAACGGACCACAACGTTCGCGAAACGCTGGACGTCTGCGAACGCGCCTATATCGTAAGCCAAGGCCATCTGATTGCCCACGGTACGCCTTCTTCTATTCTGGAAGACGAACACGTTAAGCGCGTTTATCTGGGCAACGAGTTCAGACTTTAAGCAAAAGAGACGTAAAGCGGTACTATGAAGCAAGGTTTACAGCTCAGGCTAAGCCAACAGTTAACCATGACGCCCCAACTACAGCAGGCCATTCGTCTGCTGCAGCTGTCGACGCTTGAGCTACAGCAGGAGATTCAAACCGCGCTGGAGAGCAACCCGCTGCTTGAACAGGCTGACGCCCACGACGAAATCGACGCGCGCGAAGAGCCCGAGATGGAGAATATTGACACCAGCGACGCGCTGCAACAGTCGGATATTCCCGAAGACCTCCCGCTGGACGCCTCCTGGGACGAAATCTACACCGCAGGTACGCCTTCCGGCACCCGCAACGACTACGGGGACGACGAGCTGCCCGTCTTTCAGGGCGAGACCACGCTGACGCTTCAGGACCATCTGATATGGCAAATGGATCTCACCCCCTTTACCGAGCTGGATAAGGCTATCGCCGTCGCCATCATCGACGCCGTCGACGATGCGGGCTATCTTACCGTCCCGCTGGAAGACATCGCCGAAAGCCTGGGGCAGGAAGATGAAGCGGTAGACATCGCAGAAATTGAGGCGGTGCTTAAGCGCATTCAACGCTTCGATCCGGTCGGCGTCGCCGCGCGCGACCTGCGCGAATGCCTGCTGGTGCAGCTATCCCAGCTGGATAAAAACACCCCGGGGCTTACGCAGGCGTGTGAGATCGTTTCAGAGCACTTGACCCTGCTGGGCAATCACGACTTTAGAACGCTGCTAAAACTGACTCGAATCAGCGAATCGTTGCTAAAAGAAGCGATGCAGCTTATTCAAAGCCTCGATCCGCGCCCCGGCCAATCGATATACGCCAGCGAATCGGAATACGTCATTCCCGACGTCCTAGTGCGTAAAATTCAGGGGAAATGGTGCGTGGAGCTCAATACGGAAAGCGTTCCGCGGCTTCGCATCAACCAGCACTACGCCGCCATGACCAACACGCATAACGCCAGCGATAATCAGTATATCCGCAGCCATTTGCAGGACGCAAAGTGGCTGATAAAAAGCCTGGAAAGCCGTAACGATACGCTGCTACGGGTAACGGAATGCATCGTGGAGCGCCAAGAGGCCTTCTTCGAGTCAGGGCCGGAATTTATGAAGCCCATGGTTTTAGCAGACATCGCCCAGGCCGTTGATATGCACGAGTCCACCATCTCACGGGTGACTACGCAAAAATATCTGCACAGCCCGCGCGGCATTTTTGAGCTAAAATACTTCTTCTCCAGCCATGTGAGCACCGAAAGCGGCGGCGAAGCCTCCTCTACCGCCATCCGTGCGCTGGTGAAAAAAATGATCTCGGCCGAGAATCCCTCCAAGCCGCTCAGCGACAGTAAAATCGCCGATATGCTAACGGAACAGGGAATTATGGTCGCCAGAAGGACCGTGGCAAAATACCGAGAGTCGTTGTCCATTCCTCCCTCAAACCTGCGTAAGCAGCTGGTTTGAGCCAACGGTTGCTATAAATGATGAGCACGCTATCCACCACACAACTACGCGCCATTCTCAAGCCTGAAAGCACGCGCTGCGCGGTTCACTGTTCCAGCAAAAAGCGCGCGCTGGAAATTATCAGCGAGCTGGCCGCCGAGCAGCTAAATATCCCTGTCGCCACCGTTTTTGAGGCTATCCTCAGCCGTGAGCGCATGGGCACAACCGGCATCGGCGCAGGCGTCGCAATCCCTCACGGCAAGCTGGAAGAAGACACCACCCGCGCCGTTGGCGTATTTATTACGCTTGAGCAACCGGTTAGCTTCGACGCGGCGGATAACCAGCCGGTCGACATCCTGTTCGCGCTTTTAGTGCCTGAGGGCGAGTGCCAAAGCTATCTGGAAACGCTGTCAGCAATTGCCCAACGTTTTAGCGATAAAACCCTGTGCCGCCAGCTGCGCATCGCACAGACGGACGAAGAGCTGTACCAGCTGCTGGCCGGTGCGACGGACGCTCAGGAAGAAGCGCCGAAGCCTGAAGAAGATTCGTCCGTTGATGAATCGCATGATGAGAAGTAATGACACAAAATGATGGCATAAAGTTGCTTTTGTCATGTAGAGTGAAAACGTTATCGCTATATACGTATACAGTGCCAATGAAGGCAAACGAATTATCCTGCGGCGATGAGCGATAGCACAGCCGACCGTAGATTAACCTCGTATTACGATCACTAAGGGGAAGAGTAACATGGTGCTGATGATTGTCAGCGGCCGTTCCGGCTCGGGTAAATCCGTCGCGCTCCGTGCGCTGGAGGATATGGGGTTCTACTGTGTCGACAACCTGCCTGTGGTGCTACTGCCGCAGCTGGCGGAAACGCTCTCTCAGCGAGAAACGTCCGCCGCCGTCAGCATTGACGTACGAAACCTGCCTGAAACGCCAGAGATCCTGGAAGAGGTGCTCAACGGCCTGCCCGGCGACTTCACGCCCCAGCTTCTGTTTTTAGACGCCGACCGTAATACGCTTATCCGCCGCTACAGCGACACCCGTCGTCTGCATCCGCTGTCGAATAAAAACCTGTCGCTTGAGAGCGCTATTGACGAAGAGGACGCCCTGCTTGAGCCTCTGCGTTCGCGGGCCGACCTGATTATCGACACGGCCGAAATGTCCGTACACGAACTGGCCGAAATGCTCAGGGCCCGCCTGCTCGGCAAGCGCGAACGCGAGCTGACGATGGTGTTTGAATCCTTCGGCTTTAAGCACGGCATCCCCATCGACGCCGACTACGTGTTTGACGTGCGCTTCCTGCCTAACCCCCACTGGGATCCCAAGCTTCGCCCAATGACCGGGCTCGACAAGCCGGTAGCCGCGTTTCTGGACCGACACACGGAAGTTCACAACTTCATTTATCAGACCCGCAGCTATCTGGAGCAGTGGCTGCCGATGCTGGAAACCAACAACCGCAGCTACCTGACGGTCGCCATCGGCTGTACGGGCGGCAAGCATCGTTCCGTCTATGTCGCTGAGCAGTTGGCGGACTATTTCCGCTCGCGCGGGAAGAACGTCCAGTCCCGCCACCGCACGCTGGAAAAGCGTAAAACTGATGGAAAAAGCGGCGGTTAAAGCAAAAAATAACCCGTTAGCCATTCCCTGACTTTGCTGATATGATGCACAGAGTTAACACACGTTTCCGCGCTGACGAATTTTACGTTACGCGGCGATCGGATGGCTTATTATGCGATCCCGATCGTTTTAATTTGCTTAATACCTATTGATAATCGGGTTGCAACTTACGTTAAGCCCCCGCATTAAGCTGCGGGGGTTTTGTTTTGCTTAGAGCCCGCACAACGTTAATTGGGACTTCATCAAGGATATTATCGGAGTAATGTATGCTTAAACCCACCATCATCATCAATGAACTGGATGCAGAGCGTATCGATATGCTGCTTGAACGCCCTGAGTTCGCTTCATCGCCGGTGGCTCAGGCACTGACTGAAGAAATCGACAGGGCAGAGATCGTCGCCCCCGAGCAGATGCCGGCCGACGTGGTTACCATGAACAGCCGCGTTCGTTTTATCGATCTCAGCAATCAGGAAGAGCGGGTGCGGACTCTGGTATTCCCTAACGCCCTGACGGACAGCAACGAACAGCTTTCCGTAATGGCGCCTATCGGCGCCGCGCTGCTCGGCCTTCGCGTCGGCGCTGACATCAGCTGGCATCTGCCCAACGGTACGGTCACGAAAATTAAAGTGCTGGAACTGCTGCACCAGCCGGAAGCCGCCGGCGAACACCAGTAACGAAAAGCCGACAATAAAAAATGGGCCGCGCGGTTTGCATCGGCCCATTTTTTTATCGTAATTTTTTACCGCAAGAAAGGCGCTTTATTCACCCGCAATCTTCATTTGCTCGATCAGTACCGAACCACACTGAATGTTGCTGCGCGTCTCAACGTCGTCCCCAACGGTAACGATGTTACGCAGCATCTCTTTCAGGTTGCCGGCAATGGTAATCTCGCTGACCGGATACTGAATTTCGCCGTTCTCAACCCAAAAGCCTGCGGCGCCGCGGGAATAGTCGCCGGTAACGGTGCTCACGCCCTGCCCCATGAGTTCAGTCACCAGCAGACCGCGCCCCATCTGCTTAAGCATGGCGTCAAAGCCCAGCCCCTGCCCGGCAATCCGCCAGTTGTGAATGCCGCCCGCGTGGCCAGTATTGGTCATGCCGAGCTTACGGGCCGAATAGCTGGTCAAAAGCCAGGTTTCCAGCACGCCGGCGTTGACGATTTCGCGAGAGCGCGTGGCGATCCCTTCACTGTCAAACGGCGTTGAGGCCAACCCTTTCAGGATGTGCGGACGTTCGCTAATCGTAAGCCAGGAAGGCAGTATCTGCTTGCCCAGCTCGTTTAACAAAAAGGTGGACTTACGATAAACGTTGCCGCCGCTGATGGCCGAAACCAGATGGCCAAACAGCCCGGTCGCCACTTCGGCGCTGAACATCACCGGTGCCTGCATCGTGGGCAGCTTGCGCGGGCTTAAACGGGACAGCGTGCGGCGAGCGGCCTCCTGCCCTACCCACTCGGCGCTCTTAAGATCGGACGCCACGCGGGAGATGGTGTAAGCGTAGTCGCGCTCCATGTCGCCGTCCTGCTCGGCGATAACGCAGCAGGACATAGAGTGTCGGCTGCTGCAGTAACTTTGCAGCATGCCGTGGCTATTGCCGTAGACCTTTACGCCATAGTGGCTGTTAAAGCTGCCGCCCTCGCTGTTGGTAATGCGCGGGTCGGCTTCTAGCGCGCTGCGCTCGGCCCGAGCGGCCAGTTCGATGAAGCGTTCCGCGTCAAGCTCAACGGGGTGAAACAGATCCAGATCCGGCGCGTCAAAGGCCATCAGATCGCGTTCACCAATGCCAGAGTAGGCATCAGCGGAGGTGTAACGAGCAATGTCGAGCGCCGCCTGAACCGTGCGCGCAATCGCATCCGGGCTCAGATCCGTAGACGACGCGCTGCCCTTGCGCTGCTGGTGAAATACCGTAATGCCGAGCGCCCCGTCGCTGTTGAATTCAACGTTCTCCACCTCGCCAAAGCGGGTGGAAACGCCAATCCCCGTTGACTTCGTCACGCTGACTTCCGCCGCGTCGGATGCCGTCTTCGCCAGCTCCAGCGCCTGGGCTACTGCCTGTTCCAGCGCTTTACGCTGCTCTGCCACCTGATTCACAATGCTCATACTTCAAGGTTCGCCATGGTCTTAAAAAAAGATGACCACAGTTTAACAGGATCCGAGCACAATTTCGCACATCGTCGACAACCTGTTACTATTAGCACATGTGACGGCTAACGCCGATTTTTCAGAATCAGGCCAGATGACAAGATGAGCAAATTTAAAGATGACGAGCAGTGGCTCGACGATCCCCTTCCCGGTGACCAGCCTGAAGAAGACGAAGAGATTATATGGGTCAGCAAAAGTGAAATTAAGCGGGACGCCGAAGCGCTTAAGGATCTGGGCGTAGAGCTGGTAAAACTTGGGAAAAACGCATTAGAACGCATCCCTCTTGACGAAGACCTGCGCGCCGCTATCGATCTCGCCCAGCGCATCAAAAAAGAGGGCTACCGCCGCCAGATCCAGCTGATTGGCAAAATGCTGCGCGCCAGAGACGTCGAGCCCATCCAAACGGCGCTGGATAAGCTTAAAAACCGCCACAACCAGCAGGTCGTCGTTTTCCACAAGCTGGAAAGCCTGCGCGATCGCCTGATCGACGGCGGCGATGACGCCATTACTGAGGTGATAAACCTCTATCCAAACGGCGATCGCCAGCAGCTGCGCTCAATGGTCAGAACCGCGCAAAAAGAGCGCGCGGGCAACAAGCCGCCTAAAGCGTACCGGCAAATTTTCCAATACCTTAAAGAGCTGGCGGAGCAGGACGAGTAGCGCTCCACCTTTAGCCCGAAACAAACGGCCGAGAGAGCGCTCTTTCGGCCGTTTGTTTATTTTTCTTTTCCACAGTGTTAAACGCTCCGCATCTCTCACGAAATATCAAAAATCCTCACGCTCAATGCGTCATCGGGCTCTAAGTCTGACTACCTATAAATAATTAGAATATCCCCAAATTTATTATGGGGACTTAAAATGAAAAACAAGACGACTACAACCCTTAGCGTTTGCGCTCTAGCCATGGGCGTGACTTTTAGTGGAAGCGTTTTGGCGGCCGACGCCGTCGTACTTAACGGAAAAAACCTGACTCTGGAAGACGCTTGGGCCGTTGCCGCGCAGGGAAAAATTGTCAAGATAGACACAGGCGCTATGGAAAAGATGAAGCGCTCTAACGAGCTGCTGATGCTGGCCGCTGAACAGGGCGTACCCGTTTATGGCCTGACCGTCGGCGTAGGTCTGAATAAAGACAAATCGCTGTTCGACGCCCACGGCAAGCTAAGCCCGGAGGTGCTGGATGCCTCTCGCGCCTTTAACCGCAACGCGCTGCGTGCTCACGGTGCGGGCGTAGGGCCGGATATGCCCGTCGATTTGGTGAGAATGGCGATGGTGATTCGTCTTAACACCATGCTGACCGGCGCTACCGGCGCGCAGCCTTACGTCGCCGAACTGTATGAGCAGTTCCTCAACAAGGGCATTACGCCGGTCGTCCCCTCACAGGGCTCCGTCGGCGAAGCGGACATCACGCTGGCTTCCCACATCGGCGACGCCATGATGGGAGAATGGCGGGTTATCGTAGATAATAAGACCATCCCCGCCGCCGTTGCGCTGAAAAACGCGGGCATTAAACCGCTGGAGCCGATGGGTAAAGACGCCCTTTCCATCCTTTCCACCAACTCAATCTCTACCGCCTACTCCGCCAAAGCGATTATGAACGCGGAGCAGGTCGTCAACGTGACGCCAGTGGTGTTTGGCCTGAGTTTAGAAGGCCTTAACGGCAACGTTTCTCCAGTGCTGCCGCAGAGCATCTCCGTTCGTCCGTTCCCCGGCCTGGCCGACAGCGCCAAGTCCATTCGCGACGCGCTAACCGGTTCCTATCTGTGGCAGCCCAACGAAAAGCGCCCGCTTCAGGATCCGCTCTCTTTCCGCACCACCGTATTTGCGCTCAACGAAGCCAAGCGCGATCTGGCTAACGCGCAGGAAATGCTGTCCATCCAGATGAACAGCTCCGATGACAACCCGGCGGTGATTCTTGACGCCAGCGAAGAGTACGCGCAAAACGGCCAGGTGAAGCAGTATTACGTGAAGGGCAAAGACATTAAGGGCGCGATTTACCCGACCTCCAACTTTGAACCGCTGCCTCTGGCGCTGGCGGTGCAGAAGCTGTCGGTATCGTTGGCCCATCTGTCCCACAACAGCGTACAGCGCACGCTTCACCTGTCTGACGACCACTTCACCGGCTTGAGCCGCTTCCTGACGGCGGAAGGCAACCCCGGACACGCCTTTGGCGCCATCCAAAAGCCACAGGTCGCGCTCCACTCTGAAAACGTCGATCTGGCCAATCCGGTCTCGCTGGACGGCCAGGTGATGGCGGGCACTATCGAAGATACCTTTACCAATAATCTGTACGCCTCTCAGCGCCTGCAGCGCATCGTCGACAACGTCACGACCATCTACAGCCTGGAGCTTCTGCACTCGACGCAGGCCATCGACCTTCGCAAGAAAGTCATGCCGGAGATGAAGATGAGCCAGCAAACCCAGGCGCTGTATCAGGCCTATCGCAAAGTCGTCCCGTTTGTTGACCAGGACCGCATCTACAGCGACGACATTAAAAACGGCGCAGCGCTGGTTGCCGATTACCCGGTGCAAAAATAGGAGCGGGTCATGAGCCACAGTAAAAAAGAGCGCCCGTCGGCGCGGCGCGATTTTCTCACCAAGGGGGCGTTACTGGCGACGGGAGGCCTGATGGGGCTTGCGTTACCCGGCGCGCAGGCGCAATCGGTCACGGTAAACGTGCCCGAAACCGTCACCGGAGGGAGGACGCGCTTTCACCAGATTTACGACGTCATCGTGGTCGGCAGCGGCTTCGCCGGCCTCGCCGCCGCGCTGGAAGCCAAGAGCCGCGGCCTTGACGTGCTGGTTATCGAAAAAATGGCGGTCTACGGCGGCAACTCCACCATCAACGGCGGCGCGTTTGCCGTCGCCGGATCCCCGCTGCAAAAAGAAGCCGGCATCGAAGATTCGCCGGAGCTGATGTACAAAGACATGCTGAAAGCCGGACGCGGGCTGAACCATCACGACATTCTTCACGTGTTGGTCAACGGCACGCAGGAGGCCTATGAGTTCACCATCAAGCACGGCGTTCGCTACAAGCCGTTCGTTCAGCACTTCGGCGGCCACTCGGTGCCCCGCACGCTGCAAACCGTTGAAAGCTCCGGCGCGGGCATCGTCATGCCGCTGCGCAACTCGGCGCAGAAGATGGGCGTCATTTTCAAAAACCGCTGCAAGTTTGAATCCTTCATTCAAGACGACAAACGCCGGGTGATTGGGCTACAGGCGCGGGACGACTACCGTTTCCCCGATGAGAGCAGCGGCACGCTCAGAAACTACGGAGCTCGCTATGGCGTAGTCATGTGCAACGGCGGCTTTGGCAACGACCTTCGCTTCCGCCAGATACAGGATCCGCAGTTGGTCAGCGACATCGATACCACCAACCATCCCGGCGCGACGGCGGAAGGGCTGCTCGCCATGCTGGGCATCGGCGCGACGCCGGTACAGTTGGATCTGATTCAGCTAGGCCCTTGGTCGTCCCCTGACGAGAAAGGCTTCGGCAACGTTTCCCAGTTCAACACCATCGCCGGCTATCCGATGGGAATTATGGTTGACGTTCGTACCGGCAAGCGCTTTACCAACGAGCTGGCCGACCGCAAAGCGCGGGAAGATGCCATCCTGGCCCAGCGAGACGCGAACGGCAAGCCGGTCTACCCGGTGTGCTTTACCAACCTTGAGGGCGCCAAGCTGGCGCAAAGCCTGCCCGCCGCCCTTAAGTACAACGTAGCCTGGCAGTTTAATACGCTAAAAGAACTGGCCGACCATTTTTCAATCCCCTATGACAACCTGCAAAAAGAGGTGGACGCCTATAACCAGGCGGTAAAAAACGGCGGCGGCGACCCCATGGGGAAAGACGTCTCCCGCGCCATTTCGCTGGCGGAAGGCCCCTACGTGGCGGTCCGCGTTTGGCCCAAGGTGCACTACACCATGGGCGGCGTGCAGATCAACGTCAACGGTCAGGTGCTTAACGCCCTTAACGGTGAGCCCATCGTCGGGCTTTACGCGGCGGGAGAAGTTACCGGCGGTCCTCATGGCGCAAGCCGACTCGGCAGCTGCGCCATCGCCGACGGGCTGGTGCTCGGGCGAGTCGCCGGCGCGCACGTCGCGACCCAAACCGCGACGCCTCTGTTTGTTGATAACGCCTAAGCCATGGGAGAGAAAATGTCTTTATATCAACGAATCGCCTTTATTTTGGCGCTGCTGTTTTGCGCCAGCTGCTGGGCTCAGGGCAATAATGCATCGGTCAACGATGCCCGCGCCTTCCAGAAAAAGCTCGACAGCATGACGATAAAACCCTACCACCAGCCCTTGGCGGCCACGGGGCGCGACGCCAGCTGTCAGCTTTGCCACGGAGCCAAAACGCCCGCAACGCCGCCGGACGACGGCAACTGCCTGACCTGCCACGGCAGTCTCGATCAGATTGCCGCGCTGACGGAGCCAAAGTCTAAAGAGGGCCATCCTGAGCCCAATCCGCACAACTCCATCCACTACGGTAAAGACGTTCCCTGCAGCGCCTGCCACAGTGAACACAAGCCGTCTCAGGTCTATTGCAACAGCTGCCACCTGTTCAAGTACCCGAACATGAAACCCTGATGAGGATGCGATGAACATGAGACAGATAGGGAGAATGCTAAGGCCGCTCATCGCGTTCGGCGCGCTGGTGTGGCTGTCCAGCGCGCTCGCGGCGGAGCCTGACAACGGGCAGTGCCTGCGCTGCCACGCCGACAGCGATATTCACGCCGTAACGCCCGCCAACGCGGGAAAAAGGCTGTTTATATCCAATGAAGCCTATCGGGAAGGCGTTCACGCCTCGCTGCCGTGCGTCGCCTGCCACCAAAGCCCGGCGGGCAACGCCGGGTTTGAAGCGCTGCCGCACAAAGAGGTCGCCACGGTCGCCAACGCGTGCGAAAGCTGCCACGGCGTAGTCAAACACGATATCGTCAGCGCCTACCAAAAGAGCGTTCACGCGCAGAAAATCGCTCAGGATAAGTTTAGCTGTCAGTCCTGCCACGATGCCCACACCATGCAGCCCACCGTTATTACACGGCCAAGCAGGTCGCAGATAGCGGCAACTAACGCGCTGTGTACTGACTGCCACACGAGAGCGGCGGACTACAAAGCGCTGTCCGGCAAATCTGTCACTGAGCAAGACCTGAGCCATCCTCAGCTCCCTGCTGCACAGCTGCACCTGTCGTCACTGCGCTGTACGGACTGCCACGCGGCGACGGGAGACGGCACGCTTCACAACGTTGCGCCGGCAAAAGAGAGCGTCGCCTGCAGGCAGTGCCACAGCGAGTCGTCGCTGTTGGCCGAGCGCCAGCGCTTCACGCCGCCAGCGTCGCTTCGCGCAGGAAGCCTGCTGGGCCACGGCCTTTTTGACGACGCATCGCTGATTAAAACGCTGGATTCGCTCGGCGGCATACCCGCACGGCAGCAGGTTCAGGTAGAAAACGCAGGTGCGTTCATCGACAGCTATATGGTCGGTGCGAACGGCTCCCCGAGGGTCGATCTCGCCATTTTCTGGGCGATGGGAATACTGGCTGCGCTGTTAGTCTCTCATGGCGCTATTCGCCTGCTGACAGGCAAACGCGAAGCGGGCGCAGAGTGGCACAGAACCTATCTGTACACGCTGCCGGTCAGAGTCTGGCATTGGCTCAACGCACTGTGCTTTATCGTTCTGCTGTTCTCCGGCGTCGTGATGCATTTCGCCATCGGCGATCTGGCCTTCTGGGCAGAAGTGCACAATGCGGCGGGGCTTACCCTGTGCGGCGTTTGGCTGCTGTTCCTGCTGGTGAACCTGACCGGAAACGGCCACCACTACCGGGTTCGGATGCAGGGGCTAGCGGGCCGCATCATCCGCCAGGCGCGCTATTACCTGATAGGCATCTTCCGCCATGAGCCGCACCCGGAAACGCCGAACGAACGCAGTAAGTTCAATACGCTGCAGCAGCTAGGCTATCTGTGCGTGATGTTCCTGATGGCGCCTCTGCTGTTGGCCAGCGGGCTTTTGATGCTCTACCCGGAATACGTCCCGGAAATGCTGTTTGGCCTTCCCGGCAAGCAGCTCGTTGCCTGGTCGCACTACGGGCTGGCCGCCGCCACACTGGCGTTCCTGCTGGTACATCTCTATCTTTGCACCACGGGCGACAGCCTTAGCGCACTGATAAAGGGAATGATTGACGGCTATCACCGCCATAGGAATAAAAACTCAGACAACCGCGATTAATCAACGCACGGCCCCTTGAACATTAAGGGGCCTTTTTATAAAAAGAAACACAAATTCACATTTTGTAATAAATATTGAGATAAATCAGTGCCGCCCCTTCCGCTCCGTCTTACATTTCTTAATATTGTTCGGGGAGTGTCGTTTTATTATCCGTATCTATAAAAATAACAAGAAGACATAAAGGAAGGTCTACGCGCCATGCGTGAAGCACTTTGCAGTACGTTGCATCTTGAGAAAGCCATTGCGGCCTGTATTCAAGCCGCGCCCAGCGACTTTCCCATTGACGGCATCTTTCTCAACTATTACCGCGACGACATTCAAAGCATGCAGTTCCTCGCGCTGGCGACAAGGCGGCGCAGCCGGGCGAAGTTGAACGTGCTGTCGATTCCGATTCACGTACTGTCTAAATTTATCGTCAGGGAAAACTTTACCACCACCATCCTCAACCGGCTGTCGGACGATCCTCTCACCGAATTCGTTATTAAACACCACTTTCGGAAGGTGAAATCCGCCATCGTCATGCGCCTGAAAGTGGACGATATCCGCTTAGGGGCGGTTATTTTCTTTAGCTACAGGGCAAACGCCTTTAACGCACACCATGCGGAACTGGCCGAATCGCTGAGGGGGCCATTCTCTCTGCTAGCCTCCCGAGCGCTGTCCCAGCTTAAAATCATCAGCGAAGAAACGCTGAAAGCCAGCTACACCCATCGCGCATCGATGCAGGAAGACAGCCTGCCCGCCGGCGTCATCGCCACGCAGAAAAGCCCCATGGCCTCGCTGTTTATGCGCCTTCCCGACATTGCAAAAAGTCAGCGGGTCATCGTCATCAAGGGGGAAAAGGGAAGCGGGAAATCGCTGTTGGCCCACCATCTTTATCAACAGTCGGACCGTTCGCAGCAGCAGTTGGCCGTGCTTTACGCCGAAACGCTGACGCTGTTTATCCACCGAGACGGCCAAGCCACCGAAGCGCGTACGCTAACGCCGAGCTCGCTAACGGACGGTACGCTGCTTGCGCAGGTAAACAGCGGAACGCTTTTGATTGAGAACGTAGAAAGCCTGCCCGAAGAGCTGCTTTGTGACCTAATGAAAAGCATCCGCATTCATAAAGAGAAAGGATGGCCCACCAGCGTCATCATCACCAGAACGCAGTCGCAGCGCCATCAGATAAACCCCGAAGCGCTGCTGAGCTGTGAATGCTACTGTTCTCTTTACTGCCTCTCGGTCACGCTGCTTCCCTTAAGGCAGCGGCGGGAGGATATTCCCGAACTGGTGACCTATTACCTGCTTAAGCTTAGCCAGAATACGCAGCACAGGCCGCCGCTGCTTTCCGTGCGCTTTCAGCAGTCGCTGCTGCACTATGATTGGCCTGGAAACATCGCTGAGCTTATCGCACGGCTGGAAAAAGCGCTGCTCGCCTGCAGCACCGACGTGCTGGACGTTAAGCCGGAAGAGTACGTTCAGAGCGCCGACGACAGGAACAGATCTATTCTGCCATTAGACGAAATCGTGCGAAGACACATTATTGAAACGCTGAGAAGAACAAACGGAAAAATATCCGGCGAAGGCGGTGCGGCGCAGATGCTACAGGTCAACAGCAACACGCTGTACAGCAAGATGAAAAAGCTGGGCATCACCCGCGATATCTACGCGCAGTAGCGCATCCGCTACTGTGAAAGAGCGCGCATCGTGTTGAACGACCTATTGGCTGTTAAAAAGCAACAGGCCATCCAGCTCCTGCTGCGCCTGTTCGAACAGGCGATACAAAGGAAGAAAGTCCAACGCCTGCCTGTCAAAGTGGGTAAACACTATCTGAACCGGCAGGTTTATTCCTACGGTTAACGCATCCCACAGCGCATCCAGATTATTACCAAACCAGTCCGGCAGTAAAAAGGTGTCGACAAACTGTAGATAAAAATCGGGCATTGAACCTATTTTAGCAAAATCAAAAACAACGCTTCTCATGATTACTTTACCTCCATGAAACGTTGATAATGGTCTATCGTTACATAAATCAAACCATCATCTGAATACAGTAACCTCTCTGCTCCTCGATGGCCGCAGCGATAATTAATATCCGCTTCAAACCACGTTCGCCCTTTGGCCTGCGGCAGGCGCTTTTCCCGGTTAGAAAAGCGATCTCCGCCAATAGCCTTTCCGGGCAGAACGGAACACAGATTACCGTCGCGCGCATCCCAGCCTTGCGAACGGGCTTGACTCTTGGTGATGTAATAGTCCGGCAGGCGACCGTGCTCGCGCACGTAATTCACAACCGTTTGTCGCTGAGTCAGGCGGTCAATATCCTGAACGGCCTGAGAAGACGAAGAGATACTGCCCGCAACGCCGTCCGATATGCCGCCGTTGTTACTATGTAAAAAATTAAAGGCTAAGCCGCCAATAATCAGTAACAGAAAAACAACGAGTAGTAATTGCGTATTTCTTTTCATCACTCAGCGCTTGTTGGGGATATCTCTGCCATTCAACGTATTTATATTACACACCCTGCCTATTTACTCTTTAATGGCCATTTATCCTAGCCATTAATAATAAAAGTATGACATTGTTTTCAATTCGTCAGCTTATTTTCGCTTTCTTTACGTTGGCTAAAGAATTTTAATTCCGCGATGATGGTAAAGGTAATCACGACCAGCAGCCCCCACGAGCTGATTTTTCCCAGATGCACCAGCTCCCAGCCTCCCGTCTGATTTGGATACTGCCAGCCGCCAAACAGCGTAGTTACGTTCTCGGCAATCCAGATAAAAAAGCCTATCAGCAAAAAGGCCAGCGGCATCGGCATCCAAAACTCTCTTACCATCGGACGGAAATAGACGCGGGTACGCCAGAAGGCCGCCACCAAAGCCAGCGTCAGCGGCCAGCGGTAGTCGCCGATAAAGTGGTGAGTAAAGAAGTTCAGATAAATCGCAAACGCCAGCGTAACCGCCAGCCAGTGAGGTGGGTAGCCAGCCAGCCGCAGCGAAAGGTAGCGCCACGACTGCAGCATATAGCTGGCAACCGCCGCATACATAAACCCGCTGTAGAGCGGAACACCGGCAAGCTTGGAGTAGGCAAACTCAGGGTAAGCCCACGAGCCGATGGTTGGAGAGGTCTTAAAGATTTCCAGCGCCAGCCCCAAAAGGTGAAACAGCGAAACGGCCGCCAGCTCTCTTTTAGTCTCTAATCCGTAATACACCAGCGCAAACTGCACCGCCAGCGCAACGATAAGAATAAAGTCATAGCGGGGTAAATCACCCATCGGCAACGCTTTCGACAACGCCAGAGTAATAAAGAAAGAAACGGCGAACGCGCAGCTCAGCGCCTCTTTAATGCCAAAACTCCAAAACTCCAGCAGAGGCAAAGGCAAGCGACGCATCGGCGAAGGCATATACCACGGATACCGGTATTCCCTCAGGCAGTCGTTGTCATAAACGGCAATCGCGGACATAGCAAAATCCCTGCAAATAGAACAAACGTTATATGCAGAATAATCAGGCTATGTGTAAAGCGCGTGAAGCAAACGTGAAGTCAGAATAATTTTACCGCCCGACGGTAGTCGAGCGGCAAACGTCGTCAGATTTTGCCCAGATAGTCGCGCTTGCCGACGGCTACGCCGTTGTTGCGCAAAATGTTATAGGCAGTAGTAATGTGGAAATAGATGTTCGGCAGCGCGTGCTGTAGCAGGAAAACGTCGCCGCGCATCGGTTCGTCGTACCAAGGCAGTTGGATCTGGCGCGATTCGCTGTCGGCGAAATCTTTCTCTTCCAGCGATTTAATGTAGTCAATCGTCTTAGCTATCCGCGCCTTAAGCTCGGCGAATGTCGTCTCGTTGTCTTCATAAATCGGCGGTTCCAGCCCGGCAAGGCGCGCTGCGCAGCTTTTGGTCATGTCGCTGACCAGCTGGACCTGACGCACCAGCGGAAACATGTCCGGCGCCAGGCGAGAGTTGAGCAGCACCTGCTCCTCAATGCGTCGCTCTTTGCAAAACGCGGTCGCAATGCTCATCAGAAAGTCGAGGTTGTTCAGTACGCGGATCGTACTCTGTGTTGCCAACTGATAATAGGACAAGCTCATCGTATCACTCCTGAAAGTCAGACTACCCCACGCGCCGCGCTCGCAGAACCCCTGAGGTTCGTAGAGGCGGCACTCCTCTCTCTTTAGGCGGTTCCGCCCACGGTCAGGCTGTCAAGCTTCAGCGTAGGCTGGCCGACGCCGACCGGAACGCTTTGCCCCTCTTTCCCGCAGACGCCGACGCCCTTATCCAGCGCCAGATCGTTGCCAACCATAGAAATTTGCTGCATCGCCTCAATGCCTGAGCCAATCAGAGTCGCCCCTTTCACCGGCTTGGTGATGCGGCCATTTTCAATAAGATAGGCTTCAGACGTCGAAAACACGAACTTTCCGGACGTAATATCGACCTGACCGCCGCCGAAGTTCGGCGCATACAGACCAAAGTCTACGCTTTCAATAATCTCGTCTCTGGTGGACTCGCCGGCCAGCATATAGGTGTTGGTCATTCGCGGCATCGGCAGGCTGGCGTAGGACTCGCGGCGACCGTTACCGGTGGGCGCAAGCCCCATCAGGCGGGCGTTAAGCTTATCCTGCATGTAGCCTTTCAGTACGCCCTTCTCAATCAACACGTTGTACTGACCGGGAACGCCCTCATCGTCGACGGAAAGCGAACCGCGACGGCCCGACAGCGTACCGTCATCGACAACCGTACAGAGCTCAGACGCGACGAGTTCCCCCATGCGGCCGCTAAACACCGACGCGCCCTTGCGGTTAAAGTCGCCCTCAAGGCCGTGCCCCACCGCTTCATGCAGCAGAACGCCCGGCCAACCGGCACCGAGCACGACCGGCATTGCGCCCGCGGGCGCCGCAACGGCGGAAAGGTTCACCAGCGCCTGCCGGACGGCTTCGCGAGCGAAGGCCTCGGCCCGAACGCCCTCCGAGGTCGGCTCAAGGAAGTAATCGTAGCCAACCCGACCGCCGCCGCCGCTGGAGCCGCGCTCGCGCTTGCCGTTTTCTTCGACCAGAACGCTCACCGACAGGCGAACCAGCGGCCGAACGTCCGCCGCCAGCGTGCCGTCCGTCGCTGCAATCAGCACCGTTTCATACACGCCGCTTAGGCTGGCGTTAACTTCCTGCACCCTGGCGTCTTCCGCCCGAGCGGTCTTGTCGACCAAGTGCAGCAGGTCAATTTTTGCCTCACGCGACAGGCTTTGCAGCGGGTCGAGGGCGGGATACAGCGGCGCATAGCCCACCGCGCCGAGCACGTGGGTTTTGCCGTCGCCGACGTCGTTAACAATGCTTTTGGCGGCGTTGGCGCTCTGAATCAGCGCCTGAAGAGTTATCTGATCGGCATAGGCAAAGCCGGTTTTCTCACCGTGAACGGCGCGCACGCCGACGCCTCTGTCGATATTGTAGGAACCCTCTTTAATGATGCGATCTTCAATCACCCAAGACTCATGGTAGCTGGACTGAAAGTAAAGATCGGCATAGTCCAATCGACGTGAAGACATCTGCCCCAGAACGTCAAACAGGTCCTGATGGCTTAAGCGATTGGCCGTAAGCAGCTGCTCACTGACCAGAGTAAGATTCATTGCGTTACTCACCTTTTTTTATCACCGCTTTAAGCACCGGCTCGAAGCGGTTATGTTTCATTAGCGGCATTTGCTCGCGCAGCTTCGGCAGCCCGCTGGTATCGACGCGCACCTTGATGCCCTCGACCGCATCGGCGTTAATGCCCACCACGCTGCCCCACGGATCAACGGCCATCGTATGCCCCCAGGTGCGGCGCGTAGCGCCGTGACGCCCCACCTGCGCCGGAGCAAGTATCCAGCACTGGTTCTCAATCGCCCGGGCGCGCAGCAGAATCTCCCAGTGCGCTTCGCCGGTCACGCGGGTAAAGGCGGCGGGAACGGTAATAATGTCCGCGCCGCGATCGCGCAGCGCCTGGAACAGGCCAGGGAAGCGCAGATCGTAGCAAATCGTCATGCCCAGACGGCCGACCGGCGTATCCACCACGGTCAGGTGCTGGCCGTAGTCGTAAGTATCGGACTCACAGTAGTGGCCGTGGCTGTCGGCGACGTCCACATCAAACATGTGCATTTTGTCGTAGCGCGCCTTCAGCTCGCCCTTATCGTCAAACAGCAGGCTGCTGGCGGTTAAACGCTCAGGGTTTTCGCGGCTGATAAGCGGCATCGAGCCCACCAGAATCCACACGCCGTAGCGCACCGCCATTTCACGGATGGCGTCCTGCAGCGGACCCGTCCCTTCGGTTTCGGAGTGCTTATAGTAGGTTTGCGTATCGGCAAAAAGCAGCGCGTTCTCCGGCGTCACCACCAGCTTGACGTGCGGCTTCAGCTGCTTGATCTGCTGCTCAATCTGCGCCAGGTTAGCGCGAATATTTTCCCCACTGCATAACTGTAACAAAGCAACGTTGGCGCTTTTCATTAACTAGAGTCTCCCTTTGGCTGTCGTAGCACCTCATGCACGACAGGCTCATCTAAATCACCGTCAATTCTGTAACGTATCAGCGAAATCTTATTCCACAGCGGCGACAGCACTTGGCTTGCGGCAAACACCGCCGCGCCGGCTATCGGGTTAACGACGAAGGCCGTCGCTACGCCAACGGTGCCGGAAATTTCCGGCGCAACCACGGCGTTAAGGCCCAGGCGGCGATTAACGAAGTCAATATCACCGTCAATCGCGATGTCCGCTGACAGTCCGTCAACCAACAGGTTGTCGGTTTTTGCCACACCGTTGGTTAACTTGATGCTACCGCTGATAGTATCAAAGTAAAAACCTTTACCAAAGGTATCGCGAAAATCAAACTGCAGCTTGCGCAACAGTGCGTTAAAGCTCAGCAACCGCAGAAGCTGGCCCGCATGGCCGCCGCCCGCGTTGTCCACCTGCCCTTTGCCAAGCTTGGCCGTTACGCCGCCGTTGAGCGTATCGACCAGAGGAGACCAAGGGTCCCCCTGCCAGTTCAGGTCGAAATCGACGTTAAACGGTGCGTCTTTCAGCGGCGTATAAACGCCAAAGTAATTCATGCTGCGATCGATTCGTTTGCCTGACAGCGTACCGTCAAAGCGGGTCGCAGAGCCGCCCGGCGAGCGAAGCCAGTCGGCAGAAAAGGTTAACTTCGTCGTACCGGTATCCACCAGCCCGTTCGTCACGCTCAGGTTATCGCCCCGAAAGCGCAGATCGGCGTTAACCACCCCCAAACGCTGGCCGACCACCCAACACTCTTTACAGCGCACGGCAATAGAGGGAAGCTGAGGGAAACGGTTGAAAGCGGCGCCCGCACCTTTGTTTTTTGTTGAGGAAACCGAAAACAGATCGGATTTAGGGTTAAAGTAAAAATAGTCAATGTCGGCCTGCCACGGCTGGCTGCCGTTCATCGCCAGACTGGCGCGAATTTCCTTACCGTTGAGCGCGACGCTGGTTGCGCCGGCGCTGCGGTTAACGTCTACCGTAAGATCGCGCCAGTATTGCCCCGCAAGCTCAAGCTGCGGCGAATGGATCACCCAGCGCGACGGCAGAGTAAACTTGGCCGCGACAGCGCTCTCTTTGCCGTCCGAACCGGACAGCGGCGACAGCAGTCCCAACAGGCGCTCGCCGTCTACGGCGGGTAACTGTATGTCTAAACGGGCGTCAGAAGGCAGCTCCGGCGTCTTTTTGCTGTTCATTCGCCAGGCAAATCGGGTGAGCTGAACCTGATTTTTCCCCAGCGTCCATCGGCTGTTTATCGCCTGATTGCCGGCAATGAGCCCCTGTAGATCAAATCCAACCGTATCTCCCTTTGCCTTCAGCGTCACCGGCAGCACGCTGCCGCTGCGCTTGCTCAAGGGCGCAGGTAAGCGACTGCTTACTCCGTTAAGGTCGCCGCTTAACGCGACGTCATACCTGGGGCGTCCCTTTTCCGGCAGCGTGATGTTAACGTCGCTTTTCCAGCGGGCACTGCCGGAAAGCTGCTTCGCGGCGTCCACTGGCAGCCACGGCAGCTGGGCTACCGCCCAGTTTCCGTCGATGCCAACCTGAACCGCATAATCTTTCGCGCCCTGACGGGTGGAGAAATTCAGGCCTATGGGCTGATTAAACCACTCGGCGCTCATCCTTTCGCTACTGAGGTTACCGTCGTCGAAACGGAAGCGACCGCTTACTTTCTCCATGATGCTGTCGATAGGCTTAATGTGCAGGCGGTTATCTTTGAGGTCTATCTCACCGCTGGCGTGGGCCTGCTCACCGTCCAGCGGGATATCCAAACGCAAGCGTCCGTTAACCTCGCCGCCGACGTCAATTTCATCCAGCGCCGAGCCGACGGTATCTTTGAGCGGAGACTGCTTTAGGTAGTCCCGCACGTCCGGCCCCTGACCGTTAACCTTGGCGTTAATGTCCAACTGCCCTTTATGGAAGTCGGCGATAACGGCGTCAATGTCAGTGCCTTTGACTTTACCCAGCATTGCCGACGGCGAGTGCATCCACAGGCCGCTGTTAATGAAATTCAGGTTGATGGTCATATCGCTGAGCGGCTGCCAGGTCGGCTGAAACTTGAATACCGCGTCCGTCAGCGGAGCATAGACCTCAAACAGCCCGTCGTTGTGCGGATAGGGGAAATGATGCGGATCGCCGTTAAAAATAAGCGTCGCGTTGTCGGACTTGCCGGCAACGATGGCGGAAGAAAGGTAGTCAACCAGCGGGGTACCCATCAACGGCTCAGGGAAATAGCGCCAGGCGTCGCCTGCGTCATATGCCCTGATTCCGGCCAAAATGCTTAACCAAGGCGCATCGTCGCCACCCTGACGGTAGCTGAAGCTGCCGTTAGCCCATACGGACTTGGCCTGAATGTCAATGTTATCGCCCCAAAGCCTGAACTCATGCTCATCGTTTAACCAGTGAATGGAGGCGTTGGCACTGTTGACGATGAGCGGTGCGCGGAACATCTCGTCGTAGGGCAGCGTACTTTGATCGAGACGCACCCCAACCGTTCCTCCCGCAGCGCTTCCCGCCACCTCAAACTCGGCGCGATCGCCTCCTGGAATATGTTTCCAAGGCTGCCAGCTGGCGTTTTCCCAACGGCCTTCAAAGCGGATTTTTTCCGGCGTACTCAGGGGAATGTCCAGCGCTAGCCGTTCCAGATTGCCCTTTGGCCGAATCTGTAGCCAGGCGTCAAGCGCGTCAGGCTGCAGGAAGCTAAACATCGGCAGCAGTGGGTTAATGCTTTCCAGATCCAGCTTAGCCGCACGGATCCGAAGCATTGATTCACCTTCTTCCCCCTGAAGGCTGGGGTTCTCTGGCTGCCAGAACAGGCTAACCCGTCCGCCCTTTGCCCACGCATGGCCGTCGGTTTTTAGATTCAACGCCGGCGCGTCCAGACGCCATCCGTCGCCCTGTCGTTTGACGTAAACCGCCAGCTTCTCAACGTCCAGCCGGTGCAAATCATCCCCTTTATGCCAGTCGGCGCGCCCCTGGCTGAGCAGCAGAGCGCCTCCGTCAATCTGACTGGCCTTAACGGACAGCCACGCTTCCAGACTGAATCGCGCATCGTCAAAACCGGTATTGGTCTTAAACCAGTGGCTGAGCCACGGCAGCACGTTAACGTTATCCGCCTGAAGATAAACGGTCCCGTTATCCATCAGATCCGCCTCGTCGCGCAGGTTAAAGCGAACCTTCAGCAGGCCGTTAGGGCCGTTCTCCGTTGATACGCTGACCTGCCCTTCCGCGCGATGGCGCTTGCGGTCGTTAAGCCAGTTCAGCCTTGGAATGGCCAGAGAAATGCGCTCGCCGGAGGCGCCCAGAAAGGAGAGTTGGCTGTCGAGCAGGATAAAGTGGTCAAACTGCTTAAGGAAAATATTCTTGAGCGTGGCGCTTCCGGTAGGCTCACGCCCATCGTCGCTCTGGGACTGGCCTACCGTATAGTTCAAGGCGCCCTGTACGCGATAAAAGGTCAGATCGCGAAACTGCCAGCGGAAGTTAACCAAAGAGGCCCAAACGTCGAGCGCCACCGTGACGCGGTCGACGCGGACCTCGCCAACGTCGGTCTGTAAAGAAAGTTCGCGCAGGTCGAGGGTTGGGCCAAACATCTCCCATTTCCCTTCCATATGCTCGATGCGAGTCGGGATACCGGTCATGTCCGAGACGGTGGCGAGAATGGGCTCGCGGTAGTCATTAATGCGAGGAAGCATAAAGCGCAGAGCGCCGACGGCCAGCGTCAGCAGCACTAAAAGCGCAACGGCTATTCTCAACACTATGCGACTGCTTCGCCCCATCCTTCCTCCCCTCACAACGCCCCCAGCAACTACTCCATCGCTACATCATAACGACGTCAAACTGTTCTCTGTTGTACAGCGGCTCTACTTGAATTTTAACCTGTTTTCCGACGAAGAGTTCGACTTCCGCCACGGAATAAGACTCTTCGCTCTTGAGCGCTTCCCCCACGTCGGGAGACGCATAGACCAGGAAGCGATCGGCATCGTAGGCGTGGTGAACGCGGACGATTTCACGCAGAATTTCATAGCAGACGGTTTCCACCGTCTTCACGCGCCCACGGCCCCGGCAGCTCGGGCATTCGCCGCAGAGCACGTGTTCCAGGCTCTCCCGCGTACGTTTGCGGGTCATTTCCACCAGCCCCAGAGCAGAAAAGTCGTTAACGCTGGTCTTGGCCCTGTCTTTAGACAGCGACTGTTCGAGAGAGTGCAGAACGCGGCGACGGTGATCCTCATTGGCCATATCGATAAAGTCGATGATGATGATGCCGCCCAGATTGCGCAACCTGAGCTGGCGCGCGATCGCGTGCGTTGCCTCAATGTTGGTGTTGAAGATGGTTTCATCCAGATTGCGGTGGCCGACAAACGCACCGGTATTAATATCGATGGTAGTCATGGCCTCGGTCTGGTCGATGATCAGATAGCCGCCGGACTTAAGCTCGACCTTGCGATCCATCGCCCGCTGAATCTCGTTCTCCACGTCGTACAGATCGAAGATCGGCTGCTTGCCGGTATAGCGCTCAAGCTTGTTGGTTACCTGGGGCATAAACTCGGCGGTAAACTCAACCAGAGAGTCGTAGGTCAGGCGGGAGTCAACCCGGATCCGGTCCAACGATTCACCGACAAAGTCGCGCAGCACGCGCTGGGTTAGCGCCAGCTCGCCGTACAGCATATTCTTAGTGCCGCTGCGGCTCTTGCGCTCCATGATTTTATTCCACAGGCGCTTTAAAAAGGCCGCGTCCTGCGCCAGCTCTTCGGAACCGACGCCTTCCGCCGCCGTACGGATGATAAACCCGCCATGCTCGTCACAGTATTCGGCGACGATACCCTTAAGCCGCTCACGCTCTTCTTCGCTGTCGATGCGCTGAGATACGCCAACGTGAGCCGCTCCGGGCATAAAAACCAGATAGCGCGAAGGCAGCGTAATATCGGTCGTCAGGCGAGCGCCCTTAGTGCCCAGCGGGTCTTTCACTACCTGCACAACCAAATCCTGGCCCTGACGCACAAGTTCAGTGATGTCTCGGACGTGAAACTGCTTTTGCTCAGTATCCGCAATGCATTCCGTATGCGGCATAATGTCTGAAGCGTGAAGAAAGGCGGCTTTATCAAGACCAATATCGATAAAGGCCGCCTGCATTCCCGGCAGCACTCGGCTGACCCGGCCTTTATAAATATTGCCCACGATGCCGCGCTTGGATTCGCGATCGATATGCACCTCTTGCAGAATGCCGCCCTCAATAAAGGCTACGCGGGTTTCTGAAGGGGTAACGTTAACCAAAAGTTCTGCCGTCATGTTGGCTCCTGATTTTGGGGCTTGGCCTGCGACTGCAAAAACGCGTCGAGCAGCTCACGAGTTTCAACCAGCGGCAGGCCTACCACCGCGTGATAGCTGCCGTTAATCGAACGGACGAACGCGCCGCCCAATCCTTGAATGCCGTAAGCCCCGGCTTTATCCATTGGCTCGCCGCTGGCGATATACGCCGCGATGTCCTGCTCGCTCAGGCGGCAAAAGGTCACTTCAGTTGTGACAGAGTAGCACATCACATGCCGTTGATTCGCAAATGCAATTGCCGTTATAACCTGATGCTGGCGGGCAGAAAGCGCGCGAAGCATCCTGGCGGCGTCCTCTTCGCTCTGGGGCTTCTCCAGCACCTCGCTGTCCAAAACGACGATGGTGTCGGCGCCCAGCACCGGCCAATCCCGCTCGGCTACCGCCACGCCGGCCTGCGCCTTACTCTTGGCCAGGCGGCATACGTAATCCAACGGCGACTCGCCGGCTTCCCGGCGCTCTTCAACGTCAGTGCTCAATCGTTCAAAAGAGAGGTTCAAAAGCCCCAGCAGCTCGCGGCGGCGCGGAGAGGCGGAAGCGAGGTAAATCGACGGCGTCATGCAGCCCTCATCTAACGGCGAAGCGCCGACGTATTTTACGCATTAACAGAAAAAGCCACGGCCAAAGCAGGCCGTTAATCAGGCTTTTCCACAATATTTCCGGCCTGAAGGCAACGTTGTGAACGGAGAACTCAGCCCAGAACACGATCACCTCCATCACTAGCGACAGCAGCACCACAATCAGCGCCTGCTGCCACAGGGCGAGATTGCGCAGCAGCTGACAGCGAAACGCGACGACGTAAGCGACAATGCCCAACGCCAGCCCCCGTACGCCGAGCGTCGCCCCTAGCGTCAGATCGCAAAGCAGCCCTAAAATAAAGGCGGTGCCGACGTTTATCCTGTGCGGCAGCGCCATGACCCAATAAACCAGAATTAGCATGACCCAGGAGGGGCGAAACAGATACAGCTCTTCCGGCCACGGCATGGTTTGCAGCACCAGAGCCAGAATAAAGGAGAACCAAACAATCCAACGCCCGGATCCGTGATAGCTGCTGCTCATCGCGCCCCTCGGTTAGGCTGAGCTGGCGCAGTCGTCGGCGACGGTACGGCGGAAGGCGGCGTCGCGTTGGACGGCGGAGTCGGCGGCTCGGATTCCGGCGGTAAAACCTGCGGCATCATCTGGCGCAGGCGCTCTTTGGCGATGCGCCGAACCTCTTCCGGCGGCAGCGGCTGATTGCCGTCGCGATCGGTAGGCCAAAGCAGGAGGAGATAGCGCAGGCGCTGAAGAGCGACCGTCGGGTGCGCCTGAATGACGGTGCTGGCGCGCTGGTCGTCGATGGCCACGGATGAAACAACCGCCACCGGATAACCCTCCGGGAAACGGCCGCCTAAGCCTGAAGTCACCAGCACGTCACCCACGCGAATATCGATGTCGCGCGGTAAATATTCAAGCTGAAGATCTTCCGTGCAGCCCGCGCCCATGGCGATGACGCGAATATCGTTACGCAACACCTGAATAGGAAGAGAATGGGACGTATCGCAGATTAATAAGACCCGGCTGGTATTTCTAGCGACGGCAACGACCTGCCCGACGACGCCCTTATCGTTAATAACCGGTTGGCCTTCATAAACGCCGTCCTGAAAGCCTTTATCGATAACGACCTGATAGCTGTAAGGATCCGATTCGGTCGACAGCACCTGAGTAATCATCTTGTGCTCGTCGCCGCGCAGTGGAGAACCGAGCAGCTCGCGCAGCCGGTTGTTTTCCTGTCTGAGTTGCCCAAGCAGCTGCAGATCGCTGCTCCTTAACAGCAGCTCTTGGCGCAACCGCTGATTCTCACTCTTCAGCTCCTCCCTTGAAGCCAGAGTGTCAGAAACGCCGTCAAGAACGTCGCGCGGCGCGTTCGCCACAAAAAAGAAAGGGCTTACCGCCGTATCAAGATAGCTGCGCACTTTGGAAAATACGCCAAGCTTGCTGTCGACAATAATCAGACTAACCGCCAAAACGACGGCCAGAATAAGGCGTAGCTGTAGAGACGGCCCTCTGCTGAAAATAGGCTTCATATAGTTGGCATTATCCTTGTCGATATGAAGAAGCGCGAGGCTCCTTCGGCAGGGACAACCGGATTCTGTCGCTCCTAAAAAGGACAGAAGCGCCTCCCCAGTTCGGCAGGTTCAATAAACGGAAGAACCTAAAGTCCGACGCTGAATAAGGCGCATTCGCTGTCATGAGGCGTACGCGGGATCAGTCTTCGCTAAACAGATCGCCGCCGTGCATATCGATCATTTCCAATGCCTTGCCGCCGCCGCGGGCCACACAGGTCAGAGGATCTTCGCCGACAACCACCGGAATACCGGTTTCTTCCATCAGCAGACGATCGAGATTGCGCAGCAGCGCGCCGCCGCCGGTCAACACCATGCCGCGTTCGGAGATGTCGGAGGCAAGCTCCGGCGGGCACTGTTCCAGCGCTACCATCACCGCGCTGACGATGCCTGCCAGAGGCTCTTGCAGCGCTTCAAGGATCTCGTTTGAGTTCAGCGTAAAGCCGCGCGGCACGCCCTCGGCCAGGTTACGGCCGCGAACTTCGATTTCGCGCACTTCGTCGCCCGGATAGGCTGAACCGATTTCGTGCTTGATGCGCTCTGCGGTCGCTTCACCGATAAGTGAACCGTAGTTGCGGCGCACGTAGTTAATGATCGCCTCATCGAAGCGGTCGCCGCCGATGCGAACGGAAGAAGAGTAAACCACGCCGTTAAGAGAGATAACGGCCACTTCGGTCGTACCGCCGCCGATATCCACAACCATGGAGCCTGTGGCTTCTGATACGGGCAACCCGGCGCCGATCGCGGCCGCCATAGGTTCTTCAATCAGATAAACCTCACGAGCGCCTGCGCCCTGGGCTGATTCACGAATGGCGCGACGCTCAACCTGAGTGGCGCCGACCGGCACGCAGACCAGCACGCGCGGACTTGGGCGTAGAATGCTGTTGCTGTGAACCTGACGAATAAAGTGTTGAAGCATTTTTTCGGTAACGAAGAAGTCCGCAATAACGCCGTCTTTCATCGGACGGATAGCGGAAATATTGCCCGGCGTACGGCCCAGCATCTGCTTCGCTTCGTGACCGACTGCGGCCACGCTCTTTTGTGAGCCGACGCGATCCTGACGGATTGCCACGACGGAAGGTTCATTCAAAACGATGCCCTGTCCCTTAACGTAGATCAGGGTATTTGCCGTTCCCAAATCGATGGACAGGTCATTGGAAAACATGCCGCGAAATTTCTTAAACATTCTTGAGAGTAATCCTGCAAGCTGAGGCGAAGTGAATCGCCTACTTTACCAACCACGCGAAGGAGCAACAAGACGCAACGGCGCGTGCGCGTCTTTCCGGCATCCCGCGTGAACTCGATTCACATGCCGTTTAAAACGATAGACGGCAAGCGTTCTTTAAACTTTTTAACCTGATGATATTGGCCAATGCACAGCGTTAGTCGGCCTTAGACCAAACAAGGACAAGCAAGGCGCACTATTCTACGTGAAAACCGCGCACATTTCAGAGTTAAAAATGACGATTTTGTCGACTATTTTTTTCTTTCGAAACCGGTATCGGCTGCGGCGAGGCAAAAAATTCACCCTGTCCGCCGACAACCCCGCGAGAAAGCAGCGTTTCCCACTCTGCGCGAGTCCTTACGCTTGCCGCCATTACCGCAACCGACGTCTCCTGACAGGCGGCAACCAGGCTGTCGACAAACAGCTGGTTTTCAGGACGCCGGTCAATGTTGCGCACAAGCCCAGGGTGAAGCTTGATAACCTCTATCGGCATAGACTTGACGTACATCGAACTGACCACCGTCAGGCCGGCCTGAACGACGCCGAGCCGACACCCCAGTCCGAACAGCAGCCTGGCGACCGGCCGCAAGCGGTCGTTATATTGACAGACGTCGGCCTCCGCAAGTTCAAATATAATTCGCTTTCGCGCCGATTTTTCTTTTTCCAACAGGTGATCGCGCAGCCAGACCTGAAAAGAGTGTTTCAACAAAGAGTCCACGGTAACCGATACGGCGATCGTATCCTCGGGCCAGCTGTTCAACAGCGGCAGGGTTTTGCTCAACACCAGTCGATCAAAGCGCTCCGTCATGCCGAATTGCTGAATCAGCGGCATAAACTCGGCGGGCTGCAGCTCCTCATCGCCGTCGCGGATGCGCAGCAAAATTTCCCGATGGTTAAGCTCATTATTTATGGTTATCGCCGGCTTGTAGTATACCTCAGGCCCGCCGCGCGCCAGCATCTGTTCCAACAGCGTGCGCCAGCGAACGCTGCCTCTGACCAGAGGCGGAGCCTGATTCTCATAAATAAACCAGCCGTTGCTTCCCTGAAGCACCGCAGCTCTGGCGGCGTGTTCCGCGTTATCCATAATCTGTTCAGGCGTCTGCCCGCCCTGATAGGCGCAAACGCCGATGTGAATAAGGCTCTCTTTCTCAACGTTAGAAGGCAGGGGTAGGCCGTCTATAGCATTAACCAGCTGAGAGGCTATGGCGTCCGCCTCTTTCAGAGAACGGTGGGGCAAGATGACGCTAAAGTCATTGCTGAAATAGCGAGCCAATAGCGCCGCAGGATGGCGCATGATAAACGTCGACAGCATGTTGACCAGCATGTAGAGCAGGTCGTCGACCCTCGTTTTTCCATACTCTTCCAGCAGCAGCTCCAGCTCCGGCAGGCGGACTATCATCACCACGCCGTGAGCGTTAGGCTCCTCCAGCTGCGTCGCCAGCTGGTTGTCGAAAAACAGGCGGTTGTTAAGACCCGTTTGGGCATCTTGGGCGGCAAAAGAACGAATAAGCTTATCAACCCGAATTCGCTCCTCGCTCATATTTTTTAAGTCAGCCAACAGGCGGTCGAGCGCGGCGCTGGCGTTAATCGGCCATTCGCGCACGTCACCCCCCATGACGTCTTCCCGCTCGCCGGACAAAATTCTCTGCGCCCTCTCCTCCAGCAGTTCGACGCCCTTGAACTGGCGCTTAAGCCACCGAATCCACCAGAACATGATGATGGCGATCGCCAAAACCACGGCTAACATCGATAAAAAAAACGGCAGTGAAAACAGGGTGCTTAGAATGGGGTTAGCGTAAGTAATACGCAGCGTATATCCCGGATGCTTCTCCAGCGCTATCTCAGTCTCGCTTTGGGTATGAAAATGGCGCCAGAAATCGCGATGGGTATCGAGCTGATGGGTATAAATCGAATTTTTCCGATCGTCTCTGACTTCCAGATGGCTCACTCCCGTCGCTGACATCACGGTAGGTAAACCATAGTTATAGATGACCGGGGTAGGATAGGTTAACGCTCTGTCCACTGTTTCAATCAGGGGCCGCCAGTGGTCGGCCATTTTGCTTCCGCCGACCAAATAGACGCTCAGCGTACTGGTCAGCAGCGCTAAAATCATAGTAAGAAAAACCAGTATGGAGACAAAAACGGACAGTCTCGCGATGAATCTCATTCCCATAACGATTTATCAAATGCATAAAAATAAAAATCGGTTGTGGGATAACTATGCATAACTATGCCCACGCGTAAGCGCTAACCCGTCCGCCACTCGGGCCATGCTCCTTTTCCCGCTTACCTTCACCATGAGCAAATGCAAGCAGGATGCAAGAGTAGCAGACTTTACCAGCACGTTCCTGCGCCTTAGTATATTTTAACAGGTAATCGCCTCTTTGTTGGCCGATCGCACCACGATATAACTACAAAGAAGTGTTTTTCTGACGCATATCACTCTTTTTTCCATCAGAAAAGCGGCTACCATAACGTTATTAAATCAATAAGTAAGCACGTTCTGATTGGCGCTGCCGCCGGTTATCACACGCTTTCACAGGGAATAAGCCTATGGCCAAGATCGAACGCAAGGAAAGAATCGAAGGTTTGACGATCGCCGGCATCGTAAATAACGGCGGCTACTATTATACCGACGTAGAAATTTACCAGGACGGGCGAATAAGCGCTTGGGAGATGGAAGATCTCAACAGCATCAAGACACGGTTTGGCAGCCCGAAGTTGCGGATGATGACGCAGCTCCCGACGGGCGCAGAGCTGTCCATTTCCGGATTAGGAAGCTACCGGATCGTCGACGCGAACTGGACGCACACGCCGCCAAGCTATTGCGAGCTGATCGCCGAAAAGGTCAAGCAGCTCAACCCGCAAATGGCCAATATTTATTACTACACCGAGCAAGAGCTGGCCCTGTGGGAACAACGCCGCTGCGTGGTTTTCGCCAAGTCGTCGCCGTTTCGGGTCGTCCAGGAACTGTTTTATGAGACGGAATGCGGCGAAAGGTCCTATTTTTTCATGCACAAAGAGGGGATTAATCACCTCGTCAACGTCGTCGTTTATAAAAGCGGTCAAATACAGGTCGACTGTCCGCACGTTAACTTTCTGCTGACGCTGGACGAATTTAAGCAGCGGGCGCAGCGGGGCGAGTTTTTTACTGAACTGACAGAAGCGACGGAAATACATATTGGTGAACTGGGCGTTTTGACCTTTGCCGCCGACAAAGACGGATATACCGAGTTGCTGAGCGATAAGCTAGAAGAACTGGACGTCATTTATGAAAAGCTCAACGGTAAAGATCGCCTTCAGCGCTGCCGAGACGTTTACTATCAGTATCTGGAAAATACCAGTGATTACTGGCGAGAAGAACTTCGCAAGGCCTATCTGGCCGTTCCTGAAAGCCTTCGATGCTATTTGGGCGATATGGACTCGCGCGACAGTGACTACGTTCGCATTCTTTTCACCGACGAAAAACGCGAAGTTTGAGCAAGGGCGCATTTTCCGCTCTTTTCGCCTCATGAGTGGGTAAAAGCAAGTATTCTTTACCTAGCCGTAGCTTGGCGACGCTGCACAGAGCATTGCTTCTGTAATAACAAAAGCGAATAATGCAGCGATAATAAAGCAATTTTATACACTTACGCTCAGCGCGTTTTAAAAAGCTTCAGGGTACCGTGCTTCAAAAGCGACGGACACATTTCTTTTATTAACAAAATGTTATCAGGCATAAACCTATGACCAAAGCACTCATTCTCGAACAGCTCGACGGGCAAATCCAAGGGGAAATAAAAGACATTACTCCAGAACAGTTGCCTGAAGGCAACGTCGTCGTCGACATCAACTGGTCCAGCATCAACTATAAAGATGCGCTGGCCATTACCGGCAAAGGCAAAATTATTCGCGACTTTCCGATGGTGCCGGGCATCGACTTCGCCGGTACGGTACAAACCAGCGAAGACCCCCGCTTTCGCCCCGGCCAAAGCGTTCTGCTTACCGGCTTCGGCGTTGGCGAAACCCGCTGGGGCGGCCTGGCGCAGCAGGCGCGGGTTAACGGCGACTGGCTTATCCCCATTCCCGAAGGCTTGGATCAGCGTAAATCCATGATTATCGGTACGGCAGGGCTGACGGCCATGCTGTGCGTAATGGCGCTGGAAGACGGCGGCGTTACGCCTCAAAGCGGCGAAGTTCTGGTGACCGGCGCCAGCGGCGGAGTCGGCAGCGTCGCCGTTGCGCTGCTGCACAAGCTGGGATATCAGGTATCCGCCGTCAGCGGTCGGCTGCACAACGCTGAATACCTGCTTTCTCTCGGCGCGAATCTGGTTCTTGAGCGCGACAGCTTCGAAGAGCCGGCAAAGCCGTTGGAGAAGCAGCGCTGGGCCGGCGCCGTCGACGTCGTCGGCGGCCCTATTCTGGCCAAAGTAATAGCCCAAATGAACTATGGCGCAACCGTTGCCGCCTGCGGGCTGGCGGGCGGATTCCAACTGCCGACCACCGTAATGCCGTTCATTTTGCGAAACGTCCGCCTTCAGGGCGTCGACTCCGTCATGACGCCGCAGGATCGCCGCCTGAAAGCGTGGCAGCGCCTGAGCGAACTGCTGCCGGAAAGCTTCTATCAGCGCGCAACCAGCGAAATTGGCCTGGACGACGTTGTTAAATCAGCCAACAACCTGCTGGATGGAAAAATTACCGGACGCGTGCTGGTCAACGTTCGTTAATGCCTTTAGCCCCTCTTTTATCACCCCCCGGTGCATAAACAGAGGGGCTTTCTTAACTAACACGCTTGTACAGATGTCGTTTTATCAGCGCTCGCGATCACAAAAGCTGAAACGTTTATCTTAAAGTGCGAACTTCCTAAAAAAGCGGCGTTCTAAATGGAAATTGAACAGCCTTGTATAATAATTAACGGGAAATGTAAGCAACCGCAAAAATGATAACCTCTGGTTAACTCACAGATAAATCAACATTTTTTACCGATTGATAACATGCTTGACGGACCGGCGCTTAAAGCTTCGCCACAAATCTTCGCTGATAAGACCAGTAAAAAGCTGCTAATTTCGGCGATATCGTTATAATGGCGCACTTTAATTCGCGGCTCAGGCCAATTTCATGCATAAGAAAGGTGACAATTGGAACGCATCGAGTTATTTTTAGCGATTAGTTTCTTATTGCCGGAGATGTCAGCACAATGACGAAAAAAGCGCACATTTTGCTGTTAAACGGCCCCAACCTGAACCTGTTGGGGACGCGCGAACCCGATAAATATGGTCATACCACGCTGACGGATATTGTTAATCGCCTTGCCGGCGAATCCGCGCGTATGGGTTTTGCCTTCTCCCACTTACAGTCTAACGCCGAGCATGAGCTGATTGATGCCGTCCATCAGGCGCGCGGTTCGGTAGACTTCATTCTTATCAATCCGGCCGCCTTCACTCACACCAGCGTAGCCCTACGGGACGCGCTGCTGGCGGTCAGTATCCCCTTTATAGAAATACACCTGTCTAACGTTCACGCCCGGGAGCCATTCAGACACCACTCTTATCTTTCAGATATTGCGGTCGGCGTCATCTGTGGTCTCGGCGCAGACGGTTATGACTTTGCCCTGCAGGCGGCAGCCCGCCGTTTGCAATAACGTTTTCCATTCAAACACAAGAGAATACGGAATCACACCTATGGATATTCGTAAGATTAAAAAGCTGATCGAACTGGTTGAAGAATCTGGCATCAACGAGCTGGAAATCTCCGAGGGAGAAGAGTCCGTTCGCATCAGCCGCGGCCCCGTAGCTGGCAGCTACGTTCCGGCTCCCGTACAGCAGTTCGCCGCCGTTCAACCTGCGCCTATGGCTCAGCCTTCAGCGCCCGCAGCGGCAGTGGTTGAAGCCGCGCCCGCGGCCATCAGCGGCCACGTCGTACGCTCACCGATGGTAGGCACCTTCTACCGTACGCCGAGCCCGGACGCCAAGGCCTTTATCGAAGTCGGTCAGACCGTTGCCGTCGGCGATACGCTGTGCATCGTTGAAGCGATGAAAATGATGAACCAAATCGAAGCTGATAAAGCGGGCGTCGTTAAGGCAATTCTGCTCGAAAGCGGGCAGCCGGTGGAGTTTGACGAACCGCTCGTCATCATTGAATAACGAGGCGAGCTTATGTCTAAAAAAATGGGCAAGATTGAAAAAGTTGTCATTGCAAACCGCGGTGAAATTGCATTACGCATCCTGCGCGCCTGTAAGGAACTTGGGATCAAAACCGTTGCGGTTCACTCCAGCGCGGACCGTGACTTAAAGCACGTGCTGCTGGCCGATGAAACCGTATGCATCGGTCCCGCTCAGTCAACCAAGAGCTATTTGAACATTCCTGCGCTGATTGCCGCTGCGGAAATCACCGGCGCCGACGCCATTCACCCTGGCTACGGCTTCCTGTCGGAAAACGCCGACTTTGCAGAACAGGTTGAGCGCTCGGGCTTTATCTTTATCGGACCCAAGGCCGACACCATCCGCATGATGGGCGACAAAGTGTCCGCTATCAACGCGATGAAGAAGGCCGGCGTTCCCTGCGTTCCCGGCTCCGGCGGCCCGCTGGACGGAGACATGGTGAGAAACCGCGAACTGGCCAATCAAATCGGCTATCCGGTTATCATCAAAGCCTCTGGCGGCGGCGGCGGTCGCGGCATGCGCGTCGTGCGTAATGAAAAGGATCTGGAAGAGTCCATCATCATGACCCGTGCGGAAGCGAAAGCTGCTTTCAACAACGACATGGTGTACATGGAGAAATTCCTCGAGAACCCGCGCCACGTCGAAATTCAGGTCATGGCGGACGGCCAGGGCCACGCGGTCTATCTTGCCGAGCGCGACTGCTCAATGCAGCGTCGCCACCAAAAAGTGGTGGAAGAAGCGCCGGCGCCCGGCATTACGGAAGAAGTTCGCCGCAGCATCGGTGAACGCTGTACGAAAGCCTGCGTTGAAATCGGCTATCGCGGCGCCGGTACGTTCGAGTTCCTGTATGAAAACGGCGAGTTCTATTTCATTGAAATGAACACCCGTATTCAGGTTGAGCACCCGGTCACCGAGATGATCACCGGCGTTGACCTTATCAAAGAGCAGCTGCGCGTCGCCGACGGCCAGAAGCTGTCTATCAAGCAGCAGGATATTCACGTTAAGGGTCACGCTATCGAGTGCCGCATTAACGCGGAAGATCCGAACAACTTCCTGCCGTCGCCGGGTAAAATTACCCGCTTCCACGCGCCGGGCGGTTTCGGCATTCGCTGGGAGTCTCATATTTACGCGGGCTATACCGTACCGCCGTACTATGACTCAATGATAGGCAAGCTCATCGCCTACGGGGAAACCCGCGAGGTGGCCATTTCGCGCATGAAAAACGCGCTGGCCGAGCTGATTATCGACGGCATCAAAACCAACGTCAGCCTGCAAATGCGCATTATGGAAGACAAAGGCTTTGAAAAGGGCGGCACCAACATCCACTATCTGGAAAAAATGTTGGGCATGCACGAGAAGTGATTGTCGATTAATCGTAATGACTAAAACGCCGGGAACTCAGTTTCCGGCGTTTTTTATTTTACCGCGCTACGGTTCGTCAGGCGGGGCAAACATCGCAAACACTTCGGCTTCGGTCATCATTTCCGTTTTGTTGGCGAAGTCATAATAGTCCGGCTTGCGGTCGGTAAATATTTGCATCGTCAAGGCAAGGCGCTGAGCGTCATCAAACAGCCCTACCGGTATTTCATACTGTCCGTTGTGCATCAGCCTATAGAACAAACTGGTGCCGCAGATCTTACAAAATCCCCTTTCGGCCCATTCGGATGACCGAAATACGCCGACGTGCTCTTCACCGCTAAACGTCACCTCCGTACCGCAATCGACCGCAAGAAACGGCCCGCCGCTCCACTTACGGCACATTCCACAGTGGCAGGCGCCCACGCTGCGGCTCATTTTAGCGGCGGTGATACCGACGTTACCGCACAGGCAGCGTCCGTGTGCGGCTTGAGTATCTGACATAAAGACCTCCTCTCTTGGCTATGGCGCCGCCGTCGATACCTCAGCGGAGACAGTCCCGGCGGCTTAAACAAGGCTTTATCGGTGAAAAGGCGAACGACAAGGCCTACAATCATAGTGTGAATGTTGTCCTCAGGAGAACACTATGCCCTATTTACAGCTAGACGTTAACGGCTGCTACGATGCCGAACGTAAAAAGGCGTTAGCCAAAAGGCTTTGCCAAACCTATACCGCAATGATGGCAGTCGACATTCGCCGCATCAGCATAGCCATTCGGGAAACCGGCGACGGCGGCGTTTGGCGAACGGTAAACGAGCAGGGGGACCTCGAGCAGGTCTCCGTACTCATGTGCGATATTCGGCAAGGGCGACCGGCCGAACAGAGAATGGCGCTGGCAAAGCGGCTTATCGCCGACTGCGTAGAAATACTGGGCCTAAGGGAAGACCGCCTCAACGTCGAGTTCACCCAGCACGCTGGAGATGAGATGTACCATCCCACGTTAGGCGGCTTTAGCCCCGACTGGTCGCCCGACGAAAGATAGCGCCTTTTCTGCCTATCGCCCCAAATTCAGGAGGGCGCACTGCCCTCTCTTTCCACCAACGCTTTCAGTTCCCTACGTTAAAATAGTGCTGTGCAAACGCTTACGTTTCCGTACAATCCTATCCCTTGAATCTTATTCGCCTACGGCTCATTGTCGTGGGAGATTGACTGTACTGACAGACAATGACGGAGTCGCACTATGGATCCTCGTTTTTCCCAGGCCCATAAAGAAGCCCGTTGGGCGGTATGGCTGACGCTCGTCTACCTGCTCGCCTGGTCGCTGGCCGCCTATCTGCCGGATGCGCAGCAGGGCTTCACCGGCTTGCCGCACTGGTTTGAGATGGCCTGCCTGCTGGTGCCGCTGCTTTTCATTTTGCTGTGCTGGCTTATGGTCCGCTTCGTTTTTCGCGATATCCCGCTAGAGGACAGCCCAGAGGAGCATAACGATGCAATTTGACGTTATTCTGCCGCTGATAGCCTATCTCTTTCTGGTTTTCGGCCTGTCGATTTACGCCTACGTCAAGCGCCAGAAAGGCAACTTTCTCAATGACTACTTCATTGGCGATCGTTCGATGGGCGGCTTTATACTGGCTATGACGCTGACGGCGACCTACATTAGCGCCAGCTCGTTTATCGGCGGGCCGGGCGCGGCCTACAAATATGGGCTGGGTTGGGTGTTGCTGGCCATGATCCAGCTGCCCGCAGTCTGGCTTTCTCTTGGCGTACTGGGAAAAAAGTTCGCCATTCTAGCGCGTCGCTACAATGCGGTAACGCTCAACGACGTACTTTACGCCCGCTATAAAAGCAAAACGCTGGTCTGGTTTGCCAGCATCAGCCTGCTTTTAGCCTTCGTTGGCGCGATGACCGTTCAGTTCATCGGCGGTGCTCGCTTGCTGGAAACCGCGGCCGGCGTTCCCTACGACATCGGGCTGCTGATTTTCGGCGCAACCATCGCGCTGTATACCGCCTTCGGCGGCTTTCGCGCCAGCGTGCTTAACGATGCGCTGCAGGGCGTCGTGATGCTGGTCGGCGCCATTCTGCTCTTGATCGCGGTCATTTATGCCGCCGGCGGGGTAGGCTCTGCCGTCGACAAGCTGGAGGCGATCGATCCCAAACTGCTTTCTCCTACCGGGGCGGACGACTTCCTCTCCCTGCCGTTTATGGCCTCATTCTGGATCCTGGTTTGCTTTGGCGTTGTCGGCCTGCCCCACACGGCAGTGCGCTGCATCGCCTATAAGGACAGCAAAGCGGTGCATCGCGGCATTATTATCGGTACCGTTATCGTCGCCGTGCTGATGTTCACCATGCACCTGGCCGGGGCGCTGGGCCGCGCCGTCATGCCCGGAATGACCATTCCGGATCAGGTTATTCCGGCGCTGATGATTAAGGTGCTGCCGCCGGTTGCCGCCGGCATTTTCCTCGCCGCGCCGCTGGCCGCCATTATGTCCACTATCAACGCCCAGCTGCTGCAGGCGTCCGCTACGCTGATTAAGGATTTATACCTAAGCCTCAAGCCGGAACAGCTGCAAAACGACAGGCGTTTGGCGAAAATTTCAAGCTGGGTGACCTTTATTCTCGGCCTGCTGCTTATCCTCGCCGCCTGGCGGCCGCCGCAGATGATCATCTGGTGGAACCTGCTCGCGTTCGGCGGGCTGGAAGCGGTATTCCTGTGGCCGCTGGTGCTTGGCCTCTACTGGGAGCGGGCCAACGCCTACGGCGCGCTGTGCTCTATGGTGTGCGGCGCCGTTTGCTACGCGGTACTGGCGACGCTAAGCCTGCAGCTTTACGGCCTGCATCCGATCGTACCGTCCCTTGCACTGGGCATCGTTACGTTCCTGCTTGGCAACGCCGTGGGGGAACGCAGCTCGCATTCCTCTGCCGCCTTAAGATAAAAGATTCGGGGCGCAGCCCCGCCTAAGTTCGCATTAAAGAGAGACGCTATGCCCTGGATACAGTTGAAGTTAAATACCACCGGCGCTAACGCCGAAGACATCGGCGACGCGCTGGTAGAAAGCGGGTCCGTCTCGGTGACCTTTCAAGATACCCACGACGTGCCGGTTTTCGAGCCGCTGCCGGGGGAAACCCGCCTGTGGGGCGACACCGACGTTATCGGCCTGTATGACGCAGAAACCGACATGAAAAGCGTCGTGGCGATGCTGGAGCATCACCCGCTGCTCGGTACAGGCTTCGCCCATAAGATTGAACAGCTGGAAGATAAAGACTGGGAGCGCGAGTGGATGGACAACTTCCACCCGATGCGCTTCGGCGAACGCCTGTGGATTTGCCCAAGCTGGCGCGAAGTGCCGGATAAAAACGCGGTTAACGTGATGCTCGACCCCGGCCTCGCCTTCGGCACCGGCACTCACCCCACCACCTCTTTGTGCCTACAGTGGCTGGACGGGCTGGATCTGGCCGGCAAAACCGTTATCGACTTCGGCTGCGGTTCGGGCATTTTAGCCATTGCCGCCCTCAAGCTCGGCGCGGCCAGAGCCATCGGCATCGACATTGACCCGCAGGCGATACTCGCCAGCCGCGATAACGCAGAGCGCAACGGCGTTTCTGACCGGCTTGAGCTTTATCTGCCCAAAGACCAGCCGGACGACCTGAGCGCCGACGTCGTGGTCGCCAACATCCTCGCAGGCCCTCTAAGAGAGCTTGCACCGCTGATTGGCAAACTGCCAACGGCTGGCGGCCACTTGGGGCTGTCTGGCATCCTCTCTTCACAGGCGCAGGACGTCAGCGCCGCCTACAGCGACCTGTTTTTGCTCGATCCGGTGGCTGAAAACGCCGAGTGGTGCCGCATTACCGGCGTCAGGAAGGCATAAAACGCATTGCGCCCGCAGCGCGGGCGCTTTTTCTTTATTTCAGGCGCCGCCGACGACAAATCAAGCGGTCGACCGAGGGAGCACGTTGGCTTTAAAAAGCCGTATTTAGCCGTGTTTATACAACTTATTGTAAAATATGAAAAAGATATTTTACATCACGTTCGGCCTCTCGTTTCTTTGATTTTAGTCGAAAATTGTTCAAAGTTTGGCCTTTCATCTGGGCCGAAAAATGCGTAATATACGCGCCCTTGCAGACACATATGGCCGTTTGACTATCCATGCGCATTGGTAACCTTGAATTGACAAACCGCCTAATTGCCGCCCCTATGGCGGGAATTACGGATCGCCCGTTCAGAACGCTCTGTCATTCGATGGGCGCCGGAATGACGGTATCGGAAATGCTCTCTTCCAATCCGGAAGTGTGGCGGACCGATAAGTCAAAGCTGCGCATGGTCCACTACGATGAGCCCGGCATTCGCGCCGTTCAGATCGCAGGCTGCGATCCGCAGGACATGGCGCAGGCCGCTCGCATCAACGTGGAAAACGGAGCTCAGCTGATAGATATCAACATGGGCTGCCCGGCCAAAAAGGTCAACCGCAAGCTGGCGGGGTCTGCACTGTTGCAGTATCCGGAGCTGGTTGGGAGAATTCTTCGCGCCGTCGTCAACGCCGTTGACGTGCCGGTGACGTTGAAAACCCGCACCGGTTGGGACCCAGAACAACGCAACTGCGTTGAAATCGCCCAGCTTGCCGAACGCTGCGGAATTCAGGCCATCACGATTCACGGCCGGACGCGTCACTGCCTGTTCAACGGTGAAGCGGAGTACGACAGCATCAAGTCTGTAAAAGAGAATGTAGGTATACCCGTTATCGCTAACGGAGATATCACTGACCCGCATAAAGCCAGAGCAGTACTGGACTACACCGGAGCCGACGCTCTGATGATTGGCCGCGCTGCTCAGGGAAGACCTTGGATCTTCCGGGAAATCCAGCATTACCTGGACACAGGGGAGCAGCTTCCACCGATGCCGCTGCAAGAGGTGGAACGTTTGTTAACGGCGCACGTAAGCGACCTGCACGACTTTTATGGGTCGGGCAAGGGGCTTAGGATCGCACGTAAGCACGTTTCCTGGTATTTACAGGAGCATGCCCCCAACGACCAGTTCCGACGGACCTTCAACGCCATTGAGGATGCCGATGAGCAGCTTGATGCGCTGAAGGCGTATTTTGAAATTTTGCCTAAACAGATAGAAGAGCTAACAGAACCATGTTCGAACAACGCGTAAATTCTGATGTATTAACTGTCGCCACCGTCAACTCACAAGACCAAATCACGCAAAAACCCCTGCGCGACTCGGTTAAACAAGCTTTAAAGAACTACTTTGCTCAGCTTAACGGTCAAGACGTTAACGATCTCTATGAACTGGTCCTGGCAGAAGTTGAACAGCCCCTGCTGGATATGGTGATGCAGTACACTCGCGGCAACCAGACCCGTGCAGCCCTGATGATGGGCATCAATCGCGGTACGCTGCGTAAGAAGCTTAAAAAGTACGGCATGAACTAATCTCGCTGCGTATATCTCGATTTCAAAAAGCGCTTATTTTCTGATAGGCGCTTTTTCTTTTTCCAAGCATAACGCGCACCTATCGCAAAAAGATGGCAAACGCGCATTCTTATACTATTCCCGTTTTTTCATTACGTTATTATCAGGAAACCGCCTTATCATGGAAGATATCCTACCGTTGCTTAAGTATTTTTTACCTCTATTAATTCCGCTTGGTGGATGGCTTGCTGTTCGCTGCATCGGAAAGCTAGCAAGGATCGTCTCTCCTAAAACGCGCAGCCTTTTTTCCGCGCAGGATAATAACGTACGCCTGACGCTACCTGAAACAGGGCGCTATGTGGTTTCAGTCCTTATTCCTCCCTCAAAAATCCTGATAGGCGTTTCTCACTTTTCCGCTGATTTCGCCCTCACTTCTCGCCATTCCGGCGAAGGCATCGCCTACTTCCCTCGAAACCGTCTGAACTTGCTGACCGTGAGACGAACCGACATGCGAGGAAACCAGTCTTTACAGATAGGAACATTCCAGTGCGAGGAACCGGGAGAGTACGAAATAACCTGTATTACGCCGGAGCTTATCAGGCCAGAGTACCGGATTGAAATCACGCCTTATGTATCTCCCCTGCGGCTGTTTATTTTAATTCCCGGCCTTATTTTGGGCGCAGCCATGACGATAGGTGGAATCATTGCCTCTTCGATACTGCTTACGTAGCCTTCAAAGCGACAGAACCAGAGAATAGCCTGTCTGATACGCCAAGCTCATTTAGCTATTTACATAAAATTAACAAAAAGCTATCCTGCGCCTATTCCGTTTGCTCCGCGTCAGGGATGTGCGCCCGCCTCATTGGAGATCTCATGCCGCATCCCCGCGCGCCGTCAGCGCTGCTAAACCTCATTCGCCGTCTGCACTTCTATATCGGCCTGTTCATCGCTCCCTTTATCTTTATCGCCGCCCTAACGGGGGCGCTGTACGCGCTAACGCCGCAGTTGGAGAATCGGATTTACGCCGACGCGCTGGAAGCCGAGCCTCTGGGTGAAGCGAAGGCGCTGTCCGAACAGATCGCCGCCGCACGGGCCTACGCGGGGCAAGATGCCAGAATTTACGCCGTTCGCCCTGCGCCGCAAGCGACAGATACGACGCGCGTACAGTTTACCGACCCCGCGCTCGGCGAGTCCGAATCTCGCGCCGTCTTTATCGACCCCTATACGCTCGCGGTTAAAGGCGACCTGACCGTTTACGGCACCAGCGGCATTTTACCGCTGAGAACGGCTATTGACCGGCTGCACCGGGACCTGCTTTTAGGCAACGTCGGCAGAAACTACAGCGAGCTGGCGGCCTCCTGGCTTTGGGTCGCCGCGCTGGGCGGGCTTTGGCTATGGTGGACGTCTCGATCTCGCTGCACGGTTAGCGCCGCCAGGGGTGCGGCGGCAAAAACCCGGCGTCGCCACGTTTTAATTGGCGTTACGCTTTCTCTCGGCCTGCTCTTCTTTTCGGCCACCGGGCTGACCTGGTCGCAGTGGGCGGGCGGCAATATTGACAGCCTGCGGGCTCAACTGGGCTGGCTTACGCCGCAGGTTAATGCAACGTTGACCGGCGTTCCCCCAAACGTTCCTCAAGGAGAACATGCTCATCACCACATGGCGCAACGCCCTGCCGCCTTTGAGGAAAATGCCCGTAATGCCGACTGGGACAACGTGCTTACGTCCGCCCGCAGCGCGGGCATCAAGGCATCAAAGCTTGAAATTCGTCAGCCCAAAAACGCCCAAACCGCGTGGACGGTGGCGGAAATCGACCGCAGTTGGCCAACGCGGGTAGACGCCGTGTCCATTCACCCCGACGACTTCGCGCTCGTCGACAGGGCCGAATTTAAACGCTTTCCCCTTATCGCCAAACTCACCCGCTGGGGCGTCGATGCCCACATGGGCGTGCTTTTTGGCCTGCCTAATCAGCTGATTTTAGCCGCCTTTGGATTAGGCCTCTGCGCGCTTATCGCCTTCGGCTACAGGATGTGGTGGTTGAAGCGGCCGACGTCGCAGGAAAGCGCCCCCGCGCAGACCCTGCTCAACGCCTGGCTGCCTCTATCCGTACCTCAAAAGGCAGCTTCTCTTATCGTTGCCGCTGGTCTGGGCTACGCGCTGCCGGTTATGGGGGTAAGCCTGGCGGCTTTTTTACTGTTTGACGCGGCGCGATGGAAAATACGCCGAGCGAGGGAAAGCGTCAACGCGCCCCAAAGAGCGCGTTGACGGTCAGCCTAATACAAATCACAGCGCCTTCGGCAGCCTGATAATCCAGAGATCGTTTTCGCTCTCTGGCTTATCCAGCGGCTGAATCACGATTTTGGCCTGCGTCGGATTACCGTCAACCAACAGATTACCTTTACCGTCGGCCTCGTAATCATCCATGTTCTTCTTGCCGCCTGCCGCATTCACCAGCTCGGGGCGAATGCCGAAGTCGTTGTCGTTAATCACCGCCAGAGTTTTATTGTCAATAAGCGCCAGCCCTTCTGCCTTCTCCTGTCGCCAGCCTAGCGCGCGTAGGTCTACCGCCAGCGTTTTCGCGGCGAGAGTAATCCCTCTGGTCTTCAGACCATCGGCGTCGTCAAACTCCGGCGGCTGCTTATCGAACTGGCTCAGATCGCTGGCTTGGCTGAGGTCTACCAGATAAATACGGTTGCGCATGTTTTTGTCTTTATCCGCTCCCTGCTCAATCACCAGCACGCGGTGATTGTCCAATGCGACGATATCGCCGATCTTGGCATCCTTTGCTTTTTTATAAGCCTCGACGTCAATCGGGTAGCCGTACATCGCGGTTTTACCGGTAGCCGGATCGAAGCTCACCAGACGGGTGAACCGCGCGCTGTTTTTGGTTTTGCCGTCGATATCGAGCGTACTCTGCACGGCGGCGAGAATGCGCCCGTCCGGCATGCGGGTTAGTCCCTCAAAGCCTCGATTCGGCTGGCGCCATTTAATGATATTGGGCAGGCCGCCCGCCACGCCTCGTTCTTCGCCCTGTGCCTGCGGGCCGAATTTCTCAAGTATCTTCCCGCTGGCGTCGATATGGACAATAAACGGTCCGTACTCATCGCACAGCCAGTAGCCGCCTTTACCGTCCGGGGCTATCCCTTCAGAATCCAGGCCTCGCTTGTCGCTTTTCAGAGCGTGTAAAGACTCGCCGAGCGCCACCTCGTTAGTGGCGCCGATAAGCCCTTCCGGCAGCGGCAGGCCGCTGATGTTCCCCTCGGCGTCGTGCAGCGCGCGGGCGTCAACGGCCTGAGCCTTATCCGCACTGACCCGAATATTCATCAACAGCGGCGTAAAGTCTGGGCTGGCAAAAATTTTTGACTCACGCTTTCCCGCCTTTGGCGCATCCGCATTCGGACCGCGGTCAGTGACGGTAGCGAAAATCAGATCGTTCCCCTCTTTATGCAAAAACAGCAGGCCGGAGCCGACGCCCACCGGCAGGCCGTCGGGAAACGCCGAACCGCGATACGCCACCCTATCGTTTTTGGGGAAGCTTACCGTATACCGACTAACCTGAATATCCGCATCGGCCGCGCTGGCATACAGGGGAAAAAGAGAAGCAAACAGCAGTGAAAGTGAGGCTTTTTTCATTTTCAGGCATCCTTGGTAGCAGACTTAGTGACTAAGCATAGCGTTACAAAGTGACTGTTTTATGAATGGCCCAAAGAATAGAACCAAGGCGAAGCGGCGGTGCTTTCTATGCCACCGTCCGCCCGTTAGCCGCGTTACTCGATCTTAAAGAACCGCTCATAAACGTTCTGTAGATGTTCGCGCATGCTGGCCGAGGCCCGCTTCGGATCGCGGTCTAAGATAGCCTGCCCAATGCGGGCGTGATCGACGTTCATATGCAGCGCCAGATCGGGATCGGCATAGTGGGCCTCCAGGCGAACGAAGCGCGTCGAGTTACGCTTATCCCACAGGTATTCCATCATGTCCCTCAGCACTTCATTGCCGCTCATTTCGCTAATCAGCAGGTGAAAGCGCTTGTCTTCGCGCAGGAAGTTCTCGTCGTTATCGCGCTGCTTCTCCAGATCCTGCAGCACTTCCACCAGCTCGGCGCGCTGATCGTCGGTCGCGTTGCGGGCCGCAAGTTCGGCCAGCATGGTTTCAAACACCTGCCGCGCCTTCAGGAGCGCCTGCAGGCTGAACTCCTCTTCCTGACGCGTCGCATCGGTTGGCGCCGCCTCTTGCGCACGCTCCTGCGGCAGCGGATTGGCGACGTATACGCCGTTGCCCACGCGAATTTCAATCCAGCCGGTCATCTCAAGGGCGATAAAGGCTTCGCGAATAGACGAGCGGCTCACGCCCATCTGCTTGGAGAGATCGCGCTCCGACGGCAGCGGCTCGCCCGGCAAAAACTGCCCCTTTTTAATGCAGTCAATCAACAGGTTAGATATTTGGCGATAGAGCCGTTCAACTTTGAGAGTAGGTAATTCCATTTCGCCCCTCCGGGAGCGGAAAAACGTTTATAGCTGTAAGCATATCACAATCTCCTGTTCCATCGGGGACGCGCCCCGGATCCCACAGGATCATAAATGTGACTATAGTCACATCAATCAGGTTCTTTTTCATGGATGATACCGATCGGTCCAGTGGCCGGACCATCATGCCACTGGACCAAAATTAATTTATACCGCCGACGCCAAAACGAACGTCGACGATAACAATAAAAATTCATGGGATTAGGACAAAACATGCAAACGAGCTCTCCTGATACTGTCATGCCTCTCGACGCGGCAAAAACGGCAAAGGTCCGCAGAATACAGACAATTTCTCTGATGTTGCTGTTCTTCGCCGGCATTATTAACTTCCTCGACCGCGGCTCGCTGTCCGTGGCAAACGAAGCGATCCGCGGCGATCTGGGCCTGTCCGCCACGCAGTTTGGCGTGCTGCTGTCGGCATTCTCTCTTTCTTACGGCATCTCACAGCTGCCTTCCGGCCTGCTGCTCGACCGCTTTGGTCCCCGCATCGTGCTGGGCGCCGGGCTGATCTTCTGGTCCGCTATGCAGGGCATGGCCGGCTTTGTGCACAACTTCTGGCAGTTCATCGCGCTGCGCATCGGCCTGGGCATTGGCGAAGCGCCGTTTATGCCCAGCGGCGTCAAGGTGGTCAACGACTGGTTTAACGTCAAAGAGCGCGGCACGCCGATGGGCATCTTTAACTCGTCCACCACCATCGGACAGGCGTTCGCTCCGCCGATTCTGGTCGCTCTGATGTTGGCCTTTGGCTGGCGCGCCATGTTCATCATCATCGGCGTTGCGGGCATCCTGATAGGCGTATGCTGGTACGCCTACTACCGCAACCGCGAAGAGCTCAACCTCGGTAAAGAAGACTTGGCCTATCTGAACGCCGGCAGCAAGCCTGCGGCAAAAACTCGCGTCACCTTCGGCGAGTGGGCTCTGCTTTTCAAAAAGCGCACCGTGTGGGGCATGATTTTAGGCTTCAGCGGCGTGAACTACACCGGCTGGCTCTATCTGGCCTGGCTGCCGGGATACCTACAGGCCGAACGCGGCCTGAGCCTGGCCAACACCGGCTGGGTAGCGGCGATCCCGTTCCTGTTCGGCTCTATGGGCATGCTGGTTAACGGCCTGGTAGCCGACCGTCTGGCCAGAAAGGGCTTCTCGCTGATGACCAGCCGCAAGCTGCTTATCTGCTTCGGCCTCGTTTGCTCCGCTGCCTGTACGCTTTTGGTCGTGCAGTCCACTACTACGGCAATGGCGGTCGCCTTTATCAGTCTGGCGCTGTTTTTCGTCCACTTTGCGGGCACCTCCTGCTGGGGGCTGGTGCAGGTCATCACGCCGGCAAAAATGGTGGCGTCAGTCAGCAGCATCCAGAACTTCGGCAGCTTTATCTTCGCCTCCTTTGCGCCGATCGTCACCGGCTGGGTGCTGGATACGACCGGTTCGTTCAACTGGGCGCTTATCGTCTGCTCCTGCGTGACGTTTGCAGGCGCATTGGCCTATTTCTTCATCGTGAAAGACCCCATCGAGGCCTGATAGCCGCCCGATGTTGCTAAAGAACACGTTTTTTTGAACAGTTTGAACAGAGGTATACATTATGGAACAAACATGGCGTTGGTATGGCCCGAACGATCCGGTCTCTTTGGACGACGTTCGACAGGCGGGAGCTACCGGCGTAGTGACGGCGCTACACCACATACCGAACGGCGAAGTCTGGACGGTTGAAGAGATTGAAAAGCGCAAGGCGCTGCTCGAATCGAAGGGCTTAACCTGGTCAGTGGTGGAAAGCATTCCGGTGCACGAAGAAATCAAAACCCACACGGGCAGTTATCAAAAGCATATCGACAACTACAAGCAGTCGATTCGCAACCTGGCCGCCTGCGGCGTTGACACCGTGTGCTACAACTTCATGCCGGTGCTGGATTGGACGCGAACCGACCTGGAATATGAACTGCCCGACGGCTCCAAAGCCCTGCGCTTTGACCAAATCGCCTTTGCCGCCTTTGAGCTGCACATCCTCAAGCGCGCGGGCGCCGAGGCCGACTACACCGAGCAAGAAGCGGCTCAGGCAAAGGCCTATTATGACGCCATGAGTCAGGCCGATATCGACAAGCTAACGCGCAACATCATCGCCGGGCTGCCCGGTGCGGAAGAAGGCTACACGCTGGACCAGTTCCGCAACCACCTGGCGACCTACGACGGCATCGACAAGGCAACGCTGCGCGAGCACATGGCCTATTTCCTAAAAGAGATAGTACCGGTGGCCGAAGCCTGCGGCGTGCGGCTGGCAGTCCATCCGGACGATCCGCCGCGCCCGATCCTGGGGCTGCCTCGCATCGTCTCCACCATTGAGGATATGCAGTGGCTGAAGGAAACCGTCGACAGCGTTTATAACGGCTTCACGATGTGCACAGGCTCTTACGGGGTGCGCGCCGACAACGATCTGGTGAAGATGATTGAAGCCTTCGGCGATCGCATCCACTTCACCCATCTTCGTTCCACCTGCCGGGAAGAGAATCCAAAAACTTTCCACGAAGGCGCGCACCTCAACGGCGACGTGGACATGTACTCGGTGGTGAAAGCCATCCTTGCAGAAGAAGCTCGCCGCCAAAAGGTCGGCGACCTGCGCAAGATCCCCATGCGCCCAGATCACGGCCACCAGATGCTTGACGATCTGAAGAAAAAGACCAACCCCGGCTATTCGGCTATCGGCCGCCTGAAGGGGCTGGCGGAAGTACGCGGCGTGGAGCTGGCGTTAAAACGCGCCTTCTTCCCGGAGCTTTCATAGCGCTGACGCTTAAACCCAATCCTGTTCTCAAAACCGCAGCGAATTCGCTGCGGTTTCTTTTAGAAATGTGACGCGTAAAAAAGAAAGCCACATTCATTAACTATTACTGCGAATATTATTGAAATACCCAACTATCCTTAAGCGTAGCGGCGCAGATAAAAACGGCGCGCCGAACGGATAAAACAAACGGGCACGACGAAAGCCCCAAACTTCAGGATTAGGATATGGACATTAACTTTCACTACTTCGCCGTAAAGTCTCTCGCGGTCAAAGCCGGTTTTTCCGCCGACGAATCGCAGCTTATCGCCAGCTATTCCCAGTTTGTCGACGACTACAACCGCGCGGGAACCGTTATGCTTGATAACGTGCCGGAGTTCGCCAGGCACCTGGCGAAAAAGGAAGGGCGCGGCTGGTGCTTTCACTGCGTAACAACCGGATTCTCCAGCTGGTTCGACTTCGCCAAGCTGCTCAGCCGCGACAATCAGCGCAATATCGCTATCCCCTTTCACTTTATTCCTCCTCAGCCGCTGAACGCTAAAATTCCTGAGGGCTCGCCGGACTGGCGCGTCGCGCCGGAAACGTTCGAGAAACCGACCGTACTGAGAGACCTGATGCTCTACGCCAAAGAGCGCTATCGGAACGCGCCTGCGGCGAGAGAAAACCTGATCCTGATAGGCCTGCTGCTGCACGTTTTTGCCGATACCTACGCTCACCAGAAATTTTCCGGCTTCGGCGGCTGGTGGAATCACGGCGTAGTGACGTCCTCTTACGACAATCTGGAACAAAGCCATGCTCCGCGCGTCACCGCTGAAGCAAACGGCGAACCCGCCGCTCTCGACGGCGGGCTGCCCTCTCCCTTCGTCGGCCACGCTACCTTTGGCCACTCGCCGGATGAGACCTTCCTCTGCTTTACCGCCCGGCAAAAAAAGCGCGACCATGCGCTTTTCGACCTGAAATACACGAGAGACAACACCGCCGAATTTTTGCTCTGCGCCCGGCGCCTGCTCAACTTTCTTCGCGACTGCCGCGGGCTGAAGGCGCTTTCTCAAAGCGAATGGGAACCGATAGGCGCTGCGGTGCGGCGGGGCTTTCTGACCAGGGAAAAAGAGCCGAAGAAGCTGGTTATCCATTGGCGTAAAAGCTTTCCCGATATCGACTACGACTATCGCGTCGGCGCGCTGTTGAGCCAGTCGTTAAGCCAGCCGCATCCGTCTTCGCTCGCCCGCGTTGCTAATTCAAACGCGGCCGTCGACCTCGTTGAGCGGGCCGTTAATGGGGAAAAGGCGTTGGCGGACATTTTTTCCGATGGCGATCCTTCTCTGGTTGAGCAAGAAGATGAAATTTCGACTCTGCCCAGAGAGATGGCTCAACTGAACGCCGCTAACGATTCGCTTCCCTCCGTGCTGACGAGGCAAACGCTCGCCGTCCACGGAGAGGACTTTTTCTGGTTCAACGTGTTTGCCAAACGGGTGAGAGACGCCGTAAAACGGGGCTTCGACAAATAACACAGCGCGTCAGTAGGAGTAAATTACGCCTAACGATATGGCGCGGCGGCCAAGCCGAAGCGGCCATAAAAAGGAGGCTTGAAATGAATACCCAACCGCTGATTTTCGCGATAAAGCGCGGCAGCCTCAGCGATGGCAAAGGGATCCGCAGCGTCGTTTATATTAAGGGTTGCCCCTTACGCTGCGCCTGGTGCCTTAATCCGGAGTCGTTTAGCGTTCAAAGCGGCCTTTCGTTCGACGAGTCCCTCTGCCTTTTCTGCGGCAAGTGTGAGGCGGCCTGCCCATCGGGCGCAATATCGATGAATATTGTCCCTCGCGTCAACGTTAACGCCTGCCGCCGCTGCGGCGCCTGTGCGGCTAGCTGCGTACCAAACGCGCTGCGTCAGGTGGGCGAAGCCTACTGCGATGACCGACTTATTGAACTGTTGGAAGACGATAAGGCTTTCTATGATATTTCCGGCGGCGGCGTCACTTTTAGCGGCGGAGAACCGCTGCTGTTTCCGCGCTATGTCGGGAGGCTGGCAAAGCGGCTGCAGCAGATCGACATTTCGGTCACTATCAAAACCTGCGGCCACTTTGACTATCGACGCTTCGCTCACTTTGTCGCGCCTCACGTCGATGAAATTTATTTTGACATCACGCTTATCGACGGCGCGGACCACCACCACTACACGGGCAAGCGCAATGCGCTTATTTTGACCAATTTGTCCCGGCTGGTTAATGAAACCCGTATTTCCATCATCCCCCGTACGCCGCTTATCCCCGGCATTACCGATACAAAACGAAATCTGGGGGGCATCACGCGGCTGTTGGAGCGCTACGGGCTGGCGTCACGACATAGGCTGTTACCCTACAACCGTCGCGTCAAAAAACGCCCGATTCTCGTTTAGGATAAATTCTCTCTAACGGAAAAGGCCCGCGGCTCCGCAGCCTCGTTACCGCTTCAGGTTCAGCTCGTCTATACTTATCCGACAGCGGCCTCGCGCCCGCTCGCTACGATTGGAGGTTATCATGATGACGCTCTCTTTCTTTCGCGCTAACGTAATCGGCTTCGCCGTCGCGTCGCTGCCTACCCTTTCGAACACTTGCGCCCCCAAATGCACAGAGCGCCGGCCAAAGCCGACGCTCAAAGAGAAAGACAAGCCGGACACTCCGCTTAGCTTTTAGGCTTTACGTTCAGCACGTAAGTGCCTTTATAGGTGCCTAACCCATAGGTTTCCGTCTTTCGCGCCGAAACAAAGCGAATATAAACGCCGGAAGTGTCGGAGGGAATATCGGAGATCGTCGGATAGACCGACGCTTCAGCGCTAAATCCCGTGCTGCTGTCCCCTCCGGTTTGGCTAAAGCGCCAGTAGGCGCCCAGTGGCATGATGACGGCCGGATCGTCGGTTTTGGTTAAACCGCCGCCCGCAGGCGCAATCAGCTCAAGGCTGACCTTAGAGGCATTACCGATGAAGTGAAACGCTTTGGTCATGCCCTGCATATAGCCGTCTTTATCCTCCAGCTTAAGCTGAACGGCGCCTTCGGTAACGTCAGTGTTGCGGTCGTAAACAACCCGTACGCTGGTGGCTATCTCTGCGGTCACTTCGATAGAGGTTCTTACCGTTACAACGGCCGACAGCGGCTGGGAAACGAGCAGCGCCAGCGCGATGAGATATTTTCCTATTTTCATTCTGTTTTCCTTGGTTGGCGTGGCTTTCGTTTACAGTTCCGGCGTAACGACGGCGGTAAACGTGTCGGAAAAATGCGTTCCCCCCTTCAATCCTGCAAGATCTTTTCCTCGCAGCGTGAAGGTGATATCAATCATTTGGGTCGCGCCCGGCGAGCTGCCCAGCGAATAGCGCAGCTCGTCGCGATAGCCTATCGTCTGGCCGTTAACGCTGACGGAATAGGGGATATATCTGTCGACATTTTCATGACCATACATGCGGAAATCGGCGTTCGGCGCCCCCTTCGCTGACTCGAAGCTGAGCTTGAACGGTATAACGACGGGCGGCGCGGTGAGGGTCCGACCGACGACCAGCGTCGCCGTTTTTCTACTGTCCATCCCGGTGGCGACCTCGTTAAACGTCGCCGCGTCGGCCTTGATGAACGAGGCGGTCAATATCGCGGTATCCCCCCTAAGCGATCGGGGGAAAGACAGATATACGTTATTTGCCTGCACCTCTCCGCCAGCGTCGCTCAGCCGTACTCGTCCCAGCAATACTCGCTGTCCTTGATAACGACTGAGATCGGCCCTGTCGTCCAGCGTGATTTCAGGCGCATCCCCCTCTGCGCTGCCGCCCAGAACAAATCCAATAGCGCTGTCGCCGCTGGGCGCAGCAAAGCTTATCGGGTTGCCGCACAGATAGTTTTTCTCATAGCGGTAAGGGCGTTGGCTAAACATGGCAATCGGGATCCGCACGCCGCTGAGTTCGCCGTTACCGGAAATAAATCGCCCTAGGCAAACGCCCTGGCCTGCCGCCGATACCTGTCCGCTCAGCGTCTCTCCGGCAGAAACCGCAGCCGTATAGTAAGAGGGCCCTAGCGGGCTGGAACCGCCTTCCCTTACTACCGTCGCGCGATAGCCGCCTGCGCCGTTTCTCTCCACGTTGACGATCACATCGCCACGCCCCTGGGCCTCTGCCGCCGATGCAAAATTGGCGCATGGTCCGACTGCACTAGCCAAAAGCGCTATCGATATTAGGCGTAGCCCGTATTTCGCATCGTTTCTCATACATCACCCCTGCAATGAACAGTTAACGTAGCGGTAGGTTTTCCCATCAACCTCAAACGCCAACTCGCGGCTCGCCTTCACGCTCCTCGCCTGACCGGGATAGACGTTGACATCTTCGTAAGCGGCGCCGTCGGCTTTCACGTTACGCACTTCGGTTCGGCTGTTGCCCAGCGCCTCGAATCTGTAGCTTCCGCCTTTGCAGTCGACCTTAAACTCCTGGCTTAGAGAGCCATTTGGCAAATAGCGGATCAGCACGTCATAACCGATAGCAAAACGCACCTTGCCCGGTTCAATGGCATCTTCCGGATAGCTTGGGCGCACGCGCAGGCGGTAAATCTGCTCTTTTTCCACCGGTTTTAGCGTCATAACGCGGATCTTTTTCTGTTCGCCGTAGGGAACAACCACCTTGGTCGGCGAGAAAATAAGCGTCGGGTCTGCCTTTTCCAGCTCCCGCTCAACCTTCTCCTTCGTCTCTCCCGGATTGGTTACGCGAAACAGATCGAGCGTGACAAACTCATACTTCTCCTTGTCCGCCGATGCGGGGAAAGAGGACTTAATCGTGATGTAGTTTTCCCGCGGCGTATCCATTCTTATCTGTTTGATAATCGGCACGACCTCTATTGCTGACGCAGAGAAAGCGGACGTTGCAAAGACGGCAGCCAGCCACACCGGCTGAAAGTTAAATTTGTTCACACTCGACTCCGTTAAGTTGAATTACTCCCCGTACGCTTTTAGCCTGCCCCTCGTTAACGCGGCACTCATACTGCGAGTCGCCGAGGCGCACCTTCAGCATTTCCAGCGTCTCTTCAGCCTTCATCATGAAGTCGCCGATAAAGAAGCCGGATTCATCAGAAATACCGTTACTTCCCACTACTCGGGCGTTAGCCAGCGGCCGGCCGTTGTAGTAAATCCTTCCTGTCACCGTTTGGTTTTTCAACGCGCTCAGCGTCACCTTATATGCCTGACCGGGCAGCACGTGGGTTGATTCGTTTTTAGCCGTCACGTTATAGAGGTTGTTTTCGCTGCCGGTAAAAACCTGCTCGGCGCTGGTATCGATCTTGGTGTAGGGCTGAACGCTGACCGTCGTCACCTTTCCACCCGGTACGATTACGCTGCCGCTGTTGCTGTTGCGCAGTTCAAAGTGTTCGTTTTCAGGCAGTGACGTGGCGTCAACCACCAGCGCGCTCTGGTCCATCACGGTGCCGTAAGCTACCGCGCCGTCACCGATGGCAAAACCGCTGCGCTGCGTGACAAAGCTCTGACGGTACCGGTCGTTGCTAAAGGATTTATTGGTGCCGACTGAGGTATAGCCAAACCGGTTATTGACCGTCAGGCTGCCGCCGACGCTTTCGTTAACGCCAACCTCATCCGACGCGGTGAGATACAGGTTATAGCGCCCGCCGCGATCGAATTCGGGGTTGTTAAGCGTCAGGGCATAGTCGGCGCTGTAGGTGCCGTCATCGTCGCCGCGATCGGAGTTTCGCGCCTTCAAATAGAGTGACTGGTAGTGGTTATAGCGGCTGTCTATCAGGCCCAGAGTAACCTGACTATAAATTTGATGATCGCGCTTGCTGTCGTCGCCGTCATAGACGTCTTTCCCGGTATGGTAGCCAGCGTCCAATCGCAGGTTGACGTTTCTGCTCAGTTGGAAATCGCGGTTAACCAGAACGTCGAACGCGTCCTGCTTGCCTTTATTATCACGACCGCCGCTGCTGTAAGAAGTGGCTCGGCTGTAGTCGACGCCAAAGCCGATTCGCCACGGCAGATAGGTCCTCATGCTCAGCTGCAAATACTCGCTGTCATAGGTAGGAATAATGCCAAACCTGCCGTAGTCTTCCTCGTCGCCGTTAAAAACGCTCTTGCGGTAAGTCACGTTGAAGCTGGTGTTGTCGAAGGTTTTCGTTCCCCCGACGCTGTAGCCATAAGAACCGGCATCGCCGTAAATGCCGTCGGCATAGAGCCTCTCAAGCAGCAGAAAGTTAACCGGCATATCCACGCTGGCGTTGCCGTAGGTCAAACTGTTGTCACTGATAACGCCCGTACCGAGAGACACTGCGTTTTCAGTGGTATAAGAAACCGCCAGGCTGCCGAAGTCGTTATTTTTGACTTCGTTCTTTTTGCTGTTCTTTTGGCAGTCTCGGCCGCACTGCCCGAGAATGTCGCTCATTTGCCCATCATAGCGGCCGAGCTGAACCAGATACTCGACGTTGCCGGCACGGAAATCGCCGTAGCGCTTATAAAACGGCTGAATTTTTCGCTCTTCGCTGCCGTTGCTAAGCTTTGACACCAGCGTGATGTCATACCCTCCGGTAGGCCAGCGGTCGGTTTTGAGCTCCTGTACGCCCGCGCCAAGCTGCTGCATATCAATCAGTTTGCCCTGGCGGTATATTTCGACGGTACCGGACGTCGGCATATAAAGCGTTACGGGAGAGGATGCGCCCGCGTTACGACTGCGGTAGTAGTCCGACAGATAGCCCAGCGATACGCCGTCAAAGTTGACCGGGTTCATGAAGCTATAGGACATGGACGGCGTACTGCCCGTCAGGTTATTGGTAATATTTTGTCTACCGACTTTGTAGCGAACTAACCGATCCTCAAGATACAGGGCAGCCTCATCAAATATGGTGCTTCCCCCTTGGGATACGCTCCAGTCTGCATTCAGGTAGCTATTGCCGGTCAAACTAAGAGTATCGTTGGACATCAGGTTGAAGTTAGAACCATAGCTATCGTCAAAGTAGTTCAGACTCTGGCTGTGGACGAACCCCATACGGTTTTGATAGTCGATAAACGGGTTGCCGCCCTTGTCGCCGAGCTTTGACGACAGATAGGTGGCCGGTAAAACCAGCGTAAGGCGCGCCTCGCTTTCATTAATGTAGGCCGTTACCAAAGGCTGAGGAAATCCCAGTTTATTCACGCGCGCAAGCGGTTTAGACAGCGCCTCTCTTAGCGCGGCCTCATCGACAATAAGGCCCGGGATCGACGCGGACAAAACGCGCCCGGCAACGTTTGCCGGATCCTCCAGCGTGACGGAGGACATGGTGTAAGCTACGGCGAAAGTACCAACGTTAACATCGGCAACGATCACATCCAAAATGCCGACCGCCTCTGAGTTAAACACTTCATCAAACCCTTGGGGTAGCGAAATGGAGGGGAGCGTCGTCGCCGTCGGCCAAACCGTTAAGGGAAATAGCGTAACTATCACGCCCAAATAGAGGTTAAAATTATTTTTACTGTCCATGTGTTATCCATGCCGTCGTTTTTGCGCTCCGCAACAGGGCCGACACCAAACTTTTGCGGACGTCGCTTATAATATGGGCGTGACTATCATCGTAAACTGGCCTATATAGCCACCGGCGCCATAATTATCGGCGCGCTCTTTTGATTCGAAAGTCACCTTTAACCCGTTGTCTTTACTTCCTTGACTTAATTGCGCTAATACCGGAACGATGCGCTCGTTTTCTGCTCTCGTTTGTGAAGCGTTCATCGTGAAATAGCCATTAAGCGGCATTTTAATGTCCGGAGCATCTTTGGAAGTCAATTCAAACGGGCTGCTCTCCATAATAATTTTTGCCTGGCTTACGTTTCCAACCAGATAAATATAATCCGAAGTATTGATATATTTTCTTGTGCCCGCATCAACGTAGAGAGGAAAATTAATTTCTCCGGAAGTTACGTCAACGCCCTTATAATAAATAACGATCTTAGCCGGCATATCCGCATCAACGGTGACGTCAATACTCGTTCCCCTCCCGGCTGAAAAAGCGCAGAAGTGGATGCCTAACAGGGCCAATAAAATTCGTTTATTCATTTTCATCGCTCTACTATCGGGCCGATCGAAACCGGCCCGACCGCTTGATAAAAGTTAAGCGTTATTAGGGTGCAACGGCCACGTTGGCATACACAACGCCGCTATAGCCGCCGGAAGCATACGTGTTGTAAGCACTGGTTGACTCAAACACAAACGCAACTTCCTTCTCGGTGTGGCCCGTCGCACCGGAACCAACCGCCGTCATGTTGTAGTTTTTGCTGTCGCCAGAGTTCACAAACGTTTGCTTGGCAGCGCCGCTTTCAATGGTCGCTACGGTAAACGGGATCTTGTTCAACTGACCGCCGGTGGTGCTGTTCAACTGGAACGGGGAACCAGTACTCGCGTACTGATCGTCCAGAGTCAGCTTCACTTTAAGATCGGAGACGTTGTTGCTCCACAGACGCAGCGATTTAACTTTCAGCGTATCGGCCGACATGGTGTTAGTAGCCGATGCGTGGCCGCTTCCGCCCGGAGTCAGGCGAATATCCAGCTCGGTAACCGGGTTTCCGTCCGGATCGGTGATAAGAACGCCGTCAGGAACTTCAGCCGTGACGTTGAAACGCGTGTCATAGTTGGTTACCGGAGCAGACAGTGCGGCGCCAGAAAAAGCCAGACCGGCAACGACGAATGCTAACTGTTTAATTTTCATATCGATTAATACCTATTAAATAAATGAATACTAACTTTCCGTGTAAGCAAAGGCCTAGCCCCGCTTTAATTCCTCTCCCAAAAACCAAAAGAGTGAGCAATTAAAACCGACTGTCTCTTATAGGAGAAAAGTCGCTAGCCCATATAGGAAAATAAAAATAATTTCCGTAAAAAACCAATATACGAACCAAATAATCACATGAGCATAAATATAAATTACGCAAATAAGTTTATTCGCTCGCCATGGAAATATTAACGGCTAAATATAATTCCATATAATCAATTTTCCTTAATTGTTCTTACTGAAGAGAGGAAGGAATATATAGCTAATCAACTATAATAAATTAAGAAAGCGTGTAAGGGTTTTCATTATCGTAGCGGCCGTCGGCTATGGCGTTAACGGATAAACGCTCGTCGCGTTTATCCGTCTTCTTAACAAAATTTAAAATACCTTAAGCGTATTGTGCCCAACTTCCTCGAATACCGCTCGCCGCAGGTCTTTTTCCAATTCGTCTACTGACTCGGAGACAAAGAAGTTATTCTTCCCTACGCAGGCAGTCCAGTCGGTCGAAGGCTTATATCCTACGCCGACAAAGGCGATTTTACCGGCCGAATAGCGGGTTGCCATCGACGCTTTAATTCTATCGCACATCCCGCCATTAATAAGGTTTATTGTGGGTTGAATATTGGGATGATCCTCGCCATCGGACACAATCACAATAACGCGCTTGGCCGCTCGGCTATGGCTTAGCAGCTGCGCGGCACGTAAAATACCCGGACTAATGAACGTATTCCCATACGCCACCATATCGCTTATCTGCGATATTTCATCGTATCTATCGGTCAAAAGTACCTCGTGAGCGTTAGTCGATTTCAGGCAAGCCCAGTGTTCTACCGCAATCGCATTGACGCTATTAGCAGGCTCGCCGGGAATTGCGTTAAGAGTTTCAGCGTAGTCAATGTAGTTTTCAAACGTATCGACAACGGCACCAGGGATTTCATCAAGCCTTGTATTGGTCGATATCGGCATGATGCAACGCCCTCCGCTGCCAATGCCCCAGTCGAAGGGCACGAAGCCAACGCGGTTGGTCACATTGTATGAATAAAGCTCGCGGCTTAGCTTCAGCACGATGCGCTTGAGTTCCTCAACTTTACTTCCCCCGCCGGACAGCTCCCCATTCATTGAGTTTGAAAAATCTACCGCAAAAACAACGTCGATATTGGCGCGATACTTGCGCGCTGCGCCGTTATCTCCCACGTAGACCGTTGATTGAAAACTCGGGAAATAGGATGACGAAAACCAGGCGTCGTGCTCGGTAACGGCGTTGAGGCGATACTCCACGTATTGAACGCTGTCGCTGCTATGCGGCACGCTGATAACGTCTGAAACGCTGATTGCAGGAGCGGAGACCGATTTATCGTTACGCATATAGCTCCCCAAATAGAGGGTCGCAAGAACGCGATTTCGGGCCACGGCCTCCGGCGTCTGGTTTCCGTTATCTTCCGCAGCCAGCGCCAGCGCAGCCTGCTCCATCGCGTCGGAAAGGCGAGCGCGTTCAATGAGAAACCGCGATCCTTCAAAACCCAATGCGGCCATGCCGAGCAAAAAACCGCCCATAAGTACAAACATAATGGCAATGGCGCCCCGCTCGTTGCGGGCAAAGTCGCTGATGGACCTCTTTTTACGCAGCCTGTCCTGTTTCACTACTCTTTGTTTATGCATATTCTTATCTCACTACTCTGATGGAGCTCCTGTCGATGGGTCTCTTTGCCTTTTCTAAAACAGACCAGATAAGGCAAACGTCCCGGCCGATATCTGGCTACCCATTCGCCATGCAGATCGCGGCCATAGTCCAGAGAACCGCTGAACGGGCGTGAATCCGGGTTAACGTCCACAACCTGAACGTGCAGCCGCTGCTGCAGCGTCGGGCTGTAAGACATCTCCCGATCGAACTCAATAACCAGCAGCTGCTGTTCAATACGCGAAGAGTCGATAAACAGCAGCGCATCGGGGTCAGCGGCAGCGTTTACGCTCAGCGCGCTTATGCAGCCAGCGGCAAGGCAGCAAACCCATGTTTTCCTCACGCCCATCCGCTATCTGACCACAACAATAGCGAACGATTTTTGTTGAGCCCCCTCGCTGTTGAAGTCCGTCAGCTTTTTAAACCAGCTTGCAGACGGTAAGCACAGCGTGACCTGATACATCGGGACCCAGCGGTTATAGCTGCCTTTTGGGGATAGCTCCTGTAACGTATCGAGCTTAGAGTAAGGCTCGCAGGACGCAGCGCCCACGTGATAGCGGTTATAGCGCGATATCTCTTTACGATCTGAACTCAGCAGCTTAAGGTCGACGAAGTGCAGCTCTTCGACCGTTGCGGACAGCTTGCTTAAGTCCGCATCGCTGTGCATGTTTTGCAGCGTTTTTTTCGCAAGCAGGACGGCCTGCTCGGCCTGTTCCTGAGACAGATACTCATCGCTGCCGTAAAGCTGGGTCCTCTCCCTGAGCGTGCCGGCTACTGAATAGGTAACGCGGTCAAGCTTGCCGACCAGCGCCTGCTGCAGCATCAGGTCCACTAGAAACATGATAAAAAATATCAGGACCAGCGCTATCAGGCCGAACTCCACGGCAACGGCGCCACGCTGATTAGTCCACAAATTCTGAACGTTCGTATTCCTGAACAAAGATCACCTCCCGTTTTAACAAGGTTTTTGCCCATATGCCCGGAAATGGAAAAAACATTGGCTTATAGTCGTACGCTACCTGATAGCGGGCCAATGGGCGGTTGTCCGATGCGGCGCTGTAGTTATCGTTCAGCAGATCGGCTACGTTATTAGCGAACTGCACCTGAACCTGAACGGATTGACTATTGGCAAGAAAATGCCACAGCCGCCCCCCTTCATTTGTCATACGCATGCGAAAACGCGTTTCATAGTTCGAAGCGCCTTGCAGTTGAGCGTTCTTGGCCTCCTTCGCGGACTCGCTGACCGCCAGATCGACCGCCGAGGAGATATAGGCAAGCCGAACAATCTCGGCAACGAACATCACCATGATAAAGAAGCCAAAAAACGCCATTGAGAATTCGATCGCGGCAACGCCCTCTCGCTTTATAACGAACTGATTGATTTTCAGTAACATCATCCCTTCTCCTTTCCCTTTGCCAACGGAATGCCGTCAACGCGATCCAGCGCGTCGATAATGCTGTCGGCATCGTCAGAAAGTTTTTCCGATTCAATAACGTCGCGGGCATAGCGAACGTCGCCCACTTTAACCAGCGAAAACACCAGATTGTGCAGCAGCTGCTCGCTCTTTCGTCCACGCAGATACTGAGGAAGCAGCAGGCGAACCGCATCGTCGTAGCGCCGATCGATGATCGATACCATCGCCAAATTGTTAATGGCGACGTCGTCGGCAATAAACAGCGTTCTGGCGCGCTCAATGGATTCTTTGGCCTCCGTCAGGCGGCCGCTTTGCGCATAGGCAATGCCCTTAAGGTTGTAGGCATCGCCGCTTTCCGGATTGCGCGTGAGCATCATGTCCGTCACGCGCAGCGCTTTGTCGTACTGCGCCTGCGCAATCATATTTTTGGCCTGCAGCATATAAATGCTGTCGTCAGGATTTTGCATCAGCGGCTGAAGGTAGGAGATAGAGGCTTCGCTGTCGCCTGTCAGGTAGTAGTAATAGGCCAGCTTATAGCGCACCTTCGGGTCCTCTTTTTCCTTTAACCATCCGCGATAAAGGTCAATGAGCCCGCTGTAGTTTTTTGCGCTCAGCAAGATGTCTTCCCTGGCGCTGTCGGCCGTCGCATCCATTCGTTGAGTATTGACGCAGCCGCAGATCAGCATCGCGGCGCTCAGCGCCAGTGAGTAAAAAAGACGTTTAGACATGTGACAAAATCCTTAATAGTCCGGGTGCGGCAATCAGAATGACGATTGGAAACATCACCAATAGAATGAGCGGAATGCTCATTTTGGCCGACAGTTTCCCCACTTTTTCCTCTGTTCCAAGGAGCTGTATATCTCTAATATCTTTAGATAAATCCATTAATTGCTCATAAACGGATGTACCAAAGTAGACGCTTTGCCCAAGCGTGGAGCACAGCATTTTGATTTCCAGCGTCGGCAGCGTGGCGTAAAGCTCTTTAAGCGCAGATTCAAGCCCTCTGACCTCCGCCTGCCGAATCACCCTATCCAGCGTCTTGGCCAGGTCGGCGTTCATATCGCCAAACCGGGCGGAGACGTATTCCAATGAGCTTTCAATCGTCATACCGGCCTGAACGCACACGGCGACCAGATCGATGAAGTAGGGCATATCGTTCATCATGGCGGCGACCTTTCTTTTCATCATCGCGTTGCGCACCTGAGCGGGTACGACGATTGCAACGATCAGCATTAAAACCGCAATGATGGCCACGCCATCGAGAGAAATGTGTATATCGACGCATTTGGCCGCTAAATACGCCAGCAGGGTAGAGGCGCTCGACAGCATCAGCTTATGGCCGACGTTCTTATCCAACTCATTAAAGAAACGAATGATTCGACTATTGTTGATAATCAGACTTTCATACTCTGTGCGGGAAGAGCGCGGGCTGGCGACTTCGCCGCCATCGCCCTCAATCGCCTGCTTTACGCGTTGAATAAGCTGACGTTCGCGCAGCAGCAGCAGAATAAACGCGCAGCCAAGCACCACCAGCATCAGGTAGAAGATCGTCATCAGGTGACCCTCCTGACCAGCAGCCAGATAATGCCCAGCCCCAGAGCTTCACTGGCTAAAACGTAGTAGAGAATGATTCTCCCCGCGGGATCTCCTACCACGAAATCAAAGTTCTCAGGGGAGAAAAACTTCATGCCGAAAAAGAACAGAACCGGTATTGCAGCGACAATCTTGGCCGACATTCTCGCCTCTGACGTCATAGCAAGCTTTTTGCGCTCCATCGCCTTACTGTTCGCCACGACGCGAGCAAGGCGACTCATCAGAACGCGCAGCTGACCGCCGCGCTGCACGCTAACCAGCATCACGATGATGAAAAAATAGAACTCTTTATATTTGAAGCGCTGATAGGCGTCGTTAAATACGACTTCAGCGTCCTCTCCCAGATTCAAACGGCGCCCTATCCGGTGAAACTCTGCGCCAAGCGGGCCGGACACGTCCTGCCCGGCGCGTTCTATCGCATGGTGGATACTGCTGCCGGAAGAAACGGCCGCGTTAACCACGGACAGCACTTCGGGGAACGCGTTATCAAACAGGCGACGATTCTCGATGCGCCCCATCCGTAAAAAGCCCCATATCGTAGCCAGGACCGTCAACGTGATGACGGTAAACCAGTCAAATCGGGTCCACCACGCGTTAATGGCCGCAACGACGCCGAAGATGATGAAAACCAGCGACAGGTTGCGCACCGTCTTATCGTCGTGGTAGCCGCGAAAATACTGGAGCCATTCACGACATAGCTCGCCCGCCTTTTCTCTTAGCGCGTTTTGCGCCGGGCGCTCGCCTTTTACGCCCTCAAGCATCCCCCGACGCTTTTTCCATTGCAAAACGTTCAGCGCCAGCATAAGCACGCCGGCTAAGACAATCAGCCATTGAACTATCATGATGTCATACCGAATAGGTGCTTAAGTTCGCCGGCAAGGCCGAACATTATTGCGTTATTCATCACGACCGAGCGCATCAGCAGGCCGTGATTTCTAAATTCGCCCGCAACGCCGCCTTCATCAGTACGCTCCGTTTTCGTTTGAAAAGTAAAGATGTCCTGCAATATGACGTTGTCGCCTTCGATGCCCATAATTTCGCTGATGTTCATCACCTTGCGGGAACCGTCATTCAGACGAGAAACCTGCACAATCAGGTTAACCGCCGATGCGATATTGCGGCGAATGGCCGTAATGGGAATGTTCATGCCGGACATCATCACCATACTTTCCAAACGCGCGATTGCGTCTCTCGGCGAGTTGGCGTGCAGCGTCGACATGGAGCCGTCGTGGCCGGTATTCATCGCCTGCAGCATCTCGAACGCCTCCTCTCCCCGGCACTCCCCGACGATGATGCGATCCGGCCGCATACGCAGCGCGTTGATCACCAGCTCGCGCATAGAGACCTGCCCCGTGTTCTCTACGCCCGCCATCCGCGTCTCCAGCCTGACGACGTGAGGCTGCATCAGCCTGAGCTCGGCGGCATCCTCCAACGTCAGAATGCGCTCGTTTTCACTGATATACTGCGACAGCGCGTTAAGCAGCGTCGTTTTGCCCGAGCCGGTGCCGCCGGAAATAATGATGTTGATGCGACAGCGCGCGGCAATCAGCAAAAAGTTCGCCATGTCGCTGCTCATTGCGCCCAGCGCTACCAGATCGGGCAGGCTTTTGTTGTGCTTGCTGAACTTACGTATGGAAATAGACGTACCGTCCAAGGCGATGGGGGGAATAACTACGTTCAGACGGCTACCGTCGGGCAGGCGAGAGTCCACCATCGGCCGCCCTTCATCAATGCGGCGGCCGACCTGCAGCACCAGGCGCTTGGCGATGTCGGTTAGCTGAGCGTTGTTAATAAAGCGACGCGAGGTCTTATTAAGCAGGCCGTTGCGCTCGATAAAAATCGACTCCGGCCCGTTGACCAAAATATCGCTGACCGTGTCGTCCTCTATAAACTCGCGCAGCGGCCCAAAGCCCAGAATCTCGTCAGCGATGCATTCAACCATCATTTTCTGTTCCGCCGCGCTGACGTACAGGTTATGAGAAACAATGACGCTGTCGACGTTGTTATACAGTTCCAAAATCAGCGCGTCGCGATCGACCAGGCGCTCGATTTTATCGACTTCGATACTTTTGAGCGTCTCATCGCGGATCAGAGCCTGAGTGTCGATATCCAATGCCATATCTTTTCCTTACTTCGACAACAACGTTTGACGCAGCCGCTCATAAAGCGGCAAAGGCGCGACTTTGACAATGCTGGACTCTTCCATGCCCAGCACGTAGCGCATCAATTTTTCTATCGGACGCTTACGGCCCCGCAGCCAAAGCCGCGGCGACAGCAACCCTTCCCCCGCCTTTTTGACATAAGGAAATCGGATATCAATAGGCCGCCCTAACAGCGTTTCCAGATCGCTTAGCGCCAGAGCGGAGCCCAAAGGGGGGCGACTCTCATTCAGGCAAATCAGGTTGCGCCGTCCGCAGGGCGTCCCCCCGCGCAAAAGGCGTTCGGACTCGTCTAAAAACCGCCGCGCGGCGCGAATCGACGCCGCACTGTGATCGATAACCAACACGCTGCACTGGGAGCTTTCAGCCAGTCCGCTCAGCTGCTCCTTGCTACAGTTGTGAATGCTTTGGTCAAAAACGACGAAGTTGTATTTTTGGTACTCTTCATCGGATAAGTCCGGCAAAAACAGCGCCCCTTCGCGTTTAAAATACAGCTGCTCGCCATAGCTCGCCGCGTCCTGAGACAGCTTCTTTCCCAACATCAGATCGATATCAAACGATCCGTTATTTCCCTGCAGCAGTAATAAGGGCAGCGACTTTTCCTGCGTAATCAGCCGCGCCAGCTGGTAGCTAATAAGCGTGGCGCCGATGCCGCCCTTGCAGCCCAATATGCTGATATTTACCGCACGGCGGCGGCTTTTCTGTATCGCGCCGACGGCCGCCGTCTCCACCAGCGCATCCAGCTGTAGGGCGGAATAGAAGTAGGAGACGCCCTGAGCCATAAACGCCTGCGACATAGCGATAGAATCGACGTCGCCCACTACGGCGCACCAGCAGCCTCTGGGGATCTTTGAATAAATGGACGCGACGATCCTCGCCGCGTCAGCGCTGTTCTCAATGTCTATCACCACACCGCTAAGGTTATCCGGCAATTCAAGGCGCACCGGGCTAAAAAAGCTAAAAGCGCGCTCCTCAACGCCAAAAATGCCGGCCATACGCAGCTTCTGGCAGATTTCCATACGCAACGCATTGCGAGGCGATATCACCAGGGTACACTTCTCTCTTTGGACGTCGCTCTTGCGAGCATTGTCTTTTTGCAGCGTCAACAACATGACGGGAAAGCTCCCTAAAATATAAATTCCATTGGATTAACCAAGCTCTTACGTAAGCTGTTGTTCAGCGCACAACCAAGAGAGTCATTGTCTCGATAGCGATAGTTTTGTGCGTTATAGCGGCAGTTGCGCTCCCGCAGTCGCACTCTCTCCACCGTTACCGTCAGGCTTGCGCGTTCGCTCAGGCTGAAGCCGCCCTTCTCCTGAAGGATAGTTACGGTATAGGGCGCAACGCCGCTGACTATCAGCGCCTGCCTGACGGCGTCAGCTTCATCCTTCGCTTCACGCTTAGACCAGGCAATGCGAACGCGGCTTCCCCTGTCGTCGCGGACGGCGCCAAGCACTTTTCCCACCAGTATTTCTCTATCAATACTGTTATTGCCTTCCAGTGAGAACGTCTGCGTTTCGATTTCTGCGCTGGAGTAGCTGTTTTTATCTCTCTGATACGCATCGTTCGCCCCGGCGCTTGAACAGAGAAAAAGAAGAATGGGCAAAAGTAATGCAGTCGAAAATTTCATCGAATGAATCCTCCTTTACCAAGAAAGTCCACCGCCCGCTTTTTGCTTCGGCTTTCGCCCAGCGCGCTGAAATTGAAGAAACGCTCCGTAGTGCTGGTTCGAATAAACCCAGGGAAGCTAATATCCTGAGAAGAGAGCGGCTTGACCAGGTTAACGGTCGCCACCACCATCAGCTCGGTACGATTTCGTTCGGTCTTGGCGTTGCGGAAAAACGCCCCCAGGATGGGGATATCGCCAATGTAGGGTAAACGCGCCAGCGACTCTTTTTCCGAAAGGTTGATAAGCCCCCCAAGCAAAAAGCTCTCGCCGTCCCCCAGTTCTACCGTCGTTCTGGCGCGGCGCGTTTTCAGAGAGGGAAACGAGTCGCCGGCGTCCGTGTTATAAACGTTGTCAACGCTGCTGACCTCTTCGCCCAACGTCAGGCGGATACGGCGCGTATCGTTGACCTTGGCGCCGATGTTGAGCTTGATGCCAAACTCTTTATATTGAACGTTAGTACCGTTTTGGGAGCTGGTAACAATCGGAATTTCGCCACCAACCAGAAAATCTGCCGTCTCTCCCGACAGCACCGAAAGGTTCGGTTCGGCCAGAACTCTGGCAATAGAATCATTTCGAATCGCGTGCACCAGGTTGGTTAACGAATCCGCGTCAAATTTAACGAAGCGGAAAGTGCCGGCGCTTTGCCCCACGGTGCTCCAATCAATGCCAACGTTGTCAGTAAATTCCTTAGTGACCTCAACGATAGACAGCTTGACGTTGACCTGGTTGGTAACGGGCAGCCTGAGCTTGTTAATCACGCCCTTGTAGGTAACTTCGGTAAGGAACGTCGACGGACTTTCGCTTTCGCCGCCGGAGCCGCTGTCGCTATCGCCCAACTTCTTCACCGTTTTTTTAACTTCGTTTCTCTCCGCCCCGACGCCTTCGCCGACAATCTGGTAAATGCGCTCGCGGGCCTCTTCGTTCGGCGCCTGTCCGGTAATTAAATAAGTCTTCCCAGAGCGCTGTATGCTCACGTTGCTGTCGGGAAACTCCGTGCGGATCGTTTTATCCACGTTACCGAGCAGGCCGTTAACGACAATAGAAACCTGAACTACCGGCCGGCCGGTCTTATCAAACACGCTGAGGTCCGCACGTCCCTCTTTACGCGCGTACAAAACCAAATCGTTTTCGCTGACCAGCTCATAGTCGGCAATATCCGCCGAAGAGATAAATACGCTGTCAATGCTCTCCTGCGTCTTGATCAACCGAGATTCACCGGGTTCTAAATAGACGTCATAAGCCTGCGCCTTGGCAACGAACAGCGCGGACAAGAGCAGAGGGATATACAGCCAAAACCGCTTAACGTTTTCTCTCACCACGATGTCACCCTCTGATCTCTTTTATTGTTTTTAATTGAGGCAATAGAGAATCCAGCTCGATTTTGCCCGTCTCAGTACCGCCGCCTACCGGCAATATCAACAGATCTCCCACTTTCTCAACGGTATAAATAAGTTCTAAATCATGCGTATTGGCCTTAAGCTGAAGGTAGCCAACTACGTCGTCGCTCTGGCTGGCTTCTCGCCGCTGAACCTTCAATACGGTCAAAGGAGAAATCAGACGGCTAAGAACGTATTTGCCGCTTTTCCCTCCGGCGTCAGTACTGGATTCCACGCCCACGTTAGACTTAATCCGCTTGTCTTTTGGCACTTCCAGCATGCGTAAATAGAGCGAGACTTTGTCGCCACCTCGAATAGAATCAAGCAAATAGCCATTAACGGCCTTTACCGGATACTGATAAATTGTTTCATTGCTTCGCAGGCTGTTAAGCGCAAACCCCACGGTATTGGGGCTTTCCAACATAGGCGCCGGTAAATAACTCCCCGCTTTCACCGAGCCGTTAAGCAAAAAGCCGCGCAGCGAGTCCGCGTTTAACGATGAAACATCTAAACGAACAAGATCGCTCTTTTCGTCTACCGTTATCTCATTAATTTCATAGTCTTCAGCACCAAGAACGTGGCCACTAGGAAGATCGACGCGCGCCGTCGCCAGCGTAATCGTTTTCTGCTGAGAACGCGGACTATCCGCCGTCTGCGGCGGCGCTTCCTTTACGTCAGGGGCGTCGCCGCTGCGCACAATCATGCCGACGATCCCGACCGCGATGACGACTAATGAAATGAAAAACATCGTTTTATGGTTCACTGATAAGAAACTCCCTTTATTTTTAAGAGCAGGTGATACTTGCTGTTACTCAATTGAAAGTGATTAAGATCCGTTCAGTGGGTAAATAAAATTAAAAGAAAACCTCCGGCAATGGCCGGGCCGTAGGGCACCCCCAAACGGCGAATTGATTTGTGAAAAAAAAGAAGTCCAAAGAGGGCGATCAGCCCGCCCAATACGGCCGTAAACCATAAAAAAAGCCAGGCACTGTCAAACGTTAAAGAAAGCGAAAGCGCCGAAATAAGCTTGACATCCCCGGCGCCAACGACGTTGAAATAAAAAAGAATGAATCCGGACAGCAGAAAGAAAAGCGCGAGAAAATAGTTAACCGTTCCGTCGCGAGAAAATCCTAACAGAAGAGATAAAAAGAAAATAATAACAACGGCCCTATTACTGATAATCCTATATCTAATATCCGTATAGACTATCCACAATAAGGACAAAAAAATAACAGTCATCAAGCCAGTAATAATAAATTCCATATTAACTCTTATTATTTTATGGATAAAAAGTCAATTTCTCATCCAGAGCAACGTTCTTAAAAGTCGACGCATTTTTAATGACGGCAGCCACCGCTAATCTCAGCTGCCGTCAACGTCAAAAATCAGCTACCAGAGGCAACGGTGACGCTCCGGATAGACGCAGCGATCTTCTCAAACGTTTGTTTCAGCTCGAACAAGAAGCCGCTATTGGCGCCATTCCCCAGCACCAAAGCCAATAGTGAAGCGACGGCCACGCCGATCAGCGCATATTCTATAGCCGTGATGCCGCGCTGGCTCTTGACAAACTCACGAACGTAAAGAGATGCAGAAATGTAGCCTTTTGTCATAATGTTAAGCATGTTAAATTCCTTTATAAGAAGATCTGTGACTGAAAAAAGTTAATATGATTCGGAGATATCGAACATCCAGAATTCGAATATCGCTATTACCGTTCTACTTTAACCATCTCTTGAACTAATAAACTTCAACTCAAAGTAGAATACAATCTACAGTTGACTTAAATAGCTCACCAGAAGATAGCAACGCCAGTAGACCACATTAAATTTTTATTACCCCACATTCACTACTTCAAATTTTTTTATATATTCTTAGTTATTTATATCTGAAGAAAATAAAGTCTCAGTTCAACCCTGAATGTTCTAAAAAGATATAAATAATCAACACAGAGAGTATGCTTAACCAGCACACCGCCACTACGGCCAGTATGGAGACAAAGGTGTTCCAACGTGATTGCGTAAAAAATCGACCACGCGCCGGTTCCTTACTCTGCTCTCGTTCGCCGAAGCGGAAATTTTCATGAGGCATTCGCTCAACGACAGACGCCGCGCCGTTTAAAGGAAAAACCACTGCGGGCCGTTCGGATTGAGCCGTCTGAACTATCTTGGCTCTCTCTTCGGCTGCGACTACCTTGGTTACCTTACCCACGTATTGCGCGCCTTTTCGAGGAATTGTACGTATCAGCGTTTCACGCAGACCTACCTGGGAGAAGGCCTTTCTTAACGTATACAGCTGACCGTAGTAACTACTTTCGCTGATAGCGCCGCTTTGCTCTTTCCAAACCTGATGAATCAGCTTTTCTTTTTCGGTTACGCCGTCCAACAGCAGGCTGAGAAAACGTAAGCTGTTCTCAGTCAGCTCTAGTATCGTTCCATCCGAAGCAATTAGGCATCGCTGTGAGGGAGAAAATTCAACGCCATTCTCCAGTTTAAATTTAGTATCCATAGGCCTGTCGTCCCTTGTTTTCATGCCTGAAACTATCTGTGTCTATATGCACACGCTTCCGTTCAAAAACAGTGTTAAACCGTTTTATTTATTCATTTATCAGAATTGTTATTGCGTATGCGTCCCCTTTTTACAAAGATAGAAAGGAATATCAGAATATTTATCCGAAATTTCTTAACAAGAATTAAGCCTGCCATATTGGTTAAAAACTAAACTCAATCTCAAAGTATAAGTGAAAACTATTTCCATCATCCTAATGGTGTTCTTCTATTAAAAGATTGTCAGTCCCTGACTCCTCCTCTTTCCCTTGAAACTTAGCCTATGCTTTTATCACTTTAATTTATATAGCATTCTATATATTAGCTTGTTAAGGCCTATACTATGTGAACTCTCTGTAACAATGAACTTTATTCTCCTCAATTAATCTCAATAATCCTCAAAAAGATATAATAACAACGCCAATGAAATAGAAAATTTATACATAAAAATCATATAATTATAATAAATCCACACATATGAGAGTCAAGCCCTAAATGTCTTATGTGAAAATAAAAAAAGAGTTACTAATGCTTATAACAATAAATTATAACTATACGATAAGAAAGCTGTAGCCACCCTTATATAGAAAAGATAGTGTAATTTAATTTTAGTTTACCAATAAAGACGTTGTGATAAATATAATTGATTAATTATTAGTCATCACATGAAATTGACTATAGCATAGAGCATTAAACTGTAAAGAATGAAATTTTTATTAGAATACAAAAATCAAATCAGAATCACAGAATAATAAACAAAAAACTCAAATGCTCCATAAAGACATAAAATTCAATGCAAAAATGTGGGAGCCCGGATATTAAAATGTTTTATAAAAATAATATGATTTTTTAAGGATCCGCAAGGCATACGCTTTCGGTGCGCTAAGGAAAAAAGAGAGAAAAAGAACTGAAAAACGATGGTGGACGATCGCCGCTAATGAATCCGACCGAATGCCTAAAAGGCAAAACCTCACTTTTTGTTAATGAATACACAAGAACCAAACAATCAAGTAACAATAACCAACAGGGCATCGAGGCCGCCGGCAAAAGGCAGTGAGCAAAGAATGCAGATACGGTCATCATTCTCACGATGACTGTATCTGCAACGTTCCCAATTCACGTTTAGCGACGCTTCTTTTTACCCTGTTCGCTCGCCGAGCGCTGATGCGCCATCGGCGTGTGCTTGGTTAACGCCGGGCGCGTATTACGCTGGCTTCTGCGTGCGGCGCGCTGCTCTTCAATCGTCGCCGCTGGCACCAGGCACTCTCGACGGCTGCCGATCAGATGCTTAAGCCCCATCTCCTCAAGCGCGGTGCGAATCATCGGCCAGTTGGCGGGATCGTGATAGCGCAACAGGGCCTTTTGCAAACGACGCTGGCGATCGCCCTTAGGTACCGCCACCTCTTCGCTCTTGTAGTCCACCTTCCCCAGCGGGTTCTTGCCGGTGTAATACATGGTGGTCGAGTTGGCCAGCGGCGAAGGATAGAAGTTCTGCACCTGATCCAAACGGAAGCGGTGCCTTTTCAGCCACAGCGCCAGATTAACCATGTCCTCGTCGGTGGTGCCGGGATGCGCGGAGATAAAGTACGGGATCAGATATTGCTCTTTACCGGCCTGTCTGGAATAGGCGTCGAACAGCTCTTTAAACCTGTCATAGCTGCCCATGCCCGGCTTCATCATCTTAGACAGCGGCCCCTGCTCGGTATGCTCCGGCGCAATTTTCAGATAGCCGCCCACGTGGTGAGTCGCCAGCTCTTTAATGTAGCGCGGATCCTGCACCGCTAAGTCGTAACGCACGCCGGAGGCGATCAGGATTTTCTTGATGCCCTTCAGCGCCCTCGCCCGCCGGTAAAGCTTGATCGTCGGCTCATGGTTGGTATCCATGTGTTGGCAAATCTCTGGGTAAACGCAGGAGGCGCGTCGGCAGGTTTGTTCGGCTTTCGGCGACTGGCAGCGCAGCATGTACATGTTGGCCGTCGGCCCGCCGAGGTCGGAAATAATGCCGGTAAATCCGGGTACCGTGTCGCGAATGGCTTCGATCTCACGCACGATAGAGTCTTCAGAACGGCTTTGGATAATCCGCCCTTCGTGCTCGGTAATAGAACAGAACGCACAGCCGCCGTAGCAGCCACGCATAATATTGACGGAAAAGCGGATCATCTCATAGGCCGGCAGCCGAGAGCCCTCATAGGCCGGATGCGGCACCCGCTGGTAGGGCAGCGCAAAAACGCTGTCCATCTCTTCCGTCGACAGCGGAATAGCCGGCGGATTAATCCAAACGTAGCGGTCGCCGTGCTTTTGCAGCAGCGCTCTAGCGCAGCCAGGGTTGGTTTCGTGGTGAAGGATGCGCGACGCGTGCGCGTACATCACCTTGTCGTTTTTGACCTTTTCATAGGAAGGCAGCAGCACGTAGGTTTTCTCCCACGGCTTGGGCTTGGCGGGCTGCACCACCACCTCTTTGGCCTTGGGCTGCTTTTCCGGCGCAAACGGGCTGTCTTCGTCAACGCAGGGCAAATCCTCGCCATAAGGATGTGGGATAGGGTCAATGCGCCCCGGTTTGTCCAGCCGGGTTGAATCGACGCCCGACCAGCCCGGCAGCGGCCCTTTGGTCATAATTGCCGTGTTGCGAATATCCCTGATAGCGTCAATCGGTTCACCGGCGGCCAGGCGGTGCGCCAGCTCCACCAGCGGACGCTCGCCGTTGCCGTAGATAAGCATATCGGCCTTGGCGTCCATCAGCACCGAGCGGCGTACGGTATCCGACCAATAGTCATAGTGTGCGATACGCCGAAGGCTGGCTTCAATACCGCCCAATACGACCGGCACGTCCTTATAGGCCTCTTTACAGCGCTGGCTGTAAACCAGCGTCGCGCGGTCGGGGCGCTTGCCGCCGACGTTGTCGGGCGTATAGGCGTCGTCGTGGCGCAGGCGCCTGTCGGCGGTATAGCGGTTAATCATCGAATCCATGTTGCCCGCAGTCACGCCGAAAAACAGGTTCGGCTTGCCCAGGCGCATGAAGTCTTCTTTGTTTGTCCAGTCCGGCTGGGCGATGATGCCGACGCGAAATCCCTGCGCTTCCAGCATGCGGCCGATAATCGCCATGCCGAAGCTGGGATGATCGACGTACGCGTCCCCCGTTACGACAATCACATCGCAGCTGTCCCAACCCAGCGCGTCCATTTCCTGTTTGGACATCGGTAAAAACGGCGCGGTGCCGAAACACTCCGCCCAATAGGGCGTATAGGAAAACAGCGAGCGTTCTGGCTGAATCAGGCTTACGGGGGTACTCATACGGGGTTCATCACTATTTTATCGGGTTATCTTGCAGGGCCGCGATTATACCCGTTTCCCCACGCGAAGAGCGAAGAAATTTTCAGCAACCGTTTTCTGAAGACTTCGATAAAAAGCAAAATCTTTGCTCTTCGTCAAACAAACGCGCTTTTCTTTGTAGCGAATACAATATATAGTGCCTACCATAAAAATACACGCCTATATGTAGTGATTTTATCCACCTTTCATCCACAAGATCTCCCCTATGAAAAGGGGTTTTCTTGTGGATAACTTGGAATAATGCAGTAAAAACCGAGAACTTATTGAAGGAGCCAATAGTGAAACCTGTGGTGATTAAGCGAGATGGCTGCAAAGTGCCTTTTGATGAAGTACGCATCAAGGAAGCGATCGTACGGGCCGCCACCGCCGCAGAAATTAACGATGACGCCTACTGCGCCAGCGTAGCAAAAGCCGTCGCCGACCAAATGGAAGGCCGCACGGCGGTAGATATCAACGAAATTCAGCAGGCGGTTGAAAACCACCTGATGAGCGGTAACTACAAAACCTTGGCCCGTACTTACATTGAATATCGTCACGATCGCGATATCTCTCGCGAGAAGCGCGGTCGTTTGAATCAGGAAATTCAGGGCCTGGTAGAGCAAAGCGACCTTTCTTTGTTGAATGAAAACGCCAACAAAGACAGCAAAGTCATTCCGACCCAGCGCGACCTGCTGGCAGGGATCGTTGCCAAACACTACGCCAAGCAGCACCTGCTGCCTCGCGACGTGGTGCTGGCTCACGAACGCGGCGAGATCCACTACCACGATCTGGACTACTCCCCCTTCTTCCCGATGTTCAACTGTATGCTCATCGACCTTAAGGGCATGCTGACCAACGGCTTTAAGATGGGCAATGCGGAAATCGAGCCGCCGAAGTCCATTTCTACCGCGACGGCGGTAACGGCGCAAATCATCGCGCAGGTGGCCAGCCACATCTACGGCGGCACCACGATTAACCGCATTGACGAAGTGCTGGCGCCGTTCGTTACCGAAAGCTTCAAGAAGCACCGCAAGGTGGCCGAAGAGTGGCAGATCCCCGACGTTGAAGGCTACGCTCACGCCAGAACGGAAAAGGAGTGCTACGACGCGTTCCAATCGCTGGAATATGAAGTCAATACGCTGCACACCGCCAACGGCCAGACGCCGTTCGTCACCTTTGGCTTCGGGCTTGGCACCAGCTGGGAGTCTCGCCTTATCCAGCAGTCTATTTTGAAAAACCGCATTGCGGGCCTAGGCAAGAACCACAAAACCGCGGTGTTCCCGAAGCTGGTGTTCGCCATTAAAGACGGCGTAAACCACAAGTTCGGCGACGCCAACTACGACATCAAGCAGTTGGCGCTAGAGTGCGCGACCAAGCGCATGTATCCGGACATCCTGAACTACGATCAGGTCGTGAAGGTTACCGGCTCCTTTAAAACCCCGATGGGCTGCCGCAGCTTCCTCGGCGTCTATGAAGAAAACGGCGAACAGATTCACGACGGCCGCAACAACCTCGGCGTCATCAGCCTGAACCTGCCGCGCATCGCTATCGAAGCGCGCGGTGACGAAGCCCGCTTCTGGCAGATCCTTGAGCAGCGCCTGGCGCTTGCCAAGAAGGCGCTGATGACCCGCATCGCCCGTTTGGAAGGCGTGAAGGCTCGCGTCGCGCCCATCCTTTATATGGAAGGCGCCTGCGGCGTTCGCTTAAAGCCTGACGACAACGTGGCGGAAATCTTTAAAAACGGTCGCGCCTCTATCTCTCTGGGCTATATCGGCATCCATGAAACCATCAACGCGCTGTTTGGCAATAAGGAACATCCTTACGACAACCAAACGCTGCGTGAAAAAGGCGTCGAAATCGTTCAGCGCCTGAAGGTCGCAGTCGAAGAGTGGAAGAAAGAGACCGGCTACGGCTTTAGCCTGTACAGCACGCCGAGCGAGAACCTGTGTAACCGCTTCTGCCGTCTGGACACCGCCGAGTTCGGCGTCATCGAAGACGTGACCGACAAGGGCTATTACACCAACAGCTTCCACTTGGACGTGGAGAAAAAGGTTAACCCTTACGACAAGCTGGACTTTGAAGCGCCGTATCCTCCGCTCGCTAACGGCGGCTTCATCTGCTACGGAGAATATCCGAACCTTCAGCACAACGTGAAGGCGCTGGAAGACGTTTGGGACTACAGCTACACCCGCGTTCCGTACTATGGCACCAATACGCCGATTGACGAATGTTACGAGTGCGGCTTCTCCGGCGAGTTCGAATGCACCAGCAAGGGCTTTACCTGTCCGAAGTGCGGCAACCACGACTCGTCGAAGGTGTCCGTTACTCGCCGCGTGTGCGGCTACTTAGGCAGCCCGGACGCCAGGCCGTTTAACGCCGGCAAGCAGGAAGAAGTGAAGCGTCGGGTGAAACACCTGGGCGCAGGGCAGCTGGGTTAATCCCCTTTTGCCGCTGACCGAAAGCCGCTTGATGCGGCTTTCGGTATCTTTAAACGCTACACGACCAATCGAACCCGCTATGAATATCCACCAGTATTATCCCGTCGACGTCGTCAACGGCCCCGGCACCCGCTGTACGCTGTTCGTTTCCGGCTGCGTCCACCAGTGCCCCGGCTGCTACAACCAAAGCACCTGGCGTCTCAATTCCGGCGTGCTTTTTACGTCGGAAATGGAAGATAAAATCATTGCCGACCTTAACGACGCCCGCATCCCGCGCCAGGGGCTAACCCTGTCCGGCGGCGACCCTCTCCATCCGCAAAACGTGCCGGACGTACTCAAGCTGGTGCAGCGCGTGAAGCGCGAGTGTGAAGGAAAGGATATCTGGGTCTGGACCGGATATAAGCTGGATGAATTAACGCCGGAGCAAATGGAGGTCGTGGATCTCATTAACGTGCTGATTGACGGCAAGTTCGTTAAAGAGCTGGCCGACCCGGCCCTGCTGTGGCGCGGCAGCAGCAATCAGGTGGTTCACAGGCTGCGCTAGGCTATATGAAAACCCCATAATTCAGGAGGAAACATGGCGATTTACGTCACCGCACAGGATGAGCTTATCGTCGGCAACGAGCTGGTGGTAGAAAGCGAGGCCCCCGAAGGCGCTTTCGCCGCCGTTTTTGAAGACGACGGCCAGACCGGCTATTTCTACGCGCTAGACCACTCGATTGAAGGGAATCCTATTCAGGACGCCGTACACATCTATAACGTTGAAGACGTTACCGACGGCGATAAGCCGTCCGACGTACAGATTGGCTGGTCGGAAGACGGCCGCAAGTGCGTTCTGCTAATTAACGGCTATCCGCACGGCGCGTTCAACTTTGAAAGCCAGCGCGGCTACTGCCGAACCGGCTTTCCCGACGCTTTTGGCGAGTGGTCTAAAGAAGGACACCAGTGGGACGACGACGCCGTCGAGCGCTTTTTCGCTACTCCGCACTAACGGGCCCGGACGCTTGCGGCGCGCGCCGCCACAGCCGCTTGGCGCCAAACCCCGCGCGGTTGTCGGTCATTTTTACTTCGTCGAGGCTCAGCCGCCAAAGCGGCGCCGACGCCATTCTGGCAATGGGGAAGCGCTTAAGATAGAGCGCTCGCGCCCGCTGGGCCTCTTCTCCTTCTAATAACGTCAGCCGCCCACGGTACTGAATTCCCTGAATCAAAAGCACGTTGCGCGTTTGCGCAGTTATCGCTCCCGCCGTTCTTTCATCATTCAGCGCCGCCCGCCCGTGACGAGTCGTCGCTTCCGTCATTAAAAGCAGCGACATCGATTCCGCGTCAAACGCATAAAAGCAGCTGGCGCACCAGGGAAAGCCGTCGTCTTCAGTAACGCACAGCGTCACGACGTGCTGTTTGCTCAAATAGCGGCAGATGGCCTTCAGGGCCTGTTCGCTGTTTTCGTTCACGGGGCCTCAACGTCAAGGAAGAAAAGAGAGAAGGGTCATCACGTTATCACAACCGCTTTTGGTCAGAAAGCTGATAACATAGCGGCCAGCGCAACTTTACGGAATCACCGAGTGGAAAACGACTCTCCGGCCGCTCTAGCGGCCGTTTGGCATCTGTACATCATAGAAACAGACGACGGCAGGCTGTATACCGGCATCACCGTGGACGTCGAGCGGCGATTTAAGCAGCACCAGTGCGGCAAAGGCGCTAAGGCGCTGCGGGGAGCGGGGGAACTCAGGCTGGTTTATCGGTGCCTCATCGGCGAACATTCGCTGGCGCTTCGGCTGGAATACCGCATCAAGCAGCTTAATCGCAGGCAAAAAGAGAGGCTGGTGCAAGACCAGCCTTCGCTTTCTGAACTTTCTCGCCTATTAGGGTGTGTCGCGTAGTTCGCGCCTGAATTAAAAGCGATCGAACGGCGTAGAGTAGGCCACCAGCCCGGACGCACTCGACAGCGCGTCGTCCGCCAGCGGATATACCTGGAACGCCGCTTCGGTTCCAGGCCACTTGCAGTATAGCCCTGCGGCGGCGGCGTTTTTAAACCCCAGTCCGCCGTAGTAGCCAGGATCGCCCAGCGCCACGACGGCCGCATAGCCAAACTCGTTGAGCGAATCCAACCCTTCATACACCAGCTGCTTGCCGATCCCCTGCTTACGATAGCCTTCCGCTACCGCCAGCGGCCCCAGTCCGACCCACTGTAGCTCTTCGCCGTTTACCATCACCGGGCTAAACGCCGCGTAGCCAATTACGCCGCCCTCATCGTCGGTCGCGACCACGCCCAGCGTAATCAGGCCGTCTTCCCGAAGGCTATGCACCAGCTCGGCCTCTTCGCCGCCGGGAAAGGATGCCTCAAGCAGCCGAGAAATGCCGGCTGCATCGACGGGGATCTCGACGCGGATCAGCATGATGCGGGCGCGTGCGAAGCCGCTTCGCCGCCCTCTTTCAGGCCGGCCTCAACGAAGTCGGCAAGCTGCAGCAGGCCAATGCGCAAAGGCGCGGGCATGCTGTCCAGATCGATAGAATCCATCAGGTTTTTAACGTAAAGCCCCAGCTCCGTATCGCCCTCAATCACCAGGCGGCGTTGGAAAAACAGCGTATCCGGATCCTGCTTGCGAGCGGCGATCAGGATTAAGTCGTTGGCTTCACCGCTAAAGCTGACGTCTTCCTGCTGATTCTCGCTCACCAGCAGCGCCCCGCCGCGCACGGTAACGAACCAACGCAGCTCCAGATCCCGCACTTCGACCTTCAGCCAGCGGCCTTCCAGAAAGTCCAGCTCCCCTTCCGCCAGCGCCTGCTTGAACTGCCAGCTCAGGAGCTGCTGCAACACCTGCTTTTGTAACGCAAACGGCGTCAGCCTGATGGGTAAACGAAGGAAGGACGGCCCCTGACGGACCAGACGTGCTCTTAACTGTGCTAACACGGGCTTACTCCTGCAAAAAACGATTGGTGCTATTGTGCCACAACGCAGGGGAAAATCGTGTGGGTAGCTCAAAAAATTGTCACTACCTTACCATAGCCGACAATGCGACCCGTTTCTCTCACTTCAAACTCATCTCCCACGTTCAAGCTCATTTTCATGTACTCCCAGCTGGCAAAAGTGATTGTGACAATAAAGATCTTCCCCAGGGTAATGGATCTCATCATCTTCATACTGGTGCCGGCCGCTAACCAAATACTCGACATTTTTAAACTTATGGTGTGGCGAATAGCTGCTCTTTATTCCCATTTCTTTAGGAAAAGGCATGTCATTAGAAATAGTGAATATCGCCAAAATATTCCCAGCCATCAATGCCCCCACTTACAGATAATAATGAGGTAATTAGCTAAAGGATTTTGAGTTATAAGAAATTTCCCAAACCTCATTTTTTACGCATTCATGCGTGAATGGCACAGGGCCAGTGACTTCAATCGCTCTATAGTCGTTTATTTCATACTTTTTTATCAGCATTTCTCTCATAACGTGGAGCGGCTGCACGTAAAGGCCATTTCTGAGCAGATCGCAGCGGCAGTCGCTAATCATTCCCTCATTTTCCGATATATATCCCAAAAAAACGGTTCGGCCATCGCTTAGCTCAAAATAATCTATTATTTTCATTTTGAATTTCACCTGGTCATGTCTCCATAGAAATTACTGCCCTCGACTTAATACAAAATATCAAGCCTCGGAATTTTTTGTTATATTTTCCGGCACACTCCAGTAGGTCAGGGTGGAATAGTATAACTATTAACATTGGACACGGAACGTTATGGGAAATAATCTCTCTCGTGATGGCGACAACTCTAGAAATATCATCAATACGCCGGACATAAAAAAGGCTGCCCCTCAGTACAGCTGGCTGCATAACGACGGTGGAACCATTAAACAATGGCTCATCAACCATTTTTCTAAGATTTCCCTAATTACCTCAGCGGCCAGTTATACCTCCAGGTATTGCACCGAAAACTGGCAAAATACGCCGTAGAATGAATTTAACATTTTCGCCCCCCATTAACAGGACGGTTTATGGAACAGGATGCTCGCCTACATACGGCCATGCAGGCTATGTGCAATAACAAAATGACGGAAAACGGCCCGCAGCGCGAATGGTTTATTGCCGACATCGTCGGCTTTCTACGCGATGAGCGCTATGACGAACTGGATGCGCTCTACAACCAGGCGCTGGCTGAAAGCATCACCTGCCGCGAAGCGGAAAAGCGCTATTTCCGCTCCTGGTGGACGAACATGACCGATTTCTATGATATGGGCGCTCCTGTTAAAGCTGGACCAGACGGTCTGGCGCTTATTAAAAACTGGCAGCGCGCGCGTCCGTACTCCACTCACGCCTGGCTTGCCGAGGCGCAATACTGGAACAATTACGCATGGCTATATCGCAGCTACGGCTGGGCAAGAGAAACCACCCATGCGATGTGGATCTGCGCGGCGGCCTGTAATGAACAAATGGTGATTGCCGCCCTTAATGCCATTCACTGCGAGCCGCGCCAATGGATGGCCGCCGCGCTGACCAGCACCAACTCAAAAGTTTTTGGTCAACCGACGTGGCTGGTTGCGTTCTTGCAGGGTGAAGAAGTGACAGGACAGCCGATAATGCAAGAGCTTGCCCGCTATCGTCAGTCTTCACCGCAAGAAACGGACGCGCTGATGGCGCATTCCGGGTTGTCGTTCGACAACGCGATTTGCCCTTCTCTGCCTCGTCCTTCCTGGCTACCGGCTTGCAAAGGCGATGCCGGGCAGAAATACTGGCTCTCCGTCTGCCAGCGTATTTTCCCCACGGCGTTTTACGCGCTGGATGAATACATACCGTTTCGAATGCCGCGCTGGAGAGGCTCGCATGAAGAGATCCGCGAGTTTCTGGCCTCGTCCGTTTGCGCGCATCTGTCGCCGGAGGAACGGGAGCATCTGGAGCTACTTATCTGGTGGGATGACTACCGCGATCTGCGCATCAAGGAAATCGATTCCTCCGAAGAGCAGGAACGCGTCATTGCCAAAGCCAGAGAAATAGCCCTGCACGCACGCAGCCGAGAGGCTCGCCATAATGCGCTGGGGTGGCTCATGAACTGCTATGACGATCTGGAAAACGAAGACGCGCTGTGGCGCTGCATTCAGCTAGCCGTCATGGAAAAGAGAAAGCTGAATAACTATTTTACCTATCGAGCAGTGGCGTTTGCACTGCGTGATTTTCCCGACACGAACTGGATTTATAATTTTATCTGTCAGAACTCGCAGCAGACGTTATATTCAGGCGTGGAAATCTATCGCGGCTATTTTCAGTACGCCGGGCTGTTCGGCTTTGAGAAAAACGAGAAACGGGCTAAAGCGTGGTTGGACAAAGAGAGCGTTAATAGTATCGAGTGTAGCCCCACCTGGAACTGGACTATTCGCTCGTTGCACTGGCTCAAGCTCACGGAACACTGTGTGCCGCTAGCGGAGCTTGGCGCGCAGAGAAATATTCCCGGCGCAATGAAATGGTTGGGCCAGGAACACGAAAGCAGCGACGATAACAGTTTGTTGCCGTATGAACCCGCCACCGCGTTGGACTATTACCAGCGAGCGGCGGAAATCTTGCGTAAACAAATAAGCCTGCGTGACAGCATCGCATATCCGCTGGTGAGTAATGGCGAATACACACAGTACGAAGACGACCTGGGACATATTTATGTCAGAATAGCCATGTGTTACAAATGGTTAATTCGGGAGGAAACCTCTCAGCCCAAGCGCTTTGCCGATGAAAAAAAGATGCTCGATTACCTGTATCAGGCGCACCAACTCGGGCGTGAAGGCGCCTGGCGGTTATACCTGCTCAATATTTTTGAGGTGAAGGATTACACGTTGGCGCACGCACGACTGGATATGTTGCATGAGGAAGCTGACAAAGGCTCGATGGAAGCGATGGTTACGCTGTCGCGGCTGTATGGCAACAAGCAGGACAAAAAGCTGTTTAATATGAAACAAAGCGCGCGCTGGTATCATTTTGCCAAAACGCTCTATCCAGACAGTGACGTCGTGTGGGATTGTCTTGCTCATCTACACGGAGATACTTTCTGGAAGCGATGCCGCTATGCCTGGCTAACGTTGAAACTCTCGGATGCAGAACTGCCTGGCCGGGCTACCCCTAAGCCCACGCGACATTAACTAACCTGAGAGCGGGTTAAGCCGTCATCAATATTGCCATGTCTGAACGGGACATATTGACTGACGGCTTATGCTCTTTAAGACTATACGCGAACAAACCACGCATCGTATTCAACATGAAGCTGTTAGTGGCTATCCCCCCAGATACGGTAGACAACGATTTTGTCGTCATAGCATACGCCGTACCGCAGTAACCAAACGATAAATCTGGCAGATACCTCGAACGCATAAGCCAGATAGATTATCCCAATCTACAAATAGCTGCCTCAAATCAAAATTCGTTATCAAAAGGTTAACTACAATCGGCACCAATCGTTTTATGTGATGATTTTTCAGGAACTCTTGATGGAACTGCTTTGCCCTGCCGGTAACCTGCCGGCGCTGAAGGCGGCCGTAGATAACGGCGCCGACGCGGTGTACATCGGTTTTAAAGACGACACCAACGCCCGCCACTTTGCGGGCCTTAACTTTACCGACAGCAAGCTTGCCGAAGCGGTGGACTACGTTCACCGGCGCGGGCGCAAGCTGCACGTGGCGATCAACACCTTCGCCCACCCGGACGGCTTTTCCCGCTGGCAACGGGCGGTCGATCAGGCCGCGGACATCGGCGCGGACGCGCTTATTCTGGCGGACATCGCCATGCTGGAATACGCAAGCCTGCGCCACCCGCAGCTTGAGCGCCACGTTTCGGTGCAGGCGTCGACCACTAATGAAGAAGCCATTCGTTTCTACCACCGCAACTTTGACGTCGCCCGCGTGGTGCTGCCTCGCGTGCTCTCGATGCATCAGGTCAAGCAGCTTGCCCGCGTGAGCCCGGTTCCACTGGAGGTATTCGCCTTCGGCAGCCTGTGCATTATGTCGGAAGGACGCTGCTACCTTTCCTCCTACCTGACCGGCGAGTCGCCCAACACCGTCGGCGCCTGCTCGCCCGCCCGCTTCGTGCGCTGGCAACAGACGCCGCAGGGGCTGGAGTCGCGCCTTAACGACGTGCTGATTGACCGCTATCAGGACGGCGAAAACGCCGGCTATCCGACGCTGTGCAAAGGCCGCTACCGGGTTGACGGCGAGCTTTATCACCCGCTGGAAGAGCCCACCAGTCTCAATACCCTTGAGCTTTTGCCAGAGCTTTTAGCCGCCAACATCGCCTCGGTGAAAATCGAGGGCCGCCAGCGCAGCCCGGCCTACGTCAGTCAGGTCGCGAAGGTATGGCGACAGGCGATTGACCGCTGCCTGGCCAACCCGCAGGCGTTTACCGTTGAGCCGGCCTGGAGAGACGCGCTGGGCGCCGTCTCGGAGGGTACGCAGACTACCCTCGGCGCTTACCATCGTCAATGGCAGTAGCAGGAGAAAGAGATGAAATACGCACTGGGCCCGCTGCTGTACTATTGGCCTAAAACCGACACCGAAGCCTTCTATCGCGCGGCGATGGAGAGCAGCGCCGACGTGATTTATCTGGGCGAAACGGTGTGCAGCAAGCGCCGTGAGATGAAAGTAGCCGACTGGCTGGCGCTGGCGAAAGCGCTTGCGCAGTCGGGCAAGCAAATCGTGCTGTCCACGCTGACGCTCATTCAGGCGCCGTCGGAGCTGACCGAGCTTAAGCGCTACGTTGAAAACGGCGACTTTTTGATTGAAGCCAACGACTTCGCGGCGGTCAACATGGCCGCTGAAAACAACCTGCCCTTCGTCGCCGGCCCCGCGCTTAACTGCTATAACGCCTACGCGCTGCGCCTGCTGTTAAAGCAGGGCATGACGCGCTGGTGCATGCCGGTCGAGCTTTCCCGCGACTGGCTGGCCAATCTGCTGATCCAATGCGAAGCGCTGGATATCCGCAATCGCTTTGAAGTTGAGGTCTTCAGCTACGGCAACCTGCCGCTGGCCTACTCCGCCCGCTGCTTTACCGCCCGTTCGGAAAACCGCGCCAAGGACGAATGCGAAACCTGCTGCATCAACTATCCCAACGGCAGGGAGGTGATTTCTCAGGAAGAGCAGCGCGTGTTCGTACTTAACGGCATCCAGACGCAGAGCGGCTACTGCTACAACCTCGGCAACAACCTGAAGGATATGGAAGGGCTGGTCGACGTAGTTCGCCTGTCGCCGATGGGGCTCGATACCCTGACGCTGCTTGACGACTTCCGCCGCAACGAGCGCGGCGAAGCGCCGCTGGCGCTTAAAGGGCAGGCTGACTGCAACGGCTACTGGCTGCGCGTGGCGGGGCTGGAGCTGGTGACGGAATAGGCTTAACCGCACGCCGCCGCGATAGGCCTATCGCGGCGGCGATTTTATTTAAGGCCGCTGGCCAAAACCCAGCCTTCGGTAACCTCGTGCGTCACCGGATGGACGTAGCGTACAAACGTAAAGCCTGCGAACGACTTTTCGCTCAGCGCCTGCACGCTGTCGCCGTCAACGATGAACGTTTTATCTTCACGCGCGCAAACGCCGTTCGGCGCATCGTAAAAATATAGCCGCTGGCGGTGATTCGCTACCCGGCGGGGGCTGAAGTTACTTTCCGGCCAGGTGCTGACGTTGGCCTGTCGAAGGGCGTCATCGCAAATATCATCCACCGAATCCAGCCTGTCAGCGCGCACCCAGCCCATCACGTCTCTAAACTGAACCAGCAGATAGCCGCTTTGCTCATCTCCCGCTTCTTTGTCTAAAAGACGCTGCGAAGCCTCATCGCGCACGCCCAATCCCACCACCTGAACGATATCGCCGGGAATAACGAAAACGGACTCGCTGCGACATTGTTCTACCGGTGCGGAATAAAACCCGGCGCGAGATTTCCCTTTCACGACCCAGCGGGGAGATTCAACCATAATGGCGTCAAGCTTTAGACGACTAAACAATGACTGGCATTTTTTCGCCCGCTGAAGGCACTGCTGATAGCGCTTTCCCGCTTCCTGGTTAAACGTCAGCGGGCTGTCGTTGACGTCCGTTAACGAGTTATTCTGCGGATCGTAAGTCACCCAGCCCAAGTCCCCCGCGCCCGGCGTTTCCGGCGTTTGCGTTTTCCGCCGGTCATAGAGGTGGAGCGCGATTTTACCGCCCTGCTCTTCGGCCTCAATGCGCAGGTCTTTCTCCGACACGCCTTCCGCCGCCATAAGCGCCTGATTGCTGCCGGAGACCATGCTTAATTGTGAAGCCGAACAGTCAAACAGCGGCGCCATCATGTCGTCCGCTGCCGATGCGCTGAAGAAGCACTGCGCCGCCAGCAGGATTAGTGCGGCCAGCCCCGCTCGTCCTTGATAAATATTCATCTACTCTACTCGGTCAATGGCCGAACTTCACATCGCCACGCTGGCGATATCCGGCCTCTCATGCACGCGATAAAGCGGCAGCCGCAGCGAATCATCTTTAGAAGCCTCTTTAGCGGCGCTCGCCTTGGCCTTTTTCCCCTTTTGCGCCTTTGGCGAAGCCGGCGTTTTCATCACGCCACTCGCCAACATGCTGTCGGGCGCGTCCGGCTCCAGCAGCGTCACTACCAGGTTGGCCAGCGGCTGGTTTAGCGGCACGTAGTAGTACCCCGGCGCAAGCTCCAGCGACACGCTCTCCAGATGGCTTAACAGACGGCGAGCCGCTTCCGGCGCTTTTATCGTCTGCGCCGACTTGCTTAACGGAACCAGCGCATACTGCTGCGCCTTAATCGTCTGCTTTTCGCTGACCTGGTAAACGTCAACGCCCAGCGCCTTCAGTCGGGCGACCGACGCTTTCTCAGAGGGCGGCAGCAGATAGGCGTAAGGTCGTGGGCGGGTAAGCACCGGCATGACGTCCAACGCCGACTCCACCTGAACGTTGACCTTGACGTTGTCCGCCGTTTTAGCATCCATCATCGACAGCGTCATCGGGCTTGGCAGCGACTTCCCCCGCACGACGATCGCGCCCTGCCCGGCCTGAGCGTTAATCTCCTCGCGAACGCCGCGGCGCTGCGCAATAACGTCGTCATGATTCTTCGCCGCCGCCTTCACCAGGCTTTGTATGGATAAATACTGGGTGTAAACCCGGCGAGCAAAATGCGCCTTTCCAAGCCCAACGCCGCGCGTCGCGAAAGAGAGCGAAACGGCGTTACGTAAGCCGGCCGCACTGCGAAAGGTATTGGCGTCGATGCTGCCCATGTTGACGAGCCCCTTGTCGGCGCCTTCACCGTCAAGAGTCAAGTAGCCGCTGTGGCTCAGCCCGTTCGACTCCAACGTGTTAATCAGGCTCTGGCGGAAAGTGCGTTCACTCAGCGTCGTCACCTTGGTCGACAGGTTGGGCGCGGTGGCGTACTGAATCATCGAGTCATAGCGCGCAAGCGCGCCAAACTTTTCCAACCAGCGGCCCGCCGGCTGGTATTCACGGCTGTCCAGCACGACGTCCGGCTGATATTCGTTCATCACCGAGGCCAGCGCCCGGCTTTCCGGCGAGCTTAACGCAAGGTGATCCTTATTCAGGTCTACCCCATTGGCCAACGTTTCGGTAAACGCGTCGGCCCCGTCCGGGTTAGCCCTTGGCACAATCAGCACGTTAACCCACGAGAGCACGTCGCCCTCTTTTCCCTGTGCAAGGCTCTTGGCGTAAGCCAACGCGCCCTCGCCGGAAGCGGGTTCATCCCCGTGCTGCATCGCTACGATAAGCACCGTCGGCTTACCGTTCTTTATCAGCTGCTGAGCGGAAACGTCCTGCGTCTGGGAGAAAACCAGCATCGGGATATCTTTGCCCTTCTGCGATTTGCCGATAGTGGTCACGCGCAGATTGAGAGAGGTCTTGCTCAAGCCGGCGATAAACGCGGTCAGTTCGTCCTGGCTGGTGAAGTCCCTTTTATCCGCGGCAAAGGCCGGCGTTCCCAGATCGAGGCTGGGCGCGGGAAACTGCTTAACGATAGAAGGAACTTCCTGATAATCCCTGGCGGGATCGTACTTCGCATAGGTACTGGTCGAAAATAAAGACAGGCCAAACAGGCAGGGGAACAGCGCAACGGCCACCGTTCTGGACAACTTTCTCATGACGCATCTCCAAAGAAACGCCGGCAAGGCTTCATCTTCTCGCCGGTAAACTGCGGCTATTATTCCACTAAGCGAGCACAGAATCTCTCCTCTCGTTGTAAATCCGCACGAAAAAGCGAGCGCTAAGGTTCTCCCTCTTACTTCATGCGCGCTTCACACGACGCGGATAGCATTAAAAAATAGACAATAGATTTCATAACAGGACGTTAGCCATGCCAACCGTTGTCACGCACGCCGCCGTTCCCCTATGTATCGGCCTTGGGCTGGGGAAAAGAGCGATTCCCCCCTCTTTACTGCTGGCCGGTGTCGCCTTTGCCGTCATTCCCGACCTTGACGTGCTCTCCTTTAAGTTCGGCGTTGCCTACGCCAACGCCTTTGGCCACCGGGGATTTACTCATTCACTGCTGTTCGCCTTTGCGCTGCCGACGCTGGCCCTGGCGCTCAAGCGGTGGTTTAAGGTTGGATACTGGAGAATATGGTGTTTTCTCACGCTGTCCTTACTGTCGCACAGCGCGCTGGATTCGTTGACCACCGGCGGCATGGGCGTCGGCTGGCTGTGGCCGTGGTCGCAGGAACGTTTTTTTGCGCCCGTTCAGGTCATCAAGGTGGCGCCGTTTAGCTTGGCAAAATATCTGGAACCAAGCGGCATCGCCGTCATCAAGTCAGAGCTCGTGTGGGTATGGCTACCAGGGATCGTCATGATGCTGTCGATGATGGTCGCCAGAAGAATAGACCGGGCCGAAGTTCAACAACCCTCATAGAAATAATCGATTACAGCAATAATCCCTACCTTACGCCGGGATAGTGGGTTATTGCTGCGTTAACCGCTAAATATCCCGGTTTAGTCGCTGAATATCACACCAAAACGCCCTCCTTTAGCGATTTATGTCATTTTAACCAATATCCCTATCTGACTGATTTAGCGATTTATGACTGCAATTCGCCGCCCAAAATTTAAAAACCAGTCTATTCTTCTTATATCAATCGATTAAGCACCGTTATTCCCCTGAATTTGGGTTAACTTAAAAATCATCTTTTGATGACAATAAATTAATATTATTTACATTTTTGTAACTTTTAAATAAAATCAGCTCACAATCGGGCTATTCCCAAAAGCCCTGGATATAACAAAGCACTTGAGTCCTTTGTCACGAGGTCGACCGATGAGACTAAAACAATGCACGACGCTTTCTAAAGTGTTGATAGTCGGATTAACGGGATTACTCCTCAGCGGCTGCGATATGGCCCTGATGAACCCCAAGGGGCAGATCGGCATGGAGCAAAAGTCCCTGATCGTCACGGCAATTCTGCTGATGCTGATAGTCGTTATCCCCGCTATCTTTATGACTTTTCTCTTCGCATGGAAATACCGCGAATCCAATCAAAGCGCTAAATACACGCCTAACTGGGCCCACTCGAACAAGATAGAGCTGGTGGTTTGGGGCATTCCCTGCATCATCATTCTGATCCTCGGCACGCTGACGTGGAAAAGCACTCATGCGCTCGATCCAAGAACGCCTATCGAGAGCGACGCCAAGACGATCACCATTGAAGCGGTTTCTATGGACTGGAAGTGGCTGTTCATCTATCCGGATCTGGGCATCGCTACCGTTAACGAACTCTCTTTCCCCGAAAACGTGCCGGTCAAGTTCAAGATAACCTCCGACACGGTGATGAACTCGTTCTTTATTCCAAGGCTCGGCAGCCAGATTTACGCGATGGCCGGCATGCAAAACGTCGTGCACCTCATCGCCAATGAAAAAGGCGTTTATCCCGGCATGTCGGCCAACTACAGCGGCAAAGGCTTCTCCGGCATGAAGTTCAACGCGCTGGTGACCTCGGAAGAAGACTTCAACAAGTGGGTGGAAAAAGTCAAACAGTCGCCCAATCAGCTACAGTGGGCCGACTACGGCAAGCTCGCCAAGCCGAGCGAAAACAATCCGGTTGAATACTTCTCTACCGTTAAGCCCGGCCTGTATCTGGACATCATTAATCAATATATGGATATGGACAAGAGCAAGCACGCACATCACTCTGGAGCCGAGGAATAAACCATGTTAGGAAAATTAACCCTAGACGCCATTCCTTATCATGAGCCGATTATTATGGGCGCCGTCGGCATGATTATCGTGGGCGGCATCGCCGTGCTGGCGCTGCTGACCTATTTCGGAAAATGGAAGTGGCTATGGACCGAATGGCTGACCAGCGTCGACCATAAAAAGATCGGCGTCATGTACATCCTGGTCGCCATGGTGATGCTGCTGCGCGGCTTTGCCGACGCCATCATGATGCGCACCCAGCTAGCCGTCGCCGCCGCCACCTCGGGCGAAGGCTTCCTGCCGCCGCACCACTACGACCAAATCTTTACCGCGCACGGCGTCATCATGATCTTCTTTATGGCGATGCCGTTCGTCATCGGCCTGATGAACATCGTGGTGCCGCTGCAAATCGGCGCGCGCGACGTGGCCTTCCCGTTCCTCAACTCGCTGAGCTTCTGGCTGTTCGTGGCGGGCGTGGTGCTTATCAACATTTCTCTCGGCGTCGGCGAATTCGCCCAAACCGGCTGGCTGGCCTATCCGCCGCTGTCGGGTAAGGTATATAACCCCGGCGTGGGGGTCGACTACTGGATATGGAGCCTACAGATATCCGGGGTCGGTACGCTGCTCACCGGGGTGAACTTCTTCGCGACCATCCTGAAGATGCGCGCGCCGGGCATGAAGATGATGGACATGCCGGTATTCACCTGGACCGCCCTGTGCGCCAACGTGCTTATCATCGCCGCGTTCCCCATCCTGACGGCGACCGTCGCGATGCTGACGCTCGACCGCTATCTGGACTTCCACTTCTTCACCAACGACCTCGGCGGCAACCAGATGATGTACGTCAACCTCATCTGGGCATGGGGCCACCCTGAAGTGTACATTCTGATCCTGCCCTGCTTTGGCATCTTCTCCGAAGTGGTGGCGACCTTCAGCAAAAAGCGGCTGTTCGGCTACACCTCGCTGGTGTGGGCGACGGTAGTTATCACCCTGCTGTCCTTTATCGTCTGGCTGCACCACTTCTTCACCATGGGCGCCGGGGCGAACGTCAACGCCTTCTTCGGCATAGCCACTATGATTATCTCCATCCCGACCGGAGTGAAGATTTTCAACTGGCTGTTCACCATGTATCAGGGGCGCATTCAGTTCTCTACGCCGATCCTGTGGACGCTGGGCTTCCTGGTAACCTTCACCGTCGGCGGGATGACCGGCGTGCTGCTGGCCGTGCCGGGCGCCAACTACGTGCTGCACAACAGCCTGTTCCTGATTGCCCACTTCCACAACGTGATTATCGGCGGCGTGGTGTTCGGCTGCCTGGCGGGCTTCAACTACTGGTTCCCAAAGGCCTTCGGCTTCAAGCTTAACGAGCGCCTGGGCAAGTACGCCTTCTGGTTCTGGATTATCGGCTTCTTCGTCGCCTTCATGCCGCTGTACGCGCTGGGCTTTATGGGCATGACCCGTCGCCTGAACTACAGCCTGCAGCCTGAATGGACAACCCTGCTGCTGGTAGCCGCGTTCGGCGCCGTGCTGATTGCACTGGGCATCGCCTGCCAAATCCTACAGCTTTTGGTCAGCATCAAGGACCGCAAGAAAAATCTGGACGTCACCGGCGACCCATGGGGCGGCCGCACGCTGGAGTGGGCAACCTCTTCTCCGGCGCCGTTCTATAACTTCGCCCACCTGCCGCACATTAACGGCATCGACGCCTTCGCAGACCAAAAGGAAAAGGGCATCGCCTACGCGCGCCCGGCCAAGTATGAGCCAATCCACATGCCGAGAAACACCGGCGTCGGCGTGATTATCGCCGCCTTCAGCGTGGTCTTCGGCTTCGCGATGGTGTGGGAAATCTGGTGGATGGCTATCGTGGGCCTTATTGGCATGGCGGTAACCTACATCGCCTACACCTTTAACGACAATACCGACTACTACGTGCCGGTAGATGAAATAGAAAAAATCGAACAGCAGCGTTTTGAACAACTGAGCAAAGCCGGGGTGAATCATGGTAACTGATACGCTAATCGCGCCAAACGCGCATGCTCACGAGCACGAGCATGAACACCACGACAGCGGCGCCAAAACCGTCTTCGGTTTTTGGATCTACCTGATGAGCGACTGCATTCTCTTTGCCTGCGTGTTCGCCACCTATGCGGTGCTGGTGACCGGCGTGGCCGACGGCCCGTCCGGCAAAGAGATTTTCGAGCTGCCCTACGTGCTTGGCGAAACGGCGCTGCTGCTGCTCAGTAGCTTCACCTACGGCATGGCGGTTATCGCGATGAACAAGGGGGTAAAGAGCCAGGTCATCGGCTGGCTTATCGTCACCTTCCTGTTCGGCTTCGGCTTCATCGTCATGGAGCTCAACGAGTTCCACCTTCTGATTAGCGAAGGCTACGGCCCCAGCGCCAGCGCCTTCCTATCCGGCTTCTTTACGCTGGTCGGCACTCACGGGCTGCACGTGACGCTGGGCCTAATCTGGATGGCGGTTATGATTATTCAGGTGGCCAAAAAGGGACTGACGCCGAAAAACAGCGCGCGCCTGATGTGCCTGAGCCTGTTCTGGCACTTCCTCGACGTAATCTGGATCTGCGTGTTCACCGTGGTTTATCTGATGGGGGCTATCTAAATGAAACATACTGACGTTTCCGGCGCCAGCCACGGCTCCGTAAAATCGTATCTGATAGGCTTCGTTCTGTCCGTCATTCTGACCGCCATTCCGTTTTGGATGGTGATGACGGGTGCGGCGGAACCGAAGACGCTGGTTGTCGCCATCTCACTGTTTGCCGTCGTACAGATAGTGGTGCATCTGGTTTATTTCTTGCATATGAACACAAAGTCAGAGGGCGGCTGGAACTTCGTCGCTCTGGTTTTTACTGGACTTATCATCGCCATCGTCGTCGTGGGTTCGCTGTGGATTATGTACAACCTTAACGTCAACATGATGGCTCACTAAGCGCGGTATCTATGATGAAGAAATATCTGCTGGTCACCAAACCTGGCATCATCTTTGGCAACATGGTGTCCGTCATCGGCGGCTTTCTCCTGGCCGCCCAGGGGAACGTCGACGCTTTCCTGATGTTCGCCACCGTGGTCGGCGTCTCGCTCGTCGTGGCGTCCGGCTGTGTGTTCAATAACTACATTGACCGCGATATTGACTGCCTGATGGAAAGGACCAAGAACCGCGTGTTGGTTCAGGGTTTGATTTCCCCTACTGTCACGCTCAGCTACGCTACCGCGCTGGGCGTTCTGGGCTTCGCGCTGCTCTACGTTTTCACAAACACAGTGGCGGTCGGTTTCGCCCTGCTCGGGTTTGTGGTTTACGTCGGCGTTTACAGCCTCTATATGAAGCGTAAGTCGGTTTACGGCACGCTGATCGGCAGCCTTTCCGGCGCTGCGCCGCCGGTTATCGGCTACTGCGCCGTCAGCGGCCAGTTTGACACCGGCGCCATGCTGCTGCTGGTTATCTTCAGCCTGTGGCAAATGCCGCACTCTTACGCCATCGCGATTTTCCGCTACAAGGACTATCTGGCGGCGAACATTCCGGTTCTTCCGGTCAAGCGCGGCATCTCGGTGACTAAAAACCACATCACGTTTTATATCATCGGCTTTATCGCCGCGACGCTGATGTTGGCCATTAGCGGCTATGCGGGCTACGGCTATCTGGCCGTCGCCGCCACCGTCGGCCTTTGCTGGCTGGTCATGGCGCTGACCGGCTATAAGACCAACGACAACCGCGTTTGGGCGAAAAAGGTGTTTATCTTCTCCATCGTGACGATAACCGCTCTGAGCGTCATGATGTCGGTCGACTACACCCAAACCGTTTCACCGGAAACGCTGCTGGCGCTGGTCAGGTCTTAAGCTTTGTCTCTCCCGTACGCCGCGTTAACCGCGCGGCGTACGCGCATAACCCCTTTGTTGATAAAGAAAACCGCGCATTAACCCACGCTTACGATTATGCTATACCCTAAATATTCGAGTTGTATGACGAATCCATTCAGACACACCGCTTGAGGCACTATGAACGATAACCGCATGACGCCACAGGAACGCCGCGCGACGGCGGGGCTGGGTTTGGTATTCTCTTTGCGCATGCTGGGCATGTTTATGGTACTGCCGGTGTTAACCACCTACGGCATGTCGCTGGCGGGAGCAACCGAGCAGCTTATCGGCATTGCTATCGGCATCTACGGCCTCACGCAGGCGGTGTTTCAAATCCCGTTTGGCCTGCTGTCGGACCGTGTGGGGCGTAAGCCGCTTATCGTTGGCGGCCTGCTGATTTTCGCCTGCGGCAGCCTTATCGCCGCGATGAGCGACTCGATTTGGGGCATTATCCTGGGCCGAGCGCTTCAGGGTTCGGGCGCTATCGCCGCCGCGGTCATGGCGCTGCTGTCGGACCTCACCCGCGAACAGCACCGCACCAAGGCCATGGCGTTTATCGGCGTAAGCTTTGGCATCACCTTCGCCATCGCTATGGTGCTGGGCCCTGTCGTGACGCACGCCTTTGGCCTTAACGCGCTGTTTTTCGCCATTACCGTTCTTAGCCTCTTAGCCATCGCGCTAACGCTGTTCGTTATTCCCAGTACCAGCGAACACGTGCTGAACCGCGAATCGGGCATGGTTAAAGGCAGCTTTATCAAAGTATTGCGCAACGAGCGGCTACTCAAGCTTAACGTCGGCATACTCTGCCTGCACGCTATTCTGATGACCACCTTCCTTGCCCTGCCCGTGGCGATGGAGCATGCGGGCTTCATGCCGGCGGACCACTGGAAGCTTTATCTGGTGACCATGCTGGTTTCGTTTGTCGCCGTTGTGCCCTTCATCATAGTTGCGGAAAAAAAGCGTAAAATGAAGCAGGTATTTTTAACCTGCGTCGCACTGCTTTTTATTTCTGAAGCTATACTTTTTTCCAGCGACCAACGCTTGTGGCTTCTGTTTGCGGGCGTACAGCTATTCTTTATTGCCTTCAACACGATGGAAGCCATTCTGCCCTCGCTTATCAGTAAAGAGGCCCCCGCCGGCTACAAAGGAACGGCAATGGGCGTTTACTCCACCAGCCAGTTTATCGGCGTGGCGATAGGCGGCGGCATCGGCGGTTGGCTGTTTGGCCTAAACGGCGTCAGCGCGGTGTTTTTGGGCTCGGTCGTCCTGTGCGGGCTGTGGTTTTTGTTAAGCACCACTATGAAGCAGCCGCCTTACGTCAGCAGCCTGCGCATTAACGTGCCGGAGGCGGCCATCGGCGCAGGGCTGTCGGCAGCCGTTCTCAAAGCGTTTACCGGCGTTAACGAAGCGGCGTTCGTCCCCGAAGAGCGCGCCGCCTACGTTAAGATAGACTCTGCGAGAACCAATCGCGCGACGCTGGAACAGGCCATTGTTGAATTTATTCGTAAGTACGACAGCCGACACCAGGCTGGCGAGAAACCGGCGGCGAATGCCCAGTAACCCTCTGGCCGTGAAGTAAAATAGCAAACGGCGGGAAGCGCGGGGCATAATCCGAGACTTGGGGCCCGTTTTAACAGGCCCTCAGCGATATTGGAGACATCTAGTATGACGCAGACTTCCCGCATACCTCTTTCAGTCCTCGATCTCTCACCGATTATTCAGGGCGGCTCCGTTTCCCAGTCCTTCGCTCACTCTCGTGAACTGGCCATTCTGGCCGAGCGGCTCGGCTATCATCGCTACTGGCTGGCGGAACACCACAGCATGGAGGGCATCGCCAGTTCGGCAACGGCGGTGCTGATAGGCTACATCGCGGGCGTAACGGAAAAAATGCGCGTCGGCGCGGGCGGCATCATGCTGCCCAACCACGCGCCGCTGACTATCGCCGAACAGTTCGGCACGCTGGCGACGCTCTACCCCAACCGCATTGACCTCGGGCTTGGCCGTGCGCCGGGCACCAATCAGGAAACCGCGCTGGCGCTTCGGCGCGACGAACACGACAGCGCCAGAAACTATCAGGCCAACGTGCACGAGCTACAGGGCTATTTTGATGATGAAAACCCTGCCAAGCCCATTAAGGCCATTCCCGGCCAGGGGCTAAAAGTGCCGCTTTGGCTGCTCGGCTCCAGCCTTTACAGCGCGCAGCTGGCGGCAAAAATGGGCCTTCCCTTCGCCTACGCCGCTCACTTCACGCCGGATCTGCTGATGCAGGCGCTGGAGGTCTATCGCCGGGAGTTCGTCCCCTCGGCGGCGCTGTCCAAGCCCTATGCCATGGTTTGCCTCAACGTTATCGCCGCAGATAACCATCTGCAGGCAGAGCGGCTTTTCAGCTCCGTTCAGCTGCACTTCGCCAACATGATCCGCGGTAAGCCGGGGCCGCTGCCGCCTCCGGTAGACGACGTGACCAAGGAGCTTGCTAAGCACGAGCTTTACAGCGTCAACCACACGCTAAGCCTGTCTATCGTCGGCGATAAAGAGGACGTTCGCGACGGATTGCAAAATCTGCTGCAAGAAACCGGCGTTGATGAGATTATGATTAACGGACAGATTTTTGACCATCAGGCGCGCCTGCGCTCGTTTGAGCTGATTGCCGACATCGCGCCTGAACTAGGCTCAGCCTAGCCCGCTCACGGCGGGCATTCGTATCGCCGCGCGCCTGTACCGGGCGCGGCAGTAACGTTTAACCCTCTGGACTCTCAGGTGAACGATGAAAATTGTGGTATTGGACGGGTATACGCTTAACCCCGGCGACATTTCCTGGAACGACCTTAAGCAGCTTGGCGACCTCACGGTTTACGACCGCACCCCGCAGGACCTTATCGTTGAACGCATCGGCGACGCAGAAATCGTACTGACCAACAAAACGCCCATCAGCGCCCAAACGCTTTCCGCCTGCCCTTCACTCAAGTTTATCGGCGTGCTGGCTACCGGCTATAACATCGTCGATGTTAAGGCGGCGCGCGAAAAAGGCGTTATCGTCTGCAACGTGCCGAGCTACAGCACCATCTCGGTTGCCCAGCTGAGCCTGGCGCTGCTGCTGGAGCTTTGCCACCACGTGGGCGACCACAGCAACGACGTACGCGCCGGCGGCTGGAGCAGCAGCATTGACTTCTGCTACTGGCGCTCGCCGCTCATCGAGCTGCAGGGCAAAACGCTGGGCCTTATCGGCTACGGCCAAATCGGTTCGGCCTTCGCCGCCGTCGCGACCGCGCTGGGTATGGAAATCCTGGTCTATACGCCGAGCCAAAACAAGAAGCACGAGCGCCCCGGCCTTCGCGTCGTGCAGTTGGAGGAGCTTCTGGCCGAGTCCGACGTGATTAGCCTGCACTGCCCGCTGACGGCGGAAAATACCGGCATGATTAACCGCGCGACGATTGCGAAAATGAAGGACGGCGTGCTGCTGCTCAACACCGCGCGCGGCGCGCTTATCGTCGAACAGGACCTGGCCGACGCGCTCAACAGCGGCAAAGTCGGCGGCGCGGCGCTTGACGTGCTGTCCACCGAGCCGCCTGCGGCCAGCAACCCGCTGCTGACGGCCAAAAACTGCGTACTCACGCCCCACATCGCCTGGGCGCCGAAAGAAGCGCGCCTGCGCCTGATGGCGATCACGGTGGAAAACCTTAAGCGCTATATGGCGGGGAACCCGCAGAACGTAGTGAATTAACGGCAGGGTTTTGAGTAAAAGCGCCGGGAAGATTGTCATTGACGCTTCCCGGCGCTTTATTGTTGTGTAACACCGATCGACTCATGGAGAAAAGGGATGTTTACGGACAGGGACGAGATTGAAGAAAGCTTGTGCGACGCGGGTATTGATAAAAAGGATGCGAGAATACTGGCGCAGCAGGCCAGGTCGGCTATTCAAATATACAAGGCGCAGGTCTGTCAGCAGCACAATGCAGTTAAAGGAATGTACGCATGACAAAGTTATTGTCTGATATCGGTAAGACCCTGTTATCCGGTATGGCGGCTTTAGTGTTGTTCGGCTGTGATGATAAACAGGAAGAAATAACACTGGCAAACGAACAGTTGGCCGATATGGTGTTTGTGGCGGGCGGCAGTTTTATGATGGGGGATTTTGGCCCGACTATGGGGGAACATTTACCTTTCAGCTTTGAGCAGGATGATAAGCCGCTGCATAAGGTGACGCTTGACAGTTTTAGTATGTCCAAATACCGAGTAACGTGGAAGCAGTATAACCGTTATCTGGACATTCAGGGGAAACCAAAATCAAAAGCCTATACAAGATTTAAATCATACAATGAGAGCGACTCCTTTTCTAAGTTTGCTGGTGATTCCTACCCCGCAGCGGTTCTCTGGCAGGAAGCAAAGGACTATTGCCTGTGGGTGGGTAAAGTAAGTGGCCGGAAAGTTGACTTACCAACCGAGGCGCAGTGGGAGTATGCGGCGCGCAGCCGTGGACAGTTTTTTATTATGGCGAACAAAGATAACATCTGGCATGAGGATGAGGAGGGTGAAAACGCAAGTTTTGCAGGAAGCATTGAACCTGTAGGCAGCTATCCGCCTAACCCCCTTGGATTATATGACATGATGGGAAATGGTTTTGACTGGGTCAACGACTGGTACGCTTCGGACTATTATCAATCTTCGTCGGAGAAGAACCCCACCGGCCCGGAAAAAGGCGATAAAAAGGTGTTAAGAGGGTCTGGTGGCAAAGCCTACTGGAATAATCCGGTTATTTTGCGCTGGAGTGGCGATATAAATGGAGATAAAAAGGGGGCGAAGATTGGCTATGGGTTTCGCTGTGTAGTCAATGAAGTGAGTCCCTTATAGTTTTATGGCGAGAAAGAGTGGGTTGAGTCTTTTGTCAGTGTTACTCAATATAGGGGGATACAGGTGGATAGTATAGAAAAAGGATTTCAGTTAAAGCTGGCGTTATTTGGCGTGATTTTAATAAGTCCTCTGGTTAATGCACAGACAAGTTGGGAGAGTTATGTATCTTACGACAAATGCCAGGTGAATGTACCAGTTTGCCAACAGGCAGCTAAACAGGGGGATATACAATCACAATATAATCTGGGGAAAATGTACTACACAGGTGAAGGTGTACCACAAGATTATCATATGGCAAAGAAATTGTGGGAGCAGGCATCTGAGAAAGGAAACCCTCAGGCTCAGAATGGGTTGGGCGTACTATATTATTCCAATAAGGGGGTGCAAACACGAAATATAGATTTTGCCAGAAATTTGTTCTTACAAGCAGCACTACAAGGTGAATATAAGGCATTGCTGAATTTAGGTAAAATGTATGATGATAAACATGCAACGGATCAGGATTTAAAAAAAGCCGCTGAGGGTTTTCATAAATTTCGCAATGAAAATAAAAAACAGTTAGAGCAGCAGTCTAATAGTGGGAATGCTGACGCTTCATATAAGCTGAGTCGGATGTATACTGACGACGAAGTGCTTAAATCCGACCTCAATCAGAAAATTTACTACCTTGAAAAAGCGGCTAAACAAGGGAGCGCCTCTGCGCAGTATGAAATCGGTTATATTTATTATAGAGGCGGGTACGGGTTAAGATCAGATCCTGAAAAAGGCCGTGACTATTTCATTCAGGCTTATAATCAGGGCAACAGTGACGCCGCCTACTCTTTGTATGAATATTACACATATCGTGATGAACCGAATACTGAAAAGGCACTAAAGTATTTACAAAAGGCAGCTGAACAGCGTCACTTTAGAGCTATTCATCAAATTGCCTATTATTACTATCATGGGGTGGAACCCTATCTTAAACAGGACTATAAAAAAGCATTTCAATTTTATGAAATACTTTCTACTACATTGTCGAATAGAGCTAAATACTATTTGGGGAACGATTATCAGTTAGCCGCTATGTATCAATTAGGCATAATGTACGAAAATGGTCAGGGAATAACTAAATCCAGAGAGAAGGCGTTAGAATTGTTTAAGACATCCTGCGATGGTGGTTATCAGAAAAGTTGTGATGTGTTAAATAATAAAAGATGATGGTGTCAACGCACTGCTTTATTTTTTATTATAATTAACTATCCTCATGATATTTTAAACTGTGAGTCGTTTTGCACAAACTATAATAAAAAAACCGCATCAAAGATCTCAATGACGATATTGCTGCCCCGGATAAAAGATGGCGATAGACGACATTAGAATAGCGGGCTTCTTTATATATGTATTAAAAGAAGCGATTTAATTGACCGTTGGTTGGAATCTATTTCGGGCGCCATGAGCTAGTATCTCAACCATCTTATCGAATTTTGCGAGGCGTATTCCAATATTGGCATTACGCCTTGTTTCCCTTAATAAAATCGCTTGCCGCCCGTTATCGATAGCGGTATCTTTTGCCCGCGCCTGCAAATTCAGGCGCCGGGCTTAGCATCCTGAAATTCTCTTGTTGGCGACATAGCGGCGCATCTGCGCTTTTCTTATGTCGTGCACACGGCTACACTCCTATGGCGAGCCGGACGGTGGCGTCGCAAGACGCGCCGGTGTCCAACAAGGCCGGTAATGCTAACTCCGTCCGGTTCCGCCACCCGTGAAATTAGCATTTCCGATGGCGGTATAATTGACGACTTGTTGGAGGCTGCCCCTATGGCTACGATCCCTACCCAGACTCACCCCTCATCCGAGAAACCCGCTAAAACCCAGCGCCGCTACACCGTCGGCTACGTCCCCAATCAGGGCGATACCAGCACGCCCGCCATAAACCTAGGCGGGAAATGGCTCAGAGAGGCCGGCTTCGACACCGGAGTCGGCGTGACGGTCAAGATTGCCGACGACTGCATTGTGCTCATTCCCGATAACGATGAAGTACACGAGCTGCGTACCCAGCTTAAGCAGGTGAAAGAGGCGGTGAAGGTGATGAAGGAGGGGGTGCTTAGCGAGTTGTGAAGAAGGGGAAGAGTTCGTCCCCAAAAACATAGCCACCCGCATCGCGGGTGGTTAAGATTGCTGATAAAGTCTCAAATAAACACTACAGCTATCGGGTATACGAAAGTTTAAATATATCCCTGTTTATCATATAGTTCCCTTGCCAACTCTTCCCCGTACTCGTCAAAAAATGCTTGGGCAATGGCGATATTTTCTTCGCGGGTTTTTGACAGAAGGTGACTGTGGCCGTCAGCAAACTCCAGATAAATACTCGTCTCCGGTGATAGCCCTTGTGCCCCACCTCCCCACCAGTATGGGTAGATGACCAAAAAGTTATTTTGCGTCGCAGGGGTAATATAGCTCTCCAGACCTCGCAGACAGGTCGTTAATGGCATATAGATACCAAAATTCTCACCTAAGAAGATATGATCCATAGTGAGGATCTGCTTTTCTTTATCGTAATTGATGTGTTCCGCATAAATATTATCCCGGCTGCTTCCCGCGTTACACCCCTTCAGCTCATTAAGCATTTTCACTGGATCGCCATACATTCTTTTCTTTTCACTAAACCATGCAGTCCAGTCCGTATAATCAGCAACATCTTTTGCAGGAGAGGCAAAATACTGTTCCAGGTTTTCCTCTGTGATATGTACATGCAGAAAGAACGATGAGGGTTCGCTCATAACTTAATTCCTTTTATATTGAACGATAATTGGCGGTCTTATACACCAGAAATATGGCAGCGTAAAGAGGCGGAAAAGGTGATGAAGGAGAGCGCTTAGTTCGCTTTAAGGAAAAAGGGGTCGTCCCTCCAAACGAGAAAAGCCACCCTGAAGGTGGCTTTTCCGGTACTAACTTTAGCGCGCAGGTCCGAAGAAATCCGCGCCTTGATGGGGTGAAATTATCAGCCTCTGGAAGTCCGTCAACCAGCCTCTGATGTATGAACTCTGGAAAGCATAATGCAACCATAGCTACCCGCGATGCGGGTAGCTATGGTCCAACCTCAACCCTACACCACCAGCCACAGCAGCCAGGTAAACGCAAACCCGCTCACCCCCAGCACCGTCGTCAACACCGTCCAGGTCTTCAGGCCGTCTGCGACGGAAAGCCCCAGGTACTTGGTGACGATCCAGAAACCGGAGTCGTTAATGTGCGACAGACCCAAGCCGCCGAAGCACATGGACAGCGTGACCAGCACCAGTTGAATATGGTTTAGTCCCACCACCGCCTCTGACAGCAGACCGCCGGTGGTCAGAATAGCTACCGTCGCCGAGCCCTGCGACGCACGCAGCGCCAGAGAGATGATGAACGCGGCAGGAATCAGCGGCAGCCCGATGGTCATCAGCACGTCGGCCAGCGCCTTGCCCACGCCGGACTCCACCAGCACTTTACCAAACACGCCGCCCGCACCGGTCACCATGATAACCACCGCCGCCGTCGGCAGCGCGCCGCCCATGACGTCGCTGGCATGCTGCATGCTCCAGCCGCGGCGAACCGCCAGGAAGTAGAACGCCAGCACCAGCGCAATCATCAGCGCCAAGCCCGGAGAGCCGACCAGCGTGAAGAAGTCTCTTATCGGCGAACCGGCCGGCATCACCGTAGCGGACACGGTACCCATCATAATAATGGCGATAGGAATGATGATAAGCGCAGAGATTAAAAACGCCCCCGGAGGATTCATGCGATCGGTAATCGGCGCGCTGTTTTCCGGCGCAGGTTCCGGAGCCGCCAGCTGAAGCTGCTCCAGCACTTCGACCGACATCGCATAGTTTTTACGGTTAAGGCGCTGGGCGACAAAGTAGCCGATAACGCCGACCGGAATAGAAATCAGCAGCCCGATAATTGTGAGCCAGCCCACGTCGGCGCTCAAGAGCCCCGCGGCGGCGACCGGCCCCGGATGCGGCGGCAGCGCAACGTGCACCGTCAGCATGACGCCGGCCATCGGCAGGCCAAACTTCAGCGGAGAAACCTTGGCTACCTTGGCGAAACCGTAAATAATCGGCGCCAGAATGATAAAGCCAACGTCAAAGAATACCGGGATCCCGAGAATAAAGGCCGCGATAGTCAGCGCGGCGACGGTACGCTTTGGCCCTAATTTTTTGCTGAAATAGCTGGCCAGTGATTCAGCGCCGCCGGAGTGTTCGATCATTCGACCAAGCATCGCGCCCAGGCCGATAATGATGGTAATCGAGCCAAGAACGCCACCCATGCCCGCGGTCATGACCTTCATGACTTCGCCGGTAGGAATGCCGCTGGCCAGCGCAACGAACAGGCTGACCATCAGCAGCGCTACAAACGGTTGAACTTTCGCTTTAATCACTAGCAGCAGGAGCAAGAGCACGCCCAAGGCCGCTATCGTTAACAGTGCAATTGTCGACATGGTTAGACCCTTTAATAGGTAAAAGTAGGGTACCGCATCGATTTTTACATCGACGCGGTGGGTTTCTTTTTTTTATAAATTCGTTTCTATACGGACTTTACGAACTTTATTTCAGTGCTACATCTCAATATAAAAATCAGTACTATAAATAAGGCTTCACCCAGCCAAGCCCCGCCGTCGTTTCGCCGCGCGGCTTGTATTCACAGCCTACCCAGCCCTGATAGCCAACTTCATCCAATTTGTTGAAAATCCAGCCGTAGTCCAGCTCTCCGCTGTCCGGCTCGTGGCGCTCCGGCACTGAAGCGATCTGAATATGCCCGTAGCGGCGGGCCATCGACTGAATAATATCCGTTACGTTGCCGTCAACCAGTTGGGCGTGGAAAAAGTCCAGCTGAACGAAAGCGTTGGGCTTATTTATTTCCTCAATTAGCGCCAGCGCCTGATGCTGGCTGCTGAACAAATAGTTAGGCTTAATCGGCGGGCTAAGCGCTTCAATCAGCACGTTTATGCCGTGCGGCGCAAAGCGGTCCGCCGCGTAGCGAACGTTTTCAATAAACGTTTGGCGGCAGGCCAGGCGGTCTACGCCTTCGGGCACTACGCCCGCCATCACGTGTACGTTAGGGCAGCCGAGCGCAATGGCGTATTCCAGCGCGCGGTCAATATCTTCACGCGCCTCGCGCTCGCGGCCGGGCAGCGCGGTAAGCCCCCACTCGCCTGCGGCGACGTTGCCGGGCGCGGTATTGAACAGCACCTGCTTAAGCCCATTCTGCTTCAGCTTTTCGGCAAGCTGCTCCGCCGGGTATTCATAGGGAAACAGAAACTCGACCGCCTTGAAGCCGGCCTTGGCCGCCGCTTCAAACCTGTCCAGAAACGGCAGTTCGTTAAACATCATTGATAAATTGGCAGCAAACTTCGGCATGGTTTATCTCCGTAATTCGGCAAGTTGTTCTTCAGACAAATAGCGGATGCGACGATCGCCCAGCGTAAATATCAGCTTTGCCGTCTCTTCCAGCTCTTCATAGTTATCCGAGGCGTCGCGCAGGGAGCGCCCCAGCGTAACCGCGCCGTGGTTGGCTAACAGAAAGGCCCGGTTGCCGTTAGCCAGCTTGGCGAGATCTTCGCCAATCCGCCGATCGCCAGGACGGTAGTAAGGCACCACCGGGACTTTCCCCATTCTCATCACCACGTAGGGGGTAAACGGGCGGATGGCGTTTTCCATATTGAGATCTTCCAAGCAGGACAGCGCCGTCAAATAGGTGCTGTGCAGGTGGACGACCGCCTTACACTCCGGATTGTTGAGATATAAGGACAGGTGAAAGCTGACCTCTTTTGACGGCTTATCGCCTGAAATCAACGTTCCGTCCAGCCCCACCTTGGAGAGCCGGTCGGCGTTAAGCTCCCCCAGACAGGAGCCGGTCGGCGTCGCCAGCAGCGTGTCGTCGGGCAGCAGCATGGAAAGGTTGCCGGCAGAGCCCGTCGCGTAGCCGCGTTGGAACAAAGAGGCGCCCAGGCGGACCATGGCTTCGCGCGCCTCAAGCTCTGCTTGAATTAACGTCTTTTCACTCATACGGGAAACTCCAGCTGTGCTCTGGCAAAGAAGTTTTCATCTCCGAAGTTACCGGACTTCAGCGCCAGAGAGACGGGCTGCTCCGTCGCCCGCACCCAAGGCACGCCGGGGGAAATGCAGGGGCCAATGTGAAAACCGTGAATGTTTAAAGATTGGGTAACAACCCCTGACGTTTCTCCGCCCGCAACGATAAAGCGGCTAAAGCCAGCCTTGTGAAGCAGGGAGACGACGTCGGAAAACAGATGCTCAACCGCATGGCTTGACGCCTGCGCGCCGTACTTCTGCTGGATAAGCTTCAGCGTTTCCGGCTGTGCCGTAGCGTAAAGCATCGGCGCAAGCTTGCCGTCAGCATTCTCTTCAACCCAGCGGGCCAGCTCCGCAGCGTAAGTCGCTCGCTCCGAATCCGACGCGACGCAACGCTCCACGTTAATCGCCTTTGACGCCGCCTGCTGGCGATAGCGCTCAACCTGAAGGTTGGTCATCGTCGAACAGGAACCGGACAGCACCACCGCCTTTTTGCCCTGCGGCGCACCGGCGAGCTTGGCGTTAGACGCTCCCTGCCCAGCCTCTTCTACCACCGCCCACTGCCTGGCGATGCCGATAGCCAGACCGGAACCGCCGGTCACAAGCTTCATCGACTTGACCGCCTCGCCCTGCACCAGCAGGTGCCGTTCGCTCAGCGCGTCCAGCACCACGTAGCGCTTTCCTTCTTCCGCCAACGCAGCCAGCTTTTGCTTCACCGCCTGCGCGCCGAGGTCGAGATCCGACGCCGTCACCAGGCCGCACTTGCCCTGAGCCTGCGCTTCCATCAGGCACAGCAGGCTGCTGTCCGTCATCGGCGTCACCGGATGGTTGCGCATGCCGGACTCCGACAACAGCTGCCCCATCACGAACAGGTAGCCTTGATAAACCGTACGCCCGTTAACCGGCAGTGCGGGAGAGATGACCGTCTGCGTCTCGCCCAGCGCGTTTAACAGGGCGTCCGTTACCGGCCCGATGTTGCCCTTCGGCGTACTGTCGAAGGTTGAGCAGTATTTGAAATAGAACTGACGGCAGCCCTGACGCTTAAGCCACGACAACGCGGCCAGCGATTGCTCCACCGCCTCTTCAACCGGGCAGGAGCGGGACTTCAGGCTGATAACCACCGCCTGCGTGTCGACGGTTACGTCGTCTGCGGGAACGCCGTTAAGCTGAACGGTGGACAGGCCGTTCTCCACCAGGAAGCTGGCGATATCGGTCGCTCCCGTGAAGTCGTCTGCAATAACGCCTAGCAACATTATGCGTTCTCCTTACCCTTCGGCAGCTCGATGCCGGAGAAAATCTTGATAACGGCACTGTCGTCTTCTCTGCCAAAGCCGGCGTTGCTGGCCTCGGTAAACATGTTTAGCGCAGTGGAGGCTAAAGGCAGCGGGAAGTGCAGAGATTTGGCGGTGTCGGCCACCAGCCCCAGGTCCTTAACAAAAATGTCTACCGCCGACTTGGGCGAGTAATCGCCGTCGACCACGTGACGCATGCGGTTTTCAAACATCCAGGAGTTGCCGGCGGCGTTGGTAACCACGTCGTACATGACGTCCAGAGGAATGCCCGCCCGCGCGGCCAGCGCCATTGCCTCAGCGCCAGCAGCGATGTGAACCCCGGCCAGCAGCTGGTGAACGATTTTCACCGTTGCGCCCAGGCCAATCTCTTCACCAACGCGATACACCTTGCCCGCAACGGCGTCCAGCACCGGAGCCAGCTGGCTGAAAGTCTGTTCGGCTCCGGAAGCCATCACGGTCATTTCACCCGCAGCGGCCTTCACTGCGCCGCCGGAAACCGGCGCGTCCAGCATGTTTAACCCGAATTCGGCCAGGCCTTTCTCAATTTCCTTGGCGTCCGCAGCGGAAATGGTAGAAGAAACCATCACCGGCGTACCGGCCTTCAGGTGCTGAGCCAGACCGCTCTCGCCAAACAGGATCTTTTTCACCTGTACGGCATTGACGACCAGCAACAGCACGGCGTCCAGCTTATCGGCAAACGCCTGAGCGCTGGTCGCCGTCTCTTTTGCGCCCTGCTGCTTAAGCTGCTCCAGCGCAACCGGATTAATATCGGCGCCGTAGGTCGTTAGCCCCGCGCGAATACAGGACTGCGCCGCACCCATGCCCATTGAACCCAGCCCTACGATACAAACGGAATAGTCTTTATTCTGCATACCAATCTCCAATATCAAAGCGTGATGTTAAAATTAGTTAATCTTTGTTCTCTTGTGTTAATTATAGGGAATTGAAAAAACAATATCGCGATCCAATTCACAGATATTAACATCATCATAGGTTTCAACAATTGCATAGAAATCATAGGATTTATTTTTTCTTTATTTATTTTAGCAAGTTATGTTTTGTTAATGCGCTTCACACTCTAGGGGGCACTGTGATAACTTATAACAAAAATTAACGCCATATATACCCGTCATACTTCAAGTTGCATGTGCGTTGGCTGCACTCGTTCACCCCAGTCACTTACTTATGTAAGCTCCTGGGGATTCACTCCCTTGCCGCCTTCATGCAACTCGAATTATTTTGGGTATAGTCCACTCGGAGCGAAATCATCGTGATACCCGTAGAACGACATCAACAGATTTTAGAACTGGTTGCCGAACGCGGCGTCGTCAGCATCGCCGAGTTGACGGAGCGCTTTGGCGTCTCTCATATGACCATTAGAAGGGATCTTCATAAGCTTGAACAGCAGGGTACCGTTATCCCCGTGTCGGGTGGCGTTCAGGCGCAGGAAAGGCTTATCAGCGAGCCTTCGCACATGGATAAAGAGACGATGTTTAGCCAGCAGAAGGCCAGCATCGGCAGGCTCGCGGCGGAAATCATCCCCGCCGACAGCTGTATTTATCTGGATGCAGGCACCACGACGCTGGCGCTTGCCAAAGAGATAGGCGATCGCAGCGATTTGACCGTCGTCACCAACGACTTTGTCATCGCCAGCTATTTAATCGAATTCGGCAGCTGTGCGCTTATCCACACCGGCGGCACGGTCTGTCGGGAAAACCGCTCCTGCGTCGGGGAGGCCGCCGCTCACGCCCTGCGCAACCTGCTTATCGACATTGCGTTTATCTCCGCCTCGTCGTGGAGCATGCGCGGGCTGTCGACCCCCAGCGAAAACAAAGTGTCGGTAAAAAGAGCCATCGTCGACGCCAGCCACCGCTGCATCCTGCTGTGCGACACCTCAAAGTACGGCAAAATCGCCACCTATATGGCGCTGCCCATCTCAGTGTTCGACACCATCATTACCGACAGCGCCCTGCCGGAGGCAGCCAAAGAGGCTATTCGCCTGTCGGAAATCACGCTTATGCTGGCCAACGCCGAGGCATAAAAAAGCCCCGGCGTTTCCGGCGGGGCTTTTCACAATCCAAAAGGTGAATTTACTTCAGCAGTTCCAGCGTTGCGTCATTGAAGTAGTCAACCTGCACCTCATAGTCTTTGCCCAGCAGTTGGCCACGGCCGTACCAGTTAATGCCGCCCAGCTGCAGCGACAGGCCCTGTACGTCAAAGTTGAACAGATAACCGGTAGAGCTGACGAAGGTAAACTGGTTGTTCTGCATTTGCAGCAGGTTGAAGCTCAACCCTTTCAGATAGTGCGACTGTACGCGGCCCAGATAGGCCGGAGCCAGCTTACCGAACAGGCGGACAACTTCGGCGCGGTAGGCGTCAACGGTCAAACCTTTCGGCAGCTCGCGCGCGATCAGCGCAAAAATGTCTGCGTTGGCCAGCGCAATCGCAAGCTTGGTGGTCAGAGAGGTCGTCAGCTTTTCCTGATTGACGGAGAATTCCGGCTGCTTGCTGTTTCCGCTCTTTTTTACCGGCTCAAGGAATTCGCCAAGGTTAGGCTGAATCAGTACGGTTGTCGCGATATAGGCCGCAGCGGCGGTATCCTGCTCAGGACGGCGTTCGCCGATAAACAGCGCAAATTCGTTATCCGCCGTAGCTTCAATTTTGTTAGCTTTCAGATACTCTACGACCGCTTCCGGCGTCTTTTCACCGCGAACCAGCTCGCACAGCACGTTCATGTGACCGTCATGGCGGCCGCCGTTGAACGTTGGCGCCAGCGACATTACTGCGCTTTGAACGATAGGGAGTGCGGGAATAGCTAAAAGATTTTTTGCTGTGCTCATGTCATTACGATCCGTCAATAAAATAAACTCTGGCGCCCGACTTCAGAGCGCCGCTTTATGGTCCAGCAATCCTTACCATACGCGCGGGCGTACGCCGGACTTGGCTAAGTAAAATATCATACTCACATAAGGCAAAAAGCACCAGATGAAGACTCACCGGGCGCTTTTAGATTTGTTACGGACGGTTTCTCGTCAAGACAAAAAAACAATGTTGAAATATTTACTAAAAAAACGTCGTCTAAACAACCATCGCTAGCCCCAACGTAGCCAAAAGCCCGAGCACGGAGGCGATGCAGGTCGCCACCGTATAGGTGGCGTACATCGTCCCGACCGAAATGCCCAAACACTCCTTCACGAACCAGAAGCCGGAGTCGGTGACGTGAGAACCGCCGATAGCGCCGGTGCCGATAGCGATAGCCACCAGCGCCGGGTCAAGAGACGGATAGCCGCTGAGGACCGGCAGGATAAAGCCCGCCGAAGCCATCATGGCGACGGTCGCGCTCCCCAGAGCGGTGCGCATAACGATAGCAATAACCCACGCCATGATGAGCGGGCTTATCTGAATGCTGGTCAGCACCTCCTTCAGCGCTTCGCCGACGCCGCTGTCGATAATGATTTTGTTAAATGCGCCCGCGGCGCCGATAACCAAAAGAATAGACGCCATCGGCGCCATCGCGCTTTCGCTGAACTTACCCAGTTGGTTCAGCGTAAAGCCTTGCCCCGTGCCGAGCACGAAATAAGCCACAACGGCTGAGATAAACAGCGCAATCATCGGCGTGCCGATAAAGTCGACGTAAACCATATAGGCGGGAGGATTGGCCTTATCGATCGTCAGTTCAACCAGCGTTTTGCCAATCATCAGCAGCAGCGGAAGCAGGATGACAAACAGCGTCTTGCCGAAAGAAGGCAGCTCGGAATCCGGACGCGACTCGGCATTGGCGTAGGCGCCGGTTACCTCCACCGGGAAACGCCTGGAGATATATTTACCGTAAATCGGCCCGGCAATCGCCGCGGCGGGTATGCCCACCAGCAGGCCGTAGAAAATGACTTTCCCCACGTCGGCATTGAGCGACCCGGCAATCGCCATCGCCGCAGGATGTGGCGGAATGACGCAGTGGACGATGAGCAACCCCATTATCATTGACAGCGCAACCTGAATCACCGGCAGGTTTGACTCTTTCGTCACCGAGAACATCAGGGCGATAAGCAGGATGATCCCCACCTGGAAGAACACCGGAATACCGCAAATATAGCCGACAACCAGCATCGCCCAGTGGGCGTGCGTTTTGCCGAGGAAGTTAATCAGGGTTCTCGCCAGCCGCTCTGCGGCGCCCGATATCTCCATCAGCTTGCCGAGTATCGCCCCCAGCGCCAGGATGGGAGCCAAAAAGCCAAGCGTCCCTCCCAGCCCCGACTCAAACGCCGAGACGATTTTCGCCAAGGGCATTTCCATTGTTAATGCTAAAAACAGGCACGCCGTCATTAAAGAAACGAAGGCATGTATTTTGAAATAAACGCATAACACCACCACGATGATAATGGCGAGTATCAGCATCGACATCGCAAATCCAACACTCATAGTTCGTCCCCGTTATTGTATTTATACCGGCCTATGGCCGAACGACGGGTGCAGTCGTCCGGACGCATAGCGCCGGGAATAAATGATGTTGATATTTTTATTTAATAACGCGGTCGGCGTTCCGGCCTGCGTTTATTATTTAAGGCATCGCTTTGGGCCTTATTTTTTGAAATAAGGCGCGTACAGCGCGGCCAGGCGAACGGCCTCAATCAGACTCACCGCGTTGGCGACGCCTTTACCCGCAATGTCATTCGCCGTACCGTGGTCGACCGAGGTTCTTAAAATCGGCATTCCGTTGGTAATAGAAATCGTGCGGTGGAAGTCCACCATCTTGGTCGCGATATGCCCCTGGTCGTGATAAGGGGAGAGCACCGCATCATAAGCGCCCAGCAGCGCAAAGTGGAAAACGCTGTCCGCAGGCTTAGGCCCGACAATGTTGACGCCCGCTTTTCTTGCCATTTCAACGCCCGGCGCCAGAACGTCGTCGTCCTCAGAGCCAAAGAGGCCGTGCTCCCCACAGTGCGGGTTGATACCCGCCACCGATAGCCTGGGATTTTTAAGGCCCAGCTTGTGCAGCGCTTCGGTGCAGCGAATGGCGTAGTCACACACCCGCTCCGGCGTTAAGGATTCAATAGCCTGCACCAGCGACATGTGGCGCGTCAGGAAAAACACCCTCAGCTCTTTGACCTGAAACATCGTCAGCGGATCTTGAGTGCCGGTCAGATCCGCCAATATTTCGGTATGGCCGATGTAGTTAATATTTCCCGCTTTGAGGGACTCTTTATTAATCGGCGTTGTCGCCAGCGCGTCTATTTTATGGGCCATCGTTAATTCGGTGGCCGTCTTAATATATTCAAAAGCGGCTTTACCGCACTGCCCTTGAATAAGTCCGGGTTTAAACGACGCATAGTCCAGTTCTCCACGCTGGAGAAGGTTTAACACGCCTTCCCGGAATTCGGCGTCTCGAAGAGAGTCAATCACGCGAACGTCGAGATTGACGTTGGAAAACGCCGCCGCCTCTTCCAGTATGCGCCGGTCGCCGATAACGACCATGTTTCCATATTCATGCGCTTCCCTGCTGGCCAGGGTTTTCACGACAATCTCCGGCCCGATGCCGGCGGGATCGCCCATAGGTATGCCGATTAGCGGTTTTACGTTCATTTAAGCTCCTGAGGTTGGTTAGATAATTCTTTCTCTGTGGCGTATACGCCGCTGGAAATTTTGGTGCTCAGATAGTCGACGCAGTGCACGAGCGTACTGTCGTTACCGACAAATCCGCCTTTCGTCACGATGGACAGGCCGTTGCACCTGTCTCCCAGCAGGTGGCCATAAACTGCCAGCGGCTCAACTTCATCTTTCAGGATGAATCCCTTACTGCCCAAGCGGTTGGTAACGGCGAGCGTCACGTCGCCGCCGCTGGTGTAAATTCCCCGAAACATCGACTTCTCGTTGAGCAAAACCTGAGACGTCACTTCGGCTATCCCTTTGTTTATCAAGCAGCTCACCTCCGACTTGTCGACGCCGTACTCCTGCGCCAGTTCGCCCAGCTCGCAGACGTGCTCTGGCGTTTCCACCGTATCGATGCCCACGACGTCATACCGTTCAGACTTACGCAGCAGCATCTGAACCAGCGGCCCCGCCTTACCGGGATGTTTTGAGATATCAATCAGCTGACGCGGAGGGACGACCTCCAGCCAGACGTTGCGGTCGTACTTAAGCTTCTCGATCTGCCGCTGGGTGAGCGCTGAGACGCTGCCAATGGCGATAAACACTTTATTGGTCTTCACGTTAGCGCTGGAATAACGCAGGTGGGCAAGCTGCGCGGTAAAAGGCCCTGGGTCGACGCAGAACACCGGCAGGCCGGTTTTCTCAACCGCTTTTGCGATAGCGGCGATGTCCAGATCCGTCGTTGCGTCAAAGATCGCAATTCGTCCCCCCTGTCGGTAGACCGTCGCTATCTTCTCCGACAGCGCGTCAACGCCTGCCAGAACGTCGCGCAGCGGGATGTGATGAGGCTCGTAGCGCGACTGCTGGCGAAACAGCTCAAGGACGGAAGACTCCGTCATCGGGTTCTTCGGGTCGTCTCTCATCATGGTGTTTTGCAAAGGAATGCCGGAAACCAGCAGCGAACCGCCGACGCAAATCCGCCCGCTGGAGGGGTAAACCGGAACAACTACGGCCATAAGCTCCGGATAGTTATCCAATACGGCATCCACTTCGGCGCCCATATTTCCCCTCAGCGTTGAGTCGATACGCTTACTGATTAAGGGCGCCTGGGCTCTAAACTGTTCGATACACTCGCTGACGCGGCTATAGGCCTCTTCGGGCGAAATAGATCGGGAGTCGGTAGAAAAAGAGACAATCTCAAAATGGCTCAAAGACTGATGAAACGCCTCCAGACAGGTTATGGTAGTAAACCCCTTCTTGCTTAACAGGGCGCTGGTAGCGTTCGCACCGGTTAAATCGTCCGCGACAATCGCAACTTTCATCGCATTCTCCTTGGTTTTATTATGATTTTTTCTCTAATGGGCGATGAGCCAACTCGGCGCACTGAGAAAACTCAGGCTGCGCCCCGTCGGTAATCACGCGGTGAAACGTAGACAGGTCGGCAATCTTGTAGCGGCAACGGATGTTCAGCTTGCTTTCGTCCACGAGAAGAACGGGCTGTACGGAGCGCCGGATAGCCATCCACTTGCAGTCGGCCTTGATTTGGCTGGTGGTTAGCGCGCCATACTCTTCGCTATAGCCATCCGCGCCGATAAAGGCAATATCGGTAATACGCTCGGACAGATAGCGAACCGTTTCCGAGTTATAGCAGGCGCGGCTTCTGGGTATGACCTCTCCCGGACACAGGATAAGCTTGACCTCGGGCTTGCTGTTGAGCGCCATCGCGATGGAGAGATCCAGGGTAATCACGGTGATCGGCAGCTGGATATACGGGATCATCTCCCGTACCGTCGTTCCACCGTCCATGAAGACCACCATATCCGGCTGTAACAGCTCGCAGGCCCTCTGGCCAATGATTCTCTTGCTTTCAAAACAGCGGCCCTCTTTGACGTCATAGCCGGGGCTATGGTCCAAAAAGCGCTTCTTGACCAGACCGCCGTAGGCCAGCTGAACCAGCCCGCGCTCCTGCAGCTGCTTGAGATCGCGCCGGATGCTCATGTGGGACACGGCCAGCAGCCTGGCCAGATCGTTGATGCTGCAAGAGTCGTAGTTATCTAGGATATTTAGGATTTTTTTGTATCTTGGTACATCAGGCATGGGCTTTCCTCACTTCAGAACGCGCGTGAAAACCGCGCGTAAAAATTGAGGCTAGTATGGGGGGGCAAATACTTTCATCTGTGAATCTATTAACACTTTCACAAATTAAAATCGCAGATGTTAGGCGCGTCTAATTTCTTAATCTTCATCCGGTAATACCTGTTAACTTTCCTTTGGAGGCATGGAAGTCGTTGGCGCACGGCGCTATGTTGCAGGCCGTTAAACCGATTTAACGGAGAACGTATGGAAGAACATGAGAAATATCTGGGGCAGGCCAAACGCGTTTTGCTCAGCGAATCGCAGGCCATTGAGCGTGCGGCGACGAAGGTCGGCTCGGAGTTTATCGAGGCAATTAAGATAATAACGTCGGCAAAGGGCCGGCTCATCGTCACCGGAATGGGCAAGCCGGGCTATATTGCCCATAAGATTGCCGCCACGCTGATGAGCACCGGCACGCCCGCCTACTATCTTCATCCGGCGGAAGGCAGCCACGGCGATCTGGGCATGATCGCTAAAAACGACGTCGTCATCGCTATCTCCAACAGCGGAGAAACGCCGGAAATCCTAAATCTTCTTCCCGCCATACGCCGTATCGGCGCCAGAATCATCGCGCTGTGCGGTAACGAAAGGTCAACGCTGGCCAAGCTCGCCGACGTTACCCTAGACGCTTCGGTAGAAAAAGAGGCCTGCCCGCTGGATCTCGCCCCTACCTGCAGCACGACCGTCGCGCTGGCGCTGGGCGACGCTATCGCGGTAGTTCTCATGCAGGCGCGCCAGTTCACCGCCGACGACTTTGCGCTTTACCATCCCGGCGGCGCGCTGGGGCGCAGGCTGCTTCTAAAGGTGGAGCACGTAATGCGCAGCGATGGAAGAAATCCGGTCGTATCGCAGGAAAACAACGTCGAGCACGCGCTGTTTATCATGACGGAAAAAGGCGTAGGCGCAACGTCAGTCATTGACGAGCAGGGAAAGCTGGTTGGGCTGATTACCGACGGCGACGTTCGCCGACGTCTAGCGCAGGACGTACAAATTCTCTACCTGCCGGTACATGAGCTAATGACCCGCAGCCCGCTGACCATACGTCGGGATAAGCTGGCCTCGGAGGCCATCTACCTGATGGAAAGCCACCATCCCAGGCCCGTCACCGTCCTGCCCGTGGTCGACGATGACGGGAACGCGGTAGGCATCGTGCATATTACGGACGTGCTGAAAAACTTTTGAGCTGCGCCAAAACGCAGGCAAATAAATATCCTCCGGCATAGCCGGAGGTTTTTCATATGCGCCTATAAGGCTCTCCTACCAGCCGCGCCCTAACAGGCGCATCGCGATCTGACATTTGCATCTATGGGTTACTTACGGCCCGTAAACGGGCTGCCTGGATATGGGATCGATAACTGTTCCCCCATTTTATCCTCTTTCAATTGATGCTTTATGTACTCTTGTATTCGGGATGTATTTTTCCCCACCGTATCTACATAGTACCCTCGGCACCAAAACTCTCGATTGCGATATTTGAACTTTAGATCTCCAAACTGCTCATAAAGCATCAGGCTGCTTTTACCTTTCAGATATCCCATAAAGCCCGATACACT
>NZ_KE392226.1:13277-196265 GCF_000439085.1 Leminorella grimontii ATCC 33999 = DSM 5078 | reverse complement strand
CGGCAATGCGTGGGTGTCCGGCGATGCGCAGGTGTACGGCAATGCGCATTGGATCACTATCGGCCCAATCGGCTCAGAAAATGGATTTTTAACTGCATTCCGGCAAAAAGACAATTCAATCTTAGTTCGCCGAGGCTGCTTTTCTGGAACGACTGAAGAGTTCATTGAAGCGGTTAATCGCCGACACGGCGATAGTGTAGATGGAGAAATCTACAGAGCACTGATACCAATCATCAAAATGCGGCTAGCAGAAGTTAAGGCCGACTAACAGCCACCAACCGGTGGTTTTTTACATCTGAAATTCGGAGGAATCATGCGAATAGTCCCTAGAGGAAACGATATACACGCCTTTGTCTGCGGGCATTCGCGTGAATTCAAAAACGACCGTCGCGGCTTTTCTGCGGCGCTTCGTTGGGCGGCTGATGTAGTTAGCGCCCTGCTGTTTACGATGTTCCTGATAATCGCGCTGAGCGCTGCGGAGGCTGTATGAAGGGATATCAATACCCGCGAATACCAAAAACCCGCAAAGCGACCATGATATGGCATAGCTACAACATAGCGATGTCTCGCGAGTGCCGCGCTGCGGGTTATGCCAGAGAAGCGGCTATAGCTCTAAATCAAGCAGCTATAGCTAGGCTGAGCCTCCAGTACTTTATCCCCGACGGCAAAGAGCCATTTTAACAAAGGAAATAACGATGAAATTTGAAAAGGCTATGAGAAAGAAAGCCAAGCTACGGCTGGCACTTACTGGTCCAAGTGGCTCAGGAAAAACATATAGCGCTCTACTGGTGGCTAAAGGCATCGGCGGAAAGATTGCCGTTATCGACACCGAGAAAGGCAGCGCATCGCTTTATTCTGATATTTGTGAGTTTGACGTTCTTGAACTTGAACCGCCATTCACTCCAGAACGATTTATTGAAGCGATTAACACAGCTGAAAAAGCTGGGTACGACTCATTAATTATTGACAGCATAACCCATGAATGGGGCGGTGTCGGCGGTTGTCTTGAGCTTGTTGATACTATCGCAAAAACGAAGTTCAAAGGTAATTCATGGTCAGCATGGAGTGAAATTAATCCTCGCCACCGGCTATTCCTTGATGCAATTTTGCGTTCTCCAATGCATATCATCGCAACCATGCGCAGTAAAACAGAAACTGCACAAGTGGAAGAAAACGGTCGTAAAAAGGTTGCAAAGTTGGGAATGAAGTCAGAGCAACGCGATGGGGTTGAGTACGAATTCACCACGGTTCTTGACCTTACTCACGAGAACCATTATGCCAATGCCACTAAAGACCGGACGAAATTATTCTCAAATGCAGATCCAGTAATTCTGAATGAAGATACGGGTAAAGCCCTTCTTGAATGGCTTGAGTCTGGAGTGAACCCGCACGAAGAATCCTTAAAGCTATTTACAGAACAGGCTGAGAAAGCGACATCACTAGTTGAGCTTAAATCTGCATTCGAAGAAGCATGGAAATCGCTAAGAGGAACAGAATTTCAGGCAAAAGCGAAAGATGTCTATGACATCAGAAAAGCAGAAATGGAGAACGCAGAATAATGGCACACTCTATCACCATCAAATTACAACACCCAGCAAGAGAGTTCACAGCTGGAGAATCTATTGGGTTTGGCATTCGTGGCGGGGTCCGGTATTACGACAGGAAGTCTCAAGAAAACAAATACACCAACTACCAAGCCGTAGTTTTTGCCAAGGAAGGTAATCAGGCAGACTACTATCGCGCCGTACTAACTGCTGGAGCCATTGTTGAGGTTTTTGGCGATAACATCAAAATTAATACCTTTGAAGGGAAAAGCGGTCAACTTGTAACTTTGGAGTTATTAAACGCCAGACTTGGGTTTATAGAAAAAAGCACAAACGAATCAGCGCAAAATAAAACTCAACAAGAACCACCATCAAAATATGCGTCTGAAAATATCCCACCAATGGACTTTGACGACGATATCCCTTTCTGACGCTTACCTCCCCAGCCAAAGGCAAAAACATGATTAAACGTGAAGATATTCGCGCATTCGCTGATGAATTCGCGAAGTGTTTCTATGCCCAGAAAGCTGGGGAGAAATTGCCCGGTCAATTTGACTATATCGAAGAATCGATAGAGCGAATGGCTAAACGAGTAGAAGCGCATAAATCGAACATCAAGCCAGTTGTCATCAAGAGCAACGATGAAGACTGGCAAAGCAAAATTAACCCAGAGGACGTCTATCCAGAAAATAGACGCTGGAACGGTGACTAAATGGTCAATGAATTTAGCCGTCTAATAAAACCCAAACCCGCAGCTCCGAAATTTGACGCGAAGAAAGCAAAGCAACTCGCGGGCCTACTATCTAAATCAAAGCACGTAACGATAGACGGGCTTGATTACATTCTGCCGAGGTGCGGGACGGTTCCTTTCATCATGAAAATCATCGAAGAGCTGAACGGCAAAAAAGGCCAGGCGGGAGAGTAACAGATGAGTAATAAACGATATCCGCGAGTTTCAAAAATCATACCGAGGAGTAAAAACACCAGCGCAAAATGCCGGTGCGGGGTGGTTGCAAAGTACCTAATTGAAATTCAGGTTAATTGTTTTCGCGGTGACGACGAGCGCCTGTGGTCTTGTGATGAGCATAGAAACAACTGCGAATTTTTAATTAGTGGGGCATCCGATGAATAGACTAACTGACGAGCAATTAACAGAAATCGTTCGCGAATTCCCGATTGCAGAGCCGGACGGGGGAATGGACGCATTTTTAGCTATGGCCCTCATGTCCCGCGAGCTTCAGCAGTGGCGGGAGGCGGCTGGCCGCGTGTTCATGTACGGAATTTCCGCCCCAGACGGAACCCCCTACATGGATGAATTTTGCGTGTGCTCTTCCGCAGGTGAGCTTGAATGCGTTGTCGATGAGCTGAATGAAATGCAATGCGAAGGCGGCGGAGATTATCGTGTCGTACCCCTCTACGTCGCCCCGCCGACTATAACGCTAAATCCGCCGACAGCCGTTAGCTGGGAGGAACAAGGCTATCGTGACGAAGTAATCGAAGCCATTCAAGCCGCCTGCCGTCAGGCAGGTATTCAGTGCGTAATTGAGGGTGACAACAATGATTGTTGAGGGGTATAGCGCAGATTTTTATTGCGACTGTGATGCGTGCAAAGCGGAAAGTTGGCAGCAGGCCGAGGCAGATTTTGCCGGAAAAAACCACACAGACTGCATGCGTCAGGCTAGAAATGCAGGATGGCGAATTAGCGCTGATAAAACCAGATGTTACGCCCCAGCGCATAAAATTTCGAGGAATAGACCATGACGGATATCAACATACAGGAACTGCGCTCGGCGGCGGAGAATTATCGCGCAACCCTCAAAGCCCACCGCCAAAATCCAACAAGCGTTGAAGCGATGGAAGCATGGGATCGGGCCAACAGCGAGTTTGATGCGCTAATTAACAACGACGAAATCAATATCATTTCGACGCTCTTTGACGAACTGGAGAGGTTGCAACGAGCAAACGCTGCACAGGACGACCACATAAACCAGCAGCAGGACAGAATCGAGGAACTTGAGTCGGCAAACTCAGGGGCGGGCAAGCGCATTCGTGAGCTATCAGCTCAAAAAGACGAATGGGAGCGTAAAGCTACTAGCAACTTTGAAGAGTGCGCCCGCATGAGCAAGCGCATTGATGAGTTGGAGGCTCAGGTGTCCGCCGATCCGGTATCGTTCTTTGCGTACAGTGACGAAATTGGGTTTGAAATCTACGACACAGAACAAGAAGCGAAAACTGCCGCTCAAAATGAAATCGACTGGAACCGAGATGTAGACCCAGAGGACGGATGGCCGGAAGGCGTTGATAGTATTCGCTGGGGATACGTCATGCAGCGAGCTAAAGAGGTGGATATCAGGGTTGTTCGTCGCGGGCGTAAAACAAGGGAGTGCGATTATGAACTGGCTCCGCCGTTAAACAACGCCGCTGGCATCAGTAAGGGGGAGTGATGCGCGAAATCGGAGAGCAAATTAACGCAGGGCGGGCCGTAGCGGTCATCTATGAAACCTTCGGCCACCTCGACGCGAAGCCTGGAGAACGGCATAAAGGGTGGTTCGTCTTTATCAACGGGCAGCATGGCGACACTGGAAATAAGTGGGCGGCACAGCACGGCGATTGGGATTTTGCAGCCTCACACGAAAACCCGCTCCGCGCTGCAATGATAGTTTTCCTCATGATGCATGAAACGAGCTAATATACTGCCAAAAATTAGGAGGATTCGTGAAAATATCGTCACTAAAGTCAGGCGATAAAGTCTGGTCAGTCGGCAAATATAAAATGGGGAATACAACCCTTAGCACCGTTGGCGTTCATCCAGTAGCCTTCAAAGAAGTTTGTGACACATACGTCATAGCTTCATGGAACGGCAACCCATCAAAGCGCTTTTATGCTAATGCGGTGAGTAAGTGGAGAAAAGAAAAGCCAATCCTCATTAATGTAGGCATGGGCGTTTACCGCTTAGCCACCCGCGCCGAAAAAGAAGCGCTGAAATCCGCATAAGGCTATAATTCCTCCAACGCATAGGAGACATTATGAGCCACAATTTAGCCGACCTACCCCCTGACCAGCGCGAAAAAGTAGACGTAGGCCTCCACGCGTCCGGCGTCGCTTACAAAGAGCGCTACGATATGCCTGTGTCCATTCGCGACGTCGAGAAAATCATACCTGAGCACTTACGCGACTACTTCAAAGAGCGCCTTGAGTTCTATCGGGAAAAAGGCCGAACGCTCGGCAAGTTGCCGTATGAGCCAAAGGAAAAATAAAAAACCCGGTCATTGTACCGGGTTTGAATATCACCGCATTATACAAAATCAGCGGTTGGGATAAGAACGGTAATGTTGACAGACAAATTCAAGTTCATCATTACGAACTCGGCAATAGCTGCGAACAAACACAGGCTTATCGTGAATATAGATAAAATCATCACGATTCATGTCATGAACTATCATATGCGTCGTCTCCTTTTAGTTTAAATGCCCCTGTTAACCACGGTTGCATTTTGTTAGGAGAATCGCTATCCTTGAGTCGTTGCTTCTCAAGTGTAGCGGTTGATTAACCTCCATACACACGGTAAACACTGCTAATGTTTACCCCCTATAAAGCCCTGCTGCTAACAGGGCTTTTGTTTTATTCCGCTCTAGCTGGTACAGCGTAAGACTTAATAATACGACAAACCCTTTCCGCCTCCTCCTCCGTCAAATCCGTCGGAAGATTGGCGATGTTAAGAATCAGCGAAGACCGCAACGGAATGGGAAGCTCGAAGGTTTTTACCTGTTCTGCGGTAACTTCAGGCTCTGTTGGCTTCGTCTTGGGTTTTACGTCCCTAGGCTTTGAGCCGATAGGTTTACCGTTAGAGTAGGCGATGAATTTTTTTACTGCGCTCTTCACCCTACTTTTATAGCCCTTAACGGCGCTGTCGGAGATATCGTCGATAAGAAGCAGGCTTTCAACGATGTCATCAATATTCCACTCAGTCGCCGGGGTATCATCTGGAATAATATCCATCACTTTATTTGCAGATTGACGGATATTGTCAGCAGTCTTCTTATTAATGCCGACTTTGTTAGTAAAATCGACATCGGAGAGATTGAAAATGAACTCTTCAAACTTGCTTTTGGTGATATCAGTGTCAGACATTTCTTCCCCCTCAATGGATGGCGATCTTTTATTCTGAATTTTACACACAAGAAAGAAGATTGCAACCACAAAGCGCATCAAAATTATCTAAATGACCATTTTTACCCAAAAATAAATAAAGTTAAGCATCATTAAAAAATGAGGCCATCAAACAAAGTGTTTAGTTGCCTGAACACCCCGCCTTGAGCGGGTTTCTTTTTACCTGAGCCCGCCTAGTGCGGGTTTTTTAATGGAGAAAATGCCATGTCTGACCAAAGTAAACACTATGACTATTTCAAAGTAGAGGGCGAGGACGTTAAGGCAATGATTGCCAAATACGACGAAATTGCAGATAAGCGTCAATCAGTTATCAATGATCTTTGCAATAAATTTGAGGCCATCGGATACACTGATTCAACTGGATTTGGTGATAAAGGGTCTTTCGTTCGCAATCTTATCTGGCCAGCTGATTTCAAGTTCGCCCAGCCGATGACAATAAAGTTGCGGTCATATATTGACGGCAAACCGGCGATCTTAGCCAGAGGAAAGGGAAACTCGAAAGAAGGTAGGGCGTTTAATAAAAGTCTCGACGCTGCAATTGCTGATTGCAATAAACAACTGGCTACCCTCCCATCGTGGCAGGCATACATAATCGAGCATTATGACGTTATGAAAACGGGCATTGGTGGTTCTTCAGGTCTTGGCTTGGCGATGCTAACGACGTATGGCGGCAAATATCCAGGTCGTGATGACTGCCTTCTGTTTGCAATTCCAAACAACAAAAACGAGAAGAGACACGGAAAAATAACCGTTCCTGAAAACTTTCAAAAGCTGACATACGGTCAGTTCTATGACATCACAAACGTTGAATCTGAAGAGGCCGCCTGATGGCGGCTTTTTGTTGCCGGAGAATAGTATGCGAATAACGATTGAAGCTGAAGATGAGAACGCCGCTATTTGGGGGATGGTTTTTGCCAATAGCTTCATCTCTCAAAAGAGAGATGGCGATGGAACGGCGGATTCATGGGGATTTTTTAAAAAATCATGGACACATCACGGAACTGTGACCAAGAAAAAGAATGGAAATATATCAGTCAAGTGTTGGGAAAATAAAGGTGACGCAGCATGAGCGAAAATAAAACTATCGAATGGCTATCCGAATTTCTGGCCTATGACAATTTATACAAAGGCATTACGCCAGAGCTAGCCCACCAGCTGGCGGAGGATATTTTTAAAGAGATGGCCGCCGGTGAGGTTCCTGGTGTTGTTGTTACTGGTGATTAAAGAGAGGTGATGCATGGGGCTTATAACGTTGAGGGAGTGGAACCAGAGGCAACCTAGGCCGCGTTGCATGGAACAGGTAAGGCGATGGGTTAGAGCGGGTAAAATATCGCCGCCTCCGTTGCTTGATGGTCGAGAATATCTGGTGGATGAGAACGCAGTTAGAATTAATCCTGCGTCTCCGTCATCACGTCAGTCACACGTCAGTAGTTTATCGCAGAGGGTAAAAAATGGCCGCAAGGAGACGAAGCCGCGATACTCGCGACCTTCCACCTAACCTTTATGTCCGCAATGGATATTACAGCTACAGAGACCCTCGCAACGGAAAAGAATACGGGCTAGGAAGGGATAAGCGACTAGCAATCAACGAAGCAGTAGCAGCAAATATGACGCTATTCAGTCCATCAGTAAGCCTCATCGACCGCATCAATGACCGTTCCAAGATATCACTAGCAGACTGGTGCGATCGTTATATCGACATCCTGAACAGGCGAGAGGTGGCGAAAAGCTCAATGACTGAATACAGGAGTCGAATAAACGCCATTAGTGAGTGGTTTGGCGTAAAGCCGGTTGACGGAGTAACAACGAAAGACATAGCTGAGTTTCTTGATAGCTATGTTACGTCAGGGAGAGCGGCAAGAGCGAAGCTAATGCGCTCTACCCTGCTTGATATGTTTAGAGAAGCCATAGCGGAAGGTATTATTAAAGATAACCCCGTAGAGGCCACTAGAAACGCCAGAGTGAAGGTTAAGCGCAGCCGGTTCACAACTGAAGAGTTTAAGCTTATTTTGGCTGAATCTGAGAAAATGCAACCTTGGGTAAGCTTGAGTATTGAACTTGCCGCCGTCACCGGCCAGCGAGTTAGCGACATAGCAAAATTGAAATGGGCTGATATCTACGACGGATGTGTTTGGATAGAGCAGAAAAAAACAGGCATGAAGCTAACCATCCCCACCAGCACAAGCATCGACGTTCTAAATATATCGCTGTCGGACACGTTGGATAAGTGCAGGAAGCACTTTGCAAACTGCGAGACGGTTATCGCGACAAGAACAGGAAAGAAGCTTGGGGTAGGAACCATATCCAAGGCCTTTGCCAAGGCTAGAGACGCAACAGGGATAGAATGGACTGGAGAGCCACCGCCGTATCACGAAATCCGCAGTCTATCGGCCAGACTATATGATGCAGAAATGGGGAAAAAGTTCACGCAAAAGCTACTTGGACACAAATCCGCGCAGATGTCAGAGCGCTATATCGATGCCCGTGGTGCAGAATGGGTTAAGGTCGAATAATGAATAAATTTCGAATGATTTCGAATTCATCAACGCAACGCACTGAATTATAAGGATGTAATTAAGTGTGTTGCAATCCAGCTCATTGATGACCTTTCTGTTTAAACCGGTGACACGGCGGCCTTCTCGTCAAGCGGGATTTTCCCGCGATAGCGACTGCCGGTGTCGGACACAGAGATGCTGTCCATTAAACCATAACGCCCCGATAGAGTGGAACAAAACTTATCGAGACACCAAATTCTCAGTGCGATTTGTGCGGTAATCGTCGTTTTATTGCGCGCTTTTTATTACCTTACGCTAGGGCATGTCTCACAACACGACCTATTTCGCACCATTGTTTTTCGCCGCTGCTCTGCGATGGCGCCATACTTCTATCACGCCGGGCATCACGGAGATAATAATAATCGCGACAATCAACAGCTTCAGGTTGTCCTGCACGATTTTTAAATCGCCGAAAATATATCCTGCATAGGTGAACAGCACAACCCAGACCACTGCGCCGATCACGTTATACGCTGCAAAATGACGATAGCTCATGTGCCCCATTCCCGCCACAAAGGGCGCAAATGTCCTCACGATGGGCACAAATCGCGCCAGAATAATCGTCTTTCCGCCGTGGCGCTCGTAAAATGCGTGGGTTTTATCCAGATAGCTCCTGCGGAAAATCTTAGAATTCGGGTTCTTAAACAGCCGTTCCCCGAACAGTCTGCCGATCGTATAGTTCACCGCATCGCCGAGAATGGCCGCCGTAATCATCAGCAGCGCCATCAGGTGTACGTTGATATCGTTGCCCGGCAGCGCCGACAGAGCGCCCGCGACGAACAGCAGCGAATCTCCCGGTAAAAAAGGCGTAACCACCAGCCCCGTCTCGCAAAACAGAATTAAAAACAGGATTGCATAAACCCACATGCCGTAGTTTTCAAAGATCTGCGCCAAATGCACATCAATATGCAGGATAAAGTCAATCAGGTAGGTAATGTATTCCATAGCGAGATTTATTCACCAAGATCGTTATTTAGAAACAGCGGCCCCAGAGGAGGCGCCGGAAGCTCAAAGCGCTCAGGATAATCGACGGACACCAGATAGAGCCCCTCCGCCTTAGCCGTCGCTGCCGCCAGAGTGCGGTCTTTCGCCGCCAGCAGCTGCGCCATCCAGCCTTCTTCCTGATTGCCGCAGCCGATTTCCAACAGGCTGCCGACGATGTTTCTCACCATATGGTGAACAAACGCATTGGCCTTTATGTCTACCACGACGTAGGCGCCGTGTCGCGTGACCTTTAAATGATTTACATTCCTCCACGGCGTCCTGGATTGGCACTGGACGGCGCGAAAAGAGGTAAAGTCGTTCTCACCCAGCAGGCACTGCCCCGCACGGTGCATCCGCGCTTCGTCCAGCGGCAGATGAAAGTGGCTGACGCCGCGTCCGAGGATCGCGGGGCGAAAGCGATGGTTATAAATAATATAGCGGTAACGGCGCGCCGTTGCGCTAAAGCGCGCGTGAAAATCCGGCTCGACGCTCTTCACCCACCGCACGGCGATATCGGACGGCAGGTTGGCGTTTACGCCCATCGTCCAGGCGACATCCTTTCTGTTAGAGGTCGTTTCAAAATGCACCACCTGCCCGGTCGCGTGGACGCCGGCGTCGGTTCTGCCGGCGCAAAATACGGTCACCGGATGGTTCGCCACCTGGCTTAGCGCCTTTTCCAGCTCGCCCTGAACGCTGGCAACTTCCTGCTGACGCTGCCAACCATAGTAGCGGCTACCGTCATACTCGATGCCCAGCGCGACCTTAACGCTTTCAGACATCAGTACAGATACTCCTGGATCAGGCTTTCGGCCGTTTTCACCGCCATCAGCGCGCCGCCAAAGCGGACGTTGTCAGCCACTGACCAAAACTGTAAGCGCTCCGGCTGGCCGTAGTCACTGCGCAAGCAGCCGATGCTCAAATGCGGGTTCCCCGTGGCGTCGCCGACCTGCGTCGGATAGTCGCCCTCTTCGCTTACCTGCACGTCGTCGGCATTTTCCAACGCCTGAACGGCCTCTTCGGGAGACATTTCCCTCATGCCTTCAAAGTGAACGATCTGAGCGCTGCCGTAAAATACCGGCGACTGAATGCAGGATGCGGATACCGGCAGCGTGTCGTCCTGCAATACCTTGCGCGTTTCATCAACCAGACGGCGTTCTTCAAGTACGCTGCCTTCCGCATCCGGCAGCAGAGGAAGCAGGTTAAAGGCCAACTGGCGGTTAAAAATACCCTCTTCAATCGGCAGCCCGTTAAGCAGGCGCGCGCTTTGCCCCGCCAGCTCCTCAACGGCCGCCTTGCCGTGAGCCGAGGCCGCCAGCATGACGGTTGCCTGTAAACGGGCGATCCCCGCCGATTCAGACAGAGGCTTTACCGCCGTCAACAGCTGGCCGGTCAGGCTGCTGGCAACGGCAATGATATTTCGGTTGCGGTACTCGGATAACGCATGATTATTAACGCCCGGAACGATAAGCGGTACGTCCGGCTCCAGAGAAAAAACGCCGCTGCTGTCGATAACCAGGCAGCCCGCGTCGGCAGCCGCCTGCGCGTAGCGTAAAGAAGCCTCGGCGCCGGCGACGAAAAACGCCATCTGGGCCTGCGACCAGTCAAATTCGGCCGCATCCTGTACGACGTGGCTCTTACCGTTGAAGCGTATGCTTTCACCCGCCGAACGAACGCTTGCTAAAAGGTGAAGCTCGCCCACGGGAAACTCACGTTCCGCAAGCAGTTCAAGCAGCGCTTCACCTACCGCGCCGGTTGCGCCGAGAACGGCGATTTGCCATCCGTCTGTCATACAGAATTCTCCGAAATCGTTGTTTAAATCGTTATATACCCGTCATACTTCAAGTTGCCTGTGCGTTGACTGCATGCAGCTCGAATTATTTAGGGTATACGGGCAGTCAAGAATAAGCGGGGCGCGATTATGAAGGCTTTTACCCGCAGATAAAAGCCTCCGCTTCTATTTTATGACGTATCGCGTTTACAGAAGAGAAGTCGTAAATCCTATCAGCCGCAGGCGCTCCGCCGTTTCCGCCCTGTCGCACTCGACGTGCAGCGACGACCATTCGCGGCGCTCAACGTACTCTTTACGCTGGCGGTCGAACTCGCCTTTTATCCCCGCGTCCCTGCGCAGAGGCGCATCGTCACGTCGGACATCATACACCAAATGGACCAATCGTTTTAGCCGCGCTTCATCAAGTTCGCCGTGAAAGCGAACTCGGTTAAACTCGGCCTGCGGCAGCAGTGAAGAGAGTGCAATGCGGTCTGGGCGGCCAAGGTATTCGCTGAGCGCCTGATAGATCTGCGTCGTTCCGCGCGCTTTGCCCTCAAGGGAATAGCCAGCGATATGCGGCGTGCCGATATCAACCCGGTGCAGCAGCGGTAAAAGCAAATCGGGCTCTGGCTCCCACACGTCAAGCACCGTACTTATCCTTTTTCCCTTTTCCAGGGCGCGAAGCAGTGCGATGTTGTCAACGACGGCGCCGCGGCTGGCGTTGATAAGAATGCGGCCATCGGGAAACGCGCCGAGCAGCGCTTCGTCCGCCAGGTGGAAAGTCCTGTATTCGCCATCCTTAATCAGCGGCGTATGGAACGTCAGGATATCCGCCTCTTTAACCAGCTTCTCCAACGGCCAAAAGGTTTCTTTGTCCCCGTTCTTTTCACGAGGCGGATCGCACAGCAGCGTCTTCACGCCCATGGCGCCAAGTCGAGCGTTCAGTCGAGAGCCGACGTTGCCCACGCCGACGATGCCGACGGTTTTATCCTTAAGCAGGAAGCCGTCCCGCTCTGCAAGCAGCAGCAAAGAGGAAATAACGTATTCGACAACGGCAATAGCGTTACAGCCGGGTGCGCTGGAAAAGCCAATGCCGTGCTGCTTTAACCAAAGATTGTCAACGTGGTCGGTTCCGGCCGTGGCCGTCCCCACAAACTTGACCTCGGTTCCGCTCAGCAGATCGCCGTTAACCTTCGTTACTGAACGCACCATCAGCACGTCAGCGCCTTCCAACTGAGCCGCCGTCAAACCGCGACCGGCCACCAGCTTAACTTCGCCCAAGCGCCCGAAAAGCTCCCGGGCATAGGGCATATTTTCATCCGCCAGAATTTTCACGCTTATTCTCTCTTCAGTTGCCCGCACCCTGCGGGACACCGCCTAATTAAACGACGACAGCCGTGATAAAACGGTTTGTTTGCCGAAACATCTACAAACAATGCACCGCATCGCGCCCCGCCGGTCGCACAACCCACTCCTTTTTATGTGATTGCCGACCAATTCGGTACAATGTAATGAAGAACGCCCAGAAAGTACATGATGATTAAAACGAGCGAGCCCTAAATAATTCAACCTGAAGTATGACGGGCTCCATGGAGTTAATAAAAATATGAAACGTGCAATAGTCGTCTTCAGCGGCGGCCAGGACTCAACAACCTGCCTCATTCAGGCGATGGCCAACTTTGATGAAGTTCACTGCGTCACTTTCGACTACGGCCAGCGCCATCAGGCGGAGATTGACTGCGCTAAAATATTGGCCAAGCGGCTTGGCGCGGCGGCCCATAAGGTTATGGACGTCACGCTGTTAAACGAGCTGGCTATAAGCAGCCTGACCAGAGATAACATTCCTGTGCCGACGCAGGTCGAAAACGGGATCCCCAACACCTTTGTTCCCGGCCGCAATATTCTGTTCCTTACGCTGGCGGGCATTTATGCCTATCAGGTCAAAGCGCAGGCGGTGATCACCGGCGTATGCGAAACTGACTTTTCCGGCTATCCGGACTGCCGTGACGAATTCGTCAAAGCCCTGAATCACGCCCTGCGTTTGGGAATGGACTACAGTCTGGAGTTAGTCACTCCGCTGATGTGGCTTAACAAAGCAGAAACCTGGGCTCTGGCCGACTATTACGACAGCCTGGAGCTCGTCCGCCAGCATACCCTTACCTGCTACAACGGCATTCAGGGCGACGGCTGCGGCGAATGCCCCGCCTGCCGCCTGAGGGCTAACGGCCTGAACCAGTATCTGGAAAACAGGCCGCAAATATTGAAGGACGTAAAGCGCAAGCTCGCGCTTGCGTAAGCGAAAGCGAAAGCGCGGCCTTACAGCTTCAGGCGTGAAAGGTTGCGCTCTACCGTCGCAAGCCCAATACCGGGCACGTCCTGCAGCTGTTCTATGCTGGAAAACGGACCGTTTTGGTCGCGGTAGTTAACGATGCTTTGCGCCTTTTTCAAGCCAATGCCCAACATCACCTCAGACAGCTCTTCAGCCGTTGCCTGATTGATATTGACCTGGGCATCAACGGAAGCCTTTTTTCCCTTCGGCGCGGCCGGCTGTTCCGCCGTCGCCAAAGGCGCGGCTACACTCTCCTGCGACGGCGTCTGCGCCAGCGTCAGGCCGGAAAAAAGCAGAGAGCTGGAAAATAATACGCACGACAGCGCGGTAGATAACTTTTTCATTGTCTTACTCCTTTTGTCTCATCAATGGATTACGCCGCCTATGGCAGCGGGAGATACATTGCGGGTAGAGAAGGCAACGAACAATAAGCAAAAGACGAATATGGAAAAGGCCGCGAAAGCGGCCTTTGATTAGAACATTGCGTTACATATAAATGCGAGCGATGCCGCCTTTATTTCACGCCGGCGGCTTCGCCGATTTTAATTTTAGCCTGAGCGCGCAGGCTGTTAATCAGCGCATCCAGAGCCATGCTGCCGTTTTGCTGAGCCAGCTGGGCAGTAACGGCCTGCGCCTGCTTGTCTTCCAGTTTACCCGGCGCTACCGCATCCAGAGCGACCAGCACTACGTTGCCCTTCATATCGCTCGCTACGCCGAATGCAGGCTTGCCGTCTTTCGGTAAAGGCAGCGCAAACACGCTGTCCGAGATTTGGGCGTCATCGGAGAAGCGGGTAACCTCCTGCTTATCGCCAAACTTCACGCCCGCCGCAGCCAGCGCTTCGTCGCCCTTACCTGCCTGCAGCGCGGTTACCAGCTCCTGCGCCTGCTTGCGGGCCATTTCGGTGATGTTTTGACGCTTAAGCAGCGCGGTAATATCCGCCGCGACGTCCTCAAACTTTTTCACCGCTTCAGGGCGATGTTCGGCAATGCGAAGCATAAAGGCGCGATCGCCCTCAACCGTAATCAGATCGGAGTTGGCTCCCGGCGCCCCTTTAGCACCGAAAAGCTCGCCGCCAAACACGGCCTGAGTAACTTCCGGATAGTTAAGCGCCTGCGGAACGTCGTCTCGAGTAAACCAGTCGGTTTCAACCACCTTCAGGCCCGCAGCCTTGGCGGCGCCGTCGAGAGAAAACTTATCGTTGGCGGTTGCATCCAGCATCTTAGTCTGCAGGTCTTCATACTTCTCGTAAGACTTATCCTGCAATAAAGCCTGGGTAATCTCTTTCTTCACGTCCGCTAAAGGCTTCTCTTTCGCCTCTTCTGAACCGTTAAGGCGAACGACAAGATAGCCAAGATCAGAGTGAATGACGCCGGACAGCTGCCCTTTTTCCGTCAGCTTCGCCGCCAGGATGTCGTCAGGAATAGCCGTGCTCTCCAGCCAGCCCAGATCGCCGCCTTTTGCGCCGGAATCTTTATCAATAGACTTCTCTTTAGCCAGAGCGGCAAAGTCGCCCCCCTGCTTTAACTGCTCCAGAACCGCCTTTGCGTCGCTCTCTTTATCAAGCACGATCACGCTATAGTTAAAGCGCGACTTTTGGATATACATCGGCTTGTTCTTTTGGTAGAAGTCGGCAATTTCCTGCTCGCTGACGGTCAGTCCGTCGCCGAGAGAGGCTGCGTCGACCTCAATGTAGCTGACCTTAACGCTTTCAGGAGTGGTAAAGCGGGTTTTATTCTGCTCATAGAATGCTTTTACCTGCTCGTCGGAAGGCATTGCCTCTTTCTTTTCCGCCAGCGCAGCGGTATTGATTGGCGCCAGGCGAACGTCGCGCTTTTGCTGAATCAGCGCGGCGGTAGACTCGGCTTCAACCGGCAGCGCAAAGTCGCTGCCCGCGAATGCGCGGACTACCTGCTGAGACAGCAGCTGCTTACGCACTATTTCGGCGTATTGCTCCGGCGCAAGGTTGACGCGGTTAAGCAGATCGCGGTATTTGGCGTTATCAAACTTACCGTCGGTAAAGAATTCGGGAGAATTTTGAATTGACAGCTTAACCTGATCGTCGCCAATAGCCATGCCCAGCTTGGCGGCGTACTGGTCGATGAGCAGATCGTTAATCATGCGGTTAAGCACGTCCTGACGAAGCTGCTTGATGTAGGCATCGTTGCCCATCAGCTGTGAAAAATTATCGCCAAGCTGCTGTTGAAGACGGTTGCGCTCATTGTTAAATGATTGCTCAAAATTCGCGCTATTGATCTCTTGTCCGTTGACTTCGGCTGCATAATTCGCAGAACCGCCGGTCAGATAGCCGCCGACGCCGGTCAAAATGAACGACAGCATGATTGCGGCCAGAATAACTTTAAGCACGACACTGTTAGAGGCCGCGCGTAGATTGTCCATCATAGGGTGACAACTCTCCGCTGTATTGGTCTACATCATGAAACGCCTGCGGGGCTTCCAACTCTACGGAAAGCCGTTTTACGGAATATTCCCGACGGGCAACGCAAGTTTCAGTTTATGATAGCCCTTTAAAAAGGCATAAAAAAAGCGCATCAAACTGATGCGCCCCTATTCTACCAGTTCATTGCCGGAAGGTAATGCCTTTACCGGGCAAAAACGGGAAAAATCTTAGTTAACGGCATCCTTCAGCGCCTTGCCCGGACGGAAAGCCGGAACTTTAGCTGCTGCGATTTTGATTTCTTTGCCGGTTTGCGGGTTACGGCCGGTACGAGCTGCACGCTCGCGAACTACGAAAGAACCGAAACCAACCAGAGAAACCTGATCGCCGTTCTTCAGTGCGTCAGTTACTGCGTCAATGATTGCGTCTAATGAACGGCCGGCGGCTGCTTTAGAGATATCCGCTCCAGCAGCGATGCGTTCGATCAGTTGTGATTTATTCACTATAAAATCCCCTTTACGATAAATTGTCGTCCCTGATTCGTTGATAGGGATGCGACACAGTTACACCAGATAAAACAAGCGTTAGCATGTCAACCTGACGCTGTAATTTAACGGTACATATAAAAACTGGCAAGAGAGAAATCTCTTGCCAGAGTAGGTTTTATCTGGATTTCTTGCTCTATGTCACTTTTTTGCCTTCTTGGAGGCCACCGGACGGGCCCCGAACGGCGGGTTTTGCAACGCAATCTCCAACACTTCTTCAATGCGTTCTACCGGGTGAATCTCCAAATCGGCAATGACGTTATCCGGAATTTCTTCCAGGTCGCGCTTGTTTTCCGCCGGGATCAGTACGGTTTTGATGCCGCCACGGTGAGCCGCCAACAGCTTCTCTTTCAGGCCGCCAATCGGCAGAACAAGACCTCGAAGCGTAATTTCACCGGTCATCGCTACGTCGGCGCGTACCGGATTACCCGTCAGGCAGGAAACCAAAGCGGTGCACATTGCCGTACCGGCGCTCGGGCCGTCTTTCGGCGTAGCGCCTTCCGGCACGTGAACGTGGATATCGCGCTTCTCATAGAAGTCTTCATTGATGCCAAGCTTATCGGCGCGCGCACGCACGACCGTCAGCGCCGCCTGAATGGACTCCTGCATGACCTCGCCCAATGAGCCGGTGTAGGTCAGCTTGCCTTTGCCGGGAACGCAGGCGGTTTCAATCGTCAACAGATCGCCGCCGACTTCGGTCCAGGCCAGGCCGGTCACCTGCCCAATGCGGTTCTCGCTGTCGGCGCGACCGTAGTCAAAGCGCTGAACGCCCAGATACTCCTTCAGATTGTCGGCATTGACGGAGATATGCTTGACTTTTTTATTCATCAACAGCGTTTTCACCGCTTTACGGCAAACTTTGGAAATCTCGCGCTCAAGGCTACGCACGCCAGCCTCGCGGGTATAGTAGCGAATCATGGCGATGATAGCGGAATCCTCTACCGCCAGTTCGCCCTTCTTCAGCGCGTTGCGCTCAAGCTGCTTGGGCAGCAGGTGCTGCTTGGCAATATTGAGCTTTTCATCTTCCGTATAGCCGGAAAGGCGGATCACTTCCATACGATCCAGCAGCGGCGCAGGAATGTTCATGGAGTTAGAGGTCGCCACAAACATCACGTCGGACAGATCGTAATCCACTTCCAGATAATGGTCGTTGAAAGCGATATTCTGCTCCGGGTCTAATACCTCCAGCAGCGCAGAAGCCGGATCGCCGCGCATGTCCGAAGACATTTTGTCAATTTCGTCCAGCAGGAACAGCGGGTTTTTTACCCCAACCTTTGCCATCTTTTGAATCAGCTTGCCCGGCATAGAGCCGATATAGGTGCGGCGGTGGCCTCGAATTTCGGCCTCATCGCGCACGCCGCCCAGCGCCATGCGTACGTATTTGCGCCCGGTCGCATTGGCGATAGACTGCCCCAGAGAGGTTTTACCCACCCCCGGCGGCCCAACCAGGCAAAGGATTGGCCCCTTGATTTTGCTCACTCGGCTTTGTACCGCTAAATACTCAAGGATGCGGTCCTTAACGCGATCCAGACCGTAGTGGTCAGTATCCAGCACTTCCTGCGCCTTGATAAGGTCTTTCTTCACCTTGCTGCGTGCGTTCCACGGCACCTGGATCATCCAGTCAATGTAGCCGCGCACCACCGTTGCCTCTGCGGACATCGGCGACATCATTTTCAGCTTTTGCAGCTCGGCTTCGGTTTTCTCCCGCGCCTCTTTTGGCATTTTGGCCGCTTCGATCTTGCGCTTGAGGGTTTCGATTTCGTCCGGCGCGTCGTCCATTTCACCCAGCTCTTTCTGGATGGCCTTCATCTGTTCGTTTAGATAGTACTCGCGCTGGCTTTTTTCCATCTGTTTTTTCACGCGGTTGCGAATGCGCTTTTCCACCTGCAGCAGATCGATTTCAGACTCCATCATCGCCATCAGGAATTCTAAACGCTCCCCAATGTCGACCATTTCAAGCACCGTTTGCTTGTCGCTAAGCTTGAGCGACATGTGCGCCGCGATGGTATCGGCCAAGCGAGCCGGATCTTCTATGCCGTTTAGCGAAGTCAGCACTTCCGGCGGGATCTTCTTGTTCAGCTTGATATAGCCGTCAAACTGATTGATAGCAGTGCGGATCAGCACTTCCTGCTCCTGCTCGTCAAGCCCGACGCTCGGCAGGTACTCAGCCTGTGCGGAGAAATGCTCGCCGTTATCGCTCAGGGTTGTCACCTTCGCGCGCTGTAAGCCTTCCACCAGCACTTTTACCGTACCGTCCGGCAGCTTCAGCATTTGTAAAATAGAGGCGACGGTTCCTACAGTAAACAGATCGTTCACGCCGGGTTCGTCCATGGTGGCGTCCTTCTGGGCGACCATCAAAACCTTTTTATCTTGTTCCATCGCCGCTTCAAGACAACGGATAGACTTCTCTCTGCCGACAAAAAGCGGGATCACCATGTGTGGATAGACCACCACGTCTCTTAAAGGCAGCGCAGGGATTTCAATGCGTTCGGAACGCTCAACACTCATAGAACTCTCTCTTTGTTCGTTTTCACCGACGGGCTGTCGATGAAAAGTGGGATACGCTAATTGCGTAATACATGAAGAGTATATGGGGACGACGGATCGACATTCAACCGTACATAAAGAGAAAAAATGCCCGGAACGCAATATGACGCTCCGGGCTTTATTTAACAACGGGTTATCAAACTAATAACGATAAATTACCAGCGATAGGTTACGCCCATCGCACCGCCATAGCTTGCGAAATCACCGCTCCCCTGCCGCGTTGAGGCTTCAGCCCAAACGTTCAGCTTCGGCGTCACCTTTCCCTGAATCCCCAGCTTCGCTTCGTACAGGTTCTTCTGGTTGTCCATTGAAACGCTGTCGCGGTTCATCCAGACGCCGTTGTCTCCCTCATGGCGCCACCAGCTAACTTCCGCATAGGGCTGCACGAGCGCAGTACCGGATGCGCGAAGCCCCAACCGGCCGGTGAAACCGCCGCTGTCCTTGGTGCGTATGCGCGTACCGCCGCCGTCATAGTGGTCATCGGCGTCATAGCGGTTAAATATCGCCTGCGCCTGCGGTTCCACCATCAGGCTTTCAACCGGCTGCCACGCATAGCCCGTTTCTACCGAGAACGCCCAGTTGGTTGAGTCGTACTTATCAGAGCTGGACAGCGCGCCGCTGACCTCATTATTAAACCATGAATACTGAAGCCAGCTGTTCACATATAGTCCGCGCTTTGCTTCTGCGTCAGCAAACCAGGTCCCGTACAGGCCTGCGTTATAACCGTCTACCTTGCCGTCCGCGCTTACGCGCTGGCCGTTAGTTTTAGAATGCGAATCGGTTTTAGCGTGGCCGTAGCCGCCCATGACGCCCAGAATAAACCGGCCGCTGCCGGTTTGTTGGTTCAGCACGTCCCCTCCCAGTTGGAACACGGTAGAGTCAACGTCAAAATCGATTCGGCCGCCCGCCGCGCTGTAGCCGTTGGCGTTTTGCTCATCCAGCCTCATCCACATCGCCTGAGTGGCGTCGTCACCGCTGCTGACGCCCTGCCCCGCGGTACTGTTGTTAGTGCGGCGATCGTGCAGCGCCGTGGTAAACATCGACTGGGCAATCAGCTGGTTGCCCAAATAGGCGCCGGCATCCGGTCGTACGTTATAGTCTGACGGAGTTGGGATTGGCGCAGGTTCCGGGTTCGGGACGGGCTCCGAGTCTGGGATCGGGTCCGGTGTCGGATCCGGCTCGGGCGTTGGCATCGGTTCCGACGACGTTGAGGCATAGCTCAGATACCAGTCGTTTTTATCGTCAGTTCCGTCACCGCGCACCAGATTGTAGTTATAGGCGCCGATAGCTACCGTATCCGTACCGTCGTGATTGTAGTTGCTGGCCGCGGCATTAAAGACAAAATCGCCTTCCGCCGTTATCGCGCCGTTTTGAGCGTCAACCAACATAAGTGCGCCGTAGTCGATGCTGTCGGAGTTATAGCCCTTACCGTTGATGCTGACCTTCGTCGTCTGCTGAGGCGTCGCCGATGCGCCGTCCAGAATCAGCCGGTTGCTGCCGTGGTTTTCAGTTGAGACATCGGCGTTAAAGGTGATGTTGCCGCCGCCGACATATTCATGCACCGTCAGGGTATTGAATACGCCGCCGCTGTCGTTATCAGCAAAAATAACGTTGCCCGCATTTGCCAGCCGATCCACTTCAGAGCTGCCGGTAACCGTCCAACGGCTGGTATCGTCAAAAGAAAGGTTAACTATCGTTGAACTGTTATAGACGATGCTATCACCGGCATAGGCGTTAACGGCGCCGTTAAGCAGAGAATTAGCGCTGAAGTCCATATTTAGCACCGTCGTACTCGCCGGGTTGTCATCAATCCTAACGTTGCCGGTTAATGCCGAATTATTCTTAACCGTAATGTTGACGTCATCGGTATAGAACGTCTGGTATACGCTATCGTATGTACTGCTATAGTGGTCAGCGACATACAGCGCGTTATCGGCCGTTACCGTAGTGTTATCCAATACGCCCTGAAAATCGCCCCCGCTCAAAAAGATGCCCGTCGTAGCGTAGAGAGGGGCATCGGGGTTATCTTCGGCCATCAGCGTACTGTTAGCGAAAGAAAAGCGGTTGGTCATACCGGCAGAAGCGCTGGTAAAAGCGATGCTGCTCTCCCCTCTGACCAAAATGTCCGCCCCCTGCCTGCCTGAAGCGGCATCGCCAAGGACAACGTTATTTCCGTTATATTGTTCAATCCCGCGCGCGCCCCAGCCGGTAACGGTAATTTTCGTACCGTCATCGACGTAAAGCGAGGAGATCCCCTCATCTCGCGCGTCGTCAAATCGGGGGTCGATCCGAATGCCTATCCCGCCGTCGCCGTTAACGGTAATAGCGCCGCCGTGATACTGAACGTCACCCTGTAGAAGCCTAATACCGATGCCTGAGTATGTTGAATATCCGGCGTTGTCTGTCCAGTAGTTGCCATAGAAATCATTAATGACAATATTTGTATTCGTTGCCTCGAGAGCGGGCTTGGTCGCGCGCGCGGCCATGACGCTAATCCCAACGAAAGGGCCTACGCCGATAGTGATATCACCGTCGGCGCCTTCCCAGGAACCAACGTTGATATCGACGTTATGAAGCGTCGTACTGCCGTCAAACACTATGGTAAAAACGCCTAAGGCAGCAGAATTCAGAGGATCAATATCGTCGCTAAATCTGGCGTTAATCACAGAGTCTGATAAGACCAAATCTCCGCCAGTATTTTTTACGGCGTAATTTCCGGCCTCTTCGTCAGCATCCAGGTTGATTATCAGGTGAGAAAAGTCTCTTTGGCTCCAGCCATACATATAGAGACCGCCCTCATTTTCTACCGTAATGGTATCGCCATCTTTAAGATCGTCGCTGCATTCCGTTGAATAAGCGCAGACTATCGTTGAAGAAAACTCTTCGGCATTAACACCGTTACCAACCAGCCCTAGACATAAGGCAAGCATCGAGCGAGGAAAGGTTATCGCAGGCTTTTTTGAAAAGCGGCGAAAAGGAAACGAAGGAAAACTACGGTCCTGTTCCCTATTGGTACAATGACTCATGGTATACGAACGTCCTGTTTCTGGTAAGAAGTATCCTGCGTTGACTTAATGTTATTCAACGCACCCGCTTGTTAAAATTTATTTTCAGTTTCGTTTTTATAATTAAGGCTGGCCATTATTCATTTCATATAAAAATGAATAATATTATTATGCCATTACAGCAATGAGCATTATTCGCCGATAAGACAACCAGCATCATTCAAACCAAACAGGCCACTACAAAACCACGCCCTATTTAATAACAATGAATTAACTAGCATTAAAAGAAAAAAATCAAAAATAAGGCAAGGGTGTTTATACAAGGAATGCTACATCAAAAATCACCAGATGTTAAGTCTGAAATATCAACAAAAAATAGTACCAAACACCACCAATTAAGATACAACCAATTGGATAAACCAAAATTAATCACACAACCAAGAATAAATTAAAACATATACAAACAGGTTGCTAAATATTATTAAATTCAATTTAAAAATATTTATTCATTAACTTCCAGAAACATTATGGGAATTAAACGCTGTCAAAGACCGCCAATAAGGAAGGAAAAAAGATTAACGGATAAAAATTATCAGGTTAAAATACTGAAAGCGCGCACCCGCTAACGAAATTCTATGCCTACAGGGAAAAGCGATCAAAAACGGCGTTTCGTTCAACGCTCCCCGTTCTATCAGCCTCGGCGCATATTGAAAAAAATACCCGAACGGCAGCGCGCCATTCGGGCATTATTTAAGATAGGGCTATCGCTTTATCGCCCAAGATTACCAACGATAGTTAATCCCTACGGCGCCGCCGTAAGCGTCAAAATCGCCGCTGCCAAGCTGCGTCGAGATCTCAGCCCAAACGTGCAGCTTCGGCGTCACCTTTCCCTGGATCCCCAGCTTTCCTTCATATATGTTGCTCTGGTTTTTCATTGAAACGCTGTCGCGGTTCATCCAAACGCTGTTGTCGCCCTCGTAATGCCACCAGTTGATTTCCGCATAGGGCTGCACTCGTTCAGTGCCGGAGGCGCGAACGCCCAGACGGCTGGTAAAATCGCCGCTGTCCTTAGTGCGCACGCGCGTACCGCCGCCGTCATAGTGGCTGTCGGCATCATAGCGGTTGAATATTACCTGCGCCTGCGGTTCCAACATCACGCTTTCTTCCGGCTGCCACGCATAGCCGGTCTCTATCGAGAACGCCCAGTTAGTGGAATCATACTTATCGGTACTGGCCAAAGCGCCATTCACCCTGTTGTCAAACCACGCGTACTGAAGCCAGCTATCCACATACAGCCCCTGCTGCGCTTCCGCATTCGCATACCAGGTGCCGTACAGGCCAACGTTATAGCCATCCACTTTGCCGTCGGCGCTTACGCGCTGGCCGTTGGTTTTGGAATGCGAATCGGTTTTAGCATGGCCGTAACCGCCCATAACGCCCAGAATAAACTGGCCGCTGTCGGTTTTTTGGTTCACCACGTCGCCACCTAATTGGAACACCGTGGCGTCGACGTCAAAGCCGACTCGGCCATCCGCCGCGCTGTAGTCGTTAGCACTCTTCGTATCCAACCGCATCCACAGCGCCTGAGTATGCTCATCACCGCTACTGACGCCCTGACCGTCGGTATCGTTATAGCTGCGGCGATCGTGCAGCGTTATGGTAAACATCGACTGGGCAATCAGCTGGTTGCCCAAATAGGCGCCGGCATCGGGCCGCACGTTGTGGTCCGACGGAGTCGGTGTAGGATCGGGAACCGGCGCTGGGTCCGGGTCTGGCGTTGGATCTGGATCCGGCGTTGGTTCCGGCGGCGTTGGCGACGTAGAGGCGTAGCTTAAATACCAGTCGTTTTCATCGGCCGATCCGTTGCCGCGCACCAAACTGTAGTTATAAGCCCCGATGGCTACCGTATCCGTGCCGTCGTGGTTGTAATTTCTGGCGGCGGTATTAAAGATAAAATCGCCTTCCGCCGTCGTCGCGCCGTTTTGAGCATCGACTAACATCATGGCGCCGTAGTCGATGCTGTCGGAGTTATAGCCCTTGCCGTTAACGCTGACCTTTGTCACCTGCTGAGGCGTTGCCAGTGCACCGTCCAGAATCAGCCGGTTGCTGCCGTGATTTGCGGTAGAAACGTCCGCATTAAAAGTCATATTGCCGCCGCCGACGTATTCATGCACCGTCAGCTTACTGAATGCGCCGTTGCTGTCGTTATCAGCAAAAATAACGCTGCCCGAGTTTGCCAGCCGGTCCACTTCAGAGCTATCCGTAAGCGTCCATGCGCTGGTGTCATCCAGAGAAAGGTTAATGGTTGTTGAACTGTTATAAACAGTCTTGTTTCCACTGTAGGCATTGACGGCGCCCTTAAGCCAGGAATTCTGGCTCAAGTCCATGTTCAGCACCGTCACGCTGTTGGAGTAATCCTGTACTTTAACGTTTCCTAGCAGCTGTGAACCGTTTTTTACCTGCATACTAACGTTTTTGGAATAGAAGGTTTGATACACCCCTTCATACGTACAGCTATAAGACCTCTGAACATAAAGCGCGTCGTCCGCAGTGATCTTTGTATTATCCAAAACGCCTTCAAAATCACCGCCCGATACAAAAATGCCGGTCGTCGAATAGCCGAGATTATCGGGGTTCTGCTGGGCGGTGAGTGAGCTATTAGCAAAGGAAAATCGATTCGTCATTCCCGTTGAGGCGCTCACATACGCGATACTGTTTTCCCCCTGAACCAGAATGTCGGCGCCCTGTTTTCCGGCTGCCGCATCGCCGAGAGTAACGTCGTTTCCGTCATACTGCCCAATTCCTAGGGCATTCCAGCCGGTAACGGTTATTTTTGTACCACCATCGATATAAAGAGAAGAAAGCCCCTCGTTCCTCGAATCGCCAAGCCAGGGAGTAATCCAAATGCCCATGCCTTCGTCGCCGTTAACGGTAATGGAACCGCCGTGATACCTAACGTCCCCCTGCTGGAGCTTGATGCCGACGCCGGTATACGTAGAATATTTCGTGCCGTTATTCCAAACATAGCCGTAATAATCGTTAACGACAATGTCCGTATTCGTCGCTTCCAGGGCAGGTGCTCCGCCTCGCGATGCCATCACGTTAATCGCTACATATTTCCCAATCCCCTCCCTAAGCTGGGCGTCATCCCCTTCCCAGGTATCAAGATTGATATCTACGTTGTTAAGAACCGTACTGCCGTTCGAACCGGAGGTTTTGACGCTTACAGCGTTGGTATTCAGCTCGTCAATATCATCGCTGAACTTTGCGTTAATCACAGAATCGGATAAAACCAGGTCGCCTCCCGAGTTTTGTATCCCGTGACTTATATATCTCCCATCAACGTCCATGCCGATCGTTAAGTTCGAAAAGCTTCGCTGGCTAGTCCCATACATATTGAGGCCGCTTTGGTTTTTAACCGCGATCGTGTCCCCATTCTGAAGGGTAGGACTACAGTCTGGCGTATTAGCGCAGGTTACCGTTGAGGTAAGTTCCCTAGCGCTAGCGGCGCCACAGGCTAGCCCCAGACATATGGCAAGCATTGAACGTTGAAAGATTATCGCTGGCTTCGTTGAAAAACGGCGGTGAGAAAATGCGGAAACAGTACCATCCTGTTCCCTGATAGTAAAATAACTCATGATGAACAAACGTCCCTGTTTCTGATAAAAAGCGTTGCACGCAAGCGTACCGTTATTCAACGCATCTATTTGTTAAAATTAATTTTTATTTTCATTCCACAAATAACATCGACATTACTCATTACTTATAAAAATAAGATAAGTTATTTGAATCACCACCTAATACCTTAAAATGGCAAACAATAACCCTGAAATCAATATGAAACAAATCCCACAAAACCCATTGAATTTACAAAAATACAATATGTTATGAAAATTTACTCCAAATAAATAACTTGTAAGGCATGGGTGTTTATAGCAAAAGGTTACACTAAAAACTCACAATCGTTAAGTTCAAAATGTAGATAATTATTAGAATTAAATTTGGATAACAGGGGGAATCCCTAGAAGCTAACGCAGGAAATTAACACAACATAATAAATGGCGAAGTGTCTACAAAATAATCATTAAATATGATCTTATTTACTTTAAAAATGTTAATAACTCAAATTAACCAAATTCAAAAATGTTGAAACCCCATAAAATCGATATACATGAACAAGGGTAATGAAAATAAGTTCATTAATATTAGTTGGTTATGTTGATACCGAGGCTATCGAAGGGAAAGCGCAACGCGTCAACATGCGCCATTCGAATGAAAAACCCGAAATAGGGATAAAAAAACGGCGACACGCTAAACGCCTGTCGCCGATTCTGCTTTAACGCGGTTGCTTTACTCTCCCGCCGCCTGAGCCTCCTGCTCCGGCTGGCCGTAAATCAGCAGCGGTTTAGACTGTCCGTCAATCACGGACGCGTCGATCACTACTTTCTCTACGTTCTCCATAGAAGGGATATCGTACATCGTATCCAACAGTGCGCCTTCAACGATGGAACGCAGGCCGCGAGCGCCGGTTTTGCGCGCCATGGCCTTCTTGGCGATCGCCCTAAGCGCCTCTTCACGGAATTCCAAATCGACGCTTTCCAGACGGAACAGCGCCTGATACTGCTTGGTCAGCGCGTTTTTCGGCTCCTGCAGAATTTGCAGCAGCGCGGCTTCGTCGAGCTCGCTCAGAGTCGCTACTACCGGCAGGCGTCCGATAAACTCGGGGATCAAGCCGAACTTGATCAGATCTTCCGGCTCGACCTGCTTGAGCAGCTCGCCTTCTGTCGATCTGTCGGACGGATTCTTAACCTTGGCGACAAAGCCGATGCCGGCGCCGGTCTCCACGCGACGGTCAATGACCTTATCCAAGCCGGCAAACGCGCCGCCGCAGATAAACAGGATCTTAGAGGTGTCTACCTGCAAGAACTCCTGCTGCGGGTACTTACGGCCGCCCTGCGGCGGAACGGAAGCCACGGTGCCTTCGATAAGCTTCAGCAGCGCCTGCTGAACGCCTTCGCCGGAAACGTCGCGCGTAATGGACGGGTTGTCAGACTTGCGGGAGATCTTATCGATTTCATCGATATAGATGATGCCGCGCTGCGCTTTTTCCACGTCATAATCACACTTTTGCAGCAGCTTCTGGATAATGTTCTCAACGTCTTCGCCCACATAGCCGGCTTCCGTCAGCGTCGTGGCGTCAGCCATGGTGAACGGCACGTCAAGGAAACGGGCAAGCGTTTCCGCCAGCAGCGTTTTACCGCTGCCGGTAGGCCCGATCAGCAGAATGTTGCTCTTGCCAAGCTCGACGCCGTTGGCGTCGCCGCTGCGCAGCCGCTTGTAGTGGTTATACACCGCAACGGCCAGCACCTTTTTCGCCTGCTCCTGACCGATAACGTAGTCGTCCAGGTGCTGTCGAATCTCATGGGGCGTCGGCAGTGAGTTACGCTCTCTATGCGGAACGATCTCTTTAATTTCTTCGCGAATGATGTCGTTACACAAGTCGACGCATTCATCGCAGATATACACCGACGGCCCGGCAATCAGCTTGCGCACTTCATGCTGGCTCTTGCCGCAGAAGGTGCAGTAAAGCAGCTTTCCTGAACCGTCTTTGCCTTTATCTGTCATCAGCAAACCTCTTAAATTTCATCTTTTCTTTTGCGTCCTGCGCCAGAAACATCGACTAAACAAGGGGCATGCTGCTGCTATCGCAGCACGCCTCGCCTTTTTTCGGTTTCTGAATTCCTATATGGCGCCGATCAAAGGAATTTACAAGCGCGTGGTCAGAATATCGTCCACCAGCCCGTACTCTTTGGCTTCCTGCGCCGACATGAACCGATCGCGATCGGTATCTCTTTCAATCGTTTCGAGAGACTGCCCGGTATGTTGAGCCATCAGCTCATTCATGCGGCGCTTGGTCTTCACGATTTCTTCCGCGTGGATCTGAATGTCCGACGCCTGTCCTTGATATCCGCCCAGCGGCTGGTGAATCATCACGCGCGCGTTCGGCAAGCAGAAACGCTTGCCCTTGGCGCCGGCCGTAAGCAGGAAAGAGCCCATGGAGCAGGCCTGTCCCAGACAGATAGTGCTGACGTCGGGCTTGATAAACTGCATGGTGTCATAAATAGACATACCGGAAGTAATCACGCCGCCCGGAGAGTTGATGTAAAGATAAATGTCTTTTTCCGGGTTTTCCGCTTCCAGAAACAGCAGCTGAGCGACTATCAGGTTAGCCATATAGTCTTCAACCTGGCCGTTAAGGAAAACGATGCGGTCCTTTAACAGACGGGAATAAATATCATACGAGCGCTCCCCGCGGGAAGTCTGCTCAACCACCATTGGAACTAACGCCATAGACGGCTCCATGCCAGATGAAAAACGGTCTTGATTACCACTGTAGGACATTATTGTCTCCCGATAAAAAATGGCCCGGAAACAGAGCCTCCGAGCCATATTTGCAGAAGTATAGTGATTAAGTCAACTATTAACCTGCATCCACAGGCTGCCTTACGCAGCCGGAGTCTGATTCATTAACTCGCTGAATGACATGGTTTTTTCAGTAACTTTAGCGCCAGCCAGCAGGGTTTCCACTGCCGCTTCTTCCAACGCCACGTTGCGCATGTTGTTCATCAGCTCGCTGTTCTTATTATAGAACTCAATTACTTCTTGCGGATCTTCATAAGCAGAAGCCATTTCTTCAATCAGCGCGCCAACGCGAGCCTGATCGGCCTTCAGCTCATTTTTACGGATGACTTCGCCCAGCAGCAGACCGACCTGAACGCGACGCTTTGCCTGCTCTTCGAACAGTTCGCGCGGCAGTTCCATCGCCTGCTGTTGGTTGCCGCCAAAGCGCTGTGCCGCCTGCTGACGCAGAACGTCAACTTCGCCATCAATCAGCGCGGACGGGATTTCAACGTCGTTCGCCTTGACCAGACCGTCGATAACCTGCGTTTTAACGCGGTTGCGAACGGCACCCTTCAGCTCGCGCTCCATGTTCTTGCGCACTTCAGCCTTCAGGCCTTCCAGCGTGCCGTCGGCAACGCCGAAGCGAGAGATGAATTCTTTGGTGAACTCAGGCAGCTCGCGCTCTTCAACCTTCTTCATCACGATGGCGAACTTAGCGGCTTTGCCCTTCAGGTTTTCAGCGTGATAGTCTTCCGGGAAGGTAACGTCGATAGTGAACTCGTCGCCCTTCTTGTGGCCAACGATGCCTTCTTCGAAGCCTGGGATCATGCGGCCCTGGCCCATGGCCAGAACGAAGTCGCTCGCCTTGCCGCCTTCAAACTCTTCGCCGTCGATAGAACCGGTGAAATCAACGGTCACGCGGTCTTCAGCCTTAGCGTCGGCGTCGATTTCCTTCCAGGTCGCCTGCTGCTTGCGCAGGGTGTCCAGCATGGTATCGACGTCTTCGTCTTTAACTTCAACAACCGGCTTTTCAACTTCGATCGCGTCCAGATCCTTAAGCTCAACTTCAGGATACACTTCGAACTCAACGCTGTACTGGAAGTCTTCGCCCAGCTTGTACTCGCCCGGAACGTACTTCGGCGCACCGGCCGGATTGATTTTTTCTTTGATGATAGCGTCGATGAAGTGACGCTGCATCAGCTCGCCCAGCACGTCCTGACGCGCGGAAGCGCCGTAACGCTGAGCGATGATGTTCATGGGCACTTTGCCCTTGCGGAAACCGTCAATACGCACTTTCTTGGCGATATCGATAAGCTCTTTTTTTACAGCTTCTTCAATCACGTCCGCTGCGACATTAATTGATAAACGGCGACCTAGGCCTTGAGTTGTTTCAACTGAAACTTGCATCTTATTACCTCAAAAAATCACAGTGCTCGGTCAACTTCAGAAGCCGTTTTTAGCCGACGCTAAAACGTTTCTTAAGACCGGGACGGCCGCACAGAACGCAATCCAATCCCTTATCGTCAGAAGCATCCCGAATGAAGTCAGGAAAAAATAGACGCCGCATTATAGCTGCGCATTGTTTATGAGTCGAGAAAAGAGAGGCGCTTAGCGGCGATAAATCGTCATTTTGGGCTCAGAAGTACATTTTACAGCAGCAATGCTCCCGAGACTGCCCAAAAAACAGGCGAACCGCGACTCGTTTATATTAATATCTCCGACGCCCCTAACCTTTACACACCGGAGAATCGGGCACGTCGTCCTGCGCGCTTTCCCATTCCAGCGGCGTATAGGTATGCAGCGCCAGAGCGTGAACCTGCTTCGCCAGCTCTTCGGCCAGCAGCCCATAAACCATCTGGTGACGAGCGACCGGGCGCTTGCCCTCAAACTCCGCCGACACGACAATCGCTTTAAAATGGGTCTGCGAGCCCGGCGGCACGTGGTGCATGTGGCTTTCGTTAATCACTTCGATAAACGTCGGCGACAGCGCCGCCAGCTTTTGTTCGATCTGTTGTTGCATCATGGGTCGACATTCCTCTCTGTTTACCTTTTGCCCTTGGGCGCCCATCTGTCGCTTGCCGAAAACGAATCATAGTCTGTTTATCGACTTTAAGTATAAAAAAGACATTTTTCCATCATCAATCATTGCGCGACGCGACTCGGCGAGTAAAAAACGCGCCGTTTTCCCCATACTTTCCTCTTTCCCACGTCCAGAGCAGTGATATGATATGCCCTGTTCTTTACAGCCATATGCGCATTAACTGCGACAACGACCGGTACAGCCCCGTTCCGGCGGTACACATGGAAATTAACTGACGACAAAAGGTTTACCGTGAGAAAAATAACTTTATCCCAACGCCTGTTTTTCCCCCTGTTGGCGCTGTTTCTTTTGGCCGGCTGCGCGACGCGCCCCGACACCACGCTCAACATTAATCCGACCATCGCCCTGCCGCAGCAGGACGCCAGCCTGATGGGCGCCACCGTAAGCCTGGTGGGCGACGACCAGCGTCAGGATCCTTCACTGGCCAAAGTGAATCGCGAAGGCCAGCTTCTGAGCCTGACGCCGTCTCGCGACATGCGCTTTTTAATGCAGGAAGTATTGGAAAAGCAGCTTCGCGCCCGCGGCTATATGGTTGGCCCTGAAGGCAGCGTCAACGTTCAAATCGTTATTAATAACCTGTTCGCCGACGTGCAGGAAGGCGATCTGCGCTACAGCATTTCCGCCAAGGTAGATATCTCCATTATCTGCCAAGCGAAGAACGGCGCGACGCAAACCAAAAACTTCCGCTCGACGCACAACGTAAAAGGCGCCTTTAGCGCCACCAACAAGAACATTGAAAACGTGCTTAACGACGCGCTGACCTCGACTATTCAGGATATGGCTGAAGACACCTCCATCAGCGACTTCATTCGCCAAAACGCTCGCGGCTAACGGCGACAGTATCTCCCCGCGCTCAACGCGGGGAGAGCGCAACATTATGACAAATAGCTACTTTAAAGCGTTCACCGAACGCAACGCCGCCGTTTTGCTTTTGCTGGGCTTCTCCTCGGGCCTGCCGCTGGCGCTAACGTCCGGTACGCTTCAGGCCTGGATCACCGTCGCCGGGATGGACGTCACCACCATCGGCTTCTTCTCGCTGGTTGGCCAGGCCTACGTATTTAAGTTTCTCTGGTCTCCGCTGATGGACCGCTACCGCCTGCCGTTTCTCGGCCGCCGCCGTGGCTGGATGCTGCTGACCCAGATTGCGCTGGTGGTGCTTATTCTCGCGCTCGGCTGCCTGACGCCGCAAAACGATCTCTGGCTGATGGCGGCGCTTGCGGTGCTCATCGCCTTTTTCTCCGCCTCGCAGGACATCGCCTTCGACGCCTACAAAACCGACGTACTGAGCGCCGAACAGCGCGGCAACGGCGCGGCGATTTCGGTGTTGGGCTATCGCCTGGCGATGCTGGTTTCCGGCGGGCTGGCGCTGTGGATTGCCGACTACTACATCGGCTGGCAAAGCACCTATTGGCTGATGGCGGCTCTGATGGTGATTGGCATCATCGCCACGCTGTGGGCGAAAGAGCCGGACACCACCCCATCCCCCAAAACGCTGAAGCTGGCGGTCGTTGAGCCGCTAAAAGACTTCTTCGGCCGCAACAACGCCTGGCTGATTTTACTGCTGATCATTTTGTACAAGCTGGGCGACGCCTTCGCCGGCAGCTTAAGCACCACGTTCCTTATTCGCGGCGTCGGCTTCTTACCCGGTGAAGTCGGGCTAGTCAACAAAACGCTGGGCCTGCTCGCAACGATTATCGGCGTGCTGATAGGCGGCATCCTGATGCAGCGCCTGACGCTGTTTCGCGCGCTGATGTTGTTTGGCATCCTGCAGGCAGTGTCCAACTTCGGCTACTGGATACTGGCGGTGACCGACAAAAGCCTTATCACCATGGGCAGCGCCATCTTCTTTGAAAACCTGTGCGGAGGCATGGGAACCGCCGCCTTCGTCGCCCTGCTGATGACGCTGTGCAACAGGTCGTTTTCCGCCACCCAGTTCGCCCTGCTGTCCGCCCTGTCGGCCGTAGGCCGGGTTTACGTCGGGCCGGTCGCGGGCTGGTTCGTCGAGCGCTACGACTGGCCGCTGTTCTATCTGTTTACCGTCATCGTCGCCCTACCCGGCCTGGCCCTGCTGATTTTCGCCCGCCAGACGCTGGCCTATACGCAGGAGACGGGCGGCTTTTTACCACGCACGCGCTTTGCCGGTTATTATCAAAAGGCCATTCGCTTAGTGGTAGCCGGAGTAACGCTGCTTGGCATTTGGCTGGCGTTACTGTTTTGGTCAGCGGACGCGCACAGCGGCTTCTACTATTTAAAAAGCGGCCTGCTTGTTGTTGGCAGTCTGTTAACCCTGCTGGGGATCGCGCTGGGCTGCATTCTGGACTATCGCGCCATCCGGGAGCCCGTGGAGAAGTAAGCGCACCGTTTGCGTCTATAAGGACATTGCCATGTTAAAGAACTGCCTGTTGATATTATTCAGCCTGCTTGCCCTAAGCGGGTGTACAAAAACGGCCAACGTGCCTACCGATATTCCTCTCGACCAAGAGGCGACAAAAGCGGCGCCGTGGAAACCGGGAGAAATCGTCGCTCAGGGAAACGGCTTTATCTACTACGACATCGCGGGCAGTAAGAGCGTTAGTCGCTCCTACCCCATCTACCGGGCCTTTGTCGGCATCCTGCCCAACGGCCACTATATGGTGCAGGAGTTTTACAGCGACTCCGACCGAAAGTTCACCGATCCGTACGAACTCAGCGAAAGCGCCGACGTTAACGTTATCAGCCCGATAAGAGACAGCCAAAGCATTAAGGGAACGATAACAACCTGGTATCCCAACGGGAAGAAATACGGCGAAGACGTAAGAGGCGAAGAGCGCGGCTCGTTTCAAAGCTGGTACATCAACGGCAAGCCCTGGATGAAAGGCTCGCTGTATAAAGACTTGCCCTATGGGCATACCACCTACTGGTACCCCAACGGTCAAAAAAGCCACGAAGGCGAGCAGCACTATTCTGAAGACGTCGGCGAGTGGAAATATTGGGACATGCAGGGCCGAGAGCTAACGAAAAGAGAATTCAGGCATTATCAGGAAACGGAGTATCAGTTGCTGTCTCCGGATGACTCTCTCAAATGACAGGTATAATAAACGCGCCGTTTTCAGGCGCGTTTTTTTACACTTCAATCCCGTCCACTACTTCTGCCCGTAATAGGCATTTTTCCCGTGCTTGCGCAAATAGTGCTTATCCAGCAGCTCCTGCTGCATGGCGCCAAGCTCGGGAGAGAGCTGGCGGGTAAACAGGTTCATGTAGGCGATTTCTTCCAGCACCACGGCGTTGTGCACCGCGTTGTCCGGCGAGGTTCCCCAGGCGAACGGGCCGTGGGAGTTCACCAGCACGGCGGGAACGTCCTTCGGCGCAATCCCGCGAGACTTGAAGGTCTCAACGATAACGTGGCCGGTTTCCAGCTCATAGTCGCCGTTGATTTCTTCCGGCGTCATGCGGCGCGTGCAGGGGATTGGCCCGTAGAAGTAGTCCGCGTGCGTGGTGCCCCAGGCGGACAGGTCGCGACCGGCCTGCGCCCAGATGGTCGCATGGCGCGAGTGGGTGTGCACAATGCCGCCAATTTCAGGGAATGCGCGATAGAGCGCCAGGTGAGTGTCAGTATCGGAAGACGGCTTTTTCGTGCCCTCCACGACCTTTCCTGAATACAGGCTCACTACCACCATATCCTCAACGCCCATGTGTTCATACTCGACGCCGGAAGGCTTGATAACCATCACGCCGCGTTCGCGGTCGACGCCGCTGACGTTGCCCCAAGTGAACGTCACCAGATTGTGGCGAGGCAAAGCCAGATTGGCTTCCAGCACCTGCTGTTTTAACTGTTGATACATAGTCTGTGTTCCAAATGTCATAAAAAGCTAAGCGCTAGCAATCAGCGCTTCATACTATTCTAATTGGCTTCAGAGGATATTCCGGCCGAAAATACAATCTGCCTATATCACTATCGTGCTCGGCCGGAAGAGCGCCTGTATTAGCACTGGGAGTGCGGCGGGCCTAGCCCTCCTACGGGCCGTTATGAAGCCTTTCGGCTTCACCCTAACGGGCCAGCGCAAGCGCTGTTCAAACCAGCTTGCGCTGGTTTGTCGTTGGCTTACGCCAAGTCGACCCCAACGGAGGCCTCTCCCGCCGTTTAACTCCATAAGTCATGTATATTCTATTCAAAAATTCTGTCAGTAATCTCGAACACCGAGAACTCACGCTTAGCGGCAAAGCTTATAGTAAACCTCGTTCCAGCGGATTTCATTTTTAAACGCCGGAATACGCGTTTCGTTGTCGATAACCAAAAGCTCAATGCCGCACAGGTCGGCGTAGATGCGCATGTGCTCGACGTCCAGCGCTTGGGTAAACACCGTGTGGTGCGCCCCGCCCGCCAGGATCCACGCCTCGACCGCCACTTCCAGCGAAGGATGGGTTTTCCACAGCGCGCTGGCGACCGGAAGCTTAGGCAGCGCATGCGGCGGCGTCACCGTATCGACCGTATTCACCAACAGGCGGAAACGGTCGCCCATATCGATAAGGCTGGCGTTCAGCGCAGGCCCCGCAGGAGCGGTGAAGATGAGCCGCGCCGGATCGTCCTTGCCGCCGATGCCCAGATGCTGTACGTCCAACAGCGGTTTCTCTTCGCTGGCGATGGACGGGCACACTTCCAGCATGTGTGAGCCCAGCACCAGATCGTTGCCCGGCGCAAAGTTATAGGTGTAATCCTCCATAAAGGAGGTGCCGCCCTTAAGGCCGCGCGCCATCGACTTCATGATGCGCAGCAGCGCCGCCGTCTTCCAGTCGCCTTCCGCGCCAAAGCCGTAGCCCTGCTGCATCAAGCGCTGTACGGACAGGCCGGGAAGCTGCTTAAGGCCGTAGAGGTTTTCAAACGTGGTGGTAAAGGCGCCAAAGCCGCCCTGCTCAAGGAACTTCTTCAGCCCCAGTTCGATGCGGGCCGCGTCGATCAGGTTGTCGCGCTTGCTGCCGCCCACTTTCACCACGTCGGTCAACCGGTAGGTGGCTTCGTATTCGTCAATCAGCGCGTTAACGTCCCCTTGGGATACGGCGTCGACAACGGAAACCAGATCCCCCAGCCCGTAGCCGTTAACCGCGTATCCGAAGGCAATTTGCGCCGAGACCTTGTTGCCTTCCGTCACCGCCACTTCGCGCATGTTGTCGCCAAAGCGCGCCACCTTCAGGTTTTGGCTCTCATAAAGGCCTGCGGCAACGCGCATCCAGCGATCCAGCTTTTGATGAACGCCTTTGTCCTGCCAGGAACCGACCACCGCCGTGAACTCGCGGCGCATGCGGGCGCCGATGAAGCCGAACTCGCGGCCGCCGTGCGCCGTTTGGTTCAGGTTCATAAAGTCCATGTCGATGCTGTCCCAGGGGATCTCATTGCGATACTGCGTGTGCAGCTGCAGCAGCGGCTTTTCCAGCACGCTCAGACCGCCAATCCACATTTTCGCCGGAGAAAACGTATGCAGCCAGGTCACAATCCCGACGCAGTTTTTCTGATAGTTGGCCTCGCGGCAAACGGTCAGTATTTCATCCGGCGTGGTCGCCAACGGCTTCATCGTAAGCTTGATGGGCAAGCCCGCGTCTCTATTGAGGCCATCAACCACTTCCTGCGCCTGAGAGGCCACCTTCTTCAGCGTTTCAGGCCCATACAGATGTTGACTGCCGACGACAAACCAGACTTCTAACTGACTAAAAACACTCATATCGACTCCTCACAGACGGGCCTGCGCAACGTTATGGCGTCAGGCGTTCATCACATTTAACGGATTACTTAGTCTTTGCGGCATAGCAAGGTTCCGCTACGCCGCCCCACTGCCGATAACGCTGATAAAGCTGCTCATACTTGGCCGCGCGCGCCGGATCCGGCGTTAGCGTGCGTTCAATTTTACAGGCCATGTGCTCCTGCGCCTGCGGGATCGACTCATAAACCCCGGCCGCGACGGCGGCAAAAATGGCGGCGCCCAGCGCACAGCACTGATCGGAAGCCACAATCTGCAGCGGTCGGTTCATCACGTCGGTACAGACCTGCATGATGACCGGAGATTTGCGGGCGATGCCGCCCAGCGCCAGCACGTTTTCTACCGGAATATTCTGATCGACGAAGCACTCCATAATGGCGCGCGCGCCGAAGGCGGTTGAAGCGATAAACCCGCCGAACAGGGTCGGCGCGTCGGTGCCCAGATTCAGATCGGCCACCACGCCCTTCAGGCGCTGGTTGGCGAACGGCGTACGGCGGCCGTTAAACCAGTCCAACACCACCGGCAGGTGGTCTAAAGACGTTTCTTTCGCCCAAGCCTCCGTCAGGGCGGGCAGCAGCATGGACTCCACCTGCTTTAAAGAGGTGGCCATGTCGGGGTTCTGCTCGGCGGCATAGTTAAGCGGCCACGCCAGCAGGCGGCTGAACCAGGCATACATATCGCCGAACGCAGACTGCCCCGCCTCCATGCCGATAAGCCCCGGTACGACGCTGCCATCGACCTGGCCGCAAATGCCGGCAATGGCGCGATCGCCGACCAAATTCTCTTCCGCCAGCAGGATGTCGCAGGTCGAGGTGCCGATGACCTTCACCAGCGTATAGGGCTGAGCGCCCGCGCCGACGGCGCCCATGTGGCAGTCAAACTCGCCGCCGGAAATCATCACGCTCTCAGGAATGCCCAAACGCGCGGCCCAGGCCTTGCTGATTTGGCCGACCGGCTTTTCAGCGGTATGGGTATCGGTAAACAGAGGGTAGTCGAGATCGCTAACCAGAATCGGATCCAGCGCGTTCAGGAAGTCGCGCGGAGGCAGCCCGTTCCAGTCCATGTGCCAAAGCGCCTTGTGGCCTGCGGCGCAGCGGCTGCGCATGACGTTCTCCGGCGCTTCGGTGCCGGACAAAAGCGCAGGCACCCAGTCGCAGAGCTCAATCCAGGAAACCGCCGCATCGCGCACTCTCGCGTCGGCTCTTGAAACGTGCAGAATTTTAGCCCAGAACCACTCGGAAGAGTAAACGCCGCCAATGTAGCGAGTGTAGTCTTCGAACTGGCCGCTGTGACACAGATGGTTAATTTCTTCCGCTTCCTCTATTGCCGTGTGATCCTTCCACAGCACGAACATGGCGTTCGGATTGTCGGCAAATTCAGGACGCAATGCTAAAATGCGGCCTTCTCTGTCGATAGGCGCAGGCGTCGACCCCGTGGTGTCCACGCCGATGCCGACAATGCCTTCGCGCTGCGACGGCGTCAGCATAGCGACGACGGCCTTAATCGCCGCTTCCATTGACTCGATATAGTCCAGCGGGTGGTGACGGAACTGGTTATCGGCAGGCTGGCAAAACAGCCCCTGCTTCCAGCGAGGATAATAGACAACCTCGGTAGCCACTTCCGCGCCGCTGACGCAGTCAACGGCCAGCGCCCGCACGGAGTCGCTGCCAAAGTCCAATCCGAGCGCGATCGCATCTTTCGCCATACAAACCTCAAGCGTAATAATAGAGTTAGAATTATTTGGGAATACCTTAAGAAAAAGCGGCGATACCGGCGAGGAGCCGTTGGCTAGATATATGCACGATATTGCTTTCTCCCTGCAGATTGTGATCCAGTTCAAAATCAAAATACATCACATTTCAACTGAATATATGCATTAAATTGCTGTAATTCTCGTTTGTGATGGCGCTCTAATCTCTCATATCTTTTTACGTCTAATAATTAAGCCACGTTGTTAAAAACTTTGACACTATCGGCTCAATATCCAGCTATATCGGTGAATCGTTACGAGTCTGGCTTTTACAACTCAGGTACATCTCGCTGCATCACCCTTTTTATCACAGCTGTTTTAGCTATATGGATACGAACAGGAGAGATAGACGATATGCATAAATTCACTAAAGCGCTTGCCGCGATAGGATTGTCCGCGATTATGTCACATTCAGCTATCGCTGAAACGATGAAGCTCGGCTTTCTTGTTAAACAACCTGAGGAACCCTGGTTCCAGACGGAGTGGGCATTTGCGGACAAAGCCGGTAAAGATCTTGGCTTTAGCGTGATTAAAATCGCCGTACCCGATGGAGAAAAAACCCTTAACGCTATCGACAGCCTAGCCGCCAGCGGCGCTAAAGGCTTCGTTATCTGTACGCCAGATCCCAAGCTCGGCCCTGCTATTATGGCGAAGGCGAAAAGCTATAACCTGAAGGTCATTGCCGTTGACGACCAGTTTGTCAACGCCAAGGGCAAACCGATGGAAACCGTTCCTTTGGTCATGATGGCCGCCACCAAAATTGGCGAACGTCAGGGCCAAGAGCTGTGGAAAGAGATGAACAAGCGTAAGTGGAACGTCGCCGAAACCGGCGTTATGGCCATTACCGCAAACGAACTCGACACCGCGCGCCGCCGCACCAGCGGCTCAATGGAAGCGCTGAAGGCCGCCGGCTTCCCGGAAAAGCAGATTTATCAAGTTCCCACCAAGTCCAACGACATCCCCGGCGCGTTTGACGCCGCTAACTCCATGCTGGTACAGCACCCTGAAGTCAAGAACTGGCTGATTGTCGGCATGAACGACAACACCGTTCTGGGCGGCGTACGCGCGACGGAAGGCCAGAACTTTAAGCCAGAAAACGTCATCGGCATCGGCATTAATGGCGTTGACGCCGTTAACGAGCTGTCCAAGTCCAGCGCCACCGGCTTCTACGGTTCACTGCTGCCCAGCCCGGACATCCACGGCTATAAGAGCATCCAGATGCTCTATAACTGGGAAACCAAAGGCGAAGAGCCGGCCAAGTTTACCGAAGTGACCGACGTTGTTCTAATCACTCGCGATAACTTTAAAGCAGAGCTAGAGAAGAAAGGGTTAGGGCCTAAGTGATCCTTACCGGCGGGCAGGCCTACCCTGCCCGCCCGACAGGCTTACCCCAATAATTACGTACGCTGACAGTTGAATCACGCTTATTCCATCGCCTGCCGGAAGGACTTCGTTCAACCTCCGTTTAGGCCTTTCGTTGAGAGCAATAAGCGCTATTAAGGAATCGACCTATGTCTGTGCAACAGCCTCCTTACCTTGAATTTTGCCGCATCAGTAAAGCCTTCCCTGGCGTAAAAGCGCTACAGGACATCAGCTTTACCTGCCACGCGGGCCAGGTTCACGCACTGATGGGGGAAAACGGCGCCGGGAAGTCAACGCTTTTGAAAATTCTCAGCGGAAACTACACCCCAACCGACGGAGAAATCCGGCTAAAGGGCCAAACGGTCAAGTTCAACAACACCATGGACGCCCTCAACGCCGGCATCGCCATCATCTATCAGGAGCTCCACCTGGTGCCCGAAATGACGGTGGCGGAAAACATTTATCTGGGCCAGCTGCCGACCAAAGCCGGCGGCATCGTCAATAAAAAGCTGCTCAACTTCGAAGCCAAGGTGCAGCTGGAACACTTAGGGTTGGATATCGCCCCCGATACGCCGCTGAAGTACCTTTCCATCGGCCAGTGGCAGATGGTGGAGATAGCCAAAGCGCTGGCGCGCAACGCCAAAGTGATCGCCTTTGACGAACCCACCAGCTCCCTCTCCGCTCGAGAGATAGAGAACCTGTTTCGCGTTATCCGCGAACTGCGCGCCGAAGGCAGAGTCATCCTCTACGTGTCGCACCGCATGGAGGAGATTTTTGCCCTGAGCGACGCCATCACCGTCTTCAAGGACGGCTGCTACATGAAAACCTTTACCGATATTCCCAACCTCACCAACGACGAACTGGTGCAAACCATGGTTGGCCGAGAGCTTGGCGATATCTATGGCTACAGCCCAAGGCCGCACGGCCCGGTACGCCTTGAGCTTAAAAATGTCAAAGCGCCCGGCGTCAAGCACCCCATTAGCTTTCAGGTGCGCCAGGGGGAAATCGTCGGCCTGTTCGGACTGGTGGGCGCGGGCCGCAGCGAGCTGCTCAAGTCGCTGTTTGGCGCAACCCGCATTACCGGCGGCGAGATAACGCTGGACGGCGAGCGGCTGAACGTTCAGTCGCCGATAGACGGAATTAGCCAAGGCATCATGCTCTGCCCGGAAGACCGCAAGGCCGAGGGCATCATTCCCGTTCACTCGGTGCGCGATAACATCAACATCAGCGCGCGCCGCAAAACGCTGACCGCAGGCTGCCTTATCAACAATGCCTGGGAGGACAGCAACGCCGACAGACGCATTCAGGAACTGAATATCAAAACGCCCTCTGCCGCGCAGCTGATTATGAACCTCTCTGGCGGCAACCAGCAAAAGGCGATTCTCGGCCGCTGGCTCTCCGAAGAGATGAAGGTCATCCTGCTGGACGAACCGACGCGCGGCATCGACGTCGGCGCCAAGCACGAGATTTATCACGTTATCTATGAGCTGGCCAAGCGGGGCATCGCCGTGGTATTCGCATCAAGCGACCTGCCGGAAGTGCTGGGGCTTGCCGACCGCATTCTGGTGATGCGCGAAGGCGCTATCTCCGGTGAACTCAGTCACGATGACGCCACAGAAGAAAAAGCGTTAAGCCTGGCCATGTTAACGACAGCCGCCGAAGCGGCTGCCTAAAAGAAGGAATTCGTCATGTCGACAACTACGTCTACGCCCGCATCGACCAACGTGAAAAAACAGGGCTCAGCCTCGGCTATCAGCCTCTCCCGCATTTGGGACAGCTACGGCATGCTGGTGGTATTCGCCGTCCTGTTTATCGCCTGTATGATTTTTGTGCCCAACTTCGCCTCCTGGATCAACATGCGCGGACTGGGGCTTGCCATTTCCATGTCGGGCATGGTCGCCTGCGGCATGCTGTTCTGCCTGGCCTCCGGCGACTTCGACCTCTCGGTCGCGTCCGTCATCGCCTGCGCGGGCGTCACGACCGCCGTGGTGATTAACCACACCGAAAGCATTCTCCTCGGCATCGGTGCCGGCCTGCTGCTAGGCTTAGCCTTCGGCCTGCTTAACGGCTTCGTTATCGCCCGGCTCAAGATCAACGCCCTGATAACGACCCTCGCCACTATGCAAATTGCCCGCGGACTGGCCTATATTATCTCCGACGGTAAAGCGGTCGGCATCGAAGAAGAAGGCTTTTTCGAACTGGGCAACACCAGCTGGCTGAGCGTTCCGGTGCCGATTTGGATAACGCTGGTCTGCTTCATTCTGTTCGGCTTCCTGCTAAATAAAACCACCTTCGGCCGAAATACGCTGGCGGTAGGCGGCAACGAGGAAGCGGCTCGACTGGCGGGCGTGCCCGTGGTTCGCACTAAGATTATTATCTTCGCTCTGACCGGCCTTATCTCGGCGGCCGCCGGCATCATTCTGGCCTCCCGCATGACCAGCGGCCAGCCCATGACGTCCATCGGCTATGAGCTTATCGTTATCTCCGCCTGCGTGCTGGGCGGCGTTTCGCTCAAGGGCGGCATCGGCAAAATCTCCTACGTTATTGCCGGGGTGCTGATTTTAGGTACGGTCGAAAATGCCATGAACCTGCTGAACATCTCGCCGTTCTACCAGTACGTGGTTCGCGGCCTGATCCTGCTCGCTGCGGTTATCTTTGACCGCTACAAGCAGTTGGCAAAACAGAAGGTCTAAAGGTTACACTAGACCATGGCGCAAAATCCCTTATCGGCTTTTGCGCCCATTTTTACTACACGGAACCATACCAGAACTACACCGTCAGCCTCAGGAGGAAAGCGTGTATCAACGAATCGCTTCAGACTCACAGCCAAACCCCCTACTGCCTGGCTACGCTTTTAACGCCTATCTGGTTGCGGGGCTTACGCCGATTGAAAAAGACGGCCCGCTCGACTTTTTCATCGACCGTCCTAACGGCATGAAGGGCTACATCCTGAACCTGACCACCAAAGGCCAGGGGCAGGTGCTTGACGGAGAAGACGCCTTCTACTGCAACCCCGGCGACATGCTGCTGTTTCAGCCCAAAGAGCCCCACTACTATGGCCGCTCGCCGAACAGCTCGTGCTGGTACCACCGATGGATCTACTTCCGCCCCCGCGCCTACTGGGCAGACTGGCTGGAGTGGTACAGCCAGACTAACCGCATAGGCCGCCTGACGCTGCCGACGGACGACCTGCGTGAAGAGTTCGAACAGCTGTTTACCTCCATTGAGCAGACCCACCAGTCGGGCCGCCGCCTGTCGGAAGAGCTCGCCATGAACCTGCTGGAAAGGCTGCTGCTGCGCTGCATTGAAGAAGACCCGCAGCTGCCGCAGAAAATTATGGACCCCAGGATCATCGAAGCCTGCCAGTACATGACCAGCAACCTGTCGGAAGACGTGCGAATCGAAGACATCGCCAACCACGTGTGCCTGTCGCCGTCGCGGCTTGCGCACCTGTTTCGCGAGCAGGTCGGCGTCAACATGCTGCGCTGGCGGGAAGACCAGCGCGTGATCCGCGCCAAGCTGCTGCTGCAAACAACGCAGGAGTCCATCGCCAGCGTTGGGCGCATCGTCGGCTACGACGACCAGCTCTACTTTTCCCGCGTGTTTCGCAAGCGCGTTGGGGTAAGCCCCAGCGACTTCCGCCGCAGAAACCTGGAGCTGACCATGTACTCGTCTGCTGAGCGAGACGCCGTCATTTAAACCGAGCCATAGGCCACAGCGGTTGCTTTTTAAAGCGGCCGCTGTAAATGTTCATAGAAAAGAGTCTGGTTTACTTTTTTTAATTATATTTTGGGCTAAAACAACATTATCTCGATTATTTTATCGTTTCAGCTTTTATATAAGGCTATATATTTAATTTCGATGACCAGAAAATAAAAGATAGCGGTGAAACTATTATTCACGTATTTACTTTTTATAAACTTAATGAAAGGGCGATAAATAGAGGAACGGTAGCGCTTCAATCGGAATAGCGTCAAATTGTGATCCATATCTCAAATTGAAACAGCAGCGCTAGAATCCATATTTACGACAAAAAAGTACATAACGATTTAGCCCTTAAAACTCTACATTCCTCTTGCGCAATGGCGGTTTAATCGGATTTTAGAAAGGATGCGATAGCAACGCCGGTAGATTTTTCATTCGACACGTGAAGATTCTGTAGCTAACTATTACATAGAGAAGCCCGTCCAATATGGATGATTTTCACCTTTTAACCACTTTTTATTGCGCGTCTTAAAAAAGAGAAAAGCGGCGTTGCGCTGCATTTTTATACGTTATTATTTTAGAGCCTATCCCTGAAAGGCAATGGAATAGGCGCTTAAACCAACCTGTTTTTACCACCAAGCAGAGGTATGCGATGAGTAAAATGAATTTAAAAAACCTATTGTCAGCAAGCGTGCTGGGATTAATGGTCTGTGCCACCTCAGCCATGGCAAAAGAGATTGAAGTCGTCAATATCTCTAAGATTGCCGGCATGCCCTGGTTTAACCGCATGGGCGAAGGCGTAGAGAAGGCCGGTAAAGATCTGGGCATCAAAGCCTATCAGGTCGGCCCGTCCAGCACCGACGCCCCGCAGCAGGTTAAGATTATCGAAGACCTGATCGCCAAGAAAGTCTCCGCCATCAGCATCGTGCCTAACGACGCCGACGTGCTTGAGCCGGTATTTAAAAAGGCGCGCGCTCAGGGCATCGTCGTTCTGACCAACGAATCTCCGGGCCAGCCTTCTGCTAACTGGGACGTTGAAATCATCGATAACGAAAAGTTCGCAGCCGATAACGTGGAAGAAATGGCGAAGGCCATGGGCGGTAAAGGCGGCTACGTTATCTACGTTGGCGGCCTGACCGTGCCTCAGCACAACCTGTGGGCCGACCTGTTCGTTAAGTACCAGAAAGCGCACTACCCTGACATGTACGAAGTCACCAGCCGCATGCCGGTGGCTGAAAACATCGACGACGCTCGTCGCACCACGCTGGACCTGATGAAGGCGCACCCTGACATGAAGGGCGTCGTGGCATTCGGTTCTCAAGGCCCGATCGGCGCAGGCCGTGCGGTGAAAGAGAAGCGCGCACGCGGTAAAGTCTTCGTCTTCGGCATGATGATCCCGTCTCAGGCGGCGTCTCTGGTCAAGAGCGGCGACATCACCATGGGCGTAACCTACGATCCGGGCACAGCGGGCTATGCGCTGGCCGCCGTGGCTAACAAGATCCTTAAGGGCGAAGAAATCACCAAGGATCTGGAAATCCCGAACCTGGGCAAAGCCGACGTCGACATGGACAAGCGCATCATCAAGTTCCATAACGTACTGCGCGTAACCAAAGACAACGTAGACAGCCTCTACTAAGGTCTTATCGCAGGCACCCGGCGTTAACCCGCGCCGGGTGCTTTTGCCATTCTGCTGTTTCAAGAGCCCAAACAAACCGGTTCTTGGCGGGTTAATTGGTTCACATAGAGGTAGTCATGAAGCCATTTATTTCACTGGCGAATATCAGCAAGACGTTCTACGGCGTCAAGGCGCTGGACAACCTGGCGCTCACCCTGCTGCCGGGAGAAGTTCACTGTCTGGCCGGCCAGAACGGCTGCGGTAAGTCGACCCTGATAAAAATCATTTCCGGCGTCTATCAGCCGGACGACGGCGCGAACATCGAGATCGACGGCCGCCCCTATTCCCGACTGTCCCCGGTTGACTCCGTCAAGGCCGGCGTCCAGGTTATTTATCAGGATCTCTCCCTGTTCCCCAACCTGACGGTGGCTGAAAATATCGGCATCCATCAGTACCACCAAAAGGCCTGGGTCAACAATCGCGAAATCCGCCGCGTCGCCGAACTCACGATGAAAAGCATCGGCGCCCAGCTGGATCTGGACGCGGCGGTCGAAACTCTGCCTATCGCCCAGCGGCAAATCGTCGCCATCTGCCGGGCGCTGGCGCAGGAAGCCAAGCTTATCATCATGGACGAACCTACCGCATCCCTGACGATGCAGGAAGTTAAGGGCCTGTTGCAGGTCGTCCACGATCTGAAAAAGAGAAACATCTGCGTAGTGTTCGTCAGCCACCGTCTGGACGAAGTGATGGAAATCTCCGACCGCATTACCGTACTGAAGGACGGTAAGCTTATCGGCACCTATCCCGCTTCGGAGATAGACAACAAGAAGCTGGCGTTCCTGATGACCGGCCAGGCGTTTTCCTACGAGTGCCTGCCGCCGATTAAAGAACAGGGCGACGTCGCGCTGGAAGTGAAAAACTTAAGCCGCGGCAGCGAATACCAAAACGTCTCCCTGCGCGTGCATAAAGGCGAAATCGTCGCCATTACCGGCCTGTTAGGCGCCGGGCGCACCGAGCTTTGCATGAGCCTGTTCGGCCTGACCACGCCCGATTCGGGCGAAATTCTGGTGGAAGGCAAGCCGGTTCGCTTCTCAAGCAACCGCGACGCCATCAACGCCGGTATCGGCTACGTGTCGGAAGACCGCATGAGCACCGGACTGGTGATGGAACAGTCCATCAACGACAACATTATCTCCACCATCCTGACGCGCCTGAAAACCGCGCTGAAGCTTATCGACAAGAATAAGTCCGACGAGGTGGTCAACGGCTTGGTTAAACAGCTGACGATTAAAATCGGCAGCGTAAACCTTCCGGTCAACACGCTGTCGGGCGGCAACGCCCAGCGCGTCGCTATCGCTAAATGGCTGGCTATTAAGCCCAAGGTGCTGATCCTCGACTCCCCTACCGTTGGGGTAGACATCGCCAACAAGGCGGGAATTTACCAAATCGTGTCGGCGCTTTCGCAAAACGGCATCGCCGTGCTGATGATTACCGACGAAATCGACGAGGCGTTCTTTAACAGCCACCGGATCCTGGTGATGCGTAAAGGCGAGCTGACGTCGGAGTTCCTACCGGGAGAAACCACGGAAGCCGCGCTGGCAGAGGTAGTGAATGGTTAACAAATTAGGCATTAAAAAGCACGAGATGTTTCTCGGCCTGACGATCCTCGTCATCGGCGGCTATCTCTCGTTTGCAAGCCCGGACTTTCTGACGCTGGGCAACGTTTACGATCTGGTCAACAACTACGCGATGTTGACCATCCTGGCCTGCGGGCTGTTTATCGTTTTGATCTCCGGCGGCATCGACATTTCGTTCCCCGCGATGACCATCATCTCTCAGTACGTGATGGTGACGTTAATTCAAAACACCACCGGCAACTTCGCGCTGGCGTTTGCGCTAAGCGGCGGCATTGGCCTGCTGCTGGGGCTGGTCAACGCCCTGCTGGTCAACCGGCTGAACGTACCGTCCATCATCATCACCATCTCTACGCTGAACATTTTCTACGGCCTGCTTTTGTATTTGACCAAGGGCGTTTGGCTGTACAGCTATCCGGAATGGTTTGAGCACGGCGTGATGCTGTTCAAGTTCACTGCCGCCGACGGCTACGACTACGGGCTAAGCCTGCAGATCCTGACGGTAATCGCCGTAGTGGCGCTGACCGGCATCATCATGAACAAAACCAGCATCGGCCGCACTATCTATGCGATGGGCGGCAACAAAGAGGCCGCCTCCCGCATGGGCTTTGGCATTCTGAAGCTGCAATTGTTCGTTTATGGCTATATGGGGCTGATGTCCGGCGTGGCGGGCGTAGTTCAGTCCGCCACCGTACTGACCGTCGCGCCCGATTCTCTGCTCGGCTACGAGCTGACGGTGCTCGCCGCCGTCGTACTGGGCGGAACCAGCATCGTCGGCGGGCGCGGCACGCTGCTTGGCACCCTGCTGGGGGTCATCCTTTTGGCCGTGCTGCAAAACGGCCTTAACCTGCTCGGTATCTCCTCTTACTGGCATACCGTCGTTACCGGCCTGGTCATCGTCGTCAGCATCAGCATGACGGCCTGGAGCCAGCGCAAAAGTCAGGGAGTTGCGCTATGAGCGGCAGAAAAGTCAAAGACAACGTAGAAATTTACCTAAGCCTGCTGATTGGCGCGACCGTCGTCGCCTTCAGCTTCCTTATTCCCGGCGTATTTTGGTCAGCGGCCAACTTCCAGTCCATCGCCTCCCAGATGCCGGTGCTCGGCGTGCTGGCGCTGGCCATGGCGGTCACGATGCTGACCGGCGGCATCAACCTGTCGATTATCGCCACCATGAACGCCTGTGCGCTGGTGATGGCGTGGGTCGCGACCCACTACGCGCCGGACGCCATAGGCATGACCATGATGCTGCTGGCGGGCCTCGCCATGGCGATGGTCATCGGCTTTATCAACGGCTTCTTAATCGCGGTCGTCCGGGTATCGCCGATTCTGGCGACGCTTGGCATCATGACGCTGCTCAACGGCGTCAACATCCTTATCTCCAAAGGCTCGGCGATTTCCAACTTCCCGGACTACGTGCTGGTCATCAACAGCTCAAGCCTTTTCGGCATTCCCACGCCGCTGCTGGTGTTTTTGGCGGTAGTCGCCGTGATGTGGGTGATTTTGGAGAAGTCCGCCTTTGGCCGCACTATCTACCTTATCGGCTCTAACGAGCAGGCCAGCCACTACTCCGGCATCAACACGCGCAAGACGCTGATTTGGGTTTATATCCTCTCTTCCGTGCTGTGCGTGATTGCCGGGCTGTTGATGATGTCCAAGCTCAACTCCGCCAAGGCGTCCTACGGCGAATCCTATCTGCTGGTGTCCATCCTGGCGGCAGTACTGGGCGGCGTGAACCCGGACGGCGGCTTCGGCAAGGTGTTCGGCATGGTGATGGCGCTTATCCTGCTGCAAATGCTGGAAAGCGGCCTGAACATTCTGGGCGTGAGCAGCTATATCACCATGGCGCTCTGGGGCGGGCTGCTGCTGGCGTTTATCTTCCTGAAAGGGGTAAATCTTTCGGGGATGTTTGCTAAGGCGAAGTGAGTTGGTTGATTGAGTATTGAGAGAGCGGCGGGCGTGGCCCGCCGTTTTTTTATGGTGATTCGGCCAAATTGGCTTTTATGGATATTCCGGCCGTAAATACGCTCTGCTTATATCACCATTGTGTCCGGCCGGGAGGGCATTTGTATTAGCTTTGGGTGAGCGGCGGGCAAAGCCCGCCGTTTTACTTTCGAATCAACTGCGAAAAACCGCGCTACTTCTTCTTAATCAACCCATCCGCAACAAACCTCTCCATGGCGCCTTCGGACTCCCTAAGGAAATACTCTTTGGTGCCTTTGGCGTCGACAAACACCGGGGTGAGGAAGTTTTTCTCGATGTAGTTGGTTTTCCACTGCGGCGTCTCGGTCACTTTCTTCAGCAGCTGCTCGTAGTAGGCGACCGCTTCTGCCGACATGCCCGGAGGGCCGGCGATGGCGCGGGCTTCTCTTAATATCAACTGAGGGTAGCCCAGCTCTTTAAACGTCGGGGTGTTGGCGAATTCGCCGGTCAGGCGCTGGTCCGAAAAGGTCGCCAGCGGGACGAACTTTCCAGCTCTGGCCTGGGCGATGCATTCGCTAGGGTTGAAGATGCCGATGTTGACGTGCCCGCCCAGCATGGCGGAGGTGACTTCGCCGGCGCTGTTGAACATCACGTACTTGAAGTCCGAGCCGGTGTTCTTATTCATCATCAGAAACGACAGGTGATCGCCGTTGCCCTTTTGCGAGCCGCCATAGGTGATGCGCTGGGTTTTGCTTTTTTCTATCAGCTGTTTGATATCGGTATATTCCGAGCCCGCCACGGCGCACAGCACCATGTCGTCAAACGCGACGATGCCGATGTAGCTGAGGTCTTTCCCCTTCACGTCCCAGTCCAGCACGTAAGAGCCGAGATCTTGGCCGCTGTGCAGCACCATCAGCGTATTGTCGTCGCCCTTTTTCTTATTCATATAGGAAAAAGAGACCGCGCCGGAACCACCGGGCTTGTTGACCACCATAATGTTCTTGGAGATCAGGTTTTCCTGCCTGGCGATGTCGGCTATCGTTCTGGCGTTTAGATCGCTGCCGCCGCCGGGCGCGGAGGGAACGATAAACTCGACGTCCGCCGTCGGCTCCCACGCCGAGGCGGGGAAGGACAGGCAGGCCGTTAATGCCAGCGCCGAAGCCAGCGCCATGCGGGAGGAAGAGAGCCACGTTTTTTTCATTACGTCATTTTTCATAATCACACTCCATAGGGTGTACGGGTAAGCCGTATTGTTACCGTCGAATAATTGCTTTTTTCAGTATCGGGATCAGGCAAATCAGCACCGTGATCGCCAGAAAGGTCGCCGCTATCGGGCTTTGAATGAAAATCGCCGGGCTGCCGCCCGAGATTTCAAACGATGCGGTAAACGATTTTTCCAGAATCGGCGCCAGTACAAAGGCCAGCAGCAGCGGCGCAATCGGATAGTTGTACAGCGCCAGATAGTAGCCAACCACGCCCGCCGCCAACATCAACCCTACGTCAAACAGGCTGTTACCGACGCTGTAGGAGCCCACCACGCAAACTACGGTGATAATAGCGACGATCAGGCGGCGGGGAACGCGCAATATATTCATCAGAAACGGGATAATCAGAATGGCGATAAAGACACATATGATGTTCCCTACGTACATCGACGCTATCAGCCCCCAGGCAAACTCAGGGCTTTCGCTGAACAGCAGCGGGCCGGGGCGCAGCCCCCACATCATCAGCCCGCCCAGCAGCACCGCCGTAGTGCCGGAGCCGGGAATGCCTAGCGACAGCAGCGGTGCAAACGCCCCCGCCGCAGCCGCGTTATTGCCCGCCTCTGGGGCGGCGACGCCCACCAGCGCGCCGCGCCCCATTTCCGCGCCGCGGCGACCGTTGGTTTTTTTCTCAACGATATAGGAAAGAAATGCCGCCATCGTCGCGCCCGCGCCGGGCAGCACGCCGATAAAGGTGCCGAACAGCCCGGTTTTCACGGCGGTGGGCACCACCTCCTTGACTTCGCTTTTATCCAGCAGGCTGTTTTTTATCGTCAGCTTTTGTTGAACAACGCCCTCTTCCTTTGGCGCTTCGTCGGCTTCGCCGCGCCTCATGTCGCGCATCAGCAGCATCACCTGGGAAAAGCCGAACATGCCGATCACCAGCGGAATAAAGCTGACGCCGCTCATCAGCTCCGGTACGCCAAAGGAATAGCGCGACGCCCCCGTCGACAGATCTACGCCCACGGTGGCTAACAGCAGGCCTAAGCCGGTCGTCACCAGCCCCTTGACCGGATTGTCGCCCAGCACCCAGCCGATAGAGGTTAACGCCATCAGAATAATCATGGTCATTTCGGCGGGGCCGAACCTCAGGCCGACGTCGGCCAGGCCGGGGCCAAGGAACGTCAGGATAACGATGCCGACGGTGCCGCCGGTAAAAGAGGCGATAATCGCAGTCAGCAGCGCCTTTCCCGCCCGGCCTTTCTGCGTCAGCTTATAGCCGTCGATGGCGGTCATCACGGCGGGAGAATCGCCTGGGATGTTCAACAGAATGGCGCTGAACGATCCGCCGTACATGTTGGCGTAGTAAAGCGCCGCCAGCATGATAATGCCCGCGCTGGGGTCAAGCTTGAACGTCAACGGCAGCAGCAGCGCTACGCCCGCCAGCGAGCCGATGCCCGGCATTGCGCCTACGATAAGCCCCATCATCGCGCCGACGGCGGCCATCATGATGTTATACGGCTGAAGCGCTACGCCAAAGCCCATGCCAAGAGAGGAAAAAATGTCCGACATGCCGTGCCTCCTTTAGTAAAACAGGCCGGTGGGAAACGGCACGCTCAACCACAGCCTGAAGATCAGCCAAACGACCACCAGCACGCCCGCCGACACCACAAACGAGAAGCGCCACGAATAGCCGGCAAGCAGCGCTAACCAAAGCAGCAGCATGATAAACAGCGCGGGAAACGTGCCGACAATAGGAATAGCGCCAATCAGCGCCGCAACGATCGCCACGGGCATCAGAGCGTATAGAGAATGATGTAGAGAGACGAAGTCGACTTTAATCAGGCTGACGACGCTGAAAACCAGCAAAACCCCGCCAGCAATCAGCGGCATAAATCCGCCTCCGGGCCCCTCATCCCATACTTCATAGGCGGTGACGCCCATATACATCCAAAACAAAGCCAGCAGGGAAAGAAGAGTCGGTATGACGTAATATTGTTTCATACGATTTCCTCACAGAAGGTAAAACCAGACGCCCCAAAGGAAGGGTGAAACTTGCTTTTTATTGGTAGAAATTATTTATAAAAACATTGCGTTCAGAACGTCCGGGCGCGTCAGGCTCGACGCCTTTCTCTCAGAATGGTTTCATTGCATTCACACAGTACATCTGTGCATTACTCTGCATCCCATCACGCATCATATGTTCAATTAAATATCATATGAGCAACTAAGAATGGTCTGAAAACTACCTTTTAATTCACATTAATTCAACATGGCATTGTCAAAAGCTGTGCTTCATGTCTAAGTTTTAATCTTTAGAAGGGGAGAAATGTGCGCTGAAACGGTTATTGCTTGAGAGAGATCGCCGCTTACTCGTCGCCAGCGCCGACAATAATCTTATGATCCTTTTTTGTTCTTTTGTTTAACTAGAAAACAGGAGTAAGCATTGCTAAGGAAAATAAATTTCCCTGTAGTAAAAGCCGACATTTATGCAAAAAAGCTTATTGATTTACGAACGAACGCGAGTAAAGCCACAGCGAGTCAATTGATATAAAATGGCTTCAAACCGACAAAATCCGAAGCAACTAATGAAGAAAGAACTCTCGTATGTATAAATCAAAGGCCGCGTTGGCCGTTTTCATTCTGGCATTCGCCTCGGGCGCATGGGCAAATATGCGTGCGGCGATCAACCATATCGAACTTCCTTCTTCTCCCCTGACATTGCCACAGGGGCAAAAGCCAATGCCGCAGCTGGTCGTACAGTCAGAGACGCTGGACGTCGACTGCGACTATGGCAGATGCTGGGTTGAGGCGGTTTATCACATCACGTCAAGCGCTGACGCCACCTTAGATTTTGCCTTTATCATGCCGGCAAACACCCCCGTTGAGGCGAAGGTTGCCGGTAAATACAGCGCGGCAAAAGTTACGTTAGAAAGGGACGCGCCTGAAGCACCGGATCCGTCATACTGGAATCGCTGCTGGTCAGCGTCCGAATGCGCCGCCGTGTTGCCGCTTTATCGCGCCTCTTTCACGGGGGAAGTGTTCAAGTTGAGGTCGCCTATTTCCAGCCGATAACGCACTTGGAAAAGGCCTACGGCTACTTCACCTCCAGCCGCTCTATTGAAGTCTTCGCCTATGAAATGGCGCCGCTGAAAGAGTGGCAATTGGCCGACGATTTTACGCTCAAGGTTACGCTGTCCGCCCTGCGCGAACGCCCGGAGCGGGATGGCGGCAGCAGCCTGTTTAGATCTCGATCCGTCAACTGTATTCTTCCCGGCCAGAAGGTGGAGAAAAACGGCGAATACCTGAACCTGGAAGCGACGCTTGACCAAAATTTCCCCAACAGGCTGGTTTGCAATATTGGCGATAGCGATCTGATAGACGGCAACGACTACAACTGACGGAGCAGGAAGGCTTAGACGGCCCCGCCGATACGGCGGGGCCCGATCGAAAGGTTAATCGCGGAAGTTGTTGAACTGGAACGGCTGCCCCAACTCGGCGCCCCTCACCAGCGCAATTACGCCCTGAAGGTCATCGCGGGCCTTGCCGGTAACGCGCACCTGATCGCCCTGAATTTGGGCCTGCACTTTGAGCTTGCTGTCTTTAATCAGCTTGACCAGCTTTTTGGCCATCTCGCTTTCGATGCCCTGCTTAAGCTTGACCTCGACGCTGTAGGTTTTGCCGCTGTGGTCCATCTGTTCGGGGATGTCCAGCGCCGCGCCGTCGATGCCGCGCTTGGCCAGCTTGTCGCGCAGGATGTCCAGCAGCTGCTGCACCTGGAATTCGGACTCGCTGGCAACCTTGATGGTTTCATTCTTTTCATTCAGCTCAAAGCTGGCCGGGACGTTGCGAAAGTCCCAGCGGTTAGTCAGATCGCGGGTGGCGTTCTCAACGCCGTTGCGCACTTCCGGCATATCGATTTCAGAAACAATATCAAAAGATGGCATACTCTCTTCCTTTTTCGTCACGTGACGCTTTTCATCATAGGTAATTTGTGCATGATAACCGTTATCGCCCCGCCTGCAAAATATCGGGCCATATCTTTCTAACCGGGCTTGTCCCGTTAAGGAGCAAAACATGACACCGCGCGCACTCGTCTGCCTGGCCCACGGCAGCGAAGAAATGGAAGCCGTCACAACGATCGACATACTGGTCAGGGGCGGCGTTGAGGTCACTACCGCAAGCGTGGAAGGCGACGGCAGTCTGGAGATCGTCTGCTCGCGCGGCGTTCGGCTTTTAGCCGACCGCCCGCTGGTCGAGGTGGCCGACGAGGCGTTTGACGCCGTCATTCTGCCCGGCGGCGTGAAGGGCGCGGAGTGCTTTCGCGACAGCCCGCTGCTGGTAGAAAAGGTTCGTCAAACCCACCTAAGCGGCAACATCGTCGCCGCCATCTGCGCCGCGCCGGCATTAGTGCTGGCCTACCACGACCTGTTTCCGGTCGGCAACATGGCGGTCTACCCGAGCTTCAAGTCCCACATTCCTGAAGGGCAGTGGATCGACCGCCGGGTTAACTTTGACGACAGGGTAAATCTGGTCACTAGCCAAGGGCCCGGCACCTCCATCGACTTCGGCCTTAAGCTGGTTGAGCTGCTGGTCAGCCGCGAGAAGGCCGCCGAGGTGGCGGAGCAGCTTATCGTAGCGCAGGGCATTTACGCCTATTTTTAGCCGTTAACGGCGAACGGCTAACGGCGTCTCGCCTAAAGCTTTACGTCAGGCCGCGTCCCGTCGTTGGGGTACGCGGCCTGATTTCTTTCTATTTCACTGCCTGATTCAGCACGTCGGCAAACTTGTCCCACGGGCAGAATCCGTTGGCGTCCGTTGGGCAGCCTTCCAGCGCCAGCGTTACGCGCTTCGGCGGATTCTGTAAGGTCAGCGATTCGCCTTTGCGCAGCTGCTCGGCGCTCTGATAGACATACTCTATTTTCATCAAATCGCGGTTATTCGCCTTGTCATGCCAGCGCTGGAACACGATTTTCCCGCCGATCGGAGTGCGCTCGTACTGTCCCGGTAGCTGATACGGTTTGAACTGCAGCGCGCTTAAAAGAGAAGCGATGTTGGAGTCATGCCCCACCATCAGCGTGACCTTCGGGCCCTTTGCCGCTCCCTCACCCACCAGAGCTTTCTGAATGTACTTTATCAGCGGCGACGCCACGTTGCGCGCCACGTCCGGCGAGGTAAACAGGGTATCCTGATAGCCGTTCTTCAGTTGGGACAGCGTGCGCCACTGCGCGTCGGTCTTGATTTTTCCCCAGGCGACCTTATCAAGCGGGAACCCCTCGTAATACTGTAGGGTAAAGGCGTCCACCAGCGCGTTGCCCACCTTCAGCGGCCCGCTCACGCCCGGCTCTTTGCCGGAGTCCGCGCTGAATTTGTCTTTCTGCGCGGTTAAGTCACACAGCTGTTTTTCTTTGCAGGTGGGCGAGTTTCGATACGTGACAACCTGCTCCAGCATCTTATAGCTGTCCGCCAGGCGGTACTTTTCGCGCTGCTGCTCCATCGCCTTAACGGCCTTCTCGGTAAATTCCGCCGAATCGTTGACGATCACCGGATTAAAGGTCGGATCCATCGTGCCCATGCGTTCCTGGTGATGAACCGGCACGTCACAGCCGGGGAATGCGCCGGTAATAAAGAACTGCGCAGTGGCGACGGTGCGTTGCAGGCTGTTGGCATAGGCATACACGCTTTGCGGCGCCGGGCACTCGCCGCTTTTCACCAGCCCCTGCTCCGCCAGCCATTCGCGCATATAGTGCCCCATATACACTTCAAGCACGCCGCCTTTGGTGGTCAACTGCCCTCCCGGCACATCCCACTGCGGCCATTGTTGAGCCGTAGACTGCTCCAGCACGCTGCCGCTATTGGCCAGCGGCGCGCGCAAGTTGTGGCGGCTCATCAGCAAAACCTGCTCCAGCTGATAGCCTTCCGGTGCGGCTGCCGCACTCGCCAGGCCGGGAGCAAAACAGGCCACGGCCAGCAGTGAAGCAACGACTTTTTTATTCATACGTTTATCCTCGAAAAGTGAGTAAACAACGACGTCGGCACATTGTGGCAAAAACGCCGCCCTGCGCCTGTCGAAGGGATCGCAAAATCGTCGGCCGCGCATTAATCATTTTGTCTTACGATGCGACGCTACGGCGCGAGCCTTCCCGTTCCTAATCGCAGGTTTTATCGCTCATCGCCCGCGAGGGATCCAGCAGATAGCCCACCACTGCTGCGTCCACGCATTCGCTTAAGCCCGTCAGCGCCAGCGTGTGCCCGTCCTGACGGCGCGTTATCAGCGGGCTATTAAACCAGGACGCCATGTCTCTGGCGTTTTGGTAAGGCGTCGTGGCGTCATACGTCTGGGCGACAAACAGCAGCTTGGGCAGAGCGGGCGACGACGTAGGAATATGCGCCACGTCTTTTCCCGAATAGGGCCATAGGCTGCACACGTCGGGCGATATCTCGTCGTTCATCCGCTGATAATCGGCAAACCCCGACGCCTGCGCGACCTGTAGATCGTGCCAATAGGAGACAGTTAACGGCAGGCCCGGCTGAGCGACGTCCGCACAGGAGATGGCCGTCAGCGCCGACGCTTCGTCGTCCGGAAGGGCGTTATCAATCGCAGCGATAACCGTGTCTACATCGCGCCGGTAAGCAACGGCGGAAAGAAAGTAGGCCAGCCCGTCCCACCCCTCTTTCCACAGCAACAGCGTGTTGGTCACGTTGATCACGTCCTCCGGCTCAACGAACCGACCGGTAGATGAAAACAGCGGTCGATAGGCAAGCGAACGCAGCAGCGACTGGTACTGCGCCACCGCTACTTGTGGGGAACCGGAAAACGGGCACGTCTGGCGCGCCGCGCAGTCCTTGGCAAAGCGGATAAAGGCGGTCCGATAGGTTTTAGACTGATTGATGCGCTGGGTTACATCGTCCTCGGCCAGCGAAACGACGCCGTCGAGCACCAGCGCGCGAACGTTCTGCGGGTAGCGCTCGGCGTACAGCGCCGCTACCTTAGTGCCGTAAGAGTAGGCCACGGCGGTTAAGCGCTCATCCCCCAGCGCGGCGCGAAGCGCCTCCAGGTCGTCGACGGCGTTGTCCGTGCCGATGTTTTTCAGCACATCCGCCCCCATCTGGGTAGCGCAGTTTTGAACGCGCGCCCTGAGCGCCTGCTCGGACTCAGTGAAAAGCGCCTCGCCGCTAAGCTCGCAGGTAATTTTAGGCCGCGTTTGGCCCACGCCGCGGGGGTCGTAGCCAATGAGGTCGTAGCGCTTTCGCAGCCTGTTGACCGTCTGCGTATCCGCCACGGGCAGCTCAATGCCGGACATCCCCGGCCCGCCGGGAACAAACACCACGCTGCCGAGCGAGACGCCGGTGGCAGGCAGACGAGTGACGGCAATCCTCACCTTTTTCCCCGACGCGGCGCCGCGCGCTTTCCTCGCGCTCGCGGGGCGCACCAACGGCGCGTTAACGTATCCGCACTGCAGCTCCGGCACGGCACCCTCTTTAAACCAGCCGCGAAACGCGGGGGCCGAGCACGGCCGCCAGTCGATAGCGACGTGCGGCACGGCGGATTTAGCCCATGCGGGCAGGCTGCCGGTTAGAAGAAGTAAGAGTAAAAGCGCTCTGTATGGCATAGGGTCTCTTAAGGTGTTAATGGGCCAATCGCGTTACTTGTCGTTCATAGGTCACTATCTTCGCGCCATTTAAACCCAATTTATAGCCGCCATTCGTTATTTTGCGAGCCATCTCCAGAGATTAAATTCAGTTTCTTGTGGCGCATAGCCAATCTCTATATCGTTGCGGCACGCCTGCAAAATCAGGCGGACGAGATTAGCCTCCCGGATTTGTCACAGACGATATATAATGCGCTCTGCATACTATTTCGTACGGTAGCTTCAGCGCATCTATGGTGAGCTGGGCGAAGGCACCATAAGGTGCGCCGGTTCCCTGTGACGCCGGTAAGGCTAACTTCGTTCAGTTCACCACCCGTCGAGATTAGCCTCTCTAAGTGGTGATATCACAACCGTCACAGGAGGCTGCCATATGGCTACAATCCCCAACCAAACTCACCCGTTACTTTCCATCCCCCTTAGCGCCGCGGCGGACTTCATCGCGCTGGCCGACTGCTGCGAACGCTTTGCCGAAGCCCTGACTGAGAGCGACGATCCGGCGCTGCGCATTGCGCTGTGCGGGCGGCTGGCTGCCAGCCTTACGTGGCTCAGAGTAACGCTGGACGACCCGATCCCCGCACACCTGATTGAGCGCCTCACCGCCGACGCGCTCCCGGTTTCCTCCCCTGGCTTTGAGCCTGATTCAGAGCGGCTGTGCGCCTACGGCCTCGCGCTGGCACAGCTGTTAAGCAGCCGAACTCTACCGCCGGATATGGAACAAACCCTCTCCGAACTGCTGTTCGGGCTGGTCTGCCAGCTCGTCGATGGGCTCAACGCCCCGCGCTGGGTGCGCACTGCCGACGGCGTGACGCCGATAAGTGAGGAGCCACTATGAACAAACTGGTGAAGCGACAGGACTGGCACTCCGCCGACGTTATCGCATCGCTGAAAAAGCGCAGCACCTCGTTCGCCGCCGTCTCCCGTGAGGCGGGGCTGGCCCCATCAACGCTCGCCAACGCGCTGGTGCGCCGCTGGCCCAAAGGGGAAAAACTGATTGCGCAGGCGCTGGGCATGGCGCCAGAGGAGATTTGGCCTTCACGATATGGTTGATAGATAATTTCTGATAACGCTAATCCGCATCATCTACGGTGGTGCGGATATTGACGTAGCTTAATGGCAAGCTCGCTAATCGGCATCATTAACAGCCTCTACAACAGGGGGGCAGCATGAACTTGCCAATAGACATAAAAAATAATTTAAATTTTTTCCAATCATAAATGTATTTTCACCATCAACGGTGGTGAAAAAATAACTAATTGATATAAAAACACTAAATAAATATCCACGTAATTATAAATGTGATTACAATCAAACTTTACTCCTCACTACTTCATATTTCATTGCTAAATGAAATTCATGCATTTCATTTATAAATGCGAAATATTATCTTCATCACAAAATATCCCCGCATTGCATTTACCATAGAAGTTAACGCTATTGACATCATTTATTTTACAATCATATGATGCAGATATCGCTCTTTATTTTCGCATTCGCCTAACTATATAAATGGAAATAAAGAAAGTCTGATCCGGCAATGAATAATCGCTGGCTATCCTTTCCTGCCATAAAAATAAAGCGCAACCCACACGCTATCGTAAAAATAGAAACGTTCGCAAAATTAAGGAGAACATAATAATGCCAATAACGCGTCGACGCTTTTTACAAATAAGTTCCACGCTTGCCGTAGCCTGTTCATTTCCTGCAGGAGCACGGGTTCCATTCAGTCGGGGAGACGAACGCCCGACGTTAATCCCGCCCGCTGGCAGCGTTGACTGCCATATGCACCTGTACGACAGCCGCTACCCTGTCGCTCCGGGGGCAAAATTGCGCCCCGCAGACGCATCTTTGGAGGACTATCGCCAGCTACAGCAAAGGCTGGGCCTTCAGCGTATGGTGATTGTCACTCCGTCAACCTACGGCACCGACAACCGCATTCTGCTTAACGGGCTGGCGGCCAGCAATGGCAATGCGCGAGGTATTGCGGTATTGGATATGTCGGTCACCGACGATGAGCTACAGCGGCTACATCAGGCCGGCGTGCGCGGCATTCGCTTTAACCTGCGCTACGGCGGCGCGTCCTTAGACGATCTCGACGCGCTTGCCGCTCGCGTGCAGGCGCTGAACTGGCACGTACAGGTTGTGTCATCAGGCGACAAGCTGGTAGAGCTGGAGTCCCGCCTGAAAAACCTGCCGACGTCGCTGGTTATAGACCATATGGGGCACGTGCCCCAGCCGGATGGCGTAAACTCGACGACGTTCGCCGCCATTCGGCGCTTGCTCGACGGCGGAAAGACCTGGGTTAAGCTCTCCGGGCCTTATATTGGCTCTCATTCCGGCGCGCCGGATTACGCCGATATCGCACCGGTGGCCCGCGAACTGGTCAAGATCAACCCCGAACGCCTGCTGTGGGGAAGCGACTGGCCGCATCCAACCATGCCGGTAGACAACAAGCCGGACGATGCCGCCATCCTCGACCTGCTGGCGACTTGGGCGCCAAACGACCGCGATCGGCAGCGTATACTGCGTGATAACCCTGTGGAGCTTTATGGGTTTTAATCAATCACGATAGGAGATATCAGGCTTTCCGAATATCGTAATTCTGATATTTCCTAATAATAACCTTCCGCGCTGTGGCTGAACGCGGTGCGGAAATGGTAATAACGGCGGGATTAACACTTCATTTTAACAATCTAATTTAATTCTTTAGGCTTTATATCCGGATGTTTCTTATATAGCGGATTTAATATATTCAACAGCATATCCGCCATAAGATTTGCTACTTGCTTTTTATAAACAAGGTATTCATCTTCATTACAACGGGCTTTAACCAAAAATAAAGAATCATTCAGCTCTCCGCCCATTCTTAGCATCAATTCGCTAATGTTTCTAGCTACGTCTTTATTATCTATCATCTTTGTTCTCTTCACTAGTTAACCATTGCCGTCAAATATCTACTCAGCAATTAGGACCCATATACATTCATAAGAATAAAACTAATCACAAAGAACATCGCAAACCCAGCGACAATTCCATGAATTATGCTATAGCGCAGACGTCCACGGCTTATCCGATATGACGCATAAGCAACGGCGAAACTCCCCATGATAAGACTGACAATGAAATAGAGCCTCGCATAGAAAAAGTGCTGCCCTAAACCTGCCGAAGCGATCTGTGTATAAACCAGAACCGTCGCGGCAGAGATCGCTAGCGTCAGGGCTGAGAGTAAAAGAAAAGTCTCCGATTTATTAAGGAAATAGTCTCGCTGTCCTTGCATACCGCCGTCCTTAGGTATTTATTTGAATATCACTTTTGTGCTTATCTCAGAATGCAGAATGTCTTTTCGATTTCCCCAATCCTTTCATCATAGTTACTTTCAAAACTACGGTGACGCGTCGCGTTTATCAAGTAGTAACGATTCATGCCGCGATACTTTCCGATAAGATAGATCCCTCCACTCTCGCCCAAGTACATTCCACGTCGACACCAGACCTGGCTCACTAAGTCATCTTCTTTCTTTATGCGGCTTTCGCCTTCTGAAGACGCTGAATAAACTAGCTGCGCCTCAAAGTTTTTACTCTCATCATCATCGAGAGAAAACGTCACGCCAAACGTATTGAGATCGACATTGGAATAAAAGTCGATATCCTTTGCATTTTTTGGGAAAAAGTCAGGAAGCCACGTTTTCACGCCGGAGTCTTCCGGGATAGATAAGTAAGAGTCATATTTAAACTCGTTAACTTCGATAGCGTCAGTAAACGATTTTATAAAAACATAAAAAACGGTAGCTAATATCACAACCGGCACTATTGCCAAACGGCACCCTGACCTGTTCTTTATTCCCTTCACGCCCTTAATTCCTTTTACTTCATTGGCCGTTACGAACAGCTTAATCACTCAAATCAAATCGCAAACAGCCTAGCGCCAATCAACGCCACAATAATAGGTGATATGCCGTCACACCTGCTGATGTACGCGGCCGTCTTTAAGAACAAAAGGCTCACGGCACAAATGGCTGCTGTCATGCCCTTCCGCCTCCTGCGTGGTGACACAGCCTACGGACGTATGCAGGCCGTAATTTTTGACAAACATCACCAGATTAAGATTCGGCTTTCTGCGGCCCGTTTCCACCCTGCGAGAAAGATAACAAAAGGTTTCTCCCGGCGTAATGACCTTCTTGGGAAAAGCCATTCCTCCGCTGCGCCATATCACGCCGTCGGCGTCAACGTCCAGCATAGAACCGAACGCACCGTAGGGGAAAATATCGTCCATATTGGCGTAGCGAAAGCAGTCGTGTTCTCCTGTGTAACGGTGGGTTACTACGCTGTCAGGACTCCGAAACCATTCCCCTTCATGGAGAAACTCTTCCCCGATACAAACGACGGCGGCCACGTCGGGGGTAAACCACTCCTGCGCCCGATCGATGGCCGCTGGTGATATCACCGGGCGTTCATCAATAAAAGAGAGCAGGCGAGGAAGCGTCGCTGGCTGCTTTTTCTGCCAGCGATCGACGCCCATATCTTGCGCGGAACGGCTGGTTTTCTGCCAGTAAGAATATGATTTCGCCTTTGACTCTTCGGTGTAAAAAAACGCATCCGACGGCAGCGAAGTTCGCACCGTCCCTTTGCCCTGAAAGATGGCTTCACGAACGAAGAATTCGAGGAATATCACCGGGCGGGGGAGTGGAATAATGTCCATATTGTTTTTATTCCTCATTTCTGAACCAAATAGCGTTATAACTTTATCACTTTCCCACGCGTACCTCGATCATCAATAAAATAGGTTCCCAACTTTAATTTATGCTGCTCATCTTCCCTAATAAACTGGAACTCTTCTATTAACGAATAGCGTTCATAGGTGGAACGGTACGTAAGAATCACCACGTTAGAATTTATCACATTACTAAACGTTAATTCAGATTTTACATGTTTCCCTAAAACTTCTTTTTCTCTTTCCATCAGCGCAATAAAATCTTCTTTCGCCGTTATTTTCTTAAAATTATCGGTGCCGTATTCATACATACGGATAAATTCACCTTGGTTATATAACTCTTGAAAAGAGGAAACGCTATTCTTCGCCTCATCTCTTACGTCGTTATCGTTCCGGATCGCAGATTGAGTTATCCACCAACCTAGAAAAAAGACAAAAAAGAGTAATATAAGGATAGTGGTATAGATTTTTTTACTTTCCATAAAATGAGTCCAATCCCTTAGACATGTATTAAAAAATTCACAAACGCATTAATTAATCAAAATCGAGTCTTTTATAAAGATATTCCAAATCAATTCATTTCGATCTCTGATCTTTATTCTTTCCACATGCCGATATTCAATCCACACGGCCAACGGTGAAAAGGCCCGCCAAAGCGAGCCCTTCCGTCATCTACCAAGCAAACCCTACTTCACCGCCCGATACACCTTCACGTTATCAAACCCCTGCTCTTGCAGGTAGAGCGCCTGCAGGCGGCTCATCACGCCGCGATCGCAGTAGAGCAGATAGGTCTTGGACCGGTCCAAATCGCCGAACGCGGTGCCGAGCTTGTAGAACGGAATGTGCTGGGTTTCAACGCCTTCCAGCGCCAGCGGGCGGGTTTCTACTTCGTCCACCGAACGAATGTCGATAATCACGTCGCTTTCGCCGAACGCCGCCACGGTCTCAACTTCGGCGACCTGCTCCTGCGTTTGCTCGGCGATCTGGCGGATGTCCATGTTGACCGCATTCGCCACCACGTTCTCAAGGATGCTGAAGTCGAACTTGGCCTCTTCTTCCTCGATCTTGGCCTTCACAGCCTTCACGGTCGGGCTCTTTGAGATCACGCCGCAGAACTCCGGCATGGTCTTGGCGAAGTCTTCGGTACCGATCTTGCGCGCGATATTGATGATGTGCTCTTTATCGTGGGAAATCAGCGGACGCAGCACCAGCGTGTCGGAAGCGTTGTCAATCAGGCGCAGATTGGTCAGCGTCTGGCTGGACACCTGCCCCAGCGCTTCGCCGGTGACGATGGCCTGCACGCCATAGCGCTCGGCCAGCGCCGAGGAGGCGCGCACCATCATGCGCTTGAGCACCACACCCATCTGGCCGTCGTCCACTTTCTCCAGGATCTCGCCGACCACCGGCGCAAAGTCGACCGCCAGAAAGCGCACCTTGTGGGAGCTGCCATAGCGGCTCCACAGGTAGTGCGCCACCTGCTTAACGCCTATCTCGTGAGTCGCGCCGCCTAGGTTAAAGAAACAGTAGTGCACGCGGCAGCCGCGGCGCATCAGCATATAGCTGGAAACGCCGGAGTCAAAGCCGCCGGAAATCAGCGACAGCACGTCTTCCTGCGTGCCGATGGGGAAACCGCCCAGCCCTTCATAGCGGGCCTGGATCATAATCAGCCTGTCGTCTTCAATCTCCAGTCGTACCGTCACCTGCGGCGACGTCAGGTTGACTCTGGCGGATTCGATATGCTGATTCAGCCCGCCGCCGACGTAGCGCTCGACGTCCTGCGAGGAAAACTCGTGCTTGCCGCGACGCTTGACCCGCACGCAGAAGGTTTTGCCTTCCAGCTGTTCCCGATAGTTGGCCAGCGTCTGCTCGAAGATGTCGTGCATGTCGCTATAAGGCGTCTCATCCACTTCCAGAATGTGGTGAATGCCGGGGATCCTAACCAGCGCATCGCGCACCGTCGGCGCATCGGCATCGTCCTTAATGCGGACTTCGATAAAGTCCCAGTGGCGGACAACGGCGCACTCTTCCAGGCTCTGCCTCAGCACATTGCGAATGTTGCCGGTCAACATTTTGATGAAGCGCTTGCGCACGGACTGGCTTTTAATCGTAATTTCGGGGAACAGCTTAATGATAAACTTCATGGTCGTCGCGAATTGAATTAGTTAGATGGCTCAACGGGTAGTCGTTTTTAACGCGCGGGGAGTATACACCCGCAGGGGGCGACGCGCACTAAGCAATCCGTTCAAAAGACCAAACCAATGCGACGCTCCGCTCGCCTTAGCTCGAACAAGACACCTCAATCCCCTTCCCTTCCTCCGAAGGCGGCGCCTCCAGCGATTCAAACTCTTTCGCTTCGAGATAAGGGTCAATCAGGCCGCGGTGCAGCAGCGCCAGCGGCGCGACGTCGTCGCGCTCGGCAGCTTCGATGGCCTGCTGGGCCAGGTAGTTGCGCAGCACGCGTCGGGGGCTGGCGGCGCGGATGCTTGCTTGCCTTTGAGCGTCGTCGATGCCTTCACGCCTCAGGCGCTCGCACCAGCGGCGGTGCCAGTCGTCAAAGGCGGCCCTGTCGATAAAATCGTCTCTAAGCCGCATCGGCGAGCCGCTCTGCTCCACTTCGGACAGGAGGCGGAACGTGGAGGTATAGTCGCGCCCTTCCTTTTCCATCAGGTCCAACAGGCCGTTGAGCAACTCGCTGTCGCCCTCTTCCCGCGTAAACAACCCGAGCCTGGCGCGCATCCGCAGCCCGTACTCTTCCTTCAGCGCCGGCTCATAGGCCGCAAGCCCGGCCTGAAGCTGTTCTACGCTCATCACGCCCGACAGCGCATTAGCCAGGCGATGCAGGTTCCAATAGGCGACGGACGGCTGGGCGTAAAACGCATAGCGTCCCTGATAGTCGCTGTGGTTACAGACGAAGTTGGCCCGATAGTCATCCATAAAGCCATAGGGGCCATAGTCGATGGTGATGCCCAAAATCGACATATTGTCGGTGTTCATCACGCCGTGGGAGAAGCCAACCGCCTGCCAGGCGGCGATAAGCCTGCCGGTGCGTTCGGCGACGTCTTTAAACCATAGAAAGTCGCGATCCGCGTCATCTACCAGTTCCGGCCAGTGGTGGCGCTGCGTGTAGTCCAGCAGTTGCCTGACCTGTTCCTGCTGCCCTGCGTAGAAAAAGTGCTCAAAGTGGCCAAAGCGAACGTGGCTTGGCGCAATGCGCATCATCATTGACCCGCGTTCCTCGGTTTCACGATACACCGGTTCGTCGCTGGCGACGATCGTCAGCGCCCGGGTGGTGGGAATACCCAGGCCGTGCAGCGCTTCGGAGGCAAGGAACTCCCTGACCGTCGAGCGCAGCACCGCTCGCCCATCCCCCATGCGGGAATAGGGCGTCAATCCTGCGCCCTTTAAGTGCCAGTCCAGCCTCGCGCCGCCTTTAGTCACCTGCTCTCCCAGCAAAATGCCGCGCCCGTCCCCCAACTGGCCTGCCCACACGCCGAACTGATGGCCGCTGTAGACCTGCGCCAGCGGCTTCATGCCCGGCAGCAGCGACTCACCGGCCCATACGCCGACGCTCTGCGGCTGAAACATCTCAGGAGAAAGCCCAAGCTCCGCCGCCAGCGGTTGGCTATGGTACAGCAGCCGGGCGCCCTTGAGCGGCGTCGGTGACAGGGCCGTATAGAACCCCGGCAGTTCGTCAAAGTAGCTGTGGACAAATTGGGACATCGTTTTTCTCTGCTTTTTGTGGGTGGCTCTTGCAGTGTAGAACTCTAAACAAATAATTAACACCGCCAAAAGGTAGGGAAATAATAAGCGTTTTCGGCCACTTCCCGAGGTGACGGGGCTTTACGTACGAACTGGATGTTAAAATTATGTACAAGCGCACAATTTGACGGTTAACTTAGCTCAATCGAAGGCGATTTAGTGGTAGACTCTGGCACTATTACTTTTTCTTCGACGATGATATCGCCGCACCGGCCTGGAGGCGTGCTCATTTCCCCGTCTTTAGCGGAAAAATGCACGGGCGAATCCGGCGTGATATTATACTGCCCGGGTTTTGTCACGAAGACAGACTTGCTCTATCAGAAGCCAGACTGAAGACCAAAACGAACCAAAGTTACCATCGGATATGCCCAAGATGCCCAAAAAAGCGCCGGAAGCGGCCAGTTTTGAAACCGCGTTAAGCGAGCTGGAACAGATTGTTAGCCGTCTTGAAAACGGCGATCTCCCGCTGGAAGACGCCCTGAACGAATTTGAGCGCGGCATTCAGCTGGCCCGCCAAGGGCAGCAGCAGCTGCAGCAGGCGGAACAGCGCGTTCAAATCCTGCTCAACAGCGACCCCGAAGCGCCGCTCTCTCCTTTTAATCCGGACGAAGCCTGATGACGACCTTTATCCAGCTTCAGTCCGGCTACAGAGCGCGCGTCGATCGCGCGCTTGAGCTCTACCTTTCCGCCCTACCTGAACCACGGTCGCCGCTGGTTGAGGCCATGCGCTACGGCGCTCTGCTTGGGGGAAAGCGCCTGCGCCCCTTTCTGGTTTACGCCACGGGGGAGATGCTGGGGCTAAGCGTTGAAACGCTGGACGCCCCCGCCGCAGCCATTGAATGCATTCACGCCTATTCGCTTATCCATGACGATCTGCCCGCCATGGACGATGACGATCTTCGCCGCGGCCAGCCGACCTGCCACGTCAAGTTTGGCGAGGCCCACGCGATTTTGGCCGGCGACGCGTTGCAAACGCTGGCTTTCTCCATTCTTTGCGATGCCGACATGTCTGACGTCGAAGCCCCTGACCGGCTGGCCATGCTCAGCGAACTGGCTCAGGCCAGCGGCGCTGCCGGCATGTGTGCAGGCCAGGCGCTGGACTTGGAGGCAGAAAAGCGTAAGGTAAGCCTGACTGAGCTTGAGCGGATCCACCGCCATAAGACCGGCATGCTGATCCGCGCCGCGATCCGCCTTTCCGCTCTGGCTGCGGGGGAACGAGGAAAAAAGGCGTTACCGCTGCTGGACCGCTACGCGGCCGCCGTTGGGCTGGCGTTTCAGGTTCAGGACGACATTCTGGACGTGATTGGCGCAACCGAGAAGACCGGCAAGCGTCAGGGAGCGGATCTCCAGCACGAGAAGAGCACCTACCCTGCGCTGTTAGGCATAGACGGCGCGCAGGCCAAGGCGCAGGAGCTTTATCAGGAAGCGGTCGACGCCCTGGCCGAGCTTTCGTCTCTGTCTTACAACACGACGGCGCTACAAACACTGGCCGGTTTCATTATTGAACGCGATAATTAAACCGTACTTTTAAGCACACTATTTAAACGAGTTTTGGATGAGCCTTGATATAACCCAATATCCCACGCTGGCGTTAGTCAACAGCCCCGACGATTTACGCCTTATCGCCAAAGAGAGTTTGCCCAAGCTGTGTGAAGAGCTTAGGCAATATCTGCTTAACAGCGTAAGCCGCTCCAGCGGGCACCTGGCCTCCGGTCTGGGCACGGTAGAGCTGACGGTTGCGCTGCACTACGTCTACAACACGCCCTTTGACCACATCGTCTGGGACGTCGGCCATCAGGCCTATCCGCACAAGATCCTGACGGGACGTCGCGACGAAATGCCGACTATCCGTCAAAAGAACGGGCTGCACCCCTTCCCCTGGCGGGAAGAGAGCGAGTATGACGTGCTGTCCGTCGGCCATTCGTCCACCTCCATCAGCGCCGGGCTCGGCATGGCTATCGCCGCTCAGCGCGAAGGTAAAGGCCGCCGCACCGCCTGCGTTATCGGCGACGGCGCAATGACCGCAGGCATGGCCTTTGAGGCCATGAACCACGCGGGCGACGTAAAGCCGGACATGCTGGTCATCCTTAACGACAACGAGATGTCGATTTCCGAGAACGTTGGCGCGCTCAACAACCACCTGGCGCAGATCCTGTCCGGCAAGCTGTACGCGACGCTGCGCGAAAGCGGCAAGATGATGCTTTCCGGCCTGCCGCCGATCAAAGAGCTGGTCAAACGCACCGAAGAGCACCTGAAGGGCATGGTAGTGCCGGGCACGCTGTTTGAAGAATTCGGCTTTAACTATATTGGCCCGGTCGACGGCCACGACGTGCAGGGGCTGGTGCAAACGCTAAAAAACATGCGTAGCCTGAAAGGTCCTCAGCTACTGCACATCATGACCAAAAAAGGCAAAGGCTACGCGCCAGCCGAGCAGGATCCGATCGGCTGGCACGGCGTGCCGAAGTTCGACCCGGAAACCGGCACCCAGCAAAAGAGCGGCGGCGCTCACCCCAGCTACTCTAACGTCTTCGGCGACTGGCTGTGCGAAGAGGCAGCGGCGGACGACAGGCTGATGGCCGTAACGCCCGCCATGCGTGAAGGCTCCGGCATGGTGCGCTTCTCCAAAGAGTTCCCGGAACGGTATTTTGACGTCGCTATTGCAGAGCAGCACGCGGTGACGTTCGCCGCTGGCTTAGCTATCGGCGGCTATAAGCCCATCGTGGCGATTTATTCCACCTTCCTGCAGCGCGCTTACGATCAGGTGATTCACGACGTGGCTATCCAGAAGCTGCCGGTGATGTTCGCCATCGACCGCGGCGGCATCGTCGGCGCCGACGGCCCGACTCACCAGGGCGCGTTCGACCTAAGCTACCTGCGCTGCGTTCCCGACATGGTTATCATGACGCCGAGCGATGAAAACGAATGCCGCCTGATGCTGCACACCGGCCATCGCTATCAGAAAGGCCCAACCGCCGTTCGCTATCCTCGCGGCAACGGCACCGGCGCCACATTGACGCCGCTGGAAGAACTCCCCATCGGTAAAGGTCGGCTTTGCCGCCAGGGCGAAAAGGTCGCCATCCTCAACTTCGGCACCCTGCTGCCGGAAGCGCTGGCGGCCGCCGAACGCCTTAACGCCACCGTCGCCGACATGCGCTTTGTGAAGCCGCTGGACGAAGACCTGCTGCGCACGCTCGCCGACAAGCATGATGCCTTCATCACTCTGGAAGAAAACGCCGTCATGGGCGGCGCCGGCAGCGGCGTCAACGAATGGCTGATGGCCCAGCGCCTGAACGTGCCGGTACTCAACGTTGGCCTGCCGGACGCATTCGTGCCGCAGGGCGGCCAGGAAGAGATCCGCGCAGATTTAGGGCTTAACGCCGAGGGGATCGTTGAGCGCTATCGGGCGTGGGTGGCCGATTAATCGAAAAGACTGGAAAAACCCTCGAATCCGAGGGTTTTTCTTTTGATACCTATCTGAAATGATCGTACCCGCGGACATCAAACTCCACCGGCTCATCACCATCAAACACCTTCATCCCGCCGTTGGCGGTTATCTGGCCGATGCAGGTACAGGGCAGCGCCAATGCGGCCAGCGCCGTTTCTATCGCGCCGCGATTTTTCTCCGGTACGGTAAAGCACAGCTCGTAGTCTTCGCCGCCGGTCATCGCCCAGCGCTGCGCCTGTTCCCGAGAGCTATTGCGTAACAGCTCGTCGGATAGAGGCAGCTTATCCAGAAAGAGCTTCGCGCCGCAGCCGCTGGCCTTCAGAATATGCCCCAGATCGGACGCCAGGCCGTCGGACAGATCCAGCGCCGACGAGACAAGCTGTCGAAGCGCCTGCCCGGCCAGTATGCGCGGCGTAGGCCGGAGGTGGCGCTTAACCAGATAGTCGCGGCTTTTCGAATCATCAACGCGCAGGCGGTTTTGCAAAATCGCAAGCCCTGCGGCGCTGTCGCCCAGCGTTCCCGTTACAAAGATCCAGTCTCCCGCCTTAGCGCCGCTGCGAGTTAACGCCTTGTCGACCGGGATCCAGCCGTGTACGGTCAGCGTCAGGCTCAGCGGCCCCCGCGTGGTGTCGCCGCCGATAAGCTGCATCTCGTAGTAGTCCAGCAGGGAAAACAGGCTGTCGCTAAAGGCGGCAAGCCAGGGCTCGTTCACCTCGGGCAGCGTCAGCGCCAGTGAGAGCCAGGCTGGGTCGGCCCCCATGGCGGCCAAATCGCTTAGGTTCACCGCCAGCGCCTTGTAGCCAAGGTCGGCGGGATCGATATCGGGAAGAAAGTGGGTTGCGCAAACCAGCGTATCGGTGCTGACGGCCAGTTCGTTTTGCTGTGGGGGGATAAGCAGCGCGCAGTCGTCGCCAATGCCTAAGCGGACGTCTTTGCGGTTATCTTTTTGCCTATGAAAATAGCGGGTAATCAGATCAAACTCACCGCATGACATAAGTACGGTACTCCAGGCCAGCGAAAAAAATTCAGGCCAGCAATGCCGGCCTGAGAGTAAGGATGTCCGTTATCGCCTCACGGCGTTAGTCGTCTTTACGAGCGTCCTTACGGACGCGCAGACGCGGTACGACCTTATCCAGTACGCCGTTAACAAACTTGTGGCTGTCTTCCGCGCCAAACGTTTTGGCAAGCTCAATGGCTTCGTTAATCACCACCTTGTAGGGAACGTCTTCGCGCTTGCTCAGTTCGAAAACCGCAACGCGCAAAATCGCCCTTTCAATTTGGCCAAGCTCGTCCAGTGTGCGGGACAAATAAGGCGCCATTAGCTTATCCAGCTCCTGAGCCTGCGTCGCCGCCCCGGAAAAAAGCTCGCGGAAGTAGGTTAAATCAACGCCGTTAACGTCCTGTTCCGCCAGGAAGGCTAATTCGACATCGGCGATATCGTTTTTTGATATCTGCCATGAGTATAGCGCCTGAACGGCGCACTCGCGGGCTCGGTGGCGAGCTGAAGGTTTCACGGGTCTACCTCTTAAATTCAATCAAACTCTCACGACGCTTGATGCATCGTGCTTCAGGCTTTAATCGCCTTGATGACGTTAATCATTTCCAGTGCGGTCATGGCGGCCTCGGCCCCTTTGTTACCCGCTTTAGTACCGGCGCGCTCGATGGCCTGTTCGATGTTTTCCGTCGTCAGAACGCCAAAGGCGACCGGAACGCGGCTGTTCATCGCCACGCTGGAAAGGCCGGAACTGCACTCGCCCGCCACATATTCAAAGTGGGCGGTGCCGCCGCGAATGACAGTGCCCAGCGCGATAACCGCGTCGTAACGTTCGGTTTCGGCAAGCGTACGCACCGCCAGCGGAAGCTCGTAGGCGCCCGGCACCCATACGACCGTAATGTTGGCGTCAGAAACCTGGCCGATACGCTTAAGGGCGTCAACCGCACCTTCCAGCAGGCTGTCGTTAATAAAGTTGTTAAAACGCGCAATCGCGATAGCTACGCGCGCCTGCGGTGCAGCAACATTGCCTTCGATAACGTTCATACGAGTAATCCTCGGTGTTTTTACTTTAATCACTGGGTTAAGGGGGCGGATTCTATCACATTCTTTTACCCGCTGCGCTGCGGATTTTACGCCGCCGCGCCGTTAGCGCTCCGAATTAGGAAACAGGGACAGCCGAAGGTCGTCCCCTACCCGCTTAACGCCGCCAAACGTAAAGCGCGGTGCGTCCGCCAGGCGCTCGATGCCCGGCAGGCGACACAGGCCGCGCGCATCGTCGCCCAAAAGCTTGGGCGCGGTATAGAGCACCAGCTCGTCCACCAGCCCCTGAGTCAGCAGCGCGCCCGCAAGCGTCGCGCCCGCTTCCGTCCAGACGCGGTTAATCTGCCTGCGCCCCAGCTGCATCATCAGCACCACCAGATCGACGCCGCCGGACGCTGCCGGAACAATAAGCTGCTCTACGTTATCCGACCAGGCTTCATTCCCCTTTTGGGTGCGCACCAGCAAAATGGGCCCCGGCAAAGAGAACGCTTTCAAATCAGGGGTAAGGCGGTTTCTGGCATCGAGGATCACGCGAAGCGGCTGGCGCAGGCGCTCTTTGGGATAAACGGCCTGAACGTCGTCGCCAAGCTCTTCCCAGCGCACGTTCAAAGAGGGGTTATCCGTCAGCACGGTTTCGCTGGTGCTGAGGATAGCGCAGCTCTGCGCCCGATAGGCCTGTACGTCGCGCCTGGCTTCGTTCGAGGTTATCCACTGGCTTTCGCCGGACGCCATGGCGGTTTTGCCATCCAGCGAAGCGGCCATCTTAAGCTGAAGGTAGGGGAAGCCGGTTCTCATGCGCTTAAAGAAGCCGCGGTTCAACGCTTCGGCCTCTTCCATCATCAGGCCATATTCAACCTCAATGCCGGCCTGCTGCAGGCGATAAAGGCCGCGACCGGCGACTTCCGGATTCGGGTCCTGCATGGCGGCGACAACGCGCGCGATGCCGGCTTCGATAAGTGCGTCGGCGCAGGGCGGCGTTCGCCCATGGTGGCTACAGGGCTCCAGCGTGACGTAGGCCGTAGCGCCGCGCGCCTTTTCTCCCGCCGCGCGCAGGGCATGAACCTCGGCGTGCGGTTCTCCGGCGCGCTGATGGTAGCCCTCGCCGACGATAATCCCGTCGCGCACGATAACGCACCCGACGTTAGGATTGGGGGAGGTGGTAAAACGCCCCAGCCAAGCGAGCTCAACGGCCCGAGCCATATAAACAGCGTCGTTGTGCATAAAATATCAGTCCTGCAGTTTGGCAATTTCTTCGCCAAACTCGCGAATGTCTTCAAAGCTGCGGTATACGGAGGCAAAGCGAATGTAGGCGACCTTGTCGAGCTTGCGCAGCGCTTCCATCACCAAATTTCCCACCATCGACGCCTGAACCTCGCGTTCGCCGGTCGCCCGCAGCTGGGATTTAATGTGGCTAATCGCAAGCTCGATGTCGTCAGAACTCACAGGCCGCTTCTCCAGCGCCTTCAGCATGCCGCGGCGAAGCTTGTCTTCGTCGAAAGGCTCACGGATATCGTTGCGCTTGATGATCCGAGGCATAACCAGCTCGGCAACTTCAAACGTCGTAAAGCGTTCATTGCAGACCAGACACTGACGGCGGCGGCGAACCTGCGAACCATCCCCAACCAAGCGTGAATCAATCACTTTGGTGTCTACGGCAGCGCAAAATGGGCAATGCATAACGTCTCCTGGAAAATGTCTGAAAATTATCGCCTTCAGGGCGGCGCATCGGCCCTATTCTAAACGCCCCGGCCAAAGAGCGATACACCTCAGATACATTGGAAGCTATATTTTTCTAACCGTTGGATAAATAAAAACACAAAATCTGACAACATTTGTCTCTCATTTGATAAAAGCCTCGCTCTATCCCCTCAGCCCTATGCCAATTATCGTTATATCACGCCGACATTAGACCGATATTTTTCACTATTTCATGGCGTTAAGTTTATCTCGCGAATTCGCATCCATAACCAACATAAACAGGAGTAACGCAATGAACGAAAAATTTATCGGTTCGGTGATCAACGCCCTGCCGCTGGAACACATGATCGGCGGCCCGCTGCAGGCGATGATCAAAGCGCAGATTCAGGCGACCAAATCATATACAGACTTCCTGCTGTCGGTCTGCATTAAGGACGGTAAGGCAAACGCCGTCCAGTTCGACTACGACGAAACCGTTGTTGATGAGCAAGGCGTTGTGCAGGGCGTGATGACAAAAACCATGCGCATTCCCCTGCTGGCGGCCGTCACTCACCCGATCATCTGTATCGAAGAGGGTACGATCGACTTTGAGCTCGAAATCTCGCAAAGCGAATCGGACAGCAGCAGCACCGAGGCCGAAGCCGGCCTGAAAGCCTCCGTTGGCTGGGGGCCTTTCAAAGCCAAGGTTACCGGCCGCGTCTCCCACAAGTCAGAACAGACGCGAAAAACCGACACCCGCGCCAAGTACAGCATCCATACGCAGGTGAAGCGCCAGGATCCGCCGGAAGCGCTGATGCGCGTCATTGACTTTTTAACGGAGTCAGCGACCAAGCCAGTGGTTCATAAGGCCAATAGCGAAAAGCTTGAAGAGTTCCAGACGACGGAATCGCTGCAGCAGAAAGAAAAGCAGGCCGCGTAACCCCTCCTCGTTGAAGAGCTTCAATTCATTAACGCTACCAAGGGGCGGCTGTTTATAGCGCCTCTTTATATCAGGAGTCCCTTATGTCATTGAAAGACTGGTTACGAGGAAAGCCCGACGCACAGGAAACGTCAGGCGAAAACCTGGGCGGCGCCGGAGGAGGCGAGCCGCCGCAACCGCCGGAAAATCGCGGATCGCCCATCACGCTGGCGGACATCACGCGCGGAATGCAGTACGCCGCTACCGCCGCTAACCAGCTTATTGCGCACCAGTACATGCAGTCGCTGGAACCGTTTTTCGAACCCATGCCGGACGGCCGCCTGTCGCCCCGCACGGTGCAGATGATGCTGGATGAAAAACACAACTTCGATCTGCCGCTCATCGCGCTGGCGACGCCTCGCGGGCTGATGCTCGAAGAGATGAAGGTTCACCTCACCGTCAGAACCGACGCGGTTGAACAGGTTGAAGCCGCGCCGGGCGAGAACAGCGACACCGTGGGCCGCTTTCAGGTCAGCCTGTCGCCCCACAGCAAGGACAAAGGCGGCAGAGACAGCCAGCACGTGGATATCGAGATGCTGTTCAAAGTGCTGGAGCCCCCCGAGAGCGTCATGCGGCTTATTGACGAGTATACCAACCGCGTACTGCCTCAGCCTGTCGATACGGAGGAATAACCCATGTCTAACCTGCCACAAAACACCGGCCAGGCCGGTATCAACCTGATTAAGGAATTTGAAGGGCTCGAGTTAAGCAAATACCGGGACGCCGTCGGCCTTTGGACCATCGGCTACGGCCATTTAATTCGCTCTGGAGAGACGTTTGAGCGCAGCCTTACGGAGCAAGAGGCGGAAGCCCTGCTGCGTAAAGATTTGCTGGAGTCGGAGCGAGGCATCAGGCGGCTGGTTTCCGTCCCGCTCACGCAAAACCAGTTCGACGCGCTGGTCTCTTTTGTCTTTAACGTCGGCGTCGGCAGGCTGGCCACCTCGACGCTGTTGAAAAAGCTTAACGCACAAGACTACCGGGGCGCCGCCGACGAGTTGCCGAAGTGGAACAAGGCCGGCGGCAACGTGCTGCCAGGTTTGACCCGTCGCCGCCAGGCTGAAAGAGCGCTTTTTAATCAATAGGTCCATTTATCAATAACATCGTAAGGAGTTCGTCATGAAAGTACGTCACGTTTCTTTGCTTTTTATTACCGCGCTGCTCTTCGCTATGGCCAGCGCCCTTTGTCGGGCGGACGCGCCGGACGTCGTCAGCTGCGAACAGGCCGTCGCTAACGCCAACGTCGCGTTCAAGCAGCAAAGCGGCAGCGAAATCAACAGTGAGAAAGACCTGGTCGAGCTGGTAAGAATCCTCAACCGGGATAACGTCCTCCCTATTGCTTACGTCACCACCCAAAAGGCAAAAGAGGCCGGCTGGGATGGAACGGGCTCCCTGTGGAGCAAATTCATACTGAATAAGAAAATCATCGGCGGAGATCCCTACCCCGGTAAGCCGGTATCGGACAAAGGAAGCTGGTTTACCGCCGATCTGGAATCCGTGTCGGGCCACCGCAGTAGCAAACGCCTTATTTACAGCCCAAACAGCAAAACCCGCTATTTATCCACCGAGCTTTATGAAAGCGCGGCGGAGATCGTCCCCTGCCGGTAATACGGCGCCACAACGCTTTTTATTCCAAACAAGAGGAACGTTATATGTTTTCTAAATACACCTGTAAGCAGCCCGATACGGGCAACGTAAACCAGTGCGGCGGCTATGCGCTGGCGGCGTTAATACACGCCAGCAGAACTCCCCCCTGTGACAATCAGCCCAACGGCAGCGACATATATAATCAAGTCATCGCCTTTCAGAATGACTGTGACATCCCACTGTTTTCGCCAAAAAACCAGAAAGGAGCCAGAAGTCTGCCTTCAAGCCTGATTAAGACAGCCAAAGAGAATGGCTTTACCCGATATAAGCTAACGGTAACAAAAGCCTACGGCCAGAAGCACCCTGAGCTCATCACGTCCGAAAAAGGACGCCTGAATAAAGAGGTGGAAATCACTAAAGAGGTAGAAATAACTGAAGACAGTGAGAAGACTCTTGACCAACTGTTAAAGAAGGACGGTTACTATCTGGTTCTGGTCAACGACGGCAATCACTGGATTGCGATGGGTAAGCGAGGGGAGAGCGTCTATTTATACGATCCCGGCGGCGCTGGCGACGTTGACGAAGCGGGCAAACCGACGATTAACTTCTCAGGCGTCATCATCCGGCTCAACTAAATATCGCGAAATGTCTCAAAAAGTCGGCCCATAGCGCACGGTAGTTCGCTATGGGTCAACGTCCAACACGACTTTCGTACGCGAGGCGCTATGGATACTACCCCGATTGACGCCGGCATCGGCGTCATCTTTTATCAAGGGCTTTCTTCGCTGTCCGGCCTGCTTGGCGGATTGAGCATCTCATTTTTTTGGCGGCCCAAAAAGCTCCACCAGCGCGGCCGATTCGCAGCGGGTTTGATCATCGGCAGCATCAGCGTTTCCGCCAGCTTCGCCTTTACCGGACTCACCTCACGCTGGCTGGGCATGAACATAGGTGAAATCGACATTGCCTTAGGCGTTGGGTATTTCGTCGGCGCAATTAGCGTTGGGGCCATTGCCTGGCTTGGCAATTTTTTCAGCCACCGTGAAGACAGCGACCTGCTCGAGGTGGTTAGCGACATAAAAAGCACCGTTTCATGGGCTCCGCCGCCCGCCAAAACAAAGCGGCGCGCTCCTTCATCAAAAACGAAGCAGAAAGAGGACGACGATGAATATAACCTTTGAATGGCTATTTTTTTTACTGCTGGCCGTTATCAATATTATTACTGCGATATTTATTTTTTGTAGCGCCCTCCATCCGTATATATATCGACGGCCGGCCTGGTATAAGCTGGCGCTCATTATGACGGCGTTCGGCTTTGCGGCACAGGGGGCATTAAGTTTTCCTTATTTAATTTACGGCTATGAAATATATAACAACTCACTTCCTATATGGATTTTTAATGACATTGGAATTGCAATAATTAGCAGTCATTATTTTTTTAAAATTATACTCAGAAAATAACCAGACATTTTTATCACTAAAATAGCCTAGGACATTTACATCCATCAGCTATAACAAAAAGCGACTATTTACCAAAATAACAAGGCGTTAGATTTTCTCCTGCGAAATAACTCGCATTATATCAAAGGAGAAAATCATGACTAATTTTTATTTATCTAAATATGTAAAAAACTTATTTACCCACCTGTTATTTCTAGGTTGTCTTTTAGCCTCAGGCTCTTCATTTGCCGACAGGCTACCGGGTGTTTTATGTGAAAAGCTTCCGGGGGAAGATGGAATGACCATTACTGGCTGGCTAACAGCACAAGAGAACAATGGAGGCCATACTCAAGAAAGGCATATTAATAAAGATGAAAAATATCTCCAAAACAGAAATATTGCTATCGCTTCTACATGGCTCAATGAAGAAACAATGTGGAAATACATAGCTAAAGACGTTCAAGCTTTCTGCGAAAATGCTATAAAACGAGGAAATGAAGCAGTATCCAGTAATATAGCCCTATCCGGGGAGAGTAAAGAAGCCGTAGGAGAATATTACATTAAGAACTCCGAGGGTAAAAAACCTATTCAAGGGAATGAAAGAGCAACCATTGTTTATAAGAATGACTATTCGGGATGGTATTTATTGACCACCTACCCTCAGCCTGTTGGTAGACAATAAAATGAAGAACGGATGGGACTATATTAAATAGTCCCATTTTTCATGACGTGCTATTCCTCTTCAACAAACATCATCGCCGCCTGAGTGCGATTATTGACGTTCAGCCGCCGAAAAATAGACTCCAAGTGGGCTTTTACCGTACCAGCACTAATGTTCAAACAGCGGCTAATCTGCTTGTTAGACTGGCCGTCGGCAAGCAGGCTAAGAATTTCTCTCTGGCGTTCGCTCAGCGTTTCTACCGAGCGGCAGCGGTCATCATCAAGCACGGAGCTGTCGGGCAGGCACACCAATCCGGTCTCAGCGGCACGCAAGACTTGTACAACGGCCTCCAGCGGCTGATCTTTACAAATAACAGCAGCGGCGCGGTGCCGTAAATATTGGCGCACCAGCGATTTTTTTACCTTTCTCAGCGAGACGATAACGTGTACTTCCGGATATTTTATAAAAATCTCATCGAGCAGATCGACACAGCAAATATGTTCCATTTCCCCGTCGAGTAAAATAATTGAGATATCTCCCTCATTTAATGCCAACCAAAAGCTGTCAATATTACTAGTATTAACAATTTTTGCCTCCGGCAGCATTTTAACCAGCCCGGACTTTAATCCATGAACATAAATTGGCAATGTATCAATGATTAAAATATTCATTTATATTTCCCCTGTGTTTATTATGACTCTCTCTCTTACCCATGCTGTAAAATGAAAATATCGCCATTAAACAATAAAATAAAGGCGACATTTGCCGTATACCATTTCTCTTAACGAGAGAGATTTATAAATGAACCAGTTCGACATCCCTACCTATATTTGAGAAAGACGTCACTATTTTGAAATAAAGTAGAAAAACGCTACGTTATTGCCTACCTTTATATAAACCACAAAAAATAAATGGCTATTTGAAATAGCATAAGGAAAAAAATGGCTAACGAAATCAGCTATACGGGAAAGAATGGAATTGAACTTATAAAGCGTTTTGAAGGGCTATCGCAAAACAAATGCCGTAACGCCGTCGGCTTTTGGACCATCGGCTACGGCCACTTAATTTCCCCCGGTGAAACCTTCGACCACCCTATTACAGAACAAGAGGCGGAAGCCCTGCTGCGCAGAGACCTTTCACCAGCAGAAAAAAGCATTAACAAGCTGGTTTCCGTACCGCTTACGCAAAACCAGTTCGATGCGCTGGCCTCTTTTGCCCTTAACGTCGGCGTCGGCAGGCTGGCCTCCTCGACGCTATTGAAAAGGCTCAATATGGGAGATTATCACGGTGCCGCCAATGAGCTGCTGAAGTGGAACAAAGCCGGCGGCCAAGTGCTGGCGAACTTGACGCGCCGTCGCCTGGCTGAGCAAACGCTGTTTAACCAAAGCGAGGCGGCAGAGCAAAGCGCTTGAGCAAGCCTATTTAGCTTATAAACGCAGCCATTTAACTGCACGGCACGCCAAGCGAACTTAATAGACGCTGCAATTAACGGCTCTTGGGTCGATGTTTTTCCAAGAGCCTGCTCACAATTTATTGTTAGCGCAACTGATATTCGTCATAGACACCAAAAGAAAGGGACAGATCTCCGCCAGTTTCAGCCATATCAACTCCCTTCTCTGTAGCATCGCAAATGACGCTATAAATTGAGCTTATCGAAATATAGTCGTTGTACAGCTCGTTAGTGAACGTTCCGTTACCAAACTCAGCATGAAGCGCCCTCAAAATAGGGTAGTAACTGGCGATTTGCGATTTATAGACTGTCATCTGCCTGTCGCGGACGGATATCGTCACCTGATCCTTATAGGTAATATTTTCAAACGCGCTTTCCGCACACATCTCGGGTAAAAACATAGAGAGCTCCTGCGCCAAATCGTTATCGCCGATGCGCTCCGCCAGCCTCGGCAGATATTGCTGATAGTCTTCATTACTTTGACTGTTTTTAAACAGCTCAATAGCCTCTTTGGTAAAATTCGCTATTTGTGATGCGCTGTGCGGATAGGGAATGAGTGTACTTTCTTCCTGAGCAAGAAAGATGAACTGCTTCTGGGACATGAAGTTCTCCACCTCCCAGTCGGCGACATAGTTAGCAATGACTTCACTAAGCTCGGAGCAAACTACATCATTAAGGCGGCACTCGCCGATCGTTTGATCGCCGAACTTACAGCCATATATTTTGATGTAGCACATTCTTTGGTTGCCCAACCTCTGGGCAATTTTTTCTGAAATCAGCGACCAAAACGAGCGACTCTCCTTGTGGCCGTCGCCCATAGTGACCACATCGCCTTCATAGACGCGCCATTCGTGGTGATGCCCAACAAACTCCGACGTCAGGCTCTTTGCTTCCATCTCGCAACCGCAATGACCGCAGGAATTCGACATATCTTTCATCATGTGTCGAATTCCACTCATCATGCCAAATGCAAAGCTACCCATCGCCATGCCGACGGCCTTTTCCTGGCTGTCCCCCATGCCGACGCAACATTCATAAAGCGCCGCCTCCCAGACGGGGCTAGTTACATAGAAAGACAGGTTCGCCGCGCCCTCTTTCAGTTCACTGATACTCGGCTTCACTGTGACGTTCCAGTCGGGAAAATGAACCTCGTTCCCTCGAATTTCGCTTTCTTCAAACAGTTCATGCAGCTTGCTGACAATATCCATGGCCTATCTCCGTTATTCCCTTAAAAAAGCATACTAAGCTACTTCCTCCCGCGGCGCTATCCACCGCTGGTGAAACCAGAGCGTAAACAGCAAAATCGCGCCGCCCGCCAGCGTATTTCCCCACGCCGGCTGCTCCTGCCAAATGGCGAAATTAACCAGCAGGCCGACGGGGATCATGGCGTTATTCATAATCGCCAGCGTACCGGCATCGACTTTGCCTGCGCCGTAGTTCCACATAAAGTAGCCCAGCCCGGAAGCCCCCAGCCCCAGCCAGACCAAAATCAGCCACTGGGTGGACGTCGTCGGAAGCCCGCTTGCGTCCCCCTGCCACAGCCAGGCAAGGATCGCCACGCACAGTGCGCCTAAGTAAAACAGCGCGCCGGCCTGAGTCGGCGGCAGCGCATAGCGCTCCATCGCTCGCTTATAGCCCACCTGCCCCAGCGCGAAGAAAAAGTTCGCCGCCTGAATAATCGCCATGCCGAGCCAAAATCCCGGCTTGGGGTGGCTAAAGTTGATAACGCCCGCCCCCAGCACCGCCAACGCGGCGCTGAACAGGTAGCGCCAGCGCAGCGCCTGGCCGCGAAGGGCGTCATAGATGAGCGTAATGTAAATCGGCATGGTAATGCCGAACAGCAGCACTTCTTCGACGCTGAGATAGAGAAAAGAGTGATAGTAAAACAGGTACATCACGCCAAGCTGGCTGGCACCCGCCGCCATAAAGGCCAGCGCGGGCACGAGCCGTAGCCCTTTAGGCTTTAAGAAAGGAATAAACAACAGCCCCGCCAGCCCGATGCGCATCAAAACGGAAAACCACGGATCGACCTGCCCGGCTAAATAAACGCCGATCAGGCTAAAGGAAAACGACCAGATAACGGTGGTCACAATAAGATAAGGCATAGAAACTCCAGAAGCGCTAGGCGTGACAATATAGATGATAATCAGTGACCGCTTTTGAAACGGCCTGAGTCAAACAGGTAAGCTGCTTGGGGCTAATCACGTAGGGCGGCATTAGGTAAATAAGCCGCCCGAACGGACGGATCCACACGCTCTGCTCGACGAAAAACCGCTGTATTTTTGCAAGACTGACCGGCCGCTTCATTTCAACCACGCCGATCGCGCCAAGCACCCTGACCTGCTCGACAAACTCGCAGGACGCCAAAGGAGCAAGCTCGCGCTTAAGCTGCGCCTCTATCTCGGCGACCTGAATCCGCCATTCTCCCGTCGTCAGCAGGTTCAGGCTGGCGCAGGCGACGGCGCAGGCCAGCGGGTTGCCCATAAAGGTGGGGCCGTGCATCAGGCAGCCCGCTTGCCCGTCGCTTATCGTCTCCGCTACGCTGCGCCGGGTCATCACGGCGGACAGCGTCATATAGCCGCCGGTCAGCGCCTTTCCCAGACACAAGATATCGGGCGAAATCTCTGCGTACTCGCAGGCAAACAGCCTTCCGCTGCGGCCAAAGCCGGTGGCGATTTCATCGGCGATAAGCAAAACGCCGTAGTCGTCACACAGGCGACGGATTTGCCTTAGATATTCAGGATGATAAAAGCGCATTCCTCCCGCGCCCTGCACGATGGGTTCCAGAACGACGGCCGCCAGTTCGCGATGATGGCGCGCCATCGTCTCTGCGAAAGGCGCTATCGCCTCTTCTCGCCATTCACCGTCAAAGGGAATATCCATACCGTCCACAAACAGCCCGTCGGGCAGAAAGCCGCGATAGAGCGAATGCATGGACGACGTCGGATCGCTCACCGACATGGCGCCGAAGGTATCGCCGTGATAGCCCTTCGCCAGCGAGAGAAAGCGCCGCCTGGGCTCGCCTCGCCCCTGCCAGTACTGCAGCGCCATCTTCATGGCGACCTCAACCGCCACCGAGCCGGAGTCGGCCAAAAAAACGCACTCCAGCCCCTTCGGCGCGATGCCTACCAGGCGACGACACAGCTCAATGGCCGGTTCATGGGTCAAGCCGCCAAACATAACGTGGGACATCTTTTCCAGCTGTTCCGCTACCGCACGGTTGAGCGCCGGGTGATTATAGCCGTGCACCGCAGCCCACCAGGACGACATGCCGTCGATCAGGCGCTCGCCGCTCTGTAAATGAATTTCGCATCCCTGCGCTCCGCTTACCGCATAGCAGGGTAAAGGCCGCGTTATTGACGCATAGGGGTGCCACACGTGGCGCCGATCGAACTCTTCGTTTGTAAGCATGGTATTTATCATCAAAATCGCATGTAAAAATCATATGTAAACCAATTTGACATAAATTTAGTTTACAATTACATTTTCTCAAAACCAATCCTTTTTATCGATTGAGAAAAACAGAAAACATGACGACTTCACCCGTTCGCTGGACGCAAGGATCCGCCCTTAAGCTATTCAACGAGCCCCTGCTGGAGCTGCTGTTTCGCGCGCAGACCGTACATCGCGAGCACTTTAACCCTAAGCGCATTCAGCTCAGCACGCTGCTGTCGATTAAAACCGGCAACTGCCCGGAGGACTGTAAATACTGCCCGCAGAGCGCCCGCTACCACACCGGCGTTGCCGGTGAGCCGCTGATGGACATCGAGACGGTGCTGGCGGAAGCCCGCCGCGCCAAAGAGGCCGGAGCAAGCCGCTTTTGCATGGGAGCAGCCTGGAAAAACCCGAAGGATCGCGATTTGCCGCACCTTGAGCGCATTATTACCGGCGTAAAGGCGCTGGGGCTTGAGAGCTGCATGACGCTGGGCATGTTAAGCGCCCATCAGGCCCAGCGGCTGGCGCAGGCCGGGCTGGACTACTACAACCATAATCTGGACACCTCCCGCGACTTCTATCCGCACATCATCACTACCCGCAGCTATCAGGAACGATTGGATACGCTGGAGCACGTGCGCGAGGCGGGAATGAAGGTGTGCAGCGGCGGTATCGTCGGGCTGGGAGAGTCCGTTAGCGACAGGGCCGCACTGCTGGTTGAGCTGGCCAACCTGCCCGAACCGCCGCACAGCGTCCCGATCAACATGCTGGTCAGCGTCGCGGGAACGCCGTTGGAAAACGGCCCGGATATCGATCCCTTCGACTTTATCCGTACCGTCGCCGCCGCCCGCATTATGATGCCCACCTCCTACGTTCGGCTTTCCGCCGGCAGAGAGCAGATGAGCGAACAAACTCAGGCCATGTGCTTTATGGCGGGCGCCAATTCGATTTTTTACGGCTGCCGGCTGTTAACCACGCCCAATCCGGAAAAAAATCGCGATCTGGCGCTGCTGGAAAAACTGGGGCTGGAAACGGAGCGGGGAGACGTCAAACGAGAAGAAGACGAGCGGCTTCATCGCCTGGCGGCTCGGCAAAAAGAGGCCGATACCGAGCTTTACTACAACGCCGCGCGCTGAGGAAAGAGCATGTCGCTACGCTGGTTTATCACCGCCACGGACACCGATGCGGGAAAAACGGTCGCCGCCTGCGCCCTGCTTCAGGCGTGCGTGAAAGAAGGATATCGCGCCGTCGGCTACAAGCCGGTTGCTTCGGGCGCCTATCCCACTGACGGCGGGTTAAGAAACGACGACGGCGTCAGGCTTTGGCAAAACGCCAGCCCTCGCCTGCGCTATGAGGAGGTCAACCCGCTGCTTTTCAAAGAGGCAACGTCGCCGCACCTCGCCGCCGAGCTGGAGGAAAGGGAAATCGAGCTTGGTCAGCTCTCGTCAGGGCTATCGCGGCTGGCATCGCGTTACGATGCCGTCGTCGTCGAAGGCGCGGGAGGCTGGTTCACACCGCTTAACTCGCGGGAGTGCCTGTCAGACTGGGTCATTCAAGAAGGGCTTGGCGTGATTCTGGTCGTCAACATGAGGCTTGGCTGTATCAACCACGCGCTGCTCACCCAGCAGGCCGTGCTTGGCGCAGGATTACCGCTCGCCGGCTGGATTGCCAACCGAACCGCGCCCAATCCGCATCAGGAAGCGGCCTATCTGGAAACGCTGAAGCAGCGCCTCAATGCGCCGATGGTCGGCGATATTCCCTATCTGGCCGAACCGTATCAGGCTAACTTGGCGCGCTTTATTCGATTGGACTTACTCTATCCACCAGGCGTTTTATCAAATAACCGGTAAAGCGTTGCACCGCAAAGCGAGATCGGTTACAAGAGGGCAGCCAAACGTCAGGGGATTGCCCATCATGAATCGCGAATTTTTAACTGATAACGTATTAAGCCTGGTGGTGCTGCTCGCCTGCTTCCTGTTCCTGCTTGGAATGAGGATTTATGGACGCAGCCACCGAAAATTCAAACGCGGTTTTCTTGTCCACGCCATTCAGTTCTTGCTCTGGTCGACGATCATTATCATTCTGGGCAGCTACGTCGACGATGCGATTTCCCGTTTCCATCTCACCTTTATCACGCCATCGGCGGTTAACCTGGCGAGCGTATCGCTCATCGCCGCCATCTTGCTGCATAAGCTGTTTTTAACGATCAACCGTCTGGAAAAAAATCAGATCGACAAAGGCAGCGACGTTACCAGCGCCCGCATGATTTCCCGCGTGCTGAAAATTACGCTGATTGTGGTCATCATACTGCTCTACGGCGAGCACTTCGGCATGAGCCTTTCCGGCCTGCTGACCTTCGGCGGCATAGGCGGCATCGCCATCGGTATGGCCGGTAAGGATATCCTGAGCAACTTCTTTTCCGGCATTATGCTGTACTTCGATCGCCCGTTTAACATCGGCGACTGGATCCGTTCGCCGGATCGCAACATTGAGGGTACGGTGGCGGAAATCGGTTGGCGCACGACTAAAATCATGACCTTCGATCAGCGACCGCTTTACATCCCCAACTCTATCTTCGCCGCTATCAGCGTAGAAAATCCGGGGCGCATGACGAACCGCCGGATCAATACCGTAATCGGCCTGCGCTACGAAGATGCCGACAAGATTGCGGTCATCAGCGACGAAGTTCGCGCCATGCTGAAATCCAGCGAAGATATCGATAAGAACAGGGCGCTGCTGGTCTATTTCAACGGCTTTGGCGATTCTTCCCTTAACATCATGGTTTACTGCTTCACCCGCACGACCGCGTGGGCCGAATGGCTGGAGATTCAACAGAGCGTATTTTTGAAGATTATTGAAATCGTTCATCGCCACGGGGCAGACTTTGCGTTTCCCAGCCAGACGCTGTACGTGCAGGAGAGCGGCGGGCTCCCGCCGCCCCAACGGGAAGCGCCGGTAAAATAACGTCCGACCGCATACAAAAAGAAAACGCCCTCGACCGCAGGGCCAAGGGCGTTTTAAACCAGAGAAAATCCGTTTGGGTTACGGCAGCAGAGAAGGCTGATCCGCCCCCTCTTTTTCTACCTTGGTCGGCAGCATGTGTTCACGCTTTACGCCAAGCTTCAGCGCCATAAAGGCAGCAACCCAGATAGAAGACGCGGTGCCCAGCAGGATGCCGATAGCCAGAGACTCCGAGAAGCCCTTAAGCATTTCGCCGCCGAAGAACAGCAGGCACAGCACCGCCAAGAGCGTAGTACCCGAAGTCATCAGCGTACGGCTCAGGGTCTGCGTCAGCGAGACGTTCATGATTTCGTACGGCGTACCGCGACGGATTTTGCGGAAGTTTTCGCGCATCCGGTCAAATACAACGATGGTATCGTTGAGCGAGTAGCCGATGATCGACAGCATGGACGCCACGATGGTCAGATCCACTTCGCGCTGGAAGAACGAAATGATGCCTAGCGTGATCACCACGTCGTGCGCCAGCGCAAACACCGCGCCGGTCGCCAGACGCCATTCGAAGCGCACCCCGACGTACACCAGGATACACAGCAAACAGACGATGATGGCCATCAGCCCTGACTGAGCAAGCTCCGCGCCGACGCTCGGGCCTACGAACTCAATGCGCTTGATGGTCGCGCCTTCGTCCGCATTTTTGTGCACCGCATCGAGGATCTTATTGCTCAGCGCTTCGCTGTTCATTCCTGCAATCGGCGCCATGCGGATCATGACGTCGCGACTGCTGCCGAAGTTCTGAACGATCGGGTCTTTAAACCCTTGGGCGTTCAGCTCGTTACGGACCTTTTCCAGATCTATCGGATGGGTCAGCTTAACTTCAACCACCGTACCGCCGGTAAAGTCCAGCCCCCAGTTGAAGCCCTTCATGCCCATAATGACAAACGAAGCGACAACCAAAATCATTGAAACAACAAAAGCGGCGTTCCCCACGCGCAGGAAGTCATACACCCTGCGTCCGTGGTTAAGCTGCTCTACTTTATATTCCTCTGCCACAACAGACTCCTTAAATAGACAGCTTAGCGACGCGTTTGCCGCCGTATATCAGGTTCACGATGGCGCGGGTGCCAACGATCGCCGTAAACATGGAAGTCAGTACGCCGATAGACAGCGTAATGGCAAAGCCCTTGATAGAACCGGTACCCACGGCGTACAGAATAGCCGCGGTAATCAGCGTCGTCAGGTTGGCGTCAAGGATACTGCTAAATGCGCCCTTGTAGCCTTCATGAATCGCCTGCTGAACGCTGCGCCCGTTTTTAAGCTCTTCTTTTATCCGCTCGTTGATAAGCACGTTGGCGTCCACCGCCATGCCCACCGTCAGCACGATACCCGCAATCCCCGGCATGCTCAGCGTTGCCCCCGGCAACAGCGACATAGTGCCGACGATAAGGATAACGTTCACCAGCAGCGCCAGACTCGCCATCACGCCGAAGAAGCGATAAACAAGCAGCATGAAGATAACGGAAACCATCAGGCCCCAGAAGCACGCTTCCAGCCCCTGTTCGATGTTCTGCTGCCCCATGGAAGGACCGATGGTGCGCTCTTCAACGATTTGGATAGGCGCAATCAGCGCGCCGGCGCGCAGCAGTTCTGACAGCGTCCGCGCTTCCTGAGGCGTTGAAATGCCGGTGATCTGGAACTTGTTGCCCAGGCGGTCCTGAATGGTCGCAACGTTAATCACCTCTTCATGCTTTTCCATGATGGTTTTACCGTTAGCGTCCTTCTTGCCGCTGTCTTTATATTCGACAAACAGCGTCGCCATAGGCTTATAAATGTTGTCCTTAGTGAAGTTGGACATAATGTCGCCGCCGGCGCTGTCCAGCGTGATGTCAACCTTCGGACGCCCGTTCTGGTCCATACCGGACTGAGCGTAGGTGATATGGTCACCGGTCAACACCACTTTCTTGTACAGCACGACCGGAGAGCCGTCCTGACGGTACTTCACTTCTGACTTGCTGCGATCGCGGCCGCGCAGTACGGAGGCCGCGTCGATGCTGGAATTCACCAGGCGGAATTCGAGCGTCGCGGTAGCGCCGAGAATTTCCTTGGCGCGGGCCGTGTCCTGAATGCCCGGCAGCTCAACGACAATGCGCTCTGCGCCCTGACGCTGAACGACCGGCTCCGCTACCCCTAGCTGGTTGACGCGGTTACGCAAAATGGTGGTGTTTTGCTGAATGGCGTCTTCGCGCGCTTCCCTCAGGCGCTCGTCGGTCATGACCGCCGAGAAGCTGTTGTTGGCTCCCGCGGTGAAAACCAAATCGCGATGGCGCGGCGTCAGATAGTCAATCGCCTTGGAGCGGCTGTCGGAATCGGGGAAACGGGCAACTACGCTGCCGTTCTCACCCTTTGCCAGATCCGTAAACGGGATCTTTTGCGACTGAAGCTCGCTTTCAATGCCGTCCAGCGTTTGCTCCTGCAGCTTGCCCATCGCCGTTTCCATATCCACTTCCATCAGGAAGTGAACGCCGCCGCGCAGGTCGAGGCCGAGCTTCATGGGTTCGGCGCCGATGGCGGTCAGCCAGGATGGCGTTGAGGGTGCGAGGTTGAGCGCAACGACGAACTTGTCGCCCAGCGCCTCCATCAGCACTTCTCTGGCGCGCAGCTGAACGTCAGTGTTGTCAAAACGCAGCAAAAGCGTGCCGTTTGACTCCATAGCGGACGATTTAAAGGCGATCTTTTCTTTGGCCAGGGCGTCTTCAGCCTGGCCCAGCGTAGCCTGCGTGGCCTGGCCGCCGCGGGCGCCGGAGATCTGAATCGCCGGATCCTCACCGTAGAGATTAGGAAGCGCATACAGCAGACCGACGCAGATAACGAACACCAGCATCAGATACTTCCATAAAGGATAGCGGTTTAACACGATAGTTTCCCTTCGGGAAAGACAAAAAACACAGCGCTTCGTCTATACAGGATATAGAGAAGCGCTTTCATAATATTAGAGCGCTTTCATCGTGCCCTTAGGCAGGACGGCGGCAACGAAGTCACGCTTGATGGTCACTTCGGTGGTGTCGTTGAGCGCAATAACGATGTAGCCAGTGTCAGAGACTTTGGTTACGCGACCAACCAGGCCGCCGTTGGTCAGAACTTCATCGCCTTTAGAAATAGAGCTCATCAGGTTTCTATGATCTTTGGCGCGCTTTTGCTGCGGACGCAGGATCATAAAGTAGAAAATCAGACCAAACACCACCAGCATGATAATCAGAGAGTAAGGGCTGCTTTGGGCTGGCGCACCGGCAGAAGCGACGGCGTCAGAAATAAAAAGACTCATTGATGAGATTCCTCGTTTGTTATTGGGATGAATGTGTTAAAGGCGGGACGGGTTTCTCCCTCCTGCCATAAAAGTCAGCAACAAAGTGCTCTAATGTACCCTGTTCAATGGCCTCACGTAAACCCGCCATCAAGCGCTGATAGTATCTCAGGTTATGGATGGTGTTTAAGCGAGCGCCGAGAATTTCGTTACAGCGGTCAAGATGATGCAAATAGGCCCGACTGTAGTGACGACAAGTGTAGCAGTCGCAGTGCTCGTCGAGTGCGGAAGTATCATCTTTATATTTAGCATTGCGGATTTTAACCACTCCGCCGGTAACAAACAAATGCCCGTTGCGCGCATTGCGCGTCGGCATCACGCAGTCGAACATATCGATACCGCGGCGTACGCCTTCCACCAAGTCTTCCGGCTTGCCGACGCCCATCAGGTAGCGAGGCTTGTCTTCCGGGATCTGAGGGCAAACGTGCTCTAAAATCCGGTGCATGTCCTCTTTCGGCTCGCCGACCGCCAATCCGCCGACCGCGTAGCCGTCAAAGCCGATGTCCACCAGCCCCTTGACGGAAACGTCGCGCAGGTCTTCGTAGACGCTGCCTTGAATAATGCCGAATAGCGCGTTTTTATTGTCAAGCGAGTTGAAGCGCTCACGGCTGCGCTTGGCCCAGCGCAAAGACATCTCCATCGAACGCTTGGCGTAGTCCCAGTCCGCCGGGTAAGGCGTACATTCGTCGAAGATCATCACGATGTCGGAACCCAGATCGTACTGGATTTCCATCGACTTTTCCGGGCTTAGGAAAATCGCGTCGCCGTTGATCGGGTTACGAAAGTGAACGCCCTCTTCGGTGATTTTGCGGATATCCCCCAAGCTAAAGACCTGAAAGCCGCCGGAGTCGGTCAGGATCGGGCCATCCCAGTTCATAAATCCGTGCAGATCGCCGTGCTGGCGCATGATTTCCTGCCCAGGGCGCAGCCACAGGTGGAAGGTGTTGCCCAGAATAATCTGCGCGCCGGTCGCCTTCACTTCCTCCGGCGTCATGCCCTTGACCGTACCGTAGGTGCCTACCGGCATAAAGGCCGGCGTTTCGACCACGCCCCGGTCGAAAACCAGACGCCCGCGGCGCGCGCGCCCGTCTTTCTTTTGTAACTCAAACTTCACTTAAAACCTCCGATACCAGAGAAACAGTCTGGTAAGAATAAAAAGCATGACGCTTATCGTCCGCTTCCGTGACATAGATTCTGACACGCTTAAAGCGCGAGATTTTACACGCTTTATGCCTTACGGGCGAGTCATCTCATTATTACTGCGTAAGAAAAAACGCATAGCCTTACAGTGGAAATGCTAACGCCCTTTTAGATAAGGGCGCAGCGTCTAAACCGTCAAGAAGTGATTATCGATACCGATAATTAAGGAATTTCATTAATAGCCTGCGGATTGCGCGTAATAAACATCGCATCCCCGTAGCTAAAGAAGCGGTACTGCTTTTCTACCGCCTGCCGATAGGCCTTCATGGTGTTGGCGTAGCCGGCGAACGCCGACACCAGCATAATCAGCGTTGATTCTGGCAGGTGAAAGTTGGTGATAAGCGCGTCAATCACCCGAAAACGATAGCCCGGATAGATAAAGATGGCGGTGTCGTTAAAGAAAGGCTGAAGCACCCCTTCTCCCGACGCCTGAGCGGCGCTTTCCAAAGATCGCACCGAGGTGGTGCCCACCGCGATAACCCGATTGCCGCGCGCTTTGCAGGCCAGCACGGCGTCAACCACGTCCTGCGGCACTTCGGCATACTCCGAGTGCATCACGTGCTCTTTGACGTCATCAACCCTGACCGGCTGAAAGGTGCCTGCGCCGACGTGCAGCGTGACGAAGGCCATTTCTACGCCCTTTTGGCGCAGCGCCTCCAGCAGCGGCTCGTCGAAATGCAGCCCCGCCGTCGGCGCGGCGACCGCGCCGGGCTTTTCGCTGTAGACGGTCTGATAAAGCTCCCGATCGGCCTCTTCGTCCGGTCGGTCAATGTAAGGCGGCAGCGGCATGTGGCCTGCGGCGTTAAGGATCGCCAGCACGTCGCGACCGTCGTCAAAACGCACCTCGAACAGCGCGTCATGGCGCGCGACCATCGTCGCCGGAATCGACTCATCGTCTCCCAGCAGCAGCTGTGCGCCGGGCTTAGGCGCCTTAGACGCCCGGACGTGCGCCAGCACGCGGTGGTCGTCCAATACGCGCTCTACCAGCATCTCGATTTTGCCACCGCTGGCCTTACGGCCAAACAGGCGGGCAGGAATAACGCGGGTATTGTTAAACACCAGCAGATCGCCGGCCTCAAGCTTGTCCAGCACGTCGGTAAACACGCCGTCGGACAGCTCGCCGCTTTCGCCGTTAAGGCCAAGCAGGCGGCAGGCGCTGCGCTGTTCCTGAGGATAGCGGGCGATTAACGACTCGGGAAGTTCAAATGAAAAATCGGATACGCGCATAGCAGTTTATGAATTTACGTTTAGAGACGAACAGGCGGCTTAGTCTAGAGCCTGCCTTAGCGGGCTGCAAGAAATAAGGCGAGAAAAGTCCGCGCTTTCGGCAAGAACGGGCGAGCCGCGCGGCGCCCCCAAGACGGCAGACTCACATTAGGCTATACTTGCGCCATGAATTTTCTCGCACACCTTCATTTAGCGTCGCTTGCCGAAAGCTCTCTGCTCGGCAATCTGATGGCCGACTTCGTTCGCGGAAGGCCCGACGCGGACTACTCTCCGGAGATTGCCAGCGGCATCATGCTGCACCGCCGCATCGATAGGCTCACCGATGGCCTGGAGGCGGTTAAAGAAGCGCGATCGCTGTTTAGCCGCTCCAACTACCGCGTTTCCGCCATTGCGCTGGACGTGCTGTGGGATCACTTTTTGTCGCGCCGCTGGGAAGACGTCGACGGCAGAACGCCGCTGCCGACGTTCATCAAGCGGGCCAAAGCCAGCATCGATCCTCTCGTTGCCCTGACGCCGCCCGGCTTTCAGCGGCTGAATCAGTACATCTGGCAAGACCGCTGGCTTGAGCGCTACGCCGAGCTGCCGTTTGTTGCCGATGCGCTCAACGGCATGGCGGTTCGCCGCCCGAAGCTTGAGGCGCTGTCGCGCTGTATGAGCGACATTGAACAAAACTACGACAGGCTGGAAGCCGGCTTTTTAAGCTTCTATCCGGAAATGATGGCGATGGCGGAGAAACGTCAGCTATAGGCATTACCTTGCAATCGCGCGCATTGTTGGGGTTAGTAAATTAGCGTATAACGCCTTTACAGCCCTACATGTTATGGGTATGTTTAACAGCTGTAATCGCATCGCGGCATTCAGGCTGTGCCTCGCCATTTATTCGCTATAGCGACGCGGCCTAATAGGTGGAAACTATCTCAATAATCGGCCAGATGTCCTTTAAGACTGACGCTCAACTGCCTATACTTGCCGTCACGTTTCATTCATTATCATTAACTTATTTGACAGGAGAGTTATTATGGTTCTGGTTACTCGCCAAGCCCCTGATTTTACCGCTGCGGCTGTTCTTGGTAACGGAGAAATCGTTAACAACTTCAACCTCAAGAATCATCTGAACGGTAAGCCTGCCGTTCTGTTCTTCTGGCCAATGGACTTCACTTTCGTTTGCCCGTCTGAACTTATCGCGTTCGATCACCGCTATGAAGAATTCAAAAAGCGCGGCGTTGAAGTTGTCGGCGTTTCTTTCGACTCTGAGTTCGTTCACAACGCATGGCGTAAGACCCCGGTTGACAAGGGCGGCATCGGCGAAGTGAAGTACGCTATGGTTGCCGACGTTAAGCGCGAAATTCAAAAAGCTTACGGCATCGAACATCCGGACGCAGGCGTTGCGCTGCGCGGCTCATTCCTGATTGACAAAAACGGCGTTGTTCGCCACCAGGTCGTTAACGACCTGCCGCTGGGCCGCAACATCGACGAAATGCTGCGCATGGTTGACGCTCTGCAGTTCCACGAAGAGCACGGTCAAGTTTGCCCTGCACAGTGGGAAAAAGGCAAAGAAGGTATGAAGGACTCTCCGGAAGGCGTGGCCAAGTACCTGTCTCAGAACGCTGCTGCGCTGTAATTTTAAGCACTGCGTTAACAAATTGGAAAGGACCGCACTTCGGTGTGGTCCTTTTTCTTTTGCGCTAAATAATAGTTTAGGCGTAAAAATTAGCTTAACCGGGATACCCTACCGTTACGTCTTGCAGTCCCCCGGACATACCGCCCGTACTGGTCATAACGACCTCCTTTTCCTCATAATGCTTGTACGCCTGATAAATGTACTTCAGCTGAAACGTCCTTCGACACTCGGTACATAGATAGCGCTGATGCCCCGAACGCGCCGTCCCGTGTTTTCTGACCTTATTTGCCTGTAGGCAAAAGCGGCAGAGGGGTTTTCCCGTAAACATCGTATAGTCTCCATTTTCTATAGAAGTTCATGTCCAACGAACTGGATAAGTTACTCAATAATAGATAAGGCGATAAAGGAGGAAGCCGATAGACAAAGCGCTATCGGCTCCCTGGCTTTATGCGATTACCAGCTGTAGCGCGCGTTGAGGCTAAAGCTTGCGTCGCCGTAACCGTGACTGCCCTTCTGGCCCACGGCCTGCGCCGCCACGCTCCAACGTTCGCCCAGGCTGGTCTGAACCCCCGCCTTCAGTTCCGCTCTGTCCGCCGGCAGGTCCTGCTTCACGCTGGCGCCGTCAAACGAGACCGACACGTCGTCGGTGCCGTGCAGCCAGTTGGCTTCCAGGAACGGCTGGACCACGTTTTGATCCTTATTCAGCTTGCCTGCTACTCTCAGGCCTAAGCGGCTGGTCCAGCTATCGCCGTTCTGGCCGTCGACCCGCACGTCGTTGAAGTCCACCGCGTCGGCACGATAGTTCTGCCATACGATCTGCGCCTGAGGAATAAGGCTTAGCGTTCTGCCTTCGCTGATAACAACGTCATGACGATAGCCGGTTTCCAGCGACACGGCGTTAGCCGTCGAGTCATAGCTTACTGAGCCCAGATCGTGGTTATCTACCGCGTTGTCATAGATGCCGTACTGATACCAGCTGTCTACATACAGGCCGCGGTGAGTTTGCGCATCGGCAAACCAGGTCGCGTAGACGCCCAGGTTGTAACCGTGCGCATCGCCGGAGGCCGAGAACCGGCTGCCGTCCGCGCCGCGGTTGCCGTCGCTGTCGGTATCCGCCTTCACGTAGCTGCCCATCACGCCCACGTTCAGGCTCTGCGCACCGTTACCCCACGCCGCAATGTCGCTCCCCAACTGGACCTGCGAGTAGTGGTTGTCGATATCCACTTCGCCATTGGCGACCGTCGAGTCCGCCTGGCCGGCCTTGAAGCGCATCCAGACCGCGCCGTCCTCCGAGCGAAGCTGGCTGCCTTCACGGTCGTACAGCGTCTGCATTTGCAGGTTTTTCATCATCGCTTGGTTGCCGATAAATGCACCGATATCAGGGCGATACTGCGGATTGACGTCGGGATCGGGGGTAGGATCGTCGGACAGCGTACGCAGATACCAGTTGCCGCCGTCTTTATACAGACGGTACTCGTATAGCCCGATTTGTAGCCGGTTGCCTTGGGTGAAATCGCCGTCAGAACGCCCGGCGACGCTAACCACCTCAATGCCGTTATTGGTATCCGCTCCCTGACCGCCGACGTTATTGACCATCAGCGTCGTCGTGCCCGACGTATTGCCGTTTACCACCAGCCTATCGGTCAGAGAACCGTCGTCCCCCAGTTGAGTATTGAGCGTCAGAGTGCCGCCGCTGCCGGCATAGTCACCGTTAATGAGCAGCTTTCCACCCGGCGCAGTATTGCTGCTGGCAATATTGCCCGCATTGGCGACGTTACCGTTGACGGTAAGCAGCGTATCAAAGCTTATCAGGCCCCGGTTATCCACGTTGCCGTTTACCACGCCGCTGCCGCCGAGCGTCCCTGCAGGAGCCACGTTCACCGCCTGCTGGCTGCCGGTTGCGCCAATAACGCCGGTTTCGGTCAGCCACAGCGTGCCGCCCTGCACGTCGGTCGTTCCGCTGTAGGCGTTGTCGGCAGAGAGGATAAGCTTGCCGTCACCTTTTTTAGTCAGCGATTTGCCGTCCCAACCGGTTGCCGCTTCCGGAGCGACGTCCACCAGCGCGGTAGTGACCTCAAAGGATTTCCCTTCACCCAGCGTGAAGTTGCCGTGGGCAGGCGTGACGGCCATCGTCGAAGAAGGCTCCACGTACCAGCTCAGGCCGCCGCCCAGCAGATATTGCGTATCGTCGGCCTCGCTGATCCTGCCGCTGAAAGCTAAATAGTCCGGTACCGTCATCGGATCCGTCGACAGGCTGGAAAAATTACCCGTAATGGCGCTGTCCGCGTCAATCAGCGTTACCTGCATCTGGGGCAAATCAGCGTCTGACGTCAGGGCGCTGAGGCCGAACGCATCGCTGACGTTGCTAAGGTGGAGCACGCCGTCCAGAGCGATGTCATTGCCGGCGATCAGCGGCGTACCGGCATCGCTACCCAGGGACGCGGCGCCAAGATCGACATCCAGTTCGCTGCTGCTCGCAAGCGTAAGCTTACCGGCCTTCAGCGTGCTGTAGGCTCCGGCGTCACTGTCGTAGGCGAAAATCACCTTACCGGCGTTGTCGAGCCTGCTCAGGCTTGAAACGTTGGTCATCGCCCACTGGCTTCCCTCAGCCATCGCCAGATTTAGCGTGGAGTTATCCGCAAGCTGCGCATTAACGGAGGTTTTTCCCTCAAAGCGCGAGTCGGCGTCCATAGTAAGGTCAATCGTTCCCCACCCGCTGTTGATGATGTCGCCGGTAATGTCCATCTTTCCGGTGCCGGTGATGGTACCGCCCTGATAGACAAGGCTTGGGTCGCTGGAACTGCTGACAAGTGGGTTCCAAACGGCCACGCCGCCATCGGTTTTTATCGTTGTATCGCCGGACAGATTAACGATGCCGCCCTGTTGAACCACAACGCCATAGCCATTCGCGCCAAGGCTTGTCATATCCAGCATGACGTTTTTAGCGTTGATGATCCCCGCCTGCGTAAAGCTGTAGTTGCCGATAGCCCACAGGCCGTATGAGCGCTTGGAACCGCTCATTATGATGTCCGTATTGGAGATATTGAGCGTTTGTCCGTTAAACTGCGACGAAGCGCCGTAACCGTTTACCGCATAGATGGTATTTCGATTCTGCTCGGTGCCGTTAAAGTTAACCACGACCGTTCCGCTGCCGTATCCTTTATAGCCCGCGCAGATGCCGTTCGTCTTTCCGGACGCGCCGACGTTTCTGCCGTCAATCAGGCTGCCCGCGCCGATAGTGATTGTCCCGCCCTGAGCCAGAACGCCCGTCGCCTGCGAGGTTTTAACGGTGAGCGCGTCCGCTTTCAGCGAGCCGCTGGTCACCCAAATGCTTTCCGCCACTCCGGTCGCGCTAATGCTGCTGCCGGAGCCGAGATCGACGTTTCCGCCGTCGACCTTGACCCCATAAACCCAGTCGCCGTCTACGTCTACCGTCAGTTGATTAGCTTTAAAAGAAACCGGCGTGGTTCTGTTGGCTAAAGTTACTCCGCCGCCGTTGTAATAGCCGTGCATAGAGATTGTGCTACCGCTGCCCAAGTCTACGCTTGCGCCGTCACCATAAACGTCCACGCCCTTTCCAGTTATGCTGGTAGTGCCGGTGCGCGTCGTATTCATGGTGATGTTGATGCCATTGGCGACAAAAGATGCGCTTTTTCCGCTGAGATAAACGCCGGAGGAGGAATTGGTATTGCCCTGTATATCAATCGAGCTTCCCTCGCCAAAATCGACCGCGCTGCTCGCGTCTACCGTTACGCCATAGGTCGTGCCGGCGCCCTTAACGCTGACCTCGATACCGTTACCGGTAAGCTTACCGTTTGTACCAACGGCAACCCCCGTACTCGAGCCCGTCCCGCTTTCGGCTTCAATTCGAGTATTTTCCCCTAGGCTAATATCGACATATTTTGAATATTCCGCGCTAAGCCCCGTCGCCTGTGCGGTAGCTGATTCCGCACGGATAAATCCGTCGTCGATGCTAAAGCTGCCCTTATTGTCGTTGAGGTAAACGCCGCGAGCGATATTGTTGCTGGATTTTGCGGTAATGGAGCTCCCCTCGCCCAGAGAGATAACGTCGCTGCTGCCGCCGCTGTAAATACCGTAGGCGCTTTGCTTAGCGCTTACGTCAACCACGAGGCCGTCGGCATTCACGCGAGTGCCGGCGTTATTTTTTTCAATATCAAGGCCGATGCTTGAAGAGTTGGTTGTCGTTCCGGTATCCGTGATGTGAATTTCCGTTTTATCACCCAGACTGTTAGCGTCCGAGTTATCCAGCTTCACGCCGATGGATCCCACATCGCCAGAGATGCTAATGACGGCTTTGCCATCAATTTGCAAGCCGCTGCCGCCGGTCGTCGAGCTGTTGATCCCCGTACCGCCCGTCGTAGCCGTGACGGTATCGCCGTTTTGCAGCGCAATGCTGGCGCCGCTTTGGGGACCGACTTCATTTGCGTTGGCACAGCCCAGCCCGGATAAAATCAGACCTATCGCCGCGCCTACCGTACGAACCCGGTTCTGTACCCGACTGTCTCCACACGCCAATTCGGAAGCCACAACGTACATATTTCTCGCAGCGTTCCAAACAATACTGTAGTTTTTGTTCATATTCCGTATTTCTCATCCTTAATGAAACAAAGCGCACCGCAACGACGGCCGCATCGGCGAAATAGAGAATGCATAGAAAAGAAATAAAAGTTCAGTGAAGAAAACGCGACCATATCCTTAATCGGCATCTTTAAATAGACGTCGAGCATCGATACAAATTAATGTATTAGCTCTCGACTCAATCCTGATTAATAAAGATATAGGCTTATTTATATATCAACCTCAGCGTATTTCACCTCATCCTTAATCCTCTTCCCCCCTTTACATTCAAGCATTCGCTGACAAAATTAATCAGTTGTTTAATAAGATTAATTTACATTAACACCGCTCATTCCCTCCTTTCACAGGAATAGTTTTTACCCCGGTAGAAATAAGAAAACAGTGGTTAAATGCAATGCTACATGATGCGTTGCTGAGATCGAACTTTTACTTTTTCCAAAAAAAATATATTAATAGATCCAAAAATGGATAATTAAAATAAGGTAAAAGCTACGGACAAAAAAATGAAATAAAACCAACGGTTGGGATTACGGAGTAAATACTGACAGGTAGGTAAGAGAAGATGGCTTAATTAAAGCAATAGGGGGACTGACTCCCCCTATTGCCCTTTTCAGATTTTGCCTATTACCAGCTATAGCGCACGTTCACCCCAAAGCTCGCGTCGCCGTAGCCGTGGCTGCCCTTCTGGCCTGCGGCCTGCGCCGCTACGCTCCACTGTGAGCCAAAGTTAGCCTGGATGCCCGCCTTAAGCTCCGCCCTGTCCGCCGGCAGGTCCTGCTTCACGCTGGCGCCGTCAAACGAAACGGATACGTCGTCGGTGCTGTGCAGCCAGTTGGCTTCCAGGAACGGCTGAATGACGTTCTGGTCCTTGTCCATCTTGCCCGCTACGCGCAGGCCTAAGCGGCTGGTCCAGCTATCGCCATTCTGGCCGTCGACCCGCGTGCCGTCGACGTTCACCGCATCGGCACGGTAGTTTTGCCACACCACCTGCGCCTGTGGGATAAGGCTCAGCGTTCTGCCTTCGCGGATAACAACGTCGTGGCGATAGCCGGTTTCCAGCGACACCGCATTGGCCGTCGAGTCATAATTGGCCGAACCCAGCCCGTCGTTGCTTATCGTGTTGTCGTACATGCCGTACTGATACCAGCTGTCGACATACAGACCCTGATGGGTCTGCGCGTTGGCAAACCAGGTGGCGTAGACGCCCAGGTTATAGCCGTGCGCATCGCCAGTGGCCGAGAACCGGCTGCCGTCCGCGCCGCGGTTGCCGGTGCTGTCGGTAGCCGCCTTGACGTAGCTGCCCATCACGCCCACCTTCAGGGTCTGCTCGCCCAGACGCCATGCGGCAAGGTCGCCGCCCAGCTGGATTTGCGAATAGTGGTTGTCGATATCCACGTTGCCGTTCGCCGCCGTGGAGTCCGCCATACCCGCCTTGAAGCGCATCCACATCGCGCCGTCCTTCGACTGAAGCTGGCTGCCTTCGCGATCGAACAGCGTCTGCATTTGCAGGCTCTTCATCATCGCCTGGTTACCGACGAAGGCGCCGATGTCCGAACGGTATTGAGGGGTGACAGCATTGCCTGAATCTGACGGGTCAACCGGGTCAACGGGATCGGAAGACTGCGTGCGCAGATACCAATTGCCGTCGTCTTCATACAGACGATATTCGTGTAGTCCGATTTGCAGGCGATTGCCCTGAGTAAATACCCCATTAGAGCTGCCGCTGACGCTCACCACCTCGATGCCGTTTGTGGTATCGGCCCCCTGACCGCCGACGTTATTGACCATCAGCGTCGTCGTGCCTGACGTATTGCCGTTCACTACCAGCCTGTCAGTGAGCGAAGAGTCGTCCTCCAGCTGTGCGTTAAGGGTGAGCGTACCACCGCTGCCGACGTAGTCGCCGTTCACCAGCAGCCGGCCCCCCGGCGTACCGTTACCGCTGGCGATATTGCCGGAGTTGGTGACGCGGCCATTAACGGTAAGCAGCGAATCAAAGCTCAACAATCCCCGGTTGTTGACGCTGCCGTTCACCACACCGCTGCCGCCGAGTGTTCCCGCCTGCGCCACGTTTACCGCCTGCCGGCTGCCGCTTGCGCCAATAGCGCCGGTGTCGGCCAGCCACAACGTGCCGCCCTGAACGTCCGTCGCGCCGCTATAGGTGTTGTTTGCCGTAAGGATTAGTGTGCCGGCGCCCTTTTTGGTCAGTGACTTGCCGTCCCAGCCGGAGGCGGCTTCTGGCGCAACGTCGATCAGCGCAGCGTTTAGCGCAAAGCTTTGTTCACCCTCCTTCAGGGTGAACGTGCCGTGCGCCGGAGACATTGACGTGTAGCCTCCGGCATACCAGCTCAGTCCGGTGCTGAGTTCATACTGCGTATTATCGGTGGCGCTTATCCGCCCGCTGACGGCCATAAAATCCACCTGCAGCGCGCTTATCCCGGCCACGGTCAGGCTATCGAAGTCGCCTCCTATGGCGCTATCGGCGTCAATAACGGTAAAAGTGCGAAACTCATGGTTAAGCTCGTCTTCGATATTGCCAAACCCGGTGATGTTCAGGCCGCCCGCCAGTTGAACGCTATCAGCGACGATAATCAGGCTGCCGGAGTAGGCATCCAGCGCGATGTCCAGTCGGCTGCCGCTCTCTTGCGTCAGCGAAGCCGCATCCAGCGAGCTGCCCGCAGACAACGCGGTGGCGCCGCCGCTGCGCGTGGTTACGTTCGCCAGCGTAAACGTATCGTTCACGTTTAGCACCAGTCGCCCGCCGTTGTCGATGTCTCCCGCTCCCAGCGCGTTAACGTTGGCGGCCGTTAGCGTACCGCCGTTAATCGTCGTACCGCCGCCGTAGGCGTTATTGCCGGAAAGCGTCAGTTCGCCGCCACCAACCTTCACCAGTTCGCCGGTTCCGCTTAGCGTGCTGCTCAACTCGCCTTCATTGAGCTTCAGCGTACCGTTATTTTCTACGTTGCCCACGCCCAGCCCGCTGGCGCTATTGGCCGTCAGCGTACCGCCGCTAATCGTCGTGCCGCCGCTGTAGCCGCTGCTGTCGCTGAGCGTCAGCTCTCCCCCGCCGCTCTTTACCAGGTTCCCGCTGCCGTTCAGCGCGCCGGCTAACGTACCTTCGCTTAATTGCAGCGTTCCCTCATTGTCAATATCGCCAATACCCAGCGCACCCGCATTATTGGCAATCACCCGGCCGGCAGTAATAGTAGTGCCGCCGCTGTAGGAGTTGGCCGCATCGGCTAGCGTCAGGGAGCTTGAGCCGATTTTCACTAACAGGCCAGTGCCGCTTAAATGGGCACTCAGCGTGCCTTCGCCCAGCTTCAGCGTAGCGTTGTTTTCTATATCGCCAGAGCCCAAAGAATAGGTGTTATTCGCTATCAGCGTACCGCCATTGATAACCGTGCCGCCGCTGTAGGTGTTGTTGCCCGTTAAGGTAAGCGTGCCCTCTCCGCGTTTAGTCAGCGTTTTACCGCCCCAATCGGTGGCAGCCTCCGGCGCGACGTCAACCAGTGCGCTCGTCACCGTGAAACCGTCGTCGGCATCAGCCAGCGTAAACGTGCCGTGAGCCGGGGTGGTTGACAGAACGCTCGGCGCATCGCCCACATACCAGCTTAGGCCCGTGCTCAACAGGTATTTGGTATCGTCGTCGGCGTCTATCCATCCCTTAACGGCGATGTAGTCCGGCATACTCACTGCCGCAGACAGTCTGTCAAAATTGCCAACGATAGAAGTATCGGCATCAATCAGCGTTACCTGCTGCATACTGGCCAGATCGATATTGGCAGTGACGTTGCCGACGTCGGTGATAACAAGAGAGCCGTCCAGCGTCACGCCGTTGCCGGTAATCAGCGGGCCGCTGACGGCGGCGTCAACGCCGACGTGAACTTCGCTGGTATCTCTTAACATGAGTTCGGTCGCCTTTAGCGTACTGCGGCCGCTGCTATCGGAGGTAAAAATGACCGTACCCGCGTTGTCAAGCTTACTTACTGCGGAGCTCTGCAAGCTGCCCGCGTAATCAATCGTCCACTGGGCCTTTTCTTTTAGCGTCAGATTCAGGATGCTGTCGCTGGTAAAAGCGCCACCGTTAAAATTCGAGCCCTCGTCCATGACAAGTTCGGTCTCATATGCGCCGCTGGCAAACACGTCGCCGCGGATGTTCATCACGCCGCTACCTTTAATCGTGCCCCCCATACTGTAGATAGCATACGCCGAATCCTTGGCGTTAATTGTCGTATTGCCGTTGAAGTTAACAAGTCCGCCCCACTGTGCGGAAAGGCCGTAGGCGCCGCCATTCACTTCAATGTTCATATTTTTGGCATTAATAATTCCAGACGTCGATGAAGCGGTACTAGGCCCCGTTGCCAGTAGCCCGCAGCTGCCTTGCCCCGTCGCGACAATGTCGGTATTAGAAATCTTGAGCGTATACCCTGCGCTGTATGCTGATGCGCCATAGCCTTTCACCGCATAGATAGCGTTACGGTTTTGCTCACTGCCGTGAAAATCAACAATTGAGCCCATGCTGCTGCCGCCAATTGACGGAGAGTATCCGGCCAGAATGCCGTTGGTCGATTTTCCTGAAACGGCATCTCGCCCGTCAATCACGCTGCCTGCGCCAATTGACACCCTTCCGCCGGAGACGTAAAGCGCCGTTGCCTGCGCCGTCTTGACGGTAAGCTCTTGCGCCGTCAGCTTGCCGCCGTACATAAAAATCGTTTCTGCACGCCCGTCTGCGCTGATGCGGCTGCCCGAACCCAGATCGACAATATTGCTATCGCCTTGAACATTGATGCCATATAAGTGGGTACTATCGTTATTACTCACATCCAAGGTAAGGCGATCGGCTTTAAAAGAACCGGCGCCTCGAAAAAGGATAATCCCATATCCTTGATTGGCGCCCCGTATGGTAATCGTTGAGCCGCTGCCTAAGTCTGCGCTTGCTCCGTTACCATGGAGATAAATACCATGAGCAGATGGGGTACCCGCAGAAGTAGTCGATATGTCAACGTTGAGGCCGTTCGCCTTAAAAGAAGAATTCTTACCGTTTAAATCGACGGCTACGCCATAAGAAGCGGCTCCGGTAATGGAAATTGCGCTTCCCTCACCCAAATCAGCACTGCTACTGTCATATAACCGAATACCGGCTGAAGTCCCTCTCTTAATATCGGTATTTATCGTCAAGCCACTGGCCTGTAAAGTTCCGTTCTCTCCTATGGCTATCCCGTCTCCCTGATTTTTAATCTCGATTTGGGTATTTTTACCTAAATCAACTGAGGCACCGCCCTTACTATAAATACCGTAGCTATAATTTTCTTCTACAACAACGCGAATAGCGCCGTTATCCATCTTAAAGCTCTTAGTATCGCTGTCTAAATAAACGCCATAAGCACCGTAATATCGAGCACCTACGCTACTCTCCACGTTAATAGCGCTATTTTTCCCCAAATCTATCGAACTGCCCTTACCTAAGCTTTGGATACCATAGAGGACTTCCTCTCCAGCGACATTCAGCTTAAGCCCATCGGCTTTTACGCTGGTTGAGGTTTCAACATTGTCACTACCAATAAAAAGGCCAGTTGCTCTTGAATTGATGCCTTCGGTCGTAACGCTAATTTCCGTCCCGCTCCCCAGACCGTTATCAACGCCGTTGTCCAGCGTTATTCCGCGAGACTCGGCGCGGCCGGAAACGTCAATAACGACTTTACCGTCGATCTGTACGCCGTCACCGCCGGTTACCGAACTATCGACGCCTGTTCCGCCCATCGTCAACGTTATCGTATCACCATCCTGCAGCGCCACGCTGGCGCCACTCTGCGGCCCAACCTCGTCGGCTAATACGTTCATCGAGGTTATGCCCGTTCCCACCATTGCCAGCCCAAGGACTATGCCAACGGCGCGCACCTGACCTTGTATTCTGTTATCTCCGCGCGCCAGTTCGGACGCAACGACATACATATTCCGCGCCGCGTTCCAAACAATGTTATAGCTTTTATTCATATGACAAGCATCTTTCATTAGGTAAAACAAAAATCGCGTTGAATGCGATTACGCTTAAGTTTTTGAGAGCGTTTAGGTGAGTGATAAAAACTCAATGAGCAGAAATATGCCGTCATTCTTATCTGGCTTTTTATGGGCTATTTTCACGTTCTGAAAGAATAGGATTGAAAGTCCAAACATAGACCTTAAGTCTATTATAATACTATTTCCAGTGCCTCATCCCTAAGCTCCCCCTCTATTCATTAAATAGAGAAAACAATAACATCCTGATAAAAAAACAACCCTTAACAAATAAAATAAGAGTTGCGATATCTTATTTTAAACAAAAAACAAACGATAATTAAGATCTAAATCACTTTTTTACAGTTAAAAAAATCGAATAAACAGAAAATTAAGATTTAAAATAACACACTCAGACAGCGATAATGCTCCACTTGATGTATGTCAAATTAATTACAGATACCAACCAGGATATGAAATTATTTTCAACAAATTAGAATAAATTAAGTCAGTGAAATTATTAGCAATAAAATAAACGCAAATAACCCTATGGCTACATACAATTTTTGCAGCCTACATAGGGAAAAATTCTATTTATAAATAGCTAGAGCGCCCCCTAAGGATAAATACATTAGCCTAATATTTAAAAACCTTTATGTAGCCTCGGAGTAATATGGTTCTCAAAAAGGCTAAGGCCGGAATTACCGGCCTTAGCGTGTTATTACAACTTTGACTTACCAGCTATAGCGCACGTTCAGCCCAAAGCTCGCGTCGCCGTAGCCGTGGCTGCCCTTCTGGCCGACGGCCTGCGCCGCTACGCTCCACTGTGAGCCAAAGTTGGCCTGGATGCCCGCCTTAAGCTCTGCCCTGTCCGCCGGCAGATCCTGCTTCACGCTGGCGCCGTCGTACGAGACCGATACATCATCGGTGCTGTGCAGCCAGTTGGCCTCCAGGAACGGCTGAATAACGTTCTGGCCTTTGTCCATCTTGCCCGTCACTCTCAAGCCTAGGCGCGAGGTCCAACCGTCGCCGTTCTGGCCGTCAACCCGCGTGCCGTCGACGTTTACCGCATCGGCTCGGTAGTTTTGCCATACTATCTGCGCCTGCGGGATCAGGCTCAGCGTTCTGCCTTCCCCGATAGCAACGTCGTGGCGATAGCCGGTTTCCAGCGACACCGCGTTGGCCGTCGAGTCATAATTGGCCGAACTCAGCCCAGCGTTGCTCACCGTGTTGTCGTACATGCCGTACTGATACCAGCTGTCTACGTACAGGCCCTGATGGCTTTGCGCATTGGCAAACCAGGTGGCGTAAACGCCCAGGTTGTAGCCGTCAACGCTGCCGGTGGCCGAGAACCGGCTGCCGTCCGCACCGCGGTTGCCCTTACTGTCGGTATCCGCCTTGACGTAGCTGCCCATCACGCCCACGTTCAGGCTCTGCTCGCTCAGGCGCCACGCAGCAAGATCGCCTCCCAGCTGGATTTGCGAGTAGTGGTTGTCGATATCCACGTTACCGTTCGCCGCCGTGGAGTCCGCCATACCCGCTTTAAAGCGCATCCACACCGCACCGTCCTTCGACTGGTACTGGCTGCCTTCGCGATCGTACAGCGTCTGCATTTGCAGGTTCTTCATCATCGCCTGGTTGCCGACAAAGGCGCCGATGTCTGGGCGGTACTGCGGAGTGACGGGATCGACATCAGGATCGATATCGGGATCGGGGGTGGGCGTCGGATCGACGGCCAATGAGCGCAGGTACCAGTTGGCACCATCTTTGTACAGGCGATATTCAAATAATCCGGCCTGCAGGCGATTACCCTGAGTAAACTCGCCGTCGGAACTGCCGCTGACGTTCACCACTTCGATGCCGTTGGTCGTTAACGCGCCCTGACCGCCAACGTTGTTGACCATCAGCGTCGTTGTGCCCGACGTATTGCCGTTGACCACCAGCCTGTCGGTCAGCGAGTCGTCGCCGTCCAGTTGAGTATTGAGCGTCAGAGTACCGCCGTTACCGACGTAGTCGCCGCTGACGGAAAGCGTGCTGCCCGGCGTAGCGCCGCCGCTGACGATGCTGCCCCCGTTGGTCAGGTTACTCAGGCTGGAGCTGCTGGTCATCGTCCACTGGGCCCGGTTCTCCAATGCCAGATTCAGAGTTGAATCATCGCCTAATGCGGCATTGACAGAGGTCGCACCGGTAAATAGAGACCCCGCGTCCATGGTAAGATCGATAGTTCCCCAGCCGCTGTTGACGATATCGCCGGTAATGTCCATTTTTCCGGTACCGGTAATCGTACCGCCCTGATAAACCACATCGGGATCGCTGGAGCTGCCAACGCGCGGGTTCCAAATCGCTACGCCGCCGTCGGTTTTTATCGTCGTATCGCCTGTCAGATTAACGATACCGCCCTGCTGAACAACGACGCCATAACCGTTCGCGCCAAGGCTGGTCATGTCTATCGCTACGTTTTTAGCGTTGATGACTCCCGCCTGCGTAAAGCTGTAGTTGCCGATGGCCCACAGGCCGTATGAGCGCGATGTACCGCCCATAACGATGTCCGTATTGGAGATATTGACCGTTTGCCCCGCAAACTGGGAGGATGCGCCGTAGCCGTTCATACCATAGATGGTGTTTCGATTCTGTTCGGTGCCGTTAAAGTTGACCGTGGCCGTTTCATTACCAAATCCCTTATATCCGGCCGCGATGCCGTTGGTAGACCCCGACGCGCCGACGATCCTGCCATCGATAACGCTGCCCTCGCCGATCGTTACCGTCCCGCCTTGGGCGAGAATGCCTGTCGACTGCGCCGTCTTAACGGTAAGCTCTTTTGCCTTTAGCTCACCGTCGGTCACCCAGATAGTCTCTACCGTTCCGTTAGCGCTGACACTGCTGCCGGAACCGAGATCCATCGTTCCGCCGTCAACCTGAATGCCATTGACGCCCTTACCCGTTACGTCTACCGTTAGCCTATCGGCCTTAAAAGAAACGGGGGCATATCCAGAATCCCGACCGGTTAAGGTGATCCCGCCCCCGGCCGTGTAGCCATGTACGGAAACGGTACTACCGCTCCCTAAATCCACGCTGGCGCCTTCTCCGTAAACTTCAATGCCACGTCCGGTAGAACTACCGGTACGCGTTGTTTCCATGTTGAGGCTGATGCCGTCAGCAATAAAAGACGAATTTGTTCCGCCAGTATAAATGCCAGTGGAATAGCTGGCGTTGCCCTGCATGTTAATTGAGCTACCTTTGCCGAAGTCAACGGTACTGCCTGAGCCGACCGTTACGCCGTAGGTTGTATTGGCACCCTTAACGCTAACCTCAACGCCTTCACCGGTAAGCGTGCCGTTTGAGCCCATTGCAACACCCGTACTTGAGCCGAGTGCGCTTTCAGCCTCAATTCGGGTACCTTTTCCCAGCGTAATATCAGCGCGATCTGAAAACTCCGCGCTAAGCCCGGTAGCCTGATCGGCCGCCGCCGTCTCGGCCCGGATAAAACCGCCGTCAATGCTAAAACTGCCGTTGCTATTACTCAGATAAACGCCGCGGGCAATGCTGGTGTCTGATTTTGCGGTAATAGAGCTCCCTTTACCCAGAGAGATAGCGTCTCCACTGCCAACGCTAAAGATGCCGTAGGCGCTTTTAGCCGCACTCACGTCAACCACAAGCCCGTCAGCATTAACGTGGGTTCCGGCGTTATTTTTATCAATATAGAGACCGGTCGTTGAAGCGCTGGTTGAGGTTCCGGTATCCGTGACGTGAATTTCCGTGCCGACGCCTAGCTCGTTGCTCGCAGAGTTATCAAGCTTCACGCCGCTGGAGCCAGAGTCGCCGGAAACGTTAATGGTCGCCTTTCCATCGATTCGCAGGCCGCTGCCCCCGGTCACCGTACTGTTAATGCCCGTTCCGCCCGTCGTTACCGTAACGGTATCGCCGTTTTGCAATGCAACGCTGGCGCCGCTCTGCGGGCCGACTTCTGCGGCGCTCGCATAGCCCATTCCGGATAAAACCAAACCCACAGCGACGCCTGCGGCACGAACCCGACTCGGTATCCGACTATCTCCACAGGCCAGCTCAGAAGCCACTACGTGCATGCTGCGAGCGGCGTTCCAAACAATATTGTAATTTCTATTCATATTCCGTATCTCTCATCACTAATGAAGCAGAAAACACATCACGGTGGCGAGACAGGAAAGACTTAGACAAGAAATAAAAAATCAGTGTTAAATGTGCCTAACGGCTCTAACATTCATCCCTGTTTGAATATTAATCCCTAAAAAAGGCGAACGACCACCCTTTGAGAGTTATTCATCCCAATCTAGGTATATTTATTTACAGTAGTTACCGATCGCTTAACCTCTTCCCTAAGCCACTCCTCCCTTATACTTCCAACAACCACCGAAACAAAGTAACCCATTGTTTAATCGGTTACTTTTGTATTTAGCCAACGGTTTAACTATTTCAAATGAGGTAAAAAAACCCTTATTAAAAAAATAGAAAATTGAGCGGCGGACATATTACACGATATTTGTACGATCATTAAGATCAAATTTTAATTTTTAATGTCCAAATTTAGATCGAAAATTAAATATTTTACAGAATTAAATTCCAAAAAAATCATTCACCATGAGACAAAAGCAAAAAATATGGTCAAAAACAGATAATTAAGGAGAAATAAGGCAAGAGTTTTTTGAATGGTAAAGAAGATAAAAAGAAAGGAAAATATGCTAAAAGGATAGGGTATATCGTAATAGAACGGTCTCTAAAACAATTAAGTCGGCCAATATTGGCCGACTTAATTTTCATCTACGAGCTGTATTAACGCAATTGAGCTACTTACTGCGCCTGATGGCTTTATTTACATAGTAGGCTAGCACCATAAAAGCTACCCAGGCCAGGCCGACGTACAGCGACACTCGGGTCGTCGGGAAGTAGCCGATAAGTACGATAATGCCCACCAGGAAAATCAGTGCAATCACCGACGTCGTCGCACCGCCGCGCAGCGGGAACTCCAAATTAGCCACCTGTTCCGGCGTCAGCTTGCGGCGAAAACCAATCTGCGCCAGCAGGATCATTATCCATACCCAGACCGTTGCAAAGGTCGCAAGCGAAGCAATCACGACGAACACGTCTTCCGGAATGATGTAGTTAAGGTAGGCCGCCACCAGCAGGCCCACCATCATCACGATGACCGTAACCCATGGCACACCGCGTTTATTCACTTTGGTAAACACCTTCGGCGCATGCCCCTGCTCGGCAAGCCCGAACAGCATGCGTCCCACGCCGAAGACGTCGCTGTTAATCGCGGAAAGCGATGCGGTGATAACGACAAAGTTCAGAATGCCGGCGGCGGCAGTAATGCCCAGATTCTCAAAGGTCAGTACAAACGGGCTGCCGTGCGTACCCACCTGATCCCACGGAAAGATGGACATAATAACGAACAGCGTACCGACGTAGAAAAGCAGGATACGGAACGGTACGGAGTTAATCGCTTTGGGAATGGTCTTCTTCGGATCTTCCGCTTCACCGGCGGTGATGCCGATGATTTCAATTCCGCCGTAGGAGAACATCACCATCTGCAGCGACAGGATCATGCCCAGCGCGCCGTGGGCAAAGAACCCGCCGTTGGTCCACAGGTTGTGAATGCCGGTCGGCTGGCCCTGATTGCCAAAGCCCCAGACGATGATGCCGATCCCAGCCAAAATCATAATGACGATGGTCGCTACTTTGATAAAGGCCAACCAAAACTCAAACTCGCCGAAGACCTTCACGTGCACCAGGTTGATGGCGCCGATAATCAGCACAACGCTTAAGCACCAGACCCACAGCGGCACGGTTGGAAACCAGAAGCTCATGTACAGGCCGAACGCCGTGACGTCGGCGATAGCGACGATGAGGATCTCAAAGCAGTACATCCAGCCCGTCAAATAGCCGGACAAGGGCCCCAGGTAGTCTTGCGCATAGCGAGAAAACGAGCCCGCCTGCGGATTATGGACCGACATTTCCCCCAGCGCTCGCATAATGATAAAAGCGAAAATACCGCCAATAAGATAGGCTAAAAGCACGCTTGGCCCCGCCATCTTGATTGCGCTTGCTGACCCGTAGAACAGGCCGGTACCTATGGCAGAACCTAACGCCATAAACCGAATATGGCGGGCGGTCAGCCCCCGTTTAAGCTTGTTGGTCTGTTTTTCCATGCGATGTTTACTCTTCTCTTATCATTATTACGCCGCAGACAGGGCCGCGGCGTTTTTCATGCATCGGGTCATTTTGCCCGCTAGTCTAACCGGATAGTTAAGCGTTGGATGTCTTGTTCGGTGCAGCGCACAGGCGGTCAATGATGCCTGCAATCACCAGCGTCACCAGCATGGGAACCAGCCACGCCAGCCCTTGACTCGCGCCCGGCAGTTTTCCAACCCATGACGGCAATATCTCCGCCATAGGAGAGCCTTTAATCGCGTCCAAAACGCCGACCAGTGATGTTACCAGCATTACCGGGATCATAACACGACTTTCACATTTCCAAAGATTGCTGATGAAGCTTAGCAGCACCAGAGCAATACAGGGTGGATAGATGATGGTCATCACGGGAACAGAAAATTTAATCAGGTGGCTAAGCCCCATGTTAGACACCACCATAGAGAAGAGAGCCAGTATGAAAACCAGCGAGCGGTAAGACAGCGGCAGCAGCTTCGAGAAAAACTCGGCGCAGGCGCAGGTCAATCCTATCGCCGTCACCATGCAGGCGACGAAGATCATGATAGCCAGAAACAGGCTGCCATAACCGCCGAACGTATACTGTATATAGGCGTGAAGGATATCCGCACCGGTGGTCGCATTAGCAGCAAGAGAACCGCTGCTCGACCCCAGATTGAACAGGCTCAGGTAAACCAGCGTCAGGCCGATGCCGGCAATAATGCCGGCTATCATCGTATAGCGCGTCAGCAGCATCGAGCTTGATACGCCGCGAGAACGGGCGGCGTTGACGATAATAATGCCGAACACCAGCGCGCCGAGCGTATCCATCGTAAGATAGCCCTCAACGAACCCTTTGGAAAAAGGAATATTTTGATAGACCTCTAGCGCAGGAAGATGGTGCCCTGCTGGCCAAATCAACGCCGTCGCGCCCAGAATCGCTAGCGAGACAATCTTAAGCGGAGCCAAAAAGCGCCCAACGGTGTCCAACAGCCTGCCCGGATAGAGGGAAACCAGAATCACCAAAGAGAAATAAACGAGGCTATAGATAAATAGAGGAAGCGGGCTTTCTTTATTCGTCAGCAGAGGCGCAATGCCCAGCTCGAAGGAAACGGTGGTGGTGCGCGGCGTAGCGAACAGCGGCCCGACGGACAGATAACACACCGTAGCCAGCAGCAGGCCGGCTTTTTGACCGATGGGCGCGCTTAACGACTCAATGCCTCCGCCGACACGCGCCAGCGCGATCACGGTAATGACGGGAAGACCCACCGCAGTTAACAGAAAGCCAAGGGAGGCAAGCCAAACGTTTTCACCCGACTCTAGCCCCACCATAGGTGGAAAAATGATGTTCCCAGCGCCGACAAACAGGGCAAAGGTCATAAAGCCCAGGGCAATGATATCTCTAGAATTTAACTGTTTCATAATAAGGAATTTGGCAAAAATGAATCTTTTTCGCTACGCATCGGATACGGCGATTGACGCTTTTTCATCGATTAAAGACGCAAAGTTTCCCTAAAAAGGTCTGGAGAAAAAGGCATTCCGCACGCGCTTTTTACGATAGCGCCGTTCAGGACGCGCTAAGTAAACACAATAACAGTGTTAAAAAACAACCCTCGGCGGCCATCACAGAATAATCATCTAAAGATAATTCTAATACAGGTGATATAGCCACACAAAACCGCAGAAATAACCAATAATCATCGAGCGGCATGCTCACATTTTAATCAGCTAATCGCACGGGTAAGCGGGCAAACCCCAAAACGTTTCCCCCTGCTACGGCTCAGCGGCAGAATAAATATCTAACGGTATGAATGAGAGGAATTTCCCTCCGCCGGCTGCCACACTGTCGTACAGCATTTGGTTATGCTCAGATTTAAAAAACGGATACCATGACGAAAAAAATCGGCAACGCCGCTATAGGCGGCAGACGGGGATTGACGATGAAACAGGCACCGCTACGCTGGAGCGACGATTTTATGTATCAGGCCATCCTGAGGCACGATCGCAGCTATGACGGCAAATTTCTGACCTGCGTACTGTCCACCGGCATATACTGCCTGCCTTCCTGCCCGGCGAGAAAACCGCTGTTAAAAAACATCCGCTTTTTAGCCAACGAGAGAGAAGCGGTTGATGCCGGATTCCGCATCTGCAAACGCTGTCGACCCGACTTGTTCTATCGGGGAGAAAACGCCGACGTTCGGCTGTTTGACGCCATGCTTGAACGCCTTCGCGCAGAGCCTGCGAAAATCAAAGGCGTCGCCGCGCTGGCGAAGCTGTGCGGCGTTAGCAGCACCAAGCTTAACGAGTTGGTGCGCCACCACGCTCACCTTTCCCCCGCGGACCTTATCGGCAAAGAGCGCGTACGAGCCGCCGGCCATGCGCTGCTCTCAACGACTGAAAACGTCTTGAACGTGGGGCTTTCCGTCGGCTTCGCCAGCGAGGCAAGCTTTCATCGGCAGTTTTTGGCCCATATGGCCATGACGCCCAGCACCTATCGGGCGCTTAGCCGAGCGAATGAGTTTAGCCTAAAGCTGCCCACCGACTATTCGCCGGACGGGATCTGGCGCTACCACCTGCGCGACCAAAGCGGGCTATCAGAACGGTTTGAAAACGGCGTATTTACCCGTGCGCTGTGGCTTGACGATCGCCCGGCGGTTGTCACGCTGCGCATCGGCGACGGGCAGGCCCACTGCCGTTGGGAAACGGCCCCGAGCCCAGAGGCGTCGGCAAGTGACTTGGGAGTGGAGGTCCACCGCCAGGTGATGAAGCTGCTTGGGCTGCATACTGATACAGGCGCCTTTTACGCTGCCGCAAAGCAAAATCCGACGCTCAAGCGGCTAGCCGACGCGACGCCCGTTCTGTACGTTCCTCTTACGGCAACGCCGTTTGAGGCGCTGACGTGGGCGATTATCGGCCAGCAGATTAACCTGACCTTCGCCGCTGCGCTGAGGCACGATTTAATCAAACTCGCGGGAAGACAGGCCTCCGACGACGGGCTTTGGATCCACCCTCGCCCTTCCGACATTGCCGTACTGTCCCCCGAAAGCTTAACCCGCATTCGATTTTCTCGCGCCAAGGCCAATTACCTCATTGACGCGGCTCGCGCTATTACCGACGGCTCGTTCGACCTTGATTCGCTGGCCTACGGCTCTGCCGAAACGGCAGAAAAGGCGCTTTGTCAGCTCAAGGGCGTCGGCCCCTGGACGGCGCGCTATACCATGATGCGCGGACTGGGCTTTGCCGACAGCGCGCCCGTCGGCGACAGCGGCTTGGCCGCAGCGCTGGTACGATTCTACGCGTTGGAAGCCCGCCCCAACGCGGCTCAGGCCGAGCAGCTGATGCTGCCCTTTACCCCTTTTAGAACACAGGCGACGGCCCACCTGTGGGAAACGCTGAGGACACCCTATGCAACAGAGTAATAAACCCCTGCGCAACGCGGTCGCTTTTGGCCTGATAGAAAGTCGATTTGGTCCGCTAATTGCTTGGATTAACGATGACGGCCAGTTGGTCAGGCTCTCTTTTCATCTGGAACACGACAAAGACTACGCGCAGCAGCACGGCATTGAACGCTGCGATAAGCGCATTGCCTTCGTCGCAGAGCAGATCCAACAGTATCAACGGGGCGAGCGCCGCACGTTCGATCTCCCCATTGCGTTAAACGGCACGCCCTTTCAAATGCGCGTCTGGCAGGAGCTGTGCCGCATTCCAATCGGCGAAACCATCACCTATCGTACGTTAGCGGAGCGCATTGGCAACCCCAAAGCGGTGCGCGCGGTGGGGAGAGCCAACGGCACCAACCCTATCAGCCTGATCGTTCCCTGCCATCGTGTCATCGGTTCGGACGGTTCTCTGACGGGATATGAGGGCGGTATTGCCATTAAAGAAAAGCTGCTGAACTTCGAGAAAGGAGCGCAGTAATCCGCCATGATAAAAACGGTTTTGCTGTTTGTCGCCACCGCGCTGGCGGAAATCATCGGCTGCTTTTTACCCTGGCTTTGGCTTAGGAAAGGCGCATCCGCATGGCTGCTTTTTCCCGCAGCGGGAAGCCTAATGCTGTTCGTCTGGCTTTTAAGCCTGCACCCTGCCGCCAGCGGACGCGTCTACGCCGCCTATGGCGGCATCTATGTCGCCACCGCTTTAGTGTGGCTGCGCTGGGTCGATGGCGTAAGGCTGTCAACCTACGACTGGCTGGGCGCAGCCGTCGTCGCGTGCGGCGCGCTGATTATTATCAGCGGCTGGCGCGCCTAAGGCAGGTAAACCTTAAGTTTGTGATTGTTACATCAAAAAAAGCGTGGGAAATCCGCTATAAGTTTGAAAACGAGCCACTTCATACTTAAGGATCTCCCATGCCGGATTCGTCCCAGCTTATCGCTTTTTCCCTGCTGTCGCTCGGCATGGCCTTAACGCCCGGCCCCAATATGCTCTATCTCGTTTCTCGCTCGCTGTCTCAGGGAAGAACCGCGGGGCTCATCTCTCTGATTGGCGTTGCCTTGGGATTCGTTTTTTACCTTTTCTGCGCCGCGGCGGGCATTACGACGCTGATGCTGGCAGTCCCTTACGCTTATGAAGCCCTGTGCTTTGGCGGCGTGATTTACCTATTGTATTTAGCCTGGCAGGCGATAAAGCCCGGCGGCGTTTCGCCGTTTCAGGTGCGCGACCTGCCCAAAGACGGGCCCAAAAAGCTGTTTATGATGGGACTGGTGACTAACCTGCTTAATCCCAAAATCGCCATTATGTACCTTTCCTTGTTGCCGCAGTTCATTACGCCGGCCCACGGCAGCGTGATGACTCAATCGTTGATCTTAGGCTCCATTCAGATTGTCACCAGCATTACCATAAATGCCGCTATCGCGATTAGCGCAGCCTACATCGCCAAGTTTTTAACCGGCCGCCCCGCCTGGATCCTGGTTCAACGTTGGCTAATGGGCGGCGTATTGGCGGGCCTTGCCGTTAGGATGGCGTTTGAGGCGAGAAGATAAGCCACATCTTTGCAAAAAGTTTCTATAGTTGTTACTTTGCAACCAAATATAAGCGGCCATAATCAGCTATGATTAAGCTACATTTGGAAACTTACTACAGTGCGCGGAGCAACTATGAAAAAGGCAATGGCAATTTCTCTATTCTCTCTGTTTATGCTGGCCGGCTGTAGCAGCTCGCCAACCGTCGGCAACTGGTCAAAGGAAGGTACCTCCGCAGAATCGGCCAACGCGGACAGAATTCAGTGCGAAGAGGAAAGCAGAGCGTCAGCCAATTCCAGCTATCACCTCGACGTCATTGACGGAGGCGGTACCGATGAGGCAATAAACAGCCTTTTGGTGAAGGAACAGCAGCAGGTTGATAAGGTGGGTGAATGCATGAAGGCAAAGGGCTACAGCAACTATTAGGCTATATGCCGAGACACCGCCAAAATCAAGCGTCGTAAAAGATCGCCAGAGCCCGCCAATGGCGGCGGGCTCTATAGTCAGCCTTATACCGTTATTTCACTCTTTATAAGCGCCATAGATGTACTTAAGCTGAAAACTTTTTTTACACGCCATGCAGCGATAACGCGTCATTCCAGATTTGGCTTTTCCATGCAAACGAACGTCAGATACCAGCCCACAGTGCCGACAGGCCGGCTTTTCCTTTCGTTTTAATAAGTGCATATAGTCCATAAGTAGGTTCAATTATTATTCCCTAATAAAATGGCTTTTCAAAGCGGCGATCACAAGAAAGAAAAACAACCCCTATTCAATCAATAATTCTCTGAGAGTAAATAGCACTTATTTTTCTTCCACCTAACAACTACCAGAACATAAAGTAAAGTGCGGCATTAATATTCTTAAAGAAGCTAATCCATTTAAGATTATAGTCTTAAACAGAGGCTTTGATTTTGCCATAAAAAAGTCAAAATAGATAAATTAGATCGAAAAATTCATTTATATAATATATACATTATAAAAAACATAAAACTACAGATAAATACTCCAATTATCAGGTTTCAATCAATCTAATGATCTAATTATGAGTAACAATCAGAAATAATTAATTATATTCAGGTTTGGCTTTTACGGAAAAGATAAGCGGATACAGGGTCGACTTGAGTAAGACGCCACTTGTTTAAGAAAATAAAATTAAAAAAATAACTAAATGGCCTATTAGTATAAAACAGAGTATTCATAAAAACGTCATCTGATATGGCCAAGCGAAAACAACAGATTTGATACAGTTCAATCTGTCGAGCCATCATTGTTTTTAAGAATAAAAAGATAAATATAGCAAACAGAAATTAATCAACACATCGATAGCAAAATGCCGATTTAAACACGACCAGACGAGAAACGAACCCAACGGCTGCCCCATCGTAAAACACAAACGGCGGCCTTGGCCGCCGTTAAACGCCTTTATCGCTTAGCGACGAACCAAATCGTCGCCGTAGCCTATCCACTTATAGGTCGTTAACGCTTCAAGCCCCATCGGGCCGCGAGCGTGCAGCTTCTGGGTGCTCACGGCCACTTCGGCCCCTAACCCAAACTGCCCACCGTCGGTAAAGCGCGTGCTGGCGTTAACATACACCGCTGCGGAGTCCACCTCATTTACAAAGCGTTCCGCGTTAAGCAAAGAGCGGGTCAGGATGGCATCTGAGTGAGCGCTGCCGTGTTCACGGATGTGCTCGATAGCTTCGTCAATCCCCTCAACGATAACGACGTTGAGATCTAAAGACAGCCATTCGTTATTCAGCTCTTCCTCGTTAAGCGCAACCACCTTCGCAGGGCCTGACAGGTGCATTTGGGCTTCCGGCGTTGCGTGCAGCGTCACGCCGCAGGAGACCATTTTTTCACTCAGGCGCGGCAGGAAGGAAGACGCTATCGAGCGCTGCACCAGCAGGGTCTCCAGCGTATTGCAGGTACTAGGGCGCTGGGTTTTCGCATTTTCAATCACCGTCAGCGCCTTATCGACGTCGGCCGTCTCGTCGACAAAAGTGTGGCACACGCCAATCCCACCGACAATCACCGGAATCGTGGAGTTCTCTTTGCAAAGCTTATGCAACCCGGCGCCGCCCCGGGGAATGATCATATCGACATAGCGATCGAGCTTAAGCAGCTCGTTGATGAGCGCACGGTCCGGGTTATCGATAGACTGAACGGCCGCGGCAGGCAGCCCGCACTTCTTCAGCGCCAGTTGAATCACTTCCACCATCGCCTGATTGGTGTTAACCGTCTCCTTGCCGCCGCGCAGGATAACCGCGTTGCCGGTTTTCAGGCACAGCGAGGCGACGTCTATCGTCACGTTGGGGCGGGACTCGTAAATCACGCCCACCACGCCGAGTGGAACGCGGCGGCGCTGAAGATTTAGCCCGCTGTCGAGCAGTGAACCATCGATGACGTGCCCCACTGGGTCGGTCAGGCGGTAAACGTGGCGAACGTCGTTGGCAATGCCCGCCAGTCGGGAAGGCGTCAGCAGCAGGCGGTCTATCATAGCTTCGGTTAATCCCGCCTGTCTTGCGCTGTCGACGTCTTTTTCATTTGCCGCCAGAATGACGTCGCTGTTCGCCTCCAGCGTATCCGCCATAACGGCCAACGCCTGATTCTTTTTCGCCGAGCTTAACAGCGCCAGCTGCCAGGAGGCCTTTTTGGCTGCAATACCCATTTGTTCTAACATTGGCTACTTCTCCTAGTTGACTATCATGTCGTCGCGATGGACAGCGACCGGGCCGTATTCATACCCCAGAATGTCGTCAATCTGCTGGGAGTGATGCCCGGCTATCATTCTTAACGCATCGCTGTTGTAGCGCGCAACGCCGTGCGCCAGATCGCGGCCGCTTTTATCGCGAATGCGGATCACTTCGCCGCGAGAGAAGTTCCCCTTCACTTCTTTAATGCCCTTAGGCAGCAGCGAACTTCCGCGTTCTAAAATGGCCACTACGGCGCCGTCGTCGATGTTGACCTCGCCGGCCGGCGGCGCGCCGAATATCCAGCGCTTGCGGTTTTCCAGCGGAGAAACCTGTGCGTGAAAGCGGGTGCCGACGGAAACGTTATTGATAACGTCGACGATGACGCCGGATTTGCTGCCCGCGGCGATTACCACCTCAATGCCCGCCCTGCCCGCGACGTCCGCGGCCTGAAGCTTGGTGGCCATGCCGCCCGTACCCAACCCAGAGACGCTGTCGCCGGCAATCGCCTTAAGCGCGCTGTCGATGCTGTGCACTTCTCTGATAAGTTCCGCATCAGGATTGGCGCGGGGATCGGCGGTAAATAGCCCCGGCTGGTCGGTCAGCAGCAGCAGCTTGTCGGCCTCGCCGAGGATGGCCGCCAGCGCAGACAGGTTGTCGTTATCGCCCACCTTGATTTCCGCCGTAGCGACGGCGTCGTTTTCGTTAATGACGGGGATAATGCCGTTATCCAACAGCGCCTGCAGCATATCGCGGGCGTTGAGAAAGCGCTCCCTGTCCTCCAGATCGGCGCGGGTCAGCAACATCTGACCGATGTTTATGCCGTAAATAGAAAACAGCTGCTCCCAAAGCTGGATCAGGCGGCTCTGCCCGACCGCCGCCAGAAGCTGCTTGGACGCGATGGTTGCCGGAAGTTCCGGATAGTTCAGGTGTTCCCTTCCCGCAGCGATCGCGCCGGAAGTTACGATAATAATGCGATGTCCCTGCGCATGAAGCTGAGCGCACTGGCGAACCAATTCAAGGATATGGGCGCGGTTCAAGCGAAGCGAACCGCCCGTTAATACGCTGGTACCCAGCTTGACAACCAGCGTTTGGCCGTTATTCATAGTTATTCTGCCGTCATTAACACCAAGAAAATAAAGAGTGAAGACCTTTTTAGCAGGTGTAACGCATTATGCCAACAGGCAGCATGAGATTATCGATAAAAATCCTCGACAGGGAGGAGAATGGCGGCGTTTCCCCTCGCGCCCGGCGTTTTAAAGCGGCGAGCGCAAGGGCGCATTTTAGGGCGCGAGCCCCTAGCGTTCTGCCGGACGAAGCGTCAGGTTTAGCGAGGAGAGATAGTCGTTCAGGCGCTGTTGGAAAACCTTCAGGTTGCTGTCAATTTCAGACATCACCGCGGCGTCTTTAATCGCCTTAGCCTGCCAGTCGCCGGCTTTATCATACAGCCCAACCTGACAGCGGTAGGTAAATCCCTGCTCGTCGGCTTCCAGCTCCATCCACCAGCCCCAGAACTCTCTCTTTTCCGGCGCGGGCTTGCTGCTTACGCAGACCGCCAAACAGTCAAAAAAGTAGCGATGCCCTTTACTCTGAGCTTCCCTAATGTACGGCCCCAGGCTAACAAACTCTTTCATCAACCGACTTCTTGAATGACCATTTGGTAACAGCATCGCGTTGCCCCTGTTATTGGATGTATATCATCTTTCGCGTATTTGGCCGCGCTGACGTACCCAAACGACGCGCGGAAAATAACACTATGTTAACATATTTTCTGTTGGATCCATCCTGTCAATTGTGTCAGCCCCTCTTTTAAGTTACCGAGCAGCGGCGTCGCGCCGACGTTTATCAGCTTGCCTTCGGCGCTGGAAGAAACGATGAGCTTGGATTCCGACTGCGGGCTAATCACGTCGTTCTCAAAGTTGACGCTGCACATGGGCAGCGGATTGCGGCGGCCAAGCAGGCCCTGTACCTTAAGCGAATAGCGGCTAAGCTCGCTGTGCAGCAGGTTATCGGTGGTGGAGTCCAGCTTCAGGCGGCTGGCGATAATGTCGCGATAGACGAGCGACGTTTTAGCCTGGCTCTGTGCGTTGGTGAACAGATCGTGGACGATAGGCCCAATGCAGGCGACGCCCTGCAGCCGATGGGATTCCAGATAGCCCAGACGCACGGCGACGTTGGCGCCGAACCGGATGCCCAGCGCAACGACTCGCCTGTCGTCCACCCAGGGAACGCTATTTAGCTGGCTCAGCACCTGACGGTGCAGCAGGCTGGTGTCTTCCGTCAGGGTCCACTTTGAAGAAAAGCCCAGCGAGGGCAAATCGACGCACAGCATGGCAATGCCGCTGGGCGCCAAATACTGACGAAACAGCGAAGAGTAGTCGCAAAGCAGGTTATCCAGATTCCCGCACATTAGCACCGTAGGGTAAGGCCCTTTGCCGCCCTCGGGAAGATGCAGAAAACCGGTCAATGTGCCGCCTTCGACCTTAAAATCAATCGACTTAAGCTCATAGGGAAGATAGTTGGCCGCTTCCCTATAGGCGCGATCGGCCAGCAGCTCGGCCTGCTCCGCCAGCCTGTCGCCCCGCAAGTGCGGATAGCTGGCGATACTGTACAGGCTGCACGCTTTAAGCCAGCAGGCGCCCGCCTTGGCCGGATCTTTACAGGCGAGATCGAGCGCCTCTTTCTGCCATATCATACCTTCCTTAGCCCACTCATAGATCCAGTTACCGCCGCGATAGCCAACGACCGTATCAAGCAGCGCCTCATTCGTGCGCTCGTTGGTCGACGCCGCGATGCGCGCCAGCACGTTTTCTACCTCAATCGGATCGACGCCGCGCCACGCCCAAACGACCTTATTGATCATCCGGTACCAGTTCGACTGACTTTCTCCGTCAAGAGAAGAGTGAACGCTGCCGCCGGTCTGAACTACGCGTTTGACCAGCGTAGAGGTTTCCGGATGCTTGAACGAAGGTTTAAACAATATTTCAGAAAGGTTTGATTTTGGCATTGATGGACAACCGCCTCCTGCTTAATCGCGAGAGTGTGAGGACAATAGCCATGATACTCAATAAAGCAACACGGGAGAAGAGAGCGGCAAGATTTATATTCGTTAAACACGTGTGATTAAGAAAAATTGAAGAAATATAAAAACACATCCATCTTAGTGCATCTAATAACGTAATGAAGGAACGTCAATACCGAGATCTATTATTGAGACAATGATGTTATTTCCTAATAAAAAGCCACTTTTAAAAATAGACAATAAATAAAACCTTGCTAAGACAATGGGCCATTAGTACAGGTGAAAAACAGTAATCCCATGATTAATATTAAAAAATAAATTACCAAAGAATTTATGGCATTACGTATCCGCCCCGCTATAGTTATTAAAAAGAGGAATTAAAAGGTTCGGGTCATATCTCCACCTGAATGAATAAATCTCAGGATGAACAATTTATTGTTGAATATAGTCTCTCTGGTTTATCACGTTTGATTTAAAAATTATCTAAAGGTGGCAACATGAAAATATGGCCAGCACCTGCGCTCGGCTTACTGTCCGCGCTGTTTGCTTTTTCTTCATTTGCAGATGAGGTCAACGGTACGCTCGGCGTGAAGTTAATCATCACAAACGGCTGTGCCGTCAACGGGGGCGGCGTCACTGCATCCAGCCCCGATATGGGTCTGCTGGACTTCGGCAGTACGGCGACGCTGTCTCAAAGCCTCGATGGCGAAGCCATCAGCACCACAGCTGGCGCGCTCCAAATTCAGTGCACCAGCGCGTTACCCTACAGCATCCTTATCGGGGCAGGCTCCCACGATCTGGACGATCAGCGCCGTATGGCTAAAGGATCCGAGTACATTAGCTACAACCTGTACCAGGATACCGGACGCAACACGCAGTGGAGCAAAACCGGAACCGTCTCAAGAACGGCAACCGGCGCTCAGGAAAACCTTGCTATTTATGGACGAGTCCCTCCACAAGACGTACCCAGCGCCGGCACCTATACCGATACGGTACAGGTTACGGTGAGCTGGTAGCCGCCGGAAACAGCAAAAAGTGTTCGGCCTTTATCCGCCAATACGAGTCCGCTATAAACGCGGGTTCCTCTGCCTGCCTCTGCTTTTCCACGCTATGGCAGGCAGTAGCGCAACCCAGTCGACGTCGCTCACAGTTTCAGCAACGCTGCTTGCTACCTGTAGCGCCGGTTCAACCACCAACGGCGCTACAACCTTTGGCACGCTGGACTTCGGCAGCCGCTCTCTCATATCACAAAGCGTCGTCGTCGTCGGCCAGGCTAACGCCGGCGCGGTGACGGTGCAGTGCTCCAGCGGCGTCAGCTACCGCGTCGTGCTCAGCGGCGGCAACAGCGGCAATACCGCCCAACGCTATATGCTTGGCAAAAACGCCGGACAAACGCTGCCTTACAACCTGTACAGCAACGCAGCCTACACCAGCGTATGGGACAGCGTCAGCGGCGTAACCCGCACGGCGACCGGCCAGCCGGAAGTGCTTCCGGTTTATGCGCGCGTCCCCGCGCAAAACGCTCCCGTTGCGGATACCTACCAAGACACCGTTCAGGTCACCGTAAGCTGGTAAAGAGGAGAAGACGGCGATGCCTACGTTCAGTCAGACGCTTCGACGCGCTCTCCCGCTCGCACTTTTAAACGCAGCCCTGCTTAACGGCGCCTACGGGGAAACCATCAGCACGCAGCTGCAGGCCAGTGCGACCGTTACGGCGGGGTGCGCCTTGGGCTCAGGCGGCTCGGGGAGCGCTTCATTCGGCACGCTTAACTTCGGTAACGGCATTACCACCCTTTCCACCCCTATCGACGTTGCCTCTACGGCGAACGCCGGCTCAATCTCGCTAAGGTGTACTCCCAGCACGCTGGTAAAAATCGACATCGACAGCGGGCTTTACGCCGGCGGCGTCATCGGTTCAGGAAGAGCGATGAAGCACGCCACTCAGAGCGGCACGCTGAAATACCAGCTTTATCAAGACAGCGTGCGCACCGTGATATGGGGCAACGGCAGCAACGGCGGCCAGTCGATGAGCTTAACCACCGACGGCACTCAACAAAACGTCACTATCTATGCTCGCCTGTTTTCGCTGCCCGGCATTCCGGCCGCGGGCCAGTATAGCGATACCGTCATTATTACTTTTACCTATTAATACAGTGAACGTTGGATAACATAATGATTAATCTAAAAACATTGACTCTGGCCTGCCTTCTGGTTCCGACGTGCGTAAACGCGGCCTCGGTGCTCATCTCCCCTATCGATCCGGTCATTGAAAGCGACCAAAACGGCGCATCGCTCTGGCTCGAAAATCAGGACAGCAAGCCCGTCTACATGGAAATTAAAGCGGTTCGCTGGGAGCAGCGCAGCGGTGAAAACGGCTATGCCAAACAGAGCGAGGTCACCGTAAGCCCGCCTTTCGCGCTCATCTCCCCCGGTAAGCGCCAGCTTATCCGGCTGATAAAAAACCAGGCCGCTCCCGCGGGTCAGGAACGAGCTTACCGCATTTTTATCGATGAAATTCCTCAGGCGGCCAATGAAGAAAAAGGGGGAGCAAGCGCTGGCGTCAACTTTCAAATGCGCTACTCCATTCCCCTGTTTGTCTACGGTACGGGCCTGACTGCCAGTCAGGAATACGCAAAAGCCAAAGGGCTTACTTCCGCTCTGCCCGCGCTTAGCTATCGCCTGACGCAGGGCAAGATTGAGGTCAAAAACGACGGTGCGGTGCACGCCCGATTATCAAAATTGACTAATGCCAACGGAGGCGTGCTGATTGACGGCCTGGTCGGCTACGTCTTACCCCATTCAAACGTAGCCTTTCCGCTCCCCAAAGGAAAAAATCCGGCAGGCGGCGCGCTACAGGCAACGGTAAACAGTGAACGGGAACCCGTACGGCTGACGCCGCGTTGATGTGACGCTATGCCCCGTCAATTCAGGCGTTCATCGCCGCTCGCCGTCGGCTCTGTCGCGCTACTGTCTTTACTGACAGCAGCGGCCTTCGCCAATTCGGAACAAGAGCCGTCGATTTCCGACGACGGCGTCAAAGCGCCAAGGGCAGTCGGTGCGCTGCCCGATATGTCCCTGATGTTGGAGCCGGTCATCAACGGTCGGCCCGGCCAGAACGTGCTGGCGGTGGACTACAAAGACGGCCACTACTATATCTCCGCCTCCGAGCTTAGCCGCCTGGGGCTTCCCGTCGATGCGTCAAGTACGGAAAAAATAGCGGTCGATGAAATAAAAGACGTCACCGTGACGTACGAAGGCGAAAGCCAGAAGCTGTTTATCAGCGTTCCGACAGAATGGCTGCCGGAGCAGCGGCTGTCTGCGTCAAGGCTCTCGTCGGCGGCGGCGGCGGAAAACCCGCTGGGGCTTTTGCTCAACTACGACATCTACGCCAGCCATTCGTCAGACGATTCAAGCCCGGATGCGGTTTCTGCCTACACCGAACAGAGGGTATTGGGACTGTTCGGCTCGCTTTCCAACAGCGGGGTTTACAATCAGCATATCAACGGCGAAAGCGAGGACGAGAATAACCATCGCTATCTTCGCTACGATACGGTGTGGCGCTATGACGACGAACCCCGCATGCTCAAGTATCTCGTAGGAGACGCCATCACCGGTTCGCTGCCGTGGAGCAGTTCGGTTCGCCTCGGCGGCGTGCAGATCTCTCGCAACTTTTCCGCCAGGCCCGATTTGATAACCTACCCCTTGCCGCAGTTCGCGGGGCAGGCCGCCGTCCCCAGCTCCGTTGACGTCTATCTGAACAACTACAAGTACACCAGCGCTAACGTCAACCCTGGCCCCTTCACCGTTGAGACCGTGCCTTACATCAACGGCGCGGGCAATGCGACGGTGGTCGTAACCGACCCGCTGGGGCGACAGGTTAACACCGTCGTCCCCTTTTACGTTTCCAGCTCGCTGCTAAAACCCGGCCTGACGGACTTCAGCCTGTCCGCCGGTAAAATCAGAAATAACTACGGCATTAAAAATGCCGACTACGGCGCTAACGCTGCCAGCGGCATCGGGCGCGCGGGCCTGACGAGCTGGATGACGCTGGAAGCTCGGGCAGAAAGCGCGGAAAAGCTGAACGTAGGCGGCCTGGGCGCCGTAATTAAAGTAGGGAACCTCGGCGTCGTCAACGGCGCTTACGGCATCAGCCGCTCCCGCCCCGGCGCCTTTAGCGCGTCAGAATCAGAAATGGATGACGCCAGCCAATCCTCGTTCTACAGCTCAAAGCAAACGGGCCGACAGCGCTCGCTGGGCTACGCCTACACGCAAAACTACTTCAGCGTCAACGCGCAGCAGATAGACCGCAGCGACGGCTATGGCGATTTGTCCAACTATCAAAGCGGCTACCGGCTGGACAAGCGCAGCCGTCAATTGACCGGCAGCGTCTCTCTTCAGCGCTTTGGCTCCGTCGGCGTCGGTTATTTTGACGTCACGCAGTACGACGACAGCCGCCTGCGGCTGCTCAACGTCTCCTACAGCACGACGCTTTTTAGCAACAACAGCCTGTATGCATCGATGAACCGTGAAATAGGTTCGTCCGGATACAGCGCGCAAATCACTATCAGCATTCCGTTCAATGCTATGGGCAGCGCGACCGTCACCTCCAGTCGGGATACGGAAAACCGCTGGAGCCATCAGGCGACCTACAGCAAAGCCGCGCCTACCGACGGCGGCCTGGGCTGGACGCTGTCCTACGCCAAGCGGCCAAACGACCAGTCTGACTATAAGCAGGCCAACCTCGACTATGCGGCCAACGCCTACCGGCTACAGGGCGGCATTTACGGCGATCGCGATGAAACCTACTGGGGAGAGATCAGCGGGTCGCTGGTCGCCGTGAAGGGCAACCTGTTCGCTTCAAAAACCATCAACGACGCCTTTGCGCTGGTTTCGACCAACGGCTATGCCGGTGTCCCCGTTCGCTACGAAAACCAGCCGCTGGGAAAAACCGACGACGACGGCTACCTGCTGATCCCCTCCGTAACCGCCTACGCGGAAGGGAAATATGAAATAGACCCGATGGGCCTGCCGGTTGACGTTCAAATACCAACGGTTGAACAGCATCGTGCGGTGAAGGGAAGCGGGGGAACCGTTATCGAATTTCCGCTGCGCAAGGTCGTCGCCGTCACCTTGACGCTGGTCGATGAAAATAGAACGCCACTCCCCAGAGGCAGCCTGGTGCGTCAGGAGGGGCAAGAAGACATCGCCTACGTCGGCTGGGACGGAGAAACCTACCTTGGCAACGCCGCCGCCGACAATGCGCTGCGGGTGACCCGCGCCGACGACGGGCGTCAGTGCCGGGCGAGCTTCGCCCTTCCTGCCCCTATTCCCTCCGGCTGGACGCCGGGCGAACTTATTTGCAAAGAGAGCCTCAGCCATGACTAAGAAAACGGCGCTACGCGTTTCGTCCCTCGCCTTCGGCCTGTTCTTGTGGGCGACGCTTTTTATTCCCGTCGCCAGCGCGGCCTGCAGCATCACGTCGCCGTCCACCCCCATCAGCCTCGGCACGGTTAGCGCCTTTAATATCAATAATGCGCCGCTGTCGTCGTCCGGCGCGGGCGGGATGGGCTGCTCCGGCCTTAGCGTCGGCATCCTGTCGGAAAACACCTTAACCGGTAAAATACTGACGTCCAGCGGGCAGTTCAATCTGGTCAACGAGCAGAACGCCAACTACAAAATTCCCTACGGCCTGTATGCCGATAAAAACTATCAGTACCCGTTTACGCTAAGCAATACCATAAACTACGGCTCTTCCGGGCTTAACCTGCTGTCGCTTATTTTCGTCAGCAGCGGATTTAACGTCACGCTTTATGCCAGAACTTTCGCTAACGCGGCGACACCGGTCCCCGCCGGAACCTACAGCGACACCCTAACCGTTCGTTGGACCTACCACATGTGCACCGCCCTGCTCTGCTTGGGCTATGAAGACGGCAACGATATCAGCACGATAAAGGTCACCGTCGTTGTCACCAAGGACTGTAAAATCGACAGCGCGCAAAATATCGCCTTCGCCCCCAGCGCGCTGGTCGACGGCTTTACGCCCGTCACGCCCACGGTCGCGCTGACCTGCTCGCTCAATACGCCCTACACCGCCTATATCAATAACGGCACTTACTACAGCGCGCCGTGGAGAAGAATGAAAAAGAGCAACGCCGAAAGCTACCTTCAATACAACCTTTATGCGCCAAACGACTCCACGGTCTGGAGTAACAGCACGCCGCTTTCAGGCAGCGGCACGGGCTACAGCCAGACCCTTTCCTACAGCGCCCGTATCAACCCTAACCAGCCGGCCGCACCGGCAGGGAGCTATAGCGATACGCTGATGTTTGTTGTGGAGTATTAGAAGAGGGTTCCCATTTGAGAAAAAAGAAAGCTCTGGAAATTTCCAGGGCCAAAAGCTATTTCATCAATTTCAAATCAGCCTTTCGGTGCTTCTTTTACTCTTGATAAAAGTTTTCATGTGAATCCAAACTAAGAAGATACAGCTCGATTTTGTGTTCTATCCAGCTGTAGCCAAGTAACGCCAACTGATTATTTAACTTAAACTTATGTACTCTCAAATAGCTGAGATCGCCTTTCTTCTGCTCCCCTAGCTCGGGGTTGTCTAAGATCTTATCGATCTCGTTTTCGACTATTTGCTGCAGTTTTTCAGGTAGTTTATCCAGCGCCTTTTCAAAACGGTTTGACTGATAAACGTCAATCTCCTGATTTTGGGGTCCTTCTGACATATCGACTTACCTTATGGTTATCGACTTCGCCCTTCGCCAGCAGGGTTTCAAGAATGAAGCTATACGGCAAATCAGGGTTATCTTCAGCGATGCGGCCGATTTTAGCCCAATGCTCAATTTGCTTAGGAACACTTCGACTCGAAGCCTCTGCATAGATCTTAACATCTGTAACGAAGTCATCGTCTAAACGGATGCTTGTGGCCATATCTATACCTTTACTGTGATGAGTGCGTAATTGTGTGCGTGTTCAACACACATACAGATTATCGCGTTACATCGCATTAAGCAACAATTTGTCGCATTAAATCTCTTCCAAAAAAGTAAAAAAGCCGCAACGTTATCCGCTACGGCATTCATTATTAACAAACAACCACTCTTTCGATAAGAAAACCCACTACCGATACGTCGGCAATATATTCAGCGAAGAGAGAATATGCGCCAGCATGGCCAGCACGCCGAAGGCGATAACGACGTACACCAGCGGCGTGCCGCCCCAGGTGCGGAACATCGGGTTGCCGAACTTGACGCGGGAGGCCTTCGCCAACAGCGCCGGAACGATAATCGCCCACACCGCAAACGCCAGCCCGGCATAGCCAATCGCGTAAAGAAAGCCGTTCGGATAGATTGAGCACAGGATGGCAGGCGGCACGTAGGTCACCAGCGCCGTTTTAGCACGTCCGCCGTTATCGTCCTTGAATTTACACAGGTCGGCAATGTAGTCAAACAGCCCCAGCGTCGCGCCCAGCATTGAACTTGCCACCGCAAAGTTGGCAAAGAAGGTCAAAATGACGTCCATTGACGCGCTGTTGAGGATCCCGCCCATGGCGGTAATAAAGACGTCAATATTGCCGCCCTGTGCGATGATGGGCTTAAAGTCGAGGCGGGAAATGTTGCCCATCGTGCAGTAAAGCCAAAACGCATAGAGGAACAGCGCAAACAGCGTGCCGATAAGAATACAGGAAACGATGCGCTTCGGATCTTTACCGTAGTGCTTCACCAGGCTCGGCACGTTGCCGTGAAATCCGAACGACACGATGCAAAACGGCAGCGTCATCAGCAGATACGGCAGATAGCTTGTGCCCGCCGGCGCCATGACGTCCATCAGGTTGTCGACCTTCACGTAGCCCAGCAGGCTGGCGAAGGTCATAAAGAACGCAATGAACTTGCCCAGCAGCAGGATAGTCGTGATGCGGCTTACCGCGGTTGAGCTCCACCAGACGATAAAGGCAACGACAATAGTAAAAATAACCCCGGTGACGCGAGACGACACCCCCACGTTCATATAGTGCGTCAGGGTTTGGGAAATCACCGCCGCACTGCCGGATATATAGGCGTAGGCGAGAATATAAAGGACGAACGCGAAGGTAAAGTTGGTCACCAGGTTCCAGAATCTGCCCAGCAGATCTTTGGTTAAGGTGTCGAAACTGGCGCCGACGTGATAGTTAAGGTTGGCTTCAAGCAGCATGAAACCAGCCATAATCATAACAAAACAGGTAACTACGAGGACCACTAAAGCCCACGAAAACCAAATACCGGACATGGCCACCGGCAACGAAAACATACCGGCGCCGACGACGGTCGCGGTTGTAATCATCGCCCCGCCGATCACCGATTTGCTTTTACTCTGGGCAGAGCCTTGATTCTCTACGCTGACCGTCATAATCGATTCCTTTATTGCGAATTTTAAGTGGAAAAAATCTATTCATGACCTACAACAGCTCCAGACGACGGCGCCCTTCATCCGCCCGGATGAAGGGCGCTTCCTTTACTCCACTAGTGGGAAAACGCCTTATTTGAGAGGCTCAAAGCGAGCGGTGAAGAAGCGTAGGAACTTCGGCTCGTACACCATCTCCAGCCCTTTGATATTCTCGCGGTTCTTGTACAGGCGAATAACCGACTCAGCGACGATATCTAGGTGAGCGTAGGTGTATACGCGACGAGGAATCGTCAGACGAACCAGCTCCAGCTTCGGCATGTGGTTCTTGCCGGTCTTCTTGTCGCGCCCGGCGGAGATGATGCCACGCTCCATGCTGCGAACGCCGGAGTCGATGTACAGCTCTGCCGCCAGCGACTGCGCCGGGAACTGTTCCTGCGGCACGTGCGGCAGGAAGGCTTTGGCGTCCAGGAATACCGCATGTCCGCCAACCGGCCGAACGATCGGCACGCCGGCCTTGGTCAGCTTGTCCGCCAGGTAGTAGCACTGGGCGATACGGTGCTGGATATAGGCGAAATCGACGGACTCGACGATGCCGCGCGCCATGGCTTCCATATCGCGCCCCGCCAGGCCGCCGTAAGAAGGCATGCCTTCATACAGCACGACCATTTCACAGGCCTTCTGATACAGCTCGTCGTCGTTCATGCACAGGAAGCCGCCGATGTTGACCAGGCAGTCTTTCTTGCCGCTCATGGTGCAGCCGTCGGAGTAGCTCATCATCTCCTTCAGGATGGCCGCGATGGTGGCGTCCTTGTACTCCGGCTCGCGCTCTTTGATGAAATAGGCGTTTTCAACGCAGCGGGTTGCGTCGTACATCACCAGAATGCCGTTTTTGCGGCACAGCTTGCTGACTTCACGCATGTTGGCCATGCTGACCGGTTGGCCGCCCGCCAGGTTGACCGTCACGGCCAGACAGACGTAGGGGATCTTGTCGGCGCCGACCTCGTTAATCAGCTTTTCCAGCTTAGCGACGTCGATGTTGCCCTTAAACGGCAGCTCTTTTTGCGAGTCGTGCGCTTCGTCGATGATGATATCAACGAAGGTCGCGCCGTTGCGCTCCTGATGGGCGCGGGTGGTGGTGAAGTACATGTTGCCCGGCACGTAGTCGCCGTCTTTAATCAACAGCGAAGAGAGCAGGTTTTCCGCACCGCGCCCTTGGTGGGTCGGAACCACGTGCTTGTAGCCGTAGTATTCGGCAACCACGTCCTGCAGATGATAGAAGTTGGCGCTGCCGGAGTAGGCTTCATCACCCAGCATCATACCCGCCCACTGGTTGTCGCTCATCGCGGTGGTGCCGCTGTCGGTCAGCAGGTCAATATAAGTTTGTTTAGACTGCAGCAGGAATGTGTTGTAACCAGCATCTTTAATATACTGTAAGCGCTGCTCACGGGTGGTCATTGCGATAGGTTCAACGACTTTAATTTTATAAGGTTCGGCTGGATATGACATTATACTTTCCTCATTGGCTATTTTATTAATAACGTTTATTTCGGACGCTTTCATTCTTGCTTTTTACGTTATCTTTTCAATAGCGTGGGGCAACGTCATTTAACTCTTTCCTGTAACCTTATTATTACGAACATCATTCTAATAATATTTCATTTAAATACCGAGCCGCATCGCTTTCTTTATCTCCATCGCTTCCCTTTTCGTGACCCGGATCATGCTTTAGATTAAACGCGTGACTGTGATTACATTTTAGATGTCGTTCCGACACCTTATTTTTTATGTACATAATATTTTACACTGAGAAATGAAATTAAAATCATTACATATCATATAAATAACAAAATAATGACTGAGTATCATAAATTTGAGAACCAGATCGGTTGACTGAATGGGCTTAAAATGGTTATCTCGCGAGGGGTATTTTTTAGCCAAGCTGATTGGAATTCAAAACTAAAACTTAAAATAGCAAGTTATTTAGAAATAGATATGGATATAAATTACATTCATAAAATAACAATGACTATTTTATGAATACTCGCACTTTATATTAATTCAGAATTAATATAAATAATGCATAACGCTTGGTATAGTTTATTTTCTGTGATATTCATAACCCTATACTTCTTTAATACTATCTAATATGCGAGTAACACATGACAAATTATGATTTATATGGTTTTTCAGGAAATTGTTTAAGTGAGGCCCGTGATTTATTATGTTCATTATTAAATATAAATTTCCATGAAAGAGACGGTACCTATCAGGGTGGAATCTATTTTCTTTCTGGTGATCGGAGGCATGAACACTTTATGCTGAAAGAAAACGTCGATCCCTTTGATGACAGCCCGGAGGAAGTAGAATTTTCGGACTATAGATATCTTCTTTACGTTAACGATACGTCCAGACCGCTTGAACTGAGAGCTAACATCCTAAGTTCAGATAAGTTTATCCTACTTCGAAGCGAAAGCCTTCGTTAACAGTCGGGTAAAGAATTATTTATCTTCCCCAGTTTTTACTAAAACTAAAAAAACCAACGTCACCTAGGCACAATACGGACAAAACAAATTATCCATAAAATCATCTGGATTAGCATTTTCATCAGGCAAAAGAACGGTGATTCTGCCGTGTTTTTTACACTCGATTTCTTGAAAGCCCCCCAGTTCAGTGAGACAGCTAAGCTCCAGATCGCTCCAACCACACCAAGGGCAACATTGGATATCGGCATCCGTATTCGCAACAACCTCCAGCGTCCAATTACATTCGCCGCAGTGAATTTTATGAATAGTTTTTGCCTTCGTTAAAGTTTTAACCTCCGGTCTCATTACAATGCCTTTTAGGTTAAACAACATAAAGGCCGTACCCGTTAGGGACGGCCTACTAATCAGAGCGACTGGAATAAGGCTTAAACCTTTGCTTCAGCCTTGGTTAAGAACTCAAGCGCCATTGTCGCAACCCTGTTGCGTTCTGAACCCGCATCCTCTTTGTGCGTTACCCTTAATAGCTTTTCGATGATGGAATCTCTGTCTATCGGTACATTTTTATCGCACAGCTTTACGACCACTTCACCAATCATTTGCTGAATTGACTCTCTTGCGCTCGCCATAGTCCACCTCATCGATTAATGGAATCACCATTAAGCTATAACAGCCTCTCTTATTCAAGAGGTAATAGAGAGAAACGTGCGTTGCGCCATAGAGAGAAATGGCGCACGGAAATGCCACTTTATCACCCTTAAATTGCCCTCTTTTTACACACTCTCGGCGATATTCACGCGCTTTAGCATTCCGCACGATGCCTTTCTCCCCTTTTTCCCACCCGCTAAGCTATGGTGAAAAAAAGACAAAAAAATCCCGCGCGGGAAACCCAACGCGGGACGTTATTAGCGAGCTAAGGCGTTAGCGAATTACGCCTGGCCCTTAACTTCTTTCAGGCCGTTGAACGGCGCGCGGTCGCCCAGCGCTTCTTCGATACGAATCAGCTGGTTGTACTTGGCTACGCGGTCAGAACGGCTCATAGAACCGGTCTTGATTTGGCCAGCCGCAGTACCTACCGCCAGATCGGCGATGGTCGCGTCTTCGGTTTCGCCTGAACGGTGAGAGATAACGGCAGTGTAGCCGGCGTCTTTCGCCATCTTGATAGCAGCCAGAGTTTCGGTCAGAGAACCGATCTGGTTGAACTTGATCAGGATAGAGTTCGCGATGCCTTTCTCGATGCCTTCTTTCAGGATCTTGGTGTTGGTGACGAACAGGTCGTCGCCCACCAGCTGGATTTTGTCGCCCAGAACCTTGGTCTGATAAGCGAAGCCAGCCCAGTCAGACTCGTCCAGACCGTCTTCGATAGAGACGATCGGATACTGCTTGGTCAGCTCTTCCAGGAAGTGAGTGAACTCTTCAGAAGTGAACGCCTTATTGCCTTCACCGGCCAGAACATACTTACCGTCTTTGTAAAATTCAGACGCTGCGCAGTCCATCGCCAGAGTGATGTCTTTGCCCAACACGTAGCCAGCGGCCTTAACGGCTTCAGCGATAACGGCCAGCGCTTCCGCGTTGGAACCCAGGTTCGGCGCATAGCCGCCTTCGTCGCCAACGGCCGTGTTCATGCCCTTGGCCTTCAGCACTTTCGCCAGGTGATGGAATACTTCAGAACCCATGCGTACGGCTTCTTTCAGCGTTTTAGCGCCAACCGGTTGGATCATGAATTCCTGGATATCAACGTTGTTGTCGGCATGCTCGCCGCCGTTGATGATGTTCATCATCGGCAGAGGCATAGAGTATTTGCCCGGAGTGCCGTTCAGCTCGGCGATGTGTTCGTACAGCGGCATGCCTTTTGATGCGGCAGCGGCTTTCGCAGCGGCCAAAGACACGGCCAGAATGGCGTTAGCGCCGAAGTTGGACTTGTTCTCAGTACCGTCCAGCTCGATCATGATGCGGTCAATGTTGGCTTGGTCTTTTGCATCTTTACCAACAACGGCTTGAGCGATTGGGCCGTTAACGGCGGCAACCGCCTTCAGAACGCCTTTACCCAGGAAGCGAGACTTGTCGCCATCGCGAAGTTCTAACGCTTCACGAGAGCCGGTTGAAGCGCCTGACGGCGCAGCGGCCAGACCTACAAAACCGCCTTCTAAATGCACTTCCGCTTCAACGGTCGGATTGCCACGAGAGTCGATGATTTCACGACCGAGCACTTTAACGATTTTGGACATTCGGTTTTTCCTCTAGTCACACGTTGATTTTTCAACAAACTGTAGACAACGACGGCCAGGCCGTCACGCGTCCCGCTCCTGTTGGGGCAATAAACGCCAGGATGCTATCGCTGGCGTTTTGTTGCGTTGCCCTTAAGTGCGGGCCTTCCTGAAAATATTTAACTCTCTGACCGCGCTTAGTCGCACTCGCCGCCCCGGCACTTTTGATATTCGCCGGCGGCCTTAACGAAGCCGGAGAACAGCGGATGACCGTCTCTCGGCGTTGACGTAAACTCAGGGTGGAACTGACTGGCGACGAACCACGGATGGTCCGGAAGCTCAATGATTTCCACCAGCTTGTGGTCAGCGGAACGCCCCGCAACCCGCAGCCCGGCCGCTTCAATCTGCGGCAGCAGCATGTTGTTCACCTCATAGCGGTGACGGTGACGTTCTGAAATTGTCGGTGCGCCATACAGCTTACGCGCCAAACTGCCCTCGGTTAAATGGCACGGCTGGCTGCCTAAACGCATGGTGCCGCCCAAATCGCTCTCTTCCGTACGGACTTCCACGTTCCCTTCTTCATCGCGCCACTCAGTGATGAGCGCGATAACCGGGTACTTACAGTCTGGCACAAATTCGGTCGAATTGGCGTCGGCCATGCCGACAACGTTTCGGGCAAACTCCATCATCGCAACCTGCATGCCCAAACAGATGCCCAGATAGGGCACTTTGTTCTCGCGCGCATAGCGTGCGGCAATGATTTTGCCTTCCACACCGCGGTAGCCGAAACCACCGGGAACCAGAATCGCATCAAGACCGGAGAGGATTTCTTCACCCTTGGCCTCAACGTCCTGCGAATCGATTAGCTTTATATTAACGCTGAATCGATTCTTCAGTCCACCATGCTTTAATGCTTCGATGACAGATTTATACGCATCGGGCAGCTCAACGTACTTGCCGACCATGCCAATCGTGACTTCGCGGGTCGGATTGGACTCTTCATAAATAACCTGTTCCCACTCGGCCAGATTGGCTTCCGGGCAGGAAAGATGGAATCTCTTACAGATGAATTCGTCAAGACCCTGAGATTTGAGCAGCGCCGGGATCTTATAGATGGAGTCAACGTCTTTAAGAGAAATAACCGCCTTCTCCGGCACGTTACAGAACAGCGCAATCTTGGCGCGCTCGTTGGCCGGGATGGCGCGATCTGAACGACAGACCAGAATATCCGGCTGAATGCCGATAGACAGAAGCTCTTTAACAGAGTGTTGAGTCGGCTTGGTTTTCACCTCGCCGGACGCCGCCATATAGGGCACCAGCGTCAGGTGCATGAACAGCGTTTTCTCACGGCCGATTTCCACTGCCATTTGGCGAATGGCTTCCAGGAACGGCAGGGACTCGATATCGCCCACGGTACCGCCGATTTCCACCAGCGCTACGTCGTGACCTTCTGCGCCGGCGATGACGCGTTCTTTAATGGCGTTAGTAATATGGGGAATAACCTGCACTGTAGCGCCCAGATAGTCGCCGCGGCGCTCTTTGCGCAGCACGTCCGAATAAATGCGGCCAGTGGTGAAGTTATTGCGGCGGGTCATCTTGGTGCGAATGAAGCGCTCATAGTGGCCCAAATCCAGATCGGTTTCCGCACCGTCCTCGGTAACAAACACTTCGCCGTGCTGGATGGGGCTCATGGTACCCGGATCGAGGTTAATGTAGGGATCCAACTTCATCATTGTGACGTTTAGGCCACGAGCCTCAAGAATAGCGGCAAGAGAAGCGGCTGCAATGCCTTTGCCGAGTGAGGATACAACCCCACCTGTTACGAATATATAATTAGTTGCCATGCTGAACCTGAAGGTTAGGTTTATAAAGACGAAAAGGGAGTACTAGGACGGGAAAGCAGTATACCAGAGCCTTCCCGCCACAACAATTAATGAAAGCCAAACCTACGAAAAATTAGTGCGTATGCCCCGTCGCTGCTGGACTAGCGGCACCCTAATTTTTTATTTAGCTCTCTTCCTCTTTCACCTGATGCCACACCATATCCATCTCGTGCAGCGAAGCCTGTTCCAGCGTTTTGCCCGAACTTTTGACTATCTCCTCCACTCGGCGGAAGCGACGTTCAAACTTGCGGTTGGCGGCCTGCAGCGCGCTTTCCGCCTTATGGCCCAGATGGCGAGAGAGATTGACCGTCGCAAACAGCAAGTCTCCCAGCTCTTCTTCCAGTTTAGACTGGTCAACCACCGCCTGCCTGGCTTCGTGCATCACTTCTTCCAGCTCTTCATGCACCTTATCCACCACCGGGCCCAGCGTCGTCCAGTCAAACCCTACGTTCGCGCAGCGCTTTTGGATTTTATGAGCCTTCATCAGCGCCGGCAGCGCGTCGGGGATATCGTCCAGCACGGAGTGCTGCGCCTTTTTCTCTCGCTCGGCGCTTTTACGCTTTTCCCACTCGGCGCTCACTTCCCCTTCATTGGCGGCGCTTCCGTCGCTGAACACGTGCGGATGCCGCCGCACCAGCTTGTCGCTGATGGCGTTGCATACGTCGTTAAAATCAAAGCGCCCCTGCTCCTGCGCCATGCGGGCGTAGAAAACGATTTGATAGAGCAGGTCCCCCAGCTCGTCGCGAAGGTCGTCAAGGTCGCCGCGGGCGATAGCGTCCAGCACCTCGTAGGTTTCTTCCAGCGTGTAGGGGGCGATGGTGTCAAAGGTCTGCGCCTTATCCCACGGGCAGCCTCCTTCAGGCGCCCTCAGGGTCTCCATAATGCCCAGCAGGCGGTCGATTGCGGTGGCTTCACTCATGTCTGTTTATTCTGTCTTTACGGTAGATTTAAAATCTAGCCCCGCCTTTATCGGCAGGGCCAAGAGCGGTTGAAGCGCGGGCTACTTGCTGCCCAGTCGCTTCGCTTCAATGACGTCCGGCAGCTGGCTTACGCGGGTCAACACGCGCGACAGCGCCTGAAGGTTGTAAAGCTCGATTTCCATGTCGATGGTCGCCATCTGCTTTTTCACGTCGCTGCGGCTCGACACGCTGAGCACGTTCACCTTTTCGTTAGCCAAAATGGTGGTGATGTCCCGCAGCAGGCCGCTGCGGTCGTTGGCGATAACCCTCACCACCAGCGAATAGCCGCTGGAGTAACAGTCGCCCCACACCGCCTCCACCAGGCGCTCCGGCGCGTGGTTTTTCAGCTCCTGCAGCTGATCGCAGTCCGCGCGGTGGATAGAGATCCCCCTGCCCTGCGTGATAAAGCCGACGATGTCATCGCCGGGAATAGGCTGGCAGCAGCGGGCAATGTGGTGCATCAGGTTGCCGACGCCTTCCACTACGATCTGGCTGTTGCTTTTGGCGTTACGCTGGGCCGCGGCGGCCGTCTTCTGATTAAGCTGACGCAGCGCTTCGCGATCGGCCTCCTCCGCCGTCGGTTGGTTAAACTTGCTTTGCAGGAAGTTCACCAGCTGATTGAGGCGAATGTCGCCGCCGCCGATGCCGGCCAGCACTTCATCAAACGAATGGACGTTATAGCGCGGCACCAGCAGCTTCTCGGCGTCCTTGAAGCTGATATTCAGCCGCTCAAGCTCTTCGTCCAGGATCTGCCTGCCGGCAAGCACGTTCTTATCGCGATCCTGCTTCTTAAACCAGGCCTGGATCTTGGCGCGCGCCCGGCTGCTGTTGACGAATCCCAGATTAGGGTTCAGCCAGTCGCGGCTCGGGTTAGGCTGCTTTTGGGTGATAATTTCAATCTGATCGCCCATCTGCAGCTGATAGGTGAACGGCACGATGCGGCCGCCGATCTTAGCGCCGATGCAGCGGTGGCCGACGTCGCTATGAATGTGGTAGGCAAAGTCCAGCGGCGTTGAGCCGGCGGGTAAATCGATAACGTCGCCCTTGGGCGTGAACACGTAAACGCGGTCGTCAAACACTTGGCTTCTGACTTCGTCCAGCATTTCACCGCTGTCGGACATCTCTTCCTGCCAGGCGATGAGCTTACGCAGCCAGGCGATGCGCTCTTCATAGCCGGAACGGCCGGAGACCGCCCCCTCTTTATACTTCCAGTGCGCCGCTACGCCGAGTTCGGCGTCTTCGTGCATCTGGCGGGTGCGGATCTGAATTTCTACCGCCTGCCCTTTAGGGCCAAACACCACGGTATGAATAGACTGATAGCCATTCGGCTTGGGGTTGGCGACGTAGTCGTCAAATTCGCTCGGCAAATGGCGAAAGTGCGTATGCACCACCCCCAGCGCGGCGTAGCAGTCCTGCAGGCGTTCAACCACGATGCGCACGGCGCGTACGTCGTAGAGCTCTTCAAACGCCAGCGACTTTTTCTGCATTTTGCGCCAGATGCTGTAGATATGCTTCGGGCGGCCGTAGATTTCGCCCTTGATGCCCTCTTCCGCCATCGATTCACGAAGGGTCTTCACGAAGTTGTCGATATACACTTCGCGGTCGATGCGGCGCTCATGCAGCAGGTTGGCTATTTTCTTGTATTCGTCCGGATGCAGGTAGCGGAAACAGAAGTCCTCCATTTCCCACTTCAGTTGGCCTATCCCTAAGCGGTTGGCCAGCGGCGCATAGATGTTAAAGCACTCTTTGGCCGCCAGAACGCGGACCTCTTCCGCTTCGTCCTTCACTTCCCGCAGGTGGGCAATACGCTCCGCCAGCTTGATAACCACGCAGCGGAAGTCTTCCACCATCGCCAGCAGCATGCGGCGGACGTTGTCCACCTGAACGGAGGCGTTATTGCCGCTGTGGGTGGCCTTTAGCTGGCGGATAGCGTCCATTTCAAGCACGCCGCGCACCAGATAGGCCACTTCGTTGCCGAACTGCTCTTTTAGCGTCTCTTCATCAAGAATGTCGGCGTCCGCCAGCGGAAACAGCAGCGCGGCGCGCATGCTATCGATATCCATGCTGAGGGTGGCCAGAATTTCCACCACCTCCAGCCCCCGCCACAGCAAGAGGGAAGCGTCGGGATTGTCTTTCACCCGCTGTTCGCAATATCGCCAGGTCGCGGCTAAACGCTCACTCTGCTCAGAATGGGTTATTCCCAGGCTGGCAATCCATTTATCCAGCTCAAACTCACCGGCCGTGTTTAAATGGGCACTTCTTACCGCAACCATAACGCTTCCTCACAGCTTAACTATTTGAGACTAATAAACAACGCCATTGACTCAATATGCCCGGTCTGCGGGAACATATCCAGTATGCGCAGGCCCCCGAGAGCATAGCCGCCGGCCAGCAGCGCCTTGCTGTCTCTGACCAGCGTTTGCGGGTTGCAGGAGACGTACACGATGCGCTTGGGCGCCAGCCTGACTATCTGCGCCATTGCCTCTGCGGCGCCGGCGCGAGCCGGGTCTAGCAACACTTTATCAAATCCCTGACTCGCCCACGACTGTTTACTGACGTCCTCTTCCAGATTGTGGTGTAAAAAAATCGCATTATCCAGACCGTTAGCAAGCGCGTTCTTTTGCCCTCGGGCAACCAGCGCCTCTACGCCCTCCACGCCGACGACCTCTTGGGCCCTTTTCGCCATCGGCAGCGTAAAGTTTCCCATACCGCAGAACAGATCCAACACGCGGTCCGTCGGCTGAAGCTCCAGCCACGCCAGCGCCTGTTCAACCATCAGCCGGTTTACGCCGGCGTTCACCTGAATAAAATCGCGAGGATTAAAGCCTAACGTCAGGTCATCAAGGAGATAAAAAGGATCTTCTCCCGTCAGGCGCTCCAGCGCGCCCTCCTCGCCCGCAAGCCAAACGGCGACGCCGTGGGACTCGGAAAACGCAACCAGCCGCTGGCGATCGCCGTCGGATAGCGGCGCCAGGTGCCGAAGCGCCAACAGCGGGCCGTTATCGGCCTTCACCAGCTCGGCATGCCCCAGCTTTTTAACGCACTGAAGGGAAGAAAGGCAGCGATAAAGCGGCGCCAACAGCGCGTCCAGTTCTGGCTCCAAAACCGGGCAGGTCGTTATATCAACCAGAGAGTTGGACATCTGCTGACGAAAGCCCATGCTCAGGCGCTTGTCTTTAGCCACATACTGTAGGCCAAGGCGCGCTCGGCGCCGGTAGCCGTAGCCCGCCGTAAAGATCGGTTCGCCCTGCGAGACGCTCAGACCGGCTTCCCTGACAAACAGCTGATCCAGAGCATGGGATTTGCTACTATGCTGCAACGCTGACGCGACGTGCTGCTGGTTGCAGCCGCCGCATACGCCGTAGTGAGGACACGGCGGCGCGAGGCGATGTTCGCTCGACGAGAGGCGACGCACGGCTTTCGCTCTGGCATAGCTGCGCTTATCTTCGTAAATTTTGACCTCGACGCGCTCTTGCGGTAGTGCGTCGGTCACAAAAATCGTTTTCCCTTCATGACGAGCGACGCCCTGACCTTGTGTATCAAGCTCGTAAGGGGTAACAATAAGTTTCTGCTGTATCGCCTTCCGGCGGCTGGGCGAGTAGAATTGCACCATGATGATTTAAAAGTATCCGTCACTGCGTTATTGAATAGCCTGATTCGCTATCGATAGTTGATTGTCCCATATTGGATCCTTATGACCAAATATAGCCTTCGCGCCCGAATGATGATTCTGATTCTGGCTCCGACGCTCCTTATCGGGCTTCTTATCAGCACATTTTTCGTGGTACACCGCTACAACGAGCTGCAAGACCAACTGGTCGACTCGGGCTCAAGCATCATTGAACCTCTCGCTATCGCCAGCGAGTACGGAATGACCTTTAGCAACCGCGAAGGGGTGCGCCAGCTGGTCAGCATGCTGCACCGCCGCCATTCCAATATTGTACGGTCAATTGCCGTTTTCGACACGCAGAATCACCTGTTGGTCACCTCCAACTTTCATCAGAACTACGCCCTATTGCAGCTACCGAAAGGCGCGCCGGTGCCCGACGACCTGACGGTCACAACAAAAGGCGACTCGCTGATTCTGCGCACGCCTATCGTTTCGGAAAACCAGCTGCCGGATATGGACGTCAGCCTGGAGCCGGGACACAGAACGCTGGGCTACATCGCCATTGAGCTCGATCTTCGCACCGTTCGCCTACAGCAGTACAAAGAAATTTTTATCGCTACCCTGCTGCTCAGCCTCTGCCTGTGCATCGCAATGCTGTTCGCCTATCGGCTGATGCGCGACGTGACCGGCCCTATTCGCAACATGGTCAACACCGTAGACCGCATCCGGCGCGGCCAGTTGGATAGCCGGGTTGAGGGCTACATGCTCGGCGAGCTCGACATGCTGAAAAACGGCATCAACTCGATGGCCATGTCGCTCGCCGCCTACCATGAAGAGATGCAGCAGAATATCGATCAGGCCACCTCCGATCTGCGCGAAACGCTGGAGCAGATGGAAATCCAAAACGTCGAGCTGGATCTGGCGAAAAAGCGCGCTCAGGAAGCGGCACGAATCAAGTCGGAGTTTTTGGCCAATATGTCCCACGAGCTGCGCACGCCGCTCAACGGCGTGATAGGCTTTACCCGTCAGACGCTGAAAACCACCCTCACGCCGACCCAGACCGACTACCTGCAAACTATCGAACGTTCCGCCAGCAACCTGCTGAACATCATCAACGACGTTCTCGACTTCTCGAAGCTGGAAGCGGGCAAGCTGGTGCTGGAACATACCGAATTCTCTCTGCGCGGCACGATTGATGAAACGGTGATCCTGCTGGCCCATAGCGCGCACGAGAAGTCGCTTGAGCTGACGATGCACATCGCAAGCGACGTGCCGGATAACGTTATCGGCGATCCGCTTCGCCTCCAGCAGGTGATAATGAACCTGCTGGGTAACGCCATCAAGTTTACCGAACGGGGCAATATCGACATCTACATTACCCTGCGCCATCAGTATGACAACAGTGCGGATATCGAAGTGCAGGTGAAGGACACCGGCATCGGCATTTCCGAACGCCAGCAGTCGCAGCTGTTCCAGGCCTTCCGGCAGGCCGACGCCAGCATCTCTCGCCGCCATGGCGGCACCGGCCTTGGCCTGGTTATCACCCAGCGCCTGATCCGGGAGATGGGGGGCGACATCAGCTTCCAGAGCAAGCTGCACGAAGGGTCGACCTTCTGGTTTTATATCAATCTGGAGCTGGAAGGCAGCGGCATCGTTCATCACGTGCCTAACCTTGAGAAAATATCCGGCCAGCGCATCCTCTATATTGAAGAGAATGAAGGCGCCATGCAGGCGACGCTCGAAATCTTAAGGGATGAGCCGGTCGAAGTTATCCCCTATTCCAACTTTGAGCTTGTCCCTAAGCGTCATCAAGAATACGACATTGTCCTGCTTGGACTACCGGTCGATCTGGCCGACGTTCAGCGCTATCAAGACACCGTGATGAAGTGGGCACTGGAAATCTCCTCTCGCCTGATATTAGCCATCCCTAACCGCCCGAATATCGACGTGGAAGCGTTAAAACAGGTCGGCGCTCAGGCCACCCTGTGTAAACCGCTTTCCCGCAATCGCCTGTTTGACGCGCTGTTGAGCGCCCGCTCCGACGCCAGCCTTCCCGCGCCGGTGCAGGCCCATACGCTTCAGATGCCGCTGACCGTCATGGCGGTAGACGATAACCCGGCCAACCTGAAGCTTATCGGCGTTTTGCTTAGCGACATCGTTTCCCGCGTTATCCTGTGCAACAGCGGCGAAGAAGCCATCGAGTTTGCCAAGAAAAACGACCTCGACATTATCCTGATGGACATTCAGATGCCGGAAATTGACGGCATCAAGGCAGCCGAAATCATTCATCGATTGCCAAACCATCTGATAACGCCGATCGTCGCCGTGACGGCCCACGCGGCGATCGGCGAACGCGAGCGCCTCATCGGCTGCGGCATGGACGACTATTTGGCAAAGCCGATTAATGAGGAAATGCTGATTAACGTCCTGCAGGCGCAGTGCAAAGTCTCACCGCAGGCCAAAAAGCCCGTGACAAAGCCCGTTATTGAAGAACCCGTATCAGCCCCTGCCCTCACCCAGGACGCCGTGGTTGAATCGCCCCGCTCTTTAGACTGGCAGCTGGCGCTAACGCAGGCAGCCAATAAGGAAGATCTGGCGAAAGACCTGCTAAAAAGCCTGATAGAATTTTTATCCGAAGTCGAAGAACGGATACAAAACGTACTGGACGGGCAGCAGGACGACGATATGGTCAACCTCATCCACAAGCTGCACGGCAGCTGCAGCTATAGCGGCGTGCCGCGGTTAAAGCAGCTGTGCCACTATCTGGAAAGCCAGCTGAGAAACGGCGTCAGCGCGACCGACCTGGAGCCTGAGTGGCTTGAAATGCTGGACGAGTTTGAGAACGTGCGGCAGGAAGCGGGCGAATATATTGATTAATTCATCAAGAAACACCTTCGTACAGAAGGCCAGAGGCTTGGGCGATTTTGACATACCCTCCAGGCAAGTCCCGTATGCATCCATTTATTATCAACGCCCACTGCTTGGTGGGCTGTTACAGATTTTGGGAGAAAACGCGCACTTATAATGAAATAAGCGCAACTCTGTGTAATTTCCTACGAGCTATCTTCCTAGTTTATTGCTTCTCGCTTTTCTCCTTTTTTACTCGCCGCATAATGCAGACAGTTTTTTAGCAACGCGCTTTTCATCATCCATAATGCAATGAAAACGATACTTGTATAGGTACCCACATGCTAAACTTAATAGGAGTTATTAAACGAGGTAATTCCTATGGGCTCTTCAGCTAAGCAAACCATCAGCGCTCAAATCCCCGTTGAGCTGGCCCTTGCCGTTGAAAATCTGGCAGTAGAACTGGATCGTTCAAAAAGCTGGATTATAAAAGAAGCATTGCTTTCCATGTTGGCTGAGCGAGAACGCCGCCATCAAAGCGTGCTGGAGGGGCTGGCTGACGTCGATGCGGGCCGTGTAATGAGCCATTCAGACATGGTGGATTTTGCTGAACGCCTAAAGAAAGCCTGATAAATGGAGATTTACTGGACGCTTAAGGCTCAGAGCGACCTGGAGCGTATCTATCTCTTTGCCCTTCAATACACTCACCTGCACGCTGAGGATATTTTAGATCGTCTGATAACCGGAAGTACCCTCTTTACAACGTATCCGGCAATCGGCACGCCTCAATCGCGATATGCTCCTCGCGAGGTCAGGAAATTTTTGCCAGACGACTACGAAATTCACTACGAAGTCAAAGATAACGCCATTTTCATCGTTGACGTTTGGCATACAAAAGAAGAGCGTTAATATTTCAAACGTACACTAAAACTCTGCCTTAGTATTCGTCCGATATTTCCATAAAAAAGCTGCACCTTACTAAGTTGATGTTCAACCTTTGGGATGCAGTACAGCCTTATTAAAGACGCTTTGTTTCTCTTCCCTACGCCCTTCTCGCCGCCAGCATCAGCGACTTCATGTCCGCTACCGCGTCCTTCAGGCCTGACATCACTGCCCGCCCGATAATGGCGTGGCCGATGTTCAGCTCGTACATTTCCGGCAGCGCGGCGATAGCCTGCACGTTGTGGTAGGTCAGGCCGTGGCCCGCGTTGACAAAAAGCCCCTTGTCTTTGGCATAGCTGGCCGCGTGCGCAATTCTTTTAAGCTCCGCCGCGCGGGCGATTTCCGTTGTCGCATCGGCATAGTGGCCGGTATGAATTTCGATAAAGGTCGCCCCCGACGCCACCGCCGCATCAATTTGGCGAACGTCGGCATCGATAAACAGCGAAACGGCGATGCCCGCATCCATCAGGCGCTCTACGGCAACCGTCATTTTGTCCAGCTGCCCGGCAACGTCCAGCCCGCCTTCGGTCGTCACCTCCTGACGCTTTTCCGGCACCAGGCAGCAGAACGCGGGCTTAACCTCGCAGGCGATGCCGACCATCTCGTCGGTTACCGCCATTTCCAGATTCATGCGCGTCTGGATAGTTTCCCGCAGCAGGCGCACGTCTCGGTCGGTAATGTGGCGGCGGTCTTCCCGCAGGTGCACGGTAATGCCGTCCGCGCCGGCCTGTTCGGCAATAAACGCCGCCTGAACCGGATCGGGATACGCGGTTCCGCGCGCGTTGCGTAAAGTGGCAATGTGGTCGATATTAACGCCTAACAATAAGTCCGACATGACTTCTACCTCGAGCGTACAAAAGTGAAAAGTTAGCCGCCGCGCGCACCGTCGCAGCAGTCTGAAAACAGTGTATCCCTTTTACCGGATTTCGAGGCAAAAGAAAATCAAACCGAGGGCATGTCGGAAATTTATCAACGTAAAGAAGACGCTACCAGGCTGTCAATCTAACGGTCAGCCTTAGATTCCGGCGTGCGCGGAGTGAACTGGCGAAACAGCTCTCGGCTTTTTAGCGGCTTGCCGCCCAGATAGGGCTTAAGCGCCATGCGGGTGAAGCGCTTGGCCGAACGCAGCGTTTCGTCATCGGGAAACTCGCGGTTTGACAGCGCCACCAGATCGCGCCCCGTAAAGGTATGGTGGTCTATCACCAGGCTTGCGATAAAGCCCTTCTCTTCGCGATAGCGGTAGGTCATCGTTTCGCTGACCGGTTCGCCGCTGCCTGCGCAGTGGAGAAAATCGATGCCGTAGCCAAGGTGCTCCAGCAAGGCCAGCTCAAAGCGCCGCAGGACGCGCTCCGGCGAGCCTGATTCGCCGGCAAGCTGCTGGATACAGGCCAGATAGTCAAAGAACAGGGAGGAATATGGCGTTTCGTCTTCCAGCACTCGGGAGAGCACTTCGTTGACGTACAGGCCGCTATAAAGCGTAATGCCGGACAGCGGCAGCGCCAGAGAAACCGCTTCGGCGCCGCGCAGCGTTTTCACGCCACCCTTCCCGCCCCAGCGCACCAGCAGCGGCGTAAAGGGCTGTAGGCAGCCTTTAAGCTGAGAGCGGCGGCCCCGCGCCCCTTTCGCCAGCGCCTTAATGCGGCCATGGCTTTCGGTAAACAGGTCCAGCATCAGGCTGGTCTCACTGTAAGGCCGCCCGTGCAGCACAAAAGCGCGTTGCCAGCCGTCCACGGGGGCGCCTTAGAGGTCGTCCGTGTAGCCCAGGCTTCGCAGCGCGCGCTCGTCGTCCGCCCAGCCCGATTTCACTTTCACCCAAAGCTCCAGGTGAACCCGCGCTTCGAACATCTCTTCCATGTCCCGGCGCGCTTCAATGCCGATAGTCTTGATCTTTTGCCCTTTATTGCCGATCACCATTTTCTTCTGACCGTCGCGCTCAACCAGGATCAGGCCGTTGATGTCGTAGCCGCCGCGCTCGTTGGCGACGAAGCGCTCAATCTCCACCGTCACGGAATAAGGCAGCTCGTCGCCTAAAAAGCGCATCAGCTTTTCGCGGATAATCTCCGCCGCCATAAAGCGCTGCGAACGATCGGTCACGTAGTCTTCGGGGAAGTGGTGCTCAGCGATCGGCAGCTGGCTGCGCACAATTTTGGCAATCGCGTCTACGTTCATGCCCTCTTCCGCTGCGATGGGCACGATCTCCATAAAGTTCATCTGCTGGCTTAAAAATGCGATGTGCGGCAGCAGCGAATCTTTATCCGTCACGTTGTCCACTTTATTGATAGCCAGGATCACCGGGCACCTGACGCTGCGCAGCTTGTTGAGCACCATTTCGTCGTCCGGCGTCCAGTGGGTGCCCTCCACGACGAAAATCACCAGCTCGACGTCGCCTATCGCGCTGCTCGCCGCTCGGTTCATCAGGCGGTTAATCGTCCGCTTTTCTTCGATGTGCAGCCCCGGGGTATCGACGTAAATCGCCTGATAGGCCCCTTCGGTATGAATGCCCATGATGCGGTGGCGCGTAGTCTGCGGCTTGCGGGAAGTGATGGACACTTTCTGCCCCAAAAGCTGATTCAGCAGCGTCGATTTGCCCACGTTGGGTCGGCCAACGATGGCGATAAAGCCGCAGCGGTTAGCTTCCTGCTCCGGCGTTTGATTTTCTGTCGTCATTCTAATCCTAAGTGCTTAAGCGCCTGCTCGGCCGCAGCCTGCTCCGCCTTGCGGCGGCTTGCGCCGATGCCGACGATATCGTCGTTAATACCGCTGACCCGGCACTGAATGGTAAATTCCTGATCGTGCGCCTCGCCTCTGACCTGCGTCACCAGATAGGTTGGCAGCGGAAGATGGCGCCCCTGCAGGAACTCCTGCAGCCGGGTCTTGGGATCTTTTTGCTTGTCGCCGGGGCTAATGGACTCCAGGCGAGAATGGTACCAGGCTAAAATCAGCGTCTGGACCTGGTGAATGTCGCTGTCCAGGAAGACGGCGCCGATCAGCGCCTCTACCGTATCGGCCAAAATGGACTCACGGCGATAGCCGCCGCTTTTTAGTTCACCCGGCCCTAAGCGTAAACATTCGCCTAAATCAAATTCGCGACCGATCTCCGCCAGCGTATTTCCGCGCACCAGTGTGGCCCGCATGCGGCTCATATCGCCTTCGTCTACGCGAGGAAAGCGTCGGTACAACTCATCGGCGATCACGAAACTCAAAATGGAATCGCCTAAAAACTCCAGACGTTCGTTATGTTTGCTGCTGGCGCTTCGGTGCGTCAGAGCCTGCTGTAAAAGCGATTGCTGTTGGAACGTATACCCCAGCTTTCGCTGTAGCCTTTCAATAATGATAGGGTTCATGCATTTCCAATAACTAGTTCAAATCAAAAAAAGCGCTCGGTTTATTTTGTGGGCCGAGGCATCCCGTTAGGCTGTATCCCGCCTAATAGCAAAATCCGGATTTAAGTCGGGCTCAAATCCGGATGCTCGTCTTTTAATAGACGTTCAGGCCGCGTCCTTCGGCCCTACCACGCATTTTAGCGAAGTAGAGACGCCGCGCAGTGTCACCATACGCGGCTCAGTATAACCTAAATAAACTAGTGAATCCCACCGATGCGGCTTAAACGCACTCCGGTTGGCCATTCGCCTTCCTGCTTTTCAAAGCTCATCCAGATGCCCGTGGCCTTACCGACGAAGTTTTCTTCCGGCACAAAGCCCCAGTAGCGGCTGTCCGCGCTGTTGTCGCGGTTGTCGCCCATCATGAAATATTTCCCCTGAGGTACAATCCAGGTATTCGCCGGCGAGCCGGGCTGCTGATAGTACTCTCCGGCGCGGGCAACCACGTTGGGGATGGTCAACGTCTGGTGAACCACGTCGCCCAGCTTTTCTTCACGCTGCTGCATATCTACGCCAATCAGCCCCCTGGCGCGCTCCGCCTCGGTTTCCAGATCGAAGAAGCGGTTTCTCATTTGGCCGAAGTGCCCTTCTACGGGCTCAGAGCCAATAAACCAGTTGCTCTTTTCCAGCGCTGAATACTCTAACTCCTGCGCCGGCTCACAGTCCTTATCCGTTGGGCAGGCTGGCGTAATCGTCAGCTTTTTCGAGGTCGGATCGTAGTGCACCGTATCGCCCGGCAGTCCAACCACCCGCTTGATGTAGTCCACGTTTTTATCCAGAGGATATTTAAATACCGCGATGTCGCCGCGCTGGGGCTTACCGGTTTCAATCAGCGTCGTCTGGGTAATCGGGTCTTTAACGCCGTAAGCAAACTTCTCCACCAGAATAAAATCGCCGATAAGCAGCGTCGGCATCATGGAGCCGGAGGGAATTTGAAACGGTTCATAAAGGAAAGAACGCAAAATAAACACAACGGCTAAAACGGGAAACAGAGAGCCAAGCGACTCCTTCCACCCCAAACCGCCGACAATTTTTTCTAGCGCCTGGCGGTCGATTTTGCCGTCGTTTTCCACTCTGAGCGCCTCAATCTTGAGACGACGAGCCGGCGCCCACTTAAAGCGCTCAAGGCACCAAAATACGCCGGTTAACAGCGTAGCCACGGCCAAAATCAAGGCAAACATATTCGCCATGCGAACTCCTTAGGACTTACCAACGTGAAGAATGGCCAAAAACGCTTCTTGCGGAACTTCGACGTTCCCCACCTGCTTCATGCGCTTCTTACCTTCTTTTTGCTTCTGTAACAGCTTCTTCTTACGGCTTACGTCACCGCCGTAGCACTTCGCCAGCACGTTTTTACGCAGCTGTTTTACCGTCGAGCGGGCGATAATGTGGTTGCCGATCGCGGCCTGAATAGCAATGTCGAACTGCTGGCGAGGAATGAGCTCACGCATCTTTTCCACCAGCTCGCGACCGCGAGTCTGCGAGTTATCGCGGTGGGTAATCAGCGCCAGCGCGTCCACGCGATCGCCGTTGATCATGACGTCAACGCGCACCATGTCCGACGCCTGGAAGCGCTTAAAGCCGTAGTCGAGAGACGCATAGCCGCGAGAGGTCGACTTCAGGCGGTCGAAGAAGTCCAGCACCACTTCCGCCATCGGGATGTCATAGCTCAACGCGACCTGATTGCCGTGATACACCATGTTGGTCTGCACACCGCGCTTTTCTACGCACAGCGTGATGACGTTGCCCAGATATTCCTGAGGCAGCAGCATGTGGCATTCCGCTATCGGTTCGCGAAGCTCTTCAATATTGTTCAGCGGCGGCAGCTTGGCGGGGCTGTCGACGTACACCGTTTCTCCGGCGGTCGTAATCACTTCGTAAACGACCGTCGGCGCGGTGGTAATCAGGTCGAGATCGTATTCGCGCTCCAAACGCTCCTGAATGATCTCCATGTGCAGCAGGCCGAGGAAGCCGCAGCGGAAGCCGAAGCCCAGCGCGGTAGAGTTTTCCGGCTCATAGAAGAGGGAAGAGTCGTTCAGGCTCAGCTTGCCCAGCGCGTCGCGGAAGGCGTCATAGTCGTCGGAACTCACCGGGAACAGGCCCGCATACACCTGCGGCTTCACCTTTTTAAAGCCCGGCAGCGGCCTGTCGGCCGGATGGTGGGCGCCGGTCAGCGTATCCCCCACCGGCGCGCCCAGGATGTCCTTGATCGCGCAAACAACCCAGCCTACTTCGCCGCAGCCCAGCTTCTCGGTATCAATACGTTTTGGGGTGAACACGCCCAGGCGGTCTACGCCGTAGGTTTGGCCGGTGCTCATTACCTTAATCTTGTCGTTTTTACGCAGCACGCCGTTTTTAATCCGCACCAGCGACACAACGCCCAGATAGTTGTCAAACCAGGAATCGATGATCAGCGCCTGCAGCGGCGCGTCAGCGGAGCCTTCAGGCGGCGGGATGTCCCTTACCAGGCGCTCCAGCACGTCCGGCACACCGACGCCGGTCTTCGCCGAGCAGCGCACGGCGTCGGTCGCATCGATGCCGACGATGTCCTCGATTTCCTGCGCCGCGCGATCGGGATCGGCCGCCGGCAGGTCAATTTTGTTCAACACCGGCACGACTTCCAGATCCATTTCAATGGCGGTATAGCAGTTGGCCAGCGTCTGGGCTTCTACGCCCTGACCCGCGTCCACCACCAGCAGCGCCCCTTCACAGGCCGCCAGCGAGCGAGAAACCTCATAAGAAAAGTCAACGTGCCCCGGCGTGTCGATAAAGTTTAGCTGGTAGGTTTCGCCGTCTTTAGCCTTGTAGTCCAGCGTCACGCTGTGCGCCTTGATCGTAATGCCGCGCTCCCGCTCTAAATCCATAGAGTCCAGAACCTGTTCCGCCATTTCACGATCGCTCAAGCCGCCGCAGAGTTGAATAATGCGGTCAGACAGCGTCGACTTGCCGTGGTCAATGTGGGCAATAATCGAAAAGTTTCTTATGTTCTTGTTTGCGATAACTTTATTATCAGTCATTTACCTAAATCCGGCTGATACAGAAACACACGAGTACGCAGTAAACTCCATGCCCACCGCGCCCCGAAAAATTTTACGTCAATATTAAACTGGCGGACATTCTACACGTCGGGATGGTTAAAACATAGCGACATACGCGATGAATGCCCCTTACCGACCGTCCTCTTATTTCTTAAATTCGCTGACAAACAGTCAAAAAAATTGAATAAAATTGTCAATTTACTCCGCTATCCATCGTGAGTCAGACGCCTATAATGACACACATCGAGAGAACATCTTCTCTCTTCCTTAAACCAACTGGAGTTAATTACCATGAAAAACGTTAAATTAATCGCTGCCGCCGCCGTACTGTCCGCTTTATCCTTCAGCTCTTTTGCCGCAGAGCAGGTTGACAGAACTAAGACAGAAAATTTGGATAAGATTGGCACCGTTTCCGCCAGCAGCGCTATCAGCCTGACCGCACTGGAGAGCCAGCTTGCCGCAAAGGCGGACGCCCAGGGCGCCAGCTATTACTACATCGTTTCCGCTTCCGGTAACAACAGGGTCAGCGGCACGGCGATTATCTACAAGTAACGCCTAGGGCGTGTCCCGTAACTCTCTTCCCTCATTACGACGTTTCATCATTTTCTGTACTTCCTGTCTTTCACTCCGCTCACGCGGAGTGTTTTTTATTCTCTCTTTTCTAAACTGCATCTTCGTCCAGGTTAACGCCGGGCAGCGCCACCCGGACGATGGTCAGACGCATCGTCGGCCTTTTCGCCAGCCTGACGGCGTAAAAGCGCGCGACGCCAAATCCGGCGGCCGCGCCAAACGCAGCGCCAACCACGGCGGCCAGATCGGTTCCGGCCCCAAAATAAAGCAGGGAAGAAAACAGCAGGATGCCTAAAAGCGGCACCATATAGACCAGTAGAGCGGAAGCAATCAGGCTGGATTCGGGAATCGCCAGCTCCACGCGCTGCCCCGGAAGCAGCGGCTGGGCATAGTCGACCTTCAGTTCGTGGATGCCGTTAGGCCCAAGCTTGCTCAAAGCTCGCGTTCCGCAGCTGGCGGAGGAACGGCAGCCGCTGCATCCGGAGCGCTGCTCGCAGCGCAGCGTCGCCACCCCTTGCTGCCAGTCGACGACGGTAGCCCATTCGCTCAGCATATCTGGCGCGCTCTAGTTAAAAACGACGCCGTCGGCAATGCGTTTTGCCGTAGCGGGAGGAAGCTCGCCGATAACGGTAATTTCGACGTTATTGCGAGTTTCGGTATGAATTGTCCGCCGTCCCTGCCGCAGCTGGTGCTCGCCGGACTGATAGCCGGTCGGCGTAATGCTTAAAGAGAAGCTGAACAGGCCGTCGGAAAACAGGCGCGACTCAACGACCGTGTTTAAATTAGGTACGCCGTGGCGGCTGCGGGACGATTCGGTAAATCCGACCGGCAGCCAGCCGGCCTTCCAGTTGAGGGAAAGCTTGTCGCCGGAAGGGATAGAGAGCAGCGGCGGCATATCGGGTAAAGCGCCGCTTGCCATCTTCTCACGCACGCTGTCGCCGGCAGTAAAGGCGATAACGCGAAACTGCTCCAGCGTGTCGCCGTCGCGATCGATAAGATCCGCCCGCAGCGGCAGCCTGGTTTCCGTATCCAGCCATACCGCGTAGCTATAGCGCAGTCCGTCTCGAGGAACGACTCTCACCACGTCGCACAGGCGGTTGGCAATGCGCGAGCGCCCGACTTTAACGAAGTCATAGTAGCGCTCAAGGCGAGCGATATCGGCAAACACCAGCGCCGGCAGCGAATCAACGATGTGATCGCCGCGAATGCTGAACGGCTCCATGCCCGGTTCAAAATAGCTGACTTCGGATCCGCGCATGATGGCTTCGCGCTGCGGGCCGTCCATGTTAATCATCTGGACCAGCGGCTGACCGTTTTGCAAAGAGTGGCTGTACTGGAGAGACTCAACGCCCATCTTGCTGACGTTGATATAGGAAAGCTCATAGCTCATCGCCCGGCTGGCGGAGGTCATTTCCTCAAGCAGCGCTTCGGTTGAGCCTTGCGGATTAGCAAATGCCGGGGAGACTAATCCCCCCAGCAAACTACAGAGAATAAAAGCAGCTGACTTCATCGACTACTGGGATAACCCTTGTTGTGCAGACTGACCGTTGTTAGCGCTAGAGCTTGCGGACGGCTGTACCGTTTTTAACTGTTCAGCATGCAAACGGCGCTGCAGTTCATAGTCCTGCAAAATAGCGTTAATGCGCTTACGCTGTTCCGATGCCTGCTGATTAATGTTTTGCGCGCCTTCGGTCGCAACATCAAAGCTGACCGGCGACGCCTGGCCGCTTAAAGGCACCGTATTGAAGACGGGAGCATCCGGAGCGCCCTCTTCGCCGTGCTGATTAAACTGCTGCACGCCGACGATCACGGCTAGAGATACGCAGGCGGCGACGGCCACTTGCCCCATCTGGGAAAACCACGGGCGAACCTTATGCCAAAACGGCATTTTCTGCCAGGTTGACGGATGCGGCTGTGAAATCTCGGGTTGGGAGACATCAGAGAGCTCAGGCTCAAGAGCGAGTGCAGCGGACACTTTATCGGCAATATCCAAATGGACTACGTCGCCGATATCCCCGCGCATCGTATCGCGAATCAGGTGGTAGCGATGCCAGCTTTGTTGAAGCGTTCTATCTTGAGACAGTTGTTCGATCGTTTCACTGTCGATCGATTCCCCGTCCATCAGAGCGGAAAGCTTTTCTTTTTGCATGCCTTATACCCTTTTTCTTTTTTACAACATCCCAATTGCCTAAAAACACAGCTAACGCTGTATCAACGGTTGTACTTTATTATCAATCGCCTCTCGAGCTCTGAAGATGCGGGAGCGAACGGTGCCTACCGGACAGTCCATGATTTCCGCAATCTCTTCGTAGCTCAAACCATCGATTTCCCGCAGGGTGATTGCCATTTTCAGGTCTTCCGGCAACGCCTCGATGGTGCTAAAAACGATTCTCTTCAGTTCCTCAGACAACATTAAGTTCTCAGGGTTCGAAATTTCTTTCAATGCGCTCGCATTTTCAAAATTTTCTGCGTCCCCCGCGTCTACATCGCTGGACGGCGGGCGGCGCCCCTGGGCAACCAGGTAATTCTTTGCCGTGTTCACCGCAATGCGGTATAGCCAGGTATAGAACGCGCTGTCTCCACGGAAAGAGGCCAACGCCCTGTAAGCTTTAATAAACGACTCCTGCGCCACGTCGGAAACGTCCGCCTGCGGCACATAGCGGGAAACGAGGCCCGCAACTTTACTCTGGTAACGGACAACCAGAATATTAAATGCCGCCTTGTCTCCTCTTTGGACTCGTTCAACCAACGCTTGGTCGGTTACTTGCTCGCTCATCCGAGGTAATGCTCCTCAACTATCTCGATGCGTACTTATTGCTGACCCGTTTTTTATCTTCACTTTGAGCAAGCAATCGTTAGAAACCCATTATTGCAATAAGTTCCATAGCGTTACGCGATACTGTTATTGTTTACTAATTATTCAACCAGCCAGCGCCGCTATTTCACTTTTCATTTTACCCGCCAGGCCGCAGCCTAAGGCGTTATAGATTAACACAAAGTTTACCATTAAACCGCAAACTTACTTGTCTTGACACAGAGGATTCGCGCTTCTTTATTAATTTTAGAGTCTATTTCAATTTATTTTGGAACCTTCCCGCTCAACGGCTTAAAAAGATAAGTAGAAATCCCGCGTTAAGTGCTTAAAGGCTTCCGTATAGCTGCGCCCGTCCGGTTCCCGTATAAACAGGTGCGTCTCATCGGTTGAGCACGGCGTTTTCACCAGTTCCAGCAGCGTAACGTAGGGCGAACGCCCTTCGCGATGGCTTACCCAGGCCCGGCGTCGAACAAACCATCCGAACTCTCGCGCGGTTTCCTGCAGCGACGCCGCCTGCGCGACCGGTAGGATCAGAGAAAACGCCCCTTGCGGCGCCAGCAGCGCGTCGGCGCAGCAAAGAAGGTCGCGATGGCTGAGCGCCGCCGTATAGCGCGCCTTTGCCCTTGGCGTATCGCGACATTCACACCCTTGTTCAAAGTAGGGAGGATTGCTGACAATCACCTCGTAGCCGCCGAGGTTTTCCTGCCCGAACGCTTTTATATCCTCCCGAAATACGCGAATGCGCTGCGGCCAAGGCGACGCCGCCGCGTTTTCTTGCGCCTGTAGGGCGGCGGCGGCGTCGATTTCAACCGCGTCCAGTACGACGTCGTCCCCGCTGCGCTGCGCCAGCATCAATGCCAGCAGCCCGGTTCCGGTTCCAATATCCAGAACGCGACGACACGAGCCGCCGATCGCCGTCCAGCTTCCCAAAAGAATGCCGTCGGTCGTCACCCTCATGCCGCACCTGTCGTGTGCAACAAAAAAGCGTTTGAACGTAAAGCCGCCTCGGCGATGCGCTATCGCCCCTTTTTCTGTCTTCATCTCTCTGCCCAGCGGAATGTTCGCTTTTTATCGTCCGTCGTCAACGCGGTAAAAGGTCGATTTTAACCAAAAATGGGGGCGAATGCGCCATATGCAAGCGGCTTAAATAAAAGCGCCGTCGCCTCTGGCGGCCCTATGCCGAAGAAAGAAGAGAGGAAGATCGACAATAACGGGTGAAGATCCCGCATAATACATCTATAATCGGCGCCCCAAGCAGAGGTAGACCATGACCGTATTAGACTTTTCCGCACTAGAACTCGACCAGCCGCTGTTAGACGCCCTCAGCGACAAAGGCTACGCTCGCCCTACGGCGATCCAGGCAGTGGCAATTCCGCCCGCAATGGAAGGACGCGACGTCCTCGGCTCCGCGCCGACCGGCACGGGTAAAACCGCCGCGTACCTGCTTCCGGCGCTTCAGCACCTGCTCGACTCGCCGCGTAAAAAGTCGGGCCCGCCGCGCGTTTTAATCCTGACGCCGACCCGCGAGCTCGCCATGCAGGTTGCCGACCAGGCCCGCGAGCTGGCTGCCCACACCCATCTGGACATCGCGACTATTACCGGCGGCGTCGCTTATATGAACCACGCCGAAGTGTTCAGCGAAAATCAGGACATCGTGGTCGCCACCACGGGGCGGCTTTTGCAGTATATAAAGGAAGAGAACTTTGACTGCCGCGCGGTTGAGATCCTTATTCTGGACGAAGCGGACCGCATGCTGGACATGGGCTTTGCTCAGGACATCGAACACATTGCCGGAGAAACCCGCTGGCGCGAGCAGACGATGCTCTTTTCCGCGACGCTGGAAGGGGAAGCGATTAACGACTTCGCCGAGCGCCTGCTCAAAGATCCCGTTCGCGTAGAGGCCGAGTCGTCTCGCCGCGAGAAAAACAAAATCCACCAGTGGTACTATCGCGCCGACGATCTGACCCACAAAACCGCCCTGCTCAGCCACTGGCTCAAGCAGCCGGAAGTCAGCAAGTCGATAGTCTTCGTGCGCAAGCGCGAAAGGCTGCACGAGCTGGTCCGCTGGCTGCGAGAGGCCGACATCAAGTGCTTCTATATAGAAGGCGAGATGGTGCAGGCCAAGCGCAACGAGGCCATCAAGCGCCTGCAGGACGGTACGGTGCGAGTGCTGGTTGCAACCGACGTCGCCGCTCGCGGGCTGGACATTCAGGACATCAGCCACGTCTTCAACTACGACATGCCACGCACTGCCGATACCTATTTACACCGCATTGGCCGCACCGGCCGGGCGGGGAAAAAGGGCGTCGCCGTCTCTTTTGTTGAAGCGCACGACCACCCGCTGCTGGAAAAGATAGAACGCTACCTGAAAGAGCCGGTCAAAATGCGGGTCATCGACGAGCTTCGGCCCACGACCAAAACGCCAAAGCCCGGCGACCACAAGCCGTCTAAAAAGGCCAAGGCCAAAGCGGCGGAGAAGCGTAAAGAAAAGAGCAAAGAGAAGAAGGTGAAGGTTCGCCATCGCGACAGCAAGAACGTCGGCAAACGCCGCAAGCCGTCCGCGGACGCTGAGTCAAGCCAAAGCTAACGCTTTCTCACCGCATAAAAAAGGCCGCTTGCGAAAGCGGCCTTTTCATATCCTAAGCGCAGTAAATTACAGGCTTTCGGTGAAAGTACGGGTAATGACGTCGCGCTGCTGCTCCGGCGTCAGAGAGTTGAAGCGTACCGCATAGCCTGAAACGCGGATGGTCAGCTGCGGATATTTTTCCGGGTTGTTTACCGCGTCTTCCAGAGTTTCGCGGCTCAGAACGTTAACGTTCAGGTGCTGACCGCCCTCAACGCGAACGGTCGGCTTGACTTCCATCGGAACTTCACGATATTCGAACTGGCCCAGTTGGCTCACAGGCACAACCTGATCTTCCACATAGTCAGCCTTAGCACAAACGCAGCGAGCTTCTGACGCTTCGTTGTCTAACAGCCAGAAAGAGTTCAACAGTGCGGCGTTGTCTGCTTTAGTAATTTGAATACCAGTAATCATTTGGTGCCTCCATCAGTATTTAAAATCGACGTCCTCTGAGCGCTGGGAAACAACAAACTCTCTTTTGCAGCGCACCTGTAGGACCAACCAGCTTGCTATATCCTCTTATATAACAGTGAAATTAGAGGAATTCTTTGATAAAAATCAATTTTAAAAAATCGTAAATTCATCCAATTTCTACAATTTTTTGTTTTGCATCAATTTTTACCATTTTAACCCCTTTAATTATTTTTGTAAATTTTCAAATTTTTTTATAACCCGGCGCCGTACGGTGGGGAAATTGATAAAAAAGCTCATCATTATTTTGGCCTTACGGTATGATTTCGGTAACTTCCGCTCCCAAAAGTAAAGGAGACGCTGATGAGCGATAAACTGACGTGGAAAGACGTGATTGGTCAGGAGAAAACCCAGCCCTATTTTCAAGACACGCTGAAGTTCGTCGCCTGCGAACGCGCGGCGGGCAAGGCTATCTATCCCCCTCAGAAGGACGTCTTTAACGCCTTCAGTTCAACGGAACTGGCGGACGTTAAGGTCGTCATTTTGGGGCAAGACCCATACCACGGCCCCAATCAGGCCCACGGGCTTTCATTTTCCGTACTGCCGGGCATCCAGCCACCGCCCTCGCTGGTCAACATGTATAAAGAGCTAAGCCAAGACATTCCGGGCTTTCATATTCCTAACCACGGCTATCTGCAAAGCTGGGCCGATCAGGGCGTGATGCTGCTCAATACGGTGCTGACGGTGGAGCGCGGCCAGGCCCACTCTCACGCAAGCCTGGGCTGGGAAACCTTCACGGATAAAGTGATCGCCGCCCTCAACGACCATCGCGACGGCATCGTCTTCCTGCTGTGGGGCTCCCACGCGCAGAAAAAAGGGCGCATTATCGACCGCAGCCGCCACCACGTGCTGACGGCGCCGCACCCTTCCCCGCTGTCCGCCCACCGAGGGTTTCTGGGCTGCCGCCACTTTTCACAGGCCAACGCGCTGCTGGAGAAGCAGGGGCTGACGCCGATAGATTGGCAGTTGCCAGATCTTTGATGGGTAGAGAATCTGTTAAATAAGCTTCAGAGGATATTCCGACCGAAAATACAATGTGCCGATATGGGCATGGTGCTCGGTCGGGAGGGCGCCTTTATTAGCTTTGGGAGAGCGTCGGGCATAGCCTTCCTACGGGCCGTTATGGAGCCCTTCGGGCTCCACCCTAAAGGGCCAGCGCAAGCGCTGTTCAAACCGGCTTTGCCGGTTTGTCGTTGGCTTACGCCAAGTCGACCCCAACGGACAACGCCTTTAGGCGTTGAACAACACAACGTGTTGGCCCGTAGGGCGAGCGAAGCGAGTAACCCTCTCCCTCCGTTGAACTCTGTAAGCTTTATTCAAAACCCTTTTCATCCCTCTCAGGATTAGAAAGAGCCGCATTTGCGGCTCTTTCTGTTTATAGCTTTATACTTCGCGCCTAAACGATTATTCCAGCTTCATCGGATATTCGCGCTTGTATTCGCCGGTCAGGGAGGTCAGGAAGGCGACGATGTCGTCGACGTCTTTCTTCGGCAGCTCGTTTTCCAGCTGGAACTTCAGCATCATTTCAACCGCGCCCTGCAGCGAGTTAATGCTGCCGTCGTGCAAGTAAGGCGCCGTCAGTTCGACGTTACGCAGCGTCGGCACCTTGAAGCGGAAGCGATCGCGGTCGAAGGTGGTGAAGTTAAAGCGGCCCAGGTCGGCGTCGGTAATGGCGTTGCCGCGCGCGGCGAAGTAGTCTTCCTTCAGGCCCATCATTTCAAACGACTGGCCGCCCAGGTTTTTACCCACGTGGCAGGTGTCGCACTTGTTGTCTTTAAATAGCTGGAAGCCGCGCTTTTGCTGCGCCGTCAGGGCGGCATCGTCCCCTTTCATATAGCGGTCGAAAGGCGAGTTTGGCGTTACCAGCGTCTTTTCAAACTCGGCGATGGCGTCGGTGATGGTGCCCGCCGTAAAGCCTTCCGGATACACTTTGGTAAACTCGGCGCTCAACGCCGGGTCTTTCGCCAATTTACCGATAATCTGATCCCAAGACTCTGAGCCCATCTCAATCGGATTCAGCGGCGGCCCGCCGGCCTGCTCTTGCAGGTTTTTCGCCCGGCCGTCCCAGAACTGCTCGACGTTATAGACAGAGTTAAACACGGTCGGCGCGTTGATCGGCCCCATTTGGCCCCTGATCCCCTTAGACGTCACCATGTTGTCTACGCCGCCGGAAGAGAGGCGGTGACAGGTTTCACAAGACAGCGTGTCATCCCCCGACAGGCGATTGTCGTGATAAAGGATTGAACCCAATACCACCTTTTCGACGTTCACCTTCATCGGCTCAGGCAGAGGCTGAACGGCTTCGTTCTTAAACTCGTCCCTCACCCCTTTCGTGACGTAGTAGGTGGCCCGCTGCGCTTTTGCCCAGTTGAGAACGGCATCACGGTCTTCCGTGCTCATACTGCCGTTCCAATGTACGGCGGTATAGCGGGTTGGCGGCATATTGTCGTCTTTAACAACGCGTTCAATCTTGGCCAGATCGGACTCCGGCGCGGCCGTTCCGTCAACCAGGCTATCCATCGTAGCCTGCAGGTTAAAGTGAACGTAGCCCATCTTGACGTCATGGGTCATCAGCTGTTTCGCGATGGGAAATGACGCATAAAAAGGCATATCGGCGTTCGCCGTGTGGCAATACTCACAGCCGCGCTGGTAGAAGATCTCTCGCACCTTCGCATCGCCTTTCGGCGTTGCGGTGGCGATCAGTCGAGCGCTTCGATCGTTGTCATAATTGTAAATATAAGCGGCGGTTCCCAGGTAACCGATAATGCCGACGGCACACGCGCCTATGAAGAGCTTCTTTATCATAGATACCCCACATCCTGCTTCGTTTTAATAAGTGCTATGAGAAAAATCCCTCTCATGAAGAAAAAAGAAAAGCGGGGAAATTATCGGCGCTGACGCAAAATGCGAATTGATAGGGATCAATTACAACCGGCAGTCGTACCTATCGTTAGAATAGGAGGGGGCTATCAATAAATTATTTATATTCAATGAGTTGTTTAAGGGGCTACTGAAACGAATCACCCCTTCAAACGGGATGGAAAAGCGGTAAAAGGCGACGTTTCACACAACGCCGCCTTTTTATAGCAAGACTTACTTAGATACGGCGACCATCGCCGGGCGAATCAGGCGACCGTTCAGGGTGTAGCCCTTCTGCATCACCATCATCACGTGATTAGGCGCATGGTCGGCGGACTCAAGCATCGTCATGGCCTGATGCAGCTCGGGGTTAAACGGCACGTTAACCTCTTCTACCGGCTCAACGCCAAACTTGCGCACCGCGCCCAAAAGCGATTTCAACGTCAGCTCAACGCCTTCAGTAAAGGTCGCCATGTCCGGGTTTTCTTTATCGGTTGAGCTCAAGGCGCGCTCGAGGTTATCGATAACCGGCAGCAGCTCGGCGGCAAACTTTTCCAACGCGAACTTGTGGGCCTTTTCAACGTCCTGCTCGGCGCGGCGGCGGGCGTTCTCAACTTCGGCGCGGGCGCGAAGCGCGCTCTCTTTTTCCTGCTGCTGAGCCAGAGCCAGCTGAGCCTCCAGGTTTTCAATACGCTCAAGGTACTGGCTGGCGATATCTGTCTCTGCGGCCGGCTCAGCGGCGTCCACTTGCTGATGCTCGTCATTTATCTCTTCTGAGACTTGCTCATTAGGGGTGTTTTGTTCTTTACTACTCATGTCTATCTCCGCAGTTTGGCATTACGCTTGCTTATTTTTGTATATTATGGGGATGAAAAACGACGAATCAAGGAAGTCGTTCATATTCTCCTGGAAACAATAAATGAATCATAACGCGTTCAGTTGCATTGGATTAGTTGGACATCCCCGCCACCCGGCGGCGTTAGCCACCCACAAGGCGCTCTACCAGTGGCTTACCACGCGAGGCTACGAGGTTATCGTCGAGCAGCAGATCGCCGGTGAGCTCGAGCTTCAGGGCGCAACCACCGGCAGCCTGTCGGAAATCGGCCAAGAGGCGGATTTAGCGGTCGTTATCGGCGGCGACGGCAACATGCTGGGCGCGGCGCGCATTCTTTCGCGCTACGATATCAAAGTGATCGGCGTAAACCGCGGCAACCTCGGCTTTTTAACCGATTTAAACCCGGACAACGTTCAGCAGCAGCTGGCCGAGGTGCTGGAAGGCGACTACATCAGCGAAACGCGCTTTCTGCTCGAAGCCCAGCTTCACCGGGCCAATCAGCCAACCCGCACCAGCACGGCGATAAACGAAGTGGTGCTGCACCCCGGCAAAGTGGCTCACATGATCGAGTTTGAGGTCTATATTGACGATAACTTTGCCTTCTCCCAGCGCTCCGACGGCCTGATTATTTCTACGCCGACCGGCTCTACCGCCTATTCCCTTTCCGCCGGCGGCCCTATCCTTACGCCGACGCTGGACGCCATCGCGCTGGTACCGATGTTCCCCCATACGCTGACGTCGCGCCCGCTGGTGATTAACGGCACCAGCACCATTAATTTGCGCTTTGCCCATTACAGCAGGGATCTGGAAATCAGCTGCGACAGCCAAATCGCCCTGCCCATCCAAAAGGATGAGCACGTCATTATTAAGCGAAGCGAAGCCCAGCTACACCTGATCCACCCTAAAAACTACAGCTATTACAATACGCTAAGCACCAAGCTTGGCTGGTCGAAAAAATTGTTCTAAAAGCGCACGATCCGCTTTACTGTATAAAAAACCAGTTTATACTGTACGTAATTACAGTGGCTGGTTTTTTGTTTTTATTAATACGGGAATAGGATCATGCTGGCACAGTTAACCATTAGCAACTTCGCCATCGTCCGCGAGCTGGAAATCGACTTTCACGCCGGCATGACGGCAATCACCGGCGAAACCGGCGCGGGTAAGTCTATCGCCATCGACGCGCTGGGGCTCTGCCTTGGCGGCCGATCTGAAGCCGCTATGGTGCGCGCAGGCGCCGGCCGGGCCGACGTCAGCGCCCGCTTCTCCCTGAAAGACGCGCCCGCCGCCCGCACGTGGCTGGAGGAAAACCAGCTGGACGACCAGCAGGAGTGCATCCTGCGCCGGGTTGTCAGCGCCGACGGCCGCTCGCGGGGCTTTATCAACGGCACCGCCGTGCCGGTCTCCCAGCTGCGCGAGCTTGGCCAACTGCTGATTCAAATCCACGGCCAGCACGCCCACCAGCTGCTGCTAAAGCCCGATCATCAAAAGCGCCTGCTCGACGCCTACGCCCATCAAACCGACCTGATGGCCGAGATGAAGCAGGCCTACCGCCAGTGGCACCAAAGCTGCGCCGAGCTCGCGCAGTATCAGCAGCAAAGCCTGGAGCAGGAGTCCCGCCTGCAGCTTTTGCAGTACCAGCTAAAAGAGCTGAACGACTTCGCCCCTCAGGCCGGGGAATATGAGCAAATCGACGAAGAGCACAAGCGGTTGTCCAACGGCGGTCAGCTGCTTTCCCTCAGTCAGGACGCCCTCCAGCTGCTGGTGGAAAACGACGAGCAAAACGTGTTGAGCATGCTCAACCACGCCAAGCACAGCCTGCAGGAGCTGGCCGCCATCGACGGCAAAATGGGCGAACTGTTGAACATGCTGGAAGAGGCCTCTATTCAGGTCAGCGAAACCAGCGAAGAGCTTCGCCACTATGCAGAGAGGATGGAAATCGATCCCGTTCGCCTTTACGAACTGGAGCAGCGCCTCTCGCGCCAAATCGCGCTGGCCCGCAAGCACCACATTGCGCCCGAACAGCTGCCGGAGCTGCACCAACAGCTGCTGGACGAGTTCGCGCAAATCAGCCGCCATGAGGAAAACTACGAAGCGCTGGTTCAGGACGTCGAACGCCACCACCGGTTCGCGCTGGAAGTGGCAAAGCGCCTGCACCTGTTGCGCATCGAATCCGCAGGCGAACTGGCGTCGCTAATTACTGACAGCATCCACGCCCTCGCCATGCCGCACGGCCAGCTGACCGTTGAGGTCAAGTGGCAGCCGGAGCACCTCAGCGTTGAAGGGGCCGATCGCATCGAGTTTCTGGTTAGCACCAACCCCGGTCAGCCTCAGGCTCCGCTCGCCAAGGTCGCCTCCGGCGGCGAACTGTCGCGCATCGCGCTGGCCGTTCAGGTGATCACGGCGCAGAAGATGGAAACGCCGGCGCTGATTTTCGACGAAGTGGACGTCGGCATCAGCGGCCCAACCGCCGCCACCGTCGGCAGGCTGCTTCGCCAGCTGGGGGAATCAACGCAGGTAATGTGCGTCACCCACCTGCCGCAGGTCGCCGGCAGCGGGCACCACCACTTCTACGTCAACAAGCGCACCGACGGCGCGCAGACGGAAACCGACATGACGCTATTAGACAAAGCGGCCCGTCTGCAGGAGCTGGCCCGCCTGCTGGGCGGCAGCGAAATCACCCGCAACACGCTGGCCAACGCCAAAGAGCTGCTGGCGGCCTGAAAAAATAAACGTCGCCCGCCCCAACTTTTTGGTAAAAGCGCAGTCAAAAATAAACGCATCGCCCTGCCGGTGCGTTTTTTTATATAATGGACTGATAAACAGTACGATGAAGGTTTCCAAATGCCGCAAGGTCTATTATCATCGTCAGCCTACGTTCTAAAGGAAAGTATACTATGCGCTGCAAACTGCTGACTGCCGTCGTCATGGCGATTGGACTAGTAACAACCGGATGCTCTACGTTAGAGAAGGTGGTCTATCGTCCGGACATCAACCAGGGCAACTACTTAACGCCCGATGACGTCGCGAAAGTGCAAAAGGGCATGAGCAAACAGCAGGTGGCCTATATTCTCGGCACGCCGATGCTGCACGACCCGTTTGGCTCTGAAACCTGGTATTACGTTTTCCGCCAACAGCCGGGGCATCAGGACGTTTCTCAGCAGACCCTGACGCTGACCTTTGACAGCGGCGGTACGCTGACCAGCATGACTAACGACACCTCGATGACGAAGCAGGAAAACTGATCTTCTTTAGCGCGGTCGCGATGAATTAAAAAAACAGGGCCTCTATGAGGCCCTGTTTTTTGACTTCTCCGCCCGCATTCGCCGCAGCTCCTTCGGATCGGCAATCAGCGGCCGGTAAATCTCCACCCGGTCGCCCTCTTTCACTTCGTCCGTAAGCTTGGCAGCTCGGCTAAAGATACCGACCTTATTAACCGCCAGGTCGATATCCTGCCTGGTCTCCAGCAGGCCCGACATGCGGATGGCCTCTTCGACCGTCGTTCCCTGCGGCACACGCAGCGGCTTCAGGAACTGCTTTTCCGGTAGCGCGTAAACGACCTCGATGTTAACGTCCGACAACGTACACCTCCTTCGCCCGCTTGATAAAGGCCTGAACCATGTTTTGCGTCAGCTCGTTGAAGATGCGCCCAAAGGCAATTTCTACCAGGCGGCTGCTGAACTCAAACTCCAGCGCAAACTCGATTTTACAGGCGTCGTCTCCCAGCGGGGTAAAGTGCCAGCCGCCCTGTAGCGTCTTAAACGGCCCGTCCACCAGCGTCATGTCGATAACGGAGTCCACCACCATGCGGTTGCTGGTCGTGAAGGTTTTGCGTATCCCTACTTTCGCCACGTCGATAGAGGCCACCATGGTCGTTTCGGTCTGCTCGTGGATCCGGCTGCCGACGCAGCCCGGCAAAAACTGCGGATAAGAGAGCACGTCGTTAGCTAAATGATACATCTGCCCGGCGCTATAGTTGACCAGAGCCGAACGCTTGATACGCTGCATGACACTTCCTGACTAAATCGGGTTTGAAAAAGAGTTAAGGCAAAAACAAAAACGCCGCAAATCATACCACCTAACGCCCGCCGGCCCAAACGCCTTCCATGCGCCACGCCCTCCCCTATCCGGGGTAGCCGCACTTCCTTTGGCGCGTAAAAAATCGCGCGGCCGACGGGCGCGAGGGATATCTTTCGGCTCATCATTCAGTATAATAAAAACCACTATGACTAAGAAAAAAGCCTACAAACCCGGTTCCGCAACCATTGCGATGAACAAACGCGCGCGCCACGAATACTTCATTGAAGAAGAAATCGAGGCCGGCCTCTCCCTACAGGGGTGGGAAGTCAAATCCATGCGCGCCGGTAAAGCCAACATCGGCGACAGCTATGTCGTTTTCCGCAACGGCGAAGCTTACCTGTTCGGCGCCAGCATCATTCCGCTGAACGTGGCCTCTTCGCACATCGTCTGCGACCCAACCCGCACCCGCAAGCTGCTGCTGAGCCGCAAAGAGCTCGACAAGCTGTTCGGCCTGGCCAACCGCGACGGCTACACTATAGTCGCCCTCTCCCTGTACTGGAAGAACGCCTGGGCGAAGGTTAAAATCGGCGTCGCCAAGGGCAAGCAGGTGCACGACAAGCGCACGGACATCAAAGAGCGCGAGTGGCAGCTGGACAAAGCGCGCATTATGAAGCACGCCAACCGCTAAGCCGCTGGCGTAACGGTGTGAAATTCTGATATACTTGTTTTAACACTCTGGGCCTGATTCTGGATTCGACGGGATTTGCGAAACCCAAGGTGCATGCCGAGGTGCGGTAGGCCTCGTTAACAAACCGCAAAAAAATAGTCGCAAACGACGAAAACTACGCACTAGCAGCTTAATAACCTGCTTAGAGCCCTCTCTCCCTAGCTTCCGCTCTTAAGACGGGGATCAAAGAGAGGTCAAACCCAAAAGAGATCGCGCGGATGCCCTGCCTGGGGTTGAAACGTTAAAACTAATCAGGCTAGTTCGTTAGTGGCGTGTCTGTCCGCAGCTGGCGTGCGAATGTAAAGACTGACTAAGCATGTAGTACCGACGGCGTAGAAATTTCGGACGCGGGTTCAACTCCCGCCAGGTCCACCAAATTAAGTTCTAAAGATCCACCCAAAAACCGCTAACTCGTTGAGTTGCGGTTTTTTTATTATAAAAAGCCTAATATGATTCAGTTAACTCATATAGCTATAGATACTATAGACAGGTAGTTTCGTATTTATAATTCAGTATGTTTTTTATCATGATTATAGTTAAAAAGACACAATCATAGTAAAAAACAGATAAATTTCATTTGTAAAAAACACCATAAAAATCAATAAATCAATATTTTCATTTAAAAACAATTCGATAGCCGATATAAAATAAGGTGCTGATAATAGATAGGAGGTAACTTCTCACCAAGTAACCAACTTTGATATGTTCTTAATGGAACACCATATAAGACTTCACACATCTTTACTTGTGTAAGATTTAATCGCAATTGAGCATTCTTTAGTTCTTCTACAAAGTTTATAATCATAAACTAGCCATTATCCTATTGACAAAGACGCACTCAGTGCGTATTATGCATTTTATATATATTAACCTAACCAAGGTAAAGTCTCTATGAGTAGTATCGGATTACAAGAGAAAAGTCCACAGCATATTCTTGCAGAAGAAAGCATCAGAGTATTAGAGGAAAAATATAAAGAAATATTAGAGATTAATCCTGCGCTAGATAGAAGTTTAGTCAGCTTCCAGGCAAATAAGAGCGAACCTATCTTCCGATGGTTTCACTATCGAGAAGGATTTTCAAAACAATTAATTGAATATATTATAGATACACTAAACATTCCACAGGGCGGCCAACTACTGGATCCATTTGCAGGCACTGGTGTTGCTCCATTTGTAGCATCAAATATCAATAATATGAGAGGTATTGCTATTGAATTAATGCCTGTAGGTGTATTCTTTATGCAATGTAGAAATGCCTTCTCTAGCTTACCCAGCAAAGAAGTAATAAAATTTGCAAAGGAAACAATCTCTAATAGAGATATATGGAAAAATATAAAACCATCTTGGAAATTTAATCATTTAAAAATCACTGAAGGTGCATTTTCTGAAAGTTGCGAGTATGAACTATGTCAATTCAAAACATGGATTTCATCATTACAAGATGAAAACTATAAAGTTTTTCTCAACTTTGTAGCCTTTACCATTTTAGAAAAATTTAGTTTTACAAGAAAAGATGGACAATATTTAAGATGGGACCATCGTTCACCTAGATTTGAGAAATCAGATAAAAAGAAAAAATTTGACAAGGGAGAGATTCTTAATTTTTATTCAGCTTTAAAAGAAAAACTTATATTTATTATAGATGATCTTGAGAAAAATAGTAACGATGATGCTCAACCCAAAAATAATAAAATTGATATTATTGAAGGTACAGTTTTAAAGGAAATAAATAATATAGATAACGAATCAATTGATGTAATTATCACATCACCTCCATATTGTAATAGATATGATTACACAAGAACTTATGCACTAGAACTGGCATATTTAGGTGTAACTGAAGAAAAAATAAGATCACTAAGACAGACACTGTTGACGTGTACAGTAGAAAATAAACCCAAGGAATTTGAATGGATAGAAAGAAAAACAATTGAAAACATTGACATTATATTTTCCAAACAAAAATGCTTACAAGACGTAATTAATTTCTTAAAAAGTGAAGCTGAGTTAGGCAAATTAAACAATAAAGGGATTCAGACTATGGTTAAAGGCTACTTTTATGATAGCGCTGTTCACTTATCCCAAGCAGCCAGCAAAATGAAATCTGGTAGCTATTATATAATGATAAACGATAACGTAAAGTATAATGGGTTAGATATTCCTGTAGATCTTTTGCTATCAGAAATAGCTTTTGAATTTGGACTCAAAACAGAGAAAATATGGGTATTACCAAAAGGCAAAGGAAATAGTTCTCAGCAAATGAAAAAACATGGGAGATCAGAACTAAGAAAATGTATATATATATGGAAAAAGGCATAGAAAACTATGCCTAACTTAGTTATTTGATAATAATATCTATAACTTCATTAAGTTGGGGCGCATTAGTTATATTTGCAGCTCCAGCTAACCAATTTTTTTGGAGTAAAAAAAATATTTCATTAGCCATTGCCATCTCTATTGCTGCACCTAAAAAAACAAGATTAGGCTTTGGAATATTTATCCTATCAAATACATCACTAATGCGTTGCAATGCTGTTTTTGCTGTTTTCCAATGCTCATCAGCACCTGCGGGGTCTATTCCTCCTTTAAGTTCCCCACAGCAAACATAATCTTCTGGCGCCTCTAGTAATCCTGAAATAGCTGATTTCCCTCTAACAACAATAATATCTATTGAATTATTAATAAATCTAGGTTTTTGATCAAAAAAAACCCTCCTATCTTCCCATATTATTTGAGTTGTTTTACCAGCTTTATTCCTCACTCTCTCTGGATTTTTTTTATATAAAACTAACTTATTAAATATACTCTCTGTAAGGATTTCTTGGGCATGTTGTCCAACAACATTACGCATTGTTCCGCCGAGGGAATCGCCACAAGTAAGAAAGTATCGACGTTCTAACTCTAATAAATATTGAGAGTCTGTCAATTTTGAGAAATCAACCAAACTCTCAATAATTTCATTTTGAATATTAATAGGTAAGTGATTCAGGCTCTTTCGAGATAACATACATGAAGCAATAATGTATTCAGTCAACATTAAATCATTTCTAATACATTCTACACTTTTTATTGTATGACAATGTTCTCTAAAATACTTAGCACACTCAATAAAAGTATGTGCTCTATTAACTTTTTCTATAGCTTGCCATGAAAAACCTTGGACTCTATCTTCTTTCGTTGTAACGAGATCATTTGGGCTAGTAACTGACAGCATGGCATTCCCTTCAAAAAACGTTAAAAGCAAACTGAAAATAATTTACATTACATTTAGTTAACAAAGTAATATAAAAGATTGATAATCTCCATATCAAATATCAAGCAGTACAGTGAGCACTGCGCCAAGTCGCTAATTACCACACGGGAGCCTCCATATTGTTTCAAGTGACATAAGTGACCTTCAGGACAACAGCCAATGTTACTGTGTCGAAGATCGTAACCACATGCCACTTACCGGTAGTTGTAAGCACGCAATATTGTCTCCCAAAATGGAGAATTGCAAACATTGCGGATATCGACAAGGGTAGACTCTCATCCGATTGGCGAGCAATGCCCTAATGCTTTCAGGCAAGTGCTTTCTTAGAGATCGAATCCGCCCATCACGCCATGTTCGATCAACTCCCAGTTATACAATCGGATCTTCCCATTACATAACAAAAAATTATGTGGCCGACACGGATCACTTTTGCACCAAACGCTAAGATGAACAAGTGTAACTTGCAGCGCCTTTTTCATATTCATTGGCTCACTCCCGGCGGGAATCATTTTTGCGATCATGCTCGCAAACTCAATAAAAATCAAGATGTTTACATAGGAGAACAAACTTCCTCACGGTTTAACAAGGAGAAAACATGAATAAACAGACAACCACAGACTGGCACTCTGCCGACATCATCGCGGCGCTAAAGAAGCGGGGTACCAGCCTGGCAAAGCTCTCGCGGGAGGCCGGTTTGGCATCTTCTACGCTTGCAAACGCGCTGGCGCGCGCATGGCCGAAGGGCGAGTGGCTGATTGCAGCGGCGCTGGGGGTTCACCCTGAAAAGATTTGGCCCAGCAGGTATGCCAAAGCAAGGCAAAAGCGGGCGCCGAGGCTGCCGCTTCCGATACCTATTGATACCTGCGGAGAAAACGCCAATACGTCACGAACCGAGTAGCAAAAACAGAATGCATTAACCAACCAGCAGGGTGCTCATTCCTAATAAAACAGTGGGGGCTGTTTATGTTTGCGCAACCGCATCTGCCCGTCCTGGCGGCGATCGCGCCTTATCGAACGCATACTGCGTATAGCCGATATCAGACAGCTACTTTCTCATTTCTCCTTTAAACACTTCCCCCCGATGCCACGCCACAAACCCTTCCAGCGGATAGCTCTCCGCGCTCTTCGGTAGCCCAATCTGACGCCCGGCAAAATCCCAAAACAGTCTCTCAACGATCTGGCTCCCGTTCACCCCTTCCGACACCAGCAGCTTCATGTCGCCGTCCAGGCTAATCACCCCCATATCAAACGCCGAATGGTGCAGCGAGCACAGCGCCAGGCCGTTGGTTACCGTACAGGGGCCGCCGTACTGCTTCCACTTGATGTGGGCGGCTTCCAGCCCGACGACGGTGCTGTCGTGCCGAAGATCGTAGCCGCATACCGCGCACCGGTAGTTGTAGGCGCGCAGTATCGTCTGCCGGAAGTGAGGATCGCGGGCCTTGCGAACGTCGACGAGAGAAAATCCTAACCGGTTGGCGATAAGCTCCTGAACGCTTTCGGGAAAGTGCTCGCTGAGAATTTGCTGGGCCAGCTTATCGATAAGGGCCGGTTTTTTGAGGATCAGCCGATAGGTTTCCGCATCGAATCCGCCCATCACGCCGTGCTCAATCAACTCCCGGTTGGGCGGCTCTTTGCTGCCCTTCTGCGGCGTGCAAAGCTCGTCGTTTTGCAGTTGCCAAAAGCCGTCGCCGCGCAGTCGCCAAAACGGCATGGACGGATAGTGGCTCCGCCGCTGCGGGCCGAAGCTCGTGAGCAACTCAAGCAGTTGGGAATAGACTTCTTCACCGTAGTTAAACAGCCGCTCGTGCCCTTTACGGTATTCAGAGAGAACGTACAGCAGCAGCAGAGGCTTATGCGGCGCGCGCTGGTCGCCCTTGCGCCAAACGCTTAGGTGAGAAAGTGCATCTTGTAGCGCCTTTTCCGTATTCATGCGGCTCGCTTCCGGCGGGAGTCAGTTTTGCGATCATGCTCGCAAACCTAATGAAACTCAAGGCGTTTTAGGTACAAAAAGCCCCCTTATAGGTGCCCCCTGAAATCGAAATACCTTTATCTTGAAACACGCGGGAATATCGGTAATGACGGGCAGCCATGGGCGAATACATTCATTATTACAATCACAGCGCGGGCAAGCCCCCCAACCATATTGATAAACCCACCCACCCTACTTATACTGGCGGGCTCCAGCAAAAATGTTTTGATACTCGCCCAACGATAACATTTAGCCATTAAAATCAATGCAGTACGCCGAGAGCGTTTCATTTTGATCAGAATACGTAACTTAAGCAAATCCTATTTCGGGAATACCATCCTGGATAATATTAATCTGGACGTCGCTCAGGGGGAGATCCACGGCCTCCTTGGGGTTAGCGGCGCGGGCAAATCGACGCTGCTACGCTGCATCAACGGTATTGAACAGTTTAGCGATAATGGCAGCGTCCGGGTTGATAACACCGAGATACAGCGCCTGTCGCCGTCCGAACTGCGGGCCTTTCGTAAGAATATTGGCATGATCTTCCAGAACTTCGCCTTGCTGGAAAGGAAAACGGCAATAGAAAACGTGATGCTGCCCATGTCGTGCTGGAATATGTTTAGCCAGGAGATGAGATTTCGCGCCGAGCGCCTCTTGCGGTCGGTCGGCATGGAAGATAAAGCCGGCAGCCGCATAGCGGAACTGTCCGGCGGGCAAAAGCAGCGCGTCGCCATTGCCAGGGCGCTGGCGCTACGGCCTAAAGTTTTGCTATGCGATGAAGCCACCTCGGCACTAGACCCGACAACCGCGAAGTCTATTCTGGATTTGCTTAAGCGCATTAACGAAGAATCAGGCATTACCATCGTGATGGTTACCCATCAGATGGACGTCGTTAAATATGCCTGTGACAGGCTGTCCGTTATTGAGCATGGCAAGCTGACGTTAACCGATACGGTCAAGAACATGTTTTCCCGCAGGCCCGATGCGCTCTCTGAGCTTTCAAGCAATATTGACATCGTTCTGAAGGATGGCGAAGTCGGCTTTAACATGACGCTTGCCGATATCGAGCAAAGTGCGGACGTCCTGCTGCAGCTGTCAAAGCTCGCCAGCGAAAAGCTCAGGATATTATTTACTCGAACCGACGGCTGTAAAGCTGGTACTATTGCGCACTACACGATAGCAGTGAATCAGGCTGACTATACGAAAATAACCGCTTGCCTGACCCAAAATAACATTCAGTTTCAAAAGCTAGTTGCTTGATGTCTGAGTTGGCATGTCATGCTACTTAACAGGAATAAGCTATGTTCGTCGATTTTTCTCAAACCCGCGTGTTTGAATATTTACCCAAGGTTATCTGGCCCGCCTGCTACGCTACCTTTGCAATGCTCCTGATTTCGCTGCTTTTAAGCACGGTTATTGGTATCGGCATCGCCGTCGTTCTAACCCTAACCCGCGAAGAGGGGCTGTCGCCCAACCGGTACGTTTATCGCTTTTTGAACACGCTCATTGACGCTATTCGCTCATTTCCCGCCATCATATTAATCGTGGTCTTCACGCCGCTAACGCGATGGATTGTCGGCACCTCCGTTGGCTGGGTTGCGGCAATCATTCCCTTAACCATCGTTGCCTTTCCGGTTATTGCCCGATTAATAGAAAATGCCCTGTCTGAAGTGGATAAGAGCGTGATTTTAGCCGCCAGATCCTTTGGCGCCAGCAATGCGCAAATTATCGGTAAAGTGATGTTTTTTGAAGCTATGCCGACCATTGTTTCCAGTATGACGTTTGCTTCCATCCAGCTTCTTGCCAATACCGCCTTAGCCGGCGCCGTGGGTGCGGGAGGTTTGGGGGCCGTGGCCCTAACCTATGGCTATCAGCGGTTTGATGACGCCATGACGTACGCAGTGGTCTGTATCCTGTCCGTCATTGTTCTCGTCATTCAATATGCCGGAAGAATCGTTTATCGATTAATAAAATAGTACGAGTAGATGAGGTGCTCTGTGAGAAATGATGCTCTTTGGCTCAGCGTGATGCTGGAGCTAAAGCGAGCTCCGGTTGGAATTCGCTTTTTATACGATAAGTCCGAATATGACTCATGCCCGACGCCTGAATTATCAGGTCCGCTCCCCTACTGTGCAGCGGTAAAAAATGCGGCATCCGGTATCCCCTGTAAGCTGAGCCTGGAACAAACGGCCTGCCTGTCGGGGGCCAGAGCGTTAGGCTTGTTAAAACCGGAGGATGATATCGTTAATCCAAACGATATTCTCTCCGGTAAACGCCACCATAAAATGGGGCTATACGCGGACTACGCCATCAGCCGCCAGATAGCCAAAGACATGGTCTACTGCGACCATCACGTTTACGGCATAGAAATCGCCGAACTCGCGCTCTATACGGATTACAACCCCGACTTGGTGATTGTCATCGCCAATGCCGCCAACGCCATGCGTTTGATTCAGGGCTATTCATACCACTATGGGCAGCTGAAAAACGTCAAGATTACGGGCAATCAGGCAATCTGTCAGGAATGTACCTCTTACCCGTTTGAAATGAATCAGGTCAATATCTCATTACTATGTTCAGGTACGCGTCAGGTATCAAAGTGGGATGACGATGAAATGGGTATCGGCATTCCCTTTAATCAGTTGGATAAAATCGTTGACGGCATTCGCCAGACGTCCAATCCGATGGACAATAATAAGACCAAAAAGAGTATAAAAAGCAAAGCCGAAAAACACGGCGTTGAAGAGCAGGTAGATATTCAGCTAGGCAGCAACTACTACACGGGCGGCTACGGCACCATTGAATATCACAAACGAAAACAGGCCAATAATCAAAAATAAGTTTCCCGAAAGGACCATATGATGAAGAAAATACTGTTGTTAGCTCTGTCCCTATTCGCGACGTCGGCGTTAACGGGCTGTGATGAACAAAAAAGCGCGGACAGTTCAAAAGAGGCAACGATTAAGGTCGCATGCACGGAAATCTCCGAGTCCATTTTTTCCCCGGCGCTGCCCCTGCTGAAAGAACAGGGGCTAAACGTCGAGCTCGTTATCGTGGATAACAACGTCAATGTCCTTAGATCCGTCAATGACGGCAGCGTTGACGCCGGGCTGGGCGTACACATTAAGTTTATGGACAGCTTTAATCAAAAAAATAGCGGCCAGCTGGCGATGGTAAAACCCTACCCCTTTACTACCGGTATCGGCCTCTACTCTGAGCGTTATAAAACGCTCGCGGATTTACCGCAGGGCGCAACCATTGCCATCATGAACGATGCGATGAATATGGATCGTGGCCTACGCATGCTGCAGGATGCGAATTTAATTAAGCTGGATCCCAATAAAAAAGACGACGTCAGCCTGCTTGATATCACAGAGAACCCTAAAAACTTTAAGTTTGTGGATATGGACCAAATCCAGACGGTCAGAGCGCTATCGGACGTCGACGCCTCGGTGGTTTTCTTTACCCATATGCGTAATGCAAATAAGGACTTCCGTTCGTTTCTGATAAGAGATAAGAACGCGCGCGAATTCCCGATGGGGCTTGTGGTGCTTCAATCCAACGTCGATAAACCGTGGGCAAAAACGCTGGCGGAAGGATTGAGATCGCAGCCCGTCAGAGACGGCATAAAGAGTAATTTTGACGGCGTTTTTGAGTATTTGGACTAATTTACGCTTTCCACAAGGCCCAATAGCGCTTATTGGGCCGAGTATTCAATGCAATAAATGGCATCACGCCATATGCTCGGCCGACTTCAAGCGGCCCGTGCGTTGGCGGCGCTGTTTAAAACATCCCTCACGCTTTGTCATATAAGCCGAATTATTTAGGGTGTAAAATACCCGCAGCCAATAAATGCGCCGATAGTCTTACCGTACATTTCTACGGGCGTTGAGTCCCTAGAGCATTGCGGTTCAGTCGTTTCAACCAACGATAAAAAAACCCTTTTGATTATCATTCCCCGGCCGTACCGGAGGAAGCGCATTTTCTATCATAAGCGGAATAGGGAGAGAGTTTATGGCAGCTGCAGATACGGTATTCATTAACGGCAAAGTCGCGACGGTAGACAGGCACTTTAGCTTTAAACGCGCGATCGCGGTGAAAAACGGCTGGATTATCGACGTCGGCGAAGACGAAGAGATAGCCGCCCACATTGGCCCTCAAACGCAGGTCATTGACCTGCGCGGGAAGCTGATTCTGCCCGCCGCCCACGATTCTCACGTTCACATCGGTTGGCTTTCGGACAGCTGGCAGTGCCTCAACTGCAGCGCGGTGCGCACCCTAAGCGAGCTGCATCAGCGGCTGCGCGAGCGCGCGGCGGCAACGCCGCCCGGCGAATGGATCCGCGCCTGCGGATTAAACCCTGCCGTCATCGCGGAATGCGCGGCGCAGAACCGCTCGCTGACGCGTCAGGATATCGATCCGGTCACGCCGGAACACCCGGCAATTCTGGTGCTGTGGGACGGCCACTCCTGCGTGGTCAACGGTAACGCGCTGGCCAATGCCGGTATTACCTGCGCCACGCCCGATCCGATTGGCGGCCACATTGGCAAAGATTCAAACGGCGAACCGGACGGCAACTTCCTTGATATTCCGGCGCTGCAGTTGGTCACTCAGAACATGCCGCGCCTGACGGTGGAGCAGCTTAAGCAAAACTTCATCGCCGCCCAGCGGTTTATGAACCGCGAAGGCTACGCCAGCTATACCGAAGGCGCGATGGGGCCGGGGGAAAATACCCGCGAGGTCGGCGCCGCCGGGGAGCTTGGTATTACTGCCTATCGCCAGCTTCAGGATGAGGGGAAGCTGACCGCCCGCGTGTCCGTCGCCTTCTACTGTGCCGATAAGGGCGTCCAGTCATATGAAATCTTAAAACGCGATCTGGACAATTACACCTTCCCGGCCTTCCCCGACCGAAACTGGTTCGACTGCCACACGGTCAAAATTTTTTGCGACGGTGTCCCTATGTCGCATACGGCGTGGATGAATCAGGACTACGCCGACAGGCCCGGCTGCTCCGGGCGCTCGGTATTTTGCGGCCCGACGGCCACGCAGGAGGAACAGGTTCAGGAGCTGCACAAGATGATCCTGCTGGCGCATGAGCGCGGCTTTCAGTTGGCCGTTCATGCCGTCGGCGACAGAGCGGTAAAAGAGACCATTAACGGGTTCGTCAACGCGATCCAGACCTGCCCCGGTCCGGACCGGCGCCACTACGTGTTGCACGGCTCAATGGGCGATCGGGAAGATTTCGTCAAGGCTGCCAAATACCGTCTCCTGCTGTCCGAACAGCCCTCCCCCAGCGGCTCGGCGTATGACTATGAGCGCCGGGCGCAGACCTGTGGGATCAAAGGCGAAATCTGTAAAGGGTTAAAAGATATTATTGACCTCGGCGTGGTGGTCGCCGGCGGCTCCGACGGCATTATGGACCTGGTCAACTGGCGGCAGATGGTTCAGGCGGCGGTCACGCGCAAATCGGCGTCCAGCGGTAAAGTTATCAGACCGGAGCTGGCGATAAGCGTCGAGGACGGCGTTCGTATGTACACCATCAATGCGGCCTGGCAGGAGTTTCAGGAACACGTTCGCGGCTCTATCGAAGTCGGAAAAGTGGCTGACTTTCAGGTACTGGATCGCGATATTTTCTCTGTGGCACATGAGGACATCGGCGCAAGCGAGGTGCTGATGACGATGGTTGACGGCAAGATTGTGTGGCAAAAATAGCCTCGCCCTAACAAATGCGTTTTTCTCTCTCAAAGCGCCCCTCTTCAACCAGCGAGCGACGAAACCATCAAACGCGTTGTGCCTGCGATACGGAAGCTTCCCATCGCCAATATTCTATCAACAATAGCATCAAGCATTATTCCCCTGCTTGATGCTATGGACGCCGCCATATTCCAAAGCAACGCGGGCCAGAGCACTCATTCAAAGTTAATGTGATTACTATCAGGGGCAACGGTAAAATATATCATTCTAAAAAGATAAATATCGGTAACAAAGAAAACGGCGTGAAAAATCATTATTAATAGATAATTTCAAAATCAACTAATGAACATCAATAAAAAACCTCATTTTCATCAATTTTACACCCTGTAATAAAAACAAATTGTAATTATATAAATCGGCAATAAAAAAGATTAAATATGATCGTCAATAAAGTTTTATAGAAGACTAATGATTACGATGAGTGACAAATAATACAGAAAATTACACCCCCACAATCAAAACAATCAATAAATAAAAAATATCAATACAAATCAAAATGATAAATAACAAAAAAATAAAGAAAACAATAAATAACACCCATATCTTATGTAAAAAACATTAAAAAACAAAAAATTTATTTTAATAAAAAAACATAAAAGTCCACATTAGGACTTTACTTATAGCTACCGCTATCCTGTACAATTACTCGTTCTTTAAACGAGGGAATTAAAGGTCATCAATAATCCCTCCACGTCTAACCACCAAGATAGTAAATAAATACAATTAGTTAATTCAAAAACAGCAAACTCAGAGTCTAATAAATGGATTTAGTTAATAACTTTAAGGTTAACAGTACCTTATTAAAAATTTCGGCAGCGCTTGGCCTCATGATAGCAGGTACTCACAGCGCATCATCACAGATCGTCGTTGACGGCGTTACGGTTCATTCTCCCGCAGGGACGTTAGAAAATATGGGAACGACGGACTATACCCCGGCCGTCAACATACTTAATAACGGCAGCTTCATTACCGATGGCGATCTTTCGCTATCAACCGAAGGGCGAAATGCTAACGGCATTACCGTTAACGGCGCCGGTAGTTCCGCAACTCTTACCAGCGGGAATCTTTTAATCAATACGTTTGGTGACGTTTCTACGGCAATCGAAGTACAAAGCGGAGCCGTTGAGATCAACGGAATAGAAGCAAATACTCACGGCTTTAATGCCAACGGCGTGTTCGCTCAGGGAAACGACAGCAGCGTTAATTTAAAAAACGGCAGCATTAATACCAAAAGCGGCTACAGCCATGCTTTGCACGCGGCGTCTAACGCTGTCGTCTTAACAGACGGCATTAACGTAGCGACGTCCGGTGATATCGCTTTTGGTATTTACGCTAAGCAGAACGGGCGCATTTCGTTTCTTAACGGAAACGTCGCCACCGAAGGCGACAATAGCGACGGTGCGCACGTAGCCTCAGGCGCCACGCTGAATATCGACCGCGCTACCATAGAGACCCAAGGCCTGCTTTCTGGCGGCGTAAGAAACGATGGCAGCACAGCAACCGTCCAACGTTCGAAAATCACGACCCGCGGCGACGGCGCTTACGGGCTGGATGCGATTAACGCGGGCAGCGTCCTTAATGCAGACAGCGTGAGCGTCACGACGTTCGGCAATATGGAACCTACGGGCACCACCTCTTCCGCCGTAGTGGCGGAGTTTGGCGGCGTCATCAACCTGATCGGCGAAAGCACGATTAACACCTCTGGCGCCAACGGTATTGGGCTGTTGTCTCAGGTGAGCGGAAGCGGCCTGCCCGATACCGTAATTAACGCCGGCGACGGCAGCAGCCTCCTCAGCATTAACACCACCGGAGCCAGCGGTTTCGGCATAGAAGCATGCTCGCTGCACGGCGAAGGCCTCGAGTGCGCCAACAGCTTGCAGGACAACATCGGCACGGCCGATACCGCAACCAGCAGCAAAGCGATGGTCAACGTCAACAAAGCGACGGTCACCACTTCCGGTCAGAATGCGTACGGCCTGTATGCCGTCAGCCAGGATGCAAAAATCGACGCATCGGGCCTGACCGTCAACACCTCAGGCGAATCCGCTCACGCGATCGCCATCCTTCGCGGCGGCGAGATCGCCATCGCGGATAGCCAAATTGAAGCGCACGGAGACCAGGCCGACGGCGCGCGCATCGTTGGCGGCTCGCTCAATGGCCACACCGCCTCTTTATCGCTAAATAACAGTACGCTAAAGAGCGATAGCGGAAGCGGCGTTTACGCCAAGTTGGGGGATAGCGCCGTTTCCCTCGACCGCAGCCGGCTGTCGGGCAAAGAGGCCGCCATCGTGACCGCATCAACGGGCAGCATGTCGTTCAGCGCGACCAATGGCTCCGAGATCCAGGGCAACGTTGACGCCTCCGGCAGCCTGGATATCGCTCTTAATAGCTCAACGCTAAATGGCGATATCATTTCCAGACTGGGGAATACTAATTTCGACGCGCTGTCCGTTAGCGCGGCCAACGGTTCTACCGTAACCGGCAGCATGACGGACGTCAGTGCCACCAGCCTGAGCAATTCACAGTGGAACATGACGGCGTCTTCAACCATTACCGGGCTATCGGGCCAGCCGACGAGCGGTTTGCAGCTTGACAATGGCTACGTCAACTTGGTATCCGACGGGCAAAATTATAAAACCTTAACCGTCAGCGCATTAAGCGGTAGCGGAACGTTTGCGCTGAATACCGAGTTGAACGACGGCGGATCGAATACCCGTTCAGACCTGCTGCACATGACCGGAAAAACTAGCGGTAGCTACCTGCTTATTGTGAACAATACCGTCGGCGCCGGCGCGCAAACGGTGGAGGACGGCATTCGGGTCGCTCAGCTGGACGGCGACAGCGTAGGTACCGCCGTAGCGCTGGGAAGGCCCGTCACCGCAGGCGAGTATGAGTATCTGCTTTATCAGGGCGGCGAAAGCGACGCCAACGACTGGTACCTGCGTTCACAGCTGGCAAGCCCGTCGCCTACCCCCTCTCAGTCATACAATCCCTCGGTGCCGGGCTATGTCATTGGCCCTTACCTGAACCGAATGTATGGTTTTGATACGATTGGAACGCTGCACGAGCGCGTGGGCGATCAGGAAAACCTGCGTAAAAATCAGGAATTCAATCAGGGCGTATGGGGCCGCATCCACGGCGGACAAACCAAATCCTACAAGGATAGATTCACTTACGATGCTGAAACCTGGTTTGCACAGTTTGGCGGCGATCTCTATCAGTCCTACGATGACTCAGGCGCCAGAACCCACGCGGGCGTCATTGCAACGCTGGGGCAAGTAACGGCTAACGCCAAAGACGCCTTACGTCCGCTGTATAAGGGCCGCTCAGAAAAAACGGGCAGCGTAAATTCCAGAGGCTACGGCGTTGGCGCTTACTACACTCGCTATGCGGCAAACAGCGCCTATATCGATACCGTGGCGCAATATACCCATTACCACAATAGCTATAACAGCGTTTACGGTGACGATGCAAGCCAGGGCGGCGACGGCGTAACGCTATCGGTCGAGGTTGGAAAACCGTTTAAGAACGCCAACGGCTGGTTTATTGAGCCTCAGGCCCAAATCATGTATCAGTACCTGCATTTGGACGCCATGAACGACGGCGTTGCCGCTGTATCCAGCACTCGCGATAATTCGGGATTGGCACGATTAGGCGCGCGCGCCGGGTATGACAGCGCGGCAACCTCTAACATTCATCCTTACGTCACCGCAGACGTGATTAGCGTCATTGGCCGTTCGCCGGACGTCACCGTCAGCGGCACGACGTTTAACCAGGACTATAGCAGCCAGTGGGGTGAAGTGGGCGGCGGCGTTACCGGCGACATGACCAAAAACGTCACCTTCTATACCACCCTTAAGTACAAGCAAGGGTTTGATGGCGACATGCACGGCGTTACCGGGGATGTCGGTTTAAGAATCAACTGGTAATAAAAGCAAACGTAAAAGCCATCTGCCGTGCAGATGGCTTTTTTTTACCCCTCAAAACTCACTTAAAATAAAACGCCCGGTGTCTCCACCGGGCGTTATCACAAAGTCCTGCCGTTGCAGTCAGGCTACTATCAGAAGCTCACCTTCACGCCCACGTTGCCGCTGTAGCCGTCAACGTCTGATGAGAAGTCCTTCTGGTATTTCACGTCGCCGTAGACCGACACGCGGTCCGCCACCTTCACGCTGACGCCCGTACCCATGCGCCACCAGGTTTCGGTAAACCCGGAGTTCATCTTGGTGGAGCCGACTTTCACGTCCGGCGCGTCGTTCAGGCTGTGCACTACGTCCATCGTCACGTACGGCTTCACGGTTTCCATGTCCTTGGTGATGCGCAGCCCGCCGCGAGCGCGGACGCTGCTGTGGGACACGCCCTCGACATCGCTAACGTCGTCATGGAAGGCGTCCAGGTTCAGATACTGATACATCAGCTGCGCCTGAGGCTCGACGCTCCAGCCGTTGCCTAGCGGGAAGGCTTTGCCCACTTCGGCGGACAGTACCGCGCCGTAGCCGGTTTGCTTGGCATCGTGGTCGCTGCTGTACTCGTTGCGGTAGTAGGTTCCCTGCGTCACCAGGTCAAGGTAAGCGCCGTCCTGCGTATCGCGAGAATAGTAGGCGCCCAGGCTGTACATATCGCTGTCAATATTGCCCACCGACGTGGACATATCGGGCATCAGGCTGCGCACGCTATCCTTGGCGTCCGTCGTCTGGCGGCCAAGGGTCATCATCACGCCTGCGATAGTTTTCGTGTCGGCATCGTTTTGGGCCTGATACAGGTCCATGCCCAGCTGAGCAAACCAGGTGTTGGTCGTATAGCTAAAGCTGCCCGATTCGTTCTCTACGTGCTGGCCGCTGATGCGACCCCACGCGCCGTTCGCCGAGCGGCTAACGTCGTCGCCGATGCGCTCGTGACGAGTGCCAATCGCGTCAAAGCCGTACTGTTCGTTCAGGTACGGCGCGGCAACGTAGTTGGCCACTTCCGGGCGATACAACACCAGCTTCGCGCCTTCACCACTACCGCCACTCGCACTTCCGCTCGCACCCTCGCTGCCGCTTTCGCCTTCATCCGTCGGCTCTGCGGGGAGCTGCACATAAGAACGCAGGTACCAGTCGTTGGCATCGCTTTCGCCGCCCTGATACAGCAGGTATTCGTATGCGTCCGCGCTGACCCTGTTGCCCAGTTTAAAGCTGCCGGTAGCGTTGCCGTCGATAGCGACCACCTGAATGCCGTCCCCTTCGGTCAACGCGCCCAGACCGCCGGCCTGATTAATCACCAGCGTATGGTCGCCGCTGGCGTCTCCCGTAATGTGGATTTTATCGCTTTGCGCATTGGCGCCGCCTTCGTCAAGTACGGTGTTTAATACGAAGGTCGTATTACTTCCGCCAAGCGAGCCTAGCGTTAGTGTCTTGAACGCGCCGCCCTCAGGGGCATTGAAAGCCACGGTAGAACCAACGGCTTTGAACACGTCCACGTTGGAATCTCGGCTCAAATTCCACCGGCTGTTGTCCATATCTAACGTCGTTACGCTATCGGCCGCACCGTTAAACACGGAGGAATTTTTTAGCGTGACGTCTGCCGTACTGTCAGCAGAAACCACTAGATCGCCGTTTAGCGTGGAATCGTCGGCAACCAGCGTGCCGGTTGATCCGAGCGTCACGTTCATGGCAACACCGTTGCCGCCGGTCACCGAACTGCCGGTCAAATTCACGGTGCCGATGGCCCTGTATAGTCTGATACCGTCAGACTGCACGCTGCTGATGCGGCTGTTTTGCAACGTGGCGCGCTGCTCTGCGCTGTTGGTGTCGAGTAGAAGCGCCGCTGCGTTTTCGCCTTTTACCGTCACTCGCACGTCATTGGCAGTGACAGAGGAGGAGGAAGAACCATATAGTCTAATACCGTGCGCCTCCTTGCCTTCTGTCGATATATCGCTGTCGATCATATCGACTGCGCCACCATACACGTTAATACCGTTTGCAGTACTGCCGGAAGTGGTAATATCGACGTTCAAGAGCGACAGTGAGTCACCGTACATAGTGACGCCAGTGGTATCGTTACCCTCAGTCTTAATGACTGAATTTTTAACGGTGCTGTTGGTTTTTACATTGGCATCGAAGCCTATCCCACCGGCGCTGTTGACGAAAATATCAACGTCTTCCAGCGTTATAGTGGAATGGGAACCAAAAACGCCGGTAGCCTGACTCCCGGTCGCAGAAACCTTGGTCCCCGTAATGCCTAGCGTAGAAAAATAAACGGTAATGGCCCCGGCTTTACTGCTAGTACCAGTGGTAATGGTACCTCCAGACAGGTTAACAACGCTGCTGACAGCATTAATCGCATAATCAACGGAAGAGATATCGGTATCGACAAAATTCAACGCCCCTCCGTTTTGAAGCAAAATGCCCTGCGCAGTACTACCGTTAGCAATAATCGTCGCGCCGTTTGTATTCAATACGGCGCCTGCGCCCGATACGCTTATGGCGCCCTGTTTGTCTCCGATCGCGGTAGGAACAACGCGGTCTCCAGGAGACAACGTCAGGGTTTGGCCTGCGCCGACAACCAGTTTGGTGTTGTATTCCGTCGCCGCTTTGGCATTCGTTGAATAAAAAGAAATGACGCTCGCGACGGCTAACGCCATTGCGCTATAGCGCATGAGTTGGGGGGATTTGCTTTTCTTTGCTCGGGAACCATCAGAGGCCGGCTGAGCAACCAATGCATTTTCTACAAGATAATGACAGGTTGTATTCATATAAACATTCCATGTATCTAATTAAACAAAACTTCGCGATAAAAATAGCGTAAATAGTTACGTTCCCCTCCCACTTACTTCAGGAACGATGACCAAAAAAACGTTCGGCGTTATTGCCAAGATCCCCCGCCCGGTGGAATTCACCGGGCGTCGTCGCAAAACCAGCGTTCTTAGCCGAAAAGTCGTTAGAAGCTCACCTTCACGCCCACGTTGCCGCTATAGCCGTCAACGTCTGATGAGAAGTCCTTCTGATATTTAACGTCGCCATAAACCGATACCTTGTCCGCCACCTTCACGCTGATACCCGTCCCCATGCGCCACCAGGTTTCGGTAAACCCGGAGCTCATCTTAGTGGAGCCGACTTTCACGTCCGGCGCGTCGTTCAGGCTGTGAACCACGTCCATCGTCACATACGGCTTCACGGTTTCCATATCCTTGATGATGCGCAGCCCGCCGCGAGCGCGGGCGCTGCTGTGGGACACGCCCTCGACGTCGCTGACGTCGTCATGGAAAGCGTCGAGGTTCAGATACTGATACATCAGCTGCGCCTGCGGTTCGACGCTCCAGCCGTTGCCTAATGGGAAGGCTTTGCCCACTTCGACGGACAGCACCGCGCCGTAGCCGGTTTGCTTGGCGTCGTGGTCGCTGCTGTACTCGTTGCGGTAGTAGGTTCCCTGCGTCACCAGGTCAAGGTAAGCGCCGTCCTGCGTATCGCGAGAATAGTAGGCGCC
>NZ_KE392226.1:0-13037 GCF_000439085.1 Leminorella grimontii ATCC 33999 = DSM 5078 | reverse complement strand
CGACCCCACGCGCCGTTCGCCGAGCGGCTAACGTCGTCGCCGATGCGCTCGTGACGAGTGCCAATCGCGTCAAAGCCGTACTGTTCGTTCAGGTAAGGCGCAGCAACGTAGTTGGCCACTTCCGGACGATACAGCACCACGCCCTCGCCTTCCCCTTCTGCGCTCGGATCTTCTGACGTCTGCAAATAAGAGCGAAGATACCAGTCGTCAACGTCGCTTTCACCGCCCTGATAGAGCAGATATTCGTAAGCGCCCGCGCTAACCCTGTTGCCCAGCTTAAAGCTGCCGGTGGCGTCGCCGTCGATAGCGACGACCTGAATGCCGTCCCCTTCGGTCAATGCGCCCAGGCCGCCGGCCTGGTTAATCACCAGCGTATGGTCGCCGCTGGCGTCTCCGGTCACGTGGATTTTATCGCTTTGCGCATTGGCGCCGCCTTCGTTAAGCACGGTGTTTAATACGAAGGTCGTATTATCGCCAGCCAGAGAACCAAGCTTTAACGTCTTGAATACGCCAGCGTCAGGCGTATTGAAAACGACGGTAGAATTGACGCCTTTGAACACGCCCACGCTGGAATCCCCGCTCAGGTTCCATTGGCTGTTGCTCATGTTCAACACCGTTACGTTATCGGCCGCGCCGTTGAGCACGGACGCATTTTTCAGCGTCACGTCCGCCGTACTGTCGGAAAACACGACCAGATCGCCGTTTAGCGTGGAAGAATCGGCAACCAGCGTGCTGGTTGAATTATTTTGCACCGTCATGACGGTCCCACTGCCGCCGGTGACCGTGCTGCCGATCAGGTCAACGTAACCAACGGTGTCATACATAAATATACCGTCGGACTGTGCGCTGCTGACGCTGCTGTTTTGCAGCGTCGCGCGCTGCTCTCCGCTGCTACCGCTGATGAACATAAGCCCTACGGCATCTTCACCTTTTGTCGTCACCCGCAGGTTGTTCGCGTTTACGATAGGGGAAAAAGAGCCGCCTAAGTGAATGGCGTCAGACGAATCCCCTTCAGTCGACACGCTGCTGTCCGCAATGTTGACTACGCCGGCATTTACGAGAATACCGTTGGAAAAATCGCTAAGGGTGGTCAGTTCAACGCTTGATACCGACAGCTCGCTGCCAGACATGATAATCCCCATTCCACCATCGCTATTCCCACTCTTAATCACCGAGTTTTTGATCGTAGCGTTGCTGCCTAAATCAACGTTTACACCGACGCCGTTGACGCCATCGATAAAAATATTGACGTCTTCCAGCATCATAGTGGAATCGACACCCTCAACGCCTCTTGCGCCATACCCTACGGAAGAAATCTGCGTTCCTTTGATATCCAGCGCAGACAGCTTAGCCGAAATTCCCGCCACGTAGTCGTCCGCACTGACGGAAATCGCTCCGCCAGTCAGATTAATCGTGGCTTCTTTAGCAACAATACCGCTGCTGTCGGATGAGATGTCGGTATTTACAGCGTTCAGCGTTCCTCCGTCTCGAACGACCAAGCCGCGAACAAAGTTACCGTGAGCCTCGATAGTTGCGCCGTTTGCATTCACAACGGATCCGGCGCCCTCTACGGTGATGGCGCCTTCATCATCACCGATAGAAGCGGGAATAACGAGGTCTCCGGAAGACAGCGTCAGCGTTTGGCCCGCGCCGACGACTATCTGAGTATCGTAGTCCGTCGCCGCGTTGGCATTCGTTGAGTAAAAAGAAACGGCGCTCGCAACGGCTAAAGCCATTGCGCTATAGCGCATAAACAGGGGGAATTTATTTTTATTAGCCCCTAATCCATTAGAGACAGAGTTACCGGTTAAAGAGGGTTTTATAAAACAATGACAGGCTGCATTCATATAAACATTCCGTGTATTTGATATAGATTAAATATATCTATTGAAAATGGTAAAAAGCACTAAAAGCCAATAAACCAGACCTTTAGCTACGAGCTTATGATAAAAATAAATTATTGAACTGAGATTTAAACATCCGCTATTTCCAAAATCCGTTTTTACTACGCCATTAGATTTAAGCGTCAACCAGTTAATTAATAAAAGATTATCAACAGCACGGCCCTTGCTATATACCTATTATCGCGCCTTCTGCATGTGCTGACCTATACAGCCGCAGATAACATACTTAATAATAGTTATAGCTGTAAGTACAATATATTAATGTAAGCATTTCCAAACTTCTCCTACCAAATATGTATATGTCTAATAGTAGACACATTTAACGAAGGATATGTATTGAATTTTATTAATATTGTTAAATAAATGAGTTTTTTATGATCGAAAAAAGAAAAACTAGCGCTACTCATTTTTAATTATGACCAATTATAAATAAGCAATTAAATGTTGTTTATAAAATATACACAATAAAAAGCCGCCCTAATAAAGGCGGCCCTTAGAAACGACGCTTACTTTACTCTCGCCCGTGCCTCTCTAAAATCCTCGCTAAATCGGCAGCGGTTTCCAAATCCAGCCACTCCGCGGCCGGAACCTCTTTTTTCACTCGCCGCTCCACCTCCATCATAATGCTGGCGAAGGTGACGCTGTCGAGGCCCGGCTTTAGCCCTTCAAGGGTGCTGTCTGCTTCAATACGGTCAACGGGGACCGACAGACAGCCGGACAGGATTGTTTTACTTTGCTGTAAATAGTCCATCTCAGAGCGTCTCCTCATCGTAATGGATAATCATAAATTGATTGGCCAAATAGGCCTCTTTTGCCTGCGCGCGCGCCAGCTTGCCGGAAGCGGTAAGCGGCAGCCGGTCGGCGATGAATATCACCTCGGCGGTAACTCCGGTCGCCTGCGCCAGCGCCTTTTTTATCGCCAGAGCAATCCGCCGCAGTGCCGCTTTATCCTGCGCAACCTCTGGTGAAACGCAGACCAGCGTAGCAAGCCGCTCCTGAAGGCCATCGTGCAGGCCGATAGCCGCCGCGTTGCCGGCGCCGATGTTCGGCTGGGCCTGCAATACCGCCCATTCGACGTCCTGTGCCCAAACGTTGCGGCCGCGGACGATAATCACGTCCTTTTCTCTGCCGCTGATGTACAAAAGCCTCTGCGACAGATAGCCCAAATCGCCGGTATACATAAAGCCTTCGCCGTCGAAGGTTATGCGCTCGCGATCGTCAATATAGGACGTCACGACGCTTGGGCCCTTCACCCATATCTGGCCAACCTGGCGTTCCGGTAGCCTCTTCCCGCCTTCGGCGTCCGTGATTTTAATCTCGAAACCGGGCAGCGCCCGACCGCAGGAAACGAGCGTCTTGCTCCTGTCGTCGTCCGGTGAATCAATGGCTGTCGGCGCGTCAAGATCGGACGCCGTCACCGCCAGCGTCGTCTCCGTCAGTCCATAGCACGGTAAAAACGCCTGGGTCTTAAAACCCGATGGCGCAAAGCTGGCGGAAAAGGTCGACAGCACCTCGGCGCTAATAGCATCGCCGCCGATGCCCGCCACCCTCAGCGATGAGAGGTCCAGACTGGGCTTGCTCTCACTTTCGGCATACTTTTTCATTGCCAGCTGATAGCCAAAGGCCGGAGAAAAGGTGATAGCCGTCCTGTGTTTGCTCATCAGTTCAAGCCAAACCAGCGGATTTTGCACAAAGTGTTCCGCGCTCAGGCAGTCAACCGAACGCTGACCGTAAACCGAGGCCAGCATAAAGCCCACCAGCCCCATGTTATGGTGAAACGGCAGCCAGTTAAACGAGCGGTCTTCAGGGCGAAGCTGCATGCCATAGCGGAGAACGGCGTGAATATTCGCCTCCAGATGGCGCTGGCTCAGCAGTACGCCTTTGGGCCGCGAGGTAGAGCCTGAAGAAAACTGAACGTAGGCCGGGTCGCCTGCTCCCAGCGGCGACAGTTCGGACGCCTCCGGCTGGTGAAGCAATGTAGCTTCAGCCAGCATGCGCTCGCTTACCAAAAGCGGTTTGGCGATATGCTGCCCAAGCGCGTCGGCAACGTTTTTTGAGCACATCACCGCCTTCGCGTCGGCGTTATCAAGCCAAAGGCTGAGCTTCTCGGCGTAGGCCGCCATGCCGCCCGGATTCAGGCTAAACGCCATGGGGCAAGGAATAAGCCCCGCATACTGACAGGCAAAGAACAGGATCGGAAAGTCGGGCGTCGTTTCCGCTATCAACGCCACGCGATCGTAGCGGGCGAATCCCTGCTGCTTGAGGTACAGGCCTGCCCGCATCGACTCCCGCCACAGGCGACGATAGTCAAGAACGGCGGTCAGCTGGCCTGCGGCGTTAAAAAAGTTAAACCCGGCTTCGCCCTGGGCCGCGTAGGCCAGCGCGTCAGTTGCCGTTGGAAAATCGCCGTGGCGAATTGGAATGCTGTTTACCGTCGGCGTAACGGTTAGCATGGCCGTCATTCGCCGACCTCAGGTTGGAAAGAGGAGAAAATCAGTATATCGACGCGATCGCCGTTCGGCGCCTGGCATTCTCCCTTCAGCGTGGCTTCCAGCACAAAGCGAGGATTTTTTACAAAGCAGAACAGCATACGCCTGTTTCTGGCCAGAATGCGCGCCACCACCTTATACAGGTCTCGATAGGTGTAGAAATGGTCAAGCAGAGCGTCAATCGTCGCCCACAGCACTGTTTTACCCACGTAGCCCGGTTCGCCAACGCCGGCGGTAATGTTGCCGACCCGATGCGTCAGGTTGACGTCGATGGTATAAAAACCCACCAGCCTATTGCCGTTTTGCTTATCAAAAATGCCGATAAAGTAGTTGTGCAAATTATCAAACCGAGCGATGTACTCGGCCAACTGCGCGTGGGTAAAGTTGAGAGGCGGAAGATTCAGCCCTTCCATCATCTCTGAGCCGTTCATCCATGCCAGAAATGAAGCCGATACGTCGCTCGGGGTCAGGCTGCGTAAAAGAAATCCATTTGTTTCAATAAAGACCGGCACTCCCGCCAGACTGGATGCCCGTTGAGTCATAGGATTTTCCCGTTTTGTTCTAGCCTCAGTGCAAAATATCCGCGAGGTTTTGCAACGCCGCGGACAGTTTTTACAACACGTTGTATAGGTTATCAAAAACGCCAGTTAAAATAGATTTTTGCGCCGTGATCCTCGGTACTGTTGCCGATATTGCCGTTATACGTCACGCCGATGTCGACAGATGGCGTAGTCTCAATCTGTGCGCCGACTTCCAGTACGGCCACGTCCCTGCTTACTGACGTGCCGATAACCTCGAAGCCTTTCCCACCGATAAAGCTCATTTTCGTCGTTGACGTAACGTCATTATAGGCGTGGCGCCAGCCGACCTTGCTCCAGAGCTTCGCATTTTGGCCGTTATCTAACGCATAGGCCTTCGACGCGCGCAGGCCCAGGGTAGTGAAAAACGTGTCCATGCTGTCGCTGGCGCCCTGCAGCCTTGCTTTACCGCCGCGTTCGGTGAAACCGTCAGTTTCAACGTGTACGTAAGCGGCGCCGGCATACGGCTCCAGTGCCAGACCGTCTTTCATTTCAAACAGATAGCGACCTTCGGCAAACATCTGAGAGGTTGAGGCGTTATAGTCAGCGCTAGGGCTGTCTTCTAGCTTCTGAAGCCTTACGCTGCGCTCGGTGGAAACGTCGTGCCACGTATAGCCTACACCAGTATGCAGATTAACGTTGCCCCACTGTCCTTTAGTATAGGCGCCGACGTGATAATCATAGCGATCGGCCGACGAGGCGCGCTCTGAAACGCGAACGTTCGCTTTACCGTAGCCGCCTGCAAGCCCCAACGTCCAGGTTTCGTTCAGCGACCGGTCGACGCCCAAAATAACGCCCGCGATATCGCGCTTCATCTGCGCAGCGCTGTCGCTGTTGTCAAAGGAGCCCCATGAGGTATAGATATGCCCCCACGCGCCGGTTCCTACGGCTGGATCCCGCAGGCGGTTATTGACCGCCTCGCGCAGGAAGCGGCTGTCCTCCAGCATGGCGCTCTTGGCCGACGAGTGAACCTCGCCGGAAAGCTGGTTCAGCGCATTTTTTGCGGATTCTTTATCTGGCTGAGAAATGATTTCATCCACGATGTCGCCGCCGTCCTCTTCATCGACGCCGCCGCCGACGCTACACTCGTTTGAGGTCATGCCGTCCATGCAGATGTCCTGCTCATTGCGCGTCACTACCAGATAGGCGTTATTCGCATCGTATTCATAGTCCATATCGACGTAGGGCCGCGCGGTAAGCGTACCGAACTCGCCGCTCACGCCGCCCGTTGCGCTAAGAATATGCCAGCGGCTGTTAGGCACGTACAGCACCTGATCACCGCCCGCGACGGCAAGCACGTTCGCGCCGCCAAGCGTGGCGAGGCCGTCAACCTGAATACGATCCGAGCGATAGGTATTTACCGTTTCGCCGTCGGCATTCTGCGTTGAATAGTCGAGGTCGGTCGTCAGGTTAGTGACGTAAATCGCTCCCGACGTCATGGTGAGATCGCCTGCGACAGTGAGCGTTTCAGGCGTAACGGTATTGAACGCGCCCGGAGAAATCGCCCCCCCGCGCTCAACGGTCGTCGAACCGACGGAACCGATGCCGGCCAGCGTGCCGCTGCCGGAAACGGATACCGTACCGCCCAGAACGTTGTTAACTTCCAGCGTGCCGCCGCTAATCAGCGTTTTGCCGGTAAAGGCGCTGCGATCCGTATTAAAAACGGTCACGCCGTTCACCTGCTTAATCGTGCCCTGCCCCTGCGCGCTGCTGACGACGTCGAGGTCAAACTGGTACAGGCCGCTGCTGTCGGTATGGTTAAATACCAGCGTGCCGTTGCCCGCGCCCATTACGATGCTGTTAGCCTCAACGGTTCCTACCGCCTGAGCCGAGCCGTTTTCAGCGCCGCCGATATTCAGCGTGCCGACGCCGTCCGCCTGATTCCCCAGATACAGGTCGCCCAGCCGGGCGCTATCAAAGGCGATGTCGTAGTAAGAGGCATAGGTTTCGGGATCGTAGTCATAAAGGTAGTCAATCCAGCCGACGGAAACCCGCCCGCCGTTTGCCAACGTCAGACTACCGGTACCACTTTCACCGATCGACAGGTGGCCGAGGCGGTTATCCGTATTGTGGATGGAGGTCCCGCCGGAGACCAGCCACTCGCTGCCCTCGCCGGAAACCAGCACCGAGCCGGTTCCGCCGTTAACGCCAACGTAGGCGCCTATCGCGCTCGGGTCGCCGACGGTTCCCATCGTCGCCAGGCGGCCGCCGTCGGTGACCTGAACGGCGCCGACGCTGTCCGCCCCGTGGCCGACGTACAGCCCCTGGCCGAAATAGGCTCGGCTTTTGCCCGTTCCGGCGTCGCTGCTCATGGAGCCGGAAATGTTTAACGCGCCGCGCCCCTGATTGACGCCAATCACGGCGGAGGGTTCGGTATAGGGAGAATACCCCAAAGAGGAAGAGACCAGCGCCTTACCGCCGGACAGTACGTTCATCGTTCCCTGGCTGTTCAGGCCGTCTCCCAACGAGAACGCCGTCGTATAATTGCCCGAAGAGTGCCTGTCGATGACAATGCTGCTGCCGTCGACGTTCAATACGCCGCTGCCGCCGTCAACGCCGATGCGCATTTCCTGCGCTTCCAGCGTGCTGTTGGACATCGTCTGTTCAGTGGTCGTTTTTCCCTGACCGAACAGAGAAACGGTTCCCATACTGTTAAGGCCAGAACCAATCGTCAGCGTGGTAACGTCGACGCCGTAAAAGGAGCCATCGAACTTACCGTGGCTATACTCAACCAGCCCACGCCCTTCGTCAGCGCCCACGACCATATCGCCATAAAGATAGGCGCGAGCGTAATAGGCGTTATCCGTCGTTGAAATAAACTTCAGGCGTGCATCATTGCCGACGCCGTGACCAATGTAGAAACGGCCGTCGCCGGACGTGAAGTCAGGGTAAGTAGAGGCAAGCTCGAACTCAACGGTCTGACCGCCGCTGTTATGTAAATAGAGGTCGCCGTCAGCCAGTGAAGGGGGGGTTAGCGTATCCCAGTTATTAGCGTCTAAAAACTGATTATTGCCGACGGCGTTAGTCCAGTATGAATCCGCAGAAACGGAAAAAGAGGCCAGCGCGGGCAGCATGCTGACAAGAATAAGATTCTTTCTGAATGCGTTTGTCTTAAACTTTCCCTGTGTTTTCAAAATGATTCACCTTTATCCTTGGCAACGACAATAACTCACAGAAACTATTCTACAGCAATAAAACGCTTTAAGTACACATCAAAATAATAAAACAATAAAATTAAAGCGTTTTAAATAATGAAATACATTACTAATTAATTGATTTACAATAAAATATAAATCACAATAAAAAAATTAAATATGTTGCAAATGCAATAATTAGCCATAAGGCATATAAGTGAATTAGACATATGAATGTTAGCCAGATAAGCATTTATGCGATTAGTAAATCATTAAGTTATAGGTATTAAATTAACCGCTTAATTTTAAAAATTATTTTATTTTGTAGTACAAATAGCCCGTCGCCTTGCCGCTTCATTGAGAGTCATCGAACCTTGTGCGAACTCCATCTCACCCCCGGCTCAGGCTGACATTCGTCGATGAGGTACTTCTCCCTTCACACCAGCAAACCCATTCAAAAAACGCCCTATCCAGAGGAGAATAAGACAGTAAAACTATTTACTATCAAGAGCGAAAAATGGAAATAGCAAGATAGTCATCTCAATAATAAAAATAAAGAAGGTGCTCTATTGAAAAACAAACAGGAAAGTAAAATAAACCACAACCCCACAATAAGCATTATTATCCACCTTAATACCAATACACACTGCAGGGATAGTTTATAATTTTTCTTTAGACGCTATAAAATAAAATGGGATAGGTTAAATTTAAGAAACCATAACAACACGTTATAGAAAAAATAAGCATCAAGGGAAGAGAGATAGGCTCAGCCACCGCATTTTTCGCCCCATCAAGAGAGAAGAAGAGGCGCTCCATTTAAATACCAGCTTTGTATCCAACCCTATTAAATAAGAAAAAACAAGACGACCGTCTATATATTTATTCTAAAAAACCCTATAAAAAAAACAAAAAAATGAAAAATAAAACACACTTACACACCCAAAAACACGTCTATTACAACACTACCAAAACAGTATTTTAACCAATATTCATTTGCGCTTTCTTTCCTTTGCGTCTATATCATAATCAGTCATCCCACTAATACTTTCATACTATTTTTTGGAACGCCGTCGTCAGCCATGGCCGATATTCTTTTGTCTTAAAAAATCAGCGGGATAAGTAAATACGGCTACATCATGTGAATGGAGTTACGAGCGGGGTAATAACAATCAATGCACCCACTGCATAAACCAGTCAAGAGTGATACTCAATGAACCCAATATCCGTTATCTCCAAAGCAACCGGCGCTACGACCAGCGTTAACACCAGCAGCATCAGCCTGAACGGTTCCTCCGTCATCGTGCTTCACGCGCAAAAAGAGGACATCGCCGCGCTAACTCGCGTCGATAACAACCTTGTCATCACGCTCCACTCCGGTGAGAAAATCACTATCGCCAACTTCTTTGTCGCCGATGAGAAAGGAACGAGCCAGCTGGTATTGGAAGACAGCCAGGGTGCGCTGTGGTGGCTTGAAGAACCGTCAACCGGCATTCACTTTGAACCTATTTCCAGCGTTGATGAGCTTATCGCAGGCGCAGAAACGTCAGACCATATGGGCGGCGCAGTCTGGCCCTGGGTTCTGGGTGGGCTAGCCGCCGTCGGCGGCGCCATCGCGCTGGGCTCTTCGGGTGGAGGTGGCGGAGGCGGTGGAAGCGACAATGACAGCGGCAGCGCGACGCCCCCCAACAACGACGAAGAAACCAAAGACACTACTCCCCCCGGAGCACCGGGCAATCTGGTTATTTCCGTCGATGGAAAAACCGTTTCAGGCACGGCGGAGCCCGGCAGCTCCGTCACCGTTCGCGACGCCGACGGCAACGTAATAGGCACAGGCACGACGGGAGACGACGGCCAATTCACCATCGACCTCAATACCCCACAGACCAACGGCGAAACGCTGACCGCCAACGCTACCGACGCGGCAGGCAATACCGGCCCGTCGGCCAACGTCACGGCGCCGGACTCCACGCCTCCCCTGGCGCCAGTGATTACCAGCATTGTTGACGGGGTCAGCCCCGTTACGGGGACCGTTGCCAACGCTCAGTCTACGAACGACAGCCGCCCGACGCTTAACGGTACCGGTGAGGCAGGTGCGACCATCACGATTTATGACGGCAATGCGGCCATCGGCTCCACGACGGTGGCCGCAGACGGCAGCTGGAGCTTCAGGCCGAACGGCCCGCTGCCCGAAGGCAGCCACACTTTCACCGTTACGGCAACCGACCCGGCGGGAAACACCGGCGTCGCTTCCAGCGCCGTGACGATCGTCGTCGACACCGTTTTGCCAACGATTTCTAATCTTAACGTGTCAAACGACGGTACGACGGTCACGGGTGAGTCGGAGCCCCATGCGATCGTTACCGTCAAGGACGCTGGCGGCAACGTAATTGGCAGCGCGACGGCCAATGAAAGCGGCAGCTTTAGCATTACGTTGACCTCAACGCGCAGCGCGGGAGAAACGCTGGCCCTAAGCGCCGTCGACCCGGCGGGCAACCTCAGCCTCCCTACCGTCGCGCTGGTTCCTAGCGCCCAACAAATCGCCACGCCGACCATCACCGCTATTGTCGACAACGCCCTTCCTGCAACCGGCCCCATCGCCGATGGACAAGCCATCAACGACACGGCGCCGACGCTGAGCGGCCGCGCCGAAGCGGGCGCTATCGTCACTATCTACGACGGCGAAGACAACCCGATCGGCAGCACCACCGCCGATGACAGCGGCGACTGGCACTTCACTCCGGACGAACCGCTGGGCGAAGGCGAGCACGCGCTAACCGCCATCGCCACCGATGCCGAAGGCAACGAGAGCCTGACCTCAACGCCCTTTAACCTAACGGTAGACACCGTCGCCCCCGACGCCCCAACCATCACCGACGCGGTCGGCGGCGCCACCACCAGCGACACCACGCCCACCCTTAACGGCAAGGCCGAAGCGGGCGCAGTGGTCACGATTTACGACGGCGAGGACAACCCTATCGGCAGCACCACCGCCGATGACAGCGGCGACTGGCACTTCACCCCGGACGAACCGCTGGACGAAGGCGACCATACGCTGACCGCTACCGCCACCGACGCCGCGGGTAACGAAAGCCCGGCCTCGACGACTTTCGATCTGACGGTAGACACCCTCGCTCCGGATGCCCCAACCATCACCGACGCGGTCGGCGGCGCAACTACCAGCGACACCACGCCGACCCTTAACGGCAAGGCCGAAGCGGGCGCGGTGGTCACCATCTTCGACGGCGAAGACAACCCGATCGGCAGCACCACCGCCGATGACAACGGCGACTGGCACTTCACGCCGGACGAACCGCTGGGCGAAGGCGACCATACGCTAACCGCCATCGCCACCGATACGGCGGGCAACGAAAGTCCGACGTCGATCGCCTTTGACCTCACGGTAGACACCGTCGCGCCCGACGCGCCGACCATTACCGACACGGTCGGCGGTAGCACTATCAGCGATACGACACCAACGATTAGCGGCAAGGCAGAAGCCGGTGCGGTGGTCACCATCTTCGACGGCGAAGATAACCCGATCGGCAGCACCACCGCCGATGACAGCGGCGACTGGCACTTCACGCTGGACGAACCGCTGGGCGAAGGCGGGCACTCGCTGACCGCTACCGCTACCGACGCCGCCGGCAACGAAAGCTCGGCGTCGAACGCCGTGGCCTTCACGGTAGACAGCATCGCGCCCGATGCCCCCGTCATCACAGAAATCAACGACGCCATCGGCATTTTCACCGGCCCGTTGGAAGACGGCCAGTCTACCGACGATCCGCGTCCGGTAGTTAGCGGCACGGCAGAAGCCGGTAGTACCATTACTATCTACGTTAACGACATCTCGCAGGGCACCGTCACTGCGGACGAGTTTGGCGCCTGGAGCTGGCAGCCGGAGTTGGGCGCGCCGCTAAAAGAGGGTGAAAATCGACTGAACTTTACCGCCACGGACGCCGTCGGCAACGTCGGCGACCGGTCGGAGACGACAACCATCATTCTGGATACCACGCCTCCGAGCGAACCTTCCGATCTACAGGTTTCCGACAATGGCACCACGCTGACCGGAACGGCGGACCCCGGCAGCACCATCGTCGTGAGGGACGCAGGCGGCAACCCGTTAGGTTCTGGCCTCGTCGGCGAAGGCGGCAGCTTCAGCGTCACGATTGCTCCTGCGCAAACCAACGGTGAAACGCTGGTCGTACTAGCCCGTGACGACGCAGGAAACTTTAGCGATAACATAAACATTACCGCGCCAACTACCGGCCTGCCGGACGTCCCTGAAATTACCGACATTATCGACAGCGTCGGCATCCATACGGGCAACCTGAACGACGGGCAAAGCACTGACGATCGGCTGCCAGAAATCCGCGGCAAGGGCGAAGCGGGATCGACGGTGACGCTTTATGACAACGATGAGATCCTTGATACGGTCTTGGTGAATGGCGAAGGCGAATGGACGATCGTCCTGACGGACGAACTGCTCGACGGCCCGCACGCTTTTACCGTCAGTGCAACCAACGTTAACGGTACCGGGGGAACCTCCGCACCGATTACCATCGTAGTCGATACCGTCGCTCCCGACGCGCCAACCATCACCGACGCGGTCGGCGGCGCCACCACCAGCGACACCACGCCGACGATTAACGGCAAGGCCGAAGCTGGTGCTGTCGTCACCGTTTACGACGGCGAGGACAACCCTATCGGCAGCACCACCGCCGATGACAGCGGCGACTGGCACTTCACCCCGGACGAACCGCTGGATGAAGGCGACCATACGCTGACCGCTACCGCTACCGACGCGGCGGGCAACGAAAGCCCGGCCTCGACGACTTTTGACCTCACGGTAGACACTCTCGCCCCGGACGCGCCGACCATCACCGACGCGGTTGGCGGCGCTACCACCAGCGACACCACGCCGACGATTAACGG
>NZ_AUUA01000005.1 GCF_000439085.1 Leminorella grimontii ATCC 33999 = DSM 5078 | reverse complement strand
GGGTTGCTCCTAGTACGAGAGGACCGGAGTGAACGCACCGCTGGTGTACGGGTTGTGATGCCAATTGCATTGCCCGGTAGCTACGTGCGGAAAAGATAAGCGCTGAAAGCATCTAAGCGCGAAACTTGCCCCAAGATGAGTCTTCCCTGGGGCTTTGAGTTCCCTAAAGGAACGTTAAAGACGATGACGTAGATAGGCTGGGTGTGTAAGTGCAGCGATGTATTGAGCTAACCAGTACTAATGAACCGTGAGGCTTAACCTTACAACGCCGAAGGCGTTTTAGAGACGAAGAGTTATTTAGCTTGTTTGTGGATTGGAGCTCTGTGGCGGAAGTATGATGAATACGGAAGCGGCGGAGTAAAACAGAATATGCCTGGCGGCGACAGCGCGGTGGTCCCACCTGACCCCATGCCGAACTCAGAAGTGAAACGCCGTAGCGCCGATGGTAGTGTGGGGCTTCCCCATGCGAGAGTAGGGAACTGCCAGGCTTTTAATTAGAAGAGGCCACTCGAAAGAGTGGCCTTTTTGCGTTTATCTTTCCCTTCATACTTTCTTATTAGTTACGATAAGAACTATAAGTTCAGTGACGTTTTTTTTGTGATCTATACAACACTTTACCCGCGTTTATCCTATAGTTAAAAAGTACCTGTCTGGCATTTCTGCATGGGGATAATGGTGTTCATCGTGGGCTGTTGCCAATTGGTGACAGTTAATTATTAGTTAATTCAATACGTTATTTTGTTTGTTGCCGAAATGTTTCTTTTAATTTGCATAATGTCGTCAATAAGAGACGCTATCTCAAATATAAGAAACGGTGATTCTAATAACCTATTGAATAATTAATGAATTATGAATGTGGCCCAATACTTGCAAGATGCACTTTACGGAAAGATCTTTACTGCAATGATATTCAACAGGGACGAGTCGCCAGACATTGCTAAACAACTTTATCTATAGAGGTGGTTATCAATGAATAATACTTTTCTTGTTCGCTCCACTACGGCCGTTGTGTTGGCTGCTTTGCTTGGCAGCGGTGCCGCACTTGCCGAAGAGACCGTTGCTGCTAAAACGGAGAATGCGGTTAAGGGGCTTGGTACTTCTATTGAAAGCTCGGTAGATAAGGCCGGAACAGAAATTGACAAGTCAATGAAGAAAGTCGACGGCTTTATGGACGACAGTACGATTACAGCGAAGGTAAAGAGCGCACTGTTAGACGATAAGGCCATTCAATCCACCGATATTTCAGTTAAAACCAGCGCTGGCGCCGTAACGTTGAGAGGCTTTGTCGGCAGTGAGGCGCAGCGCGCTCAGGCAGAGAACATAGCTAAGCAGGTTGAAGGCGTGAAATCTGTTAGTAATAAACTTCAGGTACAACAGGGCAAAGGAAGCTCGGTTGGGGCTTATGTGGACGACACGGCCATTACCAGTGAAGTTAAGGCAAAACTGTTGGCTGACAGCATAGTTCCCTCCCGCACCGTTAAGGTACAGACCAGCGAAGGCACGGTACTGTTAAGCGGTACGGTAAAAACTGAAAAACAGCGTGCTCAGGCAGAACGCGTCGCCGCTGAGGTGAACGGCGTGAAAAGCGTAAAAAATGACATAGAAATTAAACCGTAGAGCTAGTAATAGGGTAAAGCGACAGCTTTACCCGCTACCGACTAACAGAGGAGGCCATCATGATGAATAGCGATATTATTCTAGGTAGGCTAAAGCAGTGGAAAGGCAGCTTTAGAGAATGGTGGGCGGAATTTGCCGGTATGGAAAACGAATACTTTGCTGGAAACAGCGACTGGCTTTCTGGCCTGTTGCAGGAAGACTACGGCAAAGAACAGAAGCGACTTGACCTGGAAACCAAGGTCAGGCACTAACGGTTATCTATTTTTTCTTTCACGGTCGTTTTTTAGCGATCGTGACCTTTCTTTACTATTCGCAAGTACACATTTCCTCCAGCCTGCAGCTCGCTCTCTGCTATAGTCAACGACAGATCGGATATAGACAGCTTTGATTTTCAGAGGAGTGCGAGTGAAAGCCGCTTTTATAGATACTCACTGCCATTTTGATTTTCCCCCTTTTCTGGAGCATGAGGAAGAAAGCCTTCAACTGGCTGGGCACAGCGGCGTTGAGCGCCTGATTGTCCCTGCAGTAACCCGAGACAGGTTCGATGACATTACGCGGCTTATCGGGCGTTTTTCTTCCGTTTATGGCGCACTGGGCCTGCATCCGCTCTATATCGACCGCCACAAAAATAGTGATGTGGATGAATTGGAACGATACCTCTCTGAGAAAAACCATCGCATTGTTGCTGTAGGGGAGATTGGGCTGGACGACTATATGGAAACTCCGCAGCTGGCGCGCCAGGAGCAGTTGCTTATCGAGCAGCTAAGGCTGGCAGAACGATTCAATCTTCCCGTCATTTTGCACTCTCGGCGGACTCATGATCGTCTGGCCAAGCTGCTTCGTGAAGCAAATCAGAGCAGAACGGGCGTTATTCACGGGTTCTCCGGCAGCCTTTCTCAGGCGCAGGCGTTTATTAAGCTGGGCTATTTTATCGGCGTCGGCGGCGTTATTACCTATGAGCGAGCGCAAAAAACTCGGCGCGCTATCGCTAAGCTCCCTTTGGAGAGGCTTGTGTTGGAAACCGATGCGCCAGATATGCCGCTGGCCGGATTTCAGGGGCAGCCTAATCGGCCGGAACGGATAGTGCAGGTCTTTGAACAGCTTTGCCTGCTGAGAGAAGAGCCGCCTGAGCAGATAGCCCAACAGATCTATTTAAACTCATTAGCTCTTTTCTGGCCCGGTCAGCGATAGGGTTTTTTCTTATGGGGGCGCTTCTTTTTCGGCTGCGTCGGGTTGTTCGATTCTGTCGATGTGCTTTCGGGATGAGCCGGAGCGGCCGTTGATTTATCCTCCAGCCTGCGGGCCAGCAGCGCTCGAGCCAGTATAAAGCCAACGGCTGCCGCCAGCACGAGCATTAGCCGAAGCATATTGGTCGCTTTTTTTTGTTCCGCCGTCTCTGCTTTAGATACGTGGGTATCGAGAGTCAGACGAACGAAACCCAAGGGGCCGTCTTTACCCTCAATCATTTCCACAATCTGCTGATTTTCCGGTTTAACTGAACCTTTATTATCTATAGCCAAGCGTTCGCGAGCGCCGGTTTGCTCGCCTTCCTGTGCGATAAGCGCGCCGCCGACGCGATAAACGGAGGCGTCAAGTACGCGGCTATTTTCAGTTACGTGCCGTAAAATGGCGCGGATCTGCGGCTCATCGCTTTCTTCCGTTGGTTCATCCATCATAGAAACAAGAGAGAACGTAACCTGCTTAGCCAGCGTTCTGGCCAGCGCCTGAGCCTGTTTTGCTTGTGTCGCCTGACCGTTTAGGCTGAAATAGGTGATTCCTTGCATAAGGGCGGCCAACAACGCCAGGCAAAACAGAACGATAACGATCCGATGCAGTTGAAATTTTATCTTAAGCCGCTTGGACATGCCGTCACCCTATATGTAGAAGATGTTTTATGTTGCCAGAACTCTATTAGTTAGGATAGTTTTGAACGCTGTTTGCTGGCTAAAAGTGATTTAGCCGATTTGCCCCGTCTTTTGAAGGAGTTTGTTATATGCCTATTAGTCTGACCTATAGCGATTTGCCCGCGGAGATTGATTGCTGGCCCGGGCTACCGCTGTCGCTTAGCGGCGATGAGGTTATGCCGCTTGACTACTGGGCCGGCCACACGGGTTGGCTATTGTACGGGGAAGGATTGGACAAGCAACGGCTTTCCCAGTTTCAGCGTCGACTGAACGAGCCGTTGGTTGTGGTGTCCGCTTGGAGCGTGGAAGAATACCGGGTTGTTCGCCTGGCCGGCGTGCTTTCAGTGAAGGCGAAAAAAATTGCGGAAGAGCATCGGCTGGACGTCGCGCAGATGGGGAATTTACCCTCATTGCGCTCCCCTGGACTTTTAGTGATGGACATGGATTCTACGGCGATTGAGATTGAGTGTATTGACGAAATCGCCCGTCTGGCCGGCGTGGGAGAACAGGTTGCTGAAGTTACCGAGCGGGCAATGCGTGGAGAATTGGATTTCGCCGCCAGCCTGCGTCAGAGGGTGGCGACCTTAAAGGATGCGGATGCCGCTATTCTTGACTCGGTAAGGGAGCGTTTACCCCTGATGCCGGGCCTGACGACGCTGGTTGAGCGTCTGCACGAGGCCGGTTGGCAGGTTGCTATAGTTTCCGGCGGATTTACTTACTTTGCCGACTATCTGCGCGAGCGCCTGGATTTGATTTCCGTATCGGCCAACCAGCTCGGTATAAAGCAGGGTAAATTGACCGGTAAGGTAGTAGGGCCTATCGTTGACGCCAAATTTAAAGCGCAAAAGCTTCAACAACTGGCGGAAGAGTTGTCCATTCCCATGAGCCAAACGGTAGCTATCGGCGACGGCGCGAACGATCTGAAAATGATCAAGGTGGCTGGATTGGGCATTGCCTATCACGCAAAGCCGAAGGTGTATTCCAAATCCAAGGTGGCGATTCGTATGGCGAACCTGCTTGGGGTACTCTGCATTCTTTCCTCCAGCTTAAACCATGAAGGTAAATAGAGTTGGCTTTTTTGTTACACAGCACTGTTAGGAGACGTTGAGTTAATGGGGAGTCGTCATGGCAAAGCCGGTTAAACGCGCGTTCGTCTGTAATGAATGCGGAGCGGACTATCCGCGCTGGCAGGGGCAGTGCAGCGCCTGTCAGGCCTGGAACAGCATTACCGAGATCCGCCTGGCCGCCGCTGCGTCGGCCCGACTTGACCGCTTCTCGGGCTATGCGGGAGATTCCGGCGCTTCTAAGGTTCAGAAGCTGTCAGAGATAAGTCTGGAGGCGCTTCCTCGTTTTTCTACCGGCTTTAAGGAGTTTGACCGCGTTCTCGGCGGCGGCGTAGTGCCGGGCAGCGCGATCCTTATCGGCGGCAATCCCGGCGCGGGTAAAAGTACGCTGCTGTTGCAGACCATGTGCAAACTGGCCGGGCAGATGAAAACGCTGTACGTTACCGGCGAAGAGTCGCTACAGCAGGTTGCCATGAGGGCGCATCGCCTGGGGCTTCCCACCGAGCACCTTCAAATGCTGTCTGAAACCAGCATTGAGCAGATTTGCCTGATTGCCGAGCAAGAGCAGCCTAAGATCATGGTCATCGACTCCATACAGGTCATGCACATGGCCGACGTGCAGTCCTCTCCCGGCAGCGTTGCGCAAGTGCGGGAAACGGCGGCCTATTTGACGCGTTTTGCCAAAACCAAGGGCGTAGCCATCATTATGGTAGGGCACGTGACGAAAGACGGCTCTTTGGCCGGCCCCAAGGTTTTGGAACACTGCATCGACTGCTCCGTACTGTTGGACGGCGACGCCGATTCCCGCTTCAGAACGCTGCGCAGCCACAAAAACCGTTTCGGTGCGGTGAACGAGCTGGGCGTCTTCGCCATGACGGAACAGGGGCTAAAAGAGATCAACAACCCGTCGGCCATTTTTTTAAGCCGCGGCGAAGAGATCACTTCCGGCAGTTCGGTGATGGTGCTGTGGGAAGGCTCTCGCCCCCTGCTGGTTGAGATCCAGGCGCTGGTAGACCACTCGATGCTGTCGAACCCAAGGCGGGTAGCGGTAGGCCTTGAACAGAACAGACTGGCGCTGCTGCTAGCGGTGCTGCATCGCCACGGCGGCCTACAAATGGCGGATCAGGACGTGTTCGTCAACGTCGTTGGCGGCGTAAAGGTGATGGAGACCAGCGCCGACCTTGCGCTGTTGCTGTCACTGGTTTCCAGCCTGCGCGACCGCCCGCTGCCGGAGGATCTGGTGGTATTTGGCGAAGTAGGGCTGGCGGGGGAAATTCGCCCGGTCCCCAGCGGGCAGGAAAGAATCATCGAGGCGGCCAAGCACGGCTTTAAGCGCGCCATCGTGCCGTTTGCCAACGCACCGAAGAAGGCGATTCCCAATATGCAGGTTTTCGGTGTGAAGAAGCTTTCTGACGCGCTATCCGTTTTGGAAGATCTGTAGAGCGATGCTTCGCTTCTCTCGGGCCGCAGTCGGCCGGAGAGAAGCGCCCAACTTAATAGACAATAACCGTCTTGCCGATGGTTGTCCCTTCAAGCTGCTTTTGGTGCGCCTGCGTAATGCTGTCAACGCTCAGGCCGTGCAGCGTCGTACTTAGGCTTCCCTTTAGCTTGTCTTCGTCAATCAGTGCGGCGACGCGCTCCAGGATCCGTCCCTGCTCCGCCATATCCGGCGTCTGGTACATGCTGCGGGTGAACATCAGCTCCCAATGTAGCGCGACGCCCTTAGAGCGGATGAGCGACTGCTCTAGCGGCTTGTGGCTTTCGACGATAGAGCAAATGTGGCCAAAGGGAGCAATGATGTCGCCCATGGCGTTCCAGTAGGCGTCGGTGTCGTTCAGGCAGAAAATATAGTCCACCTGCTTAATGCCGTGGCTGAGCAGATTTTGCTTCAGGTCGCGGTAGTCGACCGTGAGCGAAGCGCCGCGCTCAAGGCACCACTGAGCGGATTCAGGGCGCGAAGCGGTCGCCACGATGCGGACTTTACTTTTAAGCGCCGCCAGCGGAATTGCCAGTGAACCAACGCCGCCCGCACCGCCGATGATGAGCAGCGTTTTGTCTGCGCCGGCGTCCTGAATTTTCAGATGTTCGAACAGCCCTTCCCAAGCGGTGAGCGCCGTGAGCGGAACGGCTGCCGCTTCCGCCCAGCTCAAGGAAGACGGCTTGCGGGCCACCAGCCGGGAGTCAATCAGCTGATGCGTCGCGTTGCAGCCCGGTTTGGTGATGTCGCCGGCGTACCAGACTTCATCCCCCACGGTAAAGTTTTGAACCTGTGAACCGACGCCGATAACGACGCCCGCAGCGTCCCAGCCGAGAATGCGCGGCTGAGGCAGCCCATTTTTTTTCAATCCCGCATGGACTTTGGTATCGACCGGGTTCATGGCGATGGCTTTAATTTCAACCAGCAGGTCTAAAGGACCGGGAGAAAGCTCCGGCTGGTCAATGCGAATAAATTGCTGAGGATTTTTAGGATCGACAGCGATAGCGAATCTGGACATAGCGTAATTCCTTAGCGTAATGACGATGTTTCTCAGTCTATCCGCCCAGATGGGGTGTGATAAGATGCTATTATAAGAACTTAATGTTCATTAAATGAGAACAATTGTGTTTAAACAACTACAGGATATGGCGCTGTTTACCGTTGTTGTAGAGGCGGGAAGTTTTACGGTAGCAGCCAAGCGCGTGGGGCTGCCCAAGTCCAGCGTGAGCCAGCGTATTAGCCATCTGGAACAACAGCTGGGGCTGCGCCTGTTGATGAGGACGACTCGGCAGCTTAGCCTGACGTTTGCCGGGGAGCGCTATTTAATCCACTGTCGTGAAATGCTGCAGGCTGCAGAACGGGCCGAACGGGCCGTCGAGGAGCTGAAGTCGTCCGTGAGCGGGCGCGTGCGGATCACTGCGCCGGCCGGGTTGGCCGTCACGCTGCTGGCGCCAATCGTGGTGGATTTTCAAGCTCGCTATCCCGAGGTCTCCGTTGAGGTTTACGTCTCTGATGTCGTGACCGATCTGGTTGCCGCCGGGTTTGATATCGGTATCAGAACCGGAAAGCCGAAAGACTCGAACCTGATTGGGCGATTCTTAGGGAACTATCCCCGCCGTCTGGTTGCTTCTCCCGGCTACCTGTCGACCGAGGCGGAGATTGCGCATCCGTCAGAGTTGGAGCGGCATCGATGCATCACGCATCGGGCGTGGTCAGAGTGTACGCTGAGAAAAGGAAAGTCGGTTTTTCTTTGGTCGGCCTCCTCTCGCCACGTGACGGACAACCTGCTGTACGCGCGCCAGTGCGCTATTTCCGGCGGAGGAATCGCGCTGCTGCCGTCCTTTTTAGCGACAGAAGCGATAGAGCAGGGAACGCTGGTTCCCGTTTTGGAAGACTGGCAGGCGCAAAGCAACGAGCTGTATTTGGTGTATCCGGAACGTAAGCTCAATACCTCCGCGCTGGAACGCCTGATAGAGATGATTTTGAGCCATCCTCTGGTGGCCGCGCATTCGATAACCCGCTGAAACCTATTGAGCGAGGCTTTGCGTCAGCGTTCGGCGATGGCCCGCAGGGCGTCCGATTCGATTATCGTCAGGGCATCCGGCGATGAAGAACGTGCCTGAAGCCAAAGCGCTTTAGCGACGTCGCCTGCCGGAATGGACTTCCACTTGCCCGGAAAGTAGTGAAACAGCGGAGCGGCCAGCAGCTCGGTCGTTCTTGGTTCTTTGCGCTCGCCAAGCAGCATGGAGGGGCGAGCGAGGGTTAAATGGGGCCAGTCTTGAGCTATTAGCTGCTGTTCCATTTCCCCTTTGGTGCGGTTGTAGAAAAACCATGAGTTAGCGTTAGCGCCCAGCGCGCTCACGACCAGATAGTGAGTCGCGCCCAATCTGAGCGCCGTAGCGCCGCCATATACCGGTAACGTAACGTCGGCGTGACGAAATGCCGCTCTGCTGCCGGCCGTTTTCTGGGTAGTACCCAGACAGCAGAAGGCGACGTTTACCGGGGCCTCTAGCGCATCGAGAAGCGCTTTGAGATCGCTGCCGCAAGGATTTATGACCTTCTTGTCCGTACTGGGCAGAGGGCGGCGCGTCGGCGCATAGACGTTCGCGACGTTTTCAGAGGCGGTGAGTATTTTCAGCAGATGGCTACCGATAAGTCCGGTTGCGCCTAAAAGCAGAATGTTTATCGGCATAAACGGCCCTTGGCGTGGGGAAACTGTTGTCATATTGTGGCACAGCCGGAGAAAAAATGCCCCTGACGGGCAGGGGCATAATAAAGAAATGCGGCGGGCTTCTCTTATTTTGTCATTCTTTTGTACTTGATGCGGTGAGGTTCAAGGGCGTCAGCGCCCAGAGTGCGCTTCTTCCACTCTTCGTATTCGGTAAAGTTACCTTCAAAGAACTCCACTTTGCCTTCATCGCCGTAGTCCAGAATGTGGGTCGCGATGCGGTCAAGGAACCAGCGGTCGTGCGAGATAACCATTGCGCAGCCGGGGAACTCCAGCAGGGCATTTTCCAGCGCGCGCAGCGTTTCTACGTCAAGGTCGTTGGTCGGTTCGTCGAGCAGCAGCATGTTGCCGCCCACTTGCAGCAGCTTGGCCAGGTGCAGACGTCCGCGCTCACCGCCGGACAGCTCGCCGACGCGCTTGCCCTGATCGGTGCCCTTGAAGTTGAAACGCCCCACGTAGGCCCGGCTTGGAAGTTCGAAGTTACCGATCTTCATGATGTCCAAACCGCCGGAAACCTCTTCCCATACCGTTTTCTTGTCGTTCATCGCGTCGCGGAACTGGTCCACGGAGGCGATTTTTACCGTATCGCCAAGCGTGATGGTGCCGGAATCCGGCTGTTCGGCGCCGTTAATCATGCGAAACAGCGTGGATTTACCCGCGCCGTTGGGGCCGATGATCCCGACGATAGCGCCTTTGGGAATAGAGAACGACAGGTTGTCGATAAGCACCCGGTCGCCGTAGGACTTAGTCAGGTTCTGCACTTCCAGCACCTTGTCGCCTAAGCGAGGTCCGGGTGGAATAAACAGTTCGCTGGTTTCGTTACGCTTTTGATACTCGACGCTGTTAAGTTCTTCAAAGCGGGCAAGGCGGGCCTTGCCCTTGGCCTGACGGCCTTTAGCGCCTTGGCGGACCCATTCCAATTCTTTCTCGATAGACTTACGGCGGGCGGCTTCAGCTGAAGCTTCCTGCGCAAGACGCTGGTCTTTTTGCTCGAGCCAGGAAGAGTAGTTGCCTTCCCACGGAATGCCTTCGCCGCGGTCCAGCTCCAGGATCCAGCCGGCGACGTTGTCGAGGAAGTAGCGGTCGTGGGTAATAGCGACCACGGTGCCTTCGTAGTCGTGCAGGAATCGCTCCAGCCAAGCGACGGATTCGGCGTCAAGGTGATTAGTCGGTTCGTCGAGCAGCAGCATGTCCGGCTTTTCCAGCAGCAGGCGGCACAGTGCGACGCGGCGGCGCTCACCGCCGGAAAGGTGTTCGATAGTGGCATCCCACTGCGGCAGGCGCAGCGCGTCGGCGGCGCGCTCCAGCTGGTTGTCCAGGTTGTGGCCGTCGTGCGACTGAATGATGGCTTCCATCTCGGCCTGCTGCTTGGCCAGCTTGTCAAAGTCGGCGTCCGGCTCGGCGTAGGCGGCGTAAATTTCGTCCAGACGGGTCAGGGCGTTTTTCACTTCGCTGACCGCTTCTTCAACCGCCTCGCGTACGGTTTGCTCTGGATTAAGCTTCGGCTCTTGCGGCAGATAGCCGACCTTGATGCCGGGCTGCGGACGCGCTTCGCCTTCAATGTCAGTATCGATTCCGGCCATAATGCGCAGCAGCGTAGATTTACCCGCGCCGTTAAGGCCGAGTACGCCGATTTTCGCGCCGGGGAAGAAGCTTAAGGAGATGTTTTTTAGTATATGCCGCTTGGGCGGAACAACCTTCCCAACGCGGTGCATGGTATAGACGTATTGTGCCATAGCCTTATTGGTATCCAATAAAATAGTGGTGTACAGAATTGCCGCCTATTGTAGCGCTTCCCGGTGGGAAGTCTATTTTATCCGCGAACTTATGGTACACCTTAGAAGAAGAGGAACCGCAGCGAATGTAAAAGTGCCTTTCGCATTGAACGCTATGATAAAAAAGCGCTCTAACCTGCGTCAGATAAAGCGAAACATGGAGTATGCGATAGCCTATACTATATACGTTTACGCACGACCTAACTGATTCGCGTTTAACGGTTAAGAAAGAGAGGGTAGTAATGAGGGACAGTTGGCAAAAACTGATGAAAAATGGCTCCGTAGCGGTAGGTCTGGTGGCCGCGATGGCGCTGCAGAGCGCATGGGCGGACTCGCTGAGCGCCCAGCGGGAGCGATATCAGCAGGTTAAAAGCGCCTGGGACGGACAACAGATGGATGAAGTCGCCCGGCTGCTGCCTACGCTCAGAGAATATCCGCTCTATCCCTATTTAGAGTATCGCCAGCTGACACAGGATCTGTCGGCGCTTGAGATTAAACAGGCCAATGGCTTTATTACGCGCTATCCGACGCTGCCTCTTTCTCGTAATCTGAAAACCAACTTTATTAACGAGCTTGCGCGTCGGCAGGACTGGCAGGGCATCGTGCAGTTTGTCACGGAGGCGCCGACCTCCACCGCGGCTCGCTGTAACTTTTACTATGCGAAGTGGGCCACCGGCGCTAAGCAAGAGGCGTATAAAGAGGCTGGCGCTATCTGGCTAAGTGGAAAATCGCTGCCTTCTTCCTGTGAGGGGCTGTTTGACGCCTGGCGCAGTGCGGGCCTGCAAACGCCGGAAAGCGTTCTGGAGCGCATTCGGCTGGCCAGCAGGGAAAATAATACGTCTCTGGTAAGCGCATTGACGAAAAAACTCCCCGCCAGCTATAAATCGATAGCGGAAGGGCTCAACAAACTGCAAAAAGATCCCATGACGGTGGACGCGTTTGCCCGTAATTTTGGCCCGACTGATTTCACCCGAGAGGAAACGCGCCTGGCGTTTGCCAGAGCGGCGCGGAAAGACGTCGACAAGGCGCAGGCGATGATCCCGCAAATCGCCCAGCGGCAAAAGATGAGCAAACAGGCGTTAGAGGAGATCGTCGCCGGTCGGCTGATAAATACCTCCGCCAGCGCTCAGCAGGCGGTTTGGCGCGATGGCGTCATTTCTCGCAGTCAGGACATGGATCTCATTGAGCGGCGCATTCGCCTTGCGCTTAGCGAAGGCGATAAAAAGGGCGTCTCGCTGTGGGTTAATCGCCTGTCGGCGGATACCGCGGCGAAGGATGAATGGCGCTATTGGCGTGCCGATGCGCTTATAGAGCGCGGTAAGCGCAGCGAAGGCGAAGCTATTTTGCGCGATCTGATGACCCAGCGCGGCTTTTACCCCATGGTGGCGGCGCAGCGTCTTGGCGTTCCCTACGTTGTGAAGCTGGAAACGGCAGTGAAGCCGACGAAGGCGCTAACGCAGCGGCCAGAGGTCAACCGTGTGAGGGAGCTGATGTACTGGGGGATGGATAACCTTGCCCGCAGCGAGTGGAGCAATCTGATCTCAAGCCTGCCGAAGCCCGATCAGGAGGCGCTGGCCCGATATGCCTACGATCAGGGCTGGGCTGACCTGAGCGTTCAGGCCACCATCGTCGCCAAGCTGTGGGATCACTTACAGGAGCGCTTCCCGCTGGCCTATCCGACGCTGTTTAAGGCTTCAACCAACGATAAAGACATATCCGTTTCTTTCGCTATGGCGATTGCCCGTCAGGAAAGCGCGTGGAATCCTCAGGCGCAGTCTCCGGTAGGCGCTCGTGGGTTGATGCAGCTGATGCCCGCGACCGCGAAGCATACGGCGAAGCAGAACGATATAAGCACCTACAGTAACGTGAGTCAGCTGTTCGATCCGCAAACCAACATTCAATTGGGCACCACCTACTTGGAGCATACCTACCAGACGTTCGGCCAGAACCGCATACTGGCGGCCGCGGCCTATAACGCGGGGCCAAATCGGGTTAGCGCCTGGCTTAATAACAGCGCTGGCCGCCTTAACGCTGTGGCTTTTGTAGAGAGCATTCCGTTTAATGAAACGCGGGGCTACGTTAAAAACGTGCTGGCCTACGATCTGTTTTATCGCAGCTTTATGAGCCAGCCGGGCATAGTGATGACCGACGCAGAATGGAGCAGGGCGTACTGACAATGAAGGAAGAGTAAAAATCTGTCTTTCAGTCTCATTTATGCTATTGTACTAGCAATGTGGTTCACTAGCAGAGGTTCATAATATGTCACAGGCACAGCGCCAGCAGGAATGGCAAGGGTTCGTCGACCTGTTGGAAAAGTCGTTTGCCAAGGGTAACCAGCAGGATTTGCTGACGTTGCTGTTAACGCCGGATGAACGCGAAGCGCTGGGCACGCGCGTCAGGATTATAGAAGAGCTGATGCGTGGCGAAATGAGTCAACGGGAGCTGAAAAGCGAGCTGGGTGCGGGGATCGCAACGATTACTCGAGGTTCGAACAGCCTTAAAATCGCCGCGCCGGAGTTTCGCGCCTGGTTGGAAGAGACGCTGCTTCCCGGCCGTTAGATAAAAGCGAAGAGACAGGCCGTCCGCTGTGCGGACGGTTTTTTCACATTACTCAAGCGATACCTGATAGATATCATTATGGAAGGGAACGAAGGCCAGCAGCAGCGCCTGGTGATAAACGCTGGTGCGAGACAGCTTTCCGCCGGTGAACAGGCCGATGGCTCCGCCCTGTTGGCCAATGTTTTCGATACCGCTTAGCCGCGACATTTCATCGCCCAGCTCTTTACCTTCCTGCAGGCTTTTTAGCACTATCGGCGGCAGCTTCAGGCTGGCTGAACGGGCCTCGCCTCGGCAAAGCTTATTTTCGATGACAATCCAGGCAAATGTCATATCATCATCAATGCCGGCTTCAATGCCGATCCAAAAGTCGGCTTCGGGGCGAACCTGACGGGCGGACATCACGCGGTGGCGCGCTCCGGTGCGCGTCTCTTTGTCGCCGATAGGCTGATTTGGCACGCCGCTGTCGACCTCGACGCTTTCAAGCCTATAGCTGTCGGGGCCGAACAGTTCGGTAAAGGCCAGGCCTATCGCATTAATTTTTGCTGGATTGGTGGTAGCTGCAATAACGTGGTACATACTCATTACTTTTGAAGCGGTAAGAAGACAATTTTCACAGTATAACGGATAAGAGGCATGACACAGGTATACTTAATTCGACATGGCGAGACAGAATGGAACGTTGCTCGCAGAATTCAAGGCCAGACCGACAGCCCACTTACGTCGCAGGGCGTGCGTCAGGCGCGTCAGGCGGGTAAGCGGCTGAAGCATTTAGGGATCACGCACATTATCGCAAGCGATCTCGGGCGCACGCGACAGACGGCGAACCTGATTGCCGAATTCTGTAACGTTGAGCCGGTTTTTGACGCCCGTCTTCGTGAATTAAATATGGGGATCCTCGAGCAGCGCTTTGTGGATAGTCTGACGGCCGAAGAGGAGCAGCATCGCCTGCAAATCCTGAACGGAAATCCGCTTGGCCGAATCCCGCAGGGCGAATCTCTCACCGAGCTTACTGAACGCATGAAGTCCGCACTGGATGAGTGTATCCGCCTACCTCAGGGGAGCCGCCCGCTGCTGGTCAGCCACGGTATCGCGCTAGGAAGCCTGCTTGGCTGCGTGATTGGATTGCCGCCCTATGCCGAACGGCGCCTGCGCCTGCGCAACTGCTCGCTGTCGCTGGTGGAAAGCCAAAACAGCCCGTGGCTGGCGCCGGGGTGGGTAGTCGAGTTCGCCGGCGATACCCAACACCTCGTAGAAGATAGCCTTGATGAGATCCAGCGCTAGCGCTGGATCGGAATCATATAGGCAGCGGTAATCACTGAAGGTGGTTCTCTGTCGACGACTCGCAAGTTTTTAGGGTAGAAGATCTCAATATCGGCCCCTTTGCGGCGGGTTAGCTTCAAAAGCGGCAGGCAGGTGCCGTAAAGAGAGAGAATGAACTGCTGTAAGCCGTCCGGCGCGCCGTTGTAGCGAAACAGCGCGTATTCTCCTTCAGGAATGATAACCGGCTCGCCCTCAACGTTCGGCGGCAGGTGCTGTTCTTCAAGCGCGGTCGTGTAGAACACCTCCTGCTCGTCGTCTTTTTCCTGGCTTGGTTGAGTATGGTGCAGCCCGTAAAGCACGGGAGGAATTTCTACCAGTCGATCGCCCAAATAGTGTTTCCAGAACTGAGTGCGAATTTCCGCTCTGGATTTCATCAAGTCTTCAAGCGTACAGGTATAGCTCTGCGTCATGCCGATCAGGCGCCTTTCCGGCTGAGTGACGTATTCGACCGGCACCAGGTTGTTGCCCGAAAGCTTGATTGGCGGGCAAATGCCGACGGCGCTCCAGGTATCCGAACGGCGATAGAATGCCGGCGTTTGAGAAAACTGCTTTTTGAACGCGCGAGTAAACGTCTGCTGGGAATCAAAGCGATACTGTAAGGCAACGTCCAGAATAGGGCGAGACGTCAGGCGAAGGGCTACGGCCGCTTTTGAAAGGCGGCGGGCGCGGATGTAGGCGCCGATGGCCTGACCCGTTACGTCTTTAAACATTCTCTGTAGGTGCCATTTGGAGTAACCTGACTTTGCTGCAACGTTATCCAGTGCAAGAGGTTGATCCAGATGACTTTCCAGCCAGTCCAAAAGATCGCGGATAATACTGGCTTGTTCCATAAAAAGACTTCCTCATAATATAGAGCATGTTCTACAGAGTGACAGATCGGCTTGGGGGAAGGTCGCTATTCCCGAAACTATTTAGGTAATGACACAGTTGCCGATATGGAATAGCACTTTTTACCAAGTTAGCGATGCTGACGCAATACCCGGCATGAAACAAGGTGTTGCTATACTGATGCTTAGGATTTTATTCAAATCTGGAAAATAATTTTTCCTAATAACGTCAACCATCATATCTATCGGAGAAACGTATGAGGAAAGGGATTCTGGCCGTGGGCCTGCTTGCTTTATCCTACGTTGGCTACGCCAGCGCTGAGCAAATCGGCTCAGTGGACACCGTGTTCAAATTGATAGGGCCGGATCATAAGATTGTTATAGAAGCGTTCGACGATCCTGACGTTGCAAACGTAACCTGCTATCTAAGCCGAGCGAAAACTGGCGGCATCAAGGGAGGGCTTGGGCTTGCGGAGGACACCGCCGACGGCGCGCTTTCCTGCATTCAGGTTGGTCCTATTGCGCTCAGCGATAAGATAAAAAGCCGCAAGGCTGACGGCGAGACGGTGTTTAAAAAGCGCACGTCTATCGTATTTAAGTCCATGCAGGTCGTACGCTTCTACGACGATAAGCGCAACACGCTGGTTTATCTGGTTTACTCCGACAAGCTGGTGGACGGTTCGCCGAAGAATGCGCTAAGCACGGTGCCGATCATCCCTTGGGCGCAGGGCGAGAAGTAGGCCATTCGAGATAAATAAAAAAGCCTCCGAATGCGGAGGCTCTTAGCGTTTGTTGGCAATGGCCGAATCGGCTTATTCTTCCAGATCGCCGCAGAAACGGTAGCCTTCGCCGTGGATCGTCGCGATGATTTCCGGCGTATCCGGCGTGGATTCGAAATGCTTACGGATGCGGCGAATGGTTACGTCAACCGTACGGTCGTGCGGCTTGAGCTCACGGCCGGTCATTTTCTTCAGCAGCTCTTCGCGAGACTGGATTTTGCCCGGATTCTCGCAGAAGTGCAGCATGGCACGGAATTCGCTGCGCGGCAGCTTGAACATCTCGCCTTCCGGATTAATCAGCGAACGGCTGTTGATGTCCAGCGTCCAACCGTTGAAGCGGTAATTTTCTACCTGCCGGCGCTCTTCGCTTCCGGTCGCGCCAAGGTTCATGGTGCGAGAAAGCAGGTTTCTTGCGCGGATGGTCAGTTCACGTGGGTTAAACGGTTTAGTGATATAGTCGTCAGCGCCAATTTCCAGACCAAGGATCTTATCGACTTCGTTATCTCTGCCGGTCAGGAACATAAGGGCGACCGCCGCCTGTTCGCGTAATTCCCTCGCTAACAGCAGGCCGTTTTTACCGGGTAGGTTGATATCCATGATAACCAGGTTGATGTTATGGTCGGACAAAATCCGATGCATTTCTGCACCATCATTGGCTTCAAAGACAACGTATCCTTCCGCCTCGAAAATGCTTTTTAACGTGTTACGAGTTACTAATTCGTCTTCAACGATCAGGATATGCGGGGTTTGCATGTCTGTTACCTAAGTTTGCCAACAAAATCAAATTGTAATATTACAGCGATCTGAATTAACGTCAGGGTACGATAGCGATCGTTAACCCAGACCACTGCACACAGTAAGGGACGAGTCCCTCCAATGCTATTCCCGTCATACTTCAAGCCGCCTTCATTCAACTTGAATTATTTAGGGTATATTTCAAATTTCAACAATCTCTGGTTCGGCTAAAAGTAACTACCTGACACACCCGTGATTTGTTAAAACCGATCGCCTGCAGCCGTTTTATGCGGCGTAATATAACAGGAGTCTCTCTTTTACCAATCAACAAAATTGGGGCTTGTTGATATATGTCAATAATAGTTATAGCACATTAGCCGATTTGTGAGAAAAATCTACAAATTTTGCGCATATGAATCGCTATTTTTTGACCTTTTTCTCACATTTTATTCTCATTTCAAAACGTGTGTCATTCGCTTTGGGGCCATGATTTTCCTACATAAGCCCTGTTTTTCATAGCGAAATTGGTACTTTTTGTACCGTTAGCCGTTTATTGCATTCTTGTTTATAGAATGATTTTATTTTAACATATCATTATCATTTTTGCCACATAATCGATAAGCCACATTTTCCGCAAAGTGGAATATAATTATTTAAATAACATAGTGATACTGAATCCTGTCAGCAGCCAACTAGTAAATAATGCTAATAAAACGTATTTAACTGGTTAAATAAATTAGTAATCATTTGAAATGAAGATAATTTTATGGACAAATAATTGTATTTATCCTTAATTGTATGATTATTATCGGTAATATATTGATATTTTAGCGCGCTAGTCATTAAGATAAGTGGCTTTTTTCGTTGAAAAATGAAAAAAAAGTTGACTCTGGTAAGCATTTGCTTTAACCAATATAGGGCGCTAGTTAAAGCACACATCACAGAGATAAACGATATTATGTACAGCATCAGCTTGGCTATTATTACCACCACCACAACCGATACCACAGGTAGCGGAGCGGGCTGACGCGTAAAGAGAATCTAAAAAAGCCCGCACCGTTGAACCGAGTGCGGGCTTTTTTTTGGCTGATTTTTAATGGTTTTTCTAGGGTAAAAGCCACAGTAAAAAAATCGAATACTAAACAGGCAGGAGAGGCCGAAAATGCGAGTTCTGAAATTTGGCGGTACATCAGTAGCAAACTCCGAGCGCTTTATGCGCGTAGCGGACATCATCGAAAATAATGCGCGTCAAGGCCAGGTTGCTACGGTTCTTTCCGCTCCTGCAAAGATAACCAACCACCTGGTAGCGATGATTGAAAAAACCGTCGCCGGTCAGGACGTCATCACCAACATGCGCGACGCCGAACAGATCTTTTCAGAACTGCTGAGCGGCCTAGCGCAAAGCCAGCCTGGGTTTGAGGCTGGCGAGCTCAAGCGTTTGGTCGAGCAGGAGTTTGCTCAGCTAAAGCACGTGCTGCACGGTATCTCTCTACTCGGCCAGTGTCCCGACGGCGTAAACGCCTCGATCATTAGCCGCGGTGAAAAGCTGTCTATTGCCATCATGGAGGCCGTATTTAAGGCTCGCGGCTATGAAGTCACGGTTATCAACCCGGTGACGATGCTGCTGGCGCACGGCCACTATCTGGAGTCTACCGTCGATATCGCCGAGTCCAGCCGTCGCCTGAAGGAAATGGCGATCCCCGGAAACCACGTCATCCTGATGGCCGGCTTTACTGCGGGTAACGAGAAAGGCGAGCTTGTCGTGCTTGGACGCAACGGTTCCGACTACTCCGCTGCGGTGCTGGCCGCCTGCCTGCGCGCGGACAGCTGTGAGATCTGGACCGACGTCGACGGGGTTTATACCTGTGATCCCAGATCGGTACCGAGCGCCAGGCTGCTTAAGTCGATGTCCTATCAGGAGGCGATGGAGCTATCCTATTTCGGCGCTAAAGTCCTCCACCCACGCACTATCGCTCCCATCGCCCAGTTCCAAATTCCCTGTCTGATAAAAAATACCGCTAATCCTCAGGCCCCCGGGACGCTGATTAGCCGTGAAAGCGGCGACGACCGCTATCCGGTCAAGGGCATTACTAACCTTAACAACATGGCGATGGTAAACGTGTCCGGCCCGGGAATGAAAGGCATGGTCGGCATGGCGGCGCGCGTGTTTTCCGTGATGTCTCGCGCAGGCATTTCGGTGGTGCTGATCACCCAGTCTTCGTCTGAATATAGCATCAGCTTCTGTATTCCTCAGGGCGAGCTGGCGCATGCGCAAAGAGCGCTGGAAGACGAGTTCTATCTGGAGCTGAAAGACGGCCTGCTGGATCCGCTGGACGTCGTAGAGCGGCTGGCAATTATCTCGGTTATCGGCGACAACATGCGTACGCTTCGCGGCATGTCGGCACGCTTTTTCAGCGCATTGGCCAGGGCGAATATCAACATCGTCGCCATTGCGCAAGGGTCGTCCGAGCGATCCATTTCCGCCGTCGTCAGCAACGACTCGGCGATCACGGCGGTCAGAGCCAGCCATCAGGTGCTGTTTGAAACCAACCAGGTGCTGGACGTTTTCGTCATTGGCGTCGGCGGAGTCGGCGGCGCGCTGCTGGATCAGATCCAGCGCCAGCAGCCGTGGCTGAAGCAGAAAAACATCGACCTTCGCGTTTGCGGCATCGCCAACTCTCGCGGCATGGTGACCAGCACGCTGGGCATCCCGTTGGAAAACTGGCGTGAAGCGCTGGCCTCTGCAGAAGAGCCGTTTAATCTCGGGCGACTGATCCGCCTGGTGAAGGAGTATCATCTGCTCAATCCGGTCATTGTCGACTGCACCTCAAGCGAAGAGGTGGCCTCACAGTATGCCGACTTCCTGGCCGACGGCTTCCACGTTGTGACGCCGAACAAGAAGGCCAATACCGGCTCGATGAACTATTATCATCAGCTGCGTCAGGCAGCCAGTGCGGGCAACCGCAAGTTTCTGTACGATACTAACGTCGGCGCGGGGCTGCCGGTTATTGAAAACCTGCAAAATCTGCTGAACGCAGGCGATGAACTGTTGCGTTTTTCCGGTATCCTGTCCGGCTCGCTGTCGTTTATCTTCGGTAAGCTTGACGAAGGGCTTAGCCTGTCCGACGCGACCAAGCTGGCCAAGGAGAAGGGCTACACCGAGCCGGATCCGCGTGACGACCTCTCTGGAATGGACGTCGCCCGCAAGCTTTTGATTCTGGCGCGCGAAGCTGGCTATACGCTGGAGCTGGACCAGATCGACGTAGAGTCGGTGCTGCCCGCCTCGTTTGACGCCAGCGGCGACGTCGCGACCTTTATGCAGCGCCTGCCGCAGCTGGACGCCGAGTTCGTCCAGCGCGTACAGGCCGCAGCCAAAGAGGGTAAAGTTCTGCGCTACGTCGGCATGATTGAAGACGGCCAATGCCGGGTGAAGATTGACGCGGTGGATGATAACGATCCGCTGTTTAAAGTGAAAAACGGTGAAAACGCGCTGGCGTTTTACACCCGCTACTATCAGCCTCTGCCGCTGGTGCTGCGGGGCTATGGCGCAGGCAATGACGTAACGGCGGCGGGCGTATTCGCCGACCTTCTGCGTACCCTGTCGGGAAAACTGGGAGTTTGACATGATTAAGATTTATGCGCCTGCCTCAATTGGCAACGTCAGCGTCGGTTTTGACGTACTGGGCGCGGCGGTATCGCCGGTTGACGGAACGCTTTTAGGCGACTGCGTGAGCGTTGAGGCCGCCGAAAGTTTTAGCCTTAGCAACAGGGGGCGTTTCGTCGGCAAGCTTCCCAGCGAACCTAAAGAAAACATCGTTTATCAGTGCTGGGAGCTGTTTTGCGAACGCCTCGGCCGCCAGCTGCCGGTGGCGATGGTGCTGGAGAAAAACATGCCGATCGGCTCCGGCCTCGGCTCCAGCGCCTGCTCCGTCGTAGCGGGGCTGATGGCGCTGAACGAATACTGCGACAGGCCGTTTGATGAAACGGCGCTGCTGGCGATGATGGGCGAGCTGGAGGGAAGAATTTCCGGCAGCGTTCATTATGACAACGTGGCGCCCTGCTATTTGGGCGGCATGCAGCTGATGCTGGAGGAAAACGGCATTATCAGCCAGCCGGTGCCGGGCTTTGACGAATGGTATTGGGTGATGGCCTATCCGGGCATCAAAGTGTCTACCGCCGAGGCGCGCGCCATTTTGCCGGCGCAGTATCTGCGGCAGGACTGCATTCGTCACGGACGCTATCTGGCCGGCTTTATTCATGCCTGCCACACTCAGCAGCCGCTGCTGGCCGCCAAGCTTATGCAGGACGTTATCGCCGAACCTTACCGCACCCGCCTGTTGCCCGGCTTCGCCGAGGCGCGCAAGGCCGCTCAGGACATCGGCGCACTGGCGTGCGGCATTTCCGGGTCTGGCCCGACGCTGTTTACCGTCACCGATCGCTTGGATACGGCGCAGCGCCTTAAGGTTTGGCTTGAGAAAAACTATGTGCAGAATGAAGAAGGCTTCGTTCACGTTTGTCGTCTGGATACCGCAGGCGCGCGCCGACTGGATTAAGAGCCTATCCCATTAGGCTATTTTGCTTGCCAGTTTTGGCTTGGGCAGTGCTCGAAATCCTCACGTACTACGTGTACGCTCCGGTTTCTCCGCGCTGTCCGCGCCCAAACTGACTGCGCCAATATACGCCTACTGAGATAGGCTCTAATTAACGGAAATTAGCAAACACAATGAAACTGTATAACTTAAAAGATCACAACGAACAGGTCAGCTTTGGTCAAGCGGTGCGTCAGGGGTTAGGAAAGCAGCAGGGGCTGTTTTTCCCTGCGGAGCTGCCGTCGTTTGACGCATCGGAAATCAACGAGCTGCTGGAGATGGATCTCGTTAGCCGCAGCGCCCGCATTCTTTCAGCCTACATCGGCGATGAGATCGCGGCCAAGGCCGTCGCCGAGCGCGTAGCCAAGGCGTTCCAGTTCCCCGCTCCGGTGGTGAGCGTTGAAGAGGACGTCGGCACGCTGGAGCTGTTCCATGGCCCGACGCTGGCGTTTAAAGACTTCGGCGGGCGCATCATGGCGCAGATGCTGGCGGAGGTCGCGGGCGACAAGCCGGTTACCATTCTGACCGCGACGTCGGGCGATACCGGCGCAGCGGTGGCTCACGCCTTCTACGGCCTGAAAAACGTTCGCGTGGTGATCCTGTACCCGAACGGAAAAATCAGCCCGCTGCAGGAGAAGCTGTTCTGTACGCTTGGCGATAATATCCACACCGTCGCTATCGATGGCGACTTCGACGCCTGCCAGGCGCTGGTGAAGCAGGCGTTTGACGACGAAGAGCTGAAGGCGGCGCTGGGCCTGAACTCCGCCAACTCCATCAACATCAGCCGCCTGCTGGCCCAGATTTGTTATTACTTTGAGGCCGCGGCGCAGCTTAGCCAAGATCAACGCAATCAGCTGGTGATCTCCGTTCCCAGCGGCAACTTCGGCGATCTGACGGCGGGTCTGCTGGCCAAGTCGATGGGGCTGCCAGTGAAGCGCTTTATCGCCGCGACCAATGCCAACGATACGGTGCCGCGCTATCTTTCCAGCGGTAAGTGGGAACCGCACAAGACGGTGGCGACGCTTTCTAACGCCATGGACGTCAGCCAGCCCAATAACTGGCCGCGCATCGAAGAGCTGTTCCGCCGTAAAGAGTGGCCGTTAAGCGCTTTAGCCTATGAGGCGGTCAGTGATGAAACTACGCGCGAAACGATGCGTGAACTGGCGAAGAAGGGCTATACCTCCGAGCCGCACGGCGCTATTGCCTATCGTGCGCTGCGTGACAGCCTGAAAGAGGGCGAATACGGCCTGTTCTTGGGAACGGCGCATCCGGCCAAGTTTAAGGAAGTGGTTGAAGAGGTTCTGGATACCGAGCTGCCGCTGCCGAAAGCGTTGGCGGACAGAGCCGAGCTGCCGCTGCTGTCTCACTATCTGCCCGCGGATTTCTCTCCGCTGCGCGGTTTTTTGATGGCGCTGCCGAAGTAAGACATTGTTAAGCAAAGGGCCCGCTTGTTCATGAAATCGGCGGGCTTTAGAGTGTTAGCAAATATTCTAAATTGGCTTCAGTGGATATTCCGACCGTAATTACATTGTGCTGATATCACCGATGTGCCCGGTCGGAAGAGCGCTTGTATTAGCTATGGGAGTGCGTCGGGCATAGCCTTCCTAGGGGCGCTTCGTTGGCTTGCGCCAAGTCGACCCCAACGGAAGACTCTCCCTCCGTTTAGCTTTTTAAAACCTTTGTCTGCAATCTCAAAGGCCCGCTTAATGCGAGCCTTTTGCATTTGAAGGGCTTATTGGAAAACGCTTTTAGGCGTACTGCTCTGGGCGCTTAAACACCAGCTCGTTGCCGGAAGAGGCGCCTTCGTCAAACTGATAGCCCTCGAGATTAAAGTCCATCAGCTGATGCGCATCCGTAAGGCGATTTTTGATAATAAAGCGGCTCATCAGGCCCCGCGCCTTTTTGGCGTAGAAGCTGATGATTTTGTACTTGCCGTTTTTCTCATCGAGAAACACCGGTTTAATGAGGGTCGCATTTAGCGCGTCGGTCTGCACCGCCTTAAAGTATTCATCGGAGGCCAGATTGATGAATATGCGATCGCCCTGTTCGTCGAGCGCCTGATTAAGCTTATCAGTAATGCGCTTGCCCCAGAAGGCGTAGAGGTCTTTACCGCGCTCGTTCTCAAGCTTGGTTCCCATCTCCAGCCGATAGGCCTGCATCAGGTCGAGCGGGCGCAGCACGCCGTAAAGGCCTGAGAGCATGCGCAGATGGCTTTGAGCGAAGTCGAAGTCCTGCTCGCTGAAGTCTTCAACGTGCAGCCCGGTATAGACGTCGCCTTTGAACGCCAGCAGCGCCTGGCGGGCGTTCTCTGGTGTAAATTCGGGCGTCCATTCCGCAAAGCGGGCGGCGTTAAGGCCGGAGAGCTTGTCGCTTATCCCCATCAGGCTTGCGATCTGCGCAGGGGTAAGTTTACGACAGCGTTTAATCAGTCGTTCAGACTGGTCCAGCATTTCGGGTTGCGTGTAGCGCTCCGTGACCAGAGGGCTCGTGTAGTCCAGCGTTTTGGCAGGGGAGATAGCGATAAGCATTGTCAGCTCCTGAGAATACGATTATCCGCCACTTTATCAGAAATCGATCGTTAAAAAATCGATAGATTCAATAGGATAATTGGCGAGGCCGAATTGTGAATGATTTTTTATTTTTACTATCAGTGAGTTAATTCAAAGCCTGTGGGTTAGCAGAGGCTTTGGTTTGGCAAGCCGTAAGCGACATCGTTGCGCCCGAAATAAGTCATGTTATTATCATTCGGTGATAATTAACCACGGCCCACCGACTTAATACGAGAGCGATCATGACTGATAAACTTACCTCTTTACGTAAAATCACCACGGTAGTAGCGGACACAGGCGATATCGCCGCAATGAAGCTGTACAAGCCGCAGGATGCCACCACCAACCCTTCTCTGATTCTGAATGCGGCCCAGCTGCCGGAATACCGTAAGCTGATTGACGACGCAATCGCCTGGGCGAAGGGGCAAAGCAGCGACCGTGCGCAGCAGGTTATCGACGCCTCCGACAAGCTGGCGGTGAATATCGGTCTTGAGATCCTCAAACTTATCCCGGGCCGTATTTCAACGGAAGTTGACGCGCGCCTGTCCTACGACACCGAGGCTAGCATCGCTAAGGCCAAGCGCCTGATTAAGCTTTACAACGATGCGGGCATTACTAACGATCGCATTCTTATCAAGCTGGCTTCAACCTGGCAGGGCATCCGCGCCGCCGCTCAGCTGGAAAAAGAGGGCATTAACTGTAACCTGACCCTGCTGTTCTCCTTTGCTCAGGCGCGCGCCTGCGCCGAAGCGGGCGTCTACCTGATTTCTCCGTTCGTTGGCCGCATTCTCGACTGGTACAAGGCCAACGGCGAGAAGAAAGAGTTCGCGCCGGCAGAAGATCCGGGCGTAATTTCCGTGGCCGCGATTTATGAATACTACAAGCAGCACGGCTACAGCACCGTCGTGATGGGCGCAAGCTTCCGCAACTCCGGCGAGATCCTTGAGCTGGCGGGCTGCGACCGCCTGACCATCGCACCGGCGCTGCTTAAAGAGCTGTCCGAAAGCCAAGGCGAAGTTGAGCGCAAGCTGTCCTACGCGGGCGAAGTCAAGGCGCGCCCTCAGGCGATTACCGAAGCCGAGTTCTACTGGCAGCATAACCAGGATCCGATGGCGGTAGAAAAGCTGGCGGACGGCATCCGCAAGTTTGCTATCGACCAGGAGAAGCTGGAGAAGATGATTGTTGGGCTGATGTAATCGACAATCTGTGCTGGCTTTGGTCTGCCGAATACAAGAAGACGCCTGCGGGCGTCTTTTTTACGATTAGAGGCTACGCCTTCTGATTTGCCGACTGGTCATTAATAAAAGGGACAATTTATGACGCGACTACCGAGAGCGATATTGGGTGGATTCCTACTGATGGTGTCAGTTTTTGCTCATGCCTGTCCGGAACTTCAGGGGAGTTATAAAATAGAGGGGCAGACCGATCTTTATATCCAAAAGCAAAGCGATAGCAGTTACCTTGCGATGGTTGAGTCGGCAAACCGTCAGCCCAACTTTATGCCTGTCATTGTGCCGGAAAAAGAGCAGCTCAGAGAGGAGTCGTTTCCCGAATGTACCGTTATCATTAAGGGCGCGGGGTTGTTAATGCCTTCTGATAAAAATAAAACTTATAGCGTCTCGTCTGAATCGCAAAATTATCTCACCGAGAAGAAGCCTGGAACGCCGTTTGTCATCATGTATATGGCAGGTTTTCAGTCGGATGTTTTTGGGGTTGAGAAAATATCCGATGATATTCCTTCGTCGATTGTTGATATTTACCTCAAAGCGGGAGGCCATTAGGGCACCATGTCATCCGTTTGAGGGATAGCGATTCCAATGACGGTGATTGCTGTATTGCACGGCTGCTTTATTTATCCCATTTTCTCGCAGTTACATTGCTGTACCGGTCTTTTGACCGGTATTTTTTCGCCCCTCATCACGCCCTTCACCGCTCAACACTGCAAAAACCGCCACAATCAGCGTATGATACGCGCCATATAAATAGGGTTTAGCAACAGGGTTCAGCGAGCAACAGAGGTAACTATGAATAAACTACGCATCGGTCTGGTTTCAGTGTCTGACCGCGCTTCCAACGGCATTTATCAGGATCAGGGGATCCCCGCGCTGGAGTCGTGGCTACAGGCCGCCGTCAGCAGCGAGTTTGAAACCCTAAGCCGCCTTATTCCCGATGAGCAGGCCATGATTGAAGAGGCGCTCTGCGAGCTGGTGGACGAGCGAGGCTGTCACCTGGTGTTGACTACCGGCGGAACCGGCCCGGCGCGGCGCGACGTTACGCCGGACGCGACGCTGGCGGTGGCCGATCGCCTGATGCCGGGGTTTGGCGAACAGATGCGTCAGATTAGCCTGCACTATGTGCCGACGGCGATCCTTTCGCGTCAGGTCGGCGTTATTCGCAAGCAGGCGCTGATCGTTAACCTGCCGGGGCAGCCGAAGTCGATAAAAGAGACGCTGGAAGGCGTTAAGGACGAAAGCGGGAAGGTGCTGGTATCGGGCATTTTCGCCAGCATTCCTTACTGCATTCAGCTGCTGGACGGCCCCTACGTGGAAACTCATACCGACGTCGTTGCTGCCTTCCGCCCCAAGAGCGCCATTCGCGCTAAATAACATAGCGCTTCTCTTTAAATAAGCCCGATTGCGTAGCCCGCAGTTGGGCTTTTTTTTCTCTGAAAACCTATTTTTCTTTTCTCATCAAAATATTAACTCGGTTTCTTCACGTTTTTACAAAATAGCTGCGTTCTTTGCTGGTGTATTGTTATGATTACGATATAGTAAAAAATATTTTACATGAATTTTCATATTATTTTTATTCACCCTATGGCAATAGATGGTTTTTTATGATTCAGCAAAAAAATCGCCCTCTGAACAAGCAGGATTACAAGACGTTAACGCTGGCCGCCCTGGGGGGGGCGCTGGAGTTTTACGACTTCATCATTTTCGTCTTCTTCGCCGTGGTTATCGGCCAGCTGTTCTTTCCCAGCGAGATGCCGCAGTGGCTGGTGCTGATGCAGACCTACGGCATCTTTGCCGCTGGCTATCTGGCTCGCCCTCTAGGCGGTATCATCATGGCGCACTTTGGCGATTTGGTTGGCCGCAAGCGGATGTTTTCCTTGAGCATTCTTCTGATGGCGCTGCCAACGCTGGCGATGGGCATGCTGCCGACCTATGAAACCATCGGCATTGCCGCGCCCCTGCTGCTGCTGTTGATGCGCATCCTGCAGGGCGCCGCCATCGGCGGGGAGGTGCCGGGCGCGTGGGTGTTCGTCGCGGAGCACGTGCCGAATCGGCGCATTGGCATCGCCTGCGGCGTTTTGACCGCTGGGCTTACGATCGGCATTTTGCTGGGCTCTTTTATCGCCACGCTGATTAACTCGTCAATGAGCATCGAAACCATCCATCAATACGGCTGGCGCATTCCGTTCTTCATGGGCGGCATTTTTGGCCTGGTGGCCATGTATCTGCGCCGCTGGCTGAAAGAGACGCCGGTATTCGTTGAAATGCAGCAGCGCAAAGCGCTGGCTGCCGAGCTGCCGCTGAAGTCGGTCGTAATGAACTATCCGCGTGCGGTAGTAGTATCCATGCTGCTGACCTGGCTGCTGTCGGCGGGGATCGTGGTTGTGATTCTGATGACGCCCAACTACCTGCAAACGCAGTTCGGCATCGATCGCGTTATCGCTCTGAAGGCTAACAGCGTAGCGATTATCGCGCTGTGCGTGGGCTGCGTGCTCTCAGGGCTGGCGGCGGACCGCTTCGGCGCCAGTAAAACCTTTATCGGCGGCAGCCTGATGCTGGCGGTGGCAAGCTGGGTGTTCTACCACTCGGCGACCAACGTCGACCTGCTGTTTATCACCTATGGCATCGCCGGGCTGTGCGTGGGCGTCGTTGGGGCGGTGCCGTTCGTGATGGTGCGGGCCTTCCCTGCGGTGGTTCGCTTCTCCGGGCTCTCTTTCTCTTATAACGTTTCTTACGCTATCTTCGGCGGGCTTACGCCGGTATGCGTGACCTACATTATGAAGCTCACGCCGATGGCGCCGGCCTATTACGTTCTGGCGCTGTCGATTATGGGCTTTCTGTTAGGCGTTTATCTGCGCAACGATTTAAACGAAACGGAAGCCCCGCTCGTCAGCGCGGCGCCAAAGGTGGAGGAAGGCTCTACCGTCGTGGGATAAAAAGAAAGGCGCTTTCGCTTTAAGCTTCTCGTCATTTTACTACTCAACGCTGCGCCTCGGGCTTTGCCCGGGGCGCGGTCGTTATTTAAATCCTCTAACCGCTTTCGGCCTTTTATAATTATTAACCTGTTAAAATTCATTCTATTGCGCTATCAAAAAAAGTATTAATGGCGGCTATCGTATTAAATTTGTCAAATGTTGATTTTTATCACAATTATTAACGATAATTATGGCCCGTAAAGACGAGAAAAAGGGTAAGGAAGTCGTTTTTGTAGACAAATTAATTCAATGTATTTCATTGCGATAGTATTTTTTCTTCAGTATTTACCGTACTTATATTTAATTAAATAGATAATTCTAATTTTTTATATAATTCCGATGGGATGATTATCCCGGCGCGGCGGCGCATATTTTCCGTGAGCAGTGTTTTGAATCTTATTCGTAACAGGCAAAAACAAAGCGACTAAGGCGTTCTCAACCACACCGGGAAATGACTATGAATAACTCTATGGAACAAATAACGCTGAAGAAAATTACGTGGCGAATCGTCCCCTACGTCATGCTGGTTTATTTCATCGGCTTCTTCGATCGCATCAACATTGGCTTTGCGGCGCTGACCATGAATCAGGATCTCGGCTTTTCAGACGCGGTCTTTGGATTAGGGGCAGGGCTGTTTTTTCTCGGCTACTTTATTTCGGACGTTCCTTCCAACATTATTTTGCAAAAGGTCGGGCCGCGCATTTGGCTGGCGAGGATCCTTATCAGCTGGTCCGTTATTACCGCTTGCATGATGTATGTAGAGACGGCGACCGGGTTTTACGTTGTGCGTTTCCTGCTGGGCGTTGCGGAAGCGGGCTCTTTCTCAGGCATTATCCTCTATTTGAGCACCTGGTTCCCCGTTAAGCGCAGGGCGCAGGTGATTGCGCTGTTTATGGCGGCGGCGCCGCTGTCGGCGATGCTGGGCTCTCCGCTGGCCGGGGCGATTCTCAGCATGGACGGCGCGCTGGGGCTTCGAGGGTGGCAACTGATGTTTTTACTGTGCACCATTGCCGCCGGCGTTATGGGCGTGTTTACGCTCTTCTACGTGAACGACCGCCCGGAGAAAAACCGCTGGCTGACGGAGCAGGAAACCCAGTGGCTGATTGGTACTCTGGCGGCGGAAAAGCAAAATCAGGCAACGGCGGTAAAAACCAGCGTTTGGAAGGGACTGACGGACATTCGCGTGCTTACGCTTGCCGTGGTTTATTTCGGCACCTCGGCCGGGCTTTATTCTCTTAACATCTGGTCGCCCCAGTTCATCAAGTCCTTCGGGCTGACGACGCTACAGATTGGCTTTGTTAACGCCATTCCTTCGGCGCTGGCGGCTATCTCCATGATCCTGTGGGCAAGGCATTCGGATAAAACCAAAGAGCGCACCTGGCACGTGGTTTGCGCCTGCCTGCTGGCCTGTGCCGGATTTGTCCTGACGGGCTCGGCTCAGATCTTGCCGGTCGCGATTGTGGCGCTGGTGATGGCGAATATCGGCATTTCTTCATGCAAGCCGCCGCTTTGGAGCATCCCCTCCCTCTTCCTCTCAGGGCCAGCGGCAGCTGCGGGGCTTGCTGCCATCAACGCTATCGGCAACCTGGGCGGGTTTGCCGGACCGACCATTATCGGCTGGCTAAAGGAGACGACCGGGGATTTTTCCGCTGCGCTTTACTGCGTTGCCGGAATGCTGGTGATATCTGCGCTGCTGACCCTGCTGGTTGATTTTAACCGCAGAAGGCAGGAGAAGAGGGCGTCTCTTTCTCCCGAGCTGAGCAAGTAAACCCGAGGCGCTGTCCGGCACGTCGGCATTATCAAACGTAGCGGCGTGTCGGGTATGTTGAAAATTAACCAAATTAAATAATTTAAATAAATAATCATTTACATTGATGCTAACTATTTCTTCAAAGAAAATGACGACGCCTTATTTATGCGCAGCTGTGTGCAAGTACGTGCGCGGGTAATTGACTGTAGAAACATAATGAATTAACGAGTCAGATTTTTAACAAACAGGCTATACGAGGCACGAATATGAAGCTATTGAGCTTTATTAATCCGACGACGGGAAATAAAACCTGGGGGCGGGTTGAGGGTAATCAGGTTTATGATTTAGGAAAACGCTACAGCGCCTATTTTCCCGATCTTAAGTCGGCCATTGCAGGGCGGATTTTAGAAGAACTCAAAGAAATGAAGCTGGAACAGGCTGACTTTAACCTGGAGGACATTCAGTTTTTACCCGTAATAGAAAACCCGAAGAAGATCTTTTGCGCGGGCATGAACTATATGGAAAAGCGCGTTGAGTTTGAGCAAACCATCAACGCGCCGACGCTGTTTATTCGCTTTCCCGATTCACTTGCCGCTCACGACGGAGCGCTCTGTAAGCCCGATGAAAGCAATGAGTTTGACTATGAGGGCGAGCTGGCCGTCGTTATTGGAAAAGATACGGATAACGTCTCCCGTGAAAACGCGCTGGAACACATCGCGGGCTACAGCTGCTTCATGGACGGCTCGGTGCGCGATATGCAGTTTACCTGGTTTACTTCAGGTAAAAACTGGCGAAAAACCGGCGCGTTCGGGCCGTGGCTGGTGACCAGCGACGAAATCACCGATCCGCAGGATCTCACCATCAAAACGTTTTTGAACGGCAATCAGGTTCAAAACGACTCAACGGGCAATATGGTTAACTCTATTGCTTGCCTGGTGGAGTACATTTCTCGTTTTAGCCCGCTGGTGGCCGGCGATGTGATTATTACCGGCTCGCCCGGCGGCGTAGGTAAAAAGCGCAACCCGCCTCTGTTTATGCAGGAAGGGGACGTCATCGAGGTAGAAATTGATAAAATTGGCCGCCTAGTGAACAGGGTGTCTGCGCTGTCGGCGGTGCTGTCTCGCTGAGGCTATTTCGGCCGGGTGCAGTTCGCCCGGCCGGAAGGCTTAGCCGTTCTCTATCTTCTAGCATCGCGCTGAAACTTTCTCCAGCTCTCGGCTAACGATGGACATCATGTTGTCCCGCGCTTCATCGCGTATCCCCTTCACCCAGACGGCGGCGACGGGCAGCATTTTCCGCACGTGCTCATACTCCTTCGCCAGAGGGACAAAGCTGACGTTAGGCAGGGACATCCGGGTTACCCAGCGGGGCATCACGGCGCCGCCTATCTCAGCCGCCACCATGTTTATAATGGTCTGCTTTTCGTCGCCGATTTGTATCAGAAGCGGCTTGAGCCTCGCGTTTTGGAACAGGTTTAGCGTAAGGTCGTGGCTGTGGGGGCGCACCCTGCGCTGCGGCACGATAAGCGGAATGTCTGCCAGATCCTCAACGCGAACTTCGTCAAGCCGCGCCAGCGGATGCCGGTCGGAGATGGCCAACACGATGTCTTCATAAAACAGAAAGCGGCTCTCCAACCCTTCGTTCTGGCGCTCCGCCGGGCGAATGAAGGCAAGATCCAGATGCCCGGACTGAAGCTTGGGCAGTAGCCTTGATGTTTTATCTTCTACGATTTGGATGTCGACGTCCGGATGAGCGCTGCGAAACGCGTGCAGAATTGGAGGGATCAGGCTTACTGCCGTGCTGTCTATGGTGCCGATGCGAAGCCGGCCTCCCTGCTGGCGGCCTAGCTTCTGAAAATGCTGTACCAGGCTGTCGGTCCCGCTGACGATGCTTCTGACTTCATCAAGAAACAACCGCCCGTGGGGCGTCAGGGAAACGTTGCGGGTCGAACGCGTCAAAAGCCGGATGCCCAGCTCTTCTTCCAATAGCTTAACGTAGCGACCCAGTGCCGACGGCAGCATATCCAGCTTTTGCGCCGCGTGGCCGAAATGGAGTTCGTCGGCAACGGCAATAAAACACCGGAGTTGATTGAGTTCCACGGTAGCCTCCTCGTTATGAATAAAGCCGACCTGACGCCGGCTTTCGATATCGGACTGCGCCTTATGCCAGCACCAGCGGCATCCAGAGCAGGCCGGTGGCTATCAGCAGCACAAGGAACACGGCGCCGAAAATGGCGCCGAGCCGCCAGTAGTCAGCGGTGGGCAGATAGCCGCTGCCGTAGTAAATCGGGCTGGGGCCGGTAGCGTAGGGCGTAAGGATGCTTCCCAGGCCGATAGCTGCGCCTACCATTAGGCAGAAGACCGGCAGCGACATGTCCGGCATCGCCATGGCGGCGGCGATCATCATCGGCGCCAGCGCGGAGGTATAGGCGGTGGCGCTGGCGAAGAAGTAGCGCAGCAGGTAAAACGCCGCGATCAGCGCTACCATAACTCCCAGCGGCGAGAACCCGCCTAGCCCTCGAGCCAAAAGCTGGCCGAACCAGGCGATAAAGCCGGTGTTGTTCAGGCCGGTCGCCAGCGTAATGAGGGACGCGAGCCAAAAGAAGACGCTCCAGGCGGACTTATTGCTGATGATGTCCTCCCAACTGATGATTTTCATCACCAGCATCAGCGCGACGATGCCGTAGCCTACCATTGCCGCGTCGACGTACTCTCCGCCAAAGATCCACAGCAGCAGCGCGCCGAGCATTAGCGCCAGCATCCACTTTTCGCGACGAGAGAGCGGCCCCATCGATTCGAGCTCTTTTCCCGCCCACTTAGGCTCCTGGTCGCCTACCTTAAGCGTCGGCGGATACAGCACGTAAGCAAGCCAAGGCACCAGCAGAATCAGGAGGATGCTAAGCGGCAGCATGCCCAAAAACCAGTCGCCCCAGCTCAGCGCAGAGCCTGCCGCGCCCTTCATCAGTCCGGCCAGGAGCAGGTTCGGCGCCATTGCGGTCAGGAAAATCGCGCTGGTGACGCAGTCTGCGCTGATGCCCATCCACATCACGTAAGAGCCGATGCTGCGGGCGCTCGCGGAGTCGGGCTTGGAGTCGTAAAGCGGCGGAAGGTTGCGGATGATGGGATAGATTATCCCTGCGCCTCGGGCCGTGTTGGACGGAGTGACGGGAGCCAGCACCAGTTCGGACAGCATCACCGCGTAGCCTAAAAACAGGGTTTTATGCCCCATCTTTTTTACCAGCATCAGGGCAATGCGCCTGCCGAGGCCGGTTTTTTCGTAGCCGATGCCGAACATAAAGGCGGCGAAGATAAGCCAAATAACCGAGTTGGAAAACCCGGATACCGCCCAGGAGAGAGCTTTAGAGGTAAATTTGAATCCGCCCTGCGACATCTGTTCCGGGCTAAACAGCAGCCACGGGGATAAAATCGCGATAACGGAAATGCCGATCATCGCGACCACCGCGCCGGGGACAGGCTCAAGAATAAGGCCTGCAATCACGCCCATAAATACGGCGAAGTAAAGCCAGGCGTGAGCGTCCAGACCGGCGGGCGCCGGCATTAAGGCAAGAAGAATACTGACAACAGGCGGCACAAAATACCGCCAGTAGTTGCGGAACGTAGCCATTGTGGTGTCCTGTAAAAGGAGAGAGTCGTAGCGCCCAGAGAAATGGAAATAGGCGCTACTTCTGTCTTATCGAGTTGTTATTTTATGTAGTGAACGTGCTCACAGATCTCTTCGACGATCGGTTCGCGGCGCTCGGCGAACAGCTTTTTATTGTCGGAAATCAGGTTATTGCCGTGCGTATCGATAGAGACGATAAGCGGGCCGAACTCTTTTACGCGGCAAACCCACAGTGATTCAGGCATGCCCAGCTCGGTCCAGTGCACTTCTTCAATTTCTTCAACCTGAGTTGCGGCCACGACCGCGCATCCGGCAGGGAAAATGACGTGCAGCGCCTTGTTCTCTTTACAGCCGGCTTCGGTCAGCGGCCCCATGCCGCCTTTACCTACGATAAGCTTCACGCCGGTCTGCTCGATAAACTCTTTCTCAAACGCTTCCATACGCATGCTGGTAGTCGGGCCGATGGAGACCATTTCCCAGCCGTCGCCTTTTTTACGCACGATAGGGCCGGCGTGGAAAATCGCCTTGCCGCGCAGATCGTAAGGAATAGGGCGCTTGAGCTCGATAAGCCTGCGGTGGCAGACGTCACGGCAGGTTACCAGCGTCCCGGTCAGGTAAATTACGTCTCCTGCGCGGATATCCTTCAGGTCGTCGGCGCTGATGGGCGTAGTCAGGATCTTTTTCATAGCGTGCTCCGAGTGTGGGAAATGTTTTCAAACGACAGGTCTGGATGGACAAGCAGGGTTCCGCGGCGGTGAGCCCAGCAGCCGGTGGAAACGGCGACGCCGATCGTCGACGGGTGGCGAGCGGCGGACTCAATGTGTACGCCCATCACGGAGCTGTTGCCGGTCAGTCCCTGCGGGCCAATCCCCATCTTGTTGAGGCCTTCTTCCAGGCGCAGCTCGAGTTCCGCCGCCTTAGGATTAGGGTGTCGGGTGCCGATGGGGCGCAGAACCGCTTTGCGCGACAGCACCGCGGCGGTTTCAACCGAGGTGGCGATCCCAACGCCGACCAGCACGGGAGGGCAGGCGTTAACCGCCAGCGTAGAGATGTTTTCAAACACGAACTTCACTACGCCTTCATACCCCTCGGAGGGCATAAGCACTTTTGAGCGGCCGGGCAGGGTACAGCCGCCGCCGGCCATGTAGACTTCAATTTCCGCATCGTCGCCGTCCGGAACGATGTCCCAGGTCACCCAGGGGACGCCGCTGCCGGTGTTTTTGCCAGTGTTCACCTCGTCAAAGATTTCCACCGCGTTGTGGCGCAGCGGCGCTTTCACCGTGGCGTCTTCGACGGCCTGCTTTAATACGGCCTGCAGTTCACCCAACAGCGGAAAACGGCTGCCGACCTTGACGAAAAACATGATTTCGCCGGTATCCTGGCAGGCTGGCCTATTGAGCTCTATCGCCTTTTCCATGTTGTCGAACATGGTGTGGTAGATGATTTTTCCCATTTGGGAGGTTTCAGCGTCTCGCAACGCCTTCAGCTTATCGACTACGTCATCCGGCATACGCGTTGAGATCATCGCGGTAAAGTCAGCGACGATCTGCGTCAGTTTGCCGACGGCTTCCTGTTTGTTTTGTGTACTCATGGACATTACTCCAGCTCTTGAATTCATTGGGGGTAAAACGAAAAAGAACGAAAACGTCATGAGGAAACTACCATGGAAAGTAGGGTTTTATTTTTTCTAGCGCCGTGAATGATCGATTAGCGTTTTGTTAATTTACCCTTGGAATTAGATGGATTCTGGCAATTCCACATAAATAAAAGGGTTTTTGGAGCCGCACTTGGCAAATTCCGGCGGGATGTAGATTGAAGAGGCGTGAAGTTAAGTTCATTATTCCCTTGCCGAGTATGGATTCTTATTTGAGGGACAGGCCAATGGCGTTAAATCAGTATCCCCTTCCTAAAGATCTTCAGGTTTTGGTAGAGATTGTGCACAGCGGCAGCTTTAGCGGAGCGGCGGAGAGGCTAGGGCAGACGCCGGCCTTCGTCACTAAACGCATACATATCCTTGAGTCTGCGTTAAACACGACGCTGCTTAATCGCTCGGCCCACGGCATTGCGCTGACGGAAAGCGGCAAGCGCTGCTACGATCATGCCCTGAACGTGCTCAATCACATGCAGACGCTGGTAGACGACGTTACCCAAATGAAAACCCGCCCGGCCGGGATGATCCGTATAGGCTGCAGCTTCGGTTTTGGCCGCACGCATATTGCTCCGGCAATTACGGAACTGATGCGGCAATACCCCGAGCTGCAAATCCACTTTGAGCTGTTTGACCGGCAGATTGACCTAAGTCGGGACGGTATCGATCTCGATATCCGCATCAACGACGACATTGCGGAAAACTATATTGCCCGCCGGCTGGCGGAAAATAAGCGGATCCTGTGCGCTTCTCCGGCCTATATTGAAAAACACGGGTTGCCCGCATCGCTCGGCGAGCTGACCGGCCACGATTGTCTGATTACCAAAGAGCGCGACGTCACGCCCGGTATTTGGGAGCTGGAAAGGAGCGGCGAGAAAAAGTCCGTCAAGATTTCAGGTCATCTCTCTTCCAACAGCGGTGAAATCGTTTTGCGCTGGGCGCTGGAGGGAAAGGGCGTCATTTTGCGTTCCGAATGGGACGTTATGCCGTTTCTCGAGCGGGGGGAACTGGTGCGGATCCTGCCTGAATATTCACAAAGCGCCAATATCTGGGCGGTCTATCAGGAGCCGCTTTATCAAAGCGTCAAGCTGCGCGTATGCGTGGAATACCTGACGGAATACTGCCAGCGGCTGTTTGGCGGATTAGAAAAAAGATAGCCCGTTGAGCGCTTGAAGATAAAAAAACCGCATTTCCATTTGCCGTAAGGCCAACGTTTGAAATGCGGTTTTGTTTAGCGGTTTCTATTTTTATTTTGAAACAGACTTAGTGCGCTTGACCTTTAGGCGCGCCAATCGGCAGTACGGTGCGGCCAAACTGCTCGTTCAGCACTTCCGCCATGGCCAGATAAATGGCGCTGGCGCCGCAGACGATGCCTTCGAAACCGGCAATGTTCAAAAGCCCTTTATTACCGGTAATGTTGCCGATAGCCAGCATAAAGAACAGCACGGTCAGGCTTGCGAAAACGAACTGCAGCACGCGGTTGCCCTTCAGGGTGCCGAAGAACATAAACAGCGTGAATACGCCCCACAGCGCCAGATAGATGCCGAGGAATACGCCGTCGGTAGCCGCGACGTGGTCGTTGCTCGGAAGATACCAGATGCCGACCAGCGTCAGCCAGAAAAAGCCGTAAGAAGTAAAGGCGGTAACGCCAAAGGTGTTCCCTTTCTTAAACTCCAGAATGCCGGCGATAACCTGCGCCATGCCGCCGTAGAAAATTCCCATGGCAACGATGGCCGACATGACTGGAAAGAATCCCGCGTTATGGATGTTTAATAAAATGGTGGTCATACCAAACCCCATTAATCCTAACGGACCCGGGTTCGCTAATTTAATTGAGTGCATATATCCTCTGTACTCAGTCGAATACGTTTGTTTAATAACTTGTTTTTTATCCCGCATCTTGCGGTGATTTTTTACGTCGCCGCCCGTAAAGCACAGACTTTGCGGGTGGGCGACGCATCATAATGAGCGTGTCAGCGTTAAACAATGGTCTAGATCAGAAATAGGTAGAAAATTTTTTATTTCTCCCCCCTTGATGCTCGCCGGGTTGACCCCATGTTATGAACAACGGTTAAGGCTCATCTATAGATGCATAACTTAAAAACGGCAGTTGAAAAGTTATTTGGCATCCCCATATAGGTGAGTATGTGAACGAAGACAGTTTTTAAGTGGAGAACATGTAATGGGTAAAATTATTGGTATTGACCTGGGTACAACGAACTCATGCGTCGCCGTGATGGACGGTTCGCAGGTACGCGTCATTGAAAACGCTGAAGGAGATCGTACTACTCCGTCAATTATCGCCTATACCCAAGACGGCGAAATTCTGGTAGGCCAGCCGGCTAAGCGTCAGGCGATAACCAATCCGCAAAACACGCTTTTCGCCATTAAGCGCCTGATTGGCCGTCGCTTTAGCGATGATGAAGTTCAGCGTGACCGCGACATTATGCCGTTTAACATTATCGGCGCAGACAACGGCGACGCCTGGGTTGAAGTGAAAGGGCAAAAGATTGCTCCGCCCCAGATCTCAGCCGAAGTGTTGAAAAAGATGAAAAAGACCGCGGAAGATTTCCTCGGCGAGCCGGTAACTGAAGCGGTTATTACCGTACCTGCGTACTTTAACGACTCCCAGCGTCAGGCAACCAAAGATGCTGGCCGTATCGCGGGTCTGGACGTTAAGCGCATCATCAACGAACCGACCGCTGCGGCGCTGGCTTACGGTCTGGATAAAGAAGTGGGTAACCGCACTATCGCCGTATACGACCTGGGCGGCGGTACCTTCGATATCTCTATTATCGAAATCGACGAAGTCGACGGCGAGAAGACCTTTGAAGTTCTGGCGACCAACGGTGATACCCACTTGGGTGGCGAAGACTTTGATACGCGCCTGATTAACTATCTGGTCGATGAATTCAAGAAAGAGCAGGGCTTTGACCTGCGCAATGACCCGCTGGCGATGCAGCGCCTGAAGGAAGCGGCCGAGAAGGCCAAGATCGAGCTTTCTTCCGCGCAGCAGACCGACGTTAACCTGCCGTACATCACTGCAGACGCGACCGGTCCTAAGCACATGAACATTAAAGTGACTCGCGCAAAGCTTGAGTCTCTGGTTGAAGATCTGGTTAACCGCTCTCTGGAGCCGGTAAAAGTTGCTCTGCAAGACGCAGGCCTGTCCGTCAGCGACGTACAGGACGTCATTTTGGTCGGCGGCCAGATCCGTATGCCTCTGGTACAGAAGAAAGTGGCTGACTTCTTTGGCAAAGAGCCGCGTAAAGACGTTAACCCGGACGAAGCCGTCGCTATCGGCGCTGCGGTTCAGGGCGGCGTGTTGGCCGGCGACGTGAAAGACGTACTGTTGCTGGACGTAACGCCTCTGTCTCTGGGTATTGAAACCATGGGCGGCGTGATGACGTCTCTGATTGCCAAGAACACCACCATCCCAACCAAGCACAGCCAGGTGTTCTCAACGGCGGAAGACAACCAGTCTGCGGTAACGATCCACGTGCTGCAGGGCGAGCGCAAGCGCGCAATGGACAACAAGTCTCTGGGCCAGTTTAACCTTGACGGCATCCAGCCGGCGCCGCGCGGCATGCCGCAAATCGAAGTCACCTTCGACATCGACGCTGACGGTATCCTGCACGTATCCGCGAAGGATAAGAACAGCGGCCGCGAGCAGAACATTACCATCAAGGCTTCTTCCGGTTTGAACGAGGATGAAATCCAGAAGATGGTGCGCGAAGCTGAAGCTAACGCCGACGCCGACCGTAAGTTTGAAGAGCTGGTTCAAACTCGTAACCAGGGCGACCACCTGCTGCACAGCACCCGTAAGCAGGTAACCGAAGCGGGCGATAAGCTGGAAGCGGGCGACAAGGCCGCTATCGAAAGCGCGTTAAGCGCACTGGAAACCTCTCTGAAGGGCGAAGACAAGGCGGACATCGAAGCCAAGATTCAGGCTCTGGTAGAGGCTTCCGGCAAGCTGATGGAGATGGCGCAACAGCAGCACGCTGAAAGCGCGTCTGCTGACGCAGGTGCTCAGCAGGGCGCTTCCGGTAAAGATGACGATGCCGTCGACGCCGAGTTTGAAGAAGTTAAAGACAAGAAGTAATCGCCCTAAGCGGGCACGGTAACGATGCCTGAACGGGGATCGTTAACGGAACTTGGCACGGGCGTTGAGGAAACTCTGCGCCCGTGCACGCATATATAGGGTAAAGTCCACCGATGGCAAAGAAAGATTATTATGAGATCCTGGGCGTAGGCCGCGACGCGGATGAGCGTGAAATCAAGAAGGCCTATAAGCGCCTTGCGATGAAGCATCACCCCGACCGAAATCAGGGCGACAAGGATTCCGAAGAGAAATTCAAGGAAATCAAAGAGGCCTATGAGGTTCTGACCGATCCGCAGAAAAAAGCGGCTTACGATCAGTACGGACACGCGGCCTTTGAGCAAGGCGGTATGGGCGGAGGCGGCTTTGGCGGCGGCTTCGGCGGCGGCGCCGACTTTAACGATATCTTTGGCGACGTTTTCGGCGATATCTTTGGCGGCCGTCGTCAGCGCGCAAGCCGCGGAGCGGACCTGCAGTATACAATGACGCTGACGCTGGAAGAGGCCGTGCGCGGCGTAGCCAAAGAGATCCGCATTCCGACGCTGGCCGAGTGCGACGTTTGCCACGGCAGCGGCGCGAAGGCAGGAACCTCGGCCACGACCTGTTCTACCTGTCACGGCAGCGGCCAGGTGCAGATGCGCCAAGGCTTTTTTGCCGTGCAGCAAACCTGTCCGACCTGTCATGGCCGCGGCAAGATAATCAAGGATCCCTGCACCAAGTGCCACGGTCAGGGGCGCGTTGAGAAAACCAAAACGCTGTCGGTTAAAATTCCGGCGGGCGTGGATACCGGCGACCGCGTGCGGCTTTCCGGCGAGGGGCAGGCCGGTGAGAACGGCGCTCCAGCAGGAGACTTGTACGTTCAGGTACAGGTTAAGCAGCATCCGATCTTTGAACGGGACGGCAACAATCTGTACTGTGAAGTGCCAATCAGCTTCGCTATGGCCGCGCTGGGCGGTGAGATTGAGGTTCCGACCCTCGATGGTCGGGTGAGCCTGAAGATCCCGGCGGAAACCCAGACCGGCAAGCTGTTCCGCATGCGCGGTAAGGGCGTGAAGTCCGTTCGCGGCGGCAGCCAGGGCGATTTGCTGTGCCGGGTTGTGGTTGAAACGCCGGTGAAGCTGAACGAGAAGCAAAAAGAGCTGCTGAAGGAGCTGGATGAATCTCTGGGCGGCGATAAGGGCTCAAGAAACAGCCCGCGTTCCAAGTCTTTCTTCGACGGCGTGAAGAAGTTTTTCGACGATCTAACCGGTTAACGTTTTTTAGACTGTGTCCTGCCTGATTCGCCCGGCCTTTTGGCCGGGCGTTTTTATCTGCGCTTGGTGAAGTTGTGTAAATATTTCTCTTACCATACTTCTATATAATGGCCATTTTTTTCAATCTGCTTTCATAATTATCTAATATTAAACTAATTTTTAATGGTAGTTAGTTATTTCACTATTTTCACGGTTAGTTTTGAATTAAGCTGCCTGCTTTGCTCATTTATGCGTTGTTTTGTACTATTCATCCCTATGATTATTGCGATTGATTGGCGGGCTTCGGCCTTGCTGCGTAGGAGAATTACGAGTAATGACTCACTATTTGCGTCAATTTCTTAAGCTTGAAGCTTCCGGCGGCATTTTACTTATTCTTGCCGCCATTGTGGCAATGGTGATGGCCAATTCGCCTCTGAGAATGGCTTACGAAAGTTTTCTTCATATTCCCGTCGTCGTCGAGGTGGCGTCTTTAGATCTCAGCAACTCTCTGGCGCATTGGATTAACGATGGGCTGATGGCCGTCTTCTTTTTGGTTATTGGCCTTGAGGTGAAAAAGGAGCTGATTGAAGGCTCTCTGGCCGGTAGGGATAAAGCGATGTTTCCCGTTGTGGCGGCCGTCGGCGGCATGGTATTACCGGCGCTGCTGTATTTAGCGTTTAACGCCGGAGATGAGGTAACCCGCAGCGGCTGGGCGATCCCTGCTGCAACCGACATCGCTTTCGCACTGGGCGTGATGGCGCTTTTGGGCAGCCGGGTGCCTACCAGCCTGAAGGCTTTTTTAATGGCGCTGGCGATTATTGACGACCTGGGCGCTATTGTCATCATCGCGCTGTTTTATACTAAAACGCTGTCCGGCGCGGCTCTGGCCGGGGCTGCGCTAACTATCGTCGCAATGGTGCTGATGAACCGACGCGGCGTCGGCAACAAGGTTGCCTATATGGCAGCCGGCGCCGTGCTTTGGGTCTTTATGCTTAAGTCAGGCGTGCATGCGACGCTTGCAGGCGTTATTACCGGGTTCTTCATTCCGCTCAGCGGTAAGGAAAACAGCAGGCCGTTGGACAGCCTTATCCACCAGCTTCACCCCTGGGTGACCTTTTTGATCCTGCCTCTGTTTGCCTTTGCCAACGCGGGCGTTTCTTTAAGCGGCGTAACGCTTTCTTCTCTGGGCGGCGTTTTGCCTCTGGGTATCATGGTTGGTTTGGTGGTAGGAAAGCCGTTGGGCATTTTTGGCTTTTGCTGGTTGGCGCTAAAGGCCAGGCTGGTTTCGCTGCCGCCGTCGGTTAACCTTAAGCTGATTTTCCCCGTCTCAGTGCTGTGCGGCATCGGCTTCACCATGTCTATCTTCATTTCTTCTTTGGCATTTGAAGGAATGGGGGAGGAGTATATGACTTACTCAAGGCTGGGGATCCTCATCGGCTCCACGCTGGCGGCAGTATTGGGCTATGCGCTGTTGAAGCGAGCGCTTTGCCGAACTGACGCGAAAAAGCGCGTTTGAATATCCGATAATGCCGTTGGTAGATTGTTTTTATTGGCTTAGGCGGGCACGGCCCGCCGTATGGTTATTTTGCGCCGTTGCCAACGCCTTGCTACGCGTTGGGTGACTTCATCTCGTTGTAGCGTTTAAGTATCGGGTTGCCGATATCCCCTTTGTTCTTCAAATCCCACAGGCCGCGCCGCAGTCCGTCATTGACCAGATAGATAACGCCGCTTTCAATGGCTGACATCAGGCACAGCATAACCGGCTCGTTAGACGTATACCCGGCTTCCCCCTCCAGCAGGCGCTGGTAGTCGATGAAGCGGAAAACGCCGGCCTGTACTTCATAAGATAGGATTGTCTTGCTGGTGTTGACCGAAGAGAGGATCTCACCAGTGTTGACGTTAACCACCCGCAGGTTTACCGCAATCTGGTCCAGCTGGTATTGAGTGCTGCCGCCGATGCCGAAGTAGCGAGCGCCGATGCCGCCCGTCTTGACGTTGCTTTCATAGCCGATAATGGAGCCCTCAACGATCACGTTGGCGGCTACCAGCGAAGGGAGCTGCCCCTGGTTGTTAATAGCGGCCCTGCCGTTTTCCTGCGCGGCTCGAATAATCTTTCGTTCGTTGAGCAGGTTTTGCAGCCCCTGCCTTTCTAAAGGAATGAACCAGTTAGAGTCCTTCAGTGCGGAAACCAGCATTGCCGTGGCGCTTTGAGGCACAGAGGTAGAGAAGTTGCTGGCCGGGTAAGCTTTAAACTGCCCGGTTTCATCCTGAATGCTATAAACCGACACAAATATTTTTCCCGCAGGGGAGGGAAGGTGGGTTAGGTCCTGATAGCTTTGCGCGTGCGGTAAAAGCGTCGGCGATGCACCCTCTTTGGGGGGGGCGGTCAGACAGCCGCTTAAAAGAAAAATGCCTATGAGTACAAGGTAATGGCGCATAGTTGTCTTTCCGTTTTAGTTAGTGCTTATGCTGGAAATGCCGTCAACTTCGATCGTTGAGCTCTTGCCGCTGGCGCGATCGAGAATGTTCATCAGGAGCCGTCCGTCCGTATTGGTGACGTCAACGATAAAGTCCTTTGTGACTAAGCGCCCCGGCTTTCCCTGACTAATGTTGCCCATCAGCGTGCCTAAAAGCTGCGACTGAACTGCAGAGGTAAAGTTCTCCAGCGCGCTGGGCGTAGAAGACTCAAAGTCATAGCCGTTAGGATCTTTATAGGAGTTTTGAGCATTCGCTTGGGACAGCAGGTAGGAACCGTTGTTAGGGTTACCGCCAAAGTTGGGGTTAACGAACTGAAAAACCAGATTTCCGCTCCAGGCTACCGGAGAGAAAGCCAATAGGAACAACGCCGTATAGATGACTCGCATAGTACCCCCTCAAAATTCATCGCTGGTTAAATCGCCGGTGTTAAGTAACGCTTTGTCTATCTGTCTTCTTTGCAGCTTTTCCGCTACGCCGTTGACGGCGAGCTGAACGTTTTTTTCAAAATCTCTGCGGGTTGGAAACAGGAAGGTTTGGTACAACAGGTCCTGATCGATTTTTATCATTATCCAGCTTCCCCAACGGGCGCTGGGCCTTTCGGTGATGGTGATGTTGCCTTTAAAGTTCACATCCCATTTATCGCTGAACGATCGATAGAAGCCGTGTCCGATCGACGACACGGTATGATCGGTGAGCAGACCGGGGATCTCGACCTCAACGCCTTTTACGCTGGGCGAGAGTATCCACGCCGCGCCCAGAGCAGCGAAGAGAGTTCGTCGCTTCATGGTTATCGTCTCAGATGTTCATTGGCCCAGGAGGCGGCCTGAGTTCTGTTTTTGACGGAAATCTTGCGAAACAGGTTGTAGAGGTGCGTTTTAACCGTGTTTTCGCTAATAAACAGCAGATTGGCTATCTCAACGTTGGACGCCCCCATGCTGAGCTTGGTGAGGATCTCTTTTTCTCGCTGTGTGAGGCCGCTGGTGATGTCGCCGTGGTTAAAGTGATAGCGTCTGGAACGCTCAATCAGGCTGCTGGTCAACTGTTGCGAAAAATAATATTCCCCTTCCATTACGCTATTGATGCCTTCAAGCAGCTTGCTTCTGTCGGTCGAAAGGTAAAAAACGGCATACACGTGGGGCCAGCGCTCTATTTCTTCAATACGGTAGTTTTCCGGCGTATTGAGCAGCAGGATTTTTATATTGGCGCGTTGTCGATTAAACGCCTCCTGCCAATAAAGCGTGCGCTTTTTGTCCAGCCCAAGCAGGTCGAACAGGATAAACCTCGTTCCCGCCTGTGGGGGAAATTCATCAAACGGCTTGTCACTATTTTGTAGCCTTACGTGAACGGAAAATGAGGTTTCCAGCTGGTGTAATAACGCCGTAGCGAGCAGCGATGGCTGGGTAACCAGCAACAGTAAATTATTGACTTCATTATTCATGATGTCCTCACCTGATAATAAAAATATGCATCACGGTAATAATACCGTAATAAATAGAGCTTCTTTGATTTGGTTAAATAACCGAACGTTAGTTTTTTATTAATTTAGACAGTTCCCATTTGGGCTGGCACATATTCAATCTAGTATTTGAGTAACCTAAAGCAAGTGTTATTTGTGTTGCAAAATGTGTCGTTTCATCTATGTTCTACTGTGCTATTTCGCTTATTAATATCATTTATTTCATTATGATACAAATACACCTATGAAATGAAAGTGAATTTTTCACCCCGCAAAAATGACAGGTTAATCGTTTTATATGGACATAAATACTTTTGGGTCAAGACGCTGTCGCTCTTTTTAGTGAATTAATTCGCGGGGATTTCTATTTTTTGTTTTTTATTAACTGAAGATAACCTCATCAACAGCCTAAAGTTTTATATGTTGGCTTCATGCATTTTTATTAGTTCTAAAAATCAAAATACGAAATGAAGGTGAGTTAATTATTCGCCGAGGTCGACATACTCAGAATAACTGGCGGCATTATCCAAAGCGTTGTTATAACGGCGTTGAATTTTGCTGCAAAATGGGGAGGGAAGCGGGATGACAAAGTTAAGATTTCTATTGGCGATGGGCCTTATTCCCTGCGCTGTTGCAGCGCAGTACGACATGTCGGGCGCAGAATTTGGCGCCGGGTCCGAGTTTGCTCAGCGGGACCTTTATTCTCGTGGCGGAAATCGGGCCAACGTTTTTCAGGACGGCTACAACAATGCGGCCGTCGTCTTACAGCAGGGACAGGGCAATCAGGCCCGCATTCACCAAATACAGGGAAGCAATTTGGCTATTGTGGCCCAAAGGGGGGCGGCCAACGTCGCAGAGGTCAGCCAGTCTGACGGACGCAATACGGCAGTTGTTCTGCAGGCGGGCGTTGCAAACGTGGCCTCCGTAGAACAGACAGAATTTGATAACTCGGCCTACGTTGTACAAAAGGGCAAGGGCAACGTTGCGCAGATTTATCAAAACGGCATAAACCGGTCCGCCGGTATTGTGCAAAATTCATCGGGAATGGCGATTCGCATTACTCAGCACTAAGAATTCATATTCCTGACAACGTAAAGGTATCTACATACGATGGGGTAGCATTATGAAACTGTGGAAAATTCTGGCGGTATCAGCATTAGTTGTTTCCAGTAGCGCGATGGCCGACAGCGGCGATCGTCATACCACCGGGCCGAGCGTAACACCGCCTGCCGTTCCTCAATATACGGACGCATCGGCGGAAATTCGGATTTATCAAAGCGGCTATAGCAACGTGGCGGACGCCAATCAGTCCAGCGCCTATAAGTCGCTAACGGACGTAGAGCAGCGCGGAGACCGCAACTACTCTTATACTAACCAGCTCGGTGACAATAGCCGTATCGTTGTCGATCAGTTTGGTAATGACAACGGCAGCAGCGTAGCCCAAAGCGCCAATAAAGCGCAGGTGTTCGTTTCTCAAAACGGAAACGGCAACCGCTCTTTCGCGTCTCAAACCTATGACGGCGGCCTGATTACCGTACAGCAATTTGGTACTGCCAACGTGGCTTATACCAACCAGCACTAGTTTCATATTGCGTATAAAAACAGGGCGTAAGCCCTGTTTTGTTATGTGCGTTGCTTAAGAGGAGCGTCAGAATGTCTTTACTGCTAGTTGCAGCGCTAAGCCAGCCGCTTTGGTTTAACGTCCAGCAGGACGGCGCGAACTTTACGGTTGTTCCCATGGCCAAGCTTGATAATGCCTGCGAATGTCGGCTGGTCGTCGAAGTAAAGCGTCGGGGCGCTCAGGGGGAAAGTTTAAGCGTTCAGCGGCAGAACGTTTCGCTGGCTGCTGGGCAAGAGCGGGAAATGGGGAAAATGACGTTTAGCGCCAGCCGAGGGGACAGCGTGCAGGTTAACGTTACGCTCAGCGACGGCGCCAGCGTTTCATTTAGCGAGCGCTGGGAATATCCGCCCAAAATTTGAGCTGAACCGTTGACCGTTTTTCAGGCATAAAAAAACCGGCATAGCCGGTTTTTTCAAAAAGCGCGGAGCATTACTGCATTGCGCTGATTTGTGCAGTCAGGTGTGACTTATGACGCGCTGCTTTGTTTTTGTGAATCAGACCTTTTGCTGCCTGACGGTCAACAATCGGTTGCATTTCACTGAAAGCTGCTACTGCGGCGGCTTTGTCACCTGATTCGATCGCCATACGCACTTTCTTGATGAAGGTACGCATCATAGAGCGGCGGCTTGCGTTATGCTTGCGGCGCTTCTCAGACTGGATGGCGCGTTTCTTAGCTGATTTGATATTAGCCAAGGTCCAACTCCCAAATAGTTTCTTGAGGACATTCTAAAGGCGAAGGAATATGCCCTTTCGACCTTCTTTTGTCAACGGATTTGTGCAAATTAGCGCCGCCATTTTTTTATTCTTGTAGGAATAAAGAAAGAGCGACACCGCGATTATCGATGGCGCAGAATTCTAACAGCTTTGCGCGCCGGAATACAGTCATTAACGCGTTTTCTTTGCATAGGTGCTGAATAACTGAGCGCTGGATGGGATTTATCAATGGCTTTCGTCGCCGCAGGCAACAAGAAGATTTTAGCCGATCGCGCAATCGCCGGTTAACCTTCGCCGCGGCAGTTGCTATAATCGGCGCCTTCGATTTGTACAGAATCCCTGAGCTGATTTATGGAGCTGATTCGCGGCATACACAACGTCCGACCTCGCCACCATGGCTGCGTTCTGACGATAGGAAACTTTGACGGCATCCATCTGGGCCATCAGGCGCTGTTGCGTCAGTTGAAACGGGAAGGGGAGCGCCTAGGGCTTCCCACGATGGTTATGATCTTTGAGCCGCAGCCTCTGGAACTGTTTGCGCCAGAGAAGGCGCCGGCAAGATTGACCCGGCTGCGCGACAAGTGCCTTCATCTGGCGGAGGCGGGCATTGACTACCTGCTGTGCGTGAAGTTTGACGACGCGTTCGCCGCCGTCAGCGCCGAGGACTTTATTTCCCGGTTGCTGGTTGAAAGGCTAGGTGTTAAGTTTTTGACCGTGGGTGATGATTTTCGCTTCGGCGCTTGTCGTCAGGGGGATTTTGCCCTGCTGCAAAAGGCCGGGGAGCGAAGCGGTTTTTCTGTCGCCAATACGCAAAGCTTTTGCGAAGCGGGCAAGCGCATCAGCAGTACGATGATTCGTCAGGCGCTACAGGATGACGATTTGGCTTTGGCCGAATCCCTGCTGGGGAGGCCTTACGGCATGTGCGGCCGCGTAGTGCACGGCGACGAGCTGGGGCGTACGATAGGTTTTCCCACCGCCAACCTGCCGATGAAGCGGCTGGTCGCGCCCATAAAAGGCGTTTACGCCGTTGAGGTAATGGGCCTTTCGGAGCGTCCGCTGCCCGGCGTGGCCAACATAGGCACGCGTCCGACGGTGTCCGGCGTCCGCCAGCAGCTTGAAGTTCACCTGCTGGACGTCAATATGGACCTCTACGGCCGCCATATTAATGTCGTAATACGAGAAAAGCTGCGCAACGAGCAGCGGTTCGCCTCGCTGGAGGCGTTGAAGCAACAGATTGAAAACGATGTCGCCACCGCCCGTCGGTTTTTTGGGCAGACGGTGCGGACTTAATACATTTGTCGAGATTAATGGAACAGAGAATCGAATGACTGACTATAAGAACACGTTGAACCTGCCGGAAACCGGTTTTCCGATGCGCGGCGATCTCGCCAAGCGCGAACCGGATATGCTGAAGCGTTGGTATGAAGCGGACCTTTACGGTGCGATTCGCCAGGCCAAGAAGGGTAAAAAAACGTTTATTCTTCACGATGGCCCTCCCTACGCGAACGGCGATCTTCACATTGGTCACGCGGTCAACAAGATTCTTAAAGACATTATCGTTAAGTCAAAGGGCCTCGCCGGTTTCGACGCGCCTTACGTCCCCGGCTGGGACTGCCACGGCCTGCCGATTGAGCTTAAGGTCGAGCAGCTGGTGGGCAAACCCGGCGAGAAGATCAGCGCTGCCGAGTTTCGTAAAGCCTGCCGCAGCTATGCCGCCGGCCAGGTAGAAGGGCAAAAGAAAGACTTTATTCGCCTGGGCGTGCTGGGCGACTGGGATAACCCCTATCTGACGATGGCCTACAAGACCGAGGCCAACATCATCCGCGCGCTGGGTAAGATTATTTCTAACGGCCATCTGCACAAGGGCGCCAAGCCGGTTCACTGGTGCATCGACTGCCGTTCTTCTCTGGCGGAAGCCGAGGTTGAATACTACGACAAAACCTCTCCGTCTATCGACGTGCGCTTTGCCGCCGTAGACCCGGTCGCCGTAGCCAAAGCCTTTGACGTTCATAACGTCAAGGGGCCTATTTATGCCGTTATCTGGACGACAACCCCGTGGACGCTGCCGGCTAACCGCGCAATCTCTTTACATCCAACGTTTGACTACCAGCTGGTGCAGGTCGGCGACGAGTACCTTATCCTTGCCGCCGAACTGGTAGAGAGCGTCATGGCGCGCGCCGGCATTACCAGTTGGATCGTTTTAAGCGACGCCAAGGGCGCGGATCTTGAACTAATGCGCTTTAAGCACCCGTTCCTCGATTTCGACGTACCGATCGTGCTTGGCGAACACGTTACGCTGGACGCCGGTACCGGCGCCGTTCACACCGCGCCTGGCCACGGCCCGGACGACTATACCATCGGCCTGAAGTACGGGCTCGAAGTCGCTAACCCGGTCGGGCCGGACGGCTGCTACCAGCCCGGCACCGGCGAGGGTCTGGACGGGCTGAACGTCTTTAAGGCCAACGACGTTATCGTCGAGCTGCTCAAGACCCGCGGCGCGCTGCTGCACGTTGAAAAACTGCAGCACAGCTACCCCTGCTGCTGGCGCCACAAGTCGCCGATCATCTTCCGCGCGACGCCGCAGTGGTTCGTCAGCATGGATCAAAACGGCCTGCGCAAGCAGTCCCTGGCGGAGATCAAGAAAGTACGCTGGATCCCGGACTGGGGTCAGGCGCGCATCGAGAGCATGGTGGAAAACCGCCCAGACTGGTGTATTTCCCGCCAGCGCACCTGGGGCATGCCGATGTCGCTGTTCGTCCATAAAGATACCGATGAGCTGCATCCTCGCGCGCTGGAACTGATGGAGCAGGTAGCGGAGCGCGTTGAAGAGCACGGCATTCAGGCGTGGTGGGATCTCGACCCTAAAGATCTGCTTGGCGATGAAGCCGCCGACTACGTCAAAGTGCCGGACACGCTGGACGTCTGGTTCGACTCCGGTTCAACGCACTCCTCGGTGGTTGACGTACGCCCTGAATTCCACGGCCACAGCGCCGACATGTATTTGGAAGGTTCGGATCAGCACCGCGGCTGGTTTATGTCTTCGCTGATGATCTCTACCGCCATGAAGGGCAAAGCGCCCTATCGCGAAGTGCTGACCCACGGCTTTACCGTCGACGGCCAAGGGCGCAAGATGTCCAAGTCTATCGGCAACACCGTCAGCCCGCAGGACGTGATGAACAAGCTCGGCGGCGACATCCTTCGCCTGTGGGTTGCGTCGACGGACTACACCGGCGAAATCGCCGTGTCTGACGAAATCCTCAAGCGTTCCGCCGACGCCTACCGCCGCATCCGCAACACCGCTCGCTTCCTGCTGGCGAACCTCAACGGGTTCGATCCGGCTCGCGACATGGTGAAGCCGGAAGAGATGGTGGTGCTGGACCGTTGGGCGGTTGGTAAGGCGCTGCAGGCGCAGCAAGAGATTGCCTATAGCTACGACAACTACGATTTTCACGTGGTTATCCAGCGCCTGATGCAGTTCTGCTCGGTAGAAATGGGTTCGTTCTATCTCGACATCATTAAAGACAGACAGTATACCGCCAAGGGCGACAGCCTGGCGCGTCGCAGCTGCCAAACGGCGCTTTATCATATCGCCGAAGCGCTGGTGCGCTGGATGGCGCCGGTGATGTCCTTCACCGCCGATGAAATCTGGCAGTACCTGCCGGGCGAGCGCGATACCTTCGTCTTCACCGGCGAATGGTATCAGGGCCTGTTCGGGCTGGCCGACGGCGAGTCGATGAACGACGAATACTGGGATGCGCTGTTAAAAGTGCGCGGTGAGGTGAACAAGGTGCTGGAGCAGGCGCGCGGCGATAAGCTTATCGGCGGGTCTTTGGAAGCGACGGTTACGCTGTTTGTCGAACCGGAGCTTGAGAGGCAGCTGAACGCTCTGCAGGACGAGCTGCGCTTTGTGCTGCTGACCTCCGGCGCTAAGACCGCGCCGCTGGCGGATGCTTCTGCCGACGCTCAGCAAAGCGAGGTTATCAAGGGGCTTAAGATTGGGTTGGCCAAGGCGCCCGGCTGTAAGTGCCCGCGCTGCTGGCACTATACTCAGGACGTCGGTCAGAATGCACAGCAGCCTGAACTTTGCGGCCGCTGCGTGACCAACGTTGTGGGTCAGGGCGAAGAGCGTAAGTTTGCCTGATGAATAAGACACCGCTTTTATCGACGGGAGTCCGCTGGCTTTGGCTGGCGGTCATCGTAGTGATTGTCGATCTGGTCAGCAAGTTTGTGGTTATCAGCCGTTTCAGGCTTGGGGAGTCCGTCGACCTGCTGCCGTTTTTCAATCTTTACTATGCTCGTAACTACGGCGCGGCCTTTAGCTCTTTTATGGGGCAGCGCTGGGCGCTGGCGGCGGTCGCCGTCACGATAACCATTGTGCTTATCGTGATGATGTACCGCTCGCAGGCGTCGGCCAAATGGAGCAACTGCGCTTTTGCGTTAATCATTGGCGGCGCGTTGGGCAATCTGTTCGACCGCCTGTATCATGGATTCGTTGTCGACTTTTTCGATTTCTTTATCGGCAACTGGCACTATCCGACGTTTAACGTAGCCGACTGCGCTATTTGCATCGGCGCGGTGATGGTGGTGCTGGAAGGCTTTATCTTTAAAAAAGAGAAAACGGCCGAATAGCGTTCGGCCGCGTCGAAGCGTTTGCTGCGGGCGCCTCGTTTGAGCGCTCGCTTTTGTTATCCGTTTGGAGAATAGGCATGCAGATCTTGTTGGCAAATCCCCGAGGTTTTTGCGCCGGGGTAGACCGGGCAATCAGCATTGTTGAGCGTGCGCTGGAAATTTACGGCGCGCCTATCTACGTGCGCCACGAAGTGGTGCACAATCGCTATGTGGTAGACAGCCTGCGCGAAAGCGGCGCGGTGTTTATCGAGCAGCTTAGCGAAGTACCGGACGGCGCGATCCTTATTTTCTCCGCGCACGGCGTTTCCCAGGCGGTTCGCGCCGAGGCGAAAGCGCGCGATCTGACCGTTTTCGACGCGACCTGTCCGCTGGTGACTAAAGTGCATATGGAAGTCGCTCGGGCCAGCCGTAAAGGCCGCGAGGCAATACTGATAGGTCATGCTGGCCACCCGGAAGTAGAAGGCACGATGGGGCAATACAGCAACGAAGAGGGCGGTATGTACCTGGTCGAGTCGCCGGAGGACGTGTGGCGGCTTAACGTTAAAAATGAGCACAACCTGTGCTTTATGACCCAGACGACGCTTTCCGTTGACGACACCTCCGATGTGATTGACGCTCTGCGCGAACGCTTCCCGGACATCATCGGGCCACGCAAAGACGACATCTGCTATGCCACCACTAACCGCCAAGAGGCGGTGCGCAATCTGGCGCAGCGTTCAGACGTGGTGCTGGTCGTCGGCTCGAAAAACTCTTCCAACTCCAACCGCCTGGCTGAGCTGGCGCAAAGGGTCGGAAAGCCGGCCTACCTAATCGACACGGCGAGCGATATTCAGGAAGCATGGCTTAAGGGCGCTGCTTCTGTAGGCGTAACGGCCGGCGCATCGGCGCCTGACGTGCTGGTTCAGGCCGTGATAGACAAGCTGCGCGCGCTGGGCGGCCAGCCCGCCGTCGAAATGGAAGGGCGCGAAGAAAGCATCGTTTTTGAAGTGCCGAAAGAGCTGCGGGTGAAGCAGGTTGACTGAAAGGCGATAGCGCTTTAACGACAGATATCCTGACGGGCTGAATTTTCAGCCCGTTTTTTTACACGTTGCGGTTCAAATATAAGAATAACTGTTCGAACCGCCTGAAGAATAAATAAATGTGTTTGTCACGCCGTAGGGTAGGGCGTTAATCTGACGCATAACTATGGCGTTAACTATTCAGAGGAACAGCATGTCAACGAAACAGGTTAGGATTGCCATCGCCGGTGCGGGCGGGCGCATGGGGCGTCAACTGATTCAGGCCGTATCTCAGGCCGAAGGCGTAGTTTTGGGCGCAGCGCTGGAGCGCAAGGGATCGTCGCTGGTTGGCGTAGACGCGGGCGAACTGGCCGGTATCGGCGCCGTAGGCGTCAAGATTAACGACCGTCTTGAGGCGGTTGCCAACGATTTTGATATTTTTATCGATTTTACACGCCCAGAGGGCACGTTGGCGCACATGGCCTTTTGCCGTCAGCATCGTAAAGGAATGGTTATCGGCACGACCGGTTTTGACGATGCGGGAAAGGTCGCTATTGAACAGGCATCGCAAGAGATCCCCGTCGTATTCGCCGCCAACTTTAGCGTAGGCGTAAACCTCGTACTGAAGCTGCTTGAGCAGGCGGCGAAAGTGATGGGCGACTATACCGATATTGAGATTATTGAAGCCCATCACCGCCATAAGGTAGACGCCCCTTCAGGGACCGCGCTTGCAATGGGAGAAGCGATTGCCAATACGCTCGGCAGAGACCTGAAAAAGTGCGCAGTGTACGGGCGTGAAGGCCATACCGGCGAGCGGGACCGACAAACTATCGGCTTTGCGACGCTGCGCGCCGGCGATATCGTGGGTGAGCATACGGCTATGTTTGCCGACATTGGCGAGCGCGTAGAAATTACCCACAAGGCTTCAAGCAGAATGACGTTTGCTAACGGCGCCGTGCGTGCCGCCGAGTGGGTAAGTCAGTACAAGTCAGGTTTGTACAATATGAGAGACGTTTTGTCCCTCAATGACTGATTGTTGACGTCTTTTTTACTTAAAGGTGAGTATTTTATTGTGCTCGCCTTTTTTATTTTTTATTAAATATCATTGAATTGTTTTGGTTTATTTATTTTATGTGTGTTTGGATTATTTTTTTAATATAACTGATGTTTTTTATATTTATCTTCCTTTTTATCCCGTTTTTATAACTAAATTATCCCCATCTTGCCCTAATTCCTCTTTTTAACTTTATTTTTCACAATAAGTCATAGCCAAACGTTTTCTATTGTGATGTTGTTTTATTTTTTTTGAGATTATCCTGTCATTTCTTGTTGAGGTCTCAAAAAAACAACATAAAATGCGTGTTTGTGTGGACAAAAGGCGGTTCGATCTTTAGAATGCGCCCAATTTGCTCAAAATTTGCCAACGGGGCTTTTTTTGTGCCTATTTAGAAGGTATAGTTAAATGCATTAATATGCACTATTTGTGACTGTTTATTCTATTTGGGAGGACGCTTTGAGTAAAGCTGCGCTACTGGTTCTGGAAGATGGAACCCAATTTTATGGCCGCGCAATCGGGGCCGTAGGCACGGCGGTTGGGGAAGTGGTATTCAATACTTCCATGACCGGTTATCAAGAAATTCTGACAGACCCATCCTATTCTCGCCAAATCGTTACTCTTACCTATCCCCACATCGGCAACGTCGGTACTAACTCGTCCGACGAGGAGTCCTCTGCCGTTCATGCGCAGGGGCTGATTATTCGCGACCTTCCCCTTATAGCCAGCAACTTTCGCAGTCAAGAAAGCCTGTCCGACTACCTAAAGCGTCATAATATCGTCGCCATTGCGGATATCGATACCCGCAAGCTGACCCGACTGCTTCGCGAGAAGGGCGCTCAAAACGGCTGCATTATCGCAGGCGACTCGCCCGACGCGAAGCTTGCGCTGGAAAAGGCGCTGGCCTTCCCTGGGCTGAAAGGGATGGACCTGGCCAAAGAAGTCACAACCAAAGAAGCCTATAGCTGGACTCAGGGAAGCTGGTCGCTGATGAGCGGTTTGCCGACGGCGAAGGGCGAAAGCGAGCTGCCTTACCACGTTGTGGCCTACGACTACGGCGTGAAGCGCAACATCCTGCGTATGCTGGTCGACCGAGGCTGTCGCCTGACGGTGGTTCCGGCCCAAACGCCGGCAGAAACCGTGCTGGCGATGAACCCTGACGGCATCTTCCTTTCTAACGGCCCCGGCGATCCGGCGCCCTGCGACTACGCCATCAGCGCCATCGCGCACTTCCTGACCACCGACGTTCCGGTCTTTGGCATCTGCCTGGGGCACCAGCTGTTGGCGCTTGCCAGCGGCGCTAAAACCGAAAAGATGAAGTTTGGCCACCACGGCGGCAACCACCCGGTCAAGGATCTCGACGGCAACCGCGTGATGATTACCGCCCAGAACCACGGCTTTGCCGTCGATGAGTTAACGCTGCCCGCCAACCTTCGGCCGACGCACAAGTCTCTGTTTGACGGAACGCTGCAGGGGATTCACAGGACGGATAAACCGGCCTTTAGCTTCCAGGGACACCCGGAAGCCAGCCCCGGGCCGCACGACGCCGCCCCGCTGTTTGACCATTTTATTGAACTGATTCAGACCTACCGTGTGAACAAAGCAAACTAGATCGGGAGCCATTGACTATGCCAAAACGTACAGACATTAAGAGTATCCTGATCCTTGGCGCAGGCCCGATCGTTATCGGTCAGGCCTGCGAGTTCGACTACTCCGGCGCGCAGGCGTGCAAGGCCCTCAGAGAAGAGGGCTACCGCGTCGTTCTGGTTAACTCCAACCCGGCCACCATCATGACCGACCCGGAGATGGCCGACGCCACCTATATTGAACCCATTCACTGGGAAGTGGTGCGCAAGATTATTGAAAAAGAGCGTCCGGATGCCGTGCTGCCCACCATGGGAGGGCAAACGGCCCTCAACTGCGCGCTGGAGCTTGAGCGTCAGGGCGTGCTGGCCGAGTTCGGCGTGACCATGATTGGCGCGACCGCCGACGCGATTGATAAAGCCGAAGACCGCCAGCGCTTCGATAAGGCGATGAAAAAGATCGGGCTGGAAACCGCCCGTTCCGGCATAGCCCACACGATGGAAGAGGCGCACGCCGTTGCGGCCGACGTTGGTTTCCCCTGTATTATCCGCCCTTCGTTCACCATGGGCGGCACCGGCGGCGGCATCGCCTACAACCGGGAAGAGTTTGAAGAAATCTGTGAGCGTGGCCTGGACCTGTCGCCGACTAAAGAGCTGCTGATTGACGAATCGCTGATCGGCTGGAAAGAGTATGAAATGGAAGTGGTGCGGGATAAAAACGACAACTGCATCATCGTTTGCTCTATCGAAAACTTTGACGCAATGGGCATTCACACCGGCGACTCGATTACCGTAGCACCTGCCCAGACGCTGACGGACAAAGAGTACCAAATCATGCGCAACGCCTCGATGGCGGTGCTGCGCGAAATCGGCGTTGAAACCGGCGGCTCGAACGTCCAGTTCGCCGTTAACCCGAAAAATGGACGTCTGATCGTCATTGAGATGAACCCGCGGGTGTCTCGCTCCTCTGCTCTGGCCTCTAAGGCGACCGGTTTCCCGATCGCCAAGATCGCGGCCAAGCTGGCGGTTGGCTACACTCTTGACGAACTGATGAACGACATCACCGGCGGCAGAACGCCGGCCTCGTTTGAGCCCTCTATCGACTACGTCGTGACTAAAATTCCCCGCTTCAACTTTGAAAAATTCGCTGGCGCTAACGACCGCCTGACGACCCAGATGAAGTCGGTCGGCGAGGTGATGGCGATTGGCCGCACCCAGCAGGAGTCGCTGCAAAAGGCGCTTCGCGGTTTGGAAGTGGGCGCAGCCGGGTTTGACCCCAAGGTGAATCTGGACGACGCCGATGCGCTGACCCGCATTCGCCGCGAGCTGAAAGAGGCGGGCGCGGAGCGAATCTGGTACATCGCTGACGCCTTCCGCGCCGGTATGTCGGTCGACGGCATATTCAACCTGACCAACATTGACCGCTGGTTCCTGGTTCAAATCGAAGAGCTGGTCAACCTGGAAGCGAAGGTGGAGGAGCTTGGCGTGACCGGACTGGATGAGGTCTTCCTGCGTCAGCTTAAGCGCAAGGGGTTTGCCGACGCGCGTCTGGCCAAGCTTGCCGGCGTTTCAGAGGCGGAAGTGCGTAAGCTGCGCCATAAATTCAACCTGTTCCCGGTCTATAAGCGGGTCGACACCTGCGCTGCCGAGTTTGCTACCGATACCGCCTATATGTACTCCACGTACGAAGATGAGTGTGAAGCCAATCCGAACAGCGATCGGCCAAAGGTGATGGTGCTGGGCGGCGGGCCAAATCGCATAGGGCAGGGCATCGAGTTTGACTACTGCTGCGTGCACGCGGCGATGGCGCTGCGGGAAGACGGGTTTGAAACCATCATGGTTAACTGTAACCCGGAAACCGTCTCTACCGACTACGACACATCCGATCGCCTCTACTTTGAGCCGGTTACGCTGGAAGACGTGCTGGAAATCGTGCGCGTCGAGCAGCCGCAGGGCGTTATCGTTCAGTACGGCGGCCAGACGCCGCTGAAGCTGGCGCGTGCCCTTGAGGCCGCGGGCGTACCGATTATCGGCACCTCGCCGGACGCCATCGACCGCGCCGAAGACCGCGAGCGCTTCCAGCAGGCGGTTAACCGTCTGGGGCTGCGCCAGCCGGCGAACGCCACCGTATCGACCATCGAGATGGCGGTGGACAAGGCAGCAACCATCGGTTATCCGCTGGTGGTTCGCCCCTCCTACGTATTAGGCGGGCGCGCGATGGAGATTGTCTACGACGAGGGCGACCTTCGCCGCTACTTCCAAACCGCCGTCAGCGTGTCTAACGATGCGCCGGTGCTGTTGGACCGCTTCCTCGACGACGCCATCGAAGTGGACGTCGACGCCATCTGCGACGGTGAGCGTGTGCTTATCGGCGGCATTATGGAGCACATCGAACAGGCGGGCGTGCACTCCGGCGATTCGGCCTGTTCGCTGCCGGCCTATACCCTCAGCCAGGACATACAGGACGAAATGCGTCGCCAGGTCGAGAAGCTGGCGTTTGAGCTGTGCGTTCGTGGCCTGATGAACGTCCAGTTTGCCGTGAAGGGCAGCGACGTTTACCTGATTGAAGTAAACCCGCGAGCCGCGCGTACGGTGCCGTTTGTCTCCAAGGCGACCGGCGTTCCGCTGGCGAAGGTGGCCGCTCGCGTCATGGCCGGCAAATCGCTGGCTGAACAGGGTGTGACCAAAGAGGTTATTCCTCCGTACTACTCGGTAAAAGAGGTGGTGCTGCCATTTAACAAGTTCCCCGGCGTGGACCCGATCCTCGGGCCGGAAATGCGTTCGACCGGCGAAGTGATGGGCGTAGGCCGCAGCTTCGCCGAGGCGTTCGCCAAGGCCATGCTGGGCAGCAGCTCGCGGCTTATCCCGAAGGGGCGTGCGCTGCTGTCGGTGCGCGAAGGGGACAAGGCTCGCGTGGTTGACCTTGCGGCCAAATTGCTCAAGCAGGGCTTCGAGCTGGATGCGACTCACGGCACGGCGGTCGTGCTGGGCGAAGCGGGCATCAATCCACGTCTGGTAAACAAGGTGCACGAAGGCCGTCCGCACATTCAGGACAGAACTAAAAACGGCGAGTACGCCTATATCGTCAACACCACCGAAGGGCGTCAGGCGATTGAGGACTCGAAGCTTATCCGCCGCAGCGCGCTTCAGTATAAGGTTCACTACGACACGACGCTGAACGGCGGCTTCGCCACCACCATGGCCATGAACGCCGATGCAACGGAAAAGGTCATTTCCGTACAGGAAATGCACCAGCTTCTGAAGTAGCCGATACCTGAAATAGCCCGTTAAGAAAACTGTCCAACTTTAAGTGGCCAGTTCAATTCGCGGATTGAGATTGATGACAAAGGTCTTGAATAAAGCCTACAAAGTCAATCGGAGGGAGAGTCTTCCGTTGGGGGCGACTTGGCGTAAGCCAACGACAAACCAGCGCAAGCTGATTTGAACAGCGCTTGCGCTGGCCCGTTAGGGTGAAGCCGAAAGGCTTCATAACGGCCCCTAGGAAGGCTATGCCCGACGCTCTCCCAAGGCTAATACAAGCGCTCTTCCGGCCGAGCACGATGGTAATATCAGTAGGTTGTAGTTTCGGCCGGAATATCCTCTGAGGCTGATTAGAATTGTTGTCAACAACCTGACACATATTCGCGGGTTTTCCTTTTTTTTTCTAAAATAAAAAATGCACAACGAATGCTACGCTATTTGAAGCCGTGAGAGCGTCGGTGCTATGCTTACGCTCCTTCCCTTTATTACCCTTTTTCTGTCAGGTGAAACACGTGGAGTCTGACCTTATTGCACAACGCCAGCGGGAAATTACCCGCCTGTGCATTCAAAGCGCTTTACTGCTTTTGCAGCACGGCGCAGAAAGTATGCTGGTTGAACAGCTTTCCAGCCGGCTTGGAAAAGCGCTGGGCGTGGAAGAGGTGGAAAGCTCTATTTCCGCCAACGCAGTGGTGTTAAGCACTATCCATCAGGGGCACTGCGTGACTTCTACCCGTAAAAACGTCGATCGCGGCATAAATATGCACGTAGTGACGGAAGTTCAGCGCATCGTTATTTTAACCGAGCACCGCCTGCTGGACATTGAGGAAGTGCAAAAGCGCCTGGACCACATCAAGCCGCTGCGCTATCCGCGCTGGCTTATGGTCGTGATGGTCGGGCTTTCCTGCGCCTGCTTTTGCCGACTGGCTGGGGGAAACCTGGACACGGTCACCGCCACGTTCTTCGCCAGCGCCCTGGCAATGTACGCTCGTCAGGTGCTGACGTCGCTGCAGATAAACCCGCTGATAAACTTTTTTGCCACCGCGTTTGTCGCTACCAGCGCCTCGGGCTGGCTGGTGAACTGGCTGGACATTTCCAAAGCGCCTATCGCAATGGCCTCCTGCGTTTTGTTGCTGGTGCCCGGTTTTCCGCTTATTAACGCCGTTGCCGATATGTTTAAGGGCCATATCAACACCGGTATGGCCCGCTGGATGATGGCGAGCCTGCTGACGCTGGCAACCTGTATCGGCGTTGTGGTCGCTATGGCAATCTGGGGATTTCGGAGCTGGGTATGAATCTGATTCTTACGCTGTTTGAAAATATGCTTCTGGCGTCAGTGCCCGCCATCGGCTTTGCGCTGGTGTTTAACGTGCCGGTTAAGGCGCTGAAGTACTGCGCGCTTTTGGGCGCCGTTGGATACGGCTTTCGTACGGTGCTGATGTACTATCAGCTGCCGTTGGAGTGGAGTACGCTGCTTACCAGCATGCTGATAGGATCTATCGGCATTCGCTGGTCGCGCCGTTTTCTGGCTCACCCTAAGGTGTTCACCGTCGCGGCGGTGATCCCGATGTTCCCCGGGGTGTTCGCCTATAAGGCGATGATTGCTCTGGTAGAGCTTTCCCATAAGGGCTACACGCCTGAGCTGTTTGAAACGCTGATCACCTATTTTTTGAAAGCGTCGTTTATCGTCGGCGCGCTTTCTATCGGCCTTTCGCTGCCGGCGCTGTGGATTTACCGCCGTCGCCCGAGCGTGTAGCGCAAACTATTTACAATGAAGGGATACTTGCATGATCGTTAGCCTTATCGCCGCCATGGCGGAGAACCGCACCATCGGCGCCGACAACGCCATGCCGTGGCACTTGCCGGCCGATCTGGCCTGGTTTAAGCAAAACACGCTTAATAAGCCGGTCATTATGGGGCGAAAGACCTATGAGTCTATCGGCAGGCCGCTGCCCGGTCGGAAAAATATCGTCATTAGCCGCCAGAAGCACAGCGATGAGCGCGTGGTTTGGGTTTCGACGTTGGAACAGGCGTTCTCTGAGGCCGGGGCGGTAGATGAAGTGATGGTGATAGGCGGTGGAAACGTTTATCAGCAGGCGTTAGAAAGGGCGGACAGGCTCTATCTGACCCACATCGAGGCGTCGCTTTCCGGTGATACCCATTTCCCTGACTATCAGCGCTACGCCTGGAAACAAAGCTTCAGTGAGCGGCATGAAGCGGATGAAAAGAACGGCCACGCCTACCGCTTTGAGATTTTAGAGAGAGCGCGTTAAGCAAGCCCGAACGCCGGGCCTTTTGGTCCGGCGTTTAGACGTGATTTTCAGCCGTGGTGAACGCGCTCTTTAGACAGCGAGGGCTGATAGAAATAGCGCTTGTCTTCCCAGCGCAGCCCGGTGAGCTGGCCTCCCCAGCAGCAGCCGGTGTCGAGCGCATAAACGCCTTCCGGCGTGCCTTTCCCCTCCAGCGACGCCCAGTGGCCGAAAACGATGGAATATTCCTGCGCCACCGGCCCGTTGAGATCGAACCAGGGCTTAAGCGGCGCGGGCGCTTTCTGGGGTACGTCTTTGCAGATCATGTCCAGACAGCCGTTTGGATAGCAGTAACGCATGCGCGTCAGAGCATTGGTGCTGTAGCGCAGGCGGGGAAGCCCCGACAGGTCATCGTTCCAACAGTTTGGCAGGTCGCCGTACATGGCGTCGAGAAACAGCGGGTAGCTGTCGCTTGCAAGAATCGCCTCAACTTCACGCGCGCAGCGCTTGGCCGTAGCCAGGTCCCACTGCGGGCTAATGCCGGCATGGCCCATCGCTATTTTGAGTTCTTCATCGACCTGCAATACCGGCTGGCGGCGAAGCCAGTTGATCAGGACGTCGCAGTCCGGCGCTTCCAGCAGCGGCGTCAGGTTGTCTTTTGGCTTGTTGCGGCTGATACCGGCGTAAATAGCCAGCAGGTGAAGATCGTGATTGCCAAGCACCAGGCGTACGGAGTCACCCAGCGAACGCACGTAGCGCAGCACCTCTAAAGAGTCGGGGCCGCGAGCGACCAGATCGCCGGTTAACCACAGCGTATCCTGCTTCGGATTAAAGTCGGCCTGTGCTAAAAGCGCCTTAAGTTCACGAAAACAGCCGTGAACGTCGCCCACTAACAGTGTTGCCATAGACAGAAATCAGCCTTTCGTTGTTTTGGAGCCCGTGAGAAGGCTTCGTTAATGGATCAGGGACGGAATCGCGAGGCGGAAGACCGGAATGATAATCTCAAAAGGCTGCCCGTCGCAGTCTACCATCTTGTAGTGGCCTTCCATTGTACCCAGCGGCGTTTCCAGTACGGCGCCGCTGGTGTACTGATATTCACCGCCAGGGAGAATGAGAGGCTGTTCGCCAACGACGCCTTCTCCCTGTACTTCGGTTTGCTTGCCGTTAGCGTTGGTAATGAGCCAGTAGCGGCCCATCAGCTGCACCTGTTCGCGCCCCAGATTGCGTACTGTCATCGTATACGCGAAAACAAAACGTCCTTCTTCCGGCGAGGACTGGGCCTCAACGTAGAAGCTTTGCGCTTGAATAAAAATCCGGGGTTTGTCGATCATGGTGATTACTCCTGTGCGGCCTGCGGCAGTTCGCTTCTCTGCGATAGGCTATTAGCCATTTTGCAGAACAGCTCTACGGAGATGTTTTCCGCCCGCATGTTTAAGTCCAGCCCCAGTTCGACCAGCTGCTCTGGGGTAAACAGGTGCCCCAGGCTGTTGCGGACAGTCTTTCTGCGCTGGTTGAAAGCTTCAGTGGTCAAGCGACCGAGCACGCGAACGTCTTTTACCGGATAGGGGAGAACGTCGTGCGGAATGAGGCGTACCACGGCAGAATCAACCTTCGGCGCGGGCTTAAAGGCGGAAGGCGGCACTTCCAGAACCGGGATCACCCGGCAATAGTATTGCGCCATAACGCTGAGCCTGCCATAGGCTTTACTGTTTTCACTCGATACCAGCCGATTGACCACCTCTTTTTGCAGCATAAAGTGCATATCGCTGATAGCACCAGTATAGCTGAAAAGGTGGAACATCAGCGGCGTCGAGATGTTATAGGGCAGGTTGCCGAAGACCCTGAGCGGCTGGCCGAGTTCTTTAGCGAGGGCGGCGAAGTCGAAGGTCATGGCGTCCTGCTGATAGATGGTCAGCTTGTCTTTAAGCTTTGGATTGACCGCCAGCCTGGCGGCCAAATCCCTATCGAGTTCGACGACGCTTAGGTGGTCTATCCGCTCTGCGACCGGCTCGGTCAGTGCGGCAAGGCCGGGGCCGATTTCAAGCATGGCCTGGCCCGGAAGCGGGTGTATAGCCGAGACGATGCTGTCAATGACGTAAGGATCGCTTAAAAAGTTTTGCCCAAAGCGTTTACGGGCGAAGTGGCCTTGATGGACTCGATTATTCATTACGGTTATTTATCATCTTTATTGCGAGATTAAGGGCAACGGTAAAGCTGCCAACGTCCGCCTGTCCGGTAGCGGCCAGATCCAGCGCAGTGCCGTGATCGACCGACGTGCGGATAAAAGGGAGGCCCAGCGTAATATTGACCGCTCTGCCAAAACCTTGGTACTTCAGAACCGGCAGGCCCTGGTCGTGATACATGGCTAAAACGGCGTCGGCGTGCTGTAAATACTTGGGCTGAAACAGCGTATCGGCGGGCAGCGGGCCGACAAGGTTCATTCCGCGCTCGCACAGGGCGTCAAGGGTAGGAATAATCACGTCGATTTCTTCCCGTCCCATGTGTCCGCCTTCGCCCGCGTGGGGATTCAGGCCGCAAACGTAAATGCGGGGGCTATCGATGCCGAACTTGGTTTGCAGGTCGTGCTGAAGGATTTCAATCGTTTCCGTCAGGCTTTGCGCGGTCACGGCGCCAGATACCTGCGACAGGGGAAGGTGGGTAGTGACTAGCGCAACGCGAAGCTCTTCCGTTGCCAGCATCATGACGACGCGCGGCCGGTGGCTCCTCTCGGCGAAAAACTCAGTGTGGCCAGTAAAAGGAACGCCGGCATCGTTAATGACGCCTTTGTGTACCGGACCCGTAATAAGCGCGGCAAACTCGCCGCTCAGGCAGCCGTCACAGGCGCGCGCAAGGGTTTCCACCACGTACTGGCCGTTGGCGACGCAAAGCTGGCCCGGCGCGCTTGGCGCCTTTAGGCCTATTGGCAGCAGGGTAAGCGTTCCCGCTTCCTGCGGCCTTGGCTCAGCTGAAGGCTCATAGGCGCGTAATTGCAAAGGCAGCCCCAAGAGGGCTGCCCGCTGCTGTAAAAGGTCCGGATCGGCGCAGACGACCAGTTCAACCGGCCAGCTTTGCTGGGCCAGTTGAACGGTGAGGTCTGGGCCTACGCCGGCAGGTTCCCCCGGCGTAATGACGACCCTTCGAGGATTACTGTGCATCGCTACTGCCGTTATCCATAATTTTCACGTAGGCGCCGGCGCGGACTTCCTGCATCCAGCTTGGTACTTCTTCTGAGAACTTACGGTTGAACAGCATGCGGTAAGCGCGATCTTTTTGCGCCACGTCGGTTTTGTCGACCTGACGAGAGTCCAGGAACTGGATCAGGTGCCAGCCGAAGGAAGAGCGAATCGGTTGACTGATTTCGTTTTTCTGCAGGCGCATCAGCGCGTCTCGGAAGGCCGGATCGTAAGATTCAGGAGAAGACCAGCCGAGATCGCCGCCCTGTTGAGCCGAGCCCGGATCTTCTGAGTACTTACGGGCCATTTCCTGGAACGTCGCCTTGCCGCTCTTGATGTCGTCTGCGATAGAAGCAATCTTGGCGCGGGCCTGATCGTCCGTCATGACGATAGAAGGCTTGATGAGAATATGACGAGCGTGGACTTCCAGTATGGAAATGGCCTTCTGCTCACCGCGAATGTCGTTGACTTTCAGGATATGGAAGCCGACGTTTGAGCGGATAGGGCCGACGATGCCGCCCTTTTTGGAATTTTGCAGCTCGCTGGAGAAAACGGAAGGCAGCTCTTCCATTTTGGCCCAGCCCATTTTGCCGCCCTTAAGCGCTTGAGGATCGGCGGAGTAGGAGGCCGCCAGCTTGCCGAAGTCGGCACCGGCGTTTAGCTGTTCGACCAGGCTGTTGGCCAGCTCGCTGGCTTTAGCCACCTGCTCGGAGTTCGGGTTTTCCGGCATTGCGATAAGAATGTGGCTCAGATTCAGCTCGGCGCTGCCGCTGATTTGTTTGGAAATCTGGTTTGCCAACGCGTCGACTTCCTGCGGCAGCACGGTGACGCGGCGGCGGACTTCGTTGTTTCTGACTTCGCTCATCAGCATCTCTTTACGGATTTGCTCACGGTACTTCCCGTAGTTGATGCCTTCCGCGCCGAGGCGGCTTTTCAACTGCGCCGCGGTCATGCGGTTTTGGCGAGCGATGTCGGCAATGGCGCGGTCGAGCTGGGCGTCGTCAATTTTGATCCCCATCTTGTCGCCCAACTGAGCGATGATGGTGTCCATAATCAGCCGTTCGGTAATCTGAGAACGTAAGGTTCTGTCGTCGGGAAGCTGTTGGCCAGCGCGGCGAGCGCCGTTTTTGACCGACGCCATCATGGTGTTGATGTCGCTTTCCAGAATAACGCCGTTATTAACGACGACCGCAACGCGATCGACGTGCTGCCCCTGAGGAGCGGCGATCGCATTCAACGATGCCAACGACATGGATGCCACCGACGTACACAGCGCCAAGCCTGTAGCCAGCGATTTCCAGTTTTTCATTACTTTTTTCATTTCATCATTCGCTTTTAGCGGTTTATCGTAAAAATGTAAGGCTGTCTTCAGCGTGCCGTGAACCCTTAGAAGGCCTGCTGATAAGGGAGAATGCCCCTGCTCAGCATCTTGGTTCCGCCGCGGTTGTAATTGCGGCTCAGGCCGCGAAGCTCAACGTTGAACGAAACCTTGTTGTCGTAGTCACTGTTGAACTTGGTGTTGTCCCAGCCGACGATCTTTCTTTCATAGCGAACGCCTACGGCCCAACAGCACGTGTTGTACTGAACGCCAATTAGACCATCAGCAGTCTGTTTTAGTTTCGTATCATAGTAATAACCGCTCGTCATCGACCAGCGGTCGGCAATCGGCCAAGTGCCGATGGCGCCGATTTGGGAAATGTCCTGATTATAGGCCGAGCTTCCCGTAGACAGGTTGGTGGTCATGGCGGAAACGTATTCTTTACTGGCATAGCGATAGCTTATCTGTAGAACGCGTTCGCTGTCTTTGCGGTATTCAGCGACGGCGTTGGCAACCGAAATGGTATCGAGGCGCGTATCGTACTGAACGCCGCCGCGCAGCCCCGTAGTCGGACTGATTTTCCAAAACGTGTCGCCGGCCCAGATAACGCTGCCCGTATCGCTGTCCTTGTCCATGCTGGTGCTGTTAGTGTTTGTATCATCACCAATGCGTGGTTTTTCAAAATAATAAATCTGGCCGATAGAGGCGTTAAAACGCTCGTTTTGCCCTTCATCGTAAACCCGGGTCGTTAACCCCGTAGTAACCTGATTGGCGGAGGATATGCGGTCAAGCCCGCTGTAGGCGCGATCGCGGAACAGGCCGGTATAGTCGAACTGCAGCAGCGTCGAGTCGTAAATATTGATGTCGCTTTGGTCTTTATACGGGACGTATAGATACTGAACGCGAGGCTCTAGCGTTTGAGTATAGTCCTGCCACATGTCGATAGGCCTGTCGAAAACCACCTTGCCGGAGACTTTGTACTGCGGCAGCACGCGGTTAACGGAATCCTTAAGCTTGGTATTCGTGTTGCTGTCGGGAATATCCTGATCGTAATGGGTCGCCATCAGCTTGACTTCGCTGTCGATGCTGCCCCAGCGGTTGGCCAGCGGCAGGCTGAGCGTCGGCTCGAGGTGGGCGCGCACCGCTTTCGGATTGCTGGCGTTTTCGCTGGTAAATTTGGCGACCTGCGCATAGGTATGAAGATCTAATCCACCCAGATCGTACATATACTGGTTAAAGTCTACCTGAGGCTCGGCGCGGTAGGCGTTAGCGTTGCCCCCTTGGTCGAAAATTTGGAACTTCTTCATCGCAGCGGTCACGTTCCAGCTTTGGGCGGCGTAGCCGACGCTGTATTTTTGCGTAGCGTAGCCGTCGGTGCTGGAACCGTATTCGCTATCGAAATCGCTCAGATAGCGGTAGTCGCTCAGCTTGGTATAGTCGACGTTAAAGCGCCAGTGCTGGTCCATGACGCCAGAGTGCGCCCAGTAGAATAGCCAGCGGTCGCTGTTGTCTTCATTGGGATAATCGGATGAGAACTTATTGTCGCCCTTAAGCCAGTCGAACTCCATCAGGCCGGCGCCCGGCGCCAGCAGGTAGCGGAATTCGTTTTGGTACTGCATGCCGCGTTCGGCGATGTAGTGGGGCGTAATGGTGGCATCGAAGTTGGGCGCAATGTTCCAGTAGTACGGCAGTGCGAACTCAAAGCCGCTGTTGTTGCTGAACTTTGCGTTGGGCAACAGGAAGCCGGAGCGGCGCTTGTTGCCGGTCGGGAACTGTAAATAGGGGCTATAGAAAACGGGGACCGGCCCTATTTTAAATCGGGCGTTCCAGATTTCCGCCAGCTCTTCTTCGTTGTCGTGGATGATTTCCGAACCGACGAGGCTCCAGCTGTTATCGCCGGGAAGGCAGGAGGTAAAGGTGCCGTTTTCAAGGATCGCGTAGCGGTTCGCTTCCCGCACTTTCATCACGTCGGCCTGTCCGCGCCCCTGGCGGCCTACCATTTGATACTGCCCCTCATAGAGGTCGGTATCTTTGGTATTCAGGTTCGACCACGCCTTGGGGCCGCTCAGCTTGATCATGTTGTCGTCATACTTGACGTTGCCGGTAGCCGTGACGGTACGAAGCGGATCGGGCTGCCCTTCCTGAGGCGTCTGGTGCACTTCAGCCTGATCGGACGTCATCAGGCGGTTACCCTGCTCAATAATGACGTTACCCGTAAAGACGGCGCTGGCGGGGTAGTTTACCTGACTGTCGTCGGATTCAATATGAACCGGCAGGCTGTTCGGATCCCCTGAAACCAGAGGGCGCTCGTACATAGGAACGCCGAGCATACACTGTTCGGCTAGCGGGTTGGTGTCGGCCAAGGCGTTCTGGCTGTATAAAGCCATCCAAATGGTGGAGGCCAGCAGAGTAGGGTAACGTTTTTTCATGCGTTTCGTCTTGATATTCCATCTGTTGCGGCTGTACCCGATAGTCCTTCGAGCTACGCGGTATTAGCGAATTCTACCTGTTTTATTCGGCATAGGGACAGCAAAAACCGCCCGAAAAAGTAGCTCGAACACTTCCAAGTATAAATATTAGCAGAAGCAAATCTCGTGAGAGTAGCCTACTCCCCGCTGTTACTCCAGCGTTAAATCTTATCATCACCGTTAGGCGGTTCAATCTTTGACGAGTATGATAATGCAATTTGCAGTTTGCAGCATGGTCAATTGAGGGTGATATGCAGTATTGGGGTAAAATTCTGGGCGTTCTGCTGGGGATCGTCTCCGGCGGCGGATTTTGGGCGATTCTTTTAGGCCTTATCGTTGGCCATATGATTGATAATGCCAGAAATGTCCGCCGTGGAGGTTTTTTTGCTAACCAGCAGGCGCGGCAGGCGCTGTTTTTCCGAACGACGTTCCAGGTCATGGGGCACTTGACCAAGTCCAAGGGGCGAGTGACGGAAGTGGATATTAAAAACGCCTCGATCATCATGAACAGAATGCAGCTGTTTGGCTCACGCAGAGAAGACGCCCAACAGGCGTTTCGCGAGGGTAAACAAAGCAGCTACCCGCTGCGGGCAAAGCTTAAGGAATTTCGAACCGTTTGCTTTGGGCGTGCAGACCTGTTGCGCATGTTTTTAGAGATTCAGCTGCAGGCGGCTTTTGCCGACGGCGTGCTGCACCCCAACGAGCGTCAGGTGCTGCACGTTATCGCCGAAGAGCTTGGCATTTCCCGGGTACAGCTCGACAGGCTGTTGGATATGATCCAAAGCGGTCGGCAGTTCGGCGGCGGCTGGCAGGGGCAGCAGGGCGGCTATAGCGCCCATTCCGGCCCGACGCTGGAGGATGCCTGCAGCGTGCTGGGCGTTAAGCCGGAAGACGATGCGGCCACCATCAAGCGCGCTTACCGCAAGCTGATGACGGAACACCACCCCGATAAGCTGGTTGCCAAAGGGCTGCCGCCTGAGATGATGGAAATCGCCAAGCAGAAGGCGCAGGAAATTCAGGCCGCTTACGATCTCATCAAGCGGGAGAAGGGGTTTAAATAGTAAGTCCAGCCCTACGTTGAGGAGCCTTTATCGACATGATGACGCGAGAAAATCTGTTACTTATCTTCAGCGGGCTGCCGGGCGTAGGAAAAAGTACGATAGCCAAGGCGCTGGCGGCCCGCACGCAGGCGGTCTATTTACGAATTGACTCTGCGGAGCAGGCGATTCGCCGCTCGGACGTGCTCAGAAACGACGTGGGCATTGCCGGATATGAGGTTTGCTGTGCGCTGGCGAAGGATAATCTGGCGTTAGGCCACTGCGTGATCGCAGACTGCGTCAACCCCGTTGACTGGTCCCGCATGCGCTGGCGGGAAATTGCCCAAGAGGCGGGCGTTGTGTCGTTGGACGTGGAGTTTGTCTGTAGTGACGAAGATGAGCACCGCCAGCGGGTTGAAGCCCGTCGGTCGGAAGTGCCCGGGCTGGTGTTGCCGACCTGGCGACAGATTATGCACGAAAGAGAATATTGGCCCTGGAAAGAGCCTCGCATTGTTATTGATACCGCAGGTAAGGGCGTTGACGCGTGTATTGATGAACTTTTAACTCACCTGAAGGCCTGTGACTGACGGCCTTAAAACTCCGCCTCGCACGTAAAATGCATCGACCCGCCGAACTTCGGGTGGGTAATCCACAGCTCGCGGGCGTGCAGCAGCAGTCGGGGCGCCATGGCTTTGGCTTCCGGATGGGCGTAGAACTTGTCTCCCAGAATAGGATGGCCCAGCGCCAGCATATGCACCCTCAGCTGGTGAGAGCGGCCGGTGATGGGCATAAGCAGGACGCGCGTGGTGCCGTCGGCGTCCCGGCTCAGCACGCGATACTCGGTTTGCGCGCTTTTGCCGGTTTCAAAACAGACCTTTTGCTTCGGCCTATTAGGCCAGTCACAGATCAGCGGCAGGTCAACCAGCCCTTCATCTTTTTCCAAATGGCCCCACACGCGGGCCAGATAGCTTTTTTTCGGTTCCCGTTCGCGGAACTGGCGTTTAAGCTCGCGCTCCGCGGCCTTAGTGAGCGCGACGGCCATCACGCCGCTGGTGGCCATGTCCAGCCGGTGGACGGACTCAGCGGCGGGGAAGTCGCGCTGAACGCGCGCCATGACGCTGTCGCGGTGCTCCGGGGCCTTGCCCGGCACCGACAGTAAACCGCTCGGCTTGTTGACCACGATGATGTGGTCGTCCCGGTACAGAATGTGAAGCCAGGGTTCGGTTGGCGGAGCGTAGTGTTCCATCATGGCGCAAGTCTCTCTGGTTACTGGTGCGTGACGACAATCATGCGCAGCGCGTCGAGCCGCCAGGTCGCCTGTTCCAGGCAGAGCAGGCTCTGCTGGCGAGTTTGCTCAATCGCCTCAAGCTCATCGTCCCGAATGGTCGGGTTAACCGCCTTCAGGGCGTTCAGGCGGCTGAGCTCCTGCGTCAGCGTGTCGTCGGCTTCGCGGCGAGCTGCTTCGATAAGCGCTGCCGCACGCTCTGCTATCGCGCTTTCTCCGAGCTGCAAAACTTCATAAATGTCCTTTTGAACGGCGTTAACCAGCTTGCTGCCGGTGTGGCGATTAACGGCGTTAAGCTGACGGTTGAAGCTTTCAAACTCGACGCTGTCGGCCAGATTGTTGCCCTTGCGGTCAAGCAGCAGGCGGACCGGCGTCGGCGGCAGGAAGCGGGTAAGCTGCAGGTTCTTGGGCGCCTGCGCCTCCACCACGTAAATCAGCTCCATCAGCATGGTGCCGACCGGCAGCGCCTTGTTTTTCAACAGAGAAACGGCACAGCTGCCGGTATCGCCGGACAGGATAAGGTCGAGGCCGTTGCGAACGATCGGGTGTTCCCAGCTGATAAACTGGGCATCCTCGCGGGACAGCGCGATGTCTCTGTCGAAGGTAATCGTACAGCCGTCCTGCGGCAGGCCGGGGAAGTCCGGCACCAGCATGTGGTCAGACGGCGTCAGGATCATCAGATTGTCGCCGTCGTCGTCCTGATTGATGCCGATGATGTCGAACAGGTTGAGCGTAAAGCCGACCAGGTCGACGTTGTTGTCCTGCTCGCCGATGGCGCCGGCCAGCGTCTGCGCCTTCTCGCCGCCGTTAGAGTTCATTTCGAGCAGGCGGTCGCGGCCGTTTTCCAACTGGGCCTTCAGGCTCAGGTGCTTTTCGCGGCTGCGGGCGATGAAGTCGTCAAAGCCTTCCTGTACTGACGGCTCCGCCAGATAGCCCATCAGTTCGTCGCGCACGGCGTCATACACAGGGCGGCCGGTCGGGCAGGTGTGTTCAAAGGCGTCCAGCCCTTCGTGGAACCAGCGGATAAGAATGGCCTGCGCGGTATTTTCCAGATAGGGCACCATGATTTGAATGTCGCGGCTTTGGCCTATGCGGTCCAGACGACCGATGCGCTGTTCCAGCAGGTCAGGGTTAAACGGCAGGTCAAACATCACCAGCCGGTTGGCGAACTGGAAGTTACGGCCTTCAGAGCCGATTTCAGAGCACAGCAGCACCTGAGCGCCGTTGTCCCGTTCGGCGAACCAGGCGGCGGCGCGATCGCGCTCAACCAGAGACAACCCTTCGTGGAAGACCGCCGCGTAGATGCCTTCTCGCTCGCGCAGCACCTGCTCCAACTGTAGGGCCGTTGCGGCCTTGGCGCAGATAACCAGCACCTTTTCCTGACGGTTCTGCTTTAAATAGTCGATAAGCCACTGCGCGCGCGGGTCAAAGTTCAGCCAACTGATGCCGTCGCCTTCCAGCGACTGAAAAATTTGCTCCGGATAAAGCATGTCGTGCGCGCGAGAAGAGAGCGACGCCGAGCCGTTCATCATGCGGGCGACCTTGAAGGCGGTCTGGTACTGCGCCGGGAGCGGCAGCTTGATTTGGTGCAGGTAGCGCAGAGGAAAGCCTTTCACGCCCTGGCGGGTATTGCGAAACAGCACGCGGCTGGTGCCGTGCCTGTCCATCAGCATGGTCACCAGCTCCTGGCGGGCGCTTTCGCCTTCGTCGCCTTTCAGATTCGCCGCCTTGAGCAGCGGTTCGATGTCCTGCTCGCTTATCAGCTCGCCGAGCGCGTTGAGGGCGTCATTGTTCAGCGTTTCGCCGCTGACCAGCAGGCTAACGGCGTCAGCGACCGGCTTATACTTTTGCTGCTCGGCGACGAACTCCCGGTAGTCGTGGAAACGGTTTGAGTCCAGCAGGCGCAGGCGCGCAAAGTGGCTCTCCTGACCAAGCTGTTCCGGCGTGGCGGTTAACAACAGCACTGAAGGGATCTGCTGCGCCAGTCGCTCGATGATTTGATACTGAACGCTGGGCTCGGCCTCGTTCCACTCAAGGTGGTGCGCTTCGTCGACGATAAGCATGTCCCAGCCGGCGTCAACCAGCTGCGCCTGCTGTTTTGCGTCGAGCTGGCAAAGGAAGTCCAGCGAGCAGATGACCAGCTGTTCCGATTCAAACGGGTTTTCTGATTCCTGCCGCGTTTCGTCATAAATGCGAGAGTGGTCAAACAGCGAAAAGTGCAGGTTGAAGCGCCTGAGCATTTCGATAAGCCACTGGTGCTGGAGAGTCTCCGGCACCACGATCAGAACGCGATCGACGCGACCCACCAGCAGCTGCTGGTGAATAATCATACCGGCCTCGATGGTTTTCCCCAGACCAACCTCATCGGCCAGCAAAACGCGCGGCGCGTGGCGGCGTCCCACTTCGTGTGCGATATGCAGCTGATGGGGGATAAGGCTTGCGCGAACGCCGCACAGGCCGCTCCACGGCATGCGAAACTGTTCGCTTTGATACCTTCTGGCGCGATAGCGCAGGCAAAAGCGGTCCATGCGGTCAATCTGACCGGCAAACAGCCTGTCCTGCGGTTTACTGAAGGTCAGCTTGCTGTCGAGCATGATTTCCCGCAGGGATACGACGTCCTCATCCCCGTCCGTTCTGCGGCCCAGATAGGTCAGAACGCCGTCCGTCTCTTTGACCTCGTCAACGATAAGCTGCCAGCCTTCATGGCTGGTCACGCGGTCGCCTGGGTTGAACATGACGCGAGTGATGGGGGCATCTTTACGAGCGTAGAGGCGGTTTTCGCCAATGGCGGGGAACAGCAGGGTAACCGTGCGCGCGTCTGTTGCGACGACCGTTCCCAGTCCTAAATCACTTTCCGTGTCACTAATCCAGCGTTGACCTACAGTAAAAGGCATATATCTATCGGCTTCTTAATGGTGGTTGACTCTCGCCATCGGGGAGGCCGCCGCACAAATTGGCGGCAAGGCGAGGCGTATAAAAATAAGGGCGCTATGGTAATGATCGGAAGTCGTTAAAACAAGCCCATTTGCCCGGTAATCAGCGAATCAAAATTATCGTGCATAAACGGCAGGATTGCATCCGCAATCGGCGCAAGCTGGCGCGAAATATAGTGTTGATAGTCGATGGGGGAGCGCAGGATTTCCAGCGGTTCAGGGCCCTGTAGGGTTATCAGGTAACGAATGACGCCGCCGTTTTGGTATTGCAGCGGCCTGCCGTGCGCCTGATTGTAGTCGTCCGCCAGCCGGGCCGCGCGCGCGTGCGGCGGCACGTTTTTCTGATAGTCGGCCAGCCGACGGCGCAGGCGCTTGCTGTAAATCAGCCGATCGTCGAACTCGCCGGCGAGCGTTTTCGCCACGTAGTCGCGAACGAACGATTGATAGGGAAGCCCGTGGAAAATGCGCGAATAGAGCTCCTGCTGAAAATGCTGCGCCAGCGGGGTCCAGTCGGTGCGAACCGTTTCCATTCCCTTATAGACGATTTCATCGCTGCCGTCGTCATGAACGATGAGCCCGGCGTAGCGCTTTTTGCTGCCCTCTTCGGCGCCGCGGATGGTGGGCATCAGGAATCGGTTGAAGTGGGTTTCAAATTCAAGCTCCAGCGCTGAGTCTAGCCCCATGTTCTCTTTGAGCGTTCTGGCCCACCACTGGTTGACGTGGGCGACGAGCTCTCGGCCAATCTTTTGCGCCCGTGCGTTGTCGTGCTTTTCCTTAAGCCAGACAAAGGTTGAATCGGTATCGCCGTAGATGACGTCAAAGCCCCGTTCCTCAATCAGTTCGCGCGTTTTTAACATAATTTCATGACCCCGCAGGGTAATTGACGATGCCAGGCGAGGGTCGAAAAAGCGGCAGCCGCTGGAGCCCAGCACGCCGTAGAAGGCGTTCATGATGATTTTCAGCGCTTGAGAAAGCGGCCTGTTGTTTTGCCGCTTGGCCTCTTCCCGCCCCTGCCAAATCCCTTTAACGATATCGGGCAGGCAGTGTACGCTGCGGGAAAAGCGCGCCTGCCTGAAGCCGGCGACGGTGTCGACATCGTCCGGATTGAGCGTGCCCTCAATCAGCCCGACCGGATCGATAAGAAAGGTGCGGATGATGGATGGATACAGGCTCTTGTAGTCCAGCACTAACACCGAGTCGTACAGGCCGGGCGTGGACGACATGACGTAGCCGCCGGGGCTGTGTTCTTCCGGCAGGCGGCCCAGGCTCGGCGCCACGAAGCCGATGCGGTGCATGCGCGGCAGATAGAGGTGGCTGAAGGCGGCGACGGAGCCGCCGCTGCGGTCGGCGGCAAGCCCGGTGACGGTTGCGCGCTCCAGCAAAAAAGGAAACATTTGGGTTTTTTCAAAGATGCGCGCCACCAGCACGCAGTCCATCAGGTTGTAGTAGGCGAGAGCCGGCTTGTCCTCCCGAAACATGCGGTTGATTTCGTCCATGCGCTGATAGGGATTATCAATCGCCTTGCCTTCATTGAGCAGTTCGCGGGAGACGTTTTCCAGGCTGAACGAGGGGAAGTTCCAGGTCGCGCTTTTTAGCGCCTCGATGCCGTCGATGATAAGCCTGCCGCTGGCTGAGGCAAAAAAGTGGCCCTGTTTGAAGCCGTGCTCGCGCCACTCAAGCGCGCTTGCTCCTCGGCCAAAAAGCAGCGGAACGCGATAGCGCTCGGCGTGCTTTTGCAGCACCTGAAGATCGAACTGCACCAGATTCCAGCCGATAATGGCGTCGGGATCGTGCTCCGCTAGCCACTGATTGAGCTTTTGCAGCATCAGCGGGCGGCTGGCGACGTATTCCAGGCTAACGCCCTCCGGCTGCCGCTCGTCGCTTTGCGGCCCCAGCATGTAGACCTGGCTTTGCCCGCAGCCGTAGAGCCCTATGGAGTAAAGTTCTCCGCGCTCGGAGGTTTCGATATCCAGCGAAACAAAGCGAAGGGCGGGGCGATAGTCGGGCGCGGGCTTAAGGCGGGCGCAGCGAAGGCTGCCGTCGGCGGCTTTGTCGCCCTGAAACGAGACGGGAGCGGTAATAAAGCGCTCCATCAGGTAGCGTTCGTGCGGGCGAACGTCGGCTTCGTACACGGAAATACCGGCTTCCTCCAGCTGCTTTTCCAACCTTTGCAGCTGACGGTATTGGCTACAGTATAATCCGTCGACCGGACGACGCTGGAAGTCCCGCATCGTGAGCGGCCTTATCCGGCAGCCGCGCTCGCTGGCTATAAGAGCCTCAACGGCGGAACGCCTGTCTGTGGGAACGAAGGCAACGGCCTGCTGGAGCGGCAGGCGCAGTCGAACCGGCCCGCTGTCGGTCGCCAGCCAGTAGTCAATCTCAATCCCCGCGGGGGTGTCCCGCCAGTGTCGAGTAAGAATAAAACCCCGTTGCGCCGTGCTCACGCCCTATGCCTTTTATCGTCGTAAAATATGCTTATGCGAATAAAGCCTAACATGTATATCCATACAGGCGTTAACGCTTTTGGACGCGTCCGATACCGTCGCCGATTTCAAGCGGAAAATCCGTTGCAAACTGCCGCATAGTGTATACATTGAGCTTATCGAGCGTCATTTTTATCAACATAGCTAATAAGGACAGTCATCCGATGAAGGGGAAACTTCTCGCCTTTTTGACCGCCGCCGCGCTGTGCTCTGCGGCTTCGGTTCAAGCATCCGAATTAAACGATGCCCAGCGCGCTCAGGCGCTGCTCCAGTTTGAACAACTTCAGACCGCCGTCGCGAACAAAGACATCGGCGCGGTGAGCCGATTTATCGAACCGGAAGTGTTCCAGCTTGACCATCTGGCCGCAGGGGAAAGCGGGCCTGAGATGTGCTCGGCCGGCGATGGTTCCATCGTTATGGAGCAAAAGGATATCGAGGCCTGCGGCGCCAACGTGCTGCGAAACCTTCAGTCTATCCGTCAGATCGCGCTAAGCGCCGACGGGCGGGGCTTTAAGACGCATAAAACGGAAGACAAGGAGAACGGCTGCGTCACCACCTTCAGCGGCAGCTTTTCCGCCAAAGAGCTTGGCGATTACGCGCCGGGGATGCTGGTTCGCATTGAGGTTGACGCGCTGGATAGCGCAACGGATGAGCAGGCCGAAGGCTGCGTTGGGCTGACGAATCATTATTTTACCTTCAAGAATGACCGGCTGATGCTGACGTCGAGCCAGTCCTTTCCGTGATGCATTAGGCTTTACAATCCCGCCGGGTCCGGCGGGATCTTCGATCGTGGTCACATCCTTGCGTTTTGGTTGACGTTTAGACTGCTATTTTCATGAAAGCGTGTTCTACCCTTAAATCAGGTGGTCGGTTAACTGTGCGCCACAGCCTGAAAACACGCTTTTTAGGAGAGATATCCGCCATTCTTTAAGCTGCCTGTGCGTCGTAACGGACGCCGATGGCTTTTTGCGCCGCCTCAATAGGTAGGGGTAACGAACGATGAAGATACAGATGTGGTCAGACTTTTCCTGTCCGTTTTGCTATATCGGCAAGCAGCACCTTAAGAAAGCGCTGTCCGCATGCGGGCTTATCGAGCGTGCAGAGATCGTTTTTCGAAGCTTCGAGCTGGATCCTCGCGCCGTTTCGCTACAAAGCGGAGATATCTATCGTCACCTGTCGGAAAAGTACGATATGGGCATCATGGAAGTAAAAGAGATGACCGAACAGATTGCGCGCCAGGGGGCCATTGCCGGCCTGAGCTTTCGCTTCGACAGGCTCATTCCTACCAATACGTTTGATGCGCATCGGCTGCTGCATTTCGCAGCGGGCAGCGGTTCTGCCGATGCCGTCGGCGAGGCGTTGTTTTACGCGTCGTTTACCGAGGGGCGAAATCTGTCTGACCGGCGCACGCTGGTTGAGCTTGGCCAGAAAGCAGGGTTGAACGTCGACGTAGCGAGAGAAATGTTAGTGAGCGATCGCTATGGCGAGGCGGTGCGCGCCGATGAAGGGCTTGCCCGCCAGCTGAAAATCACGTCGGTGCCTTTCTTCATTTTTGATAATAAATATGCGGTGTCGGGCGCTCAACCGGTAGACGTTTTTAGCGACGTGCTGGTGAAGGTGGAGCAGGAGGCGCAAAGGCTTGGCCGCCTGAACGGCGGCTCTTCCCATCAGGAGGACGCTTTTGGCTAACGGCGTGGCCGTTAGCGAACTCCGAGAATTGCCGCTGCTTCCGAGCCGCCGCTCAGCAGCGCGGCCGTCGGCCCGTCATAAACGATACAGCCTTCATTCACCAGCAGCGTTCTGTCGGCGATGCGGGCCGCATCGTCCAGATTGTGCGACACCATCAGCAAGGTGAGCGCTTGCTCATCGCAGACTTCTTCCAACAGCGTGAGCATATCGCTTCGCAGTGCCGGATCCAGCGCCGAAAAGGGCTCATCCAGAAGCAGGATAGGCCGGTCTCTCACCAGGCAGCGAGCCAGCGCGACCCGCTGACGCTGACCGCCGGACAGCTGCGACGGCAGGCGGTCCATGTAGTCGGTCAGACCAACCCTACTGGCAATATCCCGCCTTTTTTGCTTTTGTTCTTCCGACAGGCGAAGCCCGGGATCCAGGCCCAGACCGATATTTTGCTCGACGGTAAGATGCGCGAACAGATTATTTTCCTGAAACAAAATGGAAACCGGGCGCTCGGACGGCGGCGTGTCTCGGTGATCTTGCCCGTTAAGCTTAAGCTCTCCGCTGTGTGCAAAAACAAAGCCGGCGATAAGGTGCAAAAGCGTGCTTTTACCCGCGCCGCTGGGGCCGAGAATAGCGATGCGCTCGCCCGACTTGGCCTTAAGAGTAAAGCGCAGGACAAGCGGCGGATAGGGATAGCAGAGGTCATCAAGTGCGATCATGGCGTCCGGGTAACCGTTCAATCAGTGTAAACAGGGCGAAGCTTACCAGCAGCAGCAGTAGCGAAGTAACGGCCGCAGACGCGCTGCGGTAGTTGCCTAACTGCTGGTAAAGATAATAGGGTAAGGTGCGAAATTCGTCATTGCCAAACAGGGCGATAACGCCGAAGTCGCCGATAGACAGCACGCTGGCAAAGGCCAGCGCCTGAGCCATAGGGCGCTTGAGCGCGCGAAGCTCGATCCATTTCAGGCGACTATAGCCGTTCATTCCGAGTGACTGGGCCAGCAGCGTATAGCGTTCCGCCAGATCCCGCATCGGGTTTTCCAGCACTTTGAGCGCATAGGGGATAGCCATCAGCGCGTTAGTGAAAATAACCAGCCCGTCGGCGGATTTAGGCAGGCCGACGCTGTGGCTAAGCAGCAGGAAAAAGCCGGTGGCCAGCACGATAGCCGGCATGGCCAGTATCATCATGCCGCAGGCCTCAAGTCGGCCTCCCCAAGGGCTGTAGCGAAGCTTAAGCTCTCTGCTGCTCCACAGCAGCATCACGGTAAGCGCGAGGCAAAGCAGGCCGGAAGCGGCCGCGATGCGCAGCGATGTCGACAGCGCCTGCCAAAGTGCGCTCTGGCGTAAAACGTTTGGGGCAGCGGCGTTTACGCCATCGATGATGACCGACAGCAGCGGCGGAATCAAAAACAGCATAGTGCCAACAATAAGCATGGCGTCGACGGCTTTACGCAGGCGTGAGTCTCGAGGATCGCGCCAGCGCAGGCCGTAGGTCGCGCCAACCGGCGGCGCGGCGTTGAGGCGTTGGCTGACGAGCACCACGACGATACAGCAGAAAAGTTGGATCAGGCCGAGCAGCGCGGCGCGTTGCAAGTCGAAGTCGTAATAAAGCGCTTGGTAGATGGCCAGCTCAATGGTCGTCGCCCGGGGGCCGCCGCCGAGGGTGAGCACGGTGGCGAAGCTGGCGAAACACAGCATAAATACCAAAGCCAGAGTGGGAAGAAGTTGGCGCCGCAAGGCAGGCCATTCGACGAAGCGAAAGCGCTGTCGGGCGTTCATTCCCAGCTGTGCGGCAAGCATGCGCTGTTCAACGGCCACGCCTTCCAGCGCCTGTAGCAGCAGTCGGGTCGCCAGCGGCAGGTTGAAAAAGGCGTGGGCCAGCAGGATGCCCGTCAGGCCATAGATAGAAAACTCCGGCGTGAAGCCCATCAGCCGCAGCAGCTGAGAAAGCCAGCCCTGCTGCCCGTAAACGCTCAGAAGTCCAAATACCGCCACCAGCACCGGCAGCACCAGCGTCATGGCGCACAGGCGAAGCAGCAGCGTTTTGCCGATAAACTCTCGGCGAAACAGCGCCCCGGCGATAAATACCGCGGGCGTCACGGCGATGACGGCGGATAAGAATGCCTGCCAGAAGGTAAAGCGTACGACGTGCCATAGATAGGCGTCGCTCGCCAAAGCGCGCAGATTGCCCGGCGGCGCGTATAGCCACAGGGCGATAAATGCGGCCAGAGCAACGCTGACAATAAGGCCCGCAGACAGGAGGCCCGGCCAAAGCCAGGGCGCTATCAGCGGCTGACGGCGCTTTGCCACGTCCGAATCCAAGATGCGCGGTTGGCGTCAACGTCCTCTGCGCTGAACTGAAGCGCTTTGGTCGGCTTGGCTAAGCGTGAGAATGCCTCCGGCAGCGGGATGTCGATAACCGGATACATCCAGTTAGCGGTGGGGATTTGGCTTTGGAAGGCTGGCGTTGTCATAAACGCCATAAATTTATCCGCCAGCTCCGGCTGTTGGCTTGCCTTGAGGCGCCCTGCGACCTCAACCTGCAGGTAGTGCCCTTCCTCAAACGGCGCGCTGACGTAGCGGTCGATTTTTTCTTCAATCATGTGATAGGCGGGCGAGGTGGTGTAGCTCAGCACCAGATCGGCCTCGCCTTTTAAGAACAGCTTGTAGGACTCGCTCCAGCCCTTGGTCACGGTAACGGTTTTTTTTGACAGTTTTTGCCAGGCTTGTGCTGCCTCATCGCCGTAGACTTTCTGCATCCACAGCATCAGCCCTTGGCCGGGCGTACTGGTGCGCGGATCCTGGTAGATAACGCGCCACTTTTGTTCGCCCTCTAGCAGCTCTTTCAGGCTTTTCGGCGGGTTTTTTAGCGCCTCTTTGTTGTAAACAAAAGCGAAGTAGCCGTAGTCGTAGGGAATAAAGGTGTCGTCCTGCCAGCCGCCGGGGACGGTGAGTTTTTTCATGTCCTCATCTTGGCCGTGGGGGGCGAACAGGCCGGTTTTTTTAGCCGCAGCGGTAAGGTTGTTGTCTAACCCCAGAACGACGTCGACAGGGCTGTTTTTACCTTCCATCCGCAGGCGGTTGAGCAGAGAAACGCCGTCGGACAGGGGAATGAGATTGAGCGTACATCCGCATTCGGCCTCAAAAGCCTGCTTGATCTTGGGCCCCGGGCCCCATTCGGAGGCAAAGGAGTCATAGGTGTAGACGGTCAGAACCGGCTTTGTGTCAGCAGCCAAGATAGGGCTGGCGGCGATAAGCAGCAGCGTAGTAACGACGGCTTTTCTTAACACTTTGCGCTCCTGGTTTTTATAAATAGCTATAAAAAGCTATAAAAAAGTCATAAAACAAAAGGAAACAAAGGTCTTTGAGTCAACGGCGCGTTGAGCGGTAGGCTTAGGCTATACGCGTTCTCAAATCCCTCCGCCGGCATTAACCGGATCAGGTTCTACGGGTAAGGTTCAGGCGACCGAACGCATTCTCAGCTTTTAAGCAAGCACCCCGTTGAGGTGAATATATTGTAGTTGCTCTCGCCGCGGGGAGGAAGCGGATTTATTTTAAGGCTGCGGCGAGAAGAGGGCTTATCCCATAAACTTATGCCAATAGAGCGATATGGGAACAATCAGAACCAGTGCCGGAAGGAAGTTAACCACGGCGAAGGTTTTTATTTGGGCGATGCGAAGCCCTACGGCAATCATCAAAATTCCACCGCAGGCAGAGAAGTCGCCCAGCGTAACGTCGTCCATAAAGGGCATGATAAGGCGAGCGGAACAGAACAGGGCGGCCTGAATGGCTAACTGGGGAAGGGCGATGGTCATAACGCCGACGCCGAGAGTCGTTGCGAAAATAGCTGCGGTGAAGACGTCGAGCAGCGATTTTACCAGTAAAAGCTGATAGTCGCCGGTCATGCCTTCCGTCAAAGAGCCGACGACGCCGGTGCCGCTGGCGCAAAACAGCACGATAAGAGCGGTAAAATTCTGACTATAGGCTTCCGGCGTCATGCCGTGATGGCGAGTTGGAACAATATGAGCCAGCGCGCGTTGAATAAAAGAACCGAACTTCTGAACGCCTTTTTCCATATAGCAAAGTTCGCCGATGGCGACGCCCAGAATCAGCGCCAGCGCGACGGCGGGCAGCTGATGTACTTTGATCGTCATGACGACGCCCATCGCGATGGAGGTCATAGCAAACGCGGCGGGAAGCCCTTCGCGCAGGCGCAGAGGAATGATGGGCGCGAGTAGAAGGCCGAGAGCGCCACCAAAAAAGATTGCGGCGCCGTTAAGATATGGACCGAGCATGTATTTTCCTGAATTAATCAATCAAACTCTGACGCAAGGATTAACGTCCGCGCGGTTAAATCGAAGGATTTAGCGCAGGCGCCGTTCCTGGCGATGACATAAGCGTTTACAGAATTCGCTGTCCGCAGAAGTTCGATGGACAATTTTAGAGAAACTGATGATAACGCGTTGGGAAGCTAAAAAGCGGCCCTCATTTTGGCGAAATAAGGCGCAACAGTAAATAGGGCGGCGCGGGATCGAGTAAGAATTTTTCTTATACGATCCTTTTACGAGCCTTTCCCCTACCCATTTTCTTTCAACAGATGGAGCATCTTTGTCAACGCCAGGTCATTTGTATCCGGTTGGCTGAGCTGAGTGAGCCTGTAAGGGCTCTGGCACTCTTGTACGTTTTCTTCGTCAGAAAACGCCTGAGAGGGCGTAAAGGCATAAACGCCCAGTGTGAAGGCGCTAACGACCATCATAAACAGGCTGAGGTAAAGCCCACGGCCTTGACGTTTGGCTTTGATGGCCGAGGGGCCTGTCACCCAGGCTGTCCGCATCGATGCGATGTCCTGAAGGTAAGCGCTTTCGTTTTGAGGAAGCGATTCGCTGGATTCGGCAATCGTGAAGGTAGGGGGCGCGACCCGTGTCGTTTCTATCTCTGCCGCTGCTTTATCTCCGCCTTCGGCAGGCGTTTGCAAAACGCAGTAGGCTTTTTCCAGCAGATAGCCTTTTCGTGGAACGGTGATAATGACCTTCTGATCTTTTCCCGAGTCTTCCAACGCGGCCCGCAGCGCGTGTATTGCGTTGGGGAGGCTATTTTGCCCAATGACTCTCTTTTCCCAGACCAGAGAGTTCAGGCGTTCTTTGGAAAGTATGGCGCCGGCGTGCTCGCTTAAGATTAGCAACAGCTTGAATTGAAATTCACCGAGGCGTTTAACTTCTTTTGTCTCTTGATGAATGATGGAATCAGTTGCGCTATCGATTAGCCAACCGTTAATGACGCAATGCGTGTTTTTGCTATCTTTTTTCATAGAAAGAACAAGCCTTATAAACGGCATTTTGATCGATAGAACGACGGTTGATGACGCGGTGTTTTCTTCCTGAATACGGCAGTCTGATTTGCGCGAAGATGATTATAGCGGGGCGCAGCGTTACTATCGGTCAAAATGGGGTTTTAAAATAATATAAAAATTATTTCTTGATTAATGTGTTGCCTGCCTGGGTTTTGTATGTCAGACGTGGATATATTAATACGTTAAGCAGTTAAAATAATCAATAATCAAATAATAGTTATTTTAAATAATAATTATCGTATCTTATTGTTTTAAGTGAGGTTATGTTTTTATGGGTAATTAGGTAAGAATTTGTTTCATTATGATAATTTATTTTAATTATTAAATTTATCAAGTTCTTACTATTGTTTTTGTTTTGTTGTAACTATGTTTTTATTTGGTTGTTATTAGTTAATGGAAAGATGTTAATAAGAATAAATCTCTTTAACTCTATAGAATAATATAGGGTAAAAACCTTTTTAATATTATGGCCTTTAAGGGGCGGTGATGGCTTTCTAATTTGAGAAAGTATTTTCTATAAAGATGATTATATTAAAGGGCTGGTAGGGTGGGGGATGAATTATATTATGGCTTAAAAGTGTGTGGAAAACACATTGGGTTTTTAATGAGGTAAGCCCCTTGCCGGGGCTTACCAATCAAAATGACGGCCTATCGCAAGAACGCTGGCTGCTTCGCTTCATAGGCGCCGATCGCATCGTCGTGTTGCAGCGTCAGGCCTATACTGTCCAATCCGTTAATCATGCAATGCTTGCGGAAAGGGTCGATGGTAAAGGCGTAGGCCTTATCGCCCGCAATCACCTTTTGATTTTCTAAATCGACGGTAAAGGTGACGCCTTCCTGTGCCGCTACCAGCGCGAACAGTTCGTCGATTTCCGCTTCGGCCAACGTGACCGGCAGCAGCTGGTTGTTAAAGGAGTTACCGTAAAAGATATCGGCAAAGCTTGGCGCGATCACCACTTTGAAGCCGTAGTCTGTCAACGCCCAGGGCGCGTGCTCGCGAGAGGAGCCGCAGCCGAAGTTTTCGCGCGCTAGCAGAATGGACGCGCCCTTATAGCGCGGCTTGTTCAGCACGAAGTCCGGATTGGGCTTTTGCCCCGCGTCGTCCAGAAAGCGCCAGTCGTTGAACAGATGCTGGCCAAAGCCGGTGCGGGTGACCTTTTGTAGAAACTGCTTGGGAATAATGGCGTCCGTATCTACGTTGGCGGCGTCTAACGGCACTACGATGCCGGTATGTTGAGTAAACTTCGTCATGCTGTTGTCTCCTTAAGCCAGCAAACGGATGTCGGCAAAGTGGCCGCTGATGGCTGCGGCGGCGGCCATCGCGGGGCTAACCAGGTGAGTACGCCCACCCCGGCCCTGACGGCCTTCAAAGTTACGGTTGCTGGTCGACGCGCAGCGTTCGCCCGGCTCTAACCGGTCGTTGTTCATCGCCAGACACATTGAACAGCCCGGCAGGCGCCATTCAAAGCCGGCTTCGATAAAGATTTTGTCTAGGCCTTCTTCTTCCGCCTGCGCTTTCACCGGGCCGGAGCCCGGCACTACCATGGCGACGACGCCGGGTGCGACTTTGCGCCCCTTGGCGACGGCGGCTGCGGCGCGCAGGTCCTCAATTCGGGAGTTGGTGCAGGAGCCGATGAACACTTTGTCGATGGCGACGTCGGTCATCTTCTGGCCCGCTTTCAGATCCATATAGGCCAGCGCCTTTTCCGCCGAGGCGCGTTCAACCGGATCGCTGAACGATTCGGGGGCAGGGATTGCCTGATCGACCGCCATTACTTGGCCCGGGTTGGTGCCCCAGGTTACCTGCGGGGCGATGTCGGCGGCGTTGAGCGTCACTACGGCGTCAAACGACGCGCCCGGATCGGACTTCAGCGTGCGCCAGTAGGCGACAGCTTCGTCCCACTGTTCCGGCTTGGGTGCGAACTGGCGGCCCTTCACGTAGCTAAAGGTAACGTCGTCCGGCGCGACCAGCCCGGCCTTGGCGCCCATTTCGATCGCCATGTTGCACAGGGTCATGCGGCCTTCCATCGACAGCGCTTCAATGGCTTCGCCACAGAATTCCACTACGTGGCCGGTGCCGCCGGCGTGGCCGATTTTACCGATAATGGCCAGCACGATGTCTTTCGCCGTAATGCCCGGTGCGGTAGCGCCGTTCACTTCGATTTTCATCGTCTTGGCGCGGGCCTGCTTCAGGGTTTGGGTTGCCAGCACGTGCTCAACTTCAGAAGTGCCGATGCCAAAAGCCAGCGAGCCGAACGCGCCGTGAGTGGCGGTGTGGGAGTCGCCGCATACGATAGTCATACCCGGCAGGGTCATGCCCTGTTCTGGCCCGATAACGTGTACGATGCCCTGATAAGGGTGGTTCAGATCGTACAGGGAGACGTTGAACTCTTTACAGTTCTTAATCAGCTCCTGCATCTGGATGCGGGCCATCTCGCCGCAGGCGTTGATGTCTTTAGTCTGAGTTGAAACGTTGTGGTCCATGGTGGCGAAGGTTTTCTCCGGTTGGCGAACCGGGCGCTTCATGGCGCGCAGGCCGTCAAACGCCTGGGGAGAGGTGACTTCGTGCACCAGATGGCGATCGATATACAGCAGCGGCGTTTCGTTCGGCGCTTCGTACACAACGTGTGCGTCGTATAATTTTTGATACAGTGTTTTCGACATGCTCTGAGACATCGTTATGCTCCTTGTGCGACGAACTGAGCGATAGCATCGCCCATTTGGCTGGTAGAAACGGACGGACCGTTGCCCGCTAAATCACCGGTGCGGTATCCCTGCGCCAGCGCCTTGTTGACGGCGTTTTCAATCGCGTCGGCGGCGTCATTGGCGTTCAGGCTGTAGCGCAGCAGAAGCGACAGCGACAGAATTTGGGCGATCGGGTTGGCGATGTTTTTGCCGGCGATGTCCGGCGCGGAACCGCCGGCCGGTTCGTACAGGCCGAATCCTTTGTCGTTCAGACTGGCTGACGGCAGCATGCCCATGGAGCCGGTGATCATTGCGCATTCGTCGGACAAAATATCGCCAAACAGGTTGGAGCATAGCACCACGTCGAACTGAGACGGCTCTTTCACCATCTGCATGGTGGCGTTGTCGATATACATGTGGTTCAGGCTGACGTCCGGATACTGCTTCGCGACTTCCGTTACGACTTCACGCCACAGAATGGAGGTTTGCAGCACGTTCGATTTGTCGATAGACGTCACCTTTGAGCGGCGCTTGCGCGCGGCTTCAAAGGCGATATGGGCGATGCGTTCAATCTCATAGCGGTGATACACCTCGGTATCAAACGCCTTTTCCTGCGGGCCGCTGCCTTCGCGGCCTTTGGGTTGGCCGAAGTAAATGCCGCCGGTCAGCTCGCGTACGCAAAGAATGTCGAACCCCTTATGGGCGATGTCGCTTCTTAACGGGCTGAAGTCTTCCAGCCCCTTATACAGGCTAGCCGGGCGCAGGTTGGAAAAAAGCTGGAAATGTTTACGCAGGGGCAGCAGAGCGCCGCGTTCCGGCTGCTCGTTAGGCGGCAGGTGCTCCCACTTGGGGCCGCCGACCGAACCGAACAGCACAGCGTCGGCCTTTTCGCAGCCGGCAACGGTTTGCGGCGGTAGCGGCATGCCGTGGCGGTCGATGGCCGCGCCGCCGACGTCATACTCCTGCGTCGTGATGTCCATATCGAAACGTTGGCGCACGGCGTCTAGCACCTTCATCGCCTGCTGCATGACTTCGGGGCCGATGCCGTCTCCGGGCAGAACGGCAATGTGATAGGAACGCGTCATAGTTGCTCTTTACCTCTGTTGTTTATTTTTAATGTTCTAATACTAATTCTTATGCCGATGTCGTTTTGCTTTAAGCGTGCGCCAATTTTTGCTTTTGCGCTTCCACCTGCTGGGCGCGCCATACGTGGTTCAGCACGTGCACCAGCGCCAACGCCGACGATTCGACGATGTCGGTCGCCAATCCCATGCCGTGGAAGCGGCGGCCTTCGTATTCCGCGACGATGTCCACCTGACCCAGCGCGTCTTTACCCTGGCCCTTGGCGGTCAACTGGTATTTGACGATAGAAATCGGGTAGTCCGCAATGCGGTTGATGGCCTGGTAGACGGCGTCAACGGGGCCGTTGCCGGTAGCGGCTTCCGACTTCATTTCACCACCGCAGGTCAGGCGTACGGACGCGGTCGCCATCAGGTTGGTGCCTGACTGTACGCTGAAATAATCCAGCGAGAAGTGATCCTGCTCTTCCTGCTGCTTGCTGATAAACACCAGCGCTTCCAAATCGTAGTCAAACACCTGGCCTTTCTTGTCCGCCAGCTTCAGGAAGTTGGCGTACAGTTCGTCCAGCGAGTAGTCGTCTTCACTGTAGCCCATGGCCTCCATGCGGTGTTTCACCGCGGCGCGCCCGGAGCGTGAGGTCAGGTTCAGCTGTACCTGGCTAAAGCCGATGGATTCCGGCGTCATGATTTCGTAGGTTTGGCGGTTTTTCAGCACGCCGTCCTGATGAATGCCGGAGGAGTGCGCATAGGCGTTAGAGCCTACTACCGCCTTGTTGCCGGGGACCGGCATGTTGCACAGCTGGCTGACCAACTGGCTGGTGCGATAGATTTCCTGATGGTTGATGTTGGTGTGTACACCCAGAATGTCCTGACGCACTTTAATCGCCATAATGACTTCTTCCAACGCGCAGTTGCCCGCGCGTTCGCCGATGCCGTTCATCGCGCCTTCAATCTGGCGAGCGCCGGCCTGTACGGCGGTGATGGAGTTAGCGACCGACATGCCCAGATCGTCGTGGCAGTGGACGGAAATAACCGCTTTGTCGATGTTTGGGACGCGCTGGTACAGGGTTTCGATGATGCCGCCGAACTGGCGAGGAACGGTGTAGCCGACGGTGTCAGGAATGTTGATGGTGGTGGCCCCGGCGCCAATGGCGGCCTCGACGATGCGGCACAGGTTGTCTATCGGCGTACGTCCGGCGTCTTCACAGGAGAACTCGACGTCGTCGCTGTAGTTGCGCGCGCGCTTGACGGAGCGAACCGCCATTTCCATCACTTCTTCAAAAGAGCGCTTCAGCTTGGACTCGACGTGCAGCGTGGAAGTGGCCAGGAAGACGTGGATGCGAAAGGCTTCGGCGACGCGCAGCGCTTCTGCCGCGACGTCGATGTCTTTATCCACGCAGCGAGCCAGGGCGCAGACGCGGCTGTTTTTAATTTGGCGGGCGATGGCCTGTACGGACTCAAAGTCGCCAGGGGAGGAAACCGGGAAACCGACTTCCATGACGTCAACGCCCATGCGCTCCAGCGCCAGGGCAATCTGCATTTTTTCTTTGACGTTCAGGCTGGCCTGCAGCGCCTGTTCGCCGTCTCGCAGGGTCGTATCGAAGATAATGACTTGTTGGCTCATAGCGTGTTCCTTTAACTGTGTAACGGTTTGTCGGTTCAGACTCCCTGCGAGGTCAAAAAAAAACCCGCGCAGGTCGCGCGGGTTCTTGTGTTCTTTTCGATTCAGCTCAGTTCGCTGCCCACAAGTCATCCGCGCAAGACGATGCGAGGAGGAGGAGGCTAAGGAGGCGAACTTCTATGAACATGAATACGGTACCTTGATAAAACGGTTTAGGCGAATATAGATACTGGATTGGCGGATTGTTGTCAACGATTGTTTTTCATCGCGTTTAAAAGATGCACATTCGCCGTTATTCCTCATGGCTACTACACTTAAAAGCGTCGTGAGCAGTCTCGTTTTTATAACTTTATTAAACGGATAGGTGAGCCTATGAATAAATGGTTAGTCAGCGCGCTGGCGGCGTGCGCCTTAACGGCAGGCAGCTTGGCGCATGCACAAGGCGTCGATGAGCATATGAAAGCCATCGCTAAAAGTTATCGCACGGTGCTAAACGCGGATTCCCCGGAAGCCCTTAAGCAGGGCCTGACGACGATGAAGCAGGAGGCGCAGCTGGCGCAAAAGGGCGTGCCGGACAAGCTTGAAGGAAAATCGCCGGACAGCCCGGAAATGAAAGATTTCCGTCACGGATTGGATGAGCTGATTGGCGAAATCGACGCCGCGCAGGCGCTGGCGGACGCGGGTAAGCTGGATCAGGCCAAGCAGGCCGCCGAGCAGTTTAAGGCCACTCGTGATGAATACCATAAGAAGTACAAGTAGATGATTGAGCGCTGGGATCGCGTCGTGCGGCTGACGCACTGGTGCGTCGCGCTGGGCTTTCTCGCTAACCGGCTTCATCTGACGGAGCCGGGCGGCGTATGGCATCGGAGCGTCGGGCTGCTCGTTGCGGTATTGGTTATCGTCCGCCTCGTATGGGGCGTGACGGGTGCGCGCGGTCCGGCAAGGCTGTCCGCGATTATTCCCACCAGAGCGTCGCTGGCGGAGCACTTTTGCGATATCGCCGAGCGCCGTACTCCTAAGGCCTTAGGGCACAATCCGCTGGGCGCGATGGCCATTTGGCTGTTCTGGCTGCTGCTGCCGCTGGTTGCGCTCACCGGCTGGGCGCAGGGGACCGATCTTATCGACCGTTGGCCGGTTGAAGTGTGGCACTATTGGCTGGTTAACGCGGTCACCGCGCTGGTCTGCCTCCACGTTTTGGCCGTGGTCACAATGTCCCTTTGGCTTAAGAAAAACCTGATTGCGGCCATGCTGCCGGGAAGGCGCTGAGCGCTCATCTTTCTCTTTCTACCCACAAAACCCCTTTGTCAACCGATGAGCGCTGTGGTAATAGGTAGGTAATCGGTTGGCTATTTTATTTAAACCTTCAGGCCGCTTCCTTATGAAGCGGCCTGAAGTATGATGGATATAGCTTCAAATAATAATGACAAACATCTGGCGGCAAACCAGCATTTCGAGGAGGAGTTTAATGGAGACGTTATCAGGCGCTGAAATCGTCGTTCGATCGCTTATCGATCAGGGCGTGAAGCACGTATTCGGCTATCCGGGAGGCGCGGTGCTCGATATTTACGACGCGCTTCATACGGTCGGGGGGATCGATCACGTGCTGGTGCGCCACGAGCAGGCGGCAGTTCACATGGCGGACGGCTTTGCCCGTGCGACCGGTGAAGTGGGTGTGGTGCTGGTGACATCGGGACCGGGAGCGACGAACGCCATTACCGGCATCGCGACAGCCTATATGGATTCTATTCCTCTGGTCGTGCTGTCCGGCCAGGTGGCGACTTCGCTGATCGGCAACGATGCCTTCCAGGAATGCGACATGGTGGGCATCTCTCGCCCGGTGGTGAAGCACAGCTTTTTGGTTAAGCACGTAGAGGATATTCCCGTGGTGCTGAAAAAGGCGTTCTACGTCGCCAGCACCGGCCGCCCCGGTCCGGTCGTCGTGGATTTGCCGAAGGATATTCTCAACCCGGCCGTCAAGATCCCCTATTCTTATCCCGACCAGATCTCAATGCGTTCCTATAACCCGACGACGCACGGCCACCGCGGGCAGATTAAGCGTGCGCTTTCAGCGCTCTTGGCGGCGAAAAGGCCGGTGGTTTACGTCGGCGGCGGTGCGATTGCGTCCGGCTGCGACGCTGAACTGAAGGCGCTGGCGGAAACGCTGAACCTGCCGGTGACCAGCTCGCTGATGGGGCTCGGCGCGTTTCCGTCGACGGACAAACGCTTTATCGGCATGTTGGGTATGCACGGCACCTATGAGGCCAACATGGCGATGCACAACTCCGACACGATTTTCGCCGTCGGGGTGCGCTTTGACGACCGCACGACCAACAATCTGGCGAAGTACTGCCCGAACGCCACCGTGCTGCATATTGATATCGATCCGACGTCAATTTCCAAGACCGTCAACGCCGATGTGCCGATCGTCGGCGACGCCAAGCAGGTGTTGAGCCAGATGATTGAGCTGCTTGGGCAGCGCGATGCGGAAAAGGGCTTTGAAGATCTCAGCGACTGGTGGTGTCAGATTGACGGATGGCGTGGTAAAAAATCTCTGGCCTACGACAAGGGCGGCGATCGCATCAAGCCCCAGGCGGTGATTGAAACGCTCTATCGCCTGACGGAGGGCAAGGCTTATATTGCCTCTGACGTGGGCCAGCACCAGATGTTCGCGGCGCTTTACTACCCGTTTGATAAACCCAGGCATTGGATTAACTCCGGCGGCCTCGGCACCATGGGCTTCGGCCTGCCCGCCGCGCTTGGCGTGAAGCTGGCGCTGCCGAAGGAGACCGTGGTGTGCGTCACCGGGGACGGCAGCATCCAGATGAACATTCAGGAGCTTTCGACCGCGCTGCAGTACGACTTGCCGGTGGTGGTGGTAAACCTGAACAACAAGTTCCTCGGCATGGTGAAGCAGTGGCAGGATCTGATTTACGCCGGCCGCCACTCTCATTCCTACATGGATTCGCTGCCGGACTTCGTCAAACTGGCGGAGGCCTACGGCCACGTCGGCATCTCCATCTCCAGGCCGGAAGAGCTTGAAACCAAGCTGGCGCAAGCGCTGGCGGTGAAAAATCGCCTGGTGTTCGTCGACGTCTCCGTCGATGAAAGAGAGCACGTCTATCCGATGCAGATCCGCGGCGGGGCTATGGACGAAATGTGGTTAAGCAGAACGGAGAGGAGCTGATTATGCGTCGTATTTTATCGGTACTGCTGGAAAACGAGTCCGGCGCGCTGTCCCGCGTGATTGGCCTGTTTTCTCAGCGCGGCTACAACATTGAAAGCCTGACGGTGGCGCCGACGGACGATCCGACGCTGTCGCGCATGACCATCCAAACCAAGGGCGACGCCAAGGTGCTTGAGCAGATCGAAAAGCAGCTGCACAAGCTGGTTGACGTGCTGCGGGTGACTGAACTGACGGACGGCGACTGCGTCGAGCGTGAGATCATGCTGGTAAAAATCAGAGCGTCCGGCGAAGGCCGTGAAGAGGTCAAGCGCTGCGCGGACATCTTCCGCGGTCAGGTGGTCGACGTAACCTCATCCCTTTACACCGTTCAGCTGGTGGGCAACAGCGGCAAGCTGGACGCCTTCTTAGCGGCGATGCGCGACGCGGGCGAGATAGTGGAAGTCGCCCGCTCGGGCCTGGTGGGAGTAGGGCGCGGCGAGCGGATTATGCGCTGAGTCGCGTTTTTATAGGTTTAAAGCGAGAGCCTGCAACTGCAAACAACGGTTGCAGGCTTTTTTCTTTGGGTTATTTAGGTCATATTGACGTTTTTACGCGGGCCTCAGGAAAACCATGACCAAGCTAATCTTCTGCCTTCTCATTCTGTTTGTGGCTTTTCTTCTATGGCGCAATCGCATGCGCAAGAAGCGGGGTGGCGCGGTAGCCTCGCGCAGTAGCGGCGGTGCCGCCAGTCGCGTTTTCAGGAAAACGTCGTCATGGTTTGAGCGCCACTCGACGCCGCCTGCGTCAGATCGCCTCGTTGAATGGGGGGAACTTGGCATGGGGGGGCCGAACATTGAATATTACCTGCTTAAGGAGCGCGTTTATTTCGGCGGCGTTTGCGACGGGATAATGGACTTTGACGGCGGAAACCTGCGTTTGGCCCGAGAGGCCTGCCGTGGGCCAGACCTCTATCATCTCTATGATAAGCAAGCGAACCGGCTCTTTCAGTTTCCCCCAGAGGCGATGAAAGGCGTTATACCGCTGCTTAAAGCGCACGCCGATGAGCGCGCTATCGTCGCTGAACTACGCAAGCTGCTTGAGAGCGGTGCGCATGAAGTGGCGCTGTATGAGTATCACGGCGTCTATTTGACGCAGCGTCACGTTGACGAGCCCGAGGTTATCCTCCCGTCGCTTTCAAATAACGAGATGTCGGCAAAGAGAGTCATGCCGGACGATCTCTTTATGATGAAAGAGCCGCTGTTTTTTATAAGAAATAAGTTCTACCAGCTGTGTATGAACGGCCGCCCGCTCGATATCTTTATGCGAGCGCCCGAACGAGGCTATTTTATCAGCGCGGATGCAGAGGAGTGCTGCGTTGAAGGCGTTTCGCCGGACGAGAACGCGAACAAGATTTTTCATCTCTACTTTCGGGGGCGCTGGTTTGTCATTGACCAGCCGTTTGCGACGTTTGACGTCGGCGACCGCTTCTACTGCGCGTCGCTGGAATCCCCGCAAAGCCTGGGGCAGGGGAAATTTCGCTTTAGCGTTAAGCACGGCCTTTATCCTGAAGTTGAAGCGCTGCTGCAAACCCATCGCGCCGTTTTGCGTCATGGAATAAAAACGTCGTGGCGGAGGGAGGAAATACCGCTGACGGCGGAGGAGAGCAGCCTGTTGATAGACCTGAATGAGGCGATGCTTTAATTGTTTTATCGTTCTGGTTCTCCATTCAGGCTGAATGCATTAAGCCAACACCACATTGACCGGCATCAGATTAAATCTTCATATTGCCCGGTTATCTGTATTAATATGAACAAGTGCAACCCTCTATGGGACTTAAATAAATACTTAAGGGGCTAATGTGAAACTGGATGAAATTGCGCGTCTTGCGGGCGTATCGCGCACCACGGCCAGCTACGTCATAAACGGAAAGGCGAAGCAGTATCGGGTGAGCGATAAAACGGTCGAGAAGGTCATGGCGGTAGTCCGGGAACATAATTATCAACCCAACGCCGTGGCGGCCGGGCTTCGCGCTGGCCGAACCCGTTCTATCGGGCTTGTGATCCCCGATTTGGAAAACACCAGCTATACCCGAATCGCCAACTACCTTGAGCGTCAGGCGCGCCAGCGCGGCTACCAGCTGCTGATCGCCTGTTCGGAAGACCAGCCGGACAACGAAATGCGCTGCGTGGAGCACCTGCTTCAGCGCAAGGTCGATGCGCTTATCGTTTCCACCGCGCTGCCGCCGGAGCACCCGTTCTATCAGCGCTGGACCAACGGCAATTTCCCCATCATTGCGCTTGACCGCGCGCTGGATCGCGAGCACTTCATCAGCGTGGTCGGCGCAGACTACGAAGACGCCGAGATGCTGGCGGGCGAGCTGCGTCGGTTTGACGCTCAGTCGGTCATGTATCTTGGCGCGCTGCCTGAACTGTCGGTTAGCCAACTGCGTGAACAGGGCTTCCGTCAGGCTTGGAAAGAGGACAAGCGTCCGGTTAACTATCTCTACGCCAACAGCTATGAGCGAGAGTCTGCGGCCGAAGTGTTTGGCCACTGGCTGCAGTCCAATTCCATTCCTCAGGCGATTTATACGACCTCTTTCTCACTGCTTCAGGGCGTGATGGATGTGATTTTGCAAAAGCAGGGGCACCTGCCGGCAAATCTGGCCATCGCTACCTTTGGCGACAATGAGCTGCTCGATTTTCTGGAGTGCCCGGTGCTGTCTGTCGCACAGCGCCACCGGGAGGTCGCCGAGCGCGTGCTTGAGCTGGTGTTAGCCAGTATCGATGAACCGCAGCGGCCGAAGCCGGGGCTGACTCGCATCCGCCGTAACCTTTGCCGCCGAGGCTGCCTGAGCCGGGCTTAGTCCGTCTCCTATCCTCTTATTCGGGCTCCGTAACGGGGCCCGACGCGTTTTTATTCGTTACGTTATGTTACTTTTAAACGCTAAAGTAAACGTAAGGCGACGAGTAAAATCGCATCCCGCCTTCTTTCCTTTCCTCCCTCACGATTCACTTCCTGAATGAGTTGGTATAGCGGCAGAGATTTTTTTGATATTGGCAGATTTTTTATTTGTCGATAAACGCGGTGCGTACTTAGCCGTATCGTAAATCCGTATATAAGAAATATTGTTATTATTCATGTTATTAATTTACTTGTATTCACGTTATTGCTCGCTCGTTTCTTATGGGACAGGCGTGAGAAGCCGCGTGCGCGTTGAAAAGAGGCTTAGCTTCGTCTTGACAAGCTTTTGATACCCTCCTTAAACTCTATCCAAGTGGGATTTTGTGGGGTAAAGTGGTAAATCTTGTCGCGAAGGAGTAACCCGCCCATGTTTCGTGGAGCAACGACGGTAAATCTCGACAGCAAAGGCCGGCTCGCCGTGCCGACTCGCTATCGGGATTCATTAGTGGATGAATGTGAAGGGCAATTGGTGTGTACCATTGACCTCCATCAGCCGTGCCTGTTGCTTTACCCCCTGCCCGAATGGGAAAAAATTGAAGAAAAGCTGGCCAAATTGTCCAGTATGAATCCGGTTGAACGCCGGGTTCAACGACTGCTGCTGGGGCATGCAAGCGAATGCCAGATGGATAGCGCAGGGCGTTTATTGATCGCTCCGACGCTTCGCAGCCACGCGTCCTTAACGAAGGAAGTGATGCTGGTTGGGCAGTTCAACAAGTTTGAACTGTGGAATGAAGAAGCATGGTATCAACAGGTTAAGGAAGACATCGAAGCGGCTCAGCTTGCCGATTCTCCTCTTTCTGAACGGTTACAGGATTTGTCACTATAGATATGTCGACAGAATTTCAGCACACCACTGTGCTGCTGGACGAAGCGGTTAACGCGCTGAACGTCCGGCAAAACGGCATCTACATTGACGGTACGTTTGGCCGTGGGGGACATTCGCGCCTCATTCTTTCCCAACTGGGAGAGGAAGGGCGCCTTATCGCTATCGACCGCGACCCGCAGGCTATCGCCGCCGCGGCCTCAATTTCCGATCCCCGCTTTTCCATCGTTCATGGGCCTTTCTCCGAGCTGGCCAGCTACGTTGACGAGCTGGGATTAACCGGCAAAATTGACGGCGTCTTGCTGGATCTCGGCGTTTCTTCCCCACAGTTGGACGACGCCGAAAGGGGATTTTCTTTCATGCGCGACGGTCCGCTGGACATGCGCATGGATCCTACGCGCGGGCTGTCGGCTTCGGAATGGCTGCTGAAAGCGGAAGAAGAGGACATCGCCTGGGTATTGAAGACGTTCGGCGAAGAGCGCTTTGCTAAACGCATCGCTCGCGCCATTGTGGAGCGCAACCGGGAACAGCCGCTGACGCGCACCAGGGAGCTGGCGGAGCTTATCGCCGCCGCGACGCCGATTAAAGACCGGCACAAGCATCCGGCGACCCGCAGCTTTCAGGCGATTCGCATTTATATCAACAGCGAGCTGGAAGAGATTGAACGCGCGCTGGACGGCTCCCTTACGGCGCTGGCCGAAGGCGGTCGCCTGTCGGTCATCAGCTTCCATTCGCTGGAAGACCGCATCGTGAAGCGTTTTATCCGTCAGCACAGCCAGGGGCCTAAAGTACCCGCCGGCATCCCGCTTACGGAAGAACAGCTAAGACAGCACGGCGGTAGAAAGCTCAAAGCGTTGGGCAAAATGATGCCCTCCGAGCGGGAAATCGGCGACAACGCGCGGGCGCGCAGTTCGGTACTGCGCATTGCGCAGAGGACGGCGGAATGATCCCCAACGAGCGCCACAGTCTGGCGGCGATCGTTAAGGACGACCTCCTGCTTCACGCCAAGCTGCCGATGCTGCTGACCGTGCTCGTTCTGGCTTCCGCCATTGCGGTTGTGCTGTCCAGCCACCGAACCAGGCTTTTGACCGCCGAGCGGGAACAGATGATTTTAGAACGTGATTCGTTAGAAATTGAGTGGCGCAATCTGATTCTGGAAGAGAACGCTCTGGCCGACCACAGCCGCATTGAACGGCTTGCTGCGGAAAAACTGCACATGCAGCACGTGACGCCCGATCAGGAACAGATTGTTATCCAGAAATAAAAAACGCGCACGGAGTGCGAATTAGAAAGTTAACGGAATGAAAAACAACTTTGGCTAAAAATACGATGAAAGCAGCGCGTACCAATAAAATTAAGGTCAAGCGACCCGAAAACGAGGCCGGCTTTGTAAGCTGGCGTTTTGGTTTGCTCAGCCTGTTCATTTTATTGGCTATGGTTGGTCTGATGGCGCGCGCGGCCTGGCTACAGGTCATTGAGCCGGAGATGCTGGTAAAAGAGGGCGATATGCGCTCTCTGCGCGTGCAGGAAGTGCCTACAGCGCGCGGCATGATCACCGATCGCCAAGGGCGGCCGCTGGCGGTCAGCGTGCCGGTTAACGCCATCTGGGCCGACCCCAAAGAGCTGAACGAGCGCGGCGGCGTCTCTTCCGATATGAAGTGGAAAGCGCTGGCCGACGTCGCCGGCATGCCGCTGGAAAAACTGTCTGAACGCATTAACGCCAATCCCAAGGGGCGTTTTGTCTATTTGGCGCGTCAGGTTAGTTCTGAAACGGCGGACTACGTCCGCCAGCTTAAGCTGCCCGGCATCTACCTTAAGCGCGAATCCCGCCGCTTCTATCCCGCCGGTTCCGTCACCGCCCACATTGTCGGCTTTACCGACATCGACGATCGGGGCACCGAGGGCATTGAAAAGAGCTTTGAAAGCAACCTGGTGGGCAAATCCGGCGAGCGCACCGTGCGCAAAGATCGCTATGGCCGCGTTATTGAGGACATTTCTTCCGTAGACAGCCAGGCGGCCCACAACCTGACGCTGAGCATCGACGAACGCCTGCAGGCGCTGGTTTATCGCGAGCTGAGCAACGCCGTCGCGACGAACAAGGCGGAATCCGGCAGCGCAGTGCTGGTGGACGTGAATACCGGCGAAGTGCTTGCGATGGTCAACAGTCCCTCCTATAACCCCAATAACCGCGTAGGTACGCCGGCCGACTTCTTCCGTAACCGTGCGATTACTGACATTTTTGAACCGGGTTCTACCGTTAAGCCGCTGGTAGTGCTGACGGCGCTCGATCGCGGCATCATCAAAGAAAACAGCGTTTTGAATACTCGTCCTTATCGGGTAAACGGTCACGAAATCAAGGACGTGGCCCTTTATCCCGAGCTTTCGATTACGGGTATTCTACAAAAATCCAGCAACGTCGGGGTTTCTCACCTGGCGCTGGATATGCCTCCTGAAGCGTTGGTAGACACCTACACGCGTTTTGGACTGGGGCAGCCGACCAATTTAGGGCTGGTTGGAGAAAGTAGTGGCATATTTCATAAAGAAAGAAAACGGTGGGCCGACATAGAGCGGGCCACCCTTTCATTTGGGTATGGGCTAATGGTGACTCCGTTACAGTTAGCGCGTGCCTACGCAACGCTTGGCAGCGGCGGTATTTATCGACCGCTGTCGATTACCAAGATAGACCCGCCGGTACAGGGTAAGCGCGTGTTCCCGGAAAGCACGGTGCGCACCGTAGTGCACATGATGGAATCCGTTGCGCTGCCGGGCGGCGGCGGCACTAAGGCGGCAGTAAAAGGCTATCGTATCGCCATCAAGACAGGTACGGCCAAGAAGGTCGGGCCAAACGGCGGCTATGTTAACAAATACATCGCCTATACTGCAGGCGTCGCGCCGGCCAGCAACCCGCGCTATGCGCTGGTGGTCGTTATCAACGATCCCTCAGCCGGTCAATATTACGGCGGTGCGGTTTCCGCGCCGGTATTCGGCGCCATTATGGGCGGCGTGCTGAGAACGATGAACGTGAAGCCCGATGCCCTGCCCGAAGATGAAAAGACCCAACTTGTGATAAATCAGAAAGGAGCTGCCGGTGGAGAGTCTTAGTTTGAAAGATCTGCTTGCTCCGTGGCGTATTGACGTCCCAGAGTGCCGCTTAAAAGAAATGACGCTCGACAGCCGTCAGGCGGCTGCAGGCGATCTGTTTCTGGCGGTAAAAGGTCATCAGACCGACGGCCGACGCTATATCGCCCAAGCGATCGCGCAGGGCGTTTCGGCAGTGCTTGCCGAAGCGGAAGGCGAAGCGGAAAACGGCAGCGTCGTTCTTTCTCACGGCATTCCCGTCGTATACCTACAGGGGCTTAACCAGCAGCTGTCTAAAATCGCTGGGCGTTTTTACGACGAACCTTCCGCCCGCATGCGGCTGGTTGGCGTAACCGGCACTAACGGCAAAACCACGACGACCCAGCTGTTGGCCCAGTGGGGGCAGCTTCTGGGCGAGCGCAGCGCGGTCATGGGCACCGTCGGCAACGGCCTGCTGGGGCAGGTTATCCCCAGCGAAAATACGACCGGCTCTGCGGTAGACATACAGCGCGAACTTGACGAACTGGCGAGCGCTAAGGCGACCTTTACTGCAATGGAAGTCTCTTCCCACGGCCTGGTACAGGCCCGCGTAGCGGCGCTGCGCTTTGCCGCCGCCGCGTTTACCAACCTGAGCCGCGACCATCTGGACTACCACGGCAGCATGGAAGAGTACGAAGCGGCCAAGTGGCGGCTGTTTACCGAACATCAGGTTGGCCAAGCGGTGATTAACGTTGATGACCCGGTAGGGCATCGCCGCATCGTTGAGATCCCGAACGCCGTCGCCGTTACGATGGAAGATAACCTGCCGGAAGGCTGGAACGGGCGCTGGCTGAAAGCCACCAGCGTCAGCTATCACGATAACGGCGCGACGGTAGCGTTTGATTCAAGCTGGGGAACCGGCGTATTGGAAAGCCGCCTGATGGGGGCGTTTAACGTCAGCAACCTGCTGGTCGCTTTTGGCGTCATGCTGTCGCTGGGATATGAACTTTCCGAACTGGTTGAAGCGTCTTCGAAGCTGCAGCCGGTTTGTGGTCGTATGGAAGTCTTTAGCGCACCGGGCCGCCCAACGGTAGTGGTTGACTATGCCCACACGCCGGACGCGCTGGAAAAAGCCCTTGAGGCCGCTCGCCTGCACTGTAAGGGCCAGCTTTGGTGCGTATTCGGCTGCGGCGGCGATCGCGACCGAGGCAAGCGCCCGCTGATGGGCGGCGTCGCCGAACGGCTGGCCGACCGCGTAGTCGTGACCGACGACAACCCGCGCAGCGAAGAGCCGCAGGCTATCGTGGCCGATATCTTAACCGGGTTTGTCGACGCCGGTCGCGCTCAGGCCATTTCAGGCCGCGCCGAAGCGGTAGCCAGCACTATCATGCAGGCCGGTGCGGATGACGTCGTGCTGATCGCCGGTAAAGGCCACGAAGACTATCAGATTATCGGCTCTCGCCGCCTCGACTATTCCGACCGCGAGACCGTCGCCAGCCTGTTGGGCATGGCAAAAGGAGTTTTGGCATGATCCCCGCAACGCTGACTCAGCTGGCCCAGGCCGTTGACGGCAGGCTGATTGCCGGGACGCAGGACATTATCGGCCGCCAGTTTACGGCGGTAACGACCGATACGAGAAAGGTTGAAGACGGTTGCCTGTTCATTGCGCTCAAAGGCGAGCGTTTTGACGCGCATGATTTTGCCGCTGAGGCGATAAAGGGCGGCGCGGCGGCGCTGGTGGTTGACCGCCATTTACCGCTGGACGTGGCCCAGATAGTGGTACAGGACACCCGCATTGCGCTGGGGCGTTTAGGCGCTTGGGTCAGGCAGCAGGTGCCTGCCAGAGTGGTGGCGCTGACCGGTTCTTCGGGGAAAACCAGCGTGAAAGAGATGAGTGCGGCGATTTTGCAGCAGTGCGGCGAAGTGCTCTATACGGCAGGGAACTTAAATAACGACATCGGCGCGCCGCTGACGCTCCTGCGCCTGACGAAGTCTCATCGCTTTGCGGTGATTGAGCTGGGCGCGAACCACGCGGGCGAAATCGCCTATACCGTCAATCTGGCGCAGCCCGAAACGGCGCTGGTAAATAACCTGGCCGCCGCTCACCTCGAGGGATTTGGTTCCCTGGCGGGCGTGGCGAAGGCCAAGGGCGAAATTTTTGGCGGGCTGCCTCCTGAAGGCGTCGCCATCGTCAATGCGGACAGCAACGACCTAAAAGGTTGGCAAAACGCATTAGCGGATAAGCGCGTGTGGCTGTTTTCGGCAAAGCAAACCGAAGGCATCGATTTTTATGCAACAAACGTCGTCGCTAACCCACTGGGCTCGCAGTTTTTAATGCATACGCCTTTGGGCAACGTTGCGGTAACTCTGCCTCTGCCGGGGCCGCACAACGTAGCGAATGCGCTCGCCGCTGCCGCGCTGGCGCTGTCCGTCGGGGCAACGTTGGACGCGGTGAGGGCGGGGCTGGCAACCCTTGGCGCGGTGCCCGGCAGGCTGTTTCCCATTCCTTTGGGTGAAGGCAAGCTGCTGCTGGACGACAGCTATAACGCCAACGTGGGATCGATGACGGCCGCGGCGCATACGCTGGCGGCGATGCCCGGCTACCGGGTTATGGTAGTGGGCGATATGGGCGAATTAGGCGACGACGCGGTGGATTGCCATCGTCAGGTCGGTGAGGCTGCCCGCCTTGCCGGCGTTGACAAGGTGCTGAGCGTTGGCGCGTTAAGCGAAACGATAAGTACGGCCAGCGGGCGTGGTGAACACTTTCATGATAAAGAAGCGGTTGCCGAACGTTTGAAGCAGTTGTTGTCTGAGCACGCAGTTATCACGATTTTAGTTAAGGGTTCACGCAGCTCCGCAATGGAGCAGGTCGTGCATCGAGTACAGGAGACAGTTCAATGTTAGTATGGCTGGCCGATCTTTTGGCTTCCCTTTATTCAGGCTTCAACGTCTTTTCTTATTTGACGTTTCGCGCCATCGTCAGCCTGCTGACCGCTCTGTTTCTCTCCTTATGGATGGGGCCGCGCCTGATTGCCTATTTGCAAAAGCTGCAAATAGGGCAGGTCGTGCGTAACGATGGTCCAGAGTCGCACTTCAGCAAGCGCGGCACGCCCACCATGGGCGGCATCATGATCCTGGCTTCTATAACCGTGTCCGTGCTGCTGTGGGCCAACTTGAGCAACCCGTACATCTGGTGCGCGCTGTTCGTGCTGTTGGGCTACGGCGCCGTAGGCTTTGTTGACGACTATCGCAAGGTGGTGCGTAAAGACACCAAGGGGCTGATTGCCCGCTGGAAATATTTCTGGCAGTCGGTGATCGCGCTTATCGTGGCGTTTGTGATGTACGCATCGGGTAAAGACACCGCGGCGACTCAGCTGGTCGTTCCGTTCTTTAAGGACGTTATGCCGCAGCTGGGGGCCTTTTATATTCTGCTGGCCTACTTTGTTATCGTCGGCACCAGCAACGCCGTCAACCTAACGGACGGCCTGGACGGGCTGGCGATTATGCCGACGGTGTTTGTCGCTGCAGGCTTCGGGCTGGTGGCGTGGGCCACGGGCAACGTCAATTTTGCCGCCTATTTGCACATTCCCTACATTCGCCACGCCGGGGAGCTTGTGATTTTCTGTACCGCCATCGTCGGCGCAGGTTTAGGCTTTTTGTGGTTTAACACCTACCCGGCGCAGGTGTTTATGGGCGACGTGGGCTCCTTGGCGCTCGGCGGCGCGCTGGGTATTTTGGCCGTACTGCTGCGTCAGGAGTTCCTGCTGGTCATTATGGGCGGCGTGTTCGTGGTGGAGACCCTGTCGGTTATTTTGCAGGTCGGCTCGTTTAAGCTGCGCGGTCAGCGCATTTTCCGCATGGCGCCGATTCACCACCACTATGAGCTCAAGGGCTGGCCGGAACCGCGCGTTATCGTGCGCTTTTGGATCATTTCATTAATGCTGGTGCTCATTGGCTTAGCCACGCTTAAGGTGCGTTAATTATGGCAATCGACTATCAGGGTAAGCAGGTTGTTATCATCGGATTAGGCCTCACGGGTTTATCCTGTGTCGATTATTTTACGGCGCGCGGCGTAATGCCTCGCGTAGTGGACACCCGAGCGACGCCGCCGGGAATGGACAAGCTTCCCGAAGGCGTTGAATGCCACGCGGGCAGCCTTAACCGCGATTGGATCCTGGGGGCGGACCTGCTGGTCGTCAGCCCCGGCATCGCGCTGGCGACGCCGGTTTTGAAAGAAGCGGCCGAGGCCGGCATTGAAATCGTTGGCGATATTGAGCTGTTCTGCCGTGAAGCGCAGGCGCCGATCGTCGCGATTACCGGTTCAAACGGTAAAAGTACGGTGACCACGCTGGTTGGCGACATGGCAAAGGCGGCCGGTTTGCACGTCGGCGTAGGCGGTAATTTAGGGCAGGTTGCCCTTTCGCTGCTGAATGACGAATGTCAGCTGTATGTGCTGGAGCTGTCCAGCTTCCAGTTGGAGACCACCTTTAGCCTGCAGGCTGCGGCGGCAACGATCCTCAACGTCACCGAAGACCATATGGACCGCTATCCGCATGGCATGAGCCAGTATCGCGACGCTAAGCTTCGCATCTACAACGGCGCTAAAGTCTGCGTCGTTAATGCCGACGATGCCCTGACTATGCCGCTGCACGGCGCGGACGAGCGCTGCGTCAGCTTTGGCGCGGATATCGGCGACTATCACCTTAGCCGCCAGCAGGGAGAAATCTGGCTGCGTGTTCGCGGTGAAAAGGTGCTGAATACGGCAGAAATGAACGTCGTTGGCCAGCATAATTATCTTAACGCCTTAGCCGCGCTGGCGCTGGCTGATGCGGTTTCTCTGCCTCGTGCGTCCAGCCTTCAGGCGATAACCGAGTTTCGCGGGCTGGAGCACCGCTTCCAGCTGGTTTGGGAGAACGACGGCGTGCGTTGGATTAACGATTCCAAGGCGACTAACGTCGGCAGCACCGAGGCGGCGCTCAACGGCATTCACGTTGACGGTGTGCTGCACCTGCTTTTGGGGGGAGACGGCAAATCGGCCGATTTCTCGTCCCTGCGCGCGCACCTGATGGGCGATAACGTGCGGATTTACTGCTTCGGCAGGGACCGCGAGGCGCTGTTTAACCTGCGTCCGGAGATCGCCGAAATGACGGAAACGATGGCGGAAGCGATGGCGAAGGTTGCCGGTCGCGTGAAGCGCGGCGATACGGTGCTACTGTCGCCCGCCTGCGCCAGTTTGGACCAGTTTAAGAATTACGAGCAGCGGGGGCACGAATTCGCCCGGTTGGCTCAGGAGTTAGGCTAAATGAGTCTGCTAAACCTTAACCAGCCGCTGGCGCGCTTTACCCAGTGGGTAAGCGGCAGCCGCCAAAACGGCGCATCGGACTACGACGTCATGTACGATCGTACGCTGCTGTGGCTGACGTTCGGTTTAGCGATTATCGGTTTTGTGATGGTGACCTCAGCGTCGATGCCCATTGCGCAGCGCTATACGGAAGACCCGTTTTTGTTCGCCAAGCGCGATGCGATTTATATTGGGCTAGCATTTGCCGCTGCGCTGGTTTCTATTCGTATTCCTCTGTCGTTTTGGCAAAAATACAGTCCGATTATTTTGATGGTTGCGATCGTCATGCTGCTGCTCGTGCTGGTTGTCGGCAGCTCGGTAAACGGTGCGTCGCGCTGGATTGCGCTTGGTCCGATAAGAATTCAGCCGGCGGAGCTGTCGAAGCTGGCGCTGTTTTTCTATCTGGCCAGCTATCTGGTGCGCAAGGTTGACGAGGTTCGAAATAACTTTTGGGGCTTCTGCAAACCGATGGGCGTGATGGTGGTGCTGGCCGTTCTGCTTCTGGCTCAGCCTGACCTGGGAACGGTAGTCGTGCTGTTTGTCACCACGCTGGGCGTGCTGTTTTTAGCCGGGGCGAAGCTGTGGCAATTTTTGGCGATTATCGGCACCGGCATATTCGCGGTCACTCTGTTGATTATTACTGAACCTTACCGAATGAAGCGCGTCGCGTCGTTCTGGAAACCGTGGGACGACCCGTTTGGCGCAGGCTATCAGCTGACGCAATCCCTGATGGCGTTTGGCCGTGGAGATATCTGGGGGCAGGGGCTAGGCAATTCGATTCAGAAGCTGGAGTATCTGCCCGAAGCGCATACCGACTTTATTTTTGCCATTATCGGTGAAGAATTGGGCTATTTTGGTGTGGTTTTAGTGCTCTTAATGGTATTCTTCGTCGCTTTTAGGGCCATGCAGATTGGCCGACGCGCTCTGGAAGCCAACCAGCGCTTTGCCGGATTTTTAGCCTGTGAAATCGGACTGTGGTTTAGCTTTCAAACGCTGGTTAACGTCGGCGCCGCGGCGGGAATTCTGCCGACTAAGGGGCTTACTCTGCCGCTAATTAGCTACGGTGGTTCAAGCCTTCTGGTCATGTCGACCGCGCTGGTGCTGCTGCTGCGGATAGATTATGAGACGCGCTTGGCCAACTGTCAGGCGCACGTAAGGGGTTCACGATGAAGCAGAAGCGTTTAATGGTTATGGCGGGAGGCACTGGCGGGCACGTATTCCCCGGGCTGGCCGTCGCTCATGACCTGATGGCGCAGGGCTGGGAGGTTCGCTGGTTGGGTACGGCGGACAGAATGGAAGCGGATTTGGTGCCTAAGCACGGAATCGATATTGACTTCATTACGATCTCAGGCCTTCGCGGTAAGGGCGTAATTGCGCTATTATGCGCACCGTTTCGCATTTTTCGCGCCGTGCGTCAGGCCAAAGCCATCATGCGCAGCTATCAGCCCGACGTCGTGCTCGGCATGGGCGGCTACGTTTCCGGCCCCGGCGGGCTGGCGGCGTGGCGCTGCGGCATCCCCGTCGTGCTGCATGAGCAAAACGGCATTGCCGGCCTGACTAACCGCTGGCTGGCTAAAATCGCGACCCGCGTGCTGCAGGCGTTTCCCGGTGCGTTCCCCAATGCCCAAGTGGTAGGGAACCCGGTTCGTACCGACGTTTTGGATCTGCCCGCGCCGGAAGTTCGCCTGTCCGAGCGTAGCGGGCCGATCCGCGTTTTGGTCGTCGGCGGAAGTCAGGGCGCCAGAGTGTTGAACCAAACGGTTCCCCAGGCGGCTGAACGGCTGGGCGATCGGGTGGTTATTTGGCACCAGGTGGGTAAAGGCGCGCAGGAAAGCGTGCAAAAGGATTATGAACAGCGTGGGATGGCCCACCATAAAGTGACGGAATTTATTGACGACATGGCTAACGCCTATGCGTGGGCTGATGTCGTCGTTTGCCGTTCCGGCGCGCTGACCGTTAGCGAAATTGCGGCGGCGGGCTTGCCGGCTATCTTCGTGCCCTTTATGCACAAAGACCGCCAGCAGTACTGGAACGCGCTGCCGTTGGAGAAAGCCGGCGCAGCGAAGATTATTGAACAGCCTCAGTTTAACGTCGAAACGCTGACGGCCGCGCTGGAAGATCTTAATCGTTCCGGCCTTTTGGCGATGGCGATGCAGGCGAAAACAACGGCGATCCCCGATGCCACCAAGAGGGTGGCCGACGTGGTTAAAAGCGTCGCTAAATAAATGAGATTTTAGCGGGCAGAACCCGCGGTTTAACGAGAGTAAAAAGAATACAGTGAACGAGTGTGTAGACAGACAGCGACTGACAAAGCTTCGCACCATGGTGCCCGAGATGCATCGCGTCCGACATATCCACTTTGTCGGCATCGGCGGCGCGGGCATGGGCGGGATTGCAGAGGTGCTGGCCAACGAAGGATATCACATCAGCGGATCCGATCTGGCGCCGAACGCCGTCACGCAGCAGCTCAGCGAGCTGGGGGCTGAAATTCATTTTAACCACCGCCCGGAGAACGTGCAGGGCGCAAGCGTCGTCGTCGTTTCTACGGCGATCCCGGCCGACAACGTAGAGGTGGTTGCCGCCCGCGAAGCCCGCATTCCGGTTATTCGCCGCGCGGAGATGCTGGCGGAGATCATGCGCTTTCGTCACGGCATTGCGATTGCCGGCACGCATGGCAAAACGACCACTACGGCGATGGTGACGGGGATCTACGCACAGGCCGGGCTCGATCCGACCTTCGTTAACGGGGGCCTGGTGAAGGCGGCGGGAACGCACGCTGCGCTTGGCTGTAGCCGCTACCTGATTGCAGAAGCGGATGAAAGCGACGCTTCCTTCCTACACCTGCAGCCGATGGTAGCGATCGTGACCAACATTGAAGCCGACCACATGGATACCTACCAGGGCGACTTCGAAAACTTAAAGCAGACGTTTATTACGTTCTTGCACAACCTGCCGTTTTACGGTCGCGCAGTGATGTGTATCGACGATCCGGTTGTGCGTGAGCTGATCCCTGAAGTTGGGCGTCAGGTAATCACCTACGGCTTTAGCGAAGACGCCGACGTCAGAGTGAAGGACTATGAGCAGGTCCGCTCACAGGGATTCTTTACTATTTGCCGTCAGGATCGCAGCGATCTGAAAGTCATGCTGAACGCGCCCGGTCGCCATAACGCCCTGAACGCGGCGGCGGCGGTTGCCACGGCGACGGAAGAAGGCATTGACGACGAGGCCATTATTCGCGCACTGGCCAACTTCCAGGGAACCGGTCGTCGGTTCGACTTTTTGGGAAGCTTTGAGCGCGAGGGCGGAGACGTCATGCTGGTTGATGACTACGGCCATCATCCCAGCGAGGTGGACGTCACCATCAAGGCCGCGCGGGCCGGTTGGAAAGAGCGCCGGCTGGTGATGGTGTTCCAACCCCATCGCTATACCAGAACGCGCGATCTGTACGACGATTTCGCCAACGTGCTGTCGCAGGTTGACGTGCTGCTTATGCTTGACGTGTATCCGGCCGGCGAAGCGCCGATCCCGGGTGCTGACAGCCGCTCGCTGTGCCGTACCATTCGCGGCCGCGGCAAGCTGGACCCTATTTTAGTGACTAACGCGGACGAACTGCCGCAGATGCTGTCGCAGGTTATATCCGGCGGCGATCTGGTGCTGATGCAGGGCGCCGGCAACATTGGGCGCATGGCGCGCCGGTTAGCGGAATTAAAGTTACAACCAATAAATACAAACGAGGAAAGTCATGGCTGAGAAAGTAGCGGTACTTTTTGGAGGAACATCGGCAGAGCGCGAAGTCTCGCTTAATTCAGGCGCTGCGGTGCTGGCGGGGCTGAAAGAGGCTGGCGTCGATGCGCACCCTATCGATCCGAAAGAGTATCCCGTTGCTCAATTAAAAGCGGACGGATTCGACAAAGTATTTATTGCGCTGCACGGGCGCGGCGGTGAAGACGGCACCTTACAGGGCGTACTGGAATTCCTCGGGCTGCCCTATACCGGCAGCGGCGTAATGGCTTCTGCGCTGACGATGGACAAATTGCGCACCAAGCTGCTGTGGCAGGGTGCGAATCTGCCGGTTTCTCCCTACGTCGCGCTGCAAAGTGAAGAGCTGACGCAGGTTGATCCTCAGAAGATCGTTGCTCGTCTCGGCCTGCCGCTGATCGTCAAGCCGAGCAGCGAAGGCTCCAGCGTCGGCATGAGCAAGGTCAACGCGGTAGAAGAGCTGATACCGGCTCTGGAAAACGCATTTTTGCACGATACCTGCGTGCTGGTGGAGAAATGGCTGAGCGGCCCGGAATTCACGGTCGCCATTCTGGGCGGAGATGTTTTACCGTCGATTCGCATTCAGCCCGCCGGCGTGTTTTACGACTATCAGGCGAAGTATCTGTCCGATGAGACGCAATACTTTTGCCCAAGCGGCCTTAACGATGAGAAAGAGCAGGCGCTGCGCGCGCTGGCGATGTCTGCCTATCGGGCCGTCGGCTGCCGGGGCTGGGGGCGTGTGGACGTCATGCAGGACAGCGACGGGCAGTTTTATCTGCTGGAAGTGAATACGGCGCCCGGTATGACGAATCATAGCCTTGTGCCCATGGCGGCGCGCGAAAGCGGCCTGAGTTTTTCTCAATTGGTCGTAAAGATTTTGGCGTTGGCTGATTAGTATGTCTCAGGCGGCTCGAAACGTCCGGGAAGAGCAGGAGAAAACGCGTTCCGGGCGCAGCAATGGAACGCAGATTATCGGCATTATCTTCTTACTGATGGTGATAGGCACCGTGGTATGGGGATGCTGGGCGGTAGTTCAGTGGATGGATGACGCACAGCGGCTACCGCTGTCGCGTTTGGTGGTGACGGGAGAACGAGCTATCACTACCGATGACGATATTCGCCAGGCGGTGCTGTCGTCCGGATCGCCGGGAACCTTTATGTCGCAGGACGTCGACGTCCTGCAGCAGCAGATACTGCACTTGAGATGGATTAAGCAGGCCAGCGTGCGCAAGCAGTGGCCGGATGAGCTGAAGATACACATCGTTGAATACGTGCCCTATGCCCGCTGGAACGACCTCCAGCTGATGGATAAAGAAGGTAACGTATTCAGCGTGCCGGCAGAGCGGGTGAGCGATCGCTCCCTTCCGCTGCTGTACGGGCCGGAGGGCAGCGAAAAAGAGGTGCTGGAAGGCTATAACAGCATGAGCAGCGCGCTGGCGGAGGCAAAGTTTAAGTTAAAGACGGTGTCGATGAGCGAACGTCGCTCATGGCAGCTGATGTTAGACAACGATGTCCGAATTGAGCTGGGTAGAGAAAACCGCACTAAGCGGCTGACGCGGTTTATCGCGCTCTATCCAACGCTGCTTAAGCAGGCTCCGGCGGACAAACGCATCGCCTCTTTGGATATGCGTTACGACACCGGCGCGGCGGTGGGTTGGGCGCCCGCATTTATTGATGGTCAGAATTTTTTATCTGATTGGACACAACAACAGGGTCAGGCAGAGCAACAATGATCAAATCGACAGACAGAAAGCTGGTGGTTGGACTGGAAATCGGCACGGCGAAAGTCGCGGCGCTGGTTGGCGAGGTGCTGCCTGACGGTATGGTCAATATTATCGGCGTCGGCAGTTGCCCATCCAGAGGGATGGACAAGGGCGGCGTTAACGACCTTGAGTCGGTGGTGAAGTCGGTCCAGCGAGCTATCGATCAGGCCGAACTGATGGCGGATTGCCAGATTGCGTCGGTTTATCTGGCGCTGTCCGGTAAGCATATCAGCTGCCAAAATGAAATCGGCATGGTGCCGATTTCGGAAGAAGAGGTAACGCAGGAAGACGTTGAGAGCGTGGTACATACCGCCAAATCCGTCCGCGTGCGCGACGAACACCGCATTCTGCACGTTATTCCGCAAGAATACGCCATCGACTATCAGGAAGGCATCAAGAATCCGGTCGGCCTGTCCGGCGTTCGGATGCAGGCTAAGGTGCATCTGATTACCTGCCATAATGATATGGCGAAAAATATTGTTAAAGCCGTGGAACGCTGCGGTTTGAAAGTTGACCAACTTATATTTGCCGGACTGGCCGCAAGCTATGCCGTGCTTACCGAAGACGAGCGAGAACTGGGCGTTTGCGTGATCGACATCGGCGGCGGCACGATGGATATTGCGATCTACACCGGCGGCGCGCTGCGCCATACTAAAGTTATCCCCTATGCGGGCAACGTGGTGACCAGCGATATCGCCTACGCTTTTGGCACGCCGCCGACTGACGCAGAGGCCATCAAGGTGCGTCACGGATGCGCGCTGGGCTCTTTGGTCAGCAAAGACGAAACGGTCGAAGTGCCAAGCGTTGGCGGTCGTCCGCCGCGCAGCCTTCAGCGTCAGACCCTGGCCGACGTTATCGAGCCGCGCTATACCGAACTGCTCAACCTGGTGAACGATGAGATTTTGCAGGTTCAGGAACAGCTGCGCCAACAGGGCGTAAAGCATCATTTAGCAGCCGGTATCGTATTAACCGGCGGGGCCGCGCAAATCGACGGCCTGGCGGAGTGTGCTCAGCGAGTGTTCCATACGCAGGTGCGTATCGGGCAGCCGCTGAACATCACGGGACTAACGGATTATGCGCAGGAGCCTTACTACTCAACGGCGGTAGGCCTTCTGCACTACGGTAAAGAGTCTCACCTGCGGGGAGAATCTGAAGTAGAAAAAAGAACGTCTGTACGCAGCTGGGCGCAGCGCATTAGCGGCTGGCTACGTAAAGAATTTTAATCAGTGGTGCAATTGGTGCATTTTAGGCGATAATTCACCGCTAAGTATTAAAACGGAGAGAGAAACTATGTTTGAACCGATGGAGCTAACCAACGATGCGGTGATTAAAGTCATCGGCGTTGGCGGCGGCGGCGGTAACGCCGTCGAACATATGGTGCGCGAGCACATTGAGGGCGTAGAGTTCTTCGCCGTCAATACCGATGCTCAAGCGTTGCGTAAAACGGCCGTAGGCCAGACTATTCAAATCGGCAGCGGCGTGACCAAAGGTCTTGGCGCCGGTGCAAACCCTGAAGTGGGCCGCAACTCCGCCGAAGAAGACCGCGAGCAGATCCGCGCCGCGCTGGAAGGGGCCGATATGGTCTTTATCGCAGCCGGTATGGGCGGCGGTACGGGTACCGGCGCGGCTCCGGTTGTTGCCGAAGTGGCTAAGGACCTCGGCATTTTGACGGTTGCAGTTGTCACCAAACCGTTCAACTTTGAAGGCAAGAAGCGCATGACGTTTGCAGAGCAGGGCATTGCCGAGCTCTCCAAGCACGTCGACTCGCTGATTACCATCCCTAACGACAAGCTGCTGAAAGTTCTGGGCCGCGGTATCTCCCTGCTGGACGCCTTCGGCGCGGCTAACGACGTTCTTAAGGGCGCCGTTCAGGGTATCGCTGAACTGATTACGCGTCCGGGCCTGATGAACGTAGACTTTGCCGACGTGCGCACAGTGATGTCGGAAATGGGCTACGCCATGATGGGTTCTGGCGTTGCGAGTGGTGAAGACCGTGCGGAAGAAGCGGCCGAAATGGCTATTTCCAGCCCGCTGCTGGAAGATATCGATCTGTCCGGCGCGCGCGGCGTGTTGGTTAACATCACCGCTGGCTTTGACCTGCGTTTGGATGAGTTCGAAACCGTCGGCAACACTATCCGCGCTTTTGCATCCGACAATGCGACCGTAGTTATCGGTACGTCGCTGGATCCGGATATGAGCGACGAGCTGCGCGTGACCGTGGTCGCGACCGGCATCGGCATGGACAAGCGTCCGGAAATTACGCTGGTTTCCAAGTCTCCGGCCGCTCAAACCGTTGACCACCGCTACGGCCAGCACGGCCTGGCTCCGCTGCAACAGCAGGAAGCTAAGCCTGCGGCGGCGAAAGTGGTTAACGACCAGAGCGTTCAGCCGAGTAAAGAACCAGACTATTTGGACATTCCGGCATTTTTGCGTAAGCAAGCCGACTGATTTGGCTAAATGCGCTGAATGATTTTGATTCTCCGCTTTTTATGTTAAAGTATTGCGGAGACCATAGCCTATACTATGGGATATTCAACTAACGTTGCGAGATATTACGATGATTAAACAGCGGACACTTAAACGCATTATTCAGGCGACTGGCGTCGGTCTTCATACCGGCCGTAAAGTCACCCTGACGCTGCGCCCAGCTGCAGCGAATACGGGTGTCATCTATCGTCGTACTGACTTGACTCCGCCGGTCGATTTTCCTGCGGACGCTAAATCCGTGCGTGATACCATGCTGTGTACCTGTCTGGTAAACGAGGATGACGTACGTATCTCGACGGTTGAACACCTGAACGCCGCTTTAGCGGGGCTGGGTATTGATAACATCGTTATCGAAGTCGACGCGCCTGAAATTCCGATTATGGACGGCAGCGCGGCACCGTTTGTCTATCTGCTGCTGGATGCGGGCATTGAAGAGCTTAACGTGGCGAAGAAGTTTATTCGCATCACTAAGCCAGTGCGCATTGAAGACGGCGACAAGTGGGCCGAACTGACGCCGTACAACGGCTTCAGCCTTGACTTTACTATCGACTTCAAGCATCCGGTTATCGATTCAGGTTCACAGCGTTATCGCATGGACTTCTCGGCGGACGCGTTCGTACGTCAGATCAGCCGGGCTCGTACCTTCGGCTTCATGCGCGATATTGAATATCTTCAGTCTAAAGGGCTTTGCCTGGGCGGCAGCTTCGACTGCGCAATCGTCGTTGACGACTATCGCGTTCTGAACGAAGACGGCCTGCGCTTTGAAGACGAGTTCGTTCGCCACAAGATGCTGGATGCTATCGGCGACCTGTTTATGTGCGGCCACAACATTATCGGCGCGTTTACCGCCTTTAAGTCTGGTCATGCGCTGAACAACAAGCTGCTGCAGGCCGTATTGGCCAAGCAGGAAGCTTGGGAATTCGTGACTTTCGAAGACGAAGCAGAAATGCCTTTGGCTTTCAAAACGTCAAGAACCGTTCTGGCCTAACGCGCCGATTACGGCTTTTCATCACGGCTCGCCGTGCTGGCTCCTCTCTCCGCCAGCGCTGCGAGTCGTTCTAATTTCTCTTTCAGCTTTCCCTTGCTTCTTGCCGCTAGTTCCCTGATTTGTTCCGCACTTTGCTCGCTGAGCCTGCGAACGGGTTCGGGCTTATTTTCAGGCAGATTAGAGCGTGGCGCTGCCGGATGCTGAATTTTTGTACTCAGAGATGGATTAATCTTTATGTCGATTGAGGCTAATGATGGTAAAATTTCATGTCTGAGCGCCGTAAGAAGGGCGGGCTGTTCGTAGCGAAGGCGAGTAAGCCAGCTGGCGTTGGAAACTTCCAGCACCAGTACGCTATGGCGATAGTTGGCTACGCGACAGTGTTCATGCATAGCTTTAGGCAGCAGAGCCTTGACCGCTTTGTTTAGCTTTAGCAGGGCGATGGCGCGTTGTTGAAGATCGCGCAATAAATTTGCATCGTCAAACAGCGTATCTAATAATAGCGGGCGGCTGTCTCGCATAGTAAGTTCCACGGTAGTAAAACGGTTAGTTGATAATGGGCATTCTAAATCGTTGGCGACAATTTGGCAGGCGTTATTTTTGGCCTCACCTTCTGTTCGGGGTGGTAGCGGCCAGCGTCGGCATGCCCGTCAATCTGAACGGTCTTCCCCAGCAGGTTTCTCTGTCAACGGCTCTGGCCAGGCTCGACTCCGTTAATACTGCCGTTCCTGGAATAGGGCATCTGGTACTGTCTCACGGCGCCGACTCTCGCCCTCTACAGAATTTAAACTCCTGGCAGCGCTTTGCGCTACGCAACTATTTGACTCGCCTGGGCGGGTCTCTCCAGCAGGTGGATGCGGATCCGATGGCCGAAAAGGCCGGGCAGAAGGCTGAAACGACGCTTAGCCACTATGCGCTGCTGGACTTTCTCTCCGTTTCTTCAGCGGTTAAACGCTATCTGCCGCAGACGCTGACAAGGCTGTCGCCCGCAGATATTTTTTACTCTCCCCATCCCGTCAGGTCTTGGTTATCCCGCGCACAGGGTATTCGTGCGGGGCCTCTTTCGTTTGCGTGATTTCTTATCTAATCGCTTCATTTTTTTGAGCGATTTGAATATTTGACGTAACGATTTTAGTTTTTTACGTCCGCGCAGCGGGCGGTAATAAAGAGGTTCTATATCCATGTTAACCAAAATGATGACCAAGATTTTCGGTAGCCGCAACGATCGTACCCTGCGCCGCATGCGCAAAAACGTTGAGGCTATCAACCGCCTTGAGCCTGAATTCGAAGCGCTGAGCGACGAGCAGCTTAGGGCGAAGACCGTAGAGTTTCGCGAGCGTCTTGAAAAAGGCGAATCACTGGAGTCGCTAATCCCTGAAGCGTTTGCCGTAGTCCGCGAGGCCAGCAAGCGCGTATTCGGCATGCGCCACTTTGACGTACAGCTTATCGGTGGCATGGTGCTAAACGATCGCTGCATCGCAGAGATGCGTACCGGTGAAGGTAAAACCCTGACCGCGACGCTGCCCGCTTACCTGAACGCCATCACCGGCCGCGGCGTTCACGTCGTAACCGTCAACGACTATCTGGCGCGCCGAGACGCCGAAAACAACCGCCCGCTGTTTGAATTCCTGGGCCTGTCGGTCGGCATCAACCTGCCGGGCATGCCGCCGGTCGCCAAGCGCGAGGCCTACGCGGCCGATATTACCTACGGCACCAACAACGAATACGGCTTCGACTACCTGCGCGACAACATGGCGTTTAGCCCGGAAGAGCGCGTACAGCGTCCGCTTCACTACGCGCTGGTGGACGAAGTGGACTCCATCCTGATCGACGAAGCCCGTACGCCGCTGATTATCTCCGGCCCTGCGGAAGACAGCTCCGAGCTTTATCGTAAAGTCGATAAAATTATTCCCAAGTTAGAGCGCCAGGAAAAAGAAGATTCAGACACTTTCCAGGGCGAAGGCCACTTCTCCGTTGATGAAAAGAGCCGCCAGGTCAACCTGACCGAGCGCGGTCTGGTGCTGGTAGAAAACCTGCTGATGGACATCGGCCTGATGACCGAGGGCGAGTCTCTCTATTCTCCGACCAACATCGTGCTTATGCACCACGTAACCGCTGCGCTGCGCGCTCACGCGCTGTTTACCCGCGACGTGGACTACATCGTGAAGGACGGCGAAGTCATTATCGTTGACGAACACACCGGCCGTACGATGGAAGGCCGCCGCTGGTCAGACGGCCTGCATCAGGCCGTCGAGGCGAAAGAAGGCGTCGACATTCAAAATGAAAACCAGACGCTGGCGTCCATTACTTTCCAAAACTACTTCCGCCTGTACGAAAAGCTGGCGGGTATGACCGGTACGGCGGATACGGAAGCTTTCGAATTCCGCCAGATCTATCGTCTCGATACCATCGTCGTGCCGACGAACCGTCCGATGATCCGTAAAGACCTGCCCGATCTGGTCTATATGACGGAAAAAGAGAAAATCGACGCGATTATTGAAGACATCAAGGAACGCAGCGCTAGCGGGCAGCCGGTGCTGGTAGGTACTATCTCTATCGAGAAGTCTGAAGTGGTTTCCCGCGAGCTGAAGAAAGCCGGAATCGCTCACCAGGTGTTGAACGCAAAATTCCACGCGAAAGAGGCGGAAATCGTCGCTAATGCGGGCCAGGAAGGGGCTGTGACTATCGCAACCAACATGGCCGGCCGCGGTACCGACATCGTGCTGGGCGGCAGCTGGCAAAGCGAAATCGCCGAGCTGGAGTCGCCGACGGAAGAGCAAATCAAGGCGATTAAAGACGCCTGGCAGGTTCGTCACGACCGCGTTCTGGCGGCGGGCGGCCTGCATATTATCGGTACCGAACGCCACGAATCTCGCCGTATCGACAACCAGCTGCGCGGCCGTTCGGGCCGTCAGGGCGACCCGGGCTCATCTCGCTTCTACCTCTCCTTGGAAGATGCGCTAATGCGTATTTTTGCCTCCGACCGCGTCGCGGGCATGATGCGCAAGCTTGGCATGAAGCCGGGAGAAGCCATTGAGCACCCATGGGTAACCAAGGCTATCGCTAACGCCCAGCGTAAGGTGGAAAGCCGTAACTTTGATATTCGTAAGCAGCTGCTGGAGTTTGACGACGTCGCCAACGACCAGCGTCGAGCTATCTATGCACAGCGTAACGAGCTGCTGGACGTGGGCGACATCAGCGAGACGATTGAAAGCATTCGCGGCGACGTCTTTAACCTGGTGATCGACAACTACATTCCGCCGCAGTCGCTGGAGGAAATGTGGGACGTTCCCGGTCTGGAGACTCGACTGAAGAACGATTTCGATCTCGATCTGCCTATCTCAGAATGGCTGGATAAAGAGCACGATCTTCACGAAGAGCCTCTGCGCGAGCGCATCATTGAAGAGGCGGTGAATCGCTATAAGGAGAAGGAAGAGATAGTCGGCGATGAAATGATGCGCAACTTTGAAAAAGGCGTCATGCTGCAAACGCTGGACTCCATGTGGAAAGAGCACTTGGCGGCGATGGACTATCTGCGTCAGGGCATTCACCTAAGAGGCTATGCGCAGAAGGATCCGAAGCAGGAGTACAAGCGCGAATCTTTCTCCATGTTCGCCAACATGCTGGAAGCGCTGAAGTATGAAGTGATAAGCGTTCTGAGCAAAGTGCAGGTTCGCATGCCGGAAGAGGTAGAGGCCGTCGAGCAGCAGCGCCGCGAAGAGGCTGAGCGCCTGGCGCGCCAGCAGCAGTTTAGCCATCAGGATGACAATGCGCTGGCGCAAGAACCAGAGGGCAACCGCCCGATGGTGCGCGAAGAGCGTAAAATCGGCCGAAACGACCCTTGTCCGTGCGGCTCCGGCAAGAAGTATAAGCAGTGCCACGGACGTTTGAACTAAAGACAGAGCGAGCCGTAACCGTTAAGATAAAGAGCGCCTTTGAGCGCTCTTTATGCATGTAGCCATTCATAATGAGGAGGCCCCGTGGAGAAAAAGCGCATTGACATCGCCGTTGGCATCATCGTTAACGAAGAGGGACAGATTTTTATTACCCGCAGGCAGAAGGGCAGCCATCTTGCCGGGCTTTGGGAGTTTCCCGGTGGCAAGGTTGAAACCGTTAATGAAGAGACTCCGGAACGGGCGCTGAGCCGAGAGCTTTGGGAAGAGGTGGGAATTGAGGTCTTACGCGCAGAGCCGCTGAAGACGCTGGAATATGACTATCCCGATCGCAGTCTGACGCTGCACTTTTTTATCGTAGACCGTTGGAAAGGTCAGCCTGAAAGCTGTGAAGGGCAGGAATCCCGGTGGCTCCCTGCATCTGAGCTGATCGCTGACGAGTTTCCAGAGGCCAATCGGCCAGTGATTGAGGACATCAGGCGGCGGTACTGCGCCGCCTGATATGATTATTTTTCTTCTTCTCCCCAGTTTTCGCTATCGGAACGTTCTCCGCTGCTGGGGATCCGCTTTTCTTCATCCGCCCATTCGCCTAAGTCAATAAGCTGGCAGCGCTTGCTGCAAAACGGGCGATAGGGACTCAGTTCACTCCATACGACGATTTTGTCACAGGTGGGGCAGTTTACTTTTATCGGCGCGTCGTTCATCGTTGCGCGTTTCTCCTTAACAAACAATTTTAGATAGCCTAACAGCAGGCGATATCAAAAGAAAAGCGTTCAGGCGTTTCGCCAAGCTCGCTGTCAAACGGCATAAAGCGGATAGCGAAGCGGGTTTTATGGCCGGACACCTGAGGATAGAGCTGGTGGGACGAATCGACGCGAATGCGCAGAATGTCGCAATCCTCGGCGTTGTCCTGATAGAAGCCGTTCAGGCTGGTCTGCTTTTGGAAATGGCCGGACTGACGGATAAGATCCAAACAGGCGTTTAGCGCGTTGTTGAGCGGATCCATAGTTTCAATCCAACTCACTACCTGCTTGTCCCGTTCGGACTTAGGGGTGTGCAGCCACATGTGAAGAATCGGCATGTCGAAACTGCAGCAGCCGCCGGGAATGCTTAACCGCTGGCGCACCATGCTGATAAGGCGATCTTCTTTTAGCGACTGCCCCAGTCTAGGGGCGGCCAGCAGCACGTTGGATAGCTCTTTCAGGTTGTGGCGCAGGGCGTTTAGCCTGTCGGTATCTACGCCAGGTACGTCGATCCACTGCATTAACTTTTGCTGTTGGCGCTCCAGCTCTTTTACCAGCTCCGTACGCACGTCGCCGCGATCCATGATGTCCAGCAGCTCGCTGATGGTGCGAAAAAAGCCTAACGTATTGGATAAATTGGTCAATGAGCGGTTGTTCTGTAGCTGCTGTAGCAGGAACTCAATGCGCAACCAGGTGCGGACTTTTTCGTTCAGCGGATGTTCAAAAAGGATATTTTGAGATAAATCGCTCATATAGACGGATCCTGCCTGTTGAAATCATTTGCCAAAGTTAAGTAGCGTCGATGCAGCCGCTCTACCTGGGGCTGCAGCGCTTCGGGCGAGTCATCGTTGAGAATGACGTCATCGGCGCAGGCCAGACGCTGCGTTCGAGACGCCTGGGACGCTAAAATCTGTTCGGCCTGCTGCCTGCCTCCGCCGTCGCGTGCGAGGAGCCTCTGTAGCTGAACGTTTTCGCTCACGTCGACCACCAGAACGCGGTTAGCCCTGTCGCACAGGTCGTTCTCAATTAATAGTGGGACAACCCAAAGCGCATAAGGTGCCGTAACGGCGGCCAATTGACGTCGGGTTTCTTTCTGAATAAGAGGATGGAGCAGGGCATTTAACCAGGATTTTTCTTCCGGTTGAGCAAAAATCACTTCGCGAAGACGCTTGCGGTTGAGGCTGCCATCGGTAAGAAACGCCGAGGGGCCAAAGTGAGCCCTGATGCGCTCCAGCGCTTCGGTTCCCGGCTCAACGACCTGACGCGCGATTACGTCAGCGTCGACGACGGGAACCCCTAAACGGGCGAACGCGTCTGAGACGGTTGATTTCCCGCTGCCAATGCCTCCCGTAAGCGCGACGATGTAAGTCATAACCAAGCCTGTATACCTATAGATAAGTCGATGATAAAGGGATCTTTGAGAAGTGCAAGCCACATGCTGAACGTAATAAAAGGGCCAAAGGGAATGTGCCTTTTGACCGCGCCCGTCATCGCATACCGTAAGGTGAAAAACAGCACGCCCAGAAGGCTGGCGACAAGCAGCACGACGGGCGCCATTCCTGCGCCAAGCCACGCGCCGACGGCGGCCATCAGCTTGATATCTCCTTGCCCCAGTCCATGAACGCGGTGAAAGTACAGGAAGAGGCGGGCGGGTATCCAAAGCAGCGCGTAGCCGAAAATCGCGCCGGCGATGGCCTCATCGAGCGAAAGAGAGGACGCGCCGGCGTAGGCTGCAATAAGGCCGCTAGCCAACAGCGGCAGCGTAAGGGCGTCAGGCAGCAGGTAGTATTTGGCGTCAATCAGTGTTAGCAGAATAAGCGTCGCCGTTAGGGCCAGCGTTGTCGCAAGGGAGGCGGCACTGTTGCTCTCGCTTGTCAGGCACATGAAAATAAAAGCGCACCCTAGTTCAATAAACGCCGCGTCGGCCGGAGCCTGTCGACGGCAGTGAGGGCATCGCCCTCGGCGAAAAAGTTGCCTGAATAGCGAAACGCTAAGGGGAAATTGGCGAGCGGCGAAGCAGCAGGCATCTGAAGAGAACAGAGATTGAACAGAAGTCAGAACGCAGCGGAAAAGGCCTTGGCCGTCGAAAACTGCAGAGGGAAGAACGTGGCTTAAACGCGCAATGACATTGCCGATAAACAGGCCGATAAGGCCAAAGGCAAGCAGCGTGAAGGCGTTATCCATAACGAACCTTAAACCCGCCTTTCGCAGGTAAATTTATGGGAGTATATCTGAAATTTTGAGAAAGTATCAGACTTGCTCAGTTATTATTCATGTGTATGATAACGTCACTGGGAATGGCCAACACACAGCTTGTAGTTAATTTGCGATACGTCGCCAAAAACCAGGAAACCTATCACCATGCGCATTGAAGAAGATTTGAAGCTGGGCTTCAAAGACGTTTTGATCCGTCCTAAGCGTTCTACGTTACAAAGTCGCTCAGAGGTAGAGCTTGAGCGCACCTACACTTTCAAACACTCTGGTCATGAATGGTCCGGCGTACCGATTATTGCAGCCAATATGGATACGGTAGGCACGTTCAGCATGGCTGAAGCGCTGGCTTCATTCGACCTGCTGACCGCCGTCCACAAGCACTATTCCGTTGAGCAGTGGCGCGAGTTCGTCGCGCGTTCGTCCGAGTCGGTCCTGCGCCACGTGATGGTTTCTACCGGTACCTCTGACGCCGATTTCGCCAAGCTTAACCAGATCCTTGCGCTGTCTCCTGCGCTGAAGTTTATCTGCATTGACGTCGCTAACGGCTATTCTGAGCACTTTGTCCGCTTTTTGAATAAGGCGCGCGAAGCCTATATGGATAAGGTTATCTGTGCGGGCAACGTGGTGACCGGCGAGATGGTGGAAGAGCTGATTCTTTCCGGCGCTGACATCGTTAAGGTGGGCATTGGCCCCGGTTCCGTATGCACCACGCGGGTGAAAACCGGCGTCGGCTACCCGCAGCTGTCCGCAGTGATTGAATGCGCCGATGCGGCGCACGGTCTGGGCGGTCAAATCGTCAGCGACGGCGGCTGCACGACGCCGGGCGACGTGGCGAAAGCGTTCGGCGGTGGCGCAGATTTCGTGATGCTCGGCGGCATGCTGGCCGCACATCAGGAGTGCGAAGGTAAGGTTATTGAAGAGAACGGCAGCTCTTACATGCAGTTTTACGGCATGAGCTCCGAGTCGGCGATGAATCGCCACGTGGGCGGCGTTGCCGGCTATCGCGCGGCGGAGGGTAAAACCGTTAAGCTGCCTTTCCGAGGCCCGGTGGATAACACCGTGCGCGACATTCTGGGCGGGCTGCGTTCGGCCTGTACCTATGTCGGCGCGTCTCGATTGAAAGAGCTGACCAAGCGCACTACGTTTATTCGCGTCGCCGAGCAGGAAAACCGCGTGTTTAATCAGTTTTAATCCTGACGGGATAACGTGTTATAAAAGAGAAAGTGCGCCGATGGGCGCACTTTTTTATCCCCCCAGTTCCCCGTCAGGTTGAACCCAGCGGCTGCGCTTTGCCGCCAATCCTTCTGGCGGTAGCGATCTGCCTGTTGGCCCAGAACACGGTCAGCAGCCGCTGTAGCCCGATAAAGCCGAACAGCAGAATGCCGATAACGATTTTGGTCCACCAGGAGCTTAGGGTGCCGTCGAAGTTGATATAGGTCTGGATAAGTCCCTGAATCAGCACGCCGAACAGGGTGCCGAAGACGGTACCTACGCCGCCGCTGAGCAGCGTTCCGCCGATGACTACGGCAGCGATGGCGTCCAGCTCGACGCCGATGCCCGCCAGCGCGTAGCCCGCCGAGGTGTAAAACGAGAACACGATACCCGCCAGCGTCGCCATACCGGTCGACAGCATGTAAATGCCGATCGTTGTCCTTCGGGTGGAGATACCCATCAGCTCAGCTGAGGTGGCGTTGCCGCCGATAGCGTAAACGTTGTTGCCAAAGCGCGTTCTGTGGGCGAGGAACATGCCGAACAGCACCACCAGCAGCATAATCAGCGCCAGCAGGCTAAAGCGGCCCCCGCCGGGGATCTTCCACGCGATGCTGGACAGCGTACCATATAGCGGATGATCGATAGGGATCGACTGCTCCGACACCAGAAAGCTAACGCCCCGTAGAAAGAACATGCCCGCCAGCGTGATGATAAAGGCGGGGATCTTTAGCGTGTCGATAAGCCAGCCCATCAGGCCGCCAAAGCAGCAGCCCATCACCATCACTATTGCAAAGGCGGTAAACGGCTCAATGCCCCACTCGCCAATGGCCTTTGCCAAAAAAACGCCGGTGAAGGCAATCACTGAACCGACGGAGAGGTCGATACCGCCGGAAAGGATAACAAACGTCATGCCGACGGCGACGATGCATAAAAACGCGTTGTCCGTCAGAATGTTGCAAATTACGCGCGTGGAGGCGAATCCGGGAAAGCGGGCAAAGCAGAACAGGTAGCCGAGAATAAATACGGCAATGGTAATCATCAGAGGAAGATGGCGCTTAAACATGACCGCTTCTCCTTTTAAACAGCCGCACAAAGGCGGGAGACTGTAAAACCAGTACTAAAAGCACCACCAGCGCCTTAACCACCAGGTTCCACTGCGGCTGATAGCCGGACAGCAGGATACCGGTGTTCATTCCCTGAATGATAAGCGCCCCGATAAGGGAGAGCATCAGATTAAAGCGCCCTCCCATCAGCGACGCGCCGCCGATAACGACCGCAAGAATGGCGTCCATCTCAAGCCATAGGCCTGCGTTATTGGCGTCCGCTCCCCGGATGTCGGCAGCCACAATGACGCCCGCCACCGCCGCGCAGATGCCGCTGATGACGTAGGTAGACATCACCACCAGGCCTGCGCTGACGCCCGCATTTTTCGCCGCCCGCAGGTTGATGCCGACGGACTCGATAAACAGCCCCAGCGCCGTTTTACGCGTCAGCAGCCAGAGCAGAATGAATACGGCGATGACGATGGATACCGGCGTAGGCAGATAGAGAAAGCTGCCGCTGCCTATCCAGGCAAGGGCCGGATCGGTAAAGGTAACGATTTGCCCCTCGGTAATCAGCTGGGCGACGCCTCGCCCGGCCACCATCAGCATCAGCGTGGCGACAATCGGCTGAATTTTAAAAACGGCGACCAGAAAGCCGTTCCATAGCCCGCACAGAATTCCTGAACCCAGCGCGGCAAGTAAAACGACGTAGAGCGGAAAGCCCGCCGACGTCAGGCTGGCGGCGGTAGCGCCCGCAATCGCCATGACGGCGCCGACGGAGAGGTCGATGCCTCCCGTTGCGATGACGAGCGTCATGCCCAGCGCCAGAATGGCAACCGGCGCACAGCGGTTAAGGATGTCGATAGGGCTGCCGAACAGTCGGCCGTCCTGAAGATGAATAGAAAAAAAGTCGTTTGCAACGAAGGCGTTGACGATAAGTATGGCTATCAGAGCGGCGAGCTGTGCGCTGCCTTTCGGTAGCCGCAGCGCCGAACCTTCGCTTTTGGCGGAGTGGGAGAAGAAAGTCACCGGGTATCCTCCTTAAGCCGCTATCGCGTTCATAATGGCCGGCACTGACAGGTTCTGTGCCGGGATTTCCGCAATTTGCCTGCCGTCGCGTAAGATGATGACGCGGTCGGCATAGCCAATCAGCTCTTCCAGTTCGGATGAGATGACCAGCAGGGCCAGCCCGTCGGCGCACAGGGTTTCAATCAAACGGATAATTTCTGCGTGAGCGCCGACGTCGATACCGCGCGTTGGCTCATCCAGAATGAGAAACTGCGGGCGCGTCACCAGCCAACGGGACAGCAAAACCTTCTGCTGATTGCCGCCCGAGAGAAACTGGATGGGCTGCTCTGCGTTCGGCGTTTTAATCCCCAGCTGGCGAATGAAGCGCTCCGTAATCTCCTCCTGTTCTCGGCGAGAGATCGGGTGTAGCCAGCCGCGCCTGGCCTGTAGCGCCAGAATGATGTTTTCTCTGACCGACGCGGCGCCGATGATGCCGTCCGTCTTGCGATCTTCGGGGCAAAAGCCGAAGCCGAGGGAAGCCGCCCGCCTGGCCGAGGTAATTTTTACCTCTTTTTCTTTTACCCAGGCTCGCCCGATGTCGGCCGAGCGGATGCCGAAAATCACTTCCACCGTTTCCGTCCGTCCCGAGCCCAAAAGCCCTGCCAGCCCCACGACTTCGCCCGGCCTGACCTGGAGATCGAAAGGGGGTATCGCGCCTTTTTTCCCGTATTGTTCAAAGCGAACGGTAGGACTGTCGCTTCTTAGGGTTTTTCCGGCGCGCTTAAGCGCGTTGTCATCCAGCTCTCGGCCCAACATCATCTTTACCAGCTCAATTTGGGGGAGTTCTGCGGTGACGCGAGTGCCCACCAGCTCGCCGTTGCGCAAAACGGTAATGCGGTCGGTGACGGCATATACTTGGTCGAGAAAGTGGGTGATAAAAATCAGGCTGACGCCCTTGTCGCGCAGCGCGCGCATAATGGTGAACAGCAGCTCGACTTCGTTAGTGTCAAGGCTTGCGGTGGGCTCATCGAGAATAAGCACCTTGGCCGACAGATCTACCGCGCGAGCAATGGCGACAATCTGCTGCATAGCGACCGAGTAGTGGCCCAGCGGCTGGGTGACGTCCAGCTCGAAGCCGTATTCCGTCATGATCCGTTCGGAGCGTTGAATCATCTCTTTACGGTTGACCATGCCGAAGCGCTTAGGCTCACGGCCGATGAACAGATTATCGGCGACCGACATGTTGGGCAGCAGATTAACTTCCTGATATACCGTACCGATACCGATGGACTGCGCGTGGGCGGTGCTGGTGGGGTTGACCTCTTTGCCTTCCAGCAGGATAACCCCTTCATCTTTCGGGTAAACGCCGGTTAGCGCTTTTATCAACGTAGATTTGCCTGCGCCGTTTTCTCCCAGCAGGGCCATAATTTCTCCCCGCCGCAGGCTTAGCGACACGTTATGCAAAGCGCGAACGCCGGGAAAATACTTGCTGATGCCCCTGATGTCTAAAACCGTATCGTCTGCTGGCCGCTGTTCTGTCATAGGTTCCCCTATTGTAACGGTGCGTGGCGCTGGGCTTGCGCCGCCGAAGCCGGTTCGGCGGCGCGGTTTAGCGGCTTAGGGATTAGTATCCCATGCCTTTTTTCAGCTCGATTTGTTCCTTAGCGCTGTCCGGTCCGAAGGACTTGGACTCCGTCAGGATGACTTTTGGCGGGATGGTGCCGTCTTTTTTATAGGCTTCCAAAGCGTCAAACGCCGGGCCGGCCATGTTAGGCGTCAGTTCGACCGTTAGGTTGGCTTCGCCCGCCTGCATGGCTTTAAAGATGTCGGGAACGGCGTCAATGGAGACGATTTTAATTTCGCTGCCGGGCTTCAGTCCTGCTTCTTTTATCGCCTGAATGGCGCCGATGGCCATATCGTCGTTATGGGCGAAGACGGCGCAGATGTTTTTGCCGCGGTTTTCGGCCTTAATGAAGCTCTCCATGACTTCTTTCCCTTTGCTGCGGGTAAAGTCGCCGGACTGGGTGCGGATTATTTTAACGTTGGGTGCGGCGGCGATGGCTTCTGCAAAGCCCTTTTTACGGTCCAGCGCGACGCTGGCGCCGACGGTGCCCTGTAGCTCGACCACGTTGCAGGGTTTACCTGCGACTTCCTTCACCAGCCAGTTGCCGGCGACTCTACCTTCGAGAACGTTATCCGCCGTCACGACCGACATATAGAGCGAGTCGTCTTTCACCGTTATGTTACGGTCCAGCAGGAAGACCGGAATTTTTGCGTCCTTGGCTTCTTCCAATACGGGTTCCCAACCTGTTTGCACGACCGGCGCGATGAAGATAGCGTCAACGCCCTGAGCGATAAAAGAGCGGACGGCCTTGATTTGGTTTTCCTGTTTTTGCTGAGCATCGGCAATTTTTAGCGTAATGCCCCGCTTTTTGGCCTGCTCTTTGGCGACGGACGTTTCGGCCGCCCGCCATCCGGATTCAGAACCAATTTGTGAAAAGCCGACGGTGAGAGCCTGTGCGGAAGCGGCGGCGGTGAGCAGTGTGGCAACGGAGCTGGCGATCAGTAAGCGTTTTAGCATGTTACTTTCCTCTGACGTATTGGGGGACGGTAAAACAGCAGTAAACGAACATACCCTTTATTTTAGACGGCCTTACGGTAAACGAATCCGCTAACGTTATTTATTCACAACGGCCTTTAGCGCCGTGAAAGCGGTGCTGCAAATGCGTTTTGTTTGATTGCGTTTATACCCGCCTTGCTTCAAGCTGCCTGTGCGTTTTGCCACGCAGCTCGAATTACTTAGGGTATATGAGGTAAAGCAGCCTAAATCCATTGAATCTACAATTTGGCAAAAAAAGAAGAATAAAAAGAGAGCGACTTCGCATATAGCCACAAATAGCAGAAAAGTGAATATATATAACTCAATAAGTGCGGTTTAACCCCTAATTAGTCAGGGGTTTTATTAATGTGAGCGACTGCAGGTTTTTAATAATACGAAACGAGGTTCTTAAAGAGGCGGAGAATTCCGCCTCTTTGCCGTGCTTAATAAGACGACGTTTTCGCAGGAAAGAGATATTTGCCTAGCGTTACCAGCACGACGGCCAGGATGATGATCCCCAGCGCAATCCACTCCGTTGAAGAAAGGCTTTCTCCTCCGAGGCTGGTGCCCAGCAATACGGCGACAACCGGATTGACATAGGCGTAGCTGGTGGCGATAGCCGGAGGGACGTTGCGGATAAGGTACATGTAGGCGTTAATGGCGATGATAGAGCCAAACAGCGCCAGATAGCCCACCGCCATAAAGCCGGACAGCGAGGGAGCTTCCGTTAGCCTTTCACCGGTTAAAAGCGAAGCGGCCATCAGCAGAATGCCTGCGGCCAGCATCTCTATTGCTCCGGCCATCATGCCCACCGGCAGCTCAATGCGAGAGCCGTAAACCGAACCGAAGGCCCAGCTTATGGAACCGACGAGGATAAGCACTGCGCCCCACGGGTTCCCGCTCAGGCTTCCTCCGCTGTTAAGCAGAATAATTCCTACCAGGCCAATGGCAATGCCTACCCACTCCAGCCAGCGCGTTTTAATGCCGAAAAAGCGGCTAAAGCACAGAGTAAACAGCGGGACGGTAGCCACCATAACGGCGGCGATGCCTGAAGGTACGTCCTGATGCTCAGCGACTGTGACGAAACCGTTACCCACCGCCAGCAGCAGGACGCCAATAAGCGCCGCGTTGAGCATCGGGCGAAGGGGAGGAAGCCTGTGCCCGCGAAGCAGCAGGAAAATCATCAACAGCGTTCCTGCCGACAGAAAGCGAACGCCCGCCATCATAAAGGGAGGCCAGCTTTCAACGCCGATTCGAATAACCAGATAGGTCGATCCCCAGATGATATAGAGCGCAAACAGCGCCCCGATAAGCGGTAAGAATTGCCTGAAGCGCATGTTTCCTCGCGGTGAAATGGATATATCGCTCATAGTAAACGTGAAAACATTGCCCTTGGCGAGTGGTTTTCTTCCGTGGCGACAAAAGTGTGCTTTTATTAACCCATCACGTTTCCCAGCTGAAATATAGGGAGATAGATGGCGATCGTCATGCCTCCGACCAGAATGCCCAGTACGCCCATAAGCACGGGCTCGATACGGGAAGCGAGGCCTTCCGCCATATTCTCGGCTTCGCTTTCATAAACGGCGGCAAGGCGCTCCAACATCAGGTCCAGCGTTCCCGACTCTTCACCCGCGCGAATAAGCTGTATCGTCAGGCTGGGAAACAGGGGTAACTGCCTGAAGGCGTTAAACAGCGACGAACCTCGCTCAACCTGATTGAGCACTTGCAGCATGGCGTCTGCATACTGTAAATCGCCGCAGGCGTTGGCGGAGGACTGAATGCCGCGCATGAGCGAAAGCCCAGCCTGCTGCGTGATTGCCAGCGAGCGGAAAAGCAGGGCTAAAATATTGGCTTCAACGAGCTTTCCTACAAGGGGGAGCCTGAGCCACAGCCGCTGCTCCCTCCGTCGCCACTTTTCCTTATGGTGAAGCCGTTTGAAATAGTAGGCGGCCAGCGAGCCTGTGAACAACAGGATACCGGCGCCGTAGCGTTGAACGGCGTCTGAAATCAATAGTATCGCCAGCGTAAACGTCGGAAGCGGAGCGTCAAACGTGTCGTAGATCTCTTTGAACGCGGGAAGCACGAAGGCCAGCATCAGCAGAGTTACCAAAAGCGCCGCGCTTAAAATAAACAGCGGATAACGCAGCGCTTTACGCACCTTGTAGTTTAGCATCTGCTGTTTTTCCAGCCGGTTGGCGAGCAGCTGGCAGCATTGCTCCAGCCGCCCGGTTATCTCTCCCGTGGCGATGAGTTCAATAAACAGCGCAGGAAAGGCATTAGGGTGTTCCCCCATGGCCTCTGACAGCGGCGAACCCTGCACGACCCGATCTTTCGTTGCTCTGAGCACATAGCGCCAGACGGGATTAGGGTGCTCCGCGGCTATCAGCTCAAGGCTGTTGACTAACGGTAGGCCCGCCTGAAGCAGCGTCGCCATCTGGCGAACGACAGGGGCGAGTTCATTCGACCTCCAGCGGCTTTTCCTCAGCTTAATTTCCCGCGTGACTTTGGCTGCTCTGACTCCTTGGCTCATTAACAGATAGCGGGCGTGGTCGCGCGAGTGGGCGACAAGCTCTCCCTTTTTACCCTCAGGGTTTCGCCATAGAAAAAGTCGCTCGTTTCTCATTGGTCGTTCCAACCGTCGCCGCCGAGGGTGCGGTAAAGCTCGTTGAGGGTTGTGACGCCTCCGTTCACCAGACGAAGCCCGGCCTGTTTCAGCGATATCATGCCCTGAGCGAGGGCCAGTTGATGCAGCGCCTTCGCATTGAGCCCTTCGGCTACGCCGCGCTGAAGAGCGTCGGTCAGAACGAGCATTTCATAAACGCCGGTTCTGCCGTAATAGCCGCCGACGCAGCGCTCGCAGCCAACGGCGTCGTAGGTCGATGGGCCGTTTCCTGCCGTGGCTTCCTGCGTCTGAGGACGCCGGCAGTGCGGGCAAAGGCAGCGAATCAGGCGCTGGGCGATAATCAGCTTCAGGCTGGAGGCTAGCAGATAGGGCTCTATACCCATTTGGCCAAGACGCACCAGCGTTTCTGCCGCGCTGTTGGTATGCAGCGTGGCCAAGACCAAGTGCCCGGTCTGCGCTGCTTCAATCGCGGTGCCTGCGGTTTCTCGATCGCGGATTTCTCCAACCATGAGAACGTCAGGATCCTGCCTTAAAAAGGCGCGCAGGGCTGCGTTAAACGTAAGGCCTATTTTACCGTTTACCTGCGTTTGATTAATGCCGGCGATCGGTATTTCAACGGGATCTTCTACGCTGCAAAGGTTGCGGGAGGCATCGTTAAGGTAGCCCAGGCCGCTGTAGAGCGTGACGGTTTTTCCGCTTCCGGTAGGGCCGGTAACCAAAATCATTCCCTGGGGCAAGTCCAGCGCTTCGCGATAGCGGCGCTGCTCGTCGTCGGACATGCCGATCGAATCGATAGAGTGCGTGCAGGCGTTCGCCGGCATCACCCTGAGCACTACTTTCTCTCCGTCGGCGACGGGAAGGGTAGACACCCGAAGGGAGCGCGTCTCCCGATCGCCATGGATAACCATCTGCCCGTCTTGCGGAAGCCGGCGCTCGGCAATGTTCAGCTTCGCCATGATCTTAAGCCGGGCGGTGATTTGAGCCGCGATGTCTATCGGCGGTTCAGCTGCCTCCTGCAGCGCGCCGTCGATTCTTAAGCGTACGCGATAGCGGTTGGCGTAGGGCTCAAAATGAATGTCGGAAGCCCTGCGCCTCATTGCCTGACTGATTAGCTGATTGAGGAACCGTACCACCTCATCATCGCTACGTTCGTCAGAGTGACGCTCCCAGTCGTTTTCCTGCCGCTCTTCTCGCCTTTTTTGTACTTCAGCCGCAGACGACTGAAAGTCGGCAAGGCGCTGGTGATAGCTCTCCATTTGAGACTGTGGCCAAAATAGAACGTGGATGTCGCGCCTGCTGATAAAGGACAGCGTCTGGATAGCGCCATCGACGCATTCTCCTTCCACGGCGGCAACCGTCAGCTGCCTGTCGTCGATGCTGACGGGGACGAGCCGATGACGAAGGCATTCTGCGGCGACTTCCGCACTGACGTCGCAGGCTGCAGGCTTAGGAGGCTTGGCGTCTGTCATGGATTCGCCTCATTGCCGAAGCGAAATACGTCGTTGCAGGCGTCTATTCGCCCATCGTTTTGCCGGTTGCTGCTGCACGCTTTTTGCCACTGGAGGTCGCCAGAGGCTTCGTCCAGCGTGGGCGTCAGCGTAACGGTAAGCCCCTGCAGCGCATTTTGGCCCACCAGCGCGATCGCACCGGCGGTGACGCTGATTTGTGATACATAGCGGGTGGTTTTGCCTGCGGGGATCCCGGCGCTTCCCTGTTGGCAAGCGCTAAGTTCGCCTTTTTCCAACGCACAGAGTTCAACCGCGGTTTTATAGGGCACCATGGCCTGTAGCATATCGGTCAATGCCGCCTTCTGGATGTAGCCCTGATAGGCAGGGATACCGACAGCGGTCAAAATGGCGATGATGGCGATGGCTATCATCAGTTCAAACAGAGTAAATCCGGCCTGTGTATTCATAACGTCGCTCCTGTAAGTGGTTTAGCCCTATGGCGAAGATAACGATGCGTTGAAAGAATCAGATGAAAAAGAGCGGATTGGGCGTTATGGAATAAGGCGTGAAGTGTTTCTCTCGAGGGTTCAGCGTTGCACGGAAAGCTGGAAGAGGGCGCGCATTATTTCCATAAATGAAGGAAACGGCTACGCAGTCGCAGCGGCGGGCCTTATAATCGAACGCAGATTTTATAAAGAAGGGGATATCGGGAAGTATGAAGTTGACGGACGGTTGGATTGACGAGGCAACGCGCGTGCCGTCGCCCCATTTTGACGAGAGGCCGGAAGGCGAAATCCCCTCGCTGCTGGTGGTGCACAATATTAGTCTGCCCCCGGGGGAATTTGGCGGCCCGTATATAGACAGGCTGTTTACCGGCACGCTAGATCCGAATGAACATCCTTACTTTGCCGAAATCCATCACCTGCGGGTTTCGGCCCACTGCCTGATTCGGCGCGACGGCGAAGTCGTCCAATACGTGCCTTTTGATAAGAGGGCTTGGCACGCGGGCGTTTCCATCTTTGAAGGACGGGAACGCTGCAATGACTTTTCTATTGGTATCGAGCTGGAAGGTACCGACACGGCGGACTTTACCGACGAGCAATACCGCCAGCTCGCTCGGGTGACGGAGCTGCTAGTGGCGAATTATCCCATTACGCCTGAGAGGATTCGGGGGCACAGCGACATCGCGCCGGGGCGAAAGACCGATCCAGGGCCGCATTTTTATTGGGACCGTTACCGTAGTCTGATAGGGAAATAGCGGGAATATTGCAGACAGACGTCCCGCAGGTCGATCTGCGGGACAATCCAACGGGATAATTAAAAGAAACGCTAGCGAACGGTTTTGCGAGTTACCGCATAGCCAATTGCCAGTATCAACAGCCAAACTGGGATAAGCAGTACGGAGATTCTGATCCCCGGCGTCATGTACATAATCACCAGCACGCCGGTCAGGAACAGCAGGCAAAGGTAGTTGCTAAAGGGCGACCAAATGGCTTTAAACTTCGGCGTCACGCCCTCTTTGTCCTTAGCCGCGCGGAACTTCAGGTGCGACAGGCTTATCATGACCCAGTTGATTACGATGCTGGATACTACTAGCGACATCAGGATGCCGAGCGCCTCTTCCGGTATGAGGTAGTTAATGACGATACCGATTGCCGCCACAGAGCTGGAAAATAGAATGGAGTTGACCGGTACGCCATTCTTACTGGTTTTGGCCAGCATGCGCGGTGCATTCTTTTGCAATGCCAGCCCGTAAAGCATTCGGCTATTGCTGTATACGCAGCTATTGTAGACCGATAGCGCCGCCGTCAGTACAACGACGTATAGCACCATAGTCACGGCTTCCATATTGTCTCGAGAATGAAAAATCATAACGAATGGGCTTTCACCTTGAACTACCTTGGTCCACGGATAAAGAGAAAGCAGAACCACCAATGAGCCAATATAGAAAATAAGGATACGGTATAGCACCTGATTGATAGCTTTAGGGATGGTCTTTTCCGGATTATCGGCTTCAGCTGCGGTAATACCGATAAGCTCTAAGCCTCCAAAAGAGAACATTATGATAGCGGTTGCCATAATAAGCCCTTTAAATCCAAAGGGCATGAACCCACCTTGAGACCATAGGTTATGGAGCCCGGCGTCTGGACCCCCATTGCCGCTGATTAACAGATAGGAACCGAAGATAATCATGCCGATAATGGCAGCGACTTTAATAATGGCGAACCAGAACTCCATTTCGCCGTATATCTTGACGTTAGCCAGATTGACCAGATTAATCAGCACAAAGAAAAAAGCGGCGGAAGCCCAGGTTGGGATTTCCGGCCACCAAAATTGGATATATTCCCCAACGGCGGTCAACTCGGCCATGCTGACCAACACAAACAGCATCCAGTAGTTCCAGCCGGAAAGAAAGCCGGCGAACGGTCCCCAGTATTTATAGGAGAAGTGGCTGAAGGTGCCTGCGACGGGCTCTTCGGTGATCATCTCGCCCAGTTGGCGCATGATGAGAAAGGCAATAATGCCGCCGATAGCGTAGCCGAGTATGACGGAGGGGCCCGCCATGCTGATAGTTTGAGCGCTGCCGAGAAACAGGCCGGTTCCCACCGCGCCGCCCAGAGCAATAAGCTGAATATGGCGGTTTTTAAGGCCGCGTTTGAGCTGGTCACTCATTATTATTTTTTCCTCACCTGCGATGTCGCAACGTTTACGATGTATGGCTTCTGGCCGAATGTTGCCGTTTTTTAGTAATACAGTTCTGCATGTAATGAAATCTGTACGGCTACAGATAAAACATTTTTGGCTGAACCCTACCAGAGCGGCAAGAATAGTGGTAAATGTCGACGTTTGCATTCTTTTTCTGTTTCTAATCTGCGCTGCCTCTCTGTTTTGTGTCATTAATACCGTACGGTTTTTGTAAAATTATTTATTTTTCAATGCGCTGATTTCTTTTTCGTCTTCTTTGCGGTATCAGGTGACGTCCTTTTATCCGTATTGAATGTCTATAACCGTTGGCCCGATTGAACGGTGGCGGCTATGCTTTAAACAGCAGGTCGTATCCGTCGCTGGCGGGAGGTCGTTTTGAGGGGAAGAGGGGCCGCGTGTTAGGCATTTTCACAGATTTTTATCGTCATTTTTGGAACGCCATCAGCCTTTCCTTAGTTTATCCTGCCTTCACTGGCGTGAAATAAAATCCGATTATTTTGAATTCTTATTCATCAATTGGTCTGCTGACCCGCTTCAGTTCTACTTTTTATTCGTTTAAAAAATGTTAAATTTATCTATGCCAGGTCGAATCGCCATTACCTCGTTAGTAGTATGAAAGCTAACGATATTTGCCATATATCAGAGCGATAGGCGTTATTTCATGACTTTGATCAAAGGCCGTATAGACAAAAGGTGAATATTTTGTTACTTTAGCCGCGCGCTTTTGATATTGGTAATACCAATTTACTCCGAGGCATTTTAACGCACTATGGTCTATAACAAGGTTCGTCAACCCAAGCTATCTGACGCCATTGAACGGCAGCTTGAAACGCTGATCCTTGAAGGGACCCTGCGCCCCGGAGAAAAACTGCTTCCTGAACGCGAGCTTGCCAAACAGTTCGACGTATCCCGGCCTTCGCTCAGAGAGGCGATTCAACGCCTGGAAGGCAAGGGCCTGCTTTACCGCCGTCAGGGCGGAGGAACGTTCGTTCAGACCAACCTTTGGCAGAGCCTCACCGACCCGCTCAGCGAGCTGTTGGCCGATCACCCCGAATCCCAGTTCGACCTGTTGGAAACGCGTCACGCGCTGGAAGGCATTGCTGCTTACTACGCGGCGCTGCGGGGGACTGATGAGGATTTTCTGCGCATTCGCCAATATCACCAACAGATCGAAGTCGCACAGGCCTCTGGAGACCGGCAGCAGGAAGCTGACGCGGTGATGCACTATCAGACCGCCGTCACCGAAGCCAGTCACAACGTCGTTCTTTTGCACCTGCTGCGCTGCATGGCTCCCATGCTTGAACAAAACGTCCGTCAGAATTTTGATTTGCTCTACTCCCGTCGCGAGATGCTGGAAAGAGTAAGTAACCACAGGGCTGATATCTTCGAAGCCATCGTAGCCCGCGAGCCGGAAAAGGCGAGGGCGGCGTCGCATCGACATTTGGCCTTTATTGAGGAAGTGCTGTTAGAGCTCGACAGAGAGCACAGCCGTCGCGAGCGATCGCTGCGGCTTTTACAGCGTAAGGATTAGCACTTAACCACCGAGCCTGTCTTAATGGCGTTTGCCGGCGAAATGCCAAAGACGTTATTAAGACAGGCTTTGACCAACAACGTAAAGATAGAATAAGGAAACCACCATGTCGGAAATTGTAAATCAAGACGTGGATCCGATTGAAACCCGCGATTGGTTGCAGGCGATCGAATCGGTCATCCGTGAAGAAGGCGTTGAGCGCGCTCAATACCTGATCGATAAGGTTTTGTCCTCTGCGCGTCAGGCGGGCGTCAACCTGCCTACAGGTTCGTCACTCGTTACTGACTACATTAACACTATTCCTACGTCGGAAGAGCCGGCCTATCCGGGCAACCTCGATCTGGAACGCCGCATTCGTTCTATTATCCGTTGGAACGCCGTTATGACCGTGCTGCGCGCGTCTAAAAAGGATCTGGAGCTCGGTGGGCACATGGCTTCTTTCCAGTCCTCCGCGACGATTTACGAAGTGTGCTTCAACCACTTCTTCCGCGCGCGCAATGCGAAAGACGGCGGCGACCTGGTTTACTTCCAGGGCCACATCTCTCCGGGGATCTATGCTCGCGCCTTCGTTGAAGGCCGCTTAACCGAAGACCAAATGAACAACTTCCGTCAGGAAGTTCACGGCAACGGTCTTTCTTCCTATCCGCATCCGAAGCTGATGCCGGAATTCTGGCAGTTCCCGACCGTCTCTATGGGCCTTGGCCCGATGGCGGCCATCTATCAGGCGCGCTTCCTTAAGTATCTGCATAACCGCGGCCTGAAGGACACCTCTGCACAAACCGTTTACGCGTTCCTCGGCGACGGCGAGATGGACGAGCCGGAATCCAAAGGCGCCATCACCGTGGCGACCCGCGAAAAGCTGGACAATCTGGTGTTCATCATCAACTGTAACCTGCAGCGTCTGGACGGCCCGGTCACCGGTAACGGCAAGATCGTTAACGAACTGGAAGGCATTTTCAAAGGCGCCGGCTGGGACGTTATCAAGGTTATGTGGGGCAACCGCTGGGATGAGCTGCTGAAGAAAGACACCACCGGCAAGCTGATTCAATTGATGAACGAAACCGTCGACGGCGACTATCAGACCTTTAAGTCCAAAAACGGCGCTTACGTGCGTGAGCACTTCTTTGGCCGCTTCCCGGAAACGGCTGCGCTGGTTAAAGATATGACCGACGACGAAATTTGGGCGCTGAACCGCGGCGGCCACGATCCGAGAAAAGTCTACGCTGCGCTGAAGAAAGCGCAGGAAACCCAAGGCAAGCCGACCGTGATCCTGGCTCACACCATCAAGGGTTACGGCATGGGCGACACCGCCGAAGGCAAAAATATCGCTCACCAGGTCAAGAAGATGAACATGGACGGCGTACGCCTGTTCCGCGATCGCTTCAACGTACCGGTTGCCGATGCGGACATTGAAAAACTGCCGTTCATTTCTCTGGATAAAGATTCCGAAGAGTACAAGTATCTGCACGAACGCCGCAGCGCGCTGCAGGGCTACGTGCCTACTCGCCTGCCGAACTTCACCCAGCCGTTGACCATTCCGCCGTTGAGCGAGTTCAGCGCGCTGCTGGAAGAGCAGAACAAAGAAATTTCTACCACCATCGCCTTCGTTCGCGCGCTGAACGTGATGCTGAAAGACGCCTCTATCGGACCTCGTTTGGTGCCGATTCTGGCGGACGAAGCCCGTACGTTCGGTATGGAAGGCCTGTTCCGTCAGATCGGCATCTACAGCCCGAAAGGTCAGCAGTACATACCGCAGGACCGCGAGCAGGTTGCCTACTATAAAGAAGACGAGAAGGGACAAATCCTTCAAGAAGGCATCAACGAGCTGGGCGCAGGCGCGTCCTGGTTGGCCGCTGCGACGTCATACAGCACCAACGACTTCCCGATGATCCCGTTCTACATCTACTACTCCATGTTCGGCTTCCAACGCATCGGCGATCTGTGCTGGGCGGCGGGCGACCAGCAGGCGCGCGGCTTCCTTATCGGCGGCACCTCCGGCCGTACGACGCTGAACGGCGAAGGTTTGCAACATGAAGACGGCCACAGCCACATTCAGTCGCTGACGATCCCGAACTGTATCTCCTACGACCCGACCTACGCGTATGAAGTCGCCGTGATTATGCACGACGGCCTGCAGCGCATGTACGGCAACCAGGAGAACGTTTACTACTACATCACCACGCTGAACGAAAACTACCACATGCCGGCCATGCCGGAAGGCGTAGAAGAGGGTATCCGTAAGGGTATCTACAAGCTGGAGACGGTAAACGCCGAAGGCGGCCGCGGTCGCGTACAGCTGATGGGTTCTGGCTCAATCCTGCCGCACGTTCGCGAAGCAGCACAGATTCTGGCGAAAGATTACGGCGTGACGTCTGACGTTTACAGCGTGACCTCCTTCACCGAACTGGCCCGCGACGGTCAGGACTGCGAACGTTGGAACATGCTGCATCCGCTGGAAACTCCGCGCGTGCCTTACGTTGCTCAAGTGATGAACGACGCGCCGGCGGTGGCTTCTACCGACTACATGAAGCTGTTTGCTGAGCAGATCCGTAACTTTATCCCCGCCAGCGAATTCCGCGTACTGGGCACCGACGGCTTTGGCCGTTCTGACAGCCGCGAAAACCTGCGTCACCACTTCGAAGTGGACGCCTCCTACGTCGTCGTTGCGGCGCTGGGTGAACTGGCCAAGCGTGGCGAAGTGAAGGCGGATGCCGTAGCCGAAGCGATTGCCAAGTTCGGTATCGACGCTGATAAAGTTAACCCGCGTCTGGCATAAGCGTCCCGTATAAGAGGTAGAACAAATGACGATTGAAATTAAAGTGCCGGACATTGGCGCGGATGAGGTGGAAGTCACCGAACTTCTGGTCAAAGTTGGCGATAAGGTCGAGGCCGAACAGTCGCTGATTACCGTAGAAGGCGATAAGGCTTCTATGGAAGTCCCTTCCCCGCAGGCCGGCGTGGTTAAAGAAATCAAAGTGCAGGTAGGCAGTAAAGTGGCTACCGGTTCTCTGATTATGATTTTCGACGCCGCTGGCGCAGAGGCCCCTGCGGCTTCTGCTCCCGCTGAGGCTCCTGCCGCTGCCGCGCCAGCCGCTTCCGCAGTGAAGGATGTTCAGGTGCCGGATATCGGCGGCGACGAAGTTGAAGTCACTGAAGTGCTGGTTAAAGTGGGCGATAAGGTCGAAGCCGAACAGTCGCTGATTACCGTAGAAGGCGATAAGGCCTCTATGGAAGTGCCCGCGCCGTTTGCCGGCGTGGTTAAAGAAATCAAAGTGCAGGTGGGCAGTAAGGTGTCTACCGGTACGCTGATTATGACCTTTGAAGTGGCCGGCGGCGCGCCCGTAGCCTCCAGTGCGCCAGCCGCTGCTGCACCTGCGGCTCCTGCGGCGTCTTCTGTGAAAGACGTTCAGGTACCTGACATCGGCGGCGATGAGGTTGAAGTTACCGAAGTGCTGGTGAAGGTTGGCGATAAGATCGAAGCGGAACAGTCTCTTATCACGGTAGAGGGCGACAAGGCCTCTATGGAAGTGCCTGCGCCGTTTGCCGGCGTGGTTAAAGAAATCAAAGTGCAGGTGGGCAGTAAGGTGTCTACCGGTACGCTGATTATGACCTTTGAAGTGGCCGGCGGCGCACCTGCTGCCAGCGCACCGGCGCCTGCCGCCAGCCCAGCCCCCGCTGCGCCGGTTCAGGCCGCTAAGCCTGCCGCTGCACCGGCTGCCTCTGCCGGCGGCGACTTTGTCGAGAACGATGCCTACGTGCACGCTACGCCGGTTATCCGCCGTCTGGCCCGCGAGTTTGGCGTTAACCTGGCGAAGGTAAAAGGTACAGGCCGTAAGGGCCGTATCCTGAAAGAAGACGTTCAGGCCTATGTGAAAGACGCCGTTAAGCGCGCTGAATCGGGCGCTCAGGCAGCAACCGGCGGCTCTCTGCCCGGCCTGTTGCCATGGCCGAAGGTGGACTTCAGCAAGTTTGGCGAAGTGGAAGAGGTCGAACTGGGCCGCATTCAGAAGATCTCCGGCGCCAACCTGCACCGCAACTGGGTCATGATCCCGCACGTCACGCAGTTTGACGAAACGGACATTACCGACGTTGAAGCCTTCCGTAAGCAGCAAAACGCCGAAGCTGAGAAGAAAAAGCTGGACGTGAAAATCACGCCGCTGGTCTTCATCATGAAGGCAGTTGCGAAAGCGCTGGAAGAGATGCCTAAGTTCAACAGCTCCCTGTCTGAAGACGGTCAGAAGCTGACGATGAAGAAGTACATCAACATCGGCGTGGCGGTTGATACGCCTAATGGTCTGGTGGTTCCGGTATTCCGCGATGTGAACAAGAAGGGCATTATTGAGCTGTCTCGCGAACTGGCAGAGATTTCCAAGAAGGCTCGCGCCGGCAAGCTGACCGCTGGCGATATGCAGGGCGGATGCTTTACCATTTCCAGCCTCGGCGGCATCGGCGGTACGGCGTTTACGCCGATCGTCAACGCGCCGGAAGTCGCTATCCTTGGCGTCTCCAAGTCGTCAATGAAGCCGGTCTGGAACGGCAAAGAGTTCGCGCCTCGCCTGATGCTGCCTCTGTCGCTCTCTTACGATCACCGCGTGATCGACGGGGCGGACGGCGCTCGCTTCATCAGCTTCATCAACAACGCGATGTCTGACATTCGCCGTCTGGTGATGTAATCCTCGGGGCCGACCTGTGTCGGCCCTGATTTTTTGACGCGACACGAATATCTCCCTGCGGCGTTTGCACAATTGTTATGTTTATGTAAACTGAAACGGTTGGGTGGGCTTCCGGCAAAACGCACGGTAACGATGCAAACCCTACGCCGGTGGGTCGGGAAAATAATTAAGAGGTACATAGATGAGTACTGATATCAAAACTCAGGTTGTGGTACTTGGCGCTGGCCCCGCGGGCTATTCTGCCGCTTTCCGCTGCGCGGATCTGGGGCTGGAGACCGTTATCGTAGAGCGCTACTCTACGCTGGGCGGCGTTTGTTTGAACGTCGGCTGTATCCCTTCAAAAGCGCTGCTGCACGTCGCGAAAGTGATTGAAGAAGCCAAAGCGTTGGCCGAACACGGCATCGTTTTCGGCGAGCCTAAGACTGACATTGGCAAAGTTCGCCTTTGGAAAGAGAAGGTTGTTAGCCAGTTGACGGGCGGGCTGGCCGGTATGGCCAAAATGCGTAAGGTTAAAGTGGTTAACGGCCACGGTAAGTTTGTCGGCCCTAACACCATCGCCGTTGAAGGCGAAGGCGGCATTACCAATATTAACTTCGATAATGCCATCATCGCGGCGGGATCTCGCCCGATCCAACTGCCGTTTATTCCTCATGAAGATCCGCGGGTTTGGGACTCAACCGACGCGTTAGAGCTCAAGGCCGTGCCGGAGCGCCTGCTGGTTATGGGCGGTGGCATCATCGGTCTGGAAATGGGCACCGTTTATCACGCGTTGGGTTCTCAGATCGACGTGGTTGAAATGTTCGATCAGGTGATCCCGGCAGCGGACAAAGACATCGTTAAGGTCTTCACCAAGCGTATCAGCAAGCAGTTCAACCTGATGTTGGAAACGAAAGTCACGGCGGTAGAAGCCAAGGCTGACGGTATTTACGTTTCGATGGAAGGCAAAAAGGCGCCTGCAGAACCTCAGCGCTATGATGCGGTTCTGGTGGCTATCGGCCGTACGCCGAACGGTAAGCTGCTGGACGCGGGTCAGGCCGGCGTTGAGGTCGACGAGCGCGGCTTTATTCGCGTAGATAAGCAAATGCGCACCAACGTGCCGCACATTTATGCGATTGGCGACATCGTCGGTCAGCCGATGCTGGCGCACAAGGGCGTCCATGAAGGCCACGTAGCCGCTGAAGTCATCGCCGGTAAGAAGCACTACTTCGACCCGAAAGTGATCCCGTCTATCGCTTATACCGAGCCTGAAGTGGCGTGGGTCGGCCTGACGGAGAAAGAGGCGAAGGAGCAGGGTATCAACTACGAAGTCTCCACCTTCCCGTGGGCGGCTTCCGGCCGTGCGATTGCCTCTGACTGCGCGGACGGCATGACCAAGCTGATTTTCGATAAAGAGTCTCACCGCATCATCGGCGGCGCGATTGTCGGCGCTAACGGCGGCGAGTTGCTCGGCGAAATCGGTCTGGCGATTGAGATGGGCTGCGACGCGGAAGACATCGCGCTTAGCATCCACGCTCACCCGACGCTGCACGAATCCGTTGGTTTAGCGGCGGAAGTCTACGAAGGCACCATCACAGACCTGCCTAACCCGAAGGCGAAGAAGAAGTAATTCTTACTGTCTAAGGATGCTAAAAAAACCGCTTCGGCGGTTTTTTTATTGCGCGAATTTATTGTTTGCCAATCGCGAGATTGAGTCCACTTTTCCTCTACTATTACCGCGGTTTTTCCATTTTTATATTAACTTTTCTCCGTTTTACTCTCTTTTAATTTGATTTAGATAATTCTTATTGAGAATTATGTCTCTTTATTTTTATGATTATTTAGTCTTTGTTTAATAAGATAATTAACATTTTATTTTTCCTGTAGTAGCCATAATTCAAGTTATTCACATTAATTCATTTAAATCAAATAATTACTTTCATTTTGGTTCTCTGGGTGGTTTTTTATTATTTTGTGCTATACATCATAATTTTTACATTTCTTTAAATAATGTATTGATAATTCGCGACGCGAAAATATGCTTAAAACCACTAGAACGAAATAAAAGGCCCGCGAAACCCAGCGTTCAGCGGGTGAATTTAACGATGTACTATTGGAGTGGCAAAAATGAAGGTGAGAAAAGGCTTTAAGGTTAAATGTCTGACGTGTCTTGTTGCTCTGGCTTCTGGCGGAGTCATTGTTCCTGAGGCGTCGGCGGAAGGATTTGTTGATGATTCCAAGATGACGGGTGGGATTTACTACTGGCAGCGCGAGCGCGACCGCAAAGACGTGACTACCGGTGACTATGAAACCAACCTTTCGCACTCAACCTGGAACGTCAGCCTGGACTTCTCATCTGGCTACGCCGCCGATATGTTCGGGCTTGACGTAGGGGCCTTTGGCGCGATTGAAATGGCGGAAGACCACGACAGCGGCCACCCCAACGAAATTGCGTTTTCATCAAAAAATAAGACCTATGACGAAGACTACTCCGGCGACAAGAGCGGCGTGAGCCTGTACAAGGCGGCGGCGAAATTCAAATACGGCCCCGTTTGGGCGCGCGGCGGCTACATCCAGCCTTCCGGCCAAACGCTGCTGGCGCCGCACTGGAGCTTTATGCCCGGCACCTATCAAGGGGCGGAAGCCGGCGCTAATCTGGACTTCGGCGCCTCCGGCGCGCTGAGCTTCTCCTACATGTGGGCTAACGAATACAAAGCGCCGTGGCACATTGAAACCGACCATTTCTACCAGAACGATAAGAAAACCAAAGTCGACTATCTGCACTCTATCGGCGCGAAGTACGACTTCAAAAACGATCTGGTGCTTGAGGCCGCCTTCGGCCAGGCCGAAGGGTATGTCGACCAGTATTTCGGCAAGAGCTCATACAAATTTGATCTGGCTGGCAATCCGCTGTCCACCAGCTATCAGTTCTATGGCGCGAAGGACAAAGTGGGCGGCGGCGGCACTAACGATATTTACGACGGCTTGGCCTGGCTACAGGCATTAACGTTTGGCTATAAGGTCGGCCAGTTCGACCTGCGCCTGGAAGGGACTTGGGTTAAAGCCGAGGGCAATCAGGGGTTCTTCCTGCAGCGCATGACGCCGACCTACGCGTCGTCCAACGGTCGTTTGGACATTTGGTGGGATAACCGCTCCGACTTTAACGCCAACGGCGAAAAGGCCGTGTTTGCCGGCGTGATGTATGACTTAAGCAACTGGGATCTGCCGGGATGGGCGGTGGGCGCATCGGGCGTTTACGCCTGGGACGCGAAGCCCAGCACTAACGATGCCTACGATCAGAGCCAGCGCCTGAAAGAGAGCGCCTACAGCCTTGATGCGATGTACACCGTACAGGAAGGCCGCGCTAAAGGCACGCTGTTTAAGCTGCACTTCACTCAGTACGACAACCACTCCGATAACGCCAGCTGGGGCGGCGGCTACGGCAACATTTTCCAGGACGAGCGTGACGTTAAGTTCATCGTAATCGCTCCGTTCACGGTCTTTTAATCATACGGCGCCCGGCCTCTTTCCTGCGGCCGGGCGCAATAGGGGTATTGATGATGATGAAGAAAACGTTGGTTATCGCACTGCTGGCGCTGGGCCTGACGGCCTGCGCACAGCAGGACAATCAGGCGCAGGAAGACGTTACCCTGCGTGACGCCTATAACGCCTGCATTTCGACGGCTCAGGGATCTCCGGAAAAGCTGGAGGCCTGTCAGTCCGTGCTGGACGTATTGAGAAAAGATAATTCCCACCGTGAGTTTGCCGAGAAAGAGAGCGTGCGGGTGTTGGACTATCAGAACTGCCTGACGGCGACGAAAACGGGCGACAGCCAGGCGCGTAAGGCGGATTGCGACAAGGTTTGGCAAGAGATCCGCGCAAACAATTAATCAGTCTGAAATGGAGCAACCAGAATATGAGCAACCAGAGTATGAATAAGTTCACGCTGAGCGCCTTTACGACGCTTTTTGCTGCCTGCGCTTTTGCCGGCGGCGCCCACGCGTCTCAGAAAACCGTTGACCAGCTAAGCCAGCTAAAGGTGAACTATCAGATAGTCGACAACCTGGCGGCGGATCACGGCGTTGACTGCAGCGCTCTCGGCGCGGACTGGGCGTCCTGTACCAAATTGACCTTTACGCTGGAAAGCCCTACTGATGTTAAGGATAAAGACTGGGCGATCTATTTCCACAGCATTCGCCAGATCCTGCGTACTGATAACGACCAGTTCAAGATTTCCTTTGTGACCGGCGACTTGCATAAAATTGAGCCAACTGAAAAATTCACCGGCTTCTCGGCGGGCAAAGCCGTTGAAATTCCGGTTATTGCCGAATATTGGCAGATCTTCAAAACCGATGCGATACCGCGCTGGTACGCGACCTCCGAAGGCGCCAAGCCTAAAGTTATCGCCAGCACCAATACCGAAGACTTAAGCAAGTTCAGCGGTCCGCTGGCGGGCAACGATTACGGCTCCCTTTGGAAGAGAACCAAAGACGACCACAACGTGTTGATGAACACCGCCAACCGCTTTGACAAAAATGCGGACGTGGCTAAGCTTCCGGCAGACGCGCTGCGCGGCCAGATTGTGCCTACGCCGATGGAAGTCGTCGTCCACCAGCAGGACGCAGACCTGAGTAAAGGCATTGCACTGACGGCCAGTTCGTTAGATGACGCCGCTGTCTCTACGGTGCTTAAGCACTTTAGCGCGCTGGGCGTGAAGTCGAACGTGGCGGGCTACCCGATTAAGGCGGTTGTCTCTGCCGATAAGTTCAGCAAGGACATGGCGGTTTCCGGCGCCTATATGCTTAAGATTGGCGAGAAGGGCGCTGAAATTACCGCTTATGACGACAGCGGCGTTTTCTACGGCCTGCAGTCTATCCTCTCTTTATTGCCGGCCAGCGGCAGTAAAAAAATCGCGACTCTGGAAGCGAAAGACGCCCCGCGCTTTGCCTATCGCGGCGTGTTTCTGGACGTTGGGCGCAACTTCCACTCTAAAGAAGCGGTGCTGCGCCTGCTTGACCAGATGTCGACCTACAAGCTGAACAAGTTTCACTTCCACCTGAGCGACGACGAAGGTTGGCGAATTGAAATTCCAGGCCTGCCCGAGCTGACGGAGATTGGCAGCAAGCGCTGTCATGACCTGACGGAAAAGACCTGCCTGCTGCCGCAGCTTGGCTCCGGCCCTGACAGCAACAACATGGGCAGCGGCCACTTCAGCCGCGCGGACTATATCGAGATCCTGAAGTATGCGAAGGCGCGTCAAATCGACGTGATCCCTGAAATCGACATGCCGGCGCACGCCCGCGCGGCCATCATTTCTATGGAAGCGCGCTATGACCGCCTGCACAAAGAGGGTAAAGAAAAAGAGGCGAATGAATACCGCCTTCTGGACCCGACCGATACTTCAAACACCACGTCGGTACAGTTTTACGATCGTAAAAGCTATCTGAACCCCTGCCTGGATTCTTCCAAGCGCTTCGTTGACAAAGTCATCACTGAAGTTGCGGCTATGCATAAAGAAGCCGGCCTGCCGCTGACGACTTGGCACTTTGGCGGCGACGAAGCGAAAAATATCCGCTTGGGCGCCGGCTATCAGGACATCAACGCCGAGAAGAAAGAGGCCTTCAAGGGCACTATCGATCAGAGTAATGAAGATAAGCCTTGGTCCAAGTCTCAGGCATGCCAGACGATGATCAAAGAAGGCAAAGTGCAGGACTTCGAACACCTGCCCAGCCACTTTGCGCTGGAAGTCAGTAAAATCGTCGATGCGCACGGCATCGAGAAGATGCAGGCCTGGCAGGACGGGCTGAAGGATGCCGAAAGCGCCAAGTCCTTTGCTACCAAGCGCGTTGGCGTCAACTTCTGGGATACGCTGTACTGGGGCGGCTTCGATTCGGCTAATGACTGGGCCAACAAGGGCTATGAGGTGACTATCTCTAACCCGGACTATGTGTACGTCGACTTCCCTTATGAGGTGAACCCGCAGGAGAGCGGCTACTACTGGGGCACGCGCTTTAGCGACGAACGCAAGATCTTCGGTTTTGCGCCTAACAACCTGCCGCAAAATGCGGAAACCTCCGTCGACAGAGACGGCAACGCGTTCTCTGCGAAAAGCGATAAGGCTTGGCCTGGGGCTTACGGTATTTCCGCCCAGCTGTGGAGCGAAGTGGTTCGCACCGATGCCCAGATGGAGTACATGCTCTATCCGCGCATTCTACCGCTGGCGGAACGCGCGTGGCACCGCGCTTCCTGGGAGCTGGACTATCAGGCCGGGAAAGAGTTTAAGGGCGGCGAAACCCACTTTGTCGATAGCAAAGCGCTAAACAAAGACTGGATCCTGTTCGCCAACCTGCTGGGGCAGCGGGAGCTTGAGAAACTGGACAAAGCGGGCGTAGGGTACCGCCTGCCGGTGCCGGGAGCGAAAGTCGTGAACGGCAAACTGGCCGCCAACGTTGCTTTCCCTGGGCTCAATATCCAATACTCCACTGACGGCGGCAAGAGCTGGAAGCGCTATGACGATGCGGCAAAGCCTTCGGTGAGCGGTGACGTTACCGTTCGTAGCCAAAGCCATGACGGCAAGCGCTTTAGCCGCGCAGAACCCGTCGTGAAGTAAAACGGCTACCGACCGTTTTCAAGCGCCTCCGGCCCGTGCCGGGGGCGTTTTTATTAATAGGCTATGAAGAAATAGAGGAGGAACCGTCGTCGCGAAAGACAAAGAACAGGAGGGCGGACACCATGGTGCCAACGGCAATCAGCGCGATGAGAAGATACTGGAGGCCGAACTTCATTGAGGAATAGAGCGGATCCCATAGTTCTTCCGGCGCGTCGACATTCTGCGGGTGGTAGATATCCGCGTGCATGTGGGGGGAAGCAAAGCGAGCGACAAGCAGCACCATAATGCTCAGTACGGCAATCAGAAGTATTAAGTGATAAAGCCTGAAACGCGGTTTACGCATCATCCCGATTCCTTTCGCGAATGAAAAAACGCTGGATCAACCAATCCTTTTGGTCATCGCTTTTGATTAAGCGATACAGCGTAATATATCTGAAAATAAATAGAAAAACGAAATCTATTTTCTTTGCAAAATTGTAATAAAAATGTGATAAATAGCTATACTTGTGAAATCCTGCGGTGGGAGCCCTTCTGCCGTCTGGTTTGCATCATAAAGGCTATAAAGTGCATATAGACTTAGTGTGATTAAAGTAACAGAATTTTCGTTTGTCACTAGGCGAAACCAGCGCTCTGATGCAATTTACTCTCAGTTTGAATATACCGCAGATTAACAATTTTATGCACATTAACACCATAAAATTCGCTGCTCAATATAACAAGTTAGTGGGGGAAGTCGTCGTGCTAGAGGAATATCGTAAACATGTCGCTGAGCGTCTTGCAGAAGGCGTTGTACCAAAGCCGCTGAATGCGGCGCAAGTCGCAGGCTTGGTTGAATTGCTGAAGAACCCGCCGGCCGGAGAAGAAGAAGTGCTTCTCGACCTGTTGGCCAATCGCGTGCCGCCGGGCGTTGACGAAGCCGCTTACGTTAAGGCCGGCTTTTTGGCCGCCATCGCTAAAGGCGAAGCCGTTTCGCCGCTGGTTTCACCAGAAAAAGCCGTTGAGCTGCTGGGCACCATGCAGGGCGGCTACAACATCCAACCTTTGATTGACGCGCTGGATAACGCCGCGCTGGCGCCCATCGCCGTGAAGGGGCTTTCACATACGCTGCTGATGTTTGACAGCTTCTATGATGTCGAAGCCAAAGCAAAGGCCGGCAACGTCTATGCGCAGCAGGTGATGAAGTCCTGGGCTGACGCAGAGTGGTTCCTTTCCCGCCCAGCGCTGGCGGAAAAACTGACCATGACCGTATTTAAGGTCAGCGGTGAAACCAATACCGATGACCTCTCTCCTGCGCCGGACGCCTGGTCCCGCCCGGATATTCCTCTGCACGCGATGGCGATGCTGAAAATCGCCCGCGACGGCATCGAGCCGGATCAGCCTGGCAAAGTCGGCCCGGTGAAAAAGCTGGAGTCGCTGAAAGAGAAGGGCTTCCCGCTGGTATACGTGGGCGACGTTGTGGGTACCGGTTCATCCCGTAAGTCCGCAACCAACTCCGTGCTGTGGTTTATGGGCGACGATATTCCATATGTGCCGAACAAGCGCAGCGGCGGCGTCGTGCTGGGCGGCAAAATCGCGCCAATCTTCTTTAACACCATGGAAGACGCGGGCGCGCTGCCGATTGAAGACATTGACGTGTCTAAGCTCAATACCGGCGACGTTATCGATATTTACCCGGCTAAAGGCGAAGTGCGCAATCACGCCACCAATGAGCTGCTGGCGACCTTTAAGCTTAAGACTGACGTTCTGATGGATGAAGTGCGCGCCGGCGGCCGCATTCCGTTAATCGTCGGCCGTGGCCTGACGAGCAAGGCTCGTGAATCTCTGGGCCTGGCGCCGAGCGACGTGTTTATCAAGGCGAAGTCTGCCGATGCGTCAAGCAAAGGCTACACGCTGGCGCAGAAGATCGTAGGCAAAGCCTGCGGCGTGAAGGGCGTTCGTCCCGGCGAGTACTGCGAGCCGAAAATGGCCTCGGTGGGTTCTCAGGATACCACAGGCGGCATGACTCGCGACGAGCTGAAAGACTTGGCCTGCCTTGGCTTCTCTGCCGATCTGGTTATGCAGTCATTCTGCCACACCGCGCCTTATCCGAAGCCGGTTGACGTGCAGCTGCACCACTCTCTGCCTGACTTTATTATGAACCGCGGCGGCGTTTCTCTGCGTCCGGGCGACGGTATCATTCACTCATGGCTGAACCGCATGCTTCTGCCTGATACGGTCGGTACCGGTGCGGACTCCCATACCCGTTTCCCGATCGGCATCTCTTTCCCTGCGGGCTCTGGCCTCGTGGCGTTTGCCGCGGCGACCGGCGTGATGCCTCTTGATATGCCAGAATCCGTGCTGGTGCGCTTTAGCGGCAAAATGCAGCCGGGCATTACCCTGCGCGATTTGGTTCACGCCATCCCTTACTTTGCGATTAAGCAAGGGCTGTTGACCGTTGAGAAGCAGGGCAAGAAGAACATCTTCTCTGGCCGCATTCTGGAAATCGAAGGTCTGCCAGAGCTGAAGGCCGAGCAGGCGTTTGAGCTGGCCGACGCCTCGGCAGAGCGTTCTGCGGCGGCGTGTACTATCAAGCTGAACAAAGAGCCGGTTGAAGAGTATCTGCGTTCTAACATCGTTATGCTTAAGTGGATGATTGCCGAAGGCTATGGCGACGCTCGTACGATTGAGCGCCGCGTGAAGGCGATGGAAGAGTGGCTGGCGAACCCGACGCTTATCGAAGCCGATGCGGATGCAGAATATGCAGCCGTCATCGATATCGATCTGAACCAGATCAAGGAGCCTATTCTGTGCGCGCCTAACGATCCGGATGACGCTCGCCTGCTGTCTGATGTGACCGGCGACAAGATCGACGAAGTGTTCATCGGTTCATGTATGACCAACATCGGCCACTTCCGCGCGGCGGGCAAGCTGCTGCAAAACGTGAAGGGCAAACTGCCGACCCGCCTATGGCTGGCCCCGCCGACCAAGATGGATGCCTCTCAGCTGAGCGAAGAAGGCTATTACAGCGTATTCGGCCAAAACGGCGCGCGTATCGAAATGCCGGGCTGTTCTCTGTGCATGGGCAACCAGGCTCGAGTGAACGAAGGGGCGACCGTTGTGTCCACCTCAACCCGTAACTTCCCGAACCGTCTGGGCACCGGCGCTAACGTTTATCTGGCGTCAGCCGAGCTGGCTGCGGTTGCCGCGCTGCTGGGGCGTCTGCCGACGGCTGAGGAATATTTGGGCTATATGGCCGAAGTAGACAAGAGCGCGCAGGATACCTACCGCTACCTCAACTTCGATCGGCTCAGCGAGTACACCAAGAAGGCTGACGGCGTCATTTTTCAGGCCGCTGTATAACGACCTGTTAAGCCGTTGATAGATAAAAACCGCGCTTCGGCGCGGTTTTTTTATGTGAATATATGTGCATCTCGGTGGTGCGGCGAGGGGCTTCACGGGTATGATGATTATGGAATAACGTTAACATACGGCGGGAGCATACGATGGACTATGAATTTACGTTAGATATTACAGGCCAGGTCGTTGCCCGTTTTTCTATGGATCATGAGGCGATTGGCCACTGGTTGAATGAAGAGGCTAAAGGCAACGTGGCGCTGCTTGACGAGGTAGAGGCTGCGGTTAAAGGCGTTCGCGGCAGCGAGCGGCAGTGGCAAAGGGTAGGCCACGAATATACTCTTTGGCTCGATGCCGAAGAGGTTATCGTTCGCGCCAATCAGCTTGAGCTTGAAAGCGATGAGCTGGAAGAGGGCATGTTTTACTACGACGAAGAGAGCATGTCTTGCTGCGGCGTTGAGGACTTTCTTCGCGTATTGGCGGACTATCGGGCGTTTTTGGCAGGGAAATAGGCCTCAGCGGTTAGCCTGATGCCGCATTTTGATTGCCCGCGCTTTTTAAAAGCGCCACGGTTCTCTTCGTTTCTCCCTTCTGCCGTTTTCTCGACGGCGTTAATTATGGCAGACGCCTCGTTTCTCTTTTTATGTTTTCTCCCCTCATTTTATTTATAATTGGTCACAATGAGTGTTTCTGTCGTCTTTAAGATTCTTGTCCATAGAATACAGTCATTTTATTAATAGACCGTGAATGATGACTATTTGTTATTAATGTAAGAAAGATGCTTTTATTTTTATAAAAAGGTATAAATTTAAGCCTATCAATATTAAGAAAACCTCTCCTTTTTCCTTTTTATAACAATAAAAAAAGATAACAATTGGTTAACTATTTAATTGATATTTATTGATAATGTCTTGTTTGTTATTAAAAGGCATTTATTCATGATTAATGGTTCTATATTAATGATAATGAATATCAATAACCATTCATTTAGTGCGGGTTTTCAGTTTTAGTTGATAACGATCACAGATTATTTCGAGAAATAAGACGACTATTATCGCGCGTATACCTCTTTGTTGGTAAATGTGAAGAAATTATAAAAATAATATCGAACGTGTTGTTATTTCAGCGAGTACGGAAGAGGATGTGAAATAAATGTCTAATAACGTCGAACGTCCATTTTTAGATAGTGGTTTAACACGACTCGAGTTTCTGCGTATATCAGGTAAAGGCCTTACGGGATTGGCCATTGCCCCTTCTTTACTATCACTCTTTGGTTGTACACAGGAAGACGTTGACAGCGGTACCGTTGGCTTAATAACGACGCCTAAAGGGGTGTTAGTTACGCAAAGAGCCCGGTGTACCGGCTGCCACCGCTGCGAGATTTCCTGCACCAACTATAACGATGGGGCCGTCGGAACGTTCTTCTCCAGAATCAAAATCCACCGCAACTACTTCTTTGGCGACGGTCGGGTTGGGTCTGGCGGAGGGCTTTTCGGCGATCTGAACTATACGCCGGACACGTGTAGGCAATGTAAAGACCCTCAGTGCATGAAGGTGTGCCCCATCGGGGCTATCTCCTATAGCGAAAAAGAGGGATGCATTACCGTCGATCATAAGCGCTGTATTGGATGTAGCGCCTGTACTACGGCCTGTCCATGGATGATGGCGACCGTCAACACCCAGACGCATAAGTCGTCTAAATGCGTTCTGTGCGGCGAGTGCGCAAACGCCTGCCCGACGGGCGCATTAAAAATCATCGAGTGGAAAGACATTACGGTCTAAGCGACCTATGTCTTGGCAGCGGTTCCTTTTGATTTCAGCGTGTTAAGGAAAAGATCATGGCTAACGGTTGGACGGGTAATATATTAAGAATTAACCTTTCGACGGGAAAGATTTCTCTCGAAGATTCCAGCAAATATAAGCAGTTTATCGGCGGTATGGGCTTTGGCTACCGCATCATGTATGACGAAGTGCCGCCTGGCACCAAACCCTTTGACGAAGCCAACAAGCTGGTTTTCGCCGTCGGGCCGTTAACCGGCTCGGGCGCGCCCTGTAGCTCTCGCGTTAACATCACCAGCCTGTCGACCTTTACCAAGGGCAACCTGGTGGTGGATGCGCACATGGGCGGCTTTTTCGCCGCACAGATGAAGTTTGCGGGCTACGACGTCATCATCATTGAAGGCAAGTCCGAGACGCCAGTTTGGATTAACATTAAAGACGATAAGGTCAGCATTGAGAAAGCTGACTTCCTGTGGGGCAAAGGCACGCGCGCCACGACGGAAGAAATTTGCGGCATGACCAGCGCGGAAACCTGCGTAGCGACTATCGGCCAGGCCGGGGAAAACCTGGTGCCGCTTTCCGGTATGTTAAACAGTCGCTGCCACAGCGGCGGTGCGGGCACCGGCGCGGTTATGGGCTCTAAGAAGCTGAAGGCGATCGCCATCGAAGGCACCAAGGGCGTCGGCATTGCCGATCGTCATGAAATGAAGCGCCTGAACGATTACATGATGACCGAGCTTATCGGCGCTAACAACAACCACGTTGTGCCGAGCACGCCGCAGGCGTGGGCTGAATACTCGGCGCCGGGTTCCCGCTGGACGGCGCGTAAAGGCCTGTTCTGGGGCGCGGCCGAGGGCGGCCCGATTGAAACGGGGGAAATCCCTCCGGGCAACCAAAACACCGTTGGTTTCAGAACCTATAAGTCGGTCTTCGACCTGGGGCCGGTCGCCGAGAAGTACACGGTAAAAATGAGCGGCTGCCATTCCTGCCCTATCCGCTGCATGACGCAAATGAACATCCCCAGAGTCAAAGACTTTGGCGTGCCGACCACCGGCGGTAACACCTGCGTGGCTAACTTTGTCCATACGACGATTTTCCCCAAAGGGCCAAAAGACTTTGAGGAGAAGGACGACGGGCGCGTTATCGGCAACCTGGTTGGGCTAAACCTGTTTGATGACTACGGCCTATGGTGTAACTACGGTCAGCTGCATAGAGACTTCACCTACTGCTACAGCAAGGGCGTGTTCAAGCGCGTGCTGCCGGCGGAAGAGTATGCGGAAATCCGCTGGGATCAGCTGGAAGCGGGCGACATCAACTTCGTGAAAGACCTGTACTACCGCCTGGCGCATCGCGTAGGCGAGCTGAGCCACCTGTCGGACGGTTCTTACGCGATTGCCGAACGCTGGAATTTGGGCGAAGAGTACTGGGCCTACGCCAAAAACAAGCTGTGGTCGCCGTACGGCTACCCGGTTCACCACGCCAACGAAGCGTCGGCACAGGTGGGGGCTATTACCAACTGCATGTTTAACCGCGACTGCATGACCCATACCCATATCAACTTTATTGGTTCCGGTCTGCCTTTGAAGCTGCAAAGGGAAGTGGCCGCCGAGCTGTTCGGCTCCGCAGACGCTTACGACGAAACGAAAAACTATACGCCGATTAATCCGGCAAAAATCAAATACGCCAAGTGGACGCTGCTTAAGGTTTGCCTGCATAACGCCGTTACGCTGTGTAACTGGGTGTGGCCGATGACGGTATCTCCGCTCAAGAGCCGCAACTATCGCGGCGATCTGGAACTTGAAGCGAAATTCTTCAAAGCGGTAACCGGCGACGACGCAACGCAGGCCTCTCTGGATTTGGCCGCCGAACGTATTTTCACTCTGCACCGCGCCTATACGGTGAAGCTGATGCAGACCATGGATATGCGTAACGAGCACGACCTCATCTGCTCATGGGTGTTTGACAAAGATCCGAAGATCCCGGCCTTCACGGAAGGGACGGACAAAATGGATCGCGACGACATGCATAAGTCGTTCACCATGTTCTACACCGAGATGGGTTGGGATCCTGAGCTGGGCTGCCCGACGAAAGAGACGCTTCACCGTCTGGGTCTTGAGGACGTAGCGGCCGACCTGGCCTCTATGAACCTGCTGCCTTCTTAAGTTCGGTGAGGGTACCGATGAGCGCGTTAAACGAAGAGATTCTGAATCCGGACACGGCGCCAGGGGCCGATGCCGAGGCTGACGAAGCGGTCGATGCCGGTAAGCGTCGGTTGTTTAGCCGGTCTTCGCTGCAGGGCGAGTCGCTACAGCGAGAAATCGAAGAAGCCCAGGCAGAGCTTGAGGCGACCCAGATTTCTCCGGTCGATATCGTGGCTGACTTTATCCGTCAGCGTTCGATGGCCGGCACGCTGGTGACGCACGGCACGTTTCTTCTGCCGCCGTATTCGATTTCCGAGAAGGCATTGGATGACGTGATGCAGACGGTGTTTGAATCTGAAGAGTGCGGCGATATCGTCGTTTGCCCGGGAGAGCAGGAGCGCTATTACTACTCGACCCAGGGCATGTCGACAAACTACGCCAACATGTGCGTTTTGGTGATGGAGAAGGATATCTGCAAGACCATCGCGCACGCGGTGAGGTTTGAGTGTGAAACCTATCCGCGCCCTTACAAGGTCGCCATGTTGACGCAGGAGCCGTACCGCTTTTCGCCTGAAGAGATTGAGGCCGCGCTGGCCGCAATAGATTCGCATCCGGACTATGCCGACATTCGGCCGGTGTCTTCATCAAACGATGTGGACTACCTGTTCAGCGAGCGTTTCATGAGTTTCGGCAAGGCCTACGGGCTGTGCGAATGGCTTGAAGTCGAACAGTTTCAGAATCCGTAAACGTTTAAGGCAGCATCGGGTCGTGGCGGCCAAAAAGAATACCGACAGGCCATGACCCAATTAAGCAACCACTTTAACTATTTCATTGATTCGAAATAGGCAATGGCGGAGCAATACAAATGAGCAAGGTATATTTAGCGTTATGGCGAAAGCCGGGCTATTGCCGTCAACAGAACCGGGGGATGAGCAGATGACCTACACTCGGCGTAAATTTGTCATCGGCATGGGAACGGTTATCTTCTTTACCGGCCCCGGTCGAAGCGTGTTGGCGGCATCGGGCAAAACCCAGCCTGTACGCTATGCGATGATCCACGATGAGACCCGCTGCAACGGCTGTAATCTGTGCGCAAGGGCCTGCCGCAAGGTGAACCACGTTCCCGACAGCGGCAGCCGCCTGTCAATCGCCCATATTCCCGTTTCCGACAACGAGAACGAAACCCAGTACCACTTTTTCCGTCACTCCTGCCAGCACTGTGAGGACGCGCCCTGCATTAACGTTTGCCCGACCGGCGCATCCTACCGCGACGAGAACGGCATCGTCAGAGTGAACAAGTCGAGCTGTATCGGCTGTAGCTACTGTATCGGTGCCTGCCCTTATCAGGTTCGCTATCTGAATCCTAAAACCAAGGTAGCCGATAAGTGCGACTTCTGCGTCGAATCTCGTCTTGCCAAGGGCTTTGCGCCGATATGCGTGAACGTCTGTCCGCAGAACGCGCTGATCTTCGGCAAAGAGGATAGCCCAGAGGTACAGGCCTGGCTTGCGAACAATAAGTTCTATCAGTACCAGCTAAAAGGCGTAGGCAAGCCCCATCTGTACCGCCTTTTCGGTCAACACCTGATAAAAAAGGGGGATAGCGTATGAACGCCGCGCTGAATGCTGAACAGTTCCAGTCCCAGCTTCATCAGTACGTGCCGCTGTTTACGCCGCAGTATTGGCCGGTATGGCTCACCATCGCCGGTCTGGCGCTGGTGGCCATGCTGCTGGTGCTGGCGCTGCATGCGATGCTGCGCGCTCGCCAAAGCGGGAAGAAGCATGGAGAAAGCCATGAGAAGGTCTATCTCTATTCTAAAGCGGTCCGCCTTTGGCACTGGTCCAACGCCTTGTTATTCATTCTGCTGCTGGGCAGCGGCCTGATTAACCACTTTGGCCTGGTGGCGTCCGAGGCGGTAAAAAGCCTGGTAGGCGTGCACAAGATCTGCGGTTTTCTGCTTATTGCCTGCTGGCTGGGCTTTGTGCTGATTAACGCCGTAGGCGGCAACGGGCATCACTACGTTATCAGGCCGCAGGGGTGGATGGGGCGTGCGACGAAGCAGGTTCGCTTTTATCTGTTTGGCATCATGAAAGGAGAAGAGCACCCGTTCCCGGCAACCGTTCATTCTAAGTTCAACCCGCTGCAGCAAATAGCCTATCTGGGCGTGATGTATGCGCTAGTGCCGCTGCTGCTGATTACCGGACTTTTGTCTCTGTATCCACAGGCAATGTCTTTCAATGCTGCGGGCGCTCACTACTGGATACTGCAGGCGCACTTCGTGCTGGCGGTGCTGAGCGTGTTCTTCATCTTTGGTCACCTCTACCTGTGCACGACCGGGCGTACGCCGACCGAGACGTTCAAGTGCATGGTTGACGGTTACCATCGTCACTAACGATGTTAATTACTCGTCACGATCTTCGGGGCTGGCGCGTCAGCCCCGATATCTATCGTTGGTTCATACGCCATTTTCCCTCCGGCGGGCGCTACGCCGACGTTCACAGCCTGCTTATTCAAAGCGGTAGAGTCAACTGGGCCACCAGCCTGGTTGAATACGCCTATTCTCTGTGGCTGGAAAAGGAAGGCTTCGTCCGTCAGGAAACGCAGGCGACCGATTTGCTCGCCTGCGGCCTTAATCAGACGCAGGACGCTGGACTCGATTTTGTCAGACCTTCCCCAGCCGTGAGCCCATACGCCTATAGCCAGAAAGTCGCATCGCAAATCGACGGCTACCGCTGGATGGACGTGGATAACGCTTCGCAAATAGGCTGTTCCGGGGATGACGCTCGCATTGGCAGCTGCGGCGGCAGCGCGCGCATTTCCTGTAGCGGAGTTAACGCTCACATCGGCAGCACGGGCGAATACGGCTGGCTGAGCAGTTCCGGCTATGCATCGCAGATAGCCAGCGCGGGCTACGCGTCGCGCATAGGCTGCGTCGGGCACGACGTGCGCATCGGCAGTTCGGGCGACAGGGCCAGGATCGCCTGCGCCGGCAACTCCGCTAAGGTTAGCAGCACCGGGGACGGCGTACGTGCCGCTAATGCCGGCATGCGCGGGCGTATTGGCAGCGCCGGCGAGCGCGCCAAGGTGGCTAATGCCGGGGACCTGTGCCACGTATCAAGCTTTGGCGCGCAAAGCGCTATTGCCAACGTCGGCGATGGCGCACGGCTTGTGGCGATGGGAGACGCCGCTCAGGTTGTTTCAACCGGCAGCGTCGACTACGTTATTTTGGGGCCGGGCGCCTGCGCCGCGCTGTCCTACTTTGACGGTGAAAGAACGCGGTTTGCGATCGCCTACGAGGGGGAGAACGGCATTCGGGCTGGGGTGAGATATTGCCTTAATGGGAGGCATGAGTTTGTTGAGTATCAGGGATAGAAGCAAAAGGCCGCGTCAAACAACGCGGCCTTTCTCTTATGGAGAGTATGGTCCGCGCTTACGCCAGCTTCGCAAAGCAGCGCTCGGCGGCGCTGATGGTTTTCTGGAGGTCTTCTTTTGAGTGCGCCAGCGACATAAAGCCGGCCTCAAAGGCGGACGGCGCCAGATAGACGCCTTCTTCCAGCATCAGGTGGAAGAACTTCTTGAAGCGTTCGACGTCGCACTTCACTACGTCCTGATAGCAGGTCACGGTGTCGGCATCGGTAAAGAACAGGCCGAACATGCCGCCCACGTGGTTCACCACCAGCGGAATGCCCTGGCGCTTGGCGGCTTCAAGCAGCCCGTCTGCCAGCATTTGAGTGCTTTCCGCCAGCTGTGGGTAAATGCCCACGTCGGTCAACTGGCTCAGGCAGGCGTAGCCTGCGGCCATGGCTATCGGGTTGCCGGACAGGGTTCCCGCCTGATAGACAGGACCGGTTGGCGCCAGCGCGGCCATCACGTCGCGGCGGCCGCCGAACGCGCCGACCGGCATGCCTCCGCCGATGATTTTGCCTAAGCAGGTCAAGTCCGGCTTTACGTTATAGTGGGCCTGGGCGCCGCCCAGCGCTACGCGAAAGCCTGTCATGACTTCGTCAATGATAAGCAGCGCGCCGTACTGGTCGCACAGCTTGCGCAGGCCGGGCAGGAAGTCCGGCTGGGGCGGGATGCAGTTCATGTTGCCAGCGACCGGTTCAACGATGATACAGGCGATTTCTTCAGGGTGTTGTTCGAACGCCTCACGAACGGAACTCAGATCGTTATAGGTACAGGTTAGCGTATGCTTGGCGAAGTCGGCGGGGACGCCCGGCGAGTTGGGCTGGCCCAGCGTCAGCGCGCCGGAGCCGGCTTTGACCAGCAGGCAGTCGGCGTGGCCGTGGTAGCAGCCTTCAAACTTGATGATTTTGTCGCGACCGGTAAAGCCTCGGGCCAGGCGGATGGCGCTCATGGTGGCTTCGGTGCCGGAGTTGACCATTCGGACCATGTCCATGGAGGGTACCAGCTCGGTCACCAGCGTAGCCATTTCAACTTCCATTTCCGTCGGGGCGCCGAAGCTCAGCCCTTGCGTAACGGCTTCAATAACCGCATCGCGGATGACGTCATTGTTATGGCCCAGAATCATTGGCCCCCACGATCCCACGTAGTCAATGTAGGCTTTGCCATCGGCATCATAAAGATAGGCGCCGTCGGCGCGTTCAATGAACAGCGGCACGCCGCCGACGCCGGTAAAGGCGCGTACCGGAGAGTTTACTCCGCCAGGGATCACTTTCTGTGCCTGTGCGTATAAATTTTCTGACTTGCTCATAATGGCGGGCTCCTGCCTTAATTATCTGGAAAATCGGGAAACGCCGTCCATTCTAAAAGAACTGTCGTTAAATAACAGCGTCGGATTGTTAATGTTTGTGCCAGGTTAAATAGATTCCGCGTTAAAAGCGGATGCCGGTTCTCTCATCGTGCTTTCGCCTGTTGTAAAATAACAAAATGAGGCGTAGTTTACGGTGTCAAACGGCCCGCAGGGCTGCCCCCAAGGTCGGCGCGAACGGTAAACGAATGCGCAGAATACTTGAACGTTTTAGTCAACTATTGGATAATCGTAGCCATTACCGGTTCGCCAACGCAGCGGGCCAGCGCAGGCTAAAATGACCAGCGCAGACTAAAATGAATAGATAAGCCGGAGATAATTGATGAGCGATTCAACAGCACTGCCCTTGGAGTTTACCGATGCGGCAGCCAATAAGGTAAAAGCGCTGATTGCAGACGAAAGCAATCCCGAACTTAAGCTGCGTGTTTATATCACCGGCGGCGGATGCAGCGGCTTCCAGTACGGCTTTACCTTTGATGAAAAGGTAAACGACGGAGATATGGTTATCGAGAAGCAGGGCGTTTCTCTGGTGGTCGATCCGATGAGCCTGCAATATTTGGTCGGCGGCGCGGTTGACTATACCGAAGGGCTGGAAGGCTCCCGTTTTATCATTCAAAACCCGAATGCCAAGAGCACCTGCGGATGCGGGTCGTCGTTTAGCATCTGATACGGTTTTTAGACTTTTACTGAGAAAGCACGGCATCGCCGTGCTTTTTGCTATTTTTCCAAGCTAAACGTCGGCAGCTTGAGGCTCCAACGAATCGCCGCCAGGCGGATCGCCAGAGTAATAATCATGCCGATGTAGGCTGCGTCATCCAGATCGAGGCGGAAAAAGTAGTAGCCTGTTGCATGGATTGAGCCGCCTATGATGCAGGCCGTGGCGTAGACCTCGGTTCTAAGTATCATCGGGACTTCCCGCGCCAGCACGTCGCGAATGATGCCGCCGCCGACGCCGGTCAGCACGCCCATGCAGGTTGCCACCAGCGGGCCGGTTCCTGCTGCGAATGCCTTATTGACGCCGATGCCGACGAAAACCGCGAGCCCGATGGCGTCCAGCACCGGCAGGATCCACTTGGGAAGCGTGCGGGGATGGCGTACGAGTACGATGGTAGCGACGCAGGTGACCAGCGCCACTACCAGGTCGGTGGGATCCTTAACCCAAAACGCCGGGCCGTTAGCCAGCGCCATATCGCGAATCGTCCCACCGCCGACGGCGGTCACGACGCCCAGCACTAGCACGCCGAAGGGATCCATCCGCAGCTTTCCCGCTAAAAGAACGCCCGAAATGGCAAAGACCGATGTTCCAAGTATGTCCAGCCAGTAAACCAGCATTTATCAGTGCTCCAATCCTATGAACCAGATGAAATTTGCGAAAGCTTTTGGCATACCGCCTCCGCGGCCAGCATAATCCTTGGGCCGCTGCGGTTAAACCAGTCTTCAGGGACGCTAATAATGGGGACCTCGAGCTGGCCGCGCCAAAACGCCCTGACGTTCTCTTCCTGCGAGCCGTCGCCGGCAATCAGGATAGCCTCCGGCCGACGCGCCAAAACCTGCTCGCGGCTTACCTGCGGCCAGGGCGCCGGGCTGTCGGCAAAGACGTTTTTTCCTCCGCACAGGGAAACCACCTCGCTTTGCAGCGTTTTTCCCGATGCGGTAAACAGCGGCTGATTGCTGAACTGAAGAAAGACGTTTATCGGCGGCGCGTCCGCCTTTTTATAGCGTTTTTCCAACGCGGTTTTTTGTTCCAGCAGCTTCTGCGCCGCCTGCTGCGCCTCTTCCGGGTGCGGGCTGTAGGGCGCCAGTTGGGAAAGGTTTGCGGCGATACCGTCAATGGTATCGGCGTCGGTATAGACGATAGGAATACCGAACCCGCTAAGCTGGTCCAGCACCTTTTGCGGATTGCCGCCGCGCCAAGCCAGAATCAAATCCGGCTTGAGGGCTAAAACCCGTTCGAGGTTGATGCCCTGCCAGGAAGCAACACGCTCAAGGCGGTTTGCTTCGGGAGGATAGTCAGAATAGTCGCTGGCGGCGATCAGGCTGTCGCCAAGGCCTGCCGCGTAGGCAAGCTCGGTCGCGTGCGGCGCAAAGCTGATGACGCGCTCGGCGGCGGCAAAGGCTACCGTGCCGACGAGGCTAAAAACGATAACCGAGATCCACCCGGCCAGTTGCACACGCGATGGTTTTGGCCCGATCACGGAGCTTGTTCAGCCAGCTCGGTTAGCATGGTGGTCACCATCAGTGACGACTGCTTGGCGGCCAGCTCAAGAAACTCGTCGAAGCTCTGGTGAGATTCCCGATCGGCGACGTCAGAAATAGCGCGCACGACGACGAACGGCGTACCGAACTGGTGACAGACGTGTCCGATAGCAGCGGCTTCCATTTCAACGGCGATCGCCTGAGGGAATACGCTGCGAATGCGGGCCAGAGGTTCGGCGCCGTTAATGAAGGCGTCTCCGCTGCACACCAGTCCCTTAACGGCGTTCAGCTCACAGCGGCGAATGCAGCGTTCGGCAAGGCCGATAAGCGCGACGTCGGCGGTAAAGGCGGCGGGGCAGCCGGCCATTTGGCCCGGCTCGTAGCCAAACGCCGTAACGTCGGCGTCGTGGTAGCGAACCTCATCGGAAACGACGATATCGCCCACCTTCAGCGACGGCGACAGGCCGCCGGCGGAGCCGGTATTGATGATGGCATCCGGACGGCAGAGTTCCAGCAGCAGCGCGGTGCCCATGGCCGCAGCGACTTTGCCGATGCCGGACTTCAGCAGCGCAACCTCGACGCCGTTCAGGCGCCCGGTATAGATTTCGCATCCGGCGCGCCGTAGGGTGGTCATGTTTTCAATCTGTGAACGCAGCAGGGTTACTTCCTGCTCCATTGCGCCAATAATGCCTACTTTCATGGTATCTGTCCGTCATCTTCTGTGTATAAACGTGGCCGGTAGTCTAACATGCTAATAGAAGAAATTAAGCTCCCCCTCATGCAGAGTTTTTCGACCGAGATGTTCCTTTTATCCTGTTGCGGATAATGTATGATGGTTTGCGGAGCACTTTTTCAGCAATGATATAAAAGCGTTTTACTTTTCATCGAGATAACGTCGCTATTTTTGGCGCTATTGCCAAAGGCGCTGAAAGTAAAGCAACGGCGTTAGCGCAGACTAGGAAAAGCCATGTCCGGGATCGATTTTTCTAAACGAATCAGGGTTCAACGTCCTTTTAGTTCCTCATCCGCCCCAGAGGGCGAGTACGGCATTACTCGCCAGTTTGAAAGCGATCGCGGACGCATCATCAACTCCGCGGCAATCCGTCGGCTTCAGCAGAAAACGCAGGTTTTTCCTCTGGAGCGCAACGCCGCCGTACGCAGCCGATTGACGCACTCAATGGAGGTCCAGCAGGTTGGGCGCCACATCGTCAAAGAGATCCTCAATCGGCTCAAAAAGGCGGGAAGAACGCAGGAGCTGGGGCTGGAAAACCTGTTTGACGCCTTTGAAAGCATCGTGGAAATGGCCTGCCTGATGCACGATGTAGGGAACCCTCCCTTCGGGCACTTCGGCGAAGCGGCGATCAACAACTGGTTTCGTAAGCACCTGCGCGACGGCGCAGGCAAGCTGTGCGTTTATCCCTGTCTGCGCCTGGAGGATGAACAGCCGGAGCTCAATCAGCTGCGGCTGCGGGTGTGTCAGGACCTCAGTAACTTTGAGGGCAACGCGCAGGCCATCCGGCTAGTCCATACGTTGCTGAAGCTCAACCTCACTTACTCCCAGGTCGCCTGCATTTTAAAATATACCCGGCCGGCCTACTGGTCCGGCGAGGCGCCGCCGCAGTACGGCTATCTGATGAAAAAGCCTGGCTACTATATGGCCGAGGAGAACTTTGTATCCGAGCTGCGCTACCAGCTGGGCATGGAAGGGTTCAACCGCTATCCGCTGACCTACATTATGGAGGCGGCTGACGATATTTCTTACTGCATCGCCGATCTGGAAGATGCGGTGGAAAAGAATATTTTGACCGTCGATCGGCTTTACGAGCTTTTGAAGAAGTCCTGGGGAGATGTGGCGGAAGGCGACCTGTTTGATAAAACCATCGGAGGCGCGCTGCGCAAGGTCGAGCAGGGCAGCGGCCATCGCCACAGGGAAGATCAGTTCTTTATGTATCTTCGGGTCTTTACCATCGGGCAACTGGTGCCGAGGGCCGCCGAGAGGTTTATCAACCACCTGCCGGCAATTTTCGAAGGCAGCTTTAATCAGGCGCTGCTGGAGGGAGGAGACGAGGCCTTTAAGCTGCTCAGCGTCTATAAAGACGTCGCGCTGACCTATGTGTTTAGCCAGGATGAGGTTGAACAGCTTGAGCTTCAGGGGTATCGGGTTATCAGCGGCCTGTTGGATATCTATAGTCCGCTTCTGGATATGCCGTTGGCCGACTTCAACCAACTGGTGAAAGAGAATCGCCACCGCGGCTACCTGATAGAAACCCGCCTCTACCATAAGCTTTCCACCAAGCATTGCATGGCCTACAAAGAGGCCGTGGCGCAATTAGGGCATTTACCTGAAGCACAGCGGGAAATTCGGGAGTTTTATTTTCGCGCCCGGCTGATTCAGGACTACATCAGCGGCATGACTGATTTATACGCCTATGACGAATATCGGCGGCTAATGGCTGCGGATTAACTGCCTTTAAGCGGGCGTGAATGCGGCGCCCGCCTTCGTTTTTTTTTCCTACGCATTGATATTTGTGACTATTCCCTCACTTTGAATAAATAGAGCGCAATCTTGTGCAATTGCACAATGCGCAGATCATTCACTCCGATTAGTCTGGGCGGGTTAAGCGCGTTGTAAGGATACCGCCATGTCTTTTTATCACCTTGATGCCAAGCTCGCCCAGGACATCGTCAGCCGGACGATGCAGATTATTGATAGCAATATCAACGTAATGGATGCCAAGGGGAACATCATCGGCAGCGGTGACGCCAATCGCATCGGTGAGCTGCACGAGGGAGCGCTGTTGGCGCTGTCGCAGGGGCGTATTGTAGAAATCAACGACGCGGTCGCCGCCAGCCTTCAGGGCGTCAGGCCTGGCATTAATCTTCCGCTTCGGGTTGAGGGCGACATAGTTGGCGTTATCGGTCTGACCGGCGATCCCGACCTACTGCGTCAGCACGGGCAGTTGGTCAGCATGGCGGCGGAGATGATGTTGGAACAGGCCCGGCTGCTTAACATGCTGGCGCAGGACAGCCGAATGCGGGAAGCGCTGGTGCTGAACCTTATTCGCAGCGATGAGCTGCCAGCGGCGTTGACTGACTGGGCTCAACGGCTGGGAATCGACCTGGCGCAGCCGAGGATCGTGACGCTTATCGAGCTGGAAAGCGGTCACCTTGGCGTCGAGGTGTCGATGACTGAACTACAGCAGATGCAGGCTCTGCTTACGGCACCCGATCGGGACAACCTTATCGCGATTGTGTCGCTTAATGAGATGGTGGTGCTGCAACCGGCTTTAAACTCTCACGGGCGCTGGGATGCTGACGAACACCGCAGGCGAGTAGACGCCCTGCTGCAGCGCGTCTCTGAGAATACCCGCCTTAAGGTCAGCGTGGCGCTTGGCAACCATTTTTCCGGGCCGGGAAGCGTCGCTCGCTCCTACAGTACGGCCAAAGCCGCGATGTCAGTCGGCAAAAAGCGGATGCCTGAGCTGCGCTGCTACTACTATCAGGACCTGATGCTGCCGGTGCTGCTCGACAGCCTGCGCGGTGGCTGGCAGGTGAATGAACTGAATCGCCCGCTAATCAAGCTCAAGGCGATGGACAACAACGGCCTGCTGCGACGCACCCTGCTGGCGTGGTTTAAACACAACATGCACCCTGGCGCTACGGTAAAGTCGCTCTATATTCATCGAAACACGCTTGATTATCGCCTTAATCGTATTTCCGAGATTACAGGGCTTAATTTGAAAAAGTTTGACGATCATATGCAGCTGTATATTGCGCTACAGCTGGATGAAGAATAGCGTTTTACCAAGAATATGAAGCCAGCGGCTTTCTCGTGGGTTCTTTTTTCTTTATACCGTTAAAAAACCTTATTATTTCCTCTTTATTCTCCCTTCCTATTCCGCTTTAATACGGTGCTAATTGATATTTTTGAATATATATCAATGTGGCCTGTGGCCTCCATCGTTTATGGGAAGAATATAATTGAAGAGGGAGCTCTATGGTAAAAACGTTTTCCAACATCATGCCCAGATCGGTATTTTGTGCGCTGGGAAACTGGTCATCCGCTGAATTTTCTGTATTAAAAAAGGCAATAGGGCAAGCGGGATTTGAGTTTGATGAAACCTTTTCTGGATTAGAGCATGACGACCGAATGCCCAATTCCTTTGAGGTCTCTGCGGATCTGGTCCACTATTCATTTACCGAAGAAGACCTGCGGGCCATTGAAAGCCACGGCGGCGTCGCCTATTTTTTAGCGCCCAGAGTAAAACGGCGCGAAGATTTAGAACCTATGATGACGAAGTCGCTGATTTTTATTAAACGCCTGTTTAATGAATTCGGCGTTACGGCGCTTAAAGCCGAAAGCCAGGGCATCGCCCACGGCCGGTCGCGTTGGGTGGCCTTAAGCGAATCTTGCGCCAATGCGCCTTCTCGGTCGTGCCTGTATTACGCGTTTGTTAGAAGGCCGATTGGCACCGAATACGGCCTTCACAGCTGCGGCCTTCATCTTTTCGGGCTGCCGGACGTGCTTTATAGTTATGACGCTACGCAGGAGTCCGCTGAAGATGCGTCAAAAAATATAGACAGCATCGCCAATATCGTTTTTAAAACCAACGGTAATTTTGAGGATATTACTCAGGAAATAAAGGCCTCTGAGCTAGCTAAACGTAATTCCAGACTTATTGAATGTAAATTCTATGAAGAGGACGCCTTTTTATATAACCCTTATGGGTATATTTATGTTTATGATGAGTGACAGTGGCGTGCGCTATTTTATCAAAGGTTATTTAGCATATTTCCCTTCAAGTCTGATGGGCAAAAGTATTGTCTAAAAGGGAATTAACGAGCCAATCATCAGGAGGCAACAAACAGTGCGAATTCATTTCATTATTCACGAATCCTTTGAGGCGCCCGGCGCCTATGAGGACTGGGCTAAAATGCGCGGTCATTCCGTCAGCCGCTCTCGAATCTATGAAGGAGAGCGCTTGCCGGAGTCGGTTGCGGATATCGACATGCTGATCGTAATGGGCGGCCCCCAGTCGCCGAGCACCACGATGGCGGAATGCTCTTACTTTGACGCTGAGGCGGAAAAGGCGCTGATATCCAAGTCTATCGCCGCCGGTAAGCGGGTGCTGGGCGTTTGTTTGGGCGCTCAGCTGGTCGGCGAAGCGATGGGGGCGCGCTTTGGGCACAGCCCGGAGAAGGAGATTGGCAAATATCCCATTGCGCTAACCGAATACGGATTGAGCAACGACAGGTTTACCCACTTTGGCAAAACGATAGACGTCGGCCACTGGCACAACGACATGCCCGGCCTGACGCCTGAAGCCAAAGTGATTGCCTACAGCGAAGGATGTCCGCGGCAGATCGTCGAATATGGTGATAACGTCTACGGCTTTCAGTGCCACCTAGAGCTCACGCCGGAAGTAGTGGAACTGCTGATCGCCAATTCGACCGGCGACCTAAGCCGCGCCGACGAGTTCAAATTTGTTCAGACGCCGGAGGAACTGCGCCGTAACGACTATCGGGAGATGAACGAGGCGCTTTTTGGTTTTCTGGATAAGTGGGTGGCCGGTTTTTCTGCGAGATAAATTTTCCTGATCCTGTCTGTTTAAAAACGGCCCGTTGCGGGCCGCTTTCTCTCTTTGATTAAACCATCAGGTCACCGGCGCCGGGTTAAACACTGCCAGCGCGTTGTGCAGCCCCCATCGATCGGACCACGGTTTTTTGCGGCCGCTGGCGACGTCCAGCAGCAGGTGGAACAGCTCCCAGCCTACGTCTTCGATCGTTGCTTCGCCGGTGGCGATGGTGCCCGCGTCGATGTCCACCAGATCAAACCAGCGCTTCGCCAGCGCGCTGCGGGTCGACATCTTGATCACCGGCACGGCGGCCAGGCCGTAAGGCGTGCCGCGCCCGGAGGTAAATACCTGCAGCGTAATGCCTGAGGCCAGCTGCTGCGTGCCGCAGACGAAGTCGCTGGCGGGAGTGGCGGCGTAGATAAGCCCGCGCCTGGTCGGGCGCTGGCCCGGCGACAGCACTTCCACAATGGCGCTCTTGCCCGACTTGGCGATCGAGCCCAGCGCCTTTTCCACCACGTTGGCCAGTCCGCCCTTTTTATTACCCGGCGACGGGTTGGCGCTACGGTCGGTTTTACCGCTGTCAAGATAGTTGTCGTACCAGGCCATCTCTTCCAGCAGGCGCTTGCCGACCTGCTCGTCGACGGTGCGAGGCGTCAGCAGATGTACGGCGTCACGCACTTCGGTCACTTCAGAGAACATGACCGTTGCGCCGGCGCGCACCAGCAGGTCGGAAGCGAATCCTACTGCCGGGTTGGCCGTGACGCCGGAGAACGCGTCGCTGCCGCCGCACTGCATGCCGACCACCAGCTCGGACGCCGGACAGGTTTCCCGCGTTCTGGCATTCAGCCTTTGAAGGTGAATTTCTGCCACCCGCATAATCTCTTTAATCATGGCGCCAAAGCCGACGTGCTGCTCATCCTGTAGGCGAACGATCGGGCTGTCTTTGAGAATGATTTTTTGCGTATCCGGCGTGCCTTCCAGCAGCCTCTCCGGCTGAAGCTTTTCGCAGCCGAGGCCTATTACCATCACTTCGCCGCCGAAGTTGGGGTTCAGCGCCAGGTTATGAATAGTGCGGATCGGCACGACGGCGGCGGGGGCGTTGATGGCGACGCCGCAGCCGTAAAGGTGATTCAGGCCTACGACGCCGTCAACGTTGGGGTACTTGGGCAGCAGGTCGCGCTCGATAAGTTTGACCACGTAGTCAACCACGCCGGCCACGCACTGAACGCTGGTGGTGATGCCCAGCAGGTTTTTGGTGCCGACGCTGCCGTCCGCATTGCGATAGCCCTCGAAGGTATAGCCTTCCAGAGGGGGACGGGGGGCGGGAACGTGGGTCGCCAGAGGCAGCGTTTCCAGCGCCGGCGCTTCGGGCAGCGTGACCAGCGACTCTTCTATCCAGCCGCCTTGGGGAATATCCTTAACGGCGTAGCCGATGATTTCGCCGTAGCGAACGATGGCCTCGCCTTCGGCGATGTTAACCAGCGCCGCCTTGTGCCCTTGGGGAACGTGCTCCACCAGCTCAAGCCCACAGCTAAAGCGAGTGCCGGCGGGAAGTCCGTTATCATTGACGACGATCGCTACATTGTCCCGCTCGTCGACTTTAATATAAAGCGGCGTCGAGAGGCTATTCTCTTTATTCATTGTAGATACCTTCATTCCATTAAATAAATGTGATCGGGCTATCATTAAAAGCCATGCCCGTAGCGGCGCGTGAATTCTTTTCTATTTTTCAATTATGTCCTGACAATATATCTACTGCCAAAAATTAAAAATAACAATAGCTATTTTTATGACGTATTCGTAGCGTGTTTAATAAATCAAACAGTATGTGATGAGTTTCACCTTTCCGCACTAATTCCCTATTTTTTTATCAGGTTTTAATGGTGCTTCAATTCAATGATTTTACTTAATATTTACAGTTTTTAGGTCGTTTTTAGGCTAAAAAATGGCCCAAGTTACATAAATCATTGGGCATATGCCCAATGACCCGTTTTATGCATAGCCAGTAGTATTCCCTCAGCGGAACCGTGAATTCTTATTTTTCTATTTTCTTATTTCTTGGCGGGGAAATAAATCTGAGCGGAATAGTATTACCACCAGAAATTATTTTCATCCAATGGGGTTGTTAACTAACAGAATTAAAACGATTGGATAGGGTAAATAACTTTATCTATAGGAGAATAACATGGAGTCTATTAATTCAGCGACAAGCGCCAGCGTGAGTGGGGTAAAACCCACCCGCGTGCGTTTCTGGATTGTTGTCATGCTGTTTGCGGTGACCGCAATTAACTACGGCGACCGCGCGACGCTGTCAATTGCCGGAGCGCCGATGTCCTCCTCGCTGGGACTTGACGCCGTCGGTATGGGTTACGTTTTTTCAGCTTTCTCATGGGCCTACGTATTAGGCCAGCTGCCGGGCGGCTGGCTTTTAGACCGCTTCGGCTCCAAGCGAGTTTATTTCTGGAGTATCTTTACCTGGTCAACCTTCACGCTGCTGCAGGGTGCCATCGGCTTTCTAAGCGGCATGTGGGCGCTGGTTTTGCTGTTTACGCTGCGCTTTCTGGTTGGCCTGGCTGAGTCGCCCTCTTTTCCCGGCAACAGCCGCATCGTCGCCGCGTGGTTCCCCGCGCAGGAGCGCGGCACGGCTGTCGCTATCTTTAACTCGGCGCAGTATTTCGCCACCGTCATTTTTGCCCCCATCATGGGCTGGCTGACCCACGAGCTGGGCTGGCAGTTCGTATTCTACTTTATGGGCGGCTTGGGCATCATCGTCAGCTTTATCTGGGTAAAAGTTATTCATAACCCGAAAGACCATCCGAGCATCAACCAGGGCGAGATAGACCATATCGAACGCGGCGGCGCGCTGACCAATATGGATCAGGCGGGCGGCAAAAAAGACGCCAGTTCCGGCCCGAAGCTAAGCTACGTCAAGCAGCTGCTGAGTTCACGGATGCTGGTCGGTATCTATATCGGCCAATACTGTATCAACGCGCTGACCTACTTTTTTATTACCTGGTTCCCGGTTTATCTGGTTCAGGCTCGCGGCATGTCAATTCTGAAGGCGGGCTTTGTGGCTTCCGTCCCTGCGCTGTGCGGCTTTGCCGGCGGCATTTTGGGCGGCGTGATTTCCGATTACCTGATGAAGCGCACCGGCTCTGTGACGCTGGCGAGAAAAACGCCCATCGTTCTGGGCATGCTGCTCTCTATTTCGATGGTGTTCTGTAACTATATCGAATCTGAAATGCTGGTCGTCGGCTTTATGGCCTTGGCCTTCTTCGGTAAAGGCATCGGCGCGCTGGGCTGGGCCGTCATGGCCGATACGGCGCCAAAAGAAATAAGCGGCCTGAGCGGCGGGCTGTTCAACATGTGCGGCAACATTTCCGGCATCGTTACGCCTATTGCCATCGGCTATATCGTCTACTCCACCGGCTCGTTTAACGGCGCGCTGATATACGTGGGCGTTCACGCGGCTATCGCTATTTTCAGCTATCTGTTCGTGGTCGGCAAAATTCAACGTATCGAACTTAAGCTGTAATCGGAAAGGAGGCCGCTATGCACACTCAAGACACGCCAAAAATTGTTTCCATGCAGGTCGTTCCGGTTGCCGGGCATGACAGCATGCTGATGAACGTCGGCGGCGCACATGGCGCTTATTTTACGCGAAACATCGTCATCCTTAAGGACAGCGCCGGACATACCGGCGTTGGCGAAGCGCCGGGCGGAGAGACGATCCTGCGCACGCTGCAGGAGGCTATCCTTCATATAGAAGGGCAGCCGGTCGCCATTCTCAACCGTCTGGTGGACAGGATGCACCAAGGCAACCTGAACGCGGATTATGACACCTTCGGTAAAGGGGCCTGGACGTTTGAACTGCGGGTCAACGCCGTCGCGGCGCTGGAGTCCGCCCTGTTGGACCTGATGGGGCAGCACCTGGGCGTGCCGGTCGCCGAACTGCTCGGCCCCGGTAAGCAGCGGGATGAAGTAACGGTGCTGGGCTATCTGTTCTATATCGGCGATAGCCAGAGGACAGACCTCCCTTACCAGGCGCCGGAAACCGGCAAACACGAGTGGTACCGACTGCGCCATCAGGAGGCGATGGACACCGCGTCGGTGGTTGAACTGGCGGCGGCGGCCAAAGATCGCTACGGCTTTAAGGATTTTAAAATGAAGGGCGGCGTGCTGCCGGGGGAACGGGAGATAGAAACCGTCACCGCGTTGGCTAACGCCTTCCCGGATGCCCGCATCACGCTGGATCCGAACGGCGCCTGGTCGCTGGATGAGGCTATCCGGCTGTGCAAAGGCATGAACCACGTGCTGACTTACGCAGAGGACCCCTGCGGCGCGGAAAACGGCTATTCGGGCCGCGAAGTTATGGCGGAATTCCGTCGGGCTACCGGGCTGCCGACCGCGACCAATATGGTGGCCACCAACTGGCGCGAGATGTGCCACGCCATCATGCTGCAGGCGGTGGATATCCCGCTGGCCGATCCGCACTTCTGGACGCTGACCGGCGCTTCCCGTGTGGCACAGCTGTGCAACGAATGGGGGCTGACCTGGGGTTGCCACTCCAACAACCACTTTGACGTGTCGCTTGCGATGTTTACCCACGTCGGCGCCTCCGCGCCGGGTAATCCGACCGCATTGGATACCCACTGGATCTGGCAGGAAGGCCAGCGCCTGACGAAGGAACCGCTGCAAATCGTCAACGGCAAAATAGCCCTGAGCGATAGGCCTGGGCTGGGCATCGAGCTGGACATGGCGCAGGTGGAAAAGGCGCATGAGCTGCATAAGAAGATGCCGTCCGGTGCGCGAAACGACGCACAGGCCATGCAGTACCTGATCCCCGGCTGGACGTTCGATAAAAAGCGCCCGGCGATGGTTCGCTAACCGCTTCGTATGCGTCGTCTGCGGCGCACGATGAACTGATTTACGCATTGATAATTAAGGTGAATAAAATGATGACCCCGAATTCGACGCCAAGCGTTGTTGAGATGCTGGTAATTCCCGTTGCCGGTCACGACAGCATGCTGTTGAACCTGAGCGGCGCCCACGCGCCTTACTTTACGCGCAACATCGTGATTATGAAGGATAACGCGGGCAATACCGGCGTAGGTGAAGTCCCCGGCGGCGAGAAGATCCGACAAACGCTTGAAGACGCCAAGACGCTTATCATCGGAAAAACGCTGGGCGAATATAAGAACGTGATGAACGCGGTGCGCGATCGGTTTGCCGATCGCGACTCCGGCGGCCGCGGGCTTCAGACCTTCGACCTGCGCACCACCATCCACGTGGTTACCGCCATTGAAGCGGCCATGCTGGACCTGCTGGGTAAGCATCTTGGCGTAACGGTTGCCTCCCTGTTGGGCGACGGGCAGCAGCGCGACGAAGTCGAGATGCTCGGCTACTTGTTCTACATTGGCGATCGCAAAAAGACGGATATGCCTTATCAAAGCCAGCCTGACGACAGGTGCGACTGGTATCGCCTGCGCCACGAAGAGGCGCTGACGCCGGAAACCGTCGTACGGCTGGCGGAAGCGGCCTATGAAAAATACGGCTTCAACGACTTTAAACTGAAGGGCGGCGTGCTGGCCGGTGAAGAAGAAGCAGAATCCATTGTGGCGCTGGCCAAGCGCTTCCCGCAGGCGCGCATCACGCTGGATCCGAACGGTGCCTGGTCGCTGGATGAAGCCATCCAGATTGGCAAGTATCTGCGCGGTTCTCTGGCCTATGCGGAAGATCCGTGCGGAGCGGAACAGGGGTATTCCGGCCGTGAAATTATGGCGGAGTTCCGTCGCGCCACCGGCCTTCTGACCGCCACTAACATGATAGCCACCGACTGGCGTCAAATGGGGCACACCATTCAGCTACACTCCGTCGACATTCCGCTGGCCGATCCGCACTTCTGGACGATGCAGGGCTCGGTTCGCGTGGCGCAGATGTGCCACGAGTGGGGGCTGACCTGGGGCTCTCACTCCAACAACCATTTCGACGTGTCGCTGGCGATGTTTACTCAGGTCGCCGCCGCCGCGCCGGGCAAAATCACCGCTATCGACACCCACTGGATCTGGCAAGAGGGCAACCAGCGCATTACCAAAGAGCCGCTCAAGATTGAAGGCGGAATGGTGCAGGTGCCGAAGAAGCCGGGACTGGGCATCGAGATTGATATGGACCAGGTGCTTAAGGCCCACGAGCTGTATAAAAACATGGGGTTGGGCGCACGCAACGACGCCATGGGAATGCAGTATCTGATCCCCAACTGGACGTTTGACAACAAGCGCCCGTGCCTGGTGCGTTAATCCCTTGAGGGGCCGCGTTAGCGGCCCGAGCGCTGTAAATACGAGAGAAGGTTTCATCATGGCTAAAAGTTACATTCCAAACCAGTTTCGCCGCGACCTGTTGGGCGGCAAGCGGCTTATCGGCTGCTGGTCCGCGCTGGCGAACCCTATCACTACCGAAGTGCTGGGCTATGCGGGCTTTGACTGGCTGCTGCTTGACGGTGAGCACGCGCCCAACGACGTAGGCACTTTTATCCCTCAGCTGATGGCGCTGAAGGATTCAGACAGCACCCCCATCGTGCGCCCGCAGTCTAACGATCCGGTAACGATCAAACGCCTGTTGGATATTGGTTTCTATAACTTCCTGATCCCGTTCGTTGAGACCGAAGAGGAAGCAAAGCGCGCCGTGGCGTCTACCCGCTATCCGCCGCACGGCATCCGCGGCGTGTCCGTTTCTCACCGCAGCAACCAGTTCGGTACCGAAGCGGGCTATTTCAGCAAAATTAACGACAACATCAGCGTCATTGTGCAGATCGAGAGCCAGAAAGGGCTGGACAGCCTTAACGCTATCGCCGCCGTTGACGGCGTAGACGCGCTGTTCGTCGGCCCAAGCGACCTGTCGGCCGCGCTGGGATACTTAGGCCAGGCCGGGCATCCCGACGTGCAAAAGGCGATCCGTCAGGTGTTTGACTGCGCTAAAAAGCACGGCAAGGCCTGCGGCATTCTGGCCCCGGTTGAAGCGGACGCCCGCCGCTATCTCGAATGGGGCGCGACGTTCGTCGCCGTCGGCAGCGATCTCGGCGTTTTCCGCGGCGCGACGCAGGCGCTTAGCGATAAGTATCGGCAGTAAAGTACAAGTAAGGCTTGCTGCCTCATGTGAGGCGCCGCCGCGTTTTCAGCAGTTCGCGCGAATGGCCGCGCGGAGTTTATGGACTATGAGGAACGAACAATGAAAATCGGTTTTATTGGATTAGGGATTATGGGTAAGCCAATGAGTAAGAACCTGCTGAAAGCGGGCTACTCGCTGGTGGTTATGGATCGCAATGCGGACGCCGTGGCGGAAGTCGTTGCTGCCGGTGCGGTTTCAGCCTCGTCGCCGAAGGCGGTTGCACAAGCGAGCGACGTGGTTATCACTATGCTGCCCAACTCGCCGCACGTTAAGGACGTCGTTTTGGGAGAGAATGGCGTTATCGAAGGCGCGAAGAAGGGGCTGGTGGTTATTGATATGAGTTCCATCGCGCCGCTGGCCAGCCGTGAGATCTACGCCGAACTTGCCAAAAAAGGCGTCGAGATGCTGGATGCGCCGGTCAGCGGCGGCGAGCCGAAGGCGATTGACGGCTCGCTGTCGGTGATGGTCGGCGGCGATAAGGCGATTTTCGATAAGCATTACGACATCATGAAGGCAATGGCCGGATCTGTGGTTCATACTGGTGATGTCGGCGCGGGCAACGTGACCAAGCTGGCTAATCAGGTCATCGTGGCGTTAAACATTGCCGCGATGTCCGAAGCGCTGGTGTTGGCGACCAAGGCGGGCGTGAATCCTGAGCTGGTTTATCAGGCCATTCGCGGCGGCCTGGCGGGCAGTACGGTACTGGATGCGAAGGCGCCAATGGTGCTCGATCGCAACTTTAAGCCGGGCTTTCGCATCGATCTGCACATTAAGGATCTGGCTAACGCGCTGGATACTTCCCACGGCGTAGGCGCTCAGCTGCCGTTGACCGCCGCCGTGATGGAAATGATGCAGGCGCTGAAAGCGGACGATATGGGGACGTGCGATCACAGCGCTCTGGCTCGCTACTACGAGAAGCTGGCGAAAGTGGAAGTCGCCCGGTAATGACGCCGTGCCGCGGGCAAGCGCGTCCGCGGCGCTAACGGAACGTATTACTCTGGTCATTTAGTTATCTTTTATATGGACAGGTTATGAAAATAGTCATCGCACCGGATTCCTACAAAGAGAGCCTGAGCGCGCTGGACGTTGCGCGGCAGATTGAGGCCGGGTTCCGTGAGATTTTCCCCGATGCGCAGTACGTTAAGCTGCCCGTTGCTGACGGGGGAGAGGGTACCGTTGACGCGATGGTAGCCGCTACGTCAGGAACGATTCTTACTGTAGACGTGACCGATCCATTAGGCGAACAGGGAGAAGCTTTCCTCGGCCTGTCCGGCGATGAGCGTTACGCCATTATTGAGATGGCGGCAGCCAGCGGTCTGGAAAGGGTGCCGGTTAGCCGACGTAATCCAATGGTGACAACCTCTTACGGTACCGGAGAGCTGATAGCCAAGGCGCTGGATCGCGGCGTGACTCACTGCATTATCGGCATCGGTGGCAGCGCAACCAATGACGGCGGCGCCGGCATGGTGCAGGCGCTGGGCGCAAAGCTGCTCGATAAAGAGGGTAAAGAGATAGGCTTCGGCGGCGCAGAGCTCGCCAGGCTGGACAGGATAGACGTCAGCGGTATGGACAAGCGCATTAAATCCTGCCGCTTTGAGGTGGCCTGCGACGTGACCAATCCATTGACCGGGCCGCAGGGCGCATCCGCCATCTTTGGCCCGCAGAAGGGCGCAACGCAGGAGATGATAGCCACGCTGGACGCGAACCTGCTGCACTATGCGCAGGCGATTAAACGCGACCTGGGGCAGGACGTCAACGACGTGCCGGGTTCCGGCGCGGCGGGCGGCATGGGGGCTGCGCTGCTGGCGTTTTTGGGGGCGGAACTTCGACCCGGCATAGAGATCGTCACTGAGGCGGTTGGCCTTGCCGACGCGGTTAAAGATGCGGATCTGGTCATTACCGGCGAGGGCTGCATCGATAGCCAAACGGTTAACGGCAAGGTGCCAATTGGCGTGGCGCGCGTGTCTAAGCGCTACGGCAAACCGGTGATTGCTATCGCCGGAAGCCTGAGCAGCGACGTTGAGGTGGTTTATCAGCACGGGCTGGATGCCGTCTTTAGCGTGCTGTACAAAATCACTTCGTTGGACGATGCCCTCAAGCAGGCGGCGGACAACGTGAAAATGACCGCTAGAAACGTCGCAATGGCTTACCGATTGGGTAGGCTGTGAAAGCGTGACCGTTTGATTAAACGAACCCCGCCGAACGGCGGGGTTTTTTGTGGGTTATTCCGCTAATGTTCGCCGCCGCTGGGGCGAGCGCTACCTCCGCCGATGATGAACGGCGGCTTGGCGAACCAGACGAACAGCAGCAGAACGAGAAATATCCCACCGCTGAGCCAGAAAATCTCGTTAGCGGACATAATCAGGCCCTGATTGGTTATCTGGTTGTTGAGGTAGGCGGAAGCCTGAGTTGAACTCATTCCCAGCTTTTCCAACGAGTCGTAGGTCTGCTGCGCTATCGGATTATAGGGCGTAATCGCTTCCGTTAGGTGCGTGTGGTGGAGCGACTCGCGCTGGGTCCATCCGGTTGTGGTGATCGACGTACCGACCGATCCCGCCAGCGTTCTTAGAAAGTTCGACAGGCTGGAAGCGGCGGCGATTTTTGACGGCTCCACGTCGGAAAGGGTGATGGTCGTCAGCGGCATAAAGAAGCAGGCGACGGCGAAGCCCTGAACGAACTGCGGCCAGGCGACGGCGCCAAACCCCATTTGGGGCTCAAAGGTATAGGCGCGCCAATAGAAGCAGGCGGCGTAAACGATAAAGCTGAACGTTACCAGACGACGGAGGTCGATTTTGGGGCCGTATTTGCCGATGACCGGCGCCAGCATCAGCGGTATCAGCCCGATTGGCGCCGCGGCAAGCCCGGCCCAGGTGGCGGTATAGCCAAAGACTACCTGCAAAAGCTGAGGCTGCAAAACGATCGAGCCGATATACAGCATAAACGCCAGGCTGGTGCACAGGCAGCCAATGGTGAAGTTGCGCGATTTGAACAGAGAAAGATCGACAATCGGATGGTCGTCCGTCAGCTCCCATATGATGAGGAAGGTAATGGCGACAACCGCAATGATGGAGAGCGTGATAATCTCCGTCGATTCAAACCAGTCCAGCTCTTTTCCCCGGTCGAGCAGCATCTGGAAACAGCCGATGCCGACCACCAGCAGCACGAGCCCTACGGTATCAATCGGCTTGATTTCAGTAGCGGTTTCTCTGTCCTTAAGGATGAGCCAGGTGATAGCGACAACCGCGACGCCCACCGGCACGTTGATGTAGAAAATCCATCCCCAGTGGTAGTTGTCGCTGATCCAGCCGCCGAGTATTGGGCCAAAGATGGGGGCGACGGTCACGGTCATCGACCACAGCGCCAGCGCCATGCTGCGCTTAAGAGGAGGGTAGTTATTTAACAGCAGGCTCTGCGACAGCGGCATGATGGGGCCCGCCACCAGACCTTGCAGCACCCGAGACGCGATCAGCATTTCCAGACTGTGCGACATGCCGCACAGCCATGACGCAACGACGAACAGAATGGTGGCGGCCATAAACAGGCGGACTTCGCCCAGACGTTTGGCCAACCAGCCGGTGAGCGGGATAGAAATCGCGTTGGCGACGCCGAAAGACGTAATGACCCAGGTTCCCTGCGACAGGGAAGAGCCAAGATCGCCGGAAATTGTGGGAATAGCGACGTTGGCAATGGTTGAGTCCAAAATCTGCATAAAGGTCGCCAGCGCAAGCGCCAGCGTGATCCAGCCGAGTTTGGCGCCCTCTAGCGGCGCTGCGGGCGTTTTCATTTGGTCTCAGGCTGCCCGGCGTTAGTGCGCACAATCTCCGCGATAAGCTTATCGACAGGGGCCAGCGAGTGGGTCAGCGCGTCAGTTTGGTAGACCACTTCGTTCCTCGGCGTCTTCGCCAGAACGTCTCCTTCCTGATTCGCCGTGTCAACGGTGACGTCCATCGACAGCCCAATGCGCAGCGGGTGCTGTGCTACCTGCTCCGGATCCAGTGCGATTCTGACCGGAAGACGTTGAACGACCTTGATCCAGTTGCCGGTGGCGTTTTGTGCGGGCAGGAGCGAGAACGCGCTTCCTGTTCCCATGTCCAAACCGACGACGGTGCCTTTATAAACCACGTCTTCGCCGTAAAAGTCGCTGATAACCTTAACCGGTTGGCCAATGCGCATGTTGGCCAATTGGGTTTCTTTGAAGTTGGCGTCAACCCAAACCCGCTCGGCGGGAACAATGACCATGAGCGGCGTGTTGGTCGTGATTTGTGCGCCGACCTGTACGCTCCGACGAGAGACGTAGCCGTCTACCGGGGCAACGATTTTAGTTCTTTGCAACGTCAGCCAGGCGTCACGCAGCTGCGACGAGGCGTGAAGAACGGAAGGATGCTGCTCCAGCGGCGTGCCCAATACCAGCGCGTTGTTTGAATGATACTGTTGCATCGCCACTTCCAGCTCGGCGCGGGCGCTGGCCGCGGCGTCTCTGGCGTGCTGCAGCTCTTCTTTACCGATAGCGCCGGTTTTGCCCAGCGTTTCTCTGCGGTTTAAGTCTGCCAGCGCCTGATTGAGGGCTGTGGTTTTAAGCTCGATATTGGCCTTAAGCTGACGGTTATTGATTATCAGCTGGTGCGTCTGGCGAACGCTGTTGGCCAGCGCCGTTTGCGCCCGCTCGAAGGCCTGCCGGGCGTCCGTTTGGTCTAACATGACCAGCACGTCGCCTTTTTTAACTTTATCGGTATTGTCTGCGTAGATAGCCGTGACGTTGCCTGAAATTTGCGACATCACCTGCACCTGGTTGCCCGCTACGTAAGCGTCATCCGTCGTTTGGTGATGGCGAAGAGCGACGAACCAGTAAATGGAATAACCCGCGCCGGCGACGATAAACAGCGTGGCTGCAATCCACATGGCCAGCTTACGTGAGCGTTTTTTCTTATTGGGCTGCGGGGCTGAAGTATCCGCGGACATTCGATATCACCTTTGATAGAGCGGTTGGAGAAAGCCAAAAACGGGCTATACAACGTGTTCGTGAACGCTATAGTTTATAAGCAAATCAAACGATAGGGCAGGAAAATGATGCAGTTATTTATCGTTGTGCGTAATAAACGCATATTTAGCTAAATGATAAAAACGCTAAGGCTGCGCTTCTTAACGGTTTGCTAAGTGAAAGCCGTTAAGAGGCACAGCCCGGTATGAAGGTTAAAAACAACCGTTATGCAGGGTCAAGAGTCTCTAAACGCGTTAGCAGCTTGCGGTTCAAGAGGTCCAGCTGCTCGCGTTCTTCTTTGGAAAACGCCGACCAAATCTTTAACAGATTGGCGTTTTGCTGTGGAAGAAGGCTGTTTAGGAAGTCTTGTCCCGCCTGAGTCAGGAACAGATGCAGACAGCGGCGATCTCGATCGCTCTCTTTACGCACGATCCAACCTTTCTTCTCAAGATCGTCGGCAATGCGCGTTGCGTTCGTTCTTGATGAGCCTAGCGCCAGGCTGAGTTCCGATGGTTGTATCGACTTGTCTTCCTGAGTATTCAGAATAATTAACGCCATAAAGAGGGTTTCATTGATACCCAAGGTTTTGAAGTTTTTATTCCGGTATTCAAGCAGTTTTGCATAGGTATGCATACTGAGGCGGGTCAGGTGAATCTCCTCGTAAGGAAAATCGTCCTGTATAGATAAATATAGGTTTAAAATGTCTTCCGTTGGTGTAAATGAACTTCCCATGTGCGCTCTTCTCCTTTTTTGTATCGTTGTATTATAGCTGTATTATTACTTACTAGTAAATATTATCTGTTTTAATTTTTTAAGATGATTAATGTGTGTTGATTAATTTAATGCATCATTACAACGTGTTTGCAACGTTTTTTTGCGACTTTATTGATATACAGCGAGAAATATTCTGAAAAGATTAAACGTGGTGCGGCGTTTCCGAGGGAAAGGCGGCGCCGCATGGGATCGCGGCGCGTAGGGTGGGTGTAAACAGGGTGTTACCAAAGTGTAGAGGACCAGAATACTCGCCCTATGATGTGAATTCTTTGTTCAAATTCTTCCCGACTCAAATGTTCGTCAGGATAATCGGTATTATTAAAGCTTTTAATAATAATACCGCCGTCCGGACGAGGAATTAGCTGCTTCACGCGGATCAGGTTGCCGTCACGGATAGCATAGAGGTCGCCATCGATGATAGGCGAATTATTAGCCGTGTCGATACCAACCACGTCGCCGCTTCTCAGCATCGGCGCCATGCTGTTGCCAATAACTCTGACTACGCGCGCGTTGCGCGCGTTGACGCCCATCCTGCGCAGGGTGTAGCGGCGAAACGGCAGCGCATAAATTTCATGCTCGTTCTCCGCCATTGCGCCATCGCCGCAGGCGGCCTCGACGTTAAGCATCGAGACTTCTACAAACTCGTCCCTGTCGTGGTTCATGGATTCCCACTCTTCGACCTTCAGGCTGCTGGCCTTAATTTCCGAGTCATACACTTCAGCGGATTTGACCTTGACGTGTTCGTCGCCGAACATCAGCCACTGGGGCGGTACGCTCAGCGCCTCGGCCAGCTTATCCAGATTACGCGGCGCCTTGGTTTGCCCAGACTCTATTTTATTAATCGACTGCTGGCTCACCCGGATTTTTTCCGCCAGCGTTTTTTGACTTAAGCCTAACTGTTCGCGCCTCCAGGCGACGCGTTCTGCTAACGTTTGCATAGGCATTCTCTTTGATGTAATCGGTTTGGGAAAATACAGCGAAATAGAACTCTACTATAACAACTAATTTGTGTTGATCAACCGATAATGATCGATTACTATAGTTGTACAACTTATTGTTGTTATTTTCGGGGGGATAATGGACAGTATTAAAACGACATTAGAGATGTGGGGCAACTGGGCTCGCTGCGGCGTAGGTACGGAATATGCGAAGGTTAACGTCACCTTTCAGGCGTCTTTACCGGGAGAGTCTTCGACGCTTTTTCGTTCCGATGACAAGCAGGGGATGGTGGTGGATTCCGCCGTCGCCGGGCTGCGCCATTTCGACAGTTTGGCTTATAAGCTGGTGATTGCACACTATGTTTATCGCATTAGTCAAACCAAGCTGGCCAAGCAGCTTGGAAAAGCGCAGAGCTACGTTGCGGGGATCCTACGCATTGCCGAGGCGTTTATCGCCGGGCAGATTTTCGTTCAGACGGGGGAGGTTCTTTCCGTATAGGAAAGTGATTTTTCACAGCAATTTATCATCACGATTTTTATCAAATGCCGCCGCACTGGGCGGCATTTGTATGATAGAAAGTAAAAAATAAAAGTTGTAAAAACAACTTAAAATAGTTGACTCAATCTGATTATCAGGTATAGTAAGCACTATAAAGTCACCTTTATATATCCAGACACCGAGTTTAAAAGCCCACTTATCCGTGGGCTTTTTTGTTATGGCGCTATCGCGCCTGTCCATGTCGAGCGCCTGAGTTCAGGCTTGATTCAATGACTATGCGTTCATTCAGGGCCTCCTTTGGAGGCCCTTTTTTGTGCTTTTTATACGGGGGAACTCCATGCCAATGAAAGAATTACAAAGTTATAACGTGATAAGCCACGTTCTGGTTCTGGTTATGACGCTGCTGGGCGCCGTGGCGAGCTATGCCTATAGGATCCTGAACGGAGAGGAGTTTCGCTGGTCGATTCTTTTTCTTCAGGCCATCGTGGCCGTGTTTACCGGCGCCATGGTGCTGCTGGCGGCCAGCTATTACCACTGGGCGGCCGAGTTTGCCGGCGGTGCGGCGGGGCTGGCCGGGTGGTCCGGCGCAGAGTTTATTAAGCTGCTGGAAAAGCGCTTCCTAAAGCGTTTGGGGGAAGTGCGACATGATGATTAGTCAGCAGGGCGTCGATCTTATCAAGTCTTTTGAGTCCTGCCGCCTGAAGGCCTACCTGTGCCCGGCCGGCGTGTGGACCATCGGCTACGGCCACACTTCGGGCGTGAGGCCCAACGATGAAATTTCCTCGGCGCAGGCTGAACGCTACCTAAAGGCGGATTTGGTGCGCGTTGAGCAAGACGTCCGCATTCTGGTTCGCGTCCCTCTGACGCAGGGGCAGTTTGATGCGCTGGTCTCTTTTGCCTTTAACTGCGGGACGCGTGCGCTGAGCACTTCCACGCTGCTGCGTAAGCTTAACGCTCGGGATTACGCCGGCGCCGCAGAGGAGTTTTTCCGTTGGGTTTATGCCAACGGCAAGCGCCTTGCTGGGCTAGAGCGGCGGCGGCGGTTAGAAAAGAGGATGTTTGAATCATGAATGCGCTGATTAGGCATGCCGCGCCCGGCGTCGTGATTGTTCTTCTGGGCATTGTCGTTTGGTGGGCCTTCGGCCAGATGAAATCGCTTGGCGCAAAGCTGGAACTGGCCGAAAGCGAACTGAAAGTTGAAAGAGCCAGCGTGGAAGGGTTAAGGCGCCAATATGCGCAAATTCAGGAGGTGCTGGACGATGTGGCGAAGAAAAAAAATGAAAGCGACCGCGAGGCGGGGCGACTTCGTACCGAGCTGGACGAAGCTCAGCGCACCGTTCCGTGTGCCGGTCAGCGCGTTCCTGATGCTGTTACTCTGCGGCTGTGTGAAAGAGTCTCTGCCGTCAATGCCGCTGCCGATGCCAGATAGCCTGTTGCAACCCTGCCTGGCCCCGGAGTACCGCGTGAAGAACTACGGTGATTATCCAGGGTACGTTGCCGAGCTGCTGGCGGTGATTGAGCAGTGTAACGAGCGGCTTCTGGGCATTCGGAATATTGAACGCCTGCGGTAATATTCAGGCTACTTTAGCTTGCATAACCCTGACTATTGTTTTGGTTGTGAAAAAAACAACTAAAAAGGGTTGATTCAATCTGATTATCAGGTATAGTAACCACTATAAAGTCATAAAACTGTATCTTAAACGTTGTTAAGCAAGGCCCGCATCTTTGATGTGGGCCTTTTGCTTTTTAGGCGTAGGAAGACAGGATTAGGATTTTTTGGTACGCGCTTTTCCCTATGGGGCGAAGGACTAAAGAATGCGTCGGCGCTTGCGCGGGTGCTTCCAGTCTGTCTGGGCGACGATGGATAAAAAGGGGATAAGCCTAACGTGTCCGACGTTTAGCCTTCGTTGGCGTACTGCACTTGGGCCCCGCGTTTGCGGGGCTTTTTCTTTTTCTCACTCTGTTCATTTCTGAGGTTTCCATGGCAACAACCATTGAACAGCGGTTAAAGGCGTTGTTACAGCCTTTGCTGAGCGTCAGCCTGATCGCAAAAGGGGAAGCTCCTCCGTCGTCTGCGTACGCGGAGCTGAGCGTCGTTTCTCTTACTGCGTTAGGCATGGGCGATGAGGTGGCAAAGTCCGTCGATGACGAAGGCAACCTGCTTATTCGCGGCCAGCGGCGCGCAGAGATTGCCATTCACTGCACGGGCTGCGACCCGGTTGAGGCGCTGATGCCGGTTATTGACGGGTTCAGAAGAGTTTCTGTGTCAGAGCGTTTTCAGCTGGCGCAAATTGGGGTAGAGGGGAGCCCGCAGCTTAAGACGGAAATGAAGGAAGACGCCCAGTGGACGCCGAATTCAGAAACCTACTTGAGCTTTTTCATCCACTACTCCGTGACAATCAAGGACGCCGTGAGCGTCATTGAGCGTGTTCATGCCGCCACCGACGGCGGCGATATTACTTTTAACATAACGAGGTAAAACAATGGGTTCTCTGAATCAAATTGTGAACGTAAATATTGCTCTGAGTACGACCAGCGTTGCGCGCGGCGTGTTTGGCGTTCCGATGATTGTGGCGCCGCTGACGGCTTTCTCCGAGCGCGTTCGCGTGTATCAGGATTACAACGCGGCGGTCGAGGACAATCTGCCGGCTGAGGTATTGAAGGCGCTGCAGGCGGTGTTTAGCCAAACGCCTCGTCCGCAGATGTGTAAAGTAGGCCGTCTGGACGTTAGCGCTGAAGGCGCGGTCGATGCCGCTTCTCTGGGCGTACAGCTTAGCGCTATCCAGTCTGAAGACGCCAACTGGTACGGCTTTGCGCTGACCAAGCGCGATGCCGATTTACAAATGGCGGCGGCAGAGTGGGCCGAGACGCAAACCAAGATCTTCTTTACCTCCAGCGCCGATGCGCAAATTACCGACGCGTCCAATTCGGCAGACATTCTGTCTCGCCTGATGGCCAAACGCTTCCTGCGCACGGCGGTGATTGTCGATAAGCACGCCGCCGAACAGTATCTGGAAATGGCCTGGATGGGGCGCTGCTTTACCATCGCGCCGGGCGGCGAAACCTGGGCGCTTAAGCAGCTTTCCGGCGTTCAGGCCTCCGACTGGAGTGCGACCGAACAGCAGACCATTGTGAAGAAGGGTGGCAACACCTTTGAGCGCTTTGCGCCGCAAATCTACCTGACGACGCCGGGCAAAGTGGTCAGTGGCGAATGGGTTGACGTTATCCGCTTCCGCGACTGGTTGGCCGACACCATCCAGACCAGCCTGAGCACGCTGATGATCAACCGCAACAAGGTGCCTTATACCGACGGCGGCATTGCGCTTATCGTCAACAACCTGACAGGCTGCCTGACGGAAGGCCAGCGCGTCGGCGGCATCGCGCCGGACGAAATCGACGCCGACGGCAACAGCGTTAAAGGCTTTGTTGTGACCTATCCTCGGAGCGTCGAAGTTCCGTTCCAGGACAAGGCTGCCCGCGTGTTGAACCTGTCGTTCTCCGCTCGCCTGGCCGGCGCTATTCATTTAACCAACATCGACGGCAATCTGTCGTACGAACTACAGTAATTAATCGCTAACAGGAGCAATAAACGATGGCAGCAGAATTAACTGGCACTTACAAAGGCGATCAGGTGTTTGTGACCGTTGGACCGGTACTGATTTCCGGCTTCAGCGATGGGGATGCTATTTCGGTGAAGCGTACCGCTGAACTTTACACCACCAAAGTAGGCATCGACGGCGGCGTCGCGCGCGTTCGCAGCGCGAACAAAAGCGGGACTATCGAGATCAAGCTACTGCAAACCAGCGGCGTAAACGACGAGCTTTCCAAGCTTTTCTATGTCGATAACTTTAACGAAGACGGCTCTCCGGTTCTTCCTATCAGCGTCACTGACGGCAACGGCACAACGCTGTGCTCTGCCGGCCAGGCGTGGCTGAAGGCGGTTCCCGAGCTGGCGTTCGGCGATTCTATTGGCGATCGCACCTGGACGTTTGAATGCGCTGACCTGAAGCTGTTCGTCGGCGGAAACTGAATAGCTTAAGCGGCGGATGACTGACCGGCGCCAAACGGCGCTTTTTTATCGTTTAAATTTCGTTACCGGGGGCATATGCCCCCTTTTCTATGGAGAAAACAGATGCACGTTGAGACCTTTATTATCGGCAATCGCGAATTTACCGCGGGGAAAATGAATGCGTTTGACGCCGGGCGTCTACTGCTGAAGCTTAAATCTATCGTTGCTCCAGGGCTTGCGCTTATCGGACGGGAGAGCGGCGTTCAAAGCGCTTCTATTCTTGAGCTTTTCTCCGGATTGGATGAGAAAACCCATGAAGATGTGCTGTTTCCCATTTTAGCGGCAGCAGGGACTTACTCAGTGGAGAACAAGCGCAAGATCGCCTCGCCGACCGATATGAACCTCTGCTTTACCGTCGATAACCTGCTCGACTTTTATCTGCTGGTATGGGAGGTGTTAAAGCTTAACTTTGCCCCTTTTATCGAGCAGCTGGGCAGCCGCTTTGGCGCCCTCGATACCGAGGTCGAACAGCAGTAGCCGAGAGCGACGGCTGCGGTGAACTGTGTCCTTCTCTTTAGGAAGAGCTGTGGATATGGCGGCCTATCATGGCCAATCTGGTCACGCTGGAGGCCGTTAAGTCCGGCGCGGTTTGCGTAGAAGATTTGTTAAAAATCAATGCGCTGTTGGATATGCGTGAAGACATGCAGCTCCAGGCGCAACAGGAGAGCCGTAAATGAGTGCTCAGGCGACAATATCGTCAAATCATATCGCCATCTATAACTCGCTGTCGGTAACGCTGGAGAAAATCGTTAAGCAAATAACGGTAGTAAATCAGAAGATTTCTCAGGTCAACATTGAGAATCGTCTAATTTCATCAAAAGCCGTTAACGTGATTAGCGTGCGCGTTGGAAAAATCAACGCCAAGCTTCAGGAGTCAGAAAAGAAGACTCAGTCGTGGGCGGAGAAGATCTCAGCTGCTTCCGGTAAGGTGCAGAAAGGGTTTTCGACGCTCAACGGCTGGTTCGGCGGCAAGCTGTCTTTAACGGCGATGGCAAAAAGTGCAGGCGAGCTGCAGACGCTGCAACAGAGGATTAAGGGACTTCCTCAGGTCTTTTGCGACTCGGCTGACGGCATTTATTTTTTAACTCAGGAAGCCAATAAGGCGCGTATGCCAATGAAGGCTTATGGCGACGCCTATGTGGCGCTGGCGAAAAACAGCAAGTCCCTGCTCAAATCACCTAAAGCGGTAACCGATACGTTAAACGCGATGTCCAACGCGCTCAGGCTGGGGACGGGAAGTTCAGAAGAACAGGCATCGGCGCTGAGCGCACTGTCTTCATCCTTCAAAAAAGGGAAGATCGATGCCGAAGCGATGGGCGGCTTTCTTTCAAAGCTCAGTGAGAAAACCTTGGGTGATTTAGCCCATGGTATAGGAATGTCGAGCAAGCAGCTTTTGGCCATGGCGAAGCAGGGGAAGATAACCGGCGTTCAGCTTGAACAAGGGCTGAAAAAAGCGGCGCCCAGTCTGCAAAAAGGCGTTGATAGCCTGCCGATGAAGTGGGACGACGCGGTAACCAAAGTTGGTAACCGCTGGGACGAGCTGCTTTTTGCGCTGGAGAATAAAAGTGGCCTGATTACCAAAATCTCCAATCTGTTTATCAAAGGGTTTGACCTGGTTGAGAGGTCTATCGACTGGCTGATCGTCAAATGCGGCGGCGTAGACAATGCCCTGATGGCCATCGGCAGCATTATCGGCGCGGTATTTGCCGGTAAAACGCTTCTCTCTATTATCAGCGTTATCTCCTGGCTCGGAAAGGCGTGGCCGGTACTGTCTACGTTGTTGTCTCTTATGGGAAAATTTGGTCCCGTGATGACGATTGCCAGAGCGGGTCTTATGAGACTGATACCGGCTCTTGCCGGTATGAGCTGGCCGCTCACGCTTCTTATTGGACTGGTCATTGCACTGTACGACGCCTATCGCTGGATCAGCGGCGAAGACTCCTATATCGGCAGCCTGATTGGCCCTTGGGAAAACTATCTGGCTTCGCTGATGCAGGTGTGGGAAGGCATTAAAGCCGTCTTCTCCGGTATCGGTGAAATGGGGCAGGGGATCGGCGAGATATTCAGCGGTCTTTTCGAAATGGATGGTGAAAAGATCAAAGCCGGTTTTGAACAGCTGTTTTCTGGCCTGATGACCGTTGTCGACGGTTTTGCTGAAATGGCTAAGGGAGCCTTTGACTATATTGTTGACCCGTTTATGGCGGCCGGTTCGAAAATTATGGGCTGGCTTGGATTTGGCGACGACGAGGAAAAGGCGGAAGAACCAGCGGGAAAAAGCGCTGGCGACGGTGTTCGTAATGTCTCCAGGCGCTTGGCGAAACCCGAACCGGGGCTGCAACAAATGGTTGCCGACGGCAATCTGGGTTTGCCCAATCTGTCCGCGGCACAGACCGTTGCAGTGACGACCAGCAATCAGCCATCGATTACCAGCAATCAGCAAATCAATCTGCAGGTTACCGCCAGCTCGCCTCAAGAGCTTGCTAACTCGCTTAAAGAGGCCGTTGTTAAAGGTGCCGAGGAAGGCAATCGGAAACTGGTTCGCGATGTTAATGGGGGGATGACCTGATGAGCAACATATGGGGCGTTTTGGCGAAGTACTTAAATAACAAAAACAGCGTCGTCACGCTGGACGGTGATTTCTTTAATATGGAGTTTGAAGTGATCACCAGCGAAACCCATAGCTGGACGGCGCAGACTACCAGTAACCCAGTGGAAAAGGGCGAACCCGTAAGCGATCACGTTCAGCGCGAGCCGGATACGTTGCAGATAAACGGCATTATTAGCAACGCCTCCGTCAGGGGCAAGCTTGGAACGCTGCTTGACCGAATGGCGGATGGCTTAAGCCTGGAGTCTCCGGTTCAGCAGGCGTTCGATAAGCTCTATGCGCTGATGGAAGACAAGCGCCCAATGACGGTTTATACCCAGTATAAAATTTATTCCGATATGGTGCTGACCAGCCTGAGCATTCCTCGTTCACCGGAGTCGGGGGAGAGCATTGAGTTTAACGCGACGTTTACGCACGTACGCTGCGTGTCCACCATGCTGGTGAGCTCGGAAGACGCAGGGATCAGTTCGGAAAACGCGGAGTCGGAAAGTTCTTCTCGCCAGTCGTCGTCAGAAGCGAATCGGGGAAAGGTGCCGACAGAACCGGTTAGCCAGGACATTGAGGCCGATGCCGACAGCACCTATCAGTTTGGCACCTGCGGACCAGATGGCTGTCAAACCGTGGATACTGGCCGGCAGGACTGGGACAAATAAACGGAGTGCTCTATGGCGCAATACATCAAAATCCCTCTCATTGCGGGTCAGGCGGATCAACGGCTGGACGTGACGCTGGACGGTGAAACTTTTTCACTGCGAGTTATTTGGAATGAGCTTCACGGCTATTGGTCAATGAATATTTACCAACGGAATAGAGAGCTTATTATCAGCGGCGTTAAGTTAGTTAAAAATATACCGCTTATCGCAAGATATAACCTCAAGTCTCCCGCCGGAGACTTTATTTTTTATGATAACAACAGTGGAAAAGAACGCCCTGATTTTGATTCTTTAGGAAACGATCATCTACTGCTCTATCGTAACTATAAATAACTACAACGCCTGAATTTTTCTTATTAAGGAATAGCGATATGTTATTTAACCGTGTCGCTGAATTAATCGTGGGCGAGCCTAGCGGTGAGGCCGTTATTATTCGCGACTTACGCTTTTCTTTTTCAATTGAAAAAGATAATGACAAGGCGGCTAATAAGCTGACCTTAAAAATCTATAACATGAATAAACAGACCCGCAGCGTCGTTGAGCGGGTCAATAATAACGTCATCTTCAAAGCGGGCTATGAGCACGATATCGGAGCGGTGACGATTTTTACTGGTTCGGTGGTCAGCGCTTGGACCGTTAGTGAAGGCAACGACATTATTACCGAACTGTCCGTACGCGACGGCATTTTGGCGTTAAGAGACACCAAAATTTCTCTTAGCTATTCGCCGGGAACTTCAGCGCTGAGCGTGCTTGACGACGTAATGGCGTCATTCTCTATTCCCGTCAAGCCGCTGCCCAAAAGCATTACTGATAAAGCCTATTTGCGAGGATATTCATTTTGCGGAAAGGCCGAAACGGCAATGAACGAGGTTTGCCTTTATCTGGGGCTGACCTGGTCAATTCAAAATAACGAAATTCAAATTCTGGATAAGAGCAATCCTTCCGGCGATGAGATTGTCGTTTTGACGCCCGATAACGGCCTGATCGGCGTGCCCGAGCGGGTGGTGGACTCCACGCGCAAGCAGTCTCAGGGGGAAAGCTCGCCGCCGTCCGGCATGGTGCTGTCGGAGAGCCGAAAGGAAGGCGAGCATTTTCAAATAGACGGCTACAACGTGAAGTGCCTTTTGCAGCCTCGCCTTTATCCGGGCTGCTACGTGGGGCTTGAAAGCCACGTCCTGTCGCTGGACCCGATGGTCGATGCCGACGCCACTGAACGGCCGAGAATGTTTTTTCGCGCCGAAACCGTCACGCACAGCGGCGATAGCCACCAGGGCGAGTGGCTGACGGAATGCCAGCTCAAAGCGGTAGACTAAGGAGAACACATGGCTGAAAACAGTAATTTACTCCAGGCGCTCCAGTCGCTGATTCAGACCGAGAATAGCCAAATCAATACGGCCGTTGACGGTATTATTGAGAGCTACAGCGCGGGCATCGCCAGCGTAAAGCCCATTCCGCAAAAGCGGTTTAACGACGGCAGTCAGGTCGCTTACCCCGTCATCCCCAACGTCCCCGTCATGTGGCCCCGCTTCGCCGGCGACAAAGCGGGCGTGAAGGGGCCGGTACGCCCAGGGGACAAGTGTCTGCTGGTGTTCTGCCAGCAGGCGGTGGACGGCAGCGACGACGAGCGGCGCTTCTCTCTTAACGACGCCTACTGCATCGTCGGCGGATTCGGCGCGGCGACTGAACGCGGTGCGGAAAACGACCAGATGCAGCTTTACTTCAATGATGCCTACGTGGCTCTGACCGAGGACGGGAAGCTTTTGATCAACGCGCCGGCCGGCGTCGAAATCACCACGCCGGAGACGATGAACAAGGGGCTTTTGACAACCGTTGGGCAGCTTAGCTATCAGTCCGGCATGTCCGGGCGCGGCGGCGCCACCATCAACGGTACGGTCAAAGCCACCGGCGACGTTCAGGGCAGCGGCATTTCTCTTATTCAACACACCCACCGTGAACACGATGGGCCATCGACGGGACCCGCGCAATGATCGATCTAAAGCTTGACGCCTCAGGCGATCTCGACCTGCGTCGTAACGATCTGACCTGGGTAGACGGCGCCGAACGGGTGCATCAGCAGCTACAGATAAAGCTGAAGCTGTGGCGCGGAGAGTGGTTTTTAAATACCGCTTTCGGCACGCCGTATCTTCAACAGATCTTAGGCAAGCAGATAACTCTCAACGGCGCGCTGGCCGCCCTCAAAAACAGTATTCTTGAGGTGGACGGCGTACGGGAGATTGCTCAATTCAACTATGACTTTGACCGGCAGACGCGCTTACTGACAGTGCAGTTTGCCGTCAAAACGCCTTATGGTTTGGTCAGCTACAAAGGTAACTAAAAATGGCTTTAACAAAAGAGGGCTATGCCGTTAAGAGGCTGGCCGAACTAAAAAAAGAGTATGACCGCCTGCTGATTAACCGCTTCGGCCCCATCAACACGCAGCCAGATTCGGTTATCGGCCAGTTGGAGGGCATCTGGGCCGAGGCGCTGGCCAACATTTACGAGCAGGCGCAGGACACCTACCACGCCATGTATCCGTTCAGCGCCGAAGGCGTATCTCTGGACGGCGCCGTGTCTTACGTCGGCATTACCCGATTTGCCGCGACGGCGACCTGGACGATCGCCGCCGTGTATGGTCGCGAATCGACGCTATTGAAAAGCGGCGCACAGGCCTCTGACGGCGTTCAGCGCTATCAGAGCGTGCTGGACGCCGTTATCAGCCGGGCAAACGCCATTGATACGCTGATTGACGTGGCGGTGCAAAACGGCGCGGACTACGTGCTTAACGTGAACGGTACGCTTATCAGCTACGTGAGCGGCCTAAACGCGACGCTGGAAGAGATAGCCTCAGGGCTTGGCGAACAGCTCAATCCTGAAGCGATTCGCTACGAGGTTAAGGATAAGAGCCTCAGGGTCTTTGCCGCCGACGGCGTTACGCCGTTCGCCCTTTCGGTCGGCGAGCGGATGCAGTTTAGCCGCATTGGTTCTCCCGCCCGCTTTGTGGCGATGAACGAAGGGCGTAAGGTGCTGCCGCAGGGGGCTCTGCGGGAGATCGTCACGCCGCGCAGCGGCTGGGACGAAGTGTGTAACCTGATTGAAGGCGTTACCGGGCGCGAACGGGAGAGCGACACCGAGCTGCGCACCCGCTTTGAGCAGTCCCGCCAGTCGCTGGGTTCCGCGACCGTGAAGGCCATCCGCGCGCGGTTGATTCAGGACGTGTCCGGCGTTAGCGAAGTGCGGATCTTTGAGAACCGAACCAACCAAACCTCGGAAGACGGCATTCCGCCGCACGCCTTTGAAGCGCTGGTGGTGGGCGGCAGCGATCAAAGCGTCGCCGACGCGCTGTGGAAGCACAAGCCGGCCGGTATCGAAACCTACGGCGCCAATTCCATGCTGGTTAAGGATGAAAACGGCGACGGCCAGCGGATTTGCTTCTCGCGCGCAGCGCAAAAGTACGCCTGGATCCGCGTGCGCGTTACCGGCCTGTATGACGAAGAGGCGCTGCCGCAGGACGTTATCAGCACTATCAAGCGGTCGGTGATGAGCTATGGCGAAACCCTGAGTATCGGTGAGGACATCATCCTCCAGCGCATGCTGGGGCCGATTTACGCCAACACCACCGGGCTTTCACAAATCACCATTGAAGCCGCCGTGACCGAGTCGCCGGACGCATCGCCTGACTACGGCAGCGATAACATCGCCATCGATAAGCGCAGTACGGCGGTGTTTGACGACGCCCGGCTGGAGGTTATCGGCCTATGACCATTCCTTTTAGACAAACCGCGCTGTCGCGCCTGGTCGGGCAGTTTCACGACAAAGAGAAGGTGAAAGGGCTGGTGGAGTCGATGGTCGCGCCGCTGGAAGCGATATCCGACGATTTGGATGCGATCAAGCACCGGCGCTGGGTCGACACCGCCGAAGGCGCTCAGCTCGACGGCTGCGGCTATATCGTCGGCGTGGCTCGCCAAAGCCGCGGCGACGAAGAGTATCGCACCGCCATCAAGTCGCGCATCCTCAGCAACAGCTCCCGCGCCAGGCCGCAGGACCTGATTGAAGGCGTTCGCTTTTTGACCAAGGCGACGGAGGTTCAGTATCTGGAAAGCTACCCGGCCTGCGCGCTGCTGTTTTCCAACGGCAAGACGGTGCCGCAGGGCAGCCAGGCTATCCTGCAGGACATCGCGCCGGCGGCGATTGAAAACGTACCGCTTATCGTCAGCTACGGTCGCACCGAGCCTTTACGCACCGGGCGGCTGTCGAATCCGTCCGGCCTGAGCGTGTCGAACGAGCAGGGCGACGCCGAGCTGCAGGTGAATAACGAAGGCCTGAGTGTGAGCGGCAGCAACCCCATCGGCTCCGCCCGCCTGAGCGGCATGGTGCCGGCAAAAACGCCGCTGTTGGCCAATCGGGCCAAAATCCGCGCTGCCAAGGGCATATTGGCCGTCAGTACAACTTATGAGGTGTTCGATAACGGATACCGTTTACCTGGAGTATTTCAATGACTACGTTTGCAGAAAAGCACATCGTCTTCCCCGACGGGCAGATTAACGTCGTCCCGCTGCCGGAAGCGATTATGCGCAACGGCTTCACGCCGGAAACCCGCGACGCCCCCGGCATGCCGCTGCCGGCCCAGTATCTGAACTGGCTGATGCGCGACCTTTACCGCCACGCCAACGAGCTAAAGGAAAAGAGCGAAGCGCTGGCCAGTCGCGTGATCCCCGCCTGGATGCCGATCCCCTGCCCGATGGAAGAAGCGCCGGAAGGCTACCTGAAGTGCAACGGCGCGGCGTTTGACAAAGAGCTTTATCCCGAGCTGGCGCAGGGGTATCCGTCGGGCGTGCTGCCGGATTTGAGAGGGGAGTTTATTCGCGGGTGGGATGATGGGAGAGGGGTGGATGTGGGGCGGGAGGTGTTAAGTTTGCAATCTGATGCATTGGAAAATCATGCACATGGATTGACAATGCGAACTGGAGCCGCCGCTTCTTTGCTTACAAAAAATATGACGACTGGCGATTATGGGGTAATCCAATATCCAGCAGCCGGAGCTGGAGATGGTGGTTCAATGTCGTCGACATATAGCGTAGGAACTATTGGGGACTTTAGGTCTTTTGGTACAGATATTCAGCTAACGAAAGGCTCTGCGGCTGCCGAAACCCGTCCTCGCAACGTTGCGTTCCTATACATTGTGAGGGCTGCATAATGGCGGACGTTCAGTTTAATGACTTAGGCTTTGCTAAATTAACTGGAATTGTTCATCTGTATCACGTTGCCCCATATTCAGGAGAGTTTCTTTTTGAGTCGGATGAATGGGTTTCTGTTGGTGTGGGCATTCCTGCTTATAGCTGTATTGATGTCCCGCTTTCGGCGAAACCCGGCTTTGCCGTTTGTCGAATCAATGATAATTGGGAATATGTAGAGGATCATCGTGGTGTAGAAGCCTATTCAACCCAAACTCAGAAACCTATTGAGATCACGATGTTAGGGCCGTTGCCCGCTGACGTAACGACACTTCATCCAGCGACGCCTTTTGATTGTTGGAATGGCGATAACTGGGTAACCGATGAAGCGGCAAAGCATCAGGCCGAGGTTGAAGCCGCCGCTCGGCAAAAGCGCGATTTGGAACAGAAAGCCAACGCGGCGATTGAAACGCTAAACGACGCAATTGAGCTGGGGCTGGCTGAACAGGGCGATGAGGATATGCTGAAGGCCTGGCGGGCCTACCGCGTTAAGCTGTCTCGTGTCGGCGTTCAGGCTGCGCCCGGTGTCACTTGGCCCGCACTTCCTGCCGACTAGTTTATTTCTTCTTTCTTAAAAGTCTTTTTGAACAACAAACAATCTCCGATTGCCCGACGGCGGCTACCTGCCGTTGGGCATTGAGCGGCGATTTTCTACAGGAAACCGCAAAGGAAATACTATGGCCTTAACCCTTGAACAGGAGCTGGCGCTGTTGGCGCTGCTCAGCGAGAAAAAAACCACCCTATCGGAGCTGCCCGCCGCCACCGGGCTGGGCGCTGACGATTTGATGTTAACGCGTCAGGGTATTATTGATAAATCGATAACCGGCGATGTGTTAAAGCGCTACGTTATGCCGCCTGATGCGTCATTGACGACGTCTGGTATTGTAAAACTAAACAGCAATGTTAATAGTCACGATGAAACAATGGCGGCGACGCCGAAGGCGGTGAAAGAGGCTTACGATCTGGCAAAAAGTGCATTGGATTACCCAGTTGGTGCCCCCATACCTTGGCCGTCCGACACTATCCCTGAAGGCTATGCGGCGATGGTGGGACAGGCGTTTGATAAAGCGCTCTATCCTCAACTGGCAAAGGCCTATCCGTCCGGCGTTTTGCCCGATATGCGAGGCTGGACGATTAAAGGTAAGCCGGAGGCCGGGCGGGATGTGCTTTCGTATGAGATGGATGGGAATAAGACCCACACGCATACGGCGACCGTTTCAAATACGGATTTGGGGACGAAGACGACGTCGTGGTTTGATTACGGAACGAAAACTACGAATATATCGGGTAACCATACTCATACTCTTCAAGGAAGAAATGGGTCGGATACTGCTGGGCCATATACAGGTGGGGCGAACACATATAGTGAACCAAGAACAACAAATAGCGCTGGTGCTCATACTCACACGGTGGCGATTGGTTCCCATGCTCACACTATAGCGATTGGTAGTCACGGTCACTCAATAACTATAAACACGACAGGGAATATAGAGACTACTGTTAAAAATATCGTATTTAATTATATAGTGAAATTAGCTTAAAACTGTCGATATAAATATTTTTTGTCAGTTATTGATTAATAATTTTCTATTTTATAGGTATTCCAATTTTTCAAATGTTCAGTATAGGTATCCGATAATATAAGGAACTAATATGGCCTTAACTCTCGAACAAGAGCAGGCTCTTCTTGCCCTGCTCGATGAACAAAAACTAACGCTTTCAGAACTCGATTCTGCGAGTGAATTAAACGGCAGCGATCTCATGCTGGTTCGCCAGGGGATTTTAGATAAATCCCTCAAGGGCGAAACGTTAAAACGCTACGTTACTCCGCCCGCAGCCTCACTGATAACTTCTGGACTAACCAAATTAAGCAGCGCCGTAAACAGCAGTGATGAAGGTATTGCGGCAACGTCTAAGGCAGTTAAATCAGCTTATGATTTGGCCGGAAAGGCGCTGATGAAAAAGTCCAATTTAGCGGACTTAACAAACGTGGCTGAGGCTCTTACAAACCTTGGTTTGACCTGGCTTTAAGGCCGAAGCGGGCGCAGTGGTTACGATTTACGACGGTGAAGACAACCCGATTGGCAGCACCACCGCCGATGACAACGGCGACTGGCACTTCACCCCGGATGAACCGCTGGACGAAGGCGACCATACGCTGACCGCCATCGCCACCGACGCCGCGGGCAATAACAGTCCGACGTCTACCGCCTTCGATCTGACGGTAGACACCCTCGCCCCGGACGCCCCAACCATCACCGACGCGGTCGGCGGCGCCACCACCAGCGACACCACGCCGACGATTAACGGCAAGGCCGAAGCGGGCGCGGTGGTCACCATCTTCGACGGCGAAGATAACCCGATCGGCAGCACCACCGCCGATGACAACGGCGACTGGCACTTCACCCCGGACGAACCGCTGGGCGAAGGTGAACACGAGCTGACCGCCATCGCCACCGACGCCGCGGGCAATAACAGTCCGACGTCTACCGCCTTCGATCTGACGGTAGACACCCTTGCCCCGGACGCCCCGACTATCACCGACGCGGTCGGCGGCGCCACCACCAGCGACACCACGCCGACGATTAACGGCAAGGCCGAGGCCGGTTCTGTCGTCACGATTTACGACGGTGAAGACAACCCGCTCGGCAGCACCACCGCCGATGACAGCGGCGACTGGCACTTCACGCCCGACGAACCGCTGGGCGAAGGTGAGCACGAACTGACCGCCGTCGCCACCGACGCGGCGGGTAACGAAAGCCCGGCGTCGACGACCTTCGAGCTCACGGTAGATACCGTCGCGCCAGCGGCGCCGATCATTACCTCTATTGTTGACAACCTTAGCCCAACAACCGGGCCGATCGTCGCAGGCGTAGCCACTAACGATCCTGCGCCAACCCTTAACGGCCGCGCCGAAGCGGGAGCCATCGTTACGATCTTTGACGGTGAAGACAACCCGATCGGCAGCACCACCGCCGATGACAACGGCGACTGGCACTTTACCCCTGACGAACCGCTGGGTGAAGGCGACCACGAGCTGACCGCCGTCGCTACCGACGCGGCGGGCAACGTCGGCGGAGCCTCGCCTTTCGTCGCTATAACTATCGACACCACCGCGCCAGATGCGCCGACCGGACTGTCCGTTTCGCCCAGCGGCACGCGCGTTACCGGCAGCGCAGAACCCGGCAGCACCGTAACCATTACCGACGCTGACGGCACCGTACTGGGTTCAGCAACGGCCGACGGCACCGGCAGCTTTACCGCGACGATTACCCCAGCGCAAACCAACGGTGAAAGCCTGCTGGCTTTCGCTCAGGATAAGGCGGGCAACGTCGGCGAAGCCGCCGGCTTTAGCGCCTCAACCACCGGGCTGCCGGACGTACCGACCATTGAAACAGTGACGGACAACGTCAGCCCGATAACCGGCCCGCTGGAGAACGGACAGAGTACCAATGAAACCCTGCCGTTACTTAGCGGTAAGGCGCAGGCGGGCGCAACCGTCACGGTTTATGACAAAGGGGCGGAAATCGGCACAACGACGGCGGACGACGACGGCGTCTGGAACTTTACGCCAACCGTTCCGTTGACCGAAGGCCAGCACGTCTTTACGGCAACCTCCACCAACGCCAGCGGAACGGGCGGCTTCTCAGAGCCACGCTCAATCGTGGTAGACACCATTGCGCCAGACGCCCCCACCGCAACCATCAGCGCCGACGGCAGTATGATTAGCGGGATTGCCGAAGCGGGCAGCACGGTGACCATTACCTTGGCCAACGGCACAACGGTGACGACGGCCGCCAACGACAGCGGCAGCTATAGCTATACGTTCCAGAGCAAGCAAACCGACGGCGAGCAGCTGTTCGTTACGGCGACCGACGCGGCAGGCAACCCCTCACCCCGCACTCAGGCCGACGCGCCGGACCTGCCGCTGTCGGCTAACAACAACGTCATTGAGCTGGCGCTTACCAGCGATGCGCCCGTCACCACCACGCAGTACGGCGACTACGGATTTTTGCTGGTCGGCGCGCTAGGAAATCTGGCTTCGGTGCTTGGCAACGACACCGCGCAGGTCACCTTTACGGTGGGCAACGGTTCAACGGCGGACGTCAAGATTGACGCCGACGCGACCGGCATCGTGCTGTCCTTGCTATCAAGCCTTGAGCTCGTCGTTCAACTGCACAACTCGGCCAACGACTCCTGGACCACCGTCGTCGATACGCAGGCCCCCCGCTGGGCCAGCCTGCTAACCTTCGGCGACAGCGGCATCAGCCTCAACCTTGATGCGCTGGCGGCGGGAACCTATCGCGTGGTGTCCTACAACACCAGCCTATTGGCCACCGGCTCTTACACCAGCCTGAACGTGTCGGTGATTGAAACCGGTGCGGGCACGGTTAACGGAGATACGGCCCATTCCGGCAACGTTATTCTCGATGACGACCCGGTCTCCGGCAGCGATACGGCGTCTGGCGGTGCGCTAGTGACGCAGGTGACCAACGCTCAGGGAACCGTCGTTCCCGTCACGGCGGACGGCGCGGTTATTCAAGGGACTTACGGCACGCTCACGCTCTACCCGGACGGCAGCTACACCTACACGCTGTTCAACACCTCCGCGTCGGTGATCGGCCACAAGGACAGCTTCAGCTATACCCTTTCCGACGGTACCATCAGCGATACGGCCAGCCTGGTGATTTCCCTCGGCGAAGGCGCCGTAACGGGTCAGGCCGTGGCCGTCGACAACGTCGCCAGCCTCCTCTTTGATACCGAGGTCGCCACGATAGACAACGGCACCTGGTCGCAAAAAGGCTATACCGTGGTTAATCTCGGGCTGGGCGACGCGCTGGACGTCGGCGTTCTGGACGACCTGAGCAACCCTATCGTGTTCAACGTCGAGCAGGGCACTACCCGCAGCTTAACGCTGCAGTCGGAGGTCGGCGGCATCGCGCTGGCGTCCAAATTCGACCTTTATATCTACAAGTTTAACGACGAGACCCAGAAGTACGATCAGTACAAGAGAGTTGAAGACTGGCTGGAAGCGCCGCTGTTTGGCGGCAAGTCCGACGAGCTGGACCTGACGCTCGACGGCGGGAAGTACCTCTTCCTGTTGGATACGACGTCCGGCCTCAGCGTTCTGACGGGCTACTCTCTGAAGGTTCTGGAAGACCACGTTTATAGCGTTACCAGCGTCAGCGCCAGCACCTCCGGCGAGGTGTTAGACAACGACATCGCGCCGCCGAACACCGTCGTCAGCGCGGTGAACGGCGTCAGCGTCGCCGCCTCAGGCGATACCGTCATCGTCGGCCAATACGGCACGCTGACTATTAATGCTCAGGGGCACTATACCTACACCCTGAAAAGCGGCGTCGGCGCGGACAGCATCAGCACGCCGGACAGCTTCATCTACACCATTACGGCGCCTAACGGCGACAGGGACACCGCCTCGCTCAACGTTACGCCTGCGCCAAGGGGGCTGGATGCGGTGGACGACGTCAGCGCGGCTATGACGGTGACGTCGATTCAGGATACCTCAGGCTACAGCGACACCTCTGTGGGAACGGCCAGTTGGTCAAGCTCACTGGGAAAAACGACGGGCAACGGCAGCGGCACCTTTGTCGTCGATGAAGGTTCGGCGTTAAAAGATATCGTACTGACCTTCAAAGCCAGCTCAACGCTGCTCCTAGGCTCTGCCGACATTAGCTGGGAAATTCTGGAAGGCACGACGTCTATCCGCTCCGGCACCACCTCCGCCAGCATGCTTCTGGGAGGTTCACCCGGTACGGTAACGCTCAGCGGACTTGAGCTGGACGCGGGCACCTACACTCTGAAATTTACCGGCAGCGAAACCGGCCTCGTCGGGCAAATCACCGTGACGCCGAGCGTCAGCGGCACGCTTGTCGACCTGTCGGACTATCTGAGCACCGCAGGCCACGCGGTCAGCGGCAATATCTTTGACGGCAGCGATTCGGCGGGCGCAATGGACCAGCTCTCGTCGGTCGGCACCACGTTGAGCATTACCGACGCCAACGGCGTCACGACAACGCTGGACCCGTACACCACCAGCAACGCGACCGCCAGCATTCACGGCCAGTACGGCACGCTGACCATCGGAGTCGACGGCGCCTACAGCTATACGTTGAACCCAGCCGTATCGCTGTCAACGATAACGGAAAAGGAAACCTTTAACTACACGCTGACTTCCTCCAACGGCCAGACGGCGAACGCCACGCTGACTGTCGACATGGCGCCGCAGTTCGTCAGCTCCGGCCATAACGACGTGATTACCGGCACGGCCTACGCCGACACCGCTATCTATCACCTGCTTAACGCCGCCAGCAACACCGGCGGTAACGGCAGCGACGTCTGGAGCAATTTCTCGCTCCAGCAGGGGGACAAAATCGATATCCACGAACTGCTGGTCGGCTGGAACGGCCAAACGTCTACGCTGGGCAACTACCTGAGCGTCACCACCAGCGGCAACGACACGGTTATTTCCATCGATCGCGACGGAGCAAGCGGCCAAACCTACCAGTCGACCACGCTTATTACGCTGGAGAACGTACACACTACGCTCGACGAACTGATAGAACAGCACCACATCATTACCCATTAAAACAGTACCCCCGGGCGCGCAGACGCCCGGGGCAATAAGATTAAATATTTAGAGATAGTTACTATCATGGAAAAATTACGACCCTTAGGGCGGTGGCTGACCGGCTGCCTCTGCGTGGCTAGCCTTCACACCGGCGCACGGGAGCAAAACGTCTCTGCCGAACGGCTTATGCAGCAGCAAGAGCTCCCCTCGCTAAACGGGCGAGCCGCGCTGACGCAAGCCGCCATGGCGCCCACCTCCTTAAAGCTTGAACAGGCGGTAAACCGCGCGGTTTCCTGGCATCCAAGCATTCAGGAAGCGGTCAGCAGGCTCTATCAGCAGTCAGAGCAGGTAGATGTAGCGCTGGCGAAATACTATCCGCAGATAGAGGGCGGCGTGAACGGCGGCTACACCAACAGCTATAGCGACAGCGGCTTTAGCCCTTCGCTGTCGCTTTCCCTTTCGCAAATGCTGTACGACTTCGGCAAAGTCGACAGTCAGGTACGTGCCGAACGAGCGGGCGTCGCTCAGGAACAGGCCAACCTTTTGGTGGCTATCGACGACGTTGTTCGCGACACCGCAATGGCTATTGTGCAGGTTCAAACCTGGCAGCAAATGGTAGAAACGGCGCAGGCGCAGCTGGCGGCGCTAACCGACATAGGCCGCCTCACGCAGCAGCGCCACAGCGAAGGCGCAGCCACGCTGTCCGACGTGGTGCAAACCGAGTCCCGCATAGAGGGCGCCCGCGCCCAGCTAACCCAATATCAGGCCAGCCTGGACAGCGCGCGAGCGACCCTGATGGCCTATCTGGGCTGGGACAGCCTCAACGAAGTAGACAACGGCTTTTCCGACGCGTTTAGCCGCGCCTGCGACAGCGCCGAGCCCGACTATCGCCAGGTTCCTTCGGTGCTGGCGGCCTGGGCGCAGGCCAACGTCGCTCAGGCGCGGCTGGACAACGCCAACGCTCAAATGACGCCGACCGTCTCGCTGGAGCCGGAAGTCAGGCACTACCTTAACGACCGCTACGTCAACAGCGAAACCCTCGACCGCACGCAGTATTCCGCCTGGGTCAAGGTCTCAATGCCTATCTATCAAGGAGGAGGACTCACCGCCAGCCGCAACGCCGCGGGCCACGCGGTAGAAGCGGCCCGCGCCGCGGTTCAGCGAGCGCGGCTCGATGCGCGCCAGAAGCTGACAGACGCCTACAGCCAGTCGCTCAACTTGACCAACACGCTGCAAACGCTGACGCGCCAGCAGGCCTTAACCGAACGCACTCGCGACCTCTATCAGGAACAGTATCTCAACCTTGGCAACCGCCCGCTGCTGGACGTGCTCAACGCCCAGCAGGAAGTGTTTCAATCGCGCTTTTCGCTACAGCAAACGCGCAGCCAGCTTCATCAGCTTCGGCTTCAGTGCCTTTACTACACCGGCAAGCTGCGTAACGCCTTTAAGCTTGAAAACCGCAACATTCAGTCCGTGGAGATCCGCCCATGAGCCGAGCCTCTCGCCTCGATGATGAAGAAACGCTGTCCGGCGAGGCCCTGGCCGACTGGGCGCAGGCCATCGGCTACGTAGCCGGCCACTATCGCGTTAACGGCTCAGCAGGCGCGCTGAGGGCCGATGCGCCCTGGCTTAGCGGAAAAGTGCGGACGGCGGCCCTGACGCACCTTGCACGTCAGGCCGGGCTCTCCTTTACGGCGCTCTCGCCATCACAGGAAACGCTGAGCGCCTGGCGGCTGCCGATTATCGTTCAGCTCGCGAAGGGGGAACTGGGGATCGTTGAGCGGTTTGACGGCGATGATACGGTCGACGTCCGTTTTATCGGTGAGAGAAGCGGCTCAAACCGCGTCTCGCTGCGCGAGCTGCTGCCTGAAGTTCGCTACGTCGCCGCGCTGCGCCCGCTGTCGGCGCTGAAGGACAGCCGGGCCGACGCGTACGTTTCGCGCTACCGCCCGGACTGGCTGCGCAGCCTAATCGTAGGCGATATTAAGCCCTACGGCAGCGTGATGCTGGCGGCGCTGCTGATTAACGTTCTGTCGCTCTCGGGGATCCTGTTCTCTATGCAGGTTTACGACCGCGTGATCCCGGCGCAGTCCTATCCGTCCCTTTACGTACTGGCGTTCGGCGTGCTGATCGCCTCCCTTTTCGGCTTTTTGCTGCGCCTTGCGCGTGGACACCTCACCGACCTGCTCGGCAAGCGGGCGGATATCCGCATTTCCGATCGCGTTTTTGGTCACGCGCTGCGGCTGCGCAATAGCGCTATTCCGCGCTCCACCGGCAGCTTTCTCTCGCAGCTGCGCGAGCTGGAGCAGATCCGGGAAACCATCGCCTCCTCCGTCGTTTCATCGGTGGTCGATCTCCCCTTCTTCTTCCTGTTCCTGCTGGTGCTGGCGCTGATTGCTCCACAGCTGGCGTGGATAGCGCCAGTCGCCGCGCTGCTGATGGTGCTGCCCGGACTGCTGCTGCAAAAAAGGCTGGCGACGCTCGCCAATCAGGCCGCCCACGAAAGCACGCTGCGCAACGCGGTTCTGGTGGAAAGCGTACAGGGCCTGGAAGACATCAAGCTGATGCAGGCGGAAAATCGCTTTTTACAGCAGTGGAACGGCTATATCCAAATCACTGCCGAATCCGGCCTGCGCACCCGCAGGCTCACGCAGGGGCTGCTCAACTGGGGGATCGCCGTTCAAAGCCTGGTTTACGCCGCCGTCGTCATGATGGGCGCGCCTTTAGTGATCGAAGGGGAAATCACCACCGGCTCGGTGGTCGCCGCCTCCATGCTCGCCTCGCGCATGATAGCACCGATGGCGGCCCTGTGCGGCGTACTGGCGCGCTGGCAGCAGGTGAAGGCGGCCAAAGAGGGGCTCGACAACATCATGCAGTTGCCCGTTGAGAACCAAGGCGAAGAGCAGCGCGTACATCAGGACGTTCTGCTCGGGCACTACCGGTTTGACAACGCCCAGTTTCGCTACCGCGCCGACGATCCCATTATTCCACTGCGCATCGGCCGGCTGGAGGTTGCGCCCGGCGAACGCATCGCCGTGCTGGGTCGCAACGGCGCCGGCAAGTCGACGCTGCTGCAGGCGATGGCGGGCGGCATGGAGTTGGTCAGCGGGGAAGCGCGTCTGGATGAGCTGAGCCTGCCGCACATCGACATCGAAGACGTTCGCCGCAACGTCGGCTTTTTGACGCAAAACGCCCGTATGTTTCACGGCACGCTGCGGGAAAATATCGCGCTCGGCGCGCCTAACGCCGACGATGATGACATTTTCAGCGCCCTTCACATCAGCGGCGCGGCGGAGTTTGTCAAAAAGCTGCCCAAGGGGCTGGATCACCCCATCATGGAAGGCGGGGCCGGGCTCTCCGGCGGCCAGCGCCAGTCCATACTGCTGGCGCGCATGCTGCTGCGCGATCCGAATATCGTGCTGTTAGACGAACCGACCGCCTCTTTGGATGAGCACGCCGAGCGCGAGTTCATCCAGCGCCTCGGCCAGTGGCTGGGCCACCGCACGCTTATCGTCGCCACCCATCGCGTGCCGGTGCTGGAGCTGGTAGAGCGGATCGTAGTGCTTAAAGAGGGCCAACTGGTGATGGACGCGCCAAAAGCGCAGGCGCTCAGCGCCGGTCGAACAACACAGGCGCCTAACGAACGGGAGTGGAAACATGAACACCAGTCGGCCTGAGGCGATTATCGACACCTTAAATAACGCCGACGCGCCGGAAAACGGCTACGTCGAGGCGAGGCGCATCATTACGCTCAGCGCCCTGCTGCTTCTTATCGCGTGGCTTTGGGCCAGCTTCAGCACGCTTGACGAAGTTTCCAGCGGGACGGGGAAGGTCATTCCCAGCTCTCGGGAGCAGGTGCTGCAGTCCCTTGACGGCGGCGTTCTGGCGGAGCTCATGGTGCACGAAGGCGATAAGGTGTCGGCGGGCCAGGTGGTGGCGCGTCTCGACCCAACCCGCTCAGAATCCAACGTTGGCGAAAGCGCGGCCCGCTACCGCGCCTCTCTGGCCTCCAGCGTAAGGCTCAATGCCGAAGTCAGCGATCTGCCGCTGGCCTTTCCCGACTCGCTTAAACCCTGGCCGGACCTTATCGCCTCGGAGACCCGGCTGTACACCTCGCGGCGCGCACAGCTTGAAAGCTCAGAAGCAGAGCTCAAAGAGGCGCTTTCGCTGGTCGATAAGGAGCTGGCGATTACCGAACGGCTGGTAAAAACCGGCGCGGCAAGCCACGTTGAGGAGCTGCGCCTTCGCCGCCAGAAAAGCGATCTGGCCCTAAGGCTGACCGACCTGCGCTCGCAGTATTACGTGCAGGCGCGCGAAGCGCTGGCGAAGGCGAACGCCGAAGTGGATATGCTCTCCTCTGTCATTAAGGGCCGGGAAGATTCGGTGACTCGCCTGACCCTGCGTTCGCCGGTACGCGGCATTGTAAAAAATATCCAGGTGACGACGCTCGGCGGGGTTATTCCGCCGAACGGCGAGGTGATGGAAATCGTGCCGGTCGACGAACGGCTGCTGATAGAAGCCCGCATTTCACCGCGCGACATCGCGTTTATCCACCCCGGCCAAAAGGCGCTGGTGAAGATTACCGCCTACGACTACGCCATCTACGGCGGGCTTGACGGTGAGGTGGAAACCATTTCGCCGGATACGCTACAGGACAAGGCCAAGCCCGAGATTTTCTATTACCGGGTGCTGATCCGCACGCATCAGGACTATCTGCAAAACAAAGCCGGACGGCGCTTTTCCATCGTGCCGGGCATGATCGCCTCGGTGGACATCAAAACCGGAGAGAAAACCGTAATGGACTACCTGATTAAGCCGTTTAATCGGGCGAAAGAGGCGCTGCGGGAGCGATAGGAAGAACTGAGTTTGATTCGTTAACGGGTAATCCTAATTGGCTTCAGCGGATATTCCGGCCGAAAGTACGATTTGCTTATATCACCATCGTGCTCGGCCGGGAGGGCGCCCGTATCAGCTTCGGAAGTGCGGCGGGCATCGCCCGCCGTTGAATATTGTCCCCATCGGCCTGACAAAGAAACCCGCTTCGCGACGAAAAGATCGCGTGCAGGGTTCACTCGCCGAAGCGCGACGACTTATTTCCCCTTCCACACCGGCTCGCGCTTCTCGGCGAACGCCGCAGGGCCTTCCAGGGCGTCCTCTGAGTGCAGCACCGACGGATAGTTTTTCAGATTGCCGCTGCGGATGTGGCGATAGCCCTCTTCCACCGACATCTCGCCCGTTTCGCGAAAGATCTCCTTAATGGCAGCGATGGCCAGCGGCGCGCTTTTGCACAGCTGGCGCGCCAGTTCGCGGGCGGTATCCATCAGCTGTTCACCGTCGACCACCCGGTTAACGATCCCCCAGCGCAGCGCCTCTTCTGCGTCTATTCTGCGGCCGGTCATCATCATTTCGTTGGCGATCGTCGGCGGCACCAGCTTGGGCAGGCGCAGCATGCCGCCGCTGTCGGGCACGATGCCGAGCTGGCTTTCCGGCACGGCGAAGCTGGCGTTGCGCGAGCAGACTATCATGTCCGCAGCCAGCGCTAGCTCAAAGCCGCCGCCGAAGGCGTAGCCGTTGACGGCGGCAATCACCGGCTTGTCCAGGTCAAACAGCTCCGTCAGGCCGGCAAACCCGCCGGGGCCGAAGTCAGCGTCCGGCGCTTCCCCTTCCGCGGCGGCCTTGAGGTCCCAGCCCGCAGAGAAAAAACGCTCGCCCGCGCCGGTGATGATAGCGACGCGAAGGGTAGGATCGTCGCGAAACGCAATAAAGGCTTCGCCCATTTCAAAACTGGTTTTGGCATCGATGGCGTTCGCCTTGGGGCGGTCTAAAACGATTTCCAGAACGTCGCCGTTGCGGGTCACGCGTAATGATTCGCTCATGCTAATACTCCATATAAAAAGAACAAATAGAACGGCGCGCCGAGCGGGTAACGAGATGCAGGAGGCCGATGCAGCACGCTTTATTAACGTGCGGCGCAATCGCAGCTTCGACTATTTCGCAAACCGGCTCAGTGCAAGCCTTTTTTGATCACTTTTCCGGAACAGCTTCTCGGCAGGCTCTTCCTGATTTCCAGAAACGAGGGCACCTTAAACTTGGCCATGCGGCTCTCGCAGAAGGTAAAAAACTCCTCTTCGGTCATCGTTTCGCCTTCGTTGAGCACGATGAAAGCCTTAATGGCTTCGTCTCGAATGGAGTCCTTCAGGCCGATAACCGCAACGTCCATAATTTTCGGGTGTGCGGAAATCACGTTTTCCAGCTCTACGCAGGAAATGTTTTCGCCGCTTCGCTTAATCATGTTGCAGCTGCGCTCGACGAAGTAGAAAAAGCCCTCTTCGTCGACGTAGCCATAGTCACCGGTTCGCAGCCAGCCGTCCGCGCTCAGCGCTTTGGCGGTCGCCTCCGGCATGTTGTAATACTCTTTAAACAGCGTCTTGCCCGGTACGCCCTTAAGGCAGATTTCGCCCGTTTCGCCTACCGGCAGCTCCTTGCCCTGGCTATCCCTAATCTGCGCCTCATACCCCATGCCGACGCGGCCGATAGACGGCCAGCGGCGTTTGTCCCCCGGCCTGTCGCCAATGGCGCCGACGATGGTTTCCGTCATGCCGTAGGAGGTCAGCAGCCTGACGCCGAAGCGCCGTATAAACGCATCCTTTTCCTGTTCGGAAAGGTTGAGGTAAAACAGCACCTCTCGCAGACAGTGCTGCCTTTCCCACGGCATTTTAGGCTGCATCATCAGGGTTTTAATCATCAGCGGAATGCATTCGGTCACGGTGGCCCGGTATTTACACACCTGCGACCAAAACGCGCGGGCGCTGAACTTTTCCAGCAGAACGAACGTCGCCCCGGCGGAGAATGCCGCCATCGCGGCGGTACACTGGCAGTCGATGTGAAAAGCAGGCATCGGCGTCATATAAACGTCGTCCTGACGCAGCGCGCACTGCCAGGCCGTATAGTAGCCGGCGAACCTCAGGTTATAGTGAGTGATCACTACGCCCTTGGGGCTGGACGTTGTGCCAGAGGTAAACAGGATTTCCGCCGTATCGTCCGCGCAAAGCGCCACCTGCGGGATAAGGTGAGTGGGCTGGGCGCGCTTCAGGGCGTGAAAATCCAGCGCGTTGAGGGACTCGGCGTTCCCATCTATCAGGAGAACCGTTTGTAGCGAAGCATCGTCGGCCTGCCGGATCTCATCATAAATGCCGTAAAACTCACCGGCGGTTACCACGACGGTGGCGCCGCACATGCGGATCACGTATTCGCTCTCGGCCTTGAGCAGGTTGGCGTTCACCGGCGCCATCACGGCGCCGATTTTAGCCAATCCAAACCAGCAAAAGATGAACTCCGCACAGTTATTCAGATGCAGCGCAACCCGATCGCCCTTAGCCACGCCGAGCGCATAGAAAAGATTGGCCGTGCGGTTAATCTCTTCGTTCAGCTCGCGATAGCTGTATTCAGACGCCAGCCCGTGCAGGCTCTCGACGATAAGCGCCGTCCTGTCGCCGTGCAGCTCCGCCAGGTCGTCCCACATCTGCCGTAAGTTTTGTTCACCAATTATGTCCATTGCGCACCCATACGTACCTATACTCGCTTACCAATAGCGCCGTTGCTTTACTGCAAGCCGGGCGACGGGCGGCCGCCCTTTTATCACCAAGCTATTGTTGCCCGCCAAGCTTGGCCAACCCTTTTTCCGCCAGCGCCTGAATTTGTGCGTCACTGTAACCAATGTCCGCCAAAATAGCAGCCGTATCCATACCCAGCGTCGGCATTCCGCGCCAAATTTGACCAGGATTGTTCTTAAACTTGGGCATAACGTTCGGCCCTTTGCAATCGCGCCCGTCGATGGTTTTCCAGGTCGTTATCGACTCGCGCGCCACGTACTGCGGGTTGCCTTCCAGTTCTGGGATCGTCAGCACCTTGGTCGACGCGACGTTCAGTTCGGCAAAGCGCGCCAGCACCTCGGCGATGGACTTACCGGCCAGATATTCGTCCAGCTTGTCTTCCACCAGCTGGCCGTACGGGCATTCAATGCGGTGAATCAGCTGGGTGCCGTCAGGAATCTCCGGCGTGCCCCACAGGTGCTCAATGCCCATGTCTTTGAACGTTTCCCGGATCTGGTTTACTCCCACCAGCTCCATCACGATGTAGCCATCCTTGCACTTGTAAAGCCCGCAGCCGGTGTAATAAGGATCCTTACCCTTGGTCATGCGCGGACAGATTTCGCCGCCGTTGAAATAGTCCATCATGAAGTACTGCCCCATGCGCAGCATCACTTCGTACATCGCGACATCAATGCTTTCGCCCACGCCCGTCTCGTGCACCTTATGCAGCGCGGCGAGCGTGGCAGTCGTCACCGTCATGCCGGAGAAGTAGTCTGCGGTGTAGGGGAACGCCGGCATCGGCTGGTCCTTGTCGCCGTTTTGGATCAGATAGCCGCTGAACGCCTGCGCGATGGTGTTATAGGCCGCCAGGTTGGTGTATTCATCCGTGCCGTACTGGCCAAAGCCGGAGAGGTGAGCAATCACCAGCTTTTTGTTGTGCTGCCAAAGCAGCTCGTCCGTAATGCCGCGGCGGGCAAAGGCCGGCCCCTTGCTGGCTTCGATAAAGATATCCGTCGTTTCCATCAGCTTTAGAAAGGCTTCCCGCCCTTCGTCCTTAAAGATGTTTAACGACAGCGCGTGCAGGTTGCGCCGCGAAAGCTGAGGATAGTTGGGCTGAACCCGGATCGTATCGCCGTAGGCGACGTTCTCAATCCAGATAACCTCGGCGCCCCATTCGGCAAACATCTGTCCGGCAAAGGGGCCGGCGATTTCAATTCCAGAAAAAACGACCCTGAGCCCGGACAGAGGGCCAAACTTGGGCATGGATAACCGTGCAGACATACGCATCACCTTCTTTACTCAAATCACATGTCAAGGCGCCCGCAGCCCCGGCCGCAGGGCGCCCTATCTCAACCGGCGGTTAGCGGTACTTCTTCAGCTCCGCGCGGCCTAGCGTCAGGATCTGCATTTCGTCGGAACCGCCGGAGATGCGGTCAACGCGCAGGTCGCGCCAGAAGCGGGTTACGCGGTGATCGCCGGCAATGCCGATACCGCCCAGCACCTGCATCGCGGAGTCAACCACTTCAAACGCCGCGTTGGCGCAGAAGTACTTACACATCGCCGCGTCGCCGGAGGTCATCAGGCCGTTGTCGCTCTTCCAGGCCGCTTCGAACAGCATGTTTTTCATGGCGTTCAGCTTGATGGCCATATGGGCGAACTTTTCCTGAATCAGCTGGAAGCGGCCGATAGCTTCGCCGAACTGCACGCGCTGGTTGGCGTAGCGGGCCGCGTCTTCATAGGCACAGTAGGCGGTGCCGTAGTTGGTCAGAGCCACCAGAAAACGCTCGTGGTCAAACTCTTCCTTCACGCGGTTAAAGCCGTTGCCTTCGCGGCCGAACATGTCCTTTTCTTCCAGCTCGACGTTGTCAAACACTACTTCGCAGCAGCTGTCCATGCGCAGGCCCAGCTTCTCCAGCTTGGAAACCTTGATGCCCGGCTTGCTCATGTCGACAAACCATTCGGAGAAAATCGGCTTGTCCGGCGAAGCGCTGTCGCGCGCCATCACCACCAGGTAAGGGGTATAGGCGCTGCTGGTGATAAAGCACTTGCTGCCGTTGAGGTAGACCTTGCCGTTCTTGCGAGTGTAGTTGGTCTGCAGGCTGCCGACGTCAGACCCTGCGCCGGGTTCGGTGATGGCCGAGTTCCACATCTGCTTGCCGGTACCCTGAAACGCCATGATCTTGTCGATCTGCTCCTGCGTTCCCTCGCGCAGCACGGTATTGAAGCCGCCGGGCAGCTGATACAGCACGTAGGTCGGCGCCCCCAGGCGGCCAAGCTCGGCCCAAACCGCAGCCACAGTGACGAAGCCGACGTCGAGGCCGCCGTGCTCTTCCGGCAGCAGCAGGCTGTCGATTCCCATGTCCGCCAGCGCCTTAACAAAGCGCTCCGGATATTCGCTGTTGCGATCGCACTCGGCGAAATAGGCTTCCCAGTTTTCCTGCGCCATCAGGTCGCGGATGCCGGCAACGAACAGCTCCTGCTCATCACTTAATCTAAAATCCATACTTTTAACCTCTTAAATGTTCAAATTCACAGTAAAAACACTCAGTCTTTCCAGTTCTTCTTGGCGTCCTTGATGAAGGAGAGCGTGACCATAATGTTGACGAAGAACAGCGGGCAGCCGCCGGCGATAATCGCCGTTTGAATGGGCTTAAGCCCTCCCAGCGCCAGTAGTACGATGCCGATAACCCCAACCAGAACGGACCAGCCAATGCGTACCAGCAGCGGCGGCTCTTCGCCATCGCGAACCGCACGACAGGTGGACATCGCCAAGGTGTAGGAACAGGCGTTAATCAGCGTAACCGTGGCAATGAAGCACAGAATGAAGAAGCCCCAGATCGTTGCGGTACGCATCGGCAACGCGGCCCAGGTTTCGATAATGGCGCGCGCTACGCCGTACTGTTCGATAAGGTTCGGAATGTTGATGACGTTTTTATCCATCAGCAACAGCGTGTTGCTGCCGAGGATCGTCCACAGCAGCCACGTCCCGGCGGTCAGGCCTGCCACCATTCCCAGACACAGTTCGCGCACGGTGCGCCCTTTGGAAATACGCGCAAGGAAGATGCTCATCTGGATGGCGTAAATAACCCACCACGCCCAGTAAAATACGGTCCAGCTCTGCGGGAATCCGCCTTTGCCGATGGGGTCGGTGTAAAACAGCATGCGCGGCAAATACATCAGCAGCGTGCCTACCGAGTCGGTGAAATAGTTGACCATGAAGCTGGCGCCGCCGACGATGCAGACCCATCCCAACATCAGGAAGCTCAGATAGCTGCGCACGTCGCTGGCGATCTTTACGCCCTTTTGCAGGCCGAAGGCCACGCAGATAGCGTTAAGCACAATCCAGCAGGTAATAATGATGGCGTCCAGCTGTAGGGTATGCGGCACGCCGAAGAGGAACTGAATGCACTCCGTCACCAGCGGCGTCGCCAGACCAAGGCTGGTGCCCATAGCAAAGATCAGCGCCACCAGATAAAAGTTGTCGATGATGGTGCCGAACAGGCCGTTGGCGTGCTTTTCCCCCACCAGCGGCGTCAACGTAGAGCTGGGACGGATAACGTCCATCTTGCGCACAAAGAAGAAGTAGGCAAAGGCAACGGACAGGAAGCTGTAAGTCGCCCACGGCAACGGCCCCCAGTGCAGCAGGCTATAGGCCAAACCAAACTCTTTTGCCGTGACCGAGTTGGGCGCTATCGCAAAGGGCGGGCTGGAGACGTAGTAGTAAATCTCAATCGATCCCCAAAACAGCACGGCGGCGGACGTACAGGATGCGAACATCATGAAAATCCAGCTGGCGGTGCTGAATTCAGGCGCTTCATTTCCTAAACGCTTTTTAGCGTAGGGGCCGAAGATAAGCCAAAACCAGCCGAAGAACATCACGACCATGTACCACTCAAACGCCCATCCCCAAACGTTAGTCACGTAGCTGAAGACTGCGTTAATCACTTCATTTGCCGCATCCAGATCGCGCACGGTCAACCAACAGAGGATCCCAACAATAATCAGCGGGGGAAAAAAGACCTTTGGTTCTATCCCGCTTTTCTTCTGTTTACCTGCTTCAATTTCACTCTTCATTTACGTCTCTGCCTCATGGAAATATCTTCCTCGCAATGACAACCTGAGGGTATTGTTTCTAAATAGACGCGGTTTACAACGCCATATATATGGCGAGCAAGACTTAACGCCGATATGCCTTTAATAAAAAATAAAACCCGAAAGTAATAAATCACCACATGTTAAAAAATAGTGTATTAACGTTAAATATATCCATTAACGTAGAAACAGCCTGGCCGATTAATACGGAACTTATAATGAGTTTTAGAACTGCAATAATCCGTGATCTTAATCAAACTATCCTCCCCGTCGGAGAGAGTCCCCTTCTCATTTTTCATCATAAACCTCACGAATCAACAAAATAAATAATTTAATATCAATGAATTGCATGAATACCACTTTATAAGTAAGCACACCGTGGCGCAGGCCGACTCTTTCAATATTGGTGATCCAGGTATTACTTTGATGGGGGGAATCATGGTATTTCTATTGCCGTCAAATTGATTCCAGAAAGAGGAAGCTGATAAGTAAAACCGTTATTAGTTTAATTACCCGTCGAATAGTTTTATTTACGAACAGCTATACCGATTTTTATAAACGACTTTGAACAAAGCCGTCGTTTTAATTTGTCCTGATTGTGTATTTCACTCCTTATTTGGGAGTTATTTCACAATATTGAAAATTATATTGCCTATCGGAGAAGTGATGAAAATTATTGCATGCTATAAGCTCATCCCCGAGGAGCAGGATATTACCGTTAACGGTGATGGCTCTCTGAACCTCAGTAAGGCGGATGCCAAAATCAGCCAGTTTGATCTTAACGCGATTGAAGCAGCCTGTGCCTTAAAACAGCAAAATGACGATGTCCATATTGTCGCCATGAGCGTGGGTGGCGAAGCGCTGGCAAATCCCAAGGGGCGCAAGGACGTGCTGTCTCGCGGCCCGGATGAACTGGTTGTGGTTTCTGACGCCGGGCTGGAAAACCTTCTGCCCCATCAGACGGCAACCGTGCTGGCGGCGGCAGCGAAAAAAACCGGTTTCGATCTCATCCTGTGCGGCGACGGCTCTGCCGACCTCTACGCCCAGCAGGTCGGCCTGCTGCTCGGCGAGGCGCTGAGCGTGGCCGCGATTAACGGCGTCAGCCGCATCCTTAGCGTATCCGACGGACAGGTTCAGGTAGAACGCACGCTGGAAGACGAAATTGAAACCCTGACGCTCAGGCTGCCGGCGGTGATTTCCGTATCAACCGACATCAACGATCCTCAGATCCCTTCCATGAAGGCCATTCTCGGCGCGGCGAAAAAACCCGTACAGGCCTGGAAGCCAGCGGATCTGGAGCTGGGCGGCGTTGCGTCCTATACGGCGCTGCTTAGCGTACAGGCTCCGAAGCAGAAAGCGCGCGGCCGCGTGATTATCGAAGGGGACGGCGAAGAGCAAATCGCCGAGTTTGCAGAACATCTGCGCAAAGTTATCGGCTAATGGGGGTCGTCATGAGTAAATTTTCAACCGTTTGGGTATTTAGCGACGATGCCGCCCGCCTGCCGGAACTGATGGGCGGCGCGTGCGAGCTGGGCGAAAGCGTTCAGGTCGTCACGCTAAGCGCAGAGCAGTCGGCGCAGGCCTTCCGCCTGGGCGCCAACGCGGCCTATCAACTGGGCGCCGTCCCTGCCGATCGCATCATCGAAGACTACGCGGATACGCTGGTTCGAGCGATTAAGGAACACGGCCCCTCGGCGCTGGTTATCCTGCCGGCGACCCGCCGCGGCAAAGCGCTGGCGGCTCGCCTCGGCGCTCGGCTGGAGGCCGGCGTGGTTAACGATGCGGCGCAGCTGTTTGCCGAAGGCGGCCATCCGGTCGCAACCCACATGGTGTACGGCGGCTTGGCCTTCGGTAAGGAGCAGATAACCACCGCCTATGCGGTCGTCACCTTAGGCAGCGGCACGTTTGCACCCGCGCAGGAAAACGCGGCGCTCAGCGGCAGCGCCGTCGAGTTGACGTTTGTCGCACCGGCAAACCCCATCACCTGCGTATCGCGCAGCGCCAAGCAGGGTGAAAGCGTCGATCTGGGTAAAGCCCGTCTGGTTGTCAGCATTGGCCGCGGCATCGGCAGCAAAGAGAACATCGCCATCGCCGAAGCCTTCAGTAACAGCATAGGCGCCGAGCTGGGCTGCTCCCGCCCGGTAGCGGAAAACGAGAAGTGGATGGAGCGCGAACGCTATGTCGGCATCTCCGGCATCATGCTCAAGCCGGAGCTGTATCTTGCCGTCGGCATTTCCGGGCAAATCCAACATATGGTCGGCGCCAACGGCGCACAAACCATTATGGCCATCAACAAAGATAAAAATGCGCCGATCTTCCAATATGCCGATTACGGCATCGTGGGCGATCTGATGAAGATCGTACCCGCGTTGACCAAAGCCTTAAGTCGGTGAAATAGAAACGTTAACGAAACGGCGGGGCCGCTAGCGGCTCTGCCCTTCTTGCTGGAGACACTATGTCCGAAGATGTATTTGACACCATAATCGTCGGCGCCGGGCTAGCGGGCGCGGCGGCAGCGTTAGTGCTGGCGCGCGAAGGCGCCAACGTTTTGGTGATTGAACGCGGCAACTATGCGGGCGCAAAAAACGTCACCGGAGGTCGGCTCTACGGCCATAGCCTGGAGCGCCTTATCCCCGGCTTTGCCGAGCAGGCGCCGATTGAGCGCCGCATCACGCGGGAAAAGATCTCTTTTCTGACCGACGACAGCGCCGTTACCCTCGACTACCACAACGGCCGGGATGCCGTGCCGCCGCAGGATTCCTACTCCGTGCTGCGCGCCAAGTTCGACCCTTGGCTGATGGAACAGGCGGAAGCGGCCGGCGCGCAGTTTGTACCCGGTATTCGCGTCGACAGGCTGGTTCAACGCGACGGTAAGGTCATCGGCGTCGAAGCTGACGGCGACGTGCTGGAAGCCAATACCGTCATTCTGGCCGAAGGCGTTAACGCCATACTTGCCGAACAGATCGGCATGGCGCAGCCGGTTTCAGCCGCGTCAGTCGCCGTCGGCGTGAAAGAGCTTATCGAGCTGCCCCGCGAATTACTGGAAGCGCGTTTCGGTCTGGAAGGCGACGAAGGCGCGGCCTGGCTGTTCGCCGGCTCGCCGTCCGACGGTCAGATGGGCGGCGGCTTTCTGTATACCAACGGCGATACCCTGTCTCTCGGCTTGGTGTACGGGCTGCACCACATCGAACACGCGAAAAAGTCAGTCCCCCAGATGCTGGAAGATTTTAAGCAACATCCGGCGGTGCGGCCGCTTATTGCAGGTGGGAAAACCATCGAATACGCAGCGCACGTGGTGCCTGAAGCCGGCATCAACATGCAGCCCAAGCTGGTTGGCGACGGCGTGCTTATCGCCGGCGACGCGGCGGGCATGTGCCTGAACCTCGGGTTTACCATTCGCGGCATGGATCTGGCTATCGCCTCTGGCGAAGCCGCGGCGCGCGCGGTACTGGAAGCAAAAGAGAAAAATGACTTCAGCGCCCAAGGGCTCGGCGGCTATCTGCAGCAGTTAGAAAGCCTGTCGGTAATGAAAGACCTGCGCCACTATCGCAAGGTTCCGGCGATGATGGACAACCCGCGCATGTTTACGCTCTATCCACAGATGGTGGCTGGCATCATGGCGGACCTGTTTACCGTCGACGGGCAGCCGCCGCAGCCGCTGCGTAAAAAGATCATGCGCCACTGCAAAGAGGTCGGCTATATGAACCTGCTTAAGGACGGCATAAAAGGAGCAACCGCACTATGAGTGAGCCAGTCAACGTTGACGTCAAGCTGGGCGTCAACAAGTTTCACGTGGACGAAGGCCATCCGCACATCATTATCGGCGAGCATCCGGATATGGCTGCGTTTCGCCTGTTGACGCTGGCCTGCCCCGCCGGCCTCTACAAGCAGCTGGAGGACGGAACTATCCGCTTCGACTACGCCGGCTGTCTGGAATGCGGTACCTGCCGCATTCTGTGCCGTAACTCGGTATTAGAAGAGTGGACCTACCCGCGTGGAACCTTCGGCGTAGAGTATCGCTACGGTTAACGCCCTGCGGTAAAGGCGGGGCGCATCCGCTTTTACCCTTTTTAACCACGCTATTTCATCAGGAGACATATGTATTAACGCTACGGCTTGAAGGGTAACGAGTACAACAATAATAGCCCTCCGATTACCCGTATAGACGGGGAGGCATCGCAAAATGGCCTACTACCTATGGAACAGAATAAAAAATTCGATGACATCAGCTTTTCGCCGGTTCACCGTAAGATAATGCTTTGGGGCAGCGGTGGCCCCTTTCTTGATGGCTACGTTCTCGTCATCATCGGCATCGCTCTGGAACAGCTGACCCCGGCCCTGAAGCTTGACGCAAACTGGATTGGCCTGGTCGGCGCCGCCACGCTGGTGGGGCTGTTTATCGGCACCTCCCTGTTCGGCTACGTTGCCGACCTGGTTGGCCGCCGCCTGATGTTTCTGGTAGACATCGTTGCCATCGGCGTGATTTCTGCCGCCACCATGTTTGTCTCTTCTCCGCTGGAGCTGGTGCTTTTGCGATTTCTTATCGGCATCGTTATCGGCGCCGACTACCCTATCGCTACTTCGATGATCGCCGAGTTTTCCAGCACCAGCCAGCGAGCCTTCACTATGGGCTTTATCGCCGCCATGTGGTACATCGGGGCTACCGCGGCCGATCTGGTGGGCTATATGCTCTATGACGTTGAAAACGGCTGGCGGTGGATGCTCGGCAGCGCCGTGATCCCTTGCGTCGTCATCCTTCTCGGCCGATTTGACCTGCCGGAATCCCCCCGATGGCTAATCCGCAAAGGTCGGATTAAAGAATGCCAGGAACTGATGATCAAGCTGTTCGGCCAGCCCGTCACGTTCGATGAAGAGGAGGTGCAGGAAACGCGCTATAGCCAGATTTTTACGCGCCGCCACTTTACCTCAATTCTGTTCGTCGCCGCGATTTGGACCTGTCAGGTGATCCCAATGTTCGCTATTTACACCTTTGGGCCTCAGATTATCTCGCTGCTAGGGCTCAACGAGGGCAGAGAGGCCGTTTTAGGCAACGTGGTGATAAGCTTCTTCTTCATGATTGGCTGCCTGCCCGCCATGTACTGGCTAAACAGCGTCGGCCGCCGGCCGCTGCTTATCGGCAGTTTCGCCATGATGACCGCGGCGCTGGCGCTGTTAGGGTTTATCCCTGAACCGGGCATTTTCCTCATCGTTGGCGCCTTTGCCCTGTACGCCTTTTTCTCCGGCGGCCCCGGCATTTTGCAGTGGCTGTACCCCAATGAACTTTTTCCTACCGCGATTCGGGCCTCTGCGGTCGGCGCGGCCATGTCCTTAAGTCGAATAGGCACCGTGATTTCTACCTATGCACTGCCGCTGTTTATGCAGCAGCACGGCATTTCCGCCACGATGCTGGTCGGCGCGGGGATCTCGCTCTTTGGCATGGTGATATCTATTATCCTCGCGCCGGAAACGCGCGGCATGTCTTTGGAGCAAACCAGTAAAATCAAGCTGTGCTGAGTGACAAACGGGCGCAGGCCGCGCCCGTTCGTCGTCCTGCTACTTTAGATTCTGCTTAAAATAGTCCGCGCCGTCGCGAAGCGCTTGGTCTGCCGTCTTCATCATGCGGGAGTAGTGCAAAAAGGCGTGTAGGGTTCCCGAATAGGTTTGGTAGCGGCAAGGTTGGCGGTGTTCACTCAGGGTTTGGTATAGGGCGCGACTGTCGTCAATCAACGGATCGAACTCGGCTCCGGCAATAAAACAGGGGGGAACGTTGCGGGTCAGATCGTTGTTAAACAGGCAGTAATAAGGTGATTCACGATCCCGTTCATCGGCCAGATAGGCATTCTCATAGTCCTGAAGGTCTTGTTGAGTCAGCCCATCCCAAGGGCCACCGTAAAGACGACGGGTTACCGAATCCCGCAGGCCGAACAGGCCGTAGTAGAGCAAAACAGCCATGACGTCACCGCAGTTGATATCGCGATCGCGCAGCCATAGCGTCGTTGCCATCGCCAGCATTGCTCCGGCCGAGTCGCCGGCAAAGCCGATGCGCCTGGCGTTTAGACTATAATCCGCCGAATGAGTGTGAAAAAATTGACAGGCGGCAACGGTTTCTTCAATGGCCTGGGGAAAGCGGGCCTCCGGTGATAGCGTATAGTCTATGCCTATCACCGCACAGCCGGTATAGTGGGCCAGCAGGCGCATAATGCGATCGTGTGTATTTAAATTGCCGAGAATAAAACCTCCGCCGTGTAAATAGAACAGCGTTGCCTCACCGCTCATTTTGGGATAATAAACTCTTGTTCCTATTTCACCATATTTAGTCGCAATCTTAACCTCCTGTACTTTCATCATTTCCGGCCCTTGCTCATTCCAATACTTTCGCTCTTGGTTATAACAGAGCCTAAGCGTTTCATAATGAGAGTCCGCCGGTAAAGGTTGAGGATTGTCTAATTGGAATTGCAGTACGCTACGCATTTCTTCTGAAATATTACTAAGAACATTGACCTTATTTTCTGGTTTCATTCATTCCTCCTGACAGATACTTTATTATTTTACCCCTTGCCCATATCAGATTTGCGACCCACACCACAAAACAAGACAACATCATGAATTCATTAATAAAACAAAAGCCACGAAAGTATAAGAAAAACTTATACCAGACATGATTATAAAAATAACAAGCGTTTTTACTCAGTACGTAAATAGTAAAAACAATCACACAGCTACGCGATAATGTCATTTTTAATTACGCTATTTATACGTTATTAAAACAATAAATTAACATCAATAGAAAATAGTATAATTAATAAAAAAATCACATAAAATTCATGGTTATTATCTTGGCAATTAGGTATATTCAGATAGACCAACGGCGAGCGTTGAAAATAAAAGAGCATGCGTAAAGCACCTTATCGTCAATCCGAAATAGATAAATAGTGTAGCGCAATCAAGTAGGGTATTAGTTAATTAAAGTATTGGTTAAATAGGTGAGAATATGTATAGAGAGTATGTTCAAGAGCCTTTATATCTCTCCGTTGCCCGCTGGGTCATGCAGCAAAAGCGTTGGGTGAGCGCAACGGAAATTGCAGAGCACTTCAATCTGACCACCTGCAAAGCGATAAACACCGTTTCCTATATTCTTTCCGAAGTTAGCGAAATCGTCTGTAAAACCAAAAGCGTTCCCAATCAGTTGGAGGGCCGCGGATGTCAATGCCAGCGGCTGATTCAGGTAGACAGCATTGACGATTTGATTTCAAGCCGCATTAAGAACGCCGTGAATGCTGAGGGCGAAAGCGACTCGGACGAACGCCTGGAACAAGGCATACGCGTTCCCCCTTCCGAACTAAACCAGGAGCAAAAGTGGCAGTGGATGCTGTCGAAGGGGCAAAGAAAATAGGGGCAGACCGGCTACCCAATCGTTTTATTCTAGGCACACCTCTACGGCGGTGCGCCTAGACCTGCTTGGCGCTAAGATCTAACGAATTCTGACCCGGTATAAGAATTTCTAATTTCTTCGACTGCCCACTCTCAATCAGCTTTTCAATAAAGCGCTTCCACACGCGCTCCATTTTCTTTTCATAGAAAAATTGACTAAGGGTTGCCAGAGGAATAAGCGTACCTTCACCAATATTGTCCACGATCGTTAAGCGCCCTTTTCCCGTGGCCTCTTTACGCAGCAGGATGTTTTGCGGCTTGATGGTCATCGTCACGATCTGGTTACGAAACAGGTACTCTTTTAAAGCCTTGAGCAAAGCAACCAGCTGAGAGCTGCTCAATCTGTCGGTTTCATCTTCAAGGTAGTGAGAAAGCGCTTTTGACGGCGAACCGTCGGCATCGCAAACAAATTCAAAAACGTGCCCCACGCCAAGGTCGGTCTCGATGGCGCCAAAATACTTAGGAAGCCCGCTCCAATCAATGTTGCGAGCCTGAAGACGGCGGTAATACGCAAGCTCTCGCTTGACCTCTTTTTCACCACCGCTCTCTTTATTAAACAGTATCTTTATACACTGGGTGGGATTATCAGGGTGGACAAAGCATTTCCGATGACGGCCTTCACCGATAGGTCGCGCTGTTGAAAGCATCATTTAAACACTCCTTGTTTCAACAACAAAAAAACGTAATGAGACGCGTTATTATAACAACACCTTTCACAAACACAAATGATTATATCGAAAACATTTGAAACGCTTTTGTCAAACTGTGTCATTTGATAAAAACACACCACGAATAGCCCCATTTAGATGAATACATCTATTTAAATACTTAGCAATGCGCTATGAACATTTTCATCACTAAAAATAATTTCTCTTTCTCTAAACCCAGTCGTGAGAAGGCGCTATATTTAGGAAGCTGAATTTAGCGTTGAACAAAGCAAAGAAAAATAACGACATAAATTATAATTAAAAATCAATAAATTAACGGATGACTACTGATCCTGCTCGCTAATACGAAAATGGGAAATAGCATACAACTTTTTGTTCCATCTGCTTCTATCCTTATCTTTCTTAACTAAAGAGAGAATGCCGTATTTTTCCTTAAGTTATCCTTATGAGTAAGATAAACTATTAACATTCGGTATTAGGTTAGAGAGTTCCTTATGGGCAAGCGCTTTTTCTGGGTAAACCATAAACAAACGGGCAAACAAGAGCGGGAAGGAGGTTACATTTGGGCCCCTAAAAGAAAGAAAAACGGTGCTACTAACGTAACTTACGATAACCTCCTGAGAGTTAATCCTGGAGACATTATCTTTTCCTATTCATCAACCCTTCGAGCCTACGGCATAGCAAAAACAGCAGCTTATTCAAGTAGTAGGCCTGAAGAGTTTGGCAAAACGGGAGAGAGTTGGAATTCTGATGGCTGGAGAGTTGACGTTGAATTTCACGAAGTAAAAAACAAAATCAAGCCGTCTGACTATATTACACAAATATCCCCACTGCTTAGCGCTAAACATTTCCCTATCCACCCGCAAACGGGGAATGGAATGCAAAGTTGTTATCTTGCTGAGATTAGTCAAGATCTAAGTATCTTGCTCCTTTCTTTAACAGAGGTTTCTAGCTTTGCAGAATTAGGTATCTGCCACGATATCTCTTTAGAACAACAAGATATTGAGCAATTTGAAGAATACGTGCTATCAGATACGGATATTCCTGAAACGGAAAAACAGCGATTTATAACGGCTAGGATAGCTCAAGGGAAGTTTAGAAAAGATGTCATCGATCTTGAACCGTACTGTCGAGTAACAAAAATTGCTGATACCGATTTTCTGAAAGCCAGTCATATTAAGCCTTGGCGCCATTCGGATAATATCGAAAAAGTAGACCCTTATAATGGCCTCATGCTTGCACCACACGTCGATCATTTATTCGATCATGGCTGGATTAGCTTTAAAGATAACGGGGATATGATGATAAGCCCTCAGCTTAAAAAAGAGGTACTTCATCAATTAGGATTATCCCCTTGTAATGTTGGAGAATTCCCTTCTAGAACAGCAAAATACCTAGCTTGGCACAGAAAATTTTGCTATAGAAAATAATCGCTTTACAGGTGATTAAAACCGGTCTGACGTTTTGCCTGCATATTAAAGGCCGAAGGAGGTTAGCCTTCGGCCTTAGTTACGTTTCCGCTATCAGCCCATTAACTGGAGAAGGCAGCGGATCAGCTCAAGAAGCGCGATTAACGCCCCCAGAACGACGATCGCTTTTTCAATCATCCGTTTTCCCTATAAAGGGAGCGAGAACGCCGCGGCTTACTCTTACACAGCCTGTCACCACGGCTTACTCTAATGTTAGTTAAAGAGAGTCTCACTCCTGCCAGAGCACTGAAACCGGCACCACCCGTAGCTTCAGCCAGGACTTTCAAACCCGCGCGTGAGGTGGGCAGAAGTAGAAAAACGCTTTTTATAACTAACTTACTGAGTATACGCGCGTTCTGAATGCGCTGTGAATAGACATCTAGTTCAGGCATTGCGTTTACGTTGATGAAGGCATAATATTAAGACGTTAGTTAAAGAGAGTCTCACTGTGGCCAGAGCGACCAACTCAGTCCCGGAATGTAAAAACCCGATGATTAAATCGGGTTTTTTTATGCCTTAATTTCTCTAAACGGGCCGCTCCAGCTTCGCTGCCGCCTTTTCCAGCAGCGTATCCAGGCTTGAGGGCAGAAGGCGGTTTTTAACCGGTTTGCTCTCTTCCAGCAGCTTTGAGCCAATCTTCCTGTCCATGGTAAAAACGCTGACTTTACCTTCCTGATGCAGATAGATAAGCAGGCCGTCAATCCCTGCGCCGTCGTAGTCGACAAAGCGGTTAATGACCGTCTGCATGCGGCGTTTTGCCTCATCGTCACCGCCGACGGCGGCGCGCAGATCGTCAATATCCAGCCCGACCGGCAGCGTGTACAGATAAATCACGTCGATAAAGTAGTTGTCTTTCGCTCCGTTGCATAAGAAACAGTACTCTTTCTGCACTTCCGAAAGCCGGTCCATTTTTCGCAGCTCTATCGCAAGCGCCTGTCCGTCCTGATAGGAAGGCTCAGAAATATCAACAAACGCGAGCCGATAAGGGCCGGGATCGCCTGCCTGAACCGACAGGGAAAAACCGCCCACTATCACAAATGCGGCAAACGCGAGCCACTTCCCAAGCTGGGACATATACATCTCCTTATATTTACCGTCACAAAGCGCCATCAGCTTTCCTAAATCACAGGCAGACGCCTAACTGATTAAGCACTGCCATCGGCATCGCGAAACGGCAGGTCTTCTTCGGGTCAACCACCTGACACACCTGCAGATCGCCGGTGATGCTCATCAGGCTGATGGCATCCTCTGGGCTAAGTCCTGCCCGCTCCACCAGCAGCCGAGCCATATTTTTCGTCGCCCGCGTCGACGCGTCGTCCAGCATGGTGGCGGAAGCCAAAGTATAAACCCTGTCGTCATCCGTCACCATCGGCAGCGGATAGGGGCTCCCCTTAACGACCTCGACCGACAGCAGCACCTCGCCGGCGACTTCCAGACCGCAGCCAGACACTTCGCCGTCCCCCATTCCCGCATGCAGGTCGCCCAACGCCAGCAAAGCGCCCGGCACGTTGACCGGCAGCCACAGCGTCGTACCCTCGCGGATAATTTTGCTGTCCATATTGCCGCCGTGATCGTCCGGCGTACCGCAGGAGACGGCTTCGCCTTCCGGCGTCACGCCAATAACGCCAATCATGGGGCGAACGGGTGCACAGACGCCGCCGGGCAGGTAAGCTACGCCATCAGACAATTCAACCATATTCACCTTCGCTTCTGTCAGCTCATCGCCCAGCACGCCGAGCTGCGGTAGCGTGACCATCACCGCCTGCGAAGACGTGATGGTAATGCGCTTGATGGCTATTTTCAGGCTGTCGCCCGGTTCCGCGCCCTCAATCCAAACCGGCCCGGTCGCCGGATTGATGCGCTGCCAGTCGAGGCGGTCAAACGGCGTGTCGACGGAAGTAATCTGGTCTTCAAAGCAGTCGCAGGTTTGAAACAGCAGGTCCGTATTGGGCGCTGCGCGGCACGCCGGCGGGTTATCCGCCGACATAGCGTAAATAAGCTGAGTGCAGGGAATGACGGTCATCAGAGGCTCCTGGTTTTTATTCTTTGGCTAAGCGGACATGACGTAACATAACCGCGTTATCCGCCTTCGACAATAAAATGATAGGACCTTACGCCTTTCTCTTGGCTTTACGGCTCACCGTGCGTTAATAATGATATGGAATAAAAACACCCGCATTCTAGGCCAGACTAGACTTTGAACATCCTATTTTCTGGTTTTATACTTAACAAATTGATAACTAAAAATACGTACTGCGTTTTATCATCTCTTGACGGTAGTGGACCATACCGCCATTGGCCAACGGACTGGCTAACCCGACCGACATTCCTTTGGGTTTTTCTCTTTATTTTGTAACTGACAGCATTCGCGTGACGCGCTGCGGCTCCAGGCCAGGCTCGGCCTCCCTTTACCTCAAATACCTCTGAGGCGGCGAGCGTTACGACAAAGTGACGGAGAAACTATGAGCTCATCTTATATTGAAGATATCGGCATTCAGGCCAATTCCTGGTATCGAATGACCGTGGAACTACTGCAAAAAGCAGACATTACGATTAACGGCTCGCGCCCGTTCGACATTCAGGTTCATAACCCCCACTTCTTTAAACGCGTTTTGCAGCAGGGTTCTATGGGGCTGGGAGAAAGCTACATGGACGGATGGTGGGACTGCGCGCGTCTGGACATGTTTTTTCATCGCGTTCTGCGCGCCGGCCTTGAAAACAGCATACCCAAGCGCATCGGCGATCTGATGCGTATCGCCGGTTCACGCCTGTTCAACCTACAGTCAAAGCGGCGAGCCTGGATGGTGGGAGAACGCCATTACGATCTCGGCAACGATCTGTTCAATGAAATCCTCGACCCTTATATGCAGTACTCCTGCGGCTATTGGAAAACGGCGACGACGCTTGAACAGGCCCAGCAGGACAAGCTGAAAATGATTTGCGAGAAGCTCCAGCTGCGCCCGGGCATGACGCTTCTGGACATCGGCTGCGGCTGGGGCGGGTTAGCCGCCTTTGCGGCGAAAAACTATGGCGTCAGCGTGCAGGGCGTGACCATCTCCAAAGAACAGCAGAAGCTGGCGCAGGAGCGCTGCCGCGAGCTGGACGTAGATATCCTGCTTCAAGACTATCGCTCGCTCAATAACCGCTACGACCGCATCGTTTCTGTCGGCATGTTCGAGCACGTCGGCCCGAAAAACTATGTCACCTACTTTGACGTTGCTTCTCGCAACCTTAAGCCTAACGGGCTGTTTTTACTGCACACTATCGGCTCTAAAGAAACCAAGGACAACGTCGATCCCTGGATAAACCGCTATATTTTCCCCAACGGCTGCCTGCCGTCAGTAGCCAATCTGGCGCACGCCTGTGAAAAACGCTTTGTCATTGAGGATTTACACAACTTTGGCGCAGATTACGATCCGACACTGATGGCGTGGCACCAGCGGTTTATCCAAAGCTGGGATAAGCTTTCCGCACGCTACGACGAGCGCTTTAAACGCATGTTCAGCTACTACCTTAACGCCTGCGCCGGCGCTTTCAGGGCCAGAGATATTCAGCTTTGGCAGGTTCTGCTAAGCCCCAAAGGCGTTGAAGGAGGGCTTCGCGTACCGCGTTAACCACAAAAAAATGCGGCCCCGTATCCAGTTTGGAAACGGGGCCGCGCCTGTTTTACCGATGTGCTATATCAACAGGTTATACCAAGCGCTCAATAAGCTTATCGGTATCGCCCGGCAGGTAGTGGATTGGCGCCACTTCAATCACCGTGTAGGCTCCTACGGGGATCTTCATGGTCGCCCGAGCGGCGGATACCAGAAACTGAGAGGTCAGCGCCGGGTTGTTGATCCGCATTGAATATTCAAACAGTTGGTTTTGCGTCGCGCCGGAAACGCCCTTATGGGTCAGGTGTACGCCGTGGCCCATGTCTTTCAGGCTGTCTACGCAGTCGACCTGCTTGACGTGGGTTTCGTCAGAAGCAAAGTAGTCGTCCGCCTTGAGCGTACGGGCAACGGTGTCGAAATCTGCGCCGCTTTCCAGCTCAACGTAGACCAGGCGGCGATGAACGCCGGTGCCTAGCGGAACGGTCACGGACAGCGCGTCCTTAACGCCTTTGATAGACTTGGCGGCAACGGAGTGCCCCATGCTCATCCCCGGCCCGAAGTTGGTATAGGTGATCCCTTTGGGCGCCATCGCCAGCATCAGTGCGCGGATGATAGAGTCAGAGCCCGGATCCCAACCTGCGGCAACGACCGATACCGCGCCGTTGGCCTTGGCGACCGGATCCAGCGAATGTTTCAGGTCGACGATCTGCGAATGGACGTCAAAGCTGTCGACGGTATTGATTCCCTTAGCCAAAATCTGAAGCGCCACTTCTTTTACCGCGCGCGTCGGAGAGCACAGAATGGCGACGTCAACGTTGTCCAACTTATCGATGGAATCTACCACCGGATAAGCCGCCAGCTCCGCGGGTTTATCGCCAGCACTGCGACGCACTACGCCCGCAATCTCAAAGTCATCAGCCGCATTCAGGGCTTCTATCGCATATTTTCCGATGTTGCCATAGCCGACAACCGCTGCTCTGATTTTCTTAACCACGTTCTTTCCCTATTCATCGTTATAGTTTTATACCTATCCGAAGCCGCTCTTATTTCGCCGCCAGCCGCGGCGACGACACAAAAACAAACTACGTCGCCTAGCATAACATCGGAAAAAAGCGATCCCCCAGCGGTTTTTTATAAAATTTCAGGAAAGAGCAATGACTTAAAGCGGGGTTAGCTTAAAAAGCGATACGTTTGCGGCTGAAAAACGAATAAAAGGCGCGTTTATTGTTGGAGACTAATTGTTAAACGATGATACACTACGCGTCGGATTTTTCCCCTCTCCAGACGGGCTCTTGGACCGGTTCCTTGAACGCCTTTAAGTAAAGTCATTAAGGTTTTTAAATGCATCATAACGATGTTACTGAGCGATCGCTGTTTTCGCTGAGCTGGCCGATTTTTATCGATCTCCTGCTGCACTTTTCTACTCTGCTGATTAATACCTACATGGTCAGCCAGGTTTCCACCTCCTATCTGGCCGCGATGGGGCCGGGCAACCTGGTGTTTGACCTGTGCATCACTATCTTCAGCTTTATCAGCGTGGGCTGCAGCGTGGTTATCGCGCAGTATCTGGGCGCGCGCCAGCCGGAAGTGGCCAAAAAGGCCATTCACGTCTCTATCGCCTTCAACTTCGTTATCGGCCTTTTCTGCGCCGCCATGCTGTTCTTTTTCGGCAACTTCGCGCTGGAAGCCATGAACATGCCGCCGCACCTGATGAAGGACGGCTTCAACTATTTGCACATTATCGGCATCTGCCTGATCCCGGAAGCGGTGTCGCTGATTCTGGCCGCCTGCCTGCGGGTGTACGGCAAGTCCAAGGTGGCGATGTACGTGACGCTTATCGTCAACGCCATCACCATTGTCGGCAACATTTTTGCGCTCTACGTGTTCGATGCGGGGCTGGTGGGCGTCGCGTGGTCGACGGTGTTCGGGCGGGTGATCTGCATTATCCTGCTGGCCTGCCTGCTTAACTACGGCCTGCGCATTCGCCTGGAGTTTCGCCAATTCTTTCACTGGTCCAAAGACCTGCTGGGGAAAATTCTCTACATCGGCCTGCCCGCCGCCGGTGAGAACCTGCTGTGGATGCTGCACTACATGACGGCTAACGCATTTATCGGCCTGATGGGGGAAACCGCACTGGCCGCCCAAACGCTCTATTTCCAGATCGCGCTGTTCGTCATGATGTTCGGCATCGCCGTCAGCATCGGTAACGAGATCTTCGTCGGCCATCTGGTCGGCGCCAAGCGCTTTGAAGACGCCTATCGGCGGACGTTCAAGAGCCTGAGGTTCGGCATTATCGCCACCATCGTTGTGGTCGTGCTGTTCTGGCTGTTTGACAAGAACATCATGGGCCTGCTGGCGAAAGATCAGGATATGATCAACATGCTGCTGCCGCTGTTTATCCTGTCTGTCTTCCTTGAGCCGGGGAGAACCTTCAACATCGTGATGGTCAACGCCCTGCGCGCCTCCGGCGACGCCTGGTTCCCGGTCAAGACCGCGCTGTTTTTCATGTGGTGCGTCTCAATCCCCATCGGCTACTTTCTGGGCATCAAGATGGGAATGGGCATTATGGGGATTTGGATCGGCTTTATGTGCGACGAATGGCTGCGCGGCATCGCCAATACCTGGCGCTGGAAATCCCGCAGGTGGCAGGCAAAACGTCTGGATATTTAGGCCGTATCTCCTTTCAGTTTCTCTATTCAGGGCGCCTTTTCGGCGCCTTTCTTTTGTGCCTCGCTCCTTTTCCGTCAGGCAAGCGTAAAAAAAGCGTAAAACGCCTTCGGTCGCGTTGAACATTTTTTTTCAGCTGCAATGATAGAGATAAGTTCTCTAATAAGGGGTATACGGAAATGCTAAAGAAAATATTGCTCGTCGCCATACTGGCCGTTTCATTCTGCGCTTCGGCAAACGCAGCGTCACATAATCGCCACGGTAATAGCAACCATGGCCATCAGCAGCGCCATAGCAGTTCGTCATACCATAACAAGCACTACCGCGGTCCCAGCCACAACAACTACAAGCGCTACTACAACAGTCGTTACAATAATAGCTACAGCAATCGTTACAACCACCGTTATAACAATCACGGCTATCGCAACGGCTATAAAGCTACCTCTCGCCCGTACTACAACGGCTACCGCCCCGGATATCGTTCAAACGGTTACCGTCCAAGCCACGGCCGCCCGGCCCATCTGCGTTAAGCCTAACGTGCACTTTCCTGCGGGTTCGTTCATAATTTAAACAGTGACGAACCCACGGGATAAATCATCATGGTGAAATTCGGCTACACGATCGTCTACGTTGACCACGTGGAAAAAACGCTCCACTTTTTCAATCAGGCCTTCGATTTGCCCACTCGCTTCCTGCATGAGAGTGGAACCTACGGCGAGCTGGATACCGGAGAAACCGTACTGGCCTTCGCCGACAGGCTGCTGGGCGACAGCCACTTTCCCGACGGCTACGTTCACTGCGGCGACAGCGAAAAGCCGCTGGGTATGGAAATCGCACTGGTGACCGACGACGTCGTGAAAGCCCACGCCTCCGCCCTGCTCTATGGCTCAACTGAGCTCAAGGCGCCACAAACCATGCCCTGGGGGCAGACGGTCTCTTACGTGCGCTCTCCATCGGGGATCTTAATCGAACTGTGCAGCTCCATCGACTAACCTTGCATATGGCTCGAAAGCGCCTTTCACCGCGACAGCAACGGTGAGATAATCGTAATATCCACCCGCGCTCTGGGTTAACGCCACAAATTACGGGCCGTTCCGTTGGCCTAAATTGAGGACTCCGTTATGAAACTTTATGTTTACGATCACTGCCCCTACTGCGTGAAGGCGCGCATGATATTCGGCCTAAAGAACATTCCGTTTGAGATGATAACCCTGCTTAACGACGACGAAGAAACGCCCATCAGCATGATTGGCCAAAAGATGGCGCCCATTCTGGAAAAGGACAACGGCAACTGCATGCCGGAAAGTATGGACATCGTGCACTACGTTGACGAAAGCTTCGATAAACCGGTGCTGACGGGGAAAACTAATCCCGCTATCGCTGACTGGCTAAGAGACGTCTCCGCCTATCTTAATCAACTGCTGATCCCGCGCTACGCCAAGGCCGAGTTTGCCGAATTCTGTACGCCGTCCGCCCGCGCCTACTTCACGAAAAAGAAAGAGGCCGCTATTGGCAGCTTCGCCCAGCACCTTGAGAACACGCCCGTGCTGAAGGCGCGCCTGGAAGAGGATCTGCAAAGGCTTGATGCGCTGATCCAGTCGCCTGAAGCCTGCAACGGCGAACTGTCGGTCGACGATATCCACCTGTTCCCCTCTCTGCGCGGCATGTCTATCGTTAAGGACGTCCGCTATCCGGCCAAGGTGGACGCCTATCGTAAGGCGATGTCTAAACACAGCGGCGTAAACCTGCTGGACGCCATCGCACAGTAGCCCTTTTTTACCTTCAGTAAAAACGGCGTTCCGATAAAGAACGCCGTTTTTGCTTGGTTCATCACTCTTTATTCAATTATTTTGACCCTCTTCGTGACTTAATTCCGCTTTCTTGGCGGACTCAATGGACTACACTTAACTCAAACGTTAAGGAGGTTTCATTATGATTTATCTACGTAAAGCCGACGTGCGCGGCCACGCCAATCACGGCTGGTTGGACAGCTGGCACACCTTCTCATTTGCCGACTATTACGATGAGAACTTTATGGGATTCTCCGTTTTGCGCGTGATTAACGAGGACAGGGTAACGCCCGGTCAGGGGTTCCCGACCCACCCTCACAAAAATATGGAGATCCTCTCTTACGTGCTGGAAGGCGCCATTGAGCATCAGGACAGCATGGGAAACAAAGAGCGGGTTCCGGCCGGTGACTTCCAGATAATGAGCGCAGGAACGGGCGTTCGCCACTCGGAGTACAACCCGAGCGCAGCCGACCCGCTGCACTTCTATCAAATCTGGATTATTCCCAACGAGCAGGACATCGCACCGCGCTACGAGCAGAAATCATTTACGGAAAAGCACGCACGCCAGCTGGTGCTGTCGCCGGACGCGCGCGACGGTTCATTGAAAGTCTATCAGGATATGGAGCTGTGGCGCTGGGGGCTAAGTCATGGAGAAAAGGCTGAATATCCCATCACTAAAGGCCGACGCGTTTGGATTCAGGTGGTGAAGGGACAGGTTGAAGTCAACGGCGTGCAGGCCTCCACCAGCGACGGCGTCGCTCTGTGGGATGAAGAGACGCTTAGCGTGACTTCCTACGGTGACAGCGAGGTGCTGGCGTTTGATCTGCCGGGGGTTTGAGGGGATTAAATAAGCTATAGAAGTGGAATAGATTCGCCGCCGGAAATAAGAAATACATTATTTTCGGCGGCGGTTTTGTTTATTTTATTGGCGGGAAGTTTTTTGCCGGATGGTATTTATAGATTGTTTTTTCGGATATGTCATAAATACGGGAAATCTCTGCGCGAGAGTGGCCTTTTTCAATTAAGCGGCCTATTTGCTCCCACTGTTCTGCCGTTAGCTTTGGCCTTCGTCCTCCAATCCTCCCCTGCTCCCGAGCGGCGGCCAGCCCCGCATTCGTTCGCTCAACGATAAGCTCGCGCTCCATCTCCGCCAGCGCGCCCATCACGTGGAAAAAGAACCGCCCCATGGACGAAGAGGTATCAATGCTGTCCGTGACGCTGCGAAAGTGCACGCCCCGCAGGTGCAGTTCATCAATCAGCAACACCAAATTACGCATTGACCGCCCAAGCCTGTCAAGCTTCCACACGACAAGAGTATCGCCCGAATTCAACTGCCTCAGCGCCTTTTTTAGCCCAGGCCTGTCGGCCTTTTTACCGCTCATTTTATCTTCGAAAATATGCTCACAGTTTAAGCACTCAAGCGCCTTTCGCTGTAGTTCGGTGTTTTGTTCATTAGTTGAAACCCGAACGTAGCCGATGATTGCCATTTTCAGCGTCCTGTTTTTGGATTGAAGAGGCTTATTGTGGCAAATGTGGGTGGGGAAGGCATTCTTACAAACCTTGGTTTAATGGAATCCAGATTCACTGGATGCGCTGGAGATTCTCGCAATTTGCAAATCAGCATCGCCAATGCCTCGGCAATAGCTACGTTGACAGCCGACATAGTCATCGTTGGCGAGCCTCTCGCGGGGCGGCAATACCGGATTTCTGCCGTTAATAAAACGCTCAATCTTTTAACGGTTGGCGCTGGCGGCATTGATACCGGAATTGCGCCGAAAAACGGCTGGGTGGCTCTCTATTTGATTTTTAACCCGTCAACTGGCAACTCTGCTTTACTCGCCACGGATACAACCTCAGTTATCGCGCCAACTATTTACGCCGGGGTAAACTTGCCCGCCGGGTACACCGCGAGCGCCCTTGTGTCGGTATGGCGAACTACTAGCACAGGTCAATTTAGGAATGGATATCAAAGGGGGCGCCGATTTTCGACGCCACCATCGCATGTGCTCGTTACGACAGCTAATCCGGGCGGGTACACGTGGGTAGGTATGTCTGCACAAGCCCCAAAAAATGCGATTTCGGTTACGGGCTATGCGTTTTGTAACTCAGGAGACGGAGGCGGAAGTGCGACGCTCAGGATAGCCGCCGATGCTAACGGTGTGGGTTTTTTTCAGGCGTATGCTGGGAATTCAGGGCCGATGGGGGGGGACATACAGTTTGAGATTCTGATGTCGCAACCTCAAACCATTTATTACGATTTCTCATGGTCCACGCCGGGAGTATCAAACGCCACAATTGGTGTTAGCGGATATACAATTTAAATATGTTAAATGGGTGATATATGATTACTTATGTTCAATTTTCTGATGAAACAGAAACCTAAATAATCAATGTTTTCGGTTCGCCGCAAGACCCTACTATTTACGAAAATCTAGGTACAATCGACGATGACGACCCGCGTCTATTGGAATTTAAATCCAAGTTTCTAGTCCTTCCCGAACTTAGGCCGTAATGTCTACGGCCTAAATTATTGAATGGCCTACTCAGCTGGAGATAACGGCCAGTTAACAGGAACGGCGGCGGTATCGACGCGAGTTAACAGTACACGATATCGCCGCCATTCATCGTAACGCTGGTGCTCGGCGGGAGTGGCCATGCTGAATTCGACAGCATCGGCCAACATCGCGATAATCACGTTTGCGGCCTGTAGCCGCGCTAGCTTCTCGCCCTCAGCTGCTACATGTAGCTCAGCACCCGTTAACTCAGGCTCTGGCGGTGGCGAAAATTTCCCGTCTTGATATATCCAGCCCGGCCCGGCGGCGTCGACTTCTACAACATATAAGCCCGTGATATCAAACGCGCTGGTATCATCCGCAATAACAACGTTTTCAACGATGCCTTGTCCATTTACGATTGCGTATTTCATTATGCATACTCCCACACAATAACCCGTCCAGGCCCGCCAGAAAACCCGGCCTTGGCTGGCTGATTTTGAGTTGTATATGCAGAATTCCCACCGGCTCCGTAGTTTCCCCCCATGTGGGTAAACGGGGGATAGGATAATAGTGCCGACCCATATCCTAATGAGACTGTCGTGGACATTGTTGGCGAGGGAGTCATGGTTTTTATCACTATGCCGCTACTAATTACTGGTTGAGGTGCCTCGCGCGCATTTGTTGCTGCCTGATATATGTTGGAGGGATCCATATCTGATTGTCCCCGACCAGCACCTATACCGCCGGGGCATGAAAAATATGAACCAAATGACGTAGTACCTCCATTGTTTCCGGCTGCATTAACAACGCCCGCCCCGCCCGCGCCGATAATGACAGGTGCGGCAGATGGGGTGTCGATTAACACTTTTGCATAAGCTCCATTTGTTCCACAGCCAGACATTGAGACTCTAGCTGTTGTAGTTGCACCAACTCCACCTGATGCCCCACCGCCGCCTATGGCTTCAACGATAATTCTTTTCGTCCCTGCAGTTGGTGTATACATACCGGACGTATCAAAAAATTGTACATTTAGGAATCTGCCGACGTATCCGACCGCGTCTCCCAAACCAAGGTTTGTAAGA
>NZ_AUUA01000004.1 GCF_000439085.1 Leminorella grimontii ATCC 33999 = DSM 5078 | reverse complement strand
TCCGTAGAAGGCTTGTCTTCGGTATTTGGGCGCAAATACTATGTGATATTTACAGTTCCATCGGGTATGCGCTAAGCTCTTTTCGTCCCCCATTGGGACCCCCTTTTGATTTCTTGTTTAACTTTTGCAGTTGCCAGACCGCAACATGTTTTAACAAATCAAAAGGGGTTTATATAACTGATTTAAAGCTGAAAGCTTTCCAGAACCCCCAGCCTAGCTGGGGGTTTTCTATATACAAAAAATGCCGGTCGTTTGACCGGCATTCTTCTTTTATAGGCGATGATAGTTAGAACTTGTAGCCTACGCCGAACATGAAGGCCCACGGATCCAGACGCGTATCAATGCTGTGGCGAGTGCGGTTACCCGCAGCGTCTGTCGAAGTAAAATTCACGTCGGTTTCGATGTTCATCCACCAAACGGACGTGTTTATCATCCAGTTTTTATTAATGTTGTAGTCAAGACCAGCCTGCAGCGCAACGCCCCAAGAGTCGTCCAAGCTAAGGTTGCTCAAACCTGCGCCTTTGCCGGTGCTGTTAAAATCTTCGCTAAAGAAAGTCGTATAGTTAACGCCCGCGCCCAAATAAGGACGCCACTGGCTTTCTTTAGATCCAAAATAGTACTGCAACATCAGAGAAGGCGGCAGATGTTTTACCGTTGCGATAGTCCCCACTTTCCCCACGCCAACATCGTGCTGAAACGGGGTTGCGCCCAGCAGCTCAACGCCGATGTTGTCGGTAATCATATAGCCGAAGGTCAAACCAAGCTGCGTATCGTTATCGACGTTAAACGACCCCAGTCCCAGTACGTTATCAGAACCTTCATTTGGTCTCACGGTAATGGAGCCCGCACGGAACAGGAAATCACCGGCCTGATGCGCCACTGTTACCGACGGAGCCAACATTGCTGCAACTAAACATGCCAAAGGTAATGCTTTCACTTTCATTATCCATATTCCTTTTAGGGTTAATGTGTGGGGAAATATACCTCCTTGGTAGTAAAATTGATCTAACCAAGATCACACTTCATGACAAAAATTGACAAATTGGCAGTTTATGCATTTATTTGCAAAATATCGTTTTTGATTCAAATCAAAAACATCACAAAATGACAAATAACGAACATTAAATAACCAATTAATAAATCAAAAACACGGCTCATTGAATAAAAAATAGTCATCAACGCGTAAATAAAGCGCTATTAGAAAAATGTAAAGAGGATAAGCTGCAAGATTTGAGGCAAAAAGGGTTACACGCGGTACAATAGCGGCCGAACAAATGTGTAAATCATTAGCATAAAACAGGAGACAGCATGCCCATCACGGCCAATTCCCTTTTCCGTGACAGCCTGAATTTTATTCGTAATCGGCTTTCCAGCTTTATCATGCTGGCCCTACTGGCTTCGTTTATATTTTATCTACTTCTGCAGGTCACGGCCCCTGACGTTACCCAGCTTCATCTGCTGATTACTAAATCAGTAGGCAGCGAACAGCTGAGCGCGCAGGAGCTACAGGCCGCGCTGAACGGCCTGTCTGCCGATCAAAAGCAAGACATAGTGAAAATGGCAGTGCCGCTGTTTGGCTCTATTGCGCTCAGCGTTTTTATTAGTGACCTTATTTTAGTCGCCGGCGTCATTACCCTGACGATTCAGGTATCGCAGGGAATTCACACCAGCGCGCTCAGAGCTATCGGCGCTTCCGCGTTCTCGCTCCCAATGCTGTTAATCTTGATGGCTGCGGCCTACCTGTTGATTATTTTTGGACTATCTTTATATCTGCTTCCCGGTCTCTTTTTTGCCTTCGCTCTGGTGCTTTCACCCATTGTTCTACTGGAGAGCCGACAGGGGCTCATCTACGCAATAACTACCGGCTGGAATATCGCGTTTTCCCACCTGCGCCTGGTGCTGCCGATGCTGCTGTTCACGCTATCGGCAAAGTTCATCCTGTTTGCGCTAACCGTCAACGTATCGTCCCTTTCTCCCGCACTGGCCGTTTTATTAATGACCGCCCTTAGCAACATGCTCACCGCGTTTATGTTTGTTTATCTGTTTCGCCTTTATATGCAGGTTAAATAGCGTCAATACGCAATAAAGCCGGCAATAGCCGGCTTTAACAATGACGAGATTCGACTAAAAGCCAGGGGCAACTTCCGCACTCTCTTTACTCTGAATGAGCTTCAGCGCCAGATAGAGGTCGGGGACCAGCATGATGTCCTCTTCGTCATGCGCAGGGCGGTTATCTTTAAACCAGCGCGTGAGTTCCGTTCGCCTTCCGGCCAGCACCAGCTTTATTTGCCTGTTCTTTAAGTCTCTTTTCAATTCGTCAATTGAAGCCAGCACGCTGATATCCGCATAGGTAAAGCTCGCTACGGCATCAATAACGACCCAGCGTGGCTGAAACGGCGTGCTGTCGACCAGATTAAGAATGCGACGCTTAAAATAGGCCACGTTGAAGTAGGTCAGCGGGGAATTAAAACGATACATCATTACGCCCGGCACCGCTTTGACGTCGCTATTATTGCCGAGGGAATGAATCATACCGTCATCGTTTATGCCCAACAGCTGCTCCGTTGGGCGAAACACCGTTCGAAGGAACTGAAGCAGTCCCAGCAGCACCGCTAGCCCAATGCCCTGAATAACGCCGATAAGCAGCACGCAGGCAAAGGTAAACAACGCCAGACGAAACGCGGAGCGATTGCGCTTTCTAAGGTTCCAGATACCGCGCAGATCCATCAGCGACCAGGCGGAAAACACCAGAACCACGCCTAGCGCCGAGACGGGAATAAACTGCAAGGGATGAGTAAAAAACAGTACGATGACCGCAATAACCAGCGCAGCAATAATAGAAACCAGCTGAGTTTTTCCGCCGTTAGCATCGTTTACCGCCGTACGAGAATCTGCGCCGCTGATGGCGAATCCCTGCGACAGGCCAGACATAATGTTAGAAATGCCCAGCGCCCTAAACTCCGCATCCGCATCGATGTCATAGCCGTTTTTAGACGCGAAGCTTCGTGCGGTCAGCATCAGGCTCACGAAGCTGATTAACGCCAGGTTAAGCGCTGGAATAACCAGCTCTCTCATTAATCCCGGCTGAAAGCTGTGCCAGTCCACCATGGGCAGCATACCGTCAAGCCCGGAGTTCCCTAACGTTTCAATACCGTATTGCTGAAGCGAACCGCCCCAGGAAATGGCGGTGGTAATCATAATAGCCAACAGCGGCGCCGGCCACTGGCGGCGAAACGTTCTTATGACAATCAGCAGCAGCAGCGTCAATACAGACATTCCCACCGTGGGAAGGTGGCTCTTTAAAATCAACAGGGGTAGCGCGATAATTTTCTCAATAAGCTCGCTGGCTTGAATCGTTATCCCCAAAATCTTGGCTATCTGCCCTACCATAATAGTTATAGCTACGCCGTTTAGCAGGCCTGTTAATATCGGTTGAGACAGCAGATCGGCCAGCGCGCCCAGGCGAAACTTACTGGCTAACAGGCACCAGCCCCCCATCATCAGCGTCATGACAATGGTCAACTGCCACTGCATCGAGCTGTCCCCGGCGGCCAACGGCGTAACCACTGCCGCAATCACCGCACAGGTCGTTGCATCAGGACCAACGATAAGCTGCCTGGACGAACCAAAAAGCGCGTAGGCTATCATGGGCAAAATGCAGGAATAAAGGCCGACAATCGCTCCCAGATTGGCCAGCTCGGAATAGGCTATAGCGACCGGCAATGCAACGGCAGCGACCGACAGCCCGGCTTGAACGTCAGACTTAAGCCAGGCTCGATCGTAGGCCAGCAAATTGGCTAAACCGGGCATCCATTTTAAAAACACGCGCGAAAACATACGACCTCAACTTCTGAACGCCAGCCCACATGAAGATACAAAAAATATCGCACCATCATACCGTATAACGTTAAAACCGCACGGCTTAAAAAAGCTTATATAATCAAGCAGTACCCTACTCTAACCCGCCGTAACTCAATACAGGCGCGGCATCGCGCGGTGAGAGTACACAGCCAACGCTAAATCGGGTATAGTTCCACACTTGCTTATCGATGAGACGAGTTATGAAGCAGCTACTTGATTTTTTACCCTTGGTCGTTTTTTTTGGTTTCTATAAGTTTTACGACATCCTCACCGCTACCAAAGCGCTGATTGTCGCTACCGCCATAGCCGTTATCTATAGCCTGATAAAGTACCGCAAGGTTGAGAAAATGATGCTGGTCACGTTCGTGATGGTGCTTATTTTCGGAACGCTGACGATTAAGTATAACTCTACAGAATTCATCAAATGGAAAGTGACCGTTATTTACGGGCTGTTCGCCGGCGGCTTTTTGTTTAGCCAGTTTGCCCTTAAAAAGATAATCATTAAGAACATGTTGGGTAAGGAAATCTCACTTCCTGACGCCGTCTGGTCGCGCCTTAATATTTCATGGGCGCTGTTTTTCTTGTTCTGCGGCCTGCTGAATATTTATATTGCTTTCTGGCATTCTCTGGACGCCTGGATGAACTTTAAAGTATTCGGCCTTACGGGAATGACCTTTGCTTTTACGCTATTGAGCGGCGTCTATATTTATCGCAATATGGCCGAGCAGGAAAAAAACGGCCTGGACAAGCCCAACGAATAGCCACGATATCTCGTCTATTTTTTGCCACTGCGTCAAGAAAAGGCGAGATAAAGAACCCATACTCTCTATTTAAACACTAAAACGACAGAAGACAGCATGAGTACAAAAAGCCGTTCTCCCCGAGGGGAGCTAGTTTTAAGAACGCTGGCCATGCCGGCCGACACCAACGCCAACGGCGACATCTTTGGCGGCTGGATCATGTCGCAGATGGACATCGGCGGCGCTATTCTGGCTAAAGAAGTCGCTCAAGGCAGAGTCGTCACCGTTGCGGTAGACGCCATCACATTCTTAAAGCCCGTCTCCGTCGGCGACGTAGTTTGTTGCTATGCCCACTGCGTCCGTACGGGAAGAAGTTCGGTTACGGTCAATATGGAAGTCTGGGTGAAAAAGGTGTCTTCAGAACCCATCGGCCAGCGCTACTGCGTGACGGAGGCCGTATTCACCTATGTCGCCGTTAGCGACGACGGCCAATCCCGCCCGCTGCCGGAAGGGAAAAGAAACTACACGGCAGAATAAATTGTCATCGACTAAAAAACACAAAGGCCGCATAAGAGCGGCCTTTAGCATTAAATAAACGGCAATCACCCCTGAATCTGGGCCCCACCGTCAATTCTAAAAATGATGGTCAACTTTTTGTCTTTCACTTCTACCGGCGTATAGCGCCATTTTTTAAGCGCGGTACGCACCTCTCGCTCAAACATATTCGGCGGCGTCGCGGACAGGAAGCGCACGTTTTCAACCCTACCGCTATCGTTAATATCAAACAGGATAACGACCTGCCCTTCAATGCGGCGATCGAATGCCTGCTTAGGATACGTTGGCTGAGACTGTTTTAACGCTTTCGAACCCAACGCCGTTGACGCCCCCTGAGACGATACCGGGCCGCTAGCTACCGGACTTGCATTAGGCGTGACGACAGGCGAAGTCGCTGGCTTTGATATTTCCGCCCGTTCGGCCTTATTCTCAACCTTCTCTTTTTTAACCTGCTTTTTCGGTTTAGGTTTTGGCTTGGGCTTTTCTACCGGTTTTGGCGGCGCAGGCTTCGGCTCCGGAACTGGCGCGGGCTCAGGGATAGGCTCTGGTTCTGGAATTGGCTCAGGCTCAGGCTCCGGCGCAGGCTCTGGTTCGGGAACCGGTTGCGGCTCCGGCGTAGGTTCCGTTACCGCCTCAGGCTCGCTTGCTTCCTGAGCCGGCGTCGCTTCCTCACTCTGCACTGGCGCCGCGAACATGGCGGGATTAACCATCACAACGTTCATGGGGGCAGACTGTTCTTCCTCTGGCAGCATAACGTTCTCTTGAATCGAGGCAAAAACAATGCCGCCAATCAGAGAAGCGTGAAGGCAGACAGAGAACGTTATAGGCCATGAAAAACGGCGAGCTAGAAAGAAACTTTTCAAGAAAGAGCCACTTCAATGTTCAGCTATAGAGCGATATAGGCTGATTTTAAATGAAAATGGTAATGAGATTCAATATCAAATTAACAACGCTTTATAAGAAAAGCGCCCTCTTCATCCACGTCAAGCCGACAATTTTTATTTATCAATCGGTAGGTTATAAGTCAAAAATTGACGTTGATGTTGCGATAAAAATCCCATAACGTAGGTACCGAAATGATATTTGGCGTCCCTCGTGTCGCCAAAAAACTAATACATATCAAAAAACCGACCGATAACCCTATCGAGGATAATACCGTGCTATATCTTATTTACGCCGAAGACGTTGAAAACACGCTGGAACAACGCCTCGCCGCGCGCCCTGCCCATCTGGCGCGCCTGCAGCAGCTTAAAGATGAGAATCGTCTGATCGTCGCAGGGCCAAATCCCGTAGCCGATAGCGAAGAGGTCGGCGCCGCCGGTTTTTCCGGTTCTGTCATCATCGCCGATTTTCCCAGCCTGTCGGCGGCGAAGGCCTGGGCGGACAAAGATCCCTATATCGACGCCGGCGTTTATAAAAACGTAACGATCAAACCGTTTAAGCGCGTATTCTAATGCTACTGCGGCGGAGTTTCCCTGAGAAATCCGCCGCGTTTTCCTTCCGTTATCAAGTATAAAACCCCTTTCGTCAGGGGCCTCATTTATCCCATGTAGTCCAACGCATACAGCAATGACCGACGTTGACGACCGAGCTCCTTCTCCGACCTGATGTGATGGATGCGGCTGTTTCTTCTCGACTGCCCTTCCAACCAGCGGTGTCGACGCCGCTGAGCCTGACGCAACATGCGCCAGCGTCCAACTTCAGTTCTGGATCTGTGCATAGTGTAAAAAGCCTGATAAAACCAACGGGAGCGCCTATTGTAGCGCATTCAAAGCAGCCCTTAGGCTATTTAAAATCAAATATTGCGGGAGAATAGCCTGAAATGCCGCTCCGATTAAACGACAAAATGAAGGATAGCGCCGATAATCAGAATGTTAAAACATGTGTTATCCTTTTATAGCGACGCCGGTTTCTCAAATTACGCTGCCTATGCAACGTTCCGGCAGGAATAAACAATAAGGCGAGAATGAGACGAACTCTCGCGATTTAACGTCAACGGGATAGCAGGCTTTCAATGACCACTTTTTATACCGTTCTAAGCTGGCTGTTGGTTATCGGCTATTGGTTATTGATAGCCGGCGTGACGCTTAGAGTTTTAATGAAGCGGCGCGCCGTTCCTTCAGCCATGGCCTGGCTTTTGGTTATTTACATCCTCCCTCTGGTCGGCATCGTAGCCTATCTGCTCTTCGGCGAACTGCATCTTGGAAAGCGGCGAGCAGAGCGGGCGAAAGAGATGTGGCCCTCTACGGTAACCTGGCTGGCGGACTTAAAAAACTGCCAAAACGTCTTTACTACTCACATAAGCCCGGTATCCGAACCGCTTTTCCAGCTATGTAAGCGCCGCAACGGCGTTCCCGCCGTACGGGGGAATCGCCTTCAGCTGTTGACCAACAGCAGCGACACCATGATTTCGCTGATCCGCGATATTGATAGAGCGGAACACAGCATTGAGATGGTGTTCTATATCTGGCAAAGCGGCGGTCAGGTAGACAACGTGGCCGAAGCCCTGATGGCGGCAGCCCGCCGAGGCGTACGCTGTCGCCTGATGTTAGACTCCGCCGGCAGTATGCACTTCTTTCGGACCCCCTATCCTGCGCTGATGCGCGATGCCGGCATTGAGCTGGTCGAGACGCTAAAAGTCAACGTGCTGCGTGTATTCTTACGCCGCATGGACCTACGTCAGCACCGAAAAATCGCTATCATCGACAACAACATCGCCTATACCGGCAGCATGAACATGGTCGATCCTCGCTTCTTCAAACAGGGGGCGGGCGTCGGCCAGTGGATTGATCTCATGGCGCGCATTGAAGGACCCGCCGCGACCATGCTCGGTTTGATCTACGCCTGCGACTGGGAAATTGAAACCGGCGTCAGGCAACTTCCGCCGCCGCCTAACGCAAACCTGCTGCCGTTTGAAGAGGAGGATGGTCACACCGTTCAGGTTATCGCCTCCGGCCCCGGATTTCCGGAAGAGCTTATCCACCAGTCGCTGTTGACCGCCGTTTATGCGGCCAGAAAGCAGCTCATCATGACAACCCCCTATCTGGTGCCCAGCGATGACCTTCTTCATGCGATTTGCACGGCAGCGCTGCGCGGCGTCGACGTCAGCATCATCGTTCCCTATAAGAACGACTCCCTGATGGTTGGCTGGGCCAGCCGCTCGTTCTTTACTGAACTGCTGGAAGCCGGCGTCAAGATATACCAGTTCCAGGATGGGCTTTTGCATACCAAGAGCGTGCTGGTCGATGAAGAACTGAGTCTGGTCGGCACCGTCAATCTGGACATGCGCAGCCTGTGGCTTAATTTTGAAGTCACCGTATTGGTCGACGATAAGGCCTTTGGTGAAGATCTGGCCTGCGTACAGGCCGACTATATTGCCCGTTCGACGCTGCTAAATCCGGAAGAGTGGGCCAAGCGCCCTCTGTGGCAGCGCATCATTGAGCGTTTATATTATTTCTTTAGTCCGCTACTATAGCCGATTATATTCTTGACGAACGGATACCCCATTGATGGACAACGACGATTTTGACCTGAACAACCGTCTTGATGAAGACGAAACGCTGGATCAGGCCTACGACATATTTCTTGAATTGGCGCCCGATAATCTCGATCCCGCTGACGTCCTGCTGTTCAACCTGCAGTTTGAGGAGCGCGGCGCAGCAGAGCTGCACGATCCGTCACCGGAATGGCAGGAACACGTCGACTTCGATTTGAACCCTGACTTCTTTGCCGAAGTCATCATAGGGCTCACCAACGAGCAGGACGAAGTGGACGACGTCTTTGCTCGCCTGCTTATCTGCCGAGAAAAAGACCATAAGTTCTGCCACATTCTGTGGAAAGAATAGTGAAGGAAGATGAAGCAGTAAAAAGCGCCCCGTGCTTAAATCTCGGGGCGTTTCTTTAGGCAAGCAGCCCAGGGAATGAAACCTTTATGCCGGTAACGATAAACTCAATTCCCAGCGACATCAGCAACAGCCCCATTATCCGTGTTACCACGTTAATGCCCGTTTGCCCTAGCAGTCGAACCAGCCAAGGGGCCGCGCGAAACAGCAGCCAGCAGCAAAAGGCAAAAAACGCAATAGCGATAAAAAAGCCGATGTAGTCCAACCAGGTGTTATAGCGCGTGCTCCAAACGATCGTCGAACTGATGGCACCCGGCCCCGCCATCAGCGGCAGCGCCAGTGGAACGACGCCCACGTTATCCCTGGCAGTCGTTTCGGTCTTTTCTTGCTTATTCTGCTTATCCTCTCCCAGTTTACCGCTAATCATCGACATGGCGATGGTAACAATCAAAATCCCACCGGCGATACGGAAAGAGTCAATCGAAATGCCGAACAGGCGCAGTATCGTATCGCCAAGAAAAAGAGAACACCAAAGAATAATGGCGACGGAAAGATTAGCCGTCAGGTTAGTTTTGTCACGAGCCGCCGGAGACTGGTAGTTCGTCATGCTGATAAAAACCGGCAAAATTCCCACTGGGTTTACTAGCGCAAACAGGCCGACGAGAAACTTGATGTATCCTGAAAAATCCAGTGCGGCATGCGCCATCGCTGACTCCGTATAAAGAAGAAAGGGAACAAAAACGCGGCTAATGTAATCGAGTTAGGCATAAAGATCTAGGCTGTGACCCGCAATTACGGAACACAGCCTAGAGGCTGCATTTTATCCACTATAGTTAAAGAATGCTGAATAAACGCCTTTTCGATCTCAAAAGCGTTAAATTGTGCAAAAAACGGCATGCTGAATGGTGTCAGCATGCTGTTTTTGTGATTCAGATCACTCCATTACCCCCTCTTAATGGGTAAGCTGTGTTTCATAGCCATTTTGTACATAACTTAGTGGACGTTTTAAAAATTAATTTATTAATAACAAATAGTTAACTTAGGTTTTTTCAGTCAGTCAATCACTATACGGTAATTCTTATCCTGTTGTTAACGCCGCGGTTTATTGACTAAAAAAATTTATCAATCTTAGGAGAGTCTCATGACAGTAAGTAACAGCACTGAATTGAATGCCCTTGTCGCCCGAGTGAAGAAAGCGCAGCGTGAATACGCTAACTATACTCAGGAGCAGGTAGACAAGATTTTCAGAGCCGCCGCGCTGGCCGCCGCCAACGCCCGCATCCCTCTGGCGAAAATGGCCGTTGAGGAGTCAGGCATGGGGATCGTGGAAGACAAGGTGATTAAAAACCACTTCGCTTCCGAGTATATCTACAACAAATATAAAGATGAAAAGACCTGCGGCGTGCTGGAAGAAGACGATACGTTCGGCACCATCACTATTGCGGAACCTACTGGGATTATTTGTGGCATAGTTCCGACAACGAACCCGACATCCACTGCAATCTTCAAGGCGCTGATTAGCCTGAAAACCCGCAACGGCATCATCTTCTCTCCTCACCCACGCGCCAAAAACGCCACAAATAAAGCGGCCGATTTAGTGCTTCAGGCAGCGATCGAAGCGGGCGCCCCGAAGGACATCATCGGCTGGATCGATGAACCCAGCGTGGAGCTTTCTAACCAGCTAATGCATCACCCTGATATCAACCTGATTTTGGCAACCGGCGGACCGGGCATGGTTAAAGCCGCCTATAGCTCAGGCAAACCGGCTATCGGCGTTGGTGCAGGCAACTCCCCTGTCGTTATCGACGAAACGGCGGACATCAAGCGCGCCGTCGCCTCTATTTTGATGTCGAAAACCTTCGATAATGGCGTTATCTGCGCCTCGGAACAGTCAGTTATCGTCGTCGATAAAATCTATGACGCCGTACGCGAGCGCTTCGCTTCGCACGGTGGCTATATGTTGAAGGGCAAAGAGCTGAAGGCCGTTCAGGAAATCATCCTGAAAAACGGTGCTATTAACGCGGCTATCGTCGGTCAACCGGCGGTCAAAATTGCGGAAATGGCGGGCGTAACCGTACCGGCAAGCACTAAGGTGCTGATTGGCGAAGTGACTAACGTAGATGAATCCGAACCTTTCGCTCATGAAAAGCTGTCTCCTATGCTGGCGATGTATCGCGCCAAAGATTTTGAAGACGCCGTAGAAAAAGCCGTTAAGCTCGTCGCTATGGGCGGCATTGGCCATACCTCCGGTCTTTATACCGATCAGGACAACCAATCCGAACGCATCAACTACTTCGGCGACAAGATGAAAACCGCCCGTATTTTGATTAATACCCCAACCTCTCAGGGCGGCATCGGCGATCTGTATAACTTCAAGCTGGCTCCTTCTTTAACGCTGGGCTGCGGTTCCTGGGGCGGTAACTCCATTTCTGAAAACGTCGGGCCGAAGCATCTTATCAACAAGAAGACCGTCGCTAAGCGAGCAGAAAACATGTTATGGCATAAACTTCCCAAATCTATCTATTTCCGCCGCGGCTCACTGCCGATTGCGCTCGAAGAAGTAGCGACCGACGGGGCCAAGCGCGCATTTATCGTGACCGACCGCTTCTTGTTTAACAACGGCTACGCCGATCAGATAACCAACGTTTTAAAGCAGCACGGTATTGAAACCGAAGTATTCTTTGAAGTTGAAGCTGACCCAACGCTGAGCATCGTCCGCAAGGGCGCAGAGCAGATGCACTCCTTTAAGCCGGACGTCATCATCGCGCTTGGCGGTGGTTCCCCGATGGACGCCGCCAAGATCATGTGGGTCATGTACGAGCATCCTGAAACCCACTTTGAAGAGCTGGCGCTGCGCTTTATGGACATTCGTAAGCGTATCTACAAGTTCCCCAAAATGGGTGTAAAAGCCAAAATGGTCGCCATTACGACAACCTCTGGCACCGGCTCAGAAGTAACGCCGTTTGCGGTTGTAACCGACGACGCTACCGGCATGAAGTATCCACTGGCTGACTACGCGTTAACGCCGGATATGGCCATCGTCGACGCAAACCTGGTGATGAACATGCCGAAGTCGCTGTGTGCATTCGGCGGCCTTGACGCCGTTACTCACGCGCTGGAAGCCTATGTCTCCGTTCTTGCGAACGAATATACCGACGGCCAGGCGCTGCAGGCGCTAAAACTGCTGAAAGAGTACCTTCCGCAAAGCTATAAAGAAGGCGCGAAGAACCCTGTGGCTCGCGAGCGAGTGCACAATGCCGCAACCATCGCCGGCATCGCCTTTGCCAACGCGTTCCTGGGCGTTTGTCACTCAATGGCTCATAAAATCGGTTCCGAGTTCCACCTGCCGCACGGCCTGGCCAACGCGCTGCTTATTTGTAACGTTATCCGCTATAACGCCAACGACAACCCAACCAAGCAGACGGCCTTTAGTCAGTATGACAGGCCGCAATCACGCCGCCAATATGCCGAAGTCGCCGATCACCTAGGCCTTTCTGCACCGGGCGATCGTACTGCGGCAAAAATTGAAAAGCTGCTGAACTGGTTAGAAGAAATCAAGAAAGAGTTGGATATCCCAGCTTCTATTCGTGAGGCTGGCGTGCCGGAAGCAGAGTTCCTGGCGAAAGTCGACAAACTGTCCGAAGACGCGTTTGACGATCAGTGTACCGGCGCCAACCCTCGCTTCCCGCTGATTTCCGAGCTGAGAACCATTCTGCTTGATACCTACTACGGCCGCCCTTACGTAGAAGAGTTACAGATTCAGCCCGTTCTGGAAAAAAAGGTTGAAAAGGCCCCAGCTAAAAAAGCTAAGAAATAGCGCATAGCCGCTAAAATAGGCGAAGCCGTCCACTTGGTGGGCGGCTTTTTTATGAGCGTCTATCTTTCATAGCCAAGCAGCGTCCTGCGGTTGTTCATATTCATAGATGTCCCCATAGGCCGTACTCTACGCTGTCATATTTGAGCACCAACACACTATGGCATTGTGTATTCACCGTGATGATGAGCTTTTAGACCCACACGTTGTAGGATACGGCCTAATGCCAGCACGCCTTTCAATGTGCAAGGTATAAAATAATGGTCGTATTTCCGCCTATGCGCCTCCCTTTATGCAGCGGTTAACGGTGATTTATAGCAATGCTCATAAACCACCAGCCGATTGAGCCCCTTCTTACCCCATGATTGCGCCAGAAAACCATTGGCAGTCCTAACGCGAGTTTATGGGGGTCTATGACATCAACCTACACACGCCTAAACAACCTCAAAGAGCCTGAAAACAAAGGCTTTCATTAGCCTGATACGATATAAATTAAACGAAATATAATAATAAAAATTTTAATATTTTCATTAATATAGTTTAAATGGTGCTTTATGTACGTTATTCCTTTCCAACACATTTATCAATTGGAACTTAAAATCTGCCATAGCAGACAAGTGGACAACAAAAAAATCATTGTTTATTTTTTACGTAGTTACATGAAAATAAAAGAAAATTTTTCATTTTCAGATTTCATATTGCTATTATATATGGGCGATTATATTGATTTTGATAGCTCCGCTTTTCATTGAATTTAAAAATATTTTCGGTGCCATAGCGTGATATTTCTACTTAAATAGCGCAGTTCTCATGCGCTACATATGATTTTCTATCGCGCTTCCCCGCTTCATTCGAAGAAACAAGTCAATTGCTTTCATTAAAATGATCCAAACAACGGTCGCCACTAAAAATAAACCATCCGGAAATCATTAACAATCGCAAGAAAGCAAGGTTTCCCTACGTCAGGGCATCGATATAATCTCCACCTTTACATAACCTTTAATAACAACGCGAATAAAGCCATCGAACGGTAAAAAGCGATGAACAACAAAGATTTTTTACACCATAAAGAATGTGTTTCTAGGTTATTTACACCTTCTTGATGACATTATTTGACTATCTCTCATAAATAAATTAGCTTTATTTATGTAATACCCTATTGCAGAAATAAATCTCACGTTTTATTATTGCTGGCAATTTCAATCCATAATTAATTCGAGAACAATACAATGAGCGAAGCATTAAAAATCCTTAACAACATCCGTACTTTGCGTGCTCAAGCAAGAGAATGTACTCTTGAGTCTCTGGAAGAAATGCTAGAGAAGCTGGAAGTCGTTGTAAAAGAGCGCCGTGAAGAGGAAGAAGCTAGCCAGGCTGAAATTCAGGAGCGCACTCGTAAACTGCAACAGTACCGTGAAATGCTTATTGCAGACGGTATTGATCCTAACGAGCTTCTACAAACTCTTTCTGCCGCTAAAACCGGTGGTAAATCCAAGCGTGCTGCTCGTCCTGCAAAGTACCAATTCGTTGACGAAAACGGTGAAACAAAAACCTGGACAGGCCAAGGCCGTACGCCAGCTGTAATTAAAAAAGCAATTGAAGAGGAAGGTAAATCGCTTGACGATTTCCTGCTGTAATTAGCCAGCTTTTCAGCTTTTAAAGGCCTCCATATTCATGGGGGCTTTTTTATTTGTACCTTAGCTCTATATATACAGCGTCAATAACTATCTCGGTACTTCTCTTTTTTCCTATCTACGATGCCATTTAGAACACAAGCATTAATCAATAGTTACATTTGTAACAATTCCATTTAAAAAAAATATCTTGGTGAGTATTTAAAAGTCATAAATTTCGTCTGCGACGTATAAAGAATCACGCATAAATAACAAATCATATTCACTATGGCATAACCCAGAAACTTACTTATCGATCGCTGGATTACAAAACCGACCTGCGCTATGCCGTAATTTATAGTGGTTCTTTAACATCTCATCCACCATAGCCTATATGAGCGTTTTCTATTAGCTTTCCATATCCTGAGACTCATCCATTTTGGTAAGTAAGTGATAGTAATTAATGTCACTTGTAGGGTTCCATTATGAGCTTTAGAAAATGGCGTAGCCTACCATAGAAATTTTAAGCAAAAAAATACCGGCCGCGAAAAGAGGCCGATATCTTATTTAATCACACTACCTGAGTTCCTTGCCTATACGGGCATCGAGCCGCAGGCATGTTAAATGCGAATGTTTGACGATTACGCCCCGGCCCCCAAAGTATGATGGAACAACTTACTCAAAAGAATATAACTTCAATTCTCAATTTTTAAGCCCAACCTGAAGCTGCTGCATCCATGCTCTAAATTCAGCGCCCAGCGTCGAATGCCGCAGGCCATATTCAACAAAAGCCTGCATATAGCCCATCTTGTTTCCACAATCGTGGCTACGCCCCTTAATATGATAGGCGTCAACCGGAGAGGACATCATCATCAGAGCAATGGCGTCCGTTAATTGGATTTCGTCACCGGCTCCGGGAGGAATGCGCGACAGCAGAGGCCAAATATCGGCAGAAAGCACGTAGCGGCCTACAATAGAAAGATTTGACGGCGCCTCTTCCACGCTCGGCTTTTCAACCATCTTCACAATAGGCGCGCTCTCACCGACGCTGAGCCCATGACCGTTGCAGTCGACGATACCGTAGTCACTGACTTCATTCATCGGTACGGGTTCAACCATGATTTGGCTACGCCCCGTCTCTTCAAAGCGTTTCAGCATCTCGCTTAAATTATCAACGGCAAGATTCGAATCATACTTATCAATAATCACGTCAGGCAGTATGACAGCAAAAGGCTCATCCCCAACCAAAGGATAGGCGCACATAATCGCATGCCCTAACCCCTTTGCCAGGCCTTGACGCACGTGCATAATCGTCACGTCTTTAGGACATATTAGCTGTATTTCATTGAGCAGCTGGCGCTTAACGCGCTTTTCCAGCATTGCCTCAAGCTCAAAGCTGGTATCGAAGTGATTTTCTATCGAGTTCTTAGATGAATGTGTCACTAAGACGATGTGTTGAATTCCGGCCTCAATACATTCGTTAACAACGTACTGAATTAGCGGTTTATCCACCAGCGGCAGCATTTCTTTTGGAATGGCCTTTGTTGCGGGTAACATTCGGGTCCCTAACCCGGCAACTGGAATAATCGCCTTTTTGACTTTAGGCAAAGCGGACATAACAAACTCCCAATACAAAATGAAAACAGACTATGGCTAAAGCAGCTTGGTAAAAATCTCATTGCCTGAGTCCAACGTTGAACTATAGACAAAAGCCGCCCGAGCAAAAGATGGCTCCAGTATAGCAGTAATTCATTGTTCTTTTAGAAGCTTATTCTCTAAGCATTTGGCTATTCAGCACCGTCGCAGGTTAGCTGTAGGCGGCCTCCGGCCCCCCAAATCCGACACGTCCAGCGCTCCGCTACCAGATGACACTGTCCCGGATAAAGCAGGTGCAACGTTCCCATAGGGACGCTTTCATTTATTTTGTGGGTTTCATCATCGGTAATCACGCTAGCGTGAAGGCCGGCTGAAACAATCAGCAGCCGCTTTTTCACAGAATGGTAATAGCCCGCCAGAAAAGGAAATTGCCCTTCCAGATAGGACTGTCGCAAAAGCGTATTAATTCGGTTAAGTACGCTGGACATCTGCGGAAGCGCCTCGTTGCGCTCGGCCAAATGTTCCTGCAGCAGGTTATTAAAAAGCGCTCTTAGCATAAGCGCTGCAAGTACCCCCTTATCTCCCGCTAACGATATATCCAGGCAGTAAAACGCAAAATCACGTTCAGACAGCGGAGCGATGTCAAAAACGATACCGGGACGCTCGGCCAGCGTCAGCTGCCGATAGTTAACACGACAGTTGGCAATCGTCTGCTTCGCCGGAGGCTGCAGCTGCCGCAAAAGCTGAACCGCCTCCTGAGGCTTACCGCTAAGCTCCGCCCAGTCTTCCATCATCATCATTTCATCGCTGGCCGGAGAGGAAAACAGGTAGGGATAAAAATAGGAAAGCAGCGCGTCTCGCAGGCGATTCAAATCGCCAATGGGCTTTAACAGAACATCGTGAACGCCAAGGCGCAGCATTTTATCTATATCGGCAATCTTTTCCGTGGCGGAAATAACAATGACGGGGATCTGACTTCCCTCATGGCGCAGGCGGTCAAGCAGCGTGATCCCATCCATCTTCGGCATGATAAGATCGCAGATCATCAGCTCAGGGGGATGCGCCTTGACATAAATCAGAGCCTGCTCGCCGTCTTCAGCTTCTCCCGTCTTAGCGCCCAATGAGGCTAAATACCCAGCCAACATAGCGCGGAATACGGGATCGTCTTCAACAATAAGAATATGTCTGTCGACTAAAGGGGGTGTCATTCTTCACTTCCATGCTGTTCATTACATATATTTTGGTTCAAGTTTGGCGCTTGTGCGCGATAAATACTTCACTTATTCTTGTTAACAAATATTGCCAAGCGAGCTCCACGTGAGCGGATTACATTTCTTAATATGAACCCAGCTTCCTTTTATCCTAATGTGCCACCGTACGCCGTCACGTTTTCAAGCGGATAAAGGATTGGCCTAATACTCTTATAGCACACTCGGAGGCCGGAATTGGTCGAACCATGCCCCTGTGGCAGTAAAATCGCATTTAACGCCTGTTGTGAACCCTATATTTGCGGAAGTCTTGCTGCGCCGACGCCGCTTTCCCTGATGAAATCCCGCTATAGCGCCTATGTTCACAAAAACGTAGAGTACCTGATAGCCACTTGGCATCCGGACTTTCGTCACCCTGAGCTTGCTGCCGCGATTGGCCAAAGTTTTAACAATACGCAATGGCTTGGGCTCACCGTCGTTGAGGCGGGAGATGCATCGCCGGAATGTGGATACGTCGAGTTCGTCGCGCGCTTCATTGATACTCAAACGCAACGTTCCCATGCAATCTACGAGCGTTCTACGTTTATCAGACAGGAGGGCGTCTGGTACTATACTCAAGGCGTTAAACCCCGTATTGGGAGAAACGACGCCTGCCCCTGTGGCTCAAATAAAAAATATAAAAAGTGCTGTGGAAACGACTAACGTTTCCCACACGCAAACAACAGCAAACACAACACCGAAGGTTTAACTGCGCTATGCAAAGAAAAATACTGCGTACGATTTGTCCCGATGCGAAAGGACTCATCGCCAAAATCACCAACATTTGCTACAAACACCAGCTCAACATCGTTCAAAACAGTGAATATGTCGATCACCGAACCGGGCGTTTCTTTATGCGCACCGAGCTTGAGGGCATCTTTAATGACGAAACGCTGCTCGCCGATCTGGACGACGCGTTGCCGGAAGGCTCCGTACGTGAACTCAACGAAGCGGGAAAACAGCGGATTGTTATTTTAGTCACCAAAGAGGCCCACTGCCTGGGCGATCTGTTGATGAAAAGCGCCTACGGCGGGCTTGACGTAGAAATTGCCGCCGTCATCGGCAACCATGACACGCTGCGTACTTTAGTTGAGCGCTTTGATATTCCGTTTCACTTGATAAGCCATGAAGGACTGACGCGCGAAGAACACGACAAGCAGGTGGTTGAGGCCATCGATCGCATTTCGCCGAGCTATGTCGTTCTGGCGAAGTACATGCGGATATTAACGCCGGACTTCGTTCGCCACTATCCTAACCGCATCATCAATATTCACCACTCCTTCCTGCCGGCGTTTATCGGCGCGCGCCCTTACCATCAGGCCTATGAGCGCGGCGTCAAGATTATCGGCGCAACGGCCCACTTCGTGAACGATAACCTGGACGAAGGGCCGATTATCATGCAGGACGTCATCCACGTTGATCATACTTACAGCGCTGAAGATATGGCCCGTGCCGGCAAAGACGTCGAGAAAAACGTGTTAAGCCACGGCCTGCACGAAGTCTTGGCCCAGCGCGTGTTTGTATACGGAAACAGGACCGTTATTCTATAGCATACGTATCAAACGGAGCCCCGCGTATAGCAGCGAGACACCGCATTGAGGCGGCCGAAATAAAGGTCGCCTCTCTGTTTTTGATTTTTTATACTGGAAAACGCCGCGTAAAGCGTTGCATTTAGGTGCGACAATTTCACCCTCAGCCTTGAAGGTTAGCGGTAAATAGGCTATACAACCCCCTTTGTCTCATCGAGTGGAATTCCTCATGCGTAAGAATATCTGTGTTTATTGTGGCGCCAGCACCGGCAACAATCCCTCCTATGCCCAGGCCGCAGAGCGGTTGGGTCAAGCCATCGCTGAACAAGGGCGCCGCTTGGTCTATGGCGGTGGAAATAAAGGACTGATGGGCATTTTGGCCAACGCCGTTTTAGACGCAGGCGGAGAAGTGACCGGCGTCATCCCCGAACGCCTGGTTGAAGCCGAAACGGCTCACAAGGGATTAACCACGCTGGAAGTCGTTCCCGATATGCACGCCCGCAAAGCCAGAATGAGCGAACTGGCCGACGGCTTCATCGCCCTACCCGGCGGCATCGGTACGTTAGAAGAACTGTTTGAAGTTTGGACCTGGAGTCAAATCGGCTATCACAAAAATCCGGTCGGGCTGCTCAACATTCAGGGCTTCTACTCACCGATGAGCACCTTCTTGCAGCACGTCGCCGACGAAGGCTTTGTTCGTCAAAGCTATTTAAATACGCTGCTTATCAGCGACAACGTCCAACAGCTGCTGAACGATATCGACCTGTACATGCCCCATAATCTGGATCGCTGGGCAAAGCAGTAAGCTTTCACCGCCCGCGCTCGTCGCGGATGAGTATAAAATATAAGAACAACCGCCCGACGGCAGTTCCCAGAAAAAAGAGCCTTAATCATGAAATTTGTCTCATTTAATATTAACGGGCTAAGGGCCAGACCCCACCAGCTTGCGGCGCTTATCGAACAGCATCAGCCGGACGTTATCGGCCTGCAGGAAACCAAGGTCCATGACGACATGTTTCCGCTCGACGAGGTCAGCCAGTTCGGCTATCACGTTTTCTATCACGGACAAAAAGGGCACTACGGCGTCGCCCTTCTCACCAAGGCCGAACCTTTAGCGGTAAGAAAAGGATTTCCCGGCGATGAGCCCGACGCACAGCGTCGGATGATTATGGCCGACTTAGCCACCCCGCTCGGCACCTTGACCGTAATGAACGGCTACTTCCCTCAGGGGGAAAGCCGCGACCACGAGATAAAGTTTCCCGCCAAGCGGGCGTTTTACGCCAACCTGCAGTCCTATCTTGAGCAGCAGCTTGCCCCAACCCAGCCGGTGCTCATCATGGGCGATATGAACATCAGCCCAACCGATCTGGACATCGGCATCGGCGAAGACAACCGCAAGCGCTGGCTGCGTACGGGTAAATGTTCCTTCCTGCCGGAAGAACGCGAATGGATGCAAAAGCTGATGGGATGGGGTCTGGTGGACACCTTCCGCCAGCGTAATCAGGACGTTGCTTCCCGCTACTCATGGTTTGACTACCGTTCCAAGGGGTTTGATGAAAATCGCGGGCTTCGCATCGACCTGCTGCTGGCCAGCCACGCTCTGGCTGAACGCTGCATAGATACCGGAATCGACTACGATATTCGTGCGATGGAAAAACCCTCCGACCACGCGCCGGTATGGGCCGAGTTCGCGCTTTGAACCTGATGGACACCATCAACATAGTCGACGTCGTTGCAGCGATTATTGAGCGACAGGGAAAAATCCTGCTCGCTCAGCGCGATGAGCAAAGCGATCTGGCCGGCTACTGGGAATTTCCCGGTGGTAAGATTGAAGCGGGAGAGGCGCCCGAACGGGCGCTCTGTCGTGAACTGAACGAAGAGATGGGCCTGACAGACCTGCAGATTGCCGAGCATGTCGCCACCAGCACGATATCACAGCCAGCAAGGGTTTTGAGCCTGCAGGCCTGGAGAGTCGTCGGCTTCGAGGGTGAAATACAGCTACGCTGCCACAGCCGCTTCGCTTGGGTTTCGCCGCAGGAGGCGTCCGACTATCTTCTTGCCCCGGCCGACGTACCTTTACTTGACGCTTACCTACAGCGGTCGCTAAAAAAGGGCTAAACGTCCTTTTCCGTCGCCTCAGCGCCTTTTTTCGCTCGCGCTGCGCGCTTTCGCTTGGGCTTATCCTCTGCGGCTTTTTCCTTACTCTTCTGCTCCTGCTGGGCGACATTCTTAAACACCGGCGGCAGCCGATTGCGCTTGGCCTGATAAATCAGCGTCTGCAGCTCCGTCACCATCGGCTGAATAAAATCCTGATAGCGGCACTGTTTTTCGCTAATCTGCGTCAGAATGGATTCCCAGTGCGCCGTCATGTCCGGTCGCGTAGCGGTTTCCGGCAGGCAGTGAATCAGCGCGCGCCCGGCCGGAGTAGAAATAATCGAACGGCCCTTCTTTTGTAAGAAACGACGCTTAAACAGCAGCTCGATAATACCCGCTCGGGTGGCTTCCGTACCCAGGCCGTCCGTTGCCCGCAGAACTTTCTTAAGCTCTTTATCCTGCACAAAGCGGGCGATCCCGGTCATTGCTGACAGCAGCGACGCATCGGTAAACGGCCTCGGCGGCTGCGTCTGTTTCTCTACCACTTCGCCGTTCTCACACAGCAGCTCATCGCCTTTGGCAACAACCGGCAGAGGCATGCCTTCATTTTCTTCATCCAGCTCTTTACTGCCGAGCAGCACGCGCCAACCGGCTTCGGCCAAGAAGCGGGCCTTGGCGATAAACTTTCCGCCGGCGATGTCCAGTTCTATCACACACTTGCGATATACCGCATCCGGGCAAAACTGCATCAGATATTGGCGCGCCACCAGCTCATAGATTTTTTGCTCATCGAAGGAGAGTGATACGCTGCCGCCGCGGGCGGTAGGAATAATGGCATGGTGCGCATCCACCTTTTTATCATCCCAGCAGCGGTTACGCCTTTCGGTATCCATTCCGGCGACGGGCAGCATTTCAGGGCAGTGTGACCCAATGGCCGCCAGCACCGCGTGGCGATCGGCAAAATGCTCCTGAGGCAGATAGCGAGAGTCCGAACGCGGATAGGTAATCAGCTTGTGGGTTTCATACAACCGCTGACAGAGATCCAGCACCTGTTGGGCACTAAAACCGTGTCGCTTGGCCGCTTCAATCTGTAGCGCAGACAGAGAAAACGGCAGCGGCGCCGAATCGGATTCCCGCTTGTCGTTATACTCTTTCACCAGCGCCGGCTGGCCGGTGATGCGCTTAACTACGTGCTCCGCCAGCGCCCGATTGAGCAACCGCCCCTCGTCGTCCAAAAAGGACTCGCACGACTCGCTGGGCTGCCAAACGGCGGTAAAACGCTCCTGTGACGGCGTAACTATGTGCGCCTTGACTTCAAAAAAGTCTTTCGGCACGAAGTTTTCTATCTCTTCATCCCTTCGCACTACTAGCCCCAGCACCGGCGTTTGTACCCGCCCCACGGACAGCACGCCGTCATAGCCGGCATTACGACCCAGCAGCGTATAGGCACGGGTCATGTTGATGCCGTACAGCCAATCCGCACGAGAGCGGGCCAGCGCGGAAACGCACAGGGGAATGAACTCTCTGTTTTCCCTAAGCTTATCGATAGCTCGCGTCACGGCCTGCGGGTTCAGGTCGTTAATGAGGCAGCGCTTAACCTGCTGCCTCTTTTCCAGCGGCAGGTCCAAAAACTCCAGCACTTCGTCAACCAACAGCTGCCCTTCCCGATCCGGGTCCCCGGCGTGAACCACTTCCCCGGCGTCGGCCAGCAGCCGCTTAATCACGTTAAGCTGCTTGGTAACGGAATCTCTGGGCTTCAGCTGCCATTTTTCAGGAATGATTGGCAAATCGCCCAGCGTCCAGCGGGCAAAGCGCGGATCGTACTGCTCCGGCTGAGCCTGCTCCAGCAGGTGGCCTACGCACCAGGTCACGACCTGATCCTGCCCACAGGCGATAAACCCGTCCTGACGCTTATGAGGCTTCGGCAAAACGTCGGCAATGGCCCGCGCCAGACTTGGTTTTTCGGCAATAAACAGGCGCATCAGGCGTTATCGTGTATTAAAAACTCGCGCACCGCCGCATAGTCTCCGCGGAAAATAATGCGCTCAGCCTTACGGCCCAGTTGATAGGTATACATGGGGTCGTAATACTCCTTCAAAAGCGGCACCAGCCAGTTTTCATGCCCGTCGTCGCCGTCACCGCGCCGATGCTGTTCAAGCGCGATGTCCAGTTCGGCGTTGAGCGCCTGATAGCGCTCCAGCCCCAGACGTTTGCGAATGGCAAACATTCCCTGGTGCAGGTACTCGCTGAAGTTCAGCCAGCCCTCTTCCTCGCCATAGCGCTGAATAAAGCCGCGGCACATGGCGTTCACATACTCTTCTTTCAGCCGTGCCAGACGAACCTCAAACGGGTCGTCAATAACGACGATGCGCGACTGCTGCATGGCGTCGAAAATTTCTATCGGCACGTGATTCGAGCCAATCGTGCGGCCTTCGTCCTCAAGCGCCCAGCGGCTAACGCCGGCGTGCTGTTTTTTGAGCACGTCAATCGCCAGAATATTCTCGAAATTTATCTGCGTGCTTTGCCCGGCTACCGTACGGCCGAACGAAGAGCCGCGATGCTTGGCTGCCCCTTCCAGGTCGACGCCAAACGGCAGCTCGCGAATCAGCAGCGTTTTTCCGCTGCCGGTATTTCCGCCCACGATGCGCATAGGCTGCTCGGCCAGCTGCTGATTAATAGCAATAAGAAAGTTTCTCAGCGCCTTATATCCCCCCGAAACCAAGGGGTAGTCCTGACCGGCCTCTTTTAGCCACTGCTGGGTAATGTGCGACCGCAGACCGCCGCGCATGCAGTATAGAACCCCTTCCGGATGCTGCCTGCAAAATGCCAGCCACTGCGCTACCCGCTCTTCTCTTACGCTGCCGCTGACTAGCCGGTGCCCCAACGAAAGCGCGGCCTGCTGACCGTGCTGCTTATAGCAGGTCCCGACGGCTTTACGCTCCTCATCATTCATCAGAGCAATGTTGGTCGACGTAGGAAAAGCGCCCTGAGCGAACTCCACCGGGGCGCGCACGTCGATTAACGGGGTATCGTTTAGGAAAATGCGCCGATAGTCGGCGCTATGAAGCTCGAACATTAAACAACCTCAATCAGCGCCCGACCGGCCTGCGGCATCGTCAGTTCGCCTATCGCAGTGAGCTCAATCTGGTGGCGTTTAGCCAGCGCAATCACGTCGTCTTCCGCCTGAGGCATAACGGCAATCAGGAGCCCTCCCGACGTCTGCGGGTCGCACAGCAGGCTGCGCTGCAGGTCGGTTAAGTTGCCTATCAGGTGACCATAGCTGTCAAAGTTACGCTGCGTCCCGCCCGGCACGCAGCCCTCTGCGATATATTCAGCCACGTTCGGCAGTTGAGGCACGGCGTCAAACCAAACCGTCGCCTGTACGCCGGAGCCTTGACAAATTTCGCTCAAGTGCCCAAGGAGCCCAAACCCGGTCACGTCGGTCATTGCCGTAACGCCGTCGAGAGCTGCAAGCTCCGCACCGGGCTTATTCAGGCGGCACATCACTTCCGTCGCGACGCCTTCGTGTTCTGGCTTCAGCCTGCTTTTTTTCTCCGCCGTGGTTAAAACGCCGATGCCCAAAGGCTTGGTTAAATAGAGCTTACAGCCGGGCTTGGCGGCGCTGTTTTTCTTGATTTGTTCCGTGCTGACGATGCCAGTGACCGCCAACCCAAAAATCGGCTCGGGCGCGTCGATAGAGTGGCCGCCGGCCAAAGAAATCCCTGCCTGACGGCAGACCTCTCGCCCACCTTCGATCACTTTCTGCGCTATCTCTGGCGACAGCTTGCCAATCGGCCAGCCTAAAATGGCAATCGCCATAATGGGTTTGCCGCCCATGGCGTAAATATCACTGATGGCGTTGGTGGCGGCTATGCGGCCAAAGTCGAAGGGGTCATCCACGATGGGCATGAAAAAGTCGGTGGTGCTGATAATGCCGACGCCGTTGCCGATGTCATACACGGCGGCGTCGTCTCGCGTTTCGTTCCCCACCAGTAAATGAGGATCGAGGAATTTTTCCTGCTCGGAATGGAGGATCGTTTCCAACACTTTTGGCGAGATCTTGCACCCGCATCCCGCCCCGTGGCTGTACTGGGTTAAACGAACGGTTTGTTCTGACATCTGTATGCTCCCCTTTTCCGAACCGTCTGAAGTAATCGCATATAGTACCGCGCCTCGACGTCGTTGATAAGAGTTGAGCGTGATTTAGGGAAAGGTGCTCTGCGCATTAGGGGCGAACCGCGGCTTGATAAAACCGCGGCTTAATGGAGAACTCAGCTTAAAAATAGGAGACAAAAGGCGTCGTATCGGGCGCCTTCACCTTCGCCGGCTGCACCTGAGGCGTACCCAGATAAAGGAATCCGACGATTTCATCCAATTCCCTACATCCAAAGGCCTCTCTGACCGTTTTGTTTTCCGTCCAAAATCCGCTGCGCCAAATTCCGCCGAAATCTTGCGCAACCGCGGCCATCTGCATGGCCTGAACGGCGCAACTTGCCGAAGCGACCTGCTCCCAATGCGGTACTTTAGGGTGCTCGGTACAGTGGGCAACCACTACGATAATCATCGGCGCCCGCAGCGGCCCGGTCTTTGACTTTTCCTGAACGGACTCGTCTTTCCCTTCTTCAAGCGCCGCCTTCAGCAACACCTCTGCAAAACGGTGGCGCGCTTCCCCCTCGACGATGATAAAACGCCAGGGTTCCAGCGTTCCGTGGTCAGGCGCCCTCATTCCAGCGCGAATGATGTTTTGCAACGCCTCGCCGGAGGGCGCTGGCTCGACTAAACGCGATGCGGAACGGCGGTTAAGCAGCAAAGTGAGTGCATCCATAGAATTCTCCTGACATTACGCTATATAAAAATATCGTTTTATTGTAAGGTTAATTATTTGTTAATGACAGCAAAATAACGCTCGACGTTACGTGATAGACACTGACTTTTTCAATCCAACCCTTTAGGATAATCGACATCGTTTTTCCCTGACTCAGGGCATCAATAAAGGCACGCTCATGAAGGCACTTCTGCAAATCTTCGCGACCATCTTCAAGATCTGTTGGTACGTTATTAATTTTGTCCGTAAGGTCTTTCTCAACCTTATTTTCTTTTTTGTTTTGATTATTGGCCTCGGCGTTTACTTTCAGCTTGAACAACCCTATCAGCGGCCGCCGCAGGGCGCTCTACTGGTTGACCTACAGGGCACCGTTGTCGACGCGGTGAATCCGGACAACAAGCTTCGCCAGCTGGGGAAAGAGCTCATCGGCGGCAGCCGGGACATTCAGGAAAATTCGCTGTTTGAGGTAGTAAAGCAGATTCGATACGCCAAGAGCGATGAATCCATCAGCGGGCTGGTGCTGTCCCTTGGCGGATTCCTCGGCGCTGACCAGCCGTCTCTTCGCTATATAGGCAAGGCCCTCAGTGAATTTCGCGAAAGCGGAAAGCCGATTTATGCGATTGGTGACGGCTATACCCAAAGCCAATACTATCTGGCGAGCTTTGCTGACAAAGTTTATCTTACCCCCCAAGGCGGCGTTATGCTCCCCGGCATCGCCGCCAACGGCCTGTATTATAAGTCACTGCTGGACAACTTGAAGGTGACGACCCACGTTTTTCGCGTCGGCACCTATAAGTCTGCCGTCGAGCCCTTCATCCGCGACGACATGTCGCCAGAAGCGCGCCAGGCCGGCAGTCGCTGGCTGAACGGCCTGTGGTCAAACTACCTGCTGGACGTCGCGACAAATCGCCACACTACGCCAGAGAAAATTTACCCCACGGCGCAAACGCTGATTGAGCAATTGAAGGCCAACGGCGGCGACAGCGCGCGCCTTGCGATGAAAAACGGGCTTGTGGACGGCATCATTTCCCGTGCTGAAATGGAAAGTCGCCTGACAAAGGCCTTCGGTTGGGATAAGAAAAACAAGAACTACAATCTGACCAGCATTTACGACTACAGCATCCCCGAAGAGAAATCGAAGGAGAAAAAGCCAGAGATTGCCGTCATTTTTGCTAACGGAGCCATTATCGATGGTAAAGAGATGCCAGGCATGGTCGGCGGCGATACCACCGCCAGGCAGCTGCGCAGCGCCCGCCTGAATGACAACGTCAAGGCCGTTATTCTTAGAGTTAACAGCCCCGGCGGAAGCGTTACCGCATCGGAAACCATCCGCGCTGAAGTTCAGGCGCTTAAAGATTCAGGCAAAAGCGTGGTCGTCTCTATGGGGGGCATGGCGGCCTCTGGAGGCTATTGGATTTCCACCCCAGCCGACTACATTATCGCAAGCCCAAGCACGCTGACCGGCTCTATCGGCATTTTTGGCGTGATTAACACCTTCGAAAATTCACTGGATGCAGTAGGCGTTCATTCGGACGGCGTTGAAACATCGCCACTGGCCGGTGCGAGCGTGACCAAGCCCCTGTCTCCTGAGTTTTCTGAAATGATGCAGCTTACGATTGAAAACGGCTATAAAACCTTCATCGATTTAGTCGCCAAAGCGCGGAAGAAAACGCCTGCTGAGGTAGACAGCATCGCTCAAGGCCGGGTCTGGATCGGCGCAGATGCCAAAAGCAACGGTCTGGTCGACGCATTGGGCGACTTTGACGACGCGCTGAAGAAAAGCGCCGAACTGGCCAAGCTAAAAGACTACAAAATCAAGTGGGTCAGCAGCGAGTCAGAGCTTAAAGAGACGCTACTGGGTCAGGCTACCGTGATGGTCAACGCCCTGCTGCCGGGGTCAGTCAAGATAGAGCTGCCTGCGCCGCTCAACCAGATGGCGAACGAGCTTAATCAGCAGCCGGGCCTCTTCGGCAGCCTGAGCGATCCCGGCCATCGCTACGTTTACTGCTTAAGCTGTAGCTATTCTAACTAGTTTTATCGGTTGTAGCGTTATAGGGTAGGCCCGGCGGCATCGCTGGGCCTATTTTATTATGGAAAAGCGTTCTCTTCCGATAATGTGTCTTTTATAATCGCTCCATCCTTCTTCAATCTCCCCATCGGCTTATTAGCAATGTCAAAACAAAGAAAGTCCATCTATGTCGCCTACACCGGCGGAACCATCGGTATGCGCCATTCCAGCCAAGGCTACGTCCCCGTGTCCGGTTATCTACAGCAGCAGCTGGCGAAAATGCCCGAGTTTCATCGGGAAGAAATGCCGGAATTTGTTATCCACGAATATCATCCGTTGATAGACTCATCGGACATGACGCCAAGCGACTGGCAGCACATTGCCGACGATATCTGTCATCGTTACGATCGCTACGATGGATTTGTCATTCTGCACGGTACCGACACCATGGCGTTTACCGCTTCCGCACTCTCTTTCATGCTGGAGAATCTGGATAAGCCGGTTATAGTGACAGGGTCACAAATTCCTTTGGCGGAGCTGCGATCCGACGGACAGGCTAATTTGCTTAATTCGCTCTACATTGCAGCGAACTATCCGATTAATGAGGTTTGTCTGTTCTTCAATAACCGTCTGTATCGCGGAAACCGAACGACCAAGGTTCACGCTGACGGTTTTGACGCCTTCTCCTCCCCCAACTATCCTCCGCTGCTGGAAGCCGGGATCCACATCAAGCGCCTTGCCCCCGCGTTTACTGGCGCCAATGGGGAATTTTGTTGCCATCCTATCGCTCCCCAGCCGATAGGCGTCGTTACGCTCTACCCGGGCATTTCGACCGACGTTATTGCCAATATCCTCCGCCAGCCCGTCAGGGCGCTAATTCTTCGAACCTACGGCGTGGGCAACGCGCCGCAGAGCCCCTCCCTGCTGAAGGCGCTCAGCGACGCAGCCGAACGCGGCATTATTGTCGTTAACCTGACGCAGTGCCTGTCCGGCAGGGTTGATATGGGCGGCTATGCCACGGGCAATGCGCTCGCCCATGCGGGCGTTATCAGCGGTTTTGACATGACGCTGGAGGCTACGCTAACCAAGCTTCATCTCCTGCTTAGCCAAGAACGAGACGCAGCAAGCATCAGGCGGCTGATGCAAACAAACCTGCGGGGAGAATTAACGGAAGCCGAATAGCGCGGTAGGAACGGGAGAAAGGCAAAGCTAAATCGTTTCAATACTGTTTTAGACACGCTTGTGGCTGCGCTCTTCGGCAGCCGACGCAAATTGAGCTGAATCGATTATGTTAACCGATTGCTACACCGCTAGCCCGCCGTGGCTTCTCCCGTCTCATCGTCAACAAACCTCATTGAGCCGGAATTGATGCAATAGCGCTGCCCGGTCGGTTTTGGGCCATCGGGAAACACGTGCCCAAGGTGAGCGTCACAGTGGGCGCATCTAATCTCAATCCTGTGCATATTATGAGAATAATCATCGAGATAGTTAACGGCACCTTGGGTGACTGGCTCAAAAAAACTGGGCCATCCACACCCGGCGTCAAACTTGGTATCAGACTTAAACAGCGGAGAATCACAGCAAACGCAGCGGTAGACTCCCACCCTGTTATTATTTAAAAGGCGCCCGGAAAACGGCGGCTCGGTTCCCCTTTCCTGGGTAATGAAACGCTGCATTTCCGTCAGGTTTTTATTTTTTTCATTCAATGTATTAGGCATTTTAGCTCTCTCCGATCCCGTCTATGTAACTGATGCTGCTTACCATCATTAAAAATAACAATAAATTAACAAAAAGGCAGTAAAAATATTGCCTGTCGGCCTGAAAAGAATAACGTCTCGCTAAAAATTAACGAAAAGGGTTATAATCATTGAATCTGTACCCGAGAGCACGGCCCGATATGTACAAAAAACAGGCAAAAAATCGTCGCTGTTTCGACTCTTTTTTTGTGAGAGCTGACAAAGGTTGACACGATTCCGCTTGACGTTTTGCAAGGTTTTTGTAATTTTATACCCTAAATAATTCAAGTTGCATGAAGGCGGCAAGGGAGTGAATCCCGATGAGCTTACATAAGTAAGTGATTCGGGTGAACGAGCGCAGCCAACACACAGGCAGCTTGAAGTATAACGGGTATACTGGACGGGCTATGACACTCACTTTATTCACTAACAAACTAGCTGGTGGAACATTATGACTATCAAAGTAGGTATTAACGGTTTTGGCCGTATCGGTCGCTTCGTATTCCGCGCTGCTCAAGAGCGCTCAGACATCGAAATCGTTGCGATCAACGACTTGCTCGACGCTGACTACATGGCGTACATGCTGAAGTATGACTCCACCCATGGTCGTTTCAAAGGCACCGTTGAAGTGAAAGACGGCCACCTCGTCGTTAATGGCAAAACCATCCGCGTTACCGCAGAAAGAGATCCGGCAAACCTGAAGTGGAACGAAGTCGGCGTTGACGTCGTTGCCGAAGCTACTGGTCTGTTCCTGACTGACGAAACTGCGCGTAAGCACATTACCGCTGGCGCTAAAAAAGTCGTACTGACTGGCCCATCCAAAGACAGCACCCCGATGTTCGTTATGGGCGTAAACGACGCAACCTATGCTGGCCAGGACATCGTTTCTAACGCATCCTGCACCACAAACTGCCTGGCGCCGGTTGCTAAAGTACTGAACGACAAGTTCGGCATCGTTGAAGCGCTGATGACCACCGTTCACGCCACCACTGCTACTCAGAAAACCGTTGACGGCCCGTCTCACAAAGACTGGCGCGGCGGCCGCGGCGCGGCTCAAAACATCATTCCTTCTTCCACCGGTGCTGCAAAAGCCGTTGGCAAAGTTATCCCTGAACTGAACGGCAAGCTGACCGGTATGGCGTTCCGCGTTCCGACTCCGGACGTTTCCGTTGTTGACCTGACCGCTCGTTTGGAAAAGCCTGCTTCTTACAAAGAAATTTGTGAAGCAATGAAAGCCGCTTCTGAAGGCGCGCTGAAAGGCGTTCTGGGCTACACCGAAGACGACGTTGTTTCTACCGACTTCCTGGGCGAAAAGTGCACCTCCGTGTTCGACGCCAAGGCAGGTATCTCTCTGAACGACAACTTCGTTAAAGTCGTTTCCTGGTACGACAACGAAATCGGCTACTCAAACAAAGTTCTGGACCTGATTGCTCACATCTCTAAATAAGAGATCCGGCAACGTCTAAGCTTAGAGGGCAGCGAATCGCTGCCCTTTTTATTACCCACAGAAAGAATGAAAAAAAAGAAAGCTACCCGGCCTCTAACCCTTCGTGAACGCTGTCGACAGATTTTCGGCAACCCGCCCCCTCCCCGCTACGTATGGGAAAAAGAGTTTGACTACTGTGACGAACAGCTACAGGCGCTGGCCGTAAAAGAGTGGGACCAGATTCAGGCCAGAGAACTAAGCGGCTATTATCTGCTCAACCTCGCCTACGTCGAACCCTTACAGCCCGAGCTGTTTCGCTATCTGTTTCCCATTTGTCTGGCCGTTTGGTGCGAATCGCTGACTAACGGCGAATGTTTTGAGGATTTCCTGCACGTAACGCGCCGAGGCCGGATTCTGGAAAAGATGATAACGGCAAAAGAGAGAGACGGCATACTAAACGCGCTGTGCGATAGCTTTATTCATCGCCTTGAACAAGAGCGGGGGTTTATCTATTCAGGCTCGTTCACGCCGGCCTATCAATGGCTATACGCATTCAACGATCTTGGAGAAACGCTGCCCGTCATTGAACCCGTCTGGCAGCGCTGGTGGAGCCTGGATACCCCAGGTAAAGCCGTTTGCGCCATTATGTATGCTTCTGGGCTTATCTACGAAAACGGGGAAAACCCTATCTTCCATCGTTGGAGCAAAACTCACGGGGGCGGAGGCCCCTATCTTGCTGAGCTAAGCGGAGACTTTGACAGCGACGGCTGGCTGCCTGAGAACCTGAGCTTCTTTAAAAGAACGCTGACAGCCGACTGGCTATTGGAAAATCTGGAGCGTGCCGCCAGCGTTCTGCAAGGCGAGCAAGAGGAAGCAATGGCCAACGCCATCGTCTCCGATGCCCACCAGCGGCAGGAAATTATCACCATTCAGATTAGCGACCTGATTGACGGCTTAGCCCCAGCTCAGGAGCGAACTGAACGCTCATAAAAACGGCCGCCTTCGATTATACTTTCAGGACGACCGCGCACTACTAAGAAGGCTATCGCATGTCAGATGCACTATTTTTATTACCCATAGAACAACAGCTCACCCCGAGCCTCAGCCTGCGCAAAAAAGAGGGCCTGACGTTCGCCGTGATAGATCATCCAAAGGCCAAAGGCGTGATATCGCTGCAGGGCGCCCAGCTTCTCGCCTGGCAGCCCGCGGGAGAAAACCCCGTCATTTGGTTAAGCGAAGCGACTCACTTTGAGCCGGGCGTCGCCATCCGCGGCGGGATCCCCATCTGTTGGCCGTGGTTCGGTAAAGCAGGAACTCCTTCTCACGGCTTTGCCCGCAACGAACAGTGGCGATTGACCGCACACGACGAAAGCGAAGAGTGCGTTTGGCTAACATTCACGCTCAACGACAGTGAAACAACCCGTAAAGTCTGGCCAAACGCCTTTAGCCTGATTGCCAGAATCAAGCTGGGAGAAACCTGCGAACTGGAGTTGGAGTCTCACGGCGACTATGCCGTTACCGCGGCGCTGCACAGCTACTTTCAGGTGGGTGACATATCGCAGGTCGGCGTATCCGGGCTGGGTGAATCTTACATAGACAAGCTCGCTGATGCCGACGTCACCGCAGAACGTTCCACGATGCGCTTTTCCGGCCCCGTTGATCGCATTTACTACCAACCGCAGGCATTCAGTACAATTAGCGACCCGGTACTTAAGAGAACGATTGAAATCCACCACCGAAATGCGCCGGACGTCGTCGTCTGGAACCCGGGAGCGGAAGGTGCGGCCTCAATGACGGACATGAGCGCCGAAGGCTATAAAACCATGGCCTGCGTAGAAACCGGCTGTGTAAGCCAGCCCGCTATTGTGCGCAGCGATAAGCCCCACTACCTTTCGGTCGCCATTCGCTGTCATAAAGAAGCGTTATAAAAAAGTGACGTTGGATATGTAAAAGGCCGCGATTGCGGCCTTTTTTACGCACTAATAAATCAAATCAGAAAGCGTAAGAAACCCCGGCGGCGACCAGCGCCGTATAGGATTTATCCACCATCGGGCTGTCTTTCACTTCGTCATCTAGACGAGTATATCGGCCGAATGCAAAGATTTTCCAGCTCTGAGTTAACGCATAGTTTGCGGACACCTCGGCATAAGGCGACCAGCTGCTTCCCGCGTTGTAGCTGTCAAAACCGCTGCGGCGAGACTCTTTACCAGAAATGCCGTAATAGTAGTCATTGAAATTGCTGCTGTACCAAGTAACGCCCACGCCCGGCGTTAAGGTCAAAGCGCCTAAGTTAAAGGGATGCAGATAGGCGGCGTCAGCCACATAGCCGTTGCTGTAATCCAGCACGTCAGCAGACAAGGAGGTGCGCACAACGCCCCAATCGGCAATATGCCGATACCCCACGCCAGCCATAGCGGTTGAGTGACGCTTATCCAGCTGCTTCATTCGGTGGCTGTCGCTGTCGTCCGGATCGAAATGCAGTGGTGAATAGAATAGGTTCAAAGACAGCTGGTTATGCGTATCTTTTAGCAGATACGCCCCGGCTCCGGTGCCGCGAACAAAGAAGCGCTCACCTTCATAGTTGATCATTGGGTAGGGAACGGTATCGTTATCAACGCCCTTATAGGCATACTGACCAACCGCTGCCCCGAGGCCGATAGAAAAATTGTCAGCCATTGCTGCCGGAGCCATTAGCGCCGCGCTCAGCGCGGCGGCTCCCCAAAGAACCTTATTTGATTTCATTAAAACTCCAATATGACACTTTTAATTATCACCAAAACCAATATTACACCCGGTTTACTGGCTTTTTAACACGTTAGCAATTTCAACAGATTCCTGCTGCCAGGCCTGAGCCAATACTTTTACCAGCTCGCTATAGCCGTCTTGCTGCAGCGGCAGCTCAACGTCAAACGGTCGACGGACGATTTGCCCTTTGTGCTGCAGCACCCAATAACCGCTGACTACTGCATGCCCGTCATAGCGGCCTTGGAACGCATTGACCGTAACCCGCAGCGAATCGACGTCGCTACTTCCAACCGGCTGGTTCACCACCAGCCAATCGCCCAACTGAGCGCTAAGGTTGTCGGTCAACGCCCTCTTCAACTGCTGCTCCAGGCCGCTGGCCCACAGGTTGCTGCTGGCGACGGTATACGTCACGTCGCTGGTCTGATAGGCGATGCCCGTACCGCTAAGGAAGTCGGCAACGGTGACGTTTTCAATCCACAGCTGCTTTTGCGGATTAACGGACGCAGCCTGAACGGAGGCTCCGCCGGCAGAGGGCAACTGATAGTAAGAAACCGGCGCCTGACTGCTACAGGCGCTGAGAAACAGCGCGAGGGCTGCAATTTTCCATTTCATCATTGACTATTGGCCTTCTTGGGCTGAGGGTCTTTCGCGCCGGGCGCTTCAAAGACCAGTGCATTGCTCTTCTGATTCAGTTTCTGCAGCAGCGGCTGCAGTTCACGCATCACCTGATCCAAACGCTGCATGTCATTCACTAAAGAGCTATACGCTGACGATCCGGGCTGTAACCCCTTCAGGCTGCGGTTAAGCTCAACCAGCGTCTGCTGCATGTCTTTTGGCAAATTGTTGACTTCTTTGCTCGACAAAATCGCGTTCAGGCTGGCCATCGTGCTGCGAGTCTGCTTCAGCGTTTCGGTCATTTCCGTCAGCATCGGTTCTACCGGCATCTTGTTGACCTTATCCAGCGTCTGCATCAGGCGCTTCTGGATTTCCGCCAAACCGCCGCTGACCGTCGGAATTATAGGACGCCCCATCACTTCTTTAGGCCCGCCCCACGGCTTAGCGTCAGGATAGAAGTCCAAATCGATAAACAGCGCGCCGGTAAGCAGGTTGCCCGACTTCAGCGCGGCCCTGAGTCGATTGCTGTCGTTAACCGACTCCAGCAGGTGACTTTTAAGATCGAAATCCTTACCAAACCGGTTTTGCACTCTGTCTGGCTCAATGCGGATAAGAACCGGGATATAGTAGTTCTTGTTGATCGTCTTCAGCTCCGGCATATAGAACGGCACTGCGGAGACGGTACCTACCCGAATGCCGCGAAACTCAACCGGCGCGCCCGGCTCTAAGCCGCGAATAGAGTCTTCAAAGTAGAGCAGGAAGTCATCGTGTCGCGTATACAGCGACTCTTGAATGCTCTTTTGATCGGAATACAGCTCAAATTCGTCGAGGTTTTTCACCGGATCGCCCGCCGACCAGCCGTTAGGCAAGTCAAAACTCACGCCGCCGGTAACGAGCGTATCCAGTGAACCCATATCAACGCGAACACCCTGAGACGACATGTCGAACGAAATGCCGCTGTCCTGCCAAAAGCGAACGTTGCTGGTTACAAGGCCGCGGTAGGGTTCCATAATGAACAGCTGGTAGCGCATGACGCGCTCTTTAGGATCAAACTCGCTGCTTTCCACCGTCCCGACGCGAAAACCGCGAAACAGCACCGGATCGCCCGCGTTCAACCGCGTCGGCTGCTTGCTCTCCAGCGCAATGCGCAGCCCTTTCATATCGGGCGAAGCCAGTGGCGCATTGTCCTGCAGCGTAAAGCGGGTCTCTACCGCTTTGTCTCTTCCCGGCTGAAGTTCGATATAGGCGCCGGAAAACAGCGTATTCAGACCAGAAACGCCCTCTCGCCCAATCTTGGGCTTTACCACCCAGAACACCGATCCCTTATTCAGCAGATTTTCCATGCCGGTATGCAAACGGGCGGTAACGATAACCTGCTTAAGGTCATCGCTCAGGCTCACGCTTTCGACGATGCCGATATCAACATTGCGGGTCTTGATGGCGGTCTTTCCCGCCTCGATACCTTCTGCATTTGAGGTAACCAGCGTGACCTCTGGCCCCTGGTTGCTGAAATGATAAAAAAGGATCCAGGCGCCAATGAGCACCGTAACGATGGGAATGATCCACACCGGCGACCAGCGTTTTATCGTTTCTATCTTTGCCGTTTTGTCCTGATGACTTTCCTGCACGTGAAGGCTTCCTCACTGATTGGTTGATACTGGCTTAGTACGATCCCACAACAGGCGCGGATCGAACATCATGGCGGCGATCATGGTCAAAATAACCACCATTGCGAATAATATAGCGCCGACGGCGGGATAGACGCTCATCAGTCGACCGATGCGCACCAGCGCAGACAGCACGCCGATAACGAACACGTCGATCATTGACCAACGCCCGACGAACTCCACGATCTCATAAATAAAATGCATTCTGTGGCGGTCTAAATAGCCGCTCTTTTGTCCCATCTCCGACGCGTCGTAGCAGAGCCATCCTATCGCAAGAATTTTCAGCGACGGCACCATGATGCTGGCAATAAAAATCACCATCGACACCGGGTACGAACCGTCTTTCCAAAGCAGGATAACGCCAGACATAATGTTAGACGGTTCCGGATTGCCCAGCACTTCCGTCACCATAATCGGCAACAGGTTAGCCGGTATGTACAGCATTACTGACGTTATCAGCAGCGCAAGCGTCCACTGCAGGCTGTTCTTTCTTCTCGCGTAACCGGTAGTGAAACAGCGGGGACAGCGGTGCATATCCGCCGGAAGCGTCGCCATGCAGCAGGGGCAGGAACGGAGCCCCTGAGCCAAACCGGACTCCCCGATCCTAAGTTCCCGTTCCAGCTTGGGCGCGGGTTGAATATTCTGCCAAAACCAGTAGCGATCCATACATTGGAAGGCCCTTACCTGCAGCAGGCAAAACAAACAGTAGGGAATAAAGCTGGGTCCGACGCCAATGTCGCCGTAGGCCATCAGCTTAACGAAGCTGACCAGTACGCCCACCAGGAAAATCTCCACCATGCACCAGACTTTAGCCAAATAAACAATGCGCCCCATCACGACCTGCAGGCGGTAAGGCAGTTTGACCTTAAGGCCGAGTAGGATGATAGCCAGCATGCAAAACGCCGGCACCAGCTGCACGAAAATAACGAACAGCGTGGCCAGGCTGGCGTAATCGTCCCCCACCATCACCTGAGGGATTTCAATGAGACGGATCTGACTGTAAATACCCGACACCCGCATGTTGATAAACGGAAACAGGTTGGCAAACACCATCATAATCAGCGCGCTGATGGCAAAGCAGACCGGCTGCAGCGCCGGTTCAACCCAGCGCGCGGTTAAGGTGGTATGACAGCGCGGACAAACCGCCTTTTTCCCCTGAGACAGCTGCGGTAGCTCAACCATCAGGTCGCACTGAGGGCACAGCATGACTTCCTTCTCTGCCTCTGTCGCAGCGGAAAAAGTCGCCTCTTGAGACGGCGAGCGCCCCATAGTCGATGTGCCCACTACGTGCGTACAGGATGCGTCTACGCACATAGGCGGCGCCCTGCTTCATGCAGACAAGAATATGTCTTAGTCATTAACCTCATTCCGTTACGCTACCTCTACCCAACCGCTACCCAACCAGCGAAAGCCGTTAAGCGTTTTTCATCGACTCCAGCTCTTCCCAACGCAGGAAGGCTTCTTCAAACCGCTGCTCGGCTTCGGCCAGTTCGGTCAACACTTTTTGCGTCACCTCGTGAGGCTGGCTAAAGAACTCAGGATCGCCCACCCGTTCTTGCAGCGTCGCAACAACAGCCTCAAGCTTCTCAATTTTTGCCGGCAGCCCCTCCAGTTCTCGCTGAAGGTTATAGCTCATCTTATTGCCGGCTTTCTTACGATCTTCTGCTTTTTCTACCGCAGGTTTATTCTGTGCGGCAGTGGTCGACTGCGCCTTAAGCTCGACGCTACCGGCCCGCTGCCCGTGCGCGTCGGTATATCCGCCGGCAAACGCCTTAATCACGCCGTTGCCTTCAAAAATCCAGCAGTCCGTCACGGTATTATCGACAAACTGCCGATCGTGGCTTACCAACAGCACCGTTCCACCGTAGTCGCTGATAAGCTCTTCCAGCAGTTCTAATGTTTCAATATCCAAATCGTTTGTCGGTTCGTCAAGAATCAACAGGTTGCTGGGCTTTAAAAACAGCTTGGCCAGCAGCAGACGATTGCGCTCGCCGCCGGACAGAGCCCGCACCGGCGTCATGGCGCGCTTAGGATGGAATAAAAAGTCCTGTAAATAGCCTAGCACATGGCGGGAACGGCCGTTAACCATCACTTCCTGTTTGCCGTCCGCCAGATTGTCCATCACGGTTTTATCCGGATCCAGCTGGACGCGGTGCTGGTCAAAATAGGCAACTTCCAGCTTGGTGCCAATCCGCACGCTGCCGCTGTCAGGCTGGATTTGCTGCAGCATCAGCGTCAATAGCGTGGTTTTTCCGCACCCGTTGGGCCCTACCAGCGCAATCTTATCCCCGCGCTGAACCTGAGCGGAAAAATGCTTCACCAGCGTTTTATCGCCCCGGCTAAAGCTAACGTCTTCCATTTCAAACACGATCTTGCCCGAACGCAGGGACTCTTCCACCTGCATTTTAGCGGATCCCATAACGCCTCGGCGCTCGGCATGCTCATTTCGCATCGCCTTTAGCGCTCTGACGCGTCCTTCGTTGCGCGTGCGCCGCGCCTTGATCCCCTGACGGATCCAGACCTCTTCCTGCGCCAGACGGCGATCGAACTCGGCATTCTGCAAAGCCTCAACGCGTAGAGACTCTTCTTTACCAAGCAGATAGGCATCGTAGTTGCCGGGCCAGGACACCAGCTTGCCGCGATCCAGATCGACAATGCGCGTCGCCATGTTGCGGATAAAGGCGCGATCGTGGGAAATAAAGATAATGCTGCCGTTGAACTCCTTCAGGAAGGACTCTAGCCAGGCGATAGTGTCAATATCAAGATGGTTGGTCGGTTCGTCCAGCAGCAGCACGTCTGGCGAACACACCAGCGCCCGCGCCAGAGCGGCCTTGCGCAGCCAGCCGCCGGAAAGCGATGACAGAGGCGCTTCCGCCTCCAATCCCAACTTCTCCAAAACGGCGCGGATGCGGCTATCGATAAGCCAGGTTCCCTGATGCTCCAGCGCCTCTTGCAACTCGGCAAGCCGCTTTAAGTTTTGTTCGCTGGGGTCGTTTCCAACCTCAATAGAAAGATGATGATAGGCTTTAAGCTGCTCGGCCTGCTGCTCGACGCCTTCGGCGACGAAGTCAAACACCGTACCTTCAACGTTACGAGGCGGATCCTGCTGCAGCCGCGAGACGACCAGATCCTGTTCAAACACCAGTTGGCCATCGTCCAACGGGACTTCTTTATTTAAGATCTTCAGCAGCGTTGACTTACCCGCACCGTTGCGCCCAACCAGACAAACGCGCTCGTTGGGTTCAATATGAAGTTCGGTATTGTCCAACAGGGGCGCATCGCTAAACGACAGCCATGCGCCGGATAAACTGATAAGAGACATTAATTAACGATCCTCGCCGACATGCGTTAACAGCCAGCAGTTGTGAATTTGTTTGTTACGCGCGAAGTCTGGAGACAGCGTCTTATCCGAAATTTCTTTCGCCTTCAGCCCCAGCTTGGCGATACCGTCGAGATCCATTTTAAAGCCGCGCTTGTTGTTGGAGAACATCAGGGTGCCTGCAGGGCGCAGCATTCGCTTGAGGTGACTCATCAAAGCAATGTGGTCTCGCTGCACGTCGAAGCTGTTCTCCATTCGCTTTGAGTTGGAGAACGTCGGCGGATCGATAAAGATAAGGTCGAACTGCTCGGTCGTTTCTTCCATCCAGCCCAGACAATCGGCCTGAATCAGGCGATGAGAGCGACCGGTAAGGCCGTTAGCGCTCATATTGCGTCCAGCCCATTCCAGATAGGTTCTCGACATGTCCACCGTGGTGGTGGTGCGCGCGCCGCCGAGGCCGGCGTGAACGCTAGCTGAACCGGTATAGGCGAACAGATTGAGGAAGTCTTTTCCTTTGCTCATTTCCCCCAGCATCCGACGGGCGATGCGGTGGTCGAGAAACAGCCCGGTGTCTAGGTAGTCCGTCAGGTTAACCCACAGCTTAGCGCCGTACTCTTCCACCTGGAAAAACTCGCCCTTTTGCGCCAGCTTCTCGTACTGGCTTTTTCCCTTTTGCTTTTCCCGCACCTTCAACACCAGCGCGTTGGCCGGCAGTTCGAGCACCGCCAGCGTCGCGTTGATGGCGTCAAACAGGCGCTGACGAGCCTTTTCCGGCGCCACGGTTTTAGGCGGCGCATACTCTTGCAGAACGTAGCGGGAGCCATAGCGGTCCAGCGCCAGATTGTATTCCGGCAGGTCGGCGTCATACAGGCGGTAGCACTCGAGACCTTCCTTCTTAACCCACTTCTCAAGGCGCTTAATATTTTTACTCAGGCGATTGGCGAAATCAGCCGCCAGCGGCGCTGACGCCTCCGCTTTTTGCTGAGGGGCTTCATCGCCCTCGTTCTTCTCTCGCCCTGCGCTATCCGTTAAGCGATAGTTTTTCTGAACGCACTCCAACGGGCCGTTCTTAGCCTTAAACTGCCGGCTTGAACGAAGCTGCAGGCAGCTCAACAGTTCTGGAGACGCGCTAAACAGAGAGAGGTTCCAGCCGCCAAAGTCCCGCTTCATAATTTGCCCAAGCGCCGTATGTAGAGCAATCAGCGCGGGTTCGCTTTCCAGGCGTTCGCCGTAAGGCGGGTTGCTCAACACGGTGCCTTGCGGCCCGTCGGGCAGCGGGTTGGTCAACCGAGTAATATCCTGAGAGGCGAAATGAATAAGGCTGCCGACGCCGGCGCGGCGCGCGTTCAGCTTTGCCATCTCAATGACTCGGCGATCGTTATCGTAGCCGTAGAAGCGCGACGCGGTCTTATTCACACCCCGGCTGGCGCTGGCCTGAGCCTCGCTTAGCAGCTCTTGCCACAGCTCGGCGTCGTGGCCGCTCCAGGCGTCGAATCCCCACGCGCTTCGGTGAAGGCCGGGCGCCACGTTCGCCGCGATCATCGCGGCTTCAATCAAAAGCGTTCCCGAACCGCACATCGGGTCGACCATCGGCGTTTCCGCCTGCCAGCCGGAGCGCATAACGATGGCCGCCGCCAGATTCTCTTTTAATGGCGCCTGGCCGGTCGCATCCCGATAGCCGCGCTGGTGTAGAGAGCTGCCGCTCAGGTCGAGCGCCAGGCTGGCCTTCTCTTTTTGCAAGAAGACGTTGATGCGAATATCGGGCTGCTGCTTTGCGACGTCCGGACGCTGCTTAACCTTGCGCATAAAGCTGTCGACGACAGCGTCTTTTACCTTCAGCGCCCCGTATTGGCTATTGCGGATTTCATCGTTGGTGCCGGTAAAATGCACGGCAAACGTATTCTTAACGCTAAACATCGACGGCCAGTCGACGGCGTTGACGCCGAGATAAAGGTCCATGTCGCTGTAAACGCGAAACTCGCCCAGCGGCATCAGTATCCGCGATGCCAATCGGCTCCAAAGCAGCGAACGGTACATCAGGCGCTTGTCGCCCTCAAAATGTACGCCGCCCTGAACGACCCGACAGCCGTTTGCTCCCAGCGCTTCCAGTTCGGTTTTTAACAGTTCTTCCAGGCCTCGCGCCGTACTGGCAAACAAAGAGATCATAACCATGCACCACAGAATAAAAATAGGTTGAACATTATAGCCAATCCGTCCTCTTTGTCATAAAGTTACCTGCTATTTATTCAGATTGCTGACAAACCGTCCAAGGCTGTGTCCCGTAACTGTCCGCGGTGGCGACGCTGAGCCAAAATCACGTAATCAAGGCGGAGCGTGCAGGGCATAGTGGGCCTATGCCCAAGTGCGACAACGCAGAGTACGTGATTTTGGCGCGCGTCCCGAAGGGCTAGGGCCATCCGCGTATAGTTACGGGACACAGCCTAAGCTTCGGTGGATATTCCGGCCGAAAATACGGCCTGCTTATATCACCCGCATGCTCGGCCGGAAGAGCGCCTGTATTAGCTTTGGGAGTACGTCGGTCAGGCCCGAAGCAAGTACGATGTGCTGGCAACGTTCGGCAACATCCAAACTGTACGCTATCAATACGGAGCTTTACGCGTGGTTACTCTATCTCGTTTATATGTACATCCCGTCAAGTCCATGAGAGGGCTGGAACTCTCCCACGCACAGGTGCAGGCCGGCGGTCTGGCTTTCGACCGCATATTCATGATTACTGACCCCGCGGGCACGTTTATCACCGCTCGCCAGTACCCTCAGCTCGTTTGCTTCACGCCCGCGCTGCTGATTAACGGCGTATCCTTAACCGCGCCGGACGGCCAGAACAAGACCGTGGCTTTTAACGACTTTTCTGCCAAACGATCGCCGACGGAAGTTTGGGGCAACCACTTTACCGCCCACGTTGCGCCAGACGAGGTGAACCGTTGGCTGAGCGGTTACTTAAATCGCGACGTACAGCTGCGTTGGGTCGGGCCGGAACTTACGCGTAGGGTAAAGAACCGCCCGGAGGTCCCGCTGGGATTCGCCGACGGTTTCCCCTACCTGCTGATCAATGAAGCCTCTTTCCAGTCCCTACAGGCGCGCTGCCCGGCGAATATCGTTATCGAACAGTTCCGCCCTAACCTTATTGTGCGCGGCGCAGCGCCCTTCGCCGAAGACGAATGGCAAACGATACGCATCGGCGAAGTGATTTTCGATCTGGTTAAACCCTGCAGCCGGTGCATTTTAACCACGGTGAATACGCAAAGCGGCCGCAAGCACCCGCAGGAAGAACCGTTACGCACCCTGACGCAGTTCAGAACGGCGGAAAACGGCGACGTCGACTTTGGTCAAAATATGATTGCCCGCAACCAGGGCGTTATACGCCTTGGCGACGACATTGAGATATTGGCGACTCACCCTCCCCGCGTTTACCGCTCGTCCGAGCTGGACACCGCTGAGCGGATACGAGAAGCGCCCAAAGACGTCGTTATCAGCTACGGCGAACGCACCTTTGTCGGCAACAATCAGCAGGTACTGCTTGAGCAACTGGAGCAAAACGGCATTCAAATCCCCTACTCTTGCCGCGCCGGCATTTGCGGCTGCTGCCGCATCAAGCTCAATGCGGGAGAAGTAAACCCGTTAAGGAAAGGGGCGATTAAACGCGACGGCTCCGTTCTGGCCTGCAGCTGTGTGCCTAAAACCAACGTAGAGCTGGCGTGACTTAACGCGTAAGGAAAGTAAAACGCCCGCAAGTGCGGGCGTAAAACTAACGGAAACGTTCAGGTTAACCGACCTGAGCGAAAGGAATGTGGGCCTGCTCGAACTGAACGCTAAGCATCCTGTCGTGCATCACTTTTATTGCATCACCCAGCTGCAGGCACTTTCCCGCCATCATCATGGAGGGCTGCGCCACCAGGCACAGACTGGCGTTTTCACCCGCGTCCACGACCAGCAGCAGCGCCGGCTGCCCGTTTTCAATGATAGAAACGGCAACAATATCGCTACGCGCAGGGCGCAGTTCAAACGCCTGCTGCTCGAAATACCAGCTCTTGGGCATCAGCGGCTTTAAAAAACGGTGCGCCGCCAGCGCGTTCAGAGTCAGCTCCGCGCGCTGCTCATGAGTAAGAGAAAGGCTGCGGCAGCGTTCTTCCAGTTCAAAGAACAGCGCTGCGTCGTCAACACAGAATGCGGATTCGGTAAACGCATCGGGCGTTAACGTTTTGCCAGCAAAGCGCGAACGAAAAATCATATCGTTGGATAAATCCAACATTAATCGATCGTGTTCACTGTCAAAATACCAGCGCCAGTTATCGTCTGGCTTAATCCTCATTGCTTTTTCCTTAAACTCATCCCGTCATACTTCAAGCTGCACCCAGCATACCCGCAACTCAAATTATTCTGGGTATATAACAAACGAAACTTATCTTTTCATCCCTCAAAATATGAAATGGCAAATCAATATCGGATGAAAAGATACCGTTTATATCTCACTATAATTAATTTGAGGGGTAAACGCTTTGAATATAGAACAACCAGAGGAAAAAATAAACCCCTGGTTGCTTATTAATAAGAAATAATTTATATCCCCGTCATACTTCAAACTATTTAGGGGACAAGCCGTTCACAATTTCTTTTACCAATCCCGGTCCTTTAAAAATAAATCCAGAATAGATTTGAAGAAGTGTGGCGCCTGCGTCTAATTTTTCCTTTGCCGCTTCAACAGAATCAATTCCCCCTACGCCAATAATGGGCAACCGCCCGTTCAGCTCAGCGTAGAGGCGAGCGATAGTCGCGGTGCTCTTGGCGCGCAGAGGCTTACCGCTCAGCCCCCCTGCCTGCTCGCTGTTCTTTAACCCAATAACGGACTCGCGATCCAACGTCGTATTTGTTGCAATTACGCCATCAATATTATGTCTTACTAAACTATCGGCTATTTGGATCAATTCATCTTCAGAAAGATCCGGCGCGATCTTCACTGCGATCGGAACGTATTTCTGATGCCTGCTGCTTAATTCACTTTGCTTTAACTTGATCGCGCTTAATAGATCGTCAAGCGCATCGCCATATTGTAACGATCGCAATCCCGGCGTATTGGGCGACGATATATTAACGGCGATATATCCCGCATAGGAATATACTTTATCCATACAAATCAAATAGTCGTCTTTCCCCTGCTCTACCGGCGTCACCTTATTCTTACCGATGTTAACACCGATAATTCCCTGAAAGCGTGTTCTTTTTATATTCTCAACCAGGTTATCTACGCCAAGGTTATTGAAGCCCATTCTGTTGATCAGCCCCTCGGCAGAAACGATCCTAAACAGCCTCGGCTTATCGTTTCCCGGCTGTGGCTTTGGCGTTACCGTCCCTACTTCGATCGCACCAAATCCCAGCGCGCCCAGCGCGTCAATGCACTCACCGTCTTTATCAAGACCGGCAGCAAGGCCAAGCGGATTTTTAAAAGTGAGCCCCATACAGGTGACGGGCTTATCGGGAACATTTTGCTGAATAAGACACTGAAGAGATGTGCCGCTGATGCGGCGTAAATGGCGAAAGGTAAACTCATGAGCGTGCTCAGGATCGAGCTGGAACAGCGCTTTCCTGATGAAAGGGTAAAACATACTCTCTCCTTAATCCGGCGATTAACCGGGGCGACATTATTCAGCATTCGCCGATAAAAATAAATCAATAATCCTTAAAAATAATGCGTGTTATATAATTAAGCCGGCACAAATGCCGGCTTAATTCAGCTTCTCAAGCGCTTTAACTACTCGGTTCCGAGCGCTTTGCCAATCTTCTCAAACAGATCGCCAGAAAGGTTTTCTATTCCTTTCAGACGCTCAAGAGATCTTCGCATCAGCGCTTGGCGATCTGCATCATAGCGCCCCAGGCGGATCATCGGCTCGATAAGCCGTGCGGCCACCTGCGGGTTACGCTGGTTGAGATCCACCAGCACGTCGGTCAGGAACTCGTATCCCGATCCGTCCTTCGCGTGAAACGCCGACGGGTTAGTTGAGGCAAAGGCGCCGATGAGGGAGCGGATGCGGTTAGGGTTATTCATACTGAAAGAGCGATGGTTCATCAGCGCCTTCACGCGCTGCAAAACCCCCGCTTCCGGGCTGGAAGCCTGCAGAATAAACCACTTGTCCATAACCAGCCCGTCCTGATGCCAGCGTTCGTCAAATTCCGCCATCATGGCCGCGCTGCACGGCAGCTGTGCCGCAACGGCCGCCGAGAGCGCCGCCAGCGAATCCGTCATATTATTTGACTGCGCATACTGTCGGCTTATCAGGCCATCGGCAAAGTCACGATCGTCAACAAACGCCAAATAGCTCAGGCAGACGTTGCGCAGCGCTCGCTTGGCAATGTCTTCATGATCGATGCGATATTCATCGGTTCCGTTAGCCAGATAAACCGCTAGCCATTCAGCTTCCATATCCTGCGCCAAACGCTTGAGCATGGCGCTTCGAACCTGGTGTATCGCATCAGGATCGATGATATCAAACGGCTCAGACATCTCATTTTCCGACGGCAGCGTCAGGATCTGCGCGGCCAGCGCGGGATCCAGCGTATCGCTCAACAAGACGGCGCGGAAGGCGTCCACCACGCTATCCGGCAGCGTAAACGCTTCACCCTTCTGTAAACGCAGAACGTTTTCCCCTATGTGCTTGGCAAGCAGCATTTGCGCCGCGTCCCAGCGGGAAAATTCGTTGGTGGCGTGCTGCATCAGGAAGGCCAGCTGCTCGTCGGTATAGGGGTAATCCAGCTTAACCGGCGCAGAGAACTCCCGCAGCAGAGAAACCACCGGACGCTGCGGCACGTTGTCAAAGACGAACGTTTCGCTCTCTTTCGTCACGTTTAATATAGAAGAAGAAAGATTTTGACCGTTAATCGACAGCGGAATAACCTCCCCTTCGCGCCCATAAAGCTCAACGTCTAGCGGTACGTGCAGCGGCAGTTTTTCGGCCTGATCTTGCGTCGGCGGCGTCATCTGGCTTACGGTCAGGCGGTACTGGCGCTTCGCTTCATCATAGTCATCGCGCACCGTCAGGCGCGGCGTGCCGGACTGGCTGTACCAGCGGCGGAACTGGGTAAGATCGATGCCGGAAGCCGTTTCCATCGCCTCGACAAAGTCGTCGCAAGTCGCGGCGGATCCGTCATGAAGTTCAACGTAGCGGCGCATGCCCGCCTGGAACTTCTCTTCGCCCAACAGCGTGTGCATCATGCGGATCACTTCCGACCCCTTCTCATACACGGTAAGCGTATAGAAGTTGTTCATCTCGATCACTTTTTCAGGGCGGATCGGATGCGCCATCGGGCTTGCGTCTTCGGCAAACTGCGCGCTGCGCATCACTCTGACGGCGTCAATGCGGTTAACCGCCCTTGACCCCAGATCCGAACTGAATTCCTGATCGCGAAATACCGTCAGCCCCTCTTTAAGGCTAAGCTGGAACCAGTCGCGGCAGGTGACGCGGTTACCGGTCCAGTTGTGGAAATATTCGTGGCCAATCACCGACTCGATGTTGAGGTAGTCTTTATCCGTCGCCGTTTCCGCCTTCGCCAACACGTACTTGGAGTTAAAGACGTTCAGGCCTTTGTTTTCCATGGCTCCCATATTGAAGAAGTCGACAGCAACAATCATGTAGATATCGAGATCGTACTCCAGGCCAAAGCGCTCTTCATCCCAGCGCATGGAGTTTTTCAATGACGTCATCGCCCAACCGGCGCGATCCAGATTGCCGCGATCGACGAACAGTTCCAGCGCGACCTCTCGCCCGGAACGAGTAACAAATTTATCTCTCAATACGTCGAAGTCCCCGGCCACCAGCGCAAAAAGGTAACAGGGTTTTGGGAACGGATCCTGCCATTCAACCCAGTGGCGGCCGTCGGCCAGTTCGCCCTGCGCCACTTTGTTCCCATTAGACAACAAATAGGGATAGGCCGCCTTATCCGCCGTAATGCGGGTGGTAAAGCGAGCCAACACGTCGGGGCGGTCAAGATAGTAAGTAATGTGGCGGAAGCCTTCGGCCTCACACTGCGTACACAGCGCTTCGCCTGAAACATACAGCCCTTCCAGCGCGCTGTTCTCTGCGGGGTGGATATCGTTAACGACGTGAAGCGTAAATCGGTCGGGGACGTTGTTTAGCGTCAGAGCGCCCTCGTGCAGCAGATAGTCGCTCCAGGGCTTGCCGTCAACGCTTATGGAAATCAGCGTCAGGTTCTCACCGTCGAGCACCAGCGGCGCTTGCGCATCGCCCCGTCGCTCAATGTGACTCACCGCGCTTATTCGCGTTGTGCTCGGCGCCAAGTCGACGTCCAGTTTGATGTCGGTAATAATGAAGTCCGGTTTACGATAATCGTGGCGATACTTCGCCTGAGGCCTGTGCGTCATAAAAAACCTATTGTGTTCAACCCAATGATGATCTGAGTCTATGCTTCTTGCCGTAGAGTTGCAAAACTCCATACGCTTCATCCTTCAAGCTGCCTCTTCGTTGGCTGCAAATACTCGGCCCATCCATAGGCCTCGCCCTTACGGGCCGCCGCAAGCGGCGTTCAAATCTGCTCCAGGCAGATTTGTCGCTCACCCCAGGAACTTACTTATGTAAGCTCCTGAGGATTGATGAGACGCTCCTGCCTCTCGACCTGCGGCCCGCCTTCGGTGGAGCAAATTCGTTCCCGACGAATTTGTCTCTCACTTGCCGCCTCGATGGAGCTTGAATGATATTGTGTATATGGTGGAGAAAACGAGAAAAACAATCATTCCTTTACTACATTAAATTATCCCCTTTTCTTTGGTCCCGTGGCCGCAAGATTATCGATCCACTGAATTTTCTACCTTTATTACGACGCTATTAAAGGTATACTCTCTGGACCTTTTCAGCGATCCACCCAACGTGAGAAAACGCGAATCGCAACATGAAACAGCAGGCCAGCCCCATTCTTACCTCGTTATTGGATACCGATGCCTACAAGCTGCACATGCAGCAGGCGGTTTTTCACCACTATCGCCATACGACCGTTGACGCCGAATTTCGCTGTCGCAGCGACGATCTTTTGGGAGAATACGCGGACGAAATCCGACAGCAAATCGCGCTGATGGAAAACCTATCCCTGACGGAGGAAGAGTATCGTTATCTCTCTTCGCTTCCCTTTTTTAAGCAGGACTATTTGACCTGGCTAAAGTCGTTTCGCTTCGACGCGTCCCAGGTTCAAGTCACAAATCGTCACGGCAGGCTGGAAATTCGCATCAGCGGCCTTTGGTACGAGGCTATTTTATGGGAAGTGCCTTTACTTGCCGTGATTAGTGAAACGATACACCGGCACAGAACGCCTGAAACAGGCGTTGAATCGGCGCTATCCCACCTGCAGGAGAATCTGGCGCGCTTTTGCGACAGGTATGCCCACATTGACCTGTCCGGCTTTCGTATTTCCGATTTCGGCACGCGCCGGCGCTACAGCAAAGCGGTTCAGGAAGCCATCGTTAGCGAGCTTCAGCATTCGTTCTCTCCTTATATGATGGGAACCAGCAACTACGATTTAGCGCGTCGGCTGGGCCTGCCGCCCATCGGCACTCAGGCGCATGAGTGGTTTCAGGCGTTTCAGCAAATAAGCCCCGTTCTGGCCAACAGCCAACGCGCCGCGCTACAGGGGTGGCTTGACGAGTATCCCAACCAGTTAGGGATCGCGTTGACGGACTGCATCACGATGGACGCCTTCCTCCGCGACTTCGGCCTGCCCTTTGCCAACCAGTATGAGGGGCTTCGCCACGACTCGGGAGACCCGTTCGAGTGGGGCGAAAAGGCCATCTCCCACTATGAAAGTTTGGGTATCGATCCCATGACTAAAACGCTGGTGTTCTCCGACAGCCTGGATCTGGACAAGGCGCTGGCGCTTTACCAACGCTTCTATCAGCGCGTTAAGCTGGTGTTCGGCATCGGCACGCGCTTAACCTGTGATATCCCCGGCGTTAGTCCGCTCAACATTGTGATTAAGCTGGTGAAGTGCAACGGCAAGCCGGTCGCCAAGCTGTCGGACAGCCCCGGAAAAACCATCTGTCAGGATCCGGCGTTTGTACAGGCATTGCATAAGGCGTTCAATTTGCCTTTGGCGAAATCGCTTCGTTAAGAAGCGCGTTTTCCATATACAAAAAATAAAAGCCGCCTTTCCTCTACAAAACCTCTACAAAAAGGCGGCTTTTTTTAGTACCTTTAGCAAGGCGCTAAATATTCGGTTTAATACCCTATATTCTTCACTGTGACAGCCTCGCTCCGTGCTGAGGCCTAAACGAGCGTTTTCAATCGCCGGCTTCTTCGGCAAATAAAAATACGTCGCCTATCGTTTAATACGACGGTATGGCGGTCATTACACAGTTCAGATTAACACCATAAGAGAGAAAGTTATGAGCGTAGTGCCTGTAGTCGATGTACTGCAAGGGCGCGTAGCGGTTGACAGCGAAGTCACCGTACGCGGCTGGGTGCGTACCCGGCGTGATTCTAAAGCCGGTATTTCCTTTCTAACCGTTTATGACGGTTCCTGCTTTAATCCGTTACAGGCGGTCATCAATAATTCTCTGCCCAATTATCAGGACGACGTGCTTCGCCTGACGACCGGCTGCTCCGTGGTCGTTACCGGCAAAGTCGTCGCCTCTCCGGGCGAAGGCCAGCCCGTTGAACTGGCGGCAAGCCGCGTAGAAGTGGCCGGCTGGGTGGAAGATCCGGATACTTACCCGATGGCGGCCAAGCGCCACACCATTGAGTATCTGCGCGAAGTCGCGCACCTGCGTCCGCGCACCAACATTATCGGCGCCGTCGCACGCGTTCGCCACACGCTGGCGCAGGCGCTGCACCGCTTCTTTGACGAGCAGGGTTTCTTCTGGGTATCAACGCCGATCATTACCGCTGCGGATACCGAGGGCGCCGGTGAAATGTTCCGCGTTTCTACGCTGGATCTGGAAAACCTGCCGCGTACCGACAAGGGTCAGGTTGACTTCAGCGAAGACTTCTTCGGCCAGGAGTCTTTCCTGACCGTTTCCGGCCAGCTCAACGGCGAAACCTACGCCTGCGCGCTGTCCAAGATTTATACCTTTGGCCCGACGTTCCGCGCGGAGAATTCCAACACCAGCCGCCACCTGGCGGAATTCTGGATGGTAGAGCCCGAAGTGGCGTTTGCCGACCTGAACGACATTGCGGCGCTGGCGGAAGCCATGCTGAAGTACGTGTTTAAAGCGGTGCTGGAAGAGCGCCCCGACGACATGGCCTTCTTCGCCGAGCGCGTTGACGCCGAAGCCGTGACGCGCCTGGAGAAGTTTGTCACCTCCGACTTTGCGCAGGTCGACTATACTGACGCTATCACCATTCTGCAAAACTGCGGCCAAACGTTTGAGAACCCGGTAAGCTGGGGCATCGACCTCTCTTCCGAACACGAACGCTATCTGGCCGAGAAGCACTTTAAAGCGCCGGTCGTCGTGAAGAACTATCCGAAAGATATCAAAGCGTTCTATATGCGCCAAAACGAAGACGGCAAAACCGTCGCCGCGATGGACGTACTGGCGCCGGGCATCGGCGAAATCATCGGCGGCTCTCAGCGCGAAGAGCGTCTGGAGCAGTTCGACAAGCGCCTGGCCGAGCTGGGAATGAACAAGGAAGACTATTCCTGGTATCGCGACCTGCGCCGCTACGGCACCGTGCCCCACTCAGGGTTCGGCTTGGGCTTCGAACGGCTGGTAGCCTATGTCACCGGCGTACAGAACGTTCGCGACGTGATCCCATTCCCAAGAACGCCGCGCAATGTCTCATTTTGACGCTTCTTTACAGAAGATTGTTTTTTAAACAATCTTTCAAGCGGCCGCCCCTGGCGGCCGTTTCAATTTTCCAAAGTTAGACCTTTATCACAAAGTTCCCTCAAATCCACATCCTGAAATACATCTTTTCCCCTTGTAACTTGTTTGCGATATTAGTAGCATTTAAAGGCTAGATTAACTGCTTCGCGAGTGAAAGACTGCGGGTGGCTAATAAATGGCATCTAACGTTACCGGCTTTAGTCGGAAGCAGTGGCAGATGCGATAAAACAACTCCAATGAGGGAAGTTAATAAAATGATGAAACGTAAAATTTTAGCAGTGGTAGTTCCGGCTCTGTTAGCAGCAGCTGGTGCAGCAAACGCCGCTGAAGTCTATAACAAAGACGGTAACAAGATTGACATCACCGGTAAGATCCAAGGGTCTCACTATTTCTCTGATGGCAAGGGCAGCGATGGCGACAAGACCTACGCTCGTTTCGGCCTGCGCGGTGAAACTCAGGTTAACGATCAAGTTACTGGCTACGGCTACTACCAAACTGAACTGAACGCTAGCAAAGGTGAAAACACCGGCGGCAACTCTCAGAAAACTCGTCTGGCCTATGCAGGCCTGAAAGTGGGTGATGCAGGCTCCATCGACTACGGTCGTAACTACGGCGTTCTGTACGACATCGGTGGCTGGACTGACGTTCTGCCTGAGTTCGGTGGCGACTCCTTCCAACAAACTGACGTCTTCATGACTCAGCGTGCTGGCAACTTGGCTACTTACCGTAACAAGAACTTCTTCGGTATGGTTGACGGCCTGAACTTCGCCGTTCAGTACCAAGGCCGTAACGATACGAGCGATCATGACCGTAACGGTCAAAACCGCAACGGCGACGGTTGGGGTATGTCTTCTACCTATAACTTAGGCAATGGCCTGTCTTTAGGTGCTGCGTATGCATCATCTGACCGTACCGATCAACAAACTGGTGATGGTCGTGGCGATCGCGCTGATGGTGTAGCCGCTGGCCTGAAGTATGACGCAAACAACATTTATCTGGCAGCAAACTATAGCCAGACTTACAACATGACCGTGTTTGGCGACAGCACCAGCAACGTTGCTAACAAAACTCAGAACTTCGAACTGGTTGGTCAATACCAATTCGATTTCGGTCTGCAGCCGTCTCTGGCTTGGGTTTACTCCAAGGGTAAAGACCTGCAGTACACCGGTACTAACGGTAAGCAATACAACAGCGAAGAGCTGGTTAACTATGTTGACGTAGGCGCTACCTACTACTTCAACAAGAACATCTCTACTAAAGTTGACTACAAAATCAACATGCTGGACGACAATGCCTTCACCAAAGCTGCTGGCATCATGACTGATGACGTAGTAGCCGTTGGTATCGTTTACCAGTTCTAATTTCGCTTAAGCGAAGTGATGAATTTAAAAAGCGCTCTTCGGAGCGCTTTTTTATGCCTTTCATATTAGTTCACTACGCCCCCATAAAAAAATGTAACAATTTTTCAAAAAAATAATAACGCAAATTGCAACAATTTCTCTGTTAGGGTCCATTATTTAATTGTCAGCACTAAACGAAGTACGGTTTGGCTGGCAGCCTATGCAACCGCCGCAAATAGCATCGTCTCCCGATAGGAGAATGCATCACGCACCCCGTTGCATAGCGGTCGACAATAAATGCGATAGAAGGCGTTCAGTGGAGAAATTGTTATGAAACGTAGAATACTAGCGATAGTCATACCGGCCTTGCTGGTCGTTGGTTCCGTAAACGCGGCTGAAGTTTACAACAAAGACGGCAACAAGATTGATATCACCGGCAAAATCCAGGGTTCCCACTACTTCTCTGACGCTAAGGACAGTGACGGCGATAATACCTACGTGCGTTTCGGCCTGCGAGGTGAAACGCAGGTCAATGAGCAGATTACCGGCTATGGCTTTTATCAGGCGGAGATGAACGCCAGCGATTCAGAAGGCGACAACGGCCAGAAGACCCGCTACGCCTACGCCGGCATCAAGGTCGGCGATGCCGGCTCGCTGGACTATGGCCGTAACGACGGCATTCTGTACGACATCGGCGGCTGGACCGACGTGCTGCCTGAGTTCGGCGGGGATTCCTTCCAGCAAACCGACGTCTTTATGACCCAGCGCGCGGGAAACCTGGCGACCTACCGCAACAGGGACTTCTTTGGCCTGGTTGACGGCCTGAACTTCGGCGTTCAGTACCAGGGCCGCAATGACTCCGGCGATCGCAACGGCTCTGACCGCAACGGCGACGGCTGGGGGATGTCAACCACCTACGATTTGGGCATGGGCCTGTCTCTGGGCGCCGCTTACGCGTCATCGGACCGCACCGACACGCAAACCTCTGACGGCGAAGGCGATCGCGCAGACGCAGCGACCTTCGGCATCAAGTATGACGCCAACAACCTCTATTTGGCCGCCATCTACGGCCAAACCTACAACATGACGCGATATGGCAGCGACTCCGACTACGTCGCCAACAAAACGCAGAATACCGAACTGGTGGCTCAGTATCAGTTCGACTTCGGGCTTCAGCCCTCGCTGGCGTGGCTGTACTCCAAGGGTAAGGATTTGAACTTTACTACAGGGACTCAAACCTACAGCGATGAAGAGTTGGTGAACTACATCGACGTAGGCGCGAACTACTACTTCAACAAAAACGTCTCGGCTAAGGTTGATTATAAAATCAACATGTTAGACGACAATAACTTTACTAAAGCGGCGGGCATCCCGACTGACGATGTGGTTGCCGTCGGTATCGTTTATCAGTTCTAGTTTCGCTTAATCTAATAGGCCTAAAAGGCGCTCTTCGGAGCGCCTTGCTTGTACTATGCAGCCCTACTCACGCTCACACACCGCATATTTCGGCCTTTCAGATAGCGCGAAGGCCGAATCTCCTCAGGCGCGACGCCCAGCGCCTGCGCTATCAGCCGTTCTCCCTTGGGCCAGCGGCGCATTAGAGTATTAGCCAATGTGGAGGAAGCCAGCCCTGCGTCACGTGAGACGGCGGCAAGTGAGGTGCCTCTCTTTTTCAGCCCGGCGATAACGTCAGCGGCATGCCAATCCTGCTGTTTCATCATAAGCCCTCGCTGGTAAACAGCAGGCCGTCGGCCGTGCGCACCCGCAGCCAGCGCGGAGATTTAAGCTCGGCGGCAAAATAGCCCACCAGCCCGAACAGCAGATCGCTTAGGGGTTGCTCAGCTCCCAACGGCAGCGCCCTACCGGTTAACAACTGCGCCAGCGCTAAACAGTAGCCGCACAGCTGTTCTGAATCTGGCTCAAAGCGAGGCGGATTAACGGGCGGTTCATCGACAATAAAGCGTTCGACCAGATGTTCAGGAATGGGATCGTTTATCGTCGCCCGCAACAGCGAGAGGCTGGAAATCAATCGCCCGCAGAGCGCCAGCCGCAGCGCCGGGTCGTCGCTTTCGATTAGGGCTTCGGTGAACTGCTCGCAGTAGTCGGCCAGCCTGGTGAAGTCCGTGTTGGGGCTAAAGGGGATATTGAGTAGCGGGTGAATTTGGGTAGGGGTTGTAGCCATGTGGCAGCCTCCAGAGTGACGTAAATAATAATATGCCGTCAGTATGGTTTCAGGATGCCAATCCCGACGCCTGATTTCTCCAGCGTGGAGTGAAGATAACTTACACCTCTTTTTGTAGCAATGGGCTTTGTTTAGGTTTTGGGGATGACTCTCAGAAAATAAGAACTAAACCTGTTTACACAAAATCATAAACAGGCTCGCTAAACCTGAAAATTATCCCTTCGAGATAATTCTAAAAGTTCTTTCAGATAACGATGATATTGCCTGCCTTTCATCATTTTCGCATATGCCTCAATAGTTATTGGGTCATCCGCTATAACTGAGTTATCAATTCGAGACACCTCAAGCGTAATAACTTTTTCCCCATTAATAAGATAGGTGTAAATATCCTCACCCTGTTCTATCATGTGATATAGGCAACATGCCGAACTTACCAAACAAAATGCATTCTTTAAGTAAGGAATAATGACCTCTTGCTCCATTCTGTTGAATTCATTTAATGCAAAATTGTCTGTCATTTTATCCCTCCGGAGTTGCTGTTTAAACACCCCCCTGAATCACCAGATGGTGTATAATTTCAGCCACTTATTAAAGATTAGAATAGAAATTTATTGTAGATTTAACAATATCACTCACAACATTCTTTTCTAAAACTACATCACTAATATACGGTTCGGCTATATTAACCCGACGATATCCTGTTTTGTCATCGCCTTTCAAAACACTAAGTTTTGCACCTAAAATCCTAATCATATCTTTGAAGGAAACAGCAAAAACATAACAACCACCATCTTCCAAATTATACGTAGATGCTTGATATTGATAAGACTCAACAAAATCGTCTGAAAGATCAATATCTGGATTTACAAATTCAGGCAACATTGTTTCTAACATAAGGAAGAATGCTTCCTTCTTATCCATCTTAAAAATACGCTCATCAGAAATAGGTGAAATTAACGCATTCCCTTCAGATAAACAGAATATATCCCCACCTAAAGTGGCCACTCGAGCGCTATCTGGGTACAAATTCCCATCTATACAAAAATGAAATAATCCATTTTTAAAACTCCCAACTGCGCTCCATTGAGGTAAATATTCAATCAGTATAGAAAAATGATTGGGGTCCCCGAAAATCATAATTATCTCTTTTTACCATCGCATCGGAATCATTTGATTATACAATAAAATTTATAGGCTCCTCATCGACGCATATCACATGTTAACAAGATAATGAAAAAAGTTCTTTTATATATTTCTCAACAAAAATTACTAACTCATCCGGGGGGTAAATTTCTTTCTTCTGCACTAAATACGCATCGTCATAGATCACCTTGGCTTCAAGTGACTTAGCAAGTACATAAGCAATGATAATTGAAAACTTTAACTCATTAGCACCACGAGTACTAACCCCAGCTATAACCGGAGAATCCATATCATCCTCATCACGAGCTTGCGGTTCAAAATAGGAAAAGCTCACCCAACAAAAATAACCATATTGATGTTCTTTGATATATATGAGTTTATCAGATAGATCCAACCCTTTTTTAGCCGATACGCCAATGGTCAACTGCTGCGTTGATAATGACAACGAGTGAAACCCATCAACGATAATCTCCAACACTCTCTCAAATGAGGGACATTCCTTAAGAGGAAACATAACTTCATTTGCCATCGACTATCATATCCTTCATTATTTAACAAATGGTTATTTTATATACAATGGAGATATCTGCATTTTTGGCTTGATTTCATTAAACCATAAGTCAACAGCCCATTGGCGCGATCGTCCACCTATAACTGGCTCATTCTTAAGATCATTTTCGAATGCCTTTTTCATTATCCCATAAGCTTCCAAATATTGTTCTGAGGTCAACTCTGTAAAGTCAATAAACCCATCATAAAGATCATAATGAAAATATATTTTCTCACTTATTTCTTGATTAATATTCAAATAGGGCCTAAGAAATTCAGCAATAAACCCAGTACTTGCTGAATTTAAAGTTATCATTATATCTTTACCAAAAACTAAGGCCCCTGACATATAATTACCTCATAATAATAATTTTTTTCTGTTCACTAGCTGATAATGTTTTTATATGATCCATCAACCTTTGTTGATTGATATGATTTAAAACCCTAAAGTCCAAAGGTACAAAATCGGCTTTTTTCAAGTGGTCTTCTAATACCTTAACATTTTTTTCCCAGTTATTATTAAAAAACTGATTTATCCCAGTGATTTCCTTAGAAGTTCCATTTGCAGTCGTAAACATGAAATCAACTGTTTTTCCTTTATTTGGGCCACTTGTGAAAATGAAGTCTCCTAACCCCTCACCGTCTCCAATCCGCTTTAATGTTCCTCCTAAAGAGTTCTGAATCTCAACGGCAGCGGAGGCCTCTGCAGGCTTAATTTTTCCTGCATGAATATCCAGTTGATTAAGTCTATTAAACTCATCAAGATTAACTGCTTGTCCAGTTTTTATTTCAGTGAATATTGTCCCTTTCCCTGCCGTCTGTTCAATAACTAAGCTATTTTTCCCTCCAGATGAAAGTATTTTTGCTGGTAATAAAGCTCCAGATAATATCCCTGCAACATTCTCCAACGCCTTCTGGTCGCCATTGGCTGCTTTAACGAAGGAGGATTTAATCCCCTCCCACGCATCACCATTCATGATACCATTCAGCACATTCGCTGCCGCTGCATCTTTTTTAGCTATATCACTTTGTGCCTGACTACAGTAGCTGTCTCCTGCCGCACAAGTTGCTAGCGCTGCTATAATATCAAACGCCGTATCGCCACCTAGCATAGCCAAATCACCACTTTCACTGGCAAAAATAACCAGACCATTTGCAAGCTGTGAAGCGATGTTTTCACCCAGTTTATCCCTGATCTGTTCTTTCCACCATTCCGCACTTTCTTTCACCGATTCCCGGCCCTTATCTCCGAGCATCGAGTTATTCTCCACCTCCACCCGCGCCGCATTCGCCCCACTGGCAATACCATTAACATCCCCGCCAACGACACCGCCCGCAGCCGAACCCACCAGCGCCACCAGATTGCTGATTACCATTTTCTCATCCGGTGAAAGCTCCTCAGCTTTCTTGCCGTAGAACGCGTTAGCCAGCGCATCCGAACTTGCCGCCGCAACAAAGCCGCCCGCCGCCGCCGCGCCTGGGTTAGCGCCCTGCGCCTGCGCCAGCGCGCCCGATACAACGGCGTGCAGCGCCATCCGCGCAGCGTCGTTACCTTGTGACGCCTCTTTCACCAGCGTCGCCATATACGGCGCGGCGCCAGCCGCTACCCCGCCCGTGACGTTGCCGCCCAGCACGCCCGCCAGCAGCCCTGCTGCCGCCGTGCCGTTTTGCCAGAAGTTGCTGCCGACGCCGTACTCTTTGTCTACGCTCTTATACTGCTCAGACTCCGCAATTTTCGCGTTGATTTGCGCTTCAGACAGCCCGTTAAGCTCGCCTTTCGCTGCCATCTCGGCGCGGATGCTCTCCTTCGCTTCGTTAAGCTTGCTCTGCTTGTAGGCGTCCATCGCCTGCGTGCCTAAGGCTACCGCTTCTTTCTGAATGCTCAGCTGGTCTTTGATTTTGTCTTTATCAAAGGTGTCGTCCAGCGCGCGGTGCGCGTTGTCGGTATCTCGGCTCAGGTTGGCGATATCCTGCTTTTGGTTCTCGCCGTCGCGAATGATGATGTCACCCTGTGCAATCGCACTGTGGGTCGTACTGCTGTCCTTGTCCGACACCTGCCCTACCGGCGTCGTCGGCATGCTCGGCGCGTAAGGGGTGTAGCCGCCGTCACCATCGCTCATTATCCCGCCCGATACGTTCACCCCGTACTGGTTGCCGCTCCACTCCGCCTTGTCTTTTTATATGTCGCTGGCAAGATTCATCGACGGGATGTCGATTAAGATCTGAGTGATGTCAGATTACAACATTACTACTACTCAGAACAGCGACAAGCTGTAGGGCTACGCCTATGAGCCGTCGTTTTCCCCTCCCCCCATTAGTTTTATCAATACAATTTCCCCCACTATCGTTTTATTTACTTTTCCTTCTTAACCATTTGTCAAACGGCACGAATTCACTGTAATCTGGCTAAACCCGTTTGTTCCTTACTTTATGGAAACCATCGACTATGTTTGAGACTGTAAAAGCCGCGCCTGCCGATCCAATCCTCGGCCTGGGAGAGCTCTATAATGCCGAAACCCGGCCAAATAAAATCAATCTGGGCATCGGCGTCTATAAAGATGAAACCGGCCAGACGCCGGTGCTTAACTGTGTGAAAAAAGCGGAACAGCTACTGCTGGAAACGGAAAAAACCAAGAACTATTTTCCTATCGTCGGCCTGCCGCCTTTCGCTGCCTGTACGCAGGAACTGCTGTTCGGCGCTGGCAGCCCTATCATCGCAGATAAACGCGCTCGTACGGCCCAGGCCCCTGGCGGCACCGGCGCGCTGCGCATCGCTGCCGACTTTCTGGCGGCCAACACCTCCGCCAAGCGCGTGTGGATCAGCAACCCGACCTGGCCTAACCACAAAAGTATTTTTCAGGCTGCTGGGCTGGAAACCGCGGAATATCAGTATTACAACGCACAGGAACACGCGCTGGACTTTGACGGCCTGCTGGCAAGCCTGAGTGGCGCGCAGGCGGGGGACGTCGTTCTGTTTCACGGGTGCTGCCATAACCCAACCGGCATCGATCCTACGCCGGAGCAGTGGCAGCAGCTTGCCAATCTTTCCGCCGAGCGCGGCTGGCTGCCGCTGTTCGACTTCGCCTATCAGGGCTTTGCACACGGCCTGGAAGAGGACGCTCAGGGGCTGCGCATCTTTGCCGCCAACCACGCTGAACTTATCGTCGCCAGCTCCTATTCCAAGAACTTCGGCCTGTACAACGAACGCGTCGGCGCCTTTACTCTGGTCGCCGCCGACAGCGAAACGGCTGAACGCGCCTTTAGCCAAGTGAAATCAACCGTTCGCGCCAACTACTCCAACCCGCCGGCCCACGGAGCGTCGATTGTTACAACGGTGCTCAGCACGCCGGAGCTTCGCGATTCATGGCATCAGGAGCTGACCGACATGCGCCAGCGCATCCACCGCATGCGCCAGCTGTTCGTCAACACGTTGCAGGAAAAAGGCGCGGAGCAGGACTTCAGCTTCATCATTCGGCAAAACGGCATGTTCTCTTTCAGCGGCCTGACGCAAGAGCAGGTGCTTCGCTTAAGAAACGAATATGCGATCTACGCCGTAAACTCAGGCCGGATCAACGTCGCCGGTATGACGCTGGACAACATGGCGCCGCTGTGTGAGGCCATCGTTGCGGTGTTGTGATTTTATTACGGATATGCAAAGGGCGCCGTTTGGCGCCCTTCTTCATTTTTGTCATCAGCTATCAAGCATTAGCCTCTAGCATTTTCCCCAACAAAAGGATTGCTCACCCTTTCATACCCAATGCTCGACATCGGGCCATGCCCAGGAATAAACCGCACGTCGTCGCCCATCGGCCACAGCTTTTCGTTAATAGAAGTGACCAGCGTCTGATAGTCCCCACGCGGAAAGTCGGTGCGGCCAATGCTGCCATAAAACAGCACATCGCCTACCAGCGCCAGCCTGTCCGCTTTCGAGAAAAACACCACGTGCCCCGGAGTATGGCCCGGCGTATGCATAACGTTAAGAGTACGGTTGCCGACGGTAACCGTATCTCCGTCGTTCAGCCAGCGATCGGGAATAAAGGGATCGCAGTGCTCCATGCCAAACCGGGTGGTTTGATCGGGCAGGATTTCCAGCCAGAAGGCATCATCTTTATGTGGACCAACGATAGGCACGCCGTAGCGCTTGGCGATTTTTTCCGCTCCGCCTACGTGATCTGAATGGCCGTGCGTCAACAGTACCTGTTTTAACGTTACGCCCAGAGCATCGATGTGCTGGCTTAACAGCTCGGCTTCACCGCCGGGATCGACAATAGCAGCCTCGTTTGTCTCTTCACACCACAGCAGCGTACAGTTTTGCTGAAACGGCGTAACCGGAATAATTTGGTATTTCAAAGCGTTCTCCTCTGCCCTATGGCGACGCGAAAATAACGCTATCATTCCACACGCCGCCGGTGAGAGCAACTTCACCGCGCGTAAAAAAGGCGCCTTCGGCGCCCATAGCTGATGACGTTACCGTTACCAGTTTCTTACCGGCCCGGTATCCACGTGCACAAAGTTGCTGGAAGGATAATACCCAACGCCGCCGGACTTCATCTTCAACGCCGCATCTCTGAGCGTCTTTAGCGCCACGCCGGGAATGCGGATATCCGCCGCCTGCCCCAGCGTATGGTAACTGTTCTTCGCCACGCCGCGCTTATGCGCGCGCATCTCGCTATTGCTGGCGACGCTCCTGTACCCGCATATCAGCTCAATCTGGCGATTGCCGAACTGCTTTTGTAGGTAATACAGCTTGTCGTAAAGCTTGGGGTCTATCGTCGTCACCTGCTCGGTACGGCGATCGCGGAAAATATGATTCAGGCGGGAAAGCTCTTTTTTATCATAGCTTTTACCGTTGAAATAGGTCGATGTTATCGTTTCATTGGTGTTGATATTTTTTATCAGCAGCGTTCGAGTTCGCAGCTGAGTACTTTTCGTCTTTGCCGGTGCGGCCAGTACCGATTCGGGTAAAAGCGCTATGCCTAAAGCGGCTCCGCCAATCACTAACCACTTACGACGGTGGAGATCAATTTTATCCATAATGCCTTTCTATAATTAGTAAAACGGTAATTAACTTTATGCTCTTCCTGCTTTTACCACACGCTCGGCAAAGCATTTGATTTTTCATAAGAAACAAAAAGTTGAGCTTCTAACAGGATAACGCGCTAACGAGAATAGTCCAGAATCACGCTGTATTAACGCGCGCTTAAAATGTAAGCGCGCGTTACAGCCTTCTGTTATGACAACAGAAATGAGGAAATTACGGCATTAATGTAAAAGTTTTTCTATCTGAGGCAGTTCCTTTACACCCGCCTGCGCCAAGCGATCGTAGCCATAAATGTCAGAACGGAACTCCGGCTGACCGTCGGCAGATACCCAAGACGTCAAATAGTAAAGCTGGACCGGAATTTTTTCGCGGATTTGGGCATACGTCGTACTGCCGCGCTTAAGCGTGTTTTGGATTTTGTTATCATCCCAGCCGGCGTCGTTAAGCAGCATGTTGGCAAGCTCCGCCGCCTTGTTCACGCGAATACAGCCCGAACTTAACGCACGCATGCTCTTATCAAACAGGCGGTGATTCGGCGTATCGTGCAGATAAATCGCGTCGTCATTAGGCATGTTGAACTTAAAACGACCCAGCGCGTTGCCGCTTCCCGGCGCCTGCTGTAGGCGGTAATTTCCGCTGCCCTCGGACCAGTCTATTGTGCTGGGGTCAACGGCTTCTGCATTCTTGCCGTAGCCTGCATAAACCGTATAGCCCTGACGCTTCAGATACTCTGCGTCACGCTTGGCCTTCGGCACCAAGTCCTCTTTAATGAGCTTAGCCGGCACGTTCCACGGCGGGTTTACCACCACGTTGTTCATCGCGCTGCTCATTAGCGGCGTCTTACGGCGCACTGAACCGACGATAACCCGCGACTCCAAAATGCGTTCACCGTTAACGTAGTAAACCAGCGAATAGTCGGGGATGTTCACAAAAACGCCGTGATCCCATGCGGCCGGCAGTAAGCGCAGCCGCTGAATGTTCAACGCCAGAACGGCCGCCCGCGTTTGCGGCGCCATGTTCAAGGCTTCACGCGTGCTGTTGCCAATAACGCCGTCAGCCTCCAGGCCGTACATTTTCTGGAATTTCTTCACCGCCTCAACCAAATCGCTGCTATAAACCAAAGACGCTTTAGCCTTAGCCGCATTTTGATCTTCCGCACCGGCAGCAGCGGCTTTTTCCAACAGCCCGCTGCGGGTGAGTATTTCTCTTAATTCGGGAACGTCCTTGCTGCTGTTGCCCGGACGCAGGCTCTGTTTGGCCGTAGCGAGCTGAGGCCAAGGCTGTGCATCGTTAATCAACGGAAGCATGGCGGCGCGCATTTTTTCATACTGCGGGTTTTTCGGCGCCAGCCCCTGAACGAAAGCGTCCAAACGCCCTTCGCCAACTGCCTGTTGCCATTGCTCTATTTCCGCCTTGGCGGGCGCAGCCATTTTGTAGCTGTCGGCGCGATATAGCCAACGGTTGCCGTTAGCATAAACGCCGTTAACAAAGTGTAAATACCCCAGCATCGCATCGGAAAGCACCGCGTCTCGCCCAATGCCGGTCAGCTCCGGATTAGACAGCAGCGTCGCCCATTGCCCAAACTGGCCGTTCACGCCGGACAGCGCCACCTCGGCCAGTTGAGATTGAAATGCCTTCATCGCCTTTTCATCTTCCCATAGGGGCTTCATTTCGTCCGAAGCGGCGTAAATCAAGCTAAGTTCGGAAAGGTATTTTAGCGATACGCCGGCAGGCAGCGCTTTTTGCAGCTCCTCACGGCGTTGATTGATAAGCTCCTGAGAAGGAGCCGCCCGTGCAGCGCTGGCCTCGATCGCGGCAGTAGCCCCCGCGTCAACGACCTGAGGTTCGTTTAAAACGTCAGTTTGCGTGCAGCCTACGATCGGGAAAGCCGCCAGCGTTGCCAGCGTACAGTTCACCGCCAGGTTTTGGAGAATTTTTCGTTTTACCAACAACATCCTTTGTCCTCTACTAAAACAGTCTCACACATTGCTATCGATGCCCAAAACTAAAACATGGCTTGATAAATTACTTTTACTTATACCCTTACCAAAACATCCTGTATTTGTTGGCATACGAAAAGAAAACGATGGTCGCCGACGTCGACGACCATATGCTCTTACAGATTAGCGCAATGAGACTATAATACACAATCTCAACAGCGATGTTTAATGTAACAACTCTTCCGAACTGTTACTTTCCTCATCGTCCTCTTCCGGCTCATCCTGCGGCCTTTCAGCCTTATCCTTATCAAGAGAGCCAAAGCCTTTCAGACCGACAACGTGAACGTGCTCGTTATTTTGGAATATTTTCCGCACCAGCTTATAGGTGGTGCCCTTCTCCGGACTGATATTTTCCGGTGCGGCAATCACCAGCTGCATTTCAAGCCGCTCGCACAGCTCAAACAGCGTTGCGATAGAGTTCGCATCCAGACGGGCCGCTTCGTCAAGGAACAGCAGGCGGCACGGAATAACGTCCTTACCACGCAGCCTGCGAGACTCTTCTTCCCAGCTTTGAACCACCATCACCAGAATCGACATACCGGTACCGATGGCTTCACCGGTAGAAAGCGCCCCGCTCTCGGCCCTCAACCAGCCGTCGGAACCGCGGAAGACTTCCACTTCCAGCTCCAGGTAGTTGCGGTAGTCCAAAAGCTCCTCGCCAATCGTCTGCGGCGCCCGCTGCCCCATATCGATATGGGGATTGAGGCGCTGATAGAGCTTGGCCAACGCTTCGGAGAAGGTCAGTCGGTTGCTGCTAAACAGGTCCTGATGCTGCTCCTGCTGCTCGGACAGCACCTCAAGCAGCGTCGCGTGGGCTTCGCGCACGTTGACGTTCAAACGGACGCTCTTCACCTGCCCGAAGGCCACGGCCTGCAGCCCTTGGTTCAGCATGCGAATGCGGTTCTGTTCGCGCTGAATGGTCTTACGAATAATGTTCGCCACGCTCTTGGAGCTTATCGCCAGCTTCTGCTCGCGCGCCGTCAGCTCTTCCGTCAGGCGCGCCAGTTCGATTTCCATCTGCTCGATGGCTTCGACCGGATCGTCAGTGCGGATAATGTCTTGACGAATACGCTCGCGCAAATGCTGGTACACGGCGATATAGAACTGGATCTTCTTCTCCGGGCGCTTGGCGTCTTCAGAGGCGCGCAGCACGTCGCGCAGGTGCTCGTTATCCGCCACGGCCAGACGCAGTGCGCCAAGCGCCTTATCCGACATGGAACGCAGGGCGTCGGCGTCCATATACGCCAGCTCGCGGCGGTGCAGGCGACGCTCGACGTCATTGTCTTTCACCAGGCGCATCACCAGACACCAGCCGGCCTTGGCGGTCACTACCAGTTCGCGGAACTGGTGGTAATCTCGTTCAACCTTGCGCAGCTTCTTCTGCAGGCTGTCCATCTCCGCCTCGCAGAACGTAATCTGTTTCTCCAACTGGCTGCAGTTGTGGCGGTTCTGGCTCAGCGCGGCGTAAAGCTCGTCGCGACGCTGCTTGGCGCGGGCTTCGGCGTTAGGATCCGCCTGAACGCCGATGTCTTTCAGCTCCTGATTAAGCTCCTTAAGCATATCCTGCTTGGCGTCATAGGCGCTTTTCAGCGACGCCAGAACCTGATTAAACTGCGCGCACTGGGCCTGAGACTGCTTCAGCTGTTCGCGTGCGCGGGTGCGCTCCGCTTCCGCCAGCTCCAGGCGCTGGCGCAGCTTATCGTTCAGGTCGGAGTTTTCCGTCAGCATGCCCGCAGAATCGCTGTAGCTAAAGTGCGCCCGGCGCTGTACAACCTCCGTCAGCGCAAACGCCTGCTGCTTCGCCTGCTGCTGCACGCTCTGCGCCTGCTCATAGCTCTGCTGCAGGCTGTCGTGCTGGGTAGGATCGCTTTGCAAAACGGCGGCGATGGGCTCCAAACGAGCCAGATCGGCGCCGTGCTGCTGTACGTACTGCGCTGATTCCTGCGCTTCCATCAGGTCTTCACGCACCGTCTCTACGCGGTCAATCAGCGTTTCGTCCGCCATCAGGTGAAGCTGCGGCATCAGGCGGTTAAGCTGAGCAATGCTCTCCTTAACGCGGTCCAGCAGCTGCTTTTGCTGACGCTCCTGACCTTCGTGGCCGTTGAGCTCGCGTTCGATTTCACCGCGGCGCGTCGTCAGCCGGCGAATTTCCACTTCCGGATCGCTGTCAAACGCCACGGCCAAATGCGTGCCGACGAAGCGGCTAAAGCTTTGGTGCAGGCGCTGCGTTTTTTGTACATCAAAGGAGAGCGTCGCGTAGCGCTCCGCCAGCGCCTCGCGTTCGGCGCCCAGCATCTCAAGGCGGCTTTCGCGCGCCGCGCGGCCAAACAGAGGCACTTCAGGAAAGCGCGAATAGCGCCACTGCCGGTCAGAGGCCTTAACCACGACCGCGTTAGGCACTTCTTCCGCTTCAAATACGCTGTCGTCGAATGACTGCGGATCGCCCTCGATAAGGTAGAGATCTTCAGGGCAGTCTTCTAACCCCTCAAGGTGCTCCCGAACAAGAGAAAGGCTCGGCACCACGATAGCGTGGCGCGCCGGGCCGTAAAGCGCAGAGAAATACGGCGCGTCGTCAAGAACGACGTCGTCATAAATTTCCGACAGCAGCACGCCGCCAAAACGCTCGGCCAACGCCAACAGGCGGCCGTCTTCTGCGCCGCTAGGCTGACTAAGCCGCTCAATTTGCTGTTCGACCAGCAGCTTTTGTGAGGCTACCTTATCGCGTTCAACCGTCGTTTCACGTTCGCGTTCGAGCAGACACTGCATCTGTTCCGTTACCAGCGAGCTGTTTTCAAGCCGCTCGCCGCACTGGTCAGAAAGCGCGCTTAGCGCGTCCTGCGCGGCAATCCACGCCGGCGCCTTTTCTGACAGCGCCTTGATGCGCTGATTGGCCTGCTCCAGCTCCTGACGCAAAGACATGCGCTGCTCGCCAAAATCGGCGGCGCCCTGTGACAGGCTTTCTAACAGCAGCTCCTGTTCGTTGCGAAGCTCTTCCAGCTCTTCAACGGAATAGTCCTGCCCTGCTTTCTTGCAAAACTCTTGCAGCAGGCGCTCGGCTTCCTGCTGTTCACGCAGACGCTGCTCAAGCTCGGAAAGTTGAATGCGCAATGCGTTAACGCGCTCGGCCTGGTGCCGTTGAGACGGCCAGTCGCGCAGCAGGCTTTTAGCCGTATCCCACGCCCGATCGCGCCCCACTTCGCCAGCGATTTTACACACCAGACGGTAGGCTTCTTCAAACTGGCCGTGCGCCGCATCGGCAACGCTAAGCTTTTGCTCTAACTGAAGCAGCGCGGACGTCGCCTCATGCTCGCGGGCCAAAAAGGTTTCCAACCACTCGTCGGCGTTATCGATGCTCAGGTCAGGAATGCGACACAGCTCGCGCGCACGCTCCAGCGCGGTCAGCGCCTGCTGATACTGAATTGCGCGAGTTTGCTGTACGTCCAGCGCCTGCTGGTAGTCCGCAAGCTGGCTCTTTAGCTCATCAACTTCCAGCTCAGAAGCTTCCGCCGCCACCTGACAGTCAGTCAGCCGTTCGTTGGCTTCGGCAACGACTTCGCCCTGCTCTTCCAAACGATAGGTCAGCTCATCGAGATCGCCGCGATAGCGCTCGATCTTTTCCTGCTGGCGCATCGCCGTCTGCACTAAATTCAGGTGATCGCTGGCGGCCTGATAGTCCATTTCCAGATCGGACTGAGCGCCGGACTGTTCGGCCAGCTCGCGCGACATCTCGACGTGGCGATACTGTTCGGTAATCAGCTGGGCCCGGCCGTTAAACAGCTCACGGCGCTGCGCCAGCGCGTCGTCCAGATGGACGCGCCGCTCATTGGCGTGGCGCATATAGTCGGCGGCAACGTAGGAGGTCGCTTCGGAAATAAGGTGTTTAAACAGATCGCGATCGGACTGCGTTACGCGAATGGCTTCCAGCGTCATGCGGTTTTCACGCAGCGCCGATTCCATATCCTGAAACGCTTTGCGCACGCCGCCGTTTTCCGGCAGCAGGTAGTCACGCAGCGAGCGGGTAATGGCGCTGGAAATACCGCCGTACAGCGAAGCTTCAATCAGGCGATAGAACTTGCTGCGATCGGCCGAAGACCGCAGGCGCTTAGGGATCACGCCCAGATCGAACATCACCGCATGATAGTCGGCGATCGAGTTAAACTGCTTGAACTGAACCCCTTCCATCGCCTCAACGCGCTCTTTCAGCTCGTGAAGCGGCAGCACGCGAGCCTGACGCTCGCTGACGTTTTCAGTCACGAGCTGAGTCGGCTGGATGGAAGCCGGCAGGCCAAAAATCATAAACGGCTTGATGTCGACCTTTTTATCCCGCCCGGCCACCTGCTGCAGCCGCACGCCGCACAGCACGCGCTGATGGCGAGAGTTCACCACGTCCAGCGTGGAGTAGCAGACGCCGGCCTTAAGCTTACCGAACAGCCCCTTATCCCTTGAACCGCTGGTCGCCCCCGCTTCCGTCGTGTTGCGAAAGTGCAACAGCGTCAGGTCGGGAATTAGCGCGGTAACGAACGCCGCCATAGTGGTTGACTTACCGGCGCCGTTACCGCCGGACAGCGTGGTGACCAGCTCGTCCAGGTCAAACGTGCGCGCAAAAAAACCGTTCCAGTTAACCAGCGTTAACGAGCGAAATTTTCCTCTTTCAATTAAGCTTCGTTCAATCATTCCAGTTCATCCTCCGCGCTATCCGCTGCGTTATCCATCCCCTGCTCTTCATCGGCATCGGAAAGCGAAAGGGTATTCTCCAAAGGCATTGCTTCGCCGTCGCGGATCATGCGCAGCTGCGCTTCACGCGGGTCGTCAGAGCTTCGAACGTCTGCGCCAAAGCGGAATACGGATTCGTTAATGCGAAACTTCGTGCTGTCGCTGCCGATAAACGTCACCATCCCTAAGCGGCGCAGGCGGTTAAGGGAGGTCCTTACCTTCTCCTGCAGCTTCTGGCGATCGACGTCTGAACCGGTCGAGCGCTGGTTAACGTACTTCAACAGTTTGCTCTCATCGGACAGCGCAATCAGCTCTTCGTACAGCTCCTGCCCGCTAAAAATGCCTTCCTGCGCCAGCCTTTCCGGGCTGAGATAGAGATAGCAAAGAATTTTTCCTACCATCATATCCAGCTCGGACAGCACGGAACGGGCGATCAGCGTCGTAGAGCGAGGCCGCAGGTAGAAAAACCCTTCCGGCGCCCGAATAAGTTCGACGTTATAGCGCAGATAAAAGCGCTCCAGCTCGTCCTGATAGTCCATCAGGTAGGTATGGTTATCGAGTTCGTCAATGCCGATATGACGACCGGCGCGCAGCTGGCTGTCCAGCGCGGGGAACAGGGGGTTGGCTATCGCCTGAGCCAGCTTGGCCGGCATTACTTGTTCAATATTTGTCGATGACATGGGCCTGCACCTTGGCTCCGTAATCGTTAATGGGCTGCCACTCGGCAGGCAATCCGGAAAAATCCGCGTCCGCGACGCCAAGCCTGACGGCCTGATCGACCAGCAGTCTGGCAACGTCAAAATGGCGAGCGCGAGGGAACTGCGTCAGATAGCTGCGCATGACCATACCGAGGTCGAGAGGCCGCTCTTCGCGCTTGAATACCTCAAGCGCCGCTTCAATATGCGCGGCAATCTGTTCACGCATTTCGGTAAACTCTTCGTATTCCATCTCCGGCGGCAGTTCACCGGTGACTTCGTCGTTTCTAAGCGTCAGCTCTTCGTCGCGCATATCGTAAAGACGCTCGGCGTTGGCATAGCTGAGCGCCCAAGGATTATCAAAATAGGTTTGCAGCGTTTGGCGTAGACGCTGGGCGAATACGCGATTTTTATCCATATCGATAGCGGTACGAATAAACTTATGGATGTGGCGGTCGTAGCCTATCCACAGGTCGATGGCCTGCTGCCCCCAGCTAATGATACGGTCGAGCTTGGCCTGAAGGTCTAAGACCAGCTTATCGACAAACTGAAGCTCGGCCGATCCCAAGGTCGCGTCCTGAATGCGCAGGAGGTTAGCCTGAAGCTTGTCTCCCGCCGCCTCCAGCGTATCCTGCAGTTCTCGCAGCGTACCGGACGTTTCCATCAGCAGAAGCTCACAGCTGGAAATCGCCGCACGCCAGTCTTTGCTCAGCAGCGCAGCGATGTCTTCTTTCACGTTCTGCTGCTGCTCATCCATAATGCGCTGCGTAAGGTCGATGCTGTCGAAAATTTCCGCGACGGAATACTTCAGCGGCGCAAATACGTTACGGTGCCAGTGGAAATCGTCGCCGCCCTCTTCCGCCGCTTCGGCGGCCAGCTTCAGCTCCTGCGCTACGATGGAAAGCTGCATGGAAAGCCGGAGGGTAGAGAATTCGCGCTGGCGAATGTAATAGTCGGTGATGCCCATGCCTAAAGGCGTGAGGCGGTAGATGGCGTAACCGTCGGCAAGCTCGCTGGTAAAGCGGTTTAGCAGCCGCTGCTTTACCATATCGTTAATCGCATTATTGGCGCGAACGGCTATCGTTTCATTAGTCTGGTCAAAGCCCTTGCTGACGTGGCGGAAGGCGTCAACCAGCTCGCCCTCGTTCATTTCTCCGTCCAGCCGGTCGTGGTTTAGCGTGGCTATCGCCAACAAAAACGCCAAACGCTCCGTCGGCAGCGACAGAGAAAAATCGTTCTTACGCGCCCAGGCGACCAGTTCAGGTACTGTCTGGGAAAATTCACTCATAGTCTTCTATCCCTTACGTTTGATTCGTTTGGCTTTCTCGCCATCACGTGGATATAACGTCCCAAACTCACAAACGGCTCCTGCCGGCAATAGCGTAACTCCAGCGCCAACAGTGCAGCAAACTCCTGCTGCTGTTGCTGTTTATCCTGCATGTAGTCATGGAATATCCGAACGCCGCTTTTTTCAACAATCGACATCCCCATATCTTCCAACCATTCGTCAACCTGCTGCGGCGCAAGCGGCTTGTCGGGTGACAGCGACTTTCTTTTTCTTTTTCGCATTCCGCTGGCAATGTAGCCAAAGTTGCCTAACGTGACGTTCCGAAACAACAGTGCGTCATAGTTGTAAAACATCAGGGATAAGACCCCTGCGGGCCGTAAACACTTCGTCACAGAGAGCAGCGCGCCGCGCTGGTCGTCTATCCATTCCAATACGGCGTGGAATAATACCAGATCTACCGGCGCATCTAAACGATCCGCTGCATCCTGCGCGGCGCAGTGTATGAATTTTATCTTATCCCCAACCCCTTTTTCCACCGCCGATAGTCGCGCACGCTCCAACATCGTTTCGGAAATATCGCAGAATATGACGTCGTGGCCGCGCCGCGCCATTTCACACGCCATGATGCCCTCGCCGCCGCCGGCGTCTAAAACGCGTAGGGGACGATCCGGCATCGAAGCCATAAGTTCGTCAAGGTCCCGCCACAGTACGGCCTGGCGGATTTCACCCTTGGTTGTGCCATAAATATTGCGCGAGAGCTTCTCGGCAATATCGTCAAAATTACGATCTTTCACGGCGAACCGACTCTCTCCAATGCTGAACGTCAATCGGCGACGTCGACACAATCTTCTGCCATTTAGGGCGGCTTACGATAAAATGAACGCGAGTGCGCTGCGGCGCATAAGTCTATTTCCCGATTAGGAAAAACTATGCTTTTTACGCTCAAAAAAATCATTGGCAATATGCTGTTGCCGCTGCCGTTTCTTCTTAGCCTGATGGCCATAGCGCTGCTTCTGCTCTGGTTCACGCGCTGGCAGAAAAGCGCCAAAACCCTGCTAACCGCAAGCTGGCTAACCCTGCTTTTGATTAGCCTACAGCCGGTTGCTGACCGGCTTTTAATGCCGCTTGAAGCAAACTATTCTACCTATTCTCCCGAGGCCCAGCGGGAAACGCCCGTTGAATACATCGTTGTGCTCGGCGGTGGCTATACCTACAACGCCGAATGGGCCCCCAGCTCAAACCTGTTTCCCAACAGCCTGCCGAGAGTGGCCGAAGGCATTCGCCTTCATCGCCTGATACCCGGCAGTAAGCTGGTTTTCACCGGCGCAAACGCCGAAACCAATCCGGTAGCCTACGCGACTACGGCTGCGATGGTGGCGGAAAGCCTGGGCGTCGCTAAACAGGACATCATCGTTCTGGATCGCGCCAAGGACACCATCGAAGAGTCTCAGGCGGTAGCCGAACTTACTAACGACAGGCCATTCCTGCTCGTCACGTCCGCTAACCATTTACCCAGAGCCATGCAGATATTCCAAAACGCGGGCCTTCATCCCATACCTGCACCGGCTAACCAGATGGCGACGCTCGGGCCGTTAAACCCATGGGAGAAGGCATTCCCATCGGCGCTCTACCTCTCACACAGCGAGCGGGTCTGGTATGAAACGCTGGGCAGCTGGTGGTTAAAAATCAAAGAATAAATAAAGCTCTGCGTGGACATAGCCCACGCAGAGCGCAATACGCGGTCTGAATTAGAAACGATGACCCAGCGCCTCTCTAACCCGGAACAGGTCTTCCGGCGTATCAACGCCGACGGTCGGCACTTCTTTCGCCTTGTCTACGTGGATTTTTTCGCCGTACCAAAGCACGCGAAGCTGCTCCAGCATTTCAATTTGTTCAAGGGGGCTAGGCTGCCAGTTGACGTAGCGACGCACAAAACCGGCTCGGTAGGCATAAATGCCGATATGGCGTAGATAGAAGTCGCCAATTTCATCGGTTGAAGCGCTAAAGCGGTTTCTGTCCCATGGGATAGTCGCCCTGGAGAAATAAATCGCATAGCCTTTACTGTCGATAACGACCTTCACCGCATTAGGATTAAACGCTTCTTCAACGGAATCAATAGGCACGGCCAACGTCGCCATCCCGGCATCGGACTTGGCCAGATTATCAGCAACCTGTCGGATGATAACCGGAGGGATCATAGGCTCATCGCCCTGCACGTTGACGATGACTTCGTCATCGCTAAAACCGTAGCGCTCAATCACTTCCGCCAAGCGTTCCGTGCCGGAATTGTGGTCAGGGCTGGTCAAGCAAACTTCTCCGCCCGCCGCCTCTACCGCCAGCTTAACCTCTTCATTATCGGTTGCGACAATGACTCTGGACGCGCCGGACTCCAGCGCGCGCTCCATGACGTGAACCACCATCGGCTTACCGGCGATATCCGCCAGAGGCTTGCCCGGCAGGCGCGTTGACGCATAGCGGGCGGGAACAATCGCGATAAAACTCATGATCCTTCCTCATCCAGGGTCAGCTTATGTGCTTCGCTTTCCAGCAGCACCGGGATCCCATCGCGGATCGAATAGGCCAGACCGTCCACTTTACAAATCAGCTGCTGCTGTTCTTTATTAAGGGCCAGCTTGCCGTTACAGACCGGGCAAGCAATGATTTCCAACAGACGATGATCCATGAATAACCTCTAGTCACTACCAAGATTTATACTGCCGCTGACAATAGCATATTTTTTGCCAAGACTTCCTGCAACTCGAATGATTTAGGGTGTATGTCAAGGTTTTTACACCTCTACGCGCCGACGAGAGATAACATTCGCCAGCGTCGCTAACAGACGGGCTTCGTCTTCAGAAGGGAAATTGGCGTCAACCGGCAAATACCACCAGTTATCCTTGGCAAATCCCCGGCACTTTACCGCGTCTTTTTCCGTCATTAGCAGCGACTGTTCTCCCGTCGTAAGCCCTGACAGCGCGTCCAGCGCGTAAGGCTGATGGTCGGCAAAGCCGTGAACGGCTTTTGGCTCTACGCCAAGACTCTTTAACGTTTGAAAGAATCGCGGCGGATGACCAATTCCAGCCATCGCGACCACGCTACCAAGCTCCGTTGCCGGCTTTTTCTCACCGCTGACCAGATTTACGGCTAAAGAGGGCGCCAGCGTCATCGGGATCTCCCCCGCTTTCGCCTCACCGCCGTTAGTAATGACGGCGTCCACGCGGCGCAGCCTTCCTGCACGTTCCCGCATCGGCCCGGCCGGTAGCCACCAGCCGTTGCCAAAGCGGCGCACGCCGTCAACAACGACCAGTTCGACGTCCCGCTGCAAAGCATAATGCTGCAGGCCGTCATCGGTAACAATAACGTCTAATTCATACTGCGCGAGCAAGGCCTGAACGGCCTGAGCGCGAACGGGGGACACCGCGACAGGAACGCCCGTACGCTGAAAAATCAGCACCGGCTCATCGCCCGCCGTTTGCGTCGTCGTAGTTTCATCCAGCACAACCGGATAGCTATCGGCTTTACCGCCGTAGCCGCGCGAAACGACGCCAACGCGAAACCCTCGCAGGAGAAGGCGTTCCACCAGCCAGATAACAACCGGCGTCTTACCGTTGCCGCCGGCGGTCAAATTGCCGACGACAATAACGGGAACCGGGGAACGCCACGCGCGAAGCAGGCCAAGGCGATAGGCTAACTGCCTCAGTCCGCTTATCAGCCCGTACAGCCAAGACAGCGGCAACAGCAGCAGATAAAGCTTTGACTGCCCTGACCAGATGCGCTCAATCATTGGCTAAACTGCATCCGATGCAGCTGGGCATAGACGCCGCCGTTGCTTAGCAAAGAAGCATGGTTGCCGCGTTCGACGATGCGCCCATCCTCAATAACCAGAATCTCATCCGCCTTTTCAATCGTGGACAGGCGGTGAGCAATCACCAGCGACGTGCGGTTTTTTTGCAGTTCATCCAACGCCGCCTGGATCGCACGTTCAGATTCGGTATCCAGCGCCGAGGTGGCTTCGTCCAGAATCAGTATCGGGCTATCGCGCAGCAGCGCACGGGCAATAGCAATGCGCTGACGCTGGCCTCCGGAAAGCAAAACGCCGTTCTCGCCGATAACCGTATCCAATCCCAGGTCCATCTTCTTGATGAAATCCATCGCGTAGGCCATCGTCGCCGCTTTCTCTATCTCTTCGCGGCTGTACCGCTCGGTACGCGCATAGGCAATGTTGTTAGCGATGGTGTCGTTAAACAGGTGAACGTTTTGAGAAACGACGGCGACCTGCTCCCGCAGCGAGCTAAGGGTATATTCCCTAATCTCGTGGCCGTCGATAAAAATCTCACCGCTTTGAATATCATAAAAGCGCGTCAATAAATTGGCTATCGTCGACTTGCCGGAGCCCGAGCGCCCGACCAGCGCGACGGTTTTCCCCGCGGGGATAGTCAGACTGATGTCCTTCAGCGCGGGCTCTTCTTTCGTCGGATAGGTGAAAATGACGTTACGAAGCTCAACGTCGCCCTTCACGCGGTCAACTTTCAGCGTCCCTTCATCCTTTTCGGTTTCTGAATCCAAAATGGCGAACAGCGTCTGGCAGGCCGCCATGCCGCGCTGGAACTGCGCATTTACGTTAGTTAAGGACTTAAGCGGCTTCATCAACGCTACCATGGAAGAAAAAACCACGGTAATCGTTCCTGCCGAAAGGTTATCCATAATTTGCGGGAAGCTGGAGGCAAACAGCACCAAGGCCAGCGCGGTAGAAGCAATCAGCTGGATAATGGGATCGGAAATGGCCGATGCCGCCACCATCTTCATCCCCTGCTGGCGCATGCGGTTGCTGACCTTATCAAAACGATTGGTCTCAACTTCCTGACCGCCGAACAGCAGAACCTCTTTATGGCCCTTCAGCATCTGCTCGGCACTTGCGGTCACCTGCCCCATCGTATTTTGCATGTTCTTACTGATGGCGCGAAACCGCTTGGATACAAAGCGAATAACGACGGATACCACCGGCGCCAGCACGAGTAAAATCAGCGAAAGCTGCCAGCTGTTGTAAAACATCATCGAAAACAGCGCAATAATATAAGCGCCTTCACGCACGACGGTAATCAGCGCGCCGGAAGATGAAGAGGCGACCTGCTCGGAATCATAGGTAATGCGCGAAAGCAGCGTACCCGTGGACTGCTGGTCAAAGAAAGACACCGGCATTCCCATCATGTGGTTAAACAGCCTACGGCGCATCGTCATAACGACCTTGCCGGAAACCCACGACAGGCAGTAGGTAGAAACGTAGCTGGTAATGCCACGAGCGACCATCAGCCCTAATACGACGACCGACATCCAGGCCAGCACGTTGCTTTCTGACTTGCCGAAGCCTTCATCCAGCAGCGGCTTTAACAGTGAAAGCATCAAGGCATCCGTTCCCGCGTTGAAAATCAGCGCTACGGCGGCGACGATAAGCCCCGTCCTGAATGGTTTTATCATGGGCCACAGCCTGCGGAAGGTCTGCCATGTAGAGATGTCTTTGTCGTTTATCATTCATATACCAACGTTATGCGATTAAGCGCATTATTTTACTCATTATGACGCAAAGAACCAAATGACGCGTGATACCAGCGGGGCATTATCTGCGCTCTTAGCGTCAAAACATGATAATTGTCATTATAAAACAAAGCACTTACCTGCCCTTCTTCGGACGTAGAATACCAGTCGATTTCTGCCTGCCGGTAACGAATTATCGTGTTTTCAGCCGGTAGGCGCCACGGATTAAAGCGCGCCGCCGACGCCAGCGCCGCCTGGGGATTAACGGCATCAATAAACGCTTTTGTCGACGACGTCCTACTGCCATGGTGGGGAACCTGAAGCAGCGTGCTGGCAAGCTCGTCACCATAGTGAGCGACCAAGCGCCGCTCTTGCCTTTGCTCAAGATCTCCGGTCAACAAAAGCCGGAATCGTCCGTCGCTAATTTGAATAACGCAAGATTCCGGATTGCCAGCGCTTTCGGTAAGGCGTTCAGGCCATAGAGCATCAAACGTCAGCGTTTTCCATTGCCACCTCTCTGCGCGTCGACACGGCTGGCCTAATCCGCTCACTGAACTCTTTAGCCAAGCGTCAGGATACGCCTTTCTTAGAACGTTTAATCCACCTATGTGGTCGGAATGCTGGTGGCTGAGAATAATGCCGGTCAGATTCAACCCGTGCCAGCGTAAGAAGGGAATGATTTCCCGCTCCGCAGCGGACGTATCCCCCCAGCTTTGGCCGGTGTCATATATCACCGCCTCATTTCCTTGACGAATAATAACGGCCAGCCCGTGCCCAACGTCGAGCATATCGACTCGCCAACGCTCGTCTTCTCTTTGCCAGCAGGGTTGAGAGAGAAGCAGCAAAATAGCGCCGCATGAAAAAGGACAGCTGCGCCACAGGCCAAATCGCCAAACGACGACCGCAATCCATCCCGCAAAGCTTAACGCTACGCCGTAAATAGACACGTTTATCCAGCCGAACTCCAGATTGGAAAGCGCTGTCATCATCAGCGACAGAGCTCCGTCGGCTACCCACCAGAAGGCATAGCTAACGTCCGGTAGCCCCATCGTGACGAGCCCACACAGGATGAAGGGAACCGCCACCCACGACACGATGGGAATAGCCACTGCGTTTCCTAAAAGTGAGCTTAGGCTCAAGCCGTGAAACAGCAAAAATTGCAGCGGCAACAGCAGCGCCATCATGGCAAACTGAGCCGACAGCCAGCCTATCATGGGGCGTAGCCATCTCCCTGACTCAGGCAGCGGCAGCCATTGAAACCAGAAAATCAGCCCCGCAACCGCCAGGCAGGACAACCAAAAGCTGTCGGAAAGCGCCATCATCGGATCGATAACCAGCAGAAGAGCAACGATGCGAATCCAAACCTGCCACGACGACCAGTGAATGCCCGCAAGCCTTAGTCCCAGATAAGCTGTGATGGCACAAAGCGTTCTCAACGCCGGAGGGTTCGCTCCGGCCAGCCAAACGTAGAGCGCGGCGGCGAGCCACCCCGCCAGAAGAGGGAAACGAGGGCCAACCAGACGATTAGGAAGAAAGCGCTGAACCATGCGCGACAGCGCGAAGCCAAACCCACCGGCAAAAACGATGTGTAGTCCTGATATCGCCATCAGATGGGCAGTACCGGTTTTTATGAAGCGCTGGTTGTCTTCCTGAGATACCCTTTCCCTCTCGCCAAAGGCCAGCGCCATCAGAACGCCTTGATATTTCAGGCCGGAGGTTATCTCAAGAGAACGGTTAACCAACCGCTGTCGAAGGCCGGGCTCGCCGTCGAGCAATTCAGCCGACTTTATGCGGCCAATAAGAGGCTGCCCGTTTGACATCGCGCTCCGCTGCTTGTCATATCCACCCTCGTTTAATCGACCGTGGACGGGCCTGAAATTTACCGACAGCCGCCAGCGCTGACCGGACTGCATCTGACGGCTTACGGATTCTTTCCCTGCGGGAAAAGCAAGCGACAGGGGAAAACCCCCTTCCGTCGACAGCGCCAGGCCATCTACGTGCGTAACGTCAAAACGCCTGCTCACATACGGATTGCCCGAATGCAGGTTGGCGCTAACCACCTTACCTTCAACTACGGCGCTTTTGCCGCTATAAAAATCAACGCGGTCACACAGCCTGCCGGCGAGCAGCGTTCCCCACAGGAAAAACACCAGCGCCACACTTACCCACCGACAGAAGCCATTGCGCACCAGGGCAAGGCAACAAGCCCCGAAGGCAACTAGATACCACAGCGAGGATGACGGAAGCTCAACCAGAAACAGCAAAGGAAGAATACCGATGATAGCCGCGATAGCAATCGCGTCGAATGATAGCCGTAATAACAAGAACACAGCCCACCAGATTTATTTACATCGGTTCTTTTTAAAAGAAGGGAAACCACGGCGCCAGCAGCAAAAAGCAACGCCGCGGCTTCTCACCAAAAATTGTGTACGTGAAGAAGAAAGCGCTAACGGGCTATGCGAGGAAATGCGCAAAATTGACAAACCACCGTCTAAAAAACAAAAAGCCCGAAGCGGTTAACCCGCCTCGGGCTTTTTCACGTTTATCTGGCTAGAATTTACGATTCAACGTAAATATTCGCGCGATCGCGCAGCTCTTTACCCGGCTTAAAGTGGGGAACGTATTTACTTTCCAGTTCCACTTTTTCGCCAGTTTTCGGATTACGCCCGATGCGCGGAGCACGGTAGTGGAGAGAAAAACTGCCAAATCCACGGATTTCAATGCGTTCCCCACCTGACAGCGTAGCCGCCATGTGTTCCAGCATTTCTTTTACCGCGTCCTCAACCACTTTTGTTGGTAAATGAGTCTGCTTACCAGCGAGTCTTTCTATCAGTTCTGACTTGGTCATCGTTCCTCCAATCAGCTCAACTACCGAAGGGGCGGCATAACCGCCCCTCGCCATTATTCGCCTTTAGCCGCTTTAAATGCTTCAGCCATAGCGTTGGAGAATCCACCTTCTTCCTGCTTGCTGTTGTTGTTAACAGTAGCAACGGCTTCTTTCTCGTCAGCTTCGTCTTTAGCACGAACGGACAGGCTGATTACGCGGTTCTTACGGTCAACGCCGGTGAACTTGGCTTCAACTTCATCGCCAACGCTCAGGATCGTCGTTGCATCTTCAACGCGATCGCGGCTGGCGTCAGAAGCACGCAGATAGCCTTCAACGCCGTCTGCTAATTCAACTGTAGCACCTTTTGCGTCAACTGCAGTGACTTTACCCTTAACGATGGCGCCTTTTTTGATGTTCGCCATATAGTTGTTAAACGGATCTTCAGCCAGCTGCTTGATGCCTAAAGAAATGCGCTCGCGCTCTGCGTCAACCTGCAGAACAACGGCGGCGATTTCGTCGCCCTTCTTGTAATCGCGAACGGCTTCTTCGCCAGCCACGTTCCAAGAGATGTCAGACAGGTGAACCAGACCGTCGATGCCGCCGTCCAGACCGATGAAGATACCGAAGTCAGTGATTGACTTGATCTTGCCTTCAACGCGCTCGCCCTTGTTATGGGTTTCAGCGAACTGCTGCCACGGGTTCATTTTGCACTGCTTAAGGCCCAGGGAGATACGACGACGCTCCTCATCGATGTCCAGAACCATAACTTCAACCACGTCGCCAACGTTAACCACTTTAGACGGATGGATGTTCTTATTGGTCCAGTCCATTTCAGAAACGTGCACCAGGCCTTCAACGCCTTCTTCGATTTCAACGAAGCAGCCATAGTCGGTCAGGTTGGTCACGCGGCCGGTCAGGCGGGTGCCTTCAGGGTAGCGCTTGGCGATTGCGACCCACGGATCTTCGCCCAGCTGCTTAAGGCCCAGAGAAACGCGAGTGCGATCGCGGTCGAACTTAAGCACTTTAACGTTGATTTCGTCACCAACGTTGACGATTTCGCTCGGGTGCTTAACGCGCTTCCAAGCCATATCGGTGATGTGCAGCAGGCCGTCTACGCCGCCCAGATCGACGAATGCGCCGTAGTCAGTCAGGTTCTTAACGATGCCCTTGACTTCCATGCCTTCCTGCAGGTTTTCCAGCAGCTGATCGCGCTCAGCGCTGTTTTCAGATTCGATAACCGCACGGCGAGAAACAACAACGTTGTTACGCTTTTGGTCAAGTTTGATGACCTTGAACTCAAGCTCTTTGCCTTCTAAGTGCAGCGTGTCGCGAACGGGACGAACGTCAACCAGTGAACCCGGTAGGAACGCACGAATGCCGTTAAGCTCAACGGTAAAGCCGCCTTTGACCTTGCCATTGATAACGCCCATAACGGTAGCCGCTTCAACAGACGCTTTTTCCAGCGTGATCCAGGCTTCGTGGCGCTTGGCTTTTTCACGAGACAGCAGAGTCTCGCCGAAGCCGTCTTCGATAGCGTCCAGCGCTACGTCAACTTCATCGCCAACTTGAATTTCCAGTTCGCCCTGAGCGTTTTTAAACTGTTCTACAGGAATAGCAGATTCTGATTTCAGACCTGCGTCAACCAGAACAACGTCTTTATCGATAGCAACAACGACGCCGCGTACAATGGAACCCGGACGGGTTTCAATTTCATTAAGGGATTCTTCAAAGAGTTGAGCAAAAGATTCAGTCATAGTGTTAATCTTCAGGGTTTTTAATTAACGTCCACCAGACGTCCGGTTTGGTGGGGTTGTTATACATACTCCGCCGCATTCCTTGCGAGAGAGTTACACATAAACCTACCGCTTACCGTTAAGCAAGCCATAGGCAAGTATTATTTTAGCACATTCTGTATGTGCGCTAATGCGTGTTGGATCACTTCCTCAATACCCATATGGGTTGAATCCAGCATCAGCGCATCCGCCGCGGGCACCAGCGGCGCCACGGTCCGATTACGATCCCGGGCGTCCCGTTCCTGTATCTCGGATAAAAGGCGGTCGAATTTAACACATTCCCCCTTCGCCTGCAACTGAAGCATGCGCCTTCTGGCGCGTTCTTCGGCGCTGGCGTCGAGGAAAAACTTCACCGGCGCGTCAGGAAATACAATAGTTCCCATATCGCGACCGTCGGCAATCAGCCCCGGCGCCTCTCGAAAAGCGCGCTGCCGGCGCAGCAGCGCCTCGCGCACGCGGGGAAACGCCGCAACCTGAGACGCGGCGCTGCCGACCCTTTCGTTGCGGATTTCATTCGTCACCGTTTCGCCTTCCAGAACCACCTGAAGCTCGCTTTGCTGATAAACAAAGCGCACATCCAGATGCGTTGCCAGCGGCACCAGCGCCTCTTCACAAGACAAATCCACGTTATGGTGCAATGCGGCCAGCGCCAAAACGCGATAGATAGCGCCAGAGTCCAATAAGTGCCATCCCAGCTTTTGAGCCAATGCCTGACAAAGCGTTCCTTTTCCAACGCCGCTCGGGCCGTCAACCGTAATGACCGGCACAACTGCTGCCATAAAGTACTCCTTAGCTAAAACCCACGTATCTGAAACAATTCGGCGGCCATTATACGCATCTGGGCTCAATGCGGATAGAACGCGTACCCAATCAATCGGCTATTTTAAGACAAGATGAGAAAGATCAATAAGAAAGGAGGGAGTATTCCCGCACGGCTTAAAAAGAGATAGCCGCACGGGAACGGTATTATGAGGAATGGCTTAAGCGGGCGAACTGCGTGAAGTAGTCGGGGAACGTTTTAGCCGTACACTTCGGATCCAAAATCGTTACCGGCGTATCGGACAGCGCCACCAGCGAGAAACACATGGCGATGCGGTGATCGTTGTAGGTTGCAATTTCCGCATGCTTTAGCTTTTCGGCTGGCGTAACGCGAATATAGTCTTCGCCCTCTTCTACCTGAGCGCCTACTTTTCGTAGTTCGGTCGCCATAGCGCTTAGCCGATCGGTTTCCTTAACCCGCCAGTTATAAATATTGCGGATGCAGGTTTCCCCTTCGGCAAACAGCGCGGTAGTGGCGATTGTCATCGCCGCATCGGGAATGTGGTTCATGTCCATATCGATCCCCTTAAGAGCGCCGCGACGGCATTCGATATAATCATCGCCCCAGACTATTTCTGCGCCCATCGCTTCCAACACGTCGGCAAAGCGAACGTCGCCCTGTACGCTCTTTTTACCGATACCGGTGACTCGAACGCGGCCTCCCTTAATGGCCGCTGCGGCCAAGAAGTAGGACGCGGAAGAAGCGTCGCCTTCCACCAAATATTGCTCGGGGGAACGATAGCCCTGCCGGCCTTTAATCAGGAAGCGACGGTAGTCTTCATTGACGACCTCAACGCCGAAGTCGCGCATCATGTGTAGCGTGATGTCGATGTAGGGTTTAGATACCAGTTCGCCGATAATCGTAATCACGGTATCGCTTTGCGCCAACGGCGCCGTCATCAGCAACGCGGTCAAAAACTGGCTGGATACCGAACCGTCAACCGCGATTTCGCCGCCAACGAAGCCGCCCCGCAGGCGCAGAGGCGGATAGTCTGTCTGTTCCAGATAGTCGATTTGGGCTCCCCCCTGACGCAGGGCGTCTACCAGATGGCCAATCGGACGCTCTTTCATTCTCGGCTCGCCGGTGAGGATCGCGTCGCTGGCCCCCAAGCTTAACGCCGCCGCAAGCGGACGCATCGCCGTACCCGCATTGCCAAGAAATATCTCAACGGGAGAGGTGGGCTTGAGAGGCCCGTCGATGCCAACCACGTCGCAGATCGTTCGGCAGTCGGAAAGCTGAAAATGAACGCCCAGCGTCTTCAACGCATTCAGCATGTGGCGCACGTCATCGCTGTCCAGCAAATTGGTTAAACGCGTCGTTCCTCGCGCCATCGCGGCAAGCAGCAGCGCGCGGTTGGACACGCTTTTTGAGCCCGGCAGGTTAATCTCACCGTCGAAACGCGCGACGGGCTGTAGGGTTAAAGACTCCAACATGAATAGATTTTCTCTTTTTATTAAGTGTCAATGAGTAAAAACGCTGGTTCAGGCGCGCCTAAGATTCCAGCGCAAGCTCCGCGGCCCTGACGGCGTGGATTTCCGCCGTATCGTATACGGGCACCGATACGTCTTTTGGGCCAACCAGTAAGCCGATTTCAGTACATCCGAGTATCATCCCCTCGGCGCCTCGCTCCGTCAGCGTTTGCATAATGCGCTGAAACTCACGGCGGGAAGCGTCCTCTATTTTGCCGAGGCAAAGCTCTTGATAAATAATCCGATGGACAATTTCTCTGTCGCCCTCATCGGGAACGATAGCCTCAATGCCATACTGCTCGGCCAGGCGCCCCTTATAAAATGCCTGCTCCATAGTGAATTTCGTCCCCAGCAGGCCGACTTTTTTCAGAGCATCGCGCTTAATCACCTGCGCAGTCGCATCGGCAATATGGCATACGGGGATCGGTACCGCATCGGCGACCTGCTGATAGACTTTATGCATGGTGTTGGTACATATAATCAAAAAATCTGCGCCAGCGGCATTTAAACGACGGGCGGCGTCAACCAGCACTTCCCCGGCGGCATGCCAATCGCCCCGATGCTGAAGCCGCTCGATTTCATCAAAATCGACGCTATACAGTACAACCTTTGCGGAATGAAGCCCCCCAAGGCGGCGTTTTATCGTTTCGTTAATGTGGCGGTAATAGGGAATTGTTGATTCCCAGCTCATGCCGCCGATAAGACCGATGGTTTTCACAATGACACTCCCTGGCGCGCAGTCGTCACTTTAAATAGGAGAGAGGTTAACGCACGCCACTCGGTGAAAGCTTCCGCCGAGTGGGTGCCTGACGCGGATTACAATAAGGAATAATCAGCCGTGGCGGCGTTCAAAGTCGCTCATAAACTCGGTTAACGCCTGTACGCCGGCCAGAGGCATAGCGTTATAAATAGACGCGCGCATCCCGCCGAGTACGCGGTGTCCTTTCAGAGCGTGCAGACCGGCCGCTTTCGCCTCTTCCAGAAACAGCTTGTCCAGCTCGCCGTCGGCCAGTTGGAATGGAACGTTCATTTTTGAGCGGTTGGCTGGCGCAACGCCGTTGCGATAAAAGTCGCTGTTATCAATCGCGCTATACAAGTGCTGCGCCTTCTCTTCGTTGCGGCGAGCCATTTCCGTCACTCCGCCCTGGGCCTTCAGCCACTTAAACACCAGCCCGGACAGATACCAGGCGAACGTCGGCGGCGTATTGAACATGGAATCGTTCTTATCCAGCACGGCATAGTCAAGAATAGAAGGCGTCTCTTTGCGCGCTTTGCCCAGCAGGTCTTCGCGTACGATAACGACCGTGATCCCGGCTGGACCGATGTTCTTTTGCGCACCGGCATAAATAGCGCCGTAGCGGCTGACGTCGATCGGGCGAGACAGGATATTGGATGACATGTCCGCAACAACGACTTTGTTACCAAAATCGGGCTGTTCATCAATAGCCACGCCGTCAATCGTTTCATTCGGGCAAAAGTGAACGAAGGCCGATGCGTCGTTGAGCGCCCATTCTTTCATAGGCTTTACCGCCGTCAGGCCGTTAACCTGAGTTTTTACGTCTATCACGTTCGGCGTACAGTATTTTTCCGCTTCCAGCACGGCGCTGTGCGCCCAGTAGCCGCCGTCAACATAGTCGGCCTGAGTTTTGTCCCCTAAAAGATTTAGCGGAATAGCGGCAAACTGCGCGCGAGCGCCGCCGTGACAAAACAGAACCTTGTAGTTTTCCGGGATTTTCATCAGATCGCGCAGATCCTGCTCTGCAGTTTCGGCAACCTGCATAAACTCTTTGCTGCGGTGACTAATTTCCATGACCGACGTGCCGAGCCCCTGCCAATCGCATAACTCCTGCTGCGCCTGACGTAACACCTCAACCGGTAACATCGCCGGCCCCGCACTAAAATTGAAAACTTGTGCCATTTATTTTCACCGTCCTGATAAGCGTATTCAAAGAACCAAAAATTCAAACGAGACTACCGGTTTTATCACTCACTCAATCTTGCTGCAATGCTTATCTATCCCTAACAGAAGGAAATTTTGTTGCCTTCTTTTTTGACAACTTTTCTTTTTTAGTCGGGTATTCGGAAATCAGGGAATTGAGCCCATCATTTCACTACGGTGAGCCGACATTTCCGGCAAATTGCACCGTATATCGAGTTGAAAATAGATATCACGACAAATAAAAAACGGCGGAGCTAATAGACCAACCCCGCCGCTTATTTAGGTTTCACCGTTAGTACTTGTTGAACATCTCCTGAATTTCAACGGGATCTGTCGTTTTAGTCAGCGCCAGCTGCAGAAGCACGCGCGCCTTTTGAGGATTGAGCGTACCGGAGGCCACAAAGCCGTACTTATTGTCGTCAACTTCAGCATCACGAGTCGTCGCCCCGCTGGGAACGCGGGATGAACGAACGATCACCACGCCCTGCTCTTTCGCCTGCACGATGGCGTCAAATATGTTCTTGTACATATTCCCGTTGCCCACGCCTGCGCTGACAATCCCTTTGGCGCCCTCGCTGACCAGCGCCTTCACCGGCGCGGCCGAAGCGTTAGCGTAGCTGTAGACGATGTCGACCTTGGGCAGCTCCGTTAGCTTGCTGACGTCGAACGGCGCTTTGGGCGCGTGCACCCGCGTGGGCATGCGCTGATAGTCAACTTGACCGTTGTGAATATAGCCCAGCGCGCCGTAGTTTATTCCCATAAATGTCTGTACGCCGGTGGTATTGGTCTTCGTCACGTCGCGCGCGTCCAACACCGTGTCGTTCATGGAGACCAGAACGCCACGACCTTTAGAATCCGGGTCAGTGGCCACAACCACGGCATTATAAAGGTTGAACGGGCCGTCGGCGCTCATCGCCGTCGCGGGCCGCATCGCGCCCACCATGACGACCGGTTTGTCGCATTTGACCGTTAGATTTAAAAAATAGGCCGTCTCTTCCATGGTGTCAGTGCCGTGAGTAATGACAAAGCCGTCGCTGGATGAGCACTGTTCGTTGATAGACTTCGATAGCTTCAGCCATACTTCATCATTCATATCCTGAGAGCCTATATTGACTATCTGCTCTCCTTTAATATTGGCGATTTCTTTTAGCTGGGGAACGGCGTCAACCAGTCTCTCTACGCCAAACTGGCCGGAAACATAGTTGGTTTGGGTTTCAGAGGCACCGCCGCCGGCAATGGTTCCTCCGGTGGCGAAAACGGTAATGGTCGGCAGTTTTGCTGCTGCGCTCAAACTGATACAACAAAGCGCGAGGGCAAGCGTAGATTTCCTAAATACAGACATAGACACATCTCCATTGATAAGCGGAAATTATTATTAAACTGCTACGAGACGGTGCTCCGCTCGATCCTAACGATATGTTCTATATTATTCTGTGATATACGGCCGCTAAATGGCTTTTGGCTTAAGAGTTTAACTTCAGAGAATAGAGCTTCATCCAAAAACCCCGTATTATGCCCGCGAGCAAAACGCCTACTATTGAGACAACAACCATGCAGACAACTTCGCAAACCTTCATTCCCGGCAAAGACGCTGCGCTGGAAACGTCAATCGAACGCTTTCAGCACAAGCTTTCCCAGTTGGGTTTCCACATTGAGGAAGCTTCCTGGCTAAACCCTATTCCCAACGTCTGGTCGGTGCACATCCGGGATAAGGACTGCCCCCTTTGCTTTACCAACGGCAAGGGCGCATCGCGTAAGGCTGCGCTGGCTTCAGCGCTGGGAGAATACTTCGAGCGCCTGTCGACCAACTACTTTTTTGCTGACTTTTATCTGGGCCAAAACGTTGCCGAGGGCGACTTTGTCCACTACCCCAACGAAAAATGGTTCCCTATTCCTGAAGATGAATCACTGCCAGAAGGCCTGCTTGATGAGCGCCTGCGCGATTTTTACGACCCGGAGCAAAGCCTGACGGCCAGCGGGCTGGTGGACTTACAGTCAAGTAACGTGGAACGCGGCGTCTGCGCCCTTCCCTTTGTTCGCCAGTCGGATGAAGAGACGGTTTATATCCCGGTCAACGTCATAGGCAACCTTTACGTTTCCAACGGCATGTCTGCGGGCAACAACCGCAATGAGGCAAGAGTTCAGGCGCTGTCGGAAATTTTTGAGCGCTACGTAAAAAATCACATTATTGCTGAAGCTATCAGCCTGCCGGATATCCCTACCGCCGTCATCGCCCGCTATCCGGCGGTTAAAGAAGCCATCGATGCGCTTGAAGCGGAAGGCTTCCCCATTTTCGCTTACGATGCGTCCCTCGGCGGCAAGTATCCGGTTATTTGCGTCGTGCTCTTTAATCCCAGTAACGGCAGCTGTTTCGCCTCCTTCGGCGCCCACCCGGACTTTGGCGTTGCGCTTGAACGAACCGTAACGGAACTTTTACAGGGCCGCAGCCTGAAAGATCTCGACGTCTTTAACGCTCCCACGTTTGATAATGAAGAAGTGGCCGACCACGCTAATCTGGAAACCCATTTCATCGACTCAAGCGGCCTTATTTCCTGGGATCTGTTCAAGAAAGACGCTGACTATGCGTTCGTAGACTGGAGCTTCAGCGGTACGACCGAAGAAGAGTTTAAGGCCATGATGGACATTTTCCATCGTGAGAACGTCGAGGTTTATATTGCCGACTATAACCATCTCGGCGTTGACGCCTGCCGCATTCTTGCGCCCGGCATGTCGGATATTTATCCGGCTGAAGATCTGTTTTTGGCCAATAACAACATGGCCGTTCACCTGAGAGAAACCCTGCTTTCACTGCCTTCCAGCCAGTGGACGCCGCAGGAATACCTCGCGCTTATCGCGACTCTGGACGATGAAGGACTAGACGATGCCGTTCGCGTTCGCGAGCTTCTGGGAATGGCGAGCGGTTCCGGCAACGGCTGGAGCAGCCTGCGAATTGGCGAACTCAAGGCCATGCTGGCGCTGGCCGGCGGCGACCTGGAGCAGGCGCTAAGCTGGGTTGAATGGGCGCAGGACTTCAACGCGTCGCTGTTTACGCCGGAGCAAAGCAGCTACTACCGCTGCCTGTCCACCCTTCTCTTGATGCTGTTGGATGAAGAAGAGCGCGATCCCGAACAGTACAATCCTGCATTCATCCGCATGTACGGAGAGGAAACGGTCAAGGCCGTCTGGGACGTCATTAAGGGGAAACAACGCTTCTATGGATTATTTGATGTAGATCAAAATTTATCGCAACTTCCCGCTCACGTCGCGCTTTTAGAAGCTTACAATAAGCTTCAGCAGGCAAAACGCACCGTGTAAAATCAGAAAGTGCCGAGCCGAAGCGTAAATATGCGCTTCGGTTCAATAATATATAAAGTAAAATTCAATCGCATTGTGTTAATAAAAAGTAAAAATAAATTTTATTATTTAACCTTAAAATAAATATAATATTAGTTATTAACATTTCATCGGTTAGAATCCTCCCCGATTAAAATTATGCAATAAAATTTAAAAAATTTTTTATTCATAAAAATCAATTAAATAATTTAAAAAAGCTCTTTTAGAGGCCGTTTCCGGCCAATATTCATTTGACGCACAATGATCGGCATCAATTTTTACGGTATACTGCTTTGTTAGTATCACCGGGCAATTTAGTCTTTATTTAGGCGCACGAGATCTATTCAGTGAAAACAGATAATCCTATTGCAGCGTTATCACCTGCTGCTATGGCGCAGGTCGCAGAAAATGCCGGCATCTATAAAGCGACCAAGCACCCCGCAATAACCTTCGGCTCGGCTATTTTGGCCGGCGCGTTTATCTCCATCGCATTTGTCTTTTATATTACAGCCACTACCGGAACGGCAAACGTGCCCTTCGGCATGGCCAAGTTTCTTGGCGGCGTCTGCTTCTCATTGGGCCTGATGCTGGTCGTCGCCTGCGGTACCGATCTTTTTACCTCAACCATTATGACCTGCGTGGCCAAGGCAACTAACCACATTACCTGGGGTCAAATGTTTCGTAACTGGGTTAACGTCTACTTCGGCAATATGGTCGGTGCCCTGCTGTTTGTTGCTATTATTTTTATGTCGGGCCAAATGATGACGGCGAACGGCCAGTGGGGCCTAAACGTTTTACAAACGGCCGACCACAAAATGCATCATACTTTCTTGGAAGCCGTCGCCCTTGGCACGCTGGCCAACCTGATGGTTTGCCTTGCCGTCTGGATGAGCTATGCTGGCCGCAGCCTGATGGACAAAATGTTCGTCATGATTCTTCCCGTCGCGATGTTCGTCGCCAGCGGTTTTGAGCACAGCATCGCCAACATGTTCATGATCCCAATGGGTATCGTGATTAAAGATTTTGCCTCGCCGGAGTTCTGGCAGGCCATAGGCAGCTCGCCGGAACAGTTTTCCAGCCTGACTGTTGGTAATTTTATTGTAAGTAACCTGATCCCCGTTACGATAGGCAACATCATCGGCGGTTTAATGGTCGGTTTGCCCTTTTGGGCTATGCATTTGCGCGGCGAGAAGCATTAAGACGCTTCTTACCACATGAGTTATCTCCATTTCCTTAGTATATAAAGGTAGGTGAAAAATGACCGAGCTTAACGAAAAGTTTGTCAAGGCCTGGGAAGGTTTTACAGGCGGCGACTGGCAGCACAACGTCAACCTCCGCGACTTCATTCAGAAAAACTACACTCCGTATGAAGGCGACGAATCGTTCCTGGCTGGTGCTACCGAAGCGACCGACAAGCTTTGGGCCAAAGTGATGGAAGGCATTAAAATCGAGAACCGCACTCACGCGCCTCTGGATTTTGATACCGATGTTGCTTCAACCATCACCTCTCACGACGCTGGCTATATCGAGAAAGAGCTGGAAACCATCGTTGGCCTGCAAACCGATGCGCCGTTAAAGCGCGCCATCATCCCGTTCGGCGGCATCAAGATGGTTGAAGGTTCCTGTAAAGTTTACGGTCGTGAACTGGATCCTCAGCTGAAGAAAATCTTCACCGAATATCGTAAAACCCACAACCAGGGCGTGTTTGACGTTTATACCAAAGACATCCTGAACTGCCGTAAGTCAGGTGTACTGACCGGTCTGCCTGACGCATACGGCCGCGGCCGCATCATCGGCGACTATCGCCGCGTTGCCGTATACGGCATCGACTACCTGATGAAAGACAAGTTCGCCCAGTTCAACTCTCTGCAAGACAAGTTGGAAAACGGCGAAGACTTGGAAATGACCATCCAGCTGCGCGAAGAAATCGCTGAACAGCACCGCGCTCTGGCCCAGATGAAAGAAATGGCCGCCAAGTACGGCTGCGATATTTCTCGCCCTGCGACTAACGCTCAAGAAGCCGTTCAGTGGACCTACTTCGCCTACCTGGCCGCCGTTAAGTCTCAAAACGGCGCCGCCATGTCCTTCGGCCGCGTATCCTCTTTCCTGGATATCTACATCGAACGCGACATGAAGAAAGGCATCCTGACCGAAACTCAGGCTCAGGAGCTTATCGACCACCTGGTCATGAAGCTGCGTATGGTTCGCTTCCTGCGTACTCCTGAATATGATGAGCTGTTCTCCGGCGACCCGATTTGGGCAACCGAATCTCTGGCCGGTATGGGCTTAGACGGCCGTACTCTGGTCACCAAATCCAGCTTCCGCTTCCTGAACACCCTGTACACCATGGGCCCGTCTCCGGAACCGAACATGACCATCCTGTGGTCTGAAAAGCTGCCGCTGGCGTTCAAAAAGTATGCCGCCAAGGTTTCTATCGATACCTCATCCGTTCAGTATGAGAACGATGACCTGATGCGCCCTGACTTCAACAACGACGACTATGCGATTGCCTGCTGCGTAAGCCCGATGGTCGTCGGTAAGCAAATGCAGTTCTTCGGCGCTCGCGCTAACCTGGCGAAGACCATGCTGTACGCAATCAACGGCGGTATGGACGAGAAGATGAAGATTCAGGTCGGACCGAAAGAAGCACCGATGACCGACGCCGTTCTGGACTTCGACAAAGTCATGGATCGTATGGATCACTTCATGGACTGGCTGGCCAAGCAGTACGTCACCGCCCTGAACATCATCCACTACATGCACGACAAGTACAGCTATGAAGCTTCACTGATGGCGCTGCACGACAGAGACGTTATCCGCACCATGGCCTGCGGCATCGCCGGTCTGTCCGTTGCGGCTGACTCACTGTCTGCTATCAAGTACGCTAAAGTTAAGCCGGTTCGCGATGAAGACGGCCTGGCCGTTGACTTCGAAATCGAAGGTGAATACCCGCAGTTCGGTAACAACGATCCGCGCGTTGACGACCTCGCCTGCGACCTGGTTGAGCGCTTCATGAAGAAAATCCAGAAGCTGCGCACCTATCGCCACGCGATCCCAACCCAGTCTGTTCTGACCATCACCTCTAACGTGGTTTACGGTAAGAAGACCGGTAATACCCCAGATGGCCGTCGCGCAGGCGCACCGTTCGGACCGGGCGCTAACCCGATGCACGGCCGTGACCAGAAAGGTGCAGTAGCCTCTCTGACCTCCGTTGCTAAACTGCCGTTCGCCTACGCGAAAGACGGTATTTCTTATACCTTCTCAATCGTACCGAACGCGCTGGGTAAAGACGACGACGTGCGTAAAGCCAACCTGGCTGGCCTGATGGACGGTTACTTCCACCACGAAGCCTCTATCGAAGGCGGTCAGCACCTGAACGTCAACGTAATGAACCGTGAAATGCTGGTCGACGCAATGGAACATCCTGAGAAATATCCTCAGCTGACCATTCGCGTATCCGGCTATGCCGTTCGCTTCAACTCTTTAACCAAAGAGCAGCAGCAGGACGTTATCACCCGTACGTTTACCCAAACGATGTAATTTCAACTCTGGTTGAAATAGCATAGAATTAAAGGCTCCACCTGTGGTGGGGCCTTTTTATTTTGTTCTATTAGTGCTTCGCCGGAAATCTTGCTCTGAAAAGAGTAAACTAAAAGGGTTTCGGGCAAAGCAATAAACGACAGGGCCGTACGGGTCCATTTGGAGTTATCGAGTAATGTCAATCAAAGGCCGTATCCACTCTTTTGAATCCTGCGGCACCGTCGACGGGCCGGGGATCCGCTTTATCGTCTTCTTTCAGGGCTGCCTGATGCGCTGCCTTTACTGTCACAACCGGGATACCTGGGATACCCACGGTGGAACGGAGGTCGCGGTAGAAGACTTAATGAAAGAGATAGTGACCTATCGCCACTTTATGAACGCCTCCGGCGGCGGCGTCACCGCGTCCGGCGGCGAAGCGATTTTACAGGCCGAGTTTGTCCGAGACTGGTTTCGCGCCTGCCAAAAAGAAGGCATCCACACCTGTTTGGACACCAACGGCTTCGTGCGCCGCTACGACGCGGTTATCGACGAGCTGCTGGACGTTACCGATCTGGTCATGCTCGACCTCAAGCAGCTTGACGACAGCGTCCACCAGAATCTGGTCGGCGTATCCAACCACCGTACGCTGGAGTTCGCCCGCCATCTTGCCAAGCGTAACCAAAAAACCTGGATCCGCTACGTGGTTGTGCCCGGCTGGTCCGACGATGAAAAATCCGCCCGCATGCTCGGCGAATTCACGCAGAACATGACCAACATTGAAAAAATCGAGCTGCTGCCCTATCACGAGCTTGGCAAGCACAAGTGGACGGCCATGGGCGAAGAGTACAAGCTCGACGGCGTCAAGCCGCCTAAAAAAGAGACCATGGACAGGGTCAAAGCCATTTTGGAAGAGTACGGTCACAAGGTTATTTATTAACCCCAGACTTAGCGATACAAGGACACATCGTGGAAAAGGACTTTCGGCCCGGCGCCCGTTCGAGCGCCGAAGGGAAAAAACCGACGCTTCTGCGCAGTAAATGGCTATGGATAGCCATCGCTGCGGTAGTCGTTCTCGCGCTCATTATTACGTTTACCGTTAGGTTTATCGTTTTCTCCCCTACCGTTTCTAAAAACTATCAGTTTTATCATTCCGTCGCCGAACGGGTAAAATCCGATCGGCAGGTGATTGCCCTGCTGGGAGAACCGCTGGACGTACACCCTATTCCTCTCACCAGCCCCTGTAAGGATCAAGAGTGTACTCACTTCACGTCCCTGATTAAGGGTAGCAAAATGACGGGGCAGATAGAGATAGAGGCAATTTATTCAAGCGATCGCTGGGTAACCCAATCCGTTCGCCTAAGGCTGCTGGCGTCAAATAGCGGTATTGTGCCCGATTTCAGCCTATCGACCATAAAGAAGAATCAGGTTATCGAGCTGGATATTAAGGATGAGCCTTCAAGCCCATAACATTAATGAAGGGAAAGACGGTAGAACCCGCGCCTGAGCGCGGGATAAACAACGCTACTGCATCGTCAGTGGACGATGATAGCGCCCGGCCTTGCGAAACAGCATGGTCATAAATACGGCGGCGGAAACGGCAATCACGATAAACAGCAGCTTATCGGAATACTGCTGCATCAGCATGGCCGTTAACGCAGGCCCCAGCAGGCTGCCGACGGTATAGCTAAGCAGCAGCGTCTGATTCATAGTGATAAGCTCGTCAGAGCTGGCCCGCTCGCAGCCCCACGCCATCGCAATAGGGTAAAGCGTAAAGCCGGACAGTCCCAGCATAAACAGAGACAGCGCCAAAGAGTCGCCGCTCAATACGCTGAGCGAGCTGACGATAATAACAAAAACCTGAATTCGCAAAATAAACAGCTGCCCAAAGCGGTCAGCCAGCTTGCCGATCGGCAGTTGCCCCATCATGCCGGCACAGACGATCAGCGCCATCCAGTAGCCCACGCGCGCATTGTCATAGCCGGCATGAGATAGATAAAGCGGCAGCAGCCCGTACAGAGAGCCCAGCACGACGCCCGAAAGCATGCAGCCGACGACGCCAAGGCGGGCATCCTTACGCTTAGCCATTGACCAAACGTGATAACGCTTGCCTTCTTCGCTGACCGGCTTCGGCATGCGCATAAAAAGCAGCGGCAGCAGCGAGGCAATAAGCACGCCCGTCGCCCAGGGAAGCACGCCGTGAAGCGCAGTAGGCAACGCCCCCAATAGCATTTGTCCAATCAGCGTTCCGGTATAATACACCAGCATATAGGCGGCCAAAAGCTGGCCCCGGCAGCGCAGCGCGCCGTTGTATAACAGCGCGCTTTCAACCACAACCCAAATCATCGCGCAGGCTATGCCGGCCAGAAAGCGCCAGGCGCTCCAAGAGATAAAGCCGACGGAAATCCCCAAAAGAAGCGTAGCGGCAATAAACAACGCGCAGGCGCCATGATAGGTTTTGACAAAACCAAACGCGTTAATCAACGCTCCTGCAATAAGCGCGCCTATCAGGTTACCGGTAAAATAGGCCGAGCTCACTACGCCAACCTGCCAGGTTGAAAGCGAGGCGTGATTTAGCCAAAGGGGAACCAGCGTATTCAAAACGGCCATCGACGTTGTAAACAGCAACAGCCCGGCTAACAGAAGCAGCACGGGACGACTAAACGCGGACATGTTTATGCCAATAGGAGAAAGGAAGAAATGTGTGACGCAGATCATCCCACTGCGGAAAAAAAAGTCAATGGGAATCGCTGGAGATAAAACAAAAATAAGTAGCGCAGGCCCACTTCCGCTATCGCACTGCCCGCGCCGTCTCAGGTTATATTCTGCCTGCTTATCAGAAAAACAGCGTCTTTTTTACGACGACCGGCTGAACGCTTTCCCGCCAGTCTTTTAGCGTCGCCCTCGCCAACTGCGCAACGCCGCGATAAAAGGGATGCACACTCCGCTCTTCCAGTAAGGTAAAAAAGCGGTCGCTCCAGGGCAACAGATGTTCTCCTAACAAAACGCTTAGCTGCTCGGGGCGATTCTCAGCCAGCCACGCGGCCATCATCAATAGCAGACCGATGTGATCTTCCGGTTCGCGCATCTTCTGCTCCACGCTGATACCCAAAGAGGCCTGCCAGGCCCGCAGCGCCAGCGTTGACTCCCCAAACACCACCATTTCTCTATCGAGATAAACCGAGCCCCAAGGGGGCGTGGGTAGCTCATTAGGGCCGATAAACAGGGTCTGATAGGCTTCAGGCAAGAGCGCACGCCGCTCTGCCGCCAGCCCCTGCGATATCTCAGCCGCAGCCGGCTCCAGATCAGCGCCAGCCCCACAGGGCCACTCGCTGGGCCAGCCGTTCTGGGAAAGCAGATCCAGCAGAGGCGCAACCTCTTCCCGCTCAGGACTGTAGTACAACAAGGCACCAAGCATCCTTCCGGTTAAAGAAATCGCACTCAGACTGTTTTCGGTAGGCTTAACGGATGAACTCATAAAATAGCCCTTATTGGTTCTGGCTTTTATAAAACAAGGCAATAAATGTATCAGAAAAGAAGCGGCGACGTCTGAAAGTCGCCGCTCTATCACGTTAACCGCCGAAGGTGACGCCGACGGTCATATGCAGGTTGTAGAATACGGCGCGCCCAATAATTTCACCGAGCACCACCAGAATAAATCCCGGTAGCATATGGGCAATCCCCGGACGTTGACCGCGAACCATCGGATAAATCCACAGCGCAAGTCCGATAGCCACCAAAATCACGCGCAGCGCCATCATTGAACCAAAGTTCGGCACCATTGCCGTCACCGACGTTACGGTACTGTACATGCTGCCCAACTCCGCGCCCTGCATCATGCCAAAAGCCGCACTGACGATAAGCGCGATGACGCTGACTGCGGCAAGCGGTCTGCCGCTGCACGAGCACTGGTCGCCTCTAAGCAGGCGGCCCAACAGCGGGCCGCCGATAATGGCGGTCATAAAGAAGCTCAGCGTAGTGTAACCACTATGCCAGGTAGGTACAGTATCAATCTGATACACCCTGCTCATGGCATAGATAAAGGCTACGCCAGCAATCATGGCTACGATAAGCCATGGCTTGCCCAACGCGGTCGGCATTTTGTCCAGCATCGCCAAAAGCCAGTAAATACCGCCGAGGGCGAAAAACGCAATGCCGCAGGCAATTTCATTACTCAACGCCGATTCGCCAACGCGGTTTAACGAATTAAGCGCGCGAGCGATAGTGCCCAGGTGCATCATGGAAAGCAGGAAACCTATCCCCAGCAACACCCAGAGAAAGAACATGCCTTTATGAATTGATTTACGCTGCGCTTCATCCGTTTTGCTGCACAGAAGCGCAAGCCCCATTACAATAAAGCCGCCCACGGCGCACTGGCCCAGTACGGTAAACAGCATCAGAGGCCATTCATGCCATCCCAGTCCCATCTTACACCTCCTTCGGATTGGATAAATGACCCGCTTTATCGCCCACCGGGCGAGCGCAGGCGTTAGGCTTCAGCACGATATTCGGCTGGGTGTATTTTGCTTCAGGCAGCGGAGCGACTTCGGCAAGCGTGCCGTACTTTTTACGCAGTTCATCAATTGGCCCAAAGTCCAACGCTCGCAGCGGGCAGGACTCCACGCACATCGGCTTCTTGCCGACCGCTACGCGCTCGTGGCAGCCGTCGCACTTGGTCATGTGGCCCTTCACCGCATTGAACTGGGGAGCGCCGTAAGGGCATGCCATATGGCAGTAACGACAGCCAATGCACACCTCTTCGTTCACCACGACAAAACCGTCCTCACGCTTGTGCATCGCACCGCTTGGGCAGACCTTCACGCAGGCAGGGTCGCTGCAGTGGTTACAGGCAATAGACAAATAGTAGGCAAACACGTTATGCCGCCATCCGTCGCCGTCCTTTTGCCAATCGCCGCCGGAGTACTCATAGACGCGACGGAAACTGACCTCCGGCGTCAGGTCTTTATAGTCTTTACAGGCCAATTCGCAGGTTTTGCAGCCCGTGCAACGACTGGAATCAATAAAAAAACCGTATTGCGTTGTCATTAGCAGCTCCTTAAACCTTTGCAACTTCAACCAGATTGGTGTGCTGCGGGTTGCCTTTCGCCAGAGGCGATGGGCGCTGCGTAGTCAGCACGTTGATACAACCCCCGTGGTCGACGCCCTTTTCATCCGGCGAGAACCACGCGCCTTCCCCCAGCGCCACAACGCCAGGCATCATGCGAGGGGTCACTTTGGCCTCAATATGAACTTCACCGCGATCGTTAAAAATGCGAATAACGTCACCGTTTTTAATACCGCGCTGCTGGGCATCCATCGGATTCACCCACACTTCCTGACGGGCCGCAGCCTTAAGGACGTCAACATTACCGTAGGTAGAATGACAGCGCGCCTTGTAGTGGAAGCCAATTAGCTGCAGCGGATATTTCTTACGCAGAGGAGAATCAAAGCCTTCGAAAGTGGAGACCTGAATCGGCAGCGGATCGACGACGTCCCCTTCCGGCAGTTGCCAGCTCTTGGCAATATCGGCCAGCCGTTCGGAGTAAATCTCAATTTTACCCGACGGCGTGGGAAGCGGATTAGCCTGCGGATCGTCACGAAACGCCTTATAGGCAACAAAATGCCCGGCTGGATCTTTACGCTTGACGATCCCCATTTGACGAAACTCTTCAAAGGTCGGAAGCTGAGGATCTTTATCCCGCGTTAACTGATAAAGGTGACGCAGCCACTCTTCCTGAGTACGCCCTTCGGTAAACTTCTGCTCGACGCCCATTCGTTTAGCAATTTCAGAGGTCATCTCATAGATGGAGCGGCACTCAAACTGCGGTTTAATCGCCTGGTCGGCAAAAATCACATATCCCATGTTGCCGGAAGTGGCGTCCATACAGAAATCCATCTGCTCCGAGGTAGTCAAGTCCGGCAGTAGAATATCGGCACAGCGGGCGCTGGCGGTCATGTGGTTGTCAATGACCACAATCATTTCGCACTTGGTGTCATCTTCCAGGATCTTAAGCGTTTTATTGATATCTGAATGCTGGTTGATGATGCTGTTGCCGGCGTAGTTCCAGATGAACTTAATCGGCTGTTTCAACCTTTCGGTGTTGCGCACGCCGTCATGGGTAGCGGTCATTTCCGGGCCGCGCAGAATGGCGTCAGTCCATAAGAAGAAAGAGATGCTGTCCTTAATCGGGTTTTCCAGCGTAGGGAAACGAACGAACGGAATGGCGTAGGTGCCGCCCTGAGCGCCACTGTTGCCGCCATTGATGCCGACGTTGCCGGTCAGACAGGCCAGCGTCGCGATCGCCCGCGCCGTCATTTCCCCGTTAGCGTGGCGCTGCGGCCCCCATCCCTGACAGATAAACGCAGGCTTGGCGCTGCCGATTTCGCGCGCCAGCTTGATAATGCTATCGGCGGGAACGGCGGTGATTTTTTCCGCCCACTGTGGCGTTTTAGCGATGCCGTCGGCGCCTTCGCCCAGAATATAGGCCTTATAGTGTCCGTTGCGCGGCGCGGAAGCCGGCAGCGTTTTCTCGTCATAACCCACGCAGTACTTGTCCAGAAAGGCCTGGTCGACCAGATTTTCCGTAATCAGCACATAGGCAATGCCGGCGACCAGCGCAGCGTCAGTGCCCGGCGTAATCGGGATCCACACGTCTTCCCGACCTGCGGCGGTATCGCAATAGCGCGGGTCGATAACAATCATTCTGGCGTTGGAGCGTTCTCGCGCCTGCTCCAACAGGTACGTCATGCCGCCGCCGCTCATGCGGGTTTCAGCCGGGTTATTGCCGAACATCACCACCAGCTTGGTGTTTTCAATATCGGAAAAGCTGTTGCCCGCTCCGCTACCGTAGGTATAGCTTAGCCCGGTGGTAATTTGCGCCGTGCTGTAGGTATTGTAGTGGTTTAAGTAGCCGCCGCAGCAGTTCATCAGGCGAGCAATCAGGGAGGTTCCCGGCGGCCAGGAGCGAGTCACCGTCCCGCCTAACGTTCCGGTCGCATACTGCAGGTAAACGGCCTCATTGCCATAGTCTTTAATAATGCGCTTAAGGCTATTGGCGATTTCATCATAGGCTTCTTCCCACGTAATACGCTTGAATTTGCCTTCACCTCTTTTGCCTACGCGCTTCATCGGATACTTCAATCGATCCGGATTGTATACGCGACGACGCATCGAACGCCCGCGTAGGCAGGCGCGCACCTGATTGTCGGCATAGTCGTCATTGCCGGTATTGTCCGTCTCGACATACTTGATTTCGCCGTTCACCACGTGCATGCGTAGCGGACAGCGGCTGCCGCAGTTGACGGTACAGGCGCTCCAGACCACTTTTTCATCGGCAGCTCCGCTTTGAACGGGACCGCCTTCCGCTTTTGCCGTTCCAAACGGCAACGAAACGCCGCCGGCTGCCAGCGCCAAACCGCCGATAGCGCCGGTTTGCACCAACTGGCGCCGACTGACCTGCAGTACGCCGTCGTTTTTCTTTTCGTCAAGGCTCATAACTCACCTGCTTTCTTATTGTTGAACTAGATATCAGGCCGTTTTTTCACAGTGTTTTTCTTTGCTTACGGGAAATAGCGCCGAAAATGTGAATACCGCGATAAAACGTCACCGGGTTAAACTACTGCTTTCCGAAACGATCGGTAATAAGAAAGGAATATTCAACGTTGTGGAATATCCAACCGATAAAGGCTAACAGCTAAGGAAATATTTATTTTTGGAAGGAGTAATATATCCATCATACTTTTTATCCCTGCCTGACTTTTTATACTACTTTAGGGTTAAAAAGGAACTTGCGTTTAGTCAAAAAAATGCTATTTAAAGAAAGGTTAAGAAATATGGCCTGCTTAAATAAAATAAACCTCTATTTTTTATATTTAAATCAATAAATTGTTTCATTTTCACCACTTTATTATTGTTAACAATAATCATTACCAAATAATATAAACCCGATTCGTTATTTTAAGAAAACGAACGCATACATTCTTAACGCAGTGGAGATAAGGAATCGCAAACAAAGGCCAATTTGTTACGTTTCATTTTAATAAATTAAGGAAAGATTTTTAAAAGGAGTAATAACAGTGAAAAATGTTGTCGCATTCCATTGGTATAAACAATAAAAAACGCCCGATAAGCGGAATTTTCGCTTACCGGGCGCTGTCTATTTACCCGAAATGGAATATCAGTTAACCAATATATTCCAAACCGCCCATATAAGGGCGCAGAACGGCAGGAACTTCAATACGGCCATCGGCCTGCTGATAGTTCTCAAGCACGGCAACCAGCGTACGGCCTACGGCTAAGCCGGAACCGTTCAGCGTGTGCACTAACTGAGTTTTCTTATCGCCCTTGGCGCGGAAGCGGGCCTGCATGCGGCGAGCCTGAAAATCCCACATGTTTGAACAAGAGGAGATTTCACGGTAAGTATTCTGCGCAGGAACCCAAACTTCCAGATCGTAAGTCTTGCGTGAACCAAAGCCCATATCACCGGTACACAGAAGCACTTTTCTATAAGGCAGGCCAAGCAGCTGCAGCACTTTCTCCGCGTGCCCCGTCAGCTCTTCAAGCGCGTTCATTGAATCTTCAGGGCGAACGATCTGAACCAGCTCGACCTTATCGAACTGGTGCATGCGGATAAGGCCGCGAGTGTCGCGCCCGTAAGAACCGGCTTCAGAGCGGAAGCACGGCGTGTGGGCGGTCATTTTCAGCGGCAGGCTGTCTTCGTCCAGAATTTCGTCGCGCACCAGGTTAGTGACCGGCACTTCCGCTGTAGGGATCAGACCGTAGTTGCTGGTTTCAGCTTCTTCAGCCAGCGGCTTGGTGTGGAACAGGTCTTCACCAAACTTCGGCAGTTGCCCTGTGCCAAACAGCGTCGCCTGATTAACCAGATAAGGAACATAGGCTTCGGTGTAGCCATGCTGCGTGGTGTGCAGATCGAGCATAAAATGGGCCAGTGCGCGATGCATGCGGGCAATCTGCCCTTTCATGACCACAAAACGGGCGCCGGTCAGCTTCACCGCAGCGGCAAAGTCCAAACCGCCGCTCATCTCACCTAAGTCAACGTGATCGCGAACGGGGAAATCAAACTTACGCGGCTCGCCCCAGCGGCTAACCTCGAGGTTGTCGCCGTCGTCTTTACCGAAAGGTACTGACTCATCGGGGATATTGGGAATGACAGACACCGAATCATGAATTTCAGCCTGCAGCTTGTCCAGTTCGGCCTTTGCTGCGTTCAGCTTTTCCCCCAACAGGTTCACTTCACGACGCAGAGGCTCAATATCCTCACCGCGCGCTTTTGCTTCGCCAATGGATTTGGATCGGGAATTACGTTCAGCTTGCAGCGTTTCTGTTTCGACCTGCAGTACTTTACGACGCTCTTCCTGTCGGCGTAACGTATCCACGTCCAGCTTATAACCTCTGCGAGCCAGTTTTTCTGCGGTTGCATCCAGCTCATTACGTAATAAATTCGGATCCAGCATGCTAATCCCGTGCCTATCAGTTTTTGAATATTAATAACGATATCAGCGCCTCTGAGGGGCGCTGATAAACCTTTTACAGCTTGTACCTTACCGCAACCTATCGGCTAACGGTAGCGTTTTGTTGCGCTATTTTGATCCTGCTCAGCCAACCAGTTCAGCTTTTCAGCAATCTTGGTTTCCAAACCTCGCGGCTCTGGAAAATAGTAGCGGTGCCCATCCATTTCCGGCGGGAAGTAGCTCTCTCCGGCCGCGTAGGCGTTAGGTTCATCATGAGCGTAGCGATACTCGGCGCCAAAGCCTATTTCTTTCATAAGTTTAGTCGGCGCGTTGCGTAAATGAACGGGGACGTCGTAGTCCGGCCTTTCTCGTGCGTCTTTCACTGCCGCCTTAAAGGCCGTGTACACCGCGTTACTCTTAGGCGCGCAGGCCAGATATACTATCGCCTGTGCAATCGCTCGTTCGCCCTCAGCGGCACCAACGCGCGTAAAGCAGTCCCAGGCAGAGATTGCCACCTGCATGCCGCGGGGATCCGCATTGCCCACGTCTTCAGAAGCGATCGCCAGCAGCCTGCGAGCAACGTAGAGCGGATCGCCGCCGGCGGTAAGAATGCGGGCATACCAGTAAAGCGCCGCGTCGGGCGCAGAGCCCCGCACCGACTTATGCAGCGCGGAAATAAGGTCGTAATAGCGATCGCCCTGATTGTCAAAACGGGCGCTGCGCTCGCCGGAGACTTCTTTTAACAGCTCCGTCGTCAAAACGCGCTGGCCGTCCGACGATATTTCCGCCATATCGGCCATCATTTCCAAAATGTTCAACGCGCGACGCGCATCGCCATTCACCAGTTCGGCCAGCAGGCGGCGCGTTTCATCAGGCAGCTGAACGTTCTGCTTACCGTAGCCGCGCTCTTCATCGTTCATGGCCTGCAGCAGCACCTGCTCGATATCTTCAGCGTCCAGCGACTTAAGCAAATAGACCCGCGCGCGGGACAGCAGTGCCGAATTAAGCTCAAACGACGGGTTTTCGGTGGTCGCACCGATAAAGAAGATCGTTCCGTCCTCAATATGGGGTAAAAACGCGTCCTGTTGGCTTTTGTTAAAACGGTGGACTTCGTCAACGAACAGGATAGTTCTTCTGCCGGCGTCACGATTAATACGCGCTCTTTCTATCGCTTCCCGGATCTCTTTAATACCGGAAGTCACCGCCGAAATGCGTTCGATGTCAGCGCTAGCGTAGCGACCAATAATTTCCGCCAGCGTCGTTTTCCCCGTGCCCGGCGGCCCCCATAAGATCATGGAGTGAAGCTGACCGGCGGCAATCGCGCGCGGCAAAGGCTTGCCGGACGACAGCAGATGGCGCTGGCCGACGTACTCTTCAAGCGAGCGAGGCCGCATGCGCGCGGCCAGCGGCTGAAATTCGTTTTGTGAAAAATCGAGAGACAGGTTGCTCACGCTGACCTCACCGACGCTGGTCGTCCAGAGTGACGCCCTTAGGCGGAGTAAAAGTAAACTTGGATGCGTCAACGGAACCGACCTGCTGCCCCTTCAACTGATAGGTGCTGCGCTGCCCGTCTTGCTCAACGGCGCTGAAGCTCTTAATCGCGCCGTCGCTGGTAACGTTGATGGAAAACGCTTTCAGGTTGCCCTTCTTCGCCTTCGGCGTCAGCTCAAACTCGTCGCCCTTTTGAGCGACGTCGTATTTATCCCAGTCGGTCTTACTGTTGCGCGTAATCAGCATGAAGGGCGTATCGCCCGTCACGCTATTGAGCCAGGTGGCGGTAACCTGCTCAACGAAGGGGTTGTAAAACCACAGCGTTTTACCGTCGGACACCAGAATGCTTTCATCCGGTGAAGTCATATGCCAACGAAACAGGTTCGGCCGCTTGACCCACAGATCGCCTTCGCCCTGTTGGATTGAAGCGCCGCCGGCGTCTTTCACCGTCTGGGTAAAGCGCGCCTGAAAGCTGTTTAGCTTATTCAAGCGCCCTTGCAGATCGGAGCGAGCATCAGCCAATGCGGCGGATGAAGCCACGGTCAACAACAGGCCTGCGACAATAAGAGACTTCTTCATCGTGACTATCACTCCACTCTCATGTAACTCTTTAATTCACCGCGTGCATAGCGTTTCGTTTAGAAGACATGCGACCTAAATCGTGCATTTCGACAGACTATCGCGCTAAAGCGCTTGAACGATAATCTTTTACCTATCTTTTCACTTATAGAGTTCGGGCCGCATAGGCGGCCCGTCGTCGTTTACTCAAACTGAGAGCGTGCGAGCACCTCGCGGTTGCCGCTGTGCCCCGGCGGGCTAACGATGCCCTGAGCTTCCATCTGGTCGATAATTCTCGCCGCCCGGTTATAACCAATGCGGAACTGGCGCTGAATGCCGGAAATGGACGGCTTCTTCTTCTCGATAACAAAAGCCACCGCCTGATCGAACAGCGGATCCAGCTCCTCTTCGCCGTCAAAGCCCAAACCATCGCCGCTTTCGTCAGAGGATGCGGTGATGTTCTCAATATACTGAGGACGCCCGCGGGCCTTCCAATCCTGAACCACGGCGTGTACTTCCTGATCCCGAACGAAGGCGCCGTGCACGCGCATCGGCATAGAAGAGTTCGGCGGCAGATAAAGCATGTCGCCCATGCCGAGCAGCGATTCCGCACCGCCCTGATCGAGGATCGTACGCGAGTCAATCTTGCTGGAAACGGTAAACGCCATTCGAGTCGGAATGTTGGCCTTAATCAGGCCGGTAATGACGTCAACGGACGGACGCTGCGTTGCCAGAACCAAGTGGATCCCCGCCGCGCGCGCTTTTTGCGCCAGTCGAGCAATCAGCTCTTCGACTTTCTTACCCACCGCCATCATCAAATCGGCAAATTCATCTACCATCACGACGATATAGGGCAGTTTTTCCAGTACCGGATGCGTCATGTCCATGCTGTCCGTCGGCTTCCAGAACGGATCGGGAACCGGGCGGCCCAGCGCTTCCGCCTCAGCCAGGCGCTCGTTATAACCCGCCAGGTTTCTTACCCCGAGCGCAGACATCAGCTTATAGCGACGCTCCATCTCTCCGACGCACCAGTTCAGCGCGTTTGCCGCATCCTTCATGTCGGTGACAACTTCGGTCAACAGATGTGGAATGCCTTCATAGACCGACAGCTCAAGCATTTTAGGGTCGATCATGATAAACCGAACTTCTTCCGGCTTGGACTTAAACAGCATGCTTAAGATCATGGCGTTGACGCCGACCGACTTACCTGAACCGGTCGTACCGGCCACCAGTAAATGGGGCATTTTAGCCAGATCCGCCACCACCGGTTGCCCGGAAATATCCTTACCTAAAACTATCGTTAACGGCGACGCGGCGTTGGTGAACTCCGGGCCGTTTAGCACCTCACGCATATAGACGGTTTGGCGGTGCTCGTTCGGCAACTCTAACCCCACGTAGGGCTTACCGGGAATAACTTCCACAACGCGCACGGCGACTACCGACAGGGAGCGCGCCAAGTCTCGCGCCAGGCTGGAAATGCGAGCGGCCTTCACGCCGGGCGCTAAATCCAGTTCAAAGCGCGTAATGACTGGTCCAGGCAGGATATCAACCACGCGCGCTTTGACGCGGAAGTCGGCCAAGCGACGCTCCAACAGCCGCGCCGTTTCTTCCAGCGCTTCCATATCTATCGGCGTCGGGTTGGCCGGCGGCGCGGCCAACAGGTCAAGGGACGGCAAAGGCGTGGTTGGCTTTTCCAACGGGCGCTCGTTGCGCATCAGGAAAGGATGAATCAGCCCTTCCATCGACGGAGCCGTGGGTTCTGACTCTTCTTCCGGTTCCGGCATAAAGGCTGGCGTCTGGGTTGTGAACGCCGGCGCTTGAACCGAAGCCTGCGGATGACTGTCATACTCAGGCTCTGCACGCGGCGTAACGGGTTCAGAGAGCGCCGCCGGGTGCGAGGGCTGTTCCTGAACGGGAGCCACAGGAGCAGAACTAAACGCCGGTGAAGTCACGTCGTTCAGATTGCCAAACGGCAGATCGTCAAAATCCGTTGAGTTAGCCTGCGAAGGCAAAGTAAACAGCGGCTCAACCGGACGGCTTTCCATTGGTTCATCGTCTTCGTCGCGGGCGGATACACCGGCCAACGGGCTATTTTGTGCAGAGAAATCGCCGGCGCTGCTGTGCGCATCGTCCATCTGATAATCGTCACCGTAGCGCTCACGCTGCTCCTCGGCGAAGGCTCTTCTCAGCGCCTCTTCCTGCATGGCGTCCAGATCTTCTTCGCTATTCTGTACGCTTTGCTCTACGTCCTGAATTTTCAGATCGTTCAGCTTTTCTCGTTCACGCAGCTCGGCCTCACGCTGAGACGGCAGCTTGATGCCGTAGGAAGCCAGCTCTCTGCGAGTCGGAATGCGGACCGGATTGGGTCTGGGCAGTTCGGGCCCGATGCCCTGCTTCACCTGAGGCATTCCGCCTACGGGCACTGGCGTAAACGGCATTCCCGTCGAGGCGGAAGTCGTGCTGGCTGCCGCCGCTGCGGTAGAGACGGAAAGCGCATTAAACGCTTCAGATACGGCATCCTGCGGCGCAGTGGAGTTATATTTCGGCGCTTCATTCGAGCTATCAGCGGCATTATTTACGGCTGTCGACGGCCATTCAGGCGCTGGCTCTGGCCACGAACCGTATTGTTCGTGATTATCGGAAGGCTCAGCAGCAGGTTCACGTTCGGAATCAATAGATACGGGCGATACGCTGGTAAACGTCGTTTGCCCGAAGGAAAATGCCGACGAATGCGGTTGCGGAGCTTCGCTAGTGTCGCTTTGCTCAGCGTGCTGCATTTGCGTGGTGAAGGAAGGCGCAGCCGCCTCTTCGCCACCGGGCTGCTCTTCTACGTTTTGAGAAACCAGCGAGCTGTCAAACATGGAAATGTCAACGCGACCAGGCTGTAGCTGAACGCCCTCGCCGATTTCATCCTCTGTTTCTTTCGCCTGCGCAAAAGTGAACGTCTGCTGAACTTCATTATTAACGTTGGAATCGTCTTTTTCTTCTTCGGTTAAGTCCAGCGTAGGGGCTCGAAGTAAAACGTCGTCTTCATCGCCCGCGACCACAACGGTTCTTTCATCCCGCCGTTCGTCAACGTCGTTTTCATTTACGTACGGCTCACCGGAAGATTTTCGCGTCTTGTTGGAGGCAAACGTCAGTATGCCCATGACCACTCCGCCGATTTTTTCCGCGATCGTCAGCCACGACCAGCCGGTCAATAGCGTCAGGCCAACCGCCCAAATGCCCAGCAGGGTCAGCGTCGCCCCCATGCTGTTCATATGCGGAAGCAGCGCACTGTCAATCAGGTTGCCAACGACGCCGCCAGACGCGAAGTAGTACCAGTCGTCAATGCTGATGGAAAAAAGGCCGCAGGAAGAAAAGATAAGCGCCAAAAAGCCAACAAGGCGTAGCGAAAAGGCAAAAAAATCTACGCTCTTTTGTTCGCGCGTAAAGCGATACAGCATCCAGCAGGAAAAAATCATCAAGGGAGGAATGGCATAGGCCAAAATGCCGAAAATAAACAGGAAAACGTCCGCCAGCCACGCGCCGCTCTCCCCGGCTACGTTATGGATGGGCTCATGCCAGGCCGTCTGCGACCAGCTGGGATCGGCAGGATTAAAGCTGACCAGCGCGGCCATCATATAAACGGCAAATACCGTCACGACCAACAGGCCGGCTTCAAGCAGCCGCTGGCGGCTGCTCAGCTTCTTCAACTTAGGCTCTTTATCTTCTATATATTCCTGGCTCAAGAAAGGCTCTCCAGGTCATCGTAGTGACGCAAAAACGGCAGCGCCAGGATTTCCCCAGCGCTGAAACTGTATGGATAAACAGGAGTGTAACGGAAATCCACAGGGTTTGCACCTGTCTCCGTGAACTTATCGCGTTTTAATAACGAGGTGGTTACTCTGCTTTACTTCTTCCATTACGACATAGGTACGCGTGTCGTTAACTCCCGGTAAACGCAGCAGGGTTTCACCCAGCAGCTTTCTGTATGCCGACATGTCGGATACGCGCGTTTTCAACAGATAGTCAAAGTCACCCGAAACCAGGTGGCACTCCTGAATTTCCTCAAGCTTTTGAACGGCAGTGTTGAACTGTTCAAAAACGTCGGCCGCGCCGCGGTTTAGCGTAATTTCAACAAAAACCAGCAGTGAAGCGTCCAGATAGTGGGGGTTTAACAACGCCGTATAGCCCTGAATAAATTTTTGTCTTTCCAAACGGCGAACGCGCTCTAAACAAGGCGTCGGCGAAAGGCCTACGCGCTTTGAAAGCTCAACGTTAGAGATACGGCCATCCATCTGCAATTCATTCAGAATATTGCGGTCAATACGGTCTAAATCTTTACTAGGGCGTTTTTTATTGTCTACCATTTTTTTTCTCTCAATATCTTCCTTGTTTCTGATACACCACTCTCTCTCCATATAAAGATAGTTGGCGCCACCGTTCAGCCAGGCTTGATAAGAATAGCCCGCATAGTGCTCTGCGCCTTCTGCTATTGTTCCTGCCTCAATAGCAAAAGGCCTGCCTGTCGCAAAGACTTATCGTCCTCTCTGTTTTTGTTTTTGACAGGGCAACCCTACCAAACGAACCGCTGAACAAGTTGAATTAGCCGTTAATCCACGTAAATAAAGAGTAAGTCTCTGTAACCTTGCCTGATTACCCACCTTCATAGACTTTATTCACGCGATTACTAGCGTAATTACAAGATAATGTTTTCGCAAATACACGCTGTATTGTCAAAGTAAAAGAGTAAAAAAAAGCACATATCTCTATAAAAAATCATAATTGCGTTGTTTTTTATCCAAAAAGCATCATTCAATAGGCAATAACTATCATAAGGATTGATGTAAACGGGTTACGCGCTTTTTTTCATGGTGTATTTTTCTTACAATCACCTTACTCTTGCAGCCCCATCCGTTAACAGGAAATCGTTTATGGCCAAACATTGTCAACTTCTGATCCTCGGTTCCGGCCCCGCAGGCTATACCGCGGCCGTTTATGCCGCGCGGGCAAACCTCAAGCCGGTGCTGATCACAGGCATCGAACAGGGTGGTCAGTTGACCACGACGACCGAAGTCGAAAACTGGCCCGGTGATGCTGAAGGCCTAACCGGTCCCGGCCTGATGGAGCGTATGCGTGAGCATGCGCTGAAATTTAATACCGAAGTCATTATCGATCATATTCATAAAGTTGACTTTCAGGCCCGCCCCTTCCGCCTGTTTGGCGATAGTGAAGAATATACCTGCGACGCGCTGATCGTTGCGACCGGCGCGTCCGCGCAATATCTTGGCCTCCCCTCCGAAGAGAGCTTCAAAGGCCGGGGCGTATCGGCCTGCGCCACCTGCGACGGCTTCTTCTACCGTAACCAAAAAGTCGCGGTTGTCGGCGGCGGCAACACGGCCGTTGAGGAAGCGCTTTATCTGTCGAATATCGCAGCGGAAGTTCACCTTATTCACCGTCGCGACAGCTTCCGCGCCGAAAAGATTCTTATCGACCGCATGATGGAAAAAGTGCGCAGCGGCAGCATCATTCTGCACACCGACAGAACTCTGGATGAAGTGCTGGGCGACGATATGGGCGTTACCGGCGTTCGCCTCAAGGATACCAAAACGCAGGTGACGGAAGAGCTTACGCTGACGGGCGTGTTTATCGCCATCGGCCACCGCCCCAATACCGCTATTTTCGCCGGCCAGCTTGAGATGAAAGACGGCTATTTGTCTATACATTCAGGCACAAACGGCAACGCGACGCAAACCAGCATCCCGGGGATTTTCGCCGCAGGCGACGTCGCTGACCACATTTACCGCCAGGCGATCACCTCCGCCGGCAGCGGCTGCATGGCGGCGCTTGACGCAGAGCGCTATCTGGAGACGCTATACTCTAAATAATTCGAGTTGTAGGACAAAACGTCCATGACGTTTTGAACAGCGTAAAGCGCTGGCCCTTTAGGGCGAGGCCCATAAATGGGCCGAGTATTTGCAGCCAACGCAGCTACAAGTTGAAGGACGACGAGTATAAATAACAAATAATAGCTATTGTGTTGAATTTATAGCTACCTCAATATAGTAAGGCGACCTCAGGTCGCCTTATTCTTTTACAGCGGTGTGGTATCCTAAGCCGCATATCGTAAGGCTAACCAGTCCATTCTTATGTCTGAAATGAAAAAAACACGGCAGCGCGAACTCACGCGCTGGTTAAAGAATAACGGTTTACTTGCCCGCCGCTGGTTACGCGTATCGACGCTGTTGGGGCTTCTTAGCGGCCTGCTGATTATCGGCCAGGCGTGGCTTTTAGCGACGCTGCTGCATGAACTCATTATCGAACAGGTTTCCCGCTCTTCTCTTACCACCTACTTTCTTTTGCTGATTGCCACCGTAGCACTGCGTGCGGTACTGGTCTGGCTACGGGAGCAGGCCGGATTTATCTACGGAGCGACTATCCGTCAGTCTATCCGCCAACAGGTGCTCAACCGGCTTGAAGCGCTAGGCCCGGCTTGGATTCAGGGAAAACCGGCCGGCAGCTGGGCGACGATGATTTTAGAACAAATTGACGATATGCAGGATTTCTACGCTCGATATCAGCCCCAAATGATGCTGGCCGTCACCGTGCCGCTGCTAATTCTGGCCGCCGTTTTTCCCATCAACTGGATTGCGGGACTGATTTTATTCGTCACCGCACCGCTGATCCCTATCTTTATGGCGCTGGTTGGAATGGGCGCGGCCGAGGCCAACCGGCGCAACTTTATCGCTCTGGCGCGCCTGAGCGGCAACTTTTTGGACAGGCTGAGAGGATTGGATACTCTACGCCTATTTCACCGCGCCGAGGCGGAAACCGAACAGATTCGCCAGGCCTCGGAAGACTTTCGCTCTCGCACAATGGACGTATTGAAGCTGGCGTTTCTCTCTTCCGCCGTGTTGGAATTTTTCGCGTCAGTCTCTATCGCCGTCGCCGCCGTTTACTTTGGCTTCTCCTACCTTGGAGAGCTGAACTTTGGCCACTATGGCACGCCCGTTACGCTTTTCGCCGGCTTTCTGGTTTTAATATTGGCGCCGGAGTTTTTCCAGCCTCTGCGCGACCTCGGTACCTACTATCACGCCAAGGCTCAGGCGATTGGCGCGGCGGAAACGCTGGAGACATTTTTAAACGCAGAAACCGACGCTGCGCCAGCGGCGGCTGAGAAGAAGGCCTCCTTGAATATTAGTGACAACGTCACACTTCAAGCCACAAATCTGGAAATCCTGTCTCCCGATGGCCACCCCCTTGCCGGCCCGCTCAGCTTCTCGCTGTCGCCAGGCCATAAAGTCGCCATCGTCGGCCACAGCGGAGCGGGAAAAAGCTCCCTGCTTAACCTGTTGCTTGGGTTTCTCCCTTATCGCGGCTCGCTCACCGTCAACGGTACGGAGCTAAAAGCGCTGAGCGCCGAGCAGTGGCGCCAGAACTTAAGCTGGGTTGGACAGAATCCCCACCTGCCGGAACGTACGCTGAGAGAGAACATTACGCTTTCTTCCCCGGATGCCTCGGAAGAACAAATCGCCCAAGCGGTGCGCAGAGCCTACGTCGACGAATTTCTGCCGCGTTTTCCTGAAGGGCTGGAAACAGAGGTAGGCGACGGCGCGGCCAGGCTGTCCGTCGGGCAGGCGCAAAGAGTCGCCGTGGCTCGCGCCCTGCTCTCCCCTTGTTACCTGTTGTTATTAGACGAGCCCACCGCCAGCCTGGACGCAAACAGTGAACGCCTCGTTATGGCGGCGCTGAACGACGCCGCCGAGCGACAAACGACGCTGCTGGTCACCCATCGCCTTGAAGATACCGCCCGCTTTGATGAGATTTGGGTCATGGATAAAGGGCAGATTATCCAACAAGGAGACTACCAAACGCTCTCTCGGTCCCCCGGCGCGTTTGCCGACCTGCTGTCTAACCGAAGCGTGGAGGTATAAAAATGAAAGCGCTGCTGCCCTTCCTGGCTCTGTATCGCCGCCATTGGTTTCGCCTGACGCTCGGCATGGCGTTGGCAATCGTTACGATCCTCGCAAGCATAGGGCTGCTCACCCTGTCCGGCTGGTTTTTAGCCGCTTCGGCGCTGGCCGGGCTGGCAGGTCTGCTGACCTTTAACTACATGCTGCCTGCCGCCGGCGTGCGCGGTTCCGCGATTATACGCACCGCCGCTCGCTACGCCGAAAGGTTGGCCAGTCATGATGCAACGTTTCGCGTGCTCGCGCACCTGCGTACGTTCACCTTTCAGAAGATCCTGCCGCTTTCTCCCGGCGCGATTGCCCGCTTCCGTCAGGCCGAGCTGCTTAACCGACTGGTGGCCGACGTCGATACGCTTGACCACCTTTACCTTCGGCTTATGTCGCCCTTGGTCAGCGCCGTTGCCGTCATTTTAGTCGTTACTATCGGCCTTAGCGTTCTCGACGTCTTCCTGGCCCTGACGCTGGGCGGCATTATGCTGGCGCTGCTGTGCGTCATTCCTACGCTGTTCTATCGAACCGGCAAGCCGATTGGCGTTGCGCTGACCTCACTACGAAGCGACTATCGCGGGCAGCTAACCGCCTGGCTGCAGGGCCAGGCGGAGCTGGCCGTTTTTGGCGCCTTGGGCGCGTTTCGCCATAAGCTGGACGACACCGAACGGCAGTGGCTAACTCAGCAGAAAAAGCAGGCTCGGCTCAATGCCGCCTCTCAGTCGCTGATGACGCTGGCTTCCGGGCTAACGTTTATTCTCATTCTTTGGCTAGCTGCCGCAGGCGTTGGCGGAGATACTCATCCTGGCGCCTATATCGCCCTGTTCGTTTTTATTTCTCTGGCCGCCTTTGAAGCGCTTGCGCCGGTCGCCGGCGCTTTCCTCCATCTCGGACAGGTGATGTCTTCCGCCGAACGGGTACACCAGATTATTGAACAAAAGCCTGAGGTAGAATTTCCTACGCAGAAGGTTGGCGCTTCGCCGCAGGCGGCGCTCTCCGTTCAGGCGATTGAATTTACCTATCGTAATCAGCCGTTTCCTGTGCTGAAAGACATCGACTTTCACGTTAACGCCGGTGAACACGTAGCCTTGCTGGGCCGCACCGGCTGCGGCAAATCGACCTTGCTTCAGCTGCTTACGCGAGCCTGGGACCCGCAGCATGGTCAGATTACGCTTAATGGACGCCCGTTGGCCGACTACGACGAGGCAACCCTGCGCGACATGATGGTCGTCGTTACGCAGCGGGTTCACATATTCAGCGCGACGCTCCGCGATAATCTGAAGATGGCGGCGCCAAACGCTGACGATGCCCGCCTGTCTGATGTGCTGGAACGCGTAGGGCTCGGCGCTCTGCTTGCAAAAGAGGGGCTGAACGCCTGGCTCGGCGAAGGCGGTCGTCCGCTGTCCGGCGGCGAACAGCGCCGCATCGGGCTAGCCAGAGTGCTGCTGCACGGCGCTCCGCTGGTCCTGCTCGATGAACCGACGGAAGGGCTGGACGCAGACACGGAAAAGCAAATTCTGCTTGCGCTTCGCACCCACTGCCGGGAAAAGACGGTCATTCTGATCACTCACCGCCTGTCAGACTTAGACCATATGGATAAAATTTACGTAATGGACGAGGGCCGCATCGTTGAACAGGGCAACCACGAGACGCTGCTGGCGCAGAAGGGACAATACTATCGCTTCCATCAGCGATAAGGTGAACGTTAACAAATGCCTTTAATTCAGCTCTCTCCCCACTCTATTGAGTTTCCGCCAATAGACCTCGCGCTGAACGACCCTAACGGTCTTTTGGCGCTGGGGGGCGACCTTTCGCCCGAACGGCTGAAAAACGCCTACCGAAACGGGATATTCCCCTGGTTCAGCCCTGACGATCCTATCTTATGGTGGTCTCCGGACCCAAGGGCCGTGCTGTTCCCCGGCGAGCTGCACGTCAGTCGAAGCATGATCAAGTTCTTAAAGCGTACGGATTTTCGCGTCACGCTAAACCACGCGTTCGAACACGTTATTCACGCCTGCGCGAACGAACGGGATGAAGGCACCTGGATTGCGCCGCAGATGCAAAAGGCATATTTGCAGCTACACCACCAGGGCATAGCCCACTCGGTTGAAGTTTGGCAGGAGGATGAGCTGATAGGCGGACTATACGGCATCGCACAGGGCGCCATGTTTTGCGGCGAATCGATGTTCAGCCGAAGAAGCAACGCCTCTAAGCTTGCGCTATACGCATTCTGTCGGCACTTTATTGACTACGGCGGCAGGCTCATCGACTGCCAGATCCTTAACGACCACACGGCGTCTCTCGGTGTGATAGAGATCCCCCGCTCGGACTATCGACAGCGATTGTCAGATCTTCGAGACCATATGCTCCCTTCACTCTGCTGGCAACCACAGGAATTAAATTTCAGCTATAATAAAAACCCTTAAAAGAAATAGCGCGCTATAATACGCGGCCGAACTAATTCATAACCGTAATAACCCGGCTTAGTTCGCACTCTTTTCTTTACTCTTTGCTTGTTTTTCGGCATTATCTTGCCGGTTAAAAACTAAGGTAGCTAAACCTAGAGGATTCAATGGCCAAAGAAGACAATATTGAAATGCAGGGCACCATTTTAGAAACGTTGCCTAACACTATGTTCCGCGTTGAGCTGGAAAATGGTCACGTTGTGACAGCCCACATCTCTGGCAAAATGCGTAAGAACTACATCCGCATTCTGACCGGCGATAAGGTCACCGTTGAACTGACCCCCTACGACCTGAGCAAAGGCCGCATTATCTTCCGTAGCCGCTAATAGACGGTTTATACGCACATGCGTAAACCGTGGAGCGATAAGCGCTCCTACGCCCTTACCTGAAACGGCAAGGGCGTTTTATTTCTACTCGTCATACTTCAAGTTGCAGATGCGTTGGCTGCGCTCGTTCACCCGAATCACTTACTTATGTAAGCTCATCGGGATTCACTCTCTTGCCACCTTTCTGCAACTCGAATTATTTAGAGTAGTATAGGATACGTTAGTGAACGGCCTTCTCTATTTTCGCCTTTTTCACGCTTTCAAACTGGTACGCCAAAGCGCTCGTGCGTGCGTCAAGCGTTACGCTGACCGAGCCTCCGTTCACCAATTTGCCGAACAGCAGCTCGTTGGTTAGCGGCTTCTTCAGGTGTTCCTGGATCGCTCTTGCCATGGGGCGAGCGCCCATTGCCTTGTCGTATCCTTTTTCTGCCAGCCAACGGCGAGCGTCCTGACTAACTTCCAGCGAAATCCCCTTCGCATCCAGCTGCGCCTGAAGCTCGACGATGAACTTGTCGACGACCTGCTGAATAACCGCTTCGGACAGATGGTTAAACCAGATGATGCCGTCCAACCGGTTGCGGAATTCCGGCGTAAACACCTTCTTGATTTCGCCCAGCGCGTCAGTACGGTTGTCCTGCACTCTGAAACCGATGGACTCGCGCTGCGTCTCCTGTACCCCGGCGTTGGTGGTCATCACCAAAATGACGTTGCGGAAATCGGCCTTACGACCGTTGTTATCCGTCAGGGTGCCGTTGTCCATCACCTGCAGCAGTAGGTTAAAGACGTCCGGATGGGCCTTTTCGATTTCATCGAGCAGCAGCACCGAGTGCGGATGTTTGATCACCGCATCGGTCAGCAAACCGCCCTGATCGAAGCCAACATAGCCGGGAGGCGCGCCGATTAAGCGGCTGACGGTGTGGCGTTCCATGTATTCGGACATATCAAAGCGCAAGAGCTCGATGCCCAGCGCCTTGGCCAGTTGAACCGTCACCTCGGTCTTGCCGACCCCGGTAGGACCTGCGAACAGGAAGGAACCGACGGGCTTACGATCGTCGCCAAGCCCGGCGCGGCTCATCTTGATGGCCTCCGTCAGCGCCGAAATGGCGTTGTCCTGACCGAAGATCATCATGCTCATCCGCTCCGCCAGCGTCTTCAGCACCGTTCTGTCGTTTGCCGACACGGTCTTTTCCGGAATGCGGGCTATCTTGGCTACGATGGTTTCAATATCGCTGACGTTAATCGTCTTTTTCCGCTTATTGGCTGGCACCAGGCGCGCATAGGCCCCCGCCTCGTCAATCACGTCAATCGCTTTATCCGGCTGATGGCGGTCGTTGATGTATTTCTGCGACAGCTCAACCGCGGCGCGAATAGCCTTGGTGGTATAGCGCACGTCGTGATGGTGCTCATACTTCGCCTTCAGGCCCATCAGGATCTGTACGGTCTCCTCAGCGGAAGGCTCCGTAATATCAATCTTCTGGAAGCGGCGAGAAAGCGCGCGATCCTTCTCAAAGATATTGCTGAACTCCTGATAGGTCGTCGAACCCATAACGCGGATCCGACCGTTAGACAGCATCGGTTTAATCAGGTTTGCGACGTCTACCTGCCCGCCGGAAGCGGCACCTGCCCCGATGATGGTGTGAATTTCATCGATGAACAGAATACTGTTCTTGTCGGCTTCCAACTGCTTTAACAGCGCCTTGAAGCGTTTTTCGAAATCGCCGCGATATTTGGTTCCCGCCAGCAGCGCGCCAATGTCGAGCGAATATACGGTACAGTTAGCCATCGCTTCGGGGACATGCCCCTGAACGATGCGCCACGCCAGCCCCTCGGCGATCGCCGTTTTGCCTACGCCGGACTCCCCCACCAGCAGCGGGTTATTCTTACGGCGACGGCACAGCACCTGGATGGTTCTCTCCAGTTCAAGCTCGCGGCCAATCAGCGGATCTATACCGCCGTTTTGCGCCAGCTGATTGAGATTGGAGGTGAAGTTATCCATCCGCTCTTCACCGCCGGGCTGCTCCTCTTCGTTAGACAGCGAGCCTTGGGCTCCCATGTCGTCCTGAGAGCCGTCTTTACGGGTACCGTGGGATATGAAGTTCACGATGTCGAGGCGACTGACGTCGTGCTTGCGCAGCAGGTAGGCCGCATGGGACTCCTGCTCGCTAAAAATGGCCACCAGCACGTTGGCGCCGTTGACCTCCGTGCGGCCAGACGACTGCACGTGAAACACGGCGCGCTGTAAAACCCGCTGGAAACTCAGCGTCGGCTGAGTATCGGATTCAGGACGCCCTTCCTGTAGGCGGGGCGTGTTTTGGCTAATGAACGTTTCCAGCTCATTATGCAATGTGACGACGTCAACCTGGCAGGCGTCCAGCGCTTCTCTGGCCGCTGGGTTACTTAATAAAGCAAGAAGAAGATGCTCTACGGTCAGGTATTCATGACGCTGTTCCCTGGCTCTCGCAAATGCCACATTGAGACTAAGTTCCAGTTCTTGATTAAGCATGGGCACCTCCTCATCAATCGCCTTTTCAGGCCTTTTCTAACGTACACAGCAACGGATGCTCATTCTCTCGCGCGTAGCGATTAACTTGCGTAACTTTGGTCTCGGCAATTTCCGCAGTAAATACCCCGCATATTGCTTTTCCCTGATAGTGAACGGCCAACATCAGCCGCGTTGCCTTTTCAAGATCGAAGGAAAAAAACCTCTGTAAAACCTCCACCACAAAATCCATCGGCGTATAGTCATCATTATTCAGTATAACCTGATACATCGGCGGCGGTTGCTGTTTAAGCGCGGCTTCTTCCTCTGACGCTACGCTCTCTTCCAAGCTTAGCCAATCGTATAAATTATTCATGCGTTACGTGCCGTTCTCTCATGACGCTTACTCTTCTTTACTCATTTTACCGATCTACTCTACGCTTGGCGTCTGTTTCAGAACGGTGCAATGTGGGGGATATTCTCTACCACTATCATTGGGCTCTTTTCTTCTTTTTTCAACACTCGCGTAGGGTTTTCTGCCTCAATGGTATCTCAATAATCAGCCATTTTTGTGTGCGTTAAAGAGAACAATTTATTGTAACTATTTCACCTATCGGCTAAACCGTTGGAAAGAAAAGGCGCATATTCTTATGCGCCCGGGGAAGAGAAACCGCTTGCTGCTAAAGCGTCAGGCGCTTGCCCTTCCTCTCGCCAGCCAGAGAATGCGAGAGAACATCCTTTTTAACAATGGCGGTATGCTCTCCGTCCCCAGCGCGCCCGCACGTTCTGCGACTTCAATGGCTAAATCCGGCTTCGAGCTGTGCTGAATTGCCTTACTAATGATTTTACGCATCGGCATATGGACGTTCATCGGTATTCCCGACGCGGTGTGGTACACCTCGCTAAACCCGGCCTTGTACATAAAGTTTTCCATATCCAATGCGGGGAGCTGGGTCAGCCGCTCGCGATCGCTGTCGCCGGAGCCGTTGACAAAAGAGCGCACCGTTTCGGCATATTTCTTTCCCGCATCGTCGCCGTCGACCAAAACGTGCCACTCGATGCCCATGCGGCTGGCGTACTTAAGCAGCGGCTTCAGCCCGCTTTGGGCAAACTCGATAACCTTGATGCCCTCGCTCTCGAAATGGTAGCCGCACTGGCGCGCCAGCTCGGTTAGCAGCCATACCTCCGTTTCTCCTTCCACCAGTAACCAGCTTCTGGCGAACAGCGACGAGGCGCGATTGAGCCGAATATGAAACGAAATCCGCCGACGTTCCTGAACGTTAAGCTCGCCGGCGTCAATTTTAAACGCCGCCGTACGGTTTGACTGGCGCACCAGCCGACTTACGCTCTCTAAAGGAACCAAAGACAGCAGGTCTCCGGAATTAGTGGTGGTAATTTTCTGCAAAGGTAGGTTGTCCAACAGCCCCCATGCCGCCGACAGCATAATCGGGTGCAGGCGGCTCTCCGGGTCTTCAATCAGCAGCAGAGGAATGGCCTTTTCGTCCAGATATTCCGGCCCGCGCGCGTTAATCAGCGCGGAAAACACGCCCAGAAGAATTAGCCGCATGTGGCGGCTTTCCGGTTCTGACAGCAGCTGGTTTAAGTAAGTCAGCGACTGCCACAGTAGGGTATCGCGGCGATAGCGCTCGTTACGATACGTCGCGGTTTCTCCGCCCTCTTTGGCAAACTGTGCGGAAAAGTAGTGTTTTAACAGCGCGTGGATGGCCTGAAGCCCGAGCTTTAGCTCCTTGTCGCTAATCTTGTGGGGGTTGCACTCCAGCTCTGTCGCCAGCCGGCTGAGCTGCCGGGTCAGCGTATCGTTCTCGCCTTCGCTAAACAACGTGCCGTTCTTCAGGCGCAGCCCGAATCGCGCATCCCGCAGCCGCAGTACGGGATGCAGGCGCGTTATCTCTCTTGCGATATCGTCGACGTTGTCCAGCTCCAGCGTTTGACCGTGGCTATCAAGAAACGAGCGGGTCGTCACCACGCTCTCGTCTTCCTGAACGTCGGCCTCGAGGCGATAAAAAATGCGGGACAGCGCGTCCCCGTTTTTTACCCATAGAGGGCGAATGCGCTGAAACTTGGGCTGTTCGGGCGTATCCACTTCACGGGCGCAAAACGTTAGGACAATGTGCAGGTGGTCAAGCCGGGATGAAATATCGCCTAAGGGATAGTGAAAGTCCTGTAGCCTAAACTGATAGAGTCCGTTGCCGGGCGAAAACAGCAGCGTCAGCGCGTCCAGCAGGCTGGACTTACCCCAGGCGTTCTCACCGATTAAAACCACGTTGTCGTTCAACAACAGCGATAGCCTGTTAATACCTCGAAAACCGACGATTTCAACGCGCTCTAAAAACATGCTTTGTTTTCTCCCAGGTCGGTCGTTTAGGCTATTTTCTTAACTTTAATTGGCTGACTGATAACATAATTATATTCCAGTCGACTTCAAATGCGACGGATCGCCGTAAAAAACGAGAGGTAAAACCGCTTATGCGCTCTTTTTTCCTGCCTCGCCTTTACTCTGCGACCGCTTTTGGTTAGCGTTATCCTATTGTTCACTAACGCCGTTGGAAGGCTATGTATTCCGGATTGGCCATCGTTTTACTCCCACTCATCGCAGGCTACCTCATTCCTTTAAAGAGCGTCGATGCGCTGCGCACGATCCACCGAACGCTGGGGGCGATGGTCTACATCATACTGTTTTTTATGGGGATTAGCCTGGCCTTTCTCGACAATCTTGCCGCTAACCTGCAAACCATTCTGCTTTACAGCGTGACGTTTTTTATCGCTATTTTCGGCACCAACCTGATAGCGCTGCTCCTTCTGGATAAACGCTGGCCTTGGCGTTTGCCCCGTCTGAAAAAAGAGGCCGGCTCCCGGCTGCACATGATTTTGGAGTCGCTGCAGCTTTGCGGCGTCGTTGCGGGTGGGTTTCTGATAGGCCTGACCCATTACCCTTGGCTAAAGCATGCCTCTACCGCCAGCGAAGTCGCGCTGGTTATTCTGCTGCTTCTGATAGGCATTCAGCTTAGAAACAGCGGGATGACGATTAAAGAAATCACGCTTAACAAGCGCGGTGCGGCGATTGCGCTGACGGTCGCCCTCAGCGCCGCCGTCGGCGGCTCGCTTGCGGCGCTACTTCTTGGGCTGCCGATTAACGTCGGCATCGCCATGTCCTCCGGATACGGTTGGTATTCCCTTTCCGGCATTTTACTTACCGACGCCTTCGGCCCCGTCCTCGGTAGCGCCGCCTTTTTTAACGATTTGGCGCGCGAGCTGGCCGCGATCCTGGTTATTCCTTCACTTATCCAACGCCGCCAGTCTGCGGCGCTCGGCGTTTGCGGCGCTACGTCGATGGACTTCACTCTGCCGGTTCTACAGCGCAGCGGCGGTGTAGAAATCGTCCCCGCAGCCATCGTTCACGGCTTTATTCTAAGCCTCCTCGCCCCGGTCTTTATGGCGCTATTCTCGGCGGCCTAAAGGCCTTTCTGCAGAAAATATTGATTTCGATCAAGCGACCTTGAAGTTGCACTAAAAAGTCCTGTTTAAACGCGCCGCTCTCCCTTACCATTAAACATGAATATAAAATACAACTTATAGGATAATTCATTATGTATTGCGTACAATGTGAACAAACTATCCGTACTCCTGCCGGCAACGGCTGCTCCTATGCTCAAGGCATGTGCGGCAAAACGGCCGAAGTTTCAGACCTGCAGGACCTGCTGGTTGCCGTACTGGAAGGACTTTCAGCATGGGCGGCTAAAGCGCGCGATCTGGGCATTGTCGATCATCAGATTGACGCCTTCGTACCTAAAGCCTTTTTCTCCACCCTCACCAACGTTAACTTCGACAGCGACCGCATCATCGCCTACGCCAGAGACGCTATCGAAATGAGAGCCTCTCTGGCCGAACGCTGCCAGGCTCAAAACGCCGCAGTCACTCTTGACCATCCGATGGCGAAACTTACCCTCGCCGATACGCTTCCTCAGCTGCTCGAGCAGGCGACAGAATTTGCGCTGAACAAGGACAAAACGGAAATCGGCGACGACATTCACGGCCTGAGAATGCTTTGCCTCTACGGGCTAAAAGGCGCCGCCGCCTATATGGAGCACGCACTGGTGCTAGGCCAATACGATGAAGGCGTATACGCCGAGTTTCATCAGCTGATGTCCTGGCTGGGAACGCAGCCAAGCGAGATGGGCGACCTGCTGGAAAAATCCATGCAGATTGGCCACATGAACTTTCGCATCATGGCCATGCTCGATCGCGGTGAAACCAGCGCTTACGGCGATCCGACGCCGGTATCCGTTAACGTGAAGCCCGTCGCCGGTAAAGCGATTCTGATTTCCGGCCATGACCTGAAAGACCTGCACATGCTGCTGCAACAAACGGAAGGCACCGGCGTCAACGTATATACCCATGGCGAAATGCTGCCGGCCCACGGCTATCCGGAGCTGCGCAAGTTCAAGCATCTGGTCGGCAACTACGGCAGCGGCTGGCAGAATCAACAAACCGAATTCGCCAAGTTCCCTGGCCCCATCGTCATGACATCAAACTGCATTATCGATCCTAACGTCGGTAACTACGGCGATCGCATCTGGACGCGCAGCATCGTCGGCTGGCCGGGCGTCAAGCATCTCAAAGGCGACGACTTCAGCCAGATTATCGAACAGGCTCAGTCTCTCGCGGGCTTCCCTTACAGCGAACTTGAGCATAATATCACCGTCGGATTCGGCCGCCAGACGCTGTTAAACGCGGCTGACACGGTTATCGATTTAGTCTCGCAGAAAAAGCTTCGTCATGTCTTTCTGGTCGGCGGTTGCGACGGCAGCCGCACGGAGCGCAGCTACTATACCGACTTCGCCCGCAGCGTGCCTCAGGACTGCCTGATCATGACGCTGGCCTGCGGTAAGTATCGCTTCAACAAGCTGGACTTCGGCACGCTGGAAGGCCTGCCGCGCCTTCTGGACGTCGGCCAGTGCAACGACGCCTACTCCGCCATCATGCTGGCGGTCAGGCTGTCAGAGAAACTGGGCTGTACGGTTAACGATCTGCCTTTGACGCTGGTGCTGTCCTGGTTTGAACAAAAGGCTATCGTCATTCTGCTGACGCTGCTGGCGCTGGGCGTAAAGGATATTTATGTCGGCCCTACCGCGCCTGCCTTCCTGACGGATAACCTGATGAACGTACTGAAGGACAACTTCGGCTTGCGCTCGATAACCACCGTAGAACAGGATATGGAAGAGATCCTCGCGGCATAATATCTCTTTCCGGCTTTGCGGGAGCGAACGCCCTTCGCTCCCGCATCTTTCAAGGTGATAACGATGACATTTCCGACTTCCCTTTGCCCCAACGCTATGCAGGTTCACGGCGTTCATCAGGAAACCGACGACGTCTGGACGCTCGAGCTTATCGCTCAGGACTTTTACCCCTACTCTCCCGGCCAGTATGCGCTGGTCAGCATTCGCAACAGCGATGCAGTGCTTCGCGCCTATACCCTCTCTTCATCGCCGGGCCTCAGCCGCTTTATCACGCTCACCGTCCGTCGTATTGAAGACGGCGAGGGTTCAAACTGGCTGACACAGGACGTTAAGCCCGGAGACACCCTCTGGCTGTCGGACGCGCAGGGTGAGTTTACCTGCGCCGATAAGGGCGATGCCCCCTTTCTTATGCTGGCGGGAGGCTGCGGCGTAACGCCCATTATGTCCATGACGCGCTGGCTGTTAGCCAACAGGCCAAACTCTGACGTGACCGTGATTTATCACGTGCATACGCCCAACGACGTTATTTTTGCCAAAGAGTGGCGTACGCTTTGCGAAAATCATCCACAAAGGCTCCGGTTTCGCTTGGCAACCAGCGCATCTGTCTCAGAAGGCTTTCTTCAAGGCAGGCTTAGTGAAGAGCAGGTCCGCCAACACGTTTCCGATCTGACAAAGTGCATCGTGATGACCTGCGGCCCCGAAGGCTACATGGACGAAGCGCAGGCGCTGTGTGAACGTCTGGGCATTACGCCAGAGCGTTTCTATCAGGAAAGGTTTCACTCTTCGGCGGAAAATGCGGACGGCAACGGCGATGAAATAAAAATGCGCGTTCGCCGCCTGGCGCAGGACTTTTCCGTGCCGGTGGGCGCTACGCTGCTGTACGCACTGGAACAAAACAGACTGCCCGTGATTGCTGCCTGCCGCTCCGGCATCTGCGGCTCGTGCAAAACTCAAATTTTGCAGGGCGACTACACCACCAGCAGCCAGTCAACACTGACCGACGATGAAATCAGCATGGGTTACGTTCTGGCCTGTAGCTGCCGACTGACGGGCAGCGTAGAAATCGCCTGACGCACGTGTAAATACGGTCGCCACCTCTCGGCGACCAACGCGCCATTAGGGCTTAACCGCCGCCGCCAGCAGCATCATCGGGCGGCGAAGCTCGTCGGCCATCTCCGGCACCGTCTCCAATAAATGCGGCGCAGGCTGAGGTTCTACTAGCGAAGTTAACCTGAATCCGCTTTTCAGCAGCCCGTTAATGTAGGTCGTCAGCGTCTTATGGTGCTTGGGCACCTCTTCACCTAAAAAGACCGCTTTGCGCCACCCTTGCGTAAAATAGCGATCGACCGGCCAATGCAGGCGGTTTCCCTGCTTATCGTAGAACCAATCCTGCGTACCGTAGGCGGTAAACGCCGGGTGTTCGACGGAAAAGACGAACGTACCGCCTGGCGCTAGCCCTTCATACACCCGCTGGCAGACGCTTTCAAAGTCTTCGACGTAGTGCAGCGCCAGAGAGCTGATAACCACGTCCACGCTGTGTGCCGTCAGGTTAACGTCCTCTATCGCTATTTGCCGATACTCCACGTTCGAAAAGCCAGTCTTTTCTCGGGCGACGGACAGCATGTTGGCGGAAATATCCGTACCCAGCACCGATGCCGCACCGCGCTCGGCGGCGTAAATACAGTGCCAGCCAAAACCGCAGCCTAAATCCAGCACCCTTTTTCCAGCGAAGTCAGGCAGCATTTTTTCCAGCTCGTGCCACTCACCCGCCGCGGCCAACCCCTGAACCGAACGGGGAAAACGGCGGTATTTTTCAAAAAAGCGCTCGCTGTCGTAAATATTTTCTTTCATTGCTCATTCTCATGCGGCAGGCACAGTCGCCGTAATTTAACAGAAAAGATACAGAAAAATAACTTTTTAACTTTCACTATGATAGAGTCTATTTTATCGAGCCGCATCTCCACGACTACGACTATACTCGAACTATTTAGAATCTATAGGTTAAGGTCACACCCTATGACGCCACTACGCGTACTGGTTTTAGGAGCCAGCGGCTATATTGGCCAAAACCTCCTTCCCTATCTCGTTGCCGATGGCCATCGGGTCGTTGCCGCCGGTCGGCGAATCGGCTGGCTGGAAGAACAGAATTTTCCTAACGTGTCCTGCCAGTACGTTGACCTTTTGCAGCCGGAAACCATCGCGCCGGTGCTAAACAACGTCGACGTCCTTTACTATCTGGTACACGGCATGGCGGATAACAGCGATTTTCTCTACAGCGAGCGCCTGGCTGCACAAAACTTGCAGCAGGCGCTGCGTTTCTCTAGCGTTAAGCAAATCGTCTTTTTAAGCGCGCTTCAGCCCAAAGAGCGTAGCCATTCTCTGCACCTGACGGCGAGAAAAATTACCGGTGAAGTTCTGCGCGCCAGCGGTATTCCTGTTACTGAGCTGCGCGCAGGGATCGTCATCGGCGCAGGTTCAGCGGCGTTTGAAGTCATGAGGGACATGGTCTACAGCCTGCCGGTGCTGACTCCGCCACGCTGGGTGCGCTCCAAGTCCTCTCCTATCGCACTGGAAAACCTGCTGATTTACCTGTCAAAAATTCTGGCGCATCCCTCTGAGGAGCATCGAATTTTCGACCTCGGCGGCCCGGAATATATTAGCTATCAAAACATGTTTGAGCGCTTCATTCGCCTTGCGGGGAAAAAGCGCTGGATAATCCCTATTCCGCTGCCTACACAGCTGATTTCCATCTACTGGCTGAATATGATAACCACCGTGCCGACCTCTACGGCAAAAGCGCTGATTGAGGGGCTAAAGCACGATTTACCGGCCGACGATACGCAAATACGCAGGCTTATCCCGCAGACCCTCATCGACTATGACGAAGCGGTGCGCAGGACGATGCAAAAAGAGCAACAGGCGGTTAACTCCACCGACTGGGGCTATTCCCCCGAAGCCAAAGCCCGCTGGCGGCCCGGATACGCCTTTTATCCCAAACAGGCGGGCTATAGCGTGAAAACCCGCGCCAGCGCCGAAAGCCTGTGGTGGGTCTGCCAGCAAATCGGCGGAGAGCGCGGCTATTTCTACGCTAACGTACTGTGGAAAATCCGCGCGGTTTTAGACGATTTGGTCGGCGGAGAAAAGCGCTATGGCCGTCCCGACCGGGAAGAGCTTCAGATAGACGATCGCATCGACGCCTGGCAGGTAATTACTATCAAACCGCAAAAACAGCTGGCCATGCTGTTTCGCATGAAGGCGCCGGGGCTGGGGAGACTCACTCTGACCATTACGGATACGACTCAGTATCGCCAAATTGACGTGCGGGCGTGGTGGCATCCGGCCGGTTTCAACGGGCTTCTTTACTGGTTCGCCATGATGCCGGCCCATCTGTTCATCTTTAAGGGCATGGCGAAGCGCATCGCGGAGCTGGCGTTAGAGCGCGACGGTCAAAAGCCGTCGTGATACTTCATCAGCAGCGCATCCAGAATGGCCATCGTTTCGGCATCCGGCACGCCGTCGTAGTTTGACGGACGAAAGTGCATCTGGAACGCTTTGACTACGCTGCGCGTTTGCGCATCCATGCGGTCGCTGACGTCTATTTCGTAGCCGTAACGCTTCAGGTTGGTTTGCAGCTCTTCAAGGTTGACCGCTTCCCGTTCGCGCCGTACGCTCAGGCGTCTGGCTACATCGTCCGCATTCGGCCAAGCGCCAATGCCCGCTTGAGCAAGCCGCTCCCAAGGGAACAGCGGCCCCGGATCGACTTTACGCTGCGGCGACACGTCGCTGTGGCCGAGCACGTTTTCCGGCCTTATGTTATAGCGCGCAATGATGTCCTTCGACATCGCAATGAGCAGCTCAATCTGGCTTTCGCTGTAGGGCTGCCAGCGCTCTACGTTCGGTTCATCCCTAAAGCCCCAGTTAACGATTTCAATGCCAATCGACGTATCGTTCAGCCTGTACTGACCGCGCCAAAAGCTTGCCCCTGCGTGCCAGGCCTTTTGCGATTCGGGCACCAGTTGAAAGACGGTCGGCTTTCCTCCTATCGTCTGAGGCTCACTGTCGATAAGGTAATGGCTGCTGACCCGCTCGCCGGTCAGCTCCCGCAAAGAAACGGGAAAGTTTTCCGCCGTATAGTGGAAAATCAGCGATTGAATGCGCGGTTCACAGCCTATCGCTGAGTAACTTTCGTCAACCCAATAGTCTCCCCTGTCCTTAAGCGGGGTGCAGCCCGACGCGATTGCCAGCAAAAATAAAAAGAGAACGGCGTAAGGTCCACGCATGGCAGGTCAACGCTCCTAAGCTGATAAATATGAATGAGCTAAGCTCAGCGTCCGATAAACGGTCACGACGTTATAACGTTAAGCCGCCACTATACTCGATCGCCACGCCGCTGATAAACGTGTTTTACTCGCTGATTTTCTTTCTGATTTTTTCTTTCAGCGCATAACTGGTTAAAAATAATACGAACATCGAACTTAGGGTCTCAAAAAACGAAAAAAGCGGGGATTTGCACTACAAAAGCGAGGCAAAAACTGTTCTACTTAAAGACAGTTTTGGACACTCACCTTGATACACTATTTTAGAAAGGATTCTGATGGCCGTATTCTTGCAAAACTGTCTAACCTTCCCGGCAATCATCTTCAGCGGCCTGCTGGTTCTGACGCTACTTTATTGGATAAGCGCCTCTTTTGGCCTTATGGACGCCGATATTCTCAACGTTGACACGCCCGATGTCGACATCGATGGCGCAGACCTCAGCGGCTTGGCCGGCTGGCTGGCGAAGTTCGGCCTGGCGGGCATTCCCATCACCATCATCCTCTCATTTTTCAGCTTTATCGGCTGGTTTATGAGCTACTTTAGCGTTCACTGGTTCTTACGATTTATTGACACCGACCTGATTCGTTATCCGCTCGGCGTCGTCGTACTTGTTGTTGTCTCGTTTGTAGCCTTGCTGATAACCGCCTTCATCCTGAAACCGTTTCGCCCGATCCTCGCTAAAACCAACGTAGAAAAAAGCGTAAAAAACCTGATCGGCAAAGTGGCTAAAGTGCGCTCAGACAGCGTCACGGAGCGCCGTGGCGAAGCCCTGATGGAAGACGGCGGCGCTGGCCTTATCTTACAAATCAGAGCGGCGGAAGACGCAGGCCTCAAGCGCGGAGACCTCGTCGTCATTATCAGCTACAGCGCCGCAACCCACAGCTATGACGTGGTCAGCGAAGAAGAATTTAATCGACTATAGCCTCGCGCACTACCCGTTGCATGTTGTGGGAATGCCGCGGCTCGTTCAAGCGCGGCCCTTCTCCCTTACGGCGCTCGGGGCGAATTCGAATAATGGCTATCGACTAAAAGCCGGTAGCGGTTTTAAACCTTAAGCTTATGGGCCCAGCCCCCTTTGTATAACACGGAGACACTCATCTTATGGCTATGGAAAACCTCATGCCGTTTCTCGTCGGCATCGGCGGGTTCATCGTCTTTATTTTAGGCGTATTTGGACTTTTTAAGGCGTTCTACATCAAGGTGCCTCAGGGGACGGCGCTTATCGTCAACGACATGACCGCTCAGCCCAAGGTGCACTTTACCGGCGCGCTGGTTTATCCCGTTATCTACAAAAAAGAGTTCATGCGCATTTCGCTGCTGACGCTTGAAGTAGACCGCCGCGGCAAAGACGGCCTTATCTGTAAAGACAACCTGCGCGCCGACATCACCGTTGCCTTCTACCTGCGCGTAAATGAAACAACGGAAGACGTGCTGAAGGTCGCCAAGTCTATCGGCGTAGACCGCGCCTCCGATCACCAGGCGGTCAGCGAGCTGTTTAACGCCAAGTTCTCCGAAGCGCTGAAAACCGTCGGTAAGCAGTTCGAGCTGTCCAAGCTGTTTGAAGACCGCCAGAACTTCCGCAACCGCATCGTTGACGTTATCGGTGAAGATCTTAACGGCTACGCGCTGGAAGACGTCGCCATCGACTATTTGGAACAAACGCCGAAAAGCTCCCTCGATCCGAACAACATCTTCGATGCCGAAGGTATCCGTAAGATCACCGAAATCACGGCTATCCACAACATCGAGACCAACCAGAAAGAACGCGATCAGGAATTGGCCATCCAGAAGAAAAACGTGGAAACCCGCGAAGCCAGCCTGGCGCTGGAGCGTCAGCAGGCCGACGCCGAAGCCCGCCAGCAGCGCGAAATCGAGAGCATCCGCGCACGTGAAGCGGCTGAAACGCTGCGCGTGAAGGAAGAAGAGCGCCTGAAGGCCGAACAGGCCCGCATCCAAACCCAGCAGGAAATTGAAATTCGCGAAGAAAATCGCCTGCGTGAAGTGGAAGTCGCACAGCAAAACCGCACCCGCGCGGTCACCATTGAAATGGAAAAGGTCACCCGCGCGAAAGAGCTGGAAGTGGTCTCTCGCCAGCGTGAAGTCGAGCTGCAGCGCATCGAAAAAGAGAAGGCGCTGGAAGAAGAGCGTAAGAACATCGCTAACGTGATCCGCGAGCGCGTCGCGGTGGAAAAAACCGTCGCTCAGGAAGAAGAGCGCATCAAAGAAGTTCGCCTGATCTCCGACGCCGACCGTCAGAAGCAGGTCACCGTGATCCAGGCGCAGGCCGCAGCCGAGCAGGAGCTGGTGCGCCAGGTCAAGCAGGCGGAAGCCGATGAAAACAGCGCGAAGTTTAGGGCGTTGGAAATAAGCACCATGGCTCAGGCCGAATTGGAAGCCGCCGCCAAGCAGGCGGAAGCCAAGAAGCGTATGGCCGAAGGTATCGAGGCCGAGCAGGCCGCAACCGGGCTAGCGGAAGCTCGCGTGCGCCAAGCGCAGGCCGAGGCGGAAGAGAAAGAGGGTCTGGTACAGGCTAACATCACCGCCGAAAAACTGCTGGCTGAAGCCCGCGGCACTCAGGAAAAAGGTCTGGCTCAGGCTCGCGTGATGGAAGCGCAGGCCGAAGCCGCTCAGAAGCAAGGGCTGGCGGACGCGAAGGTGCTGGAAGAGAAGCTGAGCGCTCAAGCGCGCGGCGACGAACAGCAGGCCACCGCTAACGAGAAGCTGGGTCTGGCGGAAGCCAAGATCCTGGAAGAAAAACTGAGCGCACAGGCTCGCGGTGAGGGCCAACTGGGCTCCGCGCAGGCCGAAGTGATTCGCCAGCGCCTGAAGGCCGAGGCGGACGGTCTGACCGACAAGTTCACCGCTATGGGCAACCTCAACGATACGGCACGTAGCCACGAAGAGTTCCGCATGCGTCTTGAGAAGCACTTTGAGCAGGCCATGGCCGAAATTGCCGCCAACAAAGAGATTGCTCGCGAGCAGGCGGAGGTTCTGGCGTCGGCCCTCAGCAAGACCAATATCGACATTGTGGGCGGTGACGGCAGCTTCTTTAACACCTTCTCTAAAGCGCTAAGCGTAGGCAAAGCCATTAACGGCGTGGTGGAAAAGAGCCCGCTGGTGCAAAACGTGGTCGACAAGCTGTTAAGCGGCAAGGACGGCCAAAAGCTGGACCTCGACGCCCTGCTGCAAAACCCTGAAGTTCAGGCGCTGATAAAGCAGTTTGGCGCCACTAAAGCGCTGCCCGGCGCGTCAGGCAACCACGGCGTGAGCGAAGAGTAACGTCCTCTGCGCCCGGCTTTTACTCTGGTAAAGGTCGGGCGTTTTTAGCCCACGTTGGCTGAGATAAGCATACGGCGCCGTGTTCTTATCTCAGTCAGTCTTATGAAGCGCGTAAGCCCGCTGGCTGCGCGCGTAGAATCGTTAAAGGGAATGCTACACGCTATGTCAGACAGTCAAACAAACCAGCGCGAACAGGAATTATTGGATAACGCCGTTGCCGAAGGCGGCGCCTACGATATCTTACGCAAGCGGCTGTCTGAACAGGGTCAACAGCTGCATGAGAAAGCCGCCGTGCTCAATGCCCGGCGTCTGGAAGAGTTTGGCAAAAGCCAAATGGACGCCATCGGCCGCATTCGTATTCGTACCGAAAACAACTGCGTCGCCCGCGATATTGTTCGCGTCGGCGACTGGCTGCTGTTTGGCTATAACGTCTTTATCGGGCTAAAAAGAGAAACCCGCATCGAAGACGTGTTCTCTCTCTATCGGTTAAAAGAGGAAAACGGCGAGTACGACGTCGAGTCCGTCCCCTTGGCCGGTACGTTCTTAAACGTTCAAAGCTTCGTGCAGGACTTCAACGAGCTTTATACCTACTACAAGAACACGCAGCTGCTACAGCTGGTCGAGCGCGACGGCAAACTTTTGGCCAGCTTTCAAATAGGCGAGCGCATCTCCGACATCCGCGTGTTCCGCTGGTCTATCTCAAGCGATAAGACGGAAATCCGCTATATCGATAACCGCGGCGAGCGCGACATCGCCCTTCCCCCTGCCTACGACTTTGAATGGCACAAAACCACGCGAGAAAATGCCGTTAACGGCCGACATCCACACATGAACATCCTTGATACGGTGTTTGTGGAAACCATCGGCGGCGATCTGACCATCAAGTGTGAAAACAACACCGAGGACGGGCTGGGGATCTATCGCGAAGCGGTGCTGGATAAAACCCAATCTCTGGACGACGCCCAAATCGAGTATGCGCAAACCGGCAGCCTGATCCTTATCAAAGTGCTGCCCTACCGTGAAGAGAGCTGGCGCTATTTGGTCTATAACACACTGACGCAAACGGTCCAGCGCATCGACGCCATCGGACAGGCCTGTATCCAGCTGCCGGAAGACCACGGCATCATTTTCCCCGGTGGCTACTACCTGCAAAACGGCGAGTACAAAACCTTCGACCAGCCGATGGACGGCATGCGCTTTCGCCGCGTGAGGCGTTCGCCAAACGGCGAAGACGTCATGTACATATTTTATGAGCCCAACCGAGGCCGACTGGCGCTGTTCAACTACAACATGATCGAACGCAGGCTGCAAAATCCGCTGTTCGGTCACGGCTACGCGATGCTGGAAGACGGCAAAATGGTGCTGTTTGAAGGTCAGTCCGACGAGCCAACGCGCATTCATCCCATGCAGATTTGGCAAACGCCCTTCTACTCGGAAGAATTCGCGGCGCGCCAGCCGGCCAAGAACAGCTTCTTTGGCCGCATCGGCAACGCCGAGCTGGTGCGAGGGATTTCCGACCTTTACCACATCGCCAGAGAGATCGAACAGCAGCAGATCTCCTCTCAGCTTTATGAAAAGCTAAGTCAGGACGCCCGTCGCCTGATTGACATCTACTACTGGCTTAACGATGAGCACAGCCTGTTTGCCGCCATCCTGCTTAAAGAAATCGCCCAAACCGGCGAGCTGGTGCTGGACGAATACGAAAAAGTAGAAAGCATTCGCCGCCAGTCCGTACGCGCGATGAACGAAGCGACGACGCGCCAAAAGCAGCTGCTGTCCGCCATGCTGCCGGACAGCTGGACCGACGCGCAGCAGTTCGTTGATGCGCTAAACGCCCTGAGCGTCCAGCGCGGCCACCTTATCACCCTGCGCGACTACCGCTATATCGATTTGGCACGCTTAGACGAGATGGAAAAACAGCTGGCGGAAAGCCAGCAGCGTATCTCGCTGGCGACGGCGTCGTTTCTTGCCGGCGATGCGGCGCTTGTCCCTTTCAATCAGCGCCTGCAAAATCTGGAAAAGCAAACCCAGGAGGCCGTCAACAGCGCCCAACTGGCCGAGCCAATGGCCGAAATGGACACCATGTCGGCAGACTTGGACATGCTCTCCAACCTGATGGCGTCGCTTCGGTTTGAAGACACTACGCAGCAAACGCGCATCATTGAGTCCATTTCAGAGATTTACGCCCGGCTTAATCAGGCCAGAGCCCGGCTACAGCAGCGCCGTAAAGAGCAAACCTCAACCGAGTCCGTCGCTCAGTTCGGCGCCCAGTTCAAGCTGTTCAGCCAGGGGATCGCCAACGCGCTCTCGCTGGCAACCGACCCAGAGCGCTGCGATGAACAGCTTTCAAGGCTGCTGGTTCAGCTTGAAGAGCTGGAAAGCCAATTTAGCGAACACGATGAGTTTCTAAACGACATTCTCGGCAAGCGCGAAGAGCTGCTGGAAACGTTTGAAACCCACAAGCAGGCGCTGCTTGACGAGCGCCAACGCAAGGCGCAAAACCTTCAGGTCGCCGCCGAACGCCTGCTGGACAGCATTCGCAGACGAACCGCCAAGTTTAACGCGCAGGACGAGCTCAATGCGTTCTTTGCCTCCGATCCTCTTTCGCTGAAAACGAGGGAAATCGTTGAGCGACTAAGGGATCTGAAAGACAGCGTCAAAGCGGACGACATCGACGCCAAGTTCAAAGCCGCCCGCGATCAGGCTATCCGCAGCCTGAGGGACAAGTCGGAAATCTTTGAAAACGACGGCAGCGTTATCAAACTAGGCCCTCGCCATCGTTTCAGCGTCAACACGCAGGAGCTGGATCTCACGATTTTGCCCCACGGCGATCGCCTGTTCCTACACCTGACTGGTACCGACTATCAGGAACCGCTGAATACGCCTGAACTCGACGAGCTGAAAGATTACTGGCCAATTTCGATAGAGTCTGAGTCCGACAGCGTTTATCGCGCTGAGTATCTGGCCTATTCGATGATTTACGCGGCAAGCAAAGAGCAGGACGGGCTAACGCTGGAGTCGCTGACCAGCCTGCTTAATCAGCCGGAAGCGCTGGAAAAAGCCGTACGAGACTTCGCCGCGCCGCGCTACCGCGAAGGGTATGAAAAAGGCATTCACGACCATGACGCCGTCGCGATTTTACAAAAGCTGATTCCGGTCGGGCAAAGCGCGGATTTGCTGCGCTTTAACCCGTTGGCGCGCGGCCTGGCGGTGCTGTTCTGGCAGCACGTACAAAAGCAGGAGCTGCCGTCGCTGTGGCCGGAGCGCGCACGCACCAGCCTTAATATTTTACAGCTGTTCCGGCACGACTCAGGCTTGCTCGATCTGCAGGCGGAAATAGAGGCCGAGTTAAGCCTGTTCCTTGAGCAAAATCCGATAAGCTGCCAGCCTTACCAACAGCACCAGGCTGCCGAATATCTCAGCCTAGCGCTGGGACGCTCGCCCCTTGAGTTTACGTTTAGCAAATATGCTAAAACGCTGCTGGAAGGGCTACAGGCCAGGCTGACGCAGGCCCACATGTGGCGCGACTTTATTCAGTCCCAGCAGAACTTGGGCCATCGCTACGCCCAGCGCTGGTCGCTGATAGAAAACTGGCTCAAGGGGCTATGCTCTCTGCCGGAATACGCTTCGCTGTGCGACTACGTTGCCGAAGCGGTTGTTCTCACGCTGTTGGACAAATCGGCCACTGCCCGCTTTAGCGAAGCCGATTTGCACTTCACGGTAAGCGATCTGATGGGCGAACATCCGCTTATCGTCGACAGGTCTCTGCACTTGAGGTTAGACGACTACTTCGTACGCATGCGCAAACAGCGTAAGGTCTTCATTCCCGGCTATCAGCGCTATCAGTCGCTGCGTCAGGAGGCGCTAAATGAGCAAAGAAACGCCCTGCGCCTGCACGAATTTAAGGCCAAGCCGCTAAGTTCCTTCGTTCGCAACAAGCTGATTAACGACGTGTATCTACCTATCATCGGCGATAACCTGGCTAAGCAAATCGGCACCATCGGTGAAAACAAGCGGACAGACCTGATGGGCCTCCTGCTGATGATATCTCCGCCCGGCTACGGCAAAACGACGCTGATGGAGTACGTCGCTAACCGCCTGGGCCTGATCTTTATGAAGATCAACGGTCCTGCTCTGGGGCACGACGTGCTTTCTCTCGACCCCGAGCAGGCGCCGAACGCCACCGCCCGCCAGGAATTGGAAAAGCTCAACCTGGCGCTGGAAATGGGCAACAACGTGATGCTGTACGTGGACGACATTCAGCATACGCATCCCGAGTTCCTGCAGAAGTTTATTTCGCTGTGTGACGGAACGCGGCGCATCGAGGGCGTTTGGAAAGGAAAGACCAAAACCTACGACATGCGCGGCAAAAAGTTCTGCGTCGTCATGGCCGGCAACCCGTATACGGAATCCGGCGAGGTATTCAAAATTCCCGACATGTTGGCCAACCGGGCGGACATCTACAATCTGGGCGAAGTGCTTGGCGGAATGGAAGAGGCCTTTGCCTTAAGCTATATAGAAAACAGCCTGACGTCCAATCCTGTGCTGGCGCCGCTGGCGCTGCGGGATATGAACGATCTCTATCTGTTTGTCGATAAGGCCATGGGCAAGCCGTTCTCCGCAACGTCGCTAAGCTATCAGTATAGCGAAGCGGAAATTAGCGAGATCGTCGCCATTCTGGAACGCATGATTTCACTGCGCGACGTGGTGCTGAAGGTCAACCAGCAGTACATCGCCAGCGCCGCGCAGTCGGATAAGTACCGAACCGAACCGCCCTTTAAGCTTCAGGGCAGCTACCGCAACATGAACAAGCTGGCCGAGAAGATCTCGGCGGTGATGAACGCCGCAGAAATTCGCCAGATCCTTGACGATCACTATCTGGGAGAAGCGCAGCTGCTGACTCAAGGCGCAGAAGAGAACCTGCTTAAGCTGGCGGAAATTCGAGACACCATGTCGCCGGAAGAGACCCTGCGCTGGCAGCAAATTAAGCGCGACTTTATGAAAAACAAGGCGCTGGGCGGCGATAACGCAGACGTCGGCGATCGCGTTGTTGTTCAGCTGGCATCGCTGGTTGAAAGCGTCCAGGCATTGAGGAACTAGCATAGGGTGAAGACCTGGCTTAAGCATCGCGTTTATACGTTGGCCGCTCTAGCGGCCCTGCTTATTCTCATTCAGTGCGCCAATACGCTTTTTGGCGGCCGGCTTGCGACGCTGGGGATCCTGCCCCGCAGCTTGGACGGACTATGGGGGATCCCGCTGGCTCCGTTTATTCACGGCGATTGGAGGCATCTCTTTAGCAACCTTCCGATACTGCTTTTCCTCAGCGCGCTGTTAATGACGCATTCAATACGGGACTATCTGTTCTCCAGTCTGACTATTATTTTTATCGGCGGATTGCTGGTCTGGCTATTCGCCCGTCCGGCCTATCATATTGGAGCCAGCGGATGGATTTTCGGCCTGTGGGCGCTGCTTTTAGCTCAGGCAATCACTCGCAGAAGGCTGTTGGATCTGCTTTTTGCACTGCTAGTACTCGTTTATTACGGCAGCATTGCGGCTGGCCTGCTGCCCAGCGATCCCTATATTTCAACCGAAAGCCACATCGCCGGCGCGGCGGCTGGCGTTCTTTATGCCGTATTCACCAAGAGAAGGGATAGGTTAAAAAAATAAAACACTCGTTAACGAATTGATATCAGAGAATTAAAGGCAGAAGCTGCGCGAAAAAATTAACGTCAAAGAAGGACTTCATTTCGCATATTTCCCTCTTAGCGATATTCGCTTTCGTTATAAGTAATTTTTCAGTTAATCCCCTTTCTTTTGGTAACCGATTCCCGCAAACTAGGACGGCATATTGACTAAAAGGTAAAAAATCACTGATATGCAGGGTAATAAAGTAATAAAAATTATGTAAAGCATTTCAATTTTTCTTTTTATGGATGAGAAAAAGGACAATGGAAAATAAAGAGCTGGAACGCTACCTCGAAGACTCGCTGGCCGATCTTTCGTTAAGCCAGGGGGAGCGTATCCAGTTAAGGGAAATCAGCCAGTCGCTCACGGCGGAGCAGTATGGATTCATGCGCAATCGCGCTTTCGATCTGGTACGTGACCATCTCGATACCGCTCCGACCGATCTTCAGCCAGTGCTGAAGTGGCTGGAAACGGTTGTTAAAACGCTGGACCTCTCCGGCCAGCAAAAACAGGTTAACAGCACTGCCTTTTTTTCTCCCGGCAACGCCTGTCGCGATAAAATCTGCGCCCTCCTCTCCCATACAAAGCAAAGCGCTGACATCTGCGTATTCACTATCGCCGATGATGATATCACCGACGCTATTATGCGTGCCCATCAGCGAAATATTAAAATCAGAATTATTACTGATGACGATAAGTCGGAAGACCGCGGCAGCGATATCGACTATCTGATGCGTAAGGGCATTTCTATCGTCATGGACGATACGCCCTATCATATGCACCATAAGTTCGCGATTTTTGACGGCCGCTATTTGCTTAACGGCAGCTTTAATTGGACGAAGAGCGCATCTCAACATAACTATGAAAACGTGCTCGTAACGGACAATCCCGATCTTTTAAATCTCTACCAACAGCAGTTTATTCAGCTGTGGCGGAGGTTTAATTGATGGAAATGGCATTAAGGAAAACTGAGAAGGCAATAAGCCAAAAAGAAAGTACGTCTCTCGGTTCGGCAACCCAGCGCAGATTTATTTTAAGTCGGCAGGGAAGCCCTTTTAGCCATTTATCAAACGATACGGCTTTAATACGACGAAAAAAATACGACAACATAATAACTACCAATAATAGAAACCTTATGAAAAATCAGATCTCACGTATATCGCTTTGCTGTGGCATCGCCCTAACTCTAGCCTCCTGCGCTAATCCCCCCTCACGTAAAAACCTTGACTACTCCCTGTCTCAGGGTCAGATTGAAATGGCGGAAAAAATTGCGCTGGATGAAGGCGTATCCGGCAGCGGCGAAGCGACAAACCTGCTGTGGTCTTTGGAAGCGGGCGCCCTGCTTCGCATGACCAACCAGTTGGACCGTTCAACCAAAGTTTTTGACGGCGCAGAGCTTCTGATTAAAGAGGATGAGACCAAAAACATCGCGGCGTCCGGCTTCAGCCAGGCTGCGTCTATGGTTGTCAACGACAACGTCATGGACTACTCTCCGCGCGTTTATGACCGAGTGATGGTGAATACCTATAAGGCGCTGAACTTTTGGCAACAGGCCGATTTTAACAACGCCCGCGTAGAGTGGAACCGGGTTGACGACCGCCAGCGCAGGGCCGCGGAACATTTTTCAAAAGAGATCAATGAGCAGAAAAGCGCCATAAAAAGCAATAACCTGGGCGATACGTATAAAAAATCAATGGAAACGCTGGAAGGATCAGGGATCGATGTTGACAAGTGGAAGCCCTATGATGGCTATATCAACCCCGCCTCTCTCTATCTGCACGGCCTTTATTTCTTGATTAATAACGAAAGCGCAGGCGATTTGGCCAAAGCCAAGGAAAGCCTTAAGCGCGCCTATGCGCTAACGCGCAACCGTCAGATTCGCTCAGACCTCAGTCTGGCGAACAGCAAAGGCCGCAGCGTTCCGCCCGGCGTCTGGGTGATTTTTGAAAACGGCGCGGCGGCTCAGAAAGTCGAACGGCGCATTGATTTACCGTTGATTTTATTAACCAAACGCGTAGCCTACGCGGGTATTGCACTACCGACGCTGGAATCAGGCAGCCCGGCGTATCCTTATCTTTCAGTCAATGGAGGGACTAAAACGGAATCCTTCGCCCAAATGGATAAAATCATTCAGGGTGAATTTAAAACGGAATTTACCGGAATCCTTATTAAAGAGCTCACTCGCGCCGTTCTGAAGACGGCAGCGCAGGCGACGATGATGAACTCGGATAATAAAACGGTCAGGATCCTCGGCGCTATCACAGGGATTGCCCAGGCAGTCACCACTCAGGCCGATATCCGCAGCTGGCATACGCTTCCCTACGATTTTCAGGTTGCCTATGTCAAATGGCCCAGCAGTCAAAAGATTCAGATTGCTCCTTCAGGAGGTTCAGCTATCACCGTCGATCTGCCGGCAACGCCACAGCCCGTGGTCGTTTATGTGCGCAGTATAAATTCGCTGATGCAGCCTAAAGTGGACGTATTAACCAGTAAGAATGCGATGTAGAATTTCCCTTGAGGGATCGATATCGTAATAACCCTAAACTTATGTTGAGAACGTTATGATGACTATTTTTAACAAAAAGACTTTTCTTGCCGCGGCAGTAGCCCTTTCTCTCGCTGGATGTGCGCAGGATGGCGCCTACTACGTCGACAGCAAAAACGATAACGTAGCCATTATGGGCCTGGACTATAAGGACTTCGAAATGGCGGCGACCAACATGGTTGACGACATGTTGAGCTCCGACCTGCTGGTTCATCCGCAGGGCGGTCGTTATGTACTGACGGTTACCGGCATTATCAACGACACCGATCAGCGTATCGATACCGATCAGTTGACCAAGAAAATCCGCACCAGCCTGCTAAACTCTGGCCGTTTCGTAGTGACTACGGCAATTAGCGCCAACGGTCCGGAAGATGAGATGACCCGTAAAGTGCGCCAGCTGCGTAATTCCAAGATGGTCAACCAGAAAACCGTTAAGAAAGACGGCCGCGTTATCGCACCTGACTTCTCGCTGACCGGTAAGATCATTCAGCAAAACCGTACCGTAAACTCCAGCACTCAGCAGGTTGAATACTACTTCCAGCTGACGCTGACCAACCTCGATGACGGTTTGGCTTACTGGGAAAAAGAGTATCCCATCATCAAGCGCGGCGACAATCGCACCGCCAGCTGGTAATGACGGAATGCCTAGGAGCGGCGCGCCCGACAAGAGATTGGGCTGTGCCGCATAAGTTTGTTTCATCCATTAGGGCTTGCTAATGAAAAAATGGATCTTGGTACTTGTAGGACTTCTGGCGTTTTCATCTTCTGCTTTTGCAAAAATTGAAACCGTCGAAGCACAAGGATACGGTGAAACCTACGAAAAAGCCGTCGATGCCGCTCTGGCCGACGCCGTTCGTCAGGTGAATGGAATGACCGTAAAAACGCAGTCTGAACGTGCGGGTGACTATGTCCGTATCAAAGACAAAGCCGACGTTAACGTGGAAGGAAAAGGCACCTACGTTGAGAATACGAAGAACAACGACAATTCGTTTCTCAGCAACAAGGCCGGCGACTCTACCTACACCGAAAACCTTGACGTTAACGTAGGCGGAAACGCCAACCGCGACGTTACCGTAAATACCGGCAAAAGCGCACAGATAGACACGCGCAGCGCAGGTACGGTAAAAGGCTATAAGGTTAAAACGCGCGACTGCGATGCCAAAGGCTGTACGGTTATTCTGACCGTTGAAATCGATAAGGTAGAACGCAAAACGTCTCAAGCGGCTTCAAAGCGCGATCGTTTGGCGATTATCACTACCGGCAACCGCAGCCGTTCGGCGTTCGCCAATACGCTTCGTCAGGAAATCACTGACCGTATCGTTCAGTCACAGCGCTTCACCGTACTGGATCGCAGCGCGACTAACGACAAGGCTTTTGAAGCAGAAGAGAAGTTTCTGGAAGGCCGTTTGAACAACTCCATCGACGTTCGCCAAACCGCCCTACCCGCTGACTATCTGCTGGTCATTAACGTGACCGAAGCCGGCGTAAGAACGACCACCAAAGTCACCAGCGTTGACCTGACTGGCGAATTTGACGTCTCCAGTTCGTCAAAAACCAAGGTCACCGTTCGCTACTCCCTGTTGGAAGCGGCAACCCACGGCATTCAGTGGTCTGACTCTACGGTATTTGAGCAAAGCGGCCGATACATTGAAACCGCGCGTAAGCAAATTAGCGACGTTATCGCCGATAAAATCGTTAACAAGCTGACGCCGGCTAAAGTCGTTGCCGTGGCGAACGGTCAGGTTATTATCAACCGCGGCGAAGCCATGGTTTATGACGGCGACCGTTTTGACATTTACTCTCAGGGCGAAGAGCTGGTCGATCCGGATACGGGTGAAGTGCTCGGCGCCGCTGAAGAGAAAGTCGCGACCATCGTGATTACCTCAATTAAAGACAAAATCTCTTACGGCGTAATCGAAAGCGGTAAAATCGAAGCCGTAGATAAAGGCGCTGTCGCACGCTTAGCCCCTCCGGTAGTCGAAGCTAAAGCCGATAAGGCCAAGGCTGAGCCGGCCAAAGCAACCTCATCCAAGCCAAAGGCAAAAGCTAAGCCTAAGGCCGGCGATCAGAAGCTGGGCGAGTCCGGCGGCGTGTTCCTTTAATCACCGCATTGCAAAGCCGACCTTAGGGTCGGCTTTTTTGTCCCCGATATTGCTCCGCTTCATACATTCCTGCACTATTTATTAAATCTGCACGCAATCTCAAAATTACTCCTTCTATAACAAGAAAATAAAAATGAAATATAATTTATCCCACGTCAGTAAAGCGGCTGGTGCAAATAGGCTATATTTATATCCCTCACTAAAATAAGCATCAATAAACGGTGCTTACAGAAGTACCTTGAAGGTCAAGCCACTCAGCGCATAGCTTTATATATGCCCGCTATTGGGAGATAACGATGTTTAACTTTGATTACTACAATCCAACGCGGATCCTTTTTGGTGAAGGGCGAATTAAGGACATTGACGCTCAAATCCCTGCGGACGCCAAAGTATTGATAACCTACGGAGGCGGGAGCGCGAAACGATTCGGCACGCTTGATGAGGTAAAACACGCGTTAGGCGCAAGACAGTACATTGAATTTGGCGGGATAGAGCCAAATCCCCAATACGATACGTTGATGAAAGCCGTAAGCATCGCAAAAGAAGAAAAAATCGATTTTCTTCTCGCCGTCGGCGGAGGTTCCGTTATTGATGGGACAAAATTTATTGCCGCCGCTCGTTACTTTGAAGGCGACGCATGGGACAGCTGGACAAAAAACGTCCCTTTAAAGCAGACGCTTCCCATTGGCTGTGTAGTAACGCTCCCCGCAACCGGTTCTGAAACGAACGGCACTGCGGTTATAAGCCGTTCAGACCTTAACGCCAAGCTAAGCCATAAGCATCCTCTGCTTTTCCCTCGCTTTGCCCTTCTCGACCCGAAAAAAAGCTACACTCTGCCGGAAAAACAGATTGCTAACGGTGTTGTCGACGCCTTCGTACACGTTACCGAGCAATACCTTACCTACCCGGTTTACGGAAAAGTGCAAGACCGCTATGCGGAAGGATTAATGCTGACGCTGATCGAAGAAGGCCCTAAGGCGCTGGCTGACCGACAGAACTACGACGTCAGAGCCTCCATTATGTGGAGTGCGACACAGGCGCTTAACGGCCTGATTGGTCTGGGCGTTCCTCAGGACTGGGCTACTCATCGGATGGGCTATTATTTTACGGTATATCACGGCCTTGACCACGCTCAAACCCTTGCAGTAATACTGCCTTCCGTTTTGGAAGTACAAAGAAAAAACAAGCGATTGAAACTATTACAATACGCAGACAGAGTTTGGGGATTAACGGACGGCAATGAAGACGAACGGATAAATAGTGCGATATCTCTAACCAAGCGTTTTTTTGAAAATATGGGAATAATGACCAGTCTGAGAGCGTATGGGATACCGGAATCATCCATTGATGATGCAATTAACTATTTAAAAAGATTTAACTTATTTCCTCTTGGGGAGCATAAGGACATCACAGAAATTGAAGCCCGTAGAATTTTGAGCTTAAGCTACTAACTGCATATTATTGCAATAATAACGCTATAAGTGCTTGTTCATTTTCTACCAACGGACTATGATATCAGAGATGGCATTTACTTTAATGCCGTCGCTGATTACTCTCAATCCATTACCTCTGCGCGTTGTATGACATTAGAGATGCATTAATCAATGCACGTATTTACGCACGCAGAGCTAAATATAAAGTAGCCTATAATGAGTGATATTGATTATTTAATGATGTTTCGTAAGTGTTCTAACGAAGATAGCTTAGAGCGTCTTTACGATAAGCTAAACTATTCTTTGTCTGATAATAGTATTTTGGCTAATATGTATCGCGCTGCCGATCACCGTCGTGCAGAGCTGGTTGCTGGTAAGCTTTTTGATTTGGGCAAAGTTCCAAAGTCTATTTGGTACCAAGTGAAATAATTCGACGCTTCAAGAGCGTTGATTAAGCTAGGGTTCACCTGCTGTTTGAGTTAGTTGACTAACGGAACGCCGTTGCGGTTTGTCTGTGCCTGTTAATTAGCAAGCCAGAGAATTGCCTACTCTGATGGTTCAGTAATACTTACATTGTGCCTTCCTCAGGTCGGGTGTTTTGTTAGCTGCCAACGGCCAAAATATATAGAAAGTAAAAGTAACGTCTTTTAAGGTTAAAAAATCAATTCCGTATAAAAAGATCTTCTGACGTAGCACCTTATTTTCAACACCCCCTAATTATTAATATTAATAGAATATAAATATTACAGTTCAATAACGAAAAGTTGGTAGATGGAGCTTTTCGTTATTGGTATTGATGCTTTTTTCTCCATCTTCTCGATTAGTGAAAATCACCTTATGAAATAGATGGCTGTTCGAGTAAAGAAACGTACATCTTAATTTAAAGCAAACTCGCGTTCTATCGACTATTATTTATACACTCGCCCTCATCCGTCTATTACCGCCACTTTTACCATTCGTACCATCGGCATATCCATGCCCCCTATCCTTGCTCAAACAACGTTCGGCTTGCTCAGTTGATGAGCACTTAGATAAAAGATAAAAATTTAGCGTTGACAGGGTGAGCACAGCCGGATATGATGCGCGGCGTTCAAGTAATTCCTCTGTAGTTCAGTCGGTAGAACGGCGGACTGTTAATCCGTATGTCACTGGTTCAAGTCCAGTCAGAGGAGCCAAATTTCAAAAGCCCGCTTTTAAAGCGGGCTTTTTCGTTATCAGAGGCAATACAAGCCTCACCCTCTCTTGCCATCTCCCTCAGGCTTTTCCCATTCATCCAACGGAATCGGTCTGCCAAAATAGTAACCCTGTCCGCGTTTACAGCCCAAGTGATATAGCTTCGCGGCAGCCTCCTCGGTTTCAATACCCTCTGCAACCAGCGGTACGGATAGCCCGTCAGCCAGTCGCACGACAGCAGAGACGATCGCTTCGCTCCTGCCGCTTTCAAGTACGCCACAGACGAAGTCTCTATCAATTTTCAGGCAATCAAACTGTAGACGATATAAATAAGAAAGGCTGGAAAAGCCGGAACCGAAGTCGTCGATCGCGACCGAAAGCCCTAATGCCCTGATTTTCGCAATTTGCTCGCCAATGATGGTTCCCTTCTCTACCAGAATGGATTCCGTGAGTTCGAGAGCAAGATTACATGGAGAAAGCTCGCTTTCGCGCAGCGATTCTACAATGGAATCATAAAAGTCAGGCTGCATAAGCTGACGGGCAGAAACGTTGATATGAATCATAAAGTCCTTCGGCCAGCCGGCAGAAATCTTCAACGCCAGTTGGCGACACGACTCTTTTAGCACCCAGCGGCCGATAGAGAGAATAAGACCAGACTCTTCCGCTAAAGGAATGAAAACGTAGGGAGCCACCATGCCATAGGCCCTACTCCGCCAGCGGATCAGCGCCTCCGCGCCGATAACTCTGCCGTCGCGCAACTCAACGATAGGCTGAAAGTAGACCAGCAGTTCTTGATTAAACTGCGCCTGGCTTAATTCCGACAGCATTCGAGTATTCTCAACTGCCTGAGTCATCATTTCCGGCCGATATACTTCATAGGCGCCGGTACCCTTTTTGCGTGCGCTCACCAGTGCCAGAGACGCTTTACGCAGATACTCCGTTAAGGATTCGTCGTCAAACGTTTCATCAACGAAAGCAATATTACCGACAAACATCAGGTGCTCACTGCCCTGAGAGTGGGTGTAGAGATGAACATATTTCGGAATTTTATCTTTCAGAATATCGCCCTGGTGGCTTTCGGGGTAGCAGACGGCAAATTCGACGTCGTTGACCCGGGCAAGCAGCGCGCCTTCAGGCACAATAGCGTTTAAGGACGCCGCAAACTCGCCCAACAGCCACTCACCTTTCTGATAGCCTAGCGTGTTGTTGACGTCGCTAATATTATCCAGGCTTAGCATTATCAACCCACGCCACTTGGGCTTTTTCCCCGAGAAATCGAGAGCCTTCATTTGTTCCAACAGCCCTTCGGCGCTTAAAAGCCCGCTCACGGGATCGTAGTTAACTTGATGTTTCAAGGACGAAAAGGCCGCTGACAGCCGGGATGACATCTCGTTAAACGCATTATTAAGCTGCCGGATTTCTTTAAGCTGAAAGCCCGACTCGTGGGACGGAGACCACTCCTGCCGGGCAAGCAGCTTCGCCTGTCGGGCTGCGTCCAATATCGGTGTGGTCACTTTTGATAAAACAACCCAGGCCAGAGTTATGCCAACCAGAAATACGCCTAAAATAAGGAAAATAGTTGTACGCCTGTCGGCGTCAAGCCTGCCAATAAAGTCACTTCGAGGTACGGCGACAACGATCCGCCAATCTTTTAGCCCCAGCGAAGCGCCAAAGGGAGCAACTCGAGCATGAAATATTTCACCATTCAAAGTAAAAGTGAACTTATCCAGCCCTCTGTCAACCAAATAGGGCGCCATGGTGTGAATAATGGGGTTAGTGCTGTCCAGCGGGGTACGAAGCTTAGCCTTATCGTGTAGTAACGTTCCTCTCTCCGGCGCGTTATAGAGCTTATCGTTCGACGAATAAGAAATCATTTCGTTGTCGCCATCCAGAACGAATATCACGCCGTTGCCCAAGCTGGGGATAGAACGTAAATATTGATTAAAGCGCTCAACCTTGATGTCGCTGGAGACGACCCCCACATACCGCCTGTTGGCGTCATAGACGGGGCTGTTATAAGAAATCGTCAGTTCCCTAACCTTGTTGAGGTCCCAATAGGCCGTAGTCCAGACAGCTTGGCGATTAATTTCTACATCACGGTACCAAGGCAGAAGACGAGGATCGTAGTGGTTAACGCTATTAATAATCGGACTTTGAATGCTCATCCCCGAATAGAAGTTCATTACGCCGTGAGTCCTAGCGTCTTTTAACAGCAGTCGAAAATTGCCATTTTCAGTGCCTCTGTCAACCGCAATGTAATTCCCGTTAACCGAACCAAACGCAATCAGGCTGAGCTGAGGCATATTGGGAAATATTTTTTCCATCGTGCTCTTCAGCGGTGATTCAAACTCTTCCAGCGTATCTTTAGGGGCATCCAGAACTTCCCGCATTACCATTTCAACGGCCGCGTTAGACTGGATAGGAACTTCCATAAAGTTGAAAAGATGGGTGCCAACGGACTCAATGTGCGTCGCCGTCACGCGGTCGCTAAGCCTTTCAAAAATGCGCAATTCATTGCGAAACTGGAGAAACAGCGCCGAACTTAGCGTAATCGTCAACAGCAGCACAAACAGCAGCGTCACTAGCGGTTTTAATGATATGGAATTAAATAAACGCACTCGCCCACCACTTAGCCATCAAATATTATGCCGCTGCGAAAAGTGAAATTGAAAGCAATGGCTAAATACCCACTCTCTGCAGCCTCGGCCACCTTGACTTAAAGTCTATATTACTTTTTTCAATAGCTATACCCGTATGAGAATATTTCTGACTAAAGATATGTAGCTTTTCCAGCCGCGTAGAAAAAATAAAATTAGGCCCAAAAAGTATCAAAATGGCTAAAATAGAAACGGATCGCGCCCTTTTTGGATGAAGTATAAGCAAACGCGCTTAACGAGGTTTCCAAGCGGTTGACAGCGCCCGGGCTGGCGGATATGATGCGCCCTGTCTATACGATTCCTCTGTAGTTCAGTCGGTAGAACGGCGGACTGTTAATCCGTATGTCACTGGTTCGAGTCCAGTCAGAGGAGCCAAATTCAGAAAAGCCTGCTTTGTAGCAGGCTTTTTGCTTTTCAGAATCTCTCAATCACATAAAAAACATCAGCCCAGAATGGCTTCCAGTCTGGCCAGCACTTCATTCACGACAGCGTCTGGTATACGTTCCAGTCGCTTACCATTTCGGGCCCCCATATCAATGGTTCTGGGCTGGTCACAGCGGATCACGCCCGTTGTTTTTGTTCCCGCGCCGTCCAGTGAGACGATAAAACCGGCTTCGCGAGCAAAGTTTCCGCCGCTGGTCACAGGGACAACAACGGGCAACCGGGTGAATGTGTTAAATGATGCCTTCGACACGATGAGTACCGGACGTTTTCCGCTTTGTTCATGGCCGCTGGTGGGATCCAGTGAAACGAGCCAGATTTCCCCTCTGTCCATTTACAGGATCTCCTTGCCCACCGCAGGCGCATCAATCCATTCCCGACCCTCTTCGCTTATTTCAGCATGCGGATCGCACTGCGCCAGCAGTTCTTCGAGCGAATAGCGGGGACGTTTTTGAGGTTCAATAATCAGGCAGCCATTATCAATGGTCATGCCCACTTCGCTGTCCGTCGACAGCCCCAGCGTTTTCAGCACGGCAGGAGGAACCGCCAGCATGACAGATCCGCCAACCTTTTTCAGACGAGTGGTATACATAGAGCACCTCCGGATATTATATTTTAATATAACATCTGCGGCGGGCGATGCACAATTATTCATCAGATTCATTGTGATTTCCTTAGCGCAATAAAGCGTGAAGAAAGCCTTAATCCATCAGAGGACAGATCCGGCAGTTTTCAAAGGCGGCGTTGCCGGTAAAACGGTGACCGTCCTGATACATCAGGCGCTTCTTTCAGGCCATGAAGCATTTCGTGCAGGCGAGAGCTTAGTTCGTGGTAAGAAGGTCGATGATAGAAAACTGTTTTTGCAGTTAAAAGGATTATTGCGGATTGAATAAACAAAATGCGGCGCAGCTTCCGTATCCGGGCTGCGCCAGAAGAATTTACACTACGACCCACTTTACTGCTTACAAAACAAATCCATAATGCGACCCGTCCGGCAGCTCAACGTCAAGCCGCAGCTTACCGCCCGCTGCCTCAACGTAGCGTTTAAGCGTAGAAAGCTTCAGGTCGCGTCCCGGCTTTTCCATTCCCGCGACGGTAGGCTGCTTGATGCCCAGCTCCTGTGCCATTTCCACTTGGGTTTTCTGCACCCTCTCACGCAGTTCAGCAAGATGAATATTGAGCAGGATATCCTTAGCCATTGCCTGAGCTTCGGCCACGACGCTCGGTTTTTCATCTGCGAGAAGCTGTTCCAGCGTTCTGCCCATGGCGTTACTCCTTCTCTTCTAATTTATTCAGATAGTTCATAAATTCCCGATCGGCTATCGAAATCATTTCATCATAAAAACGTTTCTCGTTACCGACCTTATTATCAGCGCAAAGCAGAATGGCGATACGATGAAGATCAAAGGCAAAAAATGCCCGAATTGGTTCGCCCCGCCTCAGCAGCCGTAGCTCTTTCATATTACCGTAGCGAGCGCCTTTAACCGTATCGGCGTAAGGTCTGGACAACATTGGCCCCTTCTCTTTCAGTACAATTAACGCCGCAAGCACGCAGGCTCTGTCTATATCAGTCACCAATGATCGAACGTATCCGTTGTTTTAATCGTCCACACGGGCCCCGAAAATATAGGTTAAACACTATATAGATGTAAAGCTATAAATGTGATTATGAAGCGGCGGAATGAGGGATTCATGCGTCATAGCTACAAATCTGAAGACGCATTCAAGTATTTCAGTGAATGACGGGCATAACATCCACTGTTTACGGCCTGTACCGAAAAACTGGGGAGACTACACGTACAAGCAGGGCTATTGATGAAAATGAAATGAACTACTTTCTACATTGCCGAATTAAGAGATTATAATATTCGGCGGACATATAATCAGATGCTATAAGTAAGAAAAAACCGTTTTCATAAAATCGATTAGATATCGTCTAAAAACAACCTATTTTTAATCCTATGATTAAATAATAAATGGTTGTACTAGCTGCATCTTCACATATCAATTCCCGTATCAGGCATTAAGCCAACGGCCTTTTTTCATTACAGACAGTACAACAGCCCGAAATGTTTAAAAACGGCGACAATATCCATATAATTTTAGATATTATTTAGAGTTTTAGAATTTAATATATTTATATTCCATAAGATAAAACACACATCTGATACAGCTAGTAAAAACGAATCATAAAAAATAATCTTTTTTCTTTTCCGTTAGGGGAAATTTCTTTTATCCTTATTATCTCCAAAGTTAGACAAGAACATTCCCATTCCTCATGGAGAAGAGAAAATGACCATTATTTACGTTGAAGGGCAAGACAGAACTGCGCAATTTTCTGACTGGACTCTGTATTACAGCAATAGCGCAAAGAGCCTTCAATTGACTGGTCATTTCCATTCAGGAAAAACTTATACTTGGCCGTTCAGCGCCTGCAAGGTCGAACCCACTACGCTTGTCAATGGCACTTTACTCATCAAAAAAGGCCACTCTAATGTGCGAGCCATCGCTCGCGCCGAAATAGTAGGTAATAAATATGCTCTTATTTATTATCCAAACTCGGAACGATGTTATGTGATGAAAGCTGAAGACGTGCAAATTCTGCCGGCAACATCGTTAAAAGATGATGACGTTTTTTCCTATTTCCGCGACGTTGCCAGACAGCGTGTCCATAACGCGACTCAGGACAAGAAGCCTATCGCAGAGAATATACTGAATCAGTTAGATAAAATTGTGGCTCATCCCGACACGGCATTAGAAGCTTATTGCCACAGTAAGAATGCAACACGACGCATACCGAACAACATTATCTATCCCTTCGGACTGAATGAAAGCCAAATGACGGCTGTTGAGAAAGCATTTAGCGCACAAATTTCAGTTATAGAAGGACCTCCTGGTACAGGAAAAACCCAGACGATACTTAATATCCTCGCCAATATCCTGATCAAGAATTGCAGTGTCGCAATCGTCTCTAATAACAACACTGCCGTAGAGAATGTTTACGATAAACTGGCAAAAGCAAATCTGGATTATGTAGTAGCTCGATTAGGTAGTGCGGATAATCGCCTCAAATTTTTCGCCACTCAGCCCGAGCTCCCCAAAATACCGCCAACGAATGCACCTGAAATCGGCGTTATATCTAATCAAGTAATGCGGTTAAAAGAATTTCTCCTTGCACAAAATGACGTAGCAAAGCTACGTGCTGAAATTGATGAACTGAGCATCGAAGAAAAATATCTTAGCCAATGGCTACATTCTCACGACATTACACATCATCATAAAATTGAGCGCTATCAGCTGACGCAGCATAAAATTACTGACTTGATGGCCTTTCTCCAGTCTCTAAAAGAAAATCGTATTAGCTTTCTCAATAGGCTAATACTCCTGTTCAAATTTAGCATTGTGAGAACGAAACCTTTAAATACTATGGAGAAACGCCAGTCGATATTCTTTGCCTTACAGCGTCATTATTATGCTATCCGTTTACAACAGGCCAGAAATGCGCTGATAAAAAACGAAAAAACTTTAAAAAATAATGATGTGATAAGTTTGCAACAAAAACTGACACAGGATTCCATGGCGTTTCTTCGCGCACATCTTTGGAAATCAATCACACCAGATGACAACCTCAATGAGGGAAATTATCAGAAGGTTTTTACTAATTTTCTAAAACGCTATCCGATAATTGGTAGTAGCACACACTCCATCATTAATTCTCTGGCTCCAGGGGCTTTATTGGATTACGTCATTATTGATGAGGCATCGCAGCAAGATATTGTTCCGGGAATTTTAGCCTTAGGCTGCGCCAGAAACGTCATTGTAGTGGGCGACCGTAAGCAACTTCCTCATGTTCCAGAAAATACCACTTTGCTTGCACCGGCGCCGCATTATGACTGTGTCAGCCACAGCCTGCTGGATTCACTATTCAAGCTATACGGCAACTCGCTGCCCGTCACTTTGTTGAAAGAGCACTATCGTTGTCATCCAAAAATAATTCAGTTCTGCAATAAGCAATTTTATGACAATCAGTTAATCGCAATGACCCGTGACAACGGCGAATCAGCCCTATCGCTGGTAGTGACCGCTAAAGGTAATCATACGCGTAACAGAAGCAATTTACGCGAACTAGAGTCGCTTACGGCACTAGAATGGGACGAAGCAGATAGCCGCGGTTTTATTGCGCCATACAATGCTCAGGTCGACCTCTCAAACCAAGCGCTTCCCACTGATTTTATTAGCGCTACGGTGCATAAGTTTCAGGGACGCGAATGCGAAGAGATTATTTTTTCCACCGTACTGGATAAGAAAGCAGATCGGCAGGCGCTTAACTTTGTTGACGATCCGCAGCTTATCAATGTCGCGGTTTCACGTGCGCAAAAACGCTTCACGCTGGTTACCGGTGATAATGTATTCACTAATAACAATCAGCATATCGCTGCGCTAATTCGCTATATGACCTACTACGCTGATAACGATCGGGTACATTATAGCCCAGTAGTCAGCGCATTCGACCTGCTCTATGAAGAGTATGACCGCTCATTAGATAAACTGAAAAAACGACTTAATCCCAACGACTCACGCTTTCGCTCAGAACAGATTGCTTCGCAGCTCATCAACGATACGCTCAGGCTGCCGACTTACCGCGTCCTTACTGTACACGCACAGATCCCACTCAGACAGCTGGTCTCTCGTATGGACGATCGTTTTACGCTACGTCAGCGAGAGTTTATGGTACAAGGAGCAAGCTGCGATTTTGTTTTTTACTATCGTGTAGGAAAGCAACCTTTAGCGGTGATTGAAATAGATGGCGGACATCATGACTGCCCAGCGCAGCGCGAACGCGACGCGCTAAAAAATGCTATTCTCGACGAATGCGGTATTAGCCTACTGCGGCTAAGAACGATCGATAGTCAGATTGAGAATAAAATCGCAACGTTTCTCACTTCAGTCATGCAGGAAAATGTCGCTAACGTGGAATAAAAAAACCGCCTTTAAAAGGCTATTTAACAAAAAGGCTCGGCAGAATAGCTCGCCACTTCAAGGCTAACTCTTCACAGTGAGCAGGCCAGAAGCATTTTCCGGTAAAGATTCTCCATTTAAAAACCCGCTTTTCAAGCGGGTATTACCTTCTACGTTCCCTACTTCTTCACCTCTCTCACCACCAGCTGATGCCTCTGGTTATAAAACTTCCGATACCCCAGATAGCAGGCGATGATCGTCGACAGGCTGGCGGTTGAAAGCAGCATAAAGGTCACCATAATCTGGTACTTAATCGCCATCACCGGATCGATACCGGCGAATATCAAGCCGGACATCATCCCCGGCAGGCTGACTAAGCCGACTGTTTTTGCCGAATCGACGGTAGGAATGAGCGACGCTCGGATGCTGTCTCTGATAAGCCTGTCAGAGGCCATTCTTGGCGTTGCGCCCAGGCTCAGCATCTCCTGGATCTGTTGGCGCTCGCTGCTAAAGCGCTGCCCCAGATTGTTATAGCAAAGCCCGACCGCCACCATCGCGTTGCCGGCAATCATGCCGGAGATAGGAATAACCTGCATAGGTACAAACTCAATGGAACCCGACAGCACTAGTACGACGAGCGTCAGCACCGCCCCGGTGGTGATAGAGACAAAAGAGATCGCAAACGCTCTGTCGATATACCTGCTGCGCTTTTTCGCATTAAGGGCCGCATTGAAGCAAATAAACAGCACCATAAGTACGGTTAACGCCGCGTTATTCAGCTCAAAGATGTACTTCAGCACGTAGCCGACGATAATCAGCTGTACTACCGCCCTGCCAATGCTCCAAAGGATATCCTTTTCCAACGCCAACTTTTCTTTATGGCTGATAAGGATGGCTACCAGCACCAGCAGCATCGACAGCGCAAGGGACTCGTTCGTTATATTATGCTGGCTCATGCTTCACCTCCTGCACATTTCCAGCGCGCGCCGTCAGGACGATCGCATCATCTACATGTTGGATCTCTCCTCTGTCATGAGTAACCCACAGCGCGGCCATATTCTCGTTGTGAACATAGTCATGGATAATGTCATTCACGTTGCGCTTGTTGTCTTCATCCAACGCGCTGGTAATTTCGTCCAGCAGCAGTACGTTAGGCAAAAATTGTAAGTTGCGGATCAAAGAAACGCGCTGCTTCTCTCCGCCGGAAAGCTCATTAACGCCTTTATCAAGAAAGCTTTCAGGAAGGAAAAATCGCTTAAGGTCCGCCGCCAGCTTTTTTCTGTCCGGCTCGGCTTTACGAATGAGATAAGGAAAGGCTAAATTGTCGTAGACGGTGTTCCCAAAAAGCGAAGGAGTTTGAGAGCAGTAAGATACCTTTTGGCGATAGGCCTCCGGCGACAGCTCATTAATATCCTGTCCCTCAAAGAGAATGTTCCCTTCAGTTGGGCTTATCAATGAGGCAATTATTTTAAGTAGCGTACTTTTCCCACAGCCCGATGGCCCGGTGATCAGCTTAAATTCGCCAGGATTAAGGCTAAATCCGACGCCTTTTAGAATAGTCGTTTCGTCGGTTCGATAGCCGACGTTTTCCAGCCGCAATAGCTCACTGTTTTCTTTCATGCCGTTCCTACTGTATGTAACGTTATCACGCACGGGTAGTTTAACGGCCTTTGCTTAACTTATGGGAACATTCTTACCGATTAATGCGTTAGTTCAATCTTTACTTCGCTTATCGCATAAAACCAAAAAGCCCTGACGTTGCGCCAGGGCTTTAAGGTCGAACCGATAATAAGTTAAACATGTATTAAGTTAGTGGACTAAAACAGTAGCAGTTAGATGCACTTGTTTTGTAAGCGAGAAATTAAGCTGTTGTAGTAAAAAACCCTCCGATTTATTAACCAAAACGCCTTTTTTCTTCACATCTAAACAGGTCGAGCGGCATATTCATCATGTTTAGCCGTCTCACAACATCACTTGATACAACGGTTGATACAAACCCGCGTATCCCCCTTTCGTTCCCAGCAGCGCGATCGTACTTCAACTACGCGACCCGACTTCCGATGCGGTTCCCAAACGTGACTACAGTTGAACGATGCCCGCATCCTCTTTCACAATTAACATTGGTTAACTACAAGGCCTTTATCGCGCATTCACAACGCAAACGTTTTATTTAACCGTTAGGCTAATAGCGCCTGCGTTGTTTATAAATTTAGCTCTTTATTAAAGTTTGTCAATACTCTTTTTATATTAAAAACACAAAAAAATAAGATAGTAAAATAAACAACAACTTCCCCCACGCTTACATTATTGCAGGAGCGAAAAACCATTTTACCTCTATTGAACCGTCTAACGAGAAAAAACATAACATATTGATTTTAATAAATAGAAACAAAATTCATCGATAGTGGATCATTTTTTACATCGACTTTTTTAGCAATGATAAAAAAGGCAACTATACTTATTTAAAATAATTAGCTTTATAAAGGAAGTACTTAAACGAGGACAACAAAAAAGAGATCTAATACTTATAATTATTGCTTCATTTTAATGCCGTGATCGTCATCACTTTATAAAAAATTTTATTAATTGATTCCGAATCATCTATGCATAGAAAGGTTATTTTTCTACTTATATAACATCGTCATCAAAGGCACATTTATGTTCAAAAATCTCTTTGCAAGTCTACAAAAGGTCGGTAAAGCGTTGATGCTTCCGGTCTCTGTGTTGCCCATCGCCGGTATCCTGCTCGGCGTCGGCAGCGCGGAATTTAGCTGGCTTCCCGCCGTCGTATCAAAAGTTATGGCTCAGGCAGGCGGCTCCATTTTTGACCAAATGCCCCTGCTGTTCGCCGTCGGCGTCGCGCTGGGCTTCACCAACAACGACGGTGTCGCCGGCCTGGCCTCTATCGTTGGCTACGGCATTATGGCGGCCACGCTTAAAGTTATGGCGGAAGCGCTGGGCGTTCCCAAAATAGATACCGGAGTGTTGGGCGGTATTCTGGTCGGCGGCCTGGCGGGTTATCTGTTTAACCGCTTCTACCGCATTCAATTGCCGGACTACCTCGGCTTCTTCGCCGGCAAGCGCTTCGTGCCTATCATTACCGGCTTTACCTGTATCGCACTGGGCATCGTTCTTTCATTTATTTGGCCTCCGGTCGGCGGCGCTATTAACGCCTTCTCCCAGTGGGCCGCTTACCAAAACCCGGCGTTAGCCTTTGGTATTTACGGCGTAGTGGAACGTTCGTTAATTCCCTTCGGCTTACACCACATATGGAACGTCCCCTTCTTCTATGAAGCGGGTCAGGCCTGTATCGTAAACGGTAAGATTGTCTCCGGTATCGCTAACGAAGCCGCCTGTACGGCAGAAGGCGGACGTTGGATCACCGGTGAAATTCAACGCTACCTCCAGGGCGATCCGACGGCTGGAAACATGGCAGGCGGATATCTGTTTAAAATGTGGGGACTTCCCGCTGCCGCCATCGCCATGTGGCACACCGCTCGCCCAGAGAACCGCGCAAAAATAGGCGGCATCATGATCTCTGCCGCGCTGACCTCCTTCTTAACCGGTATTACTGAGCCTATCGAATTTGCCTTCCTGTTCGTTGCGCCCGTGCTGTACGCAATCCACGCCATCCTGGCCGGGCTTGCCTATGTAATAACCATACTGCTGGGTGTGAAGCACGGCATGACGTTCTCTCACGGCGCCATCGACTTTATGCTGCTTTACCACCTTTCCACCAAAGGCTGGATGTTCTTCATCCTCGGCCCGCTTTACGCGCTGTTCTACTACGTCGTATTCCGCTTCGCCATCGTTAAGCTGAACCTGAAAACGCCGGGAAGAGAAGTGGAAACGACGGAAAAAAGCGTAGCCGCTTCAAGTTCAGACATGGCTGCCGCGCTGGTTGCAGCGTTTGGAGGGAAAGACAACATCACGAATCTGGACGCCTGTATCACCCGTTTACGCATCGGCGTCGCTGATATAGAAAAAGTCGACAAGGACGGGCTGAAGAAGCTGGGCGCGGCCGGCGTTGTCGTTGCAGGCTCTGGCGTTCAGGCCATCTTTGGCACCAAGTCTGACAACCTGAAAAGCGATATGGATGAATATATCCGAACCCATTAACGCCTGATTTCAGGCATAAAAAAATCCGCCCGTAGCGACTACGCGGCGGATTTTTACGTTTTAGGCCTTCAGCGCTACTTCACTTCAGACATAGACTTCATTTTTTGAGACAGATCGCGCCTTTCTTTAGAGAGCTCCGCGTTCTTAATGATGTATTCATCAACGCGCTCCTCATAGTCGCTCTTCATGTTAGCGATAATAGCCTGAATGTCTTCAATGCTCATTCCGGGCTTGATGTAATCGCTCAAGTTTTCTAACAGCAAAACGCGCTTCTGGTTATCGCGAATTTTTTTCTCATTATCCACAATTTCGCGCTTAAGCTTATTTTTGCGGCGAGACAGGCGTACGTATTCCAGCACGTTCTGGAAGGAAGGCTTCGCGTTTTCCATCATGATCCCCTTACTGGTCATAAACAATTAATCAATGGTGATTTGTCTGATAGTACGTAACTCACCTGCAAACCGCCACTGAAAAGAATTTCTCTTTTGTCACTATAGGCAAAAAATCCGGCCAGGCCGGATTTTTTATAACGTTGACGGTGTTATTCCATCCATTCCGTATGGAAAACACCCTCTTTATCGGTACGTTTATAGGTATGTGCGCCAAAGTAGTCGCGCTGTGCCTGGATCAGGTTAGCCGGTAACACCGCCGCACGGTAGCTGTCATAGTAGGCGATCGCCGCTGAAAGTGTTGGCGTAGGAATGCCGTGCAAAACGGCATAGGCGACAACGTCGCGCAGCGCCTGCTGATACTCATCGGCGGTCTTCTTGAAGTAGCTGGCCAGAAGCAGGTTGGCGATATCGCCATTCTCAGCGTAAGCATCGGTAATTTTTTGCAGGAACTGGGCGCGGATGATACAGCCAGCTCGGAAAATCTTGGCAATCTCACCGTAGTTCAAACTCCACTGGTACTCATCGGAAGCCGACTTCAGCTGAGCAAAGCCCTGCGCATAAGAAACAATTTTCCCCAAATAGAGCGCCCTGCGCACTTTCTCGATGAACTCGGCCTTATCGCCGCTAAACGCCACCGGTGCCGGGCCGCTTAGCACTTTTGACGCCGCTACGCGTTCGTTTTTCAGCGCAGACAGGAAGCGGGCAAACACCGACTCCGTAATCAGCGAAAGCGGAACGCCAAGATCGAGCGAACTCTGGCTGGTCCACTTCCCCGTTCCCTTCTGGGCCGCTTCGTCCAGGATCACGTCAACCAGATACTGACCGCTTTCGTCCTTCTTACGGAAGATGTCCGCCGTGATCTCGATAAGATAGCTGTCCAATTCTCCCTTGTTCCACTCCGAGAAGGTATCGGCCAGCTCGTCGTTCGTCAGGCCAACCGCCTGCTTAAGCAGAGAATAGGCTTCGGCAATCAGCTGCATATCGCCGTATTCAATGCCGTTGTGAACCATTTTCACGTAGTGGCCGGCGCCGTCTGCACCGATATAGGTAATGCAGGGCTCGCCGTTGGCGCGGGCGGCAATTTTCTCAAGGATCGGCGCCACCAGCTGGTAGGCTTCCTTTTGCCCGCCGGGCATAATGGAAGGCCCTTTCAGCGCGCCCTCTTCACCGCCTGAAACGCCGGTACCGATAAAGTTAAAGCCTTCGGCAGAAAGTTCTTTATTACGGCGAATGGTGTCTTCGAAGTAGGTGTTACCGCCGTCGATAAGAATATCGCCCTTATCCAGATAAGGCTTGAGAGACTCGATAGTCTTATCGGTGGCAACGCCCGCCTTCACCATCAGCAGAATGCGGCGCGGCTTTTCCAGTGAGTTAACGAATTCTTCTACGCTATAGCAGGGAACCAGCTTCTTTCCCGGGTTTTCAGCAATGACTTCGTCGGTTTTATCCGCCGAGCGGTTAAAAATAGAAACGGAATAGCCGCGGCTTTCAATATTCAACGCCAAATTGCGGCCCATTACCGCCATGCCAACGACACCAATTTGCTGCTTAGACATATAAACACCTCACTGACAGGGGAGACTCACGGGCATAACCGTGAACAATATATAAAGATAAAGTTATCATAACTTACCAATACCGTAATTGGTAAGTTAGAAATGGCTATCAGAGAAATTGTCGCCGATGACATTTTATTTTTTGCGGCTGCGCATTCTTCACGCCACTCACAAAAGCTTATATTGTGACACCCCACTTCCTTAGATGGTTATTTGGTATTCATAAGAATAAATCAGCCATGTTGGTCAGTTTCACTGTCAATATCGTTAACAATAAGAGAAAAGATTGTCGCGATGCGGTTTAGCCCCTACAATGAAAGGGCAGCACGTGCTGTTTTACATGAAGGTAACCACCTGACTTATGGAATGGATCGCTGATCCAACTATTTGGGCCGGCCTGGCAACGCTGGTCGTCCTTGAAATCGTTCTTGGTATAGATAACCTGGTCTTCATCGCCATTCTGGCGGACAAGCTTCCCAAACACCAACGCGATCGCGCACGCGTCGTCGGACTTGCTCTGGCGCTGCTGATGCGTTTGGTTCTGTTAGCCAGCATATCCTGGCTGTCGACCTTAACGGCCCCTCTATTCAGAGTGTTCGACCATCCTTTCAGCGGTCGGGACCTCATTATGTTGGTGGGCGGCCTGTTCCTGCTGTTTAAAGCCACCATGGAGCTTAATGAACAGCTGGAAGGCAAAGACCATGAGGATACTACGGCCCATAAAGGCGCCAAGTTCTGGGCGGTCGTCGCCCAAATCGTCGTGCTGGACGCAGTGTTCTCCCTCGACTCGGTCATTACCGCAGTAGGGATGGTCGATCACCTAGCGGTCATGATGATTGCCGTCTGTATCGCCATGGCGCTGATGCTGATGGCCAGTAAGCCGCTGACGCGCTTTGTGAACGCACATCCGACGATCGTGATCCTGTGCTTAAGCTTCCTGTTGATGATCGGCTTCAGCCTGGTCGCCGACGGCTTCGGCTTCCACATTCCTAAAGGCTATCTGTACGCCGCTATCGGCTTTTCAATCCTTATTGAAGTGTTTAACCAGCTTTCTCTGGCCAACCGCCGTAAGTACCTTTCCTCCAGCAGGCCTCTTCGCCAGCGCACGGCAGAAGCGGTGCTTCGCATGCTCAGCGGTAAGCACGAAGACGCAGAGCTGGACAGCCATTCGGCAAATCTGATAGCCGACAGCCACAAGGGCGACAGCGACGAAATATTTAACCGCCAGGAACGCCACATGATAGAGCGCGTTCTGGGGCTGGCGCAGCGTTCGGTGGGAAGCATCATGACTTCCCGCCACGACATCGAAGATCTGGATCTGAGCGAACCGGAAGAAGCTATCCGCGAAACGCTGCATCGCAACCAGCATACGCGCATGGTAGTGACAGAAGACGGCGCCGCGGACGAACCGCTAGGCGTGATACACGTCAACGACCTGCTAAAGCAGCAGCTGTCTGAGCCAACGCTGGACATTCGCGCGCTGATTAAGCAACCGCTGATCTTCCCGGAAACCGTTTCTCTGCTCATGGCGCTGGAACAGTTTCGTCAAGCGCAAACGCACTTCGCGTTCGTTGTCGATGAGTTTGGTTCTGTCGAAGGGATCGTTACTCTCACCGACGTGATGGAAACCATCGCGGGAAACCTGCCGGTACACGGCGAAAATCTGGACGCCCGCCACGACATTCAGCACGAGGCCGACGGCAGTTGGATAGTTAATGGCTATATGCCGCTGGAAGACCTGACTATCTATATTCCGATAGAGATTGAGGAAAAGCGCGACTACCACACCATCGCCGGCCTGCTGATGGAACACGCGCAGCGTATTCCTGAAGTGGGTGAGCAAATCAAGATCGGAGACTGGATGTACGAACCGCTGGAAGTCAGCAGCCACCGTATCCAGAAGGTGCGCATTACGTCGCTGATTGAGCCTGAACCCGAGGAGGAATAATTCCTCCTCAAACAGAAAGAGGCGCATGAAGCGCCTCTTTCCGTTTTTAACTATCTGTCGATTATAAGAGCTTTTCCAGCAGCTTTTTCGCGTCTTTACTTTCCTGCTTGTCCTTGTTCTTATCAAGCCACTTGTCGAGCGCTTGCCCAAGCTGACTCTTTAACTGGTCTCGCAGTATCTGATCGACGTTAAGCTGGTAGCTAAGCTTGCTCCACGGCCCGTATATACGAAGCGGGATTGTGGTCTTCTGCAGGATGTTCACAACCTCCGACTTGCCGCCCCAGCCTTTCGTCACTCGAATATTCAAGTTCATGTCGCAGTACTGCTTCGGCAGGGTCAGCGTTCCCGTACCGGCGACGGTTAACAGTTCAGACGCACCGTTAAGGCGGGTGACTTTCACCTGCCCCTGATTAAGCACGGTATCGACAACCAGCCGCTGTACCTCGGTATAGCGCTCGTAGTTGTCCATCCCCTTCACGTCCTTATTGCTTCTCGTCACGGCCTGCTGAATGAGCTGCTGAATGTTCAGGCCGTGCAGCCGTGCTCCGTCAACCACCAGATGGGCGCTTCCGCGCCACCCGTTCTCCAGGCTGGTAAGCTCAGAGCCGACGCTGTTAAAGTTTCCCTGCATCGTCAACTGCCCGGTCATGGTTTGCGGATAGCCCAGCGTTTTCAGCAACTCTCCCAGCTGAATGTGCTTAATCTGAGGGGCCAAGGCTATCGTCGGCTGCGCCTTCGTGCCGTCAACGCTGCCCTTGGCGTCGAACTCACCGCTGAAAGCCTTCGCCGTCGCGTTTTCCAGCGTCAATACGCCGTCTTTATTCACCGCTTTCAGGCTTACCCCGCTCAGGGGGATTTTATGATAGGTCAAAGAACCCACGGAAAGCTCAAGCGTGGCGTCAAAACTCTTCAACACGCTCAAATCAAGCGCATCAGAAAGCCCGTTCGCCGAAGAAGTTACCGGGCGCGGCGTCTCATTTTTTACCGCCGATCCACCGTTATTATCCAATGAGTTCGAAAATAGCGCATCCAGATCCAAACTTTCCGAGTTTGCCTTCAGCGCATAATGCGGCGTCTCTCCCAACGTCGCCGAGAGGTCTGCCGTAATCTGGCTGTCGTTTACCGTCAGCGATAGCGGCGCAATGTGAACGGACTGAGGCGAACGCTGATAAACGGCCTCAAAAGCGCCTTCGCCCTTAATGCCGCTTTGGGGCATCCCCGCCCCCTGAAGCTGATAGTCAAACTTACTGATATTCACCGCTAAAGACTGGGGGAAATCCACAAGGTTCAAACCGCCGTCCATAGAAAAACCCAGCTCACGCTGATCGCGATTAATCCTTGCGCTAACGTTAAGATCGGCGGCCCTGTCATCGGTTCTTTCCAGCGTCATATTGATATCGCGCACGGTCACCGTGTCATTTTCGCTTCGCTGCCAAACCAGAATGCTGTCAGAGATTTTCACCTGATTAAGTTCTAACGCCCACCGAGAGCCTGCGCTGCCGTTCTCCGGTACGCCCTTCCCCTGCGTTGCATCCGGCGGCGCAATCGGCGCGCTTTCTGCCGTCTGCGCCTGCGTTTGCGGCAGAAGCTGAATAACGCCGCCTTTCAGCGTGACGTTTTTTACCACCAGCTGATGTGAAAACAGCGGCATAAGCTCAACGTCCAGACGCATATTCTCGGCGCTCACAATCGGTGAATCGGCGCCCGGCGCGGTCAACGACATCTGTCCGGCCAAAATGCTGAGTTGGGGCCAAACGTGCCAGCGAAGGTCGCCTTCAACCTTCAGGTGGTATCCCGTCTTGTCCTCAACCTTTTTCACCATGTAGCTGCGAAAATCATTGGGATCGACCAGTAGAACCAGCGCGCTCATTCCGGCTACGACGACAACCAAAACGATGACGAGTGCGGTTAAAAATCGTCTCATGACATCTATCCCCAACTATCCCCAATGGTTACTGTCAAGTGTATTCACTAGCGAGAGAACGCTAGTCTTTATCTATACGGCTGGCGACTGCGCCCTGCTGATCTTTATATTTTGCATCTTCACGACAGTGGTAAGGACGAGCCGCAGGGCCGCTCAACGGCTCGAAGCTCAGCGCGCCGATCACCATTCCCGGACGCAATGCCAATGGAAGCTTGCCTGAATTATAAAACTCCAACACGATTTTACCCTGCCACCCCGGATCGATACGGTGGGCGGTAACGTGCACCATCAGCCCTAAACGCGCTAGAGACGAGCGCCCGTCCAGCCAGCCGACCAGGTCATCGGGGATCGACACCGACTCCAGCGTCACTGCCAGCGCCAGTTCTCCCGGATGCAGAAAAAAGGGTTCATCATCCGTCAGGTTAATTTCGTCGCTCATCACGCGCTCCAGCGCAGCGGAAACCTCTTCTTTTGGCCCGCTAAGATCGATGTAGGCCGCCGTATGCCCGCTAAAAACGCGAAACTGATTTCCCAAGCGAACGTCAACCGTAGCGCCGTTAATACGCGTTTCGGGAGGGCGCGGAGTAATGCTTAATTTACCGCTGTCCAAATAGGCTTCAATATCCCGGTCGCATAGTCTCATTACGGTTAAACTCCTGTCTGTCCTATTCTGGTTACTTTTAATGCTTATCACATTGAACGCGCGCGTCTTAACGTGGCTGGCCATAGTTGAAAGAGCTCACGCTCGCACGTTCTATTGAAAAATCATAACGTCTTTCCTATTAACGCGAACGTTAAAAGGAAAAGCGTGGTGAAAATAATCGTTGATGCGGCGCGACGTTTCTATCTTTAAGTATATGATTTAATAACCGCGTGCGCCACAAGCAAACGTCGACGCACGCGGAAGGCAGGCTGCAATGAAGGGCGTTACATCATGGTTCTGATGTTGATTTCTGAAGGGATCGTCTGTCCCTGCCAGTAAAGTTCAGCCGCGACTTTCGCCGCTACCTGACGATACAAGAGGCTATTTTCACTCTTCGGCTGGGCAACAACAGTGGGTTCCCCGCGGTCCAGATCTTCACGAATGCTGATGTGCAGCGGCAATTGCCCCAGCAGCTGGCTGCCGTGCTTTGCAATCAGTTTTTCAGCGCCGCCGGTGCCAAAAATAGCTTCCTGATGACCACAGTTGCTGCAGATGTGAATGCTCATGTTTTCAATGATGCCCAACACCGGCACGTGCACCTTCTCAAACATCACCAGCCCTTTCATGGCGTCAACCAGCGCGACGTCTTGCGGCGTCGTTACGATAACCGCACCGGTAACCGGGATGTTTTGTGACAGGGTCAGCTGAATATCCCCGGTTCCCGGAGGCATATCGATAACCAGATAGTCAAGATCGGGCCACAGCGTGTCTTGCAACAGCTGCAGCAGCGCCTTACTGGCCATCGGGCCGCGCCATACCATTGCGTTGCCGTCCTCAACCAGATAACCGATTGAATTGGTAGCCAGACCATGCGCAACGATGGGCGCCATGTGCTCGCCGTCCGGCGACGTTGGGCGCTCATGCGTTGTTCCAAGCATGGTGGGAATCGAAGGGCCGTAAATATCAGCGTCAAGGATGCCCACTTTGGCCCCTTCCGCCGCCAGCGCCAGCGCCAGATTAACCGCCGTGCTGGATTTGCCTACGCCGCCCTTGCCGGAGCTAACGGCAATAATGTTTTTGACGCCCTTAACGCCGGCCTGATCGTTCGCCCGCTTCAGCGTAACGACGTTGCAAACCAGCTTCCATTCAATGGATTTCGCCCCCGTCGCTTTCAAAAGCTCATCGGCCTTCGCCGCCTTGAGCGCCTCAAAACCGCTGTGCCAGGCAAACGGCATGTGCAGCTCGACGTGCAACACGTTATCCAACAGCGCACAGTGGTGCAGCGCTTTTATCTCGACAAGGCTTTTCTTCAGCGTTGGGTGGTTAAACGCGGCAAGCCGCTCGGCCACAAGCTGGTTTAATGCGTCTGGCGTCAACGCATTTTGGGATTGTTCGCTCATCCCGACTCCTTATTATTATCAAGTACGATAGCAAATAAAGGTTTCGCCGTCGGTAGGCCGCATGGCGAAATCACTGTCTATTAGCATAACAGAAGCCAAGCCCAAAGGTATCAACGGGTTTTACCAATAAAAGCCGGCGCTCCCCCGCAAGCAGAGCCGCAGGTAAAAAATATGCCCTTCCCTGCGATACGGCCTAGCCGAGTCTGGCGCAATCAGTTAACATCGAAGGTTCCCAATTACTCACCAATAAAGATTAAGACGTTAACTATGGCTCAAGTCGCGAAAAAAATACTGGTGACCTGTGCGCTCCCTTACGCAAACGGTTCAATTCATCTCGGTCATATTCTCGAGCACATTCAGGCTGATATCTGGGTTCGCTATCATCGAATGCGCGGCCATCAGATAAACTTTATCTGCGCCGATGACGCCCACGGCACGCCGATTATGCTCAAAGCGCAACAGCTTGGCGTTACGCCGGAAAGCATGATTGACGATATGAACCGCGAACACCAGGAGGACTTCGCCGGCTTCCTCATCAGTTACGACAACTATCACTCTACGCACAGCGAAGAGAACCGGGAGCTGTCAGAGCTTATTTACGGTCGCTTAAAGAGTAACGGCTTTATCAAAAGCCGAACCATCTCTCAGCTGTTCGACCCGGAAAAGTCCATGTTCCTGCCGGACCGCTTTGTTAAAGGCACCTGCCCACGCTGTAAGGCGCAGGATCAGTACGGCGACAACTGCGAAGTGTGCGGCGCGACCTACAGCCCGACGGAGCTTATCGACCCTCGCTCCGTAGTGTCCGGCGCGACGCCCGTCATGCGTGAGACCGAGCACTTCTTCTTTGACCTGCCGGCATTTCAAGAAATGCTGCAAGCCTGGACTCGCTCCGGCGCGCTGCAGGAGCAGGTGGCCAACAAGATGCAGGAATGGTTTGACGCCGGCCTGCAGCAGTGGGACATCACGCGTGACGCTCCCTACTTTGGTTTTGAAATCCCCGACGCGCCGGGCAAATATTTTTACGTCTGGCTGGACGCGCCGATTGGCTACATGGGCTCGTTTAAAAATCTGTGCAGCCGGCGTCCCGATCTGAGCTTCGACGAATACTGGCGCGAAGGCTCTGAGGCCGAGCTCTACCACTTTATCGGCAAAGACATCGTTTACTTCCACAGCCTGTTCTGGCCGGCCATGCTGGAAGGAAGCCAGTTCCGCAAGCCGACCAACCTGTGCGTTCACGGCTATGTAACGGTCAACGGCGCGAAGATGTCCAAATCTCGCGGCACCTTTATTCAGGCCAGCACGTACCTGAAGCACCTCGATCCGGACTGCTTGCGCTATTACTACGCGGCGAAGCTCTCTTCCCGCATTGATGATATCGACCTGAATCTGGAAGACTTCGTCCAGCGCGTCAATGCCGACATCGTCAACAAGGTCGTCAACCTGGCGTCTCGCAACGCGGGCTTTATAAGCAAACGCTTCGACGGCAAGCTGGCGGATAAGCTGGCCGACAGCGAGCTGTATAAGACATTTACCCAAGCCGCGGCGACGATTGCGGAATACTATGAGCAGCGGGAGTTTAACAAGGCTATCCGCGAAATCATGGCGCTGGCCGATATCGCCAACCGCTACGTTGACGAACAGGCGCCCTGGGTCGTCGCCAAGCAGGAAGGCCGAGATGAAGACCTTCAGCTAATCTGTTCGATGGGCATCAACATGTTCCGCGTGCTGATGACCTACCTCAAGCCGGTGCTCCCCTCTTTGACCGAGCGCGCCGAAGCGTTCCTAAATCAAGAGCTGCACTGGGACGGCATCGAGCAGCCGCTGCTGGGCCATCGGGTCAACGCGTTTAAAGCGCTGTTCAACCGCATCGACAGCACGCAAATCGATGCCATGGTCGAGTCCTCAAAAGCCGACCTTCAGGCGATGCAAAGCGCGACCAAAGCGCCCGCAGCAGGCCCTTTAGCCGATGAACCGATCGCTGACACCATCACCTTTGACGACTTTGCGAAAGTCGATCTGCGCGTTGCCTTGATTCAGCAGGCGGAGGAAGTGGAAGGCTCGGACAAACTCTTGAAGCTGACGTTAGATCTGGGCGGTGAAACTCGTCAAGTCTTCTCCGGCATCAAGTCCGCCTATCCCGATCCTAAAGCGCTTGAAGGTCGCCTGACCGTGATGGTCGCCAACCTGGCGCCGAGAAAAATGCGCTTTGGCGTATCAGAAGGCATGGTGATGGCCGCAGGCCCCGGCGGCAGCGACATCTTCCTGCTAACGCCGGACAGCGGCGCAAAACCGGGAATGTCGGTAAAATAGAGGTGCGACTGAATTAGACAATTCGGTCTCCAACGCCATTAATCTCCCCTGAGCGCTAACTCAATCGCGCGTTCAGGGGAGATTTTTTATATTTGCCATTTCTTTTTTAATCCTCCCGCATACGCTTTTCGCTAAATAATTTTTCAACACCAGACCGTATCCATCGCGTTGCAGCAACACTTTGTAATCACGATATTTTTATCTCAACACAACGCAATGACTCCATTTTTATTATTAATAATCAATAAGATAAACAATAGATAATTGATCGTTAAAAACGATCATTTTTGTTTTTATGATAGATTTTATCTATTATTAGCTCTCTCTTTTTAGGAAGTAACTATTTGTTATATAAAAAATTTATAATTATATTGTTCGACGAATCGTATACATATTGGGCGCTTGGCTTTATTCAATACGTTTGTCAGGCGATAACGTTTTAGAAAAAAATTTCGTTTTTTGTTGCTTAATCCGTTTTATAAGAAACGTTCCGGTGCGGGCCTTCTACCTCAATAAAAGTACCAAAAAGTTAAATATCGGCAAAGTGCCGCACACGTCAATAGATGCAGGCTATTATTTAATATTTATTTTCACAAAGTAACTATTTGTATGTGAAATTATAAAGAAGTAAATTAGGTGCGATTAAGAAACAGATTAAACAACGCGCTACGCCTAACAATCTTGCCGACAAAACTGTTTCTGTCTTATGTTTGGCAAAGGGACTACATATGTCAGTTATAGAAAATACGCTAAACAAATACCCGGCCCCTGCGCCACAGCAGGATGAAATAGATCTCTTTACTCTATTAGAGGCCCTTCTCTCGGCCAAAAAAAGCCTGATTGCCATTACCTTTGCTTTCACCGTTATCGGCTTAGTCGCCACGTTTGTTTTACCGCAAAAGTGGACAAGCCAAGCCATCGTCGTTCCTCCTGAAATGCCCGAGCTTATCCAGCTTAGAAAAGAGCTGGTTGAACTTCAGGTTCTGGACATCAAGGCTGATATCGACTCGGCGACGCTTTTTCAGCAGTTTATAAAACGCTTCGACTCCCCTGCGCTGCAGGAAGAATATTTAAGCCGGTCGCTATATATAAAGAAGGCGTTCGGCGAAAAAGAGGCCACGCCCATTGAACGGCGTCGTCTGATGGTTAGCGCGATGGAAAGGCTCAAGCTTATCTCCAATAACTCGACCAATAAAAAGGACGCACTCCCATATACGTCCTGGACGCTCAGCTTTACCGCCGATAACTCGGAAGACGCACAGTCCGTTCTGGAAGGGTACATCGACTACGTGTCCAACGCGGTAGAAAGAGACGTTATCAGGAATCTTATCAGCGCGCTGGAGCTTCGGATTGGGGCCGAAAAAGATAGCCTCAGGTTGGATCGCCAAGCGCTGGAAAATGAACACAACATCAACATTCAGCGCCTCAATTACTCGCTGGAAGTCGCTAACGCCGCAGGGATCAAGCAGCCCGTATACAGCAATGGCCAGGCTGTAAAAGACGACCCAGACTATTCCGTTGCGCTGGGCTCAGACGGACTGGCGCAAAAGTTAAAAATAGAGCAGTCGATTACCGACGTCGCCCAGCTCAACGCCTCTATTCAAAACCGCGAAATGCGCTTGAATAAAATGGAAAGGATCAGCATTCGGGGCGCAAAGCTTCAGCCTTACAGATATCAAATGACCCCCTCCTGGCCGGTTAAAAAGGATGGCCCCGGAAAGGCTATTATCCTCACGCTGTCAACGATGCTCGGTTTTATGGTGGCCTGCGCCTATGTGCTACTAAGCCAGGCGGTTCAGGAACGGGCGAGAAGAGCCCCCACGGCGTGATATAGCCATATAAGCAAAAACGCGCTAATGGCTCGGCCATTAGCGCGTTTTTTATCGATAAGGAAGCGGTAACTCAGCTGACGATTTGCCCAACCAGGCCGTCAATCATGACCTGAGGCCGCCCCTGAGAGCAGCGCTCAATGCGCCCTCTCACGCCGTAAACCTCCGCAAGGCTTTCCGGCGTAATGACCTCTTCCGGCCTGCCGTTTGCGACCAGGCCTCCGTTTTTCAACATCAGGACCCGATCGGCGTGGTGTAAAGCGATATTGATATCGTGAACCACTACCACCGTAATGATGTTGCGGCGCTGCGTCTCCCGCTTTACCAAATCCATCACGTGGAACTGATAGTTAAGGTCAAGAGCGCTGAGGGGCTCATCCAGCAGCAGCAAAGAAGGCTGACGAATTAGCGACTGGGCCAGCCCGACAAGCTGCTTTTGGCCGCCGGAAAGCTGATCCAGATAGCTCAGAGCAAGATGCGAGATGCCAAGCTGCGTCAGCAACGCCATTACTTCCGCCTCGCCCTGCCCAGCGCTTACGCCGCCGGACGCGCGCTGTGCGACCACGATCGATTCCAGAACGTGAAGATGAACGCCGGCCGGTAGCGTTTGGGGAAGGTATACGACGTGTCTGGCCCTTTCGGAGAAGGGCTGCTGCATCAGATCCTGCCCGTCCAGCAGCAGCTGGCCGCTGGCCTGATTCAAACCGGCCAAAGCGCGCAGCAGCGTCGACTTCCCGCTGCCGTTCGGCCCAAGAAGCACCGTAATTTCCCCTCTTTCCAGTTGAGGAATAGCCAGGTCGGTAATAATCGGCCTTCTGGGATAGCCAGCAGAAAAGTGCTTGGCCTGTAGTCCGCCCGTCATACTTGCCCCCTGTGCCGCAGAATAATGCTCAGGAAGAACGGCACGCCGACCAACGACGTCACGATGCCAACGGGAATAATCACGCCGGGGATCAGGTTCTTAGAGGCAACGGAGGCCATAGAAAGCACTAACGCACCGATAAGCGCGCTGGCGGGAAGATAGAAGCGGTGATCCTCGCCGAAAATCAGGCGAGCAATGTGCGGCGCAACCAGGCCAATAAAGCCTATCGGCCCGACGAACGCCACCGCCAGCGCGGACAGAATGCTGATGCGCAGAAGCGTTGACAGGCGCAGGCGGCGCACATCAATGCCGAAGCTAATCGCACGATCCTCGCCCAGACGCAGCGCGGTCAGGCGCCACGCGTTGAGCATAGACCACGGAAACAGCACCAGAAAAACGGCCAGCAAAATAGCAAGCTTGATCCAGGTTGCCCGCGCCAGGCTGCCCATCGTCCAGAACACCAGCCCCTGAAGCGTATCTTCAGAAGCAATAAACTGCATCATGGACACCAGCGCGTTGAAGGTAAATACCAACGCAATGCCGAACAGCACCACGCCGGACGTCGCTACGCGCGTCCAGCGGGTAACGGCGTCCAGCATAAAGGCCGCAAGAAGAGCGAAGATAAAGGCGTTCACCGAAATAAACCACTGGGGATCGACGCCGGGAATACCTATCCCCAATACGATGGCCAGCGCCGCACCGAACGCCGCGGCGGAAGACACCCCAAGCGTAAACGGGCTGGCCAGCGGGTTATTGAGAATCGTCTGCATTTCCGCGCCCGCAAGCCCCAGCGCCATGCCGACGACAACCGCCATCAGCGCATAGGGCAAGCGGATATCCCAAACGATAACCTGAATACCGGCGTCAACGGTTTCCGGCTGCCATAGCGTTTGCCACAGTTCCCCTATCGTCAGGCCCGAAGGCCCCATAATAAAGTCCAACACCACCGATCCTAAAATAGCCAACGTGACTAAAAGTAGAACCATCAGGCGCCTGCGCAAAATGTGGCGGTAGCGCCCCATTACGCTTTGTTCATTTGGCGTTTCGGCTTTCATCAAATCTGTACTTACGCTCATTCATTAACGACCATTGCTACGATATTTTTCTAATTAGAAGTTATTTATTTTCTGGCTGAGGGGCCACCCAGTAGGTCCCCGAAGGTTCAATCGCCAGGAACTCTTTGTACAGCGCGTCCATGGTCTTTTTCGGATCGACGTCTTTAAACTGCTCCGGATAGAACCAGGTGCCAAACGCCTGGATCGCCAGAACGTTATAAGGCGAATTATAGAAACTGTGCCAAATGGCGTAGGTCCTTCCCTCTTTTACCGCAGGAAGCGCGCTGATGCCCTTACGGTCAAGGATAGAAAGCAGGCTTTGGCGCGCAATCGCTTCGGGTACGTCCGCCCCCAGCTTCACGCCGGGATCTTTAGCGTCGGCAGCACGCGAGCCGCTGGCAATATAAACGTCAGGGTTGGTCGCAATGATTTTCTCAAGGTTCACCGTGCCTAACACGCCCGGCAAAAGCCCTTTAGCCATATTCCTGCCGCCGGCCAGATCGATAAAATCGCCCATGTTGCCGTTGCCCGCCGTGCTGCAGCAGTCGCCGGTCATCGCCGCTTTAAGCTCAATAAACACCTTAGGCTTGTTCTCTTCGGCAATATCTTTCGTCACATTCGTGATTTTGGCGACGTTTTCTTCATAAAACTGGATATAGCGTTCGGCCTGCGCTTCACGATGCAGCGCTTTACCCAAAATGCGCATGCTGGGAACGGTATTTTTCAACGGAGAAGTACGGAAATCGATAAAGACCACCGGCACGCCGGCCTTTTCCAACTGAGCCACCAGCTCGCTGTTGCGCCCAGGCCCGTGGCCGGACAGGCCAAACACCGCAACGTCAGGGCGCAGCGTCAGCACCTTTTCCGCGCTGACGCTTTCGGCGGTGGTGTTGCCAATCAAAGGAATATCGTCTATTTCAGGGAACTTCGCCTTATAGGCGGCATAAGCGTGCGGATCGAGCTTGCGGAAATCCCCCTGCCAACCGGCAATGCGGGCAAGCGGCTTATCGCCTTCCAACAGCGCGACGGCATAAATGAGGCGGCCTTCGCCGAGAAGGATGCGGTCAACTTTTTTTGGTAATTCAACCTGGCGCCCCGCCACGTCGGTAATGGTTTCAGCCCATGCGCCCGCGCTTAACAGCAAAGAACTTCCCAGCAAGAGGGAAGCCCCTACGCATTTCGTCAATGTACGTTTAAATAGCTTCATTACAAAGCCCCTTTCCCGTGGCCTAAAAGAATGCAAACAATAATGCAAAGGAGAATGATTATCAACAAATGATATAAAAAAGGAGGAGCGTCGTCGGAGAGAAAATGGCCGGTAGACGAACGGCTACCGGCATGTAGGATCGAGCGTCACGCTTATTACGCAAAATGAGAAACGGCCCGGCGGCTAGCTCCGTTCGCCGTATTTCCCCATATATTCTTCAGCCAGCCTCTGAGACGAAGCGTACTTCCCCATCTGTTTAAGCTCAGGAGCAATTTTCTTCATCATCTCTTTTGCCCTTGCAGCAAGCTTCTCATCATCGCCGTGCGCTACGCAGGAGTACCAAACGTAGGAAAGCTCGTCATTTTTCGCCACGCCGTGCCCCAGATAATAAGAACCCGCAAGGTTGAACTGGGCTTCTGTAGTCCCCTGCTCTGCGGCTTTGGAATACCAATAGAAGGCCTGAGCAGGGCTCTTTTCAATACCTTCGCCGCGCGTATAGGCCGCCCCGAGGTTATTTTGGGATCGGGCGATTCCCTTTTCCGCCGCCAACCTGTCCCAATAAACGGCCTGAGAAAGGCTTTTCACCGTACCTAGCCCGTTGAGATAAAGATACGCCAGCTGGCTTTGCGCATGGCCGTTGCCCCGCTCGGCCGCCTTGCTGTACCAAGAAAACGCTTTGGCATAGTCCGCGCGGCTAAAGTCCTCATCCCCCTGACGTACCTGAAGATCGAGATCGCCGCCGTTAGCGGCTTTCAAAAGCAGCGCCTTTCCCTGATGTTCTTGGCCCGAAGCATTCAGCAGCTCTCCCAGTCGGCGCTGTGAAATCAAATCGCCGTCGTTGCTCTGAGCCTGTAGCTGAACCAGATATCCCTGCAAGCCGCTTAGCATTCCCTGTTGAACGGCATTTCCCTGGGCGCTGAACGCAAACTCATCTTGCCCCGGCGCTGTCGGCTTTAGCGTTTCACATCCCATCAGCGCCAGGACGCTCAGTAATCCTATAAAGCGGTAGCTGCGTAATTTCATGGCGTCACTTCCTGTCGGCACGCTCAATGAGCAGGCTCATTAGCTGAGAGTCAATCTTTTGGCAGGTTCGCGAAAGATTCGCCTGATAGATGCTGTCCATAACGCCCGACATATCATCAGACAAAGAAGAACGCACGTTCAAATAGCGCGTCGCCTCTTCCATATCTTTATCCAACTGCTGTTTATATTGATGATAAACGTTAGCATCCAGCGTTCTTACCGTGTCTAAGCGCGTTAAGCATGACTGGAACTGTTTGGAATAAGATGCGGAACTATTCTGTGTGGAACTTTGAGAGCGGCCCGTGCCGGGCTGTAATGACGCACAGCCTCCTAACAATAGTGAAGCGCTTAAAACAGATAACAGCAGTATCCTTTTCATTCTTTTCTTACCTTAACATCCTGAAGGGCTGAATTTAAAACAGATGAGAAATAGAGCATAAGACCAATATAAAAACGACCAAGTGCCAACCGAATAGAATAAGAAATCGGCTACATTAATTTATTATTAGTTTACATTTCACCAAGGCATTAAGCATAACACGAAAGCCATACCCCCGATCAAGAGTGGTTAATATGTGATACTAACGGCGGCCAGTTCCGCATAAGAAACAACACGAGGAAGTTCACAAAAAAATCAATAAATACAATTAAAAAGAGAAAACATGCAACGTATGACTTATTTTAACGGATAAAAAAGATCATAAATAAAAGTTATTATTTACCTAAAATGACCAATTACTTATTTTTATATAAGTAAATATTTATATTTATGGCAGATGTGCTTTATTAAAGCCACGATACTGATTATATTCATTCACGCATTAACTTATAATGAAAATAAAAAAGGCGTTAACATTATCCGTTAAACGCCTTTTTACTTCCGCCTTAAAAAGAGGGACTACGATCGTTATTCATTGCGATCGATATGTTTGGGAAACTCCATCTCGTTATACTTTATAAACCGAGTTCCTTTAGCAAGCTTATAGCCAAACCAAATGACCAAAAACAGCGGGATACCAACATAGGTGGCGGCCACGCCCGTCCAGTCAATTTTATCCTCAAGGAACGCCTGATAGTTTTGCCCAAGCGTAATAATCAAACACAGGACAAAGGCAAAAATCGGCCCCAGCGGGAAGAAACCTGAGCGATACGGCAGATCGCTCAGCGAACGCCCCTGAGAAACGTATCCTTTACGGAAGCGATAGTGGCTAACGGCAATGCCTAACCAGGCGATAAAACCGGTCATCCCTGAAGTGTTTAACAGCCAGAGGTAGACCTGTTGGTTACCGAAGCGAGAAGTCAGGAAGCACAGCCCCGCGACTACCGTCGTCGCAATCAGCGCATTGCGCGGTACGCCACCGGCAGAGAGCTTGGCGAAAATTCTCGGCGCCTTTCCTTCCGCCGCCAGCGCATACAGCATGCGCGTTGAGGCGTACATGCCGGAGTTACCCGCAGACAGTACCGAAGTCAAAATAACCGCGTTCATTATCGCCGCCGCAGACAGCAGCCCGGCGTGCTGGAACACCAAAGTAAACGGACTCACGCTGACGTCGGTTTCATTGTTGCGCAACAGGCTCGGATCGGTATAGGGGATAAGCACGCTGACGATAAGAATGGCGAAAATATAGAACAGCAAAATACGCCAAAAGACCTGCCGCACCGCGCGAGGAATATTCTTACCCGGATCGGCTGACTCACCGGCGGCAATGCCGATAAGCTCAGTGCCCTGAAATGAGAAGCCGACGATCATCGCCACGCCTATCATAGCCGAGAAGCCGCCGGCAAACGGCGCATCGCCGATCGTCCAGTTGTGCCAGCCGGAGTTTTCGCCGCCCTTCAGGATGCCAAAGATCATCAAAACGCCCAGCGCGATGAAGATAACGACGGTAACGACCTTAATCAGCGCAAACCAAAATTCCGCTTCACCGAATCCTTTTACCGACAAAAAGTTCAGGAAGAAGATGAGCGTTAAGAACAGCGCGCTCCAAATCCAATCCGGCATACCAAAAGGCGTTTCCGGGAACCAGTACTGCATTACCAGCTGCGCGGCAACCAGGTCAACCGCGACGGTCACCGCCCAGTTGTACCAATAGTTCCATCCCAGCGCAAAGCCGAATCCCGGCTCAACGTAATTGGCGCCGTAGGTAGAAAAAGAGCCGGAAACCGGCATATAGGCGGCAAGCTCCCCGAGGCTTGTCATCAGGAAGTAGACCATCAGGCCGATAAGCGCATAGGACAGCAGCGCGCCGCCTGGCCCCGCTTGCGCGATAGTCGCGCCTGAGGCGACAAACAGCCCCGTTCCGATTGAGCCGCCGACGGCGATCATCGTTAAGTGGCGGGCCTTTAGCGAACGGCGAAGCCGGTGGCCGTCTTTTGCCGTTGATGTGTTTGTATCTGCCAGAGCCATTAAAAACCCATTTGTTCACAATATTAAAGGTGCGCGATTGTAGCAAATGATAGATCCGGCGATAACCGCTCAGCTCGCAATATAAGATTCGTTCATAACTGTCGGAAAGTTATAAGCTGGCGGTCATAATAGGCGTCGTAACCCTCTATTTCCCTCGTTTTTCGATTAAATCAACGGGAAAGCGGCAGCAGGACAGAAATCGCAACAGGCTGGCCGAGAGGTGCTTCTGTCGGTGGTAAATCAGAAAAAGCGTACGTTCCAACGTGCCAAAGGGCGTGACAAGTTCAACCAAAGAACCGCTGGCCAGCTGCTCCGCCACCACGCGTCGAGACAGGCAGCTAATGCCGATTCCATGCCTGACGGCGTGCTTGATAGCCTCTGAGTTCCCTAATTCAAGGATCGGACGAACGCCGGGCAAATGCTGCATCAGGCTATGCTCCAAAACTTCCCGCGTACCGGATCCGGTTTCACGCAGGATCCAGGGCGCGGCGATAAGCGCCTCAAGAGATACCTCGCCGGCCTCCGCCTGCGGGCTGCCCGGTGCGGCAAACACTACCAGCTCGTCGCTGAGCCACGGTCGAGTAATTAAGTCAGGGTGGTGACAGGGACCTTCAACAAACCCCAGATCGACGCGAAAATCAGCGACAGCCTGAATAATCTCTCGACTGTTTCCTACCGTCAGCTCTAGAGGCGTGTGGGGAAAGTCTTGGCGATAAATCGCCAGCGTCTCCGGGAGAATGTAGTTGCCGATGGTAGTGCTGGCGGCAATTCTCAGCGCTCCGTCTGAATGATTAAACAGCTGCTCGATTTCCGTCGCCTGCTCCAGCAGCGCCAGCGCCTTAGGGTAAAGCAGCCTGCCGTTTTCATTGACGACCAACCGCTTGCCGACGCGGTCAAACAAAGAGACCTTTAGCTGCTCTTCAAGATCGGACAGGGACGCGCTCACCGCAGACTGAGAAAGCGCCAATACGGATGAGGCCTGCGTCGTCGAGCCGCTCTTAAGCACCTCAACAAAAATCGATAACTGCCTTAGCGTTACGTGCATGGTTCACCTTTTACCACTTATTCCGGTTAGTTATAAATATATAATCAATTTCTCTTTTATAGCCAATAGATTTATTCTTGCCGTCATGATTTACACGATGTGGACCCTTTTTTATGTCACTAAGTCACCGACACATGATAGATACCGCCCCGCTCAGTAACAGGCTCGCCGCTCTTCTACCGGGGCTCTTACTCACTGGCGTTATTACCGCCCTGTCAATGTATGCCGCCACGCTGCCGTCTTTTTCGCAGCTTGGGCTTAGCGCGCTGACGCTGGCGATCGTGGCCGGTATGGTATTGGGAAACACGGTTTATCCCAGCATTTCTGCCCCGAGCAACGCAGGCGTTCAGTTAGCGAAGCAAAAGCTGCTGCGCTTAGGGATCATCCTGTACGGCTTTCGCCTGACCTTTCAGCAGATTATTGACGTCGGCGCCAGCGGCATCGTCATTGACGCGCTAACGCTGGGATCTACGTTTCTCTTAGCCCTATGGCTGGGAAACCGCGTTCTGGGTATCGATAAACAAACTACGATACTTATCGGTGCGGGCAGCAGCATTTGCGGCGCGGCGGCGGTGATGGCGGCCGACCCGGTCGTAAAATCGGAATCCAGTAAGGTAGCCGTCGCCGTAGCGACCGTTGTCATCTTCGGTACTATCGCCATGTTCCTCTATCCCTGGCTACACCAGCTGGACGGCGCCTTTCACCTGCTGGGCTTTTCCGACAACCAGTTCGGTATCTATATCGGATCTACCGTTCACGAAGTCGCCCAGGTGGTTGCCGCCGGTCGCGCTATTTCTGACGATGCGGCCAACGGCGCAGTCATCGTCAAGATGATAAGAGTGATGATGCTGGCGCCGTTCCTCATTCTACTGTCCGGTTACCTGAACCGCAGCGAAAGCGCTTCGACTCCGGCTGGCGCTGCGCAGAAGCGTTCACCTATCGTTATTCCGTGGTTTGCGGTTCTGTTTATCGTCGTTGCGGGCTTCAATTCATTAAGCCTGTTACCGACTAAGGCCGTCAGCGTTATTATCGACATTGATACGGTAATGCTATGCATGGCGATGGCCGCACTGGGGCTGACCACCCACGTCAGCGCCATTCGGCAGGCGGGCGTCAAGCCGCTGCTGCTGGCCGCACTGCTGTTCATTTGGCTCATCGTTGGCGGAGCCCTGATTAACAAGGCCGTCCATCTGCTAAGCCTCTAAACGCATCTCCTCTGCCAGGCAGTGTCCCGTAGTTGTCGAAGACAACTACGGGACACTGCCTAAAACGCGTTGGCCGAAGTAAACCAAGTTGTGCGATACTTTGGCCAATACGGAGGAGAAACTGAGATGAAATATATCGGCGCGCACGTCAGCGCATCCGGCGGCCTGGATCAGGCCATAATCCGAGCCTATGAGCTTGAAGCCACCGCGCTGGCGCTGTTTACTAAAAATCAGCGCCAGTGGAAGGCGGCGCCCCTTACGGATGAGGTTATCGCCAACTTTCGCAGCGCCTGCGAACAGTACGGCTATCGCCCGCAGCAAATCCTACCCCACGACAGCTATCTGATTAACCTCGGTCATCCCGTCGAAGAGGCGCTGCAAAAGTCCAGAGAGGCCTTTATTGACGAGATGTACCGCTGCCAGCAGCTGGGGCTGACTCTGTTAAACTTCCACCCCGGCAGCCACCTCATGCAAATCGACGAAGACGCCTGTCTAGCGAGGATTGCCGAATCCATCAACATTGCGCTGGACAGCACTCAGGGCGTAACCGCCGTGATTGAGAATACGGCGGGCCAAGGCAGCAATCTGGGATATAAGTTTGAACACCTGGCCACCATCATCGACGGCGTAGAGGATAAAACCCGGGTCGGCGTCTGCATCGACACCTGTCACGCCTTTGCGGCGGGCTATGACCTTCGCACAAAAGAAGACTGCGAGAAAACCTTCGCCTGCTTCGAGCGCACCGTAGGCTTCAAATACCTGCGGGGAATGCACCTAAACGACGCCAAAAGCGAGTTCGGCAGCCGAGTTGACCGCCACAACAGCCTGGGGATGGGCAATATCGGAAAAACGCCTTTCAGCTACATCATGGCCGACGACCGATTTAACGACATTCCTCTTGTTCTGGAAACCACCAATCCGGACATCTGGAAAGACGAAATCGCTTGGTTGAAAAGCCAGCAGCGGGTTGAAGAACCGGCCTGACGAAAAATGAAGAAGAGAAAGAGCGCATCCTATCGATGCGCTCTTTTTTTATGCAAAGGGCCTCAATTCCACCTGCGCCATCATCGACGCCAGCTGCATGCGGTCTTTAATACCCACGTTGCTCTGGCTTACCGCTAACGCCGCCACGGCGGTCGCCAGCCTGAGCGTATGTTCGCTGGACTCCCGCATCAGCAGGCCGTAAATCAGCCCGCCGACCATCGAGTCTCCGGCGCCGACGGTGCTCACTACGTCGCAGGACGGCGGCTTCGCTAGCCAGGCGCCCGATGCGTTAACCCAAATAGCCCCTTCAATGCCCAGAGAAATAACCACGTGGGCAATGCCGCTCTCGCGCAGGGCGTGGGCCGCGTAGACGACGTCTTCCAGCGTAGGCAGCGGATGCCCCATCCATATCTCCAGCTCGCGACGGTTGGGCTTGACTAACCACGGTGACGCCTTCAGGCCTGCGGCAAACGCCTCCCGGCTGCTGTCAAAAATGATGCATGGGCACACGGCGCGCAGCTGACGCATCCATTCGCTAAAGGCCTCTGGATCGAGCCCCGAAGGCAGGCTTCCGCTTACGGCCACCATGTCAAACTGCCCCAGCCACGACAGGGAGTCGGCGGTAAAACGCTGCCAGTCGGTAGGACTTACCTGAAATCCGGAAAAGTTAAAGTCGGTGACTTCGTTATTGGCTTCCGTCAGCTTTACGTTAATACGCGTTCGCCCTGGCACCACCTGAAAACGGTTAGCGATGCCCAACTCGCTAAACAGCTGCTGAAAGCCGTCCTGATTGTCTTTCCCCAAAAATCCGCCCACGGTGACATCAATCCCTAAGTCTTTCAGAACTTTGGCGACGTTGATACCTTTACCGGCAGGATGCAGCCCGGCCGTTCTCACCAGGTTGACGTCTCCCAGCGTAATGCTAGGGCAGTGACCAACCAGGTCATAGGCGGGGTTAAGGGTTATGGTCGCTACGCGTCTGTTCATTGATGTCTTCTTTTTACTTACATGACTACATTTTTTGCCGTCGGAAAAACCGGCGCATCCCCTGACTGCGGGAGGTGGATCGTTTCAGGCGATTCTAGCGCTATTTTTACACAATTGCTCTATTCAGGAGAAAATTATTGATAACGGCTTAAAATTACTACGAACGTTTGGAAAGCTAATGCCTTCTTTTAAGGCGCAGTCAAGCATGAGCCAATACGCAAAGTTCCCCCCCTATTAATATGCTATCAATTAATAAAAATGCATTAATTGACAAAATTAAAATTATTTTTTAACAAAAAATGCAAAATAATAGCCATACAAGATAATTCTCTTAACGCAGGCTTTCACCTAATTTATAGTTAACTCTCAACACACATTACAAACCAACATAAATATCGAATTTATATTTAAAAACAAACGCTGAAGTTTTTCAATACTCCAGTATTTTACAGGACTAATTTAATAATGGAAAATAATAAAAGAAAACTTAATAAGTCTAAAATTGCATTAGCACTATTATCTGCAATTTCTGCTTCGACAATATCATTCAGTTCCAACGCAACCCCACCACACTTACCAGAAATTAACTTTCCTGAGGTTCAGTACCCTGAAGGTTGTGATCAGGCCAATTCGAGCCAGTGTAAGGTTTATACAGGAACTGAAAGCCTAGACACGCTTCATACCAGCAGAGGCGACAGCTCCATCCACAATAGCATTACAAATTCATTTGGATATAAGACCACGGAAGCTGAAGGGCACAACAATACTATTATTATTAAAAACTCCGGCAGCATCTCTGGAATAATACGCGGCATTTCTTCTACAGAAAACAAAGGATCTTTTTTCACGGGAAATAACGTATTCATTGATTTAAACGGTGCAGAGTTAAACATACCGTCATTTCAGGATGCGATGCCCGACGGCGGTGGATACATTTCTGCAGCTGCGGCATCATATGGTAAAGAGCTAAGAAACAATAGTATATTCATTAAAAATACGGTGATATCAGGAAGCCGTTCAATTATTGGCGCATCGGCCAATGCTGCAAGTTCTTCATATAATGGCGGCTTCCAGGATAGTAAGATTAATAATAATTCCGTGGTTCTTGATACTGTATATATGAAGCCTAATGACCCAAGCGGCGACAGTACCGGAACCGTAATTACCGGAGCCTACCTGCACACGCCCAAAAATCCTTTTGACGGCAGCTCTGTATCGAATTCAGTTGAGATGTCAAAAAACTCATTATATATCAAAAATAGCAATTTATCATTCGATGCAATGACGGCCGCGATGACATATAATTCTAAAGGTTCAAAGGAATTTATTGCAAACGATAACGTTGCCTATATAGAAAATTCAATTTTAAACACAGGAGACAACAGCCTTAACAGAATTTACTCTGCGGTAGGATATGACATACAAAACAATGCTCTCGTAATAAAAGAAAGTGAGATAAATATAAACACAAGCCAGATGTCATATAATATTTCATCTGCTTACTATGCTGACGATCGGGCCATTGGAAATCAATTAATTATTACCGACACAAAGATAAATACGCTAAGCGAAGACGTTCAAGATGCAAAGAATGTCACTCTCACCGGGGCATGGTCAGAAGATATATCGAAGAATAATCAGGTTTATATTGAAGATGTCACTTTAGGAAAGAAAGTAACCACAATCAATGGCGGAGTTAGCGGCGTATATAAAAAGATTGGAATTGCTGACAACAACTCAATTATTTTAGCCAATACTGATATGCATAATAACTTATCCATACGCGGTGGGTATGTGCTGACGGAAAAAGAAGGAAGCGATACAAGCGATGTGACTATCAGCGCATCAGGGAATTCAATCCTAATTAAAGATAGCCATCTTGCAGGAAGTATTTATGGTGGAGTACTGGGAAGTAAAGATAAGCCGAGAAAAGGCAACGCCGAAAATAATACAATAACGATTGGCGCAGGGCAGTCCGGGGATCTCAACTCTCTCTATGGAGGTTTTGGCGCAGAGTCTAATAGCACTTATAAGGGCAACACATTAAATCTCTACAGCAATATCTCCACAAGCGAGCTGGGAGGTTTTCAACATTATAACTTTTACTATAGCGACAAATCTCAGTTTGATACCGCGATGATTGAGGTCAGCGGCGACAAGTCCATACCGCTCTATACAAAGCGAGAACCGGGCGACAATTCAACTCTTACCATCTTGACAAAGGGTCTGGACATTAAAGGCGGAACAAAGCTTCAGTTAATCAAAAGTGCCGCTGGATTTATTGATGCAGATACGGGTTATGAAATCACGAAAGAAGACCTGAAGAATATCAGTTCTCAAGCAGCCCCTGACATTGCGAATTTTAAGTCTCTGGCCACGGTTGAAAGCTACTCCCCGCTGCAGGATTACAGTCTGGAAATCAGTGATAACGCCCTCAGCGCCGTCGTCGATGGAGAGGCATCAGGAGCAACAGCTCAAAATAGTCAAACCGACATTTTCTCCACGGCGTCGCTGGCTGCTCTGACTACAATGGTTGCTTCCGATGAACTGCTTGTCGATACGGCATTAACCGGAGCAGAAAGTGGACAAGCCGGCGGTCCATTTGCTGCCATTCGATACGGTGATTACAGATATAACACGCAGCACAAGCTAAAAACCGAGCAAACCTCGGCCCTGTTTGGCTATGGATTTCAAGCCGCTGCCGTTGACTACGGTGTGTTTCTGGAAACGGGTTACAATAGCTATAGCGCACGTACGGGCAGCCCGTATGGCGATGTAAATGGTAGTGGAAACCACAGCTACGGCGGCACGGGCATCTACCTGAATTATGCAACTCCCATTAAGCGCCTACATACCACTGCCTACCTGAAAGGCGGCGTACTGTATGATGACTTTAATTCACGCATCGCAATGGCTGACGTGAACCACTCACAGACCAGCACATACTGGGGTACACATGTCGGTATTTACTGGGATGTTCCCGTTGAGGAAAACTGGAACAGCAGGCTGTTTGCCAATTATTTCTATGATGGCCGAGAGAAAGAGCAGTTTAACATTGCCGACTCACAGGTCACATATAGCGAATTAAACTCTCACCGCGTTCAGGCCGGCATTCTGGCGACCTATACAGGTAGTAGCAATTTTCGCCCCTACATCGGCGTTAGCTGGGAAGAAATGATGAATGCCGAAGCTCGAGGAAGCGTTCGTGACGAAGAATACCGCTGGAATTTAGATAAAGCCGACATGAACGGAGGCAGTGCGGTAGTAAATGCGGGAATAGGTTATACCAACCCCGGCAAAAATCTGAACCTCGGCCTTAACGTCAAAGGCTATAGCGGAATGCGCAACGGCGCCGCTGTCCAAGTCCAAATAAAATGGCGGCTTTAGGCCAATAAACAAAGCCTGGTGCAGCAGCGCCAGGCCTTTTAACAGTCACTATCTCAACCATCCGAGGCAGTTGTGCTCTCTTCAAGCCATAAAAGATATGTCATAGCTTCGTTGCGACTACCTCCACACATATCAAGTAACGGCTTCAGACTACCACAAACTTTGGGGCGCGAACTTGAACCAAAGATGTTACATCGGTTGTCATCAGTTAGCTGGACACACCTTGTATTAGCTGGCTTCCCGGCAGGCATTCCGGGGATCGGAGAGGAGATCGAAGGAACGATACAGCAGGCCCCACAGTCAGTACGACATTCCATGTTACATCACCCATGCTTATAGCCGGGCAGACAACGCCGAAAATCCGCCGGGGCTAAAATAAAGTTGAATATGTAGGCAGGCCTACCGTTTAACGTATCCAATATCAGGTTGATAGTAGGCGGCCCGATATGGCAGGTTCCGCTCTTTATTTGGTGCGCTATCTCATCCCTATCAGAAAGCTAGAGAAACGTCAGGCTACCCCATTCAAAGAAAAAAGCGATCTATTTATTAACACGTCCTCTAGTACATATTTTGAACCATTAAGTAAAAAACCGGATCTTTCTGATGGTTATGTATTTTGGCGTATCGTTAAGCCCATAAGCAGGAACAATGAGCCGAGGAATAATCAGGCCATACGTCACCATCTATCCTGATAAAAAACGAGTTTACAAACGGCGGCAATAACGTATCATTCCACTAGTACAAAATACACTTACATCCGGAAATAAAGAGAAATGTCTCAAACCGAAACACAAAAGCGCCCTTCCGTCTTCGGCGGCGCCATGATTATTGCAGGAACGGCGGTCGGCGCCGGCATGTTTTCCATTCCTATTGTCACCTCCGGCGTTTGGTTCAGCGGCTCCACCCTGATGTTGGTGTATACCTGGTTTTGTATGTTCTTTTCCGGCCTGATGCTGCTGGAAGCCAACCTCAACTATGAGGCCGGCGCCAGCTTCAATACCGTGGTCAAAGGGCTGTTAGGCAACGCGTGGAACGCCATTAACGGGCTATCGGTCGCGTTTGTGCTTTACATACTGACCTACGCCTACATCTCCGCCGGTGGTTCCATCATTAGCCATACGCTTTCTTCCACCTTTTCTATAAACCAAACCGTCGCCGGTCTGGTCTTTGCCCTGCTGGTCGCGTTTATCGTCTGGCTGTCGACGCGTGCGGTCGACAGAATTAATACGATTCTGATAGGCGGCATGGTCATTACCTTCGTTTTTTCCGTCAGCGATATGTTCACTCAGGTGCAGCCGACAATCCTGTTTAACCGAACCGAATCCAATCCGGAATACCTGCCCTATGCGTTAGCCGCACTCCCCTACCTTCTGGCTTCGTTCGGCTATCACGGCAACGTCCCGGGGCTTGCGAAATATTATCAAAAGGACGCAAAGTCCGTCGTTCGCAGCCTGCTGATAGGCACCCTCATCGCGCTGGCGATTTACCTTCTGTGGCAGTTCGTCATTCAGGGCAACGTGCCTCGCCCGGCGTTTAAAGAAGTTATCTCCGAGGGCGGCAATATCGGCAACCTGCTGGCGCAGCTCGATAACGGTACGGTGACGCCGCTGGTGAAGCAGCTTCTCAACGCGTTCTCCTACATGGCGCTGGCCAGCTCGTTTTTGGGCGTTTCTCTGGGGCTTTTGGACTACATCGCCGACTTCTTCAAGTTTGAAGACAGCCCGGCCGGGCGTGCCAAATCCGCGCTAATTACGTTTGCCCCGCCTACGGTCGCGGCGTTGCTGTACCCCGACGGCTTTTTATACGCCATCGGCTTTGCCGGTCTGGCCGCCACCGTTTGGGCGGTGATCGTGCCCGCGCTTCTGGCCCGCGCCAGCCGTAAAAAATTCCCGCAGGCCGAGTATCGCGCGCCTGGCGGCGCCTTGATGATCTATTTCGTTATTCTGTTCGGCATACTCAACATTCTTGCTCACGTCGGCTCAACGCTGAATCTGCTGCCGGTCTATCGCTAATACAACGCTTCTTAGGCCCGCCGCCGCGCGGGCCTGCACTTTTTCGCCTTTCACGCTTTTTTTATTTCCGGCTGCGGATTCTGCTTGCCTGTTTTGCCGCTCGCGAGTAATTTGTCGCCAATCATTCAACCCGTGAAAATGGATCCCTGTTTACTATGCCAAGAGCAAACGAAATTAAGCGCGGCATGGCCGTTAGCTACAACGGCAAAATGCTGCTGGTTCGCGATATTGAAGTACAAAGCCCAAGCGCGCGCGGCGCCAGCACGCTGTACAAAATGCGCTTCTCCGATATCCTCACCGGCCTGAAAGTGGAAGAGCGCTTCAAGGGCGACGACATTATTGATGAAATCAATCTGAGCCGTCGCCAGGTGACGTTTTCTTATATTGACGGCGACGAATACGTTTTCATGGATGATGAAGACTACACGCCCTACATCTTCAAAAAAGATCAGATTGAAGAAGAGCTGCTGTTTATCCCCGAAGGCGGTATTCCCGGCATTCAGGTACTGACCGTCGAAGGCCAGGTCGTGGCGCTTGAACTGCCGCAGACCGTCGATATGGAAATTATTGAGACCGCCCCCGGAATCAAAGGCGCTTCGGCCAGTGCCCGCAACAAGCCGGCAACGTTGAGCACCGGGCTTATTATTCAGGTACCGGAGTATCTGGAGTCGGGCGAAAAAATCCGCATTCACATTCCGGAGCGTCGCTATATGAGCCGCGCCGACTAGGCGTAGGAAACGTATGCAAAAGAAACGCCGGGCAAAGACCCGGCGTTTCTTTTTATTTCAGTTAGTTATAGGTAATTTCGGCAATACCCAGCTTTTTCTCTTTGTCTATCCAGCGGAAAGACACCTGATTAGGCTGATTTTTTCCTTGAATGACTGCGCCGTTAGCCGCTGCCTGCAGCGTCATCTGCTGTTTAACCGACTTGTTACCGTCCATGCACGTTTGTGTTAACTGATTTGTGCTATACGTTGTCTCACATCCCGCTTCTACAATCCGCCCAAGGAAATTGATTGTTCCACTGCTCGCCGCCTGTACCGGCATTAAGGAAAAGGAAAAAGGAAGAAGTAACAGAGAAGCCTTAAATAAAGTCTGAATTGAGCTGACGGTTTGATATGCCATAAGAAGCTGCCTTATCGGTACCGACCTTTAGCACGAGCGTTCCCACAGCCAGTCGTATTTTCCTTTCCCTTCTATGCCAAAAGATATTGATTTTAAGCGGGAAATAGTCTTTATCTCTCGCCCCTTACCCCAAGTATAGACTGCTTTTTTTTATTTTCACTCAATGCAATAATACCCGAATAATTTAGCAGAAAATTGACCTAAATACTTTCTAGGCTAGATTATTAACTACTTATTGCCATATTTTTGTATCTTTCGTCGGCCTACCGCGAGGAAATTACAGTGACGCGCGTTAACTTAATTACCGGATTTCTCGGCAGTGGCAAAACCACTACGATTCAACACCTTTTAAGCCAAAAGCCGGAAGGCGAGAGCTGGGCTATTTTAGTCAACGAATTCGGCGAGATCGGTATCGACGGCGCGTTGCTCAAAAATCGCGGTGCGGTGATGAAAGAGATCCCCGGCGGCTGCCTGTGCTGCGTTAACGGGCTACCGATGCAGGTTGGCCTCAATATGCTGCTCAAACAGGCTAAACCAGACAGATTACTGATCGAGCCGACCGGACTAGGCCATCCCAAGCAGGTTCTGGCGCTTTTAACCTCAGACGTTTATCAGCCGTTACTCACCGTCGGCGCGACGCTCTGCCTGTTGGACGCCCGCCAGCTGTCGGAGCCTCGCTATGCGCAAAATGATAACTTTCGCGATCAGCTCGCCGCCGCCGACCTCATTTTAGTGAATAAAACGGATACCTATCAGGAAGAAGACCGCAGCGCCTTTTTCCAGTGGCGCCAGGCCAACGCGCCCGAGCGTCCTTATGAATTTATTCAACAGGGCGCAGTCTCTCTTGATGTACTAGACGCGCCGCGCCTTAATCTGCCGGAGCTTCCGGACAGCGTCCACCATGCGCATGCGCCAAAAGCGCAGAGCGGGCTGGCGGCGCTCAGCCTGCCGAACGCCCAAGGGTGGCGCAGAGCGCTCAACCAGGGCCAAGGCTACGTCAGCTGCGGCTGGATTTTTGACGCCGATACCTGCTTTTCTACAGCAGCCCTGCTCGATTGGGTGCGGCTTGCGCCCGTAGAGCGCGTTAAAGGAGTCATGCGCATTGTGGAAGGCACCATCGTATTTAACCGACAGGGGTTCGATCTGAAAATAGAAACGCAGGCCGTTGCCCCCGTCGACAGCCGAGTAGAGCTTATCAATTCGGGCGATGCGCCGTGGAATGAGTTGCAAAGCGCGCTGCTAAAGGCCAGAATTCCAAAACCATAAGGCTAAGTCGCCTGATAGCGTGCTTAATAAAGCTATTTTTTACTGCTATTTTTCAAAGGTATTTTGATGTCCCGCTGTCGCTTCACCGCTATTTTTTTGCTAAACGCATTTGGAATAGCGCTTTTTCTTTCCTGGTACTTACCAGAAAACCACGGCTTTTGGTTTACCGTTGATTCGGCGCTGTTTCACTACTTCAACGCCTATCTGGCCGCCAGTCCGGCCTATCTTAAGCTGGTCGCCGTCACCAACAACCGCGCCTTCGACTCCGTTTCGCTTCTGGCAATGGGGCTTTTACTGTTTTACTTTTTTCTCAAGCAGGACGCCGCCGGCAGGCGTTGGACTATCATCATGGGCATCGTCATGCTGATAACCGCGGTAGTGCTTAATCAGGCCGGACACCTGCTGCCCGTCGTGCGTCCAAGCCCGACGCTGAGCTTTGAAGGCATCAATCGGGTAACGGAACTCTCAGGCATTCCTACCAAAGACGCGTCAAAAGACAGCTTTCCTGGCGATCACGGCCTGATGCTGATGATTTTCGCCGCCTTTATGCTGCGTTACTTTGCCCGCTGGGCGTTTGCCGTCGCCACCCTTTACGTCATCGTTTTCTCGCTGCCGCGCATTATGGTCGGCGCACACTGGTTTACCGACATTTACGTCGGCTCTCTGAGCATCGCCTGCGTAGGCCTAAGCTGGTGCCTGCTGACGCCGGCCAGCGATATCCTGATAAATGCGATAAACCGCGCCGTACCGGGGCGACATCGCCCCAAAAAGTAGCCGAGACGCCCGTTAGCCGCGCATTGGATTTAGCTCACAAAATAGGCAAAAAGGTTTAGGCCGTAACGATACCGAGGCAGAAAGTTCTCGCAATCAAGGAATAGATAAAGTAGTCTTTTTCCGTTTGTGCGCGCTATTGCGGATAAGGGTAGGTTTTTGGGGAACGCGTTACCCCGCTCAAACTGCCGGGCCCGTTGCCTGTGGGTTACCGTTACGAATAGGGTTACCGCACAGGGTTGCGACTTTTGATTTTTATAGCGACAGCGTCGTTAAGGACTACACGGGAATTTCATCAACATGGTCAAATCTCAACCAATTCTGAGATACGTTCTACGATTTGCGCCGGCCGTAGCCGCAATCGTAATGTTATCAGGCTGCGGCACCCTCTCCTCAACGGCAGAGGCGTCGAACGCGAGAAGTGGCCAAACTTCCGCACAAAGCTCACACAGCTCAGATGAAAAGCAGGGACTGGCGTTTCAATCCACTCAGGATGAATTCGAATCCATGGTTAAGAACGTCGACATCAAGTCGCGCATTCTTAATCAATACGCAGGCTGGAAAGGCGTCCGTTACCGCATGGGTGGAAGCACCAAAAAGGGCGTCGACTGTTCAGGCTTCGTTCAAATCACGTTTCACGAGCAGTTTGGCCTGACGCTCCCGCGCTCTACGTCTATGCAACAAAACATCGGCAAACCCATTCAGCGCGCCAAGCTGCGCCCCGGCGATCTGGTTTTGTTCCGCGCAGGCTCTACCGGCCGTCACGTGGGGATATACATCGGCAACGATAACTTTGTCCACGCGTCGACCAGCAACGGCGTCATGATTTCCAGCATGAACGAAAAATACTGGAATACTCGTTACCATCAGGCCCGCCGCGTTTTAAACAAAGGCTAACCGCTATTTTCAACTCGCTTTTACCCGCATTCGTTGGGTAAAAGCGTTGTTTTCATTGCCTTTAGTATCGCTTCCATGCCAAAAATATCTATAATTCCATATCAAACATATGAGGCCGCGTGAGATATACTCTACAAAGAATCAGCGCGAAGAGGCTCGGTTAGAAATGGATAGAAAGGCGACATGAACATATTGCGGTCAACGTTGCGTCGGCTCGACGCGTTTTTCTCTTCATTGCCCCTGTTCTTCCTGCTTGCAGGCGCCATTGTTTCTTTCAGTTCCGTAGCCGCTACCGTCATTGAAACCGACCGGCTTGCGCTGCTCGGCGAGCCTAAGTATCCCAGCGGCTTTACCCACTTTGACTATGTCAATCCTGATGCCCCTAAGGGCGGGCAGCTCACGCTATCCGCTATCGGAACGTACGATAACTTCAATACCTATGCTTCTCGCGGCAATCGCCCCGATGGCACCGACAGGCTGACCGATACGCTGTTTGCCTCCTCGCTGGACGAAACAAGCAGCCTCTACCCGCTTATCGGCTCATCGGTTCGCTACCCCGACGACTACAGCTGGATGGAAGTCAATATCAATCCGAAGGCCCGCTTTCAGGACGGCACTCCCATTACGGCTGAAGACGTCGCCTATACGTTCGAAAAATTCATGACTGAGGGCGTCCCCCAGTTTCGAATCATCTACAAGGGCATTACGATTAAGGCCGCTTCTCCGCTGGTCGTACGCATAGAGCTTCCAAAGCCAGACAAGTCGCAGCTGATTTCCCTGGTCGGCGGGCTGCCCGTTTTCCCAAAAAGCTTCTGGTTGCACCACAATCTGAGCGAGCCGCTTAACGCGCCGCCGCCGGGCAGCGGCCCCTACCGCATCAGCGGCTACAAGCTAGGGCAGTACATCATCTATCAGCGCCTGGAAAACTACTGGGCGGCAGACCTGCCGGTTAACCGCGGGCGCTATAACTTTAACACCATCCGCTACGACTACTACCTCGACGACAAAGTCGCTCTGGAAGCCTTCAAAGCGGGCGCCTACGACCTGCGTCTGGAAAACTCGCCCAAAAGCTGGGCCACCCAGTATCAGGGCAAATACTTTGATAAGGGATACATCGTCAAGCAGGAGTGGGAAAATCAGAGCGCACAGGATACCCGCTGGCTGGCGTTCAACGTTCAGCGCCCTCTCTTTTCCGACCCGAAAGTGCGTGAGGCCATCACGCTGGCGTTCGACTTTCAGTGGATAAACAAAACGCTGTTCTACGGCGCCTACCGGCAGCCCGACAGCTATTTCCAAAACACAGTTTACGCCGCCAGCGGGTTGCCCGATAAGGACGAGCTGGCCTGGCTTACGCCGCTGAAGGGAAAAATTCCCGATGAGGTCTTTACCAAGGCCTATCAGCCGCCGAAAAGCGACGGCAGCGGCTATAACCGCCAAAACCTGCTGAAGGCGACGCAGCTGCTAAAAGAGGCCGGTTGGGAAATAAAAGGCGGCAAGCTTGTTAACGCCAAGACCGGGCAGCCGTTTACCTTTGAGCTTCTGCTACTCAGCGGCAGCGACAGCCGGTACGTCCTGCCCTTTCAGCACGCGCTAAGCCGACTCGGCATTACCATGACCGTACGCTCGGTGGACAGTTCCCAGTTTATCAACCGCCTGCGCAGCCGGGATTTCGATATGATCCCCCGCGTATATCCGGCCATGGACTATCCGTCAAACAGCCTGCTGATTTTCTGGAATTCTAACTATATCAAGTCGACCTACAACACGCCGGGCCTGATCTCCCCGGCGGTCGACGAACTGACGCAGAAAATTGCCGACTATCAGGGGCAGGAAAAGCCGCTGCTGTCTTTAGGCAGAGCGTTTGACCGCGTGCTGACCTGGCATCGCCTGATGATCCCGCTGTGGTACAGCGATCGCGACAGGTTTGCCTATTGGAACAAGATTTCCATGCCGGCCGTGCGGCCCAAAAGCGCGCTGGGCCTCGACACCTGGTGGTACGACGCTAATAAAGCGGCCGCTCTGCCCGAGCAGCGACGCTAAGGACGTTCCGTGACGACATACATACTTCGCAGACTGTTGCTGCTGATCCCAACCCTCTGGGCGATTATCACCCTCAACTTCTTTATCGTTCAAATCGCGCCCGGCGGGCCGGTAGAACAGGCCATCGCCACTATCGAACTTGGCCACCAAAGCGGCTTTGGCGCGGGTGGCCCAAACGTCGCCAGTTTGGATAAAGGCTCAGCCGTTCCCGCTGCCGACCGGCAGTATCAGGGCGGACGCGGGCTGGATCCCGAAGTGATTGAAGAGATTAAAAAGCGCTTCGGCTTCGATAAGCCAATGCACGAACGCTATTTTGACATGCTATGGAGCTACGCCCGCTTCGACTTCGGCGACAGCCTGTTTCGCGGCGCATCGGTAGTGGAGCTCATCAAGCAGTCGCTGCCGGTTTCCGTCACGCTGGGACTGTGGAGCATGCTGCTTATCTATCTGATTTCAATTCCACTAGGCATCAAAAAGGCGGTAAAAAACGGCACGCCGTTTGACGTCTGGACCAGCAGCCTGATTATCGTCGGCTATGCGATCCCCTCTTTCCTGTTCGCCATTTTGCTGATTATCCTGTTTGCCGGCGGCGGCTATCTGGACTGGTTCCCGATGCGCGGCCTGATATCCAACAACTTCGACAGCCTGAGCCTGTCCGGCAAAGTGCTTGACTACCTGTGGCACATCGTCCTGCCGGTCTGCGCCACCACCATCGGCGGCTTCGCTACCCTGACGATGTTGACTAAAAACTCGTTTTTAGACGAAATCCACAAACAGTACGTGATAACGGCCAGGGCCAAAGGCCTGGAGGAAAAGCGCATCCTGTACGGCCACGTGTTTCGCAACGCCATGCTGCTGGTGATCGCCGGCTTCCCGTCCGCCTTCATCAGCATGTTCTTTACCGGCTCGCTGCTGATTGAGGTGATTTTTTCGCTCAACGGACTGGGGCTTTTAGGCTATGACGCCACGCTTCAGCGCGACTATCCGGTCATGTTCGGCACGCTCTACATTTTCACCCTGATTGGGCTGGTGTTTAACATCTTAAGCGACATTACCTACACGCTGGTCGACCCAAGAATTGACTTCGAGGCCCGCCGATGAGAAAGCTCAGCCCCCTGAATCAGCGACGCTGGCAGAAGTTCAAGCACAACCGCCGCGGCTACTACTCCCTGTGGATTTTCGCCATACTGTTTGTCATCAGCATGGCCGCCGAGCTGGTCGCCAACGACAGGCCGCTGCTGGTCAGCTACAAGGGCGAATGGTACACCCCGTTTTTGGTGAACTACAGTGAACAAACCTTCGGCGGCGAGCTGCAAACCGAAGCCGACTACAGCGACCCGGCGATTGCCTCGCAAATAGATCAAAACGGCTGGGCCCTCTGGGCGCCGATCCGATTTAGCTATAATACGATTAACTACCAAAGCCCGTCGCCCTTCCCCGCGCCACCCTCGTCGGCCAACCTGCTGGGCACCGACGACCGAGGGCTGGACGTGCTGGCCAACCTGATTTACGGCTTTCGCATCTCGATCCTGTTCGGCCTGTCGCTGACGCTGCTCTCAAGCCTGATAGGCATTGCCGTCGGGGCGACTCAGGGCTACTACGGCGGAAAGGTCGATCTGCTCGGCCAGCGCTTTATTGAGGTATGGTCCGGCATGCCGACGCTGTTTCTTATCATTTTGCTCTCAAGCGTCATTCAGCCCAACTTCTGGTGGCTGCTGGGCATTACCGTGTTGTTCGGCTGGATGACGCTGGTCGGCGTCGTTCGGGCCGAGTTTTTGCGCACGCGCAACTTTGACTACGTCAGAGCGGCTAAGGTCATGGGCGTCAGCGATGCCAAAATCATGTTCCGCCACATTCTGCCCAACGCCATGGTCGCCACTCTGACCTATCTGCCGTTTACCCTGTGCGGCTCCATCGCGATGCTGACCTCGCTGGACTTCCTCGGCTTCGGTCTGCCGCTGGGTTCTCCTTCGCTGGGTAATTTATTGCTGCAGGGGAAAAACAACCTGCAGGCGCCCTGGCTCGGCATCAGCGGCTTTGTGGTAATTTCCGTGCTGTTGACGCTGCTGATTTTCATTGGTGAAGCCGTGCGCGACGCCTTCGATCCGTCAAAGGCCCATTGATATGATGACAACCACGCCGTTACTGGACATCCAAGACCTCAGCATCGCCTTTCGTCAGGGCGGTCAGGAAAAGCGCATCGTCGAAGGATTATCTCTGGCGATTGAAGCCGGTGAAACGCTGGCGCTGGTCGGCGAGTCAGGTTCGGGCAAAAGCGTCACGGCGCTGTCCGTACTGCGCCTTCTGCCCACGCCGCTGGCCGTCTATCCCAGCGGCGACATCCTGTTTAACGGCGTATCGCTGCTGCGGGCTGACGAGCGAACGCTGCGTCAATACCGAGGCAACGACATTTCCATGATCTTCCAGGAGCCGATGGTTTCTCTTAATCCGCTGCACCAGATAGAGAAACAGCTTTCAGAAGTGCTGCTTATTCACCGTGGAATGACCAAGCAGGCGGCCCGAGACGAAATTATCGAGGTTTTACAGCGCGTAGGCCTTCGGGATGCCAAGAACCGGCTGAACGCCTACCCTCACCAGCTTTCCGGCGGCGAACGACAGCGGGTAATGATCGCCATGGCGATCCTGACCAAACCCAAACTGCTTATCGCCGACGAACCAACCACCGCGCTGGACGTCTCCGTTCAGGCGCAGATCCTGCGCCTGCTTGCCGAACTGCGCCAAGAGCTGAACATGAGCATGCTGTTCATCACCCACGATCTTAACATCGTCCGCAAGCTGGCAGACCGTGTCGCAGTGATGAATCAGGGAAGGTGCGTTGAGCAGAACGAATGCCGGGCGCTGTTTAGCCATCCGCAGCATCCTTATACTCAAAAGCTGCTCGATTCAGAGCCCAAGGGCAGCCCCATTCCGTTGCCTCCTGATGCCGATACGCTGTTGGACATCAAGCACCTGACCATCGGCTTTCCCCGTTCGGGAGGCTTTCTCCGCCGCAAGATCCCTAACGACGTGGTAAAAGACGTCAGCTTCGCTATCCGTAAAGGGGAAAGTCTGGGGCTGGTCGGCGAATCCGGCTCCGGTAAAAGCACCACCGGGCTGGCGCTGCTGCGCCTGCTGGAGGCCAGAGGCGAGATCTGGTTTGACGGTCAGCCGCTGCACGGCCTCTCCTCAAAGCGAATGCTGCCCTACCGCAGCCGAATTCAGGTCGTCTTTCAGGACCCGTTCTCGGCGCTGAATCCGCGCTTTACGGTCGCGCAGATTATTGAAGAAGGGCTTGAGGTTCACCACCAGCTGACGAAACAAGAGCGGGAAGAGCGCGTCATCAAGGCCATGCAGGAAGTGGGGCTCGATCCCGAAAGCCGCCACCGCTACCCGACGGAGTTCTCCGGCGGCCAACGCCAGCGCATCGCCATCGCGCGGGCGCTGATCCTGGAACCGGAAATGCTGATCCTCGATGAACCCACCTCGTCTTTGGACCGCTCGGTACAGGCGCAGATTTTGCAGCTGCTAAAAGCGCTACAGCGTGAACACGGCCTGACCTACCTGTTTATCAGTCACGATCTGCAGGTGATCCGTTCGCTGTGCCATCGCATTATCGTGATGCGCCACGGTGAAATTGTTGAGCAAGGGGAATGTGAGCAGGTATTCCTGACGCCCAAGCACTCCTATACCAAAACCCTGTTGGAGGACGCACGGTAGCTCGAGGCTTTAATCACCAAGGCGCGCGGCCCCTAGATGGAGAAAGCTCGGTAAGTCTTTGGCTATTGGTTTATGAATAAAACAAGAAAAAGGATGCAGTGCACCCGCCAGCCACTGGCTAGCAAAACGGCTGATGGGGAATAAAGTCGGCAATCGCAATGCCCATGCTTTTTAGGCGGCACAGCGCAACGGCTTCGTCCTGAGAACGAATAAACAGACAGGGTTCGCCGCTCACTTCAATCACGCTGTTTTCAATATCAATCCCCTTGAGATAGAGGCTGATTTTGTACATGACGTCCCACGCTCTCGCGTTGCTATAGCTGAGCAGCTTTAAACCTAATAAATTGTTTCTATCCCGATCTCCGTCAAGCTGGGAAGGCAGATCGGAAGCCTCAACGCGGCTACCGACTTCGCCACCGTACCAATGGTAAAACTGAGGCAAACGCTGAAGAACGGATAACTTCATAGTATTCACTTAAAATCCTTTATTACGATAAAACAATTTTTTCACAAATAAGTCACATCGTAAAGGGGCTTCCCCTCTATTCCTCTTATTTCCTCTCAATTTGCACAAAAAGCCAAAGTTTTTTCGATTCAACCACAAGCGATCCTCCAATACGGTGAAAAGCCTCGGCAAGATAAAACAGAATATGGGAAAAAAGGCAAAAGGGTAGAAGATTATGCCTTTATGGCGCGTGCGACATACGATTCCACGCTGCCCGGGCGGAGTGAAATAAAGGGAAAAATGAGCGGGAAAAGTGGAAAAATGACGACCTCATCGCACAAACGATGAGGTCAGCATACCACCATGTCAGAGTTTAAACTTTAGTTAATGAAATGTGTTTAACGCAGTTTGAAGCGCCGCTCATAAACAACATCCGGCAGTATCGCCGTAAACGGAGTCAACCTCTTCTTGAGTCAGCGCCCGATATTCGCCGGGAGCCAGTTCAGGATCCAGCACGATATCGCCAATGCGCTCACGGTGCAGCGCGCTAACGTGGTTTCCTACGGCGGCAAACATCCGCTTAACCTGATGATAGCGCCCTTCTGAAATGGTCAAGCGAACGCAGATTTCATCAATAGCCTCCAGCGTGGCCGGCTTCGTCAGGTGTTTTTCACCGTGCAGCTGCACGCCGGCGGCAAACCTTTCCGCCGTTCCGGCCGCCAGAGGCTCCGCCAGCGTCACCAGATAAGTCTTCTCACAGTGATGGCGCGGCGACGTCACCCGATGGGACCACTGCCCGTCATCGGTCAGCAGAACAAGCCCTGTGGTATCCATATCCAGCCTTCCCGCCGCGTGAAGCTTTTCCGCTACCGGTTCATCGATAAAGTAGAGCACGGTAGGGTTAACCGGATCGTCCGTCGAACACACATAGCCCTCGGGCTTATTCAGCATGAAATAGCGCGGTCCGTTAAGCTGTTGAAGGACGTTTCCATCATAGGCAACTTCATCGTCGGGCAGGATTTTACTGGCCCCGGTCTTAACAACGTCGCCGTTAATAGTGACCCTTCCCGCCCGTAGCTCGCGGCCGACCAGGTTGCGGCTGATGCCAAGCTGCTGAGATATAAACTTGTCTAAACGCATGGTGCTTTCCAAAAATTAATTTGGGGTAGTATAAAACCGACAGGGGCTCGCGCCAAACGGAACGTAAAGGCATAATAGCCTCAGTTTATTTAGCAAAGAGAATTTCACTATGTCTTCCATTCACGGCCACCAAGTTCTGGAAATGATGATTGCTTCTAACGAAGCCTATTCGACGGAAAGCCTGATTGCCGCTATCGACGCCCGATTCGGCCAGGGTGCCCGCTTCCACACCTGCTCAAAGCAGGACTTAACCGCCGCCGAGCTGGTGGGCTTTCTGGCGCAAAAAGGGAAGTTTGTTCCCGTCGATGAGGGCTTCACCACCCGGCCGGAAAAAATCTGTAACCACTGATGGCGTTTACCCTACGTCCCTATCAGCAGGAAGCCGTAGAGGCGACGCTGCGCTATTTTCGCCAGCGTCAGGATCCGGCGCTTATCGTGCTGCCTACCGGAGCGGGTAAAAGCCTGGTCATTGCCGAGCTGGCCCGGCTGGCGCGCGGCAAGGTGCTGGTGCTGGCGCACGTCAAAGAGCTGGTGGCGCAAAACCACGCCAAGTACCGCGCCTACGGGCTTGAGGCCGACATTTTTTCCGCCGGGCTGAATCAGAAACAGAGCTCGGCCAAAGTGGTTTTTGGCAGCGTGCAGTCAGTAGCTCGCAGCCTTGACGCCTTTAATGACAGCTTTTCTCTGCTGATTGTCGACGAGTGCCACCGTATTGGCGACGATGAAGACAGTCAGTACCTGCAAATCCTGACCCACCTGCGAAATAAAAACCCCAGGCTGTGCCTGCTGGGGCTGACCGCTACCCCCTATCGCCTGGGCAAGGGCTGGATTTATCAATACCACTACCACGGCATGGTGCGCGGTGACGAAAGCTGCCTGTTTCGAGACTGCATTTACGAGCTGCCGCTGCGCTACATGATAAAGCACCAGTTTCTAGTTGAGCCAAACCGGCTGGATATGCCTATCGTTCAGTACGACTTCAGCCGCCTAGAGGCGGGAAGCAGCAGCCTGTTTCGTGAGGTCGACCTTAATCGGGAAATCAAGCGCCAGCGACGCATCACGCCCCATATCGTCAGCCAGATAGAGGAATATGCAAACGCGCGTAAAGGCGCCATGATCTTTTGCGCCACCGTCGAGCATGCCAAAGAAGTTCACGGACTGCTGCCCGCCGGCAGCGCCGCGTTTATCAGCGCCGATACGCCCCCCGCCGAACGGGACCGGCTCATCGACGAGTTTAAGCAGCAGCGCCTGCGCTATATGGTTAACGTCGCGGTGCTCACCACCGGCTTTGATGCCCCTCACGTCGATCTGATTGCAATTTTGCGCCCAACAGAATCGGTCAGCCTCTATCAGCAAATCGTCGGCCGCGGGCTGCGGCTGTCGCCGGGAAAAACCGACTGTTTGATTCTGGACTACGCGGGCAACCCTTATGACCTCTATACGCCGGAAGTGGGAAGCCGAAAGCCCGCAGGCGATAGCCAGCCGGTTCAGGTTTTCTGCCCTGCCTGCGGGTTTGCCAATACGTTTTGGGGCAAGAGCGGCCCTGGCGGAGAAGTCATTGAACACTACGGCAGGCGCTGCCAGGGAATATTGCAAGACGAAGAAGGCCATCGCGAACAGTGCGACTATCGCTTTCGCTTTAAAAGTTGCCCCCACTGCGGGGCGGAAAACGACATCGCCGCGCGCCGCTGTCACCAGTGTCAGGAAGTGCTGGTCGACCCTGACGACATGCTCAAAGACGCCCTGAACCTCAAGAACGCCAAGGTGTTACGCTGTTCCGGCATGGCGCTTAAGCGCGGGCAAGACGACAAAGGCGAATGGCTTGGCGTCACCTACTATGACGAGGACGGCGCCGACGTCGGCGAGCGGTTCAGGCTAAAAACGCCGGGGCAGCGGGCCGCCTTTACGCAAAAGTTTATTCTGCCGCATCAGAGGGCGCCGGGTGTCTCCTTTCTTTGGAACAATGCGTTGGACGTTATCGCCCAGCAGGACAAGCTTCGCCACCCGGACTTCGTGATTGCCTATCTGCACGGCGAGTTTTGGCGGGTGCGTGAAAAGATGTTCGACTATCAGGGGCGCTACCGTCGCGCCAACGAGCTGCGCGGATAACGGTTTTATTTGCCGTACGGTTAAAATTTCGCTAGAATCGGCCCCGCTTTTATAAGCAGAACGTATAAACCCGCTGCTGGGTCGCCTGTAGCGGGTATCATTTTTTTAAAAGAGAAAAAACTATGTTTACACTGAACGCTGAAGTACGTACCGAGCAGGGAAAGAGTGCGAGCCGCCGCCTGCGTCATGCTAACAAGTTCCCGGCCATCGTTTATGGCGGAGCTGAGAAAGCAATTGCCATCGAACTGGATCACGACATCGTGATGAACATGCAGGAAAAGCCTGGCTTCTACGAAGACGGTCTGACTCTGGTTATCGACGGTAAGTCTGTTAAAGTCAAAGTACAAGCAGTACAGCGTCACCCGTTCAAGCCGAAGTTGGCCCACATGGACTTCGTTCGCGTTTAATCGCTGAACGTCGAGTCCGGAGTCCGGTTAGCTCAACCGGTTCTAAACGTAAAAACGCCGCGCTCGATGCGCGGCGTTTTTATTTCACCGGAATATCAATTCCCGCCCCCGCTCATACGGCGCTGGAGCTGGTCGCGCAGGTTCGGCGGCAGCCCCTTCAGCGTCAGAGTGTCCGTCGCCGGATCCCAGAAAACGCGTTCGCCGAGCAGCAGCGCGTCAAAGCTTATCGTCACCCCACCGCCGCTGCCGTTAAACTTGGTTAGCTGCTTGAGCGTACTCCGGTCAGCCGGGAAGTGGTCCTCCAGCTGGTAGCCGTTGTCCTGCGTAAACTGGCGGAAGTCTTTCTCCCCTACCGGCGGCAGCTCTTTCGCCAACGCGTCTATCTCAATTTCTTCACCGGCCTGCAGCTGGCCGTTGCAGTAGGTATACACCTGCTGGCGATAGGACTGGCGCTCGCTCTTATCAAGCTGCCCTTCCGCGCAGTAGTCGTCGACCGCCTGCAGCAGCCCGCGGTTTTGCGCTTTAGCGTCTAACCCTTCGGCGGCGGACAGGAAGTCCATAAAGAAGTCAGACACCTTTCTGCCCACCCGCCCTCTTAAAAACGTCAGGTAGCGTGCGGACTCAGGATTGGTTTCCCACTCGGTCAGATCGACACGGGCGACGATGTCTGCCCTGTCCAGGTCCAGATAGTGCGTGGTTGTAATATCCAGCTGCTCATTGACCAGCATGCTGCTACAGCTGCTGAGCACCGCCACCAGCAAATACTCTACCGCCAGATAGCGATACTGACAGAAAACGACGATGCCGCCCTCGGCAAACGGATACTTAGCCAGCTCGTCGCGCAGCCTTTGAGTGCTGTCGCGCGTGAAGTCTAAAAAGGGCATATCTCCATAACGGTAGTTTTTCAACGCGTCGGCAAAAGCGCTTTCCTGATTGAACAGCCCGAACGCCTTGCTTTTGCCGGTATAGATACGGTGAAGCTCCGCAACCATCTCTTCCGTCGCCGCGTTCGCATCAAGGGGGGAGTCCCGTAGAACCATCTCCAGCGTCTGTTCATCGCGTTTAATCAGCTGGTGCAAAATAATCTGGTCGATATCCAGACTCATAGATACTCCTCAACGCACGTTTTCCATGCAATATGTCGTCAGTTAGCCCAGGCTGTGCATGATAGTACGGGTTGCGGCGCGCTTCTATTAAAAAATGCAGGTCGCGCGGACAGCTTCGCATCACAGCAAATTATGGGCTATATGTTTTTTAACAGGCCGTGCGCGACTCACCGCACGCAAAGACAAGAACGGAATATTTTCTGCATAAACTACAGAAAATCATCGGGCAATACGGTAAGATATCCGGCCTTAATGCATTAATGAGTAGATAAGCGCAAACCTATGCCACAAGCGTCCCGTTATAGCGATCAACACGTAGAAAAACTGCTGGCCGAGCTGGTTCAGGTCCTCGAAAATCAAAAAACGCCAACTGACCTGTCGCTGATGGTGCTGGGCAATATGGTGACCAACCTGATTAATACCAGCATAGCCCCCGCTGCTCGCCCGGCGATCGTTCGCTCTTTTATTGAGGCTCTGCAGGCCTCTATCAGAGAAGATAAAGCCCACTAGGCGTTTGTTGACAGAACGAAATTAACGTGAACATGGTGATAAACCGTCAGTCCTATAAAGAGAAAGTCTCCCAGATGATTAGCTGGGGGCACTGGTTCGCTCTCTTTAACATCATTCTCAGCCTGGCGCTGAGCAGCCGCTATCTGTTTGTAACGGACTGGCCTTCTACGCTCTTTGGCCGCGTCTATGCGCTGATAAGCTGGCTTGGCCACTTCAGCTTTCTGACTTTTTCCGCCTATCTGCTGATCCTTTTCCCATTAACGTTTGTCGTGATGTCCCAGCGGCTTATGCGGGTGCTGTCCGCCATTTTGGCTACCGCAGGGCTGACGCTGCTGATTATCGACACCGAGGTCTTCTTCCGCTTCCGGCTGCACCTGAATCCGACGGTCTGGAGCCTGTTGATTAATCCGGAAGAAAGCGAGCTGTCCCGCGACTGGCAGCTGCTTTTCATCTGCATCCCCATCATCTTTTTAGTCCAGATGCTGTTTAGCACCTGGAGCTGGCAAAAGCTTCGCAGCCTTAACCGACGTCATTTCGGGCGGCCGCTGGCGGGCATATTCATATTGGCCTTTATGTTCACCCATTTGGCCTACATCTGGGCCGACGCTAACTTCTATCGTCCGATCACCATGCAGCGCGCCAATCTGCCTCTGTCCTATCCAATGACCGCCAGGCGCTTCCTTGAAAAGCACGGCCTTTTGGACGCTCAGGCCTATCAGGACAAACTTGCCACGCGGGGAAATCCGGAAGCGGTCGAAGTGGAGTATCCATTGGCCAGGCTCAGCTATCTGGATGAGACGCCGCGCCATAATCTGCTGGTGATCGTCGCCGACGGCCTTCGCAACCAAAGCATAGCGCAGGACATGCCGAAGCTTTCCGCTTTGGCCGACGAGAATATCCAATTTACTCAGCACTACAGCAGCGGAAACCGGCAGGATACCGGACTGTTCGGGCTGTTTTACGGTATCTCTCCGACCTATATCGACGGCGTGCTGGCGGGCAGAAAGCCCTCGGCGCTGATTGCGTCGCTGACATATCGGAACTACCAGTTCGGTCTGTTCTCTTCTTCGGCTTTTGACGCGCCGCTTTACCGTCAGGCGCTGCTGGCCGACTTCTCACTGCCGCAGCCTATTGCCCAAAGCAATCAGGCGACGACGGCCCAGTGGCAAGAATGGCTGGAGAAACGTACTGAAGGCGACGCCTGGTTCTCCTATATTCAATACAGCAACGGCGATTTGGCTGCGGCGGCGCAAGATGGTTCTCTGAACGCCTTTAAACAGTATTACCGCCAGTCTGCCGCGGATATTGATACGCAAATTGATACGGTGATGAAAACGCTCGTCCAGCGAGGGCTGCTGGACAATACCATCGTCGTCATCACCGCCGCGCACGGAGTCGAGTTTAATGACACCGGCAAGAACGCCATTGGATTTGGTCAAAACTACAGCCGCTATCAGGTGCAGGTTCCGTTGGTCGTTCACTGGCCCGGCACACCGGCGCAAAAAATCAATAAGCTCACCGGCCATGAAGACGTTATGGCGACGCTGATGCAGCGCCTGCTATACGTTAAAAACGCCACCAACACCTATACACAGGGCGAAGACCTGTTCTTGCCGCAGCGCCGCCAGCCGTGGATAACTGCAGGCGACAACAAACAGCTGGTCGTGATTACGCCGCAGCAAACCACCATCATCGGCGACAACGGCCGCTACCGCACTTACGACGCAGACTACCAGCGGCTGGAAGAAAAACCCAGCCTGACGATGCTGCTGCAGGTATTGACCGAAGTTCGACGCTTTATGGCGAATTGATCAAAAACAGGATACGGCGACGTCATCACCGTATCCCGTTTTACGTTCTGACTCGGCATCCATGCGCTATCTGAGGCGAGCATTCCGCTTAAAGCAAAAGAGCTGCAAACTGCAGCTCTTTTGTTTATATTCCTTGCTTACCAAGAATAATGTAAAACGGCGTTAACCGAACGTCCTGGATTGTAGTAATTTGCCGTACCGGAGCCTACGACATATTGCTTATCCGTTATATTATGGACGTTGACGGACAGATTCGCCGATTTTGTAATTCGATACGAGAATGCCGCATCAAAAAGCATTGCCGCTTCACTTTTTGAGGTATTATCCGCATCAAAGTAGTAACTGCCAACATAACGAGTCCCTAATCCCACATCCATACTTTGGTTAGGCAACGTATAATAACCCCACAGGGATACGGTGTGGTTTGGCGCGCTGGCAAACTCATTCCCTTCCAGCGAAGCGCCCGTTCTGGTGCTACCGCGAACCACGTCAGATTTCATATAGGAATAGCCGCCCGTCAAGCTAAGGTTTTCCGTTAGTTCAGCCTTCATCTCGAAATCAAACCCTTTAACCCGGGTTTCACCGACCGTTTCTCGCTCAATCGTTCCATTTGGCTGAACGACCGCCATCGTCACGTCTTTCTTCTTCAGGTCATACACCGCGGCAGAAAACAGCGCATTAACGCTCTGTGGGGCGTATTTGACGCCGAATTCTATTTGCTCGCCTCGTTCAGGCTTTACGCCTATTGAAGGAGGCGCAACTGACTCTACTTGACTGATATAAGATGACCACTCTTCCGTCACTTTATACGTAAACGCGGCACGCAGCGAAGTCTCTGAGAAATTATCGCTGGTGCGTATACCGTTAATGTCGCGATTCGAGAGATCCAGATAGTCATAGCGCGCACCAAAAGTCACGATGTAGCGATCGTCGAATGAGAGATTTTGCTGTAAGAAGGCGGATTTAGTCGTGTAATCCTGGTCATTCTTGCTATAGGGCGCACCTATATTCGGAGTGCCGCTGTAAACAGGATTATCGATATTAATGCTATTGGCTAAGCCATAAACTGACTTATCATGGCTTGAAGCATCGCGATATTCCAAACCAACCAGCGTACTGCTATCGACTAACGCAAAACTTGTATCATATTGAATGATGGTATTACCAATCAGCTCTCTCGAAGACGTGTCCGTTCCGAAATAATAGCGGGATAAATCACTGCCTTTACGTCCCGCATAGTCATACAGATAGACATACCCATAGTTGTCTTTTAAATGGCTATAGCGTAGGTTACCGCTAAATTTGATGCTGTCAGAAATGTAGTGCGCGACCTGCGCCGTCACGTTTGTACGATCAACGTCGTGCTTGTTGTAGTCAGGCTCACCGTAAAAATCGCTGCGGTCATACTCTTTATCCAATGGATAGCCGCCGCTGTTGGGCGTAGAGTCTTGCCCCAAGTAGTCAACGATTAAGGTCGCCGTCGTATCTATCGAAGGTTGCCAAGTGATCCCTCCCATTACAAACTGAGAGTTATCCTTCGAATAATCATACTCTAAATCGCTATCCTTTATTTTCGTCGTCAAACGATAGGCAATGGTTTTTCCTTCATCAAGCGCATCGCCAAAATCCAAACCCACCTCTTTATGATCGAACGAACCATATGACACATAGCTATTGCCAAAGCTTCCGAATTTAGGCCTTTTACTGACAAAGTTGACTGAACCTCCGGGATCGGCGGGGCCAAACAGCGTTGAGTTGGCGCCACGAATAACCTCCACGCGCTCATAGGCATAGGGATCTTCACGTACGCCCCGCATAGATCCTAGCGTCATGCCGTCACGATAGGTCGTTGCCTGAAACCCCCGAATCTTGAAATAGTCGTTACGGTCATCTGATCCATAATAGTCAGTAATTAATCCCGGAGTATATTGAAGAATTTCTTCCGTTGTGGACGCGTTTCTTTGATTTATTTCTTTTTCTGTAATTACCGAGACCAAGGCCGGCGTATCTAAAACGCTGGTAGCTACTTTACCGCCAACCCAAAGCTCTTTTGCAACCGTCGTATTTGCATCATCAGATGGCACTTGGCCATAAACGGTTATCGTATTAACGCGATGAGCTTCTTTTTCCTCGTTGCTATTTTGGTCTTGAGAATACGCTAACCCCGAATAGGTAAAGACGGGCAGACAGAATAAGAGCATGTGTTTTGCGCTACGGCGCGTCTTAGGGAAACACATACCATTTCTATTAATGTTCATAGAGATCCTAACCCTTAAAATTCTAATAGTCCTTGCATTGAAATAATATTAATCAACTCGTTATTTATCTTTCATAGAAAACTTGCCCGTTTTTACCGTGCGATCTATGTGAGTAAAATTTTGCTCTTTAATCCACTTTTAGCACCACCATCAGGTTTAAGCGTGTATGTGCCGCATCGCTTTTAGCAAAGGGCCTTACAGCCGACAGTCGCCGAAAGCATCAACGGATTGATCTTTTTACCACAAATAATGATAATGAGTCCTATTTGCAATTAATTGAATTGATATATCGTTATCAATCGATGCCTATATTGAGTAGTAAAGAGATGGACTTACGTCACCTAAAATACTTTCTTGCCGTTGCTGAAACGCAAAATATCCGTTTAGCCGCGCAGAAGGTTCACGTTACCCAACCTGCTATTTCACGTAAAATCAAAGAACTAGAGAGTGAATTAGGCGTTCAACTGTTTGACCGTTTGCCTAAGGGGCTATGCCTGAACAGAGCTGGCAAGGTATACCAGAAGCGGCTGGGGACAATCATGAAGCAAATAGAAGATGCGAATGCGAAGGTGCGTCAGCTATCGAATACTGAATACGGTTCTTTATCCCTTGGTGCGCCAGACTTTGTGTTATGGGAAGGGGAAGTGACCCAGTGTATCAGTCAATTTTGCCGCGCCAATTTATTGATTGAATTAGAAGCATATTCAGACACGCCAACGGTGTTGCTGAAGAGGCTAGAGTTAGAACAAATTGATGGCGCTTTTTTGTATTATTTCTCTCCACTGTCTGCGGAATATTCAATTCAGCATGTTGCTGAAGATAAGCTGGTTCTGGCTTATCCGACCGGTTGGGAAGGGAAAATTTCATCTTCAACTACTATTGAAGAACTCAACGCATTTCCATCCATTCGCCTCCCAAGAAGCGCTGACCCGCACTATTATGACTGGCAGGAAACGCTATTCCAAAATATGGGGTGGAAGCCGGAAATGACCCAGTGGGCACACGGTGAAAGCACGATACTAGGTTTAGTTGCAGCAGGTAATGGCGTTGCAATTGTCAATGAACGCCATTTTGTTCGCAGCTCCAACATGGTTTCCTATACCACGCTCGATATTTTACCAAACACGATTCCGCTGAGCTTTATATATAAAAATACGTCCAATAACCCGGCGCTAAAGGCGTTTTTAAATCTTATATCAGGCAAAATGCGGTGAGCCGCTTATGCGGCTCCCTTTAGCTTATGGCGCCCTATTGGGATCATCATGGGGATGCTGGATACTGGGTCTTGAATGATATGGTTATTCAAACCGAAAACGGCTTGGATCATATCATTCGTTAAAACCTCATGTGGATTGCCGTGTGCGTGAACTCGACCGTTGATCATCGCCAGAAGATAGTCCGAATAGCGCGCAGCCAAATTGAGGTCATGCAAGACCATGACAATTGTGATGCCGCGCTGCAGGTTAAGATCCACAAGCAAATCCAATACTTCAACCTGATGAGTAACGTCCAAAAAAGTGGTCGGCTCGTCCAACAGTAAAATATCGGTTTCTTGCGCCAACGCCATGGCTATCCATACCCTTTGCCTTTGTCCGCCGGAGAGCCTGTCTACGTCTCTATCAATCAGCTCAGCGGTTTTCGTCATTTTTAGCGCGTTAGCAACGGCTTCATCATCTTTGATATTCCAACGAGACATCAGCCCGTGATGAGGATGCCTTCCTCGACTGATTAAATCACCAACCGTGATGCCCTCGGGCGCGATGGGGGACTGAGGCAATAGGCCGAGCGTGCGCGCCAAGATGCGAGTTGGGCTATGGTGTACCGACTTACCATCAAGCAGCACTTGCCCTTGTGACGGTGGCAACAGTCGAGATATCGTGCGTAGCAACGTAGACTTACCGCACGCGTTAGCGCCAACGATCGAGGTTATTTTTCCTGCCGCTATCTTTAGACTAATGTCTTGTAAGATTGTTTTTTCTCCATATCCGGCAGACAGTTGCTCGATAACGAGCTCATGAGCTTTTGTCACAAAGAGCCCCCTTTCCGATTAACGCGTATGATTAAATAGATTAAATACGGCGCACCCAAAGCGCCCGTCACAACTCCCACCGGATAACGACTTGGTAACAAAAATTGCCCGATATAGTCGCTGAATAAAACTAAGCCCGCCCCTACTAGAGCCGAAGGAATTAACAACGAGCCGCTTCCTTTCAATATGCGGGCGGCAATTGGTCCGGATAAAAAGGCAACAAAGGCAATGGGGCCGGTCACTGACGTCGCAACCGCAATCAGCCCTACGGCACACACAATGACGGTAATACGTGTCAATCCAATATTAACGCCTAATGCAGCGGCGGTATCTTCCCCCATGCGCAGCGCATCAAGATCTCTTTTACGGCAAAGCAGTAAGCCACCAAAAAGAACAAGCGACGCCAGTAAAGGCAACGTTTGATGGATTTGTACTGAATTGACGCTGCCGGTTAGCCAGCGCATCGCTTCTTGCAGGTCCCAAGAGTTTGCTTGAGACAATAAGTAAGCTATACAACTTTCTATCATCGCGGATATACCGATACCCACCAAAATCAGTCTAGTTCCGGCAATGCCGTTTCTATAGGAAAGCCCGTACACCAGCAGTGCAACAAATAGGCCTACGGCAATCGAAAAGGCCGCTACCGATGAACCATCCATTTTTAAAACAATGATAGCAAAGACCGCTGCCGCACTTGCCCCGGAAGAGACGCCGACAATATCAGGGCTCGCTAACGAATTACGCAGCATGGTTTGAAAAGCAACGCCCGCCATGCCAAAACTCATGCCGGCCAATAACGAAGCTATCGCTCTCGGTAATCGTAAATGTCCAACCGTAAAGCTTGCTCCGGGAACATTCTCACCGCTGAGCACTTGCCACACCACGGGCGGAGGCGTGTACGATTGTCCTAGGAGTAGAGTCAACCACCATCCGGCAATGCTGAGCAGCAGTAACCCAATGGTAATTCCCATCCAACGACGAAAGCGCTGCAAGCGTACGTGTCTAACTTGCGTGTACAAACTCACTGGTTCATTCATTACAGCTCTCTAACCCGTTGACAGCGCACAATCCAAATAAAAAACGGCGCGCCGATAAAAGCGGTCACGACGCCGACGGATAGTTCACTAGGCCGCGCAATGAGGCGTCCTAAAATATCAGCGAGCACTAATAAGCTTGCGCCCCCCAAAGCGGAAAATGGCAGCAGCCATCGGTGGTCAACCCCTACTAGCAGGCGGCAAAAATGCGGCACAACCAGTCCTACAAACCCGATTGGGCCACAGATTGCCGTCGTTGCTCCGCATAGCAATATCGCTCCTAGCCCGGCGGCGCATCTGGCCCAAACAACGTTTTCACCTAAACCTGCGGCCAGATCGTCGCCCAAAGCAAGCGTATTGAGCTTTCTTGCCGTAAGAACGGTGATAATTAACCCGACCAGCATAAAGGGAAGAACGAGCAGTAAAGCCTCAAAAGTTGCCCCGCCTACGCCGCCAATTTGCCACGAACGAACGCCACCAGCGATATCATTGCGGGGTAACACAACGGCTATGGTAAAACACGCTAAAGCCGCGGACGTAGCTGCCCCCGCCAAGGCCAGCTTTAGCGGTGTTGCCCCACCCCGCCCCATTGAGCCGATGGTGTAGACGAAAGCAGCCGTAACCGCAGATCCTAAAATCGCCATCCACACATAGCTTTGCATCTGATTAATGCCTAACCATGCGAGCCCAACGACGACAAAAAACGCAGCGCCAATGTTCACCCCGAGAATCCCCGGATCTGCTAAAGGATTACGCGTAACCCCTTGCATAACGGCTCCCGCCAGACCTAAAGAAGCCCCGGCAACAACGGCTAATACGGTGCGAGGGATACGCATCGTAACGGCGGCTTCACCAACCGTATCCATATGGCCTTGCAAAGCCCCGACGATCTCCTGCCAAGAAACGTCGCGCGTACCCAGCGCAACGGAGAGCAAACACAGTAACAGCAACATAGCTATTAGTGCCGCTAAGCTCACAGGGCGAGAAATACGTCGTTTTTTACTCGACTGACAGTCTTGTTTTGAGACAATGACCATCATTTTGCTTTGCGAGCCGCGGTAGACAGCGCCTTAAGATAGTCGTCCAATACCCAGGGTATCGATAACGGCGTTGGATTTGCCGCCGTGGCAAGAGGGCTATTGCCTAACATGACGATAGAGCCCTGCTCTACTGCACGCATTTTTGTCATCAGTGGATTAGAAGACAGCGGGTCAAGCAGCTCTTTCCCACCATAAGTCACAAAAATATCAACATCATTAAATGCGTCGATTTGTTCGATACTCGCTTCGCCGGAATATACGCCGGAGCGGCTTAATTTTTCTACGCTTTCCGGCGAGGCCAGGCCCAAATCCTTAAAGAATTTCACTCGGGAATCATTCGCAGTATAAAAACGTAAAACGCTTAGGTCTGTTGGATCCAAATGAGTAATGAACATCGCCGTTTTATTACGCAATTCCGGGTAGCTGGCCACGCGTTCAGCAATATCGCCTTCAATTGTCGCGATCAGCGCTTCCCCCTCTTTAGCCAGCCCTAAACCAGCACTATTAATGCGGATCATGCTTCGCCAATCGGTTGACCAAGGAGAATCAGGATAGGCAACGACGGGGGCTATCATACTCAAAGTGTCATAATCCGACTGGCTTAAACCTGAGTACGCAGCGAGGATCACGTCAGGTTGCGTTGCGGCGACGGCTTCAAAATCGATACCGTCGCCTTCATCGAATAGCGTCGGCGTTTTTGCATCCAACTCGTTTAAACGCGCACTCACCCACGGCAATACGCCATCGCCATCATCATCACCAAATTTAGCGGCAGCAAAACCTACCGGCACAATCCCTAAGGCCAACGGAACCTCATGATTAGCCCAAGCGACGGTCGCAACCCGCACGGGTTTTTGCTTTATCACCGTAGTGCCAAATGCGTGCTGGATCGAAATCGGATAGCCGACGTTCTCTTCAGACCAGCAGGATGAACTAACGAAAAAAAGCATAAGGGTGGTAAAGGTGGTAATGATGCATTTAATATTAAGCATAAATTTGCAGCCTACTTAGCCAAGACTCGTTTTTATAACTATTAGCCGGATGTTTTATTTCTCGTTAAATGATAATGCAAATCAATAGCTATTGAAAGTAAGTCTCATTTGGAAAAATTCGATTTAAATTATAGGCGCGGGGAAAGAAGTCACGGAACCATTAGCGATATTGGAACAATGGAGAGAGCGCAATCGCACGCTCATTAACGCATTACTTATAGGTCAACGTAAACGTCGCCGTCCCGTTGGCCGTTCCGGGAACAATACGTTCGTGCGTTTGGTAATAGCGCGCCTTTAGCTGAACGCTCTCGTTTCCTCCGTTCGCTGACTGCTGATAAAAACGCTCTTGACCGAACGCAACCGGATTATTATCCGAACGATAATAAAGCTGGATGCCCACTCCGGAAGCCGCCATATCTCCCGGCGCGCCGTCGAGCTTCATTAATCCCGGCGCGCTTCCATCGGCAACCGCGTCAATACGAACGTTAATTTTTGCGGACTGGCTGCAGCTCAGAGGAATATCAACGTTTTCCCACGCGGTTGACGAACCAACGCCCTGAAAGTCAGACTTGTCGCGTTTTCCCATTGGCACAAGGATGTTTGACTTCATGATTGTGCACCCGGCAGGCACAATCTCCCCGCCTCCGCCAATGCTTAACACCGTAATTAAAGCCCCTCCTGCGCCAAAAACGGCATAGTCTCCCGTTCTCAAGGTTCCACCATTAATGTTACCCGTCTTAATCAGTTGAATTCGCCATGAGGGTTCGCCATTTCTCCAGGCTAAAGGATGCTGTTCATCAGTATTAAAAGTACTCATGGGATCGTGCGGCACAGCGTAGGGACGAACGCCATCGGCCATCCAATAGAGGCGGACTCCAACGCCCGCAACGTTCGTTGCCGCAATGCCGGAGCCATCCGTTGACCAACCGTTTTCGTACCTTGTGCCGGTAGTTATTGAGCCACTGCAGCGAGCATACTGCTCGCCACCGGATGTTCCATTAATGGTTGACTCATAAAAAGGCACGCCTAAAGGCGCGCTGGCTTGAATAATAATTCGGTTGGGTAAATTAACTATCGTGCGCTTATAGTTCCAGCCGTTGATGGGCGTACAGCCTGCGTGAACGCATGGCGCCAATGTGGTTAAAATTATCACGAAAAAAAAGCCCCACGTTACGCCATGGATTTTCTTTATATACATAAGTTCTCCCTCAGTCAGGACCACCGTGGCGAACCTCAAACCAATAAAAGCGCACTATTTATAGCTCAGCGTAAACGTTGCCGTTCCGTTGGCATTACCGGGAATAATGTTTGCTTCGGTTTGGCAATAGCGAGCTTTCAACTTAACGATCTCCTGGCCGCCATATAGAGACTGGTAATAGAAAGTTTCCTGACTAAATACAACCGGCTTATTATCCGGCCGATAGTAGAGCTGTATACCTATGCCGCCGGCTTTCATATCTCCAGGCTGTTCATCAATCGCCAAAACGCCCGGCAGGCCGGACCGATCGGCTATCGCATCAATTCTTACGTTGATACGCGCGTCTTTATTGCAATCCAACATAATATTGACGTCTTGCCAGACGGTCCCGCTACCGATACCGCTGAACTCGCTTTTATTACGTTGACCTAAAGGAACGTTGACGGCAGGCGTCGTAACGCTACAGGCTACTGACGTAATATTGTTGACGCCCGTCAGGTGCAAATCGGCAAAATAAAACTGATTTGCAACAGAGGCTCGCGCCAACCGGCCTGAGTCCAATGCACCTCCTGTTATATCTCCGATTTTTATCAATTCCGCTTTTATACCGTTGCCAGTAAGTATGACGTATTCATTTGCATAGAAAGCTTCATCGTAAGGCAATACAAAACCGGATGCCGTATTTGTCAACCGAATTCCAACGCCAGGAAGATTGGTAAGATAAATCTTATTACCAAGATCGCTCAACATAGGCCATTGAGATCGTTCCCATCGATACGTCCAGTCCGTTGTACAGCCCGCCATCGTTTTTCCACCGTTATAGTCCCCTGTAACGACGCTCGCAATAGTGCTGCCAATAGGCATATCGCGTTGTACGATGACATTTCCAAAAGAGATGGTTTTTATAAAATCGCCTCCTTTATAACAACTGGCATGGACGTTAGATAAAAAGCCCAACAAAATAATAAACATACCTAGTTGTCTTAGATGCTTCATCGCTGGCATTCCTGTCTAATTGTAGTAACCGAAGCGCCCTCCTCCAGATCCGGCAATCGATAGAACACGGTACACTGCGGCTCGCCATTCCAAGAAACAATGACATCCCCCTCATCCGGCACGCCCATCAGATATACCAGCCCATCCTCTCCGACGATGCCGCTCCCCCCGTTGTCTAATGTAGCTAACGAACCAAACGGTAGCGGCCTGCCGCTTTCGCTCAACGTCATCAGCACGCGGCGCCCAACCCGCGTATTAAAATCGGCCAACACAACCGCGCCCCGAGTCGGCGTTACGGTACGCACAGCCGTATCTACATCAACATCATCACCAAACGTATCTGAATCTAATCCAATACGATTTTTCTGATAGGGATTGAGGTAGGGAATGACGGTGTATCCTCGCCAGTCGGTATAAATACCGGTACCATTTTGAAGCCGCACGCCGCTAGCGCCCGGCGCTCTGACAACGGCAATCGACTCCCCTAGAGGCTGGGAAAGCGTCAGACCGTACTGATGAAGCACCATTCCCCCCTTCACGCCATAGGTGACCTGATTTCCACCTTCGTCATAGTTATAGCCGCCGGAGAGTTCACCATAGGTTCCTTTATAATTAAGGCTTGCGTTACCCGAATAGCCGCCGCCCTGATTAGCGTAGCTTTGCTGAATGCCATAGCTGAGGCGATCCCCCTCCAGAAGCAGCCCGTTAATCCCGATCTGGTGATTAACCTTTCCGCCTTTGCTGGCGTTTGCGCTGTAGTTTGCCCAAACGTTGGATGTATGGCCGCCAAGCGGGACCTGGATGGAAAATGCCAAACGCTGGTCGTCTCCCCGAATGCCTCCCGGATTATCGCTATAGCTATAGGTGAGGCTGTAGTTGATATTCCTCCACACGCTGCTCCAACCGGTACTTATCGTGCGCTCATAGCCGTCGAGGTTCCAATAGTTCTGCTGATAGCCGGAAATATAGAATGAGCCAAGATCGCCCAGGTTCTGGCTGATATCCAACTGAAATTTTTGCCGCTTGTGGGCAATCGATTGCCAGCTATTTAAACCGTTAATCGAAGAACTGTTAGCCTCTTGAAAGGTATAAAACCCGGAGGTGGAGTAGCGGTAAGCGGCCAGCGTAAAGGTCGTTCCCGTACTGCGAACGTCTTTAGAGTACTGAAACCGGTATGACTGACCGCGCCGTGACTGATTATTATTTATTGTGCTTCGGGCAACGGTCATATCCGTAGAAACAGATCCCAAGGTCCTCAGGTTAAATCCAAGCCCCGTGACGCCGGAGCGATAGTCTTCAGAATAGAGTGCGCCGCCGTAGCCCGTGACGCCCTTAGGCAGACCGTAAATCGCCGTCGCCTGAGTAAAATTAGGCTCAGCGCTCCCTGAGACGGAATCGCGATATTTCCCGGCGGTGAGCGCATACTTCAATCTCCCTTCTCTCTGCATGATAGGAACGGCGGAAAAAGGCTGGACGAAGGAGCGCTCGCTGCCGTCCGACTCCTCAATCGTCACCGTTAGGTCCCCGCTACCGGAAGTAGGATAAAGATCGTTAATCTCAAATGCGCCCGGCGCCACATAGGTTTGATAAATAACGTAGCCATTTTGCCTAACGCTCACCTTCGCATTGGACTGTGCAATACCGCGAACGACGGGAGCGAAACCGCGCAGGCTGTCCGGCAGCATGTTATCGTCAGACGCCAGCTGTGCGCCGCGAAACTGTATGCTGTCAAAAACGTCCGAAGGCGTATAGCCGTCCCCGAGCGTCAACTGCCCCTTAAGCGACTTAACGTCGCGCTGAAGATAAGTGTTAATTGAATCCCAGCGTCCACCGTCTCTCGACGCGTAATTCCAGGTCGAATAGTTACGCAGGCGCCAGCTACCCGCATTCAAGCCGCTTTGCAAATTAAGGAAGTAGTCATCCTGAGCGTTTTTTTCATCGTCCCGTCGCGTCCGTGAACCGTTGAACATATAGCTTACGACCGCAGCGGGTATGCCTTCATCCCACTGCGTTGGGTCAACCCATCCACGCGCGTGAGAACGGATAGCCGCCTGCGGAATGCTGACGTCCAACCTCAGTGAATTAAAGTTAAAGCTGCTGCTCGACATAGGAATATATCGGCCAAGATCCTCAATCGCGCCGTTTTTAGGAAGCGCGCTTAGCTCTGGAAATGCGTCAATCCTTACTCCCCATTGAGACAGCATCTCTGGCGTTATCAGGGCCGTCAGCCCGTTTTTGCCAGCGATAAAATCAACGTCCTGTTCGCTGTCCAGAGGTTCGCCGTTAACGAAAATGGAAACGCGATAGGTTCCGGGCATCTGGCCCATATCCTCAGAAAAATACGACAGGTCGACCACGGACTGTTCTTCACGGTCAATTTCCAACGCGCTCATGTTAAAAATCTCGCGCGCATCGCACTCTTCCGTCAACGCCAGGGAGAATGAAAACAGCAGCAGCAAACGCTCTCGTCGTAAAAAGAAACGGTCCATATTCTTTCCTTACGTCCCTATAGTTGACGATGTTCTTCTCGGCTGATGCCACCATAATCGTTAATAGTCTGCCAACTGACCGTCGAAACGCGGCCGCCAGGCGGCGTAAAATATATGTGGCTTTTAGGCGGCAGCATGTCCGCCTCTTTAATTTCTACTCCATTTACTTTTAAAGAAAAAAACGTAACGAAATAGGGCGTCGGGTTTTCAATTCGGAGCTTTTTTCCCTCAGAGAAAACGTTTAATTGGCGATAGGCGCTTGTCGGCTCGCCGGAAAGCCCGTCAGGACGATAAAACATTTTCAACCTTGACTTAACGACTACCTGTAGGACGTTTACCGAATTGCTCTCCGTCATAGCGGGAATTGCTTTGACGCTTAGCCAGAATAGCGATTCTCTGTCTTGCGGCAGCTCGCCGCCGGTGCGGATTATACGCAGCTGATTTTCTTCACCTGCGTTGATACGAAAAAGCGGAGGGGTGACGATAAACGGCGCTTTTCTATTAGCATCCCCATCTTCAATCCAACTTTGGATTAAATAGACGTCGTTTCCCTTCAGGTTGCTTATTGAAACGCCTGTTTCTTTTTTATTCCCAGGATAAATAACTCGCGTCCCGCCAATGGCTATATCCGCACGGACCTGGGCGATAAAAAATGTCAGCAGAATCAGCGAAACGGAACAAATAACCAAACGGCGTAAAATGGAAATGCGAAGTATCACTTTTTGCTCCAGATGGTATTACGGATAATCCTTGCTATGACGCATTTCAAACACGGGATGAGTCAAAGATAAGAAAGGACCTAAAACGCACCCCGAGGAAACAAAATTACTTGTAGACGATAGTAAACTGCGAAGTTCCGTCCGCAGGGCCCGTGGTTACTACAGGGCCGGTAGAAACGTACCGTGCAACGAATTTCAACGTATTAGCGCCCTGAACTAGGGTAAATTCTGGCGATGCCGTATACAGCGCAATAGGATTGTTATTCACATCAGAAATTTCAATGCCAACACCCGTTGCAACGCCATCCACACCGTTTAACGCCAGCAGGCTTTGATCCGAACCGGTAGCCTTACCGTCAAACTTTACGGTGGCCGCTTTTGCCGTTTCCGGACAGCCGCTCAACCCAATCTGAAAGCTTGTTGGTGATGACTTCATACCGGAGGCGCCGTGAAGCGACGCTTTAGACACGTTCCCCAACGGAACGTTAAGACTTTTAGAGCCACTATCGATGGTGCACGTTTTATCGGTAATTGAACCGGTAAAATTGATCGTACCATCGGAAGCTTGAACTGCACTGCATAATGAACCGGCGGCGATAGCTATTCCCAATAACACTTTCTTATCCATGACATCTCCTTAGACTTCACTTTCCTCACATAAAAGCGACCGGGCTACGCCCGATTCGCCCACAATCATATCGCGGCCAATTGTTTAAATAATAAGCAGCAAACAACCCCTTTAGGACCAAAGTGGAAAGAGGGGAATATTCGCCGGAATTAGAGGAACATACAGAGTGAAAAGAGGATTTTTTACGAACGCGTGGAGGATAGCTTCAAAAAAAGGATAACCAAAAGAGAGGGAGCGTATGGACTGGCAACATTACTTTTGTATTATTGCCAGTTCATACTGGTTGGAGAAAGCGTTTATTTCTATTAATCCATTTATATTTCATAATGATATCCATATTTGGAAAGTTTTATAACAAAATTATTTGACTCATATTAATTTCTAAGTAAACTATACTACAACTTGGTCCTATTTGTAACATTTTCACCTACCTTCCCTCCCCACACATTCACAAATCTCTGTGTATTGATGGCGGTATACAGCACAGTATGTCGGATATTTTTATGCCCCAAATAGTCCTGTATCAGGCGCGTATCCTTTCCCAAATCAGCCAGCGCAAATCCGCACCCGTGCCGAAGCATGTGTGGATGAGGGCGAACGCTGATATTCGTTTCCGAACCATATTGAACTAACAGCCTACGTACCTGCTGTCGCGTCAACGGCCCCCCTTTTTGAGATAAAAACAACCAATCTGAATCTGCATCTCTCCATCCTCGCCGAACGTTAAGCCAACGAAGCAGCCCTTGGATCTCATCATCAAACAGCGGATGCATCGTCGACAGGCTGTTTTTAAGCCGTCGAATGAAGATAGCACGTCCGTCCAGATCGATATCCGACAGCTTTAAACCACACAGTTCGCTGACCCTAAGCCCGTGGATAAAACACATCTTAATCAGGCAGTAGTCTCTCTCAAAATGCTTTCCCTGCTCCGTCGCCAGAAGAATCTGCTCAACCTCATGACGAGTCAGATGTTTTCTCTGCTTCATTAAGCTTCCTCCAAAAAATAGACCAGAGTAATTCCCCTTCGCTGATGCTTTACCCAAGCGGCGAAGCAGAAGAGAATAGCATGCTACATGTAAATTTTAGCAACACATTACGTCACATATAAACAAATTAAATAATTTACTTTGTAAAGTATTTGCAGGAAAGTCCATAGCTTTGAAATACAAGGCGCTACGGGAATTTGTCAAAATACGTAAAAAGAGGTAGGAAACCCGTTGCCTATCGTTCCGGTTGGTCAAAAACCAATCCGGACGAGTGTAAAACGCAGAAAGCGTACCAAGATTTGTGCAATAACTGATTAAAACAAAAGCAAACGCGCTTTTACGCTCTTGCATTAACGCAAATAAAGGGTAGTATTAGCCCACTAGTTCGGCACGTAGCGCAGCCTGGTAGCGCACCGTCATGGGGTGTCGGGGGTCGGAGGTTCAAATCCTCTCGTGCCGACCAAATTTCCCCAAAAAATCAGCCCAATGCGGCTGATTTTTTTTGTTCTGAGTTTGGTAGTGGTGAAACTATGGTAAAAAGATGGCGAAACCGTCTAATTCATCATTAACCAGATCTAGCCATCTACGACAGCCAACTTTACAAGTCTAAAAAATGGCGGCTCAAATGTGGATCGTTTCTGTCTTCTACACTTTCTCACTCACTTCAAGCTTACGCATGCACTCAAATGCGATCTCATACAACTGAGCTCTTGAGAAACTACCTCGGCGGATATACAGCGGTATCCGCGATAAAACATCTTGTTCAGATTGCAGATGACCGCCTTGTTCTTTTAAATTTAATTGCGTTGCTTTTCTTTTTACTCAGTAAATTAACACAAATAAAGTGAAAAAATCTAACCACTCAGAAATGAAATCACACTGTTTTATAGAATCAATAAAGAATATAATAAGCGACCTTAATTTAATAGATTCATTACGCGTAGAATAAAAATGCTTTTACCTAGTAAAAATATAGTATATGAAGAAAAAACACACTAATAGGACTTGTTGACCCCCTAAAAATAGTACATTCCTTTTTGACTAATTTTCTTTTATTTTTATACCAAAGAACAGACCAGTCACAGAACTAGAAATAGCGGTTGCTACTATACCGATGCTAGTTCCTGTGAATTTCAAACCGTAATGTAAGCTCTAAAAAACACCACCATTAATAGTGATAATTAAGAAATTCAAAAGACACTTATTAACAAAAATATTATTAAATTTTACTTAGAAAGGACATATGTCCTTTTTTATGATGGCACTCTGCATCCCGGTGATGCATTGAGACGGTATTCTGACAAAGTTAAATCAAATAACCATTTACTTTTATGACGATTTATCAGCCAATAGCATATTGCCCAAAGTATCACTGGTACATCCTCATCGGTCACCACAAGTATTAGTGTAACATCATAGAAAGGATAGAAATAATCTGTTAGTGGGAGATTGGAGTAAAGTGATACTACGTCAAAAGTAGTACACATTTAAGAGGGCATAAAAACGATAGAGGCGGCCAATATTGGCCGCCAGTTATATTTTATAGTCGTTTAACTAAATGTCAGTTTGATTAGTTAAAATTACCAAGTAATTTATATGTTATGCTTTGATTCGTAGCTTCAATAACTTCAAGACGAGCGCCTTTATAGCCAATTAACCTTGACGCAGATAAATCATACTCGACATCATTATTAAAGGCCGGTCTAGCCATATTATTAGATAACTCCCTATAACCAATATTAATTTTATTACCAACCCTACCGTTATAGAGTAATGTTTGTTGAAAGCTACTATCACTAGAAACCGATAGTGATATTTTTTCAAATGGCATATTGTCTGCACATGTAGAAATATTAAAAGCAGTAATGACACAAAGAGTTTTTGTATCTTTTTTTACCATTACAGCCTGCCATGGATCAGCAAGAAATGACTTATCAATAATAGCCGAATCAGCACCACCAGTTGGCAAGTAGAACTCACTGTTTTCATCTTCACCTCTCTTAGCCAAAAAGCCAGGCATAATGCTATAAGCCATCCCAATTTTAGCCAAAGCAGTAACTTTTATTCCCTCATATTGACTTACCGTCCCCTGCCTCACCAATTCATCACCAACAAAAGCCGTATTAACACTACCTACGGATGGTTTACTGACAAACTCAGTTTTTGGAACATAATTGTATGTAGGGGATGTACATCCAGTTAAAAGAACTGATACCAAACAGCCAAAAACTATCTTTTTCATTTTTATGCCCTTTTTAAGTTTGTCTCCCCATCATATCAACAAGAACTTAGGCAATCACCTGTCAGAACTAACAGAGGTACCAATACGCCGCATTTTAAGTAACTACGCGGCTCTGATTACAGAGCCGCGATTGCAGGGATCGAGTAAATAGCGCGATTTACGTCTTTTCGCCTTCTATCAAAAAAGACCTTCTCACCACACTTCAGCGGCGACCTCGGCCACCAGCCGTACCTTCTGCCACTGCTGTTCTTCGCTCAGCGAGTTTCCCTCTTCCGTTGAGGCAAAGCCGCACTGAGGGCTTAAGCAAATTTGGCTCAGAGGGACATACTGCGATGCCTCCCTTAGTCGGGCCTTAATGCTCTGCGGATTTTCCAGCTCGCCGTTTTTTGTCGTAATCAGGCCCAGGACAACCTGCTGCTTTCCCGGTCGAATAAAGCGCAGCGGCGAGAAGTCACCGGAGCGATCGTTATCGTATTCAAGGAAGAAAGCGTCGACGTTAACCGTACCGAACAGCACTTCCGCCACCGGCTCATAGCCGCCTTCGGAGATCCAGCGCGAACGGAAATTACCGCGGCAAACGTGCAAACCTACCGTAAGATCTTCCGGCTTTCCCTCCAGCGCCTTATTCAGCACGCGGGCGTAAATTCGGGTCAACTCGTCCGGATCTTCCCCCCTTGCACGAACCTCAGCCCGCTGTTCTTCGGAGCACAGGTAAGCCCAAACGGTATCATCCAACTGCAGGTAACGACAGCCCGCATCATAAAATGCGCGGATCGCATCTCGCCACGTCGTTGCCAAATCATCAAAATAGTCGCTCAGGTCGGGGTAAACCGAACGATCGATAGCCGCAGAGCCGCCACGAAAGTGCAGCACGCTGGGGCTGGGAATGGTCATTTTGGGCTGGGCGTTGCCGCTGACGCTTTTCAGAAAGAGAAAGTCCTTCAGCATCGGGTGGTTACCAAATGCGACCTTGCCGGTTATCCGCACGCTTTGGGCCTTGGTCTGAACGCCCTTAAACTGAATGCCGCGTTCGGCACCGTATAGCTCTACGCCCTCCAGGCCAGCAAAGAAATCAAGATGCCACCACGCGCGGCGAAACTCGCCGTCGGTTACCACGTGAAGGCCGCAGGCGCACTGCTTTTCAACCGAAATCCGAATAGCGTCATCCTCAACTTGGCGCAGCGCTGCGGCGTCAATTTCTCCGCGGGCAAACCGTTCACGGGCCTCTTTTATCGCGTCCGGTCTCAGAAAACTGCCGACGATGTCGGCGCGGTAGGGGGCGGTATGTCGCTGCATGAGCTATCTCCATTTGATTCACAATTTAACATAGACGGCTAAACGTCTGGATAGCTAATTATTGACATGCAGGCCACTGTCTGGCAAATGAGGAAATTTCACGGGGCATGAAAAAAATTCATGTTGCTGAATTTTTCCAATCGCTTAGAGAAGCAAAAGGCCTTAAAACCAAGGGTTAAACCACACCGGCAATAAACTCTCTCAGCCACTGGTGTGCAGGATCCCTGTGCAAACGTTCATGCCACAGCATCAGCATTTCCATAGGGGGAACCTCAACCGGCGGCTCATAGGTTACAAGGTTTGGGATATCCGCAGCTAATCGGGAAGGCAGCATCGCGACCAGGTCGGTTTTCATCAGGATGGGAACCAAAAACATAAAGTGCGGCACCGACAGCACGACGCGTCGGGATGTCCCGATTGCAGCCAACGCCCTGTCCGTCTCGCCATAAAAGCCGCCGCCATCGGGCGAAACGATAACGTGTTCCAACGAGCAAAACTGCTCGACGGACGGCGCTGCCGTAAGCAAAGGATGAGCGGCCCGGCAGGCAAGCACGTAGCGTTCGGTAAACAACTTTCGGCTTCTCAGGCCCGGCGGCGCGTCGTTTCGAGTGTGAAACGCCAGATCGATATCCCCCTGCTCCACCAGCCGGGAGATTTTCTCGGGCACGTTCTCAAATACCGCCAGCCGAGTTCCCGGCGCTTTACGACGAAGCGCGCCCAGCACCGGGAGCAATATCGTCATTTCACTATAGTCTGACGCCATAACGCGCCATTCGTGGGACGAATTCATGGGGTTAAATTCATCGGGCGGAGAAACAGCCTGCGTTAGCGCTAAAAGCGCCTGTTCCAGCGGTTTTTGAAGCGCCTCGGCTCTGGCGGTAGGACGCATTCCCCTGGCGGCGGGCAGCAGTAGAGGATCGTTCATATACTCCCGAAGCTTAGCCAACTGAACGCTTACCGAAGGCTGGGACAGGTTTAATCGCCGCGCCGCGCGCGAGACGTTCTTTTCTTTTAACAAAACGTCCAGCGTTATCAGCAGGTTAAGATCCAGCCTCATCAAATTAACCATAGCTATATCAAATATATTAATTATCAATTTTTACTATACATAGTCATCCCCTATTCTGCGATAGACATTTACACGGAGATGCTATTAATGAACATACTTTTGGTTTACGCCCACCCGGAACCCACTTCTCTTAACGGTTCACTCAAAGAGTTCACCGTCAACAGGTTAGAAAAATCAGGACACCGCGTTCAGGTATCCGATCTTTACGCCATGAAGTGGAAGTCCGCTCTCGATGCCGACGATTTTCCGCACAGAGATAAAACCGCCCCCTTTCACCCGTCGCTGGATTCCCAAAAGGCCTTTGAGCAAGGAACACAGAGTGTGGATATCGCCAAAGAGCAGAAAAAGCTCCTGTGGGCCGATGCGCTTATTCTCCAGTTTCCTCTATGGTGGTACTCCATGCCCGCCATACTTAAAGGCTGGATAGACAGGGTTTATGCCTATGGCTTTGCTTACGGCGTTGGCGAGCATTCTGATACGCACTGGGGTGACCGCTTTGGCGACGGCGTTATGAAGGGAAAGCGTGCCATGTTGCTCGTCACCGTCGGCGGCTGGGAACCCCACTACAGCGCCAGAGGCATTAATGGCCCTATGGACGACCTCCTGTTTCCCATACACCACGGCGTTCTTTGGTATCCGGGATTCGACGTTCTCCCTCCGTCGGTTATCTATCGGACGGGAAAAATGGACCAAAAAAGAATGGCCCATATTCAGGACGAACTGGGCCAAAAGCTGGATAATTTATGGAACATACCCCCCATCGCATTTCGGCGACAAAACGATGGGGACTACGTCATTCCCAGCTTAACCTTAAGTGCCAACATCATGCCAGAGCAATCCGGGTTCTCGATACATATCGACGCCTAGGCCAATCCCACGCAGCTATCAAAAATCGGGGCGTTCGGCTTTTTGCTTAAGCCCCTTGATAGCCAAGCAAATCGGAAATCAGCGCCGCAGCCCCGCAAATAGCGCGACGACAAACAGGGCGAGGAAGACAAAAAAGAGAATCTTTGCAATCCCCACCGCCCCGGCGGCGATGCCGCCAAAGCCAAACGCGGCGGCAATCAGGGCAATGACAAAAAACAGCAGGGCGTAATAAAGCATATGAATTCCCCCGTAATATCCACTCTGCACAAGATCAAGTGATACGTCGTGATGAAACGTCGCCTAGAGAAAGGCAATAAGCACAGCGGTTTATTGCCCTCCTCTTTGCTCACCGAAGAGAGACGCGTACTAGTTACGCGTTTCCCACTCTTTAATCTGCTTTTCGGCCTCGTCTTTAGAGATGCCGTAACTTTCCTGTATTCTTCCGACCAGCTGCTCCCGCCGCCCGGCAATTTGGTCAAGCTCGTCGTCGGTCAGCTTTCCCCACTTCTCCTTAACGGCACCCTTCAACTGTTTCCAGTTGCCTTCCACAATATCCCAGTTCATAGATTACCCTCTGTAACCGCTCGCTATGGTTGAATGGTGACGGCGTTATTAAATGATTCAACGCCCTTTACGCCACTTACGGCGCGCCCTATTGCCTCTTTATCGCGCACGCTTTTCACGGTCCCTGTAACGATGACGTTGCCATTATGGCTGTCAACGTTGAGCTTCAACGTTTTCAGACCCGCCTCACCGGCCAATGCGCTTTTCACTTTGGCCGTCAGCCCGGCGTCGTCAATAAAGCTATCGTCGCTATTTTTCTTCGTCTCTTTCGTCGTCTGAGCGCTTTCGCCGAACGGATTCTTTTCCGACTCGGCAGCCTGTACCCACAGGACGAAGCCGGAAAAAAATACTACCGCCAGCACGTTAGATACTACGTTTATCGTTTTCATCGCTGCCTCCATCCGCCTCACGGCTTTTCCCGTTTTTTATCGTTGTACGCCTCTTCCTTCTCCCGCGGCTGAGCACCCATTTCGTCGTCTCTCCTTCTCTCTTTCTCATCCTGAAACGTCTCGTTTTGACAATCTTCAGGCACCGGCCTTTTTGTCTGAGTCATGGTTTCCTCCTCAAATAAGCCTAATAAATAGAATCAATTCATCACGGCATCGTTTTCAAAAACGCCGCCGCGCCTCTACCATTAAGCAACGGGCGTGCCAACGCGTAAGGAGAAGGCATATCCAAAAGGATATTTGCGTATCACGCTATTTATTAAGGGAAAACAAAAAAGAGCTATTTAAGGGGAAAAACAAAGCTCAGCGAGAAAGGAACGCGCTTTTTACCGATCTTCCGGTAAATTTTACCGACGTTCGCCGCCGTCAGGCCCAGTACCATATTTTTTTAAGCGGTTGTAGAGCGTCTTGAGGCTCACCCCCAGCGCCGCAGCGGTTTTCTCTCTGTGCCCGTGAAAACGTTCAAGCGTCGTAAAAATAAGCTCTCGCTCGGCGTCAATCAGCAGGCGCTTGTCCGGCTCCTGAAAAGCCTGTACCCGCCACTCGCTACCGATGCTATCGCCGCGGCTCATGATAAATCCACGCTGTACCGCGTTACGCAGTTCACGAACGTTACCTGGCCAGTCATAGTCACACATTTGAATAATCGTGGAGGGCAGAAAGCGCTTCGTGCGCCCTTCCCGCTTACAAACCTGCTGAAGAAAATGCTCTGCCAAAATCGGTATATCTTCACGCCGTTCGCGCAGCGGGGGCAGTTGAATGGGGAAAACGTTCAGGCGGTAATACAGATCCTCCCGCAGCTTCCCTGAAGCGACCGCCTTTTCAGGCTGTGCGTTCGTCGCGGCGATAATGCGCGCATCAACGTCGCGAAGGCCGGACGAACCGACGCGCATAAAGCTTCCCGTTTCCAGCACCCGTAGAAACTTTACCTGCAGCTCGCTCGACATCTCCGTCACTTCGTCCAGAAAAAGCGTTCCGCCATTGGCCTGCTCAAACAACCCCCGGCGCAGAGAGTCCGCGCCGGTAAAGCTTCCCTTTTCGTGGCCAAACAGTTCGCTTTCTACCAACTGTGCAGAGATTGCGCCACAGTTTATCGGAATAAAGCCCTGCTGAGCGCGAGCGCTCAAGGTGTGAATAGTCTGGGCAACCTGCTCTTTACCCGTACCGCTTTCGCCAACGATAAGGACCGTCGCATTCGTTGGCGCAACGCAGGCAATTTGTTCATAGACGTGACGCATCAGCGGGGAGCGCCCATAAAGCGAGCCGAAGCGATCGCACGTCCTAATCTTCGCGGCGCCGTTTCTAGCCCTATCGGCCGATCTTGCCGTACGTTTGACCTGAGACAGCAGGCCTCGCAGCTGCTGTTCACCCACTGCCTCAATGCGGTTCTCAGGGCCGTTAATATGTATCGCTCTCAGCGTTGACCCGGTAGCAGCATGATCCGTAAGCATAATAACGCTGGCGCTTCTCAGCAAAGAAAAGTCAATGTGCTGGCCGTGCAGCATATTCATATCAAAAAATATGACAGACGGGCATTCTCGCTTGATGCATCGTTCGACGTCACAAACGTTCTTCACAACGCATATCGAAAGCCCCTCATGGGCGACCAGAGGAGTGATTTTTCCAGAAAAAACGGAACGGCTTTCTTTCACGATAAGGACATCAGGCATGTTTATACCTCCGTTTAAGTGATTCTATCCCCCTAAAAAATTTGAAAAATTCTATTTAACAAAGTAATGCATAATACAAAGCAAATTAGTAACGCATTGCAACTATGAGTTTATGTAATTTTCCCAATATCCGCAAAAATGAGTAATAAAGGACGTTTGCCTTATTTTTCGGCTTAATATACTATATAAATATACAGTATTTTTTAATCTCGAGGTCAATCATGCAGGTTGAAATCTCTATACGCAAAGAAGACGTTCTCCCCAACGGAGCCGAAGCCGCGCTGAAGGAAGAGCTGGAAAAGCGGCTGTTTTGCCATTTTGCCGACGTGCGCGTCAGAGTGCGGCGCGGCAGCGCTAATGACATTACGGTTCTAGGTGGAATGAAGTCGGATAAGGAGCTGGTGAGCGAAATCCTTCAGCAAACCTGGGAAAGCGCCGACGATTGGTTTGATGCCTATCAGTAGCGGACCGCATTGTCTTACGCACTCCATGTAAAAGAAAAGCCGACGCTTTCGCATCGGCTTTTTCTATTCACTGACGGTAAGGCGGCTTACTCTTCGTCAGAAGACGATACCGTATCGGTATCACCCTCCAGCGCCTCTTCGTCACAGACGTTTTCGTCATCCTCTTCCGCATCGGCAACCCGCTGCAGGCCAACGACGCGCTCGTCTTCCGCCGTACGGATAATCGTTACGCCCTGAGCATTACGGCCCACGACGCTGACTTCCGCCACGCGCGTACGAACCAGCGTACCGGCGTCGGTGATAAGCATGATTTGGTCGCAGGCATCGACCTGCACTGCGCCGACTACCTGACCGTTGCGCTCGCTCACCTTGATGGAGATAACCCCCTTGGTGCCGCGCGACTTGGTCGGATAGCTGCTCAGGCTGGTGCGCTTGCCGAAACCGTTTTCCGTCACCGTCAGAATATCGCCGATGCCGCTGGAGGTGGCTTCCTCTACGCCGTCATCGTCGTCATCTTCCGGCAGGTCGTCGTTAACCAGCGCTTCGTCGTCCTCCAGCGCCTCATCGCCCGCTACCTGCGGCTTGTCGCTGCCGTAAGGAACGATAAGTGAAACCACCTTGTCGCCGTCGGCCAGACGGATACCGCGAACGCCGGCAGCGGTGCGGCCCATGGAGCGAACCGCCGCCTCAGAGAAGCGAACCACTTTACCCATAGCGGAGAACAGCATGACTTCGTTGGAACCGCCGGTGACGTCAACACCGATCAGCTCGTCGCCGTCATTCAGCGTGATAGCGATAATGCCCGCGCTGCGCGGACGGCTGAATTCGGTCAACTGGGTCTTCTTCACGGTACCGTTGGCGGTCGCCATAAAGACGTTGCGGCCCTCTTCATATTCGCGAACCGGCAGAATGGCGGTAATGCGCTCATCCTGTTCCAGCGGCAGAATGTTGATGATGGGTCGACCGCGAGCGCCGCGGCTTGCCTCAGGCAGCTGATACACTTTCAGCCAGTACAGGCGGCCGCGGCTGGAGAAGCACAGAATAGTATCGTGCGTATTGGCCACCAGCAGGCGTTCGATAAAGTCTTCTTCTTTAATGCGCGCAGCCGATTTACCCTTGCCGCCGCGACGCTGAGCCTCGTAGTCGGACAGCGGCTGGTACTTGACATAGCCCTGATGGGACAGCGTCACAACCACGTTCTCCTGCTCGATCAGGTCTTCGATATTGATATCGGCGGTGTTGGCGGTGATTTCGGTACGACGAGGATCGTTGTACTGATCGCGAATAGCCGTCAGCTCTTCGCGGATCACCTCCATCAGGCGCTCCGGACTTTCCAGAATCAGAATCAGCGCTGCGATTTGAACCAGCAGCTCTTTGTATTCGTCCAGCAGCTTTTCGTGCTCTAAGCCAGTCAGGCGGTGCAAACGCAGCTCAAGGATCGCCTGGGCCTGCTGTTCGGTCAGGTAGTACTGACCGTCGCGAATGCCGTATTCAGGCTCCAGCCATTCAGGGCGAGCGGCGTCGTCGCCGGCGCGCTCAAGCATTGCGGCTACGTTACCCAACTCCCAAGGCCGAGCCAGCAGCGCGACTTTCGCTTCAGCAGCGGTTGCCGCGGCGCGAATCAGCTCAATGATCGGATCGATGTTGGCCAGCGCAATCGCCAGACCTTCAAGGATATGGGCGCGTTCGCGGGCTTTGCGCAGTTCAAAGATGGTGCGGCGAGTAACAACTTCGCGGCGGTGGCGAATAAACGCCTCCAGCATGTCCTTCAGGCCCAGCAGCTTCGGCTGGCCGTTGTGCAGCGCCACCATATTGATGCCGAACGTCACCTGCAGCTGAGTTTGTGAATAAAGGTTATTCAGCACCACTTCAGCGACCGCGTCGCGCTTGGTTTCAATCACGATACGCATACCGTCCTTATCGGACTCGTCGCGCAGCGCGCTGATGCCTTCAACCTTCTTATCCTTCACCAACTCGGCAATTTTCTCAATCAGGCGCGCTTTGTTGACCTGATAGGGAATTTCATGAACGATGATGGTTTCTTTACCGCTCTTCTCATCGGTTTCGATTTCGGCGCGAGCGCGAAGATAAATCTTGCCGCGGCCGGTGCGGTAGGCCTCTTCAATGCCGCGACGACCGTTGATGATCGCCGCCGTCGGGAAGTCCGGCCCCGGGATGTGCTCCATCAGCCCTTCAAGGGTGATGTTCTCATCGTCGATATAGGCCAGACAGCCGTTAATCACTTCAACCAGGTTATGAGGCGGAATGTTGGTCGCCATGCCCACGGCGATGCCGGAGGAGCCGTTAACCAGCAGGTTGGGAACGCGGGTCGGCAGCACGGTCGGGATCTGCTCGGTGCCGTCATAGTTCGGCCCGAAGTCGACGGTCTCTTTATCCAGATCCGCCAGCAGGTCGTGCGCCATGCGCGACATGCGAATTTCGGTATAACGCATCGCCGCCGCGGAGTCGCCGTCGATGGAACCGAAGTTCCCCTGACCGTCGACCAGCATATAGCGCAGAGAAAAAGGCTGCGCCATACGGACGATGGTGTCATACACCGCGCTGTCGCCGTGAGGGTGATATTTACCGATAACGTCGCCGACAACGCGCGCTGATTTCTTATAAGGTTTGTTCCAATCGTTGCCGAGCACGCTCATCGCATACAGCACGCGACGGTGTACCGGCTTAAGTCCATCTCGAACGTCCGGCAGCGCGCGTCCGACAATAACGGACATCGCGTAGTCGAGGTACGACGTTCTTAGTTCGTCCTCGATATTTACCGGCATTATCTCTCTGGCAAGGTCGCTCATGAAGCCGCTATCCCTCTAATTTATTAGCCTCGAAAAGGTGCAAAATTATATCACATCCCGCAGGGGGTTTCTAATATTCCCCATTTTTCCTCTCCGCACAGCCTAACTCCCCTCCGCGGGAAATTGCGGGTATACTGTCGGCCCCATAGTTTATTCAGGTATCGAGTCATGAGCGCCACAGAAAACGTCGACCGTAACGAGATAGCCAAGTTTGAAGCCATGGCTTCACGCTGGTGGGATCTTGACGGTGAATTTAAGCCGCTGCATCAGATCAACCCGCTGCGTCTGGACTACATTCAAAGTCGCGCTGACGGTCTGTTCGGCAAACGCGTGCTCGACGTCGGCTGCGGCGGCGGCATTCTGGCCGAAAGCATGGCGAAGGAAGGCGCAAAGGTCACCGGCCTCGATATGGGCTCTGAGCCGCTGTCCGTCGCTCGCCTGCACGCTCTTGAGAGCGGCGTAGAGGTGGAATATATCCAGCAGACGGTAGAAAGCCTCGCCCAGGAGCGCTCCGGTCAGTATGACGTCGTTACCTGTATGGAAATGCTGGAGCACGTCCCCAATCCGGCGTCGGTGGTTAACGCCTGCGCTCTGCTGGTCAAACCCGGCGGACAGGTCTTCTTCTCCACCATCAACCGTAACGCCAAGGCCTGGCTGATGCTGGTGGTAGGCGCCGAATACGTGATGCGAATGGTGCCCAAGGGCACCCACGATGCCGACAAGTTTATCAAACCCTCAGAGCTTATCGACTGGGTTAGTCACACGCCGCTGCGTGAGAAGCACATCATCGGGCTACACTATAATCCACTGCGCCAAAGCTTCTGGCTGGGGCCTAACGTTGACGTTAACTATATGTTACATTGCGAGCGGGAAGAGTAAGGCTTCAGGCCGCCGGAAAAAACCGGCGGTCAACGCGTTAGTACTCTCTGTAGAACAAAAAGACAATTCATTTTTTTACTAAAATTCAGCATTTTTTTATCACTTTTATAGCGCGCGAAGAACTTACAGTGATACGGTGACTTAGCCCATTTATCCCAAAGGTTATCCACAGCTTTTCCCTTTTTTGTTCACTTGCAAACGCCCCCTAATAACACTATCTTGTAGCTTATTGCTATTAAGCCCCCTATATATTGTGTTTTGTCGCCAGCGTCGGAATCTCCCGCTGAGCGATGGTTGGTGTCTTGAACGTTTTGAAAGACACACTTTTTTCACGGAAAGGTAGTATTACGCTATGAATCAAAGCTTATTGGTTACTAAACGAGACGGTCGCAAGGAACGCATCAACCTCGACAAGATCCACCGGGTTCTCGACTGGGCGGCGGAAGGACTGAACAACGTCTCCGTCTCCCAGGTTGAGCTGCGCTCCCACATCCAGTTCTACGACGGCATCCGCACGTCCGATATTCACGAAACCATCATTCGGGCCGCAGCCGATCTTATTTCCCGCGACACGCCGGACTATCAATACATGGCCGCCCGCCTGGCCATTTTCCACCTGCGCAAAAAAGCCTACGGGCAATTTGAGCCGCCCGCGCTGTACGACCACGTGAAAAAGATGGTCGAGATGGGCCGCTATGACGAACACCTGCTGACGGACTATACCCAGGAAGAGTTCGAGCAGATGGGCGAATTTATCGACCACTGGCGCGATATGAACTTCTCTTACGCAGCGGTGAAGCAGCTGGAAGGCAAATACCTGGTGCAAAACCGCGTCACCGGCGAAGTGTATGAAAGCGCCCAGTTCCTATACATTCTGGTCGCCGCCTGCCTGTTCTCACGCTACCCGCGCGAGACGCGTCTGGGCTACGTGAAGCGCTTTTATGACGCAATTTCCACCTTCAAAATTTCGCTGCCGACGCCAATTATGTCCGGCGTGCGCACGCCGACCCGCCAGTTCAGCTCCTGTGTGCTGATCGAGTGCGGCGACAGTCTGGACTCCATCAACGCCACCTCCAGCGCCATCGTGAAGTACGTTTCCCAGCGCGCCGGCATCGGCATCAACGCTGGCCGCATCCGCGCGCTCGGCAGCCCTATTCGCAACGGCGAAGCGTTCCATACCGGCTGTATTCCGTTCTACAAGCACTTCCAAAGCGCGGTGAAGTCCTGCTCTCAGGGCGGCGTGCGCGGCGGTGCGGCAACGGTGTTCTACCCGCTGTGGCACCTTGAGGTCGAAAGCCTGTTAGTGCTGAGAAACAACCGCGGCGTAGAAGAAAACCGCGTGCGCCACATGGACTACGGCGTTCAGCTCAACAAGCTGATGTACCAACGCCTGCTTAAAAACGAAAACATCACCCTGTTCAGCCCGTCCGACGTGCCGGGGCTGTACGACGCCTTCTTTACCGATCAGGACGAGTTTGAGCGCCTGTACGTGAAGTACGAAGCGGACGCGTCGATTCGCCAGCGCCAAGTGAAAGCCGTCGAGCTGTTCTCGCTGATGATGCAGGAACGCGCCTCTACCGGCCGTATCTATATTCAGAACGTCGACCACTGCAACACCCACAGCCCGTTCGACCCGACGGTTGCGCCTGTTCGTCAGTCCAACCTGTGCCTTGAAATCGCGCTGCCTACCAAGCCGCTGGAAGACATCAACGACGAAAACGGCGAAATCGCACTGTGTACGCTCTCCGCATTTAATCTGGGCGCTATCGACAGCCTGGACGCCCTGGAAGAGCTGGCAAGCCTTGCGGTACGCGCTCTTGACGCCCTGCTGGACTATCAGGACTACCCGATTCTGGCCGCAAGAAAAGGCTCCATGGGCCGCCGTACGCTGGGCATTGGCGTCATCAACTACGCTTACTATCTGGCCAAGCACGGCGTACGCTATTCCGACGGCAGCGCCAACGGCCTGACCCACAGGACGTTTGAAGCCATTCAATATTACCTGCTGAAGGCGTCCAACGAGCTGGCGAAAGAACAGGGAGCCTGCCCGTGGTTTAACGAAACCCGCTATGCGCAGGGCATTCTGCCTATCGACAACTACAAAAAGGATCTGGACAGCCTGTGCAACGAACCGCTTCGCTACGACTGGGAAACGCTTCGCCAGGAGATCAAGACCCACGGCCTGCGCAACTCTACCCTGTCTGCGCTGATGCCGTCAGAGACGTCGTCCCAGATCTCCAACGCCACCAACGGCATTGAGCCGCCGCGCGGCTATATCAGCATTAAGGCGTCAAAGGACGGCATCCTTCGTCAAGTCGTTCCCGACTACGAAAAGCTGCACGGCAACTATGAGCTACTGTGGGACATGCCGGGCAACGACGGCTACCTGCACCTGGTCGGCCTGATGCAGAAGTTTATCGATCAGTCGATTTCCGCCAACACCAACTACGACCCGACCCGCTTCCCTGGCGGCAAGGTACCGATGAAGCAGCTGCTTAAAGACCTGCTCACCGCCTATAAGTACGGAGTGAAAACGCTCTACTACCAGAACACCCGCGACGGTGCTGAGGACGCACAGGAAGACCTGATGCCGGCCAAGGCGGAAGACGACGGCTGCGAAAGCGGCGCCTGCAAAATTTAATGACGCTTTTGGGGGAGCCTTTGCTCCCCTATGCCCGTTAGACTTCCGCGCCCGGCCCAAAAGCCGCGGCTTGCTGAACGATAAAGGGACAATTACGGGGATATACCAATGCCGCATACCTACACGACGTTTTCACAGAAAAAAAACGATCAGCTTAAAGAACCGATGTTCTTCGGCCAGCCGGTCAACGTGGCTCGCTACGACCAGCAAAAGCACGAGCTGTTTGAAAAGCTGATTGAAAAGCAGCTCTCCTTCTTCTGGCGCCCGGAAGAAGTTGACGTTTCGCGCGATCGCATCGACTATCAGGCGCTGCCGGACCACGAAAAGCACATCTTCATCAGCAACCTGAAGTATCAGACGCTGCTGGACTCCATTCAGGGCCGCAGCCCCAACGTGGCCCTGCTGCCGCTGATTTCTATCCCCGAGCTGGAAACCTGGGTGGAAACCTGGTCCTTCTCGGAAACCATCCATTCGCGCTCTTACACCCACATCATTCGCAACATCGTTAACGATCCCTCTATCGTATTTGACGACATCGTCTCCAACGAAGAGATCTTAAAGCGCGCGAAGGACATCTCGCACTACTACGACGATCTGATTGCCACCAGCAACTACTACCATTTGCTGGGAGAAGGCACCCATAACGTCAACGGCCAAAAGGTCGTTATCAGCCTGCGCGAGCTGAAGAAGAAGCTGTATCTGTGCCTGATGAGTGTCAACGCACTGGAAGCCATCCGCTTCTACGTCAGCTTCGCCTGCTCCTTCGCCTTCGCCGAGCGCGAGCTGATGGAAGGCAACGCCAAGATCATCCGCCTTATCGCCCGCGACGAAGCGCTGCACCTGACCGGCACCCAGCACATGCTCAACCTGATGCGCTCGGGCAACGACGATCCGGAAATGGCCGACATCGCCGAAGAGTGCCAGCAGCAGTGCTACGATCTGTTCGTTCTGGCAGCTCAGCAGGAAAAAGAATGGGCGGACTACCTGTTCCGAGACGGTTCCATGATCGGCCTGAACAAGGACATTTTGTGTCAGTACGTGGAATACATCACTAACATCCGCATGCAGGCGGTTGGCTTGGCGCTGCCGTTTGAAACCCGCTCTAATCCAATCCCTTGGATAAACGCCTGGCTGGTGTCTGACAACGTTCAGGTCGCGCCGCAGGAGGTAGAAGTCAGCTCCTATCTGGTGGGGCAGATTGACTCTGAGGTAAATGCGGACGATTTGAGTGATTTTGAGCTTTAAGCTGTTAATTTAGATAAAAGCGGGGCAATGCGTCCCGCTCTCTCTTTCAAAAATCAATAGTGGCCAATTCCTGCGGTGAGATCCCTGTGATCCTCAGTATGTAATCACGTTCCAGCCCGTTCTCCAACATCGTGCGGGCAATACGCAGCGCCTCTTCTTGACGACCTTGTTGCCAGCCCTCTTGTCGACCTTCTTGTCGACCCTCTTGTCGACCTTTCTGCCAACCTGCAGCGTGTAGCCTCTCTGCAATAGTCATCAACTCCTCCTTATGTTGCGGCGAACGCTTGGCAATCTGCTGGATAAATTCGTTGAAATCGGGCGCATCACCACAGCGTAGCATGTAATTAAACAGCGTTTCTCGTTGGACATTAGTAGTGTATCCCATCGCCAGTAGCGAGACTAGCTGCTCCACCAAACTCATCAAATCCCGCTGACGAATGTGCTTTTGTATCAGTTCAAGCAGCGCCATGCGCCGGTGCTGCATAATCTCTTCATCGGGCGTAGTGGTGATATCTACCAGCGGAAACGGCTGGCAATAGAGCTGCCGCGCCAGCGCCGGATCGGAAAAAATATCCAACCAGCATAGCGTATGTGGGTAAGGGCTCTCCAGCCCATGATAAAACAGCATCGGTACTACTAACGGCAGCGTTTTATGGCCTTTATCCAAATGCCTTTGCATCACGTCCATTGCGTAACGTATCAGCCGGAAGGCCATAAGATTGTCGGGTGAGCTTTGATGCTCAACCACCACGTAAATATAGCCTTGACCCGTTGCGGTATTCACCGACCAGATCATGTCGGAATGATATGCCCGCAAATCCTGTTTAACAAAACTGGCGGGTTCCGGTTTCAACGTATTCAAATCACACAGTTGCCGTAGCGCAGGAGGAAGATGGATGTCTAAAAAATCTCGCGCCGTATCGGGGTGAGATAAAAACTTTTTAAATACCGCATCATGCGGAGTGGAGGTAGTCACCTTTTCCATGGCAGTTCATCACTGGATTGACTCAGTGGGAGAACTGTATCCGGAATCAGGTGTGGCAGCCGTTGGGCATTATTGATACTGCGTAACCTATTCAGAAAAGAACGCGCCTGAGTATAAACGATTCATCGGGGTGCGAGGCGGTACGCACCTACGGTTTACTAAACGTCGCCACCCACTCGCCGTTGGTATGGGAAAAGGCGACTTGGTCGAGATTGTACTGCACCTCGCTGGAGCCCGCCGGTCGGAATTCAGAATAGACGCTGCAAACGAGCTTCTCCTCCCCCTGTGGAGAGCACGCACTCACTTTCGTTACGCGCAGGTGGCTGACGTCCTGCTGGATTTCATCCCTCGCTTCCAGGGTATCGTTTTTCTGCGCGTCGAGTAAAAATGCCGACTTGAGCGCGCCGTCAGCCTCATCGGTAGAGGGTGCCACGGGCGCTTTATGGGCTTGGCAGGCGGTTAACAGCAGCAGCGCAGCGGAGGTGAGCGTCTTTTTTATCATTTTAGGTGTCGCGTTGGATTGTTGGTTGAGGGGATAAGGTAATGCAGGACGCGGTGGTTTTCTTTTGGGGAAATCAAGTTTTTGGAAACTGGCGGAGAATTTTTTAAAATGATGCGTTATAAAAAGAAATATCGCTATCATGAATAGTAAATGAAGGTTTACTACCATTACTATCTGATAAATATGAGATATCTAGCATAGTCACGCCCCTAATTTTATCTGCATATATTTTTCTAACGCTTTCTCCCTAACAAAATCACTAGGATCGTTTTCAGCCATGTGCTTCAAAATGAAGACTGGCAGTCCTTTGTTAAAGATTAGCCTGGCTCGAATCCCCTCATCGGGGTCTCTAGAAAATAGAAGATACATATCTACATCAAGTGGATATTTAGCAGATATTGCTTCCCGAACGACAGGATTGTCATCTTTAGAAAGATAATCCATTATTTCTCTAGGGATTGTCCTGTTTCGCGCAACCCACACTCTCATGTCGGGATATCCCTTAATGAGTTCAAGCCACACGGGGACAGGCGCCTCTTTCCTTCCGGCTAGATTATATTCATTAGGACAATTACTGTTTATTAATTTTATAAATTCATCTGGTGTACTGATCATAACCTAAACCTTTATCATTTTCAGAAAGTTACATGTAATCCTGAGAAACTGATATGATACAGATAATGAAGTAACATCTAGAAAATTTATCTCCACTCTACTTAGGTATTTTTACATTACCTAGTTTGGTGAAAATAAGGAAATAATTTGGGCAGATGTGCTAAAGAACATCAAAGGCCTTAGAGGTATATTATGGATAATATTATTAAAAACAAGTGTTTTTTGAGTTTTATCATGATTGTATTAATAGCGATTCTGACTTGGATTTTTATTGGTATTGAGATAATTCATGATGAATTCAAAGAGGATAAAAAATATGATTTTTTTATTAAAAAACATGCAAGTACACAGGTTTTCTTTATAGACCCAACAAATTGTAATGCTGGTTGTGATACGCCTGCGTTTAATGATTTAAATGAAAAAGAGCTTAAGCAATTTTCAGACTATTGCTTTTACCGATATGACCTGTTTTCTACAGAAAGATGTTATGACGCTTTATATAAGAAAGATTAGCTGGCTTGACTTTGTTGAATAAATCATATCTAGACAAGAGAACCCCTATCATTTTCAAATCATAATCCACCCTATCAAACGGCGGGTTCTTCCAAACTCTCTTTTATCCACAGGGAGAGAGGCTTATTACGCAGGCGCTGAACGTCCCGCCACAGGAGATTTGGCCTTCTCGCTATTGTGATAGGCCAAATTAACCTTTAATGTTTATTTCCCACGCCGTTTCAACAACGGCGCATTTAATCTCAAGGCTGCTGGCGAAAACGTTTCTCTAACCTGAGTAAATCTAATAGTTCGGCATCTTTCATATGAAATGCCATACCATCAGGTAAACTGCGCCGAAAATCCGATAACTCGGTTAATTCATAGAAAAAATTATTTTCATAAAATGCTTTAATCGCCGTAAGCTCAGGCATTAGCTCCATCATTGGCACATTTACGCCATAGCCCTGACGGACCTGAGCCAGATTGCTCATTTTGACAATGCACTCTTCGCACCCTGCATTCACACCCTTTTCCCATAAACGGTAAGCATCCAGCCGCCGGCCTTCCATATCGGCAAGAACGCCGAGGTGATTGTAGGCATTCGCGTCGCCTTGTTCTATGGCGCATTCAAGCAGACGTTTCCCCAAAGGATGCAGTTCCTGAGCGCGAATAACAATTGTCCTTCCCACTAACGACATGGCTTCCGGGCTGCCGCGTTTAACGGCCTCCGCGAGCAAGTAATACATAGCCATATCGTCTCGACCGTACAAATACGTCGCATATTTGTATGCGGCAATAGGTATGCCCTTCGCAACAAGCTCTCGAAGCCGGGTGGCGGCAACGTCCGCCGGCGTCTCTGCGCTTGGATATTTTATTGCCCAAACGCTATTCACATAGGTCGCCTTCCAGCTCCCCGCCTTTACCGCCGCAACGAGCAAATCTTCGCGTTGTTGTCTATGTTTAGCATCGCCCCAAAATCCCTCTATTTGATCGCCTTTCGAGGCATACTGAATAAAATCGCTGAACGCTTTTGCAGCCGCCGGAGTCTCTTTCGGCGTGAATTCAGACTCATTTTGGCAAACAAATTTTTCATTCTGGAAATACTTCAGCAGCCCCGTATCTGGATTGATTCTACCCGCTGAATCAGCCCATTTTGGCGAGTGGTTAAAATCCTCCAGCTTATCCTGAGCGCTCACTGCTCCTGATAAAATAAAAAAGATTATTAAAAACTTATACATATTTCCTTCCCTTGAATGGATTTATATATTTTAGAAAAGGGCCAGTTATCTCCACGCCTGCCGTACTTCAGCAAGGCTATACTCCTTTGCGCCTTTTACCATAGGGCCAATCTTGTGAACCAATACGGCGTTCTTTGCATCGTAAAATTTTTCATCAAACGCCTGAATATCCAGCGAACTTAGGTAACTTTCCAACATAGCGGCTGTAAATCGGCTTTTTACTGTCCTGTTTTTATATTGCCGTATATCTTCAAACTGCTGTACTTCCCCGCCCGCATCAAAGGTCCATTTTGTACCTTCATTGACAGCGGCGATAGAACGCAGCGTATTGGGAATATCGATACTATTTCCGGAATAAATTTCCATAATAACGGCCCCCAATTTACCGGGTAAATCAGGAGAATAATGCATGCGCACGCCGGTACATCCAATAAGTTTGGCAAGATAGCTCACTGAACTGAACGCATCCGCACCTCTCCATCCGTTGTCAAAATAGGCGGTCCAACCACCGACAGTAGATACAAACAGTATTCTTCGCCTCTCAATGCTTGTTAACGGCAGCAGCTCCGGCAACAGCATATCGAGCGAATCTTTAGACATGAAAACGCCTGAAATATCAACGCCCCGCGGCTGGTGAACTTTCTTCATCCATTGAATATAGGCATTAACAGCAACGTTAAGATCGCATTTCAGAAAACCAATTTCAGCGGTAAGCGGAGAGTACGTTCCCTGATATAATTCGACAGTCATTGGTTTTACCCTATTAGACATAGCGAAGCTCAAACCGGAACAAGATTCCCCACCGGCACCCACCCCTCCTCCTTGGAAGAATCATTCCGACACCATACCCAGCCGTTAAGCTCTTTTACCCCCGTCAAAACGTCCCCTTCATCGACGTCCATTTCCTTCGCCGTGTAGTCTTCCAGCGCTTCGCCTTCACTGTCGCTCACCCAGCGAATAACCTGCTTAGGCACCCAGCCTGCGATTTGCAATGCTGTTTCACAGTAATACCAATCTTCCCAGCCTTCATCTCCCTCATATTTTTCCCCTACGGCTAGCCTGTCGCCCTTAGAAAAGGTGATAGGGTTTGGGAATTCGCTCCGATGAGGCTTTATGACTTTATAATTCATGCCGTTCCTCCGTTAGTGGATATTATCTCGATCCGTCGTTATTCGGTATTTGTACTGCTCACCTAATAAACCGAAACGAATGAAAGATCAGCATCGCCTCATCCCTGGCCGCATCGCATTCATCCACCTGACACGTGAAGACTAATATCACTGACTTCTTGTTTTTATCGTCATTAATATACATCTGTTCAAAATACTTCAGAGGGTCGTCGTCCTGAATGGCCGTATATTCCAAGTGAATAGCTTTGCTTGAATACCAGCTGACGCTTTCTGAAGTCAGCAGTTTAACCGCTTTGAATCCATGCTCTGCCTGCAGTGACTTTTTAACCTCTTTACCGAAGGAAGCAGCAGACGTAAAAAGCAAAGAGTCATAATCGCTTATCGACACCAAAACGACGGGGCCGTATTTTTCACCCTCGTCATCCAGCCGGTATAAAATAAGGTCACCGTCGTCAACCGTCGCATCGCCCCAATTGTCCGCATAACGAACCTCATAGCGCAGGTTTTTATCTTCAAACCTGTGGGGAAGATTTCTCGCCTTTTCCCGCAGCTCCGGCGATGACAGCAGTACCTTACTTTCGGGGGTTCTAATGTCTTTATCGCCACAGCCTCCAAGCAGTAAAAGCGCCACCAGCGCCAGAAAACCGCAAAACGCTCTTTTCATCAAGGCTCCTGTTCAAACCGACGAGACCAAATATACAAAAAGGCCCCGCGATAAATCGCGAGGCCCGTCAGTATAACGCTCTCTAATTCTGCTTTACACCACCATCGGCGCCAGCAGGAACCCGAACGCCACGCCTGCCGCAATCCCGCCAAGGCCCGGCAGCATAAACGGATGGTTAAGCACGTACTTACCGACCCGCGTCGTGCCGGTGGTGTCAAACTCCATGGCCGCCAGCGACGTCGGGTAGGTCGGCAGCACAAACACCCCTGTCACCGCCACGTAGGACGCCAGAATCGCCCAGGTCGGCACGCCGAGCGCAACCGCCAGAGGAATAATCAACGGCGTGGTGGCGCCCTGCGAGTACAGCAGCGCACAGGTGCCAAACAGCACCAGCGCCAGCAGCATCGGATAGGCAGCAAGCACGTCGCCGGCGATCGCCTTGATCTCCACCATGTGGGCGTCAACAAAGGTCGTACCCAGCGTGACGATACCCAGAATAACCGCCACCGAACTCATGCCGGCACGGAAAGTGGGCGCTAACACAACCGAGTCGGTCGAGGTTTTACAAAAGACCACCATCAGGCAGGCGGCGGACATCATGCAGATAATGATGATATCCCGCGTTCCCATCGGTTTGCCGATGTCAAAGCCCGGACGAAGGGACGGGAAGGCGGCCAGCACCACGATAGCCACCGTCGCCAGCAGGAACAGCGCGACGGAAAGCTTGGCGCTCGGCGAGCCGCAGTCCTGTTTCTCTTCATACTTGCGCACCAGCCCTTTTTGCAGGCGCTCAAGGTAGACCTCATCATCCTCCAGCTCACAGCCCTGACGTGAAGCGATAAACGCCGCTACCATCGCCGCAACGAACGATGCGGGCAGGCACACCGCCATTACCTGAATAAAGGTGACGCCGTTGCCTTCCATAATGGTCAGCATAGCCGCCATGGCAGCGCTGATGGGCGAGCCGGAAATGGCGATTTGCGAAGCAACGACAGAGCCGGCCAGCGTCCTTGACGGACGAATGCCGGACTCCTTCGCCACCTCGGCAATCACCGGCAGCGTAGAGAACACGATAAAGCCGGTGCCCGCCATGATGGTCATCGTCCAGGTGATGATAGGCGCAATGATGTTGATGTACTTCGGGTTGCGCCGCATAAACGCGCCGGCGACCTTAACCAGGTAGTCCATACCGCCTGCGGCCTGTAGAGCGGACGCGGCGACCACTACCGTCATAATAATCAGAATAACGTCAACCGGCGGCGAACCGATAGGAAGGCCGAAGCCCAGCGTCAGTATCGCCAGCCCCAGCCCGCCGCACAGACCGATGCCTATCCCACCTAAGCGGATGCCGAAAAATATCGCACCCAGAACAACGATTATCTCTAACCAAACCATAACGAACTCCACCTTGTAATGTTATTAATATGATGAAAATAAAAACGTTAGTGCGTATCGGTCTTTCTTTATTGTTCTACTTCGTAAGCAAACAGCGCTTCCCCACCCGCTCCTCGTACCACCGAATCCCCGCCCTGACTAAAGCGCCGGTAGAGTCGACGTATTTTTCCGGATTGGCCGACACGGCGTCCGCCAGGATCACCGGCACTTCCGTACAGCCCAGTACGATAATTTCCGCACCGCGGGCAAAAAGCGCATTCGCCTGCTCAACCATCATCTGCTTGGCGCGGGGAAGCTCTCCCGCCTTCAGAGCGTAAATGCTTTCCATCACCTGCTTCTGGCTCTCTTCATCAGGACGGATGCACTCAAGTCCTCGCTCCTCAATGCCTTTCTGGTAAAGCCCCATATAGAGCGTGGCGTTGGTCGCCAAAAGCCCGATACGCCGCTTGCCGGAAGCCACCACTTCATCCATGGTGGTTTCTACGATGCTTAATAGCTCCACGTCGCAGGCGTCTTTCAGTTCTGAAAACCAGTAATGAGCGGTATTGCAGGGGATAACGATGCACTCGGCGCCTGCCGCCTCCAGCCGCTTCATGTAGTCGGCCATGACCGGGAACGGCGACGCGCCGCCGTGCATCAGCGCCGTGGTTCTGTCAGGAATATCGGGGATAGAAGAGATAATGAGCGGGATATGCTCCTGATCGCTTCCGGCCGAGGTAAACGTCACAAATTTATTAAACATATCTACCGTTGCCGCCGGCCCCATGCCGCCCAGAACGCCTATTAAACCTTTCACGTTAACGCCTCCAGATAACGCAATTAATTAATGAGAACGGGGCTGGCTTCCTTAATTTGGATATAAAGGATCCCCTGATGCTTAATAATGAAGAAAAGCACCACATCAATTAACCTTGTTAACATTAATTTTTCTTTTATCGCTGAATTAATGCCTATTTACTGCATAGCTGAATTACTCAATTCACTGTCGACTATATAACTACGCCCATTCGGGAAAAGAAATGCAAGTATGTATGGGTCGATGCAAAATCTGCATAACCATCGATCACACTCTGCGTTTAAGAGGCTCAACGAAGGAAAAAACCTGTGGCAATATGACCTCAAGGCTAGGCAACCTCACTGCCATTGCGGCTTTGGCAATGCATTCAGTTACGATGTCGGAAACGAAGGGGCTATGCAAAAATCAAATAGCGGTGTAAAACTAAAGGCAGGTAGCGAATGGGATTAAGGCGCGGCCTCTTAATCACTCTACGACAGCGATCGCTTATTTTCTTTTCATGAATAAAAATAAATCCAAGAAGAAATAAACAAGAAACTTAGGCGTTGGAAAAATAGCGAGCAACGGAAACAGAAAAATGAAAAATATAGAGACAAAGTGGCTGTACGATTTTTTGACGCTCGAAGCCAGCCGTCATTTCTCCCACGCTGCCGAAGAGCGAAATATTTCTCAACCGGCCTTCAGCCGCCGCATCAAGGCGCTGGAGTCCGCCGTGGGCGTAGAACTGTTTGATCGTACCACTACGCCGCTGCAGCTTACCGAAGAGGGAAAGTTGTTTCATTCCCAAACCCGCAGCCTGCTCCAGCAGTTGGAATGCAACCTCAACGAACTGTCCGGCCGCAACCTGTTAAGCCTGCCCAACATTAAAATCGCCGCGGCCCACTCGCTGGCAACCGCCCTGATGCCTAAGCTTATCCACTCGCTCTCAGGCGTTGGCGGCGAATTCGTTTATCACGTCGAGGCGATCGACGTGGTGCAAGTGGTCAGCACGCTGAGGGAAGGAAAGAACGACTTCAGCATCTCCTTTTATGACGAAGACCTGATGCAGTCCCCCTTTTGCCACCTGAAAATCTTTGAGTCGGAGCTGTACCCGGTGTGCGCGACCGATAAATACGGGCTTCCCCGTTTTGATATCTATCAGCCTCAGGTGCCGCTGCTCAACTACACCAGCGCCTCCTACATGGGGCGGCTGGTCAACCGCCGCCTGGGCGAGGTGAAGGCCATCGATCCGAAAACGCTGTTTATGTCGTCGATGAGCGAGCTGTTGAAAAACATGGCGCTGGACGGCCACGGCGTCGCCTGGCTGCCCATCTACTCTATCGTTAACGAACTGAGGGAAAAGCGGCTGGTGTGTCTGGATACGCCGGAGCTGACGATCCCCATCCAGGCCTACGTGTACAGAATGGACACCCGCCTGAACAAAACCGCAGAACACTTTTGGAACATATTGAAGAGCGGCATGCCGGAAGAGATTAAAAACCTGTAAAGCAAGAGCAAGGCCGTACCGTCGCCAGTACGGCCCGAAGGACGTCAGCGGGAAATCGTTTCCTGCTTTTCCAGCCATTCGTGGTTGCCAAACGCGCTCTGCCCCAAAAGCCAACGGGAAAGCATGTCCAGCGCCAGCGTAACGCTAACCTCCTGCTGCACCTTCACGCTGTGATTGCGTGGCATATAGCGAACGCGCTGCGCAAAAGCGCCCGTCGGCGTATGAAGCGCGACCGACAGTTCGCCGTTTTCATATTCGCCAACCGCCAGCCCAATCAGAGCGCCACGGGCGTCAGCAAAACTTTTTGCCTTCGCCAGCAGCGCTTCCAGTCCGCTTTGCTCGACGTTATGAACCACCTCGCCGCCGCAAAGCGGCGCGTTAGCCGATGATAGCGCCCAATTGAGCAGCCCGGCGCTAAAGCGCTCGCTCAGGGCCAGCGTAAGCCCGCGATCTTTCAGCCTGCGGGCGATGGTCGCGGGCAGCCCTTCCGTTCCCTCGAACATCAGATTGTCGGCAACACCCTGCTTTACCAGCTGCCAGGCGGCCTCCATATCCTCTCTATGCTCGGCCGGGCCGGTCAGCTTCAGCTCGATAATCGGCGCCGAGGAACGATAGCCCATCACACAGCCTTCCGGCAGCGGCAGCGCGTCAAACTGCTGGGCAAGGCCACTCTCTGTCCGGCCGAAGGTCGTTAAGCGCAGGCACAGCGGAGGCTGGGGCAGCGTATAGCGCTCGCGCAGTCGGGGCAGGATTTGGTCCTTCACCATCACCTTAAATTCGGACGGCACGCCGGGGGTAAAAAACATCAGGCAGTCGTTAATCACCAACGAAAACCCACAGGCGGTGCCCACCGGGTTATCCACCATCTCGGCATTAGACGGAAGCATGGCCTGCTTGCGGTTAGCGTCCGACATCGGACGCCCGCGATCGGCAAAGTAGCTCTCCATGCGGGCTATCCACTCCGGGTGTTCCACCAGCGTCACGCCTGCCGCCGTCGCCGCCGCCAGCGCGCTCAGATCGTCGCTGGTCGGGCCCAGGCCGCCGTTAACGATTAGCACGTCGGCGTAAAGGCTGCGCTGCAGCAGAGTGGAAACCAGACTATCGAGGTCATCCCCTACCGTCGTGCGCGTCGACAGCGGCAGCCCCTGTTGAAAAAAGAGGTCCGCCAGCCAGGCCGCGTTGGTATCCACGATTTGGCCGTGCAGAACCTCATCTCCCGTACTCATCATCTCAACTACCAGCATGTGCCACTCCCATCCGTTTTTATCCGCGTTGCTATGTTACGCCGCTTGTTATTGATAATCAGCTAAAAGAGTATAGCCTGCAGGTATTATCTTCACGTATCGATTCAGCACGGCCTGTCTATTTTTCGCTCGCGTGTAAATTAAAAATTACACATGTATCAATAGTTTGACAGCCATAACTATCTCACATACCCTAGCGAACATTCCGGCCCTCTCGTCCCGTTTCCGTTTGGATGAAAGGCAGCCGCTAAGTCGCAGGCAAGCGCCGACTTACGCGTTTACCGCTCCCACATAACATAATGAATAAGAACGAGGTCCGTGTGAGAAATCGCACCTTAGGCAGTATCCTTATCGTGGCCGGTACCACTATCGGCGCCGGCATGCTCGCCATGCCGCTGGCCGCCGCTGGCGTGGGCTTCGGCGTTACGTTCGCCATGCTGGTTATCCTTTGGCTTATGATGTGCTACACCGCTCTGTTGCTGGTAGAAGTTTACCAGCATAACAACGCCGACGACGGTCTGGGCACCTTGGCCAAGCGCTATCTGGGCGCAGGCGGCAATCTGGTAACCGGCTTTGTCGTCATGTTCCTGATGTACGCGCTGGTTGCCGCCTATATCAGCGGCGGAGGAGAGCTGCTGCTGATTAGCCTTAACGACGGCCTTGGCCTTAACCTGCCCCACGTATTCGGCCCGCTGGCCTTTACCGTTATCGGCGGCGGCATCGTTTGCATCAGCACCCATACGGTGGATTTAATCAACCGCATGCTGTTCAGCGCCAAAATCGTTTTTCTCGTCATTATGCTGGCGCTGATGCTGCCGCACGTGAAAAGCGTCAACCTGCTGACGCTGCCGTTAGAAAAGGGGCTGGCCATTTCCGCTATTCCGCTCATCTTTACCTCCTTCGGCTTTCACGGCAGCATTCCCAGCGTCGTGAAGTACATGAACGGCGATATCGCGAAGCTGCGCAAGATTTTCATCATCGGCAGCGGCATTCCGCTGGTCGCTTACGTGCTGTGGCAGCTTGCCACTCTGGGCTCGATTGATTCCAACACCTTTGTCGGCATCATCGCCGCCGAGTCCGGCCTTAACGGTCTGCTGCAGGCGGTGAAAGAAGTGGTCAGCACGCCGAGCGTGGAGATCTCGGTACGCCTGTTCTCCGCTCTTGCGCTGGCCACCTCGTTCCTCGGCGTTGCGCTGGGGCTGTTTGACTATCTGGCCGATATTTTAAAGCGCCGCAACACCGCTTCAGGACGGCTGCAAACCGGCCTCGTGACCTTTTTACCACCGCTGATGTTTGCGCTGTTTTACCAGAAGGGATTCATTATCGCTCTTGGCTTTGCGGCTATCGCGCTATCCGTTCTGGCGCTGCTGCTTCCCGCTCTGCTGGTGCTTCAAACGCGAAAGCTGCACCAGCAAACCTACCGCGTCGCGGGTGGGAACTTCGGCGTAATGACCGCACTGGTCTTCGGCGTGGCGATTATCGTCATCCAGTTCGGCATCGTGTTCGGCTGGCTGCCGCAGGTCGGCTAACCGCCTATCTCTTTACCGTACGGGCCCCTGCGGCCCGTACGTCGCCTGCACCTCAAGTGCGTAGACCAAACTTCTGCATTTCGCCACGGACTTTCGTCATAAATATTCCTAAACTGTGAGCCGACCGGCTTATCTGAAGAAATCCCTCTCGTTATAAAGCCACTGCTATTGATAAGGACTTATCATTCAATAGGAACAGTGATTTAATGCTTATCATTATCCGATTCGCAGCGCATTCCAGAAATTTTCTAATTAAAACAGCGCATTTGCTCGGAGAAAAAATAATAAATAAGACATTCATCTTTTTCTTTAAACCCGCGCTTGGCCCGTTCATTGGCCTTTTGAGACCGACGGGAAACCAAACCGCTATGCATCGGTTTATCTGATTGAGTTAATAGAACCTAGCGATTGGATATAAAAGAACGATAGGCATAACAATAAAGGGGTACACCGAGATTAGGCGTACCCAGGACTTGTAACTTCTACAGGAGAAAATGATGAGCGATAAAAAACTGACAACCGGATCTGGCGCCCCGGTCGTTGATAACAACAACGTAATGACCGCTGGCCCCAGAGGCCCGATGCTGTTGCAAGACGTTTGGTTTCTCGAAAAGCTGGCCCACTTCGACCGTGAAGTGATCCCCGAGCGCCGTATGCACGCTAAGGGTTCCGGCGCCTATGGCACCTTTACCGTAACGCACGATATTACCAAGTACACGCGAGCCAAGATTTTTTCAGAGATTGGCAAAAAAACCGATCTCTTTATCCGCTTCTCAACCGTTGCCGGTGAGCGCGGCGCCGCCGATGCAGAGCGCGACATCCGCGGCTTTGCCATCAAGTTTTATACCGAAGAGGGCAACTGGGACCTGGTCGGCAACGATACGCCGGTCTTCTACCTACGCGACCCGCTGAAGTTCCCGGATCTCAACCACGTCGTTAAGCGCGACCCACGCACCAACCTGCGCAATCCGACCTACAAGTGGGACTTCTTCTCTCAGCTTCCGGAATCGCTGCACCAGTTGACCATCGACTTTAGCGACCGCGGCCTGCCCTATTCCTATCGCAACATGCACGGCTTCGGCAGCCACACCTTCAGCTTTATCAGCGCAGACAACAAGCGCTACTGGGTGAAGTTCCATCTACGCACCCAGCAGGGCATCAAAAACCTGATGGACGACGAGGCGGAAAAGCTTATCGGCCAAGACCGTGAAAGCTCTCAGCGCGATCTGTACGAAGCCATTGAAAAACGCGACTTCCCACGCTGGACGCTGTTCGTGCAGGTCATTGAAGAAAAAGACGCAAGCAAGCTGCCTTACAACCCGTTCGATCTGACCAAGGTCTGGCTGCATAAAGACGCGCCGCTGATTGAGGTCGGCGTGCTTGAGCTCAACCGCAACCCGGAAAACTACTTCTCCGAAGTGGAGCAGGTCGCGATGAACCCGGCCAACGTCGTGCCCGGCATCGGCTTCTCGCCAGACAAAATGCTGCAAGGCCGCCTGTTCTCCTACGGCGACGCGCACCGTTATCGTTTAGGCGTTAACCATCACCAAATCCCGGTCAACGCTCCGCGCTGCCCGTTCCATAACTATCATCGCGACGGCGCGATGCGCGTGGACGGCAACAGCGGCAGCGGCGCAACCTACGAGCCAAACAGCTTCGGCGTGTTCAAAGAGCAGCCGGACTTCAGAGAGCCGCCGCTGACGCTGGAAGGTGCAGCCGATCACTGGAACCATCGGGAAGATACCGACTACTTCAGCCAGCCGAGAGCGCTGTTTAATCTGCTTAGCCCGCAGGAGCACGAGCGTATGTTTAAACGCATCGCCGGCGAGCTGATTCAGGTGCCAGAGCACATCCGCCAGCGTCAGATAGACCTGTTTACACAGGTGCATCCTGACTACGGCAACGGCGTTGCCAGAGCCGTAAAAGAGATGATGTAACCCCTCTCCTCTGCCCGCCCCGCCGCTCGGCGGGGCATTTTCCACTTTCCATTCATCTCCTATTCGCTAGAATGACCGCTCTTTTAAGCAAAAGCGGCCCGGTATGATTCTGCTTCTCGACAACTACGACTCCTTTACCTATAACCTGTACGACTACCTGCGCCAGTCCGGCGTACGAGTGCATATCGGTAAAAACGACGCGCTGTCGCTCAGCGAAATCGCCACGCTTGCGCCATCGGCCATCGTGCTGTCCCCCGGCCCCGGCAGGCCTGAAGAAGCAGGAATTACCCTGTCCGTGATTCATCGCTTTGCAGGAGAAATCCCCCTGCTCGGCGTTTGCTTAGGCCATCAGGCCATTGCCAGCGCCTTCGGCGCCCGCATCGTGCCCTGCCCGACGCCGACTCACGGCAAAACGGCGCTTATCGACCACGATGGGCAAACGCTGTTTCACGGCCTGCAAAACCCGCTTCGCGTCACGCGCTATCACTCGCTGATGGTGGACGCGGCCACACTGCCCGACGCGCTTTGCATTACGGCCCAAACGCAGGACGGTATCGTGATGGCGCTTCGCCACGTCGAACTGCCGATTGAGGGCGTACAGTTTCATCCGGAAGCCATATTGACCGACGGCGGAAAACAAATAATCCACAACTTTCTGGCCAACTATACGAATGAGGTTGCTTAACGTGACGCTGCGCTTTGACTTTGACCAACGGACAATGTTGTTTCGTCGCCCCATTCGCATTATTCAAACGTCCCGCGTAGATGAAGTCGTTGGATGCCTGCATGACGTGGAGCAGGCCGTTGCCCAAGGCTATTACGCCGCAGGCTTTATCGCCTATGAGGCCGCTCCGGCCTTTCAGCCGTTTTACCGCACGCCGCCGCAGGGAGAAATGCCCCTGCTGTGGTTCGGCATTTACCAGAATGCCGAACCGGGCGACGAAAAGGATAAAAGCGCCATCGCCCCACCGCTTGCGTGGTCGCCGTTAACCGACGTTGAAAGCTACCGCAGCGCCATTGTCCGTATTCGAAAAGAGATTTGGGCCGGTAACACCTATCAGACCAACTACACCATTAGGCTTGAAAGCTGTCTGGACGGATGCGACGAGGCGGCGCTTATTGCGCTCTACTCACAGTTAAAAGACGCCCAACGCGCTGACTACTGCGCGTTTCTGGACTGCGATCGCTTTAAAATCCTGTCCGCGTCGCCCGAACTGTTCTTCCATTGGAAAGCGGGAAGCATCACCACACGCCCGATGAAGGGCACTGCCGCCAGAGGGCTGGACGCCGAGGGCGATCTGGCTCAGCGCGCGAAGCTCATGGAATCGGAAAAGGATCGGGCGGAAAACGTCATGATCGTCGACCTGCTGCGTAACGACCTGAGCCAGATAGCCGAACCGGGCAGCGTGAAAGTCCCTAGCCTGTTCGACGTTGAGCAGTACCCTACCGTCTGGCAGATGACCTCTACCGTTACCGCTAAAACGCGTAGCGACGTTGGGCTGACCGACGTCTTTCGCGCCCTGTTCCCCTGCGGCTCTATCACCGGTGCGCCCAAAGCCAGCACCATGAGGCTTATCGCCGAGCTTGAACCGCTGCCGAGAGAGGTTTACTGCGGCGCCATTGGTTACGTTACGCCACAGGGCGAAGCGCTGTTTAACGTACCTATCCGTACCGTGGTTATCGACACGCAGACCTCCGTCGCCCGCTACGGCGTAGGAGGCGGCATCACCTGGGACTCCAGCGCGGAAAACGAGTATCAGGAAGTCATCGACAAAACGCGCGTGCTTAAAGGCCTCCAGCAGCCTGAGCAACTGCTGGAAAGCCTGTTGCTCAAAGACGGCAGCTATCGCCTGTTAGACAAACACCTTAACCGTCTGTCCGCCTCGGCCCGCTATTTCCGCTTTCGCTTCAACCGGGAAGAGGCCGAGCGAGCCCTGCAAAATCTGGCTTTGCTCCATACTGACGGCAGCTATAAAGTTAGGCTGCTGCTTAACGCCGACGGCGAACTTGAGCTAAGCGCCGAAGCCGCTACGCCGCTGACGGCCCCGCTGTCCGCCCGCTGGGCGCCCTTCCCGGTCAACAGCCAAAACCGGCTGCTCTACCATAAAACCACCCTGCGGGACGCTTATCCCAAGGCCTCTCTGGACGATGAATATCTGCTGTACAACGAGCGCGACGAAATCACCGAGTTCGTCAACGGCAACGTCGCGCTGCTGCTCGATGGCCGCTGGCTAACGCCCGCGCTTACCTGCGGCCTGCTGCCGGGCACGGAGCGTGAAGCGCTGCTTGCGGCGGGAAAGATTGAAGAGGCGGTCATCCCCCGTAAGCTGCTTGCGCAGGCACAGGGGGTGGCGTTTTTTAACAGCGTTAGGGGATGGAGAGAGGTGGTGTGGGTGGAGTAAACGCCTCTCTCCGGTGGATTGACTTCGATTTAACGTGTCCTCGTTCGAGAACGATAAACGCATCACGGCCTCTTGCGCGTAAACTGCTGCTCCGTCACCACGCTCCCCCACTGGCTGCCCTCTTCCTCATGAACGAGAACAAACCCGTGCGATTCATACAGACGCCTTGCCGCGTCCAGCCCCTTAAACGTCCAAAGCTGGATGGCCTTGAACTCGTGCCGATCGCAAAACGCCAGCGCGGTCTCAATCAAAATCTTTCCCACGCCGCTACCGCGGCATCCGTCATCCAGAATAAACCAGCGTAAATGCGCCTCGCCGTTGCCCAAGTCCTGACCGTCGATCGCAATGGAACCGACGATCCTGTCGTTAAGTATCACAGCCCAAACGCCGTTGCAGGGTTCATCAAGACGACCAACAAATTCGGCAATGCCGGAAGCGACCTTGCTTTCAAAATACTGGCCGAAGCCGGAATGCGTTGAATAATACGCCGCGTGCATTTCCGCCACCCGACCAATAAGGCCGGGGCGGTAGCCTGCTTCAATTCTTATTTCACTGGGCGCTGCGCCTGCTTCCCCCGTTCGGCGAGATTTAAGCGCCTGGGCGTAGCAGGAAATGCCCTGCGCAACCGCCTGCTGCTGGGCAGGATTAAGGCGCTGCATCGCCGTTTCCACCTGCATGCGTCCGTAAGCGTGGATTTCTTCGACGGTACGCTGGCCCTTGGCCGTCAGGCGCAGCTGCTTAAACCGGCCGTCGCCGTCGACGGGCAACTCTTCAAGCTCCCCGGCTTTAATCAGCTTGCCAAGCATCCGGCTCACGCTGGACTTTTCAAGGCAGAGCGCCTTTGCAAGCCTGGCCGCCGTCATGGTCTCGTTCGATTCGATCTCAAGCAGCGCATGCACCGCAGAGGGAGAGTAGTCCGTCGCCGCCAGCGTCGCATTCATAAAGCCCAATTCGCGCACCATCAGGCGGGAAGCGGAACGTATTTTTTCGACCAGGTTTGTGTTGCTCGTCATTATGGGAGCCTCTTATTGTTATATAGTTGCATAATACAACCAAATAACAATATCATGAAGGTTGAAAGGGAATAGAGGATCCGGTCACATAAATTGCATATGATGAAATAGCGATGCAACGAATCACTATATGTAACAACCTTAGAACAAAGTCTTTTAGATAGAGGGAGTTAAAAGAGGCCGTATGACGGCCCCTTAAGGATGCATTTATTAACAGTACAACATCACCGTTTCTTTCAGCTTATCCGCATAATTGTATAATTCATCAACAGAATCAATTGGATAACGATTTTCATTTTTCTCAGAATCAAAAATACCGATATACTTTTGGTTTCGGTTGAAGTGTAGTCGGCAAATTGGTTTACGGTTATTATCATCAAGAAGAATACCGCAGTAACTTTGCGTATCCCTGATAGCTATTCTCTTCACATCAACAGCTGCGCGGACAATAGCTTTTACAATATGGAAACCTTCAATTTCTTCCTGTGTCGTAACAATTTTATCTGGCTCTTCTTCCGCCGAGGTGGTTGAGCTTATATCGTTTTCTTCCTCAACTATAGAAGCAGGTAATTTAGTAGAAATACCACTCATTGCTGATTTCAACCGATCGTTGACCTGCTCATTCAAATACTGTGCAGCCGCCTTTTTAGTTAATTCAGTAAATTGTTCTCTGACTTTTTGAGTAATCATCCCATCATAAACCCTACTGGCTATAAATCTGATGAAATCATCCTCTGGTTCTATAAACTGAGTAGAAATAACTTTCTTAATCTGACTGACGTATTTTAGCTCCCCAGCGGCACTAATAATGGATTCAACGTCAAAATCTGATTTAGTTAATTTAGAAAGCTCAGGAACGGAATACTCGTCGATATCTAAAAGATCCAGCTCTAAGAATGGCTTTTCATCCATTTTATTTGACGCATCAAGATCGGTGAAAAACTTATATACCTGTCCATTCGTCAAAATGGCTATTCTGGCATTAGTTACGTGAAAGTAGCGAAAAAGCTGCCCAGAATGATTTAAATTCAATGGTTCACCCAATTTCTTACACTCGAACAGCATTTGTACTTCACCATCTTTTAAAATAGCATAATCGACTTTTTCACCTTTTTTAGTTCCTATATCACAAATAAATTCAGGAATAACTTCAGTAGGGTCAAAAACGTCATAACCTAGGACGAAATTAATGAATGGCATAACGAAGGCATTTTTTGTTGCTTCTTCCGTTTTTATGCTATCTCCTTGCTGAGTAATTTTCATAGAAAGATTTTTTAGTTTCTCAATAAGTTCCATATTCAATCCCTTTACGACATTTAATAAAAAATATTAATCAAATAATTAATGCTAAAACACTAAAAAACTTACGAATGAAACACGACCTTCCTGAGAATAAATAATTAGGCGTTCATGTCAATGAATAAAGTGAGGTGCTATAGAAGTGAATATAAAAATAATTTTTTTATATTTTAAAAAAATAAAAAGAGAAATACAGGTCTCATTATATAAACCTTATATTTCTCTATTTAATAAATAAAAATGGCTACATCTGCTTCACCCACTCCCTCACCGCCTGCCGGGAGATCTTAATCCCCCCCTGTTTCAGGCGCTCCGGCAACAGATAGTACGCATCGGGAATTTGGAAGCGCGGAACCTTACCCTCAAGCCAGGTAGACAGCTTAGCGATATCAAAACCGATGTCGCTGTCGATCACCGCTACCGGCCGTTGGCCGAACTCAGCGCTGTCGATGGGTACAACAAAAGCCTGATGTACGGCGGGATGCGTGGCCAGCGCCCGTTCGATGTCTTCCGGCTGGATGCCCTCTCCGCCGCTGAAGAACAGGTTATCCAGACGCCCCTGAACGAACAGCTCGCCGTCTCTGATTTCACCGCGATCGCGGGTGTGAAACCAGCCTTCGGCATCGGTAAGCTCACGCACGTGCCCCTTTTGCCAGTAGCCGAGCGCCTGACCGCTGCCCTTAAGCCAAATCTCATCGCGCACGATGCGAAGCTCCCGCCCCGGCAGCGGCACGCCTACGCCCGCGCTGGCGTTCGCCGGCTTGGCGCAGGCGGTAGAGGCCATCTCGGTCATGCCGTAGCCGCACCAGCAGCTGATGCCCACATTCATAGCGCGGGTGGTCAGCTCTACGGGGATAGTCGCGCCGCCAAGTAATACTTGCTTTAACGCCAGTCCGGACGCGGGCTGCTCCAGCAGGCGCCAAAGCTGAGTTGGCACCAGCGAAGCGTGAGTACAGCCCGAAAGCGCGTCTCCCAAAGGGTGCATATTTCGCTGAACCAGCGTCGCGCCCTTAAACAGCCAGCGCCAGAGGATACCCTGGCCGGACACGTGAAACAGCGGCAAAGACAGCAGCCAGCGGTCGCCGACCTCAAACGGCATTCGCTGCAGCAGCCCCCTCGCGTTCGCCAGGTGAGCGCCAGGGCGATGTACCACCGCCTTGGGCAGGCCGCTGGAGCCGGAGGTTAGCGTCATGGTCAGCGCGCTGTCGCACGGCCATGGGGCATGCTCATCCTGGTAGTCACAGCTCAAAAGCTCGGCGGAAAACGGCGACAGCGGCGCGATATCTGAACTCCAGACGCCGTTGTGCGCGCACCAGCCGTAGTGAATATCAAGAGAAGGCAGCAGCTCCGCCAGCAGAGATTCCGGCAGTTGGGGATTAAGAGGTAAAACTCTGGCGCCGAGCTGCAGCACGGCCAGATAGGCCAACAGCAGCTCTTCGCCGTTTTTCCCTCTCAGAGCGACACCCTGCCCTTCGCGCACGCCGCTTTGGTAAAAGCGAGCGCACAGGGCGTTGACTTCCTCCGCCAGCCGCAGCCAGGAGATCTCCCGTTGGCCGCGGATCAGGGCAATCGCGTCAGGACGCTGGGTTGCCCACTGCCGCCACGGCCAGTCAAAAAACTCCGGGCAGTCTAACGGCGCCATACGACGTCCAGCGAGTCAAGGCCCAGTACCGGCAGCGGGCTGTCCGGCCATGAGCGAACCAGCTGGGACTGCATCAGAGAAAGCGTATCCAACCCCGGAATGGTATTCGGCGTCAGCCACGCGGCGATGCGGGCCAGTTGGGTTAAGCCAAAGCTGCTTTCAATGGAAGAGCTGATGACCGCCATCATACCGGCTTCATGGGCCTGCTGAACCAGACGCTGGCAGCGCTGTAAATTACCCACCAGCGTAGGCTTGATGATAATCGCCGCTACGCCCTGCTCGGCCTCTACGACGAAGTCCGGCTCGCGCACGCTTTCATCCCAAGCGATAGCGATCCCCGTTTCCCGCGTAAACTGACGGGACTCTTCCCGAGTTTTGCAGGGCTCTTCCAGAAACTGAATGCGGGGGCGCAGCTCGGGGGCAACGTACTTCACAAAGCCGTCGGCCTTGGCGCGAGTCCAACTGCGGTTGGCGTCCAGACGCAGCTTAAGGTCAGGGATAGCTTCCAGCAGCAGGTTGACGATCATGCCGTCACGCACCGCCTCATACAGCCCTACCTTCACTTTCGCCACCTTCTCGCCCTGCATCGCGCCCAGGGCGGGAAACAGCTCGTCCGGGTCGCCGTTGCACAGCGGCGCCTTTCGGTAGTCCGCCTTTTCGGGAAGCGCCCCCTCAAGCTCCGCCAGCGCGCAGCTCAGGCCGAAAGAAACCGAAGGCAGCGCGCAGTCGAACGCCTGTTCGCCATTAACCCAGCTATGCAGCCAGCCTAAGGTGGCCGCTTCCGCATCGTCCAGCGTCTCCTGAGAGAACTCCGGAAGCGGGGAGATTTCTCCCCACCCCTGCCTGCCGTTCTCTTCCAGACACACCAGCAGGCCGTCGCGCGTTTTTAACCGCTGATTGCGCAGGATAACGCCTGCCTCCATCGGCAGGCTAAAGCGGTAGAGTTCGACCCGGCGCATTACGGATTACGCTTAAATTTGCTGAAGTCCGGCTGGCGCTTTTCGTTGAACGCGTTGCGCCCCTCTTGTCCTTCTTCGGTCATGTAGAACAGCATGGTGGCGTTGCCCGCCAGCTCCTGCAGACCGGCCTGACCGTCGCAGTCGGCGTTGAGCGACGCCTTCAGGCAGCGCAGCGCCATCGGGCTGTTGCGCAGCATTTCACGGCACCAGCGAACGGTTTCTCTTTCCAGCTCGGCGACCGGCACAACGGTGTTGACCAGCCCCATGTCCAGCGCTTCTTGAGCGTTGTACTGACGGCACAGGAACCAAATTTCGCGCGCCTTCTTCTGGCCGACGATGCGGGCCATGTAGGATGCGCCCCAGCCGCCGTCAAAAGAGCCGACCTTCGGGCCGGTTTGGCCGAAGACGGCGTTTTCAGCCGCAATGGTCAGGTCGCACATCATGTGCAGCACGTGGCCGCCGCCGATGGAATAGCCGGCGACCGCCGCAACGATAGGCTTCGGACAGGTGCGGATCTGGCGCTGGAAGTCCAGCACGTTGAGGTGGTGAACGCCGCTGTCGTCCTTATAGCCGCCGTAGTCGCCACGCACGCGCTGGTCGCCGCCGGAGCAGAAGGCCTTTTCGCCTTCGCCGGTCAGGACGATAGTGCCGATGTTGTCGTCATAACGCGCGTCAGACAGCGCCTGGATCATCTCTTTGACCGTCAGCGGACGGAATGCGTTACGCACCTCGGGGCGGTTGATGGTGATTTTGGCAATCCCTTCGGCCGACTTGTGGTAGCGAATGTCTTGAAATCCTTCTGAGCAGTCCTGCCACTCTATCGGGGCGTACAGTTCTTCTTCACTTGGATACAGCATGGTTAGCATTCCTTTAAAAATGTAAGCAAACTTTTGGCAAACCCCTCAGGGTTGCCGCTATGTGCGTTATGACCCGCCGCAGGGACAATACGCAGCGGAAAATGGTTTTCCAACGCAATGCGCTGAAACTTGAGATCCCGTTCGCCGCAAAGGTAGCAAAACGGGAGACGCCGCTTTTCAACCGCGTCGTTTAGCCGCGCCGTTAACCAGGGCTGGCGGCCAAGCGAAGTGGCCTCAAGCATGTCGGCAACGGTAAGGGCGTTGTTCCTTATGCGCTTTTCAATCATGCGCCCGCGCGCATCGTCGTCCAAATCGGCAAACACCGGCTGTCGATACCATGCGTCCAGCGCTTCATCGAAGGGAAGCTGCCGAAAGCGTACGGCCCACTGGGCATCGTGGGCCCGTCGGGCGTCTCGCTCGGCGGGATCGTCAAGGCCGGGGTTGCCGCCTTCAATGGCCAGGCCGCACAGGCCGCCGCTCTGGCCAAGGGCTGCATGATACATCGCCGTTCGGCCGCCGAGAGAGTAGCCGACGAGTATATAACGATTAATATTATAGGCCAGCAGGGTTTGCGCCAGTAAATGGTCGAGGTGGTCAAAGCTTTCAACGCCAACGGAGCGGGATGCGCCGTGGCCGGGCAAATCCAGCGTAGCGCAGGAATAGCGGCTAAAGTAAGGCAGCACCTTTGCCCAGTCTTGACCGTCCCCCAGCAGGCCGTGAATAAACACCAGCCAAGGAGCGTCGTCGTCCAACGGACGTTCGGCGGGGTAGCGCGTCAAGCCCAGCACTAAAGCCGCTCCGCGTCGGATACCAACTGCTGCAAGGCGCGAGCGCCGTCGTGGGGCGCAACGCGAAGCTCCAGCAGCAGCGTTCCGTTCGGCTGACGCCAATGTTCAGAGACCGCCTGCTTTAGTTCCTGCCAGCTTTCCGGGCGGACGTAGTCCAGTCCAAACATTGCCGCCGCGTGCTCAAAGCCGAAGCCGTGCGGCATGCGGTAGAAGCGCTCGCGCTCAACTTCCGGCGTTGGCAGCAGCGAGAAGATCGAACCGCCGTCGTTATTCACCACCACCAGCACCGCCGGCCGGCAGGTCTGACTAAATAGCGATAACGCGTTGAGATCGTAGAGCGCGGAAATATCGCCGATAACCGCCAGCATCGGAGCATTCGCGCTGCGTTGAACGCCCGCCGCGGTAGAAATCAGGCCGTCAATGCCGCTGGCGCCGCGGTTGCTATAAACCGGATATCCCGCAGGCAACTGCGCCAGCGCGTCAATCAGGCGAACGATCAGGCTGTTTCCGGCCCAGAACAGGCCGCCTTCGGGCAGCAGCTCAGGTAAACGGCTGGCAAACTGCGCTTCGCCGAAGCGCTCGGCCAGATAGCCCTGCGCGTGCCGCTGCGCTTTCTGAGCCAGCGCTCCCAGCTCGGGGGCCCAGGGCGCGGCATCGGTCGTCGGATGCATCGACAGCCATTCGCCAATGTCGCCCGTGATGCGTCGACCGCGATGGTTGGCCGGATCCAGCCTGCCGCGAACGCCGTCGACAATCCAATACTCTTTGGGAGAACACCCCGCCTGCCACTGAAGCATGCGCTTACCGGTCAGGCTGCCGCCGAACTGAATGACGATCTCTGCCTGCGCCAGCCGTTCCTTGGCCTGCGGATTATTCAGCCACAGGTCGGCACAGGGAAGCGGCTGACCGCAGCTGGAAAGCACGTCGCCGAGAAGAGGCCAGCCTAATTTTTGCGCCCAGGCGGCAACGGTCCTACCCTGCGATGCCGTCAGGCGAGCGGCCACCACCACGCCTCGGCGAACGCGCCACGAATCCCAGTCGGGTTCGGCGCGCAGCGCTAGCGCACCGGGCAAACTTAGCCAAGGAGAGGTTTCATTCCACCACTCGCCCAGCGCGTCGGACCACGCGCTATAGGCGCTTTCGTCCCCGCCGTAGAGCGGCTCGGCAAACGGGCAGTTAACGTGTAGCGCCCCCTGTGACAGCCCGGCCACCGCCTCGTCAACCGCAGAAGCCAGCCAGGCGGCGGAAATATCGGGCGTCGGGCGCGGTAGAGAAAGCGTCGCGGAAGGATGATGAGAAAAAATGTCCGTCTGGCGGATAGCCTGATTGGCGCCGCAGTCAATAAGCTCCGGCGGCCTGTCGGCGGTTAACAATACCAAACGTTCGCCGGTCAGGCCCGCTTCGATTAGCGCAGGATAAAGGTTGGCGACGGCGGTCCCGGACGTGACGATAACCGCAACCGGCCTGTGGCTGACTTTCGCCATGCCGAGGGCAAGATGGCCCAAACCGCGTTCATCAAAGTGGGTATGGCAGGTCAGTTTCGAATTCGCCGCGGCCGCCAACGTCAGCGGCGTAGAACGAGAGCCGGGCGCGATGCAGACGTGTTCGACTCCGTGGCGCGTTAAGGCTTCCAGCACGACCGAAGCCCAACGGCGATTAAACACACTATTTGACATAGCCCTATCGAAAACCATTAATTATTTGATTTTTATGAAGATAAGTTTCATAACCGGCAGTTATTTTACACTAAGGCAGCCCAGGCGACAATGAATGCGCCCGATGAGGCTCCAATAGCCACAACGCATTGTTTATTAGAAAGTTATGAAGAAAAATGGCGGGATTTCATCAAAGAAAATCTGCTGAAGAGAACGAAAAGCGCTTTCTTTCGCATTTTTAGACACAGTTAGAAACACTTAATTTAATGAGGCCGTTGCGGGATACCGCTTAGTCAAGGCGGAAAAAGGCGCTGTCGCCGGCGGCGTTCAGGCGCTTCTGGCTATGGTGCGGCTCTTCTTCGCGATCGTAAACCAGCACTTTGAAGTCCTCGCATTTGGGAATGGCGGCAAACGTCGGCGACCTCATAAAGTCAGCCATGATGCCCGACAGCAGGCTTATCCAGTAGTGGTACTTCTCTTCACCGTTGACGGAAAAGTAGTCATGTTCCTCATCGCGAATGCAGTTCATAGAGCTAAAACATGGGTACTTCCAGTCGCCGGTGTTGTACTTCAGGCTTAAGATGCCCTCATCGGAAAGGTAGTATGCGCCGTTAGCGCCGGTTTGGTAATAATGCAGGATTTCATTCAGGTGTTCAGAAGTGGTCAAGCACAGGTTGAGCTCGACCTCTTCATGGATATTGCAGTCAAACGCAAAGGCCGAAAAAATCTCTTTGGGATGCGCCTCAACAAAACGGCTGACTTCATTTTTCACAAACTGCGCGATCTCGTCGGCAGTCTCTTCGGCATAATATCCCAACGTTGTTACTCCTCCAGGCCATGTCGACTCCGCATCGCCACCGAGGGCAGTTACAGGACGCGGCCTAATGATAATACCAGTCCGGCTCGGCTTCGCTTGCATCCGGGTGGCTGCTGTATACCGACTCAAGCTCGGGATAAAACCACAGGCTGGCCGGCGTCACCGTTTTGCGTTCCCAAGGAATCGAGCCCAGAAACCAAAAGTTCCAGAATTGTAACCGAGCGTTTGGATTACTGTTGAGTAGTTGATCAAAAGTTTCGATCTTGCCCACCGGAATCGATAACGCGTCGCGATAAATATCAAATACGAACTTTGAGCAAAACTGACGCGCAGAGTCGTAGTTAAATCCGGTATGGTAAAGTTTCCACAGCCGGGAAGGCACCTGCTCGACGATCGCCTGCTTCTGTTTTTCACAAAGCCCGCCGCTCAGTCGGCGAATGCCGTAGCGGCCATCGACGGAGCGATTGATAAAGCAGCTGAGGGTTGTGGTACAGGACAGCGGCACGCGGCTCTCCGCCACGATATAGTCGCTGCCGTCGTGGCCGACGATAATGCCGACGTGGTTGCTCCAACAAAGAGAGGCCGCTGAGATCTGGCGAAACAGGGGGTGACCGATACAGGTAAAGACAACGTCGCCAACTTCATAGTTTGTAGGGTAGTCTGCTCGCATTTTGTGGCTCCTTCACGTTACAAAGCGATATCCCGTTATTTCCTATAAAATTAGCCGGTTGAATGGGTGAATTCAATCTGAGCAACAAACCTTTACCCACGGCTTACAAAGCTGACAAATCAGGCAGCACCCGCCTCCGCGTCTGCGTTCTCTTCGTCCTGCACTTCCAGCACGTAATAGGCTACGGCGCAAAACAGCGAGTTCAGGCGCTTCATGTCGGCCAAAAGCCCCATGTGCAGTGAGCTGGTCTCCATGCTTTGTAAATTATTCTGGTGCAGCCTTTCGACGTGAGCCAAAGAATAACGCTGATTGAGCAGGCGAAACCTGTGCTTGGCGCGACGCAGGCGCCTGGCGTTATCCACCTCGCCGGACAGGAACACCGACATCGCTAAATCGAGGTTTTTAACCAGCCGCGCGTGCAGCGTGGTTAAGTCCTCAATGCCCTTTTGGGAGAAAAAGCGCTGGGCGTTCAGCGATTTTGACGATACTTCCGCGGCCATGCGGTAGATAATGTCGCCCGCCTGTTCCAGATTGACCGCCGTGCCGATAATTTCCGCCCAGCGACGAGAGTCGCTGTCGCTCAGGCTTTCCTGCGGCAGCCGGGCCAGATAAAGCTTGATGGCCTCGTACAGCATGTCGCTTTCGTCCTTCAAGTGGGTCACTACCCGCTTGTGCTGGGCGTTGCCCTGTAATACCTGCTGAAAGCCCTCCAGCATCTGGCTGATAACGTCGCCCAGCCGCAGCGTTTCTCGCACTGCGTTGGCCAGCGCCAGCGACGGCGTATCGAGCGCCGAGCGGTCCAGATAGCGCGGCGTAAGCCGCGTCTCGGTCGTCGGCTCATCGGGCAACAGGCGCTCCATCAGGCGAGCGACCGGCTGCACCAACGGCAGCATGACCAGACAGCGCGCCAGGTTGTAAACCACGTGGAAATAGATAACGACGTCCGCAGCGGGCAGCCCATAGGGCTTCACCCACTGGGCCAGCATCGTCACCCAGGGGGCGACCAGCAGGCAGCCAATAACCTTAAACAGCATGCTGCCCAACACCAGCCGCCTGGCGGTCGTACCCTGCCCCCGGCTGCTGATCACCGCCAGCGCGCCGCTGCCCAGATTAGAGCCAATCACAAGCGAGAGCGCAATATTAAGCGGCACCAACCCCGTCGCAGCCAGCGTTGCCGTCAGCAGCACCGCCGCCAGGCTGGAATAGGTGAGCATGGCGAACAGCGCGCCAATCAGCAGCGCGAGGATCGCATCCCCCGCCAGCGATGAAAACACCTCCTGCACCGCGCTGGCTTCCGTCATCGGCTTGGCCGAAATGACGATAAGCTGAAGCGCCAGCAGGATAAGACCAAGGCCGATCCCCGCTCTGCCCACCTGACCCGCGCGGGTTTTCTTTTGGCTTAGGAAGGCAATCACGCCAAACAGGATCAGCAGAGGAGACAGCCAGGAAAGATCGAAGGTCAGCACGCGCGCCATCAGCGCCGTACCCACGTCGGCGCCGAGAAGGATGGTCAGCGCTGGAGACAGGCCAATCAGCCCCTGTGCGACAAACGAAATGACCAGCAGCGCCGTCGCGTTGCTGCTTTGAACCAGCGCCGTCACGCCCAGCCCCGCCACAAAGGCGCTCCCCTTTCGGCGCACGCTGGCGCCGAGGGCGCGGCGCAGGTCGGCGCCGAATATCCGCATTACGCCGGTACGAACGATATGCGTTCCCCATACCAGCAGAGCGACGGAAGAGAGTAAGTGCAACAGCGTTAGCATAATGGCGTCCCGTTTCCCCTCGTTACGAAACAGAAGGGAGAATCTACATTAAATACAACTAACCTCGAGTCTGGCTCAGCGCATGATAAATAATGGACAGCAGCTTTTGGTTATCCACCTGATGCAGTATTTTTACCGGCCTTCCCTGAGGGAGCGCAATGCCGACGTCCAGCCTCAAGCTATCGGGATCCCAGCGCCAGGTCGTTCCGCGCGCGAGTCCCCTTTCCAGCGCAACGTCAACGTATTGATGCAGGCTTGTTGCAACGCTTTTATCCAATAGCCAGGCCACTGTCAACACGTCGTGGATCCAACAGCCCGGCAAACGGCGCGTTTTCATCGAATAGTGGATCCAGGGGCGAACGGTTTCCGCCAGATAGTCGGTCAGCGGCGAGCCGATTTCAGCAATCCGATCCAAATCTTCAAACACCATCTGGGTTTGCACGGTGGCGTCCATCGGCACCAGCGTGACGTTGGCGCCGCTGGTCAAGACGACGTGAGCCGCTTCGGGATCAACGCCGAAGTTAGTATCTTTAATATAGCCCTCAACGTTGAATACGCCACCCATTATGATGATTTCTTTAACCTTTTCCGCCAAGTCAGGATACAGGTGCATCGCGTGGGCAACGTTGGTCAGCGGGCCGATAGCAATCAGGGTTATCTCGCCGGGATTATTGCAGATAAGCTCGCCCATGGCGTGAGCCGCCAGCGGACATTCGCTGCTCACCGCGTAGGGCGTCGGCACGTTGTGCCAGAGGTCCGTCAGGCCCGCACGCGCCGCGCCGTTGTCCAGCCTGTCGCGCCACGGCCCTGAAGGCTCCACCAGCGCACGGGAGGCTCCCCGACGCACGGCGATATCCAGCCCCATCCGCTCGGTCAGCGTGCGCGCTACCGAGAAGCCCACTTCACTCGGCGTATTTCCCGCCACCGTGGTAATCAGCTCCAGGCTGATTTCTGGCGCGGCCATAGCGACAGCCAGAGCCAACCCGTCATCAACGTTGGCGCCGGCGACGCCGTTGCCGGGATCGCAATCAATTATTAAACGCATAGTTTGTTTTTTCACTTGGTCGATTCACTTTATCAAGGTCGGGCAGCACCCACATGATTCGCCAATCAGCAAATCAAACGAAAATTCCCTCAGTTCTGGCGTGCCGTTCCAGTTCTTAAGCATTTCAATCGCCGCTTTCGCCATCGCCTTAACTGGCTGGCGTACGTGAGTCAGCGAAGGCACGTTGAACTCCGATTCGACGGTGCCGTTAAAGCACACCAGCGCCACCTCCTCAGGAACCTTGATGCCGCGCTCAGAAAGCGCCCTCAGGCAGCCCAGCGCCTGAAGTTCGTTGGTGGCGAACAGCGCTCTGGGAAGCGTACCTTCAAGCATTCGGCAGGCGGCCTGATAGCCGCCTTCTCGGGTATAGGTAGTGGAAAATATCCACTCCTCCTTCACCGGAAGCCTGGCTGTTTGCAGCGCCTCTCGCCAGCCGCTGATGCGATCCTGCGTGTTCAGCATCTCCCTGGGGCCGCAAATAATAGCGATGTCACGGTAGCCGTGTTCCGTCAGGTGGCGGGTCGCCTGAAATGCCGCCGCCCTTTCGTCAACGCGGATAGCACTGACGTTGAGCGCCGGATCGACGCGGTCCAGCATGACGAACGGCGTACCCGACGCCTGAATCAACTCAATATAGGGGTGGCGGTCGACGCTGGTATACAGCAGGCCGTCAACCTGTCGATGCAGCAGGTTATTGATAAGCTCAAGCTCCCGCTGGCGGTTGTCGCCGGCGTCTCCCAAAAGCAGCACCTGACCGTGTTCGAAGGCCTCCTGCTGAAGCGAATGCGCCATCGAGGAAAGAAACGGGTTGGCGATATTGGGGATAATCAGCCCGTAGGTGCGCGTAGTGCCCGACGCCAGCGCGCGCGCGATGCCGTTAGGGCGATAACCGGTCTTTTTAATCGCATCGAGAACGCGCTGACGGGTCGCCTCAGCAACCGGACGAGGCCCGTTGTTAATCACATAGCTAACGACCGCAACGGAGGTTCCCGCCTCCCTGGCGACGTCAGCGCGCGTGACGCGACGAGGATGTTGATTTAGCACAGCGTATCCACCTACCTTAACGGACAGAGATATACCCTAAATAATTCGAGTTGCATGACAAAACGCCTGTGGCGTTTTGAACAGCGCTTGCGCTGGCCCTGTAAGGGTGAGGCCTTCAGGCCGAATCACGCGGCGATGCAGCGAATCCCTAGGAGCTTACAATAGTAAGTGACTAGGGTGAGCGACAAATCTGTCTGGAGCAGATTTGAACGCCGCTTGCGGCGGCCCGTAAGGGCGAGGCCCACGGATGGGCCGAGTATTCAAAGCCAACGCACAGGCAGCTCGAAGTATGACGGGTACAAAACACCCAGTAATCAAACCGTTGTACAGCATACCGAACCCCAGGGCTGAAAAATACCGACTAAAGCAAGAACTCGTGCTCCGGTCGGCATTTTTCACTAGATGGCGAGCTTAAATCGCGTCTTCCGGCAGGTTCAGATCGCGCCCGCGCGTTTCCGGCGCAAAGAACGTGGTTACAAGTCCAATGCCCGCCATCAGCATAAAGTAGACGGCGATCGGCCACCAGTGGCCGGCAAACGACAGCATGAAGGACGCCACCAGCGGCGCAGTGCCGCCGGACATAATCGAGCCCAGCTCTTTAGCGACCGCCATTTTGCTGTAGCGATTGGTGACGCCGAACAGCTCAACGCCCCATGCGGCCTGCACCCCGAAGATGCCTAATGAGGCTATCAGCATGCCGACGATAATCGTCAGGATAACGATAATCGGCTCGCGGGTATCCAGCAGCATAAATGCGGGCACGGCATACAGCACCAGCAGCAGGCAGAACCAGCGGTAGGTAATGCGTCGGCCAAAGCGATCGGACAGCCAGCCCGACAGAGGAATGATAAGAAATCCCAACAAAGAGGCGATAAACACCGCCATCGTCGGCACCGACTTGTCGACCATCAGCACCTTGGCCACGTAGCCGACGATAAAGCCCTGCGCCAGATAGGACGGGCCGTTCTCACCGATGCGAAGCCCCACCATGATCCAGAAGGCCTTAGTGCGCTTCCAGAAGCTCTTCTGCTCGCCGGACTCCTGCTCATGCTTGCGCCCTTCTTCCATCGCCGCGCGGCGCTGCTCTGCCAGCAGCTGCTTTTGGCGTTCGAATACCGGCGTTTCGCGCATGTGGCGGCGGATAAACAGCGCCACGGCGGCAATCAGAATGCTGGAAAGAAACGGCACCCGCCAGCCCCACTCCAACAGGGTTTCGCGATCCATCTGCAGCACCAGCAGCCATACCAACGAGGCCAGCAGCGTGCCGCTGTTGGAACCCAGCGCGATAATGGAAGACACCAGCCCGCGGCGTTCGGAAGGCGCGTACTCGCCCAGCATCACCGCGCCGCCGGAAAGCTCCGCACCTGCCCCCAACCCCTGCATAAAGCGCAGAAACGCCAAGCAGGCGGGCGCCCATAGGCCGATGGTCGCATAGCTGGGGATAAGCCCGATAAACGTCGTCGATGCCCCCATCAGGGTGATTGTCACCACCATCACCAGCTTGCGCCCCTTGCGATCGCCTAGCCAGCCAAACAGCAAAGCGCCGATCGGGCGGGCAATAAAGCCGACCGAGTAAGTAGCGAAGCTGGAAATCAGCGCTACTATCGGCGTCGCGTCAGGAAAGAAGACGTCGCCGAAAATAATCCCCGCCGCCAGGCCGTAGAGCGCAAAGTCAGCGTATTCCATCGTAGTACCCAGCCAGCAGGAAAGGGTCGCTCGCCAAAAGTCTTTGCGCCCCTCCTCCGTGGACAGGCGTTCGTCCGCAGCGAGCCGCTCAGACTGAGCGGCGGTGCCAGAATCATGCGTTATTGTCATTATTACGATCCTTACTTTTGATCCAACCTATGCGCTGGCTACCGTTCGGCAGCTCAGCGCGGCTAAACGACCAACACGTTTTTAATGCGAGTGTATCTACTCGCGTAGATAGATCAAGTCTACCCGCGTAGAATTAAACATTGATCACATTTCTCTTTGATGACGATCGGGTGAAAAATCGATTACAGCGAGCTTAAATCCAGCGCCGCACGCGCTGCCGGTAAAGGCGATAGCGCTCGCCAAAACGCGCTTCCAGCGCCCGCTCCTCCGGCACGATCTGAAAGCGGGTGATATAGGCGACAAACAGCGCTACGGCAAGAAACGTAAGGGGATTGGCGAGATAAAAACAGAGGCTCAGCAGCAGCAAGGCAAACGCCAGATACATCGGGTTACGGGAAAAGGCATACAGACCGCCTTCGACCAGCGTGGTTGCAGCGTCCACCCGTACTGGATTAACCGTCGTTTTTGCTCGCCAGAAGGAAATCAGGCTAACGATGCCGATAGCGCCGGACGCCACGAAACAGAGAGCGCATAAAAACCACGCGAGTACCGCTAGCGGAAAATGAACGGGGATAAGCCAACTTAGAAAAAGCGCCAGCAGCACGCAGAGCGCAAACGTCACCGGTGGGAGAATGCGGAGTTCAAGACGGGAAAGATTCATGAGGTAGGTCCCTTAACGCAAGATAGCCAGCGTAAAAATGCGCCGAGTGCAAAGGCTAATTTACCACCTCCCGCCAAAACGAGGTACTCGCCTGTGCGCCAACGGCCTTTGATATTTCATCAGCCCCGCCGGCGTCAAAAAACGCCGAGCCAACGCCGCGGATAAAGAGGCTAAAGCTTGAGGCGACTCGCTCAACGTCCGCCATTGAAGACTCGCTGGTTATCGCGTACACGGCTCCGTCAAGCGTATTCAGCAAAAGGGTGTAGGGATCCGTCAGGGCGATAACGATAATGCCCTCCGGGCGCGTATCGCCGGTCCACCATTGGCTAAAGTCATCCGGTTCATTAACGGCTATCAGTTGCTGAACGTATCCTTTTTCCCCTGAGCTAAAATGGACATTGCCTAATGAAAAATCGTCAAAGTCATAGTGGGAAATAATGTCTTTAAACTCGTCGGGCAGCGCGATCCCCAAAACCCGCTCAACTTCAGCACTGTCGCTTTCCGTCGTTCTCTTTTTAAGCAGCAGATCGCCCAAATCCAACTCTTCAACTAATGGCTGAAATTTTTCGCTCAGTCGGCGTGCTATTTCTTCGATAGTCAGCAGCATGTCCGCCATATACCTCCTTGACTACTCCTCCTGCTCCAGCAGCGTCCTGAGTCCCGCAGCCTTGTTTTCTATCTCCAGCCACTCTTCTTCAGGATCGGAGCCGGCGACGATGCCCGCGCCGGCGTACAGGTGAATTTTGTCGTCTTCAATCAGCGCCGAGCGCAGGGATACGGCAAACTCGCTACGACCAAGGGAGAGATAGCCCGCAGAGCCCGCATACCAGCCGCGGGTAAACGGCTCGTTCTGTACGATAAACTGCCGGGCCGCTTCACGCGGCAGGCCGGCCACCGCCGCCGTGGGCTGCAGGCGCTGCAGCGTATCGGCGTCGTCGACGTCGGCAAGCTGCGCGTGGATGGCGCGCTTCAGGTGCTGCACCTTGCGCAGCCGCACGATTTCCGCCGGCAACACGTCGATCGCTTCCGTTCCCCCTTGCAGGCGCTGACAGATATCATCGACCACCAGCAGGTTTTCATGCTGATTCTTTTTGTCCTGCATCAGCCATTCGCCGAGCGCCTTCGCCTTTTCGTCGTCCGGCGAACCGGCTACCGTACCGGCCAATGCTTCGGTGGTCAGACGATTACCTTCGCGCAAAAACAGGCATTCGGGGGACGAGCCTAAAAAAGCGGTTTCGTCATTCATGCGCATCATAAAGTGAAAGCAGCGGTGGTTAACCTTCTGGCTGGCGTTTAAAAACGCCGCCGGATTAAGCGGCTTGCTGAGCGTCAGCGTGGACCTGCGCGCCAGCACCACTTTATCAAACTGCTTGGCGGCAATAGTCGACAGGGCCTGACGCAGCAGCGAACACCAGCCTTCTTTTTCAGGCTGATGGTGGACGTCAAGCACGGCAGCGCTTAAGGACGCCAAAGGTTTGGATGAAACCAGAGAAGCGAGCGTCTGCTGCGCGCGCTTCACGTCGTCGGCCAGCGAGCTTTCGCTGTAAAGATTAACCGCCAGCCGCACACCCAGCTCATCGCGCAATAGCTCAATGCGGGGCAGAAACAGCGCCCCTTTCGGCACCGCCGTTTCGGACGCATCGACCCGGTCAAAGGCGTTCAGCCCCCAGACGCGCATGTCAGAGCGCTCGCTCTGTACCAGAAAGCGATAGGCCGCGCGCGCGTCGTGAAAGCGCACCACTTCGCCACAAACGGCGAATTCTTCACGGCCATCGCGCTGACGCCAGTAAAACTGGGGAAACAAAGACTGGGCCGACAGCCAGCCAAGCAGCGAGCGCGCCGTAAAAGACAGCGGCAGCTCAACGCGATCCCACCCCGGCTCAGGGCGAGCAACGTCCTGTAAACGTTGATGCAGCTGCGTGACCAGTTCAGATATTTGCTTCACAACGACCTCTTGAGCCTAAAAACTAAAACACCGGATTATACGGCGCTTCGCGCACAAAAACAGGTAAAAAAAATGCCCAAACGGCGGTTGTGCGCATTTGGGCGTTTTTACAGCACGTAATGCGTTCAGGTCTAGCTTCTAAACGTAAACGCAGCGGTCATTCTAAAACAAATACTTCACGCCTAACACCACCGACGTATCGCTATACCCGTCATCGCCAAGCTGCTGGCCGACGTTGCCCCACAGGTTGAAGTTAGGGTTCAGCATTCCCTCTACGCCCAGCTTCAGCTCGCCGATGTTCTTGGTACCGGCCTGATAGACGGTCACGCCGTTCATCGTTCCGCCGAACTGCTTGGTGTTGTGGATCCAGTTGGCTTCGATAAACGGCTCGAACAGGCGATTTTTTCCGTTATCTATTTCGTGATGCCCCTGCGCATAAAGCCTGACGCCCAGGCGCGTCATCAGGTTACCCTTTCCTTCTCCCGTCACTCGGGTGCCGTTGCTTTCTTTATGGTCGTCTGCGCCAACGCCCATCCAAACCGCCTGGAACTTCGGCTGAATGAAGAACTGCTCTTTGTTCTGAGGGCCGCGCTGCCTTTCACCCAGCTTAAAGGTATAGCCGCTTTCAACGGAGGCGGTCACGCCGCTGGAATCGTAGCTTTCCTCGGCGGCGTCGTCCCCTTTGACGGTGTTATTGAACCAGCCGTACTGAACCCAGCTGTCAACGTAGAGGCCGGACTTATCCGGCTGATTGTCGTACCAGGTGAGGTACATCCCGGCGCTGTAGCCGTCCACAGTCCCGTTGGCGCGATAGTCCAGAACGCCGGAGCGGGTTCTGCTTTCCGCTCTGCCGTAGCCCGCCATCAGCCCCAGATGCAAACGCGAGTCGCCGTCGTTGCCCCACTGGGCGACATCGCCCCCCAGTTGAACCACGTAGCGGTTGCTTTGGGTTTTCAACTGCCCGCTGTCGTCGCGAGAGCGATTGTGCCCGCCGACGTTGCGCAGCCACAGACTGGTGACCTTTTTCTCACCGGTCAATGCGTCGGTATACTGGGTTTCTCCCAGCCTGTCGTGCAGGCGCATAACGAACATGCCATTGGCCGCCGCCAGGTTTGCTGCATACTCGCCCCCCTCTGGGCGCACGCCTGCGTTGGTCAGATACCAGTTTTTCTCTTTGCCGTTCAGCCCTCTTCCCAGCGTATAGTCGTAGGCGCCGGCGGCGATCCGCCCGCGTTGAACGAACTCGCCCTCAGACTGGCCGTCAACCTGAATCAGCTTAATGCCGTCCAGCGTGCTGGCGCCGCTGCCGCCCGCGTTACTGACGCTGACGTAGGTGAGCCCGGAGGTATTGCCCTGTACCGTCATGGTATCGGTCGGCGAACTGTCGTCGCCCAGAGTCGTATTGAAATGCAGGCTGCCGTCGTCGCCCTGATAGTTGCCCTTCACGATAAGGCTGTTGCCGACGCGAGAGCGGCCTTCAGTATCGCCGAGATAGATTGCGCCCGAGTTCTTCACGTCCTGCTCAACGGTAAGCATCGCGTTCTCATCGGCGGCGTTATAAAAAGCGCGATTGCCCCCGCCGCCCGGTATGCCCATCAGCCCGACTGCGCCGGCGTTGTCCAGACTATCCAGCGTATGGCTATATCCCGCCAGGTTCAGGCGACCGTTCGATTTGACCGCATAGGCGGAATTCGGGCTTAGCGTTTGAGCGCCGGAAGCGGCGATTTCGCCACCGTAGATCGTCGTTTCGCCGCTGTATTCGTTTTGCCCCGACATCACGGTAATACCGCTGTAGGCGTCAACCCGCCCCTGCCCCGACATCGCGGTTTCAAACAGGTACGCGCCGCTGACGTCGCTGTGGTTAAACGCCACGGCGCCGTCACCGTCGCCAAACGTGAGGTTTTTCGCTTCCAACGTGCCGGGCGCCGTTGGAGCATCCCCCTGCGCTGCGCCTATATTGATCACGCCGCGGCTGCCGGAAGCCGCCGCAACGTATAAATCGCCGTTCACGGAAACCGCCGCGCCGTTGGCGACGGTCAGCGCCGCATCGCCGTAATAGCCAACGACCAGCAGGCTGTCGTTGTTCCAGCGGGAACCGGCATCGGTGACCAAGACTAGGCTCGTCGAACCGGCCATCAGCGACGCATAGCCCTGCCCGCTTTCAAGCAATCCGCCGTTACTGACCGTCAGGCGGGCATCACCGCCGTAGCCGACGGTCAGATCGTTTGCGGTGCGCCAGCTTGAGCCTGCGCCACTAACAAGCATCTTTGCGTTCGAGCCAGAGGCCACGGCAGCGAAGCTTGAACTGTCGATCAACTGACCACCGTCATTAATAACTAAAGTCGCATCCCCTTGGCTGGCGAGCGTCATCTTCTGCGCCACCGTCCAACGAGAGCCTGAACCGGTGATGGTCAGCTCGCCCTTGGAGCCGACGTAAGGCGAGACCAGACCATGCTCCGTAGTGACGACGCCTCCGCTGCTGATGGTCATAATGCCGTGGCCGCCGTAACCAACGTCGATGCCGTCAGCAATAATAGACCCACCGTTGCTGACGTTAACGATGGAAGTCGTATTGTGAAAGGTGTTGTTGCCGCCGTAGGCCAGCAGCAGCCAGGAGGCAATATTAAGGCTGGAACCTGCGCCGGTAACGGTTAAAGAGTCGGTACCGCCAGGGTTATTGGCGCCCATATAAATATTGGAATAAATCCCGCCGACAGCCGGGGCGGCGCTGGGCAACAGGTTAACGGACGCGCCGTTTTCGATGAGTAGAGACCCGCTGCCGCTGCCTCCCAAATACAGCACGCTGCCGTCGGCGATATTCCACGTCGAGCCAGGGCCGGAAACGGTCACGCTCCCGGTAGTACCCTCATCGTTGCCAATATAGTTAATGTGATAGCCGACGCCGCTGGTTAACTCGCCGCCGTTTAAAATGCTCAACGCGCCGTTAGCGCCGCCGTTGCCTATGGACAAGCCGCCAATATTAAATGCGCCGCCGTCAATAGCCGGGCCCTTATCTCCGTCTTCCGAAATGCGCACAAAATCAGAAACGCCGGGAAGCACTCCGCCGTTCCAGTTATTCGGGTTTCCCCAATCCGTTGATTCGCTATATTTCCAGTCGACATTGGCAGCATTTCCCGCTGCCGAGAACAGGCACATCCATACGGCAATGGCAGTACGTGAAAAGGTAGGTAAATTCATTGGCAAGCGTCCATGCTTTTTCTAAGTTGTCTCATTCTTGCGGCAGCAAACGATAAGTTATACATAGTGACCTAGCTCGCTACCGAAACGTATCTCTAGGATTATCCATTAAATATGGCTTAAATTCTAATTTTATTGCGTTAAATAATATTATAGATCGATGGATAATCATTGAGCAGAAATCAAATAAGCCTATTCCCGAAGGAAAAAATCTGCGTTTTATGGGCTTGAAATAGGGATGCAATTAGAAGGTAAAAGAGTGAAAACGTTAAAATAAAAAAATAGCCGGTCAGTATTTACTGACCGGCTATAGGAGTGGTTATTGCATAATTCGTCAGGTCAAAGCCTCTATGCCATATACCTGATTAAAGCATCATAGGGAACGCATATTTCGCTAATGCGACCAGCGGCTCCGGATACAGGCCGAAGAACAGCACCGCCAGCGCAGACAGCAGAACGACCACGCCGCCCGCCGTCAATGCCCAGTTGCTCGGCGTGTCGCGCTTAAGCTCCTGCGGCGCTTCCAGATACAGGCTCACCATAACGCGCAGATAGTAGTACAGACCGATGGCGCTGCCCGCAACGACCGTCAGCGTCAGCCACCACAGGTCTGCGCTTACACCGATGGCGATAACGTAGAACTTACCGATGAAGCCTAACGTCATCGGCACGCCGGCCAGAGACAGCATCATCACCGTCAGCACCGCCGACAGGATGGGCTTGTGCCAGAACAGGCCGCGATAGGCGTGCAGCGACTCAGCGTCCGGCCCGGTATAGGGGCTGGACATCAGGCTCACTACGCCGAATGCGCCGAGGCTTGCAAACAGGTAACCGGCCAGATAGACGTTCACCGTTTCGACGGAAAGCTGGTTGCCCTGAACCGCGATCAGCGCCACCAGCAGGTAGCCCAAGTGCGCGATAGAAGAGTAGCCCAGCATGCGCTTGATGTTGCTCTGGCTGATGGCAAGCATGTTGCCGAACAGGATCGAACAGAAGGCAATAATCGCCAACACCGTACGTACGGATTCGCTATCGGCCACCGGTGCGTACATAAACATCCGCATCAGCGCGCCGAAGATGGCGATTTTGCTAGCGGTCGCCAGGAAGGTCGATACCGGCGCAGGCGCGCCCTGATAGACGTCCGGCGTCCACAGCTGGAACGGCACCAGAGACAGCTTAAAGCCAAAGCCGACCAGCATCATGCCCAAGCCGAGGATAAGAAGCGGCTGATGCATCGCACCATCGCTCATGCTGCGGCCTAGCGCCTCAAAGGACAGCGCGCCGGTACCGGCGTACAGCATTGCCATACCGAACAGCAGGAAGGAGGACGCCGCAGCGGACAGCACCATGTACTTCACGGACGCTTCCAGCGAACGCCGCTGGCGGTAGGCGTATCCCACCAGGCCAAACAGCGGCAAGGAGAGCAGCTCAATGCCGATAAACAGCGAGGCCAGGTGGTTGGCGCAGGCCAGAACCACGCCGCCCAGCGCCGCAATCAGCACCAGCAGGTAAAACTCTTCTTTGTTGTCCGGATAGCCCGCAAGCCACGGATAGGCAAAGGTGCAGGTAGCAAGGCTTGCCAACAGCACCAGCGCGATGAAGAAGACCGAGAAACCGTCCACTTTCAGCAGCGGCGTCACATCCATGGCTGGCTGCTGCCCAACGATGAACAGCGAAAACAGCGCGACGTTGAGGCCGATAACCGCAAGCGTCGCATTCAGGAAGTGATCGCGTCGCCACGCAATGGACAGCATCACAACCACCACGGTCAATCCAACGATTAACAGCGGTAACAGAGCAAGCATATGTTGTGCAGTGAGTGTCATGGCGATTTACTTTCCTATAGACATGTCTGGTGATACGGGAGCCGCAGCGCTAAACCACTGAGAGATGGTGCTGACGGCGGAGTGTGACGTATCCAGAACCGGCTGAGGGTAAACGCCTAACAGAACCAGCAGCACGACCAGCAGCAGGATTATGATGAACTCGCGCGCATTCAATCCCGCAACCGGCTGGTCTGACTTAGGCGCGCCGTAATAGGCACGCTGCATCATAATCAGTGAGTACACCGATGCGAATACCAAACCAAAGGTAGCGACAACCGTAATGGCCGGAACCACGCGGAAGCTGCCGAACAGAATCATAAATTCGCCGACGAAGTTGCCGGTTCCCGGCATACCCAAGGTCGCCACCGCGAAGAACAGAGACAGGGCGGGCAGATAGCGAATGCGCTTCCACAGGCCGCCCATCTCACGCATATCGCGCGTATGCAGGCGCTCATACAGCTGGCCGCTGATGATAAATAGCCCCGCCGCCGACAGGCCGTGGGCAATCATCTGCGCCACAGCGCCCTGATAGGCCAGCACGCTGCCGCTGTAGATAGCGATCATCACGAAGCCCATGTGGGAAATACTGGTGTAGGCGATAAGGCGCTTAATGTCAGTTTGAACAAACGCCATCCACGCGCCGTAGAAGATGCCGATAACGCCCAGCCACATGGCCACTGGCGCAAACGCGTGGGAGGCCTCCGGGAAGAACGGCAGCGTAAAGCGCAACAGGCCGTAGGCCGCCGTTTTCAACAGCAGGCCGGCCAGGTCGACGGAGCCCGCCGTCGGCGCCTGACTGTGCGCATCGGGCAGCCAGCCGTGAAGCGGCACCACCGGCATCTTCATGGCGAAGGCGATAAAGAAGCCCAGCATCAGCAGATACTGCATGCCGTAAGACATCGGCGTATTGAGCAGGTCTTCGTAGTTGAAGGTCAGCACGCCGGTCGCCCTGAAGTGAACGAACACCAAGCCGACGATGGCTATCAGCATGAACAGGCTGCTGGCCTGCGCATAGATAAAGAACTTGGTCGCCGCGCTGATGCGGGTTTTGCCGTCAGACCCCTTGTGCCCCCACAGGGCGATAAGGAAGTACATCGGCACCAGCATGATTTCCCAGAAGAAGAAGAACAGGAACATGTCGACGGCCATGAACACGCCCATGACGCCGCCCAGGATCCACAGCAGGTTCAGGTGGAAAAATCCCTGAGAGCGCTGTCCTTCCGTCCAGGAGCAGACGATGGCGAGAATGCCCAGAAAGGCCGTCAGCACCACCATCAGCAGCGAGAGACCGTCCAGCGCCAGATGGATCTGAATGCCGAGGCTCGGGATCCAGTTAACGCGGAACGGCTCGCCCAGCCACAGGTTTTGGGCGGACGTTACGGTAAACCCTGAGTCCATCCACAGGTACAGTGAAAGGAGCAGCGTCAGCCCCATCGAAATCAGCGCAATCCAGCGGGGCGCCTGTTTACCCAGACGCTCGCCCGGCCAGCACAGGAAGCCGCCGATAAAGGGTAAAAGTATTAGCCAAGGTAGTAGCATGGCGTTTTGTATCCTTTATTTGAAAAACTCATCTAAGTTATTCAGTTAAACCAACAACAACAGAGCCAATACGACCACTGCGCCCATACCTACGGATGCGGCATACCAGCGCAGCATACCGTTCTCACTGACGACCAGCGTACGGTTGCACAGCCTGACGAACATGCCGAGCAGATTCATCATTGCGTTCATCGGATCGCGTGCAATCAGCTTCGCCACCGCCAAATAAGGCTTAACGAACACTTTGTCATACAGCCAGTCGAAGCCCCATGCGTTGTACCACCAGGTAGACAGGAACTTGCCCGGCGCGCTTTGCGCTACGGACTCGACCGCCTGACGCTTGCCGAGGTAGAGAACCATCGCCAGCAGGATACCGACAATCGCAACGCCGCCGGACACCATCTCAAGCATCATCTTGCCCTCTTCCGGCACGTGGCGAATCGGCAGTACGCCGTCCAGCGGAATGGCCAGGAACGCGCCGACCGCGGTGGAAAGCACCAGCAGCACGACCAGAGGCAGAGTATGGGAAATGCCGCCGACAGAGTGCGCGTGGGTCTTCTCTTCGCCGTGGAACACGATGAAGATCATGCGGAAGGTATACAGCGACGTCAGGAAGGCGCCGACCAGGCCTGCCAGCATCAGGTTAACGTGGCCGGATGCGTAAGCTTCAAACAGGATTTCGTCCTTACTGAAGAAGCCGGAGGTCACCAGCGGCAGCGCCGACAGCGCCGCGCCGCCCACCAGGAAGCAGGCGTAAACCAGCGGGATCTTCTTGCGCAGGCCGCCCATTTTGAAAATGTTCTGCTCGTGGTGACAGGCCAGAATGACCGAACCGGACGACAGGAACAGCAGCGCCTTGAAGAACGCGTGGGTCATCAGGTGGAAAATCGCCGCATCCCACGCCTGTACGCCCAGCGCCAGGAACATGTAGCCCAGCTGACTCATGGTTGAGTAGGCCAGAACGCGCTTGATATCGGTTTGCACCAGCGCGGCGAAGCCCGCCATCAGGAGCGTAACCGCACCGACGATGCCCACCATGTTCAGAACGTCAGGCGCCAACAGGAACAGGCCGTGCGTACGGGCGATAAGGTAAACGCCCGCGGTCACCATGGTTGCTGCGTGGATAAGCGCAGAAACCGGCGTCGGGCCCGCCATCGCGTCCGCCAGCCAGGTTTGCAGCGGAAGCTGAGCCGACTTACCGAACGCGCCGCCCATCAGCATCAGGGTCGCCCAGTACATGGCGCTGTCGCCGACGGCAAACTTCTGCGGCGCCAGCACCAGCAGCTCGCGCACGTTGAGGGTGCCCAGCTCGGTGTAAAGGATAAACAGGCCAATGGCCAGGAACACGTCGCCGATGCGGGTAACGATAAACGCCTTCATCGCCGCCGCGCCGTTTTTCGGGTTAGTGTAGTAGAAGCCAATCAGCAGGTAGCTGCACAGCCCCACCCCTTCCCAACCGAGGTACATCAGCATCAGGTTATCGGCCAGCACCAGAACCACCATGCTGGCGATAAACAGGTTGGTATAGGCGAAGAAGCGGGAATAGCCCTCTTCACCGCGCATGTACCACGATGCGTACAGGTGGATAAGGAAGCCTACGCCGGTCACAACGGACAGCATGGTAGCAGACAGGCTATCAAGCGTCAGCGTAACGCTGATGTGGAAGCCGTCGACCTGCATCCAGGTCCACAGCGCCTGATGGGATACCGCCGTGTGGCTGCCCTGAGACAGGAACTGATAGACAATCCACGCCGTCGTTAACGCAGACAGCCCGACCGAACCCACGCCGATAACGGCAGAGTTGTTTTCAGACCAACGGCCGCGTGAGAACGCCAGCAGCAAAAAGCCCAGCAGCGGAAACAGTATGGTTAAAAAGAGTAAGTTATTCATCCGCGCATCTCACTGACTGTGTCGATATTCAGAGTTTGACGACGACGGTGAAGCTGTAGCAACAGCGCCAGACCGATGCTGGCCTCCGCCGCCGCAAGGCTTATCACCAGAATGTACATCACCTGTCCATCCGGCTGCTGCCAGTAGCTTCCCGCCACGACGAACGCCAACGCCACCGCGTTGATCATAATTTCGAGGCTTATCAGCATAAACAGCAGATTACGGCGAATCAGCAGCCCGGTCAGTCCTAGCGCAAACAGTATCGCGGCCAGTATCAGACCATGTTCCAATGGGATCATGCTTGTTCCTCCGTTTTAGAAAGCGCGCCGTCAAGGCTCTTGTTCTCACGGCCCAGGTGGTAAGCCACCACCAGACCGGCCAACAGCAGCATGGACGCAAGCTCCACCGCCAGCACGTAAGGGCCAAACAGGCTTACGCCAACGCGCTTGGCGTCAATCAGCTCACCGGTAATAGACTGGCCGGAAACGCTGAAGATGCCATAGCCAAGAATGACCAGCAGCACCAGACACAGCGCGGCCGGGCCAATCCAAACGCCGGGCTTAAGCCACTCGCGCTCCTGATTGGCGACCGAATCGCCCAGGTTAAGCATCATGACGACGAACACGAACAGCACCATGATGGCGCCGGCGTAAACGATGATCTCCAACGCCCCTGCGAAGTAGGCGCCCAGCGAGAAAAACGTCGCCGAGATAGCCAACAGAGAGACGATTAAATACAGCAACGCGTGTACCGGATTGGTATGGGTTATCACCCGGAGCGTCGCCAAAACGGCAATGGCCGCTGCAACATAAAATGCAATTTCCACGTTCGGCTCCTTTAGGGTAACAGGCTCTTAAGATCGACCGGCTCGGACTCGTGCTCGGCTTCGCCTTTGCCCTTGCCTTCGATCGCCATACCGGACATCCGGTAGAAGTTATAGTCGGGATATTTGCCCGGCCCGGAGATCAGCAAATCTTCTTTCTCATACACCAGATCCTGACGCTTGAAGTCCGCCATTTCGAAGTCCGGCGTCAGCTGGATAGCGGTCGTCGGACAGGCTTCTTCGCACATGCCGCAGAAAATGCAGCGAGAGAAGTTGATGCGGAAAAACTCCGGATACCAGCGCCCGTCTTCCGTTTCCGCCTTTTGCAGCGAAATACAGCTTACCGGGCAGGCGACTGCGCACAGGTTACAGGCAACGCAGCGCTCCTGGCCGTCGGGGTCGCGCGTCAGCACGATGCGGCCGCGATAGCGGGGCGGTACGTAAATCGGCACGTCCGGATACATTCGGGTATCGCGCTTGTGGAACGCATGGGTAAAGATCATCCACAGGCTGCGAACCTGGGTGCCGAACCCAACCACTATGTCTTTTAAGGTCATGGTTCTCTCTCCCTTACTGCGCTCTGTACAGAATAACGGCGGCCGTCACCAGCAGGTTCAGCAGCGTCAGCGGCAGGCAAACCCGCCAGCCGAACGCCATCACCTGGTCGTAACGTGGACGAGGCAATGAGGCGCGCACCAGAATAAACATCATCATGAAAAAGCCGGTCTTTAAGGCAAACCACAGCACCGGCGGCAGGAACGGTCCCTGCCATCCGCCGAAGAACAGCGTCACAATCAGCGCAGAGATGGTTACGATACCAACGTATTCACCGACGAAGAACAGACCGAACTTCATGCCGGAATATTCGATGTGGTAGCCGTCCGCCAGCTCCTGCTCCGCTTCCGGTTGGTCAAACGGGTGGCGGTGAGTCACCGCAACGCCCGCGATGATAAAGGTCAGGAAGCCAAAGAACTGCGGAATGACAAACCATACGTCGGCCTGCGCTTCAACGATGTCGCGCATGTTGAAAGAGCCGGTCACCGCGACGATGCCCATCAGGGAAAGCCCGAGGAACACCTCATAGCTCAGCGTCTGCGCGGAGGCGCGCATGGCGCCCAGCAGCGCATACTTGTTATTGCTCGACCAGCCGGCGAACAGCACGGCGTACACCGCCAGCCCCGCCAGCATGAAGAAGAACAGGATGCCGATGTTCAGGTCGGATGCGCCCCAGGTCGGAGTGACCGGTACGATGGAAAACGCCAGCAGCATGGAGCTAAAGGCAATCATCGGCGCCAGCGTAAAGATGGTCTTGTCAGAGAAGTTGGGAACCCAGTCCTCTTTAAAGAACATCTTGATCATGTCGGCGACAATCTGCAACGAGCCGAACGGCCCTACGCGGTTTGGCCCGTAGCGATCCTGAAACAAAGACAGCAGGCGGCGCTCGCCAAAGCTCATCAGCGCACCGCAGGTGACGACCACCAGCAGGATGACCACCGCCTTGCCGACCGAGGCTAAAACCTCAACGGCTTCCGGAGATATCAGACTCATAGCGTCGCCTCCTTCAGGTTTTCAACGCGCTCGCCGATAAGCGCCGGCGAAATACCCGGCAGGCCCAGCGGCAGGCCAACCAGTCCTTTACCCAGCGAATCACTCAGGCGAACCGGAAGCTTCAACTCGCTTCCCGCGCAGCTGAAGCTGACCACGGCGTCTGCGCCAAGGTTAAGCGCGGCGGCGTCCTGTGCGTTAAGCATGACGTAGGCCTGCGGCATGCGGCTTTGGATCACCTCTGAACGCTGCGACGTTTCATCGCTGCCGAACAGGTGATAGTAAGGCGCGACGCGCAGCCCTTGAGCGTCCGCGGCCACGGTGGCGTCAAAGTAACCAAGAGACGCGTCCTGCGCCTTCTCGAACAGGCGGACGCCCGGATCGCCGGCGCGCAGGCTACCGCCCACTTCCGCCTGGAACTTGTTCCAGGCCTGCGGTGAGTTCCAACCCGGAGCCCAGGCAAACGGAACCTGCTGGCGGTCCGCTTCCGGCGCGTTGTAGCCTTCCATTGAGAACGTAAAGGCCGTGTCCTTATCCTGCGGTTGACGCTTCTCGTGAACGCTGACGTCCGCCATCATGGCGGTGCGGCCGCTATAGCGATGAGGTTCGCGAGCCAGCTTCTGCCCCTTCACGCGGAAGGTGGCGTCCGGCGCGGCGTCGACGATGGCGGCCATTTCCGGGAAGGATTTGGCGACGGCGTCGACCACGTGGTCAAGCTGAGTCCAGTCAACGCGACGGCTGTTGTAGACGCTTTCCAGCGAGTGCAGCCAGCGCCAGCTTTCCAGCATGTGGGCCGGATGAGCCGGATCTTTATTGTAGAAATCGGGATCGTAAACCTGGAAGAAGCGCTGCGCCCTGCCCTCCTGGTTGACCAGCGTACCGTCGCTTTCGGCAAAGCTCGCGCTTGACAGAATCAGGTTGGCCTTTTCCATCACCTCCGTACGCTGGTGATCGAGAACGATAAGGTTCTCTACCTTTGCCAACGCGGCGTCTACGCGCGATTTCTGCGCATGACGATACAGGTCGTTTTCCATCACGATAAGCGTATCGGCGTCTCCGCGTTCAACCTGCGCCAGCGCCTCGTCGATGGAGCTGCCGCCCATCATGGCGACGCCCATGCTGTTGGATTCGGCGGCGACGAAGGTAATCGCGACGTCCTGCTCGCGCTTTTTCAGCGCCAGCGCGACGTTGGCGGCGGCCTGAATCACTGCCTCACTGCCCGCGCCGCTGCCGGTGATAATCAGCGGTTTCTTGGCGCCGGACAGCGCCTGAACGACGATGTCGATTTTCTTCTTAAGGTCGGAAGAGACGTCCGCAGCCGGAGCCGAAGCGTCCAGCCCGTGGGCAATGGCGAAGCCTAGCTGTGCCTGCTCTTCTACGCTGCCGCAGTAGCTCCACGCGGCAACGTCGTCTAAGCGGGTTTTATCCACGCCGGTGACGAACAGCGGATGCTTGGCGTGCTGACCGATAGTCTGCACGGCGGCAATCTGCCAGTCCGCTACGCGCTGGGCGGCGGCGATGTCGCGCGCCTTGCCCTTCACCGCCTGACGGATGGCCAGCGCGATGCGCGCGCCGGTTTGCGTGACGTCTTCGCCCAGCACCAGCACCGCGTCGTAGCTTTCGATTTCACGCAGCGACGGCGTGTACAGACCGCTCTCTTTGAGGATCTTCTGCATCAGCTGCACGCGAACCAGCTCCTGCGCGCTCATGCCGGTGGAGAAGTTTTCCGCGCCGACCAATTGACGCAGCGCGTAGTTGCTTTCCAGGCTGGCGCGAGGAGAACCGATACCAATGGCCTTTTTAGACTGGCGCAGCTGGTCGGCCGCGCCCTGCAGGGCCTGATCGGGGTTCAGAGAAATCCAGTCCTCGCCGCGGCGCTGTAGCGGCGTGCGCGGACGGTCTTTCAGGTTGACGTAGCCGTAGCCGAAGCGGCCGCGGTCGCACAGGAAATAGTGGTTTACCGTGCCGTTGTAGCGGTTCTCGATGCGACGCAGCTCGCCGTAGCGCTCGCCGGGGCTGGTGTTACAGCCGACGCTGCACTGCTGGCAAATGCTCGGGGCAAACTGCATGTCCCATTTGCGGTTATAGCGCTCGGAGTGAGTCTTATCGGTGAATACGCCGGTCGGACACACTTCTACCAGGTTGCCGGAGAACTCGTTCTCCAGCACGCCGTCTTCCGGACGGCCGAAGTAGACGTTGTCGTGAGAGCCGTAGACGCCGAAGTCTTCGCCGCCCGCGTAGTCTTTATAGTAGCGAACGCAGCGATAGCAGGCGATGCAGCGGTTCATCTCATGGTTAATGAAAGGTCCGAGATCCTGGTTGTTGTGGGTACGCTTGTTAAAGCGATACTTACGGAAACTGTGGCCGGTCATGACCGTCATATCCTGTAAGTGACAGTTGCCCCCCTCCTCGCACACCGGACAGTCGTGCGGGTGGTTGACCATCAAAAATTCCACCACGGCTTCGCGGAACTTAACGGCCTCTTCATCTTCGATAGAAATATAGCTACCGTCAGATGCCGGGGTCATACACGACATAACCAGGCGCCCGCGCTTATCGTCAGGCCCCTGGAACTGCTTAACCGCACATTGGCGGCAAGCGCCGACGCTACCCAGCGCCGGATGCCAGCAAAAGTAAGGAATATCGAGTCCGAGCGAGAGACACGCCTGCAGGAGGTTCTCCGCGCCGTCAACTTCGTATTCTTCGCCGTCTACATGAATCGTTGCCATAGTCAGCATGCTTCCTGTAGCCCGCAACCGCGGGCAGATAACTTAAAAAAAATTCGTTTACCAGCGCTGCTTCAGCAGGTTCGGCTGGATACCGGCAATTGAGCTGAGGTTATTAAAGGTCTTCACTTTGATGCCGGCCTCAAACTCTTCTCGGAAATACTTTATTGCGCTCTGCAAAGGCTCGACCGCACCCGGCGCCAGTGCGCAGAAGGTGTGGCCCGGCGACAGGAAGCGGCACAGCTGCTCGAGGGTTTCGATATCCCCCGGCTGACCTTCGCCCTTCTCCAGCGCCGTCAGGATTTTTACCGTCCACGGCAGGCCGTCGCGGCACGGCGTACACCACCCGCAGGACTCGCGCGCAAAGAACGTTTCCAGATTGCGGCACAGCCCGACCATATTGATCTTATCGTCTACCGCCATCGCCAGCGCGGTGCCCAGACGGCTGCCCGCTTTAGCGATGCTGGAGAACTCCATCGGCAGGTCAAGGTGCGCTTCGGTTAAAAAGTCGGTACCCGCGCCGCCCGGCTGCCAGGCCTTCAGCTTCAGGCCGTCCTGCATGCCGCCGGCGTAGTCTTCCAACAGCTCGCGCGCGGTGATGCCGAACGGCAGCTCCCACAGGCCGGGGTTCTTCACGCGGCCGGAGAAGCCCATCAGCTTGGTTCCCGCGTCCTGGCTCTTGCCGGCAGACAGCCCGCGATACCACTCGGGACCGTGCTGAACGATAGACGGCACGTTGCAGAGAGTTTCGACGTTGTTGACGCAGGTCGGCTTACCCCAGGCGCCCACGGTCGCCGGGAACGGCGGCTTGGAGCGCGGGTTGGCGCGGCGGCCTTCCAGCGAGTTAATCAGCGCGGTTTCTTCACCGCAGATATAGCGACCGGCGCCGGTGTGGACAAACAGCTCAAAGTCAAAGCCGCTGCCTAAAATGTTTTTACCGAGGAAGCCGGCCTGCTTGGCCTCTTCGATGGCGCGACGCAGGTTCTCCGCCGCTTCGATATACTCGCCGCGCAGGAAGATATAGCCGCGATAGGCTTTCAGAGCGAAGCCGCCGATAAGCATCCCTTCCACCAAAAGGTGGGGAAGCTGCTCCATCAGCAGGCGGTCCTTATAGGTGCCCGGTTCCATCTCGTCGGCGTTACACAGAATGTAACGGACGTTCATGCTTTCGTCTTTCGGCATCAGGCTCCACTTAAGACCGGTGGAGAAGCCCGCCCCGCCGCGGCCGCTCAGGCCGGAGTCCTTGACGGTTGCCACGATCTCATCGGGGGCCATGCCCTTTAGCGCCTTTTCTGCGCCGACGTAGCCATTCTTGGCGCGATATTCATCAAACCAGACCGGCTGATGGTCAGCGCGCAGGCGCCAGGTCAGCGGATGCTGCTCTTCGGTAAGAACGCGTTGAGTTCCCAGGAAATTTGGCCCGCTCATTGATATTGCTCCAGCAGTTTATCAATATCTTCCGGCTTCAGCTGTTCGTGAGTGTCCTCATCGATCATCATGCTCGGCCCCTTGTCGCAGTTGCCCAGACAGCAGGTAGGCAGCAGGGTGAAACGCCCGTCAAACGTGGTTTGCCCCGGCTTGACGTTCAGCTTTTTCTGCAGTGCCGCTTCAATGGCGTGATAGCCATTGATGTAGCACACCACGCTGTCGCAGTAGCGAATAACGTGGCGCCCAACCGGGCGACGATAGATTTGGCTGTAAAACGTCGCTACGCCCTCGACGTCGCTGGCGGGAATGCCCAGCACCTCGGCAATGGCGGTTATTGCGCCGTCCGGCACCCAGCCGCGCTTCTTCTGAACGAGCTTCAGGGCTTCGATGGACGCCGCGCGCGGATCTTCATAGTGGTGCTTCTCATGCTCGATGGCGTCGAGCTCTTCCGCGCTCAGCGTGAAAATTTCTTTATCGGTCATAGTTAGCGATCCACGTCTGACATAACAAAATCAATGCTGCCCAGGTAGACGATAAGGTCCGATACCAGGCAGCCACGAATCACGGCCGGGATCTGCTGCAGGTGCGCAAAGCTTGGCGTACGTATCCGCGTGCGATAGCTCATGGTGCCGCCGTCGCTGGTCAGATAGTAGCTGTTGATCCCTTTGGTGGCTTCCACCATCTGGAAAGACTCGTTGGCCGGCATCACCGGGCCCCACGACACCTGCAGGAAGTGGTTAATCAGAGTGTCGATGTGCTGCAGGGTTCTTTCCTTCGGCGGCGGCGTCGTCAGCGGATGGTCAGCCTTGAACGGCCCTTCCGGCATGTTCTTCAGGCACTGCTCAAGAATGCGCAGGCTCTGACGCAGCTCTTCCACCTTCAGCATGACGCGGTCGTAACAGTCGCCGTTATAGCTGATGGGCACTTCGAACTCGAAGTTCTCATAGCCAGAGTAAGGACGCGCCTTACGAACGTCGAAGTTCACGCCGGTGGCGCGCAGGCCCGCGCCGGTAACGCCCCAGGCCAGCGCTTCTTCTGCGCTGTACTGAGCGACGCCGACGGTACGGCCTTTCAAAATGGTGTTCTTCAGCGCGGCCTTCACGTAGGAGTCAAGGCGCTTGGGCATCCAGTCGAGGAATTCGCGCAAAAGCTTGTCCCAGCCTTTCGGCAGATCGTGCGCCACGCCGCCGATACGGAACCACGCCGGGTGCATGCGGAAACCGGTAACGGCTTCAACGATGTCATAGATACGGGCGCGGTCGCTAAAGGCGTAGAACACCGGCGTCATTGCGCCGACGTCCTGAATATAGGTGGAGATATACAGCAGGTGGCTGTTAATGCGGAACAGCTCGGACAGCATGACGCGAATAGTTTTCACGCGATCCGGCACTTCGATGCCCGCCAGCTTTTCAACCGCCAGCACGTAAGGCATCTCGTTAACGCAGCCGCCCAGATACTCGATGCGGTCGGTAAACGGAATATAGCTGTGCCACGACTGACGCTCACCCATCTTTTCGGCGCCGCGGTGGTGGTAGCCGACGTCCGGCACGCAGTCGACGATCTCTTCGCCGTCAAGCTGCAGAATAATGCGGAACGCGCCGTGAGAAGACGGATGGTTCGGCCCCATGTTCAGGAACAGGAAGTCTTCGTTTTTGGTGCCGCGCTTCATGCCCCACTCTTCGGGCTTGAAGGTCAGCGACTCCATTTCCAGATCTTCTTTCGCCTTGGTCAGCACGAACGGATCGAATTCGGTGGCGCGCGCCGGGTAGTCTTTACGCAACGGGTGCCCTTCCCAGGTCAGCGGCATCATGATGCGTCGAAGGTTCGGGTGGCCGTCGATAACGATGCCGAACAGATCCCAGGTTTCGCGCTCATACCAGCTCGCGTTGGGGAAAAGCTTGGTGACCGTCGGCACGTGCAGATCGTTTTCCGCCAGCGCGACTTTCAGCATGATGTCTTTGTTGCGCTCAACGGAAATCAGGTGGTAGAACACGGAAAAGTCCGCCGCAGGAAGGCCCTGACGATGGGTGCGTAAGCGTTCGTCTACGCCATGCAGGTCAAACAGCATGGAGTAAGGCTTAGGTAGCTTACGTAAAAAAGCCATGACCTCTAAAAGCTGCTCCCGCTTCACCCACACCACCGGCACGCCGGTACGGGTAGGTTGAACGGTAAAGGCGTCAGGTCCAAAGCGATGGTGCAGTTCGCCGATTACCGGGTCATCGAGATGATCCCGAGTCTGCCATTCCGGCAGGGCGCACTCTTGCGTCATTGGTTCTGTCATAGTGATATCGCCGCTCATTACTCAAATTAAAATCGTTAAATTTCGTCAGGCGTACGCAGGTTGGTCACCGCGATGCGCTCCGCGCGCTTACGGTCTTTTTCTGACTGCATATTGGCGCGGTATACGCCCTGTTCGCCGACAACCCACGACAGCGGGCGGCGTTCCTGACCGATAGAATCACGCAAAAGCAGCAGCGCCTGCATATAGGCCTCCGGGCGCGGCGGGCAGCCGGGAATATACACGTCGACCGGAATAAACTTGTCCACGCCCTGCACGACGGAATAGATGTCGTACATGCCGCCGGAGTTGGCGCAGGCGCCCATGGAAATAACCCACTTGGGCTCCAGCATTTGGTCATACAGGCGCTGAATAACCGGCGCCATTTTGACGAAGCAGGTGCCGGCCACGACCATGAAGTCCGCCTGGCGAGGCGAGGCGCGCAGCACTTCCGCCCCGAAGCGGGAAACGTCGTGTACAGCGGTAAAAGAGGTCACCATTTCTACGTAGCAGCAGGAAAGGCCGAAGTTAAACGGCCACAGGGAGTTCTTACGCCCCCAGTTGACAACGTCGTTCAGCGCGGTGTCGAGTTTGCCCATAAAGATGCCCTTTTGGGCATCCTGCTCCAGCGGGTCGGTAACGATTTCCTGCTTCTGTAGCGGATAACGGTCATTATCGCCGTCAAGGTCTACGCGAGTGAGCGTATATTTCATCTTCAAGCCTCGCAGTTACTGCAAATTGTTGGGGATCTTGTTTTTCAGCTGACGCTTGGAGCGCGCGGGCGTCCAGTCCAGCGCGCCGATGCGCACCAGATAAAACAGTCCGGCCAGCAGAACGAATATGAAAATGGTCGCCTCGATGAAGCCTATCCAGCCGCTTTCCCTAACGGAAACGGACCAGGCGTACAGGTACAGGGCTTCAACGTCGAAGATAACGAAGAACATCGCGACCAGATAGAATTTGGCGGACAGGCGCAGGCGCGCGGATCCGACGGCGTCGATACCGGATTCATACGGTACGTTTTTGGTTCTGGCCCGAGCGCGGCCGCCGAGGAAATAAGCGGCGATCAGCATAAAGGCGCACAGGCCCAGGGCGACGATGATATAAACGGCAAGGGCCCAGTTATGGGCTACGACTTCGGTGCTTGTAGGCATGCTCTTACTACTCTGTTTAAAAAATAGTATTACTCGGACTGCTCACGGCGTGAACCGGTCCGGTGACGACAAAAGTAAAACGTCCATCCCTGCATCCGTTTTAGGCAATCAAGGCTCACTGTCTTACGCAGTGATTCAGTGGGCGTTTTACTCTTCTTTACAACATATTGTCAACATCAAACAAACAATTATGGATACAATCAGGAAAATCAAAACTTACTCTCAGAAACTAACTAAATCGAGTCAGCCTCCCAGATAGCTGAACCCAATCAGCAGGCTATTTTGACAGAAATAGATTTTTTTACCACTGATTAACACCTTCTTTTCTTTGATACAGAGCACATCACAAAATATTTTAAGCACATATTGTTCATTTAGTCCTCCTAGTCCAGATGCGGGTTGCGAGCGCAGCTAAAGACAAGTGTAGATAAAAAAACGCGTATCTTCCCGTTTTTGCAACACTGATTTTGACATTTGGCTGGGCTGCCTGAAACTTTTCAGCGCGACGCAATAGAAACGTTCAAACGCGTTGTTGCGACACCTCATCGGATAGGATTTTATCTAACCGACGTACATGCGTTTTTACATTATAAAAAGGTATATAGAAGAGGGTTAAGAAGGCGCTTACCGCACTTATTTTCTGAAGACGTTTGCCTTATCTCTGCGTTTGAGAGCAACATTGCCCAACAGCTTAGCAACGACGAGAATATTTCAAGTATCGTAGGTAACGTTTACCTCCTTCCCTCAAGGCAAGCCTCACCCGCTAAACGGTGAGTGAGGCTTTCTTTTTTAATGTGCCGTCCTCTCAGTCAGTTTTGAGGCCTGCTTCAAACAGGCGCAAAGCCATCAGGCCGTGCCCCATCGTCGCTCCAGAGCGTACCGCAGCGGCAATCGTCACCAGTTCGGCCAGCTCCTCCCCCGTCGCTCCCGCCCGCTTCGCTCTTTTTGTATGAACATCCAGGCAGTATGCGCATTGCGTGGTCAACGCCACGGCCAATGCAATAAATTCACGAACTTTCGGCGGGATGTGTCCATCCTCACGCCTGACCACATGGTCAAACGCCATAAACGCAGCGCCTTCTTGCGGAGCCAAATTAAGCAATGATGCCGTTTGTTGAAAATCATCCGGTGATTGGTAATTGTTCATGATTAGCATTTCTCAATGTGGTGTATGAAAAAGTCTGACTATGCGTTTCAGTCGTCTGATTCGGCATTGGTATACAAAGCAGTACTGGACTGCCGATACCCACTTCGACTTAGATTGTCCCGAACGGCGGCCCGTGCGCGATGAAGCCGACTTTTCACCGCTTCAGGACTAAGCCCAAGCTTTTCCGCGGCCTCCGGCGTAGTCCATCCTTCAATATCACGCAAAATAAAGACGATACGGTAAGCCTGCGGCAGTTCGGCAATCGAGCGAGCCAGGTCGATACACAGCTCATCGTCAGTCAAGCGTTCGACGGCATCGTCAAACCTTTCGGAAATGGACTCGGTGTACGTCCTTCGAAACAGCCGGTAGCATTCTCGCTCGACGATGCGAAACAGCCAGCCGCTAAAGGCCGCCACGGTTCTCAGCGTGCCGACCTTTTTATACAGTTGCCATAGCGCGATCTGTACCGCGTCTTCAGCGTCCTCACTGGTTGAGCAGGTACGACGAGCAAATCGTTTCAAGTCCGGCTGACAGACGATAAGCAGGTGTGACAGCGCCTGTTCACTGCCGGCACAGGCGGCCTCAATCAACGCTTCGTTTGCCTGAATCATCGCTACAAGTCTCCCGATCTTCTGTTCAGAACAAACCTGAGGGGGCAAAATCCAAGAAGCCCAGACGCCGCTAGCGTCGCGGCGATAACAAACGCTAGCACCTGTAATCCCCTCATTTCCAGAAAATAATATGCCCCCAAACCAATCAAAACGGCGAATCCCAAACGGCTAAGACGCCTCCCAACACACAGATTTCGTTTTAAACCCAGCATGATGAACTCCTCATATAATTGCGCGTTCTCTTAACCAGAGGACGAAAGATCGCAAAAGGATTCACGCCATCATATTTAGCCTCTTAAAAAGACAAACACCCCGTAAGCGCAGCGCTTACGGGGTGAAAGACTGATTATGTAATGAAGCCCCGAAAGCGGTGAACCTCCGGGGCTGGGCGGCTCTCAACGGAGCCTGTTTTTTATACCACTGTTTACAACCAATTATCCCAGATAGACAAACGTCATCACCAGGTTCACGATGGCGGCCACCGCCATCGGTATTGCCGTACGCTTAACGATTTGGAACGGAGACACGCCGGCGATGCCCGCGATGGCAACGATCGCCGCCGTAATCGGCGACACCGTGCGGCCAAAGCTGGTCATGATCTGCATCGGCAGGATCAGCGTTACTACGTCAACCTTCAGGAAGGCGGCGATTTTCGGCGTCAGGGCAGCGAAGGAGAAGAACGCCGCGTTGCCGGAGCCCATCAGGAAGGCGGCCAGCGCCAGAATGAAGCTCATAACGATAATCATGGCGCCGACGCCGAAGCCCGCGTTTTGAGCCGCAGTGATCATAGTGTCAACCGCGCCAACGGCCAGCAGGCCATTTGCGAACACTTCACCACAGACAATCAGCGAAACAACCAGCACAAACTGTTTGCCCATGCCTTCGAAGAACAGCATGAAGCTGTCCATAACGGCCTTGGCGCTTTTCAGGCGGAAATATTCGAATATTAGCGCCACGATGGTACTGATGATCATCGCGGTAGTGACGTCCATCTTGATGACTGACTTGAAGATCGGGCTAAAGCCGATAATCAACACCAGCGGCACCACCGGCAACAGCGCGTAGATCAGCGGTGGACGGCTGTGGTCGTTATGGTCGATTTTGTCCAGCGCATCCTGATTAAACACGAAGCCTTCGCGCTTATCCCACCAGCGCTGTGCGAAAAAGTGGGCAACAGCAACGGCGATAATAATAGGAATAGTGACCGGCAGCTGGTGATGCACGAAGTAGACGGCCGGATCGATGCCTGCGGTTTTCGCCGCCATGATAACGTTGCCGGACCCCGGCCCGTGGTCGATAAACTGACAGGTACCGATAACCGCCAGCGCGGACAGCGGGCTAACGCCGGTACGGATCAGAATCGGATACATGGTTACCATCAATAGCATCCCCAGGCCAGCGTGGCTGGGAATGAAGATAACCAGCACCTGAGTCACCAGAAAAGCGACGACCAGCAGCAGGTACGGCGAACGAACGGACTTCAGCGGCTTTTCAAACAGCGCGAACAGCGACTTGCTGGCGCCGACATGGTCCATATAGCGGGAAAAACCGGCAATGGCCATCAGCGTCAGACCTAGCCCGGCCATCCGAGAACTTAAAATGTCGCTGAAGACTTTAAAAATATCAAAAAACTCAAAGTTGGTGGTTTTTTTCTCCGGCAGCAGCGTGCCGAGGTCAAACGCCACCGTCAGCCCCATCAGCAACAGGCCCCCTAACAGCAGTACCGGCTGAGGCTTATAGCCTTTCGCCAGCATAAAAATGACCAGCGCGGTCACTAATAATGCGAGAATAACGCCAAGCATAATTTTTCCTCGTATCAACGGCGCTCCGCCGTCTATGACTGGCGGGCAGAGACACCTGCCCGCCGGTTAACGTCAGGCGTTCAACGCCTTAAATCCCTGCTCCAGATCGGCCAGCAGATCGTTTACGTCTTCAAGGCCGATATGGAAACGGATGCACTGTCCGTGCTGGCTCCAATCTATCGCGGAGCGAGCATCTTTCACGTTGGCCGGTAGAACCAGACTTTCAAAGCCGCCCCAGGATGCGCCAATGCCGAAAAGTTCCAGCGCATCGATGAGCGCTTCCGCTTTTTCCAGCGTATATTCTGGCTTCAGCTCGATGGTCAACAGGCCGTTGGCGCCCTTACAGTCGCGCTTGTACAGGTCGTGACGCGGATGATCTTCCAGTGCCGGGAAGTAAACTTTCAGAACTTCGGGACGCTGCTGCAGCCACTTTGCCACCGTCAGCGCGCTCTGGCCGTGAACCGCCAGGCGAGTGCTCAGCGTTCTCACGCCGCGCAGCACCAGCGACACGTCGTCCGGGCTGCTCACCTGCCCTAATGCCTCCGGCAGATCGCCAATTTTTTTCCAGGCTTCCTCGTTAGCCACCATGATGCCCATCATCACGTCGGAGTGGCCGCACAGGTACTTGGTCGCTGCGATAACGGACACGTCTGCGCCCAATTTCAGAGGGTTATAGAGCCATGCAGAGCCCCAGGTATTGTCCACCGCGACCGGAATGTTGCGTTCGTGAGCGATACGGCAGATTTCGGGCAGATCCAGCATTTCATAAAGCAAGGAGCCGGGAGACTCGGCAAACACTAGTTGAGTATTCGGGCGGAGTTTGGCTTCAAAGTCACTGCCGTCGGTTTTGAAAAAGTCGAAGCTGATGTTGTTCGGCGTAAGGAAGCTCTTGGCAATATTACGTACCGGCGCATAGACAGAGTCGGCAAACAGTACGTGTCCACCGGCATGAGCATAGCCCATGATAGTCATCGCGATAGCGGCAAGCCCGGTCGGGAACAGCTGTGCGCGATATCCACCTTCCAGTTCGGTGACCAGCTCTTCCAGAGCAAATGCGGTTTCCGTTCCGCGTGCGCCGTAGCTGAGAAGACGTTCAGTCTCTCTGCGCTTACGGGCGTCGCGCCAGGTCGTGATGGAGTCGAAAAGAATGGTGCTGGCTCTCATGACCGGCGGGTTTACCGGACCAATATCGCGAGCCTGTCCTCTACCACCATGAATTAGCCGAGTTTTACGCGTTTGAGTCATTATTATTTGCTCCTCATATAGAATATTTGCCGAAATATTGACCATTCACTGATGTGTAATAATAAATAAACCATCAATAAACACTGAAACAATCGTTATGTATCCAAGATGTGTCTATAATTATTTTGCTAAGTAAATGCGCCTATATTTCTTACCTTCTTTTTCGAAACTACCACCGAAGGATCAAGTAAAAAATCCGTAGCTAGTCAAACATTGATCCCGATCTCACTTTAATACATTAATTATATTGAAGATTGTTAAAGCCGAACTAATATAAGAAAAATACAAAAACAAAACAACAAGTTATACCAATAACAGGAAGATACCTCGCAAAAAATAAAAAATGAGAAAACGGAGAAAAAAGCCATTTTAGCAAAACATTAGTAATATTTAAGAACGGTTAAATATTACTAATGCAATATCGGTATAAAACACCTTGTTTATCTTTTGGCATTATTGGACACTTAATTCAATCCGAAGATTATTGTCACAAAAAAATCACAATATCTTTAATTGCATTCACATATTTAAAGTGTCTGGCTTTCGTCTATTTAGAATAAATCAATTATCAGGAGATAAATGTATGTCTACCAGCGTTTTTGACTCAGTACTGCTAAAAAATCTCTGGTCCACCGAAGAGATGCGTCAAGTATTTTCCGACAACGTCCGCATGCAAATGTGGTTGGACTATGAAGCGGCCCTGGCTATCGAACAGGCCAAAATGGGTATCATTCCGCAGGAAGCCGCAGACGAAATCGTCGCCTGCGCCAAGCTTGAACGTCTGGACATGGACTTCATTCTTGAACAGGTTCGCCTGACCAAGCACCCGCTGGTTCCCACCATCCGCGGCCTTGAGCACGCCTGTGCAAACGGCTTCGGCGAATACGTGCACTTCGGCCCGACCACCCAGGACGTCATGGATACCGGCATGGTGCTGCAATTCAAAATGGCCCACAAAATCATCCTGCGCGACCTGCAGGACATCGGCCGTTCACTGCTGAAACTGTCTGAAGAGCATCGCAATACGCCGATGGCCGGCCGCACCCTGGCCCTTCAGGCCATTCCTATCACCTTCGGCCATAAAACCGCTATTTGGCTTGCTGAATTGATGCGCCATCATGAGCGTCTGGTTCAGCTGGAGCCTCGCCTGTTCGTCGGCAGCGTCGTCGGCGCCGTCGGTACCAAAGCCTCCTTCGGCGAGCGCGCCGACGAGCTGGAAAAACGCGTACTGGCGCGCCTGGAGCTGGGCGTACCGGAAATCTCCTGGCAGCCTGCCCGCGATCGCTTCTGCGAGTACGGCATGGTGCTTGGCATGGTCAGCGCGACGCTGGGTAAAATCGCCAACGAAATCCTGCTGCTGGCGCACAACGAGTTTGACGAAGTGGCCGAGCCGTTCGGCAAAGGCCAGGTCGGTTCTTCCACCATGCCCCACAAGCGCAACCCGGCTATCACCGAAAACGCTTCCTGCGTCAGCAATACGCTGAAAGGCAACGTCTCTATCCTGCTCGACCTGATGAAGCACCAGCACGAGCGCGACGGCGCCATCTGGAAAATGGAATGGAAAGTTCTGCCGGAAATCTGCCTGATGCTTTCAGTTATTCTGGACAACATGAAGTTCACTCTGTCCGGCCTGCACGTGAAGAAAGACAAAATGCGCAGCAATCTCGATATCCTCGGCGGCTTTATGCTGGCAGAGCGCGTGATGTTCGTACTGTCGGAAAAAGTCGGTAAGCAAACCGCTCATGAACTGGTGTACGAAGCGGCCATGCACGGCCTGGAAGACGGCGGCACCTTCGCTCAGGCGCTGTCTGACGATCCGCGCATCAAGGCGGCGATGACCAAAGAAGAGCTTGACGCCGTTCTGGATCCTACCACCTACGTCGGCAACGCGCCGGATCAGGTCGACCGCGTCGTGGCTGAGGTCAAAGCCAGCGGCTGGCTTAACTGATCCCTCTCGACTTCGGGGCCTCGCGGCCCCGTATTTGAGATTGTTGACAACAGTTTTGGATAAAACTTACAGGGTCAAACGGCGGGAGAGGCCTCCGTTGGGGTCGACTTGGCGTAAGCCAACGAAGTGCCCGTAGGAGGGCTAGGCCCGCCGCGCTCCCAAAGCTAATACAGGCGCTCTTCCGGCCGAGCACCGTGGTGATATAAGCAGGTTGTATTTTCGGCCGGAATATCCTCTGGGGCTTATTAGGACGGTTTATAAGCAGTCTAATTTTTCAAGCACAATACAGCGTTTATTTCATCGGGTCGTAGCAAACGCGGTGTGCACACCGTTAGCGTCAAACGGCATACGGCCAGATGAAATAAGCCCTGCCCCTATTTTGGAATTGATACCATGACTTACAGCGAACAACTTAGTCAGTTTATTACCAGCAAAAGCTTTGACACTATTCCCCCCCACGTTATCGAGCGCGCCAAGCTCCACCTGTTGGACACGCTCGGCGTAGCGCTGGCGGGCACCGTACAGGCCAACGGCATCAACGGACGCAACGGTTTGAACGCCATGCCGAATACTCAGGGCAAGTGCCACGTGTGGGGAAGCGAATTCAAACTGTCTCCGGCTTACGCCGCGCTGGCCAACGGCATCGCTTCGCACGTGCTGGACTTCGACGATACCCATACCGACTCCATCGCTCACGGCAGCGCCGTGCTGGTGCCGCTGGTCATCGCGCTGGCGGAAGACCTCAACCTTAGCAGCAAAGACATGCTCGCCGCCTACGTCATCGGCTGGGAAGTGGCGGCTCGCGTCGGCCTTGCCTCCAAGGGCAGTTTTCACAAGCGCGGTTTCCACTCTACCGCTATCGCCGGCATTTTCGGCGCCGTCAGCAGCGCCGCACGCCTGCTGAAGCTCTCGCCCGAAGCCTGCGCCCACGCCATTGGCCTGGCGGGCAGCCAGGCGTCCGGCGTTGCGGAATACCTGACCAACAGCTCCTCGGCCAAGTGCTTCCATGCGGGCTGGGCGGCCCACTCAGGCATACTGTCCGCCTATCTGGCCGATGCGGGTATGACAGGCCCCCTCACTATCTTTGAAGGCCGCTTTGGCCTGTACGTCACTCACGGTATTCAAAACGAAGCGGATCCCGCCGAGGTGTGCAGCGAGCTGGACGACCGTTGGGAAATGCTGCGCGTATCCATTAAGCCCTATCCGTGCTGCCACTTCGCCCATGCGACCGTCGACTGCGCCCGCATGCTGCTGAAGGACGGCATCAGGCCTGAAGACGTCGAACGCATTCACTGCGTCGTCGACCCGATCGCCTCTGCGCTGATTTGTGAGCCGCTGGACACCAAGTTCGAGCCAAAAACGCCCTACGCCGCCAAGTTCAGCCTGCCCTATCTGGTCGCTTCAGGCATGATTGACGATGGATTAAGCCTGAAGTCGTTCCGCCCCGAGCAGCTTACCCGCGCCGACGTGCTGGAACTGTCGAAGAAGGTGTCCTACCGTTACTGCGAGAAGGGCGAAATTCCCTTCCCAACCTACTTCCCCGGCTTCATTACCGTGACGCTTAAAGACGGCCGCGAAGTGACGAAGCGCCTGAACGTCAACTATGGCAACCCGGAGAATCCGATGCGTAGCTGCGACGTTGAACAAAAGTTTCGCGACAACGTCAGCGGCATCCTGACGCCACAGGCGACTGAAAAGGTGATTGAACTGGTGGCGAATATAGAGAACCACTCGGTCGCCGAACTGGCCCAGTGGTTGACGAAAACGGTCATCTAGCGTTTTTCAGCGCCCGCTGAAGGCCTGCGGGGCGCTCGCCGAATACCAATAACTATAATTATTTCCTTGTATACCCCTTGCCCCTGCTCCCCCCTCTAACCGGAACAGGGGCTCTTTTTTGGCCAATTCGCCTTGCGTTAAAAACGCTAACGCTCGCGGACGTTGACCGTTTTCTTTTCTACATAACCGTCATCATTTACCAGCGAGAGCGTTATCACGCTAAGCCCTTTTACCGTAGAGACGGCATAGCGCTGCCTGTCATACGGCGCGAGCATAAATCCATCCATCGTCTTGACTGACGCCGAACGGCTAAAGCTCAGCGTCAGCGCGTCCACCGTCGCATAGTACGGCGTCGGATTAACGCACTCTATATACGCAGCGCTACCCTGCCCGGCTGAACACGTCACCTTCTGGATCCAAGCGGTTGAACCGCCTTTAATAAGGGATTCGGGCCGATAGAACACCTTCATTCTGGTGCGTACCGACACGGCCAGGCCGTTCGTTTTGTTGGGGTCAACCGGCGGGATCATCTGTACGTTAAGCCAAAAAACGCTCTCTCGCTCGGCGGGGAGACGGTGGCGGCCGAGGATAACCCTGACCGACTTACTTTCGTTCGGCTGTAGCTTAAACAGTGGAGGAACGACCAGCAGTGGCGTTTTCAGCGTACCCAGATCGGCATCGATGTCGCCGTCGTCAATCCAGTTCTGCACCATCACCGGATAGCTGTTTACGTTGTGTATATACAGCGTCTCTTCTTTTGAAGTGGCGGGAAAAACCAGCCGGGTTTTATCTATCAGCAGCCCAGCGTCGGCCCTAACCGAAGCGCCGTAGCCGATAAGCGTCAGTACGAGGAAAAGCCGCAGGAAGCGCACGACTAAAAAAGCCAGCTCGCCGTTCAACATAGTGACTATCCTCATCTCACCGCAACACAGGGGGACAAAAGCTGAATCAAGATCTCATCCTTTTCTTTTTCATCAATCTCATAGCGTATAGTGCATTTTTCACTCTTGCCGTAAGGCTTGACGTACAGCTCGCCCGCCAGCCTGGCCACTCGGCCATAAACCCGACTGCCGGGGCCGATGATGCCAATAGACGCATCGGATTCGTCATAGACGTCAAGGCCAATCGGCAACGGCCTGCCGTCGTCCGTCAGGCTTTCAATCAGCACCGAATAGCCGGTCCGCGTCTTGAAGGTCATCATCGGAATAGCCCCCGCATAGGGAGCCACGCGCTTTTGGGTCTCCTCCAGCTCCACGCTGTTTCCTATCCCTTTCGGGTCAAGCGTAATATGGTTGTAACGATAGGGCACCAGAGACGGAATAATGGCATAGCCCGAGCCGTTAAGCTCAAGGCCGGACACGTTGGTCACCTGCACGCCTTTACCGTTCGGCACTTCAATAATGCCAAACGTATCGCCCAGATAAGGCCCCAGCGTCACTCCGCCGCCGTGGACCACCACCGCGCCTTGGGCAGTTGCCGAATAGGTGCGGCTGACGTCGGAATGGCTGTAGCCGACGCCCCAGTTGCCAAACGAGTTCTGGTGATTGAGGTTGCCGGAGATGCTGTTGGCCGAATTATTGGCGTCATAGGCGACGTTAACACCGTAAGAATAGTCGTTTCCTTCCCCCAGCGTGCCGCTGACGCCGGCTGTCGCATTGGTGCCGCCCTTTCCGTAATGGCTCACGTGGGAAGAGAGCGACGTTCGCGTCCCGAGCGGCACCCGAAACGACAGCGTCACCACGTCGTCGTACTCTTTCCTGCCGCTGTCGGCGGTAGACATCTGCCGGGCGGCGGTAATGCTGTAAGACACCTTGCCCAGCGAGTTCTGATAGCCCACCTGATACTGCCTATTGCTTGACCTGCTGTCGTAATAGTCCTGCCACAGGGCGTTGGCAAACACGGAGCCGTAGCCGGAAAGGTTCTGGCTGAGCGAAACTTCCAGGCGCTGGCGCTGCTGATAGGACGTAGAGCGCGTTGTGACGCGATCGTCATCGACGTAATACGGCGTCGAGCCGTAGGACAGGCTGTCGCTAAGGGTGCGGTAGCCATCGCTGGAGTAGCGGTAGCCAGCCATGGAGACCGTCGTTTCCGTTGCAGAGAAGGTCTTGCTGTACTGCGTATCCAACTGCCAGCCCTGTCGGCTGCCGTCGGCCGTCTTTGCTTGAGAAAACGAACCGCCAACGCCGAAGGCGCCCCATGACGTCGCCACCACCGCGCCGGTCGCGGCAGAATAATAGTGGTTATCCGCGGCCTGTAGCCCGCCGTTAACCGTCAGGGCGTTATTGATGCCCCGTTCATACGTCACTTCGGCAAAGTTGGTATTTTCGGCGTTAACGTACGCCGAGTCCGTTTTCCCCAGCGTGACGGAATACTTCGACAGGCCGGGGCGCAGGGAGTTAGTGACCGACGAGAACGGTACAATAAACGAGTAGATCTGGCCGTCCGACTCCGTCACTTCTACCGTCAGGTCGCCCGAGTTCAGCGTTGGGTAAAGGTCGTTGATAACAAACGGCCCCGGCGCCACCGTAGTTTCATAGATAATTCTGCCGCTTTGTTTGATCGACACCCGGGCGTTGGTATTAGCCATGCCGCGAACCTCCGGCGCGTAGCCCTGCTGGTTCGGCGAGAGCATTCGCTCGTCGCTTTTCAACGTCGCGCCCTTAAAGCTAAAGGGGCTGAAAATGGTATTGGTGGTTGAGGTTTCACCGGCAATCAGCTGCGACTGAATGCCCGGCAGCGCGCGCTGCAGATAGGTACCCGCCGAGTTGAATTTGGCGCCGTCGTCCGGGGTATAGCGAACGTTGCTGCTGTTTCGGATTTGCCAGGCGCCGAGATTGACGCCGTCGCGCAGGTAAAAATAGACAGACTCGTTGCGCGGGCCCCCTTGTCGGTTTTGGCTGTTAAAGTAGTTGCCGGAATAGCTGACAAACAGGGCGCTGTTTCCCTCATTCCAGTCGTCGGGGGAAACGTAGCCCCTGACCGTTCCGGCAAGAGACGCCTGCGGGATGGACAGCTCCAGGCGCAGGTTTTCCTGATTAAACGAAGTGGTTGCGCCCTCCAACCCCTGCTCCAGGAAAAGGCACTCGCGGGAGGCCTGCTCGGGCGCTATTTTTGATTTAAACACGCCGGCCTGTAGCAACAGCGGTAGGGGAATACACGGGCGCACCTCGCCCTTTTCATTCGGCTGAAACTCGACGCTGTCGTTGGTAAAAAACGAGCCGTTAACGTAAATCTCAACGAAATAGCTGCCGCTGACGGCGGGACCGCCGTCATCTTTAAGCAAAGAGGACAGGTCTTCCTGTGACAGAGAAACGCCTTTCAGGAAGCTGGCATTAAACGTAATGTCGGTTGACTCTGCGGCATAAATGGAAGATGAGCCAAGAAAAAATAGGGGTAAGAAAAGGAAAACGTAGCGCTTCTTTCGCTTTGGGTGCCTACTCTTATTTATCATGAGATCGCTATATTTCCATTATTTCAGGCGACGCACCGCATTTGCCGTTGCTTCACCGTAATCATTCCGTTTTGTTCTCGCTTTCGCGCTTACTGAGATTGGCCTATCGTCTGAACGGCGTCTGTCTGAGCGCCCTTATCGTTAATTAGCGCGTAGCTAATCCGGGCGTTACTAAGCGAACTCGCCTTCAGCCCGATATCCCAAGACAGCGACGAAAACGGCGCCAGCGTCACTTCAGGCTGCAGCGTGACGGAATGGCTCTTTCCGGCGGCGCTAATCTGCGCTTTATTCATAAAGGTCGCGTAATATCCGGTAGGGTTTGTCGCCGTTAACCGCCAGCCGCGGCCGGTTCGCTTCAGGCTAAACGTCAGGTTGTTAGGCAGGTTTTCTACCCGCCCAGCAATGCCATTGGGGCGATAAATCAGCTTGACCTGATTTAAAAACGCCAGGCTGACTTTGGATGATGAATCTTCCCCGCTTTGCGGCGCGGGCGGGATTTGCAAAAAGTTAAACCAGTAAAGCGTCTCTCTGTCAGAAGGAAGCGACTGGCCTTTCCCCATCACGATTCTGACCGTCTGCTGGCTTTTACCGTTGATTTTAAAAATGGGCGGTGTGACGACAAAAGGCACGCGAGCGCCGTCGGCGGGCGGCACGCCCTTGCCGTCGTCCACCCATACCTGCATTAAGTGGCTCTGCGCGTCTTTATTGTCGAATCTGACCTGGGCGAATGCGCTGTTTTCCGGATAAATAACCCGCGTACCCAGCATAACGACACCGGCATGCGCAGAGGTGACGATGGCACTGAGCAAAAGCAGCAGGCAGGCATAAACACGTATCATTTCATTTAACTCTGACAGGGCTTACAGAAAATAAGGAAGGGCCGCACTCAAACGACCCGCCTTACCGTTTATTGCGTGCGGATGGTGTACGTTGCCGTCGTGGAAATGGTACCAACCGCCAGGCTCGATACGTCTTTCACGTAATAGTAGGCGGTCATCGGTATCGACGCCGAGTGGCTGCCGTCGATGGTGACGTAAGTCACGGGCGTAATGTCGCCAATCACGACCTGAGTGCTGGTCGACGTACCGTCCATAATCCGAATCTGCAAGGAATCGTTTCCATAACCGGCTACGTCGGTCATATTTCCCGTCGCCGCATCGTAGTTGCTCGAGTCCAGCACGACGCCGACTCGAGTAGACGTTGCCGGGCAGTTAATAAACTGCAGCGAAAACGGCGCGTTAATGGCCGAATACATGCCGTTTGATGTTAATGCGCTTTTAACGACCTGATCTAACCTTACCGTATAGTCACCGTCGGTTACCGCAGGCTCACAGGTTGTATCCAACACCTCGCCGTTAAACGTGATGGTGTTGGCGGCCTGGGTAGCGCTGGTCCCTGCGAGAAATGCGCCCAGAAAAATCATTAGCGTTGACGTCTTCATTGTTCCTTAACTCCTTTGTTCCTTCGATATATATAGTTAGGGCAGATTAACCAAAACGTTTACGGTGCTCACGACCGTTCCCGGCGAAATCGCGCCGCCGTCAGGCAGCGGTTGGATGCTGGCTTCAAACGTTTCGTAGTAATCCGTATTCCCCGATATGGCCGATGCGGAAGACCCTTCCGGGTTTACCGAATACCAGCCCTCACTTTCTCCCTGCCCGCTGGCCGCAAAGCAGTTTGAATGATTCTCTGCATCGGTACTAATGCCGATACAGCCTGAATTCTGAATCCAGTTGCGGTACGCGCTCTGACCCTGACGGCGATAAACGATGCCCACGCCTGAAGCGCCGCCCTCGTCCGGCTTAAGGTAGCGGTAGTCGCTTGATAATAAATTCGACGTTATCTGCGGCTGTATGCCGAGACGCAGCGAATTTACCGGCGAGCTGTCGTTATTACACTGGTAGGTAACGGTAAAAGGCGACCAACCCGTTCGCCCTGAACGAATATCTGCAATTGAATACGTCCCCAAATTAACCGTTCTCGGCACCTGAGTGACGCCGCATGATGAAACGGGCGCGGCAATATGGTTATAAAGTTTGATATAGCCATAGGTTGCATCGTAGTTATATCCGTCAACCGGGTTATCATAGGCAATACGGCCATAGTAGCCTTCCCAATAAGTGGTCGATCTGTTGGTGTCATAGGACGTTCGGATCATCGTTAAGCGCACGGAGGGATAGTGTTTTACCTTTACAACCCATGGATAGGTTGTGCTATCCGACAGCTGTGACGCCTCATAGCCCGACTTTAAAAAGGTCACGTCGGTGTTGTTATAACGCCCGTCATTAAACACCAAATCGCGTTCAGTCCCGTCGTGCATCACTGCCGCCATTTTATAAGCGACCGTGCCGTAGTTATTTGCCGCAGACGCGTAATAATTCATGTAGTGATAGGCGACGCCGTTATACATGTAGGTACCGTAAATAGCGAAAGTGTCGTCCAGCCTTAATATTGCATTAGCGTTATTGACCTCATCCAACGTTCTGCACTTATAAAGCACGGCTTCAGGGTTTCCGCCTAAAATAGCGCTCATTGGGTAGGTTTGATCGAACAGGACCGTTCCCGCAGGCTGAAAGGTCTGAGGATAAATCTTTAACGATCCCGCCGGAGGGCCGATAGGACTGTTCTGCGCCGGGCTCCACCCCCCAATGCTTTGGCTGACGTAAATACATTCCGCATAAGCAAACGAAGAAGATAAAAACGCGAATAACAACACAATAAAAGTGGCAATTTTCCTTGTTATAACAGCATCCCCACTGCAAAAAATGAAAAATAAAACCTATTTAAAACATAACAATATATTAAATTCTTAATATAATAACACGCATTTAATTTATGAACTATAATTTTCATTCAAGTAATCATATTGAATGATAACCGTAATATAGAAAAAATAATTAATTAGTCAACTATATAAAACACAAGAAAAATCAACAAGAATAAAAATAAAAATCTCGAGAAAAGAACCAAACAAATAAAAACTATTTTTAAACAATAACATCTCACCTCTTATATTGAATCTTAAACCCAACGGTTTTGCTAAACGCCACCGAATAAAAACGCGTATTTAATACATCAATACCAAAAAGATTAAGATAACAGTGAATGCAAAAGGAGATTGCACGACCTTACTGTCGGAACGTTTTCCTCAAGCAACGACCGTACAATTGATGAAAGCGTTGCCGTCATAGACGGCAACGTAAACCCGCTGCACGGGTTGAGATAGAACACGGGATGTAGGTATTGCGCTACAGGTCAGCCAAAATGGCCCTAAGCTCATTCATCGCCTCAGCGCTTAAGGGCTGCTGGGGCGCGATGGGTGAGCCCACCTCAAAGCCCTGGATATTCAATGCGCCCTTAATGCAGGCGGCCAGCGCATATTTGGTAAACGCTTCATTAATCCGCCACATGCTTTTTTGCTTCTCCAGCGCCCTGTCCCAGTCGTCGACCTGAGCCAGGTTGTAGAGCTCTACGCACTGCTTTGGCATTACGCAGGCGGGGCCCGCCATCCAGCCGACGCCGCCAAGCTTAAACACCATCAGAGGAATATGCGCTGAGGCGCTAAACACTCTCATGCGATCCCCAAAGCGGTTAATCATGGTCAGAATACGGCCGGTATTGCCGGATGCATCTTTTATATATTCAATATTCTTAACGTGACTAAGGTCGTCCAGCACGTCCATCGGTATATCCCCACCCAGCAGGCCAGGGTTGGTATAGAGCGTCATTGAGACGTCCGGCAGCGCTTCGGCCACGTCAGCAAAAAAGCGCGTTTGGCCTTGGGGAGAGACCGGAAACATCTTCTGCATAATTAATACCAAGCCGTCTACGCCCAAGCGCGCGTAGCGTTCGGCCTGCTCCTGCGCTTCTCGGGTGGAAAATGCCGCAACGCCGGCAAGCACGGGTACTCGACCGGCGGTTTGATCCAACACGATGCGGACAATCTCTTCGCGCTGTGCGGTGGAGAGGTAGGCGAACTCACCGGTGCTTCCCAGCGGGCTAAGCCCGTGCACGCCGCTGTTGATAAGGTGCTCGACCAATCTGCGCAGCGAACGCTCAAGAACCTTGCCGCTTTGGTTGTCTACAGGCGAAACGAGATAAGGAAAAATGCCTGAAAAATTTGTCATTACACGCCTCCGATTTGATAAAACCTATCTGCGCGGCGTCCCTACCTGATTATTTTCCCCTAATAGCGATTCAAACAGCACCTTCGCAGCCTTCTGCGGGCTGTTGCGCCGCATGTACAAATTGAACTTGATATCCGGCAGCCTCGGCAGCCCTTCCGCCTCCCCCAGCACGCGCAAATCGTCGCCCAGAAGCTCAATCGAACGCGCCATGACGCCAAGCCCCGCCACGACCGCCGCTCTCGCGCCGGAAAGCGTCGTCGCCACGTAGGCAATCCGCCAGGGGATCCCCGCTTGGTCAAGATGATTAATCGCCATATTGCGGTAGGTACTGGGCTCATCCAACGACACTAGCGGCAGAGGCTCATCGAGATTAAATTCATAGTTCAGGCCGCAAAACCACAGCGACGGAGAAGCCCTCAGCACCAGACTGGGATAGTCGACGCTTTCAACGGTAGAAATGGCCATATCGACGTCGTCGTTTTTCAGCATGTCCATCAGGAAAGGGCTGCGCTTAACGACAATTTCGATGGCGAGCCTGGGATAGGCTTTTGAAAAACGGGAAAGCAGCTCGGGGAGGATCGTATCCGCGGTGTCGTCGGGCGAGCCTATGCGCAACACGCCGTCCACGTCGTCATACATGAGGGAAAGGCAGGCTTCGTCATTCAGGCGCAGAATGCGCCGCGCATAGCCGAGCATCTTCACACCGTGTTCAGTCAGCGCCTTATTACGGCCGCTGCGGCTAAACAACTCTTTGCCAATCAACAGTTCCAGCCGCTGCATCTGCTGGCTGACGGCGGACTGAGTGCGATGTACGGATTCAGCGGCAGCGGCAAAGCTGTTACCCTCTGCAACGGCGACGAAGGTCCGCAGTAAGTCCAGCTCAAGATTAGGAATAGAACGTTTTATGTGTACCATAGTCTGGCTCTTTATTTCTCCATGGCCTTCTTCAGCGGCTATCTATCAATAACTTAACCAAGTAACTTAACAACGGCGCCCATAGGCTACGCTTAAGACTACCATATATATCCTACCGTCAGGCTAAGCGCAAAAGCCTAGTGCTGAAATGAGGCTATATCGCATTTATTGTGGGCTGCTTTCTTATTCTCACGTGAAACAGCGTCGCAATAGAGCATGGTTGAAGCGGTCGATAATACGCTGATTTCCCGCTACCTATATAGGAGTAGATCATGCAATACTCAAATCTTAAAACGCTCATAAAAGCGCCGTTTAGCTAAGGCTCACAAGGCTTTTTAAGAAAAAACCCGGAGGCCTGAAGAGAAAAAAACGGTTTCTTTAGATATAAACACCAGTGATATAGAAATATATAGTGACTAAAACCAGTTTTTTGGATTCAGCACCGAATATCTTCATATTTTATGCTACAACCCTTGCGTAATGCGCGCCAATCGTGGACTATCCCCCTCGTGCGGTCTTCGTTCGCTTTCTGTATTTATAACGATAATGGTTATCGTTTATTTGAAGCGCATTTCCAACCAGCGAACGGCCGAAAGAAATAATTAAAAGGCCAAGTAGGTTCGACGGCGATTTTGCCTCTGCGCTCGGCCTGCCGAATTAAAAACAAGGAACTACATATGAACCAGCGTTTAAGCCGAGCCGATACGATTGGCCTGGGCTTGATGACCTTCGCTTTCTTTTTGGGCGCAGGGAACATTATCTTCCCTCCGCTGGAAGGACAGCTGGCCGGCACTAACGTGCTGTCCGCCATGTCGGGCTTTCTGCTGACCGCCGTAGGCCTGCCGCTTATCTCCATCATCGCCGTTGCCCGCGTCGGCGGCGGCCTGCCGTCAATGACCACCGATCTGCCCAAAGGAACCGGCACCTTCGCCGCCGTTCTGCTGTTTATTATCATCGGCCCTGCTTTCGCCACGCCGCGTACCGGCCTGGTCGCTTATGAAATGGCTATCAAGCCGCTGGTCGGTACGTTCGAAGGCGACAATAGCCTGGAACTGTTTTCAGGTATCGCGCTGGACAAAACTCAGGCGCTGGTCACGACGCTGTTTTTCGCCGCAGCGCTGATTTTCTCCTGGAGCCGCGGCAAGCTTATCGACAATATCGGCAAAATACTGACCCCCGCGCTGTTTTTTTTGCTTATCTGCCTGGCGATTGGCGTTCTCGTCGCCCCTCAGGGCGCCCTGACCGCACCGGTGGAAAGCTACAGAGACACCGCGTTCACCAAAGGTTTCATCGGCGGCTATAACACGATGGATACGTTTGCCGCGCTGATGTTCGGCATGCTTCTGGTTGACGTACTTCGCGGCAAAGGCGTTACCGATCCGAAAGCCACCTACAAGTATTTGGTCATTGCAGGCCTCATTGCGGCCGCCGGCCTGGCCTTTGTCTACGTTTCCCTCTTCTGGTTAGGCGCCACTTCTTCGACCGTCGCCGCGGGCGCGGACAACGGCGGCGTCGTACTGGCAGCCTACGTTCAGGCGCTGTTTGGCCAGCCGGGGCAGTGGATCCTGTCGGGCGTGGTTCTGCTTGCCTGTCTGACGACCGCCGTCGGCCTTATCAGCGCCTGCGCCGACTACTTCTCAACCCTGACGCCGCTGCGCTATCGCCAGTGGGTGGTAGTTCTGAGCATTATCTGCGCGCTGGTCGCCAACGTCGGCCTAAGCCAGCTTATCGCACTGTCGATACCGGTGCTTCTGGCGCTGTACCCTCTGGCTATCGCGCTGGTGGCGCTCACCTTTATTCGCCCCTGGCTGCCGAACCCCAAAGCCGCTTTCCGCACCGTAATGGGCGTAGCGCTCATCTTCAGCCTGCTGGACGGCATGCGCAGCATCGCACCGCTGCAAAAGGTTGACGCCATCAAGTGGCTGTTGGATAAGCAAACGGCGTATATGCCGCTGTCCGATCAGGGCATGGCGTGGGTGCTGCCAACGGCGATTATTCTGGCGCTGGCGTTCCTCATTCCGGCAAAAAAGCCTGAAGAGGGCGTCCTTTCTAAAGCCTGATGCCCTCTGCAAGTCCCGTCGGCGGTTCTCGCCGGCGGGGATTTATTTTTAAACGCTTCATCCTGCCTTCACGCTCCTGACGCATCGTTTTCCCTCATTCACCACGTACAGGGAAGACAATCATGCCAAATCTGAAACGCCTTACGGCTTCAACGCTGTTTATCTGCGTTCTACTCCTTACCGGCTGTAATCAAGCCTCCGAAGGCGGATGCGGTTCTATCGCTGGCCAAATGGTTCCCCTCGCCTGCGGCCCGGCCTGATGAAAAATAGCGCATAGCGAACAAGAATTAGCTTGCCAATGGGTATATCCAAGAGTAGCATCACGCGATATACAAATTAACCCAGCATGGATATACAAAAAAGAGGCGGTATAGCATGACAGACTCAACTAACGAATGGATCGATCTGACGTCGTTTAAAAGCGGCAATTCTCAGGCCCTGCGTTTAAAGAAAGAGCTGCTGGACGCGGCGCCCGCCTTTTCTACCGGCGCGACCATGCGCCTGGTGTCGGAAAACGCCGGCATTATCGTCGCAGCGAACGACAATCCGTCTGAGGAAAAAGAACGCAATCCGTTGGTTGACGCTATGCTGGACGCCGCAGCAAACGGCCACCTTCTTCCCACAACCAGCGCAGCCGAGACTCAGCAGCGCACCGGCACGATTGAAAAGTCCCGCAAGCTGGAAAACGTCTGCTATGACATCCGCGGCCCGGTACTGAAAGAGGCCAAGCGTCTGGAAGAAGAAGGCAACAAGATCCTCAAGCTCAACATCGGCAACCCGGCCCCCTTCGGCTTTGAAGCGCCGGACGAAATTCTGGTCGACGTCATTCGCAATCTGCCTACCGCCCAGGGCTATAGCGACTCCAAGGGGCTTTATTCCGCTCGCAAGGCCATCATGCAGCACTATCAGGCTCAGGGCATCATGGACATCACCGTTGAGGATATCTACATCGGCAACGGCGTGTCGGAGCTTATCGTTCAGGCCATGCAGGCGCTGTTAAACATGGGTGACGAAATGCTGATCCCGGCGCCCGACTATCCGCTGTGGACTGCCGCCGTTTCCCTTTCCGGCGGCAACGCCGTGCACTACATGTGCGACGAAGAGTCTGACTGGTTCCCGGACTTAAACGACATTCGTAAAAAGATCACGCCCCGCACTCGCGGCATCGTCATCATTAACCCGAACAACCCGACCGGCGCGGTCTACAGCAAAGAGCTGCTGCTGGAAATTGTTGAAATCGCCCGCGAGCACAACCTGATTATTTTCGCCGACGAGATCTACGACAAGATCCTGTACGATGACGCCAAACACCACTCCATCGCCGCACTGGCGCCAGATCTGCTGACCGTCACGTTTAACGGACTGTCCAAAACTTATCGGGTTGCCGGCTTCCGTCAGGGCTGGATGGTGCTGAGCGGGCCGAAAGAGCACGCCAAGGGCTACATTGAAGGGCTAGAAATGCTGGCCTCGATGCGCCTGTGCGCCAACGTGCCGATGCAGCACGCCATTCAAACCGCGATCGGCGGCTATCAGAGCATCAACGAATTTATCCAGCCCGGCGGTCGTCTGTATGAACAGCGCAACCGCGCGTGGGAGATGATCAACGACATTCCCGGCGTCTCCTGCGTTAAGCCCAAAGGCGCGCTGTACATGTTCCCGAAAATCGACGCCAAGCGCTTTAACATCACAAACGACCAGAAGATGGTTCACGACCTGCTGCTACAGCAAAAGGTTCTGCTGGTTCAGGGCACCGGCTTTAACTGGCCCTACCCCGACCACGTCCGTATAGTGACCTTACCGCGCGTCGACGAGCTGGACATGGCCATCGGTCGATTGGCGAAGTTTCTCGAAACCTATAAGCAAGCCTGACAATAATAAGAAATATCGTTCCGGTTCAGAGGGCGGCTTAGGCCGCCCTTTATTCATTTCATTCATCTGCTTTCGCCAGTAAAATCACCGTTGGCCGCTGGCGCGTCGTTAAAAGGATAGGAAATATCAGTATGAGTTCACCCGAACAAAGCCGTGAATGGATAAGGCTTCAAGAACGACTAACGCAAGCCATCAAGGCGTTGGACGACATAGAGAGGACATTCCAGAACGTACCCGCCTTATTCGAAGGAAACGCCTTCGCCGAACAGGCGAGCTGTGCTGTAAGAATGGAAAACCTCTTTACTGCCGCCACGCACGAAACGGCGACGGGCCTGCGCTACCTGAAGCAAGAAATGGAAGATCTGGCGAACTTCATCGCTTTTCGAAAGCGGCACGGCCAGTTCTCGTCTGACGCGCTGATGGAAATCATTGACGCTCCATTATCAACCAAAGATAAACAGCGGCTTTGGCACGATAATTCTCAGGCATCTTTTCCCGTATTTACGCAAAGTTTGGAACAGCTAAAAAGAGAGTGGCGCAGCCTTTTTGGAAATCGAAGCTATCAATCCGCCAATACGTTAGGCAATCACGTTTAGCCCTGCTGGCTTTTCTTTTATCTCAAGCGGCGATTCCATTTGCACTGCGCGCCATAACCGCCCACAATCTATCCCTGTTTTTCGCATCACGCTTTCAGTCAAAGGTAACGTCGCCATGAGCCATCCCCAAAGCCATTTTTTCGCCTATCTCTCCCGCTTGAAGTTGATAAGCCGCTGGCCGCTGATGCGCAACGTCCGTACTGAAAACGTCTCTGAACACAGCCTGCAGGTGGCCTTCGTCGCCCACGCGCTGGCGGTGATTAAAAACCGCAGGTTCAACGGCAACGTCAGCCCTGACCGGGTGGCCCTGTTGGCGATGTATCACGACGCCAGCGAAGTGCTGACCGGCGACATGCCGACCCCCATCAAGTATTACAACCCGCAGATTGCTCACGAATACAAAAAGATTGAGAAGACCGCCCAGCTCAAGCTGATTGAGATGCTGCCAGAAGAGCTCCAACAGGACTTCCGCTCCATTCTGGACGACAGCTACTACACCGAAGACGAAAAGATGGTCGTCAAGCAGGCGGACGCGCTGTGCGCCTATCTGAAAAGCCTGGAGGAGCTGTCGGCGGGCAATAACGAGTTCAAGCTGGCCAAGCAGCGACTGGAAAAGACCCTCAAGCTGCGCCACAGCCCGGAGATGGACTACTTTATGAAGGTCTTCGTACCGAGCTTTAAGCTTTCTCTTGATGAAATCAGCGGCGACAGCCCGATGTGATCGCCACGCGGCCGGAAATCCCTTCCCGGTCGCGCAGATAGTCAGCCCCGCAGCGCCTGCGCCGGCGAATAGCGATAGGTCACAAGCGATGGGAGCAGCAGAATCACCGCCAGCGCGCCCCACAGCGTCAGCGCCCTTATCCCGTCTTCCACCCGCAGCGTTACCGGCAGCGCCATGCCATAGTGGGAGGTAAAGCGCGCTGAAATCCACAGCGTGGCCAAATAGCCGACCACAACGCCCAGCGCAATGCCTGCGCTCATGATAATCATCAGCCCCGCCCAGACAACGCCGACGATGCCTCGACGCGGCGCGCCGAACGCTCTCAACGCGCCCAGCTGACGCTTGCGCTGCTCAAGATGAATAACGATCACCATTAAAATTGCGATAATAGTCAGCGCCTGCGTGCCAACGGCAGCCCAGGCCAAAACCTGACGGGCGTCTCCCAGCGTGCCGTACAGGCGAGCCAGCACTTCGCCGGGAAATACGCCCAGCGTTTCTCCGCTGCGGTACTGCGACCGAAGCTGGTAAGCGCCCGCAATGCTCTTGGGCTTGACCACTACGGCGGAAACCCGGCCCGACGCTTGGTGCTCATGTTCATGCTCCGGCTCGTCCGCATGCTCATGCTCGTGTTCATCATCATGGTGCTCGTGGTGGATATCCCACACTGCGCCGATCGGCACCATAATGGCTTTATCCCAGGCGTCGTTGGAAGGGTCGAGAATGCCGGTTACCGTATATCCCGCCTCTTCGTGGACGTGCGCGCCCTCGCTGCCCTGCTGCCCGTGCAGCGGCACGATCTTATCGCCTAAGGCGAGCCCCGTCGCAGCGCCGACGATAGCGTCGCGCTGTCCCTGAAAAACCAGCGTATCGTCCGGCAGCGGGCGCGGCGCGTAGCTAATGCGGCGGCCGGTAAACAGCGCATCGTCGGTGCCGACTATCGGCATGCCTTTGAACGTGTCGCCAAAGGCCAGCGGAGCCGCCCACTCGACCAGAGGGTTGTTTTTAATTTCATCCAGATAGCGGCCGTCCAGCAGGGGAAGCGGCGAAGGCTGTAGGAACACGCTCGACAGCACCAGTTGGGCTTCGCTACCCGCCGCGCCGACGAGCAGATCGAACCTGTCCGCCGCTCTGGCCGAACCCTCTCTAAGCGCTCGCTCCTGAAGGTTAACCACCACGCTAAACGCCACGGCGGCGGCGATAAGCAGCACCAGCAGCAGAGCGCCGCCCCACAGGCGCTTTAAGTCAGCAAAAATAATGTTCAAAGGTATCATGTCGCTTTTTCCATTTTGACATCGCTTTGCACTCGGCCGTTTTCCAAAACGATGGCACGCTGCATGCGAGAAGAAAGCCTCGCGTCATGGGTGACGCAAATCAGCGTAGAGCGCCCCTCTTTGGCAAACTGGGTGAGCAACTGAATAACGCGCCTGCCGTTTTCCTCATCCAGACTTGCGGTGGGTTCATCCGCAATAAGAATCGACGGAGAGGAAAGCAGCGCTCTGGCGATAGCGACCCTTTGCTTTTCTCCGCGGGACAGCGTATCTACCGGCTGATTCTCTCTGTATATCCCGACCCGGTCCAACAGCGCGCTGGCCCGTGCCTTTAGGCCAATAGGCGTACGCCAGGCGCGAAAGCGCGTGGGCAGCAGGACGTTATCCATCGCGCTCAGGCCGGGGTACAGATGGAAGTCCTGCATAATCAGGCCGACGTGCCGCGCCCGCCAGTCGTCTCTGACGCTTTCAGACAGGCCGCCAATGTCTTGACCATCCCAAAAAATCTGCCCTACCGGGCTGCGCTCAAGGCCACTAACGGCGTTAACCAGCGTGGTTTTACCGCTGCCTGAGGCGCCGGTCACGGCGATATGCGAACCGGAAGTCACCGTCAGCGAGGGGATATGCAGCGCTGGCTGGGCGCTGCCGTTGAAATGCACTTTTAAGCCTTTAACTATCAGTTCCGACACCGTTCCCTCCCTTAAAGCGAACTAAATCCCGCCTCGCGCAGGCGGAGCTGGCTGACGAATCCCGTTTGCGGATCTCGCCACGAGCCGTACTCCAAAACGCCGGTCACTTTGATCATGGCGTTGTTCTGCACGAAGGTTTGCCTTTGGCTTAGATACACCACCAGAATGTCTTCCGGCCAGTCTGCGTCTGACGAACAGAACGGGCACATGGCCATCGGCATTTTGGTCAGTACGAAAAACTGCGACTCGGCCTTCAGCGGCGGCGCCATAAATCCGGTAATCTCGATTTCCTTCCCTGCCAGCGACTTCACCCTATCGGAGAACTCCAACCCCAGAACGCCGACCTTGCTGTAAAACTCGTCGAACGTTAGGGTTTGACGTGAATCCGCGCTGACCGTCGAGCTGCCGAAAAGCAGCAGCACACAGAGTGCCCTAGCGGCAGTTTGGTAAGAAAAAAAGCCGGAACGTATCCGGCTTTGAACAAGACTAAACATTACTGAGCACTCCCTTGACCGGCCCCCTGGCCGTGCCCCAGAGACAGCGACTCCGCAATCACCCGGAACAGTTCCGTGTTGTCCATATAGCCGCGAATGCGTTCTGCGCCCGGCCCCGCAGCCTGAACTATCATGTCGTCAACGGAGTGAACCCCGGTGTCGGCATTGCGCGGCAGGTTGCCGACGCGCAGCACGGCGCCCGGTATATCCTTGTAGGCGGCGTTAGCGATATACTCGCCCTTCTCGTTCTGAATAGCGGGCACGAAGCGACCGTCCAGCTTGGGTCGGAAAGTTTCATAGTGATCGGGATAGTTGTTGAAGAACACCGCTAAGCGTCTGGAAACGTCCACCTTATCCGGATAGCCGTCGCCGTTTTTATCCTCGTAGTTGGGGTAGCCCGCCGTTTCATATACGCCCACCTTCTCGCGCATGTCCGTACCCGGCTTGTCGTCATCTACCGTGCCGATAATCGAAATGCCGTGTGTGTGGTCGCCGGTGACGATAATCAGCGTATCGGGGTGCTTTTCGGCAAACTTCTTGGCAATCTCAACCGACTGGTCGAGCATGATGGTGTTATAGATGGCGCGCTCCCAGTCCAGCGGGTGGGACGCCTTGTCAATCAGCGCTGACTCCACCATCAGGAAAAAGCCATCCTCGTTTTTAGACAGCACGTCCAGCGCCGTCTGGGTCATGTCGGTCAGGTCCGGCTGGTTGGGGAATTTCTTGGTGACGTCGTTTTTCAAAAAGCGCCGGTCCAGCACGTCGTCCATATTGCCGGTGTGGAACAGTCCCAGGAGCTTATCTGCGCTTGGCCCCTGCGCTTTCAGCGATTCTGCATCGGTCACGAGCGTATAGCCGTCCTGCTTGAAGCGTTCGACGTAGTTCACGTCATCCTTACGCTTTGAGCCCGGCGTAGAGGACGGCAGGAAGTAGGCGGAGCCGCCGCCCAGCATAACGTCCGGCTTCACGTCGTAGAACATCTTCACGATTTCGGCCTTATCGGCGCGGCGGCGCGTGTGGGCAACCACCGCCGCGGGCGTGGCGTCTTCAAGCTCGGCGTCGCTAACGATGCCGACGGACATCTTGGTGGTCCGCTTAATCAGCTCGCCCAGCGTCTCCTGCTTCGGATGGTTCAGCGAATCCTTCGCGCGGCTGACGTACACCCCCAGCGCGTTGACGCCGGACTTGTGGCCCGTCATGTAGGCGCTCATGGTGTTGGCGCTGTCCGCCGCGATGGAGTCGGTGCTGGAGGTGCCGATAAAGGCCATGTTGGGCAAGTCGTCTATCGCCAAGCGCCCGTTAGCCTTTCCTTCGGTGATCCCTTTGGAAAGCACTCGGGCGCCGGTGCGGTGCGCAACGGAGAGGCCGTCGCCGATAAACAGAATGACGTTTTTAGCCTGACGGGTGGTCGGCGTTTGGTAGATGCTCCAACTCACTGCACCCTTGTCATCGCCCGCGCTGACGTCAATGCGGTAGTCTCCCGCCGTCGGCAGCGAGACGTCTTTTATCACCAAAGAAGAGGCATTCAGGCCGTCTTCATTAGCGATAAACTCACCGTCCTGCTTCCATACGTCGCGGTAGTCCTTGCCGTTAATCTGGATGTGGACCTGCTCAGGCTTCACCTGAGCATCGAACTCCACCTTAAAGTCAAACTTGCCCCCGGCCAGCATCGTCGCGCGATCGAGCGGATAAACGGTCAGCGCGGACGCCGCTATCGGTAACAACAGCGGCGCCACTGCCAGCGTAACGGGAACAAACCAACGTACTTTCATGATCTTCTCCTGATGTTTTTATTCTCAGGAGAAGCTTAGAGGGAGGAAATGACAGTTTTATGACCAACGTGTGTCGGTTAGGTGTCAAGGCTCAAAACGGAAACAAAATTGGAATAATCACCACGCTTACCACCATCACCAGCAGCGTAAACGGGATGCCTATACGCATGAAGTCGCTGAACTTATAGCCCCCCGGTCCCAGCACCATGGTGTTAACCGGGGAGGAGACCGGCGTCATAAACGCCGCCGAGGCCGCGACGGCTACCACCATGGCGAACGGCAGCGCCGAAACGCCCATTTGATTGGCGGCGCCGATGGCGATGGGCGCCATCAACACCGCCGTGGCGGTGTTGGAAATAAACAGTCCGATAACGGCGCTCAGGATAAACAGGCTGGCTAGCACCACGTGCGGCCCCCTGTCGCCGACGGCCTCCATCAGCCCCTGAACGACCAGGTCAATACCGCCGGTTTTCTGCAGCGCGTGCGCAAAGGGTAGCATGCCGACGATCAGTACCAGCGTCGGCCAGTGGATGGACTTATAGGCGCTTTCCATGTCGATACAGCGAAATTTGCCCATCAGCAGGCAGGCCAGCAGCGCGGCAATCACGTTGGGCACTAAATCCGTCACCATCAGGAAAATCATCAAGAACAGGCAAAGCACGGCATGAGGCGCTTGACTGATGGACGGCGCGACCTCATCAACTTCTGCCGGCAGGTTCATCACCAAAAAGTCGCGGGTGTTGCTTTGCAGCATCCGAATCTGGCGCCAGTCGCCGATGACCAGCATCATATCGCCCATCTTGAGCTCGATATCTATCTGCTGATTGCTGTCGATAAGCTTATCGCCCCGCCGAATGCCGATCACGTTCAGGCTGTAGCGGGTGCGAAACGCCATCTGCCGCAGGGTTTTGCCGATATATTCCGACTCGGGAATAAGCGACACTTCCGCCATGCCGACCTCGCGGGCCTGCTCGGAGAAGTATTCGCCGCGCAGTATCATCGGTTCAAGCTGCTCTTCGGTACAGAAGTGGCGAACGTCGACGTCGGGGTCATGCATATCCACCAGCAGGATATCGTGAACCCGCAGCTCGGTTGAGGCGAAAGCGCTTATCATCACGCGGCGGAACTTGCGCCACCGCTCGATGCCGACCACGTTAGCGCTGTAGCGGGAGCGAAGATGCAGTTCGTCCAGCGTACGGCCTATCAACGGGGAACCGGGTCGAATGGAGAAGCGGCGGGCGCGGCCGCTGAGCTTATATTCGCGAATCAGATCGCGCATGGCGCGGCGGGCGCTCCCTTTGGGCTTATCCAGAGAGGGCTTGACCAGAAAGCGCCGTACCAAAAGCATATAGCCGATACCCAACAGCAGGATGACTACGCCAATCGGCGTAAAGCTGAAAAAGTCGAACTGGCCGACGCCATAGCGCACCATCTCGCTGTTTACCACCAGGTTGGGCGGCGTCGCCACCAGCGTCATCATGCCGCTGATAAGCCCGGCAAACGCCAGCGGCATCATCAATCTGCCGGGAGCTCGGTTTAATCGCGACGACACGCTCATTACGACGGGAATAAAAATCGCCACCACGCCGGTAGAACTCATCACAGAGCCCAGGCTCGCCACCGCCAGCATAAGCAAAATAAGCAGCTTAGCCTCGCTGTTGCCGGCCACTCTGACCAGCCAGTCGCCGACCTGATAGGCAATGCCGGTTCGCACCAGCCCTTCGCCTATGACGAAGAGCAGCGCAATCAGAATCACGTTGGGATCGCTGAAGCCTGAAACGGCCTCGGGTACGGTAAGAATATCGCTAATAACGAAAACGACGATAAGAAGAAGCGCTACGACGTCCATGCGGACTTTATTGGAAATAAACAGGCCAATCGCGACGAGAAGAAAAAAGACAACCCAAAAGAGCTGACTACCGGCAAGCGTCTCCACTGTGGCGAATAATCGTTCTGTCACGGCTACTCCCTACGTTTTAAGTTCTATACTCTAAATAATTCGAGTTGCAGGACAAAACGCCTATGGCGTTTTGAACAGCGCTTGCGCTGGCCCTGCAAGGGTGAGTCCCGTAGGGGCGAATCACGCGGCAAGTGAGAGAATCCCCAGGAGCTTACATAAGTAAGTGACTGGGGTGAACGAACGCAGCCAACGCACCTGCAACTTGAAGTATGACGAGTATACGACCTGCTCCTAAATGACCTTTCCCTGTCCGTAAACGACGGTTTCGACCGCTTTCTTATTAAAATTTAGCGTTATAGAGTTGTTTTCCACTTAAAGACTGGAAAAAACCATTAACGCCATTCCTTCATCAAAACACATTGACCGGTTTATATCAATGATAAACGAAGGCTTTTAACACGAGTCAGCGGGAAATTCTGATAAAATTTCGCACAAAACGTCAACTTTGACCGGCTAGGATCGGTTTTAACGCCGTCATGAAAGAATTTATCTATTTCGCCCCGATCTTTTTCCTCGCCTGAAGCCACTTTTTTTGCTGAATACAAAAATGCCGACCGAATATTCCTCGGTCGGCATTCCACAGCTTAGCGCAAAGCCTGCGTTATTCCAGCGGCTTGCCCGCCTTCTCAGGGATAAGGAACAGCGTGGCCAGGATATCTAGCACGTACAGCGAGGCCAGCATGGCAATCGCCACTTGGAAAGAGTACAGCGATACCACCATGCCGACCGCCAAGGGCCCCAGGCCGCCGATGCCGCGCCCAATGTTGAACAGAACGTTCTGCGCCGTAGCGCGCGCCTCGGTCGGGTACACCTCTGATATCAGCGCGCCGTAGCCGCCCATCATGCCGTTAACGAACATGCCCATCACCGCGCCGCCGACCAGCAGCGTCATCGGGTCCGTCAGCTGTGAGTAAGCAAGCACCATCAGCGCCGCACCGACCTGGTACAGCAGGAAAATGGGACGACGCCCGAAGCGGTCCGCCAGCTGGCCGAACAGCCAGATGCCGAAGCCCATGCCGACCACGGTGACGGCGGTCCACATGGCGGACTTGGTCAGCGAATAGTTGAACTGCTTGCTCAGGTAGGAAGGCATCCAGATCATGATGCCGTAGTAACCGAAGTTTTGAACCGACGTCAGGATGGAGATGCCGATGCTGGCGCGAATAGCTTCCCCGTCAGCGACCAGCGCCTTAAAGGGATTACTCTTGCGCTTCTCTTTGCGCTTTTTAACGAAAATTTCCGGCTCGCCGATGTAGTGGCGAATAACGAAAGAGGCCAACGCGGGAACCACGCCGACGGCGAACATGCCGCGCCAGCCGATAACCGGCAGCAAAAGCGGGGTCAGCAGCGCAGCGGCGAGAACGCCCAGTTGCCAGCCAAGCCCGACGTAGGAGGACATTCTGGCGCGCTCGTTAGGGCGGCAGGCTTCAGCCGCCAGCGCCATACCAATGCCGAACTCGCCGCCAAGGCCGATACCGGCGATGGTGCGGTAAATCAGCAGGTCCCAGTACCCCTGTGCCAGCGCGCACAGGCCGGTAAAGCCGGCAAACAGGACGATAGACCAGGTCAACACCTTCACGCGGCCAAAGTAGTCGCTCAGAACGCCGAATATCAGCCCGCCGATCACCGCGCCGACCAGCGTCCAGGTCACCAGCGAACCGGCTTCGCTGGTGGTCAGCCCCAGCCCCAGTGCGACGGCGTTCAAGATAAACCCAAGGATAAGAAGGTCGAACCCGTCCATGGCGTACCCTACCGTGGATGCAATTACGGCCTTATAGGCGTACTTTCTTCTTTTTGCCTCCTCGACGACCAGAACTTTTTGACTTTCCGTAAGGCTTATCGATTGGTTAGTCACTGCTTTTTCCCCGTATGTATTTACTTATCGTCAGTTATCGGCAAAACCGTTTGTTCGTTATTCCACCTGGCCGCATTTAATTATAAATACGTTGCGTAAACATCATCACTTTGAATTTATTGCGCTTTTAATCATCCTACGCTTTATTTCAGGCGCAGAAAAACGCGCACCCGTTGGTAAAACGACCAAGGGCGTACAACAAGTCAGCAGAGTGATGAAATTTACTAGGATTGTGGTCAAACCTTATGATTATAACAGCGGGATTTTTTTTGGGTAGCGTTTTTTCTAAAAATTTCGGCCCTCCCATCTCATCTGGCGCCCGTAAAGAACTATGCCTAACGCACCATGAGTTGAATCTTGCCGCTTCCGCACGTGAACGGTTCCTGTCACCAAGCAGAGCATATCTATGTTCAAATAAGGGATCGTAGATTACTATACAGTCAGACGGGAAGGATAAACGTTAAGGAAAATAAGAGATGTTTAATTTTATATCCAAAAAATGGCTGCCCACAGTTCTCTGCATCGGATTAATAACATGTCCGGCCTATGCTCAAAATAATGGCCCTGCCGAAGAGCTCAACGATAAAATTGATAATATAAATATATACATATCAGATTTAATTTTCAGGGTTCAACCAATGTCTGTCTCTGCCGGTCATGGCGTAAAACAGACCATCACGACTTACTTTGACAAAGATAATAAAATCAGAGCTAAAGAAATCGTCGATTATGATAAGCAAGGACTACTCGTAAAAGTTAACAGCCAAATGATTTTATTTAGTCCAGAGTTTGTCACCGTTCATGCTTACATTATAGTCAGCAAAGAAAAAGACCAGGTTCTGGCGAAAGAGGCCCACCTAATTTCACTCGAAAAGAAAGGAGACTGCCTGCAATACGACAATGATGGCTTCTGTCTGAAGATCAATGAAAATCTTATTGATTTCAAAAATAAGATAGAGACAGCACCGTTAACTGACGAAAACACAATAGATTGCGAGCAGTTGAGAAAAAACACAAAGCACGACTGTATCTTAGACGCTAACGGGAGACTTATAGAAAAATACCCCGCCAATATCCCCTTTTTCCTACGGTATCATTACGACGCTCAGGGGCGTATATCCAGAAACGATTTGATGGTTAAAGACCCCAAGGAATATTTTGTAGAAGGCTATCAGCCAACTGAAAGAGATATTTATAAATATACAAGAAAATGGAAATACACTCAGGAAGGCTATTTATCTAAAGAATACCGATGGAGCAGCGATGACAGATATGTATATGAATACGACAACTTTGACAAAAATGGCCTGTGGACAACGGGAACATTAACCATAAACGATATGTTTTCCAGCACCTTTAAGAGAGAGATAATTTATTATTAAATTCTCTCTCTTAACAAATAAATGAATCGAATAGCGCCCACATAGAAAGTGGGCTACTTTTCTTTTATATGGTGGCAACAGCCGGTAAAACTATCAATAATCGGGCAGTCCGCGCCGTCGTCGCCGGGGCAGAGGTTCGCCAGCGACATTAGCCGTTCGCGCATCTCGGTCAGTTCGCGAATGTGTTTATCGATATCCTCCACCTTTTTCAGCGTGCGCGCCTTAACGTCGGCGCTGCGCCGCTCGGCGTTGTGAAACAGCGCCAGCAGCTCTTTACACTCCTCAAGCGTAAAGCCCACCTGGCGAGCCTGACGAAGCAGCGTCAGTTCTTCAACGCTGCGGGCGTTGTAGGTCCGATAGCCGTTCAGCGAACGGTTCGGCGGCGTAATCAGCCCCTTCTCTTCATAGAAGCGGATCGTTTTGCTGGTTAAGCCTGTTTTTTCTGCAACTTGGCTTATATTCATGGTTGCCTCTGTGCGGTTAACAAGTGCACTTCGTATGGATTGATTAAAAACTACCTGGCTAATCTTTTCAACGCCCCCATCAGGGAGCTACGTTGACGTCGACTAAGGCCCATATTGCGTTGGCATATTCAGGGGAGTCCAGCCAGCGTTCAACGCTGGTCGCGGTCATAAGCGTCAATCGTGGTATAACCTTCTCACTGCCCGTTTGCGCCTATTATGAGGTTATTGAGCAAAGATACGTCAATCCGGATGTTTCGCACATCAGAGATAACTCGCAAAGGTTCTAGCGAAGCAATTAAAAACGACAATGCCCGTACGGCAAACCTCGCAATTTCATTACTCATTATAAATATAGGACGTTAGCTCCTCCGTACGCTTGCTCGTTCTGTCCGTCATGCAGCCCCAGTACATCACGCTGCGTATCGTACCGCCGGAATGAAGCGCAAACACCGCATCGCAGTCCTTTTGGCGGAAGGTTACCCACGCCCGCTGCCCTTCACGCAGGTTGCTTTTTACCTTGGAATAGGGAAGTCCGTCTTCATCCGGCTGGCTTAGCGTCTTCATCAGCGCCTGATAGGCCTGATTCAGCTTTTTATCCGCTTCGTTAAACGTTTTTTCCGCGCAGGCGTTAAGCTCTGGCGTGGTCATCGCATTATTACAGTCTACTTCGGGCTGCGTTTCTGCCTGGATTGAAGCGGAAAAGCACAGCAATACCGCTGCGGGCAATAACATGAATTTCATCAAAATAGTTCCTTTTCAATGCTTGTCTCATTAAAGCGTAGGCAAAAATCGCGCCCGTTTATATTCTCTATTTGTATAAAAAATCTCTTTTTATTCTTTATTACCAAAGCCCACTTTCTGGCAGTCTCAACGTGTTGTTCATCATTCTTTCACTTACCGTCGCTTTATATTTATAACTAACTACCGTGAGGCTACACCCATGCAAAAATGGCAACTCGGCGCTCTGTTTCTGCTGGCCAGCACAAGCGTTCTGGCAAAAGACGTTCAGCTTCTTAACGTATCTTACGATCCCACTCGCGAATTCTACCAGCAGTATAACCAGGCTTTCGCCAGCTATTGGAAAGACAAAACCGGCGACGTCGTTACCGTCAGGCAGTCTCACGGCGGCTCGGGCAAGCAGGCCTCTTCAGTGATTAACGGTATTTCTGCCGACGTCGTCACGCTGGCGCTGGCTTACGATGTAGACGCCATCGCCGAGCGCGACAAGCTTGCCAAAGACTGGATTACCCGCCTGCCGGACAACTCCGCGCCCTATACGTCCACCATCGTCTTTTTAGTCCGTAAGGGCAACCCTAAGCAGATCCACGACTGGAACGATCTCATTAAGCCCGGCCTTAACGTCGTCACCCCTAACCCGAAAACTTCCGGCGGTGCGCGCTGGAACTACTTGGCCGCTTGGGGATACGCGCTACAGCACAACAACAACGATGAGCAAAAGGCGCAGCAGTTCGTCAAAGCGCTGTATGACAACGTGCAGGTGCTCGATACCGGCGCGCGCGGCTCTACCACCACCTTCGTTGAGCGCGGCATCGGCGACGTACTGATCGCATGGGAAAACGAAGCGCTGCTAGCCGTCGAGCAGTTGGGAAAAGATCAGTTTGAAATCATTACGCCCAGCGTTTCTATTCTGGCGGAGCCGACCGTCTCCGTGGTCGACAGCGTGGTGGATAAAAACGGCAACCGCGAGGTGGCGACCGCCTATTTGAAGTATCTGTATTCAAAAGAGGGGCAGGAAATCGCCGCCAAAAACTACTACCGGCCTCGCGATCCTGAGGTGTTGAAAAAGTACGCCGCGACTTTCCCGTCGCTGACGCTGTTTACCGTTGACCGGGTGTTTGGCGGCTGGCAGAAGGCTCAGAAGACGCACTTTGCTACTGATGGGGTGTTTGATCAGATAAGTAAACGCTGAAGGCATGGGGATTGACGACGGGCCGGTTAAATCGGCTTCGGAGAATATTCCGGCCGAAAAGGCGCCGTGCTTATATCACCATGGTGCTCGGCCGGGAGAGCGGCGGTATTAGCTTTGTGAGTGGGGCCTGAAGGGCCCCGCCCGCCGATTGAGATTGTTGTTTGTTCAAGCCTAAGTGAGTGACGCTGTTGGGAATCTGGGGGCCGACTATCCGGCGGTCAACGGCCATCTTTTAACGCTTTAACGATGAGCTGATTTTGAGGCCGCATACGCACGTAAACCTGCTCGTCGTTGTCTATCTGCCACGGTTTATCCCCGCTAGCGCGGGGAACTCCTGATGGAAGACTTTTGTTTACACAAAGACACCGGTTTATCCCCGCTGACGCGGGGAACAGACACCGGCCATCGCTCCCAGCTCTTTCCACTGCGGTTTATCCCCGCCAGCGCGGGGAATTCCTGTTTGCGACGTAGCCTCGACGTTATCGGACGGTTCATCCCCACTCACAGCGATCCACTTCTCACTACCGCAAGTACGCCGTATCCGCCATTTCTAAGCCACCTTACTCGCCACCACAAACAAACGAGGGAACGCCAGCAGCACGCTGCCGTCGCTGCGCACGCCGTAGGCTTGAGTTAGTTCGGCCAAATAGCGCTGAATGAAAAGCGCCTGCTCTTCTTCGTTCAGCGGATTAAGGAAAGGCCTTAGGCCGGTCGATTTAACCCACTCGACGATGGCCGCAACCGAAGGCATCACGTGGTAGAACGTCGTTCGCCAGACGTCCACTCGGCAGCCGCGGCTGGCCATCAGGTCGTAGTACTCTTCCGTGGTTAACAACTTTTTGCGGCTCAGCGCGTCTTCTCCGTACCTCCCCTTCCACTCCCCTTCTAGCGCCACTTTGCACATCAGCGCGTGGGAAGGCTGCAGCAGGTTGTCCGGTACCTGGAACGCCAGCACGCCGCCGTCGGCAAGCTGGTCCAACAGATGAGGCATCAAAACCTCATGGTGCGGCACCCACTGCAAGGAGGCGTTAGCGTAGATGACGTCCTGCGGGACGTCGGGCCGCCAGGCGCCGATATCCGCCTCGACAAAATGACAGCCGGGCAGGCGCTTTGCCGCTTTTTCCAGCATCGCTTTGGAGCTGTCGACGCCGGTGGTCTGCGCCGTCGGGTAGCGGCGGTGCAGCAGCTCGGTGCTGTTGCCCGGCCCGCAGCCTAAGTCGCTGATGTAGCGAGGGGACGGATGAAAAATGCGCGCCAGCAGCTCTTCGGCGGGGCGGGTTCTTTCGGATTCAAACTGCAGGTAAAGCGAAGGGTTCCAGTCGGCCATGGACGTTCCTTTTGGGGCCTAAAAATAAGATTGAAGCATTATGGGCAAAAAGGCGCGGAAAATATTGATGCAGGTAACAAAGCGGTGAAATGGCGCTCTGTTTTTATTACACAAAAAGGCTGAAACTCATTTCAGCCTTTTTCTCACATTAATGACATCGCAAATAGCCTCTTACGCTGCGCCAAAAAGTCCGTATAAATAACGCTCAAGCGCCATGCGCGAGCTAAATCCGTGCGGAATACCGTAATGTTCGTGAGTCAGTCCGGCCAAACAGCGCGGGAAATGTTGATAATGATCGCAGGTTTTAATTTCGGAGGACGGTTCTGCCAGCAATAAACTGCGCTCTTTCAGCGTCGGGTGGATCACCAGAGCGGTACGCCCCATGCGCGCTTCGCGATTAACGTAGACATAGTCTTCACCACGCCGATAGCCATAGGCTTTCTGTGTCACCATATCTACGGTAAATCCCACTTTTTCAAGAACGCGCGCCACCTCGTCAGGTCGTAAATACATAGTCTGTCCTCGTTATCTTTTACAGCAGGCTTCTCGTACCTGATTCAGTATTAACAACGCGTCCAGAAAAGTCCATAAACGCGCGGCTCCTATATGACGGCCTGCCGAAGCCGTCGAGCAACCTGCTGCGCCATCTCTGCACTAATGATGTTAGTGAAGGAGAGCAACATTCCCCCCTGCCCCGTTGGCTCCATTCGCCAGCGGCTGAGCGCTTGTACCGCCAGCCCTGCGTGATTGGCTTTGCTCACCATAGCGGTATCATCCCCTTCCACCATAATAACCAGCTGTATGCCGCCGTCCTGTGGCGCTACCTGAAACCCTTGCTCCGTTAGCGCCTGCGCAATCCACTGCCTGCGCTCGGCATAATGCTGACGCATCTTTTTCAGATGCCGCCAGAAATGGCCGTCGCGAATAAAGTCAGCCAGCGTCAGCTGCCATAGCACCGGCACGGTACAGGCGCTCAACGCGGCCTGCTCTCGAAAACGAGCAACCTGATTCACCGGCACCACTAGCCATGCGGTACGTAATGCAGGAAAGAGTGATTTGCTGAACGTTCCGGCATAAATCACCCGCTGTGGGGCATCCAGGCTTTTCAGCGGCGGCAACGGCTTGCCTCGATAGCGGAATTCGCTGTCGTAATCATCTTCGACAATCCATGCCTTGGCGTTATCAGCCCACTCCAGCAACTGATGCCGTCGGGTTAACGACAGCGCCGTCCCAAGCGGGCTTTGGTGCGCTGGCGTGAGGAGCGCAAAGCGGGCATCCGAGTAATCGCGTATTCCAGCGGAGACGTTCAGCCCATCCCTGTCAACCGCCACCGGCAGCAGGTGAATGCCTTCCCGCTCGATAACGGGCCGGATAAGCGGGAAGCCGGGATCCTCCATCCACATTCCATCACCCGCCTGCGCCAGCGAGCGTAAGATTAGCATCATTGAAGAAGCGTATCCGGAGGTAATAAACACCTGCTCCGGCAAGCACTCGATGCTGCGCGACACCCGCAGGTAGCTCACAATAGCCTCGCGCAGCGCGGCTTCACCGCAGACGTCGCCCAGCGCCAGTTCGAATCGCGTCTGGGTGCGTAAGCGCCGCCCCATCACCCGCGCCCAGATCTCGCGCGGGAAGAGATCCAGCGCCGGTAGCCCCATCTGGAACGGCTGCGGCGTCTGGCTTTCCCCGGCGAAAGCGACGGGGATAGTTGGCGTTTGCTGCGGATGCAGTTGCCCGCTGACAAAGGTTCCGGCCTGACCGCGTCGTTCCAACCAGCCTTGCGCCACCAGCTCGGCGTAGGCATTTTCAACCGTCGAGCGCGAGACGCCCAGCTCCTGCGACCAGGTGCGGCTGGAAGGCAGCCTGGCGCCGGGCTTGAGTTCGCCTTGTTCAATGGCCGTTTTTAGCTGACGGGCGATTTGCTGATAGTGCGGCATATGGTCTGCTTTTTTAGTCAAAATATGGTTCTCTTTTGCAGTCCATTATAGCGCTACACTGCGGGGCATCCAAATTAGGAGGAACACTATGACTACGTTACGTCAGCCCTATTATGAACTCAGCCCTGAAGTCTACAGCGCCCTTGGGCAGGCAAAGAAAGCACTGGAGAATGGCGCCCTGGATACCACGCTGATGGAACTGATTTTTCTGCGCATCTCGCAAATCAACGGCTGCGCGTTTTGTCTGGAGATGCACAGCAAAGCGCTGCGTAAATCCGGCGTTGAGCAGAGCAAACTGGACGCCCTGGCAGGCTGGCGGGTTAGCCATCACTTTAGCGCGCAAGAGCAGGCCGCACTGGCGTGGGCGGAATCGGTGACGGATATTGCCAGAACGCATGCCGAAGATGAGGTTTACCTGCCGCTGCTCGAGCATTTCAGCGCCCGAGAAATCAGCGATTTAACTTTCGCTGTCGGCCTGATGAACTGCTTTAACCGGCTGGCGGTCGGGATGCGGATGTGATTCGGTTAGTGCCGGATGCGTCGTAAACGCCCTCCGGCCTGAACATTCTCGCTCACATATTCCCCACTCTCGCGGGGAAGCCCAAAGATTACCCTTCTTCGCAATCCGCCTTGCTCATTTGCAGTTCAGCGCTCTTTTGAAGCTGCAACAGCGCCGGGATCAGCATCGCTGAGGCCGACAGGCCATGCCCCAGCTGGCACAGGCTTTGTGCCGAAAACTCCAGCACGTTTTTATCGGCAAAAGAAACGAGCGCGTTCCCCAGAAAAGACAGGCCGTGACACAGCCCGGCGCAGCACTCTTCACTGCTGTCCGCCAGCTGTAGAACGTCCTCAGCGCTTAGGTGCGAAAGATCCAGTTTGCGAATGACGTCCGCCAGCTCAGAAGAAAGCAGGTTAGCTTCAGGCAGCATGATGCACCTCCTGCGGTTTACAGGAGACGGACACCAGAGGGAGACTGGCCAACAGGCGACGAGCTTCGGCCTCCGTTGTGGCCGATATGGAAATCAGCTGCTGAATTTCACAGAGCGGGCAGTTGGAACGGACGTTCAGGAAAGTGTAGAGATTTGGATGTGCGTGCGTGATACCATTGGCGGTAGCCATAGCATTACTCCTATTAATGTTGTGGTTAGACGCCTCGGATGTGTTCCAGCACTCCGAGGCGTTGCTTTACTGATTGCTATACATTGATGTACATTTAAAACCAGCAAACAAAATATACATGAGTGATAACCAATGTCAACCAACGAACATCAAAAAGAGCGATACGTCGTGCAACTTCGCCTAGATGCTGATTTATCGGAAAGGCTGACTATCGCCATGAAAGAAGATGGCGATGACAATAAGGCTGGCTGGATTAAACGGTTACTACGCAGAGAGCTGGATCGGCGCGGTATTGAGTCAGAAAAATAATTTGGGGTTTATTATCCCCGCTGACGCGGGGAACTCGCCATGCCGACGCATCAATTCGCGACGTTCTGCCGGTTTATCCCCGCTAGCGCGGGGAACTCGTATAATATCCCTATTGGAAAGCGGAAGGCCGCGGTTTATCCCCGCTAACGCGGGGAACTCTTATGGACCGCCGATCGCGGCTACCGCGTGACCGGTTTATCCCCGCTGGCGCGGGGAACTCATTGACATCACCGGGTCTTGATCGTTAACGGACGGTTTATCCCCGCTGGCGCGGGGAACTCAGGCGGCGGAACATCTTCACCGGCTTTTTGCCCGGTTTATCCCCGCTGGCGCGGGGAACTCGCAACTGCGCTGGAATTGTCGCATGATCCTGGCGGTTTATCCCCGCTGGCGCGGGGAACTCTGACTTCTGCCTATAAATAATATATATACATTCGGTTTATCCCCGCTGGCGCGGGGAACTCATGCGGCCACAGAGGCCGGCTTCGACGTTCAGCGGTTTATCCCCGCTGGCGCGGGGAACTCTACCGCGAAACACAGCGTTACTGATGTGAACACGGTTTATCCCCGCTGGCGCGGGGAACTCGCGCATGAACGTGAACTTAGTATACCCGGTTTCGGTTTATCCCCGCTGGCGCGGGGAACTCATTTCTACGCTTCTGTAGAGTGGTTATCAGTCCGGTTTATCCCCGCTGGCGCGGGGAACTCAGAGGCGTAGCGTTCTGCAATCCATTGCATCCCGGTTTATCCCCGCTGGCGCGGGGAACTCTCCAGCACTGAAGCATTATCAACCCGGATCTACGGTTTATCCCCGCTGGCGCGGGGAACTCCCAGGCGAAGATGCTTATGCCTGGGTGGCTGACGGTTTATCCCCGCTGGCGCGGGGAACTCGCGTTTGGCTCGATCTCTGCTGTATCGCGTTACGGTTTATCCCCGCTGGCGCGGGGAACTCTCTAAAACTATCCAATTGATTTTAAAAATGTTTTATCCACCAATAAAGTCCACCAGCATATCCCTATTTTTAAAGAACGCTAACCCATTAATCACTATAGAAAAAAATATCACGCCTAACGTTCTCCCTTAATCTACCGGAACGGTTTTATTTTAGCCATAGGGTCAAACATTCCGGTGGAAAAATTTCATCTTTATCATTAATAATCAAATAAATAGTGAGATAACTGCTGGCACTCAGTCCGACAGCAGCGGTTCATCCTCTCCGCTTACTGCCAACATGCTGACAAAAGCCGCTGCGCGTCAGCCTGCTTTCTACTTTCTTACCTATTCGCTCCAACAATCCCCCGCTCCCGCAGCGCAGCCACCAGCTGCGCCACCAGTTCTTCCACCGGCCTTTGGCCGTCGAGACGCACAGCTGGCTCTAGCGGCGGTTCGTACGGCAGATCGATGCCGGTAAACTGAGGGATTTCGCCCCGGCGCGCCCTTTGGTAGAGGCCCTTCGGGTCGCGGCGCTCGCACTCTTCCAAGGGCGTATCGACAAACACTTCAATAAACCGCCCTTCCGGCAGCCTTTCGGCAATCTCCGCCCGATCCTGACGGTAGGGCGAAATAAAGGCCGCGATCGCCACCAGCCCGGCGTCGACCATCAGTGCTGCAGCTTCGCCGACGCGGCGAATGTTCTCCTGCCGGTCCCGCTCGGAAAACCCTAAATCACGACACAGGCCGTGGCGCAGGTTGTCGCCGTCCAGCAGGTAGGTTCTCACCCTCAGCTGGTGCAGCGCCTGTTCAAGCGCCCCGGCAATAGTCGACTTGCCCGAGCCAGACAGCCCGGTCAGCCAGACCAGCGCGCCGAGGTGGCCGTTAAGCCCCTCGCGGTCCTGCCTAGATACGGCGTAAGCGTGCCAGACGATGTTATCGGCCATTTCGCTACCCTTCCCCGCTGATGTCGCGCGCGTGCCAGTGCGGGTAGTGGCGACGGATCAGGGCGTTGAGCGCCTTTTCAAACTCTCGGTCGTTAGACGACTCAACCAACGAAGGGGCGGAAGCGATCCCCGGCGTGCGCACCAGCCCCGCGCCGACGGTGACGTTGGTCAGCGGATCGATAAAGATAAAGCTTCCGGTTTCCCGGCAGGTTTCATAGCGGTCTAATAAAAGCGGCTCGTCAAACGCGACGCTGACGGTACCGATGGCGTTTAGCGCCAGAGCCCGCGAGTCTCGCTGCTCAAGGGTATTGATGTCGTACTGATAGGCGATGCGCTCGACGTGCGCCCGGCTTTTTTTACCGGCCAGCTTGATGTCGTAACGATGGCCCGGCGTCAGCGGCGCTTCCGTCATCCAGACGACGTCGACCTCCGCGCCCCAAACGGCCTGTAGGGCAGCGTCGTCTTCGGCAACCAGCAGATCGCCTCGGCTCACGTCCACTTCGTCTTCCAGCACCAGCGTCACCGCCTCCCCGGCGGAGGCTTTCGCCAGCTCGCCGTCAAAGGTGACGATAGACTTGATGCGGCTCACCACGCCGGACGGCAGCGCTCGAACCGCCTGCCCTACCTGCACCGTGCCGGACGCAATAGTGCCGGCGTAGCCGCGAAAGTCCAGGTTAGGCCGGTTAACGTACTGCACGGGAAAGCGCAGCGGCGCGTCGGCCCCGTCGCGCTCAACGTCTACGGTTTCCAGCTGCGCCAGCAGGGTGTCGCCCTCATACCAGGGCATATGTTCCCCGGCCTCAACCACGTTATCGCCGTCCAACGCGGAGATCGGGACAAAGCTAAAGGTCGCCGCACCCGGCAGGCGTTCGGCGAAGCTCAGATACTGGCTGCAAATTTCCTCAAACCTCGACTGCCGGTAGTCCACCAGATCCATTTTATTGACCGCCACAATCAGGTGGCGAATGCCCAACAGCGTAGCGATAAAGCTGTGACGACGGGTCTGATCCAATACGCCTTTGCGGGCGTCAATCAGCACGATAGCCACGTCGCAGGTCGACGCGCCGGTCGCCATATTGCGGGTGTACTGCTCGTGCCCCGGCGTGTCGGCGATGATGAACTTTCGCCTTTCGGTGGAAAAATAGCGGTAGGCCACGTCAATGGTGATGCCCTGCTCGCGCTCGGCCTGCAGGCCGTCCACCAGCAGCGCCAGATCCAGCTTTTCCCCGGCGGTACCGATGCGGCGACTGTCGCTGTGCAGCGTATTTAGCTGATCTTGATAGATCTGCCGGGTATCATGCAGCAGTCGGCCAATCAGCGTGCTTTTACCGTCGTCGACGCTGCCGCAGGTCAAAAAACGCAGCAGCCCCTTGTGCTGTTGCGCATAGAGATAGGCTTCCACGCCGCCCTGCGCGGCAATCTGCTTCGCTACCGCGTCGTTAATAGAAGATGTTGTCGTGCTCATGGGTTCCCCTTAGAAATAGCCCTGGCGTTTTTTCAGCTCCATCGATCCCGCCTTGTCGCGGTCGATCACTCGCCCCTGACGCTCGCTGGTGGTCGACACTAGCATCTCTTCGATGATCGAAGGCAGCGTTGTCGCCTCGGACTCCACGGCGCCGGTCAGAGGCCAACAGCCCAGCGTTCTGAAGCGGACTTTGCGCTGAGCAATCACCTCGCCCGGCTTAAGGTCGATCCGGTCGTCGTCCACCATCATCAGCATGCCGTCTCGCTCCAGAATCGGCCGCTCTTTGGCCAGATACAGCGGCACGATGTCGATATTTTCTAAAAAGATGTACTGCCAAATGTCCAGCTCGGTCCAGTTGGAAAGGGGAAATACGCGGATGCTTTCGCCTTTGTCTATCTGGCCGTTATAGTTGCGCCAAAGCTCGGGCCGCTGGTTTTTGGGGTCCCACCTGTGGTGGCCGTCGCGAAACGAATAGATCCGCTCCTTCGCGCGGGAGGCCTCTTCATCACGCCTGGCCCCGCCGAACGCGGCGTCAAAGCCGTATTTATTCAGCGCCTGCTTGAGCCCTTCGGTTTTCATGATGTCGGTATGCTTACTGCTGCCGTGCACGAAGGGATTAATCCCCATCGCCACGCCGTCCGGGTTGCGGTGAACCAGCAGCTCCAAGCCGAACTTCTTGGCCGTTTCATCGCGAAACCGATACATCTCCCGAAACTTCCAGCCGGTGTCGACGTGCAGCAGAGGAAACGGCAGCCGACCGGGATAAAAGGCCTTGCGCGCTAAATGCAGCATCACCGAAGAGTCTTTGCCGATGGAATAAAGCATGACCGGATTGGAAAACTCGGCCGCGACTTCGCGAATGATGTGAATACTCTCCGCCTCAAGCTGGCGCAGGTGGGTCAACCGTTTTTCGTTCACCTTATCTATCCTCTGTTATTTACTGCCGACGGCCGCGAGCGCGGGGCGTTGAATATCCTCACCCGCTGACCGTTCGCCAAACCAGCCAAGCTTCGCGTGCAGGGCCGCCACTTCGCCAATCACCAGCAGCGCCGGCGTCGGGGCGCGCTTCGCCAGCATCTCAAGATCCCCCAGGCTACCGCTCAGCACCTGCTGATCGGCGCGCGTGCCACGGCCAATCACCGCTACCGGCGTCGATGGCTCGCGCCCGTTTTCTATCAGCCGCTTCTGTATATCTCCCGCCTTCAGCGTGCCCATATACACCGCCAGGGTTTGTTTCCCCTGCGCCAGCTGTCCCCAGTCCAGCCCCTGAGCGCCCGCCTGAGCGTGGCCAGTAATCAGGGTGACGCTCTGCGCGTGCTCTCGATGGGTCAGAGGGATCCCGGCATAAGCAGCGGCGCCAGCGGCCGCCGTTACCCCAGGAACGACCCGATAGGGAATACCTGCCTCGACCAGCGTTTCAAGCTCTTCGCCGCCGCGGCCAAAAATAAATGGATCGCCGCCCTTCAACCTGACGACTCGCTTACCCTTCTTCGCCAATTCCACCAACAGCCGATTGGTTTCTTCTTGAGCCACGCTGTGCGCACCAGCACGCTTGCCGACGCTGATGCGTTCGGCGTCACGGCGTATTAAATTGAGGATGTCCTCCGTCACCAGCGAGTCGTACAGTACGACGTCCGCCTGCTGTATCGCCCGCAGGCCGTTTAGCGTCAAAAGCCCGGCATCGCCCGGCCCGGCGCCGACCAGCGTGACTTCGCCCCCCGAAGAAACGTGCCCGGCAAGGGTGTCGGCAAGCTCGGCTTCGGCTTCTTCCAAGCGATGCGCTTCCACCAGCGAGGTAAAACGCCCGTTGAACAGGCGCTCCCAAAAGCGGCGGCGTTCAGAGACTGACGACAGCCGTTTTTTCACCCGATCGCGCCAGCGGCCCGCAATGTCAGCGCAAAGCCCCAGGCTTTCCGGAAGCAATGCCTCTAATTTTTCGCGCAGAAGCCGCGCCAGCACCGGCGCTTTGCCGCCGGAAGACACCGCCACCACCAGCGGCGAACGGTCGATAATAGAAGGAAAAATAAACGAGCAGCGGTTGGGGTCGTCCACCACGTTAACCAGCCTGCGGCGCTGGTTGGCAGCCTGAAACACGCGGGCGTTTAAAAGCGCGTCGTCGGTCGCCGCGATGACGAGAAACACGTCGTCAAGCTGCTCGGCCTCAAATTCAACGGCCAGCCAGCGTATCTGCCCTTCATCCAGCCGCTGAGCAATCTCTTTCCCCAGCCTTTGGGCAACCACGGCGACTTCAGCGCCGGCGTCAAGCAGCAGGCTGACCTTGCGCGCCGCCACCTCGCCTGCGCCCACCACCAGCACGGGGCGGTGGTGCAAATCGGCAAACAGGGGTAAATAGTCCACGTTGACCTTCCGTTCATTAACAAAGCGATAGCTCGACTATAGAGAGAGGGGAAAAAGGAATGAAATGATGAAAAGGAATTTGATATAGCGGGATGGAATGAAGGGGGATAAGAAATTTTGCTCAGAGCGCTTTTTGCCTTTAGCCCCACAGGGGCGCACACGCATTAACTGAAATATGCAAAGAGATCAAAAAACAATCAAAATGGAATAAACACAAAATAAATTAATTTTTTCCAAAATTTAAAACAGATACATGACCAGCATTTAAACAATAAATCTGACTTATTGAATGGTGTCACCTCTCACTTTTATACCTTAAACATTTCCTCCAACGCTTTTCCGTGCTTAATTTTACTTGGAGTTAACAAATGAAACATTTTGTATACACAGGAGGACGCTATGGAGACGACACCGCTAACCCCCGCCATTACGACGCCGCCGTCTGCCCGCGGCCTGGCGATTCTCGCCGTGGATATTGTGCTGTTGATTATTTTGCTCAATACCCTTCCCTTTAACGAAAAGGCCAATCTCGGATTGGCGCTGATGTGCTTTATCGGCGTGCTGTGGCTGACGGAAGCTATCCACATCACCATTACCGCGCTGCTTATCCCGCTAATGGCGGTCGCCTTCGGCCTGCTTAACGCGGACGGCGCGCTGAAGTCTTTTTCTAACCCCATCATCTTTCTTTTCTTCGGCGGCTTTGCGTTGGCCACCGCGCTCCACATTCAGGGCATCGACCGGCTGATTGCCAACCGCGTACTGATGCTGGCTAAAGGGAGGCTTAACGTCGCGGTGCTGATGCTGTTTGGCGTCACTGCACTGCTGTCGATGTGGATAAGCAACACCGCCACCGCCGCCATGATGCTGCCGCTGGCGCTGGGCATTCTGACCAGCCTTGACCCGGAAAAAGATCGCCGGACCTTTATTTTCCTCCTGCTGGGTATTGCCTACAGCGCCAGCATCGGCGGCTTCGGCACCATCGTCGGCAGCCCGCCAAACGCGATAGCGGCTGCGGCGCTCGGCCTGGACTTCTTCACCTGGATGAAATACGGCATTCCCATCATGCTGATACTGATGCCGGTGATGATCGGCCTGCTGTGGCTTATCCTTCGCCCCAACCTGTCGCATAAAGTTGAAATAAAGCGTGAGGAAATCGAATGGACGCAGCCTCGCCTGTTAGCGATGGCGATCTTTGCTCTGACGGTCGTATGCTGGATATTCAGCGCCCAAATCAGCAAGGCGCTCGGCGGCGTTTCTCAGTTCGATTCGCTTATCGCCGTTGGCGCTGCGGTGCTTATCAGCGTCAGCGGCGTGGCGAACTGGAAGCAGATCCAGGAAAATACGGAATGGGGCGTGCTGATTCTGTTCGGCGGCGGGCTAACGCTGAGCGCCATTCTGAAAGACTCCGGCGCAAGCGTGGTGATGGCGAACGGCATTGCCGATCTGTTTGGCGCCAGCCACTGGTTTATCATCATGCTGGCCGTGGCGACGCTGATTATCTTTCTGACCGAGTTTACCAGCAACACTGCCAGCGCCGCGCTGCTGGTACCGGTATTTGCCACCGTCGCCGAAGCGCTGGGTATGCCCCCGGCCGCGCTGACGCTCATCATTGGCTTTGGCGCATCCTGTGCCTTCATGCTGCCGGTAGCGACGCCGCCTAACGCTATCGTGTTCGGCTCCGGCTTTTTCCGGCAGATGGACATGATCAAGGTCGGCTTCTGGTTAAATTTGGTGAGTATTGCGGTGATTACGATGTTTGCGTGGACATTTTGGAAGTGAGGAAGAATACGCGCGGGTAATTCCCCGCGCGTATTGCTACTTTCTCACCCTTGCATATTTTTCCACATAGTCGCTCGCCCGCGCTTTTGCTCGTTCGACGTCCTGCGGGCTCAGCTTTTGCGCTATCTCCAACTGCTTCACCTTCGCTTCGCTATAGCCGATAACCGCTTCCGCTGCCGAGTACCAGGCGTAGGACTGAACGTAATCCTGCGCTACGCCCTCGCCGTAAAAATAGAGCCCGGCCAGGTTAAACTGGGCTTCCCAAACGCCCTGTTCAGCGGCCTTTTGGTACCACTTTGCGGCGACGGCAAAATCCTGCGGAACGCCCTGAGCGTTATCGTAGATAGACGCCAGGTTGAACTGCGCCATCGCATGCCCCTGCTCGGCCGCCTGCTGGTAGAACTCCCGCGCCTTACGGTAGTTTTTCGGCAGCCCGCGGCCAAAGTCGTACATCATGCCGAGCGTAAACTGCGCGTCGGCGCTGCCGAGCTTCGCAGCCTGTTCGTACCACATCATCGCCTGCGGATAGTTTTGGGGCACGCCCAGGCCCTTCTCAAACATAACGCCTAGCCGATAAAGCGCGTCAACGTTTCCTCTGTCTGCCGCCTTGTAATACCAGTCAAGCGCTCGAGGGTAGTCCTGTAAAACGCCTTGCCCCTCATCATAGGCTTGCCCGAGGCGAAACATCGCTTCGACGCTTCCTTCGGCAGCCTGCTTTTCCAGCTCGGCGAGCGTAGGTTGGGCCGAAGCAAACGCGGCAAGCGCCCAAAAGGCGCCGCCAACGAAAAGAGAAAGCAGCCGCTGATTCATTGACGAACTCCGTCATCGTTATCATTTGAATTGAAGAAATCATACACAACAAAACGAGGGAAATAGTCACATTATTTTATTAGAATGGCGTCAGGCTTACGCCGTATAGCTAAAGAGCACACCATGAAACTTCATTTTTCCGCCTTTATTTCCCGCCTTTTTTTTGCTGGCGCGTTCTGGTTATTTACTACCTCAGCCCAAAGTTCCCCCGCGCTACCGCCTGCGCAGATAGTCCAAAACTTCTACAGCTGGTATCTCTACGACGGAGAGACGGTGTTTAAGCCGGAGAATCGCAGCACGCTCGATGGGCTGCTTGCTCCTTCGTTGATAGAACAACAGCAAAAGAGTCTGGATAAGCCTCATCAATCAACCGATATCGACTACTTTCTTAAGGTCGGATACTGGGACGACAGCTGGAACCGGGTTGACGTCAAATCAGAAACAATTGACGGCGATAGCGCCCTGCTTACGGTGGAGATCGGCTTTCAGGGCGTATCTACCCCAATAGAAACGCTGGCCGTTACGCTCAGGCAGCAGGAACAGCGGTGGAAAATCTCCGACGTCGCCCTCATTGGCGCTAAAGATCCGTGCAGTACGGAAAACGATACCCGCCCGGAGAAAACCGTCAAGCAGTCGCCGCAGGAAGCGGCCGAAGCATTCTACCGCTGGTATATGTCGATGGAGCTCGCCGAAAAAGAGGCGGAGGGCGGCGAGGACATCCTTAACTACGTCACGGCCAACTTTTGGGATCAGCTCTACCGCATTCAATATCTGGGCGACGATGAAGGAAACTACTTTACCAAATCTCAGGACGTGCTTGACGACTGGCAGCACGTTAAAAGCGCGCCGATAAACCAAACGCCGGAAAAGGCGCAGGTCGACATCACGCTCGGCGGCGTTGAGTATCCCGCAAAGCGCCTGAAGGTAACGCTGGTTCCTTATAAAGAGATGTGGAAGGTGTGTAAGATAGAATCCAAAGAAACAAATTAGCGACAAGGACTGTCACCATGACAACGCGAAAAAACGTTGCCTTCGGCGTTACGATAATCGTAATAAGCGGCTTCCTGCTTTGGTCCTCATCCCTTTTTCAAGACTATGTGTATAACCGAGTCCACATTAGCCGCAACATACTCTTAACCCTTTTTTGGCTCCTCCCGGCCAGCGCGTCGTTTTTAGCCTACTTTCGACGCGCCCACGCGCCGCTATTAATCAGCCTGGGATATATCCTTCTGCTAAGCGGACTGCTGTCGTTAATACATTTGATTCAGGGAGAAATGGGCGTCGCGGTCGATTTTTCGGGAGTAGAGGGGCTGAAGGTTGTCGGATGGATCTACCTTTTCTTTAGCGCCGTTTCAATTGGCATAGGGGGGATGGCGGGAACCCTTGCTCGCGTTGTGTTTCGGGATATTTGCCAATGAAAGCTGCACTATGGGATCCCAGCGGGTTCGATGTTTCTATGAGGGGCAAGTACAACTCTCTCTACGAACTGGAAGAAGACATCCAAACCCTGTCGGGCAGCGCCAACTTCAGCGAACTGGATACGTTAGACTGGTTTTTAGTCGATAAGGACAGCGGAAAGCTTGCCTTTCTATGCTTGACCGTCCCTTCCATCATCACTATTTCAGACCAATGCATCGACGTTAGCAGCCTGCGCGACGTGGCGCTTTCGCGCAGCATAAAAAACTTTATGTTCAGCGTAGAGCTTCAGGACAGCGCCTTTTTCTCTTTTAACTCAAATCAGCTGACCGTAGCCACCGACTTGTCGCGCTGTTGTTATAAAGCCCAAGTTTTAGGCGACCTCTATTTCCTGCTGGACGAAGACCTAAACTACTGCGGCTTTGCGTTAACCAACGCAACAAAGCATATTCCAGGCTATCGCGACGGCATCGACGACAGCACCCTCAATCAGGCTTTATCGCTTATGCTAGGGCTATGCAGCCAGCATGCGTATGACGCAATGGACGACAAGGACGCCCAATACTTTTCAATAATCGGTCAGTTGGAAAACCTGATTCGGACCCACGGGCAAACCGACGAACGCCTCCTGTCATTTACCGACTTTACCGAGAACCTGAAGTTTACGTTCTACGACGTAACGTAAAACAGGGATGAAACAAAACGTCGACATAGGTAAAACGCTCTGGAGACGTCTCGCAAATTTTAAATCTGCCCGTCCACTTTTCCTTTGTTATGCCCTACCGTCTCCCCACATAAAAACGGCGACGGCGCAGGCCTGACGCCGCTATGGCTTAAACACCAGCAGAACAGGAACAAGGGAAATGGACAAATACGCACCGCGTCATGAACACAAAAAGCACGTCCGTCTTGAGCTAAAATCCGGCAGCGGCATTTTGACAAGCATCGAGCAAAGCGACATAATGCATTACGTTTGTAATACATTGCCGAGGCACGCTATGTCATCCGCCAAAACCGCCGTTTTGCCCCCCGTACGCGTCACCGCCGATGCGCGACGCGCCGTTGAAGAAGTACTTTACGAAGGCGAAAGCCTGTCGGCGTTTATCGAACAGTCCATTGAGCTTAACGTCGCCAGAAGGCGAGCGCAGGACGCCTTTATCGCCCGCGGGATGGCATCTAGAAACGACGCTAAGGCCAGCGGAACTTACTACGATGCCGAGTCCGTCATGACAGACCTGGACGACATCTTAAAGCAGGCGCGGGATAATCATCGCCAATGAGCTACCGCGTTCGCTTTACTCAAGAGGCCAGAGACGACCTGCTTCGGCTGTATGCGTTTCTGGCAGAGCGGGACGCTCAAGCCGCAGAGCGCGCAAAGGAAGCCATAGCCAAAGGGCTAGCCTTATTGCAGGACTTCCCCTTTACCTGCCGCAAGGTTTCTCCAGACGGCTCCCCCTTCCTGCGCGAGCAGCTGATTTCCTTTGGCTCATTCGGCTACGTCGCCCTGTTTGAGATTGACAGCGAAGCTGCCGTCACCGTTCTGGCCGTGCGGCACCAGCGAGAGGATGATTACTACTAGATGAAAATAAAAAAGAAAGGCTTTTTCTACCTACTTGCCGTTTTTGGCATCCTGATTTTTGCGGGGCGCCTTTTCACGAACGTCGCAGCCCCAATAGAAGGCAAAGTCGTAGATAGCGTGACCGAACGGCCCATTAGCGGCGTAGTTATTAGCCGACATACCTCAACTGAAAGCAACAGCTGTTCTGCGTCGGCCACAACGAACAAAGAGGGCGAATTCAGGTTTTCCGCCGTATATGACCTGTCTTTACTTTTCCCGTTTATCTCTCCCTGCTCGGATGCGGGAAACAACACGCTGCTTGTTTCTGCGCGGGACTATGAAAGAGCGCTGTACAGCACCGATCCTGACGCGTATATGAGCTATAAATTTTTTACTAAATCGCAGCAGGTAACGATAGATGCGCCTTCGCTGCCCGATAAAATACGCATTACGCTCAGGCCGACAGGCAAATAGCGACCTTACTCCTCATGCAGCCCGCACTCCCGCTTCAGGCCGAAAAAGCGCGTTTCTTCTTCACTCATGCCCGGCTCCCACCTGCGGCTGGTGTGGGTATCGCCGACCGACAGATAGCCCTGCTCCCACAGCGGGTGATAGCTCAGGCCGTGCTCTTGCAAATAGCGGTAAACCTGCCGATTGTCCCAGTCAATAATCGGCAGCAGCTTAAAGATGCCGCGGGAAATCGCCAGCACCGGAAGCCTGCTTCGGCTGCCGGACTGCTCGCGCCTCAGGCCGGAAAACCATACCGACGCGTTCAGCTCGGACAGCGCCCGGTTCATCGGCTCGACCTTGTTTAACTGGTTGTAACGCTCGATGCCCTCAACGCCCTGCTCCCACAGCTTGCCGTAGCGCTCCTCCTGCCAGGCGGGCGACGTCGCGGCGCGATAGATTTTAAGGTTCAGGCCCAGCCGTTCAGTGAGCTCGTCAATAAAGCGATAGGTTTCAGGGAACAGATATCCGGTGTCGGTGAGGATCACCGGGATATCCGGCCGCAGGCGAGTGACCAGATGCAGGCTGACCGCCGCCTGTATGCCGAAGCTTGACGACAGCACCTTGTTCTCGGGAAGATTCTCCAAAGCCCAGGCCACCCGCGCCTCCGCGCTAAGCCCCTCAAGATGACGGTTAGTCTGCGCCAGTGCGGCCCGCTGCTGCTCCCGGTCGAGGGTATTCAACCAGGCCAAGTCTAAATTCAACATCGTTTCGCCCTCCACCTAACGCTTTTAGTCATAAAAATCGCGAGCAGAATCTATCACCGGCTTAACGACGCCGGTGCGAACGACAAAGTCGCCAAAGCCTTCCTGCGCCTCTCGCCCATTGGCCCACAGGGCAATCAGCTCGTCGAGTTCGGCCAGGATCTGCGTCGACGTCAGGTTCTCGCGGTACATGCGCGGAATGCGCGTGCCTTCGCGGTTACCGCCGATATGCAGGTTATAGCGATCCAACGCTTTGCCCACCAGCCCTACCTCCGCCAGCATCGCCCGCCCACAGCCGTTGGGGCATCCGGTCACGCGCAGGATGATGTGCTCATCGGCAAGCCCGCGCTTTGCCATCAGCGCTTCGATTTGGGTAACAAACTCCGGCAAAAAGCGCTCCGCCTCCGCCATCGCCAGCGGGCAGGTGGGAAACGCGACGCAGGCCATGGAGTTTTTACGCTGCTCGCTCACGCCGTCGTCAATCAGGCCGTGCTCTCGCGCAATTCCTTCAATCAGCGCCTTGTCTTCGGGCGCGACGCCGGCCACAATCAGGTTCTGGTTGGCCGTCAGGCGGAAGTCGCCTTTATGCACTTTAGCGATTTGGGCTACGCCGCTTTTTAGCGGTTTGCCGGGATAGTCCAACAGGCGGCCGTTTTCAATAAACAGCGTCAGATGCCATCGCCCGTCGATACCCTCGATCCAGCCGATGCGATCGCCGCGGTGGGTGAAGACGTAGGGAACCGTTGGCTCAAAGTTCACGCCCGCACGCTTCTCCACTTCGGCCTTAAACGCCTCAACGCCGAAGCGCTCAAGGGTGTATTTGGTCTTGGCGTTTTTACGTTCGGAGCGATTGCCCCAGTCGCGCTGGGTAGTGACCACCGCTTCGGCTATCGCCAACGTATGCTCCAGAGCGATGAAGCCAAACTCGGACGCCTTGCGCGGATAAGTTTGCTTATCGCCATGGGTCATCGCCAGACCGCCCCCCACCAGAACGTTAAACCCTGTCAGGCGGCCGTTTTCCCCTACGGCAACGAAGTTGAGATCGTTGGCGTGCAGGTCGACGTCGTTATCCGGCGGGATCACAACGCTGGTTTTAAACTTGCGCGGCAGGTAGGTCTCTCCGAGTATCGGCTCCTCCTCTTCGGTAGCCAGCTTTTCGCCGTCCAGCCAGATTTCCGCATAGGCGCGCGTTTTCGGCAGCAGGTGTTCCGAAATTTTCTTCGCCCACTCGTAAGCCTCCTGATGCAGCGCCGACTGCACCGGGTTAGAGGTGCAGAGCACGTTGCGGTTTACGTCACCCGCGGTGGCGATAGAGTCCAGCCCCAGCTGGCTCAACATCCGGTGCGCGGACTTAATTTTGCCCTTCAGCACGCCGTGAAACTGGAAGGTTTGCCGCGTCGTCAGCCGGATACTGCCGTAGAGCGTCTCCTCCCCGGCAAAGCGGTCGATGCCCAGCCACTGCTGAGGCGTAATGATGCCGCCGGGCAGCCGACAGCGCAGCATCACGTTTAGCAGCGGCTCAAGCTTCTGTTCGGCCCGTTCGGCCCGAATGTCGCGATCGTCCTGTTGGTACATGCCGTGAAAGCGAATAAGCTGAAAGTTGTCGCCACGAAAGCCGCCGGTCAGGCCGTCCTTTAAATCTTCGGCAATCGTGCCGCGCAGCAAGTTGCTGTCGCGCTTAAGGCGTTCGTTGTCGGATGGCGGCCCCAAAGGCTCGCCGGGCTGTCGTTGTTCATTGCTCATTAGTAAACGTCCCGCTGGTAGCGCTTCTCAAGGCGCAATTCGGTTAAAAAATCGTCGGCCTGCTCTGACGTCAGGCTGCCGTGGGTTGAAGCGATATCCAGTAAGGCCTGTTCTACGTCCTTCGCCATACGGCCGGCATCGCCGCAGACGTAAAGGTGCGCGCCGTCCTGAAGCCAGCGCCAAAGCTCTGCGCCGTTCTCGCGCAGCCTGTCCTGTACGTAAACCTTTTGCTCGGCGTCCCGCGACCATGCAAGATCAATGCGCGTCAGCAGGCCGCTCTTTGCGTAGCGCTGCCACTCCACCTGATAAAGGAAGTCGGAGGTAAAGTGCGGGTTGCCAAACAGCAGCCAATTTTTGCCCGCGGCGCCGGTTGCCTCGCGCTCCTGCATAAAGGCGCGAAACGGGGCAATGCCGGTGCCGGGGCCAATCATTACCACCGGCGTGTTGGGGTCGTCCGGCAGGCGGAAGTTGTCGTTTTTCTCAACGAACACCGCGATATCGCCCTCTTCCTGCAGCCTGTCTGCCAGATAGCCGGACGCGCCGCCGGTGCGCTCTTCATCATCAACGCGATAGCGCACTACGCCGACCGTTAGATGGACTTCGCTGCCTACCTCTTCCTGCGAAGAGGCGATGGAATAGAGCCTCGGCGTCAGAGGGCGCAGCATCGCCAACAGATCGGCGGCAGCGATGCGCACAGGCGTTCGCTTTACCATATCGACAATCGGCGTGGTTTCTACATAGGCCGCAAGCGCCGCCTTATCGTTAATCAGGGCGCTGAGCGCCTCGCTGTCGGCATGTCGGGCATAGCGTTCAACAACGGACGGCGCGTTTTGCGTCAGCTCATAGTGATAGGTCAGCGCGTCCCGAAGCCGCTGCACTTTCCCCTGGACCTCAACAGACTCTTCTCCGGTAAGGGACAGGGGCTGCAAAAGCGCATCAATCAGCTTAGGGTCATTTTGAAACCAAACGCCCAGCGCGTCGCCGGGGCGGTAGCTCAGGCCGGAGTCGCCGAGGTCAATTTCGATATGGCGGACGTCCTTTTCGGAATCCCGACCGGTGATTTTTTGGTTTACGCTCAGAGAAGCCACCAGCGGCTGCTCGCGGCTATAGCGTTCGGCCTCTTCAACGCCGCTTGCGGCAACGGCAGAAACGGCCGCCGTTGATTTAACGTTGCCCAGTTCTTGCTTCAGCCGTTCAACCACCTTTTCGCGCCACGCCTGCGCCAGCGCCTGATAGTCAACGTCGGCGTCCACTCTCTCCAGCAGGCGGTCGGCCCCCAGTTCGGCAAGGCGCGCGTCAACGTCTTTTCCCGTCTGGCAAAAGTTTTCATAGCTGCGATCGCCCAGGCCAAAAACGGCGAACGCGGTGTTCGCAAGCGTCGGCGCTTTTTTAGAGAACAGAAACTTGTGCAGCGCTATCGCTTCTTCCGGCGGTTCCCCCTCCCCCTGAGTGGAAGCGACCACCACCAGAAAGCGCTCTTTGTCTATCTGCTTAAACTTGTAGTCCGCGGCGTTAACCAGCGTTACGGCAAGCCCCGCCTGCTGCAGGTCGTCTTTCAACTGTGCCGCCAGCCTGCGGGCGTTGCCCGTCTGCGAAGCGGAAAGCACGGTTACCGTCACCTGTGGCGATGCGCCGACGGCGGAAGTTAACGGTAAAATCTGCGCGCTTTCCTGCCCCTGTGCCGCAATTCCCCAAAGATAGCCGGACACCCACGCCAGCTGCTGCGACGTCATGCCCGAGATGGCTGAAGAAAGCTGAGTCAGCTGCTCTTGCGGTATAGGGAGAAGCGGTACGGACGTTGCCTTGTCAAACATAACGGTACGGATTCCTGAATGGTTGTTTTACGTAAGAATATCCATCCGAATGTCCGGCAATAAAGAATGGTTAGGCATATTTCATAATCAAAAAGCATATGGCTTCACCACCTGCCCCCTTCTTTCTCCCGTTTGAAAAGTCATTGCGATTTTATATATTATATATAATATATGATTAACCAATGCCAATCAGAGGATAATAAAATGAGAGAACTGGGCATTACCTACGAAGAGGTTTACGACCTTCTTCACCGCGCCTGTACGACGATTTCCCCCGATGTGCTCCACCTGATGAAAAATGCCGCTCGAGAAGAAACGCATCAGGAAGCCAGGGTTTTTCTGGAAACAATGATCGATAACGTCGCTCAAGCGACCCAAAAAGATAAGCCGGTTTGCCAGTCGCCCGGTTTTCCTACCGTTTGGATCCGCTTCGGACAGGCGTTTAATATGGACCCGCTGCTAAGCTATCTCCCCCGAGCGCTGACCGAAGCCACTAAAGCGGGATTGATTCGCCCTAGCATCGTCCACCCGCTGACGCGCCATAACCCCGGCGACAGCACGGGCCTCGGCGTCCCTAACGTTGAGCTGCAGCACGTTCCCAATCAGGAATATGTAGAAATCATCATGAGCGCGAAAGGATGCGGCGCCGAGCTTGGCAACGTGTCAAAAATTCTGACCCCGGCGACGCTTGGGAAAAACTACGAAGGATTAAAGCGGCTGGTATTGGACACCGTGATTAACGCAGGCGGCTTCCCCTGCCCTCCGTCCGCTATTGGCATCGGTCTGGGCGGACAAATGGACGTCAGCGCCAAGCTGAGCCGCGAAGCCATCAGTACCCGCAACTGGCTGGACCACAATCCCGATCCTCTGCTCGACCAGCTGGAAACCGAGCTGTTGGAGGATATCAACAGGCTGGGCGTAGGCCCGGCGGGGATCGGAGGAAAAACCACGACGCTGGCGGTCAAAATGGCCTATGCGGCAACTCACACCGCTATCTGTCCGGTCACCATCAATTTCCACTGCTGGGTCGCCCGGCGTTTCGGCGTTCGCATTTATCCGGACGGCCGTCGTGAATCACTCTTTCAGGTGGAGGAATAATCATGGCTATTTATGAACTCACGCTCCCTTTGGCAGATGAGGCGATAGAGCAGTTGAGCGTCGGCGACGCGGTCTACCTGACCGGCACCGTCTGCACCGCTCGAGACATGGCCCACCTTAACATGCGCGAACTGGCGGACAGCCAGCGGCCGCTGCCGGAAAACCTTCAAGGAGGCGCTATTTTTCACGCCGGCCCGGTGATGGTGAAAGACGACCAAGGCCGCTGGCAGCTTCGCGTCATCGGCCCAACCACCTCGATCCGCATGGAGCCGCACGCCGACTTTGTCGGCCAACAGGGCGTTAAGCTCATCATTGGTAAAGGCGGCATGGCGGCCGATAGCCTGGCGGCGTTTAAAAAATACAAGCAGGCCTATTTGCAGGCCGCACCGGGCTGCGCGGTGGTGCTAGCCGAAGGCGTTAAGCGCGTTAAGGCCGTGCACTGGCTGGAAAACGGCATGCCCGAAGCCATGTGGGTGATGGACGTCAAGCGCTTCGGTCCGTTTATCGTCACCATGGACTGCAAGGGCAACAGCCGCTATGACGACGTGAAGGCGAACGCCAGGGAAAAAGCGGACGAAATCATGAAAGAGAAAGGTTGAGTTTGTTCGGTTAGAAAGGCGGCCTGGCCGCCTTTTCTTTTACTTTTCCTGCTCGTTCTCCTGCTCTTTAAGCAGGTTAGAAAAATAGGCGTGCAGCTTGTCGTAAGAACGGGCCTTGTGCTTAAGCATCAGCTCCGCCATCTCTTTTCCCTTCTTTTGCTCAATCAGGCGAATCATCTCACGGTGTTCTTCCAGAGAAACGCTGACGACTTCGGGAAACAGGTCAAAGATAGTTTTGGTGCGCCGCTCGTTGCGCAACAGCTCGCTGAGCAGCTTTTTCAGATAGGTGTTGTCGCTGGCTTCGACGATAAGCTGATGGAATTCGCGGTTAGCGGTAGAGTAGTCGCTGTAGTTTTGCTCTTCCGCCATTTTTACGCATTTCTCATACACCGCTTCCAACTCGGCCACCAGCTCCGGCGTGGCGTTTTCCGCCGCTAAGCGCGCCGCCAGCGGCTCCAGCGTTTTGCGGATTTCCAGCATGTCCTGCATGTCTTTAACCGAGAGCTTCTTCACTCTGGAACCCTTGTGCGGGCTCATCTCGATGAGATCTTCCGCCGCCAGCTCCTTGAGCGCTTCCCTCACGGGAATATCGCTGCTGTCATACATCCCCGCCAGCTGGTGGATAACCAAACGGGCGTCGGCCTTCAGCTCACCGGATAAAATCTTATGCTTCAAATCGAAGTAAATCGTCTTTGCTTTTGTTTTCGTTATCATCGTCATGGGAAACCAAGCGTAAGGTGTCGGGTAGCGAAACGCGCTGTATATTGAGGTAATTTTACTAAATAGCGGGAAAAAAGAGTAGCGCGCTTTTTATTCAGGCATGCGCAATACGACGAAATAGAATAATAATAAATATCCTCCGGCATAGCCGGAGGTTTTTCATATGCGCCTATAAGGCTCTCCTACCAGCCGCGCCCTAACAGGCGCATCGCGATCTGACATTTGCATCTATGGGTTACTTACGGCCCGTAAACGGGCTGCCTGGATATGGGATCGATAACTGTTCCCCCATTTTATCCTCTTTCAATTGATGCTTTATGTACTCTTGTATTCGGGATGTATTTTTCCCCACCGTATCTACATAGTACCCTCGGCACCAAAACTCTCGATTGCGATATTTGAACTTTAGATCTCCAAACTGCTCATAAAGCATCAGGCTGCTTTTACCTTTCAGATATCCCATAAAGCCC